>NZ_REFP01000007.1:0-229659 GCF_003688725.1 Thermoactinomyces vulgaris
ATCAGGCAGAAGAGAAAAAAATCAAAGAAAAAGCCATTCAGTATATCAAGGATACATATAAAAAAGATTTCGAAGTATCTGAGGTAAGTAAAGATTTGTTTACAGGACAGACATATTCCGTTAAAGGGAATATAAAAGATGATCAAAACACCTCTGTGTTAATTATTATCGAACCCGATGGAATCAGAGATTCGTATGTGGATGAATTATGGACCGAAGAATTAAAACCAACGATAACAACATTAGTTAAAAAGTATTTTGATGTGAGAAAGATTGAGCATTTTGTTTATTCAAATGGAACGGAAAAAGATAAATATAAAGGGGACATTCCTTCTGTTTTTAAAGTGCTGGAAAATGGAGGAGATCCTGGTTTTGCATTAAACACCACATTTTGGGTGTATGAACAAAATGGTCAATATGAACAAGGGATCAGAAGCTTTTTAAAGGAGATGAAAGAGTTAAATTTTAACCATATTGGAATGGAGATTTTTGTAGCAAACGACAAACTAAAAACAGCGACAGATAACGAAAAAGAAAATGATTATATTTTATATCGATATAATATATCTATTGATGACATTCAAAAATTAGATATTGATAATCTTGATCTGGATCAATATAAAACGGTAATCAAAGAATAGAGAAACAGGGGCAGAAAGAAATCGGTTCATCCCTAAATTTATGGCTAAGTCAATGGGACAGCGGAATTTATATAATGATCTTAACAATTGTTTGATGATAGGAAGGGAGTAGAAAAAGGTGAATATCCAAAGAAGCTGGATTGTTTTCATCATGTTATTAGTATTCCTGTTGGCCGGATGCACAGGAAACATGGAAGATATGGATAAAGCTGAAGAAAAAGAGATCAAAGCAAAAGCGATCCAATATATCAAGGATACATATAATAAAGATTTTGAAGTATCCGAGGTAAGTAAGGACCGTTTCATAGGACAGACTTATACAGTTAGAGGAAATGTCAAAGATCAAAAGAACACTCAAGTATCCATTATTATGGAACCGAATGAAATCAGGGATACATACGTGGCTGCATTATGGACGGAGGAATTAAAGCCAAAAATTACATCTTTGGTTGAAAAAGATTTTGACGTAAGAGAAATTGAAGATATAACTTATGCAAATGGAACTGAAAAAGATAAGTATACAGGAGAGATTCCTTCTATCTTTGAAATATTGAAAAATGGAGGAGATCCCGAATATGATTTATCTGTAACATTGGATGTTTATGAACAAAATGGCCAATATGAACAAGGAATCAAAAACTTTTTAAAAGAGCTAAAAGAATTGAATTTTAACGAAATTGGAGTTGCAGTTTTTGTTTTTGAAGACAAGCTAAAAACAGCTCCAGAGGGTACCAATGATAGGGATTACATCTTATATCGCTATAACATTTCTATTGACGATATCCAAAAAATCGATATCGATCATCACAATTTGGATCAATACAAAACAGTACTTAAAGATTGATCAAATAGGGACGGGCAGAAAGAAATTTGCCCATCCCTAAATTTATGGCTAAGTTAATGGGACAGAGAAATTTATATAATGACCTTAGGAATTGATTGATGATAGGAAGGAAGTGGAAAAGGTGAATATCCAAAGAAGCTGGATGGTTTTCATTCTGTTGTTTGTATTCCTTGTGGCTGGATGCACAGGAACGGGAGGCATGGGAGATATGAATCGAGCAGAAGAGAAAGAGATCAAAGAAAAAGCGATCCAGTATATCAAAGATACATATAATAAAGATTATGAAGTATCCGAGGTCAGGAAAGATCTTTTTACTGGCAAGACTTATACCGTTGAAGGGAATATAAAAGATGGTCAAAACACTTATGTGGCAATCATTATGGAACCGAATGAAATCAGGGATACCTATGTGGCAACATTATGGACGGAAGAATTAAAACCCAAAATCACGTCTTTAGTTGAAAAAAATTTTGATGTAAGAGAAATCGAAAATATTGGTTTTTCAAACGGAACCAAAAAAGATAAGTATACCGGAGAGATTCCATCTGTGTTTGAAGTCTTGAAAAATGGAGGGGATCCAGAATATAAGCTAAATGTGACCTTAAGGGTTTATGAGCAAAATGGTCAATATGAACAAGGAATCAAAAACTTTCTAAAAGAATTAAAAAGGTTAAACTTTAACCAAGTTGGAGTAACAATTTTTGTTGCAGATGATGAATTAAAATCAGCACCAAAGGAAGCTGAAGAAAGTCAATATACCTTATACCGCTATAATATTCATTTTGAAGATATCCAAAACATAGACATTGATCATCATGATCTGAATCAATATAAGACAGTCATTAAAGAATAGAGAAACGGGGAGGGGCAGAAAGAAATCGGCCCATCCCTAAATTTATGGCTGAGCCACTTAGACAGTATATATATAATGATCTTAACAATTGCAACATTAAATACGAAAGGGCAGGAAGACCGCACGGCGGCCGGCCTGTCCTTTACTTTTTCGCTGAATCGTCAATTGCTTGAACGGCCAGGTTGAACGCTTGGATTCTTCTTTCCAAAAGCGTTTTTTGCGGACTTCCTTCTTTTGACTTTGCGTAAATCTTTTCAATGGAAGGGAGCAAACCGGTGAGAATTTGGCGGGCTTCGGTCAGCTCTTCAGATGTGAAAGGATGAGGCCTTTGATACCAGGCGTATTCCAGCATGGCCAAGCCGATGTGAAAGGCTTTGAGCCTTTTCCGGATGAGGGAGGTGTTTGCGCCTTTTTGCGTCATCTGATCCAAGGCATTCTCCGATTTGCGGATGGTGGATTGAAAGGATTGGATGGATTCGGTTATCACGCTGGCAGGTACATTCTCCATGTTTTGTCTCCTCTCCCTGTTTTTTCTTCGCACGGTCATGATGATCCTTTTGTTTCAGAGTGTCAAGAGCAATTTTGCATCTGCATGCAAAGCAAATGACAGGGGGAATCAAGAAGAAGTTTAATTTCATGAAATTTGGTTCTTGGTTTAGACCAATTGCAGGGAAATTCATAGAATAATTTAGCTTTGTAAAAAGGAGGGATAGGATGACAGAGTTTGGAATCCACCTTGGCCAAGATCATGGGGTCACTGCGGCACAGGCAAGGAGAATTTTCGTTCTCCGCCGGGGAGAGAGAAGAATTGTGCGCTGCGGAAGAAGAGTGGTGCGCATTCGCCGCTTTTTTTTGCGCCCCGGTGAAGTTTTGGTGGTCATCTGCGGCCGGGGCCGGCACAGACAAACCTTTATTTTTGTCTGCAGAGGGCGGCGCATCCGGAGAACGATTGTCCGGAGAGTTCGCCGAAATACGCTGATTTCGGTGCGTTGTGTTTAATCCGGTTCTCTAATTTTATGGTTGGGACGGGGAATGAATCCCCGCCTTTTTTATTGTTGAAATTGCGGCAGATATTTTTGGTGGGCTTTCAGCATTTCATCCAGGATTTTTTTGGCGGCGGAGTCGGAAGGGACGAGCGGATTGATGGTCATGGCAAGCAGGGCGGTATGGTAGTTGCCGGTTACGGCGGCTTCGGCGGCAACCCGTTCGAAGGATTTAATCTGTTGGACGAGGCCTCTGACGGGGATGGGCAGGTCTCCGATGGCGATGGGTTTGGGGCCGCTTGCGGTGATGACGCAGTTGATTTCGACGGCGGAATCGTGGGGGATGCTGGCGATGGCGCCTTGATTTTTTACATTGACGGTTTGGATGTCTTTGCGGTCATGATAAATGGAGTCGATCAGGTTGCAGGCGGCATCACTGTAGTAAGCGCCGCCGCGTTGTTCCAGTTCGGGCGGTTTGGCGGCGAGCTTTGGGTCTTTGTATTTTTCAAACAGTTCAGCTTCCACTTTTTGCACCACTTCGGCGCGGGTTCCGGTTTTTCGCGCTTGCTCTTGTTCTTCGGCCAGCATTTTTTCCGTTTGGAAGTAGTACCGGTGATACGGACAAGGAAGGATGCCCAACGCTTTGATAAACTCTTTTTCCCAGCCCAAGTCAATAATGTTTTTGGCACGGATGCCGGAGGTGTCTCCTTGGGCGATCCGGTCAATGATTTGTCCGGTGATGTTTTGCCCGTCGAGATAAACGTTGAGCCCGAAGACCATGTGGTTTAATCCGGCAAAGTCGATATGAATCCGCTCCGGCTCGACCTGAAGCATTTGGGCCACGCTCATTTTCATTCCGACGGGAATGTTGCAAAGGCCGGCCACTTTGGTAAGCGGGCTGTATCGGAGGATGGCTTCCGTGACCATGCCGGCCGGATTGGTGAAATTGATCAGCCAGGCATCGGGACAAAGGGTTTCCATCTCTTTGCAGATGTCCAGGATGACGGGGATGGTGCGAAGTCCTTTGAAAAGGCCGCCCGGCCCGTTGGTTTCCTGTCCGATCACACCGTATCGGAGAGGGATCTTTTCATCCAATGCCCGGGCGCGAAGGCCTCCGACCCGGAACTGGGTGATGACGAAATCCGCACCTTGAAGCGCTTGCTGCCGGTCTAACGTGAGATGAATGCGGATGGGCAGTCCGGCTTTGTTCACCATGCGTTTGGCCAGATTCCCGACAATGTTTAATTTCTCTTCTCCCTCGGGAATATCGACCAGCCACAATTCCCGGACAGGCAGATGGTCGTATCTTTTGATGAATCCTTCGACCAGTTCCGGCGTATAGCTGGACCCGCCGCCGATGGCGACAATTTTTAGTCTTTGTTTTTGGGGCATGGAAACGACACCTCCGGATGAATTCGGTTGGATATTTATAAAAACATTCCTATTATTCATTATATAGGATCTGAAGGTCGGGAACCAAAAGAGTGATCCGGATGGCAAAGATATTGGTCAGGCTTTGATGGCGGGCATACCAACTTTCGCTTGGCAAATGGCGCTTATAAAAAGGGATGGATCCGTCCATATTAAAAATGGAAAACATGTGTTGATTCCGGAAATTGTTTTGCCATAAAGGAGGAAACCGATGCGCTTTTGGAGTGTGATGTTCAGTTTGATTTGGCTGGTTACGGGATGTTCGGCAAGCGGGGAAAACCAGAGTGCTGATTTCAGCAAAGGGGCCGTTTTTTATTTGGACAAGACGTTTGCCGAAAGGGCCAGGTTTTTCCGGAATGCTTTCCGGACTACCAAGATCCATGTTTGCACCCTCGACCGGGCCAATGCCGAAGCACGGAGGGAAGCCGCTTTTAAAAACCATCCCGTAAAAGATGGTTATGACCGGGTGGAGTGGCCGCTTCATGTCTGCAAGGAGGGCGGAGCCGGTTCGTATGTGGATTATGTTCCCAGTGACAACAACCGGGTGGTGGAAAACTGGATCCAAGAACAATTGAGCCAATATCCGGATGGGACCCGCCTGATATTCCGAATTGGGAAAAACCTGGAGATCAAGGCGTTGGCGCCTCCGGGCAATGATCCATCCCTGGCTTCGTAGGGATGGCCGTTTTTTTGCCGAAGAGGATGGATTATTTTACCCGTTCCAACAACCCATCGATTTTGGGGGCAAAAAACTGCACCAAAGGGCCGCTTAAAAAGGTGAAGATGACAGTTCCGACCGAAATCGGCCCGTGAAGCATCAATGCGAAAACAAGCGCGAAGCCGTCCATGAGGGTTTTGGATACAGCCAGGCTCAGCCTGAACCGCCGGCACAGGACATACATCAGATCATCACATGGTGTCAGCGCAAATTTTCCTTGTACATAGACCGAAATGCCAAAACAGGTGCAAAGCAGTCCGGCCCAAAACGTGAGCATTTGCTCCAAGCGATTGACCGGATAAAAGGAAAGGATGTTCAGCCAAAAATCGATGCAGGTTCCGAGAATGAGCACCGTCAGCAATGAAAAAAGATCCGGCCTGCTCTTTTTTAAACCGGCATTGAGCAAAATGATCAGCATTCCGATGAGAATCACCCATGTCCCGACGGTGAATCCAAACTGATTACTCATTCCCACATATAATCCGTTCCAGGCATCGGTTCCCGCCCGGGAGACGATCATCAGCGTGATTCCCAGTGATTTGATGATCAAACCGGCGGGGTAGCACAGCATGCGCATGATAAGCTTGTACATCAGCGAAACCAACCTTGTCCGTTTTTGATTATTTATATGTTTCAACTTCCAACAATTTGCCAACTGATCCGGATGTTATAATGGGAGACACCAAGGGAGGTGTGATTTGTGGATTTCAGCAGTTTTTCGGATTTTGTGGATGAGTTTGTGAAGTGGTTGGTTGACACAGGAAGAAGGCAGCGGACGATTGATGAATATGTGATGACGGTGTTGATGTTCGCGGCATGGTTTCAGCAAAAATATCCTTCATTGGCCTTGCCTACCCAGGTGTTGAGCTCTCATATCATTGCTTTTCAACAGGAATTGTTAACGCAGAGAAAGCTTTCGATCGCCACGGTTCATAAATATATGGCTTCATTAAAATCTTTTTGGGACTTTTTGATCGAAAAAAATCTGGCGGGAACCAATCCATTGCTGGAGATTGATTGGAAAACACCTTCTTCCCCAACCGTTTTGCCTCCCCACTCCTGGTTGAGTAAAGAGGAAGAGAAGCGGTTGCTGAACCGGGTGGAGCTGGAGAAAAATGATTGGAAACGATCAAGGAACCGGTGCCTGTTGTTGTTGATGCTGGACGCAGGTTGCACGGTTTCTGAGCTGATTACGATGGATTGGGAGCAAATATTGTGGGAAGATCACGAAATTTTAGTGAAAAACGAACAGGGAGAACGAAGGATTCCGGTCACGCAACGTCTTTACCGGGCGCTGAATGACTGGCGGAGAGAAGGGGGAAACAAAGGGACGGTGGTTTGCACCCAAAACGGGGAAAAAATGTCCAGGCAGGGGGTTCATTACCTGGTGAAAAAATATTTGAAGGAGGTCGGGTTAAAAGAGTATTCGCCCCATACCTTAAGGCACACCTTTTGCCGCCGGTTAATCGAAGCCGGAGCCGATTTAAAAACCGTTTGCCGTTTGGCCGGACACCAAAGCATGGAGACGACCAAAAGATATTTGGCAACAAACAAAAGGTAGGGAAGTTCCCTTTCCCTACCTTTTGTTTGTTTAATAAGCTTTGCGTTTTTTGACATACCAAGCGATCACCAAAATGAACAAAACGGCAAAAATGACGTAGAAAACGTTGGAGTAAACGCTCATATAATCCAACACCGTGGTCCAAGCTTCACCGAAAGCAGCTCCCAGCATGACCAAAATGGTGTTCCAGATCAGGGTTCCGATGGTGGTGAAAACCAAAAATATAACCATGTTCATGCGGGCCATGCCGGCCGGAACAGAAATCAGGCTGCGCACAATGGGAACCATGCGGCAAAAGAAAACAGTCCATACGCCATAACGTTCAAACCAACGATCTGCCTTATGGATATCTTCTTTCTTAATTTTCAGGATATGTCCCCAACGGTCAATGATCTTTTCCAGTTGGTTCACATTCAACAAAAACCCGATCAGATACAGGATGACGGCTCCGACAACGGCTCCTAATGTAGCTGCAACCACCACGCCGAAAACGGATAGTTCCGATTTGGTGGTCATAAATCCGCCAAAGGTGAGAACCACTTCCGAAGGGATGGGAGGGAAGATGTTTTCCAAAGCAATCATTAAAAAGACGCCAAAATATCCGAATTTTTCCATGAATTCAATAATCCAGTTCTCCATTTGCGTGTTTCAACTCCTCATCCATTTCCATGATTATTCCCACATAAGTATAGCGTGTTCATTGCTATTTTTATAGCTGATTATTAAAAGAAATGAAACAGATTCATGATTTTTTTGTTTCGGAGACCGTAAACGCAGGTCCGTTTGCGAATAATATTATCAGAGAGAAAGAAGAGATGTTCCCCGGATTTATGAAAGCGGTCCTGGACGGGATCGCTTTTTTTTTATGTCAAATCTTTTTCCGGAAAACCCATTGCATTTTTTCTAGATTATAATTATTATTAATAAAGAATGATAATAATAATCACCTTGAAAAGGGGTCGATAGACAGATGGATCAATCCAAAAAACGTTTAACCACGAACCAGGGGGCTCCTGTTGGCGACAACCAAAATTCCCGCACCGCAGGCCGGCGTGGTCCCACCCTGTTGGAAGATTATCATTTGATCGAAAAACTGGCGCACTTTGACCGTGAACGCATTCCGGAAAGGGTGGTTCACCCGAGGGGTGCCGGCGCACACGGTGTGTTTCGTGTGATCAACAGCATGAAAGAATATACGAAAGCGGCTTTCTTGCAAGAAGTGGGGAAAGAGACACCGGTATTTGTCCGTTTCTCAACCGTGATCAATTCCAAAGGTTCGCCGGAAACGGCCCGGGATCCGCGCGGTTTTGCAACGAAGTTTTATACTGAGGAAGGAAACTATGATTTGGTGGGGAACCATTTGCCGGTATTCTTTATTCGCGATGCCATCAAATTTCCGGATATGGTTCATTCGCTGAAACCGGCTCCCGATACCAATATCCAGTCGCCGGACCGGTATTGGGATTTCATGACACTGAGTCCGGAATCCACACATATGATGACATGGCTGTTTTCCGATTACGGCATTCCCGCGAACTACCGGCAAATGGAAGGGTTTAGTGTACATGCGTTTAAATGGGTAAATCATGAAGGTAAAGTCGTATATGTTAAATATTACTGGAAACCCCTCCAGGGTGTCAAAAATTTGACCGCGGAAGAAGCAATGGAAATCCAAGGAAAAGACGCAAACCATGCCACACGCGATCTGTTTGAAAATATTGCAAAAGGGAATTATCCCGAATGGGATCTTTACGTCCAAATCATGCCGCCGGAAGATATGGATAAATTTGATTTTGATCCGCTGGATGCAACCAAAATCTGGCCGGAAGACGAGTATCCGTGGCAATTGGTCGGCCGCATGACTTTGAACCGGAACCCGCAAAACTTCTTTGCCGAAGTCGAGCAAGCGGCATTTTCCCCGAGTGCGCTGGTTCCGGGAATTGAGCCGTCGGAAGACAAATTGTTGCAAGGACGGTTGTTTTCTTATCCGGATACGCAACGTCACCGTTTGGGGGCAAACTACCTGCACCTCCCGATCAACCGGCCGATTGCTCCGGTGAATAACTATCAAACGGACGGACCCATGCAAATGAAGCAAGATGTCCCGACCGTTAACTATGAACCCAACCGCTATGACGACCGTCCGAAAGAAGATCCGGCATACTTGGAAAGCGAAACCCCGCTGGAAGGAAACGCCGGACGGAATAAAATCTATAAAACCCTCGACTTTAAGCAGGCAGGCGAACGTTACCGTTCGTTTACAAAAGAAGAGCAGGACAATTTGATCAAAAACCTGACAAATGATTTGAAAGAAGTGCATGAAGAGACGAAACAACGGGCCATCTACAACTTCTACCGTGCGGATGAAGAATACGGCACTCGTTTGGCGGATGCTTTGGGAGTCAATATCGCTGACGTCCTCGGGAAATTTCAATCATAATCCCGTATGAAGGCAGACTGAAAGGCTGTTGGCTTATTAAAAGTCAACAGCCTTTTTTAATGTTTTATTCCGGGGGTTGCGATAATTCTTGTGAAACAGTTTTATGATAAGATAAATGAATAGAATTATAATTTCCGAAAAGGAGATTTTAATTTGGAAGCCATTGGTCATGCCGGACTGAAAAAAACATACCGGGCAGCCGGATTTAAAAAAATTCCGGTAGTGGCAATGATTCTTTTGCAAGTGGTGACATGGCGGTTTTATGGTTATTACTGGTATTTGGGCAGAAAAAAAAGCGATTCAGCAATTAAACACCCAAAAGCGTTTCCCGTTTTGGTATATCTGGATCGCCGCATTGCTTGATTTTGCCATGAGTTTTGTATGGTTGTTTGCGGGATTGGCAGGACTTGAGTTTTCCTACGAATTTTTAGATTTCTATCTTGAATTTGTTGCTTTGGTGATTTTCCCGGTTTTGTTTGTTCTAAACCGGATCATTCCCGTTTATTTACGGGGCATGTTTTTGGAGCATGAGGGGAAAGGCACCGACCTCGCCAATCAAATCGTCACCTATCTGTTGGCCTTTTTTCTGGGGGCTTTCTATCTGCAGTATCTGATCAATCAACAGAAGGCAGGAGATGAAGTTCTGGAAGAAGACACTCTCCCGGGGGAAGAAGAAGGCTGGAAAAAAGTACTGAAAAAATCAATGGTTATAATGTGATGGCAGCCGTGACGCTCCTTGTCAAATTTGTGGTGACATATAACATAATCCTTTTGCTGCCCGATCTCAGTTCGAGGATTACGGTGGTTATCCTTTTTGTGTTTCTTTGGTCACCTTTCGGCATTGCTTCTCTTTTGTGGGCCGTTGTATCGCTGATGTTGAGAAAGAAGAAGACCGGGGCTTGGATCTTGATCGGACTCAATGTCCTGGATACCATCGTGTTGTTTGCAAAAGGTTATTTCCATTCATAATACATAGAAAAATGAGGCGGGATACCGATTGCGCCTTGAACCGGGAGAAGGGGGAAGAGTAATTCTTTCTTCTGCTTTCATGTTACAAAATGGTTAAAAACGGCAAAAAAGGCTGATATTTTTTCGAACAACGAAGAGTTCCCCCGCACATACCGTTGGATTAGCGATATAATGATATGAGGAAGTTCAATGGTTTATCCGTTGACACGTTCGCTTGGACGGATATGCACACTGGAGGCAGGACAGATATGAAAAAAATGTTTTTCAAATCCATTTCGATTCCACTGATTGCAGGCACAGTGCTATTGGCCGGCTGTACTCAGACGGATGTGCCGGCTGATGCCAAAAATATAGAACCCAAACAGGAAAAGGTGACACAGGAGAAACCCAAACCGGTACCGCCGCAGGAAAAATGGGATATTGATACGCCGGATTCGATCACGGTGGTGGTGAATAAAAAGAGAGAAATTCCGGCGGATTATGTTCCCCCGGATTTGGTTGAACCGGATGTGACCTTTTCTTTTGCCGGCACCGCTGAAAAGAAATTGATGCGAAAGGAAGCGGCAGAAGCCTTGGCGGAATTGTTCAAGGCGGCTGAAAAAGACGGGGTTGATCTGGTTGCCGTATCCGGTTACCGTTCATATAAGCGGCAACAAGCGACGTATCAGTCTGCTTTGCAACGCAAGGGGATGGCCGATACGTCGAAGTATAATGCCCGGCCGGGACACAGCGAACATCAGACCGGACTGGCGATGGACGTTTCCAGTTCCATCGTTAATTATCAGTTGATTGAATCATTCGGAGAAACCAAAGCCGGACGTTGGCTTGCCGATCATGCGGCGGAGCATGGCTTTATTATCCGGTATCCCAAAGGAAAAGAAGACGTGACCGGTTATGCTTATGAGCCGTGGCATATTCGGTATGTGGGCAAAGAATTGGCCAAAGAGCTGAATGAAAAAGGACTGGTCATGGAAGAATATTTTTCTTTAAAATGACATAAGGATCAACGATCGCAGATGTGGTGTCATTGTAATGCAAAAGGTTCACATGATCATCAAAAATTTCCACGGATCATCGCTTGAATTTAGATTCATAGATGGCATAGATTTAATATAGGATCGCTTACTATATAGAAGAATAGAGTAGGAAGTTCATCGATGAGAAAGTTAATCTTACTGTTGTCGTGTTGTTTTTTGCTCAGCGGTTGTGCAGGCACGCCTTTGTTTGCAGCAAATCCGGAAGAGCAGCCGGATGCATTGAACGAAAAAACGCTTGCCATGCCGGATAAACTTGCGGAGAGGGCTTCTGTCCCTTCTTTTTATTATCACGCGAAACCAGCTGCAACTTATTACCAGAGCGCGACCAAAGAGAAAAAAATTGCACTCACTTTTGATGACGGACCGGATGCTACATATACCAGTCAGGTTCTGGACATTTTAAAGCAACAGCAGGTGCCTGCCACATTTTTCGTGATCGGCAATCAAGTGCCGCGCCATCCAGACGTGGTCAAAAGGATTGTGGATGAAGGACATGTGATTGCCAGTCATACCTGGAGCCATCCGAATTTGGTGAAGGAGAATGATGCGAAAGTACGGCAGGAAATCACCAAAACCTATCAAATCGTGGAAAAACTGACAGGCAAAAAAATGGCGATGCTGCGACCGCCATACGGGGCTGTCAAAGGAAAAGAAAAATTGATCCATCAAATGGGGATTTCCGTCATTCAATGGGATATCGACACATTGGACTGGGAACCGGGACAGACACCGGACCGGATTTTTCAAAATGTGGTCCAACATGCATCACCCGGCAGCATTGTCTTACAGCACAGCGGAGGAGGCAATCGTTCGGCAACGGTTCAAGCCCTCCCCCGGCTGATTCAACAGTTAAAACAAGAAGGCTACCAGTTTGTCACCGTGAATGAACTTTTGGATATTCCTGCGTACCATCAGGATTAAACGGGAAACCAGTGCCTCTTTAAGGTTCATTGTAGGCATTGGTTTCTTTTTTTATTCCATTTGGCGAAAAAAAGATCGAAAGAATCGGATCCGGGGTTGTTCTTCGCTTTTAACGCGGGCCAGAGCCGCCCGGTAAAACCGGTATTCTTCGATATGGGGACTTCGTGGATTCATATAACGCTGCCGGAACGTTTTGGAATCCACATCTTCCACCAATTCCAGCCCATAACGGTACAAGTAATCCGGGAGCTCTTTGGGATCAAAACCAAAGATCCACGGTTCCCCCATTTGCTTGACCCAACGGCGGATCCAGTTAGCTTTTGGCCCGTTCAACCACTGTTCAATCGCTTTTTTATGGACATAGGTGAAAAGCAGAAAGCTGCCGGGGGCCGTCCCGCTGATAAAATCCATGGTTTGGTCCACTGCGCGGCGGGTCAGATATTGGGTGACACCTTCCCAGATAAAAAAAGCGGGCTTGTTTTTGTTGAACCCGTGTTGCCGCAATGTTTCGTTGATCTTTTCAATGTTCAGATCGGTTTTAACAAAAGAGACATTCCCGGGGAACCGGTGAAGAAGGCGATCCAGTTTTGTCCTTTTCAAACGCAAGATTCCTGCTTGATCCACTTCAAACACCCGGGTTTTCCGGCATTCCGGGATGCGGTAAGGGCGGGAATCGTATCCGGAACCGAGGATCACCACTTGTGATATTCCCCGGGACAAAGCATAGATCAAATGGTCGTCAATGAGGCGGGTTCGGGCCACGCCGGAAGCCCTGGCTCCGGGTTCAACGCGATCAATCAGTCCGGGAATCCACCAGCCGGCAACCGGAATGCGGGCCAATGCTGCAATTAATTTCAATGGCCGGCTTAAAAAATGAAATGCAAACGGATCTTCCACCAAACGCCGTTCTTTGGGAAAAGAGTATTCCAACGTGCGGAACAAAGCGGCAAACTCGGCCGTTTTACTGGCACGCTTGAATTGCCGGATATCGATTTTTTCATTCATTTACGTCGCTCCCCAAAACGGATGGATTTGCTGAATGTTATTCTTAAAAAGGCGGATTCATGCTTGAATGGGGAGTAAAAAAACAGACAGGTCATTCACACCTGTCTAATCCCAAAGGGCTTTGATAAACTTTTCAATATTATCCCATGCTACTTTTAGATCCTTCGGAATAGGCTGTACATTGGGATTGTGTACATATGAATTAAGAGTATTTGTAGAAGCTAAGGAATCTTGAGAGGAAACTATTAAATGTACAGGCTTTAAATCGTCTTTTTCTAATATTTCGTTGCTTTTCATAAACTCTGATACTGACTGGATTTTTCGGCTTAGTTTTGCATCCCTACTACAGCTTTTGATATTTTTTTCCTCGATATAATTCTCAATACTCAACTCCAATTTTATACCCCATAAGCCGGGTGCAATCCGGGTTTTGGGGACAGCTTTTCAATCGGGAAAATGGATAGAATAAAAGCCCCGCCACATCGGCCGGGGCTTTTGTTATGAAGTGATGGAAATGGCAAAAATCAAGATGAGAAGTGCAATCAAAAAGGCGGAGGAAACGATGGTAAATAATATTTTTTTCTCTTGTTTTGCGTTTTCTTTGTGTTCTTCGTTTTGCATCATGAATGCTCCTTTCTGTCAAGTTGGTCAGTGAAGAAGGTGTCCGGCTTGATGCTGAAAATCAGTGGTTTCGATTTGAATGGTGGTGTGTTGGATGGCAAATTGTTGTTTGATCACCTCGATGGCGGTTTTTAAGATTTGTTGCGGGTCTGTATCCTTTTCCACCAGCAAGTGGCAAGATAAGGAATCGATGCCCGACGTGATGGTCCAGATGTGAAGATCATGGACATTGATGACACCGCGAATCTGTTTTAATGCTTGTTCCACTTTTTCGCGATCCACCGTGACAGGTGTGCCTTCCATCAAGATATGGACCGAATGGGTGATCACTCCCCATGCATTTTTTAGGATGATGACGGCAACGATGATGCTGAGAAGCGGATCGGCCAGGTAAAAAGAAAACAGACTGATCATGAGGCCGGCCATGATGGCGCCCAGTGAACCCAAGGCGTCACCCAATACATGCAGGTAGGCGCTTTTGACATTCAGATTTTCTTTCACATCCCCTTTTTTAAAGAGAATCCAGGCGCTCATCACATTGGCGATCAGTCCGATGGTTGCAATGGCCATCATCATGTTCCCTTGGATCTCGGGCGGGGAAAAAAAACGTTGGATGGCTTCCCACACGATGAACCCGGCGATGATGAACAAGGTGACGCCGTTAAAAAGCGCCGCCAAGATTTCAAACCGGTAATAGCCGTATGTTTTGCGGGCTGATGGCGGCCGGGCGGCAAACCATAAGGCCGCCAGGCTCAGGGCGAGTGAGATGCAATCGCTTAGCATGTGCCCGGAGTCCGATATCAAAGCCAGACTTTTTGTCCATAATCCGCCTGCAAACTCCAAAACCATTATACTTGCAGTGATTGCAAGTGCCATGGTCAGGCTTTGGCGGTTACGGGTGGAAGGGGTATGATGATGGTGATGCGAATGCATAAACAGTCCTCCTGTCATGATGGGTGCAGGCGGAAAAAAGCCGTTTCTTTCATTATAACAGTCTAATCATTTTGGGGGATTGGATTCAGGCCAAAAGGATAAAAATCCGGCACTTCCCCCACGATCACTTGCCGGGCAATGGGCTGGTTGAATTTTAGGGTATAATGTTCATTGGTTAAAGGCAATAACGACTGCATTTCGATGACAGCCTGCAGGTTTACGGTAATCAAGGTGGTATTGATTCCTTTTCCTTCGATACTGGATGTAAAGGTGACATGCGGGGTTCCTTCGACCCAGATATGAACCGGGATATTGGGGCCCATATCGGCAAATATGCTGCTCTGCAAGATTTTCCCAAAAGAAATGTGTTTCAGCCGGTTCTCTTCTTTACTCAATTCTTTCAGAATCCGTTGCGTCACCACCTGATAGGCTTTGGCTTCCATCTGGCTGTTGAACTGGACCCCGGTGATCCGGTTTTGTTTGTCGACTTGCAAGGTGGCCACCGGGTTCACCTTTTGCTGCATTTCTTCAATGCCTTTTAAAAATGCTTTTTGTGCCGTTTTTTTGGCTTCTTCTTCAGCGAGAGCGACCAATACGGGTTTCAATTGGTGGTTCACAAAGGTATAACCAAGGTAACCGGTCAATACAGTGAATCCGAGAAAGACAAGAAAAATCATTGAAGATGGCTTCAAAAACGTATTGGAAGTTCTGAAAGACGAGCGGGCAAACCTCGGTCTTCTTTTGTGTGTTTTAAAGCGTCTTCTCGCAAACAAACGAATGCGTCGGGAAAAACGGGGACCGAATGACATGGCTATTTCTCTCCTTTTCATATGTTTTATATGGTTTGTTTGGAGAGTTTATGAAAAATATGGGAAAAGCGGAGGAAGTGGGATGAATTTCGTGGACATGGGTGTACATTCGCTTTCATTGTTAACCATGGTGAATATTCTGTTGGCGATCGTCATTATATTTTTAGAGAGGCGGAACGTGGCCACAACCTGGGCCTGGATTTTGATCCTGCTGTTTCTGCCTGTTGTCGGCTTTATGCTGTATATTATTTTTGGACAAAATCTGAGCAAACGGAAAATCTTCCAGCTCAATGCCGAGCACACCGAAGAGTTTGTCCGTAAATTATCCGTACAAGCCAAGGAGTTGGAGGAGCGGCGGTTTCAATTCCGGGATCCGGAGATTGAACAATACCAGCCCATTATTTACATGAATCTGGTCAGCGGATACGGGCTGCTCACCCAGGACAACGAAGTGAAAATATTCACAGACGGGAAGGAAAAATTCCATGCTCTTTTAAAGGATATTGATCAGGCCAAAGATCATATTCATCTGCTTTATTTCATCATTAAAAACGACGGGATCGGCAATCAAATTGTGCAAGCTTTAACCCGAAAAGCCAAAGAGGGGGTCAAGGTGCGCGTCCTGTATGATGATATGGGATCGGCCTGGCTGCCGCCCCGCTTTTTTAAACCGCTCATCGAAGCCGGGGGAGAAGTAGCTGCCTTTTTTCCTTCCAAATGGATTCCGTATTTAAACTTCCGGGTGAATTACCGGAATCACCGCAAAGTCGTTGTCATTGACGGAAAAATCGGCTATGTCGGCGGTTTCAACATCGGCGACGAGTATTTGGGATTAAGCCCGAAGTTTGGTTATTGGCGGGACACTCATCTCCGGATCAAGGGAAGTTCCGTGGATGCTTTGCAATCCCGGTTTTTCCTGGATTGGAACAATGCTTCGGAAAAGGAGCTCCGTTATGAAAAACGTTACTTTCCGGAAAAATCATCCCAAGGGACTTCGGCACTTCAGATTGTGTCCAGCGGTCCGGATTCCGAGTGGGAACAAATCAAAAACGGGATGATAAAAATGATTTATTCCGCCAAGGAACGCATAGATATTCAAACACCTTATTTCGTTCCCGACGACAGCTTGATGCATGCCTTAAAGATTGCTGCGCTGTCCGGAGTGGAAATCCGCCTGATGATCCCGAACCAACCGGATCACATGTTTGTTTACTGGGCGACGTATTCTTATATCGGGGAACTGTTGAAAGTGGGCGTGAAGTGTTTCATCTATGAAAAAGGATTTATCCATGCCAAAACCATCGTGGTCGACGGCAAAATTGCATCGGTGGGGACAGCGAATTTTGATGTGCGCAGTTTTAAATTAAACTTTGAGGTCAATGCCTTTTTATTTGATGTTCAGGTGGCCGGACGTCTGCAAACCATTTTTGAGCAAGATCTCAAAAATTCGCGGGAGTTGACGAAAGAGGTGTATAACCGGCGTTCCAACTGGATTCGATTTAAAGAATCGATTTCCCGGTTGCTCTCTCCGATTTTATAAAAAATAGTTATGAACATTTAAAAAATCTGTTGGACTTTTCATTGTCAAGAAAAAAGGAATTGTGCCATTATAGGAGATAGATTTTCTTTTTCCGAAGTCTTCACAGGAAATACATCACTAAGTCTGAAGGAAAAGGTGAGCGCATTGAACTTGTGGGAAATTTTTGTTGGGATCATCTTGGGGATGGTCGAAGGATTGACCGAATTTGCTCCTGTATCTTCAACAGGGCACATGATCTTGGTTGATGACATTCTTTTTAAAACGAAAGAGATTTTTTCCGAGCCGGTTGCCAATACATTCAAAGTGTGCATCCAGTTGGGTTCGATTTTGGCGGTGGTGATCGTCTTTAAAGACCGGATTCTGGATCTGTTGGGCTTGAAAAGAAAAGGATCCGAAGAAGGCGAAAAGAAAGACCGCCTGACCTTGGGGCAAATCTTTGTCGGGTTGCTGCCGGCTGCCGTGTTGGGCTTTTTATTTGAGGACTTGATCGATGAACATCTCTTTGGCATGTCCACGGTACTCGTCGGTTTGGTGGCCGGGGCGATCCTGATGATTGTCGCAGACTGGTTCCGTCCGACCAGACCGAGAGTGGAAACGTTGGATCAAATCAGTTACAAAGACGCATTTCTCGTCGGGTTGTTTCAATGTATTGCCTTGTGGCCCGGTTTTTCCCGTTCCGGTTCCACCATCTCCGGCGGGGTTTTGATCGGTTTGAGCCACCGGACTGCTTCCGATTTTACCTTTATCATGGCCGTTCCCATCATGGCCGGGGCGAGCAGTCTGTCTCTGATTAAAAACTGGGAGTATTTTACGGCGGATGCTCTTCCTTTCTTTATCGCCGGTTTCATCAGTGCATTTCTTTTTGCATTGTTGTCGATTCGCTACTTTTTGAAACTGATTAACAAAGTCAAGTTGGTGCCGTTTGCCGTATACCGGATTGTCTTGGCGGTAATCATTTATTTCTTGGTATTTTGATCCATTTTCTTGAAAGAAAGCTGCTCGATGGCGGGCAGCTTTTTTATTTGGCGGTTTCGCGAAATTGTGAACATCTGTTGAAAAAATGAAGGGGCCGTGATATTATCTTTTTAAATAAAATTATAAAAAAATTCATTCGATATGTGTTAGACAAAAAGGAGAAAACGGTATGGAATCATTTACTCAATGGTTGGATCAAATTTCGAATATGGTTTGGGGTCCTCCCTTGCTGGTTTTATTGGTGGGGACAGGCATTTATTTATCGATTCGTTTGTCATTTTTGCAATTTTCCCAACTTCCTTACGCTTTGAAAACCGCCTTTTCCTTGAAGCAGGATCATGAGTCGCAAGGGGATATTTCCCATTTTCAATCGTTGATGACCGCCCTTTCTGCGACGATTGGGACGGGAAATATTGCGGGGGTTGCCACGGCCGTGGTTGCCGGGGGGCCGGGAGCGGTGTTTTGGATGTGGATTACCGCGATTTTTGGCATGGCGACAAAGTATGCAGAGGCGATTTTGGCCGTGAAGTACCGGGTGGTTGGCGAGCGGAACGAGATGGCCGGCGGACCGATGTATTACATCGAACGGGGTCTGGGATGGAAATGGCTGGCGGTTCTGTTTGCCTTGTTTGGATCGATTGCCGCGTTTGGTATTGGCAGTATGGTGCAATCCAATTCCGTGGCGGAGTCGATGAAGGCCAGTTTTGGTGTGAATCCCTGGATTACCGGCGTTGTATTGACGGTGATCACCGGGATGGTGATTATCGGGGGCATCAAATCGATTGGCCGGGTGACCAGCTTTTTGGTTCCGTTGATGGCGATCTTCTATGTTTTGGGGGGGCTCCTCATCATTGTGCTTCATGTGGATCAACTGCCTTCCACCCTCGCCTTGATTTTTACGGATGCGTTTACGGGACAAGCGGTTGCCGGCGGAGCGATCGGGACGGTGATCCGCTATGGAGTGGCCCGGGGGGTATTCTCGAATGAAGCCGGGATGGGATCGGCTCCGATTGCTGCAGCCGCAGCCAAGACGGACCATCCGGGACGGCAGGCGCTGGTGTCGATGACGGGAACCTTTTTGGACACCATTGTTGTTTGTTCCATCACGGGAATCGGTCTGGTGATGGGCGGCTACTATGTCGGCAGCGATTTGACGGGAGCGGCATTGACGACCGAAACTTTTAACCGTTTGTTGCCGGGCCCGGGCGGATGGATCGTTACGATCGGCTTGATTTTCTTTGCTTATTCCACCGTGTTGGGATGGTCCTATTACGGCGAGAAATGTTTTGAATATTTGTTCGGTTCCCGGTCGGTCACGGGTTACCGGGTGGTCTTCACTTGTTCGGTGTTGTTGGGCTCGGGACTGAATTTGGCGTTGGTGTGGTCCATTGCGGATGTTTTCAACGGATTGATGGCCATTCCCAACTTGATCGGCCTGATCGGTTTGTCCGGCGTCGTGGTGGCGGAGTCCAAAGCGTTCACCCAAATCATCCGGCAAGAAAAAGAGAGATCTGAGAAAGAATGACAAAAGCCGTCTTCCCCGGAATCAGAGGGAAGACGGCTTTTTTTACGACAACACCGCAAATTTTTCTTGCAAACGGGTGAGCATGTCTTGGGTCATCTTTTCCAAGTCATATTCGGCATGAAAGCCCCACTCTTCTTTGGCGGCAGTGGCATCAATGGAGTCGGGCCAACTGTCGGCGATGGATTGCCGGACCGGATCCACCTGATAATCCAGTTGAAATTCCGGAATATGTTTGCGGATCTCCGCCGCAATTTCTTCCGGTTCGAAGCTCATGGCGGTCACATTGAAAGCATTGCGGTGTTTCAATTTGGCTGCGTCCGCTTCCATGAGCGTGATGATGGCATTCAAGGCATCCGGCATATACATCATGTCCATGTAAGTGCCCGGGGCAATATAGGAAGTGTATGCTTTCTTTTTCAGTGCTTCATAGTAAATTTCGACGGCGTAATCTGTGGTTCCGCCTCCGGGGGGAGCCACATATGAGATCAACCCCGGAAAACGCACACTCCGTGTATCCACGCCAAACTTGTGATAGTAATAATCACACAGCAACTCACCGGAAACTTTGTTTACCCCGTACATGGTGGTGGGGCGTTGAATCGTATCTTGCGGCGTATGTTTCTTGGGAGTAGACGGGCCGAAAGCACCGATGGAACTCGGGGTGAAAAATTGGCAACGAAGTTCCCGTGCCACTTCCAGTGCGTTGATCAGTCCACCCATATTGAGATTCCAGGCCATGAGCGGACGGTTTTCCGCGGTGGCAGACAATAATGCCGCCAAATGGATCAGGGTGTCAATTTGGTATTTTTTGGAAATATCGTACATGGCTTTGCCATCGGTCACATCCAGAATCTCAAACGGTCCGGAATGGACGACCGTACTGTCGGTTTCTCGGATATCCGTTGCAATGACATTGTGGTCTCCATAAATTTCCCTTAACTTTATTACCAGTTCCGAACCGATTTGTCCCAAAGCACCGGTAACCAATATTTTCTTCATGCAAAACGCCTCCTGCTGTCACAACTCGTCAAATTAAATGACGCCCATTTCTTTTCCCACTTTTTCATAAATCGCGAGCACGCGATCCAGCATCTCCCGGGTATGGGCCGCCGTCGGCATGTTCCGGACACGCCCGGTTCCTCTTGGAACAGTGGGGAAGACGATGGCTTTGGCATAAACGCCTTCTTCATTCAAGCGCCGGCTGAATTTCTGGGTGAGCACTTCATCGCCAATGATGCAAGGGGTGATCGGGGTTTCACTTTCACCGATATCAAAGCCCAGTTCCTTCAAGCCATTTTTCAGATAGCGCCCGTTGCTCCACAATTTGTCATGCAGTTCCGTACTGCTCATCAAAATCTCGATGGCTTTGATGCATGCAGCCACATCGGCCGGTGGCAGGGCGGTGGAGAACAAGAACGGACGGCTGCGGACTTTTAACCAGTCAATCAACAGCTTTTTGCCCGCGACATAACCACCGACGACGCCGATCGCCTTGGACAAGGTTCCGATTTGGAAATCCACTTGATCGGACAGTCCGAAGTGTTTCACCGTGCCGGCCCCTTTACCCAGGACACCCGAGCCGTGTGCATCGTCGACATAAGTGATCAGGTCAAAACGGTTGGCGATTTCCACAATCTCCGGCAACTTGGCGACATCGCCGTCCATGGAGAAAACGCCGTCTGTGATGACCATGATTTTTTTGTATTGTCCCGATTCTTTGGCTTCTTTTGCCTTGGCATACAAATCATCCATGTCGGAGTGATTGAAGCGGATGATTTTTGCTTTGGAAAGGCGGCAACCGTCAATAATGGATGCATGGTTCAGTTCGTCGGACAAGATGGCATCATTTTTATCCATCACGGCAGAAATTGCGGCCATATTGCAATTAAAGCCGGATTGATAAGCGATTGCCGCTTCTGTATTCTTAAATTCAGCAAGTTTTTCTTCCAACTGTACATGAAGACTCAGGGTTCCGTTGATGGTGCGAACGGCACCGGCACCGACGCCGTATTTTTGAACCGCTTCCAATGCCGCTTCTTTCAGGCGTTCGTCTGTTGCCAAACCCAAATAGTTGTTGGAAGAAAGATTGATCAATTCCCGGCCGTCGATTTCGATCACGGGTCCGTTGGGGCTTTCCAGCGGATCAATCACGTTGTAAAGGCCCCGGCTTTTTAAATCCTCCAAGTTGTCATGTAAAAACTGGTCTAATGTTTTGCTTGCCATGGCAACTCCTCCTTGCGCCATCCGTGTTTTCTTGAGCACAAACACATATGTCCGCATGACGAGGACATATTAAGGTGCGTCGGTCTTTTTATATCAACGTTTCTGATACTAATTTATCATATTTTCACAAAAATGTTTACTCACAGTGGACAAAAACAAACAGAGAGAAGCAGGCAGAAATCAAACATATTTTCTCCATCGACAGTGGAAAAATTCCAGTAAAATAAGATTAGATCAGGAATAAGGGGAAACATCATGAAACCACTGAAACAAAAGAATAAAGACACCATCTGCATTGAACATGTGTCCGTTTTTTATGTTCAGGCACCGCCGGAGTTTTGCTTTTCCAAATTAACGAATGAAAGAATCCGCCGCCGGGCCCATCAGGATGTGTTAGAGGTGGAGATGGAGCCGGAAGTGGGGGGAGTGTTCAGGATCACGTACGAAAAACCGGCCGGAACGGAAACCATCCAAATGAAAATTGCCGAATATGCTCCTCCTTCCTTATTAAAGACAACCGTTTCCACGGAAGAGGAAAACCTGACGCATACTTACCGGCTCAAACGGGTGGAAGCAGGAACCCGGCTCACGGTCATTACACAAAGAACCAGGAAATGGAATTGGTTGAACGGCATTCTTTATACCTTATTCAAAAGAAGAATGGATCAAAAAATGAATCATTATTGGAGTCGGTTGGCAGTGGAGATCGAAAAAGAATTTCAAGAGCGGCATTTATTCTCCTGAAGAATTCGGAAGCGTTTACCGGAGATGCCTTGTGTAAAGGGAAGTTTTCCGGTGAACGCTTTCGTTTGGCAACCCGCTGTGTTCATCGTTTGTTCATATTCGCGGGGGCAAAAGAGGTTTATTCCGTGGGAGAAACGAGAAATACTCAGGTAGAAAACATGGAGGAGGAAATGTAGGTGATCCAAAAACAGAATTTTGCAACGGATAAAGGAGCCATCCGCCATTTGGAGGCGTTGATTGAAAGCGGGAAAATCGAGGAGTATCCCCTGCTTGGGGAAGGGTTGAGCGGAAAAGTATATGATTATGACGGATTTGCAGTCAAAGTGTATAAAGAAAATTACAGCGAGAATGATGATTACAAAACATTGAGCGGTTTAAACGGCCATCCCGCATTTCCGGCATTTCATTACATCGATCAAAGAAAGCGGTGGATGGTGGTCGAGAAAGTGGACGGATTCACACTGGCGGAGGCCGTCCGGTCCGGAGAAAAGCTGGACAGCCGGACTTATGCGCAGATCGAGGAAATTGTGGAGGATTGTTATGACGAAGGAATCATCCCGTCTGATCTCCATCTGAACAATTTGATGTTGGACAAGGACACCAACCGGATCCGGGTGATTGATACAGGGCGTTTCTTTTTTACAGAGGACAAAGAGGCTTACCGGTCCCGCATCGGGGAGGAACTGGAATGTTTGCAATATCACTGCGGATTGTTCGGCAGCCTCTTTTCCTCATCCCGGCACAAGCACCGCCGCCGGCGTAAATATTCCAGCTCTTACCCGCGCCGTTACAAGTATTCGAGTTCTTACCCGCGCCACCACAAGTATTCAAGTTCATATCCGCGCCGTCGCCGTTATTCGTCTCCGTTTTTTTCATCATCGGACCGTTACCGCCATCGCAAATATAAAAAATATTTTTCGTTTTCCAGTTCCTGACCGAAGATGTCCCGAAGGGGGCGTCTTTTTTGTTGAATCATCCCCGTCAAACTACTACAATGATGTAGTATAAAATGTTTCGACTGTAAAAAGGGGAGAGAAAATGAGGAGAAGACGGATGGTATGGATGGCGATCCTGGCCGTGGCGATGCTGATGGCCGGTTGCGGTTCCCGGGGGCAGGAACCGGACCGGCCGGAAGGCGCCGGACAATGGGTGCTGCAAACCAAGAATGTGACGCGGGTGAATGAGGATGATCCGGTCAAGGCTGCGGTTCTGATTTCCCGGATGATTTGGCCGTCCACGGATGCGCAAAACCGGCCGGGAACGGTATTGATTGCAGAAGATGGCAAAACCAAACTCAATTTGCCGTCGGTCACTCTGGTGCATCATCCGAATAACGGGCCGCTGTTGTATGCCAAAAAAGATCAGATCCCGCAAGAGACGCTGGATGAAATCAAGCGGCTTCAGCCGGCCGGAAGTTCGATGAATCAGGGAACCCAAGTGATCATGATCGGTTCTTTTGCTCCCAAGGCCAAAAAACAAATCACGGATGCAGGGTACAAAGTGGATGTCATTCACGGGGAAGATCCTGCTGAAATGGCCCGGCAGCTGGACGCTTACTATGCAAAAGTAAACGGGGGAGAGTATCCTAAAAACGTGATTGTCGGTTCGGTCGACCGGCTTGACTACACTTTGCCGGCAGCCGGCTGGATCGCCCATATGCCCGAGCCGTTGCTTTATGTCAGCAAAGATGCGGTTCCGGAAGCCACCCGGCAGGTACTTCAACAACGGAAGGGGCAAGCAAAAATATATTTGCTGGGGCCGGAACAAGTGATTTCCCCCAAAGTGGAAAAAGAATTGCAGTCCTATGGGGAAGTGGTCCGGATTGCAGGAGATGTTCCGGAAGAAAATGCGATTGCCTTTGCCAAATTCAAAGATGAAAAAACCGGATTTGGCTGGGGAGTGACCGAACCCGGGCATGGCTTGACCTTTGTCAAGAGCGGTTCATTGGACACCGCCATTGCTTCGGCTTCGTTTGCCCATCTTGGAAAACATGCCCCCATGCTTGTTTTGGAGGGGAACGATTTATCCGCGGCGCTGCAACAATATTTAACATCACTTCAGCCCGGGTATGAGAAGGAGCCGACTGAAGGCCCTTACAATCACGCCTATCTGATCGGTTCCGAAAAATCGGTTCCGTTTGCGGTTCAAGGGAAAATCGACCGTTTGCTGGAGATTGTGCCCAAAAGCGGCGGGTCCGGACATGAGGAGCATATGCCCATGCAGGGAAACAACGGGCATGGCGAACATATGGGACATCATTAACGAACATGGTTGAAAGAACTCCGGTAGCCGGAGTTCTTTTTTCGATGGAATTTTTCCACCGAAAGGTTTGGAGGCTGATACAATGAAGAAAGAAGGAGAGGAAACGACGATGATGACAGAAGAACAACACAAGATGTTAAGCAAATTATTCGGTCCTTTGGAGCTGGAAGTCCTGAAAATCATTTGGCAAAAAGATTGGCAAACCGTGCAAGAGGTGTTGGATCAATTGCCGGCGCACAAGCATTACGCTTATACAACCATTATGACGGTGATGAACCGCCTCCACCAAAAAAGCGTGTTGAGCCGGAAGAAAAAGGGAAAGAGATATCTTTACAAAGCACGTTATCAACCGGAAGATTTGATCCGTCATTTTTCCTCTCATACGATCCAAGGTATCTTGGATGATTTCGGGGATATTGCGATTGCCCAATTTGTCGATGCGGTGGGCAACGCACCGGACGGACTGAGAAAGTTGAAACAGTTGTTAAATGAGTTAGAGGAAGGGGAACGAAAATGAGTTCGTTCCAAAAGCTTTTTGCCTTTACCGTGGGATGGGGTGTTTTCAACTGGTTTGCGGCCGGATGGATGGATCACTGTTGTGACAGGTTTTTTGGGGAGTCCCGGTGGATCCATCATGATCTTGTGCAGGGGATTTTCATCCTCAGTCTGATGATTTTTTCCGTCCGTTCGGCAACGATTCTGATCCGAACAAAACGAAAGATCAACCAACTGTTAAAATGGCAATCCGATGCCTTTTTCCCGTTGGTTCACCAGATGCAAAAGAAGACCTCAATCCCGTTTAAGGTGGTGAAACATCCTCAGCCTTTTGCCTTTGCGTACGGATGGTTCCGCCCGCAAATTTTGGTGAGCGAAGGAATGATGGAAGCGCTTCATGAGGAAGAGCTGAAAGCCGTGTTGGAACATGAGGTTTATCACTGCAAACAAAGGGATCCGTTAAAAATATGGTTTGCCAAAAGTGCATCTGCCGGGTTTTTTTATTTTCCATTAATCAGAACCTGGTCAAAACAATATGATTTAGAAAAGGAACTGGCTGCCGACCGGCATGCCATCGGGCAATGCGGTTTAAAACCGTTGGCTTCCGCTCTTTTGAAGATTTTGGAACAATCTTCCCCCGTGTCTTCCATTCATGGGTCGGCCGGCTTTTCCTCTGCATGGATGGATGTCAGGATCGACGGTTTCATGAAGAAGACACCAGTGATGAAACAGCAGAAGCGGGATTACTACCTGACCTTGTTGGTACTGGTGATCTTGACGATTTGCCCGGTTTATGATTTCATCAAATGATCAACGCCCATGAGAAAAAATGCGTTATAATAAGATTTGATTTCTTTTTACTTCATGATTTTTGCGGTGTTTAATAGGGGGAAAAAGATTTGGACGAAGTGATAAGTATTATATTGAAATTAATCCTGGTGCTTTTTCTCGTATTTTTAAACGGCTTTTTTGTTGCTGCAGAATTTGCCATTGTCAAGGTAAGAGCGACGCAACTTGCCAATATGAAAGGACGCCGTGCTCAGGTAGCCAAAAAAGTTGTAAAGAACTTGGATGCATACTTGTCAGGAACGCAGTTGGGAATCACCCTGGCTTCGCTTGGATTGGGATGGGTTGGTGAGCCAGCCATTGCAAGAATGATTGAACCGGTGCTTGCTTACTTCGGCATGCCCGGCTGGGTCATTCATACCATTTCCGCGGTGATCGGATTTTTGATCATCACATTTTTGCATATTGTTTTGGGGGAAATGGCTCCAAAATCCCTGGCCATCCGCCAGTCGGAGCAAACAACCTTATGGACGGCAACACCGCTCAATTGGTTTTACAATTTGTTTAAGCCTTTCATCTTTATTTTGAACTCTTCAGCCAATTTGGCGTTGAAAATAATCGGTGTCGACGGAAAAGCGGATCAGCAAGCGCATACGGAAGAAGAAATCCGGATGCTGATCGCGCAAAGCCATAAAAGCGGAGTGATTGACAAAACCGAATTGACGTTGTTTGATAACGTTTTTGACTTTACGGAAAGAATCGCCAGGGAAGTCATGGTACCAAGGGTGAAAATGGTTTGCCTTTTTGAAGGAAATTCGTTTGAAGAAAATTTTGAAATCATAAAAGAAAACCATCATACCCGCTTCCCGGTTTGCGGTCAGGATAAAGACGATATCAAAGGGATAGTGCACATCCGTGATATTTATAAATACATTGCGGAAGGGGAAAAACCGGATATTTCCCAAATCATCCGCCCGGTGGTGGTGGTGCCGGAAACCATGGAGTTAAAGGATATTTTCCATAACTTGCAAAAGAATCGCGTGGAAATGGCGATTGTTGTGGATGAATACGGCGGAACCTCAGGGTTGTTGACAACCGAAGATATCATTGAAGAGATCTTTGGAGAAATCCAGGATGAATTTGATAACGAACTGCCGTTGATCCAAAAAGTCGGAGAAGACACATTGATCGATGCCAGCTTGTTGATCGAGGATGTCAATGAACATTTCAACATTTCGATCGAGGATCCGGATAATGACACCATCGGCGGTTGGCTTTTCTCCGAGCTGGATAAAGTGCCGGAGGAAGGGGATCAAGTATCGTTTGACAAGTGGGTGTTTACCGTCAAAGAGATGGATCAGTTGCGTATTTCCCGGATCATTGTCTCTCCGCTGGATTCAAAGGAACCACATCAAGAAGATGCCATGGAGAAAGCTCCATTGGAATCATGATTGCAAAAAAGGCTTGGCGATGGATTCGTCGTCAAGCCTTTTTCTGATTGATCACCCAGTCCGGGTGTTCATAATGCTCCGACCACTCTCCGGCAAAAGCGCCGATGGACCCGGGGAGAGAACAGTATTTTTTATAAAACATTTCTTTGCTTTGTTGACAGTGCTCCGGATAATACACCATTTCCCATAAAGATGCCTGCAAAAAGTTTTTCAGCCGTTCCGGTTGATTGAACCATTCGCGTTTCAACTTGATTTCCCGGCAAGCCGCCAGAGATGGCAGTTGTACCAACATATAAACCGTTTCCTTTCCGATGGCAACAGCCATTTCTAATTCACGGACTTTCTTTTTCAAAAAAGCAGTGGGATTAAATTCAAACGTTTGCATTTTTCCATCATAGCTGCGGGAGCCGTATTTTTCATGGAACCCCAATTGCTCCAAAGCATTTAACAAAGGTTGAAAAGAACGGGGCGGGGTGATAATGACCGGATCGGTTTTTGTGTATTTCTCACCGGTACCCACTTCCAGCCGGGTGACAAATTGATAGGAGACGGTATAACCGGAAACGAGCAGGTTTGCAGGCAGTCGAAAAGAAAAAGGAAACGTGATTTCTTCCGAGGGACGAACAGAGCATGGAGAATGAAACGGGAATGATGCAATGGAATAGGAATGCACTTGTTGTTCCATCCGGATATGAATCATCAGATCGGTCGCGACCTGGTGGATTTCTTGATCAATGATGCCTCCGCGAACCAATAATTTTCCCTTCACTTGATCTCCCAAATGCACTCGATCCTTTTCCAGAATCAAGTCTGTCTGTGCTCCGCCCTTCCCCATTTTGGCCAATAAGGTTTTAAACATCATAAGCGAAAAAACCCCCTTATTGAAATAGACAAGGACTTCGCCGGTTTTTTTCTCTTTATGCCAAAAAAACGCTTTCATGATCTTGTATATAGTAATCTTATCAAATTTATAAGAGAAAAAAATGACAATATTAAGAAGAAACCATCATCTCCTGTTTTTTCTTTTTCATATCGGTTGCTAATTTTTTTTGAATTCGTTATACTGTCTCCATACGGAAAACATATGTATTTCTACGGAGGACAAAACCTTCTTTTGTCCATTGTTTACATCAAGCGGGAGGGAGAATATGGTAAGACAAGCCGTCAAAGTGGGTCTATTGGGATTGGGAACTGTCGGACAAGGGGTCGTGCGGATTATTTCGGATCATCAACAGGATCTGTATAAAGAGACCGGGCTGCATGTGGAAATTCATAAAGTCCTTGTGCAAGACCTGCACAAAAAAAGGGAAACCGATGTGAATCCGGATCAAATGACCCTTCATCCGGGGGAAGTGATTGAAAATCCGGAAATTGATGTGGTGATTGAAGTGATGGGGGGCATTGAACCGGCAAAGGAATATATTCTGACGGCTCTGAAAAGGAAAAAACATGTGGTTACTGCGAACAAGGATTTGATGGCTCTTTATGGGGCGGAGATTTTGCGGGTGGCACAGGAAAATCAATGCGATGTTTATTACGAGGCCAGTGTGGCCGGCGGGATTCCCATTTTGCGGGCGTTAATGGACAGCTTTTCCTCCGACCGGATCCACAAGATCATGGGAGTGGTCAACGGGACGACCAATTACATTTTATCCAAGATGAGCCAAAACAAAGCAAGCTTTGAGAACACTCTTTCAGAGGCGCAAAAGCTGGGGTATGCGGAAGCCGATCCTTCTTCCGACGTGAACGGGTGGGATGCGGCATATAAAATGTCCATCTTGTCCACGCTGGGTTTCCACATCGCTGTCCATCCGGATGAAGTGGATGTGCGGGGGATTACAAAAGTTTCCATGGAGGATATCGAGTTGGGCAAAGATCTGGGCTATGAATTAAAACTGCTGGGTTTGGCCAAACGGGACCACGATAAGGTCGAAGTGAGCGTTCAACCGACATTCCTGTCCCAAAAACATCCGCTCGCTTCCATCGACGGGGTGAATAATGCCATTTTGATCGAAGGGGAAGCGGTCGGGGAAACCATGTTTTACGGCCCGGGGGCAGGTTCATTGCCGACGGCGACATCCGTGGTGTCTGATCTTGTGACGATTATCCGGAATATGAAACTGGGCGTCAACGGGCAAAGAATGGTGGCGCCTTATGAAACCAAACGATTAAAAACCGACCAAGAGAAAGGATCAAAATATTTCTTGCGGCTGGTGGTGGCCGATGAGCGGGGAGTGCTGGCCCGGCTGACTCAACTGTTTGCGGAAAACCACATTTCCATGGAGCAAGTGATTCAAAAACCTTATAACGGAGGTTACCGTGCGGAAATTATTTTGGTGACACATGAAGCGGTCAAAGCCGATTTAAACCGGGTACTTGCCTCCATCCATCAACAGGATGGCATTTCTGAGCTGAAAAGCTGTTACCCGGTGTTGGAAAGATAAGCGGCAAAATTTTTTATCCGGCACCGTTCCTTTGAGAGCGGTGTTTTTGTTTGGTTCGTTCATCAAACGTTTCCTTGTCACTCTGTGCGGTTTTGTTACAATTTGAAAGACAAGGCCGTTGGATGAAGGAGAGAAAAACATGGACCGGCAACCGATACTTGAGATCAAAAATATATCCAAATCGATTGCAAAACAAAAGGTGATTGACCAAGTTTCTTTTGATGTTTACCCGGGAGAGGTGTTTGGCTTGCTTGGCCCGAACGGTGCGGGAAAAACAACGTTGATCCGGTTGATTGTCGGTTTGATGAAGTTGGATCAGGGAGATGTGTTCATTGACGGATATTCAGTCCGCACCCAATTTCAAAAGGCGATCCGGCCGGTCGGCGCCATTGTGGAACGTCCCAAGTGGTATCCCTTTTTAACCGGGTATCAAAATTTACGCCTTTTTGCGCGGATGATGCCGGATGTCGAAAAAGAGCGGATCGATGAAGTAATCGCTTTCCTGGATCTTGGCGATTCCGTTCATGATCCGGTGCATACCTTTTCCCCGGGCATGCAACAACGTTTGGGATTGGCACAGGCGATTCTTCCCAAGCCCCGCCTGTTGATATTGGATGAGCCCGTCAACGGTCTCGATCCCATAGGAATCCGCCGGTTGCGCGATTTATTGGGCAAGCTGGCAAGGGAACAAAAAACGGCCGTGCTCATATCCGGACACTTGTTGTCGGAAATGCAGAGGATGTGTGACCGGTTTGCGGTGATGAATGCGGGAAAATGCGTGGCGGTCCGCTCGCTAAAGAGAGAACCGGACAAGGAAGAGGAGGCAGGTTGGGTCCGTTTTGAAGTGGATTCGCTGGAAAACGTGAAAACCGCCTTACAAGAATTGAATTGGGAAAAGGAATTTGTGCCTGTCCCCAAGGGATTTGAAATCATGTTAAAAAAAGGACAAATTCCGGAGTTCACTGCCGAATTAATGAAACAAGGAGTCAAAGTTTACGGAATCGGGGTGGTTCATCAGACCATGGAAGATCAGTATTTGGAAATGATTGAAGGTGAAGCGGATGGTCCACTGGAACCGGCTTGTACATAATGAGTTGATGAAAATTTTTCTGAGGACCCGTACATCGGTTTTCTTTATAATTCTTTTGCTTGCCGGATTTGTCATGGCGTTTGTCTGTTTGTTTTTGCAATCCGTAAGCGGCATCAAGGAAGATGTCTGGGGATTTTTTCTTACGAACACTTTTCTTTTGCCGGTGGTGGAATTGTTTGCTTTGATCATTGCCGCGGATGCCGTCAGCAGTGAATATGCCTGGGGGACGATGACGTATCTTTGGATTCGCCCGGTTTCCCGTTTGAAAATCTTGTTGTCCAAGTATGCCTCGGTTTTACTCTTGTTGCTGGCAGGGGTTTTGTTGCTGGCGGGGACTTCCGCCTTGTACGGATGGGTTTTTTTCGGTTCACCTGTCCGGGGAGATTCGGGGATGCTTTTGGCGCGTGCCCTGGTGATCTACGGATGCAAGTGGGTGGAAATGGTGATGATGGTGACCATGGCTTTTGCGATTTCGGCCTTGACAACCAAAAATTCGCTGTCCATCGGACTTACCCTGTTTCTGTATTTCACCGGGTATTTTTGGGTGGAATTGCTCCGGGGGTTCGATGTCCAATGGGGAAAATATCTTCTCTTTGCGAATGTGGATTTGGCGAATTATATTTTTGGAGGATTCCCGGCATTTGACGGGATGACCTTGGGCTTCTCATTGGTGATGCTTGCGGTTCACTATGTCTTGTTTATTTTCTTGGCTTGGTGGGGATTTGCGAGAAGAGAGGTGATCTGATTCAACAGGTTGCTTCTCTTCTTTCGGCAAATACCATCCGTCTCCCAATGCTTGATACTTGTCGCGGTTTTTCCGGTGCAGCGGGCAAAAGTCACAACGGCCGCCCGGACGCTGTTTGTAGCACTCAAGGCAACGAATCGGCTGCATCGCGGTCATCACATCCCTTCTCATTTTCATTTTATTTGAAAAGCCGTTTGAATGAAACAGGTTGCGGGAATAATATCGTTATTAAATGTCGAATGAAGGGGGAGTTATCCGTGGGGAAAGAGAGAAACCAAAAAATTTTGCTGGCCAGACGTCCTCAAGGAATGCCGGTGCCTGAAGATTTTGCATGGGTGGAAGAGGAGATTCCTCAACCGTCAAGCGGTGAGGTTCTGGTCAAGACGTTATATCTGTCCGTCGATCCTTACATGCGCGGGAGAATGAACGACCAAAAATCGTATGTACCGCCTTACCGGCTGAATGAAGTGATTACCGGCGGAGTGGTCGGTGAGGTGATTGCATCGGAATCCAAACTGTTTGATGAAGGAGAGATTGTCCTCGGCAATTACGGTTGGCAGAAATTTGCCGTGGCCGGGGAAGATGAATTGACCAAGGTGAATCCGGATCTGGCTCCGATTTCCACCGCTCTCGGCGTTTTGGGCATGCCGGGGCTTACCGCTTATTTTGGACTGATGGAAATCGGACAGCCCAAGGAAGGGGAAACGGTGGTGGTCTCCGGTGCCGCTGGAGCCGTCGGCATGACCGTGGGACAAATTGCCAAAATCAAGGGTTGCCGAGTGGTCGGGATTGCCGGTTCCGGGACGAAAGTGGAATTTTTGAAGAACGAATTGGGTTTTGATGCCGCGATTAACTATAAAAAGACGGACTCCATCCGGGAAGAACTGAAAAAAGCTTGTCCCGACGGGGTGGACATCTATTTTGACAACGTGGGTGGGAACATTTCCGATGCAGTCCTTTCATTATTAAATCATCAGGCCCGGATTCCGCTCTGTGGACAAATCTCCCTGTACAATCTGGAAAAACCGGATATCGGACCGAGAATCCAGCCGCAATTGTTGATTAAAAGCGCTTTGATGAAAGGATTTATCGTTTCCGATTACGCCGACAAATTTGATGAAGGGTTAAAGCAGTTGGCAGAATGGGTAAATGCCGGCCGGCTGAAATATAAAGAAAACATTGTGGAAGGATTCGAAAACACCGTCGATGCCTTTTTGGGGCTGTTTCACGGAGAGAACCTGGGAAAACAGATTGTCAAAGTTTAAAAACCGGTTTGCTTATTATGATCAAAGGGACCGTCGCAGCCGACCGGTCCCTTCCGCTGTGTCAAAAGGGAGTGGCCGAAAGCGGCGTCTCCCTCTTTTTTGGAAGGATTTGAAAAATATGATCACCTGCATACAAAAAAGCCTTTTCTCCGCATCGTGGAGAGAAAAGGCAGGCAAAACGGATTATAAGGATGGATTGCTGTTGCTTTTATTCAAAGGCTGTCCTGTGACTTCCTCGCTGAAGCGGCCCCAAGACTGATTAAATTTTTGAATGAGCGTTTCCGTTTCTTTCTCCAATTTCTTTCTTTCCTGATTTAACGATTCAAATTGGTCTTTGGGAGGCGTATTTTTCTTGGCGATGGCGGTGTAGTAATTTTTATTCGCCGTCAAAATCCCGATATTCACTTCGGCCAGTCTGGATTCACGCTGAACCAGCTGTTTAAACAAATTTAAGGTGTCCTTTGCCATCTGACCTTTGTCACCGGACATTTCTTCCGCTTTTTTCATCAATTGGTCCAGTTGCTTCAGGGCTTTTTCTTCTTCTGTTTGATAGTTGCGAAGTTCAGCGATCACTTGGTCCATATCGCTTAAGAGCGCTTTTAACTCATTGGGATCGGCTTTTCCCGTTTCTTGAATGCTGCGTTGAAATTGGTTCATGCTTTTTTCCATGTTTTTATAATACGTTTCCATCTTGTTCCGGGTATGTTCAGTGTCATTGTGTTGCACGACCAACTGTTCGATCGACTCAACCAGTTGGTGTGAAAGCTGGTAATCGGCGAAGACTGAACAACCGGATGCAAGAAGGAGTGTGCAAACAATCAGCAGAGTTTTTTTCAACATGGTACTTCCCTTCCCTATGATCAAGCAATGATTTTATCATACTGAATGCCTGTGGTGAATTCAATTGAAAAGACTATGGCAAATTTCTCAAAAAAAGTGGAAGAGAAGGGATGCAAATTCGAACCGGGTTACGAATAATATAGTGACCGGTACTTTTCCAATCCGGTCTGGGAAAGGGTAGAGAACATTGACAATTCTGTAAAATTAATATAAACTTTCTATAAAGATCAAATAAAAAAAGCAGCCATTCCCCCAAAATGGCTGCGCGAATTTTGTGATCATTCAGTCAAAAAGAAAAGTTGGCTTGGTTTGGAATTATACGGCAGGCGGTTCTCCGTCAAAGAGAAAAGTCATTGTGTTAAACTCCCTTCCTTAAGATTAAGATTGGATTGGAAAAGTACGATCAAACAGCGGGCGGTTCTCCGCCGAAAAGGCGTTTCATCCGGATCCCTCCTTTCCAGGAAAAGGAAGGGAAAGGGGTTACAATTTTCCCTCGCCTTTTTCAAGTAATTGGCAGTAAGTTTGAAAAAATCTGTTTTTATATTTTTCATAAGTGACAGGATCTTCCTCTTCGCAACATTTTGCAAGTTTGACGAGGATTTCCGGTTCAAGGATTTTGAGTGCATGTTTTTCGGAGATCGTGAGTGCTTTTTGCAGGCATTTGCGTGCATCGCCGTTTTTGTTTTGGCGCATGTAGCAATCGCCCAGAGCAATGAGAGCATTGCAGTATTTTAAAGCATCGTTTGTTTTTTGTCCTGTTTGTACGGCATTCTGCAAAGCTTTTTGTGCGAAGGGGATTTTTTTTGTTTTTAAGTATAGCATACCTAGTTTCGTATAGGTAGATACCAACATATTTTTTTTTCCGATTTTTTTTTCTAGTTTTAATGCTGTGCGAAATGCAACTTCTGCTTTGTAATAATCCCCCATGTTTTGATAACAATCCCCGAGCGCCGTCCAGAGCTCAAACGCGCGGTCCACATTTTGGTCCACACGGGCCAGATGCAGGCCTTTGGTGGCATATTCGATCGCCTTTTCATGCAGCTCCTGTTTGCTGAGCAAGGTGGCGTGCACTTCATACATACTGCTGCGGATCTCGATGCCCTCGATATTGTCGACTTCTTTCCACATATCTTCCAAGGTGCGGAAAGCATCTTCATTCCGGTTTAATTTTTCAAGGTAAATCACTTTGCTCATTTTTAAATGGTACACGACATATTCGCGTTCACCGGAGGGGTCATAGGATTCCAACCCTTTTTCAATATAATGGAGGGCTTGTTCGATATTGTTCAAATAATAACAACAACGGCCCAGTTCATTGTAGGTTGCGGCTTGCACGTTGGTTGATTTCCAATCGGGATACTGTTTCAGTGTGCTCAACGTTTTCAAAAATTGGGCCTGTGCCTTTTTCCAATGTTTTTTCCGGGCAATGCATTTTCCTTTTAAAAAGAGGTATGTGGGAAGCAAGGGGGAGTTTTTGTCAATCTCGGTTTTCCTGAGTTCTTCCAAACCTTTGTCCGGACCCGCCATGTCGATGTCATGCTCGATCGCGAATAATTTGAATTTCAATTGTTCTTCGCGTTCCTTCTCGTCATCATAAGACTTGGATAACTGCTTGATGTCCAGATCCAGCTTGTTGCATATGTGCAGATATATATCCTCATTCACCACTTCGCCTTTTTCGACTTTGCGGATGGTATGGAGTTTGATCATGTTATCCACCAAATCGCTTTGCCTGAGCCCCAAATCCTTCCGCCTTTTCCGAATGACACGCCCCGCATTCTCATGGTCAAGAGGGAGCAACGAACTCACCTCCGCAAATAAAAAAATTTTTGTTTATTTTCGGTTGTTTTTTTGTTGCTTTTCATGCAAATATGCAAAATCCGGGTGAACATTTTTGCTTTATTTTTATTTATTTATCTAGTTTGGCACAAATCTGCAAAATTCCTTCTATTATTAGTAATTTTGTATCGATTTGCAATGTAAGAAATAGATTTATAAACTATAGTCAGGAAGATGCCGATTGGTTTCAGTGGTTGAAACACCGCAAAATTTTGGGAGGAGTTGCTTATGTTGAAGGTGCAGGTTGAAGGCCAAAAGGAAAAGGTCGGACCATTTTTGTCGGAATTGAGACAACGTTCGCAAATCGAATATTTGCGAGATGAAACCAATTTTCAGGAAAAAGAAGAAATCCGTGTGATTTGTTACGTGGAGCACAAGCCGGAGCACCGCATCAAAATGGTGAAATTGTCGACGGGTGACGGGTTGGAAATTCAACTTCCGTTGATCGATGTCATCCAGGTGGAGATGGAAGACGGCAAAAAAATCATTACCGGACGCTCCTTTGACATTTTTGGAACGTAATGATTTTATCATATTGATGGAATGTAAAATTTCTCGTGCTTGTGCGATGGCACGTCATTTCATAGAACCATCAAAAACAAGGATGCACGGCGGAAAAAATGAGAGAGAACCTGTTTACACCTCAACAAAGCTGAAGCGTTGCCCTGGAAAGGACTTTCACGTCCTCCCGGAGGCAACGCTTTCATTCTTCCGCCTTTTTTAACATCCATGGCTGCAAGCGTCCGCTGAAAGGAGTTGTTTATTGAAAGATGTAAAAATTTGCATTAAAATGGAATTAACCGGGGGATTTTTCTTGATGGCTGAATCATGCCAAACCGTTGACAGATAGAGTGATAAGTGAGAGGAAAAGTACAGTAGGGGTTCGGGAATACTGTGCTTTTTTTATGGATTGGAGGCTTTCTTGGGTGAATCTGTATTTTGTTCTTTTGTTTGCCAAGGACCGGGCGGCCAAAGTTCCTCCATTACCGTTCAAGCGGTTGCTCCGGGTGATCGTGATTTCGGTTTGGATGCTTTTGATTTACCGGATTTACGGTTTAAACAAAGCCATGGACCGGCTCAAGTCGATCCGATGCAAAGATCCCGTGCGCATTAAAAATCCGTTGGCGGAATTTTTGTTCGCCAGGCGGGTGATGGTCTGGTCGCAATTTGTGGTGTCCCTGTTGAATGCGGGAAAAATTGATTCTTTCCTCCGTTCCCTGTCATTGTGTGCGTCTCTTAAAAAGTTGGGGATTCCGGCGCAAATGGTGTTGGGGGAAAAAAGTGACGACCATGTGATTGAAAATTTGCATGTCTGGGTTGAACTCCGGCAGATTCCCCTGAATGAATCATGGGAGGTTGAATGGCACTTTCGAGAAATTAAGCGTATTCCGGAAAGGTTTGACGTCCATTGAGAAAATTTGATCCGATCCAGGGATTCATTGATTTCGGTTTTTTTCAGAGTTTTTTCCAATTTTACGGTGAGGTCTGGGGTTATCCGCCCCGGTTGGAACCTTTGATGAAGCTGATCCAAAACAACAACTGGCATGAGGCCAAAAAAGAATTCAAAACATTGTTGAAAGAAGGGCCCGGTTTTTTAAAACAAATCGACGGTGCTTTTATTGTCGTTTATTTTGAAAGGAAAGAAAGAACCGGATTGATTTACCGAAGTTTGTTGTGTAAATATTCCCTTTATCTGCGCCGGACCAAGCGGCAGATCTTTTGGTCCACCCGGATTGAACAGGTACTGGGAGAAGACCGTCCCTATTTGTCCAAAGTGAAAAAGGAAGAACTGGTGGGGTCCTGTTTTGCGGAAGTCCAGGAGCCATCCCAGACCTATTTTCGGGATATCAAAAAGCTGCCGGCCGGGCACATGATCCGCGTCCACCGGGAGAATGAAGAGATGACCCTGTTTGACCAATTGCGTCCCCGGCCGGATTATGCCAAGTTAAAATGGGACCAAGCGGCGGATTTGGTGATCGAAATCCTGACCCAAACGATCCAGGACCGGATTGAACCGGCCGACCGGGTGGGGGTTTTGCTGAGCGGAGGCATTGATTCCTCGGCGATTCTCATGATGTTAAAATCCTGCCAGATCCCGGTCGTTGCATATCATTGGGGATGGCGCGGCGAAAAGTCCAAGGTCCGTTTCAGCGCGGAAAAGGTGACACGATTGGCGAATGTCCCGCTCATTATCCTTGAACCGGGGGATTTGAAGGCGTTAACAAAAGATGCCAACCAATTTTATTTGCCGTATCCCGGCTTGGATTACCTGATGATCAAAGAAGCCCGCAGGCAAAGCCAAAAGGACGGGATCAACCTGCTTGCTTCCGGGTATTTTGGCGACTATATTTTCGGCTATGACGGAACCGGACGCTTTTCCAAGCGGATATGGAACAAAACGTTATCCAGACGGCTGATGGAAAAGCTGGGAATGCTTCGCCCGACGTGGGCCAATCATCCGGAAGACATCCCGATTCCGCTTTTTTTTACCGACAAGGCGGCAAAAGAAGCCAAAAATTATCTAGGCTCGCTGAAAGAAAAAACCAGTGCCCGGCAAGCGATGGGGTATTCATTAAACCGGGACAAGGAGTCCCTTATTCAGTTGCATCAATTGTCCCCGCATCAAATGAACATGTTGTTTCCCTTTGTCAGCAGAAAACTGATGGAAATCGCCATTTCCCTGCCTTCTGAAATGAAAGTGCTGTTTCGCGGGGGGCAATGGATCGAAAAACCGGTGTTGAGACAGGCGTTTTTTGATTGGCTGCCGGGTGAAGTGATTGCCTATGTGCCCCGGCAGTACCGGGTGTTGCCGATGGAGGCCCGTTTTTTGCTGAAGCACCGGGAACAAGTCAAAGAATTGCTGGATGAAGACTCGATCTTGGCGGATTGGGGAATCATCCATTGTGAACGGCTGAAAGAATGCCTGGAACACCAGCGGTTGCTGATGTTGTCGACCAAAGGGCTGATTTGGGCATTCATGACAGAAATATGGCTCCGCTCTTTGTTGTGACCTTCATCAGAAAGCTCCTTCTCACGGGAAAGGGGTTTTTGATGAAGGTTTTTCATTCAGCGGGATAGCGCCGGTTTCGTCCCTGAACCAACACCGGTTGCACAAAAGGACGAATTCGTTCCATCAACCGCTTGGCTTTTAAAATTTCCCATCCGCCTTTTGCCGTATAGCTGAAGTGTTCTTCCAACTCATCCAATGTCATGTTGGATGTATAGATGGTCGGCCGTTGGTCCGTCATCCGTCTTTGTAAAATGACGGAAAGCACTTCGTCCCTCAGCCAGGGGGTCAAGGACTCGGCGCCGATATCGTCCAGGATCAGGACTTGCGTGGTTTTTAACGCCTCGATTTTCCGGCTGATTTGATTATCGGCAATGGATGCTTTCAATTCTTCGACCAAGGCGGGGAAATGAACCATGATCGAAGAGATGTTGTGTTTGGCCAATTCATTGGTGATCGCACCGGCAATGTAGCTTTTGCCCACCCCAAACGCCCCGTATAAATACAGGCCGTAAGAAAGAGGGGATTCTTTGAAACTGATGCAGTAATCCATGGCGGTCAAAATGGCTTTGTTCCGTTCCGGGTGGTCGTAGTCAATCTGCTCAAACGTCGATTGTTGAATTTCTTTGGCGATGTAATGGCTTTGAATCAGCGATTTTTGTTTTTCCGATTTCCATTTGCTGCATTCATGCATGGTCAGGTCCAGATAACCGCCATACTCTTCCAGTTCCGGGTAATGTCCCTTCATCATGTTGGGGCATCGGTCCAGCCCCGGACATTGTTGGCAATTGGAACGTTCCATCACAAATTGCTGAAGGAAGGAGAAAGAACGCTGATAAACTTCTGTCGGAAGTTCAGGATGTTGCTTCCTGAATTCTTCGACCAGCGGAAATTGAAGCAGGAGCTTTAACTGCCGTTCTTTGTCGACCGCTTTTACGTTTTTGCCCACCGGAACCATCACATTGTTGATCCGTTTCATCACGAACCTTCCTCCTGCAATCGATGTTGATCGTAATCTCTATTCTATCAGGAAACGGAATAGATTTTTACTCTAAAATCAGGAAAATATCATGGAAAATTCCATTCTCAAATTTTAGTCATTTGTCATCGCGCCCTGAATATGTTTTAACTAGCAGGAATGAAGGAGCAGTGCGATGCAAAGTCAATGGATTCTTCATGTTCAAGCGATGATTCACCGGTTGAAAAAAGAGTTGATCCAAAAACAGAACCCGGATGGAACGTGGCCGTTTTGCTTTGAAAATGGAATTGGGACCGACGCGTATTATGTCCTGTTGCATCAAGTGTTAAAGCGTCCTGACCCCGGCACCTTGGCGCCGGTTTTGGAACGCATTCTGGACAAACAAACCGGTGATGGAACCTGGAAAGCGTTTCCGGATGAGAAGGAAGGGAATGTTTCCGCCACTTTGGATGCCTCCCTTGCGCTTTTGTATTCCGGGGTGAAAACGCCCGATGATCCTTCGCTCAAAAGAGCGCGCGACTTCCTGCTTTCCCGCGGCATGGAAACGAAAGCGGGCTCCTTGACGCAAGTGGTTCTGGCATTGCTTGGGCACCGGAGTTGGTCGCGCATCACCAAACTGCCGGTTGAGTTTTTTCTGTTGCCGGCCGCAAGCCCTGTCAATTTTTTTGATTTCGTGGGATATGCGCGTGTTCACATCGCTCCCGTCATGTTGGCGTCCGATCAGGATTTTTACATTCATTTCAAAGGTTATCGGGAAGTGGAAGACTGGTTGCCTTCTTCTTTTCGGACGTATATGGAACGCATGCACCCGGATTATTTTTGGACCAAAGAGGATTTGCTTCCCGCGGTGGAAACAACGGCTTATTCCACGTTTTTTAAGAAGAATGTCCATCAGCGGGCCCTTTACTGGGGAGAGAACTTTTTGCTTTCCCGCATTGAAGAAGACGGGACGCTGTACAGTTATATGACCAGTACCTTTTTGATGATTTTTGCTTTGTTGTCTCTCGACTATCCGCCTGATCATCCGTTGATCCAAAAGGCAATGGAAGGATTGGACCGGATGATTTTTCCTCTTCAAGAGGGCGCTCATTTGCAGGAGGCAACTTCGACGGTTTGGGACACTTCCCTGGTGATGACGGCATTGCAAAATGCGGGCCTTTCGCCCGGGCATGGTGTGATACAGAAAGGAAGAAATTATCTTTTGTTAAAACAGCATACATCGTACGGAGACTGGTGTTTAAAGAATCGTTATGCGATTCCGGGCGGATGGGGATTTTCCGACACCAATACGATCAATCCGGATGTGGATGATACGGTTCAATGTTTGCATGCAATTGCTCCGGCTGTCCGGGAAGGCTGGGCGCAGGATGAATGGAAACGGGGATTGCAATGGTTGTTGAGCATGCAAAACCGGGATGGCGGATGGCCTGCTTTTGAACGAAACACGAACAAGATGTGGCTCAAGTTGTTGCCTGCCCGCAATGAAAAAAGAGTTTGGGGCGACCCGTCCACTGCGGATCTGACCGGACGCGTTTTGCATTTTTTGGGATCGGAGCTTGGCTGGACCATCGACCGCCCTGAAGTCAGGCGGGCATGGAGTTGGCTTTATCATCACCAGAATTCCGACGGTTCTTGGTTTGGCCGATGGGGCGTTTCCTATATTTATGGAACTTGGGCGGCGCTGAAAGGACTGGCTGCGGTGGGAGTGCCCGAAACTCATGTTTCCGTGCAAAAAGGGATTCGGTTTTTACTCTCCAAGCAACGTCCCGACGGGGGATGGGGAGAATCTTGTTACAGTGATGTGGAGGACCGGTTTGTTCCCCTTTCGTTTTCGACTCCGGTGCAAACGGCTTGGGCATTGGATGCTTTGATCGCCTACCATGACCATCCGACACCGGCGATTGAAAAGGGGATGGCTTGTTTGTTGAAAATGATGGAGAAACGTGGGGAAGAATGGTCTTATCCGGCGGGAGCGGGTCTTTCCGGGCAGTTTTATGTGTATTACCACAGCTATCCGTATGTTTGGCCTTTAATGGCGATGACACATTATCTGCAAAAATATAGTTGAGAGGGGACCCGCCCTTTTTTTGTGCAAAAAACATCCACTCCTGAAAACACAGAAAGTGGATGAGGTCATGTCAATCCTGGGGATGGATGACGATGCCCAGCAAACCGGGGCCGGCGTGGACTGCCAGAGTGGGGCTGATCCATCCCAGATAAGTTTCGGAAACATTTCCGGCGTTTTTCACTTGATTCAACAGCGCTTCGGCTTCCTTTTCAGCTTGGGTGTGCAACACGGCAATCCGGGCGCGTGTGGAAGACAGATGCTCGTAAACGGGGGCCATCAGCTTTTTGAGGGCTTGTTTTTTTCCGCGTGCCACCGAGTGCGTGTGCAGTTTTCCTTCCGAATCAAAAGTGATGACGGGTTTGATGGAAAGCATCGATCCGAGAGACTTGGCCACTTTCCCGATTCGCCCGCCTTTTTGCACGTATTGGAGCGTGTCCAGGATAAAATAGGCCTTAATTTTTTCTTTGGTTTCGTGGATCTTCCGGATGATTTCCTCATAATTCTTTGTTTTTTGGATCAGCCGGGCCGTTTCCAGCACCAAAAATCCCAGTATCCAAGAAACCCCTTTGGAATCAATGACATCGATCTTCATGCCGGAAATCTCTTGTGCACACAAACGGAAGGTGTTGTGGGTGCCACTGAGGGAAGCGGAGACTGTCAGAACGATGCAGTGGGTATATCCCTGCTCTTGTAAAGAGTGATAGATCCGGGTGATATCTTCGGGGGAAGGCATGGATGTTTTGGGGACTTCGTGTTCGAGGCGGTTTATGATATCCCGGGAAGTGATATCGATTCCATCGCGGAATTCTCCGCCGGAATAATGGATGCGAAGCGGGACAACGTGAATGTTGAGTTTTTCAACCATTTCACAGGGTAAATCACAGGTGCTGTCTGTGACCAATGCAATTTTCATTCAATAACCTCCTTAAAGTACTTTCAGTATACGGGGTTCGGCTTTCTGTTTGCAAGAAAAATAATATTAGATATAAAAAGAAATTTATATTTTATATGAATATATGGGCAAAAAATCAGCTCACCTGTGATACCAGGTGAGCTGACCGGATCGATGCTCCTCAGTATGAATGCAGGAAGGGGGGAGAAGGAATGTTCTCCAGAGGTTGTCCGTTCTTGTAATAGAGGGAGGGAGAGAGGAGAATGAAAAAAATGTGTGTATTTGAAAAACCTTTTTCTTCCAATAATTGATGGAGTTTGGCAACCAATTGGTCATGCACTTTTTTGTCCCGGGGAAACATCAGGATTTCCAGTGAACGCGGTGACTGGATAATCGGTTCGACCTGAAGCAATTCAATTTTTACTTTTTCTTCAGGGACTTGTGCCATTTTGGCAAAGTCGGTGACAATTTGCGGGGCCAATTGCTTCAGGGTTTCCTTCGGAAAACCTTTAAAACGTAAAAAAGGCATAATTCATTTCCTTTCTATGTTGTTTAATCAGGTCCCATTGTAGTTTTATCATAAATTTGCATGGATTGTTGCGGTTTGTTTTGGGTGGAATTTAGCTGTGCAGGCCGCTAATTAGATTGTACCGATCGTCTTTTCCGCGAATCAAGGTTTCTTTGCTCCGCTGGTTCCGGCTTAAGCAATAATATTTCGGGTTACTAAAATTTATCAATACAAAACAAAAAAGTGCTTGGTTTTTATCGGAAACAAAGAGAATTCTGCCAAATGCCAACGGGTTTTGTCGATCCGGGAACGGGCGGGTTCAATGGATGGTTGTCTCCCGGAGGCCATGTGCGGATCTTTTTAATGATCGCTTGATTTTTGTGCGTGGAAAATGCAAAGATGAATGAAGAGAATGTTCGCGCGGGGAGGCGTTGCCATGTCTTTTGAAAATTCCCTGCAACCTCATCTGGCAGAGGTGCTGAAAAACGCGATCCAACGAAACCGGTTGGCGCATGCATATATTTTTTACGGCCCCAAAAACACGGGGAAAAGAGAAATGGCTTTGGAACTGGCCAAAGCCGCCAATTGTGAACGGAATGAAGCGGATGCCTGCGACCGGTGTCCTTCTTGCATTCAAATTGCGCAAGGCAATCATCCGGAAGTGTTGAAGATCCTTCCGGAGGGAAATGTAATCAAAATTGCGCAGTTGAGACAGTTGCAATCGCGTTTTCGTTACAGCGCCCCGGAAGGCGTGACCCGGTTCGCCATCATCGAGGAAGCCGAAAAAATGAGGGATGAAGCCGCCAACAGCTTGTTGAAATTTTTGGAAGAACCGCAATCCGCCATGGTGGTCATTCTCATCACCAGGCATTTGTCCGATGTGATTCCAACCATCAAATCCCGTTGCCAATTGGTCCGTTTTTCCGAGATTCCGCCATCGGTCAAAAAAGAACAGCTTTTGAAAAAGGGGATTCCGGAGGAACTTGCCGGCGTCTTTGCCCGACTTTCCGGTTCATTGGAAACGGATGGCGAAGCGTATGACGACGGGAAAATCAAACACTATGCGTCCGTGGTGCATCAGGTGAAAGAGTGGGGGGGCCGGATTTTGTCAGGCAGTCCTGATGCATTGCTCACCCTTTCCGAATCGTGGCTGTTGGATGAAGTGAAGGAAGAGAGAGCTTGGTTTTTGTTGGATGTGTTGCTTTTGTATTACCGGGACATTTTGATGAATTCATTGAAAGGGGAGACGGAAATTTTTCGCGATTCCGGGATCGAACGTTTGAGCATGAGGCATTCTCCCGGGAAAATCATGCTGGCGATGGATAATGTCCTGATTGCCCGCCGTCTTTTGGTCAGACCGCAGCTAAACTGGCAAGGCATCTTTGAACAAATGATCGTGGCCGTGTCGGAGGAACGGTTGAGTATGAAAAACGGCTGGGAACTCATTCCGTTGTCCAAAGTTTAACAACGGACAAGCAGTTTCCGATCATCCGGAGAAAAACGGACGCGTTTTTTGGATTCCACAGGGGACCAAAGGACGCGTCCGGTTGTTTTCGGGAAGCTATTTTTTCGTGTTTTCGCCACGGCTTGTCAGTAATTCCGGATAGATCAACTGGCATGCTTTCAACGCGGTCTGCAGCGTCAGCTGATTTTCTGTGGTCAAAAAGCCGTCCCCCAATAATTCTTGAAGTTTCTCTAACCGGTAATAGAGCGATTGGCGTGCGATGTACAGATGGTCGGCGGCTGCTTTTTTGGATCCGTTGTGATCCAGGTAAACTTTGAGCGTGTAGAGCAAATGGCTGTTTCTTTTCTGGTCGTGTTCGATGACCGGTCCCAAATGTTGATGGATAAAGTTTTTTAATTGCTGGTCTTTATCTTTTAAATTCATGATCAGCTGGAAAACGCCCAATTCATCATAAAAGGTGAATTCACTGCTTTGGCGGGCGTTCAGATCCAAAACCTGGCGGGCTTCCTGATAACTTTGGCTGATGGAAGCAAACCCGTTGTAACGTTGTCCCACCCCGGCTTTGAACAGGAAACCGGACTGTTTTTTTAATTGTTTCAACAGCTTTGAAACGCGGGATTTCCAAGAGAAATCAGATTCCAGATCGAATGCGATGATGGCGATCTTTTGGTTGCTCCGGGTGATCAGCGGATAAAAGTGATGTTGCTCAAAAATGGCGCGGATGATGATCGGAAAATCGTATTGCAGATATTCCTCCACTTCCCGCCGTTCTTGTTTGGTTTCGGCGCGGGGAAGCCACTCGATCAGGCAGACAAAGCTTTTTTTATGGTTCAGTCCGTAAAAATCGGCCCCCAAATGATGGTGGATTTGGGATTCGTCGAGCCGGTTGTGAAGCAGATCATCCACCCATACATTTTCAGAGTGCAACCGTCTTTCTTCCATATACCGTTTGCGCAAAAGATCTTGAGCAATCGCCAAGGAGGTCCAATCCAAAATCAAAAATTCGTAACGGGTTGGCTTTTGTTTCAAAATCATGCCGATGTGTGCCCAGGTTTGTCCCATGGCACTTACCGGCTGCAGCAGGATATATTGATTTTGAAACGGCCAATACCGGGCCGACCGGTGTTCTGATGTTTCCATGCCGGGAACCGTCCGTTTATCTTTTAAAAACTGAATGAGTTCGGTTTCTTTTTCGGGTTCCATTTTTGGAAATACAGAAGGCTGATCTTTAAAAGGCAGATAGAGAATGGGTGAATGGGTTTTGTGATACAGCATTTTTAAAATTTTGTTGGTGCCGTTGGGTTCCAGGCTCAAGCGGTGCAACTCACGGGACAGGGCTTCCAGGTTTTTCAGTATCTGAAAATGTTTGTTGATGAGAACGGAATGCAAATCTTGTGTGATATCCACAAAGCGGATGTCGTTGGGAAACACGATCAACGGAAAGTCATGCCGGTTGGCAATTTGAATCAGGTCATCCGGGATCGTGTGAAAGTAGTATCCCAGTTCCAAGCATAAACAGGAAGCATTGAGCCGGATCAATTTTTCCAGATAACGGGCGGGAGAAGCCGAAGAAGATTGAAAATGGATGCCTGTGGCCAGAATCATTTCTTCGCCGTTGATCAACGTGTCAAACTCGGAAACTTCCAAAATATGAACCCACCGGACCCGCCGGTTCAACCCGTTATGGCCTGCAACCACCTTGGCCTCGGCAAATGTCGGACGTTTCAGGATATCTTGCAAAATGAGTGATGCCAATGTGATTCACCTTCTGTGGATAGAGTGTAAGAAAAGGGCGGACAGATTTATGACATGGTGTCTATTGGAACCGCTTTAATAAATAATTTATACTGGAGGCGTACGAATTACAAACGGAAATTAAAGGTGATATTCATGATTATCGGTGTACCCAAGGAAATAAAAAATAATGAAAACCGGGTGGGTTTGACCCCTGCGGCGGTTGCTTCTTATATCAATCACGGGCATGAAGTGTTGATAGAAACCACGGCCGGTGAAGGAAGCGGATTCACGGATCAGGATTATGTGGATGCCGGCGCCAAAATCGTTGGCTCCGCCAAAGAGGCGTGGGCGGCAGATATGGTTGTGAAGGTAAAAGAACCATTGCCGGAAGAGTACCAATATTTCAGAGAAGGATTAATCTTGTACACTTATTTGCATCTGGCCGCCGCTCCCGAACTGACGGAAGCATTGGTGAAAAACAAAGTCGTGGCCATCGCTTATGAAACCATCCAATTGGAAAACCGTTCCCTGCCTTTGTTAACCCCGATGAGTGAAGTGGCGGGAAGAATGTCCGTTCAAATCGGAGCGCAATATCTTGAAAAAGTAAAAGGCGGAAAAGGAATTCTTTTGGGCGGCGTTCCTGGCGTATTGCCCGGTGAAGTGGTCATTATCGGCGGCGGCGTCGTCGGAACCAACGCAGCCAAAATGGCAGTTGGTATGGGAGCCAATGTGACATTGCTGGACATCAATGCCAACCGTTTGCGGGAATTGGATGATCTGTTCCAAGGCAAAGTGAACACCCTGATGTCCAACCCGTACAACATTGCCGAAGCAGTGAAAAAAGCAGACCTGCTGATCGGAGCGGTTCTCATTCCGGGAGCCCGTGCACCGCGCTTGGTGACCGAAGAAATGGTGAAACAAATGAAACCGGGATCGGTCATTGTGGACGTTGCCGTAGACCAAGGCGGATCAATTGAAACCGTGGACCGGATCACCAACCATGATGAACCGACCTATGTCAAACACGGAGTCCTTCATTATGCCGTGCCCAATATTCCGGGGTCGGTACCGCGTACCGCCACCATGGCTTTGTCCAATGTCACCGTCAATTACGGATTGCAAATTGCGGATAAAGGATATCGCCAAGCGGCCTTGGACAACCCGGCACTGGCCAAAGGATTGAATACGTTGGAAGGAAAAGTCACCTGCCTTCCGGTGGCCCGTGATCTCGGCTACGAGTATGTTGATGTGATGAATTTGTTGAAATAAAGTGAAAAAGAGTGAAAAAAGCTGTGCAGATCTTCTGCACAGCTTTTTTTGACGGAGGAAAGAGGGATGGCGTGTATTGACCCATACTTTGGGACAAGCTATGATGATAATAATTCTCATTATCAATATCACGATTGCGGTTATTAAGGTGGTAAACCATGAGACATCATTATTTATTATTTTTCACACTGTTTAGTACATATTTTGGCTTGTCGATGGTCAATCCCCTTATTGCTCCCATGTTGAGGGAATTGCGTTTGGATGAGACACAGATCAGCATGGTTTTTGCCATTGCTGCGGTGTCTTTGTTTGTATCCAGCCTGGTGTGGGGGGATTATTGTGAAAAACATGGACGGAGAAAGCTTTTGGTACATGGCGTTTTTCATTTTTCCTTTGCTTATCTGCTGTTTGCGTTTGTCATTCAATTGGGGTTTGCAAACTGGATTTCCTTTTCGCTTTTGTTTGCGTTTCTCTTGTTGATCCGGTTGTATGGCGGTGTGGTTTTTGGTGCGGTTTTAACCGGGGCCCAGGCATTGATGGCTGATCTGACCCATGTAAAAGAAAGAACTTCCGGAATGGCGCTTCTCGGAGCTGCCAATGGGTTGGGGATGATATTGGGCCCGGCATTTGCAAGTATCCTTGTTTTGTGGGACTGGACGGTTCCGGTTTATTTTGCCGCGCTTTTCCCTCTGGTCATGGGATGGATATGGATGAGAAAGGAACCTGACGAGCCTGTCAGAAGAAAAGAATCCCGACCGCATACAGAAAAACTCAGCCCGTTTGACCGCAGCATTTTTCCTTATTTGTTGATGACGGTTTTGGTCCATTTGGTCATTGTCATCTTGCAAGTCACCGCAGGTCTGTATTTCACGGACCAGTTGGGTGTCAATGTGAAAACAGCTGCTCAATGGATCAGTCTTTCCATGTTTGCCATGGGAACGGCGGCATTTTTGGGACAAATGGTGATTGTACGTTTATGGAACCCTTCAAATACCTGGTTGCTTCGACTGGGAGCGCCGGTCATGTTTTTGGGATTTTTCGGTTTTTTGCAAAGTGTGTCGATGTCCGGTATGCTTCTTTCCTTTGCGGGAATCGGATTGGGGGTAAGCCTGATGCTGCCCGGGTGCTTAAGTGCCATTTCATTAAATGCAGGGGAGGAGTCGCAAGGGGCGGCGGCCGGATTGAGCGGGGTCGCCAATGGCATCGGGGCGATGGCCGGTCCCGTTGCCGGATCGTTTTTATATGAAATTCATCCGGTTGTACCTTTCGAATGTTGCCTGTGGGTTTTGTCGGGAATGATTGTGATGGCTTGTCTGATCAAACCGCAAACCAAGGAGCACACGCAACCAGTCTTTCATAAAAGATAAAAAATTTACGGAAATTCGTTTACAGAAAAACAAACTTCATGTTAATATAGTCGATGGATAAATGATAATGATAATCATTATCATTATCAATATTAAGCTGAGCCCAAGGGGGATCACCAATGAGCATCACACATGCACAAACCAATCGGTATTATCTCGCGCATCAGGAACAAACAGAATCCAATGCGCGTTCTTATCCCCGGAGAATCCCGATTGCCATCCGGGAAGCATACGGCATTTATGTCACGGATGTAGAGGGGAAAAAATACGTTGACTGTCTGGCGGGAGCCGGGACGTTGGCATTGGGGCACAATCACCCGGTTGTGACCGAAGCCATTGAGCAGACGCTCAAAGACCGGTTGCCTTTACATACATTGGATTTGACCACTCCGGTAAAAGATGAGTTTGTGGAGGAGCTGTTTGACAGCTTGCCCCGCGAGTTCAGGGAAAGAGCGAAAATTCAGTTTTGCGGTCCGGCCGGTGCCGATGCGGTGGAAGCGGCGCTCAAAATCGTGAAAACTGCCACCGGAAGGCGTAGTGTTCTGGCATTTCAGGGCGGTTACCACGGTATGACCCACGGGGCGCTCAGTCTGATGGGGAATAAAGGGCCGAAAGATCCGATTCCGGGATTGATGCCGGATGTTCACTTTTTGCCTTATCCGTATTCTTATCGTTGCCCGTTTGGACAAGGCGGGGAAAAAGGAGCTTCAATTGGCAGTCAGTTTATCCGGAGGACACTGGAAGATCCGGAAAGCGGCATTCCCGCCCCGGCGGCGATGATCATGGAAATTATCCAAGGCGAAGGCGGTGTGATCCCGGCGCCGGATGAATGGGTGCGCGAAATCCGGTCCATCACCCGGAAGCATCAAATTCCGTTGATTGTGGATGAAATTCAAACCGGTCTCGGACGTACCGGAAAACTGTTTGCTTTCGAACATGCGGGCATCATACCGGATGTGATCACCTTGTCCAAAGCGATTGGCGGTTCGCTGCCGCTCGCGGTGGTGGTGTATGATGAGGCGTTGGACCGATGGGCTCCCGGGGCGCATGCGGGTACGTTCCGCGGAAACCAATTGGCCATGGCTGCCGGACTGGCAACGATCCGCTATATCCGCCAAAATCAAATTGAACAACATGCCCGTGAAATGGGAGAAAAATTGATGAGCAGGTTGAAAAAGGTTCAAAAAGAATCCCATGTGATCGGCGAGGTGCGCGGCCGCGGCCTGATGATCGGTGTCGAGGTGGTGGATCCTCAACAGGAACCGGATCATTTGGGAAGTTATCTAACCGACCCGGCGATGGCCCGGCTCATTCAAAAAGAGTGTTTTGACCGCGGACTCATTTTGGAGTTGGGAGGTCGTCATGGAAGTGTGGTCCGTTTCCTGCCTCCGCTGATCATTACATCGGAGCAGATCGACTGCATTGTTGAAATTTTTGCGGAAGCAGTACAAGCTGCCGAACAATCAAAAGGCCTGGCTTAAGGGGGAAGGCAATTGAAGAGCAACATGATGACAAAGTTGCCGGTAAAAGACTTGTTTTTGGGACATACACCGGAAGCGTGGTCTTCATACCAACTAGCGATATCAGCTGCACAAACGGTATTGTATGAACATTACGCATCGTTGAACCAACCGTTCAGCGGAACCGGGATTGACGAGCTGGTTTCGTTATTCAAGGACATGCCGGTTTGTCCGGAAGAGGGTCGGGATTTGGGTGAAGTGCTGGAGGATGTCGGAAATCACATTTTAAGACACTCCGTCCGGGTGCATGATCCCGCTTGTTCCGCACATCTTCATTGTCCCCCGCTGACACCGGCCCTGGCTGCGGAGCTTTTGATCAGCGCAACCAACCAATCGATGGATTCCTGGGATCAAAGTCCTGCCGCCACTATCCTGGAAGAAAAAATGGTTTCCTGGCTGTGTTCCGTTTTTTACGGAAACAGTCAGGGGAACGGCGTCTTTACCAGCGGAGGGACCCAGTCCAATTTAATGGGACTTCTGTTGGCAAGGGATCACTTCTTGAAACAGAAGCTGAATATAAACGGGATGCATCAAGGATTGCCGCCGGCGGCGGGAAAAATGAAGGTTCTCTGTTCGGACATCGCGCATTTTACGATCAAACAATCGGCCGCCTTGCTCGGATTGGGAGAAAATGCAGTGGTGCCGGTGAAAACGGATGCCAAGTATCAGATGAGTTTAACGGACTTGGATGAAAAGATCAGCCGGTTGAAAAAGGATGGTTATCATTTGTTTGCCATCGTGGCGACGGCCGGAACCACCGATTTTGGAAGCATCGATCCCCTGCAAGGGATTGCGGACAGGGCGGAAGCGGAAAGTGCATGGTTTCATGTCGATGCCGCTTACGGCGGAGCGTTGGCCTTGAGTGAAAAACACCGGCACCGTCTGGACGGAATCGGGCGGGCGGATTCACTGGCCGTTGATTTTCATAAACTGTTTTATCAGCCGATCAGTTGCGGAGCCTTTTTGTTAAAAGACGGGTCCCGTTTTCAACTGATCAAGCGGCATGCAGATTATTTAAATTCAGAAGAAGATGAAAGGTCGGGAATTCCTCATCTGGTTCATAAATCGGTGCAAACCACCCGCCGGTTCGATGCATTAAAACTGTTTGTTTCTTTGCAAGCAGTCGGAAAAAAACGATTTGCCGGGATGATTGACCATACGATAGAGGTGACCAAAAAGGCGGCGGACTGGATTCGGCGGACCGGACACTTGCAACTGGTCAATGATCCGCCCCAAATGAATGCCCTGGTTTTTCGTTATGTCCCCCGTGATCAAACCGTGGATATTCATCGGATCAACCGGGATATTCGCCAAACGTTGTTGCAACGGGGGAAAGCGGTGATGGCTTTGACCAAAGTGGACGGGCTGACTTCGCTGAAACTGACGATCATCAATCCCCGGATCACGCTTCCCGTTTTGACGGAAATACTGGAGGAAGTCAGGAAAACCGGATTGGAACTGGAAGAAGAGAGGAGAGAGAAAGACTCGTATGGAGGCTAAAAAAATTGCGGAACAAGCCAGCATGCTGGCCTTTTTCAACTGTTACCTCAGAGAAACCCGGCAATTCAAACGGTATGCCAAGGATGAGTGGGAAAAACACCGGATTCACAACCAAAAAACGGTCGATTCGCCGGCAAAAGAATTTTTGGTTGTTTCCTTACAGCACCATCAGATGGAGATTATCGCCCCGCTGAAATACTGGTCCTTGACCGGCCGGCATCTCTTTTACTTCCCGTTCTTTTACCGGATCGGAGAAGGCGGGAAACTGAGGGAGCTGGATTATGTGACGCTGGTGACGATGCTGACCAAAGAATTGACCGTTGAACGAAAATTGAATGTCTTTCCGGATGAGCTGGTTCTTCGCGTGATCCAAAGCTGCCATGAAATGGAAACGTTTGTGGCGCAGAGATATCAAGATGCAGAAGAACTGTACCGCACGCACTTTGATTATTTGGATGCCGAACAATCCCTCATTTTCGGACATTTGCTGCATCCGACGCCGAAAAGTCGGCAAGGCATTCCGGAGCAGGAGCAAAAGACTTATTCTCCTGAATTGAAGGGACGTTTTTCCCTGCGTTATTTCCGTGCTCACCGTTCCATTGTCAAAGAAGGGAGCAACTTGCCGGAGTCTGCGACGGATTGGATCAAAAAAGAGCTTTGGAACGACCGAGAAGTGGATCCGTCCTTTAAAGAAAAGTATCTGAAAGAGGATGAATATTCCCTTTTGCCCGTCCATCCGTTGCAAGCCAAACATTTGCTGGAGGATGAACGGGTCCGGTCGTTGATGGACAAGGGGTTATTGGAAGATCTGGGGGTCCTGGGAAAAGCTTATTATCCGACCGCTTCCATCCGCACGGTCTACCATCCGGAATCTTCCTTTATGTTGAAATTTTCTGTCCGGATCAAGATCACCAACTCCGTCCGGCAAAATCTGTATAAGGAGTTGGAGAGGGGAGTGGAAGTGACCCGCCTGTTGGACAGTGAGATCGGGTACCGTATGAAGCAAAAATATCCCGGATTTCATGTGGTCAAAGACCCTGCCTTTATCACGATTGAGATTCCCGGTGCGGATGAGTCGGGGTTTGAAGTGGTTTTGCGTGAAAACCCGTTTCAGGGAGGTGGTAAAGAAGACGTGACATTGCTTGCCGGGCTTTGTCAAGATGCCCTGCCCGGATTTGAACCCCGCCTGGCCGCAGTGATCAAAGAGGTGGCAGAAAGGGAAGGCAGAGATCCCGGACAAGTGAGCATCGACTGGTTCAAGAAATACCTGGCGATTTCGTTTGAACCGCTGATGTGGTTGTATTCGGAGTACGGCATTGCACTGGAGGCCCATCAGCAAAACAGCCTGGTAAAGCTGAAAAACGGATATCCGGACCAATTTTTCTACCGGGATAACCAGGGCTATTACTACTGTGAATCGACTTTTGCCAAACTGCAAGGAATCCTTCCGGGCATTAATGAAAAAAGCCATACCCTGTGTGCCGATGCCGTGGCCGATGAGCGTTTCCGCTACTACTTTTTTATCAATCATTTATTCGGGCTGATCAATGCTTTCGGGGCATGTGGCCTGGCGAACGAAAAGGTGCTGTTGGAGGAGCTTGCCGGAGCGCTTCGAAAATGGTTGCCCAAGAACCGAAAACCTTCCCGTTTGATTGAAAGCCTTCTGGAAGATGAATGGCTTCCGGGGAAAGCCAATCTGCTCACCCGTCTTCATGATATGGACGAGCTGGTGGGGCCGATGGAAAGCCAGTCGGTTTATGTTCAAATTCAAAATCCCTTGCGGCAAGGAGAGAAGGTTTGCGATGAAATACCCAGTCATGTCTGAAACGTTTGCGATCAAGGATCCCGATATCGGCAAAGTGATATCGTTTCGCCGGGTGGAGATGGAAAAAGATTTGGACAGGCTGCATGAGTGGATGCACCAACCGCATGTCATTCCGTTTTGGAATTTAAACATTCCCTTTGATCAATACCGGGAGCATTTGCGCAAATTCCTGGCGGATCCACACCAAACCCTTCATATCGGTTCCCTTGACGGCACCCCCATGAGTTATTGGGAAACCTATTGGGTCCGGGGTGATATTCTCGGAAAATATTATGACTATGATCCCGAAGACCAGGGGATTCATCTTTTGATCGGTCCGCCCTCGTTTTTGGGGAAAGGATATGCTTTACCCCTGTTAAGGGCCATGACGTACCGGTTATTTCAGCATCAACCGACGCAAAAAGTGGTTGCAGAGCCGGATATCCGAAATGAAAAAATGATCCATATCTTTGAAAAATGCGGATTTGAATTTCAACGGGAGATTGATCTGCCGGATAAGCGGGCGGCTTTGATGTTTTGTTGCCGGGACACTTTTCAAAGGAGATGGAACCATGGTGAAGCATGAGTCGAATGAGATGTTTGATTTGATCGGAGTCGGGCTTGGCCCCTTTAATTTGGGGCTGGCGGCATTGCTTGATCCCGTGACGGAAGTCAAAGCGGTGTTTTTTGAGCAGAAACCCCGCTTTGACTGGCATCCGGGTCTGTTAATGGAAGGAACCACATTGCAAGTACCTTTTTTTGCCGACCTGGTGACGATGGCGGATCCGACCAGCCGCTATACGTTCTTGAATTATCTGAAGGAACAGCGAAGACTTTATCATTTCTACTTTTTGGAGCGCTTTCTGATTCCGCGCCGGGAATACAACGAATATTGCCGTTGGGTGTCACAAAGCCTGAAAACCTGCCGGTTCGGGCAAAAAGTGACGAAAATCGATTGGGTGAAAGACCGTGAAACGTACTTCCGCGTGGAAGTCACATCGCCTTTGACCGGACAAACTTCGGTTTATCACGCAAAACACCTGGTCCTCGGCGTCGGCAGTGTTCCGTCTGTTCCTCCATCGTTCCAAGGGTTGCCGGAAGAAGATATTTTTCACTCGGCCCACTTTTTGGAGCGGCTTAACCGGTTAAAAGAAGCGGAATCGATTACCGTGGTCGGATCGGGGCAAAGTGCGGCGGAAGTCTTTTACACCTTGCTTCAGGAACAAAAAAATCACGGCTACCGGCTGGATTGGCTGACCCGTTCCACCGGATTTTTCCCGATGGAATATTCCAAACTGGGGCTGGAACATTTTTCACCGGACTACATTCACTACTTTTATTCCCTGCCGCCAAAGGTGAAAGAAGCGCGGCTGAAAACCCAGGATTTGTGGTACAAGGGCATCAGTGCCGCCACCATCGCTGATATTTATGAACTTCTTTACGAACGGACGGTGGGAAATCAACATGTGCCGGTGCGGATGCTGGCCCAAACGGAAATCCAAAAAATCGAGCCGGTGCCGGGAGAAAAGAAATATCGCCTGACTTGTCACCACCGTGAGCAAAACAAAACCTTCACGCATGAAAGTGAAGTGGTGGTTCTGGCAACGGGTTATCAGCATCAGATCCCATCCTGTGTCAAGAATTTGTCCGGCCTGATCGCCTGGGATGAGAAGCAACGTTATCAGGTGTCATTGGATTACCGGCTCAAAAAGACCCAAGAGGCCGAAAATGAGATTTTTGTGCAGAATGCGGAGCTTCATACCCACGGGGTGGGGGCACCGGATCTGGGTCTCGGGGCATACCGGAACTCCGTGATTATCAATACACTGACCGGAAGGGAGATTTACCCGGTTCAAAAGCGGAATGTTTTTCAGCAATTCGGAGTCCCGGAAGAAATCAACACCACAGAGGATGCACATCAAACGTCCTCTTTACCGGTATAAAAGGGAGGGATGCATCATGAATACACTGAAAAGTTTTCAACCGGAAACATGGGAGACCGTTTCCCGGAATTTGTTAACCAAGATGATTGCCGAGTTTATGTATGAAGACATCATTCATCCGGATATGGAAAAGGCGGACGGGGAGAATCAACGTTGCCGTTTGGAGCTGAAAAGCGGTGTCACGTACACTTTCGAAGTGAAAAAACGGTTGTTTGACAGTTACCGGGTTCATGGCGACACCATTTACCGACAGGAAAACGGGGAGGTGAAACCGGCCGACAATCCGATTCAATTTTTGCTGGACATCCAAAGCACCATCGGCATGAATTCAATGACGGCGGGGCATTTGATTCGGGAATACACCCACACCCTGGTGGCGGATGCATATATCCTTGAAAAAAAGAAAAACCAACAGCTGGATTTGACCGAAATGGATTATGCCGAGCTGGAAGGGGAAATGGAAGGGCATCCGTGGATCACTTACAACAAGGGGAGAATCGGGTTTAGCCATGAAGATTACCTGAACTATGCCCCCGAACAGAAAAATAAGGCTAAACTGTCCTGGATTGCCGTGCATAAAGAAAGAGCCGATTTTCATTCGGTCACCGGTGTTGAATACGAGGAGCTGGTGAAAAAAGAACTGGGAGAACAGCAGGTGGAATCCTTCCGGCAAGTCCTCATCCAAAACGGTTTGGATGACAAAGATTATTACTTCATGCCGGTGCATCCCTGGCAGTGGGATCATTATATTGTGCCGTTTTTTGCGGAAGAACTCGCGCAAAACCGGATCATCCTGCTGGGAACCGGGGAAGATGAATATCTGCCGCAACAATCGATTCGCACCTTTGTCAATACAAGTTCCAAAGAGAAGCATCACGTCAAGTTGCCGATGAGCATTTTAAACACCTTGGTTTACCGTGGATTGCCCGGCGAAAGAACCGTGTTGGCTCCCAAAATCACGGAATACATCTGGAACATATGGAAAAATGATCCGTATTTGCACAAGGAGTGCCGGTTGATCTTACCGGGGGAAGTGGCCAGCATCAACTATGATCATCCCTATTATGCCAAGCTTAAAGGAGCCCCGTATCAATATTTGGAGATGTTGGGTTGCATTTGGCGGGAAAGCATTTACAACTTTATGGAAGAAGGGGAAAAACCGATCACCTTGGCGGCTCTGGTGCATGTGGACGGGGAAGGCAAACCGTTTGTCTCCCGGTTGGTGGAAAAATCGGGACTCAGCTTGGATGAATGGCTGGATCGTTTGTTTGAAGCCATTTTGCCGCCGTTGCTCCATTACTTGTATCGCTATGGGGTGGTTTTCTCCCCGCACGGGCAAAACACCATTTTGGTGTTGAAAGATTCCGTTCCGATCCGCCTGGCCATGAAAGACTTTGTCGATGATGTCAACGTGAGCCGGGAACCGCTGGAGGAATTGAAAGATTTGCCGGAAGATCTGAAACAGGTGTTGCGCAGTGAAGAGCCGGAAGGGCTTTGCCAATTTATTTTCACCGGATTGTTTATCTGCCATATGCGCTATCTGTCGGATCTGTTGGAACAATATCATCAGTATCCGGAAGAAGTCTTCTGGAAAAAAGTACGGGAAACCATCCTGGCTTACCAAAAGCGGTTCCCCGAACTCCAAGAACGTTTCCGGTTGTTTGATTTGCTCCGGCCGAAATTCACCAAACTTTGTCTCAACCGCAACCGGATGCTGGATTACGGATATGAAGACGATGTGGACCGTCCGCACGCTTCCGAATATGGAAAAGTGACCAACGCACTGGCTTTGTCATAAAAAGACAAACCCCGGGGTTGCCGCTCCGGGGTTTTTTGCACTCAAAAAAGGTTTCATGCAGATTGATTGTGATCAGTGGTACCATGGAATGCCCGGCAAAAATTGAATATCCATAGCAAAGAAGAGAATTGATGGGATCATGGACATTCTTCCTGTAATCGGTGTCAAGATGCTTGGAAAAGGAGTGAATCATCATGGTTGAGGGAAATGGACAGGATCAAAAAAGCAAGCCCATGAGTGACGAAGAGCTTCAGAAAGTTACCGTGGGGGAGTTGAAACCCACAATGCGACCATCCATCTCGAGGAGTATGATCCGCGCTGGCCGGAGTTGTTTGAACGGGAAGCCAAACGAATCCGCTTGGCACTTGGCGACAAGATGTTGCGTTTGGAGCATGTCGGATCCACCTCCGTGCCGGGACTGTGTGCAAAGCCTGTCATCGACATCCAGCTGGTGGTGAAAGATTCACAGATGAATCGGCTTATGTCCCGGCGTTGGAGGAAGCCGGTTATCTCTTGCGGATCCGGGAGCCGGAGTGGTATGAGCATCGTCTGTTCAAAGGACCGGATACGGATATCAATCCGCATGTCTTCAGTTCGGGCGCGGAGGAAGTTGACCGGATATAGCAGCCGGTCAGGTTTCAACAAAGATAGTTATTCTTCCGAAGCGTTTACAAGTTGCTGATACATCCGGCGCAACTGTGATTTGTCCACTTTTCCGTTGGCATTGCGGGGAAGCGGTTGCCTGCAGAAGAAAACATCCTTGAGTTTGTGGGGACCGAGTTTTTGGTGTACGTATTGGAGAATCTCTGTTTTTGTAAGTGAAGCCCCTTGGACGGGTTTTACAAAAGCGCAGGGAATTTCCGAACATTGTGGATGAAGGACCCCGGTGACGTTGACATCTTCCACGCCGGGGAGTTCCCGGATCACTTGTTCCACTTCAGCGGGGAAAATCCCGCCGATTTCGGGGGAATAAATTACATCTTTATAACGGTCCACGATTTCCAGAAACCCGTCCTCATCCATTCTCCCGGCGTCTCCTGTCAAGAACCATCCTTGATGAAAAGCTTTTTGGTTTCCTCCGGCTTTTTCCAATACCCGGTGAAAAGTTGCGGGCCCCGAATGGCAACCTCCCCGGTTTCACCCGGTGGAAGCTCTTTTTTGGTTTCGGGGTCCAGGATTTTGATTTCCGGGAATAAATGCGTTTTTCCGACGGTATGGATTTTATCAAGACCCATTTTCGGATTCCATATGGAGATGATCCCGTTTAATTCGGTGGCTCCATAAGCTTGAACCTCCTCAAAGTCCGGTGATTCGCCACTTTTGATCACATTTTCGGGCACTCTGGTCCCTTCGGAGAGGAAACGTTTGAGAGAGGAAAAAGCAGAATCGCTTTGACGAATAAGGGATTGTAAAATGCCGAGTGCATGAGGCGGCAACAAGACGGTGTTCACATTCTCTTTGCCGATGGTCTGTAACAAGGATTCAGCAGTGAGTTCCGGCGGGAAAACAAGGGTTACACCCAAAAAGGATTGTAAACAGACCGGTGCAATCGCTGAAATGTGGAAGGAAGGAGTCGCCACCAGATGACGTGAATACCTGTCCAGAACAAGGGAAGTGCAACTGATTCCACTGGCGAAGTGTCCGGATATTTTTGTAACGCCCTCAAAAGGCCTGGACTTACTTTGTTCTGTTCACAAACGATGGTGTGGCGGATTTTTCCGGTTTCGGCTTCCGTTTGAATCAAGGGATAAAATTGATCTCCCACCAGGAGAAAGTCCGCTTCCAGATCATCGATGGCCCACCGGATCATTTCCGGTTTCCAGTAATGGTTCAGGGGAACCGCGACGGCTCCGATCTTGGCCAAGGCCATCAAACTGAGGGCGAACGAAGCATTGGTTCCGGTCAAAAGGGGAACCCGGTCTCCTTTTTTGACCCCTTGCCCGGATAAATAACGGGCAAATTGGTTGGTTCGTTCCTCGTACTCCCGGTAGCGGATGCGAAAACCGGGAGAAACCAGCGCCTCTTGATCCGGATGGAATTGGGCATAAGATCTCAAAGCATTCCCAAGCGTGCTGGCAATCTGGATCAAGATATCACCTCATGAAAAAATGGATGCTAATGATTTTCAATCCAAAGGCCCTTTCAATTTTCTTCCATGCAAAGGAATCCTGTCGCTAATAATATAAAATAATTAGGTTATATTTTATTGAAAATTACTAAAAATCAGCCGCCTGTGGCCGCAAGTTAAAAGGAGAAGAAACATGGCCGTGGAATACACGCAAGCCCCGGGCAGAGGAACCGGGGCTTGCGAATGAAAAATGTTATCCGGCATGGATTCGTTTCAGTTGTTGATTCAGTTGTTTGGCTTCTTCCAATGCTCTTTCATCATGCAGGATTCCGTCGGGTTTGCCTCCGTAACCGATCAGATACCCTTTGAAATCCATCGACATAAACTTGAAGATCAAATCAAACTGTTGTACGAGCGGGAGAGCGAACAACCGGGCATTTTCCCCGCCGGTGATCACAACGTAAGCTTGTTTTCCGCGCATGGCTTCTTTGAAATCATACCGGGAATCGCGTAAGCTTTGGGACCAGCGGTCAATAAAATTTTTCATGTGTCCGCTCATCCCGTACCAATATAAAGGCGTTCCGAAGACAATGGCGTCATGCTCCATGACCTGTTGAATGAGGCGGTCATAATCATCATCCACCGGATCAAAGCCGTCGGGGTCATGGCGCTGATCCAAAATCGGACGGATGGAGTATTCCCGGAGATAAAGATGCGTTGCCGGTATATCTTCCAGTACAAAGTGTGTCAGTTTTTCCGTGTTTCCATTTTTCCGTGAACTTCCGTGAATGGCCATCCATTTCATGGGTTTCTTCCTTCCTCTCCAGCGTAAAAGTAGGTTGTAACTATAAAACTTTCTACTCCTACCTTGTCTGTTCCTTCTTTTTTCAGATTTTTTGTGGCTTTGGATTGAAACCAGGCTTTCAATGCCTGGACTTAAACCAGAGGAGGAACATCGGTTTTTCCCTGAGCGAACAGTTCTTTGACCATGTGCTTGGCGTAGCCGGCAGCTTGGGCAAAGGTGATCTTGGCCGGCATGGGCGCTTCGTCGGCATCGACCACCACGTCGATGATGCAAGGCTTTTTCTGCCTGACCGCTTGCTCAAAGGCCGGGAGCAGTTGATCGGGGGTTTCCACCCGGTAGCCGATCCCCCCGCAGATTTCGGCATAGCGGGCAAAATTCGGGTTGGTCAGATCGGTTCCAAACTCAACATTGCCCATCACTTCCTGTTCAAACTTAATCATGGCGATTTTGTGGTTGTTCAAGACCACCACCACGATGGGAAGCCCATATTTGACAGCGGTGACAAAGTCGTTCATCGTCATGCCGAAGCCCCCGTCCCCGCAGATGGCAAACACTTGTTTATCCGGATGTGCGATTTTGGATGCAATGGCTCCGGGAAGCCCGCAACCCAGAGTGGCCAGCCATGCGGAGGTGAGAAATTGTTGCCGGATCATACGGAAATGCCGTGCCACCCATACCGTCACATTGCCGACATCCACCGATAAAATGGCATCATCATCGGCGACTTGTTGCAAAGCTTTCAGCACCCGTTGTGGTTTGATCGGAACCTCATCGGCTTCTTCGTGTTTCGCAAGATGGTCCCACCAGTCTTTCATCATTTTTTGATGGGTCTCCAAATGGCTGCGGTCTGTTTGATAAGGAACCTGATCAATGAGCCAGCCCAATGTGTAATCGGCGTCGCCGGCCAGTCCGATATCCACGGGCATGCGTTTTCCGATTTGGGTGGGATCCGTGTCGATTTGAATGGTTTTCGCTTCCCGGGGCAGAAAGCCGGTAAACGGGAACGACGTGCCTGCCAGAATCAGGGTGTCCGCGTTTTGCATGGCTTCATAGGCCGGGCGGGTTCCGATCAGTCCCAGACCGCCGAGACAAAGGGGATGTTCATCGGGGATCACGCCTTTGGCCGGCAAACTGAGAATGATGGGAGCGGCCATTTTTTCCGCAAGGCGGATCAGATTTTCTTTCGCATGTTTCGTTCCTTTTCCGGCCAGGATGACGGGCCGTTTCGCTTTTAACAGGATTTCTTTGGCCTGGAGAAGATCGTTTTTATCGGGGCGGATTTCTTGTTTGCAATAAAACGAAGTGGTGGTGCGCACTTCCCGTTCCACTTCAAAGCGGGGAATGTCGTCCGGAATGGTTAAAACGGCAACCCCTTTTTTGGTGTAGGCGGTCCGGATGGCCTGATTAACCACCGCCGGCAGTTGTTCGGCCGACATGATCCGCTGGTTATAAACGGCCACATCGTCAAACAGGCGATCCAGATTGACTTCCTGGAAATAGTCAATTCCGATCAAATCGGATTCAACTTGGCCGGTTATGGCCAAAACGGGAGCGTGATCCAACTTGGCGTCATACAATCCGTTCAACAGATGAATGGCCCCCGGCCCGGCAATGGCGGTACAAACGCCCAATTTTCCGGTTAATTTGGCGTAGGCGGCTGCGGCCAACGCACCGGCTTCTTCATGCCGGACCTGTATAAATTTGATTTTGTCTTTGGCTTTCCGGATTGGCTCGATCAAAGAGTTGATCGAATCCCCGGGCATTCCGTATATATGATCCACTCCCCAATCGATCAGCAGATCAACCAAGTATTCACCGGCTTTTTTTCGGAACATCGAAAAATCCTCCTTCTCGTTCATTCGGTTGTTTTTTATTGTGCGCAAGCGGTGATAAAAACATCCTTTGAAACGGAGAAAGAAGGATCATTGCCACGTGTTCCGGCTTTTTCCCTCGCGACGCGCCTGATCTTCCTGAAAACGGTGAAGATGTTCTTCTTCCACCGCCTTGGCCAAGGCTTGTTCCGTGTGGATGAATGCGCGGGTGGCTTCGCGAAGCTTGCGTTCCCATTTCAATTGTTCCAGCCGGTGATGGCGTTCCACCTCTTTGTTCCCTTGGTGTTTGGCGCGCTGCATTTCATCAAGATGATAAAACATTTGTTTTTCGCATTCTTCGATATCCCGTTTGATTTCATCGATCAATAAGTGGTATCTGCGGACTGACATACGATACTCCTTTTTGGAATGGTTTTCCAATGACTTCTCTTTTGGAAGGAGTGATCCCTGCACGGATTTTCCGGTTCCGGGTTGGTGCTTAAAAGCCAAAGCCCGTTGGTTTATAATAAAATTAAGTACAGAGGGAGAATGAGAGCCATTATGAAAGAAAGTTATTTGTTGCGCAAAATTGTAATATCTCGTACAGAAATCCCGTTTTTGCACGGGCAATTGATTTATGATTATGAAGAGTGTTCCGGACATATCGAGCTGATCGTGGAATCGGTTTCGGATGAGGTGCAAGAAGTCTTGAAATCAGAACCCAAGTTTAAGATTCCCGTTTCTTGCATGACGCAGGAATTTTACCGGATGGAAGGATTGACCCGGTGTTTCCAAGTTTATGAAAACCGGTTTCAATTGCAATTTCCGTTGGATACCAAACTGAACAAAGAGGCGTTCTCCATGACTGAACTGTTGCAGCCGTATGAACTGGTGGAGTTGGAGTATAAGGGGCAAACGTATTGCGGATATTTAGCCAATTGGTCCCGTGACGGAAATATGGTTGCGCTCAAAGACCGGGAAACCATGCAAATCCGGCTTTTCCCGTTATCCGGCGTGAAAATCACCTTATTGGACAGCGGGTTAAAAGGATGAATCATTTCTGTTAATCAAGTCGTCTCTCATCCTGCATGAAAGGGGAGCCGAGATGAATCCGGAAGAAGGCATCCATACCGATTTTCGTGAACAAATGACTTACGGGGATTATCTCCGGTTACATTTGCTGTTGGATTGCCAAAAACTGTTGTCCGGCCATCATGATGAGATGTTGTTTGTGATTATTCATCAGACGAGTGAATTGTGGATGAAGTTGATGATTCACGAGTTGGAAGCGGCGATGGAGTCGATCCGGACAGGGGATTTGCCGGCCGCTTTTAAAATGCTGTCCCGGTTTTCCAAAATCCAATCCCAAATCATCCAATCTTGGGATGTGTTGTCCACGTTGACACCGTCCGAATATATGAAGTTTCGCGGTTATTTGGGACATGCTTCCGGTTTTCAATCCTATCAATACCGGATGATTGAATTTTATCTGGGCAAAAAGAGTACACACATTTTAAAAATTTATGAAAACGATCCGGTTTTGCTTGAAAAATTGAAGCAAGCTTATGAAGCCCGCAGCATATATGATGTTTCCATCGAAGCATTGCATAAGGCCGGTTTCTCCATTGACGAAAAAGTATTGAACCGGGATGTCCGAAAGCCTTATCAATATGAGGAAAGTGTGGAACAAGCGTGGCTTCAGGTATATCAAAACGTGGAAAAATACTGGGATTTGTATGAATTGGCAGAGAAGCTGGTCGATTTGGAAGACTGGTTTCAGCAGTGGCGGTTCCGGCACATGAAAACCGTGGAGCGGATCATCGGTTACAAAAAAGGAACCGGCGGCTCGTCCGGGGTTTCTTATTTGAAAAAAGGGTTGGACCAATCCTTTTTTCCGGAGCTTTGGCATGTGCGCACAAAACTACAGGCGAGGTGAATCCGGTGCCGTCCTTCTCCTCTTTTTTTGAAGAAGCATGGGAGCTGGATCAAAACGATCCGCTCGGGAAGTATCGCGGGGAATTTTATTTGCCGGACGGGAAAATCTACTTGGACGGGAATTCATTGGGGTTGCTTTCCAAACGTTCGGAGCTGGCCTTGACGGAAGTTTTGGACAGTTGGAAAAAACTCGGGATAGACGGCTGGGTTCAGGGAAAAAGGCCCTGGTTTTATTTCGCGGAGGATTTGGGGCAAAAGATGGCGCCTTTGGTGGGGGCGCGGCCGGAGGAAGTGGTGGTGACCGGTTCGACGACGGTGAATATCCACCAATTGGTTGCCACTTTTTACCGCCCGCAAGGTTCCCGCCGCAAGATCTTGGCGGATGTACTCAATTTTCCCTCCGATCTTTATGCTTTAAAAAGCCAGTTGATTCTTCACGGATATTCAGCGGAAGAAGACTTGATCTGTGTGCCGTCTGACCCGTCGGGGAGATATTTGGATGAGGATGAAATCATTGCAATGATGAATGAGGAGGTGGCGCTGGCCTGGTTGCCGGCCGTTTTATACAAAAGCGGACAATTGTTGGATATGGAAAAGTTGACCAAAGCGGCTCATGAGCGCGGCATCCTCATCGGCTGGGATGCATGCCATTCTGTCGGGGCGGTTCCCCACCGGTTTGCGGAGTGGGGGGTTGATTTTGCCGCTTGGTGCACGTATAAATATTTGAACAGCGGTCCTGGTGGGGTGGCCGGTCTCTATGTCCACAAAAAACATCACGGAACCAAACCGGGGCTTGCCGGTTGGTTTGGTTCGGACAAAGAGCGCCAATTTGAAATGGCACCGGAGATGATCCCCGGAAGCGACGCCGGGGCTTATCAGATCGGAACGCCGCATTTGCTCAGTATGGCTCCGCTCATTGGATCGTTGTCCATCTTTGCTGAAGCGGGGATGGAAGCCATACGCAAAAAATCGTTAATGTTAACGGACTTTCTTTTCAAAATGGTGGATCAGATTTTTTCTTCTTACGGATTTGAAACCGGAACCCCGCGGAATCCCAAGCAGCGTGGAGGGCATCTTGCTTTGGAACATCCCGATGCCCTTCAAATCAGCAGGGCATTAAAGGCAGAGGGCGTCATCCCTGACTTTCGCCCTCCCAATGTGATACGATTGGCTCCGGTGGCTTTATACAACTCGTTCATCGATGTTTGTGAAGCCATGAAACGATTGAAGCAGATTATGGATGAGAAAAAGTATCAACATTACCCCACTGAATCGAAAGAGGTGACTTGATGACCTGGATTGATATTTCCCAGCCCCTTCACTCCGGAATCCCGGTTTGGCCGGGAGATGCCCCGTTTCAATATGAATTCACTTACACCAAAGAAGAAAGCGGATCGGTCAATGTCGGTCAGGTGCAAATGAGCACCCATACCGGAACCCATATTGATGCCCCTTTTCACTTTGACGAGGCGGGGAGCAAGGTGAACGAATTGGATGTGAATCTTTATATCGGCAAAGCCAGGGTCATTCATTTGCCGGGAAGAGAAAAAATCAAGGCGGAGGACCTGATGGAAAAAGAATGGGGCGGGATAAGCCGCCTTCTGATCCGGACCGATTCGTGGCGGGATCGGAACGTGTTTCCCGAAGAAATTTGTCATCTTGATCCGGATGCGGTCCCGTATCTGAAAAAACAGGGGATCCGCCTGATCGGGCTGGATGTTCCGTCCGTGGATCCGATCGACAGCAAGACGTTGCCGGCACACCATGCTTTATGGGATGCAGGCATCCACATTTTGGAGGGGGCGGTTTTGGACAATGTGGAAGAAGGGATTTATGAATTGATGGCTTTGCCGCTTCCCATTCTCGGAGGGGACGGGAGCCCGGTCAGGGCCGTGATTCGCCCGGTGGCAGAATCCCTTTGAAGCGGTAAAAAGAGGCGGAGCATTTCCGCCTCTTTTTTCAGGAGAAGTTTTCGTTGACCAGAGTGACTTTTCCAACCGCCTGGCCCGATTCGAGCCGTCGATGGGCTTCAGCCGCTTCTGCAAAAGCGTAAGTTTTTTCATCCAACAAGGGCTTGATTTTTCCTTCATCCACCCACCGGCTGATTTGTCTCAAGATTTCACCATGGCGTTGCAGGCCTTTGCCGGTGAGAATCGGGAGGATCATAAAGACGGCATGCAGGGTCAATCCTTTGTTGTGCATGAGGGATAAATCATGCGTGGAACGGGCCGCGATGGTGACGACATGGCCGTGGATTTTGACTGCTTGCAGAGAACGGTCGATATTGGCTCCGCCAACGGTGTCGATCACCACGTCAAAGCCTTCGCCGCCGGTATATTGTTTGACATAGTCATCCACTTCACTTTGCCGGTAAAAAATGGGGTGATCGGCTCCCAACCTTTTGGCGATTTCTGCTTTCCGGTCTGTGGAGACGGTGGTATGTACCGTGGCACCGGTGAGTTTGGCCAGTTGCAGGGCGATATGGCCGACGCCCCCGGTTCCGGCATGAACCAACACGTTTTGTCCTTCTTGAATTCGTCCCCGTTCAAAAACGGCTTCCCAAGCGGTGATCGACACCAAGGGAAGGGCGGCCGCTTCTTGGAAGGAGAGCGAGCGGGGTTTTGGCGCCACCAGCTCTTCGCGGACGAGCAGGTAGTCAGCCAGAGCCCCGCCATGCGTGTTTTTAAAGCCTCCGGCACAGGCAAAAACCTCATCCCCGACTTGAAAAGAGGTGATCCCTTCCCCGGTTTCTTCGATGACCCCGGCCACATCGCCGTGTAAAACGGCCGGCAGTTCGGGGGCAACATTCGGCACGGCTCCGCTTCGGATTTTTGTATCAATCGGATTGACACTGGTGGCGGCGACGCGGATCAGGACATGGCCGGGCAACACCGCCGGACGCTGGAGGGTTACCGGTTCAAACACATCCGGGGAACCAAATTGGCGGATGATTTGTGCATGCATGGTTTTCTCCTCCTTTATTTTTTAACAAATATAACATATCTTTGGCGTGAGAAGGAGGAGGATCACTCGTCTTTGGCTTTGACACCGTAGTCCCGCAAATTGAGATCGACTTTAATGCGAATCGGAACGTCGGCAAACCATTTGACTTCCCATTCATTCTTGATGCGTTGCCACAATTTGTTGTCATGGATGCGGAGGGCGTCTCCGAAACCGGCCACATCGGCCTGATAAATTTTTTGCATTTTATACAATACCGAACGCATTTGATGGACGATTTTATCTTCTGCCCTTTTTTCCAAGCGTTTAAGATATTTCGGATCCGTGGCGTCTTCTTCTTCAATCCAGTCTTCCGTCAAATAACCTCCGGTTTTTACGTGGACATCAAAAGAAATTTTGTCACCTTCCACACGGGGTTTGATTTTGCTGGACATGTTAAAAATCCTGACGGCGAAAATGGCTTGATCCTCATCATAAACGTTTAACACGCCGCCTCCCTTTTTTCCGGTGATCCAGTTGACCCCAGCAATGTCTTCGGAATTCATGAAACCGATCAATTTTTTGTTTCTCCCGCTGATGACAGCGGCATCTTCCAGTACGATTTCATCATTTTTTTTGGCGATGCAGGGGAGCAAAAAGCTTTGGTTGCTGGCCAAAAATTTCCCTGCTCTTCCATACGTCACCGGCTCTAATATCCGAAGCGAATATTTGGTGTTGTCTGCGATACTGAGAATTTTAAGAGCCGGCAATTCATTGCCTTTGCTTTTATCATCGCTCTGCAGAAACTCTCCCGCTTTTCCTTTCGTGCACAGGATGGTGCTGCTTAAGCGGACATACGGGCCTCGAAACAGATAGTCCAGCATGTTTCGAAAATTCATGCGTTTGGCCAATTCTTCCCCGATCAACGTGATCTTCAGGTGTTGTCCAAGGAGCGGACCCCGGTTGAATAAAGCGACTTCCACAGCCATCTTGCCTAAGGTGTTTCCGGTGATCGTTGTATTTTCATAATCGATTGTCCCTTCTCCGCTGGAGGGTTGTTTCGGATCCATAATTTGAAGGGTGGCGTTGATCACCGGTTTTTCCCCTTCAATCCGGACTTCACCGGTCTCTGTGTCACCCAGATCAAGGGCCAGTCCGATATTGGCTGAAGTTTCTTCAATATCCCGGTAGTCCCAACAGCCTGTGAGCATGATCAGGCTTACGAGAATCAAACTGACAAACAGTCGCCTTTTTCCGTTCATGTTGACCTCCGTTAATTATGGTGTCTTGAACGCCGGTTGCGGATCCAGGCAACCACCAGTGCGATCGGCACAATGATGAAGACCACGAAGAGCTCGATGTGCACCAAAATGGTGCCCAGGTTAAAAAATTCATTGATATCCGCCGGCAGGAATGCGATCAAAAAGATCAAGGGAGAGACTCCGTAGATAAAAAAACGGATGTTTTTTCCGGTAATTTGGGAAATCCCCAGACAAAAGATGTATTGCATGCTCACATAGGTGGCGAAGATTTGCAAGATCCAGACGGCCAGCAAAAACACTTCATATCGTTCGAAAAATATGCCTGTCAGTTCGTAGGAGCGGATTAATTCAATGGTCGGAAAAGTGAGGGTGATCGTCTGATCCGGTCCCAATCCGCCCACCACGACAATCACAATGACAACGTAAAAGAGTGCGGGCACCAAAATCCCGGCGGAAATCGCTTTCCATGCTTCTTTTTTTCGTTGCATGAATGCGTTTAACACCAACATGAATTCATAACCTGAAAACGTCAGGGATGAACCGTGAATCCCTTTGATCACCGGTTCCACCCCCATTCCCATGACCGGCAGAATGTTTCGCCATTCAAACACTTTAAAGCTGGTGGCCAATACGACAAAGAAAAAGAAGAGAGTGATGGGAAGCAAAATTTCAAACATCCGGGCGACGGCAACGATTCCGCCGGTCATCAGATAAATCCCGACAAACACCATGAGCGATATGGATACAGCCGGCGGGGTGTTGGGAAGCAAATAGAAGTGTGTCACCTCGGCCATGCCTCTCAATTCATAGCCGGCAGTGATAAAAAGATATGAGAGAAAGATCAAATTGGCCAAATTGCCGATCCATTTGCCAAAGATTTGCGTGCTGTATTGAAAAAAAGTTTGATCCGGATAATACCGGTTCAACCGGATAATCAACCATCCCATCAACAGAAGAATCAGGGTTGCAAGAATGACCGAAATCCAACCGTCCTGTCCTTGTGTGTCTTCCGTGACATTCCGGGGAAGGGTTAGGACGCCCATTCCCAGAATGACCGAGGCGATGAATATCGATGTTTGAATGGTGGTGATCTGTTTCCGATTGCTGTCTAGCATCACGACACATCCTTCATTGTTTTTGCCGGACCGGGTCTTGGGGTTTTAAGGTGACCGGACGGCGGTTTGTGCGACTCAGCGGCGACCGGAACAAAATGTCTTTCCAATCTTGGGTTCGTATGGGGGCAATCGGTGCCAAGTAAGGGAATCCGAAGCTTTCCAAGCGGACGAGATGAGTCATTGTTAACAAGAAAAAGATGATGATCCCGTACAAACCGAAAAAGGCGGCAAATAACATGAGCACAAAGCGCAAATACCGGAGAGCGATCCCGGCGTTATATTGGGGGATGGCAAAGGATGAGATCGCTGTCACCGCAACCACCACCAACAAGATGGGACTGACAATGCCAGCTTGCGCAGCGGATTCCCCGATCACCAACCCGCCGACAATACCCACGGTCTGGCCGACCGATTTGGGAAGACGGAGCCCGGCTTCCCGCAACACTTCAACTGCCACTTCCATAAACAACGCCTCCAAAACCGACGGGAAAGGCACACCTTCCCGGGTGGCGGCAATGCTCATCGCCAGCCTTGTCGGGATCAGCCCTTGATGGAAGGAGGTAAAGGCGATATAGAAAGCCGGCAGGGAAATCGACAGAAAAGCAGACATGTACCGCAAGTAACGTAGCAGGATCCCCGGAATCCAACGGGTGTAGTAGTCTTCCGGCGATTGCAAAAACATCCAAAACGTGACAGGTACAATCAGGGCAAAGGAGGTCCCGTCCAGAAGTATCGCCACCCGTCCTTCTGTCAGCGCCCCCGCCACCCGGTCCGGACGTTCGGTGTCTTGCACTTGCGGAAATGGAGAAAAGGTGTTGTCTTCGATCAAATGCTCAATATAACTGGTGTCCAATACTTCATCGATGTCGATCTCTTTTATGCGTTGATCCACCGTTTTGACCAATTCCGGGTCTGCGAGGTCCTGGATGTAGACGACTGACGCTTTGCGCTGTGTCCGCCTTCCGAGAACATAGGACTTATAAGTAAGATTCGGCGTGGCCAAACTTTGCCGGAGCAGCGCCAAATTGACTTCCAGCGAGTTGGTGAAACCGATTTGGGGTCCCCGGACAATTGCTTCGGTTTCGGAGGGTCCCAAGCTGGTTGTCAACTTCTTGCTAGTGGCCATTACAATTGCTTGGTCGCATCCGTCCACCAACACGGCCGTGGATCCCCGGATCAAATGGATGAAAATATCCGAATAGCTTTGAATTGATTTGATCTTATAGAAACTTAAAACGTGGTTTTTGATCAAGTTGATGATTTCATCCGACTGGATGAATTCGGTTTCCCCGGTGGTGAATTCATCCCAGTTGTGCATCAAACGGTCGAGAATTTGTTCGTTGATGGTTTTCTCATCCACCATTTCTTTCATAAACAAACAGGCCGCCTGGATGTTGGTCCCGCCGATTCGAAAGGAACGGATGGTCAAGTCCGGATGTTGTTCTGTCAGTTTGTTGAAATAATTCACATTGGTTTCAAGGTTGTTTTTCAAACGATCCGTATCGGCTGATTGTTTGTTTTCATGTATGTCTTTTTTCCGTTTCCGGTAGAAATGGCGCTTGATCAACGTCAGTCATCCTTTCATGAACGAATCCATTGAAAGAGGCGGGTCACGGCACAAGGAATCACGAGAATCAATATGGCAAAAATGAATATTTTCTTATCCGGAATATGCTCCACGATAAATTCCCACATGGTATCACCTTCATGGTTAGTGTGTTTCAATGTTTTGTTTTTCATGCGCAAAAAAAGACGGCCGGACATGGGCCGTCACAGATTTTGTGAGAAAGGATCTTAAATCTTATATTGTTAATCCTTAGCTTGGCAATATTGTGCCTCTTTTCCGATGACCCGATAGGGACAATCGGCTTGTTCCGCCAGATAAAGAGCCGCTTCCCGGTTCCGTTCCGTTTCGCGTTCAATGACTTCATCCGGTGGATAAAAGCCTCCGCCGGAGGTTCCTTTCGGATACATTTCAAACGTGAAGGCGAAGATGTTATGTTCGCCGTATGCCCAGTCGGTCATGTCTCCATCCGTGATGTACAAGTCGCTGGATTGTTGGGGGGTGTAACCGTTGGTTTCAGCCATGGTTTCCCCCATGGTTTTAAATACCTGATAATCATCAGCGCTCATGTCATCCGGGGTGTTTTCGTAGGTGTATCCGTAGGGCCACAAGATCAATTCGCTGTAGGTGTGAAAACTGATGGCCGTTTTGATTTGCTGTTCCCCGTTGATCACCCGGCTGTTGACGAAATCGCGGAGAGCAGCAGTTTCCGGTGCGGAAAAAGGAGCTTGTCCGCGATAGGTTTCACTGGACGGATTGCTGCTGGAACCTCCGCAACAACCCCACTGGTAACCGTAGTTCCGGTTCAAGTCGGTGCCGATGGAGGAAGATCCGCTGTTGGGCTGGCGATTTTTGCGCCAGTATTGGTATTTGCCGGTGGAGATGTCGTACTCTCCCCCGTCGGGGTTCATATTAAAGAGGATGTAGATTTCCCGGGAATCGACAATCTCTTTGATTCTCGGATCGGTGGCATAATTGTCGGTGTACAGGTGGAGCAGATAAAGAGCCATTTCAACGGTTAAATGTTCGCGGGCATGATGCAGGGAGGCGTAGAGAACTTCCGGCTCGTCTTCATCCTCTTGAACGTTGTCGCTGATCTTCACCGCCCACAGGTCACGGTTTTCATATGATTTTCCAATGCTGAATTTGCGGACGATGTCGCCGTGATCGGAAACGGCTTGATCAATCTCTTTAACCATTTCGTCATAGTTGTGGTAGCGGGAGTCGGCATCGGGGAAATCGAGGGTTCCCAACACCGGCTCGGCTTTGGGTTGAAAGCCTTTTTCTTTCAGGCTTTTCAGTTCCGTGTCGGTTGCAAGCACTCTCACATAATCCGCTCCGACCTCTTCGATGGATGCACCGGTCCGGGCAATTTCGGTTCGTTGTTCTTTGCTTTTGACTTCAGGGATGTGGTAGAATCCGGTGGTGGAAAAACGGTTTTCATCCAAGGATTCTGTTGCGCTGTTGACAAAGCCGGTCATCGGAAAGGCCGCCAAAAGCATCAGGGAGACAGTCAGGGAAAACCACCGTTTTTTACGGGAAAGCATGGGAACAAAGGCACTCCTTTCAAAAATATAATGAATTGGATAAAGATTGAAACTATTCAATTGATAAAAGAAGGCAATCTTTATCCATATGAATAATTCTATGTAAAAATATCAAAACCTTCTGAAATTCTTTTTTCTTGCATACTAAAAGGCAGGTGCTTTTGGTTTGGTCCTGTTGTTGTTTCACAGAGGATTAACCAAAGGCACCTGCCTTCATCTCCTGATCAGAACTTTGATCGGTACTCAAAGTTTCATCAACCTCGATTCATCAGATTTTAAAGTTCCAATATCATTTTGGCAATCGTCATGTAAATGATCAATCCGGTTCCATCCACCAAGGTGCTGATCAATGGTCCGGAAACGACCGCCGGGTCTGCTTTCAGCCGGCTCAGGATCAGCGGCAATGCTGCGGAAACCACGGACGACCAGATGACAATAAACATCGCAGCCAACGCGACCACATAAGCCACGTCAAAGGTGACGCCCATGATCCAAGCCCGGATAAAGCCGATCAGTCCCAGCGACATGCCGAGAAACATTCCGGTGAGGAGTTCTTTTTTGATGACACGGAACAAATCTTGAAACTTGACTTCCCCGACACCGAGGGCCCGGATCAGTGTGGTGACAATTTGCGAACCGGTGTTTCCGCCTGTCCCGATTAACAAAGGGATAAAAAAGGATAGGGCAACCACTTGATCCAGCGTGCTCTGGTAACTTTCCAAAACTGTTGCGGTATAAGCACCTCCGACAAACAAAATGAAGAGCCAGACAATCCGTTTCCGGTATAAACTCCAGATGGAGGTTTTGAAGTAAGGTTCGGTCAACGGTTGGCTTCCTCCGATTTTTTGGATGTCTTCGGTTGCTTCTTCCTGAATGACCTCGACCACATCATCGTAGGTGACGATTCCGATCAACCGGTGTTGCCGGTCCACGACGGGTACGGCATAAAAACCGTAACGGGACAAAACCGATGCGACCTCTTCCTGTCCGGTTTCGGCCGGAACGGAAATGATATCGGTTTTGGCGATGTCGGAAAGCGGGGTTTTCGGATCGGCCAAAATGATTTCTTTGAGTGAAGCCACGCCAAAAAGTTTGCCACGTTGGTCGGTGACATAGATGTAGGAGACAATCTCCGCTTCATAACCCACTTTCCGGATGTGCCGGATGGTTTGTTCCCCCGTCCAATAGGCCCGGGCCGATACATAATCCACTGTCATCAAGCCGCCGGCCGTATCCTCCGGATAAGTCATTAGCTGTTTGATCTTTTTCCGGTAATCCGCCGGGAGCAGCCGTTGCAACTTTTCGGCTTGCAGCGGGTGGATGGCGAGCAGGAGGTCCACCACCATGTCACTGGACATTTGCTTGATCAATAACGAGGTGACCGTTTCGTCCATGCGGCTCAGCAACTCATAGGTTCTTTCCGGCTCGAGATATTCCAAAACTTCCGCGGCATGAGCCAAAGATAAATGGGTGATGAGTTCCCGTTGGAGATCCACATCCAAATCTCGGAAAATCTCGGCCAAATCGTATGGTTGCATTTGGCGCAAAAGCTCCAACAAGCGCGTTTCTTTTTTTTCGGAGCAGAACAGGTTTTGCAACTCTTCCTTGACGAAAGCTGCTTGACTCATCTCGTTTCCCCCCTTTTATAAAATAAAAAACTCCCACTGACGATGAGAGCGGGAGACAGAGCAAAACAAGCCCATTGAAGCATGAGCCGGCCTTTATCTCCCTCATCGAGCTTTGGCACTGCACGGCATAGGTTGTAACAACCAGCTACATTAGAAAAGACCTTCGTTCCGATCTTTTCTGCTGACCCATTGGCGTCTCTCGACATTTTTGGGCAGTAGCGTATCTCCGAACAGGAACCTCACCTAACAGAGATAAAACCATGACAATATAAGGTTTTGAACGTTGTCAAGTATAACGCTTGGCAGAAAGGGTTGTCAATTGATCTTGTGTTGAAATTTCTTAAAGGACATATTGTCATTATATTTTATTAAACAAGGGCGGGGAGGGTGCCATCCTGCAACCGGAAAGATTGAATTTTTACGGAAAATTTAGTAAAATATACTTATATATTAATATAAATTTCGTTCTTCCATGAAAGCAGTCGTTCCAGTTCTATGTGGGTCTGAATCAGATATAGAAAGGAATTCCTTTTCGGGAAGGAGATGCGAGATGAGTGTGGACCACAAGGCGTTGGAACGGGCGATTGCCGAAATCACAGAGATAGCCAAGGGTTTCGGGCTTGATTTTTATCCGATGAGATACGAAATTTGTCCGGCAGACATTATATATACTTTTGGTGCCTATGGCATGCCGACGCGGTTTTCACATTGGAGCTTCGGCAAAGCTTTTCACAAAATGAAACTGCAATACGATTTAAATTTAAGCAAAATTTATGAATTGGTCATTAACTCTAATCCTTGCTATGCTTTTTTGCTCAAGGGAAACAGCTTGACGCAAAACAAAATGATCGTGGCTCATGTCCTGGCGCATTGCGACTTTTTTAAGAACAACGTCCGTTTTTCGGCAACTTCCAGAGACATGGTGGAGACAATGGCCGCCAGCGCGGAGCGGATCCGCCAATATGAAATGAAGTACGGGAAAGAAGTGGTGGAGGAATTTTTGGATCATGCCCTCGCCATTCAAGAGCACATCAATCCGAGCCTGTTGGATTTAAAAGCCAACCGGAAGAAAGCGAATCCGTCAACCCCTTCCAAACCTTCCACTCCTTATGATGACTTGTGGGAATTGGATCAACCGGAAAAACACCCGAAGCCTTCTCCAAAAAAGAAACAATTCCCTGAACAGCCGGAAAAAGATTTGGTTCTGTTTTTGATGAAACACAGCCGGGTGCTGGAAGATTGGCATCAGGACATTTTGACCATTTTGCGCAATGAGATGTTGTATTTCTGGCCGCAGCTGGAAACCAAAATCATGAATGAAGGTTGGGCCTCCTACTGGCACATCCGCATCATGCGCGAGTTGGATTTGAATGAAGAAGAGGCGATTGAATTTGCCGGTTTGAATGCCTCTGTCTTGCAACCTTCCAAAACATCCATCAATCCGTATTACCTGGGATTGAAGATGTTTGAAGACATTGAACGCCGGTGGGATCATCCAACCGAAAAAGAGCAGAGGGAGTTGGGGATGAAGCCCGGGCAAGGGCGGAAAAAAATCTTTGAAGTCCGTGAGTTGGATTCCGATATTTCCTTTTTGCGGAATTACCTGACCGAAGAGTTGGTGGAAAAACTGGATTTGTATGTATTCCAACGCAAAGGCGACGAGTGGAAAATCACGGACAAAAACTGGGAGTCGGTCCGGGATGAGCTGGTGATGAGCCGGATCAACGGGGGACATCCGTTCATTGTGGTGAAAGACGGGGATTATGCGGAAAACGGAGGGTTGTATTTGCTCCACCGGTATGAAGGCGTTGAGTTGGATACGAAATATCTGGAAAAAACGTTGCCGCATGTTTATGCATTATGGGGCCGCCCGGTCTATTTGGAGACAGTGATTGAAGAGAGAAAAGTGGTTTTTTGTTATAACGGGAAAAAATGCACACGGCGCTATTTGTGAAAAAATGTCCGCTTCAATTCGGGGTTGAAGCGGACATTTTTGTTTATTCACCGGAACGCGGCTCCTCCTGTTGAGCATCTTCTGTTCCGGCTTCCGATCCGGTTTCCGGCTCCTCTTTACCCCGGGTTTTCATTTCCTCTTTATCCGGCGTTTCCGTTTCTTCTTCTTCCAGCTGTTTTTCTTCCCCGGTTGTTTCGGTTTCCGCGATGTCCGTTGCAGAGGAAATGGTTAACGGGAGAAAGGGTTGGACCGGGTCATCCGTTAATGGGTTGTGGTTTTGTTCATCTTCTTCTTCCTGTTTCACCGTTTTTGGATGATGGTCGGAATTGGCGTTTTCCGGTTTTTTCTCTTCGCTTGCGACATTGTCTGTGTCCGGAACCGGGATGGCGGCAGGAATGTCATCCACCGGGGTTTGTCGGGCGAACCAGTGAAGCAATCCTTCGATGGAGGTCGTGGATTCATGATTGCGGTCGATTTGGATGACAAAGTGGTCGGCGTGATTTTCTTTCAGTGTCACCAGGCATTCCGGATGATTGGTGATGGCCACGACGGCATAGGGCGATTTAATCGGAGTGGCCAACGGGATTTGAAACGTCCGTCCGGACATATTTTCTTCCAGTTGGAAGCGGGCAATGCCTGAAACCGTGGCAGGTTGTTCATCCGCAAGGAGCGGACGGAAATTCAATTTCTCCAAGCCGATGCTTTGATCAGCGATTTTTTCGGTGGTCACTGCTTGGTCCGTCAGATGTTCCGCAGAAATGGCGCCGGATTCAATGTGTGTTCCCTGGATTTGTTTTTTGGCGATGTGGCAGGACAAAATCGCATCATCGTTGATATGGCGGGGGAAGATGGACTGGGATGCCAACTTGTCGGAATGAACGGCTTGATCTTGAAGCAGATCGGTTGAAATGGCTCCTTGCTCAATGTGCATTTCCTGGATTTGCCGTTGGGCAATGTGCCAGGAGCGCACGGAATCATCTGCGATATGGCGCGGCAAGATGGAATGCGAAGCCAGTTTGCCGGCATCGACCGCGTCATCTTGAAGATGGGCTTTGGTGATGGCTTCTTCTTGGATGTGCCGGCCGGAGACGGCCGTATCTTCAATATGGTGGCCTTGGATTTGCTCTTTTTCAATGTGCCGGGACAAAACGGCACCGGCTGAAATGTGCGGGGACAAGATTGCATTTTGGGCCAGATGGCGGGCCGCGATGGCTTCATCCTGGATGTGTCCGGATGCCACGGATTGTTCCGCGATATGCTTCGACTCGATTTGCTTTTCCTGAATATGCCCGGATTGAATGGCCTCTTCTTGGATGTGCCGGCCGGAGACGGCTGTATCTTCAATATGGTGGCCTTGGATCTGTTCTTTTCTGATATGACGTGACAAAACGGCACCGGCTGAGATGTGCAATGACCCGACAGCTTCCTCGTTCAGATGATGTTCGCAAATCGAGTTTTCATCCAGGTGTCCGCTTTGGATCTGTTGTTCCCCGATGTGGTGAGACAAAACGGATGCGGCGGACAGATGCCGGGACGATATGGAGTCGGATGTCAAATGCCGGGAAGAAACCGTTTCATCACAGAGCAGCTCCCCGGAAATGGATTGTTCCTGAATGTGCCGGGCGCTGATTTGCTTATCCTGAATATGCTCGGCGTTGACGGCTTTATCTTGAATATGACGGGATTTGATCTGGTGATTGGCGATTTTTTCGCTGACGATGGCATGGTCTTTTAAATGGTCCGTGTGAATTTCGCCGTGTTTCAGATGTTTTGCGTTGATTGCCCCGTCCTCAATGTGATTTTCGCCGATGGATTGGTCTTGCAGATGGTGGCTTTGGATCTGCTTTTCCCCGATATGCCGGGATAATACGGCTTCAGCGTCAAGATGTCGGGATTCGACCGATTTTTCTCCAAGGTTGCGGGCATGGATCGCTTCATTTTGGATCAGTTCGTTGGAAATGGACTGGTCTTTGATGTGCTCCGGACCAATTTGTTTTTCCCGGATGTGGCGGGAGGTGACGGATTCGCTGTGGAGATGGCGGGAATCGATTTCGCCTTCTCCGATTTTTTCTGCGGTCACTGCTTGATCTTTCAAATGCCGTGTGTGAATTTGCCCGTTTTTGATGTGATGGTCCTCAATGGACTGATCCGCAATATGTTGGTTTTCGATGACGGAGTGGTCCAGTTTTTCTTTGGTGATGGCTCCGTCGACGATGTGGGTGGACTGGACGGAAAAAGGTGCGATGTGATGGCCGCTGATGGTGGCGGATCCGATGTGTTTTCCCTGAATGCTTTCATTGGCCAGTTTATCCCCGTAGACGGATTCGTCCGCCAGATGTTTGTGTTGGATTTGCCCCCGGTCAATGTGTCTGGACTGGATGATCTGTTCTCCCAGATGTTCCCGCAAAATGGTGTGGTGTCCGATTTTTTCGGACGTGACGCATCCGTTGGCCAGTTTGTTCGAAGTGATGGCAAAGTCGTTGATTTTGTCGGTGGATACCGATTCCGGAGCCAGTTTGGAAGTGGAAATCGAATGGTCGATCAACTTGGAACCGGAAATGGAATGATTGGCCAAATGTTGCTCATTGATGCTTGCTTCCTGGATGTGGCGTTTGTTGATGCTGTTTTCTTGCAGGTGTTCTTCGCCGATGATTTTCCTGTTCAGATGTTTTTCCTGAATGGCGCCTTCGGCAATGGCTTCGGCATGGACACTGTTTGGGGCGATGTGTTGTTCTTTGACGGAATCCGGGGTCAAATGTTCATGGGTGATGATGCCCGGCTGCAAATGATCTTTGTGAATGGATTGATTTCGGATTTGTTGTCCGGTGATGGATTGATGGGTGATTTTTTCCCCCGGGATGGATTGTTCCCCGAAATGGTGGGGGCTGATGGCTTTTTCCTGAATGTGGGAACCTTGAATGGAGCCGGGTTGAATGTGTTGGGATTCGATGGATTGAGATGCGATTTTGTCGCTGGTGACAGCGCCGTTTTGCAATTTGCTTTCGGAGACGGATTCATCGGCCAGTTTTGCTTGGTTCACGACTTCGTTTTCCAAATGAATGGTGCGGATGGAACCGCTTTTTAATTTTTCGCCGCTGATGGACTGATCGGCCAAATGCTCATTTAAAATATGGCCCAGTGACAAATGTTTGCTTTGGATCGAGCGTTCTTTGAGTTTGCTTTCATTGATGCTGCCGTCTGATAATTTGCTGCCGGGAATTTCATTGTCTTTAATGTGTTTGGCTTGAATGGAATCTTTTTTGATGTGGCTTCCTTCAATGGAATCATGATCCAGATGGAAGGAGCGGACTGCATTTTTGGCAATTTTTTGTGAGGTGACGGCTTCATTTTTCAATTTGGATTCGGTTACGGCCGCCTGTTCAAGGTGATCGGTGCCAATGCTGTCCGGTTTGATCTTTTTCCCGCTGATCGACTGGTTGGCGATTTTTTCCTCCGTGACGGCGGCGTCGGCGATGTCATTGGTGTAAATCGGCGAATGGCTTTGCCGGGTCTGGGTGGATGAAGTTTTTAAAGGTTTGGATAAATCGGACAGTTCCGCGGTGTTTTCCATGTCTTCCAACAGACCGGTTTTGTTCCGTTTCTTTTTCAATTCTGCTTGCTCCAATTGAATGAGTTCCTCCAAAATTCGTTCATCGGCCATGTAAGGAGAGGGACGTTCCCTTTTTTTGGCTGAATGAGACTTTCTCTTCTTCAAAGGTCGTACTCCTTTCTATCGGGCATTTTCCACTCTCTTTTAGGTATATGCATCAAAATGAAAAATGGAAACATGTCAAATCAAAATCGCACAACGCCAGTATTCATCGGGTTTCCTAAGAATAACCATTTATTACATATTAAAGGAGCGTGGATTTATGTTAGTATGAACCTAGCTTTGGGAGCGGCAAAAATGGAAGAGGAGGATTTGATGCAAAACAGTAAAAAATTTATTAAATTGGGAATTACTGTCGCAGCATCTCTTGTGATTTCTACAGGACTTCCGGCAGGCATCACACATGCCGCCACTTTGGAAACGGCCAACCATTCCTTGATTTCCCAGATTTTCAAACAGTTTGGTTGGGCGTTCAAGGGAAAAACGGCAAATGCACAGCCTGAAAATCCGGAAGCTTCAGAACCGTCCGGACAAACCACGGTTCCTGAAAACCAAACTGGACAAGCACCGTCCGATAACGGGCAAACGGATACAGAACAAACAGCTACGACCAAAGCAGACCAGATTATTGCAACAGGAGAAAAATATTTGGGAACACCTTACCAGTTTGGCGCTAAATCAGGACAAACCAAAACCTTTGATTGTTCTTCTTTCGTTCAACATGTGTTTAAAGAAAACGGCATTGATCTGCCGCGTAACTCCCGTCAACAATCAACGGTTGGACAAACGGTTCCTTTCAGTGAAATCCAAAAGGGGGATTTGTTGTTCTTTGAGCTGAGCAGCAATCCGGGACGGATCGGCCATGTGGGCATTTATGCCGGGAACAACAAAATCTTGCATACCTGGGGACCGGGTGGTGTCCGGTATGACGATTTGTCCGACCGCTGGTTGAAAGAAGGGTTTGTCAAAGCCCAACGTGTGATTCAGTAAACGTGTGATTCGGTAAATTCGGAAAAAACATCCGTTGAAAATATTCGTTGTCGCTCCAACGAATGAAAATGACTGCTCAGATCTTGTTTCTGAGCAGTCATTTGTTTAATTTTCCGGAACCGGGATTCTGACAGACGGTTCGGATTTCTTCAACACGTCCGCCGGATCGAAATTTCCCCCGCCCAGCCAGAGGGTGTCTTTTCCGGTCGGGCCTTTACATAGCGAAAAAGCCATCAATCCGCATGAAAAACACAGTTTTAAGCTGGGGATGTTGTCGGAAGCGACCCGGGCATATACTTTCCCCAAGGATTGGATCGCTTGCTTCAAAAGTTGTTCCCCCACCCGTTTCCGGCGGTAATCCGGATGGACCGCGATGAAAGATTCTTCAATTCCGTAGTTTCCAAAGACAATGATTCCCGCCACTTTTTTTTCGTCATAAGCGGCGGCGATATAAGTTCCTTCCTTCAATTCTCCAGGCGTCAACCGGTGGAACCACCGCATCGCCTGATGGGTGATTCTCCCGTCTCCGTATCGTCTCAAAAAGCGGAGCAGGGGTTTTCGGATCCGCTCCAACGATTGCGGCGGAAATGCATGAATTTTCATGTCGCCGTCCCCTCCGATGTATGTGAAAATCCGCTCAGGTACAATGAGTATTCAATCAAACGGCGCAAAGACCGTCTCCGGATGTTGGGTTCGTCAAATTTCATCGGCTTGGAATTGGCCTCAAAGATCCAAAGGCTTCCGTCTTTTTCAATGCCGAGATCCATCGACATTTCCCCCAGGAGGGCGTTTTGTTGGTTTTCAATCCACCGGGCGGTCCGGATGCCGACTTGTTCGATCCGTTCTTTGATACGATCTGTTTCGCTGCCAAACACGGATTGAAGTACCGTGTCGATTTTTTCGATGTGCCCTCCCATGGGAACATGGGTGGAAATTGCCCGTTCGCCGGCCACCCGGACCCCCATCCCTGATAACCCCCATCGGCCGGTGCCGTTTTTCTGGAGCAAAATGCGGATGTCAAACGGATGGCCGTGAAAGGTGGCCAACGGGATGCCTTGTTGCAAAATATAGGCGGTTTTTTGTTTCAGCCGGTTGTACAAATCCCAAACTTCTTTCAGGGTCCGCACCCGGTATTTCTTTTTTTCCCTGGTGGTCTGGTAGGAGAGTTCATAGTGCTGCTTTTTTTTGTCAAGGCGCATCATTTTGATGCCGGCTTTTCCTTCGACCGGTTTAAAATAAAGAACCGGATGTTTGGCGGCCATGCGCTCCAATTGTTCCATGTGGTGAAGCCGGACGGTTTCCGGTAACAGCCGGTGTAAGTCGGGAGAAGCGGCAAGCTGTTGGTACAGCGTCCATTTGTCAAAAAAGCCGGGGTTAAACAGGTAAACGCCCGGCATTTGCTGCAGTTGCCGGATGGTTTGCCGGACTTCCGGGGTTTTTTCAATCATCCGGTTGGGGATGCGATTGTACACGACATTCGGGAAGGGCAGCCGGGCCGCTTTCCACCGCGGTTTCACCGAATGAGGATCCAGCAGATATCCGTTGACGGTGGAATGGTTGCCGATGCCTTGGGGCGTAAGGACAAACACGGTGACGCCCATTTCTCTTCCCGTCCGGATCAAGTCGGCGAAATTTTGGTGATTTCCTCCAAACGGCTTTTTATTGTTTGAGGTTAATATGGCGACAAAAGGACCGGCTTGATAATGATTCTTCCGGGACAAATGCCTGAGGCGGGCGGGCGTGTGATGGGATTGGCTGGGCCTGCCGTGGGGGTTGAATCTGATTTTCGCTTTCGTGTGACGGCCGATAATGGCAGAAACCATGCCGGGAAACTGTTTTTTTGGATATCGTCTGAGCGGAACAAATTCCAGGGTGTTTTTGTTTGGTACGATGGACAGCCAGCCGGCTTTGGGTAATTTCATAAGATGGCGCTCCCCCTTTGTTAAATGAAGTTGGTCAGATTTAAACAATAATCGGTTATATATTTTGCAGACATGCGCCCGGCTTCGCGCAAACTCGGATGCAAGAAGATGTGCCTGCCCGGTTTGGCATTCACTTCAAAAAGCCAAACGCGGCCGTTGCGGTCCACCCCGATGTCCAGCCCCAACTCTCCCAGGGTTCCGTCAATCTGTTCTTCCAATGTTTCGGCAATGGTGATGGCGGAGCGGATGATCATTTTTTTCACTTCAGAGGCATGCTGATGGAATGTTTTAAGAAGCAGTTCATCCGTCCGGATGATGGAGCCTCCGGTCCTGACATGTGTTGTGACGCAACCGAAACCGGCTGCCTTGGAGCCGATGGCAACCACTTTCCAGTGCCCTTTGCTGTCTTTGTGCATGTGAACACGGAAATCGACAGGTCGGTGGTTATTCCGGATCAACCGGATCCCCTGCTGAACGAGATATTTTTTGAACCGGGGAGAGTGGATGCTGCCAAAATAATGGCTGATTAACGCTTTTAAAGACCGGAACAGGTGAAGGACGTTTTTGTTCCCTTTGTGGAACCGGCAATAGTAACCTTTTCCCGGGTGGTAAGTGATGCGGAAAATCCCCAGCCCCAAACTGCCGCCACTGGGCTTTAAATAGACCATCCGATGCTCTTTCAGCATTCTTTCCATGATCTCCAGAGTGGGGGGCATGTAAGTTTCGGGCATGAAAGTGGATGTTGCCGGATGGTGGTTCAGCATCTGATGGATGGACCATTTGTTGAAAAAGCCTTGGTTGAAGATTTTGCAAGCGGTGTTTTTTTTGAAGCGGTTTAAACAGGACTGAACCTGGGCCATGGATTCAGCCCGGCGATTGGGAATCCGTTCATAAATGACATCGGGAAACGGTGAGAACAAGGGATGCCAACGATTTTGGAAGAAGTACCATCCCCGGACGGTTTGATTCTGCCAATTCACCATTTCCGGAGTAAAGACATAGATGAATGGTTTTTCGTCAAAACCCGCTTGAATGAAACTACGAAATAACTGGGTCCGGTTGCCGAAAGGTTGTTCCGGGTGGTGGCGGAAACCGGTGGTGAGGATGCCGATCACGGGTCCGAATTTCAACGTTTTGTCGGTAAACAGAGCCCGGATGGTTCCCGTGTAAGGGAAGAGCAACTGTCTGGCGACCGCCGGGGAAAGGAAAATCTTGTTTCCGGCCAGTGGAGCGATGATCACCCGGGTGATCATCGTTTTGTTTCCAAGTTGAATTTTAATGGATTGCCCGCTTTGGCATCCCCATAAATTCCCTAATGCCTGGCTGATCACAATGGCTTTGGCCGGAGTTTTGGAGTGAATTCGTATTTGGCAAAGGATTGATTTCATACTGACCCTCCTAGCTGTTCAATAAGGCATTCGCATATTGAATGGGAAACTGGATGGCACGCCGCCGCACTTCCAGTTCTCCGGTTTTTAAGAAAACGGACCGCCCGGGTTTTGAGTTGACTTCAATAATCCAGACATCTTTGTTTTCATCGATGCCGATATCGATTCCCAGCTCTACCAGAGGACCGTGACGGCTTTCGATAAACGGGGGCACGATTTCACTCAGATAGTTGATGGTCGAGGAAATTTTGGCTGCTTCTTGCGGGGTGTAATGCTGCTTTAAAAAAGGTTGGAACGGTAAAGCTTGCCCGCCGCCGTGCAAATTGGAGGTGATGGAATCGGGTTGGCCGGTCCGGATGGCATGCCCCGTTGTTTCCCATCTTTTTTGTCCGTTTTTTTGGACCAGAATCCTGACATCAAACGGGCGTCCATCCGGTGTGTTCAGCGACAAAAGAGGTTGAAGGATGTAACGGGTGTCCCGGATGGTTTGTTCCACCCAATGGCTGAGTTGGACCAGGGTTTGAAATTGAACGGAAAAAGGCCGGTTGAATTTCGTCCGCCCTTTCAGCAAGAAAGAGGAGGGGGGGATTTGTTCGATGGCGACCACTCCTCTTCCGTGACTGCCGCCATTGGGTTTGATCAAAACACGGTTATGTTTCCGGAGGAAAGAGAACAGCTCTTGTGCATGGGTCAACCGCTTGGTTTCCGGGAGATAAGTCCGGATTTCCGGATGCTCTTTCAAGATGAGATAGGTTTGGTATTTCCCGCCCAAAGCTCTTCCAAGCAACCGGATTTGCGGGTCTTGGGTGATTTTTTGAACATGGGGTTTATACTTCATATAATGCCGGGCGTTGACATAATAACAACGGTCATAGATCAAATACGGCAGCGGAACCGTCTGTTGTTTCCAACGCTGATTGTGATAATGCCAAGCCGGAACCGTTCTGGTTTTCCAATGAATCCGGCCCGGATTGAATATAAAGACTTCCAGCCCCTGCTTTTTTCCTTCGAGTGTCAGTTGTTCAAAGAATGTGTGCTCTTTAAACGGAGGGTGTTTTTGGTTGTTTCCGTAGCAAACCATTATGCCAAGCCTGTTTTTTTGATCGGTCATCGCCGTTGCCTCCTCATGATCCCGGAAGTCGTCGAAGGAGAAGGGGCGGGAGGATGTTTTCCTTGCTTGGAAAGGTATAGCACGTAGTCGATCAACCGCAACACGGACGGGCGAAAATGGCTGTTTGGATTAATCACGGTGTCATCGGTTTTGGATGGTTTGGAATTGATTTCAATCAGCCAGATTTTTCCGTGCACATCAATGGCCAGATCGATTCCGAGTTCGGCGAAATGGCCGTCGGCCAAACGTTCAAACGTTTTGGCGATGTCAAGTGCGGCGGCCCGAAGTTGGTGGATGGACGGTTTGTTTGGATAGGACAATTCCTTCAAAACATCACTTGCTTTGCGGATTGTACCTCCACGGGCCAGATTGGATACAATATGTTGAATGTTGGCAATCCGCGCAACGGAAGAAGTGATTTTCCAAACCCCTTCCTTGGTTTTTTGTGCCAAAATGCGAAAGTCTACCGGCCGGTAGTCAAATTTCATCAGCCTGAGTCCCTGTTGGGCGATGTAAGGCTGGCTTCTGATTTTTTGTTTTAACAATTTCATCAGGCTGGAATGGTTCTTCAAGGTTCGGCGAACCGTTCCCCCTGGAGTGGACAGTTGATAAATCCACCTGTTTTTGGAATGGGTTATCTTGATGATCCCGCTTCCCAGACTGCCGTTGGTCGGTTTGAGATAAACGGTGGAGTATCGTTTAAAGAGGGATAAGGCCCTCGGATCGCGGAATGAATAGGTTTCCGGCAATCGCGAACGGATTGCTTCATCTTGGACCAGGATTTGATAAACCTGTAATTTATCCAAAAACCTCTCATTAAAGATGGGGATCCGGAAAAGGTTTTTTAACAGGGACATTTTTTTCTGCAAAGATTCTTGTTGCTCGATGCGGCGTGAGTTGATGCGGTTGTAAATTACATCCGGGAGCGGGTATTTTGTACATTGCCACCGGTTTTTCTGTTTGATCCAGACGGTCGTTTCATTCCGGTTTAAATCGATGTGTTCCGGCGTGATGACAGCGACCCGGATCCCTCTCATCTGACCGGCAGTGATGCATTCATCCAGAAATTTGGTCATCAGGCCAAAAGGTTGAGCACGCTTTTCCTGTGGATGGGCATTGATCAAAATGCCAAAAACAGGTCCAAATCGCAAGCGGAGAGAATGTGCGTCAAAATGGGCCCGAATCCATGGCTGAGGGTTCATTTTCAATTGCTCGGCAAGCTCAGAGCTGATGCAAATCAGTTTATGGTTCATGCGACTGAAAGCGACTCGTCCTTTTGCGATGGCTGAACCAAATGCGACTGAGAAAACCGGGGTTTTTATCTCCAATTTTTTGGCCAAAGCCTGACTCATCACCAGATCAATGTGGTGAGGAAGCTGATGTTGCGACAAGATTTGAATTTGTACTTGTGCCAGCCCCATGACAATCCCCTTCCGCCTGTAAAATACTAATGTATGGTATGTGGGCGTCAACCGCATGGTGAATAAAACAGGCTTGGCTTCGGCGGAAGGGATGGAAAAAAAGCGGGAAAATCGTTAGGATGAAAAAGAGGGGGACTGAAGCCGGACGGGTGGAAGGATGACCTTGTCCACGGTCACGGTTTCCCGGGATGGTCAGACAGGTTGAAAGGATTGCAAAGAAGGAGGATGACGGATGAACATTACATATCACGGACATTCTTGTTTTGAAATTGAAACCCCGAAACACCGCATTGTCATTGACCCGTTTTTAAGCGGCAATCCGCTGGCGAAAGCGAAACCGGAAGAGATCAAGGCAGATTGGATTTTATTGACGCACGGTCATGACGACCACGTCGGGGATACGGTGGACATTGCCAAGCGGAATCAAGCGACCGTGATCGCCCCCCATGAATTGGCCGTCTGGCTCGGTTTCCAAGGGGTGAATGCCCATGGCATGTCCATTGGCGGAGGCTATTCGTTTGATTTTGGCCATGTCAAAATGGTGAATGCGCTGCATGGTTCCGGATTTGTCAAAAATGAAGAACAACAAATCATTTATTTGGGACCACCATCCGGTTTTGTGCTGACCTTGGAAGGTAAAACCATTTACCATGCAGGGGACACTGCGCTTTACTCTGATATGAAACTGATTGGAAGAGGAAAAGAAATCGATTTGGCCCTTCTCCCCATCGGGGACAATTTCACCATGGGGCCGGAAGATGCGCTGACGGCTGCGGAATGGATCGGGGCCAAGCATGTGATTCCGATGCATTACAACACGTTCCCGCCGATCCGGCAAGATGCCGGCGCTTTTGTGGAGAAACTGAATGCCAAAGGTATGAGCGGCAGTGTGCTTGGCGTCGGCGAAACATTCACCCTCTAAGATAACGATTTGTAAATTTACTGTAATTGACTCGTAATCTTTTTCCACTACAATAGACGAAGATGAAAACCCCCTTTGGTAGAGACGGTTTTAAAGCCGTCTCTTTTTTGTTTGCTCATAAGGCTGATAAGCCGGTGCTATATAAAAAGACAAAAGAATATATTGTTGGTAAATGGTGAGGGGGGAAGGGAATTGAAAGGTAAACGGATGATTGAACTTGGAATCAGTGTGGCCCTTTTGATCATTGCCGTCCCCAAGCTTCCCTTTGATCTCCATGGAGGGGGAGGAACGTTTTTTTCCCTGATGTGGTTGACGGGGTTATCCCTGAATATCGCGGCCAATATTTTGGAGATGAAACGGTTGTTGAAAAAAGAACGCAAAGAAAAAATGATCCGGCAATATTTCAGAATGTTGGAACTGAAGAAAACCCTAAAACACCGTCAGATCACCGGGTATTGAATCTGTTTCTTTCTATTTGGCAAGACTGTTTCTATTGCAAACAGGAAGGAGTTTTCTTGGAAAGCTCCTTTTTATTTTTTCTGTCTCCCGTTTTGTAATATAATAGGTGTAACAGTAACGGCGAAGGAAGGGAAGGCAATTGGCGACAAAGCATGAGCAAATTCTCAAATACATTGAGAGCTTGGAAGTGGGACATAAAATATCTGTACGGCAAATTGCCAAAGAATTGAACGTGAGCGATGGAACCGCTTACAGAGCGATTAAAGACGCAGAGCTCAAGGGGCTTGTCCATGCCATTGAACGGGTGGGAACGGTGCGTATTGAGAAAAAGCAACGTTCCGATATTGAAAAATTGACATATGCCGAAGTGGTCAACATTGTGGACGGAAGTGTTCTTGGCGGCCGGGCCGGTTTGCACAAGACGTTGAACCGCATGGTGATCGGAGCCATGAAATTGGAAGCCATGATGCGTTACGTGGAACCGGGGAACCTTCTCATCGTCGGAAATCGGGATAATGTGCACAGGGTTTCGCTGGAAAGAGGATCCGCCGTGCTGATTACAGGCGGGTTTGATGCAACCGATGAAGTGAAGCAGCTGGCGGACAAGCTGGAGTTGCCGGTGATCTCCAGCAGTTATGATACCTTTACGGTGGCGACGATGATCAACCGGGCGATTTATGACCGGCTGATCAAAAAAGAGATCTTGATGGTGGAAGATGTGATCAAAACATCCAATCGTCCCGTTTATCTGCGGGCGGATGACACCATTTCCCGTTTTCACGAGTTGTTGCGGGAAACCTCGCACAGCCGGTATCCGGTCACCGATGACAAAGACCGCGTGGTCGGGATGGTGACAGCGAAAGACGTGATGGGATTTCCCCCGGATGAGAAAATTGAAAAAGTGATGACCAAAAATCCGATCACGGTGAATTTAAAGACATCCCTCGCTTCCGCCGCCCATGAAATGGTGTGGGAAGGCATTGAATTGTTGCCGGTCGTGGATGATTACCGGAAAATCATCGGGGTGATCAGCCGCGAAGATGTGATCAAATCGTTGCACTATATGCAAAAACAGCCGCAAGTCGGCGAAACGATCCAGGAATTGAGTTTTCGCGGGTTCTCGGAAGAGGGAACCAATGGAGAAACCGTATTCAGCGGTCAAATCACCCCGCAAATGACGGATTCTTTGGGGATGTTAAGCACGGGGGTGTGCACCACGTTGATGACGGAGGCCGCCATTCGTGCCCTTCGCCGGAAACGGCGCGGGGATCTCACCATCCAAAATGTGACGCTTTATTTTTTAAAACCGGTTCAAATCGAAAGCAACGTAAAAATCCAACCCAAAATTTTGGATCTGGGGCGGAAACAGGCGAAAATGGATGTGGAAATGATATTGGATCAACAAGTTGTGGCCAAAGCGCTCATCACAGCGCACGCCATCGACCGTTAAAAAAAGCATGGACTTCATTGCCCATGCCGTCATGGTAAGCTCAAATCTCTTCAGGTTTGAGCCTTTTTGTTTTTTCAGGACTGTGAGGCTTCTTGTTTTTCTTGTCTCAGTTGTTTGAAATAGTGATGGTTTTTGATTCCGTAATATCCGTTGATCAGGCCCAGCACAAAAATGATGGCGATGAACACTCCCTGTATCGTTGTCGTTTGGATAGTGACAAATTGCAACAGGGCGATGGAGACAAACATGACCCCCATATGGATATTCATCCGGGCCCGGTGAAGATGTTTGGATATTCCTTGTTGGCGACGCGATAAAATGCTGTTGAAAAAAGTTCCAAAAATGCTGATGCATATCAATGAAATCAACAGGATGACAAGGGCTTCCACTGATAATACCTCCTGAAACCGCATGCGGCGTTTGGTCATGTCCAAGATGGAACAAGGCGTTTTGCCTTTACGGCTAAAATGCCGGTTTCCTTTACATCATATCGTATATCTTAAAGCATTGCATCAACCGTTCGTGTTTGCCACGTCATTGTTGAGGCTTTTGGCTTCCAGCCAGATTTTCAGCGTTTCATTGTACAACGAGACATATTTTAAGTGAACTTCCACTTTGGTGCGTTGGGTGTCATCAATGGTGACTTGTTCTTTTTCGAGGATCAGTTCAATGATATCCGGATTGTTGCTGATCCATTGCATGGATTTGTCCAGAAAGGGGGATAATTTTTTCTCGATCCGCGTTTTGACGGCGTCCGAGATAAAAGGCTGTTCGGCATCCACCTCCACAACGATTTTTTTGATTCGTTCTTCCTCGTCTTGCCGCCGGTTTCCTTTTTTGGTCAGTTGCTCAATTTCTTTCTCCAATTTCAGGATTTCTTTGTATTTTTGGTTGTTTGCATAATAGATGGTGTTTCTCTCGGAAAGCAAACCGTCCAGTTTTTGTCCGTAGACAATCAGAAAAATACTGCTGCCCGTGACAACGCCCAACAGGAACATTACAAAAGAACGGCGGTTTTTTTTCAGCATTTGCCAAACGCCATTGGACATTTTTTAAAATTCCCCTTGGATCAACCAACGAACCAGGATGGTTCCTGTGTGGGCGCCCAAAAAAGCACTGACGATAAAAATCAATTGTTGGAATGCTAAATTCAATTGTCCTCCCAAAATGGTGATTTCAAAATTTTTGATGGTGTCAAACGTTCCCCCGATGGCGGCAACCATGGCCCAGATTTTCAGCTGTTCGGACAACCGCAACATTTTGTACATCGGGTAATCATCCGCCACAAAAGCACCCAGTCCTCCCAACATGACTCCGCCCAACACAACGCCCAATGCAATCAGAAAATCCAAAATGGCTGTGGTCCAAAATTCCTGTTCCATCGCTTAACCGTCCTCCATTCGGTTTCTTCTATTCACCCTATGAGCGCTTCTTGTAAAATATGAGGACGACCTTCTTTGATATAATGGGAGAAAGATGGGAGGTGATGGCTGTGGAACCGGATGATTTTGTCCACTTGCATCTTCACACGGAATACAGTTTGTTGGACGGGGCGGTCCGGATCAAAGAGGTGGTTGCCAAAGCAAAACAACTGGGGATGAAGGCATTGGCCATCAGTGATCACGGTGTGATGTACGGTGTGATCCCTTTTTACCGGGCCTGTCTGGAAGAAGGAATCAAACCCATCATTGGTTGTGAAATGTACTTGACGGACGATTACACGAAAAAACCGCCCCTCAAGGAGCAAAAAACATACCATTTGCTGCTCCTTGCCGAGTCCAATGAAGGATACCAAAATTTGATCCGCTTATGTACCGAAGCCCATCTGCGGGGATTTCACCATAAACCGCGAATCGACCGGAATTTGCTTCGAAAACACGCGGCCGGTTTGATCGCAACCAGTTCTTGTCTGAAGGGGGAGATTCCGCAGGCGATTTTAAACGGCCAATATGAAAAAGCCCGGCGTTTGATCCGGGAATATTTGGATATTTTTGGGAGAAATTGTTTTTATCTGGAACTGCAGGATCATGCATTGCCGGAACAACAGCAGGTGAACCGGGTGCTGATCAAGTGGGCGGAAGAATTCAAGATTCCACTCATTGCCACCAACGATGTCCATTACGTGGAAAAAAATGATCATGAAATTCATGATTGTTTATTATGTATAGGAACAGGCAGTAAATTGGATGATGAGAATCGGTTTCGTTTCGGTTCGGATCAATTTTATTTAAAGTCGAAAGATGAGATGAAGGAGCGCTTTCGGCATGTGCCGGAAGCCATCCGGAATACAGCCGAAATTGCCGAGCGTTGTCATGTGACGATTCCGCTCGGGCAAAAATGGTTCCCCCGCTTCCCTGTCCCGGACGGGATGAGCGCGAAAGATTTCTTGAAAAAACTATGTTTAAAGGGAGCGGAGGAAAGGTATGAAAAAATCACCGACGAAATTTTCAACCGACTTCACTATGAATTGGAAACCATTGATCAAATGGATTTGAACGATTATTTTCTGGTGGTTTGGGATTTTGTCCGTTTTGCGCATGAAAACGGGATTGCTGTCGGTCCCGGACGCGGTTCGGCTGCCGGAAGCCTTGTGGCCTATCTGCTGAACATCACCCAGATCGATCCTATCCGGTACGGACTGTTGTTTGAACGGTTTTTAAATCCGGAAAGGATCAGCATGCCGGACATCGATATTGACTTTAACTATGAGCGGCGGGATGAAGTGATTCGTTATGTTGTCAAAAAATATGGCGAGGATCACGTTGCGCACATCATCACCTTCGGAACCATGGCCCCCAGGGCGGCGGTCCGGGATCTGGGGCGTGTGATGGATTATCCTTATCCGTCGGTGGACCGGCTGGCAAAAATGATTCCGGCAAGCCCCGGGATGACCATGCAGAAGGCCTATCAATCCGAACCACGGTTAAAACAGCAAACCTTGGATCCGGCGATGGGCAAATTGTTGAAAGCGGCGGAAAAAGTGGAGGGGATGCCGCGGCATGTATCCACTCATGCCGCCGGAGTGGTCATCTCCAGCGAACCCCTGACCCGCTTCGTTCCGTTACAGGAAGGAAGTGAAGGGATTCCGCTGACGCAATATCCGATGGAAGTCTTGGAGAAGATCGGCCTTCTCAAAGTGGATTTTTTGGGGCTTCGCAATTTGACCATTATTGAAAATGCGCTTCGTCTCATCAAAGAAACCCACGGACAGACACCGGATTTTTCGCAAATGGAATATGACGATCCGGCCACCTACCGGATGTTGTCCCGGGGTGAGACCGTCGGTGTTTTCCAGTTGGAGTCTTTCGGGATGCGGCAAGTACTCAAAGAATTAAAGCCGACCCATTTTGAGGACCTGATCGCGGTGCTCGCCTTATACCGTCCGGGTCCCATGGAACAGATTCCGCGGTTTATCCGCGCCAAACACGGGTTGGAAAAGGTGGATTATCTGCATCCGGATCTTGAAGAGATCCTGGAAAGCACGTACGGGATTATTGTCTATCAGGAGCAAATCATGAAAATCGCCGCCAAAATGGCCGGCTTTTCGCTGGGGCAGGCCGATATCTTGCGCCGGGCGGTCAGCAAAAAGGAAAAAAGCTTGTTGCTGGAACAGCGGCAGGCGTTTGTCAAAGGTTGCATCGGACAAGGCTATGATAAATCGACAGCAGAACAAATCTATGATTTGATTGTCCGGTTTGCCGATTACGGGTTTAACCGGAGCCATTCGGCGGCCTATGGCGTGCTGGCTTATCAAACGGCTTATTTGAAAGCCAATTATCCGCTTGAATTCATGACGGCGCTTTTGGCCACCGTGATGGAAAATCATGACAAAATGGCCGAATATATTGAGGAAGCGAAAAGGATGAATTTGCCGGTTCTGCCTCCGGACATTCAAAAGAGCCAACTGACGTTTACGATGGAAGGCCGGGCGATCCGGTTCGGGCTGTTGGCCGTCAAAAATGTCGGCACTGCAGCCATCCGCAATATCATTGAAGCCCGGGAAGATGGTCCGTTTAAGGATCTGTTGGATTTGTGCCGGCGTGTGGACTTGCGAATCTGCAACCGGCGCGTCTTGGAATCGTTGATCGAATGCGGGGCGATGGATTCGTTTCCGGGGCATCGGGCGCAAAATTTATCCGTTCTCGACGATGTCATGGAACAGGCGTTGTTGGAAAAACAACTGGTCGACAAAGACCAGTTAAGCTTTGCTTTTTCCGGTTCAAACGGGGAGGACATTCAATTTCACCTGTCCCAAAGCCGGGTGACCCCTTACTCACGGGAAGAAAAATTGGAAAAGGAAAAAGAGCTTTTGGGATTGTATTTGTCGGGCCACCCGTTGGACGTTTATCAAGAAGAGATCCGAAAAACCACCACCCATACGATTCAGGAATTAAGGGGCCTGCCGAACAAAAGCCGGGTTTGGATTGCCGGACAAGTCACCAGATTGAAAGTTATTCAAACCAAAAGAGGGGAACCCATGGGCTTTATGACGCTTGCCGACCGGCACGGCGAAGTGGAAACGATCTTGTTTCCCAAAGCTTTCTCCCGATACCGGGATGATGTGCAAGACGGAGCGATGGTTCTGGTCAAAGGAAGTGTCCAAACCGACCCGGATGACCGGGTTCAAGTGGTTGTGGATGCATTGATGGATTTGAAAGCGGTGAAAGCACGCCGATCGGACACTCCGCGGGGGTTGTATCTGCGCATCACTCCGGAGTTGGAACAAGCGGAAAGATTAAACCGGTTAAAAGCAGTCATTCTTCAAAACCGGGGGCGGATTCCCGTTTATCTTTATTATGAGCGGTTGAAAAAAGTGCGTGCGTTGCCGGTTGAACAATACGGGATCGCATTGACGGAGGCATGTGTCAACCAACTGAAACAAATTGTCGGAGAAGAAGGGCTGCGGGTCAAAAGAGAGACGGAAGGCACAAACAGGCGGCAAGCCGCTAAGAGAAGGTGAGATTTTGTTTTATGAACATTCCTTGAAGTTGCTGAAAAAGCGCGGGGTTACCGTCGAAGGAATCGCAGAGATCGTTTATCAGTTGCAATCACCGTACAACAAGGATTTGTCACTTCAAACCTGCGTTGAAAATGTGAAAGCCGTATTGAAAAAAAGGGAAGTGCAACATGCCATTATCACGGGTGTGTCCTTGGATATGCTCGCAGAACAAAAGAAGTTGCCCGAGCCTTTTCAAACCATCATGGAAGTGGATGAACCGCTGTACGGAATTGATGAAATTCTGGCACTCAGTATTACGAATGTCTATGGAACCATCGGTCTGACCAGTTTTGGTTATTTGGATAAAAACAAAGTCGGGATCATGGAGAAATTAAATAACCACGGGAAACAGATTCATGTGTTTTTGGATGATATTGTCGCCGGCGTGGCGGCGGCGGCATCCGCGCGGATTGCTCATCAACATCCCGATACAAATCCATATATGAAAAATCAACCTTGATCTTTTTAAAGAAGTGTTTGCCGGGAGGCGGACACTTCTTTTTGCATGTTTGTTCACAAGTTTTTCTTTTTATTTACTTTCTTTAATGAAAAATTCCCCTGATTGTTTATAATAAAAGTAGACGAAATCATTCACAAATTGTTTTTAGAATATTTTTTTATATTTGACAAGGAGGATGGGGATGAAAAAGGCCATTCGCAGGTTGTGGAAACAGCAAGAGACCCGTGAACTGATGGATCCTGTGTATCATGAGCGATACTGTATCCATTTCGAAAAAGAAAAGATTTTTTTCGTTTCACTTATAAATGAAATAAAAAAAGAAGAAGTTTTCACGAGTGGAAAATTGGTTGCGCAAAAACTGGAGCCTGTGTACGAACGGTTTGAATCCGGGATAGATGATTATTTGGAAAGTGTGTTTGCATCAAAAAAAGTTTGGCGTTTTTTTGATGTGAATTACGGGTTGGATATCAGGGTGAACCGTCAGGCGGAAGAACCCGGATGGGAAGTGTGGATGGGCGAAGATTTGAGTTTTTTGACTTTGCAGCGTCGGGAAGTGAGGGAATATGTTTTGGGATTGATCACCAAGGGGGAATGTTGGTTTCATAGAGAAGCCAAAAAAGAAATGGGTTTGGTGTTGTGACAGGAAGTCCGGAAAAGCTCGGATGCGGGCTTTTCTCCTGCGGAAGATCATAGATTTTGTTTATATAAATGTATAAAAACATAAATATAAAAAATGATCAGCGGGATGAAAAGCTGATTGGATACATAGGAAAAGATGGTTCAGAAAGGTGGAGTGCAGATGAAAAACATCCGGTTTCCGGTCATTCTTTCTCTTTTGGCCGGTTTGATTTTGATGTCGGCTTGTGCCCATCCGGAAGCGACAGACCGTTTATCCGGAAAAACGAAACACTGGGAAGCGGCGGTGGAATACCATCAAAGCGAAAACACCAGCGAAGAAAAACTGATGATCCGGTATATCGGCGGAGAAGCGGCTTTTGTGGGGCCGGTTCACTATCAGTTGAAATCCGGGCAAAAGGTTTTAAGCGAGGAGAAAACGTTTTTGGATGGCAATGGCCAGGCGGTCATGAATTCGGTTTTGAAAGACATTTCCCCGGTGGAGGAGACGGATCGGTTGACGCTGGAAATCCGGTGGGATCAACAAAAGGAGGAGGTTTTGTTGACAAAATAATGGTTTTCGGGGGAAGCATCCGGAACGATGGATAAAAGTCTGAAAATAAAGAAAAATAACCGTGCGCATCCGATGAGACAAGCACAGGCTTTGTGAGGGGTTATACAAAGTAACAACAGCCATTTTCACTTCCCCGGCTGTTCTGGTATAATGTGACTTATTAGTGGTCAGACCACTTATTCGGAGAAAAGGAGCGAATCGGTATTGGCTAATTTGCGCGAAGAAGCATTGCGGTTGCATCGGGAAAAGCGCGGAAAGCTCACGATGCAATCAAAGGTTCCTGTCGAGTCGGCGTATGATCTCAGTTTGGCTTACTCACCGGGTGTTGCCGAACCTTGCCGGGAAATTCACAAGGATCCGGGCGTCATTTATGATTATACGATGAAAGGAAATCTGGTTGCTGTCGTTACTGACGGCACCGCCGTGTTGGGATTGGGGAATATTGGTCCGGGAGCTGCCCTGCCGGTGATGGAAGGAAAAGCGGTCCTGTTCAAATCGTTTGCAGGTGTCGATGCAATTCCGATTTGCCTTGATACGACGGAAATCGATAAAATTGTAGAGACGGTCAAATTTATGTCCCCCACATTTGGCGGGGTCAACCTGGAGGATATCGCCGCTCCCAATTGTTTCATCATTGAAGAGCGGTTGAAAAAAGAACTGGACATCCCGGTCTTTCACGATGATCAGCACGGCACCGCCATTGTCACTTTGGCCGGGTTGATCAACGCTTTGAAAGTGGTTGGCAAAAAGATGGAAGAAATCCGGGTTGTCGCCAATGGTGCCGGAGCCGCGGGTATTGCCATTATTCAAATGTTACTCAATATGGGCGTCCGCGATGTGGTGATGTGTGACAGCAAAGGTGCCATTTACAAAGGGCGTCCCTACGGGATGAATCCCGTGAAGGAAAAAGTGGCTGAAATGACCAACCACCGGATGCTGCGCGGGGAATTGGCCGATGTGATGAAAGGCGCCGATGTGTTTATCGGTGTTTCGGTAGCCGGTGCGGTGACGCCGGAAATGGTTCGATCCATGAACAAAGACCCGATTATTTTTGCCATGGCCAATCCCGTTCCGGAAATCATGCCGGAAGAAGCGAAACAAGCCGGGGCGAAAGTGGTGGGAACGGGACGGTCCGATTTCCCCAATCAGGTGAACAATGTTTTGGCCTTTCCGGGGATTTTCCGGGGAGCCTTGGATGTGAGGGCCAAAGCGATCAACGAGGAAATGAAGATTGCCGCTACGCATGGCATCGCAAGTCTGATTGAGGAACATGAGTTGAGTCCGGATTATGTGATTCCCGCTCCTTTTGATCCGCGGGTGGCCCCGAAAGTGGCCATGGAAGTTGCCAAAGCGGCGATGGAAACCGGTGAGGCGCGAATTCAAGTCGATCCGGAGGAAATTCGCCAAAAAACAATCCAATGGACCAAAGTATATGTACCGTGACAGAAATAAGGCGTGATGGATGAAAACGATGAGTGGATCCAGTAAATTTGAAGCAATTTTTAAAGGAATACACAAACTGATAGAAGAAGACGGGCTCAGGCCGGGTGACCGCCTCCCTTCCGAGAGAGAATTGTCCGAGCGGTTAAATGCCGGACGATCGTCGGTTCGGGAGGTTTTGCGCTCACTCGAACTGTTGGGATTGATCAGTACCCGGAGAGGGGAAGGAACTTTCCTGGAGCCTGTCTATGCCCATCAATTTGTCGATCTGTTGGCAGGATTCATTTTAAAAAACGAAAATGCCAAGAAAGACGTCATGGAAATGCGGATGATCCTGGAGATCGGAGCGGTTCGTCTCATTCAAAAACACCCGGTGACAAAAGAGCAGACGGCTCATTTGGAGTATCTGGTGGAGAAAATGAAAAGGCTGGTTTATGATCATCAAAATCCAAAAAAAGTGATGATGGATTTTCATGCTTATTTGATCAAGTTAACAGACAACTATCTGTTAACCCGTGTTTGGCATCCCGTTGTTTGTTTTGAAAAGGCGATCAGCAAAGAGAAGGACGATGAGGAGAAGATTTACCGGAAGATGATCGCGTGCTACGAGGAAATTGTGGATGCAATCAAGGAGAAACGGGAGTGGTCCGCCATCTCTTGCTTGGAACGGCTCTTTGCCGCCTGGCGATCGATTCGGACCGGAATCAGTCATCATGAATCGACAAGTGGAATGGAATTGGACTTGACAGATTGAAAAGAAGACTTTCAGAGAAGGTGTTAACGTGTTACGAGATTTATTCAGGAAACAGAAAAAGTACGCAACCATTCCTTCAGAACAGGTCAAAAAAGAGATTCCCGAAGGGATTATGCAAAAATGCCCGAAATGCCGGACAATCTTGATTACAAAAGAGCTGGAAAAAAACCTGAAAGTGTGCAAGGCGTGCGGTTATCATTTTCCCATGACCGCATGGGAGCGCATTGAGTCATTGGTGGATAGCGGATGTTTTATCGAATATGACGCGGATTTGCGGTCAGCCGACCCTTTGGAATTTCCGGGTTATCAGGGGAAACTGAAAAAAGATATGGAAAAAAGCAATCTGAATGAAGCGATTATAACCGGTGAAGGTAACATGGGAGGCTATCCGGTTGTGTTGGGTGTGATGGACTCCCGTTTTCGCATGGGGAGCATGGGGTCGGTCGTCGGGGAAAAAATTGCCCGTGCGGCGGAAAAAGCGGTTCTGAAAAAGTACCCGTTTATTCTGTTTTGTGCTTCCGGAGGGGCACGGATGCAGGAAGGGATTTTATCCTTGATGCAAATGGCCAAGACCAGTGCGGCTCTGGAAAAATTGCACCGGAATCGTGTATTGTTTGTTTCTGTCTTGACCCATCCGACCACGGGCGGAGTCTCTGCGAGCTTTGCCTCCCTCGGGGATATCAACATCGCGGAACCGGGGGCTTTGATCGGCTTTGCAGGACGCCGGGTCATCGAGCAAACGGTTCGCCAAAAATTGCCGGATGATTTTCAGACAGCGGAGTTTTTGTTGAAACACGGCCAGTTGGATCAAGTGGTTCCCCGTTCAGATATGCGTGAAACCCTGATACGGATTTTGGATTTTCACGCCGATAGGAGGGAAGCTTGATGAAAAATGCATTGCCATTTGAAAAACCACTGATTGAATTAAGAAAAAGAATTGAGGAACTTGAGAATTTTTCGCAGGAAAAAAATCTCGATCTGTCGGATGAAATCGCAAAGCTGGAAGACAGAGCCGCCCGTTTGGAAAATGAGATATACGGGAATTTGACAACCTGGCAAAAGATCCAGATTGCCCGGCATGCGAACCGTCCGACGACCCTGCATTACATCCGGACCATTTTTACTGATTTTATGGAATTGCATGGGGACCGGCTCTACGGGGATGATCCGGCGATTGTCGGAGGCATTGCCAAGTTGGACGGGCGTCCGGTGACGGTGATCGGACATGAACGGGGCACGGACACGAAAGATAAAATTGCCCGCAATTTCGGCCTTCCCCATCCGGAAGGGTACCGAAAAGCGCTTCGTTTGATGCAACAAGCCGACAAGTTCGGCCGACCGATCATTTGCTTCATTGATACACAAGGGGCCCATCCGGGAATTGAAGCGGAAGAACGGGGACAGAGTGAAGCGATCGCCAGGAATTTGCGGGAAATGGCCGGTTTTTCGGTCCCGATCATCTGTGTCACCACCGGTGAAGGGGGAAGCGGAGGCGCACTCGGCATCGGTGTCGGCAACCGCTTGTTGATGCTGGAGCATGCTTATTATTCGGTGATTTCGCCGGAAGGGGCCGCAGCCATTTTGTGGCGGGATGCGGCAAAAGCCCAGGAAGCAGCCGAAGCTTTGAAGATAACCTCAGCAGATTTGAAAAAATTAGGAGTCATTGACGAAATTATTTCAGAACCAAAAGGTGGAGCTCACCAAGATCCCATGTTACAATCAAAATATATTAAACAAGCAATAAACAAACATCTGTCATCTTTGCTTTTGCTCTCAGGAGACGAACTGATTGAGGATCGGTATCAAAAATTTTCCAAGATCGGAGAATTTACTTCAATGGTCACAAAGTAGAAGCCGTTTTGACGGTTTCTCTTTTTGTCCCGGTTGGACGTTTTTTGTCCCTGAGGGCTGGGATATACTGAATCTGATGAGGTGATTTGAACAATGAAGCGTATAGCTGTACTTACAAGCGGTGGTGATGCTCCGGGCATGAACGCCGCCATTCGTGCCGTTGTGCGCAGCGGACATTATCATGGCCTGGAAGTGTATGGAGTGATCCGCGGTTATTCTGGTTTGATCAACGGGGATATCCGCCCGTTGAGTTTAAGATCGGTCGGGGATATCATTCATCGCGGCGGTACCATTTTATATAGTGCTCGTTGCAAAGAGTTTCAAACAGAGGAAGGCCGGAAAAAAGCGGTCGAGCAATTGAGAAAGCATGAAATCGACGGATTGGTGGTCATTGGCGGAGACGGCAGTTTCCGGGGAGCCCAAAAATTGACGGCATTGGGTTTCCCTGCTGTGGGGGTTCCCGGAACCATTGATAATGACATTCCGGGTACGGATTTCACGATCGGGTTTGACACAGCAGTCAACACCGTCATCGACTGCATTGACAAGATTCGGGATACCGCCACTTCCCATGAGCGCACTTATGTAATCGAAGTGATGGGAAGAAATGCGGGGGACATTGCCCTCTGGTCCGGATTGGCCGACGGGGCCGAATCCATCTTGATTCCGGAATCGCCGTATGATCTGGATGATGTGGTTAACCGGTTGAAACAAGCAGCGGAAAGCGGGAAGAAACACAGCATCATCATTGTTGCTGAGGGTGTGGGCAGCGGCGTCGAATTTGCAGAGAAAATCAAAGAAAAACTCAGCGTTGAGACAAGAGTGACCGTGTTGGGACATGTGCAGCGCGGAGGATCTCCTACTGCTTTCGACCGTGTTTTAGCCAGCCGGATGGGAGCTAAAGCGGTCGATCTTTTGCGTGCAGGAGAAAAGGATAAAATGGTGGCGATTCAAAATAATAAATTGGTCGGAATTGACTTTGATGAGGCTTTTTCCATGAAGCATCAACCCGATATGGGATTATATGACTTGGCAAAGATATTATCGATTTAACATGAGGAGATGAGTAGCAGGATGCTTCGTAAAACAAAGATTGTCTGTACGATTGGTCCGGCGAGTGAAAAGATCCCGGTGCTAAAAAAGCTGATTCAAAGCGGCATGGATGTGGCCCGCTTGAATTTTTCCCACGGCTCTCATGAAGAACATAAACAGCGGATTGAAAATATCCGGCAAGCGGCGAAAGAAGAAGGAAAAAATATTGCGATTTTGCTGGATACCAAAGGCCCGGAAATCCGCACCGGTGATTTGGAAAAGCCGGAGATTGAATTGGTTGCCGGAAACAAGGTCACACTAACAACCGAACAGGTATTGGGGAATGAAAAACGGATTTCCGTCTCCTACCAAGGGTTGCCGCAGGATGTCCAACCGGGCGCCACGATTTTGATTGATGACGGTTTGATCGGATTAACCGTGGAACGGGTTCATGGCTCCGAGATCGAATGCATCATTGACAATGGCGGTGTTTTAAAAAGCCGCAAAGGGGTGAATATCCCGGGAGTCAAAATAAACCTTCCGGGCATCACGGAGAAAGATGCCAAAGATATTCTTTTCGGAATTGAACAGGGAGTCGATTTTATTGCGGCCTCTTTTGTGAGAAAGCCCCAGGATGTTTTGGAAATCCGGGAAATTTTGGAGGAGCACCAAGCCAATATCCCGATTATCTCCAAAATTGAAAACCAGGAAGGAATTGACAACCTGGACAGCATCTTGGATGTCAGTGACGGTTTGATGGTGGCCCGTGGCGATTTGGGAGTGGAGATTCCCGTTGAAGAAGTGCCGATTGTCCAAAAAGAAATGATCAAAAAATGCAACCATCTGGGCAAACCGGTGATCACGGCGACGCAAATGCTGGATTCCATGCAACGCAATCCAAGGCCCACCCGGGCGGAAGCCAGCGACGTGGCCAATGCGATTTTGGACGGAACCGATGCCATCATGTTGTCCGGGGAAACGGCAGCCGGGAAATATCCGGTTGAATCCGTCAGTACCATGGCACGCATTGCCGTTCGCACGGAATCATCGCTTCGGTATCAAGAACGTTTTCAACAAAAAATCAGAGAGATCAGCCACACGATTACCGAGTCCATCAGCCAGGCCGTGGTGCATACCTCTTACAAATTGGAATGTTCGGCGATCGTGACCCCGACCGAAACCGGATATACCGCACGCATGGTGTCCAAATACCGCCCGAAAACACCCGTGATTGCCGTGACGCCCAATGAATCGACCTTGCGAAGATTATCGCTGGTGTGGGGAGTTTATCCCATCAAGGGAATCAATGCGGAAACAACGGATGAAATGTTTACTTATGCCATTTCCACGGCATTGGAAAACCAATACGTGAAACAAGGGGATCTGGTCGTCATTACGGCCGGGGTGCCAGTCGGAAAATCAGGAACCACCAATTTGATGAAAGTGCATGTGATTGGCGGCGTGTTGGCTCAAGGACAGGGAATCGGCAAACGAGTCGTGACCGGTCCGGTGGTCGTGGCAAGAAATGCGGATGAGTTGAATCGCAAGATGGTCAAAGGCGGCGTCATTGTGACACACAGCACGGATAAAGACATGATGGAAGCATTTGAAAAGGCTTCGGCTGTCATTACCGAAGAAGGCGGTTTGACTTCGCATGCTGCGGTGGTTGGTGTCAGCTTGGGCATTCCGGTGGTTGTGGGAGTGAAAGACGCCGTGAAACTGTTGGCAAACGAAAGTGAAGTGACTGTCGATGGGGAACACGGACAAATTTACTCAGGAAGGGCAAACGTTCTGTAGAAAAAGCGCTGGATCAGCCAGCGCTTTTTCTTTAAGACGGTTATGATTAAAATGAAAATGGAACCAGACCCAAACGCGGAAAGACCCACCAGCGAAGTTTCCTGCGCAACTTTTTCTTCTTTTTGCGGCTCATTGATTTCCCTCCTTGTTTGTATATGAGTTGGATGAAGAGGGTGGTTACTCACATTATGTGAGAGGAAGATTTAAAATATGTGTAAAGAAAGCTCCCGTTTGATTTATGCTAAGGCTATTATAAAAAAAGGTTGACAAATAAAACAATATGTCAAAAGTCACCGGTGCAATTCGAAGGGGGAATCCGTATGATGAAAAAGACGGCCGAAACGAAGCTGCGTGTCCGTTATCAGGAAACGGACCAAATGGGCGTGGTCTATCATGCCAATTATCTGGTTTGGTTTGAGTCGGGGCGTACCGAATTCATGAGGGAACACGGATTTTCATATAAAAAATTGGAAGAGAAAGGCATTTTGCTGCCGGTTGTGGATATTCACTGCAAATATCTGTATTCTGCCAAATATGATGATTTGGTGGTTGTGCGGACAAGCATCAAAGACTGGAACAAGTGGAAAATCATTTTTTCTTATGAAGTGGTAAACCATGAGACCGGCCAATGTCTGGCAAAAGGGGAATCCTCTCATTTATGGGTGGACCGGAACATGAAGCGGGTGAATTTGAAGAAAGCGGTTCCGGAGCTTTATGATTGGTTCATCCGTTTCACGGAGGAAGGAAAATGAGAAATCTGTTTTTGTTTCTTCTCGGTGCGATCATCGTCATCCCGGCATTGGAAATCTGGCTGTTCATTGAAATCGGAGGATGGATCGGGGCCCTGCCGACCATCATGCTCGTTTTTTTGAGCGCAGTGCTGGGAGCCTATTTTGCCAGACGGGAAGGTTGGAATACGTACCGGTTGGCCATGATCCAAATGCAAAACGGGGAATTGCCCGGCGAAGCTTTGCTTGACGGGGCTTGTATTTTGAGCGGAGGCATTTTGCTCATCACGCCCGGATTTTTTACGGATGCGGCCGGTTTTCTTTTGGTCTTTCCTTATACCCGTGCGATTGTCAAGCATTGGATCATCCGATGGTTGAAGAAGAAAATCGAACGCGGGGAAATCATATGGTACCGGAGATATTGAAAAGGAGTCCGATTCGGACTCCTTGTTTGCTTGGGGATGGGGTTTTTTCTGTCAATCCTTTTTCTGCCGGAGAACCGGCGGTTGATGACCGAGGATGTATTTCCAGACATCTTGGAAGACACGAGCCCGGTGAAGAGCCATTAAAATCACCACCGTAACCGGTCCCAGGATCAGCCCGATCATGCCAAACAGCTTTAAGCCGACAAACAACGAGATCAGGGTGAGCAGCGGATCAATGCCGATGCTGCTTGCCACCAATTTGGGTTCAAGGAATTGACGGACGGTGATAATGATTCCGTAAGTGATGGAAAGACCGATCGCCCATTGAAGGTTTCCGGTCAAAAACAAATAAATGATCCAGGGAACCAAAACGGCGCCGACACCCAGATAAGGCAGTAAGTCCACCAGCCCGATGATAAATGCGATGGTAAAGGCATACGGAACTTTTAATATCGTGAGCCCGATCAACATGATCACGGCAGTGATGGTGACCAGTGCAAGTTGTGCACGGACAAATCCGAGTAACGCTTTTTTTAAATCCGTTAAAATGGTACGGATTGTTTTTTGTATGTCAACGGGGATCACCCATAATATTTTTTTTCGTAAGCGCGGCCAGTCCCAACCGATAAACAGTGCGGCGAGCGTGATAAAGACAAGGACCGTGATTAAATAAGGCAGATTGCTGATAAACTGTCCGATGGCCACAAGGATTCCGGTGATGAATTCGCTTCCTTTATCGGCAATCACCCCGATATTTTCCTGGATGCTTTGGGAGATGCGTTGTTCATGTTCGGGATTTTTTTCCAGGTACGTTTGCACTGTATCAATGATCCGGCGAACATCAGTGTTTTCTTTCGTGAATGTCTGAACAAAAGTTTGGCCGACCTTATCGAAAATCACCGGCAGGAAGTCCGCCAGTTTCGTTAATTCAACCACGATTTCGGCTACCAAAAAAATAATCAGCGTCAACAACAAGCTCAGAAGCAATAACAGGATCAATGTCACTCCTGCCCAACGGGGGATTTTGGCCTTTTTGTTCAGCCAGCGGACCATCGGCTCGATAAGCATGGCGATCAACCAGCCGATCACAAAGGGATACACCAGCGGCATGGTGAATGAAACCAATAAATATGTACCCAGCAGTGCGCCGATCACCAGAAGGGACCGGAGAATGATTCCCATCCACTTAGGATAAACCATCTGACGCGGACCTCCCAGTTACAACGTTCTTTGCGGTTTTATTATACCATGGAAAAAGATAATCCATGGAGAAAATCAAAGCAAAATATTCGTTGAATTTGTTCAATTATAAACAATGGTGAATAACTGATGTGATAATTTGTTCAATTTATGATAAAATGAAAATCGATATAAAAAGCCGGGCACTACCAAAATTACAAAATGTATAAATTTAAATAATAATATTTATTATGATTTAGCTAAATATTATTATTTGATAAACAAGGATAATAGAAAAGTCCAAAATTTGTGTAAATACGAACAAATGATGTTTTATTGAAAAAGATGTTTTATAATTAGTAAAGAGAATGATGGTTCATTCATTAAAAAATTTTAACCGTTTTCAATAAAGGTAGTGTCCCACATGGCATAGATCTTTGAGTAAAGGAGCGATCATATGACGGTTGCAAAAGGTCTTGAAGGTATCGTGGCGTGTTCTTCCGAGATCAGTTCGATTATTGATGGGGTTTTAACATACCGTGGATATAACATTGATGACCTGGCCGATAATGCAACGTTTGAAGAAGTGGCTTTCTTATTGTGGAAAGGCCATCTTCCGACCCGGTCGGAATTGGACGAGTTAAAGAAAAATTTTGAGGATTATGCGGAAATCCCGGATGTCATTTATGAACAATTGAAAGCGTATCCGAAAGATGTACACCCCATGGGAGTGTTGCGCACGGCTGTTTCCACATTGGCCCTGTATGATGAGGAAGCCGATGACAACAGTCTGGAAGCAAATCAAAGAAAAGCGATCAAATTAACGGCAAAAATCCCGACCATCATTACAGCCTTTGCCAGAATCCGCCAAGGATTGGAGCCGGTTGCTCCCAAAAAAGGATTGAGCTTTGCGGCAAACTTCCTGTACATGTTAACGGGCGAAGAGCCTTCCGACGTATCTGTGAAAGCGTTTGATAAAGCGCTTGTGCTCCATGCCGACCATGAGCTGAATGCTTCCACGTTTGCCGCCCGGGTGACCACGGGAACGCTTTCCGATATCTATTCGGCGGTGACGACAGCGGTCGGGACCTTGAAAGGGCCGTTGCATGGCGGAGCCAATGAACGGGTCATGGCCATGTTGGAAGAAATCGGGAGCCCGGATCGCATCGAAACGGTGATCCAAGACAAATTGGACCGGAAAGAAAAAATCATGGGCTTTGGTCATCGTGTCTACAAAAACGGGGATCCGCGCGCCAAACATTTGCGGGAAATGTCCCGTCAATTGTCAGCTCAACACGGGGATACCAAATGGTACGACATGTCCACCTCCATCGAGAAACTGGTGACCGAGAAGAAAGGGCTCAAGCCCAATGTCGATTTCTATTCCGCTTCGGTTTACACTTATTTGGGCATTCCGCGGGATCTTTTCACGCCAATTTTTGCCATGAGCCGTGTAACCGGATGGACCGCTCACATCTTGGAGCAATATCGGGACAACCGTCTCATTCGTCCCCGTGCGGAGTATGTGGGGCCGACCAACCAACGTTATGTTCCGGTTGAAAACAGGTAAAAGGCAATTCTCTTTCATTCAGGCATCATCCCCATCCCGTTGATGCGGTGGCGGGATGGGGCAGAACTCCCCCACCTCGCAAGATCCACTGAATTTTGTTAAAATAAAATGGTGAAGGTGGACGGGTAGCCGGCTTTTCTTTGAATCGATGCCTGCCAGCACCTGTTCAGTGAGATGTTCGGGCAGGACGGGCCATTTTCTCCTGTCCCTTTTCGGATTATTGTAAAGGAGTGTGAAAGATGGCATTGTTTAAACAGTTAGAAGCGCCAACAAAAGGTGAACCCATTACAGTACAAAACGGAAAGCTTCAAGTCCCCGACAATCCGATTATTCCTTTCATCGAAGGCGACGGAACCGGTCCCGATATCTGGGCGGCGGCCAAACGGGTTTTGGATGCCGCTGTTGAAAAAGCATATCAAGGGAAAAAAGAAATTGCCTGGTATGAAGTGTATGCCGGCGAAAAAGCTTACAACCAATGGGGAGAATGGTTGCCGGAAGACACCTTGACAGCCATTCGTGAATATCTCGTTGCCATTAAAGGCCCGTTGACCACACCCGTGGGTGGCGGCATCCGTTCATTGAATGTCGCGTTGCGGCAAGAATTGGATTTGTATGTATGCTTGCGTCCGGTTCGTTATTTTGAAGGTGTTCCTTCTCCCGTGAAAAAACCGCAGGATGTGGATATGGTCATCTTCCGGGAAAATTCCGAGGATATTTATGCCGGAATCGAGTGGGAAGCCGGAAGCGAAGAAGTGAAGAAAGTCATCCAATTTTTACAAGAAGAAATGGGCGTGAAAAAAATCCGCTTCCCGGAAACGGCCGGAATCGGGGTCAAACCGGTTTCTTCGGAAGGAACCGAGCGGTTGGTGAAAGCGGCCATCGATTATGCCATTGAACATGGACGGAAAAGTGTCACTTTGGTACATAAAGGAAACATTATGAAGTTTACCGAAGGGGCCTTTAAAAATTGGGGTTATGAAGTAGCTGAGCGCGATTACAAAGATCAGGTGTTCACCTGGGCCGAATATGACCGCATCAAAGAAGAAAAAGGAACGGAAGCTGCCAACGAAGCGCAAGCCAAAGCCGAAGCAGAAGGAAAAATCATCGTAAAAGATGTGATTGCAGATGCCTTCTTGCAACAAATCCTGACACGTCCTGCCGAATATGATGTCATCGCCACCTTAAACCTGAACGGGGATTACATTTCCGACGCATTGGCGGCACAAGTTGGCGGAATCGGAATTGCGCCGGGAGCCAACATCAACTACAAAACCGGTCACGCCATTTTCGAAGCGACACACGGCACGGCTCCCAAATATGCCGGAATGGATAAAGTAAACCCGGGTTCGGTGATCTTGTCCGGCGTCTTGATGCTGGAACATCTGGGATGGCAAGAAGCGGCGGACCTCATTTACCAATCCATGAGCAAAACCATCAGCAACAAAACCGTTACGTATGACTTTGCCCGCTTAATGGATGGAGCAACAGAAGTCAAATGTTCAGAGTTTGCAGACCACCTGATTCAAAACTTGTAATATTTGAGGAGGATGCCAAATGGCCATTCGACGCAGAAAAATTTCTGTCATCGGTGCGGGATTTACCGGCAGTACAACAGCATTAATGCTTGCACAAAAAGAATTGGGTGACGTTGTACTTGTGGATATCCCAAAAGCGGAAAACCCCACGAAAGGAAAAGCGTTGGACATGTTGGAAGCCAGTCCTGTCCAAGGATTTGACGCCAACATCATCGGAACCAGCAACTATGAAGATACCAAAGATTCCGACTTGGTGATCATCACGGCCGGAGTGGCGCGCAAACCGGGAATGAGCCGGGATGACCTGGTCAACATTAACGCCGGAGTCGTCCGTTCCGTGACGGAACAAGTGGTTAAATATTCCCCGGATTGCATCATCATTGTGTTGACGAACCCGGTTGATGCCATGACCTATGAGGTTTACCGTACCTCCGGTTTCCCGAAACACCGTGTGATCGGCCAATCCGGCGTGTTGGATACGGCACGTTTCCGCACTTTTGTTGCCCAGGAATTGAACGTGTCTGTGGAAGACGTCAGCGGATTTGTTTTGGGAGGCCACGGGGATGACATGGTGCCTTTGGTGCGTTACTCCTATGCAGGCGGCATCCCGTTGGAGAAACTGATTCCCCAAGACCGTCTGGATGCCATTGTGGAACGGACACGCAAAGGCGGCGGAGAGATCGTCAACTTGTTGGGGAACGGAAGCGCATATTATGCGCCGGCCGCTTCGCTGGTTCAAATGGCCGAAGCGATTTTGAAAGACAAAAAACGCATTTTGCCGGCGGTTGCTTATCTGGAGGGCGAATACGGATACAACGATTTGTATCTCGGGGTGCCGACCATTTTGGGCGGAAGCGGTTTGGAAAAAGTGATCGTCCTCGATTTGACGGAAGAGGAAAAGAAAGCCCTGGACAAATCGGCGGAATCTGTGAAAAGCGTGATGAAAGTTTTACAGCAATAACAAGCGCCTTTGCCCGGAGTCGGACGATGCTCCGGGCATTTTCTTTACCAAAAAACGGCGGTGGGATGCATGAAAAAACGATGCGGAAGGGAAAACTAGGCATAAACCGGATTGATCAAGCTGCCCGCCGGCATAAAAAGGCCTTTTAAGTCTTTTTGCTTTTCTATGAATTTTCATTCAAGTATGCTAAAATGAAAGCGGATACATAGGGAGGGGTTCGCTTGGACTTTGGAAAATTAGTGACCACAGGAAAAGGTTGGAACGAAATTCAAGTGGGCGACGGGATTCAAGTCAAGAAAAAGGTGATTTTGCGCGATATTTTTGCTTATTTGGGAGCGGCAGACGACTGCAATCCCATTTACCTGAAAGAAAGCTACGCTGCTCAGACAAGATACCGCCAGGTGATCGTTCCGTCCGGACTCATTGTCAGTTGGATTTCAGCATTGATTTCTTCAGAGCTGCCGGGACCCGGAAGCGTTGTGAAAGAGATGCGTTTGTCTTTTCCTGAAACCTTTCATCCGGAAAATGAAATTTCTTTTTCACTGACGGTGAAGGACAAGAATCCCGCGGACCGGAACATTACTTTACAAGTGTTGGTCACCGGCGATGCGCGTACCATTGCGGAAGGAGAAATTGATGTATTGCCGCCGCAACCCTTAAATCCCATGATGGACAATCTGTTGGATAATTTTTGACAAAGGACGAAAGCACCTTCTTAAGGGAAGGTGCTTTTTTTACTTTTTCTTAACTTTGTTATGTTATGATTTGCTTTGTAAATAAAAGATGAAAGAATTTGGAATAATTCATGGCGAGAATAAAAGGGGGGCGAACGGCGATGAGCAAAAAAATCTTGGTGGTGGATGATGAACCGTCCATTGTGAAGTTAGTGCAATTCAACCTGAAGAAAGAAGGGTATCAGGTTGAGGTGGCGTATGACGGGGAAATGGCGTTGGAGATGGCGGATCAATTCCATCCGGACTTGGTGGTGTTGGACTTGATGTTGCCCAAAATGGACGGGTTGGAAGTCTGTCGCAGGCTCAGACAGGAGAAAAGGCATATTCCCATTTTGATGCTGACAGCCAAAACGGATGAACTGGATAAAGTGCTGGGGCTTGAGCTCGGTGCTGACGATTATATGACCAAACCATTCAGCCCGCGGGAGCTTTTGGCGCGTGTCAAAGCCATTTTCCGCCGGATTGAGGTGTTGAGAAGGGAAGCGCAGGAACGCGGGAACCCGTCGGTGATGCGGATCGGGAATTTGCAAATCGACCCGGAAGGGTATGTGGTTTTAAGGGATCACCAGGAGGTCGATTTAACCCCGAAAGAATTTGAGTTGCTCTTATACTTGGCCTGCCACCGCGGAAAAGTGCTGTCAAGGGATCAATTGCTCAATGCGGTCTGGAATTATGATTATGTTGGCGATTCCCGGATTGTGGATGTTCATGTCAGCCATTTGCGCGATAAGATCGAGGCGGATTCGCGCAACCCCGTTTATATCAAAACCGTTCGCGGAATCGGATATAAATTTGAAGGGCCCAAAGAAAGATGAGATCACTGAGAGCGAAAATCACTTGGTCTTTTTTGATTTTGATCGGGTGCTCCGTGCTGGGAACCGGGGTTTTTGTGGCTTTGCTGCTCAGATCTTCCTATTTGGATTCATTAACCGACCGCTTGGAGAAAGAAAGCAAAGTGTTGGCTGAAACCGTGCAGTGGACGGATCAGCAAGCTTTGAAGAAGCAAAAAGAGTTGTATGAGCGGACGTTGGGCGTGCACGTCAATTTCTTTGACGTACATGGCAAGCCGTTTGGCAACGCAACATTGGATTCAAAAACGGGACTGCAACTTCCGGAAGTGAAAAATGCACTGGCAAGCGGGAAAGAAGGGGGTGTGCGAACCGCGATCCGGGATGATTATTTGCATGCTGCCGTTCCCGTTCAAAAAGGAAAAGAAGTGGTCGGAGCGATCCGGCTGTCTTTGGATATCAAAGAAGTGAATCAGTCGTTGCACCAAGTGTGGGTTTCCCTGGTGCTGGGACTTTTGATTGCTTATGCTTTGGCCGCATTTTTCAGTTCCCGCATTGCCGGCGGAGTCACTCGTCCGTTGGAAGAAATCACCCAGGTGGCAGTTGACATTGCCCGCAAGAATTTTCATCGCCGGATCCGGCATGAAAGCGGGGATGAGATGGCGCATTTGGGGCAGGCGATCAACCGGATGTCCCACAGTTTGCAAAAACAGATGGAAATGATCCGGAAAAACGAACGCCGGTTAAACAGCATCATCGAATCGATGGAAAGCGGCCTGATCATGATTGATGCCACCGGAAAAGTGAGTTTGGCCAACCGGGCGTTTGAGCGGATGTTCGGGATACCCGAAAGTGATTTGATCGGCCGTTCTTTTAAGCAATTAACTTATCCTTACGACATTCGCTCCCTGATTACCGAGTGTGCCGAAAAAAACATGCGAATCCGTAAAGAAATCCATTTGTACTATCCGGAAGAAAAAATGCTGGAAGCCAATCTGGCGCCGATGTGGGTGGAAAAAAACGGAGTCGGCGTGGTGGTGGTCTTTCATGATTTGACTGCCATCCGGCGTCTGGAACAATTGCGCAAAGATTTTGTGGCCAATGTGTCCCATGAATTGAAAACGCCGATCACTTCCATCCGGGGATTTGCCGAAACGTTGTTGGATGGAGCGATGTCCGATCAAGAAACATGCCGGGAATTTCTTGACATTATTCATGGAGAGAGTTTGCGGTTGGAACGGCTGATTGGCGATTTGCTGGAATTGACGCAAATCGAATCCAAAAAGATGCCTTTGAAATTGGAACGGGTTCCGGTTGAAACCCTGCTTGAAAATGTGAGCAAGACGGTCAAAGACCGGATCTTCAGCAAAGGGCTTTCCTTTTCCATGGAGATTCCGGAACCTTTTGAGGTGGAAATCGATCAAGACCGGTTCCGGCAAATTTTGTTGAATCTGCTTTCCAATGCCATGAACTACACCCCTCCAGGCGGGTGCATCACGGTCCGGGCCACCGGCGATGACAAAGAATGGACGCTTGTAGTTCGAGATACGGGAATCGGCATACCGGCCGAGGATTTGCCGCGCATTTTTGAACGCTTTTACCGGGTGGACAAAGCCAGATCCCGCGATTCAGGGGGCACCGGTCTGGGATTGGCCATTGTGAAACATTTGGTGGAAGTGCACCAAGGCAAGATTGATGTGGAAAGCCGGGTGGGGCAAGGCACGTCATTCCGGTTGACTTTTCCCCTGCACCTGAAGGATGACTAAATCGTGTGAATCTGAACAGCTGTGAGAGATTAACAGAATCTTTACAGCTGTTTTATTTGTATATAAAAGAAAAAGATTAAAGTTCAAAGTGTTGAACGGAATCATTCCTGACAGTAGGGGGACTTTTACCATGCTGAAAAAAGGTTTTTTGCTTGCCGGGGTTTTGTTTTTCGCCCTCGGAACTTTGACAGGTTGTGGAGGCAACGGCCAAGGCGAGGGCAACGGGAAATTGTCCGGCACGTTGACCGTGGTGGGTTCCACCGCCATGCAACCGCTCGTCGATGAAGCGGGCAATGCTTTTACCGCCACAAATCCCGGCGTGCAAGTCAATGTTCAGGGAGGTGGAAGCGGAGCGGGATTAAGTGCGGTCATGAATGATACGGCCGATATCGGAAATTCCGATGTTTACGCTGAAGAAAAAGAAAAAATCGATCCCAATCAAGTCGTTGACCATAAAGTGTTTGTTGTCGGAATTGCGCCGGTTGTCCATCCGGATACCGGGGTCGGGGATGTGACCCGGCAACAGCTGATTGATATTTTCACAGGCAAAATCAAAAACTGGAAAGAGCTTGGCGGAAAAGATCAGCCGATAGTCTTGGTGAACCGCCCGGCCAGCTCCGGGACACGGGCGGCCTTCACCAAATACGGATTAAACGAAAATCAGGAATTCCGCGGTGAAGGCGGCATTGAGGAAGAATCATCCGGAACGGTTCTCAAAATCGTCTCAGAAACGCCCGGAGCCATCGGATATCTTGCCTTCTCTTACGTGGATGATTCGGTGCAGGCATTGAAAGTGGATGGTGACGAGCCAACCAATGAAAATGTGTACACCAATCAATGGAAAATCTGGGCGTATGAACACATGTACACCCATAAAAACGGCAAAAACAAAGAGTTGGAAGAAGCTTTCATCCAATATATCCAGTCCGATGAAGTGCAAAACGGATTGGTGAAAAAACTGGGGTATATCCCCATCAGCGAAATGAAGGTGGAGCGGGACGTTGAAGGCAAGGTGACCCCGATCCAATCATAATTTCCGGCATCCTGAAGGGACAGGGGTTTGCAAATTCTGTCCCTTTCATTGGACAGGACAGGAAGGAGATGGAAGATGGAACAAGTTGCTTCCGCAAACCGTTCACTGAAAGAAGAACTGATTCAGCCCGAACGGAAAATGTTGAGAATTGAAAAACAAGGAAAAATCATCACGTTTCTTTGTGCGTGGATTTTAATCGTGACCTTATTTTCGCTCATCTGGTTTATTGCTTCCAAAGGAATTGCCCCGTTTTTCCGAAACGAAATCACCTTGTCTGAATTTTTTTCATTGCAGTGGGGTCCCGCCATTTCACCGGAGCAAGGCGGCCCTTTTTACGGAGTGCTTGCTTTTGTGTACGGTTCGCTGGCGGTTGCCGCGGGTGCGGTGATCATCAGTGCCCCGCTCGGGATCGGTGCAGCCATCTTTATGACGGAAATTGCGCCGGGTTGGGGGAGGAAAATTTTGCAGCCGGTCACTGAAATGTTGGTGGGAATTCCGTCTGTCGTTTACGGATTCATCGGCCTGACAGTCATTGTTCCATGGATACGCAGCGTGGCCGGCGGTTTCGGATTCGGCTTGTTATCCGGAATGCTGGTTTTGGCCGTGATGATTTTGCCCACCATCATCAGTGTCGGGGCAGATGCCATTCAAGCCGTCCCCAAAACGGTTCGGGAAGGCTCTTATGCACTGGGGGCAACCCGCTGGCAAACCATTTCCCGGCTGGTGGTTCGTTCGGCGATGCCCGGATTGATGACCGGAGTGGTTTTGGGAATGGCCCGGGCGTTCGGGGAAGCCTTGGCGGTCCAAATGGTGATTGGAAATGCCCCCAATTTGCCGGTCAGCTTCACCACCCCTATCAGCACCCTGACCAGTGTGATCACTTTAAACATGGGAAATACCGTCCAAGGAACAACCGAACAGGATGTGCTGTGGTCGATGGCACTGATTTTGCTACTCATGACCCTGATTTTTATTTTTTTGATCCGTTTTATTTCCCGAAGGAGAGAAGATTGACATGAACGCAAAAGTTATCGACCGGATTGCAACCGCGATCTTTTATGCGATCGCCGTTTTGATCGTCGGAATATTGCTCGGACTGATCGGTTTTATTTTGATGCGCGGTTTGAAAGTGGTGGATTGGGCGTTTATCACCGAAGCGCCGGGTTCGGTTTTGACCGGTGGCGGAGGTGTCGGGCCGCAGTTGTTCAATTCCTTTTATCTCCTGGTGTTGACGATGTTGATCACCATCCCGTTGGGGCTGGGTGGCGGCATTTACATGGCGGAGTATGCCAAACCCGGCAACCTGACCGGCTTCATCCGCTTGAGTATCGAAGTGTTGTCTTCCCTTCCTTCGATTGTGGTCGGTCTGTTCGGCCTGTTGGTGTTTGTCCAATACACCGGATGGGGATATTCGCTTCTGGCGGGGGCACTGGCTTTGTCCGTCTTTAACCTGCCTTTGATGGTGCGGATTGTGGAACAGTCTTTGTCCTCGGTTCCCCGGGAGCAGAAGGAAGCCAGTCTGGCTCTCGGAGTGACGCATTGGCAAACGATTTGCAGAGTGTTGCTTCCGGCTGCATTGCCGGGGATCATCACCGGGACCATTTTGGCCTCGGGCCGTGTGTTTGGGGAAGCCGCCGCCTTGTTGTTTACAGCGGGAATGACTTCGCCTCCGCTGGACTTTACCCATTGGGATGTTACCTCACCGGCTTCACCGTTCAATCCGTTCCGCCCGGCATCGACATTGGCGGTTCACATTTGGAAAGTCAATGCCGAAGGGATCATTCCCGATGCCAAGGAAGTGGCTGCCGGGGCTTCTGCTTTGCTGGTGATCGCTGTTTTGATTTTCAATCTGCTTGCCCGTTGGTTGGGGCGGTGGATTCATGCACGCCTTACATCCAATCGATAAGGGGGAATGCGGGATGTTACAAACGGTCGGGTTGCCTGTGAAGGGAAAGGTAAAACAGGGCCGGCAACTGGAAACGAAAAATCGGGTGGTCCAGTTGGAAACCGTCGGTTTAAACGTTTATTACGGCGAAAATCATGCGGTGAAAGATGTGAATCTCCCTTTCCATCAACATCATGTCACGGCATTGATCGGCCCCTCCGGGTGTGGGAAGTCCACTTTTTTGCGATGCTTAAACCGGATGAATGACACGATTTCGGGCGCCCGTGTGGAAGGAAAAATTTTGGTGGAGGGCATTGACATCAACGACCCCGGGATTCATGCCAATGCCTTGCGGCGCCGGATCGGAATGGTGTTTCAACGCCCCAACCCGTTTCACAAATCGATTTATGAAAACATTGCTTTTGCTCCCCGGATTTACGGAGCCAAGAAAAAAGAGCTGAACGGACTTGTTGAGGATAGCTTGAAGAAAGTCGGGTTGTGGGAGGAAGTCAAGGATCGTTTGCATCAGTCTGCCTTGACGCTTTCCGGCGGACAGCAACAACGGTTGTGCATTGCCAGAGCCATTGCCGTGAAACCGAAAATCCTCTTGCTGGATGAGCCCACCTCCGCGCTGGACCCGGTATCCACTGCCAAAATCGAGGAGTTGGTCCGGGAATTAAAAGAAGAGTTCACCATTGTCATGGTGACCCACAACATGCAGCAGGCTGCCCGGGTTTCCGATTATACGGCTTATTTTTACATGGGGCGTTTGATTGAATGGAATGAGACCCGGGAGCTGTTTACCCGGCCCGGGAAGAAAGAGACCGGGGATTATTTGACCGGACGATTTGGTTGAAGGAAGGGGAGTCAAATGGCGGACAAAATCTCCATTAAACAATTCAATCTCTTTTATGGGGAGAAGCAAGCGTTGAAAAACATTCAATTCAATATCAGGAAAAACAAAGTCACAGCATTGATCGGTCCCTCCGGGTGCGGGAAGTCCACCTTGCTCCGGAGCATCAACCGGATGAACGACATGATTCCGGGGGTGAAGACTTACGGCCGGATTTTGATTGACGGGAAAAACATTTATGAACCGGAAGTGGACTTGGTGCAACTCCGGAAAAAAGTGGGGATGGTTTTTCAACAACCCAACCCTTTCCCCGTTTCCATTTACGATAATGTGGCGTACGGGCCCCGTGTTCACGGGGTGAAAGAAAAAAAGAAGCTGGATGAGATTGTGGAACGGACATTGACGCAAGCCCATTTATGGGAGGAAGTGAAGAACCGGCTTCACCAGTCGGCCATGGGGTTGTCGGGAGGACAGAAACAGCGTTTGGTGATTGCACGCGTGTTGGCGGTGGAGCCGGAAATCATTCTGATGGATGAACCGGCTTCCGCCCTGGATCCGGTTTCCACCGAACGCTTGGAAGAATTGGTTGTCCAGTTAAAGGAAAATTACACTGTTGTGATGGTCACTCACAATATGCAACAAGCCGCCCGGGTGTCGGATCAAACCGTGTTTTTCTTAAACGGAGAAGTGTTGGAAGAAAATGACACCTGGCAACTGTTTACCCGGCCCCGGGACCGCCGGACGGAAGAATATATTCAAGGCCGGTTTGGTTGAGGAAAGGAGAGGGTCCTTCTTGGCCCGTCCGTTGGATCATTCATTAAAAGAATTCCACTTCAGTAAAGCTTGTGCCCAACCTAACTTTAATTTCTTCTGGGATTATATGGATCTTGAAAAACTCGAACACCTGAAAATTTAATATACACAAAAACTGAAGCATATTGCTTGACCTGCAAAAGAGCAGGTTTATTTTTTTTGTTAAAAATTAGTTAGAAATTCAATTGTCTGTTACCGAATCATTGTCAAAGGTTGGAGATTGGTTCGGGGACAAAATTTCAGGGGCATGGGAATGGACCAAAGAGAAAGCGGCTGCCTTTTGGGATTGGCTCACCAAGATTTGCTCCAAAATGGCAGAAGTCGTGATTGATACGATGTCAACGGCTTGGGAATGGGTGAAAAAATATAAAGAATATATAGCTTTTGCCGGTGTTTTGATTTTGGGGATCGTCTTGTGCATCTTTGCCACACCGTTAGGGAGAGCCGTACTTAGTGGTATGTTGTCATTTGTGATCAGTATGGCCCTGAATGGTTGGGAAATTAACAAAATGACCTTCTTGGAAGTAGCCATTGGCGGCATCTTGGGATTGGTCGGCGGAGGCATCACGGCAGGAGCTTCCCGGGGATTGGCGAGCGGTATCGGACAAAAACTGATCATGGGTGCCAAGAATTCCAAAGTCTTGGGGCCTGTTCTTCGCGGAGGACAAAAACTGGTTTCCAAATTGCCGGCACCTCTTCAGAAAATGTTTGGTAAAGGCGGAGCCATCGGAGCCGTCGAGGGTGCCGGCACCAGTGTGGCAGACGATATTTTGCATGGACGGAAGATCAATTGGAAAAATGCCATTTTGGCAGGAATTTTTGGAGCCGGCTCCGTCGCCGTGGTTCACTTTGCCCAACCAGCGATTAATAAAGCCGTTGCATCACTGGAACCGGTACTGGCCAAAACCCCGATTGTCAAAAATGTTTTCAACAAAGTTGGCGATTGTGTTGCGGTTCGGCAAACGGGGAGATATCACGCTTTAATTGATATTCCATTTTCTAATTGTTTTCATGCTCCAGATGGAGTAACTTCAGGTGGAAATTCTTCATCTGCAAAGCCACTCTCTCTGGAACAAAGACGAGAAAATGTAAAACATATAGCAGAATATACAGATTTAAGTAAAGAAGGGTTAAAAGGAAAAGGATATAAACTAAAAAACGGTGCAATTATTAAAGGACAGAAAATAGTGAAGGTAAATTCAATAGAAAAATATAGAAAAGCGGAAGGAAAACTAAGCTTAGAATATGTTGCTAAATTAAGAAAAGAATTAGGAATCCCGTTTTTAAAAGAGGATAACTTGTTAATAGAAAATGATATATTGAAGAGTGGAAATACCGTCGCAGTACTTGAATCGGATGGAGTACAAATTTGGGGAAGAAGTGGATGGGGAATTGATGTAGGAGGGTATTCAGAATTGAGGAAGGAATGGGCAAAAGAAAAATAGGAAAACTAGGTACCCCCCGGGAGAAATTTGCTACAAATGGACAAACCTATACTCATGCAGAAGGCGATGTATTTTGGCATTTATATAAGTATAGAAAGAGCAAAAAGATACTAGGTGGGAAAGCCACATTAGTGGTAGACCGTCCATTTTGCGGACCATGTGGTGATGGTAGAGGTGTTCAAAATCTAGTTGAAGAAGTGGGACTAGATGAATTGATTGTTAAAACACCTGATGGAAAGGAAATAATTCGTCCAAGACCGGGATATAAAAGACAAAGTTGGTAGGTGGTATATATTGAAAAATTATGAATTAAGTATTCAAAATAAATCAAAAGTAATTTCAAATCCTACTTGGGAAAAAGTTTATGAAGTCTTGGAAAGTCTGGATGGCAAGAAAGTGAGTCAAGCAAGTCTAAAAATAGAAGATGTTGGATTTATGACAGTAGTGGGTGGAGAGTTTATTGAAGAGAAAGGACAAAGAGTATATATTGTTGAGTTCTTTGATGAAAATGGTGATTTTAATACCTTGCTTAACCCAAATGGAGACCCTGATGAATACTTTTTTTAGCTACAGGTCAAATTGCAACAGATATAGCAGATATTCATCTGGTGGGTTTTCAAGAAGTAGTCCATGCGATGAAGTATTTTTACCAAACGAGAGAGCTTTCCAATGATCTGGATTGGGAATGATTTTTAAATGAAAGCATCACTTATTGAATCTTAATTATGGGATTGATAAAAAACTTTAAGCTGGGAATACGCCTGCTTAAGCCATTATGTATATGGAAGAAAGCAGGCGTATGATTTATAAATAGAACAATTCAATGGATTATTAAGAAATTAGTGCTTGGGATGTGATCCATGGCGATGCCAATAGCTGGGCAAAATGGTGTGGTTATGCTTTCTATTGAGATTGTTGATGATGAAATGATAAACGCGTTTACACAAGAAATTAAAAAAGTAGACGGATACCAAGAAGAATGTCGTTTAAAACAATACCTATTGGAAAATTATCCGGCAGGCAGTGATAGGAAAATTAGGAGAGAAGAATTGTTGAACTTGATTGCATAAAGATTATGAAGTGGAACATTTCCGCTATATTTGGTGTATTATCTGAAGGGGATTTTCCCCTTTTAATCGTAGAAGCAATTGAGTAAATGACTTTTTGATGATTTCCAAAGCCGATACACTGAAGTTTCAAAGCCGAAGTTGATTGAATGAAGAATTTTTATTTTAACTCTTTTCTCTCTGGAGTCCATGTTGTTGAAGATGGGGGAGCAGGTGGAAGTTTCGATTCACAAAGCGCTCAAGGCTTTTGAGAAAAGAGAAGTTACGGTTGCGCAAGGAGTGATCCGGGAAGACCACCATGTCGATGAGATGGAAGAAAAAATCGATGATACCGTGGTCAAACTGATTGCAACCCAACAACCTGGCCACCGATCTCAGAAAGATATTCAAGGCGATGAAGATTGCATCCGACTTGGAAAGAATAGCGGACCATGTCACCAATATTGCCGAAAGTGTTGTATATATGGAAACCGGTAAACAAATGGATTTGAATTAACAGGATTTTGTCCGGACCCTTTGGGGGATTTTTTGGAGGCTGAAGGGACCTGGGAAAAGCAAGAAGGACAGGCAGGGGACGGTGATGTTCCCTGTTTTTTCATTTGTGTTTTGCTCCCGTTGTCCCAAAAATGGTTCAAGGGGGATGTTTTGGAACATTTTGCAGTTTATAATGTCTCATGTCAACGATGATTGGAGGTCATGCATGATGCTGTTTTTAGACATCCCCGAGCCGATGGACGGGAAATTGAGGCAGAAGATTTTGAGAAGGCAAAAATGGAAAAGAGCCGTGAAATGGGGGATCGCCGCTTTTGTTGTCGTGCTCTTATTCATCAATTTCAAATTTTTTATTTCCCCCCATACCAAGGATTTTTTCAAATCCCTCGGGCTGGATCCGGAGGCTTTGAACAGTCCGGAGGTATATGGAGGAGCTATTCAGAGTTTGGTGACAGCGCTCACGGTGGTCACAACCTTTTATATTTACAACCGGTCGAAAACGGCTGTCATGAGCCAGAAAGTGTATGATCAAAAGTTTGAGGCATACAGCCGGATTTGGGAGAAGGTGCAGAAGATTGAACAGGAGTTTGAGCGAACGGCCGTCCGGCCGGATTATCATGATGCACTGGCAAATTTGAAAAAGGAAATCGAGCATTTTTACCAGTTTTGCAGAAGCAAATACCTGGTCGTCTCCCCCACGGTGATGGACCTGTTGGGAAATTGGACGGCAAGTTGCTATTTGGAAGTGACAAGCAAAATCAATATGGGCAGGAGACACTATGGAAATGTCCCTTTGGAGCAGATCACGGAGTGGCATGAATACAGGAAAGCTTCCAAAGCAAGGAAAGTCAGCTTGGAACAGCTGGTGATTGCCATGAAAATGGATTTGGGCTTGTTGGTCTTGGAAGAGGAGATCGATGAGTCGTTTGGCAAGGTTTCCGAAGAAATTAAGGGAACGATCGATGAAATCGAGAAATTCTACCGGAAAACCGGACTGATCGATCCTGAGGAAACCAATCTTTTTGAGCTCAAAAACAAAGTGAAAGAGAAGAACCAAAGGCTTCTCAGGCAACGATTGATGGATGTGTTGAATCCCAGAAAGAGGGCGGAAAGAGGGGCCGGTGAGCGGATGAAAGAGTAGCCGCCGGTTTCAAAAGCATAAACTTGGCGAGGAGGAGATGGACGGATATGGATAAGAAAAAACAGATCAGAGTACTGGTGGACGGTTGTGTTTTTGCCAATGACCAAAATCAAAACGTGGATCTGGATGAGTTTGTGGACGCTTTTCTTGAATGGGTGGAGTCAAACGGATGGCATTTTGGAGGGGGCGTGAGGCAGGTGGATGAGGACGGGGAGCCTGCAAGCTGCGGGAAAAGAGAGAGCTGAAAAGCCCTCTCTTTTTTTATGAGCCGTCAAGCCAATGATGCAAAATAGTCTAAAAATACATTGATTTCAAATATAAAAAGCGATGGAAGAGTTGAATTATCATCCGAACATCATGGCTTCGGCACTCATGGGAAAAGGGACGAAAACAGTGGGGTTGTTGGTGCCGGATATATCCAATCCCTTTTTCTCGGAAATCGCCGGAATCATTGAAAACCGGGCGCATGAACGGGGCTACAGTGTGATTTTGTGCAGTACCGGTGAAAATGAAGAAATAGAAACGAAGTATGTGGAACTGTTACAAAACAAACTGATCGATGGTTTTATCATCGGTTCCACATTCCAAAATAATAAAATCCTGGCCGAATTGATCCAAAATCGGTTGCCGGTGGTGTTGCTGACGCAGGATGACCCGTCCATCGATGCACCGAAAGTGATTGTGGATGATTTTAAAGGCGGCTATGAAGCAACCATGCACCATTTGCAAAACGGGCACCGGAAAATTGCCATCATCAGTGAGCAATGGGCCCTTTCCAGCGTGAAACGGACGGAAGGATATTTGCAAGCCCTTAAAACTTACGGCATTGAACCGAAACCGAAGTATATGATCAAAACCAGGGGTTCGATTCCCAACGGGATGAAAGCCTTGGACGACTTCTTCCGCTTGCCGGATCCGCCGACCGCCATTTTTGCCTGCAATGACCAGTTGGCCATCGGCGTGATTTTGGGGGCCAAAGAAAAAGGAATCCCCATTCCCGGTCAGCTGTCTTTGGTCGGCTTTGATGACACCATTCTGGCAAGGGCCACCTATCCGTGTCTGACCACGGTGGTCCAACCGATCTCCGAACTGGGAAATTCGGCGGTGGATTTGTTGATCGACAAAATCCAAACAGGCCGGTTTCAAAGCCAACGCATTTTGTATAACCCGGAATTGATCATCCGGGAAACAACGGGCAAAAACCCGGCGATGTGAAGCCGCCGGAGCCGGATCAGCACGGGGGCGTTGCCGGGCGGAATAGTTGATTAAAAGGGAAAAAGCCGGACAAACAAACGGAAAGGGGTGTTGCCGACCCTTCTTTTTTGTGGAATCCTTTCCCAAAAGGCGCAGATCCAGATCGTTTGTTCGCATATTGTTACCAATTGACTGGAAGGAGGAATTTTGGACATGTTACAATAGGTTTATGTTTGAAAACGTGATGGGAAAAGGTGTGAAGATAGCGTGGGTAAATTGATTTTGATCGACGGCAACAGCATCGCGTACCGGGCTTACTATGCGTTGCCGCTTTTATCCAATGCCAGCGGGCAATATACCAATGCGGTGTACGGCTTTACCATGATGCTCATGAAAATCCTGGAAGACGAAAAGCCGACCCACATGCTGGTGGCGTTTGATGCCGGGAAAACCACATTCCGGCACAAAGATTTTCAGGAATACAAAGGAACGCGAAAAGAAACGCCGAACGAGCTGAGGGAGCAATTTCCCCTCATTAAAGAGGTTTTGGATGCTTTTCAAATTCCTTACTTCGAGGAAAGCGGCTATGAAGCGGATGACATTATCGGGACGCTTTCCAAAACGTGTGACCGCAAAGACCTGGATATCCGGATTGTCAGCGGGGATAAAGATTTGCTGCAACTGGTGAATGACCGGGTGCATGTGTTGTTGACCCGAAAAGGCATCACGGAAGTGGAGCACTATGACAGAAAGGCGATCGACGGGAAATACGGATTAAAACCGGAACAAATCATCGACCTCAAAGGCTTGATGGGGGATACTTCGGACAATATCCCGGGAATTCCGGGGGTCGGGGAAAAGACAGCTCTCAAATTGCTCCGTCTCTATCCGTCGGTGGAAGAAGTGATCGAACACGCCGATGAGTTGCCGGGGAAAAAATTGCGCGAAAAAGTGAAAGAACATCAAGCGCAGGCGCTGTTGAGCAAGAAGCTGGCGACCATCTTTACCGATGTTCCCTTGTCCCTGGAATTGGATGATCTGGCTTTGAAAGAGCGGGATGAAGAAAAAATCGTTTCGTTATTTAAGAAGCTGTCGTTTAACACGTTGCTTTCCCGCTTGTCCCCGCAAGAAGGACGGAAGGATGACCGGGATTTGAAAAGCATTTCTTATCACCGGATTGAAACTGGTGAAGCGCTCGGCCCGTGGGAGTCCTTTTTTTCCAAAGGGGATAAGGCGCTCGTGGTTGAAATGACCGAACCGCATCCGATCAAAGGGGAATTTCTGGCCATGGCGGTTTCCGACGGTGAAACCCAGCTGGTTTTGCCGGCCGGGTTGGTGAGGGAAAATCAAATGGTTCGCGATTGGCTTTCCGATTCAAAAAAGACGAAATTTGTCTACGATGCCAAAACGATTCAAACCGCCTTTCAACAACATGCCGGACTTCAGGTGGACGGGATGGCTTTTGATGTGCTGTTGGCGGCTTATTTGCTCGATCCGTCTGATTCGCATCCGGCTTTGTCTGATATCGTTGAGCGGCGTGGGGAAGGGTATTTGCCGCCGGATGAAGAGGTGTATGGAAAAGGAGTCAAACGCCGTCAATTGGAAGGGGATGAGCTGGCAGAACACCTATCGCGGAAAGCCCGGTTTGTTCACAGACTCACCCCGTTGTTGAAAGAGCAAGTGCAAGAAGCCAAACTGGATGCGCTTATGTATGAAATGGAACTGCCTCTTTCCTCCATTTTGTCTGACATGGAACAAAGGGGCGTCCGGGTGGACCATGAACGGTTGGATGAGCTGGGCCGGGAATTGAAGGCGTCAATGGACCGGTTGCAGGAAGAAATCCATGACATTGCAGGTGTGCCGTTTAATATCAATTCTCCCAAACAGCTGGGGGAAATCTTGTTTGAAAAATTGGGGCTTCCCGTGATCAAAAAAACGAAAACCGGCTATTCAACCAGTGCGGATGTTTTGGAAAAATTGGCTCCGCAACATGAAATTGTCGAGAAAATTTTACATTATCGCCAGGTTGGAAAATTGTATTCTACTTATATAGAAGGATTAAAAAAAGAGATTGGGCCGGATGGAAAAATCCATACCCAATTTCAACAAACGGTTACGGCCACCGGCCGGTTGAGTTCGACCGAGCCGAACCTGCAAAACATCCCGATCCGGATGGAGGAAGGCAGAAAAATCCGCCAGGTCTTTGTCCCTTCTCAAACAGGATGGTACATGCTGTCTGCGGATTATTCCCAGATTGAACTGAGAGTCCTTGCCCATTTGTCAGAAGACCAAAATTTGCAAAAAGCATTCAAAGAAGATAAAGATGTGCACGCCCAAACAGCCATGGATGTTTTCGGGGTCAGGGAAGATGAAGTGACGGATCAAATGCGGAGACAAGCCAAAGCCGTCAACTTTGGCATTGTGTACGGCATCAGCGGATACGGCCTGGCTCAAGGGCTGGATATTCCGCAAAAAGAGGCCAAGTTGTTTATTGAGCGTTATTTTGAAACGTATCCCGGTATCAAGCAGTATATGGACAGCACGATTGAAAAGGCCAAAAAAGAAGGTTATGTCACCACCATGTTGGGCCGGCGCCGTTATTTGCCCAAAATCAATGCCCGCAACTTCGGGGAAAGAAGTTTTGCCGAACGGACGGCCATGAACACTCCGATTCAGGGAACGGCGGCGGATATCATCAAGCATGCGATGGTGAAAGTGGACCGGTTGATGCGTGAAAAAGGGTTGAAAAGCCGGTTGCTTTTGCAAGTGCATGACGAATTGATCTTTGAAGTTCCCGAAGAAGAATTGACGGTCATGAAAGAATTGGTTCAGAATACGATGGAACAAGCTGTCCGGTTATCGGTTCCACTGAAAGTGCAAGTGAGTGTCGGGAGCAACTGGTACGAAGCAAAATAGGAGGAGAAACGATTGCCGGAATTACCTGAGGTTGAAACAGTCAGAAAAACTTTGCAAAAATTGGTCATCGGCAAACAGATCGAAGATGTGACGGTCCGTTTGCCCAGAATCATCAAACGTCCGGATGACACAGAGGCCTTTCGGCGCATGTTGGCCGGGACCACCATCATCGGGATCGGCCGGCGGGGAAAGTTTTTGAAAATCGTCTGCGATCCGCTGGTGCTGGTTTCTCATCTGCGCATGGAAGGAAAGTATCGTCTGGCGGAACAAGGGGAGCCTTGCGAGAAGCATACCCATGTCATCTTTCACTTTACGGACGGTACCGAGCTCCGCTACCGGGATGTGCGGCAATTTGGCACCATGCACTTGTTTCCATACGGGGAAGAAGATGAGCAGTTGCCGTTGAAGAAACTGGGGCCGGAGCCGCTTACGGATGAGTTTCAGCTTTCCTGGTTTCAGGCGTTGCTCGCCAAACGGAAAACCAATATCAAAGCGGTTCTTTTAAATCAGGAATATATCGCGGGGCTTGGAAATATTTATGTGGACGAGTCTTTGTTCCGGGCGGCGATTCATCCGACCCGGACGGCTTCGTCATTAAAGGAAGAAGAAGTGGAACGTTTGTACCACAGCATTCAACAAACCCTGAAAGAAGCCATTGAACTGGGAGGGTCTTCCGTCCGTTCTTATTTGAACGGGGAAGGCGAAATGGGAATGTTCCAGTTGAGAATCCAGGTTTATGGCCGGAAACATGAACCTTGTCCCAAATGCGGAAGGCCGATTGAACGGATGGTTGTGGCCGGGCGGGGAACGCATGTGTGTTCCCATTGCCAACGGTGACCTCATGGATGGTTCCTTCATAAGATAGGGTAACAAATGCCTATCTTATGAGGGGGATCAGTGATGTTGCATGGTTGGTTGATCATCGCGTTGGCTTTTGCGGTCAGTTTGGACAGTTTTGGAGTGGGAACAACCTATGGGCTGAGAAAAATTCGTATCCCCCTGGTATCTACCGTCATCATTGCCGGATGCTCAGGCGCCGTGCTATACATGGGGATGTGCATGGGGAAATTTTTTTCTGCTTTGTTTTCCCCCGTATTTACCCAAGCACTCGGAGCCGTTTTATTGATCGTCCTCGGCTTGTGGATCATTTTTCAGGGGGAAAAGAATTTAAAAGAAACGAATGAGGATGAAATCCGTTCGCAGAGTCCATCCTGTTTATCGATAAAAACCTGGACCTTTCAAATCAAACGCCTTGGCTTGGTGGTCAAGGTGTTAAAAACCCCCGTGATGGCAGATATGGATAATTCCGGATCGATTTCTTCCGCCGAAGCGTTTTTGTTGGGAACGGCTTTGTCCCTGGATGCTTTTGGCGCCGGCATCGGGGCGGCGATGATGGGGTTCCCGCCTGTTCCCACAGCCTTTTTGATTGCTTTGATGAGTGCCTTGTTTTTACGGTTGGGGATGTGGATCGGGTTTTCCTGTGCCAAGAACTTAAAAAATCGTTTCTGGGCATATATGCCGGGGGTTATTTTGATTTTGCTCGGAGTGATGCGATTCATGTGAAAAGGCGGTGAAGGACGTTGTTGGTGGGATTGACGGGAAGCATCGCAACCGGAAAAAGCACGGTTTCAGAGATGTTTCGCCGAAAGGGAGCGGAAATCATCGATGCAGACCAAATTGCCCGCGAAGTGGTTGAGCCGGGAACCGAAGGGTTGGAGCGGATTGCCCGGGAATTCGGCCCCGGAATACTGGATGATGAAGGGAAACTGAATCGCGAACGGTTGGGAGCAAGAATTTTTCATAACCCTGCCGAACGGGAAAAGTTGAATCGGTTGTTGCATCCGTTGATCGTGGATTCCATGCGTGACAAAACGGAAAAAATAAAAAAAGAGAAGGATCCGGATTTGTTGATTTGGGATGTCCCGTTGCTGATTGAAGGGAATTTGACGCAATGGGTGGAAGCCGTTATTTTAGTATATACACCGAAAGAAATCCAATTGGAACGATTAATGAAACGAAACGCACTTTCCAGAGAGGAAGCGGAAAAACGGATTCTCGCACAGATGGATATCGAAGAGAAAAAGAAGCATGCCGATTATGTGATTGACAATCGGGGAACTTTGTCAGAGACGGAAAGACAGGTTGATCAGTTATGGAAACAACTAATCTCAAAAAGTGGGTAAAGCCGGCAGTGGATGCACTGCCTCCCAAGCGCACGATCATGATCGCCTTAATCCTGTTGCTGGTGTTTGTCATCGTGGCCATCCCGCTTTTTAACATGATGATCTATCCGTTGAAATATGAAGAATATATTTTTAACAGTGCGATTGAAACCAACGCCGATCCCTTTTTGATCATGGCGATTATCCGGGTGGAAACCAAGTTTCAACCGAAAAGGGAATCGCATGTCGGGGCACAGGGTTTGATGCAAATTATGCCGGATACTGCGGATTTTATCATCAAAAACGGAAACTTTTCACCAGCGTTGAAAGATTACGTGTATGACCCGGCTATCAACATACAATTGGGAAGCTGGTATATTGCTTACTTGACCGAACGGTATAAAGGAAATAAAGTGGCGGTCATGGCCGCTTACAATGCCGGTCATGGCCGTGTCGACAAATGGTTGGAGCAAGGGGTTTGGGACGGCACACGGCAAAATGTCACACAAATTCCGGAGAATTTCGGGGAGACCCGCCATTATGTGACCAGGGTCAGTTATTATTATGAGAAGTACAAACAATTGTACCAAGGGGAATTCGAGGAATACAAAAGAAAACAAGAAAAATGAATACGGTTTGAAACCTGTTCCTGTACGGGAACAGGTTTTTTTGTTTCTGCTGGTTGCAAAATGTGACATACTTATTATAATAAAAGTGAATATTAGCGTGTGACAAATGGGAAGGGGTATACCATTATGGCAGTTCGTATCGCAATTAACGGATTTGGGCGCATTGGAAGAATGGTTTTCCGCAAAGCTATGGAAGTTCCGGGAATCGAAGTGGTTGCCGTGAATGCGAGCTATCCGGCTGAAACCTTGGCGCATTTGATTAAGTATGACACAATTCACGGGTTATATCATAAAGATGTGACGGTATCCGATCACGGTTTTCGTGTCGATGGACATGAAGTCCGTCTGGTTTCCAACCGCAATCCCGAAGAGTTGCCCTGGCGCGAATTGGATATTGACATTGTGGTAGAAGCGACGGGAAAATTCCGGGACCGCGAAGGGGCGCAAAAACATTTGAACGCCGGCGCCAAAAAAGTGGTGATCACCGCTCCCGGAAAAGATGAGGATATCACGGTTGTCATGGGAGTTAATGAAAGCGATTACGATCCGGACCGGCATCACATTATTTCGAATGCATCCTGCACCACCAACGGCTTGGCACCGGTGGCCAAAGTGTTGCATGAATCGTTCGGGATTGTCCACGGGTTGATGACCACGGTTCACGCGTACACCAATGACCAGAAGAACCTGGATAATCCGCATAAAGATTTGCGCAGGGCCCGTGCTTGTGCGCAATCCATCATTCCGACCAAAACCGGGGCGGCCAAAGCATTGGGGTTGGTGATTCCCGAACTGCAAGGGAAGTTGAACGGATTTGCCCTTCGGGTTCCCACGCCGAACGTTTCGGTCATTGATTTGGTGGTGGATACGGAAAAACCGGTGACCAAAGAAGAGGTCAACCAAGCGTTGAAACATGCAGCCCAAACCCGTTTCAAAGGGATTTTGGATGTTTGTGAAGCGCCGCTGGTTTCTTCCGATTTCAACGGAAACGAACATTCATCCATTGTGGATGCCTTGTCGACCATGGTCATGGGCAACCGGCAAGTGAAAATCCTGGCCTGGTATGACAATGAGTGGGGATATTCCTGCCGTGTCGTCGACTTGGCCAAATATGTCGGGGAAAAAATGAACACGAAAGTGACAGTGTGACGGGATGAAAAGCTTGTGGAAAATGATTCTGCAAGCTTTTTCCTTTTATAGGATGTTTTTGCCGGGCGTTCGACGGATTGTTTATTTAATGAAACAAATAGAATGTATGTTCTCTATTTAGGGTTTTTCACTTTTGGGAAAATAAATTTGTAACAGCTTACAAGGTCTGATGAACGCCGCTGAAGCTGTGACATGATCCTTGAAAGGAAGGTTGAACCATGAGTGTTTATGAATATACCGCTGTAACCAATCAAGGGAAGGAACAATCTCTTGGAGAATATGAAGGGAACGTCCTGTTGATCGTCAATACGGCGAGCCGGTGCGGATTTGCCCCGCAATTCAAAGAGTTGCAAGAACTGTATGAAAAATACCACAGCCGCGGCTTCTATGTGCTGGGCTTCCCGTGCAACCAATTTGGAAACCAAGAACCGGGAACGGACGAAGAAATCCGCAATTTTTGCGAAATAAACTACCGCGTCACCTTTCCCTTGTTTCAAAAAGTGGATGTGAAGGGGGAAAATCAACATCCGCTTTTCAAATACCTGACCCAATCGGCACAAGGATTGTTAAACAAAGAGATCAAATGGAACTTCACCAAATTCCTGGTTGACCGGCAAGGAAATGTGGTCAAACGCTTTGCTCCGACCACCTCGCCCAAGAAGATTGCCCCCCGGATCGAAGCCTTGTTGGATCAGAAGTGAGTCCGGACCGGTGACAAAATATGGGTTGAATCCTGTCAACAAATATTTAAAATGGAAATATGACATTTGCGCTCAGAATGAGGGTGGTTCGCACAGAGACGCAAAAGCAGACGAAGTCAGGAGGAGATGATGAAACGTTGAGATGCCCGTTTTGCGGAAATCATGGCAGCCGTGTCCTGGACTCCCGCCCGGTTCATGAAGGAAGGGCGATTCGCCGGCGCAGGGAATGCGAAAAGTGCGAACAGCGCTTCACCACTTTTGAAATGATTGAAGAACAACCGCTCATCGTGATCAAAAAAGACGGGAGCCGCGAAGAATTCAGCCGGGAAAAGCTGCTTCGCGGCCTGATTCGTGCCTGCGAAAAAAGGCCGGTTCCGTTGGCCAAGCTGGAAGACCTTGTCGTGGATATTGAAAGAAAGTTGCGTCAAGGCGGAGCGGCAGAAGTTCCGTCCAAAGAAATCGGTGAAATGGTGATGGAGCGGCTGGTTGACATTGATGAAGTTTCGTATGTGCGGTTTGCCTCGGTCTACCGGCAATTTAAAGACATCAACGTTTTTGTCAATGAATTGGAAGAACTGCTGCAACGGTCGCAAATGGCCTTTGATAAAGAAAAAAAACAAGGGTCTGAGTAAGAATTGGTGGTAAATGGGATTTGATGATCCGGCAGGCTCTTATGTTACAATGATATTCCAATGCTAGCGAATGCGAAGTGCAGAGGAGGCCAAACCATGGCTATGTTTTGGAAAGACGCGGGTTGGCGTTGCCGCACCCATCGTCCGATCCATCAAGCAGATCTCATTGGGCTGATTCATCTGTATCAACCCATTGTCGGAGCTTCTGCCATCTCATTATACATGACGCTGGCCTGTCAAGTTCCCCTTCACCGTGCCGGTGTTTCCAAGTTGTATGCTCATTCGTATTTATTGCAATTATGTTCTTTTACGTTTGATCAACTGTTGGAAGCCAGACATTTGCTGGAAGGTGTCGGACTGATCAATACGTATGAGATCGAAGAGGAAGAAGATCATGTTTATTATGAATACGAAATGCTTCCCCCACTGACGCCGGCAAAGTTTTTTCAAAGTGATATTTTAAGTGTCACGCTTTACAACTCATTGGGCAAAGAAAGGTACATTGCATTAAAAGACTGGCTGACCGGGGACACCCGTTTTCAACCTGGCCGGAAGGAAGAAAAAAAGAAAAACATCACCCGCTCGTTTCAGGATGTGTTTGACAGCATTTCGCCGGCAGAACTGGCCAAACAAGCTGAACGGGAAAAAGAAATGACCGTGCCGGTGGCCAAAATCGACGAAAGCCTGCATCAGGGAAAAAGGCCGGATTTTAAGCAGGACATTGATTTTTCCATGCTGGAGTTGCGCTTGGCGCATTTATTGGGAAAAGATGTTTGGACGGAGGATTTAAAACAAGAAATCAGAGAGCTTGGTTTTTTGTATCAGCTGGATGAATGGGCGATTTTAAAAGCGTTGCAGAATCCTTATGTGACCAGTCACGGGCAAATCCGTCTGGACCGCTTGCGTTCTTTTGTCCGAAGTGAATATTGCATGCAGTTTGGCAGCACGCCCGTGGTGGCCAAGAAGGCGGATGCGGAACAGGCAAAAGAGGAGAAAAAGATGCCGACGGATCCGGATAAGCCGCTTTCCGAAGAAGAAAAGCACATTCGGCAGTTGGCGCAAATTTCCCCCATGCAACTTTTGGCATTTTACCAGAAAGGCGGGCGAATCCCGGCCAGCGATGTGGAAATCGTGGAGTCGTTGATTCGCCATTACGGATTGCCGCCGGGGGTTGTCAATGTGCTCTTGGAATATGTCTTGTTGAAATATGATTATAAACTGCCGCGGAATTTGGTGGAAAAAATTGCGGGCCATTGGAAGCGGCTGGGGATTTCCACGGTGGAAGAGGCCGTGGAGCAGGCGAAAAAAGAAGAATGGGAAACGAAAAGGAAAAAGCAGCAGCCGCGTTCTTTCCATCCGAAAAGTCCCCGCAACAAGCCGGAAGCATTGCCCCGGGCGTTGCAAATGCAAATGGAACAATCCAAACGGTCAAAATCCGAACAAGAGGCAAAAGATGAATGGGCTGACCAGCAGGAACAGATTCGCGCGAAACTTCGGTTGATGAATGAGCGCTTTGTGGCCGGCAACAAGGAGAAAAAAAACACCCCCTGAATCAACGAATGGTTGCAGGGGGTGTCAGAAGAAAAAAATTTCCTGATTCATCTTGCATGTTTGATGCTTGCATGATATAATATCATTTGTCGCCAACAATTTGTTACATAAGGTTCGGTAGCTCAGTCGGTAGAGCAGAGGACTGAAAATCCTCGTGTCGGCGGTTCGATTCCGTCCCGAACCACCATTTTTTTGCCGGGGTGGCGGAATTGGCAGACGCACAGGACTTAAAATCCTGCGGTGGGTGTACCACCGTGTCGGTTCGAGTCCGACCCTCGGCACCACAACAAAAAAAATCCTCCTGTTTTCAATGGGTGAATTCACATCGCCTGAAAACAGGAGGATTTTTTGTGCAGTATTCCCGCCCCATCCGTTTTGATTTGTGATACGATGGACATGATTGGGTTGGCGGTCGATCTGACTCTTTAGGAGGTTGAATAGATATGTCGAAGATTGATTCCATAATCGAAAGGGCGCTTGCCGGAGAACGCCTGGGGTTTGAAGACGGGCTGGCTCTGTGGGAAAGTGATGAGATAGAAAAAATGGGATGGGCAGCGGACCAGATCATGAAAAAATGGCATCCGGAGCCGATCACAACGTTTGTCATCGGTCGCAATATCAATTATACCAATATCTGTGATACGTATTGCCGGTTTTGTGCGTTTTACCGCCGGCCGGGGTCGGAAGAAGGATATGTCCTGCCGAATGAAGTGATCTTCCAAAAAATCCAGGAAACCGTGGATGTGGGCGGGACGGAAATTCTGATGCAAGGCGGCACCAATCCGGATTTGCCGTTTGAATATTATACGAATCTGTTACGGGAAATTAAAAAACGCTTTCCCGATATCACCATGCATTCTTTTTCGCCCGCTGAAATCCTGAAAATGAAAGAAGTTTCCGGCCTTTCCCTGGAAGAGGTGGTCCGCCGGTTGCATGAAGCGGGGTTGGATTCCCTGCCTGGTGGCGGAGCGGAAATCCTGGATGATGAAATTCGCCGGAAAATCAGCCGGTTGAAAGGTTCTTGGCGGGACTGGATGGATGTCATGCAAACGGCCCATCGCGTGGGGATGCATACCACGGCAACCATGGTGATCGGTTTTGGCGAAACGAATGAACACCGGGTGAATCATTTGCTCCGGATCCGGCAGGCCCAAGACGAGACGAAAGGTTTCCTCGCTTTCATCGTATGGACGTTCCAGCCGGACAACACCAATTTGAAACGGGAAAAATTGCCGCCTGAAGAATATTTGAAAGCGGTGGCGATCGCCCGTTTGATGCTGGATAATATCCCTAATCTCCAATCCTCCTGGGTAACCATGGGACCGGAAATCGGGAAAAAATCACTGCACTTCGGCTGCAATGACTTTGGAAGCACCATGATCGAAGAAAATGTGGTTTCGGCTGCCGGCACCACTCATAAAGTAAACAACCATCTCATTTTGCGCCTGATCCGGGAAGCCGGGAAAATTCCGGCGCAACGGAACACGAAATATGAGATCTTGCGTGTTTTTCAAGAGGGAGAGTATACCGAAAAGGATTTCGTGATGCAAAACTGATTGGGGTTTTGGATGCAATGGCACTCCGGTACCGGGGTGTCATTTTATAATTTAAGAAAATAAATAGATTTTACTTTATATATTTGCTATTTTAAATATGTGATCAAAAAGGTTTTCTTATGGCAAATCCTTCATTTGCCCTCAGATACAGAGAGATAGGAGGAGAGGGTTTGACAGGAAAAACACATTTTGCCATCGGCGTGGCATCGGGTGTCGGACTGGCCGTGGCCTCCGGAAATACGGATGATGTAGGAGAACTTGCTTTAACCATTGTTTTGGCGGGAATTGCTTCTTTGCTCCCGGACATCGATGAAGACGGCAGCCTGATCAACAACTTTTTGTTTCCTTCGCTGAGCAGGACCTACCGGTCATTTGCGCTGGCGGCTTTGGGATTGGTCATGATTCTGTTGTTTTTCATCAAAAGCCTGCCTCTTTGGGTGTTACTGATGGGGGTTTTTGCCGCCGGCGTCGCTTATGCCCCTCACCGGTCGGTTACCCATTCGATTCTTACCTGCGCTTATGTTACTTGGATGTTTTACACGATTCAACCGTGGATGTCCGTACCGGTGTTGGTCGGTTATTTGTCCCATCTTTTTGCAGATACGTTAACCAGTGCGGGTGTTCCTTATTTGTGGCCTTATAAAAAGAAATTTTCAATGAAAGCTTTTGGAATCAAAGTGAAAACGGGCGGGAGCGAAGAAAAATTGATCGGAAGGCTGTCCATTTTGTTGGCTGCGCTGGGGTTTGTTTATTTGATCGGACTGATTCTTTATAACGAAGTAAAAATGGCCGGATGGTTCTGAAGAGAAGGCTTGGTTTTTTGACCAAGTCTTTTTTATTTCTTGTGGGTCCTTTTGTTTTTTTGTATACCGTTATTGGTTGCAACATATATTGGTATGGAAAGTGGTTCTGAGAATATCCGTGGATGGGAGGGGAGACGGTTGAAATATCTGATTTCGTTTGATCAGAGAGATGAGCCATTTCGTTCCTGTTTGCAAGACTTGCGGGAGGGCATCCGCTCCGTCTGCCCGGTTTTTGACATGAAAGAGATGGGGATGGGAGAACGTTTTGTCATCCTCATCCGGTTGAGAAAGTGGATGGATGAGAAACAAAGGGATCGGATTGTATGGCAAGTGGGCAAAATCCTGACCCGTTACATTTGTGACCATCTGGAACCGAAATGGATCAGCAAAATGATTCAATCCAGTCACCATTATTTCACAAAGCAGGAAATCAGGCAGATTCAGCAGCAGGTGTTGGAGCAATTGGAGACCAGCGCATGGGAATGCCAACAGGTGATATACCGCAGCCGGCGGGAGAAATTGGAGAAACAAATCACCGGATTTTTGAAAGAAAATCATCACATTGCTTTGGACGGTTTTGTTTCCTTTCGCTTGAAGGCATACCGGAAAACGCTGATGGCTTGTGTGGAGGAAGCCATTCAAGCTTACCGTTTGAAAAGGCAATACCATGAATTTATTGAATTGTTGCGCATGTTCATCGAGTCCCGGCCCCCGAAAATCGGGCTGGTGCATGTCATCCATGACAACCAACAATTTCATGTGCTGAAATCGGACGGCACCCCGGTTTTGGACAAAGACCTGGAGCCGGTTTTTATGGAAATGGCCGATCAAACGGCATCCCAAAAAGATCACCTGATGAGCATTTTGTTAAGCATGACGCCGGAGCGAATCATCATTCATACCACCTGTCCGGATGAAAATGTGATCAAGACCCTGATGCAAATTTTTGAAGGAAGAGTGATGACTTGTGACGGCTGCAGCCAATGTCAGCCTTCCGCCCGGCCGTTTTTGGAAGATGCTTGACGAACCCGTGACGGAATGAGTATAATACATAACAAATTTTATCCGAAAGCAATGATGAGGACACGGGCATCTCCGACGGTTTCAGAGAGTGGGGGTCAGCGGCTGGAAGCCTCCATAACCCAATCGGAAAATGCTTACCACCTCAGAGCTGCAACAAGGAACGCATCTTGGATGCCAGTAATTGTTGCCGGGACTCGCCGTTATTGAGATGAGAGAACCTTGAACAGCCTGGTCCGGCTGTTTCAGGTTGAAAAAGGGTGGAACCGCGACGACCAGCTCGTCCCTTTATGGGAGGGGCTTTTTTTATTGAAGATGAAAAAAGGAGAGATGGAAATGAGCATCAGTGTCAAATTCCCGGACGGTTCCGTTCGTGAGTATGAATCGTCCGTCACGGTTGGGGAGATTGCCGACTCCATCAGCCGGAGCTTGTCCAAAAAGGCTGTTGCCGGCAAAATCAACGGCCAAGTGGTGGATTTGTCCAGAGAAGTGCCGGACGGTGCCGAAATCCAAGTTCTGACTTTGGAAGATGAGGAAGGCTTGGAAGTTTACCGCCACAGCACCGCTCACTTGATGGCGCAGGCGTTGAAACGATTGTATCCGGATGTGAAACTGGGGATCGGCCCGGTGATTGAAGACGGATTTTATTATGACGTGGATTTGCCGGTTCGTTTGACGCCGGAGGACCTGCCCAAGATCGAAGAAGAGATGAGAAAAATCGTCAAAGAAAATTTGCCGATTGAGCGAAAAGTCGTTTCCCGGGAGGAAGCCATCCGGATTTATGAAGAAACCGGGGATCATCTGAAATTGGAGATCATTCGTGACCTGCCGGAAGATGCAGTGATCACCATGTATCATCAAGGCGAGTTTTTTGATCTGTGCCGCGGTCCCCATTTGCCGTCCACCGGAAAGATTAAAGCGTTTAAATTATTAAGCATTGCCGGAGCTTATTGGCGCGGGGATTCGGACAACCAGATGTTGCAGAGGATTTACGGGACGGCCTGGCCGAAACAATCCCAGTTGGAGGAACATCTGAACTTCCTGGAAGAAGCGAAAAAGCGGGATCACCGGAAACTGGGAAGAGAACTCGGCTTATACATGTTCTCGGAGGAAGCCCCCGGCATGCCGTTTTATTTGCCGAACGGGATGATTTTGCGCAATGAATTGGAACAATACTCGCGTGATTTGCAAATCAAAGCCGGTTACAAAGAAGTCCGCACTCCGCTCATCATGAACCAGCGCTTGTGGGAACAATCGGGACACTGGGACCATTACAAGGAAAACATGTACTTCACCAATGTGGATGAATCCGCTTTTGCCGTCAAACCGATGAACTGTCCCGGACATATGCTGATATTTAAACATGATATCCGCTCATACCGGGATTTGCCGCTTCGCCTGGCTGAATTCGGGCAAGTGCATCGCCACGAGTTGTCGGGAGCCTTAAACGGCATGCTCCGGGTCCGGACTTTCACCCAGGATGATGCACATATCTTTGTGCGGCCGGATCAGATCGAAGAAGAAGTGACCGCCGCGCTTCAACTGGTGGATCAGATTTACAGCACTTTTGGTTTCCCCTATTCCATCGAGCTTTCCACCCGTCCCGAAGATTCAATGGGTTCGGACGAACTGTGGGAAAAAGCCGAATCCGCGCTGCAGAACGTGTTGGATAAGTCCGGCATCGAATACCGGATCAATGAGGGGGACGGTGCGTTTTACGGTCCGAAGATCGATTTCCATATCCGGGATGCTTTGAAGCGGAGCCATCAATGCGCCACCATCCAATTGGATTTCCAAATGCCCGAGAAATTTGATCTCTCCTATGTCGGGGAAGACAATGAGCGGCATCGCCCGGTGGTGATTCACCGAGCCATTTACGGATCAATTGACCGCTTTATCGGGATATTGGTCGAGCACTATGGCGGTGCTTTCCCGTTATGGCTGGCTCCGGTTCAAGCCAAGGTGATTCCGATTTCCCGCGCGTTCAATGACTACGCTGAACAAGTGACGGCCCGGTTACGGGATGCGGGAATTCGCGCGGAACTGGACGGCCGTGATGAAAAAGTGGGTTATAAAATCCGGGAAGCCCAGGTGCAAAAAGTTCCCTACATGCTGGTGATCGGTGAAAAAGAAATGAATGCCGACGCCGTGGCTGTCCGGAAGCGGACCGAAGGGGACCTCGGGGCCAAGCTGCTGGATGAAGTGATAGAACAATTGGTGTCCGAAATCAAAGAGAAAAAATGACAATGAAAAAAGCACCCCGTTTGGTGAAGGGGGTGCTTTTTTTAATAATAAGGGGAAATCATCAAATACACCAGCACGCCGGTGATGCTGACATACAGCCAAATCGGCATGGTCCAGCGTGCGATTTTCCGGTGCCTTTCCACCTGCATCTTCAGGCCGCGAACCATCGTGAAAAGGGCCAGAAACACGGTGGGGGCGGCCAGAACGATATGGGTGATCAAGATGAAGTAATATATGATTTTGATCCACCCTTCGCCGCCGTAAGAAGTGGAAGGCGCCAACGAATGATAAACCAGATAAGTGATCAAAAAAAGAGCAGTCGAACCAAAGGCGGCAAAGATAAAACGACGGTGCATGCGTATATTTTTTTTCTTGATGAAATATAATGCGGTAATGAGGAACACCGTCGTAAAGCTGTTGAAAATCGCGTTTAACATGGGCAAAAACGTTAAATCCACATGATCGAACCCTTGGTATTTCGGCATGAAAAAGAGGACGACGATGATGGCATTGATGATGATGGTCAATGCGACGATCCATGCTGTGGTCTTCTTTTCGTCCGCCGGAATTTGCCTGGTTTGGTCAGCCATGGTTTCACCCTTTCATTGCAATGAACTCAACTTCAGTATACATTTTTTTACTGACAAACTCCTGTGAAAAAGGTGACAAAACGGACAAAACTTTTCCCTTTATTTTCCGTTTGACGGATCCCGGAGAAAAGAATATATTCAAAGTGGCCGTTTTGAAATCGTGCGTCACGTTTGACACGGGTTTTATTTCTGTGATAGTATATTTTTGTCATGCAAGAAGAAGCGCCCGCTTCTCACCTGGTCAACGCGGAGTTGGCAGGTTCTGATGCAACTGATTTTCCTGTTGGATATTGGAAGCAAAGTGTGGGCGTTTTCTGCGCTTACACTTTTTTATTTTTCAATTTTTTTCCGGAGGTGGCAGGTATCAGCAAGGAACATCAGCACCAAGTCAATGAGTCGATTCGTGCTCGGGAAGTTCGCCTGATCGGCGTTGACGGTACGCAATTGGGAATCAAACCCATCCGTGAGGCTTTGCAGCTTGCACAAGAAGCCAATCTCGATCTCGTGAATGTTGCCCCGCAGGCAAAACCGCCGGTTTGCCGTATCATGGATTACGGAAAGTACCGTTACGAACAAAGCAAACGCGAAAAAGAAGCACGCAAGAATCAAAAAACGATTCAAATCAAAGAGGTGCGCCTCAGCCCGACGATTGAAGAGAACGACATCAAAACCAAATTAAGCAATGTGAAAAAATTCCTTAAAAAAGGAAACAAAGTGAAGTTGACCATTCGATTCCGCGGCCGGGAAATCACTCACCAGGAATTGGGACGCAGTATTTTGGACCGGATGGCAAAGGAAGTGGAAGACCTTTCGGAAATCGAACGGGCTCCGAAATTGGAAGGCCGTCAGATGATCATGATTTTAGCACCGAAACAGTAGAAGGAGGACAATGTTATGCCAAAAATGAAAACCAAAAAAGCTGCGGCAAAGCGCTTTAAGAAAACCGGAACCGGCAAAGTGAAACGCTCCCATGCGTATACAAGCCACTTGTTTGAGGCAAAAAGCCCGAAGCGCAAACGCAAATTGCGTAAAAGTGCAATCATGCACTCCGGTGATGAAAAACGGATCAGACAGTTGATTTCCTATCTGTAAGAAACGCCTAAAGAAAGAGACTTCAGGAGGGATTTATTGTGGCAAGAGTGAAAGGTGGTACCGTGACGCGTGCACGTCGCAAAAAGGTACTGAAATTGGCTAGAGGTTATTTTGGTTCCAAACATGCGTTGTTCCGTACGGCAAAACAACAAGTCATGAAATCGTTGATGTATGCATACCGTGACCGCCGTCAACGTAAGCGTGACTTCCGTAAATTGTGGATTACACGCATTAATGCGGCCGCACGCATGAACGGCATTTCTTATAACAAATTTATCCATGGCCTGAAAGTGGCAGGCGTGGACATCAACCGAAAAGTTCTTGCGGAATTGGCCGTGACAGACCAAAAAGCGTTTGCTGAATTGGTCAATGTTGCCAAAAACGCAAAATAACGGACTGATCGATGGAGAAACCCCCGGCATCCGGGGGTTTTTTTAAATGACTTTATGCAACAGGGAAAGCAAGGTTTTCAACTCTTCCGTGGACAAGTTTTCAAACTTTTTCCGAAAGTATTCTGATTTTTGGTCGGCAAGTTTTTGAATCATCTCCTTGCCTTGATCCGTCAGGTGAAGTTCGACCACGCGTTTGTCCAATTGCGACCGTTGCCGGTACACCAGATTTTTTTTCTCCAACTGATCCGCCACATGGGTGATGTGGCTGACGGACACATCAAATTCCTGGGCCAGTGCTGTGATGATTTGAGGGCTTTTATGGAGCTTTTTGAGCACGCCGAATTCAGCCCCGTTAATTTGATCTCCCCAAATTTCCGTTAAATCTTTACGGATTTGTCGTAAAATGAGGCGAAACACTTGTTCCAATTCCATTGACATTTCAATTCTGTCCAACATCACTTTCTCCTTCATGGGATTCCCCATTTTGTTTTATGAAGTGAAATATTAGTCATGATTATAAACCATTCTCTTTCAATTTTACAACATAAATTTCTGTTGTTTTTGTTTTTTGGTCCCTTTTTTAGTCGTGACATCCGTCCCGTTTTGTTATAAACTGATATGAAAAATCAAAAAAGGGGGAGAACAATGCGAAGTGACAAAATTAAAAAAGGGATCGACCGGGCGCCGCACCGCGCATTGTTGCGGGCAGCCGGATTGAAAGATGAAGATTTTGACAAGCCTTTTATCGGCATATGCAATTCATTTGTTGAAATCATTCCGGGGCATATGCATTTAAATAGATTTGCCGAAGTGGTGAAAGAAGCCGTCCGGGAGTCGGGCGGAGTTCCTTTTGAATTTAATGCGATCGGTGTGGACGATGGTATTGCCATGGGGCATATCGGCATGCGCTATTCGTTGCCCAGCCGGGAGATCATTGCCGATTCGGTGGAGACAGTGGCGTTGGCCCATTGGTTTGACGGGCTTATTTGTATTCCCAATTGTGACAAAATTACGCCCGGCATGATGATGGGGGCTTTGAGGGTGAATATCCCGACCATTTTCGTCAGCGGCGGACCGATGCGGGCCGGGGTGACACCGCAGGGAGAAAAAGTGGATCTGGTTTCGGTTTTTGAAGGAGTAGGGGCTTATCACGCCGGGAAAATGGACGAACGGGAATTGCAAACGTTGGAACAGTTTGGGTGTCCAAGCTGCGGGTCTTGTTCCGGTATGTTTACGGCCAATTCGATGAACTGTCTGGCGGAAGCACTGGGATTGGCTTTGCCGGGAAACGGAAGCATCCTTGCCGGTACGGAGGAACGAAATGAATTGGCGAGAAAAGCGGCCCGCCAAATTCTCCGTTTAATCGAAGCGGACCTGAAGCCGCGGGATATTGTTACCAAGGAATCGGTGGATAATGCACTGGTGTTGGATATGGCCATGGGAGGTTCCACCAATACGATTCTTCACACCATGGCGATTGCATACGAAGCAGGAATCGATTATCCACTGAAGTCCATCAATGAACTTTCGAAAAAAGTCCCATACTTATGTAAAGTCAGCCCGGCGGGAAATTGGCACATGGAAGATGTGGACCGGGCGGGAGGCATTTCGGCCATTCTCCATGAGTTGAGTAAAATCGGGGGGTTGCTGAATCTGGATCGACCGACGGTGACCTTGAAAACACTGGGTGAAAATATTGCAGAAACGGAAGTGAAAGACCGCGCGGTCATCAAATCGGTTGACAAGCCATACAGTGAAACGGGAGGACTGCAGATTTTATACGGGAACCTCGCCCCCGACGGTGCAGTGATTAAAACCGGGGCGGTGGATCCTTCGATTCGCCGGTTTAAGGGAAAAGCCATTGTGTTTGATTCCCAGGATTCGGCCATTGCCGGAATTGCCATGGGAAAAGTGAAGTCCGGACATGTTGTCGTCATCCGGTATGAAGGTCCCAAAGGCGGCCCGGGAATGCCGGAAATGTTGTCGCCGACTTCCGCCATCATGGGAATGGGGCTCGGAAAAGAGGTGGCGTTGATCACCGACGGCCGTTTTTCCGGGGCGACGAGGGGAATTTGCATCGGTCATATTTCTCCCGAGGCGGCAGAAGGAGGCCCCATTGGATGGGTCGAGCCGGGAGACGAAATTGAAATCGATTTGGATAAGGGAACGCTTCAGCTTTTGGTTTCCGATGAGGAGATGAAAAAAAGGAAAGCGGCATGGAAAGCACCTTCCATCGAAGTGGAGGGACGTTTTTTAAGACGTTACGCCCATATGGTGACTTCCGCCAATACCGGGGCTGTTTTAAAAAAAGTATAGGAATTTTTAACGGTTGAATCACTTTCTGAAAAAAGAGGTGATTCAACTTATTTAAAAAATTTGCAAACGATTACAAATTTGTAATGAATTTTCCCGGAAAAACCGGTTGACACCCTGTGAAGAGGGTGATTATAATAGCATCTAAATAGTCGAAATTGTAATTCTTAAAAAACTTCACCGCTGATGTCTCCTAAATTTCTGCCGTTTTTCAAGCGGCTGTTTTAAAACAACAACAAGCCTGATAATTCAGTATATTGAGACGATGAAGAGGAATGAACATAAGCGAGTGCGTTACAGAGAGTCCGGATTTTGCTGAGACCGGAACCATGAGCTTATGATTCTCTCACCTCGGAGTCGGGTGGCCAAAGATGCAATGTGCTTGCATCGAGTAGTACATTCCCGGTTGTCCCGTTATCGACAGGGTACAGGCCATGGTGTTTTGTCTGTACCCATTGAGACCGGCTTTGCGAAAAGTCGGTAAAATTGGGTGGTACCACGAACCTGATTCGTCCCAATGACGGCATGCACTTGTCGTGTGGGGTGAATCGGGTTTTTTTATTTACATCCGAAAAGGAGGAACAAGCGTTGGCTCCCCAAGTGGAAACCAGAACGACGGAGGCAGTTGAGTCAGAAGCAGAGAAGAGGGAGGAACTGACTGGATCCGAGATTTTGCTTCGCAGTTTGATCCGGGAAGGAGTAGAGGTGATATTCGGTTATCCGGGCGGAGCAGTACTGCCGATCTATGACACGTTATATCACGAAAAAGTTCAACATCTGCTCGCTCGCCACGAGCAAGGAGCCATTCATGCCGCGGACGGATACGCGCGAGCAACCGGAAAGCCCGGGGTGGTCATTGCCACTTCGGGACCGGGAGCAACCAACCTTGTCACAGGCATTGCAACAGCCATGATGGATTCCGTCCCTTTGGTTTGTATCACAGGGAATGTGGCCCAGGATTTGCTGGGGACGGATGCTTTCCAAGAAGCAGACATCACGGGAATCACGATGCCGATCACCAAGCATAACTATTTGGTCCGGGATGTTTCCCAGTTGCCGAGGATTGTGAAAGAGGCGTTCAAAATTGCCACAACGGGGCGTCCCGGACCGGTGTTGATTGACATTCCGAAGGATGTTTCCAATGCGAAAACAACGCTTTCCTATCCGGAAGAAGTCCACATCCCCGGGTTAAAAATTCCGGAAGAGCCTGAGCAAGCCCGGATTGAACAACTTTACGACGCCATTTCCAAAGCCGAAAAACCATTGATTTTGGCAGGAGGAGGCGTGGTCACATCCGGTGCGGCCGACGAGCTGAGGGAGTTAGCCGAGCAATCGGAGATCCCGGTGACCACAACCTTGATGGGAATCGGGGGATTTCCCGGCACCCATCCGTATTGGCTGGGGATGCCGGGGATGCATGGAACGTACACCGCCAATCACGCTTTGTTGGAGTGTGATTTGCTGATCGGCATCGGCGTCCGTTTTGATGACCGGGTCACCATGGGGCGCATCGACACATTTGCAAAACGGGCCAAAATCGTGCATATCGACATCGATCCGGCGGAGATCGGAAAAAATGTGGAGACTTGGATCCCGCTGGTCGGAGATGTCAAAACCGTTTTGCAAAAGGTGAACCGAAACGTGCCGCGGAGCAATTCAAAAGCGTGGATGGAGAAGTTGGATTTTTGGAAGAAAGAATATCCGTTAACTTACCGCGACGACGGCTGTTCATTAAAGCCCCAGTGGGTGATTGAAGAAATCTACCGCTCGACCAAAGGGGAAGCGATCATAACCACGGATGTGGGACAACACCAAATGTGGGTCGCACAGTTTTACCGGTTCCACCATCCCCGCTCGCTGTTAAGTTCCGGCGGTCTTGGCACGATGGGATTCGGTTTTCCGGCAGCCATCGGGGCCCAATTGGGAGTGCCGGACCGCCCGGTGATCGCCGTGACAGGGGACGGGGGATTTCAAATGACCGCCCAAGAACTGGCGCTTCTTCCTCTTTTGAATCTTCCGGTGAAAATCGCCATCATCAACAACCAGTGTTTGGGGATGGTCCGGCAATGGCAGGAAGTGTTTTATGAGCAACGTTATTGTGACGTTGATCTTTCAGGCGGTCCGGATTTTGTCAAACTGGCGGATGCCTACGGAGTCAAGGCCTGGCGGGCTAAAAACAGGGAAGAAGCCGTCTCCGCCTGGAATGAGGCCCTGAATCATCCCGGACCGGCGTTGGTCGATTTCTGGGTCGAACCGGATGAAAATGTTTATCCGATGGTGGGTCCGGGATCGAGTCTGGATGAGATGGTGATGGGAGATGAGTTGAGATGAGAAGAGTTTTATCCGTGTTGGTCAACAATCAACCCAGGGTCTTGGCGCGGGTGGCCAGTATGATCGGGCAGAGGAACTTCAACATTGAAAGCATCAGTGTGGGGGAGACTGAGAATCCGGCCTACTCCCGCATGGTGATCGTCACCAGGGGAAACCCGTCGACCATCGCGCAAATTTCAAAACAATTAAACAAATTGATCGACGTGATCCAGGTGGAACAGTTGGAAAAAGACCAGTCGGTTGAACGGGAGCTTCTCCTGATCAAGGTGGCGGCACCGCCGTCGGTCAGAGCCGAGATCACCGGAGTGATCGAACCCTTTCGGGCAAACATCGTGGATGTCGGTCAAAAATCGCTGGTGATCCAGGTGACGGGTGACCCGCTCAAACTGGAAGCCATGATTGAACTGCTTCGTCCCTACGGGATTCAGGAAGTGGCCCGAACCGGAGTGACGGCGATTTCCAGAGGCAGTGTGTCTGAAAACAAAATGGTTTCACTTTAATTAAGGAGGAATGGAACAATGGCGAAAATGTATTATGAGCAAGATGCGGATTTGTCTTTGTTGCAAGGGAAAACGGTTGCGGTGATTGGATACGGAAGCCAAGGGCATGCCCAGGCACAAAACTTGCGGGACAGCGGAGTGAACGTGGTGATCGGACTCCGGAAGGGGAAATCCTGGGAACAGGCGGCCGCGGACGGATTTGAAGTGCTGGAGGTGGATGAAGCCGTCAAACGTGCCGATGTTGTGCAAGTGCTGATTCCCGACGAGCTTCAGAAAAAGGTGTATGAAGAACAGATTGCCCCTTATTTGCAACCGGGAAATGTATTGATGTTCTCACACGGATTCAATATTCATTTTAAACAAATTGTTCCGCCCGAAAAGGTGGATGTCATCCTGGTTGCCCCCAAATCGCCGGGCCATCTGTTAAGAAGAGTTTTTGAAGAAGGATTTGGTGTTCCGTCCCTGATCGCGGTTTATCAGGATGCAAGCGGAAGAGCCAAAGACATGGCCTTGGCTTACTGTAAAGGCATCGGTTCCACCAAAGCCGGCGTGATTGAAACCACCTTCAAGGAAGAAACCGAAACCGACCTGTTCGGGGAACAAGCCGTTTTGTGCGGCGGGGTCAGCCGCCTGGTCCAAAGCGGGTTCGAAACCCTGGTGGAAGCCGGATACCAACCGGAAATCGCCTATTTCGAATGTTTGCATGAATTGAAATTGATTGTCGATTTGATGTATGAAGGCGGCTTGAGCCAGATGCGCTACTCGGTCAGTGACACGGCTGAGTTCGGCGATTATGTCAGCGGAAAACGGGTGGTTGCAGAACCCAGCCGGGAAGCCATGAAAGAAATTTTAAAAGAAATTCAAGACGGTACCTTTGCCCGCCGGTGGATCCAAGAGAACGAGAATGGACGAAAAGAGTTTGCAGAGTTGAGAAGAGCCGGGAAAGAGCATCCGATTGAGCAAGTGGGGAGTCAGTTGAGAAAGTTGATGGTCTGGACGAAAGCTGAGCCTGTGAAACAATAGAGTTTAAAGGAGAGGAAGCGGGTATGCGTACAGTCATGATTTTTGACACGACATTGCGCGATGGAGAACAGTCACCGGGTGTCAATTTGAGCACCCGGGAGAAAGTGGAGATTGCGATTCAGTTGGAAAAGTTAGGGGTGAATGTGATTGAAGCCGGATTTGCCGCTTCCTCCAAAGGAGATCTGAATGCTGTCAAAGAAGTGGCACAAGTGGTGAAAAATGCGTCTGTCTGCAGTTTGTCCCGGGCGGTGAAAAGGGACATCGACTTTGCAAAGGAAGCGTTACAAGCGGCGGAATCCCCATATCTCCATCTATTTCTGGCAACCTCTCCAATCCATCGGGAATACAAGTTGCAGATGGATAAAGAACAGGTGAAAACCAGGATCCGTGAAGCGATCACCTATGCAAAAAAGTATTTTTCACAGATTGAGTTCTCGGCAGAAGATGCGGGAAGAACCGAAATCGACTTTTTGTGCGAAGTGGTTGACACTGCCATCTCAGCCGGGGCCACGGTGATTAACCTGCCGGACACGGTCGGTTATCTGACGCCGCAAGAATATGCGGATATGTTCCGCGAAGTGATCAACCGGGTGCCGCGGGTGGATCAAGTGCGGTTGAGCGCGCACTGCCATGATGATTTGGGGATGGCGGTGGCCAACAGTCTGGCAGCGATTGAGGCCGGTGTGTCCCAAGTGGAATGCACCATCAACGGGATCGGTGAAAGGGCGGGAAATGCAGCTTTGGAGGAAATCGCCATGGCTGTGAAAACAAGAGAAGCTTATTACCGCGTGCAAACGACACTCAATTTAAAAGAAATTCACCGCACCAGCCGGATGGTAAGCAAATTGACCGGCATGCCGGTTCCGGGAAACAAAGCGGTGGTGGGAACCAATGCGTTTGCCCATGAGTCGGGCATTCATCAGGATGGCATGCTGAAACACCGCGAAACTTATGAAATCATGACTCCGGAAAGCGTCGGGTTAAATGAAAGCCGTCTGGTGTTGGGCAAACATTCCGGCCGCCATGCCTTCAAAACGAAGATGGTGGAATTGGGGTTTGAGCTGAAAGAGGAGCAAGTCAATCCGTTGTTTGAACGCTTTAAAGAGTTGGCCGACCGCAAAAAAGAAATCACCGATGATGATTTGATTGCATTGGTGGAAGAAAAACTGGTGCATGCACAGGACTTTTATGTGATGGAATCATTGCAGGTCACCTGCGGCAATCCGTCTCTTCCGACGGCAAGCATTAAGATCAAAAGAGAAAGTGATGGCAAAACCTTCTTTGAAGCGGCCTGCGGGAACGGGTCGGTGGATGCCATCTTTAAAGCCATTGACCGGGTTGCACAGGAGAGAGTGTCTTTGGAGGATTATCGGATCCATTCAGTGACGCAAGGAAAAGATGCGCTGGGTGAAGTGAGTGTTCAGTTGAGACAAGGCGAGCTTTATGTCAGAGGCAGAGGTGTGAGCACAGACGTGCTGGAGGCCAGTGCCCGGGCGTACCTGGATGCGATCAACCGTCTGATTCGTCGCAAAGGAGATTATCCTGCCGAGAAAACAGCAGTGACGACAGTATAAAGGAGTGGACAGAGATGAGCGGAGCAAAGAAAAAAGTGGCTGTATTGCCGGGAGACGGAATCGGTCCGGAGATTGTGGAAGAGGCTGTGAAGGTTTTGTATCAAGTGGAACGGATGTATGGTTGCGCCTTTGAATTTCAATACAGCTTGGTGGGGGGGACGGCCATCGACCGGGTGGGCACTCCCCTCCCCGATGAAACGTTGCAATTATGCAAAGCATCAGATGCGGTTTTGCTCGGGGCGGTCGGGGGACCCCAATGGGACCGGTATCCGGCTGAACTGCGTCCGGAAAAGGCTTTGCTGGCACTGAGAAAAGAACTCGGTTTGTTTTCCAATTTGCGTCCGGTCATGGCGTTTGAAGGATTAAACACAAATTCCTCTTTGCGGTTCGATGTGGTGAAAGACGTGGATCTCATTGTGGTTCGCGAATTGACCGGCGGCATTTATTTTGGAGAGAAGACCCGTTCGCAAACGTTACAGGGCGAAGTGGCCACTGACCTGCTGGTGTATCATGAATACGAAATTGAACGAATTGTACGGCAAGCATTTGAAATTGCCAGAAAGCGGGGGAAAAAAGTGACATCCGTGGATAAAGCCAATGTGTTGGAAAGTTCCCGGTTATGGCGGGAGGTGACCGAAAAAGTGGCGGAAGAATACCCGGATGTCACCTTGGAACACATGCTGGTGGACAATTGCGCCATGCAATTAATTCTGCGCCCGTCTTCTTTTGATGTGCTGGTGACTGAAAACATGTTTGGCGATATTTTAAGTGATGAATCCGCCATTCTTTCCGGTTCCATCGGTTTGTTGCCGTCGGCCAGCCTGGGTGAAGATTCCTTTGGTTTGTATGAACCGGTTCATGGTTCCGCCCCCGACATTGCCGGACAGGGAGTGGCCAATCCGGCGGCGACGATATTGTCTGCTGCATTGATGTTGAAATTTTCATTTGGTTTCCACCAAGCGGCTGAGGCAGTGGAGCAGGCCGTGCGAACGGTTCTTGCTAACGGGTACCTGACGCCGGATTTGGCAAAACCGGATACGATGGCGGTGGATACGGAGGAATTTGGAGATTTGGTCGTGGAAGAACTGAAGCGGTGTTCTCCGGTGTTGTCCCAAGCGAATTAAAGAAGATGAAAGTGAAAAAAGCCGGCATTGCCGGCTTTTTTGAATGGAATTTAAATCATTTCGATGTGCTGTCCAACCAGGGCATGGACGGGATCCCGGCTGGTTCCCGGTACAGATCGTTTGCCAGGCGGTCCTTGATGCCGAGACGATTGGCATTTAAGTCTTTGTAACTGAAAAAAATGCTTCCTTTTGCAAACGCGTTTTGCCGGATCATTTTGATCTGGTTGGGGATTTCTTCCGGGTTGTCCCAGGCTTCGTTATCATTGCCGATCTTGTAGGCGGCATGTCCAATATATAAATGAGTGTTTCTTCCCGCCACTTCACCGGACCACCATGCAAGCAACTTGGCATAGTCGGCGGCCGGATGGCCGATGTTCCAGTAAATTTGCGGGGCGATGTAATCAAGCCATCCTTGCCGGATCCATGTGCGCGAATCGGCATAAACCGTGAAATAGCTTTCGGATCCGTTCGTGTCGGAGCCGGTCGGATCACTTGATTTGTTTTTCCAGATGCCAAACGGAGAGATGCCGAACTTCACACCCGGTTTTTCGCTTTTGATGGCCTGGCTGACGCGCTGGACGAGGGTGTTGACATTATGCCGCCGCCAGTCTCCTTTGTCCGGAAAATTTTGTCCGTAAGTTTGGTAGGTTTCATCATCCGGGAAGTCTTGTCCTTGCACAGGATACGGGTAAAAATAATCATCGAAATGAACGGCATCAATGTCATAATTGCGGACCACTTCCATGATGCTGTCCACAATATGATCTTGGACAGCGGGGATACCCGGATCGAACCAAAGTTTTCCCCCGTAAGAAACCACCCAATTCGGGTTTTTTCGCGCCGGGTGATCCGGAACCAGTTGATCCAGTCGGGTGTCCATGCTCACCCGGTAGGGATTGAACCAGGCATGAAACTCCAGATTTCGTGCATGGGCCTCTTCAATCATAAAGGCCAGCGGGTCATAGCCGGGGGATTTTCCTTGTTCCCCGGTCAGATATTTTGACCACGGATTCCATTGGGAGGGATAAAAAGCGTCCGCTGTCGGACGGATTTGCACCACCACCGCGTTTAACCCCATTTTTTTGGACTCTTCCAGAATCGTGATGAACTCGTTCTTTTGTTCTTCCGCACTCAGATATGGATTGGACGGCCAGTCGATGTTTGTGACACTGGCGATCCAAACCCCCCGGAATTCACTTTGACTGGAAGTGCGGGCTTCAGCCATCGGATACCATGTGAAAGCGATCATCAAAGATGAAAGCAATAACAGAACCAATCGCTTCACAATCCATCTCCTCTCAATTGTTTGATAATGTTTCGCAAATTTATTATATCAAAATATTTCGACGTCTCGTCTTGAAATCTCTGAAAGACAAAATAAAAAAAACAAGCGAGTGTCACGTTCGCTTGTCCAAAATCAATCCAATAAGCCTTTTTGCCCTCAGGGTGCTTATTTATTTCGGGTTTGATTCCAAACGGATCAAATCAAAGAGGGAAGATAAAGGTTTACCTGTGATTTGATCATGATAATCGGACGGAAAACCGTCAATGTTGATATGGAAGATTTGATCTTGCGTTTCCACTCGTTGTTTTTGCAGTTTCATGGAAGGCATGACCAAATGGGCAATATTTTTTTTGTCCAATTTAATGGAATGCGGTGTAAACCGAAACGTGTGGTACCGGGTGTACGTGTCCGGGTGATTCAGAAATAAAATGTATTTTTGGTTATTCTCCGGTTGGGTGTAAAGAGGATGGATGATTTCAATTTTTTGGTCATCATTGGTTTGCAGTTGAAGCTTGTGGGCAATGCCGACTTCGATGTTCTTTTGCTCCAGTTTTCCTTTGAGCACCCGATCGACTTGAAATTTGTACACTTGCACTTCATGATAGGTGTTTTCGGAAGGGAGTGCCGGATTTTTCGGATTCCGTGCCCCGTTTTCCACCCGGTCCATTCCCTTGTACTCGCCGAGGACGATGACGGGGGCTTGATCAATCATGGCCGGCAAATTGTTTGCCATAGCCAAATCGACATGCATGCCCATGTTCACTTCTTCTTTTTTGTCACCGGGCATACAGCCGGCAGCCAAGAGAAGAAAGACGGTTGTAAACAGAAAAGAGATTTTTTTCCACTTCAATGAAAATCCTCCTTTAAGCCAGGAAGTTTCACTCATATAAATTGTTTACCCCGTTGATGTCGTCGGTCTGCGGGGTATATGTATGAAACCGGTCACGTTCCGTATTCATCAGGGATGTCCAATTGGTATGCGCCAAACCGAGAATGTGCCCGATTTCATGGCCCAGGACGCTTTGCCCAAATTGGGAGTCGTTATTGGACTCATAGTATGTATTCATTTTTGCCACCCAGGAATTGATGCAGGAACCCACGCCGGTTTGCCAGTAAGAATAGCCAAAATAACCATCTGTGCTGGAGTAATAAGAATCGACCACTCCGGTTGCGGAGGAATCGCCTTGCACAAAACGGCGTTTGTCCTGTGCTTCATTCCAGCTTTGAATCGCTTTTTTGGAAGCTTCCTGATGTTCATTCGTGATGTGTCCGCCCCAGCGATAGTATACATAATAATAATCACATAATTTGTCACCCGTAAAGCTGTATGCGAAAGTCATGGAAGGAAATATCCACACACATAAAGGGGTGATGAGGAAGAGAATGAGTGCTTTCTTTTTCAACTTGTTTCCCTCCTAATGTGGAATGCCCAGCTGCTGTAATCATCTACTAAGTTATAATACTTTTATATTTTTGTCTAACGCATGTATTTTTTATCAAAAGTATTTCTATTAAAAGAAAACCCAGCCCTGAAGGACTGGCCATGGGAGGATTTGTTATTTTTTACAGTCGCAATCCGGGCATTTGCAATCCGGAGTTCCGCATTTGTCGCATTTCGAGAGGATGAGCGAAGGCATTGGCGCACCTCCTTCACGGAAAGTGGAAGTGAGATTGGAAGAGATTTGAGCGTTCTCTACCCAATTATATAATAATATTATTATATGTGTAAATATAATTTTTAGAAATATAAGAATAATATCTTGTGTTTTTTTAATATTGTTGGTTTATCCGTTTTTCAAGTCTTCCGCGGCCTGTTGGGGTGACCGGCTTTGTGCAATGGCGGAGATGACGGCGACCCCGTCTGCTCCTGCTTCCCGGACCTGCCGCGCATTTTGCCGGTTAATGCCGCCGATTCCCACAATGGGAAAGGTTTTCCCGACGACACGGCGGATGCGGGTAATCGTTTCAGGCCCGACGGGATGTCCGGCATCGGATTTGCTTTTTGTGGCAAACATGGGCCCGACGCCGATATAATCGGCTCCGTTTTGTACAGCTTCCAGTGCTTCGGTTTCGGTTTTGGCGGAAACCCCGAGAATCCGCTCTTTGCCGATCAACTTTCTGACATGGAAAGCAGGCAGGTCTTCCTGGCCGATGTGCACTCCGTCCGCTTCCAGGATGAGGGCCAAATCGACACGGTCATTCACAATAAAAGGAATTTGGTGTTTTTGGCAAATGGCGCGCAGGCGAAATCCCAAATCCACGACTTGGTGCATGTGAAGATCCGGATGTTTTTCCCGGAACTGAAAGCAAGTGATGCCGCCTTGAATAGCCTCCTCCAGAATGCTTTCCGGTGAACGGCCGGAGCAATCCTGGCTGCCCATGATGAAATAAACCGACAGAACGTCGCCAGACCATTTCATTGGTATTCCTCCTTCAGGCGGTGTGCAAAGTGGTTGGTTGGGCCGTTTCCTTTTCCGAGCATCAAAGGATTTCCGACTGCAGCAGTGATAAAATTCTTGGCTTGACGGACGGCTTCATGCAAAGACTCTCCTTTTGCCAAATAAGCGGTGATGGCTGCCGAAAAGGTGCAACCCGTTCCATGGGTGTTTTTGGTCTTGAAGCGAGGCGATGAAAAGGAGACAAAGTCTTTTCCGTCATACAACAAATCGATCGCCTCTTCTTCTTTGCCGTGTCCACCCTTGATGATCACTGCTTTGGCTCCTTCATCCACCAATTTCCGGGCTGCTTGTTTCCGGTCTTCCCAGCCGGTGATCCGTTGGCCTGCAAGAATTTCCGCTTCATGCAAATTGGGAGTGACAAGGGTTGCCAGCGGCAATAATTTTTTCTTCATCGCCACCCGGGCGTCTTCGGTGAGCAGTTGATGTCCGCTGGTGGAAACCATCACGGGGTCGATGACCAAGGGACCGATTTGGTGTTCTTTGACTTTGGCCGCAACCACTTCGATGATTTCCGCATTGGCGAGCATGCCAGTCTTGGCTGCATCCACTCCGAGGTCTGTGACAACGGAGTCGATCTGTTTGGCAACCAGATCGGGATCCACCACACCCACCTTTTGAACCCCGAGGGTGTTTTGGGCTGTGATGGCCGTAATTGAGCTCATCCCAAATACATAAAGCTCTTGAAATGTTTTTAAATCTGCTTGAATTCCGGCGCCCCCGCCGCTGTCGGAGCCGGCGATGGTGAGTGCGCGTGCAATCTGTTTCATGGTGCTTCTCCTTCTGTCCTGATCTTTCCCATCGCATTGTAACACAAGGGAAACAAAAGAATAAAGCTGCAAAACCTGCCGGAAAGAGGGAGGGTTGCCCGTCCAAGAAAACGGAATGAACTTTCTTTCTTTTTATTGTAAAATCGATGAGGGAGGTGACTTGATTTATGGCCAATGCGCATAAAAAAAAGAAAAAGACCCGGATGAGCACCATTACCATGGTGACGGTTTTGGTTGTTTTTATCGGATTGGGTGTTTTTGCCATCATCAATTCTTTCGCGGGGAAGGATAATCCCGGCGAAGAGACGGCCCGTGTGCTTCCGGTTGAATACGACGGCCAGCCGGCGATTGGCGATGACAATGCCCCTGTCAAGTTGATGGAGTTTGGCGATTATAAGTGCCCGGTGTGCAAAGTGTTTCATGACACCGTTTATCCCAAATTGAAAAAAGAATATATCGATACCGGCAAAGTGCAGATGTATTTCACCAATTACCAGTTTATCGGGGAAGATTCGATCACAGCGGGAATGGCCGGAGAAGCCGTCTATCAACAAGATCCCGCAGCTTATTGGAAGTTTTATGACGCCATTTACAACCATCAGAAAGATGAATCCGTGAAATGGGCCACTCCGGACTTTTTGGAACAATTGATTGAACAAAACATTCCCGAAGTGGATGCAAAAAAAGTGCGGGAAGACTTGGATAACAAAACGTATTTAAATGAAGTGACGGCAGACAACAACAAAGCAAAAAAATTAAACATTGAATCGGTGCCGGCGGTTTTCGTCAACGGAAAAAAAGTGGAAAATGCACTGGATTATGAAGCCCTCAAAAAAATGATCGACAGCGAGCTGGCAAACAAGGAGAAGTGAAGGATGCGTCTGGTGAGAACGTACGGGATTTATTTTGCTTGGCTCGTTTCACTCATCGCGACATTGGGAAGCCTCTATTTCAGTGAAATATTGGGATTTATTCCCTGTACGTTGTGTTGGGTGCAACGGATTTTGATGTATCCGCTGGTGATCCTTCTCGGCATTGCCTCCTACCGGAATGACCGGGGCATCATTCCTTATGTGTTGCCGCTTACCGTATTGGGGGCGGGCATTTCGCTTTTCCATTATCTCAAACAAAAAGTTCCGTTTCTCTCCGAAGTTGCTGCTTGTCGGGTTGGCGTTCCCTGTGAGCAAATGTATATCAATTGGTTTGGTTTCGTCACCATTCCATTTTTGGCCTTGGTGGCTTTTCTGCTCATCACCGGGTTCCTGTGGGGGGCACGGAACCATTTTGAGTAAATTAGGCTGTTTTTTTAGGGATTTGTCCATTTCTTTCCTGTCTTTTGATACATAAAGTAGTGAGAGATAGGCAAATGAAAGGAGACAGCCTATGAAACGGAAATTGGCGAGTGGTCCCTACGATCACTATGACGGTTTGGGATCGAAGTGGTTTTTGATCGCGATCCTGGTGATTCTGTTCATCCTCTTTGTTTGCTTTTGGGGATTCTACGGATTCGGCGGTTTTGGCGGATTCGGCGGATATGGCGGCGGTTTCTTCTGGTGAGGAACAATGCAGAAGCCTGCTCTTTTTTTAAAGAACAGGCTTTTTTTATTTTGGGGCATTATTGTTTGGAAAGGGATTCACGCAGGGTTTCAATCATTTCCTGGCGTTCTTCTTCCGTGCTGTTTTTCCAGATGACTTCAAATAAAACCCCCAGACCCGGAAGCAACTTTTCTTCACGTTGTTGAATGGAGTCAACAACCAATTCTTGCAGTTCTTCTTCATTCATGTTATGAATGTTGTGAATCACTGCACCACGGATGTCAAAATTCATGTGTATAATCCTCCTTTTTGAATATAGATTGTGCGGATTATGGAACATTATCCAACAATGGATGAAAAAGTTGCGGCGCCAGCTTTTATGGGAGAAAGAGGTGGACAAACGATTGGAAATCAAAACTTTTGCTGTCATCGGGCTGGGGAGGTTTGGAGGGACGATGGCGCGCACTTTGCACGAGATGGGATACGAAGTTTTGGCCATCGATAAAGATGCTTCCCGTGTCCAAGAGATGTCGCAAATCGTCACCCATGCCGTCGAGGCGGACACCACCGATGAAAATGCACTCAAATCCTTGGGGATTCGCAATTTTGACGTGGTCATCGTGGCCATTGGAAACGATATTCAGTCAAGCATCTTAACGACTTTGCTGCTCAAAGAAATCGGCTGTAAACAGGTGGTGGTCAAAGCCATCAACGAATTGCATTGGAAGGTGTTGGACAAAATCGGGGCCGACCGGGTGGTCTTTCCGGAGAGAGACATGGGCGTTCGGGTGGTGCACAGTTTAATCTCCCCGAATATCCTGGATTATATTGAGTTATCCAATGACTACAGCATCATTGAAATTATCGCCCGGGACTTTTTTTCCGGGAAGACGTTGCAAGAATTGGATATCCGGGCCCGGTTTGGTTGCAACGTGATGGCCATCAAAAAGGGAAACACCTTTAACATTGCGCCTTCGGCCACCGATGCGATTCATGAAGGAGACGTTCTGGTCGTGATCGGACACAACAAAGATTTGCAAAAATTACAGGAGCATGCCAAATGAAAAAGATGGAACGGATTACATCTTCGGAAAACCGACAGTGGAAACAATGGAAAAAGCTGAAAACCAAAAAAGGAAGAAAGCAGCAAGACGCATTACTGATCGAAGGGGAACATTTGCTTGAAGAAGCGTTGCGGGCAAAAATGGCTTTTCAAGCCGTGATTTTTTCCGAAGCTGCGAAGGACAAAACGGCAGATTGGTTGAAAAAGATCCCTGAGAATGTTCCGGTGTTTGAATTGCCTTCGTCTTTGTTTCAACAGCTGGCAGAGACCACGACTCCCCAGGGAATCATGGCGGTGGTCCGTTGCCCCCGTTGGTCGCTGGATGAAGTGTGGAAACAAACCAAAGGCGGGAACACTTTCTTGCTTTTGGATTCCATTCAGGATCCGGGAAACTTGGGCACATTGATCCGGACTGCCAAAGCAACGGGCATGGACGGGATCTTTTTGGGCAAAGGGACCGTGGATCCTTTCAATGGCAAAGTGATCCGGGCTTCGATGGGGGCCATTTTCAAAGTGCCGTTATGGCAGGAAGATTTAAGTGCGGTCATCCCCGTTTTAAAGGATCGGAACGTGACGGTTGTGAACGCTTCTCCGCATGCAACCCGCTCTTATTTTCATTATCCGTTTCCGTCCCGGGTTGCCATCTTGTTGGGAAATGAAGGGCGGGGGGTGGATCGCCGCTTGGAGGAATTTGTGGATGACCATGTGACCATCCCCATGCCCGGCGGAACGGAATCACTGAATGTTTCCGTCACCGGCGCTTTACTCATGTATGAACGAATTCGCGAAGGCTCCTTGCGGGGAAATGGAGAGTTCGATTATAATATAAAATAATTTTTCCGCAGAAAAATCATATCCATAAACGGCTGTGAAGGAGACAAGTAGGCAGTACGACCTTTCAGGGAGGAAATGCCGTGACTGAAAGCATTTCTAAGGAACCGGCTGTTGAAATTCACTCCGGAGCTGACCCCTGAACGATGGAGTAGGGGGGACCGGTTGATGACCGTTATTGCAAAGAAGCGGAGAAGGATGTTTCCTTCTCAAAAAAGGGTGGTACCGCGGATCTCTCGTCCCTTTGGGCGTGAGGTCTTTTTTGTTTATGGAATAATTTTCTATTTTATCTTTTCATTTGATACCATTTGTGGTGCCATTGACGACAGTTTTTACCGAAAGGAGATCGAACAATGCGTGAGCGATTGGAAGTCTTGAAAGAAGAGGCGACTTCGGTCATTCATCAGGCGCAAAGCTTGGATGAATTACGTGAATTGAAAGTGAGGTATCTCGGAAAAAAGGGCGAATTGACCGGAGTGCTCCGGGGTATGAAAGATCTTCCCCCCGAAGAGCGTCCGGTGATTGGAAGCATGGCCAATGAAGTCCGTGGATATCTGGAAGAGTTGATTGCGGGAAAAGAGAAAGAATTGGAAGAAGCGGTTCTTCAGGAACAAATCAACCGGGAAGTGATTGATGTTTCTTTGCCCGGGATCAAACCCGAACCGGGGACGTTGCATCCTTTGCAACTGATCATTGAACAAATGGAAGACATTTTTGTCGGAATGGGCTTTGAAATTGCGGAGGGCCCTGAAGTGGAAACTGATCAATTTAACTTTGAAATGTTGAACTTGCCGAAAGGGCATCCGGCCCGGGACATGCAGGACTCTTTTTACATCACTCCGGAAATTCTGCTTCGGACCCATACATCCGCGGTACAGGTTCGAACCCTTTTGGAAAAAGAAGGACGGGTTCCGGTGCGGATTATTGCTCCTGGAAAGGTGTACCGGCGCGATGACGACGATGCCACGCATTCGCATCAGTTTACGCAAATAGAGGGGCTTGTGGTGGACAGCGGGGTGTCCATGAGCGAATTAAACGGCGTGCTGTTGACCATTATCGAGAAAATGTTTGGCGAGGAAACCGAGATCCGTTTGCGTCCCAGCTACTTCCCGTTCACCGAACCGAGTGTCGAAGTGGACATTTATCATCCTGAAAAAGGGTGGGTTGAAATTTTGGGGGCCGGAATGGTTCATCCCTACGTGCTGGAAAAAGCGGGTTACAATCCGGAACGTTATTCCGGCTTTGCGTTTGGGATCGGTGTGGAACGGATTGCGATGTTGAAATATGACATTGACGACATTCGCCATTTCTACAACAACGATTTGCGTTTTTTGCGGCAATTTAAGAACGTCTGAAGAGGTGAATTGGAAGGATGTTAGTATCTTATGAATGGTTGTCTCAATATGTTGACCTGGAAGGAATTTCGCCGGAAGATATCGCGGAGGAGATGAACCGGACCGGGATTGAGGTGGAAGTCATTTACACCCGGGATCCGGGAGTAAACGGCGTGGTTGTCGGTGAAGTGTTGGCGGTGGAGCCCCATCCGGAAGCAGACCGGTTGAATATTTGCACGGTGAATGTGGGGAAAGGGCAACTGTTGCAAATTGTTTGCGGGGCCAAAAACGTGGCGGCAGGCCAACGGGTTCCGGTTGCTTTGATCGGTGCCAAACTGCCGGGCGGAGTCCATATTAAAAAAGCCAAACTGCGCGGCGTGGAATCGCACGGGATGATTTGCTCGGCCAAAGAACTGGGATTTCCCGACAAAGTGCTGATGAAGGAGCAAACCGAAGGGATTTTTGTATTGGAACCGGATGCTCCGGTCGGGATGGATATTAAAGAATACTTGAGCATGGATGACCAAGTGATTGAATTGCAGTTGACCCCGAACCGTTCCGATTGTTTGGGAATGTGGGGAGTGGCCCATGAAGTGGCGGCGATTTTTGACCGGGAATTGCGCCTGCCGGTCATCTCCGAACAAGTTCCGAGCGAAGCAGGAACCGGGGTGGAAGTTGTCGTAGAATCTGTTGAGGACTGTCCTTTTTATGCCGCGCAAGTGGTGGGCAATCTGGAAGTGGGACCCTCCCCGCAATGGATGCAAAACCGCTTGATTTCCGCCGGGATCCGGCCGATCAATAACATTGTCGACATTACCAACTATGTGATGTTGGAGACGGGACAGCCTTTGCATGCTTTTGATTTTGACAAAATCGCAAACGGCCAAATCCTGGTCCGTCGCGCCAACGATGGGGAAAAGATTGTGACGTTGGACGATGTGGAGCGTGAATGTGACCCCGAAATGTTGTTGGTGACGGACGGACAAGAGCCGCTGGCGGTTGCGGGCGTGATGGGGGGAGCTTCTTCGGAGGTAACGAAAGAAACCAAAACCGTATTGCTGGAGGCTGCGTTCTTCAACCCGCTGACCGTCCGCCAAACTTCCAAAAATCTGGGGCTCCGGTCGGAAGCGAGCACCCGTTTCGAAAAAGGGGTGGATCCGGAACAAATTCTTCCCGCGCTTTACCGGGCGGTACAATTGTTGCGCCAACTTTGCGGAGGGGTCGTTTCTTCGGATGCGTCTGTGCATAAGGCGGGAGATGTTGAAGAAGTCACTATTTCCCTGCGCCATGAACGACTTGTCAATTTGTTGGGCGTGCAAATCAGTCCGGATGAAGTCATGGACATCTTCCGTCGGCTGAGATTGCCGGCTGCATTTGAAAACGATGTTTACCAGGTGCAAATTCCGACGCGGCGGCCCGATCTCATGATGGAAGTGGATTTGGTCGAAGAAGTGGCCCGATTGTACGGCTATGACCGGATTCCCGCGACATTGCCCTGGGGCCAGCAATTGCCGGGCGCCCTGACAAAGGAACAAAAACTGCGCCGCGATGCCCGGCATATGTTGCGGGAACTCGGGTTAAACGAAGTGGTGACTTACAGTTTGACATCGGATGAGGCCGAGCAGGAAATCGCTTCGTTGTATGATCTTCAACCCATCCGTGTGGCCATGCCGATGAGTAAGGAACATGCGGTGCTGAGGACGACATTGTTGCCCCAATTGATCAAAGTGGCGGCATACAACGTCCATCGTGGAAATGAACGGGTTCAACTGTTTGAAGTGGGGAAAGTTTATTTGACGCAAGAAGAAACATTGACCGATTTGCCGGAAGAACGGTTGCAACTGGCCGCGCTCATTGCCGGGCCGAAAGCCGCGTCCATCTGGAAAACCCCGCAAGTGGATGCGCAGAATTTTTATGAACTGAAAGGAATTTTGGAAAGCGTATTGGAACGGTTCGGAGTGCGGGATGCCGAGTATCAAGCGGCCGATTTGAACGGATTCCACCCGGGACGGACCGCACTGTGTGTGGTGGAGGATGAAGTGATCGGCGTATTGGGGCAACTGCATCCGAAATTGTCCAAGGAATATGATTTAAGTGAACCGGTTGTGCTCCAGCTGGATCTTGAAAAACTTCTTAAAAAGGATCTGCAAGTGATTTATGAACCGATTCCCCGCTATCCGGCCGTAACCCGTGACCTGGCCGTGACGGTGGATGAAAATGTGCCGGCCGGCCGGATCGAAGCAGGGATCCGGAAAGTGGCCGGAGAATTGCTTGAATCTGTAACCCTGTTTGATGTGTTTACCGGGGAGCAGATTGGGGAAGGTAAAAAAAGTGTGGCGTATTCTTTGGTTTTCCGGACGAATGAACGGACCTTGACCGATGAAGAAGTTCATCAAATCCATGAGCGAATTGTCCATTATCTGACCGAGCAATTTGGCGCACAGCTCAGACAATGAGCATGGATCAACGAGGAAACCTTCACAGTGTGAAGGAGGACGGTGCAGTGAGAAATAAATTAAGTGTGGAAATCTACGGAACCCAATATCAGCTGACGGGAAAAGCCAGTCCCAGCCATATGCGTCAGGTGGCAAGCCACGTCGATGAAAAAATGCGGCAAATCGCCGACAATAACCCGCGTTTGGACGTGGCCCGCCTGGCCGTCTTGTCGGCGGTCAATATTGCGGATGATTATTTAAAACTGAAACAGGAATACGATGAGATCATGCACTTGATTGAAGACGAAGAGCCATGAGGTGAAAAAACAGCATGAATGGTTTTGACATGATTGTCCTTCTTCTTCTTGCCGGTGCATTGATCCAAGGATACCGGCAGGGGTTTGTCATGCAAGTGACTTCGTTGCTCAGTTACATTTTGTCCCTCTGGATTGCTTTTCATTTTACCGATGAGCTCGCGCCGGTGCTGAGCAACTTGTGGAAACTGCCGGATTCCACGCAACAAGGATGGATGACATTGGTGCCGGTGGATAAAATGATCTACTCGGCAATGGCTTTCTTCATCCTGTTGATCGGTGCACGCTGGGTATTGTCCATCTTCGCATCCCTTTTGAATCAGGTGGCCAGCTTTCCCGTTCTTCATTCCATCAATAAAGCGGGAGGGGCCATCCTCGGGCTGGCCAAGGTGATGCTGATCACGTTTATTATGGTCAACGTGCTTGCGGTTCTTCCCTGGAGCACCGGGCAGGAAGCGGTGGAGGGGTCGAAAGTGGCTCATGCGATCACCGGCTGGACGCCGGATTTGACCCGGGAACTGGATCGGTTGTTTCAAGGAAAGGCATTATAATATGTTTAGTATGCAACAGCTGTCGGGGAGGGACGCCTGACAGCTGCTTTTTTTGAAAGAAGGCAGAACGGGAGGGAATGCTTTGAACAATAAACAGATTGCCGGCACCTTGCATGCGTTGGCTGATTACATGGAGATCAAAGGGGAAAATGTTTTTAAGGTAAACGCCTTCCGCCGGGCAGCGCGAACGATTGAAAACAGCCGTTTTCAGATTGCGGAGGCGTTGGATCGTTTGCCTGAACTTCCCGGAATCGGCAAAGGAACGGCGGAAGTGATCCGTGAAATTGTCGCCACCGGCACTTCCCGTTATCTGGAAGAATTAAAAGCCGAATTGCCCCCGGAATTGCCGTTGTTGCTGAAATTGCCCGGATTGGGGCCGAAATCCATCCATACGTTGTATCACAAACTTTCGGTCACCAATTTGGACGAGTTGAAACAAGCGGCAGAGAAAAAACAAATCCAAACCCTTGCGGGATTCGGACCCAAAAAAGAAAAAAAGATCCTGGAAGCCATCGAACAATTTCAAAAGCGGCCCGAGCGTTTTCTGCTGCATGAAGCCATGGCGGTGGCCGCCGTCATCCAACAACGTTTGCAAGCCATTCCCGGGGTGGAGAAGGTGGAATTGGCCGGCAGCATCCGACGGTTTAAGGAAACGATCAAAGACATTGATTTTGTTTTGGCGACGAACCAACCCGCCGAAGTGGCGGAGCGGATTGCACAATTGCCTGAAGTGACACAAGTTGTCGGGCAAGGGGAAACCAAAGTCAGTATTGTCGTGGATACAGAAGGCCTGGTGATGGGAGTCGACGTGCGCCTGGTGTCCCCGGACCAATTTGGCAGTGCCCTCAGTCACTTCACCGGATCGAAAGAATTTAACATCCGCATCCGTCAGCGGGCGAAACAATATGGTTGGAAAGTGAGCGAATATGGCATTTATGATGCCGAAACCGGCCAAACGGCAAAATTTGAAAAGGAATCCGATTTTTTTACCCACCTGCATCTTCCTTTCATTCCGCCGGAGTTGCGCGAAGATCGCGGGGAAATGGAAAGAGCGGATCAGTCCTTGCTCCCTTCGCTCATCCGATTGGAGGATTATCGCGGGGATTTACATGCGCACACCCTGTACAGCGACGGGGCGCATTCCATTAAAGACATGGCACTGGCTGCCAAAGCCAAAGGGTACGAATACATGGCGGTGACGGATCATTCCCGGTCTTTGAAGGTTGCCGGCGGTTTGACAGTGGATGAAGTGTATGAGCAATGGGAGGAAATCGACCGGCTGAACCGGGAGGGATTGGGAATTCAGATTTTAAAAGGGGCGGAAGTCGACATCCTGGCAGACGGAACCCTGGATTATCCGGATGATTTGCTGAAACAGATGGATCTGGTGATTGCATCGGTGCACACACAATTCCGGCAGGATGAAGCGACCATGACCCGCCGCATCATCCAGGCGATGGAAAATCCTTATGTCAATATCATTGCGCATCCGACCGGACGGTTGTTACTGCGGAGGGATGCTTATGACGTGGATGTGGACCGGTTGTTTCAAGCCGCCCGGGAGACCGGCACCATTTTGGAGTTAAACGCCAATCCGCATCGCTTGGATTTAAATGACCGGTTGTTAAAGAAAGCCAAAGAAGAATACGGATTAAAATTTACGATCAACACTGATGCGCACGCCACCGCGGAGTATGATTCCATCATTTACGGAATTGCCACCGCCCGCCGGGGTTGGTTGGAAAAAGAAGATGTCATCAATGCATACCCGTTGGACCGGTTGAAAGCCGTGCTTAACAAGAATTAACGGCCGGACGTGATTCGTCAACCGGATTTTTTCGTTGAAAGCCGGACGGAAAAGATCCGGCTTTTTTTGTTTTGTGGATGTGGATGGAATCTGCATGATTTTGAACGGGACTTGGCATAATAACCAGTAAATATCAACCAGAAAAAGGGTTGTGAGCTTGTATGGTCAATCGTGTAACTTTGAAATGGTTTGCGTCTTGCTTGATCGTCAGTCTCTGTGTGAGTGCATGGTTGGCTCCGGTTTTTGCGGCGGATCAACAAAAGATTTCAGCGTCGTCGGCAACGGCATTTGGTGACACCATTCTCAAAAAAGGTGCCAGAGGCGGCGATGTTTATGAATTGCAGGGACGTTTAAAACTTTTGGGGTTTTACACCGGAGATGTGGATGGAGTATTTGGCCATCGCACTTATTTGGCCGTCCGGTTGTTCCAATATGAATTCGGCTTGAAGATTGACGGAGTGGTCGGTCCGAAGACAAAATTGAAACTTTGGCAATCGACAAAGCATTGGCGACCGGAAATGACCAATAAGAAAGGACCGGTGCTAAAACGCGGGAACCGGGGCGGCGGTGTCTGGGAGTTGCAGGGACGTCTCAAGCATATCGGTTTTTACACTGGAAAATGGGATGGCAATTTTGGAGAAAGAACGTATCGCGCCGTCCGGTTGTTCCAATATGAATTCGGCCTGAAAGTGGATGGCGTGGCGGGACCGAAGACAATGCAAAAACTCAGGAAAGCAACCAAAAATTACGCCCCCGAAACCAAGTGGCAACAGCCGCAAGAGAGCAAGCAGGTTTCCATTCCAAAAAGCAGTTACGGTTTGTCAGAAAATGATATTCATCTGTTGGCGCAAGCCGTTTATGCGGAAGGGCGGGGCGAATCTTACATCGGACAGGTTGCCATTGCCGCGGTGATCTTGAACCGGCTGGAAAGCAGAGAATTTCCGGATACCATTTCCGGGATTATCTTTCAACCTTTGGCATTTGAAGCGGTGGCCGACGGGCAAATCTGGATGCAGCCGGATGAAACGGCCAAAAAAGCAGTCAGGGATGCTTTAAATGGTTGGGATCCGACCGGAGGCGCATTGTATTACTTCAACCCGGAACGGGCAACTTCCAAATGGATTTGGAACCGTCCGCAAATCAAAAAAATCGGGAAACATATTTTCACACGCTGAAAAACCATCGGGCTGATTTCGATCGGCTCGATGGTTTTTCGTTAACAGGAAATGCTATAATAAAGAATGATTTTGAAAAGAAAGAGGAGTTGTCCGGCGTGGAGCAGTGGACGCTGAAATCGTTGGAATATGACCAAGTTAAAGAGATGGTGAAAAGCGAGGCCGCAACGGTCTTGGGAAAAGAAAAAGTCAGCCAATTAACCCCTTCCGGCCAAAGGGATCAGGTGAAACACCGCCTGCAAGCCACACAAGAAGGCATGGACTTGATCCGGCTGAAAGGGGACCTTCCGCTGGGAGGGGTCCGGGATATACGCGCAGCGGTCCGGCGGGCTGAAAAGAGCGGTGTCTTGACCGAATCGGAATGTCTGGACATCGCCGGTACCATTTCGGCCGGACGCAAGGTGAAGTCCTTTTTGCGGCAAGTGGAAGATGAAGAGGCGCCGCTTCCCATTCTGCGTGGTTTGACCGAGCTGGTTGAAAGTTTGGAATGGGTCGAAGAAGAAATCCTGAAAAGCATTGATGAACAGGGAGTTGTCAAAGACCAGGCCAGTCCCGGATTGGGGAAAATCCGGAGCCGCATCGGGGAAGCGAAAAAGCAAATTCAACAAACATTACAAGAAATCTTGCGCAATCCGCATTATACGAAGATGATGCAGGAAGCCATCATCACCCAGCGGTTCGACCGGTATGTCATCCCCGTCAAGCAGGAGTACCGTTCCCGGTTCCCGGGAATTGTCCATGACCAATCCTCATCGGGGGCGACGTTATTTATCGAACCGGAAGCGGTGGTGTCATGGAACAACCGGTTGCGTCAGCTCGAGTTGCAAGAGAAACAGGAAGTTGAAAAAGTATTGAAAAAGCTGACGGAGAAAATTGCCCCCGAAGTGGAGAGCTTAAAAAGAAATCTGGAAATTTTGGCCAGCCTGGATTGTATCATGGCTTGTGCCCGGTTCGGATATCGGGTGAAGGGGATTTGCCCGGAGATTTCCGAATCGTTACTGCACCTGAAAAAAGCCCGCCATCCCTTGATTAAAGGAGAAAATGTGGTTCCCATCGAAGTTTCGATCGGGGATGATTACCATGCCATTATTATTACCGGCCCCAACACCGGAGGAAAGACGGTGACACTGAAAACGGTCGGTTTGTTTGCTTTAATGACACAATCCGGAATTCCCGTTCCCGCTGAAGAAGACAGCATCATGCCGGTGTTTGGCGGGGTGTATGCCGATATCGGGGATGAACAGAGCATTGAACAAAATTTGAGTACCTTTTCCGGACACCTCACCAAGATTATCCGCATTTTAAAACAGGTGGATGAAAAAAGCCTTGTATTGTTCGATGAATTGGGCGCAGGAACCGACCCGACAGAAGGGGCGGCGCTGGCCATTTCCATTTTGGAATATGTGATCCAAAAAGGGTCGTTTGTCATGGCGACCACCCACTACAGTGAATTAAAACTGTTTGCCCATCATCATCCGAAAACCGTCAATGCCAGCATGGAATTTGATGTGGAGACATTGAAACCGACCTACCGCTTGTTGATCGGGGTTCCCGGCCGCAGCAACGCGTTTAACATCTCCCGCCGTTTGGGATTGCCGGAAGAAATCATTGAGCGGGCCAAAGCACATCTGTCCAGTGATGAAAAAAGCTTGGAAGAAATGATTTCTTCTTTGACCACTGAGCAGAAGCTGGCTCGGGAAAAGCACAAGGAAGCGGATGCATTGCAGAAAGAAGCAGAAGCTTTGTATGCGGATATCCGGGAAAAATGGGAACAGTTTGAGGAAGAAAAAGCCGCTCTCAAGGAAAAAGCGCGTCGAGAGGCGCAAAGGATCATTGCCGATGCCGAGCGAGAAGCGGAAGAGGTCTTGAAGCAATTGCGGGCATGGGCCAAAGCCCGGCCGGGGGATTTAAAAGAGCATGAATTGAATGAAGCAAAAGCCAGGCTGAAAAATGCCGTGCCGGATTGGGAATTGCCGCAAAAGCCGAGGAAAAACACCGGCAAAGCCGAGAAACTGAACGTGGGGGATGAAGTTCGCGTTTTGTCTGTGAATCAGAACGGAACCATCACCGAGGATATGGGCGACGGATATTATCAAGTGCAAGTCGGCTTTTTGAAGATGAAAATGCATCGAGACCAGCTGGAAAAGCGTTCTTCGCCAAAACCGGCTGACGTGAAAATAAAGCCGACGGTCAACCGGATGTCTGCCAATGTGAAACCCGAGTGCGATTTGCGGGGCAAGCTGGTGGAAGAGGCATTGCTGGAAATCGACAATTATTTGGATAAAGCCCTGTTGGCGGGCTATAAAGAAATTCATCTCATTCACGGCAAGGGGACAGGTGCACTTCGCCAAGGAGTGCAAAAGTTTTTGCGCAGCCACCGGCATGTGAAAAGTTTTCGTTTGGGCAACCATAATGAAGGCGGATCCGGCGTGACGGTGGTCGAATTGAAGTAAAGATTGCATATGGAGGAAACCGATGAAACACTTGCCATGGATCTTGGGAACCATTTCTTTGCTTTTTTTCATAGCAGGGGTTATTTTCTTTATGTTTTATGCATGAAAAGAAGGAGGGAATCCCCTCCTTCTTTATTAATAATTGACGGCTTTGTAAGCATTGATTCTTCCGTGTTGGAAGTAAGTTCCGGTGCCGCTGATTTTATCGGCTGTATTTTCAATGGCAGCCCGGATTTGCGAGTTGCTGCGGCCCTGGCTGGCCAACAAAGCGGCAAGTCCTGCCACATGCGGTGTGGCCATGGAGGTTCCGCTCAAGGATGCATAACTGCTGTTGAGGTAGGTGGAGTAGATGTTGGAACCCGGAGCGGCTACATCCACCCAGCTTCCGTAGTTGGAGAAGTAAGACAGGCTGTCATTGGAATCGGTGGAAGCGACAGCAATGGCTTGAGAGTAATAAGCCGGATAGTTGGGAGTGGAGCTGCTGCTGTTTCCTGCAGCGGCAACGACGACAGCTCCGCTGTTCCAAGCTTGTTGAACGGCGCTTTGCAAGGCCGAGCTTCCGGAAGTGCCACCCAAGCTCAAGCTGATGACATCTGCCCCGTTTTGGGCGGCATAAGCGATTCCGTTGGCAACGGCTGCCATGGTTCCGCTTCCGCTGTTATTCAGCACGCGAACCGGCATGATGGAGGCGTTGGGAGCCATTCCTGCAATTCCCGTTCCGTTATTGGTCACGGCAGCGGCAATTCCTGCGCAGTGGGTTCCATGTCCGTTCCCGTCTTGGGGATTGCTGTCGTTATCGACAAAGTCATACCCTTGGACGATTTTTCCCTGCAAATCCGGATGATTGGTTTGGACTCCGGTGTCCACGATGGCAATCACCGTGCTGCTGCTGCTGCGGGTGACATCCCAAGCTTGGGGAGCTTGGACTTTTTGCGGTCCCCATTGGCGACTGGTAAGGTCATTGGGTGTCCACATGATGTGAACGTAATGGTTGGGTTCAACATATTCCACATTGGGATTGTTTTTGTATTTTTCGATCATTTTTTCAACCGAACCATCAAACTTAACCACTTCAAAACCCAAATATTTGGATTTTTCGATCGACTTGGCCCCGTATTGTGCGTGAATCGATTGGGTGGATTGGGCGGAGATGCCATCTTTAAACTTCACAATCAACTCACCCGGCACATAGTCATCGGTTGAGGCAGGGCTGGCGGCAAACATGGTTCCGGGCACTGCAAGAAGGACAACCAATAACAGTGCCGTGGCAACACTCAGGAAACGTTTCATTTTTTCTCCTCCTGTTTCTTGATGAGATCCCCTTATCTGATTTTTCAGCAAAACAACAAAACAAAAAGGTAAGTGGTGGCAACCCTCCTTTTTATTTTATCCATAAATAATTTTCTACAAAAAAGTAATATATCCTCCTTTAATTTTTAACAATTTGGAATTTAAAAAAAGAGCTGACCATCATCGCATCATCAGCTCCTGAAACGGGTTGTCGGTTCACGGCTCCCTTCCGGGATGGCTGGTTACCGCTTTTTCGTGATCTTCCGCAAACTGTTGTATCTCTTTTTGTAATTGATGTAAATACGCCATGGTATCCCGTTGTCTCACCGGATCTGTTTCCGTTTGGGAAAGCAGATGTAAAGCCCGTTGGTAACTGGATGCCAATAAGTGATAATAAGTTTTTTTGGGTGAAATGTTTTTGATGACGGATGTATTCATTGAAACCTTCTCCTTGCCGTAAAATCCCCGACATTCATATCATACCAGATTTGAAAATGAACCACTGATTTCCCGGGAAATTACAAAATTGAAAAAAGATCGGTTTCCCCGAACCGAAAAAAGTGATTTTCTCCTGCATGTATTTATCCAGACAGTTGAGTTTTCCGGAGAAACATGGTCCGTATCGTTGATGTTTTTGTCACAAAGTGGCGTCTGCCGGCTTCGAACTGTTCAGCGCATTTTTGATTGCCGGTTTTGCTTGCACCTTGGGCACTGCCGTCATATGATGGTATATAGTGATTCAAGATCAGAAAAATAAAAGAGTGAGTGTGCATGATAATCGGATACCGAACCATTAAAACGGCGATCGGCATTGCGTTATCCATTTCCATTGCGCAATGGATGGGACTGCAATATTATACGGCAGCCGGAATCATTACGATGATTTGCATTAAAACGACAAAGAAGCAATCTTATCAAACGGCATGGGAACGTTTTTTCGGCTCTTTGGCGGGATTGGGGATTTCAGCCGTCTTTTTTGAATGGATTGGTTATCATACCTGGACGTTGACCTTATTGTTGCTCGTGTTGATTCCGATGAATGTTTATTTAAATATTAAAGACGGGATTGTATCCAGTGCGGTGGTTATCCTGCATCTTTATTTGTTGAAAGATGTCAATGTGGAGATCATCGTCAATGAAATCATGTTATTGGTGATCGGAATCGGCATGGCGGTTCTGCTCAATGCATACATTCCCAGTGCGGAAAAAGAGCTGAAAGCGTACCGGCACAAAATCGAAGAAAATTTTAAGATTATCTTGCGGGAATTTGCCGCTTATCTCCGTGAACCCGAGCGGTATTGGGACGGGAAACAAATCACGGAGACGGCGCAATGGTTAAAGGAAGCCAAAGAGCTGGCTGTCAGGGATATCGAAAATCAATTCAACGGATCAGCTCTTGATTATTACCAGTATTTTGAAATGAGAGAGCGACAGTTTGAAGTTTTGGAACGGATTGCGCTGACCGTTTCCACTTTAAACAACAGCAGTGAACAGGGGCAAATGATTGCCGGATTTCTGGAGGATGTAGCGGATGCCATTCATTACGGCGATTCCTCACAAGTGTTCCTAGACCGGTTGCAAGAGATCAGGGAAAGTTTTCATAATTCTCCTTTGCCTGCGACAAAAGAAGAATTTGAAACGCATGCCGCTTATCTGTATTTTATCAATGAAATGCGCCGCTACTTGATGATTAAGAAGAAATTATGGAAGGAAAAAGGAGAGAAAAAACAAAAAGAAAAAAGGCCTTTTCGCCTGTTCCCGGTGGTCAGGTGGAAGAAAAAGTCACAAGGCTAGCGTCTGCGGGGACGGATATTGATCCGGATGTTGCGGGGTTTGACAGCCGGAGGTGGCGGTTCTTGCTCTTCCTCTTCTTCCGGGTCCTCAAAAAAATGTGACATAAACAACCATTCAGGTTGAATCATTCCCATGGCCACCTGGGTGTAGGGAAGATATTTCGGCCAGGTATCGGACGGCTTTTTTTCCACCGGGGCAACCCCTCCCTGGGTTCTGTCTCTTTAAAATGATTCATCTACCGTAACCTATGTGAGACAAAAGGGGATTTATGATTAAAAATAAAAAAAGACGGGGGATATCTCCCGTCTTTTTTTTATTTCAATGTGCGATCCCAGCGTAACCATTTGGGATAATGGTTTTTCAATAAACGGCCGGAAACTTTTCCCCAGCCCAGCGGATATCCGTCCACCGTGACCAGCGTCCAGCCTTTGGCCAGATCGCTCGGCAAGGCTTCTCCCTGCAAATACAGAAGAAGATCGGGATCATCCGCTTGAAAATCACAGGTTTGTTTCACCTGTTCCGGAAGGCTGGAGAGTGCCAAGGCGTGGGAAGGCACAAAATGGCTGCGTTTGGCCTGCCCCAGGTATCTGCCGGGCCTTTCCACCCGCAAACCTTTTAATGAAGGGAGATCCGGGTGTACTTGATAAAGATGATCGCCGTACATGGTGAAAGTCCCTTCTGAAAGATCCGTTTGGTTGTAAGTTTCCTGAATGAAGGATTTCCACACTTTTGCCGCCGGTTGTGGAACGGGCGGGTATTTGCCGGGCCGGGCTTTTCTGCTTTCCTGATCTTCTTTTTTTTCCAAAAGCACGACAAAGTGGCCTTCTCCTTTCAAGTGATGAGGCCAAAGGCGGCATGCTTGATTTAATGCGGGCACCCGGTTGCCTGCCCAATCGGGACGTGCCGGTTGATAGTGGGGAGCCGCTTGGATCGATTTGATCTCAAAACCTGGATGATTTTCTAAAAAGGATGCGATGACTTGCTCATTCTCCGTCGGGTTGAACGTACATGTCGAATAGACCAACCGGCCGCCCGGACGCAACATCGGGGCAGCGGCAGTGAGAATTTCATATTGTAATTCCGCGCATTTCTCAACCGCTTTCAGGCTCCAGCGGGTGGCGGTTTCAGGGTCTTTCCGGAACATGCCTTCTCCAGAACAAGGGGCATCAATCAAAATGCCGTCGAAATATTGGGGGAAACGGGCTGCCAGATGGGCGGGGGTTTCATTCAGAATGACGGCATTGGTAACTCCGCAGCGTTCCAGGTTTTCCACCAAGGCTTTGATCCGTTTGCCGTCAATTTCATTGGCAACCAGGACCCCTTCTCCTTGCATCTGGGAGGCCAGCTGTGTGGTTTTTCCTCCCGGAGCGGCGCACAAATCCAAAATTTTTTCTCCCGGCTTGGCGGAAAGGGCTTCTGCCGGAGCCATCGCGCTGGCATCTTGAATGTAGTATAAACCGGCTGCATGGTAAACGTGTTTCCCCGGACGGTCCCGTTCGTGGTCATAATAAAAAGCCGGCGGGCACCATGGAACCGGTTCCAGCCGGAAAGGAACTTTTTCCGGGAAGGAGAGGTGTCCGGTTTTCAACGTGTTGACACGTAAACTGCGAACCGGAGCTGATTCATAAGTTTTGAGGAATGCCGGATATTCATCGTCCAACAGGGATTTCATCAGTTCCAAGAAGTCTTGCGGAAGAGATTGCACAGTATTTCCTCCTTAAAGTTAAGCTCCATCCAAAAAATCAGGCACTATTATACCACAGATGAAAAATCCGGTGATGAAAATAGCATCCCCCGGTAAAGGAAACTCATTCTTCCAAAGGGGGGATGCCGCAGTGAAGGAAATTGCATTTACACTTCCATGACTTCCAGATCCCGTAACCGGAGTTGTTGCAATTCACCCAGCATTTTTATGTATTTTTCTTTTTCTCCTAATTTATTCCAGCATTCGGATAAATTGAGCAAGGCCTTTTCCATGAGCCGGGTAAAGTTGCAGGAACTGGCGATGTGCAAGGCTTCTTCGTAAGGATCGACGGCTTTCGGATATTGTCCGTTTTCAATGTAATAATCGCCCAAAGCCATTAACGATTCACAGTAGCGATGGGAGTCATTATATTTTTTTCCGCGTTCCACAGCCGTTGACAAGCTGAGGTATGCTTCGCGGCTTTTGTTCATCTTGCTGTATAATTTCCCGAGCCGGGTCAGGGTTGACACGAGTAAAACTTTTTTGTCTTTCAGCTTGTTTTCCAAGCGGAGAGCCAGTTGATAACAATTTTCGGCAGTCTGATAGTCATTGGCGTTTTGCAGGATGTTTCCCCAAACAGTCAACAATTCGACCGCCTGTTCGTGTGCGCCGTTTGTACGCGCGATATGTAGTCCTTCCCGGGCGTATTTTAAGGCTTCATCATATTTTTTCTTTTTATTTAACAAAGCAGCTTTTAATTCATACATATATAGTTTGACTTTCAGGCTGTTGATTTGTCCGATTCTTTCCCATAATTCATTCAATATTTGCAAAGCTTCATCAGTCCGGTACAGTTTTTCCAGATATGTGGCTTTGGCAATCATTAAATAATCATAAAGATCGGAAGGGTTTTCTCCCGGTTGAAAGGCGTTCAGCCCTTGTTCGTTATAATCCAGCGCTTTATATAAATGATCCCGGAGGTAATATATTTGCCCCAGTTCATACAGGCAAGCCGATTTGATATGGGGGTCGGAGGCGTGATTTTTCTTTTCGATGGCATGGATGGATTGGAGAAAAAAATGTTCCGCTTTTTTTAGTTTATTTTTCTTCACATAGCACAAGCCTTTTAAATAATAAATCTTGTCTAAATAATATTCTTTTCCTTGGGATTGCAATTTGCGGAGCTGTTCCAAAGCTGCATCGCAATCCAAACGTATACAGGTTTCAATTAAAAAGAGCAAGTTTTCCGTTTTATTGCGCTCGCCGTTTTCCTGACGAATCAGGGAGGGAAGTTGGGAAACGTCAAATCCGAGTTTTTGGCAATAATAAAGCCGGTTCTGCGGTTTGACGGTGGGAACGCCGCGCTCAATGCTGGAGATGGTGGCGAATGAAATTTGATCATCCTCCAAATCCACCAGTCTGAGTCCCCGCTTTTTGCGGACTTTTCGCAAAGCTTCTCCCAAAACTTTTAAATCAAGTTCGTTCAAAAAGATCACCTCTTGCCTCTATCATATTTTGAAATATCATATTTGTCTATATATTTTCTTCGCAGGGGTATAAATTTTTAAGGTTTAATCAATGGCTTTTTTATTCGATGGAGGAGTTCATGCGGTTTTTGCGGGATGGCACTCATTTAAAAATCATGGAACTTTAATGAAATAAACGATGTTGTAACGAATCCGGGCTTCATCCGTGATGTGCCGGAAAGACCGCTTGTCACCCGGACAGATGAAAGCCCCGCAAGATGGAATCCTTGGTTTCCTCGCTCAGGAGGTAATGTTGGACTTCCCCTTCGGAGATCCACTGATAAGCTGAATGAGCTTCGCTTAATCGGATGCGGGACGGATCATCGTGCAGCTCAAACGCTCCGTATCGGTTGATTTTTAGATCCGGGAATCCAGTCATCCGGGTTAAAAAATCTTTGGATTCCGCCGGGGTCTAACTCTTTCGGAGCCGGGCAATAATGGAGACTGGATGCAGACAATCGAAAAGGTGGATTTCGGATGAGTGAGCTCAAAACCCAGTGGTGGGAGCATGCATCGCTTCATAAGGATTTGGAACGAAACACCGAAATGTTGAATGAGATTTTGGGAGTCGGTCAAAGTTTTGATATGATTTGCCGTCCGATGACTTATGGAAAAAAAGCATGCGCCTTCTATTTTGTGGACGGTTTTGTGAAGGATGAAATCATGAATTACATCATGGACCGCCTCGCCGATTTGAGGGCGGAAGATTTGAAGACCGATGCTTTGCAACGGCTGTTGAAGAGGGAAATCGCCTATGTGGAAGCGGAATTGACCGATCAGGTGAAGCAAATCGTCACTTCGGTGTTGTCCGGTGCCACCGCCATGTTGATTGAAGGCGAATCGTCAGCCGTCATCATTGATGCCCGGACTTATCCGGCACGCGGTCCCGAGGAGCCGGATATTGAGAGAGTGGTCAGGGGCGCCAGAGACGGGTTTGTCGAAACGCTGATTTTTAACACGGCTTTGACACGCCGGCATGTGCGGGATCCCGGATTGCGGATGGAACACATGCAAGTCGGGCGACGGTCAAAAACCGATGTCTGCCTTTCGTATGTGGAAGATTTGGCGGATCCCCGCGTGGTGAATGAGTTGCGGGAGGCGATTCAAAAGATTGATACAGACAGTTTGCACATGGCGGAAAAAACATTGGAAGAGCATTTGTTTAAACGTTATTGGAATCCTTATCCGATGGTGCGCTTTACGGAGCGCCCCGATGTGGCGGCGGTTCACCTGATGGAAGGGCATGTGCTGATTTATGTGGATACGTCTCCCAGTGTGATGATCACCCCATCCACATTTTTTCATCATCTGCAGCATGCAGAGGAGTACCGGCAACAACCGGTGGTCGGTGCATTTTTACGCTTGATCCGGTTTCTGGCGATGGGTGTTTCGATTTTTTTGTTGCCGCTTTGGTATTTGCTTTCCACGCGTCCCGAATCCCTTCCTTCTTTTCTTCAATTTCTTGCCGTGCAAAACACCGCGGACATTCCGCTTTTTGTTCAAATTCTCATTGCGGAGACCGGGGTGGAAATTTTGCGGATGGCTTCCATCCACACCCCTTCTCCGCTGGCGACAGCGATGGGATTGATAGCCGGCGTTTTATTGGGAGAGATCGGGATCAAAATCGGATGGTTCATTCCGGAAGTGGTTCTGTATGTTTCATTGGCAGTGATCGGAACGTTTGCGTCCCCCAGTTATGAGATGGGGATGGCAAACAAAATGGTCCGCTTCGGATTGTTGGTCGCAGCGGCACTCTTTGGATGGGCCGGATTTATCATTGCCTGCATCGCCTGGATTGTCTGGCTGGCACGGATTGAAGTATTGGTAACCCCTTATTTATGGCCGTTGATTCCGTTTAACGGAAAGGCCATGCTGGATATTTTGATCCGGACACCCATGCCCAACAAAACGAAAAGACCCAGCGGCATTGCTCCGCAAGATCCGGATCGGCAGGCAAAGACGGAAACATGACGGGGGTTTTGGCTCAAACACAAAGAAATTTTGCAAGGCAGGGGGACGCCTTGCCTTTTTTATGGCAAAAAAACACACAGATATCGAATATTTCCAAAAAACTAATCTTTAAAAATAACGTGAAATTAGATAAAATAACTTTTAGTTAATTATTTTTTATTATAAAAATATATAAAATTATGAATGACTATTCAGTCGAAAAAGGAGGAGTTCAGATGGCTGAAAAAGAAAAAATATGGCTTCGTCATTATCCTCCGGAAGTTCCAGCAACTTTGGACTATCCTGAAGTTCCGTTAACACAGTTTCTGCTTGATGCCGCAAAAGATTATCCAGAGCGGGATGCCTTTGATTTTATGGGGAAAAGTATGACGTTTCGGGAGTTGTTGGATGAAGTTTATCGGTTTGCCGCCGCTTTGAAAGAATTGGGAGTGCAAAAAGGGGAATGTGTGGGCATCATGCTCCCAAACACGCCTCAGGGAATCATTGCTTATTATGCGGTCTTGATGGTCGGCGGAATTGTGGTTCAAATTAATCCGTTATATATGAAAACAGAACTGAAGCACCAATTGGCTGACTCCGGGGCCACAACGATTGTCTGCCTGGATTTGGTGTGGCCGAGGGTGCAGGAAGTAAAACCGGAAACAAAACTGAAACGGGTGATCGTAACCCGGTTGTGCGATTATCTGCCTGTTCCGAAAAACTGGCTGTTTCAGCTTAAATCCAAACTTGCGGGCGAAAGTGTAAGCGTTAACTATGGCGGGGACACGTATTCTTTTGTTTCTCTTTTGAAAAAGTCGGATCCCGAGCCGATGGAGCCGGTTTTTGAGTCAGTGGATGACATTGCGTTGCTCCAATATACCGGAGGGACGACAGGGTTTGCGAAAGGGGCGATGTTGACCCATCGCAATCTGGTGGCAAACTGTTGCCAGGCCGAAGCGTGGTTGTATAAGACCAAACGAACCGAGCCGCAATCCTTTGTCGGGGCTTTGCCGTTTTTTCATGTGTATGGCATGACCACCGTGATGAACCTGGGAATGAAAATGGCAGCAAAAATCATTTTGATTCCTAAGTTTGACACGGATCTCGTGTTGAAAAAGATTCAAGAACACAAACCCACCTTTTTCCCCGGGGCTCCCACGATGTATGTGGGGCTGATCAATCATCCCAAGATCAGTCAATACGATTTGTCCTCGGTGGATGCTTGCTTGAGCGGTTCGGCACCGCTTCCGCTGGAGGTTCAGGAAAAGTTTGAAGAGTTGTCCGGTGGCTTGTTGGTGGAAGGATACGGAATGACGGAAACTTCCCCGGTAACCCATGCCAATTTGTTGTGGGACCGCAAAAAAAGCGGAACCATCGGTTTGCCTTGGCCGGATACCGATGCGAGAATTGTTGACATTGAAACAGGAGAAGTGCTTCCTCCCGGACATGAGGGGGAATTGCAAGTCAAAGGTCCGCAAGTGATGAAAGGGTATTGGAACCGTCCGGATGAAACGGAGAAAGTGTTGAAAGACGGATGGATGTGTACAGGGGATATTGCCAAAATGGATGAAGACGGTTATTTCTATATTCTTGACCGGAAGAAAGATGTCATCATTGCAGGCGGGTTTAACATTTATCCCCGGGAAGTCGAAGATATCCTGTACGAACATGAAGCGGTCAAAGAAGCAGCGGTCATCGGCGTGAAAGATGATTACCGGGGCGAGACGGTGAAAGCATTCATCGTTTTAAAAGAAGGGTATTCGGTGACCGAAAAGGAATTGGACCGGTTCTGCCGCGAACGGCTGGCCAAATTTAAAGTCCCCCGCTTGTATGAGTTCCGCAAGGAATTGCCCAAAAGCTCCATCGGAAAAGTGTTGCGGCGGGTGTTGATGGATGAAGAAAAAGAACGGTCTTCCCAATTAACCAAGAAAAATGCATAAATTTATCTTGAAAATTTCTATAATAGGATTAATTTGATATAATAAAATCTGTTCAAATCAATTGACAATTGAAAGCGGTTATCCTAAACTAAAAATTGAATGAATAGTCATTCATAAAAGCCGGAGAGGATATGGAAAGATGGCAAAAAGAACCGGGGAAAAATATGAAGCAATCATTGATGCTGCAGTAAGAGTGATTGCCGAATATGGTTATCATAATGCCCAGATATCTAAAATTGCCCGTGAAGCCAAGGTGGCTGACGGTACCATCTATCTTTATTTTGAAAACAAGGATGATGTCTTGGTTTCACTGTTTGATGAAAAAATGGGTTCTTTTATCAGCCAGGCCGAAAAAGAATTGAGCCAAATCACATCCCCTGAAGAGCAACTGTACCATTTGATCAAACTCCATTTCGAAAACTTGGAAAAAGACCGCAAATTGGCACTGGTTACCCAAATCGAACTGAGGCAGTCCAATCCGGAAGTGCGAAAAGGAATCAACAATATTTTAAAAAGGTACTTGGATATCATTGACAATGTCATTTTAAACGGTAAAAAGACAGGTGTGTTTCACGAAGATCTGGATGTGCGGATTGCCCGCAGAATGGTGTTTGGAACCTTGGATGAAACGGTGACATCTTGGATTATGAATGGTTTTAAATACAGCCTGTTGGACCAGATCAACGAGATTCACCGTTTATTCATTCATGGGATGAAGAAATAAAAAACAGCCGACAACAAGGGGGAGTGGAAGATGAACATTCTCGTTTGTCTCAAGCAGACGTTTGACACCGAAGAAAAAATCACGATTGAAAATGGTCAGATCAGTGAGGATGGCGTCGAGTTTGTGATCAACCCTTATGATGAATATGCGGTGGAAGAAGCCGTCCGCCTGAAAGAAGAACACGGCGGGGAAGTGACGGTCATCACCATTGGTCCGGAACGGGCTGAACAAGCACTTCGCACCGCCATGGCCATGGGGGCGGACAAAGGAGTCATTGTCGATACCGAAGATCTGGATGTAGAACTGGATGAACATTCCGTTGCTCAAATCCTGGCTGCGACGATCGAAGAAGAAGACCTGGAATATGACCTTATTTTGTGTGGATACATGGCTGTGGATGACGGGTCTGCCCAAGTGGGGCCCAGACTGGCTGAATTGCTCGGGATTCCCCATATTTCCACCATTACCAAATTGGAAATTGAGGGCGAAAAAGTTTCAGTGGAAAAAGACGTGGAAGGGGATGTTGAATACATCGAATCAACCCTCCCGATTTTGGTGACGGCACAGCAAGGATTGAATGATCCTCGTTATCCTTCGCTTCCCGGAATCATGAAAGCCAAAAAGAAACCGCTTTCCCGTTTGGATTTGGATGATTTGGACCTGGAAGAAGAAGAAATTCAGGCCAAAACCGAAACGACGGAAGTATTCCTGCCGCCCAAAAAACAAGCAGGAAAAATTTTGGAAGGCGAGTTGGAAGATCAGGTAAAAGAATTGGTTCAATTGTTGCACTCTGAAGCAAAGGTGATTTAACAGCGAGGAGGAGCGAATCATGAGCAAACATGTATTGGTTCTTGCAGACGTGCGTGAGGGGAAACTCAGAAATGTGACATTTGAATCGCTGGCAGCGGCAAAACAGGTGGCAGAAGGCGGGACGGTAACCGCCACGGTATTCGGAAGTTTTGCCAAAGATTTGGCCGAACCGCTGGCTCATCATGGCGCCGATAAAGTGATCGTTGTGGAAAACGGCGAATTGGATCAATATACTACAGATGCATATTTCCAAGCCTTTAAAAAAGTGATTGAGCATGTCAACCCGGATGTGATTTTTACCGGCCACACGGCGGTGGGAAAAGATTTGTGCCCGCGGATTGCGGCCCGTTTGGGTTACGGGTTGATCAGCGATTGCACCAATATTGAGGTGGAAGATGGAAACATTGTCTTCACCCGCCCCATCTACGCTGGGAAAGCGTTTGTGAAAAAAGTGGTGAAAGACGGCGTGATCTTTGCAACATTCCGTCCCAACAATATTCCTCAGGAAGAGCCGGATACCAGCCGCACGCCGGATGTTGAGGCGCTCAGCGTGGATCTGGATAAAGATTTATTGCGGACCATTGTTAAAAATGTGGTTAAAAAAGCTTCGGATGGCGTGGATTTGACCGAAGCACGCGTGGTCGTCTCCGGCGGTCGCGGGGTGAAAAGCGAGGAAGGATTCAAACCCTTGTACGAGCTGGCGGATGTATTGGGAGGAGCCGTCGGCGCTTCCCGGGGGGCTTGCGATTCCGGATATTGTGACTATGCGTTGCAAATCGGCCAAACCGGTAAAGTGGTGACCCCCGATTTGTACATTGCCTGCGGAATTTCAGGAGCGATCCAGCACCTGGCAGGGATGTCCAACTCCAAAGTCATCGTTGCAATCAACAAAGACCCGGAAGCTCCGATTTTCCAAGTGGCGGATTACGGCATCGTCGGCGACTTGTTTGAAGTGGTTCCGATGCTGACGGAAGAGTTTAAAAAGTTGTTGGGTGAACAACAATAAGAAAAGATTGGTTTTAAAAAGAAGAGCACACGGGTGGTGCTCTTCTTTTTTGGTTTACTTACAAAATGACTTGGTACTTTTTTTTCTAAAGTGGTATACTACACTGTGAAAGCCAAAGATATTTTTGGTTTGGATCATGATGCGCAAGCAAAATAAGGAGGCAGTAACTTATGGCAATCGTGGAAATTACCGATGAAAATTTTGATAAAGAAGTACAAAGCAAAGAAGCCGGGACCGTTTTGGTTGACTTTTGGGCTCCGTGGTGCGGTCCGTGCCGCATGTTGGCACCCGAATTGGAAAAAGTGGATGAAGAAATGGGCGACCAATTGAAAATTGCCAAAGTGAATGTGGACAACAGCCCTGAAACGGCCGGGAAGTTTGGAGTCATGAGTGTGCCGACTTTGATGGTGTTCAAAGACGGGGAAATGGTTTCCAAAATGGTCGGGGCTCAACCGAAAGAACAATTGGTAGCCTGGTTGAAAGAATATGTTTGATGGATGTTCATCAGGCGATGCCGGTTGGCATCGCCTTTTGTTTTTATGATCTTAAACGGCCTCTCAATCAGCCGGATTGAATTCCGGTTCAATTTTGTCTTTGTATCTTTTGACATAAACGGATAAAGCAAACAGTGACGGGAAGGTGATTGTAAGTTGTGCTACCAAACTTGCAATCCATAAGATAACAGGATGTGAGTCCGAAAATCCAAACACCATGTAAATGGCGATGATGAGCAAAGATCCCGCCAACCAGAAAATAATTGAAAGAGCAAGGTAGGACCCAAATGCAGTCAGAAGAGAAAGAAAAATTTTTGTGAAAGCTTTTTTCAGCATAACAAAGGCATGTTTAATCGATTGCCAGCTCTTCATTCCGTCTTTTAAAACCAGAACCGAAGATTGAACAGACAAATAAGACAACAAAGCAATCAAGCCAATTGAAAGCAATATGGCTGCCAAAACTGCCAACGGAGGAAAAAATAAAAAGAGAAAAACCGCTAAAAAAGTAACCAGCACAGCCGGAATGGACAATAAATAAATACATAAACCGAGTCTTAAAATTTTCCAGTAATTCGGCAACATTTCCTGAAGCAAAACTTGAACGGAAGCTTCACTTTTATAGTGAGCGGAAATGGTCACCGACATAATTCCCCCGCTAAGGGCAGGAGTTAATATGATTAAAATGATGATAAATACAAAGGCCCAGGCTGTTGGTTCTTTGGTTACCGGATCGATATTCACATTGATAAAAAATGTAAAGACCGCTAAGAGCAAGGAGACAATCAGATAAGACAGATAAAGGTTTTTTTGGACTTGGTCTTTTAAAAACATATCAAATCACCTACATAAATTTATGTATTTATTGAGACAGTACAGATCTTTATACTAAAATATGTTGTGTATTTTTTCAAGTTTTATTTCGAATTTTATGAATGATCTGTGCGGAAGATGCGCAATCTTTTTTCGTGAGGAGCGAATGGTAATATGCTAAACTATAAATAGTTAACTTGGCAAACAGAAAAATGTTTATGGATATAAATGAAATTAAATCCAGGAGGGGGGACTTGTTTGGAGATAAAAGACAAACTGTCTCTGTTGCCGGAAAAACCCGGTTGTTACTTGATGTTAAATCAAGACCAGGAAGTGATTTACGTCGGCAAGGCGAAAAATTTGCGAAACCGGGTTCGTTCTTATTTTACGGGGAGCCATGACGGAAAAACCCAACGCTTGGTGATGGATATCGCCGATTTTGAGTACATTGTCACGTCCAATCACGTGGAGGCTTTGATTCTGGAGTTGAATTTGATCAAAAAACACCGCCCGAAATATAACGTGATGTTAAAAGATGACAAATCGTACCCTTACATCCGGCTGACCAAAGAAAAACATCCCCGCCTGGAAGTGACCCGGAACTTAAAAAAGGATGGTTCCAAATACTTCGGACCTTATCCCCATGCCGGAGCGGCTCAACACACCAAAAAGTTATTGGACCGCTTGTTTCCGCTGCGCAAGTGCAAAACCATCCCCAAACGGGTATGCCTGTATTACCATATGGGACAATGTCTGGCTCCTTGTGAAATGGATGTGGATCCGGACGATTACGAGAAAATAACGAAGGAAATCGTCCGCTTTTTAAACGGGGGAGTTACGGAACTGAAAAAAGAATTGCAAAGAAAAATGGAAGAAGCAGCGGAAAACTTGGAGTTCGAACAAGCCAAAGAGTACCGGGACCTGCTCTTGGATATTGACTCAACCATTGAAAAACAAAACATTGTCCTTCCCGCTCAACAGAATTTGGACATCTTCGGCTATGCGGCGGAAAAGGGCTGGATGTGTGTCCAGGTGTTTTTTGTGCGCCAGGGAAAATTGATTGAACGGGAAGTATCGGTGTTTCCGCACTACCACGAGGCAGAAGAAGATTTTGTTTCTTTTGTCGCCCAGTTTTATCACGAAATGCCTACACTCCCGAAAGAAATTCATTTGCCCCGAGGAGTGGATCCGGATATTCTCACAAAAATGCTTCCGGAAGTTCACATTCATGTTCCCCGGCGCGGCAACAAAAAGAATCTGGTGAACATGGCCACCGAAAATGCGGAGATTGCCTTGAAAGAACGTTTCCAATTGTTGGAGCGGGACGAGCAAAAAACGTGGAATGCGTTGGAAGGTTTGAGCCGGGCGCTTGGCATCGGGTTGCCCCGCCGGATTGAAGCATTTGACAACTCCAATATCCAAGGGACCGATCCGGTGTCGGCGATGGTATGTTTTATCGATGGAAAACCGGCCAAAAAAGAATACCGCAAATACCGGATCCGGACCGTTTCCGGCCCCAATGACGTGGAAACCATGCGGGAAGTGATCCGGCGCCGTTATACGCGCGTTTTGAAAGAAAACCGTCCGTTGCCGGATTTGGTCTTGGTGGACGGCGGAAAAGCGCAAATCCATGCGGCCGTGGATGTGTTGGAAAACGAATTGGGATTGTTTATCCCGGTCGGCGGCATGGTGAAAGATGACAAACACCAAACAGCCAAACTGATGGCCGGGGATCCGGTGGAGGAAGTGAAGCTGGAGCGGGGAAGCGACACTTTTTTCCTGATCCAGCGCATTCAGGAAGAAGTACACCGCTTTGCCATCACGTTTCACCGGCAGGTTCGCGGCAAAAGCATGTTCCAATCCGAATTGGATAAAATCCAGGGAGTCGGGCCGAAACGAAAGCAACTGCTTTATCAACATTTTGGATCCATTGAAAACATGAAAAAAGCTTCCATTGAAGAGTTTCGGAAGGCGGGTATTGGCGATCAGCTGGCCCGGACCATTCTGAAGGAGTTAAACCAATAAGATCCTCGCCGTCGGGAGGGTGAGGATCTTTTTTACCAATCGATCATTTGATGATGTAAGGGGGACTTCTTGGTGCGTGACATTCATGAGAAAATTGAAGCCATGGATCCTGTTTATTTTCTTCGTCAATATTCAAGGGGACAAGCTGTTTCGAAACAAATGGTGCAGTTGATTTATGAATTAAAAGAAAGGTATTCTTTTTCCAACGGGGTCATCAACGTTTTACTCGAATTTTGCATGTTGGAAAATAACTATAAGATCATCCGTGCCGATGTGCTCAACCTGGCTGAAGACTTATTCCGGAGAAACATTTCCACGGGAAAAGAAGCATTGCATTATTTGAAAAGTTTGCAAAAGCGGAAACACCCGTCTTCATCCCCTGATGTTTCGCGCACCTCCAACCCGGAAAGCCGGGAATACAATATGGAATATGTGGAGACCAATATTGCTTTGCTTGCCAGACAGCTGCATGAGTTGCGGAAGGAAATCAAAGAATCCTTTTTGAACATGGATCAACAATTGGATCAAATTGAATCACATCTGAAACGATTGTCTAATCTGATGAAATAAAAAGGAAAAAGATGAAAAAGGCCTGCAGGGGTCTTTTTTCTTTTTGGGGTGAATCGGTTATAATCCTTGATTGGTCTGGTGCTTGGCAGGAAGTCTTCCCGACCGAAAAGAACAAGAGTTTACGAAGAAAGTATACAGGGCGTCATTTTCGATACAGATCCTTATGTTTGTTTCAGAAGAAAATCGGGGAAAGGAGAAATGCGTATGAGGGAAAAATCCGGGGAACAAAACCTCGTGGCCGATTGGGTTTGGCAGGTTTATTTGACAAGGAAATTAAAAAAACACTTTGCCCGTGTGTATGTCCGATGCAGCGAACAAATCAACGTTTCGATTCCTACATTATATATGGCCAATCATGCAAGCTGGTGGGATCTTTACCTGGCCATGTGGATCAGCCGGAATTACTTGCGGCAAGATGCTTATTTTTTGCTCAATGAACAGGAAACCGACACGTATGGATGGCTGGGGAAGGAAGAGGTGCTCTCTTTTGACGGGGATTCCTATCAACAAATTCAAGAAGCTTTGGAACACGGTGCAGAGATCCTGGATGGAAGATTTGGCTCGCTTTGGGTTTTCGGGCAGGGAGAAGTGAAACATCCGGATTTTCGCCCGCTTCGTTTTTTGCCGGGACTGGGCTCATTGCTTGAAAAGGTGAAACATGTGCAAGTGGTGCCGGTTGCGTTTTATTATTCCATGACCGGACCCTCTCCGGAAGCTTGCATCCAATTGTCTGCACCGATTGTGCCTTCCACTTTTGAACAGGGAAACCGCCGGGCATGGATTGCCGCCTGCAGCAAGGAACTCACCTATCATCTGGATATGGTCAAGGAACAGGTCATTTCCGAAAATCTTGGCGATTTTGAGTGTGTACTGGCAGGAATCATGGCCGGGGACCATCCGTGGCCGCCGGTAGAAGATTGGAAAAAGCAAATTGAACAATGGATACAGAAAATAAAGAAAGGGTGACACACTCCATGAAAAAGGGAATTGTCATTGGAGGCGGGATTGCCGGACTGGTGGCCGCGATCCGGCTGGCGGCATATGGCTATGAAATCACCTTGCTGGAAAAGCAAAAAGAGTTGGGAGGGCGATGTCGTTCTTTTCAGCTGAATTCTTACTTTTTTGATGGGGAATTCGTGCCGGTCATGATGCCGGAAGTGATCGGGGAAGTTTACCGGGAAGCAGGAGAGGAAATGGATCCCGACTTGCGTTTTATTCCGCTTCCGGTCAACAGCCGCCATTTTTTTTATAATAAAACGGTCATTGATTTGTCGGCCGATCCGGATTATATGATGGAACAATTGACAGCTTTTTCCCAGGAAGAGCAAAACCGTTTTTTTGATTATTTGTCCGAAGTGCAGCAGATGTATGAAGTGATTGAAGATTATGTGATACGAAAACCCAACCGCAGTTGGACCGATTTTTTCCGGAACAAAGCGATTTGGCGTGGTTTGAAAGCCCGCCCGTTTGAATCGCTGGATGCTTTTCACCGCCGCTACTTCAAGGACCACCGGCTGATCGCCATGATGAACCGGTATGCACTGTACGTGGGTTCTTCTCCTTATCAGGCGCCTGCAGCGTTGGCGATCTTAAGTTATCTGGAGATGGTGCACGGGTTAAGCTATGTCGAAGGCGGGAACCGGCGTTTGGTGGAAGCGTTGGTCCGGTTGGCCGAAAAGGTGGGGGTGATGATACATACCTCTTGCGAGGTGGAAGAGATCCTGGTCAAAGAAGGACAAGCGTCAGGGGTCAAGGCGGGCGGAGAAAAATGGGAAGCGGATTTTGTCATCAGCAATGTGGACGTGCAAGTAACGAAAAAATACTTCCTGGGAAGGAAAGAAGACAAACCGGAGCGGATGAGCAGTTCCGGGATTTTGTGGTTGCTCGGGGTAAAGCAAAGCTATCCGCAATTGTTGCACCACAACTATTTTTATCCGGATGATGTCGGCCGGCAGTATATCGATATTTTTGAACAACAAAGATGGCCGGAGTCTCCTCTTATCTATGTCGGAAATTCCAGTGTGTCCGAACCGGACCGCGCACCGGAAGGAGCCGGCAATCTCACGGTGATGGTGCCGGTGCCCTCAGGAAGCCGGGAGAATATGGAAACCTACCGGGAACGATTGTTGTTTTTGCTGGATAAAGTATGGGGATTGAAAGATTTGAAAGATCACATCGAAACGGAGCAAATCATGGGGCCGGCTGAGCTGGAGGAATTAACCGGTGCCAAGGGCGGAGCCTTAAACGGCCGGGCTTTTCACGGTTTCCGGTCTTTGATCCGTCCGCCCATGAAAGATAAAAAAGTGCAATGCCTGTATTACACGGGATCCACGACGTATCCGGGCCACGGAGGAGTTTCTGCCTCGGCTTTAAGCGGGCTTCATGTGGCACGGATTCTTCGCGATGATCATGAATACTTCATCGGATTGGAGGAAAAGCGGAAAGCAAAGCAATTAAAGAAAGAAGCCCGTCGTGCCTCCAAAATAAAAACTGCTGACAAGGCACCGGTTTCCAGTCAGCAGAAGGAATGAACGATTAATCCTTTTGAGGATTTTTTTCTTCTTCTTTTTCCTTGCCGTTTAAGGCATCGCGGAAAGATTTCAACGTTTGTCCGGTGGCCCTTCCCAGCTCGGGCAGCTTTTTGGGCCCGAACATTAACAAGGCAACAACCAGAATAATGATCAGTCCGGGTAATCCGATGTTTGCCATGAACTTTCACTCCTTTATGTTGTTTATTATAATCTTTCAAGCGGGCTTGTACCAGTGATGCATTTTGGTCAGCCGTTTCCCGTGAAGATTTTTCTTTGATTTAAAGAAAAAAGTGTTTGAATGGATTGAATCCGGAACCCGGTTATGGTAAGATCGTAAAAAATCAGGACAATGAATAAATATTGCTCGCTGATCATGTGGACTAGAGGCGCGGCTTTTATGAGTACTTGTCCGGAGTGTCGGGACACAAGGATGGACAAGGAAAGGAAAATGCCGCCGAAGCTTGTGGGAGATCCCGATTGAACACAAGCTGGTGTTGTGCTCGAACAGGGGCAACACTGTCACAGAAGCCACGGCTTTTGTGGAGAGCTAATCCGCAGGGAATATGCGGGCTGGAGCGTTGGAAACCAAGGCGACAGCAAGCTATCTCTGCTGTGGCCTTCTGTTTTTTCTGAGCGAGTTTAGTCCAGCTGAGGAAAGAGGAGAGGAACCATGGGGATCGTTGTGCAAAAGTTTGGCGGTACTTCGGTGGGCGATGTGGGAAGAATCCATAAAGTGGCTGACCGGATTGCTGAAACCGCAAGGCAGGGACATCAGTGTGTCATCGTGGTGTCTGCGATGGGAAAATCCACAGATGAGCTTGTTCATCTGGCCAATGAGATTAGTGCACATCCGGAACCGAGAGAAATGGATATGCTCTTGGCCACAGGAGAACAAGTCAGCATCGCTTTGTTGACGATGGCGCTTAAAGAACGGGGATTGAAAGCAAGATCCATGACGGGGTGGCAAGCTGGAATCCAAACGGATGATGCGCATGGTAAAGCGAGGGTGACAGAAGTCCGCACCGAAGCCGTTCTTGAATGCCTGAAACAGGGTGAAGTCGTTGTGGTCGCAGGATTTCAGGGGATTTCCCCAGATCATGAGATCACCACTTTGGGACGCGGCGGTTCCGATACAACGGCGGTTGTTTTGGCGGCAGCCCTGGGGGCGGATTGTTGCGAAATTTACACGGATGTCACCGGGGTATTTACAGCTGACCCGCGGGTGGTGCCCGCCGCCCGGAAAATGGATGAAATCACTTATGAAGAAATGCTCGAACTGGCACACTTGGGAGCCGGCGTTCTTCATCCGCGTTCGGTGGAAACGGCGCTCCATCATCAAGTCCGGTTGGTGGTCCGTTCCAGCTTTGTGGATGAACCCGGAACATGGGTGAAAGGGGAGAAAACCGTGGAAAACGAATTAAACGTACGGGGCATCGCTCATGATCTCGATGTAGCAAGAATCAAAGTGCTGGGCCTGCCCAACCGCGAAAATATGTTGTCGCAATTATTCGGACTCATCGGTGAAGCGAATATCAATGTAGATATTATTGTGCAAAGTGAACATGACCATAAGGAGATCGATGTGGCTTTCAGTGTGCAAGAATCTGAAAAGGATGCAACGATTGAATTATTAGAATCGGCAAAAGATTCCCTGGGTTATGCCCAGTTGATTTCCGAGTCCGGTCTTGCCAAGGTGTCTGCAGTGGGGATGGGCATGATGACGAAGCCGGGGGTGGCCGCGAAAATGTTTGCCACGCTGAGTGAAGCCGGAATCCGGGTGAAAATGGTTTCGACATCTGAAATCAAAATTTCTTGTGTGGTGGACAGGGAAGTGGCATTAAAAGCCGTGCGCCGGCTTCATACGGCTTTCGGGTTGGATCAAACCGAAGGGAAAGAACCCGTTCTGCAGGGAGTGGCCAAAGAGAGTTGATCTTGATCGGCTCTCTTTTTTCATGAACGGATGACCCGTGCAAAGGGTTACTCTGTTTTTTATAGAATAATATTTAATATGCAGTTTTTTCTTCATCATGAAATAAGAACACAGCGGAAGAGGATGGGTTTGCGCTGTGACCGGAAATTGACTTTGTTTTCCGAAAAATAGCAATTGAAAAAGAGATGAAAATGTTTCAGTTTTATGCAGGTTGGGGGGGGGAGAGGATTGCTGAAATACATCCTTCAGCGCTTCATCCAGATGATCATTACGCTATGGGTGATTGCAACGGTTACCTTTTTTATGATGAAAGCAATTCCCGGAGATCCGTTTTCGGATGAAAAGAAACTGCCGGAGCAGGTATTGGCCAATTTGCGCGCCCATTACCAGTTGGATGACCCCATTCCGGTTCAATATTTGAACTATATGAAGCGATTATTGCAATTGGATTTGGGCCCTTCCATCAAATTTGAAACCCGTTCAGTCAATGACATGATCCAAGAAGGGTTTCCGGTATCCTTCCAATTGGGAATCCAGGCATTGGTTTGCGCAATCATTGCCGGTTTGTTGCTGGGGGTTGTTGCCGCACTCAAACAGAACCGGACGGCAGACTATTTTGCTATGGTGCTTGCTGTGCTCGGCATTTCCATCCCGAGTTTTGTGTTGGGGCCTTTATTGCAAAAGTATCTTGCCGTGGAGTGGGAACTGTTGCCGGTGGCCACCTGGGAAGGGTTTGCCTCGACGATCATGCCGACACTGGCACTGGCGGCTTTGCCGCTTGCCACCATTACGAGGTTGATGCGCTCCAGCATGGTGGAAGTGTTGACGCAAGATTATATACGCACGGCCCGGGCCAAGGGATTGCCACCCGTTTATGTGATTTCCCGCCACACGATCCGAAATGCCATTTTGCCCGTGGTGACCGTGATTGGTCCTCTTGCGGTCGGCATTTTGACGGGAAGTTTTGTGATTGAAAATATCTTTTCCATTCCGGGGATCGGCAAATATTTTGTGGAAAGCATTCATAATCGCGATTATCCGTTGATCATGGGGGTTACGTTGTTTTATTCCGTTTTGCTGGTGGGAATCAATTTTCTTGTGGATTTGGCCTACGGACTGATTGATCCGCGTATCCAACTGGGCAAAAAGGAGGGGAAATGACATGCAACCATCAGTGAATCCCCGGTTTCAACCTGCCCGGCGCCATCCGGCGTCCATCGAAAAAATCCGTCGTCCCACCCAAACTTATTGGCAGGATGTATGGGGGCGGCTCCGTAAAAATTATCTGGCCATCACCGGACTGGCCGCCATCTTGCTGATTGCACTGATTGCAGTCATCGGTCCGGTCGTTTCCCCTTATGATGTTCACCAACAGGATTTGGAACACGGGCGGAACCTTCCTCCTTCCAAAGAACACTGGTTTGGAACCGATGATTTGGGACGGGATGTGTTTGTGCGGGTGTGTGAAGGAGGAAAAATCTCCCTCACCATCGGCTTGGCCGCGGCACTCATTGATTTGGTGATCGGTGTGATTTACGGAGGAATTGCCGGTTATCGCGGGGGACGCACGGATGAAATCATGATGCGGGTGGTGGATGTTTTATGGGGACTGCCACATCTGTTGACGGTGATTTTATTGATGGTGGTGATGCCGCCGGGTGTGACAACCATCATTATTGCATTGACGGTGACCGGCTGGCTCAATATGGCGCGTCTGGTGCGGGGGCAGATTTTACAGTTGAAGGAGCAGGAATTTGTGCTTGCCGCCAAAACCCTGGGGGCAAGAACGCCGAGACTGCTTTTTAAGCATCTGATCCCCAATGCGCTCGGCCCCATCATCATCATGTTGACCTTAACGGTTCCTTCTGCCATTTTTTCAGAAGCATTTTTGAGTTTCCTCGGTTTGGGGGTCCAATCTCCCGTTGCCAGCTGGGGGACGATGATTGATGACTCGCTCATCACGATTCTGTCCGGAGAATGGTGGCGCCTTTTGTTCCCGGCAGTGTTTCTTTGTTTGACCATGCTGGCTTTTAATGTTTTCGGAGACGGTTTGCGTGATGCCCTTGATCCGAAAATGAGGAAGTAGCAAAGGACAAAGGAGGGTTTGAGTTGGAAACCATCTTGAAAGTCGAGGATCTCCATGTATCTTTCCGGATTCCCGGAGGGGAAGTGCAGGCCGTCAGGGGCGTGAGTTTTTCGTTAAATCAAAAAGAAACGCTGGCCATCGTCGGTGAATCCGGAAGCGGAAAAAGCGTGACGGCCTTATCCATCATGCGGCTGATCCCGTCTCCTCCCGGAAGGATCAAACAGGGAAAAATCTTTTTGGGGCCGAAGGAATTGACGAATTTGCCGGAGGAAGAATGGTATCAGATTCGCGGCTCCCGGATTGCAATGATTTTTCAGGATCCGATGACCTCGTTGAATCCAACCATGACCATCGGGTATCAGCTCATGGAAGGCATTCGCTGGCATGAGCAGTGCGGTTATCGTGAAGCCTGTCAAAAAGCCTTGGAGATTTTGGAATGGGTGGGGATTTCCCATCCGGAAAGAAGAATGAAGCAATATCCGCACGAATTCAGCGGCGGGATGCGGCAGCGGGTCATGATTGCCATCGCCCTGTCCTGTTCTCCGGAAATATTGATTGCCGATGAACCGACCACGGCGTTGGATGTCACCATTCAGGCGCAAATATTGGATTTGATGAAAAGCATCCAACAACAGACCGGCACCTCCATTTTGCTGATTACGCATGATTTGGGGATTGTTGCGGAAACGGCGGACCGGGTTGCGGTGATGTACGGGGGACAGATCGTGGAGACCGGAACCGTGCGGGAAATATTCCATCAACCGCATCATCCTTACACCTGGGGACTCATTCAATCCATGCCCCGGTTGGATCGGTCCAAAGAACAAGCACTCCGGCCGGTTCCCGGATCCCCTCCGGATTTGTTCCTTCCTCCCCGGGGATGTCCGTTTGCGGATCGCTGCTCCCATGCGATGAATATCTGTTTTGAAGAAATGCCGGAAGTCACTCCGGTCACCCATACGCATCAAGTGCGCTGTTGGTTGGAAGACCCCCAGGCGCCGCCGGCGGATTTTTCCAAGATGGTTGACAATTTATAGAATTATCTCTATAATTGATTGGAAAACCATATAAGAAACTGCTTCTTATCCAGAGTGGTGGAGGGACTGGCCCGATGAAACCCGGCAACCTCGCTAGTTATTAGCGGATGGTGCCAATTCCTGCAGGATTTGATTCCTGAGAGATGAGAAGAGGTTGACGGAACGTGCGACGGATCGTGAAGCCCTCTTCGCTCAAGGAGAGGGCTTCATCTTTTTATCCAGGAGCTTTTGGGGGAATGAAAAATGACTTTACAGTTGGTCAAGATAAAAGATACGGTGTCGATCGGACCTTTTGAATTGGAATGCGGGGAAATTTTGCCGGAAGTGACGCTGGCTTATGAGAAAGTGGGCCGGATCGGATCAGACCAGGTCATTTTGGTTTGCCATGCATTGACCGGGGATGCCCATGCAGTGGGAGATGAGTCGGATCCGGGATGGTGGGACGGACTGATTGGCACGGGCAAATATATTGACTTGACCGAATACACCGTGATCACGATGAATGTGCTCGGAGGATGCGGAGGAAGCACCGGCCCGGCTTCGACGGACCCGCGCACCGGAAAACCATATGGAAGCCGGTTTCCAAAGGTGACCATTCGCGACATGGTGCGGGCGCAATATGAAGCGCTTTTGAAGCTGGGCGTCCATCGTTTGAAAGCAGTGATCGGCGGATCGATGGGCGGGATGCTGACTTTGGAGTTTGCCGTGATGTACCCGGATTTCATGGAAAAGTGCATCCCGATTGCAACCGCCGCCTCGCTGTCGGCCATGTCCATGGCTTATAACACGATCGGGCGCAGAGCGATTGTCAGTGATCCGGATTGGCAGGGAGGGAATTATTACCCGTCAAAAGGTCCGGTTCGGGGATTGTCCATTGCCCGGATGATCGGAATGGTGACATACCGTACAGATCTTTTGTTTGAAGAACGTTTTTCCCGGCAGAATCCGGAAAATGCGCGGGAAATGGTGGACAGTTATTTGCATTATCAAGGCCGCAAGCTGGTCAACCGGTTTGATGCCAATACGTATCTCAGGTTTCTCGATGCCATGGATCATCATGATTTGGGACGCGGACGGGGCGGCGTGGAAGAAGCGGTTAAGAAAATTCATGCCGAAGTTTTGAACATCGGAATCGAGGAAGACATTTATTTTCCCGTCTGGCAACAGCGCGATTTCCACCAAATTTGTCTGAAAAAAGGGGTCAAGTCTGTTTATCATGAGTTTTCTTCCGATTACGGGCATGATGCTTTCCTTGTCGAGTTCAACCGGTTCGGTCCGCAGATTCACCGGTTTTTAAACGGAGGATAAAATTTGACCGTTCCTTGACGGCGGAAACAATATGGGAGTAAAATATATAGCGAGTTGAAACCCTTTTCTATTTTCTTAAAAATTATTGATAGACTTTTCAATTCATTCACTGATTGCGATTATGTCCTAGATTGGAGGCAAATGATGAGCACACAACGCAGCTTTTTCAACCGTCGGATTCACTCGTTGTTGGGCGTAATACCGGTGGGCTTTTTTTTAGTTGAGCATTTATTCACCAACTACTACGCCACACGAGGGGCAGATGCGTTTGTGGAAAAAGTCGAATGGCTTTGGGGTTTACCGTTTTTGCTTGTACTTGAAATTTTCTTTATTTTTCTGCCTCTCTTATATCACGGCATTTACGGATTGTACATTGTGTTCCAGGCGAAAAACAACGTGGGAAACTTTGGTACATTCCGTAACTGGATGTTCGTTTTGCAACGGGTAACCGGTGTTGTGACATTGGTTTATGTCATCTGGCATGTGTGGGAAACCAGGGTAAAGGTTGCTTTGTATGACATGACGTCTGAACAATTGGCTCAGCTCATGGCAGACATTATGCAAAATCCGGTTGTTTTCGCTCTGTATATCATCGGGGTCCTTTGCGCCGTTTTCCATTTCAGCAATGGAATGTGGGCATTCCTTGTCAGCTGGGGTGTGACGGTGGGACCGCGTGCCCAGCTTGTTTCCACATGGGTGTGGAGCGCAGTTTTTGTGATTGTTTCTTATTTGGGAATTTCAGCACTATTCGCGTTTGCCAGACCTGAATTTATTCAACAATTGGCACAGCATTAGAAGGGAGCACTTGCCAATGAATGAAAAAATAATCGTTGTGGGCGGTGGTTTGGCTGGTTTGATGGCAACCATCAAAGCGGCTGAAGCCGGTGCCGATGTACAACTCTTTTCGCTTGTTCCTGTGAAACGCTCTCACTCTGTATGTGCACAAGGCGGTATCAACGGTGCTGTCAATACCAAGGGTGAAGGAGATTCCCCGTGGGAACATTTTGACGACACGGTTTACGGCGGAGACTTCTTGGCCAACCAGCCGCCGGTAAAAGCAATGTGTGAAGCAGCCCCGGGAATTATTTATATGATGGATCGCATGGGTGTCCCGTTTAACCGGACCCCGGAAGGATTGATCGATTTCCGCCGGTTCGGGGGGACCAAACATCACCGGACGGCATATGCCGGAGCCACCACCGGACAACAGTTGCTTTATGCGCTGGATGAGCAAGTCCGCCGGTTTGAGGTGGAAGGGAAAGTCACCAAATTCGAGCATTGGGAATTTGTCCGGATTGTTCAAGATGATGAAGGGCGTTGCCGGGGGATTGTCGCCCAAAACCTGAGGAGCAGCGAATTTGTCACTTTCTTGGCCGATGCAGTGATCCTGGCAACCGGTGGCCCGGGAATCATCTTCGGGAAATCGACCAACTCGATGATCAATACCGGAACGGCTGCCAGTGCGGTGTATCAACAAGGGGCTTATTATGCCAACGGTGAATTTATTCAAATTCATCCCACGGCCATTCCGGGAGATGACAAGTTGCGTTTGATGTCGGAATCGGCAAGGGGTGAAGGCGGACGCGTCTGGACCTATAAAGACGGGAAGCCGTGGTATTTCCTGGAAGAATGGTATCCCGCATACGGAAACCTGGTTCCGAGGGATATCGCAACACGCGCCATTTTTAAAGTTTGTGTTGATATGAAATTGGGAATCAACGGCGAAAACATGGTTTACCTGGATCTGTCTCACAAAGATCCGCACGAATTGGATATCAAACTCGGTGGAATCATTGAGATCTACGAAAAATTCGTCGGAGAAGACCCGAGAAAAGTCCCCATGAAAATTTTCCCTGCCGTACACTACTCCATGGGAGGCTTGTGGGTTGATTTTGATCAAATGACCAATATTCCCGGACTGTTTGCCGCCGGAGAGTGTGATTACCAATATCACGGAGCCAACCGCCTGGGGGCGAACTCCTTGCTCTCCAGTATCTATGGTGGAATGGTGGCCGGGCCGAAAGCCATTGAGTATGTGCGCGGACTGAATCACAGCGTTGAAGACATGTCCGTGGATCAGTTCGAATCGCAACGCAAAGCGGAAGAAGAAAAATATGAAAGCATCCTGAAAATGGACAGCGGCAATGAAAATGCCTATCTCTTGCACAAAGAGTTGGGTGAATGGATGACGGATAATGTCACGGTAGTCCGGTACAATGACCGTCTGAAGAAAACCGACGAGAAAATCCAGGAGCTGATGGAACGTTATCAAAACATCAATATGGTGGATACCAGCAAATGGAGCAACCAGGCCGGACCGTTCACCCGCCATTTGTGGAACATGTTGCAATTGGCCCGTGTGATCACGCTGGGTGCTTACAACCGGAATGAGAGCCGCGGTGCCCATTATAAACCGGAATTCCCCGACCGGAACGACGAAGAATGGTTGAAAACCACCAAAGCGAAATTTACACCGGAAGGCCCTGTGTTTGAATATGAACCGGTTGATGTTTCTTTGATTAAGCCTCGCCCGCGTCGTTATGATGTGGATAAAGGAGGTGCGAAAAAATGAGTGAACAAAAAACAGTGCACCTCATCATAACACGCCAAGACGGACCTGATGATAAACCTTATGAAGAAGAGTTTAAAATTCCTTATCGCAAAAACATGAATATCATTTCCGCATTGATGGAAATCCAACGAAATCCTGTAAACAGCGAAGGAAAAGCCGTTTCTCCGGTTCAATGGGAGTCCAACTGTCTGGAGGAAGTGTGCGGAGCTTGTTCGATGGTAATTAACGGAAAGCCACGCCAAGCTTGTACCGCACTCATTGACAAATTGGAGCAACCCATCCGGGTTCAACCGATGAAAACATTCCCGGTGATTCGGGACTTGATTGTGGACCGCAGCCGGATGTTTAATGCCTTGAAAAAGGTGAAAGCATGGATTCCGATTGACGGAACTCACGATCTCGGCCCGGGACCGCGGATGAGCGAAAATGAACAGCAATGGCGTTATGAATTGTCAAAATGCATGACCTGCGGGGTTTGTCTGGAAGCCTGCCCGAATGTTAACAGCCAATCGGATTTCATGGGACCCTTTGTGGTGGGACAAGTGCAATTATTTAACTCACATCCGACAGGGGCCATGAACAAGGAAGAACGTCTCGAAGCCCTCTTGGACAAAGGCGGCTTGCAAGAGTGCGGAAACTCGCAAAACTGCGTGCAAGCTTGTCCGAAAGGCATCCCGCTGACAACAGCGATTGCCAAATCAAACCGCGATGCGACAAAATATTTGTTTAAAAAGTGGTTGTCCATTTAAACAAAAAAGAACCGCTGGAAAGATTCCAGCGGTTCTTTTTTTAAAAATTATTGCCGTGAAGAGGCAGAGGTGAAGAATTCACCAATTGCTTTAAAGAGATTGCCCAACCATTCAAAAATGGTGTCGATGATTCCTTGCGTGGTTTCCGAGTTTAAAATGTCTTTGATATCTCCACGCAAGCTTTCAAATTGCTGGCTCAATTGATCCCAGTCGATGCCCAATTTATCGAAGTTTTGGGCGTATTGAACCAGATTGTTGATGGTTTGCTGATTCAAGTTGATATCAAAATCATTGGAAACGTTGATAATGATATCCCGGAATTCTTCCGGAGTTTTTGGTTTTTCTTCAGAGACTTGCTTTTTCACTTCGTTGATGAATTGAACAGCTTTGTTGGGATCGCCGATCTCTTGGGAGAGCTCTTGCGTCCGGACAATTTCTTCGTTAGCCACTTGTTTTTTATTTTCATCAATTTTTTCTCCGGTTGCTGCTTCAAAAGCTTTGATAATCCCGGTCAAACCTGCGGTGCCGGAAACTTCAAACGGAGCGGTGACATAAATGTCCGCATCTTTGATTCCGGCTGTAATGGCAGCATTGGCATACATGCTGGGGGTAATGGTGGTGATTTTGTTGGTTTTCACCGAGATACCTTCCCCGGAAGAAGTAAGTACAATTTTTGCCGAGGAGATGGCCCGGCGTCCGATGACATCCGCCCCCAAATATTTTCCAAGGTATTGATGTTCTTCTTCGTTGGTTACATCAATGATGGTGACAGTATCCGCGTTTTCACTGACACCCATTTCTTTCAAAATTTGATCACGTTGGGTTCCGGTCAAATCTTTCCCCAAGGTGACGACGGTTTCTCCTTTAATGGCATCGGCGGAAGCCGGTTGCGGTACAATCAAGGAGAAAGCCGTCATTGCCACAAGGGCAAGGATGCTCCACAATTTAATATTTTTCATCCGTAATGAAATCCCCCTTTTCATGAAAAGAAACATGTGACAATCCAGATGTTTCCTTCATTTTCCATTGAGGTAAAGTGGCTCAAGCTTATTTTAACTTGTTCCGTGGATTCTGTGAACAGTAAAAAGCAGGCAGGAAATCAAAATTTATCATTTATTTTGCTGAAAAATCAGAAAAATAATGCGGGATTGGGAAGAAGCGTTTGCCGGCAGGACGGACATATTTTCAAACGGCAAACGCTTCCTGTGTCATACATCCGGTTAAAAGACCGGATCTTTCAGTTCAGCCAGTTTTTCCAGAGAAGTTTTATCCACGTCTTCATGCAAACTGTTGCCATGGGCATCCATGGTGACGATGGCGGCAAAGCCTTTCACCTGGAGATGCCACATTGCTTCCGGAACGCCAAATTCCATAAAGTCGACGCCGTCCACGCTGGTGATGCAGTCGGCATAATATTGGGCCGCTCCGCCGATGGCGTTGAGGTAAACCGCCCCGTGTTCTTTTAAGGCTTGCAAGGTTTTCTTGCCCATGCCGCCTTTTCCGATGATGGCGCGAATGCCGAATTTCTTGATGATATCCCCTTGATACGGTTCTTCGCGGATGCTGGTGGTGGGGCCGGCGGCTTTGACATGCCAGTTGCCGTCCTGATCTTTGAGCATGACCGGACCGCAGTGGTAAATGACGCTGCCGTTTAAATCGACCGGAGCGTCGTGATCCATCAAGTGTTTGTGGATGGCGTCACGGCCGGTGTAGATCGGACCGTTGATGATGACGATGTCCCCCACTTTCAGCTGACGGACCTGTTCTTCGGTGATCGGGGTGTGAAGTTCCACGGTGCGTGTGTTTGCAGAAGAAACGGCATGGTTTTCTTCTTTCACTTGGAGATCCACTTTTTCATCGGATTGGTACAGCCAGCGGGTGATTTTTCCGGTTTTGGGATCGATGGTGACACCCTGGCGACGGAAAGCCCAACAGTTATATGCGACCGATACATAAAAGCTGGCAGGAATCCGGTGCATGGCGCCGATTTTACAGCCCAACAAAGTCACCTCTCCGCCGAAGCCCATGGTTCCAATGGACAACGTGTTGGCTTTTTCGAGAATATATTCTTCCAATTCAGCCAGTTTTGGATTCGGGTTGGTGTCATCCAAATGACGGAACAATTGTTTTTTGGCCAATTCATAGCCGGTGGTCCGGTCGCCGCCAATCCCGACGCCAATAAAGCCGGCACTGCATCCTTGCCCTTGGGCTTGGTAAACCGAATGCAAAATACACTTGCGGATTCCGTCCAAATCGCGTCCGGTCCGTCCCAAACCTTCCAATTCACAAGGCAAACTATATTGAATATTCTTGTTTTCGCAGCCGCCGCCTTTTAATATCAGGCGTACTTCCACTTCGTCTTTTTCCCATTGTTCATAGTGAATGACCGGAACGCCTTCTCCCAGGTTGTTTCCGCTGTTTTCCCCGGTGAGGGAGTCCACGGAGTTCGGACGCAAAATCCCTTTTTGCGTGGCTTCGACAATCGCTACCCGGATGGCTTTGCTCATTTCAATCTGATTGGCGCCGACGGGAACTTTGATTTTAAAAGTCGGCATGCCGGTGTCCTGGCAAATCGGGGAAACGTTTTCTTCAGCCATTTGAATGTTGTCGCAAATGGTGGATAAAGCCAAAGCGGAACGCGTCCCCGCATTTTCCAGTTCTCTGGATTTTTTAATGGCTTTGCGCACATCTGCCGGAAGATTGGTGGATGTTTCGGTGATCAGTTGTAATATGGACTCTTTGAACGCTTGCATGTAAACCCCTTCTTCTTTTATGAATTGGTAACGCATGATCTGAATGATGAAAGCGCTGTGAGAACAAAGCGCAGAATCATAAGGCATAAGAACAGAATCTTCTATTCAATATCTATTATAACGATATTTAAAACATTTCTCAGCATGATAAAAAGAGAGGGTTTTTCTCCATAAATAAAGCCGAGGGGAAGTCCCTTCGGCATTTGTAAACAGCAAATTCAGTTTGCCGGATCCAATGCGTTTTGCGCTGATTTGACAAACCGTTCTTCTTTGTCAATCATTCCGCAGACACCGCATTGGACACGGTATTTTTCGCCGCGGTACCGAATTTGAAAAGGATCGTCTTCCGGCACGGTCTCAATGATTTCACCGGTCAGCCGATCCTTTTTGACGGAATGCACCACTTGTTCAATGATATTAAAACGACTCCGGTTTGTGCCGCAAGCCGGACATCGATATGGAAATGACATCGTTGGACACCTCCGGTGCCATTAATGTCCCCTGCTTTTTTAAAAATTATTCGTCACAGTCGATCCATTCGTCCGCCCATTTTTGAATGGCGTCAATGACAGGGGTGAGTGCTTTTCCTTTCTCGGTCAAAGCATACTCGATCCGCACCGGCGTTTCCGCATAAACTCTCCGTTCCACCAATCCTTTGGCCTCAAGTTCTTTCAATCGTTCGGCAAGCATCCGCTCGCTCATCAAAGGAATTTGCTCGCGAATATCCCGAAAGCGGCTTGTTTTTTCAATCAAAACACGAATGATAAGGCCTGTCCATTTTTTGGAAATAATTTCAACAGCCATTTCAAATTTCGGACAAATACAGCGGTCCATAGCTTTTCACCTCTCTTATTATCTTAGCAAATGATCCGGATGTTGGCACCTTTCTCAAGAAAATAGATTGGTCTTGTCGACCAATCTATGTGCCGCCCAAATGATAAACCGATTGAATTCTTTCTTTTTCTTTTTGGAAAGATTCGCGGATTTGCCCAAAGCTCCATCCCTTTTCTTTGAAATAAAGCAAATAATCCAGTAACAGAGGGGACCAGTTGAGGTCAAACACTTGTTGGACAAACGCATGGGCGGCGATTTCCCGCAACCGGCTCAATCGTTTGCGAATGGCGAAAGGGCCTTTCTGCTTGATGGTAACACGGGGCAATTCATCATCGGTCCGCCCGATTTTGGTTTCTTCCAAGTGATGAAACCATTCATGGTATAAATGCAGCAAGAAAAGATCTTCTTCCGTTACCGGGATGTTGAGTTCTTCGAAGAACCGCTGGATTTGATGCATGGATTTGCGGTAAATGCGGATGGTTTTGGTTTTCTTGTTATATTCGGCGCGAATGGCGGGTTTTTCCGGATGCCGGTCCAAAAAGCGCACGGTGATTCCTTGTCTTATGAGCAGATTGATCATATCCTTGAGCGATTGTTTTTGTTCCGCCCATTTGCCGGATGCAAGGATTCCTTTTTGAATGGCCTGGTCAATCAACAAAGGAACTTCGGATGGAGACAGATGGGGAAAATACTCATCTTGCTCCAGTTCCAAAACAAACAAACATTTCGGAGGCAGTGTCGGACACCGCTCATCCAAATTCATCAAGGTTTTGTCCGGATTCGCCACGCGGCTCATATTGGTTTCTCCCCGATATTTTTATTTTACAGTTACTTTTATGCGATACCGGGCTTGACTCATTCCAACCAATCAGAGATTTGTTTCTTTCGAGATTAATTGAAGGATCCAGTCTTTGATGTCGATAAAGCGCAGCGTTTCGGGCTTGGAGTTTGTCCCGCAAATAATCATGGGCACTTCCGAATCCAGATAATGCAGGGAACCGTGAGATCCGCCTTTATGTGTCGGAGAGCCTTCCCCCGTCAACTCATATCCCGGCGAAGCAGTGACTATGATCACCCGGTCCCAAGTATTCATGACACCGGATAAACGGAATAACACATCAGGAAAAATGCCGTAGCGGATCCGGTTTGATTCATCCGGTTTCAGGTCCAGGACGGACAGGTCTCCCTCCAGCTTCCAGGTTTGGCCGTATTCGTCCGCATACGGGCCTTCTTTTTGAAACCGGCAACGGGCTTCCGGGACATTACCGCTGATGACGTGAATCCAATCTTTTTCTTGCCAGGCAATCAGGTCCAGTTTGGGTTCCTTTTTCAATGCCTGAACCACTTCGTTCATCTTAAGGTCGGGGTCTGTTAAATAAATGTAAGCCATCCGTTCATTGACGCATAACACCAGTTGGTCTTCTTTTCGCGGCGTTTTTTGCCGGATGGGCATGATTTTGTAGTCACTGAGAAGTTTTCGCAAATCGATGTAAGCGGCTTGATGATTGGGAAGAATCGGGGTTTGTCCGCTGTCGCCCATGACAATCCAAGTGACTTGCCGGATGGCTTCTTCCCAGGAACCGAAGGCATCCAAAACCTTTTGCAGTTCTTTGTCCGCTTTTTCAATCCCCTTGATTTGCGACGGGCCTTCCCGATGAACCGCATCGTCATTGGTGGGGAAATAGGCAATGGTAAACGCCGGCAAATTGCCCTTTTTAATAAGCGAAGCCAGTTCCTTTCGCGAAAAGGAGTCATTAAACCCGAAACGTCTCCAAAGCGAATCATATTTACCAGACTTCGAGATTTTGGACATGGCACCAAATGAAAAAAGAAACGGGGCTTTGGTCTGAATGCGACTGGGCAAAAGGGCGGTCCATCGCGCCAACAAAGGAGGAAACAACGTTCTTTGATAATTACCCCGGTAAATCAATCCGTTGATGGATGCGGTGGGCAAGTCCGTTTCTTCATGAATGGTTTTCACCTTTTGGCTGATGTATTTTTGGTTCAGATTCAAGAGGCTGTCTTGCAACACGGTTTTCAAGCCGAAAATAAACGTTTCTTTGAAACCCGTGCCAAAGTTGACGATGCGGTTTTCTTTTTTGTGAAAATAAACCAGGCCGTAAATATGATGTTCATTGGGGGTTGCTCCCGTGAGCAAGGTTGTGTCGATGCTCACGGACATGGTTGGAAAGCTGGTCACCACCTTGGGATGATATTGCCCGTTTTCCACCAAATATTTCATTGCCGGTGCTTTGCCAAAATCCAGCACTTCTTTCAATGGAATGTGCATCAAAGAATCAATGATGATCAAAACCACCGGCTTTTGCGCCGGGGAATATTTCAAGGATTGCATTTCCTGCTGTTGCTTACGACGCTCTTTGGAACCGGAAAGCCCCGATCCGACAGCCAGGATGACAATGAAAAGTGCAATGAGGATTATTCCCATGAGGATCATTCCGTGGTTTCCTTTCTCTTGGTTGTTTGCAAGTAGTTTGGCTCGGACTCGGGGCAATTATGCCCGGGTTTGACGGTGGGGAAAAAAACATTGTACCTTAAAAGAGTGAGGATTTTAACATTTCAGGCGTAAGTCAGAAAGGGGATCGCGCAAAAATGCATACGCTTTCAAAAGTGCCGGAAACGGAAATCAGGGAACGGATTGCCCGTTTTCAATCCATGCTTCAAGAGAAGGAAACAGACGGTGCTTTGATCACCCAGAACATCGATCTTTATTACTTGACCGGGACGATGCAAAACGGGGTCTTGTATGTGCCACAAAAAGGAGAACCCTGTTTTTATGTAAAAAAAAGTGTAACCCGAGCCGAATTTGAGACGGTTCTTCCTGTGCAACCTTTGGGAAGATTACGCGAGTTGGGCGGGAAAATCGAATCGGCCTTCGGGCCGGTCAAACGGTTGGGGCTGGAATGGGATGTACTTCCTTACGGCCTCGCCCAAAGATATATCGGTTTGTTTCCCGGGGCCGAACCGGTGGACATCTCCTTTGATTTAAGGCTCCAAAGAGCGGTCAAGTCCGAATATGAACTCCGGCAAATGCGCCAGGCGGCCTCCCATGTCAAAGAAATCGTGGAATCCCTTCCCCGTTTGATCCGGGAAGGCAAAACCGAATTGGAACTGTCGGCAGAAATTGAATACACCTTGCGGTTAAAAGGAAGCATCGGATTGTTCCGGATGCGGGGATACAACCAGGAACTTTGCCTGGGAATGGTGGCTTCCGGTTCCGCTGCGGCCACGCCCACTTATTTTGACGGACCTGCCGGCGGATTGGGTGCGCAACTGGCCAGTCCGCAAGGGGCGAGTGCCAAACCGATTAAAGCCAATGAACCGATTCTGGTGGACATTGCCACAACAGTGGAAGGTTATCTGATTGACCAAACGCGGCTGGCAGTGATCGGAGATTTGGATGACGATTTAAAGCAGGCTTACAAGGTGGCCGTTTCCATCATCAGAGAAGCCGAAGAGATGGGAAAACCCGGGGTTTCCTGGAAGTCATTGTATCTCCGTTCGCTGGAAATGGCAAAGGAAGCCGGTTTGGCGGAGCATTTCATGGGATTTGGGCCGGATCAGGCCAAGTTCCTGGGACATGGCGTCGGTCTGGAAATGGACGAACTTCCCGTTTTGGCAAAGGGATTTGACCAGCCGCTGCAAGAAGGAATGGTGATCGCCATTGAACCGAAGTTTACCTTCCCGGGACGCGGGGTCGTCGGCATTGAAAACACATATCTGGTGACCAAAAATGGATTGGAATCGTTGACCACCGCCCCGGAAGACATCATCCACATTCCGGAATAAAATTTTTCCCTCTCCCGTTTTTCATCCCTTCCTTCCGAAGTTTCCGGAACCGTTACAGGGGATGTTGAATATGATGATGGAGAAAAGTGACGCAGCGCTTTGAAAATAACAGGATACGCGCCTAAATAGCGGATAAATACTCACCATTAGCGGAACCCCGACATAATATAACTTGACTGGTCCCTGACCCTTGTAAATCAAGTGCTCGAGCAAGGAAGGGTGGCATCATTTGAGTAACCGAAGAGGCAACTCCTTGTTGACCAACCGGGAGAGGGAAGTGTTTGAGCTTTTGGTGCAAGACAAGACAACCAAAGAAATCGCCCAACAACTGTTTATCAGCGAAAAAACCGTTCGTAACCATATCAGCAATGTGATGCAGAAGTTAAATGTAAAAGGGCGTTCCCAAGCTGTCGTCGAGTTGGTCCGGTTGGGCGAATTGAAAATTTAATGGGATGATCCCTGCCTTTATGCATGTGGCAGGGGTTTTTGTTGTATGGAAGGGGGATTCAAGCCCCTTTTTCCCCTCAAGACAGAAAAAATGCTGATTTACGATAAGGATGAGTAGGAAGGATCGCCGATATTTTCCAATAAATACAATCGAATAAATACTATATTTTATATCTAAAGTAAAATTACCCATTTATAAGGAATATTTATTTAAAATATAAAGTTTGCAATATAAATGTAATCGAAACCATCTTGCAATTGTTCAGAGGCAGAGGTAAATTTATTTCGTAAATCTGAAAATATTGTTACAAAAGAAAGGCGATTCTTTGAAGGAAAGAGGGATGAGTTTGCAGTTCTTCTATTCCGGGCGTTACTTGCCTCATCGCAGAATGGTCTTTCTGGCCGTCATTCTCACCCTGATCCTCACCTTGTGGCCAGACTGGGTTTACTAGGCATTGGCTGCACCGGATCCCAAACCGGTCGAAATCGAAGCGTTGAGCACGGAAAATTCCAAAACATTCCTCAAGCCAGACCTATGTATTGGAAGGAAATAAAAAAGGAGTCAAGGGAAAATCCGACACCATTAGCAGGTCCTGAAAACTTGGCTTATATTATTTATACCTCTGGCACAACAGGGAAACCAAAGGGAGTTTTAATTGAGCATCGTTCTGTAGTGAACCTGTTGGAAGCGTTACGGGAGAAGATTTATCAAGATGCACACGACTCTTTGCAAGTTGCGTTGAATGGTCCGTTTGTATTTGACACTTCGGTGAAACAAATAATCCAGATGCTCGATGGCCATACTTTGCACCTTTTGTCCCCGAAAATTCGATTTGAAACGGAGAGATTGTTTCAGTATTTGCGGGAATACAAAGTGAATGTGATTGATTGTACGCCCTCACAGTTGGCAGTGTGGATTCAAGCCGGATTTTTGGAATTGGAGGAACGTCCCAACTATGTTTTGGTGGGGGGAGAGGCCATATGTCCCGATATGTGGCGGCAACTACACAATGATGAGAAAACCGTTTTTTATAATTTATATGGTCCGACCGAATGTACAGTTGATGCGACAGTCTGTTGCATCCGGGAGAAACGGCTTCCATCCATTGGCTATCCCATTGCCAATACACAGGTGTTCGTTTTAGATGAAAAATTGAGAATAGTGCCATTCGGCGCCACGGGGGAACTTTATATAGGGGGAGCTGGACTGGCGCGCGGTTATCTTAATGATCCAAAATTGACCAATGAACGTTTTGTTCCCCATCCTTATTCCAACAAACCGGGTGACCGTTTTGGTAAGATTTCAGGAAGATGGGTCACTCGAGTATATAGGAAGAAATGATCATCAGGTGAAGGTGCGGGGGCACCGTGTGGAGCTTGGTGAAATTGAAGCGGCATTGTGTCTGCATCCATCCATTCAGGAAGCCGTTGTGATAGGGATTGATGATGGCAACCAAGAGGAAAAACGTTTAGCCGCATATTTTGTGCCAAAAGTGGGACGGAACCTGGAATTGCAGGAATTAAGGAGCTTTTTGAAACAATGTTTGCCAGATTACATGGTACCAGCCACTTTCACGAAATTGGAGAAGGTGCCGTTAACCACTAACGGAAAGATCGACTACAGGGCTTTACCGTCACCCGAAGAGAACAAATTGGCCGCGAATGCGAATTTTGTCCCCCCTAGCACACCTGAAGAAAGGATCTTATGCGAAATTTGGCAAAAAGTGATCGGTGTCGATCAAGTGGGAATACATGACAACTTTTTTGCGTTGGGTGGAGATTCGATTATGATTATCCAAGCGGTTTCGCTCGCCAAACGATCCAATCTTCACCTTACTCCAGGACAATTCTTCCAATACCAGACGGTATCTGAGCTGGTTAAAATCATGGGAAGCACTTCCCAGGTCAAGGCGCAACAAGAAGCAGTGTCCGGGGAAGTCATGTTCATTCCGATTCAACACCGGTTTTTTTGAGCGTTCAATCCCCGAGCTGCACCATTGGAACCAATCGGTGCTACTCAAAGTATTGAAGCCATTGAAAATGAGCGTGTTAACGACGGCTTTCAAGAAGCTGCTCGAACATCATGACGCTCTTAGGCTTCGGTTCCACAAGGAAGAGGGGGGATGGAAGCAAAGCAATGCGCCAAAGGAGTTGCACCAAATTGTTGAATATGTGGATGTATCCAAGTTTTCAGAAGAGCAGAGATTGAAAAAAGTTGAAGAAATCGGGGAAAGAACGCAGAGAAAGCTGAATCTTTCGGAAGGTCCCCTAATAAGGGCAGTTTATTTCGATCACGGAAGCGGTGGATCATCCCGTCTGCTGATCGTAGTACATCACTTGGTCATGGATGGGGTCTCCTGGAGAATCCTTCTTGAGGATTTAGAAATGCTTGTTTGTGGATTGGAGACTGGACAGACCCCAGCATTGCCGGAGAAAACCACTTCATACCAAGAATGGGCACAAGCCCTTTACCAATATGCGAAGGAAGAGTCGCTGTTGACAGAATTGGCTTATTGGTGAGAACAATTGGACACAGAAGTTCCGGCACTTCCTGTCGACTGGAAGGACCAATCCAATTTGGTTCGTTCGGTGCAACGTCTTAATGTCGAATTGGATCAAAATGAAACGGATTGGCTCATCCAAACCATTCATTCAAATCGGGTCCAGATGAATGAATTGCTATTGGCCGCTTTATTCCTGACGATTTCCGAATGGACCGGGCAATCAAAGGTGCTTATCGATCTTGAAGGGCATGGCCGTGAAGAGCAGTTGGTTGGCAAATTTGATTTATCTAGAACGGTTGGGTGGTTCACCACAGTTTACCCCATCCTGTTGGAAGCCGATCCTGGTCAAATGCCCTTGGCGGTATTGAAAAAATAAGGGAACAATTGCGTTCTGTTCCTAATAAGGGATTTGGTTTTTATGGTAAGGAATTAAAGAGAAAGCATCATGCGGAAATCAGCTTTAACTATTTAGGGCATTTTGAGAATGTGAATCGAGAAACTTCCTTATTTGAGTCTATACTGGAACCGCACGGGAATATGCATGCGCCAAGTTCACCCCGTATGTATTTGTTGGATGTCAATGCGATGATCGTGCAGGAAAAATTGAGGGTTGTTTGGAGTTACAATCAAAATATCCATCGAAAAGAACGGATTCAAGCGCTTGCGGATTATTTGATCGCACAATTAAAAGTGCTTTGCCATGAGATGCAGGAAAAAAAGGTGTTGGCTGTATCAGATTTTCCGTTGGCCACACTAACGGAAGAACGATTGGAACGTTTGCTGGATACGCATGGAACATTTGAACTGGTATTTGACCTGTCCCCGTTCTGTTCGGCATGATCTATTCGGGAAGACCAGCTTCTTTGGATCGGTCCGACCAAATTGTTGGCCGATTTGTCAATATGTTGCCTTTTCGAATGAATGTTGCTCAAAGGGGGAATTTCTTCGATTGGATTAAAAAACAGCAAGGAAAACATTTTGACATTCTTCAAAATCAACACATTCCCTTGGGGCAAATTATTGTATGGAATAAATTGGGTCAGGAGAAAAAGTTGCTCAATAACTGTCTCGTATTTGAAAATGTCCAACAGAATGAAATACTTTTGGAAGGATTTCGCTCTGGGAAATTAACGAATCCCATTTTTGTGCCGGATTCGGACATTCCGCTTAAAGCAATTGTCATCCCAGATCAGCCGTTGAAATTGATGATTTCTTATCTGGACCAATATTTCGAAAAGAGTAAAATGATCCGGATTATCGAAGATTTCAAAGATTTAACCGAGCACGTGGCTCATGCGAGAGATTGGGAAATTGCAAAGTTTCCACTCCCCCAAGCGTGATTGTATATTGAGGTATGTTGGTACAAAATGAAAATCAGCATACCTCTCCCCATATAATAATAAATATTATATAGAATGAGGATGATATGATGTCGATCTCTAATAACAATACACAAAAACTATACTGGGTTAGTTTACTTAGTGGATTTAATCTATTAGAGCCCATTATGACATTCTTTTATTTGTCGGTTGGTTTGAATTATACAAATATTTTTGTTGTTTTGCTTTGCTTTAGCGTATCGATTTTGATTTTTGAAATACCAACAGGGGTATTTGCTGACCGATATGGCGCCAAGAAGTCGCTTTTAGCTGGAACTTTGGTTAAAGCCTTGTCACTTATTTTGTTATTACTGGCAACTAATGAGTGGTATGTTTATGCGAGCCAAGTTTTGTCCGGGATGTCTGCCGCTTTCTTTTCAGGAACTGTGGAAGCCATTCTTTATGAATCGTTAAAAGAAGATCGCCGGGAAGAAGATATGGCGAAAGTTTACGGAAAAATTGAAGGGGCCGGCATGCTTCCCAAAATGGTGGGGCTTATACTGGGAGCATGGTTGGCAAAAGATTTGACTCTGCTGCAATTCCATATCCTGATCGGGCTGAATTTGTTGTTTGTTTTGCTTCAAATCTTTTTCGTTCTTCGAATTATCGAGCCAGCCAGCTTGGATAATTATCGTGATCACCCGTGGAGCCATGTGAAAAAAGGGACGAGGGAAATTATAGAGAACCCCAATTTGCTGTTCCTCTTTGCCAATGTCACCATCATTTTTATTGGAACAAATATATTTACAAATTTTGAGCAGCCATGGTTTAAGAGATTGGGATTTCCGGTTGAGGCTTTGGGGATTGTTTTTGCTATTGGTTATCTTCTTTCTTATTTGGTTTCCACCTATGTCGGTTGGCTGACGAAAAAGGTGTCGGAAGTGGCTTGGATGTATATATCCGGTGCTTTGATCATCGCTTCTTATGTTTCTACAGTGATATTCGATCATTCGTTGGCTGTTTTTATTATGTCTGGTCTGATGATTCGAGCGGCCAGATCCATTCGCTGGCCGATTTCTTCCAATATTGGAAACCAATATATCTCAACGGGAAGCCGTGCGACCACGTTATCTATGTTGAGTATTCTTGATTCCGTTTTTGATGTCATTTTTATAGGTTCGTTGGCTGTTGTTTCCAAGTGGGGGATTTCGGAGATTTTTTGGGGCTGTGCGGTTATCTCTTTACTTGGAATCCTGTTCCCTGTCCGCAAAAAAAAGAATCCATCAAAGGTTGAAGTAAAGTCTGAACCTAACGGAAGCGATGAGAAAGTAGAGGTACAATCATAACCAAGGGGCAGAAGTTACTTCAAATGATATCTAGATTCATTAGGTTTCATGTAAATAATGTCTAAATAGTATTGCGGAAAAACCAGCATTCTTGTGATGAATTAATATTAGCTTTGAAAAAGAAAGAGTACCTACCTCCTGTAATATACGGGGTGTCAGGTTGCGCGCACTGATCGCTCATTTTTACCAAGGAGGTACTTAATACGAATTTTAACCAAAACGAAAAAATAGATCATATTCATTTTGGCTGCTCATTGTAGGAGTGGACAAAGGGCAAAGAAAAACATATCGCGCGAGCAGTGGATGACCGAGGAATTGAACTAAGAAAACCCTTGTCCTTTACCAATACGAGAAAAGGATTTGAGCAGCCTTTGTTTTGGATCTGAACGATCCAAAAATCTTATTCCAAACAACACGTGTTGTTTGGAATGGAGCCAACGGGCACTATTGGTTGAACCTAGCTTACTTTTTGAAACGCCACCAAATCAAAGTAGTCGTGGTCAATCCGTTTCATGTTCATCGTATGAAGGAACTTGAGGAAAATTCTCCAACCAAAAACGATGTTAAAGATGCCTTATGTCATTGCTCGGCTAATTCAAGGGGCACGCGGGCGGATCACGGGAGCGGTTAAGACTTTTCTCGCTTCTAATGAAGCAGGTGAGTGGGGGAAAGAAATTTTTCGGATTAACCCATGATGGTTCGATTTCGGCAAAAGGTACGCATCAGTAATGTGATGCAGAAGTTAAATGTAAAAGGGCGTTCCTAAGCTGTCGTCGAGTTGGTCCGGTTGGGCGAATTGAAAATTTAATGGGATGATCCCTGCCTTTATGCATGTGGCAGGGGTTTGTTTTTGTTGAATAATTTCAGAAGGAAAGGCGGTTTTTTAAAGCCCTGCGAACGGTTTGGTCGGATTTCCGTGTTGTTTCCGGCAGGCGGTAATGCGGAGAAAGCTTTAAAATCCAGTCGCAGGCTGTCGATAAGGAGATACGGTGACCAATCGAAACATAGATCGGTTTTACATTGTTCTGAGTCCGCAATACGTTGCCAATCACCTCACCGTGATCGGTCAGGGGAGCATGGCTGCCCCTTTGAATTCCCGGCTGTCCGGCTTCACCCGTCAATCTTGTTTTGGCACAGCCGATCGTGGGGACATCAAATAAAACGCCTAAGTGGCTTGCGATCCCAAATCGTCTCGGATGGGCGATCCCTTGTCCGTCACAAACAATCAAATCCGGTGCGATGGTTAATGTTTTTAATGCTTTGGCAAGGGGAGGGATCTCCCTGAACGAAAATAAACCCGGAATATAAGGGAAGCGGGCAACGTCTTCGGCGATCGCTGTTTCTGCGACATCCAGTGATCCGGCATCCAGCACCACAGCAGCGGCAACCAGTTGCCCGGATTTTTCATCATATGCGACATCCACACCGGCAACATACCTGACTGCATCCAGTTGGTCTTTTTTTATCACTTTGGAGGCCAAATGCTTTTGGATCCGTAACGCTTCGGATTCGTCTAAATCCCAGGAATGGATCATGCGGGGTTCCAATCTTTTCACCCTTTGTGTTTGTGGTATAGACCATAAATTTTAATGGTTTTGTGACAAAAAGTACAGACCGGCGATCCATATGAAGAAACGAAAGAACCTGCCATGTGCGTGCAATCCGGTACATATGTGATATATCGTGGTTCAATGGTCGAGGAGAAAATAAGCAAGTGAACAGTTGGCAAAATGGCCACGGAAGCACCAGTTTGGCCGGTTCCATGTATACCTTGACCGTCAGCTGGTATGTGGTGAAGGAAACCGGTGCGGGCAGATCTTGGGGGGCGGATCATGGGGTTTATGACCACGTTTTCGATCGGTTTGACACCGGTATCCCACGGCGTGTTTACCATTTTTTTGAATGAGGGATTGCCTGTTTCCTTGATGCTGATTATTTGCGGAAGTTGCATTGCGCTCTTTCAAGGGCTGATTATCGCTGTCATAAAAGGGATTCGTGCAGTGGATTAATGGGTCTTTAACGTGTTATGCCCGCAAGAACGGGGGCCGGTGCGAACCCATTCCCTGTAATGAGAAAACGATATCGAATGAGGAAGATACAATGCCGATTTCAGATACAATACTCAAAAACTTTACTGGATCACCGGTCCGCAAGAAAGCGCGTTTGTCAAAGGATGAAGCCGGTTTGGAAGCTGAAAGAAGCGTTGAGAAAGCAGAAGTTCAATCTTGAGCAGATAAAGAAAGACCCTTGCTGCACAGGAAGTGGCAGGGGTCTTTCTTGCAGGATGCGTGGAATTTTTAATTCTCAGGAATGAAAGAATGGAAATAAAACAAACGCGTTGAAGAAAGAAATGAAATATAGTAACATGAATCCACTCGGGCAGAAAATTATGAATTGAAGTACCGGAAGGGGATGATGTCGGATGAGTTCCAAGAAGACTGTGTCGCAGAGCGAAGATTTTTCGGGATGGTACATAGAGACGATCAAAAAAGCGGATTTAATGGATTATTCGCCGGTCCGGGGGTGCATTGTTTTTAAACCGGCCGGATATGCGCTTTGGGAAGCGATTCAAAAAGAACTGGATGCCCGGCTGAAAGAAACGGGCCATGAAAATGCCTACTTCCCCTTGTTTATCCCGCAAAGTTTTTTCGAGAAAGAAAAGGAGCATGTGGAAGGGTTTAATCCGGAATTGCCTTGGGTGACGGAAGCCGGGGGTGATCCGCTGGAGGAAAAGCTGGCGATCCGCCCGACCTCGGAAACCATGATCGGACACATGTTTTCCAAATGGGTGAAATCGTACCGGGATTTGCCTTTGCTCATGAACCAGTGGTGCAACGTGGTCCGTTGGGAAAAACGCACGTTGCCGTTTTTGAGGACGAGCGAGTTTTTGTGGCAGGAAGGGCATACCGCTCATGCCACTGAACAGGAAGCCAAAGAAGAAACGTTTAAAATCTTGGATTTATATGCGGAGTTTATTGAAAGCGTTTTGGCGATTCCCGTTGTCCGCGGAGAGAAAACACCTTCGGAAAAGTTTGCAGGGGCAGTCCACACTTATTCCGTGGAAGCCATGATGAAAGACGGAAAGGCGCTCCAAGCAGGAACTTCCCATTATATGGGGCAACGCTTTGCGAAAAGTTTTGATATCCAATTTACGGATGCAAACAACCAATTGGCGTATGCATACACTACTTCCTGGGGAGTGAGCACCCGCTTGATCGGGGCATTGATTATGGTTCACGGCGACGATCAAGGATTGGTGCTGCCGCCGCGCATTGCCCCGACACAGGTCATCATCATCCCGATCGGTGCAAAAGGCGAACGGGAGCGTGTGCTGTCTTATGCCGCACAAATCCTGGATCGATTCAAAGCGAAAGGAATCCGGGTGAAACTGGACGACCGGGATAACTACAGTCCCGGATGGAAATTTAACGAATATGAAGCGAAAGGCATCCCGCTTCGCATGGAAATCGGGCCCCGGGATGTAAATCAAGATCAGGTCGTGCTCGCACGAAGGGACACGTTGGAAAAAATCACGGTTCCTGCCGCACAAGTTTTGGAGACGGTCGATCGTCTGTTCAATGAGATTCAGGAGAACTTGTATCAACAAGCGAAAGCCAATTTTGACCGGAACACCCACATGGCGGAAACCCTTGAAGCATTGACGGATATTATCCAAACCAAGCGCGGTTTTGTCTTGTCCGGCTGGTGCGGCGATGACCGTTGTGAAGCCAAAGTGAAAGAAGAAAGCGGTGCCGTCAGCCGCAACATTCCTTTTGATCCCCCGGAAACCATGAAAACATGTGTCGCATGCGGAGAGAAAGCCAAATACACCGTCTGGTTTGCCAAGTCTTATTAATGAACGGAATGCACCCTGCTGCAAATAAAGTGGCAGGGGATTTCTTATGAAATGGGAAGGAACGGGGGAGATGTGCCATGAACGAAAAAAGACCGAGGCTCGTCATTGCCGGAACGGGGAGCGGAGTGGGCAAAACGACGGTGACCCTTGGTTTGATGGCGGCGTTTCAAAAGCGGGGGCTCAAGGTGCAGGGATTTAAGGCCGGGCCGGATTATATTGATCCGGGTTACCATACGGCGATCACCGGGCGCCCTTCCCGCAATCTGGATACTTGGATGGTGCCGGCGGAGGACATGGTGGAGATTTTTCTCAATGGCAGCCGGGATGCCGATCTTTCCATCGTAGAAGGGGTCATGGGACTGTATGACGGCAAAGATCCTTTGAGCGACAAGGGGAGCACGGCGGAGATAGCCATTTTGTTGCAAAGCCCGGTGATCCTGGTGGTGGATGTTTACAGTTTGGCGCGCAGTGCGGCGGCGGTGGTGAAGGGTTATCAGGGGTTGAATCCGTCTGTGCCCGTGGCCGGAGTGATTGCCAACCGGGCCGGAGGGGAAGGACATTTTCAGCTTGTCAAATCTGCAATTGAAAAAGAGTGCGGCATTCCGGTTTTCGGTTGGCTTCCCCCGGATCCGTCCGTTGACATCCCGGAACGCCATTTGGGTTTAATCCCTGCCCTTGAACGGGGGGAAATGGTTCCCCTGTTTGACCGGTTGGCAGAGCTCATGGAAAAAGGAGTGGATTTGGACGGTTTAAAGAAGGTTGCCGGGAATGCCCCTTTGCTTGCCGGTCCCGGGCGTCGGCTTTTTTCACAAAAACGGATGGAACCACATCCCGTCATCATCGCGGTGGCAAAAGATGCGGCTTTTCATTTTTATTATCCGGAAAATCTGGAGTTGCTGAAGCAGTACGGAGCCCGGTTGCGGTTTTTCAGCCCGCTCAAAGGCGAACCGGTGCCGGAAGAAGCCGATGGCTTGATCGTGGGTGGCGGGTTCCCGGAAGAGTTTGTCCGGGAATTATCTGCAAATGAGGAAGTGAAACGTTCTTTCCGGGAAAACATCACAAGAGGCATGCCGGCTTATGCCGAGTGCGGCGGATACATGTATCTGACCGAGGCGATCATCGATCGAAAAGGGAAACTTCATCCGATGACGGGCGTGATCCCGGCTGTGGTCCGGATGAGTGACCGGCTGACGGCGCTGGGGTACCGGGAAGTGGAAGCCGTGACGGACAATCTGCTGCTCAAGCAAGGGGAGAAAGCGCGTGGACATGAATTTCATTATTCCACGCTGGCGATACGAAAAGAGCAGGATGCTTGGGCTTATGAAATCAGCGGGCATGCCGGCAAACACCGGGAAGGATATGCACGGAGAAATCTTTTGGCCGGGTATACCCATCTCCATTTTGCTTCCAACCCTTCCATGGCCAAACGTTTCATTGCGGCTTGCCGGAATTACAGGGATGGCAAGAGGGGGTAAACGTTTCATAAGGAAAGCATCAACGGGCTGTCCGCTGTTCACGACTTTACCCCGGCTTTCAGCGATTTCATGACAAAAGAAGAATTGGAGAAAAAACAAGCCGAACTGTTGGCGACCGGCCGTATTAAAAGAGGGAACATCCCCTCTTTTTTATTTGTCCATGTCACGGTTGGAGAGGATCCGTTTAGCTGTATGGATTGTTGCCAAATCTGGCAAGGTGTGTGCACTGAAACATAACAGACCCGCTTAATTTACCCGACTCAGTGAAGTTTCAAGCGGGTCTGTTTTTATGTTTATGGAAAATCATCAGGGGTTCTCTTTATTTAATTCTTTCACCGTTTCGCCTTCGATTAATCTGGGTTGATAATAGGTTTGGTAAGGTAAATCCTTTTTACCCTGTAGTTTTTTAATAATCCAATCGGCGGCGTCACAACCCATTTGTTCTTGCGGGTGTGTCAATGTCGTCAGCTTGATAAAAGAGGTTTTGGCGAGAAAAGAATTATCCTGACCAATAATTGACAATTTGTCCGGAACCGGGATGTCAAGTTGTCTGCATACATTCACCAATTCAAAAGCGACCTCGTCATTGTAGCAAACAATGGCTGTCAATTCGTTCAGATGTTTGTTCAGGAAATCTTTTAAGTTCATGCCCAAAGCCGGTTTTGTCTCTGTATTGAAGGAAAGAACCAACTCCGGTTGAAAAGGGAGTCGGGCTTCCTCAAGCGCTTTGATATACCCTTTCATTCTGTGCTTACCCTGTAAATCATCCATTTTTGCAATGAGTCCGATTTGCGTGTGTCCTTTGGAAATCAATTCATTGGTTGCAAGATAACTGGACTGTACATCATCCAGACAAAGAAAAGGGACATCCAATTCATTGTAATAAGCATTGATCATAATAAACGGAACGTTTTGCTTTTTTAATGACAAGTAGTATGAAATGTTGGGATTGTACAAGTTGCTTTTGGTGGGTTCGACGATCAACCCGTCGATGCCGGAAGACAACATCATTTCCAAAGCCTTTTTTTCTTGTTCGATCTCATTATTGGTGCTGGCCAACAGCAATGAATAGTTATCCTCATTCAGTCTTCTTTCAATGCCCCGAATGATGGAAGGAAAAATATAATCCGAAATATAGGTTGTGATCACCCCGATGGTTTTTTGGTTTGAGTGGGCCCCCGACTTTATTTGGAACTGATTGCTGACATAAGTTCCGGACCCCTTGCTGCTTCTTAAAAAGCCTTCCTTTGACAGTTCCAAAATGGCTTTTCTCACGGTGTGCCGGCTGACTTTGTATATTTCCTGCAAGGCTGACTCCGTGGGGATTTGTTCTCCAACACTGTATTCCCCGGAAAGAATTTTACTTTTGATGTCATCGATGATTGCTTGATACTTTGGTTTCATATTACCACTGCTCCTGAAAGTTGTTTGTTCTTTACTTCCGCTTTAAAAATTTGTATGGACATATCTTAACATGTTGTGAAATGAATCGAAAGCGGTTAAACAATTGACGCAGACAAATTTCCAATAATCGTAATCGATGTCATTCATTTCGTTTGTTAATACATAAATATAAATGAGAATATCATTTATTTTGTAGAAGATGTATGCACATATTTTGTTTAAGATTGACATATGTACGTATAAAAAATATACTTACCTTAAAAGCGCTCCCCGGTGGTTGTTTTTAACCATTGATTTTAAGTCGGAAACCGGAGGGATGAAATTGTTGGAACAGCTGAAAGAAGAAGTGTTTCAAGCCAATTTGCAATTGGTTGAACACGGGCTGGTGAAATATACCTGGGGGAATGCAAGTGCGATTGATCGTGAAAGCGGTTTATTTGTGATTAAACCCAGTGGTGTTGATTATGCAACGATGAAGCCCGGTGACATGGTGGTGGTTGATTTGGAAGGCAATGTGGTTGAAGGTAAGCTGAAGCCTTCATCGGACACACCCACTCACGCGGTGCTCTATAAGCATTATGAGGAAATTGGCGGGATTGTGCATACGCATTCGACATGGGCAACCATCTGGGCTCAGGCAGGTTTGGATGTTCCCGCGATGGGAACCACGCATGCAGATACATTCCACGGTTCCATTCCATGCGCCCGTTATCTGACGCCAAAAGAAATTGAACGCGGATATGAAACAGAAACGGGAAACGTGATTATTGAAACATTTGAAGAACGGGGATTGGATATCTTGGCCGTTCCCGGGATTTTGTTAAAAGGACATGGTCCGTTTACATGGGGGAAAGATGTAAGATCGGCGGTCATGCATAGTGTCGTGCTTGAAGAAATTTCAAAAATGAATTTCTTTACACAAGAATTAAATCACTTTGCAAAAGAATTGCCGAAACATATTTTAGATAAGCACTATTATAGAAAACACGGAAAAAATGCCTATTACGGACAAAATTAAAAGAAAATAAAGAAAAGAGGGGTACGATGTCAACGCCGAAAAGACGGGAATTTTGGTTTGTCGTGGGTTCGCAACATCTCTATGGGGAAGAAACGTTGGCCAGGGTGAAAGCGCATGCACAAACCATAACTGATGAACTAAATGAAAGCGGTTTATTGCCGTACCCGATTGTGTTGCAAGACCTGGCCGTGAGTGCCGACAAAATCACGAACATCATGAAAGAAGTCAATTATCGGGACGAAGTTTGCGGAGTCATCACATGGATGCATACGTTTTCGCCCGCAAAAATGTGGATTCGCGGGACAAAATTATTGCAAAAACCATTGCTTCATTTAGCAACACAATTCAATGAAAGCATTCCTTGGGAAACGATTGACATGGATTTTATGAACCTGAATCAGGCGGCGCATGGCGACCGTGAATATGGTTTCATTAATGCCCGCTTGAAAAAACAAAATAAAGTGGTTGTCGGATACTGGAAACGCGAGGAAGTACAGAAGCAAATTGCGGAATGGATGGATGTGGCAGTTGCTTATAACGAAAGCTTCCAGATTAAAGTAGCCCGTTTTGGCGACAACATGCGCAATGTTGCGGTAACCGAAGGGGATAAAATCGAAGCGCAGATTCAATTTGGGTGGACTGTTGATTACTATGGCATCGGCGATCTTGTTCAAGAGGTGAATGCCGTCAAAGATGAGGAAGTTGATGCCTTATTTGAAGAGTATGCAAACCTTTATGAATTTGATTACGGGACGTACAGCAAGGAAGATTGGGAGAAAAGCGTGAAAGTTCAGGCGCGTTATGAAATCGCCATCAAGCGCTTTTTGGATGAGCGGGGTTACAATGCTTTCACAACAAATTTCGAAGATTTGCACGGCATGAAACAACTCCCGGGGCTTGCCGTGCAGCGTTTGACAGCCCAAGGATACGGCTTTGCCGCCGAAGGGGATTGGAAGACGGCGGCACTCAACCGGTTGCTCAAAATCATGAGCCGCAACGGTTCAACCGGTTTCATGGAAGATTACACGTATGAATTGGCGAGTGGTCAAGAGTATGTGCTTCAATCCCATATGCTGGAAGTGGATCCCGCGCTGGCAAAGAACAAACCGAAAATTGTTGTATCTCCCTTGGGGATAGGCAATCGTGAGGATCCGGCCCGCTTGGTGTTTGACGGAAAGGCGGGGGATGGCGTTGTTGTTTCAATGGCGGACTTCGGTACGCATTTCAAATTGTTGATCAATGAAGTTTCCGCATTTGAGCCGACCGTTCCTGCGCCAAAACTTCCGGTGGCCCGTGTGCTTTGGCGCGTCAAGCCGAATTTTCATGACGGGGTTCAGGCCTGGATTGAGAACGGAGGCGGTCATCATACCGTGGTTTCATTGGATTTGTCAACGGATCAGATCGTCACTTACGCAAAACTTGTCGGTGCAGAATACGTGGTGATCAAGTAATCACAGCTTCCGGGGAATCGGATTCCCCGGAAGGGATCCTTCTTGGAAAAGGGGATCTTGGTCACTTTCCCGTTCATGGTTTCAGGGAAAACAGGGCCAAACACATTTTTGAAAACGTTTTATTTGTTTGTCCGATATTGTTACATGAAAGAAGGGCAAGTCAGTAAGCTGTCAACACGAGGAGGGACAGGAATGGCTAATGATAAGAAAATTCCCAGTGGATTTATCTATTTTTTCGGGGCTTTTGGCGGTATCCTCTTTGGCTATGATATCGGTGTGATGACGGGGGCATTGCCTTTTTTGGAACATGATTGGAATCTGCAGAACAATGCCGGTGCAATTGGTTGGATCACTTCTTCTCTGATGTTTGGGGCGATTTTCGGAGGGGCTTTGGCCGGACAACTTTCAGACCGTTTGGGACGACGAAAAATGATTTTAATTGCTTCCCTGATTTTTGTTGTTGGTTCTGTTTTGTCAGGGATTGCCCCGCACAATGGAATCTATTTTTTGGCCGGTGTCCGGATTTTATTGGGACTGGCTGTCGGAGCCGCTTCAGCGCTGGTCCCGGCTTATATGTCGGAAATGGCACCGGCAAAATTGCGCGGCCGTTTGTCAGGAATTAACCAAACCATGATCGTTTCCGGAATGTTGCTATCATATATTGTTGATTATTTATTGAAAGATTTATCCGTAACCATGGCTTGGCGTATGATGTTGGGAATGGCCGCCCTGCCCGCTTTGATTCTGTTTATCGGTGTTTTGCGGCTGCCGGAGTCTCCCCGTTTTCTGATAAAAAACAACAAACTGAATGAAGCCCGCAAAGTATTGGGCTATATTCGTCAGGACCCGGAACAAATCGAATCCGAAATAAAACAAATTCAAGAAACCGTGATCGAGGAAAAAAAGGCAAATCAAAAAGCATCATGGAGTACGCTTTTTCAGAGCAAATATCGCTATTTGGTCATTGCCGGTGTCGGGATTGCCGCTTTTCAACAATTTCAGGGAGCGAACGCCATTTTCTATTACATTCCCTTGATTGTGGAAAAAGCAACAGGGCATGCGGCAAAATCCGCATTGATGTGGCCGATAATTCAAGGGATCATTCTGGTGTTGGGTTCCCTTGTGTTCCTGTTGATTGCGGATAGATTTAACCGCCGGGCTTTATTGACCATAGGCGGAACCATCATGGGATTGTCTTTTATTTTCCCGGCTGTGATGAATGTGTTGATTCCAGATGCAAGCCCGATGATGATCGTTGTTTTTTTGAGTATTTATGTCGCTTTTTATTCATTTACTTGGGCTCCGTTGACCTGGGTAATCGTAGGGGAAATTTTCCCGCTGTTAATCCGTGGGCGGGCGTCCGGATTGGCTTCGTCTTTTAACTGGATCGGTTCTTTTTTGGTGGGACTGTTGTTCCCGATTATGACGGCTTCAATGTCTCAAGAAGCAGTATTTGCAATCTTCGGTATTATTTGTTTACTCGGTGTTTTGTTTATCCGCACACGCGTTCCGGAAACACGTGGCCATACTTTGGAAGAAATTGAGAAATTTGAGAAGGGTACGAATAGATTGGGGTGAATGAAGTGGATTTGGTTAAAGTTTCAGAGGCCGTTAAACAGGGGGATGTCACGTTAGGCATTGAATTGGGATCGACGCGTATCAAAGCTGTATTGGTAACGGATGATTTTCATACAATTGCGACGGGAAGTTATGTCTGGGAGAATAAATTTGAAAATGGAATATGGACGTATGCATTGGATGAAGTATGGGAAGGGATTCAAAGCAGTTATGCGCAACTTGCCAAAGAAGTCCGAAGCAAGTACCAGGTCCCTCTCACCAAGATCGGCGCCATCGGTGTCAGTGCCATGATGCACGGATATTTGGCTTTTTCGAAAAACGGAGATTTGTTAACCCCGTTTCGAACCTGGCGTAATAACATCACAGAACGAGCCGCCAGCCAATTAACCGACTTGTTTCAATTTAATATTCCGGAACGATGGAGCATTGCCCATCTGTATCAAGCCATCTTAAACCAAGAGCCCCATGTAAAAGACATTCATTTTATTACCACCTTGGCTGGTTATGTTCACTGGAGGCTGTCCGGAAAAAAGGTGTTGGGAATCGGAGATGCTTCAGGGGTTTTCCCCATCGACGAAGTGACCGGAACTTATTCTGCCGGCCTTTTAAAACGGTTTGAGAGTCTGGAAAATGTGGCGTCTTATCCATGGAAGATAAAAGAGATTTTGCCGGAAGTTTTAAAAGCAGGTGAGTGCGCAGGGAGATTGACCAAGGAAGGGGCCCGGTTGCTGGATGCCGGCGGCAAGCTTCAAGAAGGCAGCTTGATGGTTCCTCCGGAGGGGGATGCCGGAACCGGGATGGTCAGCACCAACAGTGTTCGTAAACGGACAGGAAATATATCAGTCGGAACCTCTGCTTTTTCCATGATTGTATTGAATAAACCATTGAAAAAAGTTTACAGAGATGTCGACATCGTCATGACACCCGATGGCACCCCTGTGGCGATGGTCCATACGAACAATTGCTCATCGGATATTGATGCTTGGGCCAATCTGTTTAAAGAGTTTGCAGAATGCTTGGGTGTGGATATAAATACGGATAAATTATATGAAACATTGTTTCAGGCTGCAGCCAAGGCGGATTGCGATGCAGGGGGATTGGTCAATTACAGTTATTTGTCGGGGGAGAATATTACCAGAATGCCTGCCGGACGCCCGCTTTTTGTCAGGAATCCCGACAGCACGTTTACCTTGCCAAATTTTGTTCTGGCTCAGTTGTATGCAGCCTTGGCCCCGTTAAAAATCGGGATGGATATTCTGAAAAAGGAAGAGCAAATCGAAACAGAATTCTTTATTGCCCAAGGAGGTCTGTTTAAAACGCCGGGCATTGCCCAGCAAGTTCTGGCCAACGCCTTAAATACACCTATTGCGGTAATGAGTACAGCGGGGGAAGGCGGAGCTTGGGGGATGGCTTTGCTGGCGATTTACGCCAAACGAAAAGATCAGTATCAAAATTTGGAGGACTTTTTGGACCGGGAAGTTTTTGCGAACCTTGAAAGCACCATCTTATCTCCGGAGCCTGAAGGAGTTTCCGGATATGAAGCCTTTATCGAACGATATCAAAAGGGCTTGCCCGTTGAATCCATGGCAATCAAGTGCCTTCCATAGGAGTAACATTAAAAAGCATTTCTTCAACAAGGTTGAGGAAATGCTTTTTTTCTGCAGCCGGTTTTCTCGGCCGTTTACGGATTTTCGGATCAATATGCCGGCTTGCGTTGGGGGAATTTTTTTCTTTGCACATTCAGTGCCGTCACAGCATTTTCTGTCTGTTTTCATTGGCGGGAGCGAAGAGAGCATCGTTTTATAAAAGGGAAAAAGAATGAAAATGTGCAATAATGAAACGAAACAGGATCGCAAAAGAGAGGTGTAACAAGATGAAGGCCATCATGCTGCAAGGAACGGCTTCCGATGTCGGGAAAAGTGTAATATGCACGGCTTTTTGCCGTTATTTTTTTGAAGAAGGTTTCAGGGTGGCTCCGTTTAAGTCGCAAAACATGGCTCTAAATTCGTATGTGACACGGGATGGAGGGGAAATCGGCCGGGCGCAGGGCGTTCAGGCGGAGGCAGCGGGAATTGAACCCACGGTCGATATGAACCCAATGCTTTTGAAGCCCACAGGGGAAATGGTGTCGGAAGTGATTTTGCACGGGCACCTTTTTGCTGAACTTCGTGCCGGTTCGTTCCATCACGCAAGCGATTCGATTCTGGCCTCCGTGCAACAGTCTTTGAACCGGTTATCCTGGGAATATGACGTTCTGGTGATAGAAGGAGCGGGGAGTCCGGCGGAGATCAATTTGAAAGAACGGGATATCGCGAACATGTGGACGGCCCGGATGGCGGATGCGCCGGTTTTGCTGATCGCCGACATTGACCGCGGGGGTATGTTCGCTTCGGTTGTGGGCACCTTGGAATTGCTGGAACCGGACGAGCGGCGGCGGGTGAAAGGCATCATCATCAATAAGTTTCGTGGAGACAAAGCATTATTGGAGCCGGGAATCCGATGGCTGGAACAGCGAACCGGGATTCCGGTTTTGGGTATCCTTCCTTTTATGGAGGTTGGCATCGATCCGGAAGATTCCCTGTCGCTCACCGAACTGGCGTTAAAAGGAAACCAAAAAGAAGCGGCTGATCTGGATGTGGCCGTGATCCGTTTTCCCCGTATTGCCAACTTCACGGATTTTTCCCCGCTCATGGATTATCCGGATTTGTCGGTCCGGTTTGTAAGAGCGGCCCGGGAACTGGGAAGACCGGATGTCATCATTCTGCCCGGGACAGAAAATCCGAAAGAAGATTTTGCTTGGCTGAAAAAGACCGGACTGGGAGAAAAAATCCGGGTGTTAAAAAAACAAGGAAGTTCGGTTGTCGGGATCGGCGGAGGCTTTCCCATTTTGGGGACGAAATGGGTTTATCCTGATTGTGAGTCCGAACGCGAAGAGGCCGGTTTGGGGCTTCTTCCCATGGAAATACAATGGAATTTCAACACACCAACCAGCCGGAGCCAAGCAAAACCTTTGGCCGGTTGGGGAGGACCGGACCCGGTGGAAGGATATGAGATTCATTCAGTCCGCCCCCGGAAAGCCGCGGGAGTTTCTCCGCTGTTTGAGCTGTCCGACGGCCGGTTCGACGGCGCGGTTTCCGAAGACGGAGAAGTGTGGGGAACCGGACTTCACGGCGTTTTTGACAATCCTTCCTTTACTGGGCATTGGATCTGCCATCTCCGCTTGAAAAAAGGGTTGCCAAAACGGAAACGAACGATGAAACGAAGAAGGGAAGAAAGGGAAAAGATTTACGCTTTTCTGGCGCAATGGATCCGTGAACACATGGACATGGAACAAGTGAAGAAGATCATGGGAATCTCAAGGTGAGAAGCAGAGAACAAACGACGGGTTTTTAATAAATCGGAGGATAAACAATGGCGAAATGGTATAAGAAAGTAAATATGGATGCGAAAGCGGCTTATTATTTGGCCTTATCTGAGAAGGTCCTCGATAAATTAGCCGGATATGACTGGTTTTCCACTGTGAGAAAATCCATGGATATGTGTTGGGAGTGGACAGAGAATAAAAAGGGTGATTCCTATCACATGTACTTGGAATTGGCTGACGAAGATGAGGGATTTTATATCATCGGACTGGAATATGACGATCTCGAAGAAGGCTCACAGGAAGATTTTGTCTATTGGTGCCTGTTTTTTGCTGTTTCTTATACCGTAAAGCAAGCACTTCTCTTTGAAAAAAAGAACATGAAACCCCTCGGGAAATACAACCCATTGATGATGAATATATGGAGAAAGCATTTATGCAAAATGTCCGAAAAATAAACGGCTATCAAGAAGAATGGGCCGAACGTTTAAAAGAGTACCTGTTGAAAAATCACACGGCAGGCAGTGACAAAGAGATCCAAAGAGAAGAGTTCTTGAAGTTGATTGCATAAATAAAAAGAATTCCGCTCTCTTAACCGGAGCGGAATTTGTTTTTATAATGCTGGTTGAGGAGGGGCTTATGATGATTTGGTATGAAAACATAACTGACGATGCCAAAGTGGCTTATGTATTGTCTTTGACAGAAGAGATTGCGGAACAAACAAAAGATTATGAATGGTACAGACTTATTCGGAGATTATTGAAGATGTGTTGGGAATGGGTGTGCCGACTTAATGAACTCATTGTCCAGACATTTAAGCAACAATTGAAGTTATAGATTTGCGAAACTCTTTAGGGGATCAATAGCCCAAAGCAGAATGTGGCGCCTCTCATCATTGTAGAATTTTATATATTGATCAATGTTGTTTTTAGCTTCCAAGAAAGAAGAATATTCCTGAAGCCCAAACCGTTTCTTCTTTCAGGGTGCGAAACCATCGCTCAATATAAGCATCTGCGTCAGGATTGTTGTATCCCGTTCTTTCTTGCTTGATGCCTGCATCTTTTAGTGCTTTCATATAGCAGCGGCTCGTCATTTGGCACCCATTGTCACTCCGGAATAGTCAGACCCTTGTCTTTTGTACCAAAAGGAAATCGGTTGTTTAAAGCCTGGTCAACAGCCAAAAGCAGCTCTTCTGTACGACAAAATCGTGAAAATTGGTATCCGACAATCTCTTAAGAACAATCCTTAACAATTATTGTTTCATTTGGACTGATAAAGGCACTTCATTTGCTATTGAAATAAATTGAGTATAATATCAGCTACGTATGTTTCAAGTAACGCGGCTATAATGATTAGTGGCAAAACAAAAGCAATATAAGTTCTTAATACTTTTAGAATTTTTTTAATAATGGAGTCTCCTTCTCTATCTTTTTTAAACATATTTATAATTTTCGTTCTAATAACCTGATTTAATTCAAATAGGACGCCCGCTAGTAAACAATAGGCGGAAATTTCGAAAATAGAATGAGGGATGGAAGAAATTATTAGCTCACAGCCTTTGTTAAAATCAACTTGTAATGCAATCCCAAAGACTACACCAAGCAAAGAATTTGTTGAAATAATATTTACTAAATATAGATATTGTATTGGCACTAAAGCTAAGATAAACATTTGCAAAGGTACTGCAAAACCATTATGAACAATATACGACCATACTTTATCAATACCTGTAGATTCTTTTATTTGGCTTGGTGAACTATTCCCTATCCTTTCCATTACTACTTTTAAATCTGGATTAACCATGTAGGTTATTATTGTCGCAATAAAGGTTATAGCAGCTGTTAATATTAAAAAATAACTAGCTCTTTTTAATATGACTTTATTTGCTTCAAGTCTCACAGTAAACATTATAATTTATACCCCCCTTAACTTGTCTAAGATAAATACTTCAGTTCTGTAATTAGAATCGATAGTATGTTATTTTATCTCCCTCTTGAAATAAATGATTTTCTTCAACAAGTTTGTTCTTTATCAAAATTTCATGGTCATTTGTTCGAAGCTTCTTCACGCACCTTTTGGACAGAACCCTTTCTTTCGGAATTTTTCAATATAATGGGGGACGGCGATTCAAACCTCCTCCGGGGGGGATTTCTGAATTTTTTTTATGATCGTGCGTTTTTTTCTCCACACGATTCATGGCCGCTTCCCCTCCCATGTCTCGCGGGTTCGTTTCCTCACATTTCCTCACATTCCTGCGTCCGGCGTGTCCATGAGATAGAAGCCGAAAATGCTCCTTTGCGGGGGCTATGCCCTGATGGATAAAATTTGGTCGGCTCTGCGCTTCGATTGTCTTCCCATGTCATTGAGTGTCGAACGACTTTGTGGGTCAACCAGCCCGGCAAGGTTTTGGATCTGACGCGGATGCTCATAGTTTGTGATACACCGAAGAAGGTCACCACGGTTAGCACGCTGACCTTTCATCGCGATCATCTCTTCGTTCCCCGGAATCGGTTTGACTAGCCTCTCAATCTCGTCATCAATCTCCATGATTCTGGCTTGAAGATGCTCATATTGCTTGAGCAGGCTTAGGAGTACGCGTTTGGCCATGCGTGTCCCCACGGTCAGTCAGACAGAGCGTTCGGCTGCTTGTCGCAGCTCGTTTGCTCTCTTGATTCCGACGCCTCGCTTTACGACATCTTTCCACTTGTTCAACAGATCTTCAGTCGACATCGCGGTGATCTTCTCCGGCAGCGGAAAATGGGTGAGCGTGTACAAATCCGTCTTGCCATCCCAGTCTTGAAAGATGGTACGGAATTCCGGAAAATAACGATCCAACTAGTTGTCAATCCGCCCTGATTTCTTCATTACAGGAATGCTCCTTTAGAATATACGTGAATTATCTTTATTTTTATTTTATATCACGAGTTTTCATTTTATCTAATTCTTTTTTCTTTTCTCATGAAAATATTTTCGGCCACCGTTCCATTCCGCAATCAGAAAAAGCAAACCTGGCAATAAATAAAGGACATAACCAATAGTACTTTCAATTCGATTTGATATTAACATCCATGTTAATAACACAATATAAGCAACTGGTAGAATTGCTCCCCAATATGCTTTATTCCTGGTTGAAAAGAAGAATTGAACGGCTAAAACACCAGCAATAATAAAAACTCCATAAAATCCAATGTCCATTAATTCCCATCCTTTTCTTGTTTATATTTATCGATAATTAATTTCGCGTTTTCCACGCTTATTCGATCATCAATAGACAGTTTTTTGATAAATTTGATGAATTCCTCGTTATCCACAACATCATTAATTTTTAAGTGGATTGAGTACCTGCTGAAAAATCACCCGGCAGGCAGTGACAAGAAGATCCAAAAAGAAGAATTGTTGAAGTTGATTGCATAAATGAAAAGAATCCCGTTCTCTTAACCGGAGCGGAATTTATTTTTTTCTAAGGTTTTAGAATGACGGATTTTTGTTTTACAGAAGTGACCTTTAAATCGTGTAATGGAAATTTTGCCCAATGATTGAACTGGCCTGCATCAAGCAGGTTTATTTTTTATCGCAATTGTCATAAACAAATTCATGCACTATTTATAAAAAATTATTTATAAATACAATTGCCAAATAGACTAATATTTTTTAAAATTATTAATTGTTTCCTGTACAATATATTTAGAGAAATAAGAAAGGAGGAAACGGGGTTACGGATTTTCGTACCCGTCGAAGATATGGGAAAATATTTTGTACGGTTTCTCCTTTTGTTGCTGATCGTCTCGGTGGGAACAGCCTTCTGGGTTCATACCCTTGTTTATGCTGACGGGGGAATTAATATTCCTGAAATTAACGAAGATTTCGATCAATTCGAACAAAAAGACCCGGTTCAGAAGGAACAACCGGTCTCATCCCCTCCGGTTGAAAAAAAGAAAGGAATTGTGGATAAGTTTACCGAATCATTGTCAAAGGTTGGAGATTGGTTCAAGGGCAAAATTTCAGGAGCATGGGAATGGACCAAAGAGAAAGCGGCTGCCTTTTGGGATTGGTTCACCAAGATTTGCTCCAAAATGGCAGAAGTTGTGATTGATACGCTGTCATCGGCTTGGGAATGGGTGAAAAAATATAAAGAATATATTGCTTTTTCCGTCGTTTTAGTGGTTGGTGTTGTATTATGTCTTTTTCCGCTCACGTCTGGATTGGGTGCGGCCATTCTGTGGGGAATGGGTATATCCTTCTTAGTCAGTGCCGTTTTAAATGGCGGGATTAATAAGAACACTTTCTTGGAGGCGGCCATTGGCGGCATTTTGGGATTGGTTGGAGGAGGTATCACGGCAGGAGCTTCCCGGGCATTGACGAGCGGCATCGGGCAAAAGCTGGTCATGGGTGCTAAGAATTCCAAAGTATTGGGGTCTGTTCTGCAAGGAGGACAGAAACTGGTCTCCAAATTGCCGGCACCTCTGCAAAAAGTGTTTGGCAAAGGCGGATTCCTCGGATCGGTTGAGGGTGCCGGAACCAGTGTGACAGACGATATCCTGCATGGGCGGAAGATCAATTGGAAAAATGCCATTTTGGCAGGAGTTTTTGGAGCCGGCTCCGTCGCCGTGGTTCACTTTGCCCAACCAGCGATCAATAAAGCCGTTCAGCAATTGGAACCGGTTCTGGCCAAAACCCCGATTGTCAAAAATATTTTCAACAAAGTTGACGATTGTTTTGCTGTACAGCCAACCAGAGGGTACCATGCTTTGTTCTTGGCGACAAATATTAAATGTGATTATTCAGGCATAACAGACATTCTGAAAAGTGATTTAAAAAAGTGGAGAGAAGAAGTAGGAAATGATTTGGATACGATTGCTGTTGCCAGAACGGATATTGAAGGTTTGGAAGGTGAAGTGTTTAAAGGTGCGTCTCCGGAGGTAATAAAAGCAGCAAAAAAAGAAGCTGGATTGAAATCCTTGGATGAGGAAATGCCTGACAGACCAATTAAGGCTCCATTCAAATCATCTCAATTTAAAAATCACGCTGAAGAAATGGTTATCAACAAATTTATTGCCCGTATTGAAAAACTAAAAAAATATGCAAATCCTGAAGATGTGAAGGGAAAATTTTTTATCCATCAATCTAATACGACTGGTGTATGTGCAGCGTGTAAGTCAGGTTTTGGGAAAAGCCCAAGAAAAGGAATATTATATCAATTTAGCAAGAAATATCCCAATCTAGAAATTGTAGTGTCAAGTGAAATAAAAGAAGGAAATAAGGTTACTAAAAAGCATTTTTTTATTATAAAAAATGGTAAACAATATGAATACAAATACAATAAGTGATTTAGGAGGTATATTTTAATGAAATGGATAGAATGGGTGAATAATGTTAGTTCAGATGCTAAGGCAGCTTATGCTTTAGCTTTGGTGGAAAAATATATGATTGAGATTGAAAAATATGATTGGTTTATGATGGTCAGAGAGGCAATTGATATGTGTTGGAAGTGGGTAGAGGAAAAACAGTACAGTGGCGATGATCTTTATGAAACAGTAGATAATGAAGAGGAAGATGGATTGATTTATATTGAAGGATTGTCTTTTGTAGGTGATGATGCATACGGTCCTCAAGCAGAACTAATTTGGTCCTGTGCGGTCGATGCTGTGTTATATACCGCTCGACAGGCGTATGAAATGAGAGGGGAAGCATTCCCGCAACCCGTTGGAATTAATGATGATGAATTTATGGATGAAGAGTTTAACCAGAAAATAAAAAAGGTAAATGGGTATAAAGAAGAATGGTCCGAACGCTTAAAAGAGTACCTGTTGGAAAATCACCCGACCGGAAGTGACAAGAAGATCAAAAGAGATGAATTGTTGAAGTTGATTTCATAAATCCATGGACATTGTTTCGATGATAAAACGGCCCGCACCGGTAAAAAGGAGCGGGTTTTCGTTTTGGCTTGATCACCTTGAAGGGGAATCCTTTTTTTGAGCTATATAAATCCTAAGGAGGTGATCAGAGCAATGAATGACTTTTCTTTTTTGAAAAAGTATGTCCTTCCATCTGAACATGTGGAAGCACCACCAGGGCAAAAGCATGTATTTTATCCCCTTAATAAACGTGAAGTGGAAGAAGCGGAACAAAGGCTCAATCGAACGTTTCCAAAAGAGTTGAGGGAATTTTATTTCCAGATTGGCTACGGCTTTCTGTGTAATAACCAAGTTAGTTTTACAACTCGGATCATGGATCTCCATTCCATTGCAGATTTGATCTTGGGAGAAGACTTCTGGGAAGATTATGATTTGGTGGATGAAATTGCGGAGCGACCACACCGGTTCCCTTTTTTTGAGTTGGGCAATGACAGCCTGATCTTTTTGGATTTGAGTCAAGAAACAAGGGCTGGAATTCATCCGGTGGACTATGCCGGGATAATCATTGCGGATTCCATCGAAGAGTTTGTGCGGAAGTTGGATGCCAGAGAAAATTACTATTT
>NZ_REFP01000007.1:230899-747683 GCF_003688725.1 Thermoactinomyces vulgaris
ATAGTGAAAGTAGACGGCTATCAGGAAGAATGGGCGGAACGCTTAAGAGAGTACCTGCTTAAAAACCACCCGGCAGGCAGTGACAAGAAGATCAAGAAAGAAGAATTGTTGAAATTGATTTCATAATTCTGTTTTGGTGATCATAAAAAGAGGCCTGCACCGGTAAAAAGATACGTTTTTTCGTTTTGGCTTGATCACCTTGAAGGGGAATCCTGTCATAAGTTATATATCCAATAAGGAAATAATCAGAGTGATGTGAGACTTTTCTTCGAGAATTTAAAAAGTTGGAAAGGCGGGATTTGCCATCGCATGGTATAAACATCTCAGTGAGGATGCAAAAGCGGCTTATGTATTGTGCTTATCGGAAAAGATGTTGGTTTTGACAAGAAATTACTCATGGCATCGCCTGATTCGGAACGTGATGGATATGTGCTGGGAATGGGTTGAACATCGTAAATACAGTGCGGTGGAGATTTATGACGTGTTTGCTGATGAAGATGATGCACTGGTTTTCATTGAGCACTATCCGGGAGTGGTTGATAATCCTGCACTAAAATCTCTGTTTTTCTGCATATTTGACGGCATTTGTTATGTGATATGGAAAGCTTATCAAACAGAGCAAGATTATTTTCCCCCCCATGCTGGAAAGCGAAAGTGATCAATCCATCGAGCTCTTTATGGAAAAAATCAGAGAAGTGGATGGCTGCCAGGAAGAATGGTCCGAACGTTTAAAGGAATATTTGCTTAAAAACTACCCGGCCGGAAGCGGCAAGAAGATTAAAAGAGAAGAGTTGTTGAAACTGATCTGAAAAAAATTTGATATTGCTAATTTGGAAGAATCTGTATCGATTGCGCCGCCTGGGTTGTTCCACCTTGCTCTTAAATTCCTTCTTTGGGCAAACACAATGTTCATCATGAGGTCCGGTTGATTTTCCAAATCCTTCTGCTCACTTCCGACTTATCTTGATTAGATTAGCACTTGTCAAAGACCAGAAAGTCTTTCATAAACATCCCTATTCACTTCCGCTTTTCCGCCTCTTCTTTTAAGTACATAATCACAGGCGGATTTCTTTTGGCGTTAAGTTTACTCAATCTTCAGTTCAATCATGAAACCAATTCTTTGATCGCTTTATTCATTTACTTCTGCGCTTTGAAAAAGATTTTTATATTGTTTTGCCAAGTCAGGGTGGTCCAAGTAGGTATCCATGATCGTCAAAGCATCCAAAAAATGGCACTTCCGCAACTTCATGATGGTTTGTATACTCAACCCTTCAACCAGTGGTTCATCAGAGACGGCTTGATGATCCAGCCATTCATCAAAAGGCTTTTGAAGCCGATCTGTCACCTTGTCTAAAAGGGATATCATCGCTTCAATTTCATGATCATGCCATCCTTCTCTTTGTAAAACTCTGATTAATTTTCTCTCATTGAATTCAAGCATTTGTTTACCTCCTGATTTTTTAAACTATAATTAATTATACTTATCGTTTGGATGATTTTCTTATTTTATTATCTTGAACGTTAGCTCAGGAGGGAGAACTTTTGCTGAGTTTTGATGAAAATCAACTTAAATCTGTTTTGATTGAAGAAGAAGGAATTGAGGAATCGAAAACATCCTTTATCATAGAAAACCTGAAAAAATTGGACGATCGGCTTCAGGAAACGATGGATCAGTGGATGAAGGATCGGAGCATCTCTAATTTCAATGTTGAAGGTGTTGATTTAAAGTTCATCATGGAAAAAGGGAAAGTAAATTTTCATAACGCGTTGACCATCATGAACGCTTTTTTGTATGATCCGAATTTAGCGGAAACTTATAGAAAAAATCCATACGCTTTTTCAGGGCCTATGCGATGAAAAAAGGTTGGTTCATCACTTTCTTTGATTTTCTTAGCGCATGCCCATCGGAAAATTTGGAAGGGAAGGGTGGTTATTCTTTTCGGATCACTCTCCGAACAACTTCTCTTCCCACGATTCCGCCAGCTTTCATCGTCCCTCCGATGATCGCTTGACCGGTATCATGTTTGGAATTCTAAAAGTTGGAAAGGCGGGACTTGCCATCGCTTGGTATGAACATCTCAGTGAGGATGCAAAAGCAGCTTATGTATTGTGCTTATCGGAAAAGATATTGGTTTTGACAAGAAGTTACCCGTGGCATCAATTGATTCGGAACATGATGGATATGTGTTGGGAATGGGTTGAAGGGAAAAAGTATGGTGCAGATGATCTGTATTATCAGTTTGATGACGAAGAAGACGGACTCATTTTTATTGAAGGAGAGAAGGAAGTGGCGGAAAGCCCGCAATTCATGCTCATTCTCCATACGATTCTGGAAGCAATTTGTTACATAGTGTGGCAAGCTTATAAGTATGAAAAGAAAGATTATCTTCCGCAAATCCTTGACTTGGTGAGTGATGAATCGATAGAAATGGATTTTATGGCAAAAATAAAGCGAATTCATGGTTATCAAGAAGAATGGTCTGAACATTTAAAAGAATACTTGCTAAAAAATTACCCTGCCAGAAGTGATAAGCAAATCAAAAGAGAAGAATTGTTGAAGTTAATTTTATAAAGACGATGGAGGATTAAGCATTCAAGATAAATTCAAAGTTTTTTCCAATCCAACTTGGGAAACCGTTTATGAATTTTTGGAAATCATGGATGGATTTGACCGAATCCTTTCCACGTGAATTTTTAATGAAAAAATCAGATTGGCTTTCTGGAGAATGTGGATTTTGAAAATTATCAATGTGACGGGGGATCTTGATGGGGAAATGGTATCAGAAAGTAAACATGGATGCAAAAGCCGCTTATTATTTAACGTTGTCAGAAAAAATATCGGAACCATTGGATTTTGGTGATGATTGGGATGCGGTTATCAGAAAATCCATCAATCTTTGTTGGGAATGGGTTGAGGCGAAGATGCATGATTCTTATGCCATGTATGATGGACTGACGGATGAAGACGAGGGTTTTTATGTTCTTTCAACTTTGGACGGTGTCTTCCAAGATGATTTGCAAGCGGAATCGGCGTATTGGTGTTTGTTCTTTGCCGTATCTTATACCTTAAAGCAAGCATTAATATTTGAAAACAAGGAACATCATGGTCCGCAAGAACTCGAATCCGTCAATGACGATTCCACCTATATTCAGTTTATGGAAGAAATCAAAAAAACAGAAGGCTACCAAGAAGAGTGGTCCCGGCGTTTAAAAGAGCACTTGCTTAAAAATTACCCAGCCGGAAGTGACGAGCAAATCAAAAGAGAAGAATTGTTGGCTTTGATTGTATAAATGTATGATTGAATAGAAGTATAAGTGAGGCTTGTTCTTTTTCACCGGAGCAGGCCTTTGGCTTGGTTAAAAATGCAAGTGGATTTGTAAATGGGGGAAAATAATAGATGAACTGTCTGTACTCCCGATTAAAAAGACTGCTGGAAATCACTGAATCTGAAGAATATGACATTGATTCGAGGAATTATCCACTGTTGGAGAAAAAATGCGAGGCAATGATTGGCGAAATCAGGGGGTATTTGGAAACATCGGCATCCAAGGATGAAATCGAAGACATTATTAAATCATATCCAGCAATTGTGTATTTATTGCGAGTTGATTTGGCATTTGACTTATTTCACCAAGCATTCATGCTGGGATCTCTGGACAAAGATGTAATCATCGCATTTGCCCGTTTCATTTATGCGTATGGCCCGGATTGGGATGAAGAATCGAAGCGAATTGAGGAATTTGTAGCTGAAAATAAACTTGAAGAGGCCGTAAAAATCGCCTTATCGGTAAAGTATGATTGAACAGGTGATCGAATGAGTAAATGGGAACTAAGCCAGGTGGCGGGAAAGAAAAGATTAAAAATCCGGATTGGAAACAAATCAAAAGTTACTTGGATCAAGTGGATGGGGACCAAGTGGGTTGTGATTACTTTGATACTTTATATTTAACCAACCCGGATTTTGGCGACATGACCGTCACCGGGGGAAATGAAATCGATGGTCGCCGACTGTACGCAGTATCATTTTTCCCGATAGAATTTGATTATCGCATACAATATTGTTTGGCAAATCCTGAGGTTCAAACACGAGATGAAGAATTTGAAATGATCACAACCCAAGGAGTGGGAGCGGATTATAACAAGGAATGGTTGGTGGAATATGATCCGATGATTCAAGCTTTTAAACATTTCTTTGAAACAGGAAAACTTGACGATGCACTAATTTGGGAAGATTTAGCACACAGAGTCCTTAAAAAATGAAAAAATCGTTCCGATGTGTTTAAAAGTCATGTCAACGATCCATCAAGGGTGAAGTATGAAAAGGTAAATGAAGAGGCCGAAGCTGCATATTTGCAGATTCATACTCCCGGGAAAGGGTGAAAGAGGTGCCATGAGTTGGTACACCCAAATCAATGAAGAGGCTCGGGTGGCTTATTTATTGAGTTTAACAGAGAAAATCTTGGATCAAGTAACCAAAGGTCCCGCTGATGCCCGAAAAGCCGTTGATATGTGCTGGGCATGGGTCGAAGAGAAGAAATATGATGGCGGTGATCTTTACCTTGTATTTGAAAATGAAGAAGATGGCGGAGTCTCCATGTTTTATGAAGATGAAGTGGATGAGGAAAATTCTCAGCAGGCAGGTATGTGGTTATGCATCAATTATGCATTGGAGTACACCATCTGGCAGGCGTATAAATTTGAGTATGGTGATGATTGTTTTGTCCCACAACCCATTGAAATTGTTGATGATGAAATAATTGATGAATTTACAAAAGAAATAGCAAAAACAGAAGGCTACCAAGAAGAGTGGGCCAAGTGTTTAAAGGAATACCTGCTGAAACATTATCCGGCAGGAAGTGAAAAGAAGATTAAAAGAGAACAGTTGTTGGACTTGATTGCATAATTGTTGTAAAGAAGCCCGCACCGGTGAAGAAGGAGCGGGCTTTGGCTTGGTGAAATTATTCCTTTTTATCCTCCAGGATTTCGACATAGCCGTTGGTTCCGTCAACACGGATGTATTGGCCATCTTTTAAGATTTGGGTTGCCTTTTCCACGCTGACGACCGCGGGGATGCCGTATTCCCGGGCAACGACGGATCCGTGGGTCATCATTCCCCCGACTTCGGTGATGAGCGCTTTGGCGGAATGGAACAAGGGGGTCCAACCAGGATCGGTGTAGGGAGCGACCAGGATCTCTCCTTTGTTTAATGTTCCTTCTTCCAACCGGCGGATGACTTTGACATACCCTTCCACCACCCCGGCTGATGCCGGAATGCCCACCAGAGCGCCCGGCGGGGCATCTTTGTTTTCCACACCTCCATTGAAGGTTTCCCCTTCGCTGGTGATGATCCGGGGAGGCGTGAAATTCCGGTATACTTTTTCCTCTTCTTTGCGCCTGTCGATACGTCTGATAGCTTCGTCCCCAGCCAACCGGTTTTCCAACAGTCGGATCAATTCGTCAAGCGTGAGGTAAAAGACATCCTCTTTTTGTTTCAGGATACCTTTTTCACTCAGTTTTTGCGCTTCTTCCAAAATCGCTTCCCGGTACAGCTCAAAATAGCGGATCATAATATATTTGGGCAATTCCCGGATACCCACCGTATTTCGGAAAATGGCGATCCACCGGGAAAGTTTTCTGGCTTTCCGGGCTCCGCCGCGGGTTGCTTTGACTTTTTCCAGCAAGGACTGGATGGCTTCCTGTGCTTCTTTTTCCCCTTGTTTAAATTTTTCGCGGTGCTCCCCGGGGGCATTGTTTTTCATATGGCTGAGAATGGACGGAATGAGCATGGCGGGCGCTTCTTTGTAGCGGACCCGGGTGATGTCGATCTCACCGGGTGCCCGCATCCCGAACTTTTTCATGAACCGGTCCAGTTCGGCTTGGAAAGCTGCACCGCCTTCCACATGGTTAAGCCCTTCATAAAAATTGTGGTCTTCTGCTTGCTCCAGATAGCGGACCACGTCGGGATAACGTCTGGCTGCATCCGCCAAATCCCCGATCATCAGCCCCATTTCGCTGGTGATATTACCGGGGGGAGACTTTTCAATGGCGTGATCCCAAGCCTCTTCGCCCATCCATTTTTTGATTTTCCTTTTGATCACCGCCAGAGCGATCACTCCGGTGTAGGTATAGGCCAACGGATCGGGAATGGTTTTGAACAAGGTATGATCCCGGATCAACCGGATGCGTTCGGCCCCGGCGTGTTTGGACAATTCCTTTTTGAAGCGGGCCAGGACTTGTTCAAAAGTGGAATAGGCCCGCTTCACAATCTGATTCGGATCTTCAAAGTACCATGTCCGAATCATTCTGGGAATGATGTTTCCGTAGATACTCATGATTACTTTAATGGGACGCAAAGCTTGTTTCAATGCACCCCGCTTTGGCGTGAATCGTTGGAAGTCTTCACTTTGGATCACTTTTTTCAGCACCAGGATGCTGTCATCGGCGAGGGTGCTTTGCAGGATCTTCTGCTGCACGGGCTTTAAAAACAAGTAACTGGAACAATCCCAGAAAAGACGTCCCCCTGTTTCCACAAACGGCGTCGTTTCATCATCAAAGGGGATGAGGGACTGGAACATAGAGATCCCGAGCGGTTTCATATAATCGGTCATCATTTGCGAGTGCCCCACGGACAGATATACCCGGTAGCCTTCATTTTTTCGGGTAGGGATCGGATACAAGGAAGTGATCGGCCGGCTCTGAAGCAGGTAAAGGTTATTGCCTTCCAAACACCATTCCATATCTTGTTCCGAGCCGAAATGTTTCTCCACTTTTTTTCCCAGCGCTGCCAAGGCAAGAATTTTTTCATCCGGGAGCACCTGTTTTTGGCGAAGTTCCGGAGAAAGTTCCCGGACTTCGGTACCGCCTTCCGGGAGAGGAAAAACCCCTTTTTCTTTCTTGGCAATTTGTTTTTGGATGATTTCGTTGTCCCGCACTTTGTACAAATCGGCGGTTACAATCCCGGAAACCAGTGCTTCCCCCAATCCGAAACCGGCATCGATGGAGACCGTGCGCCGGTGTCCCGTGACCGGGTCGGCGGTAAACAGGATGCTTGACACGTCCGGAAAGACCATCCGTTGGACGACGACGGCCAAGGAAACGGAGTGATGATCAAAACCGTTTTTGAGGCGGTAGACAATGGCCCGGTCGGTAAAAAGGGAGGCCCAGCATTTTTTGACGGCCTTTAAAAGCGGTTCTTCTCCCTTGACGTTTAAGTAAGTTTCCTGCTGGCCGGCAAAAGAGGCATGGGGCAAGTCTTCAGCCGTTGCGCTGGAGCGGACGGCATAGGCATGCCCGGTTCCCAATTCCGTCCAAGCCCCGATGATTTCAGATTTTATTGAAGCGGGAAATTCCAGGGACTCAAAAAATTCCCGCACTTTTTGTCCGATTGAACGAATGGCGTCCAACTGATCGGGTTTCAGCTCATTCAAGCGATCCAACCAGTTTTTGAGCTCATCTTGTTCATCCATGATCCGGCGGTAAGCGCCGGTGGTGATGCAAAACCCAGGGGGCACCGGAAATCCGGCTTTGGCCAATTCTCCCAGATTGGCTCCTTTTCCCCCGGCCATCGGCAAGCTGTGGCGATCCATTTCCTCAAAACGCAAAACATAATTCAAAGTCATTCACTTCCTTTTTCAAAAATACGTTAACGGGTCTCATGGGATCTTGGAATCACTTTGTTTTTTAAGGAAATATATTGATGACCACCTTGCCTTATACAATAAGCCGCAAGAAGGAAGACTTCCTGCGGCTTTTTTTGCACCACAAAAGAAACCGTGGCTTCAGCACGATGTCACTCCTCCTCTCAGAACGCTTGCGAGGTTAGCTGACGGATTCGGGTGTTGAGAGTCACCCTACCCGGACAAACGGTTTGCCCGGGATTCACCCCGGAATAGGTGGTTCCCCCGCTCCCATCATGGGATTCAGCGATTTTTATGAAGAGATTTATTCAGATTGAAATCATCTTACTCCCCGGTAAAAGGGTTGTAAAACAGAATCAAAGGCGATGGGTTTTCATTTCCGGCGTTTTGGTCCTTCTCATGCTGTTTTTGTTTTGTTTTCTCATTATTGTGGAGGATTTCGGGAGAAAATGTGTGTACTAGAAAATGAAAGAAAAAGAGGCTGATTAGACAGCCTCTTTAAGAAAGAACTTATAAAGATGAAGCAGAAGAGCTTGCTGGATTCTCCTCATGGACAGCAATCCGTTCCACTTTTCCAACCAGAAAAATATAAGATAATGCACCGATTAAAGCCATGGTACCAATAAAGATCAGCGCTGGAGCGAAATTGCCATCTTTGATTAAGAATCCAATGACCAGAGGGACCACAATGGAAGAAAGGTTACCAATAAAGTTGAAAACACCACCGGTTAACCCAATCAGGTTTTTGGGGGCAAGGGAAGAGACGAGCACCCAGGTGATGGATGCGAGTCCATTTCCAAAGAAAGCGATGGTCATAAAGAAAATGATGAGAGCAGCACTGTTTACAAAGTTGGCTCCTATAATGGAAATGGAAAGGAACAGCCCGACAATGATTGGTGTCTTGCGAGCAACCCCCATGGAAATGCCTCGTTTTACCAAATAATCAGACAAGAATCCAGAAATCAATACACCTACAAAAGCTGCTAAAAAGGGAATAGAAGCTAAAAAACCAGATTGAATAAAGCCCAGTCCCCGATATTCGACGAGGTATGTGGGAAACCAAGTCAAGAAGAACCATAAGGTGGAAGTGACTGCAAATTGTCCAAGATAAATCCCCCAAAGCTTGCGATGGGTAAAGACTTCTTTTAAATCACTCCATTGAAATTTCTTTTTATCTTTGTTGGTTAGGTAATCTTTTGTATCGATTAATCCGCCTCCTTCTTTGATATAGTCCAGTTCGTCCTGGTTAACTTTTCGACTATCGGAAGGATTGCGGTAAATCAAATACCAAATGGCAGACCAAATGATCCCGATCAGACCGGTTACAATCAATAATCCTCGCCAACCTAAGAAGTGTTGGATCGTCACAAGCAATGGAGTTAAAAATGCCAAACCAACAAATTGACCCGAGGTGTACATTCCAATGGCCGAAGCTCTTTCACGATCCGGAAACCAACTGGTCACAATTTTGTTATTGATCGGAAAGGCTGGGGCTTCAAATGCCCCAATTGCAAAACGAAGCCCAAACAAAGAAGCAAACCCTCTGGTAAAGCCTTGAAAAAGGGTCGCTAAGGACCAAGTAAACAAAGAAAGACTATAGATGATTCGGGGACCAAGTCGGTCTACCAACCATCCACCTGGAATTTGGAGAGCGGCATACGCCCAACCAAAGGCAGAAAAGATGAGTCCCAATTGGACCGAATTCAATTCAAATCTTGACTGATCGCCGTGGCGGCCACGGAGATATTGCTTCGATCCATATAGTTGATGACAACGTTTACAAAAATGAGTGCCAAAATGGCGTAACGTACCCGTGTCGGTTTGTTTCGATTTTTCCGTTGATTCATGTCTGTTCTTGCTCCTTTCTCCTTTTGTTTTACCATTCGGCAATGCTACCATCTCGATGTCGCCAGACGGGATTGCGCCAGTTGTGTTCGATCTTTGCCATTTTTCTGACGTGTTCTTCATCAATCTCGATACCAAGTCCGGGATCGTTTGGAATCTGAACATATCCGTCTTTATATGCAAAAACCTGTTTGTTAACAAGGTAATCAAGCAAATCACTACCTTGGTTATAATGAATGCCTAAGCTTTGTTCTTGGATAAAGGCGTTATAGCAGGTCGCATCTACATGCAAGCAAGCTGCCAAAGCAATGGGGCCCAATGGACAGTGGGGGGCAGCGGCTACATCAAATGCTTCAGCCATGGAAATAATTTTTTTGCATTCGGTGATTCCCCCGGCATGAGAAAGGTCTGGTTGGATAATGTCTACATAACCATCAATTAAAAGATTTTTAAAATGCCAGCGCGAGAACATTCGCTCACCCGTAGCAATCGGGATATGGGTAGACTGTGCAATTTCTTTTAATGCTTCATTATTTTCTGGCAATACGGGTTCTTCGATAAACATGGGACGATACGGTTCGAGCTCTTTGGCTAAAATTTTGGCCATCGGCTTATGGACGCGACCATGAAAATCAATGCCAATACCGACGGATGGGCCAACAGCTTCTCGAACTGCAGCGATCCTTTCGACGGCTTGGTCAATCTTTTCATAAGAATCAATGATTTGCAGTTCCTCAGTACCATTCATTTTGACAGCGGTAAAACCGGATTCGACCGCTTTTTTGGCTGCATCTGCTACATTGGATGGACGATCGCCACCAATCCAAGAATAAATACGGATAGAATCCCGGCAAGCGCCACCTAGCAATTGATAAACGGGAATGCCAAAATATTTCCCTTTCAGATCCCACAGGGCTTGATCAATGCCAGCAATGGCACTCATTAATATTGGTCCCCCTCGGTAAAAACCAGAGCGGTACATAAGGTTCCAATGGTCTTCAATCCGAAGAGGGTCTTGTCCAATTAAATACTCCATTAGTTCTTTAACGGCAGTTTTGACGGTTTCTGCCCGGCCTTCAATCACTGGTTCTCCCCAACCGATGAGTCCCTCATCGGTTTCTACTTTTAAAAACAGCCAGCGGGGTGGAACTTGAAACAATTTATAACCTGTTATTTTCATTAAACTTCGCTCCTTTATCTATGAATATGGTTTACAGCTGAGACAAATTGTTTTGCCTTGGACGTGATCGCTTTTAGTGATTCCTCATTAATTTCCTGTCTGGGATTGACGAGCGAACTCCCGATGCCACAACCGACGGCGCCTGCTTCGATAAATTGAGCGATGTTATCTAGATCAATTCCGCCTGTAGGAAGGAGAGGAATCTGAGGAAGGGGACCACGCAGGTCCTTGATATATCGAGGTCCCAACGTAGCTGGGAAAACCTTGATAATATCTCCACCATATTCATAAGCCCGAAGGATTTCCGTTGGTGTCAAAGCACCAGGAATGCTAATTATCCCATATCGTTTGGTCATTTTAATGGTTTCCTCATCAGTTGTGGGAGATAAAATGAATTTGGCACCAGCCAGGATCGCAGCACGAGCGGTTTCTGCATCCAAGACCGTACCCGCTCCAATCACAACTTGGTCACCAAAGGTGTCTGTAGCCGCTTCCAAAACAGATAACACTTTGGGGGAGTTCATCGTGATTTCGACGACATGAATCCCGCCATCCCTTAGCGCATGGATGATTTGAATCACATCGGAGGGATGAGCCCCGCGGATGATCGCGACAATTTTGTTCTCAACAATGCGAGCGTAAGTGTTCACTCCATCAGCTCCTTCCTTTATTTAGCGTTCAATATCTTCTTGGTCCACGGATTTTAAAAACGCTTCCAATGTTTCGCGATCTGGAAGCCCTTCGATATCTCCAGGAACAGTAGTCACCATGGCTCCAATGGCGCAACCTCTTTCAACCGACTGGGAAATAGAGAGTCCATCCAACAAGCCTGAGAGCACACCCGCTGCGAAACCATCTCCGGCCCCAACGGGATCGATCACTTTTTTCACTGGAAAACTGTGAATAAATCCCGATTGATTGTGAAGGGAATAGTAGGCGCCTTTTTCTCCACATTTTATGATCACGATTTCATTTCCGAGTTGATGGAAAACATCGGCCATTTCTTTGATATCTGTGGTTTCCGTTAGAAATATTCCTTCCTGATAACCGGGGAGGACCAGATCTGCCATTTCTGCCATCGATAAAAGCGTTTTTCTTGCTTCCTTCTTACTCCAAAGCTTAAGACGCAAATTAGGATCAAAAACAATTTTCACGCCATGTTTTTTTGCCACGTCCATGCTATAGAATATCGCTTTCCGACAGGATTCACTTAATGCAGGTGTGATCCCGGTAAGATAGAGGAAACGTGCGCTGGCGATGTAGTCTTCGTCAATTTGCTCATGATGGATGCGGCTAGCTGCTGAATGCTTCCGGTAATAGGTGATACGAACATCTTTTTCATTTCGAATTTCTTTAAAAAAGATGCCCGTCAAAGCTTGATCATCCACAGTGACACGACTTGTATCGACACCTTCTCCGCGAATTGAATGGAGTAGAAAGGCGCCAAATTCATCTTTTCCAATCCGACTGATCCAACCCGTCTTGTGCCCTAGCTTGGCTAACCCGATCAATGTATTGGTTTCAGCCCCAGCCATTTTTAATGAAAAATTTCGGGCGTATCTCATAGGCCCTCGTTGATCGGGAGTAAACAGTGCCATTGTTTCTCCAATACTGACAACATCCATTCAAAAGCCTCCAATTATTTGTGAAGTGCATGGGAATATCCAATGTTTTTTGAAATGATCAATGCAGTTTGTGAAAGTTTCTCTATGATTTGTTCTTTACGGTGAAGCATTCGCTCTCTCGGCCCTGCAACACTGATAGCTGCTTGTATCTTGTGGTCAGCGCCAAAGATAGGGGCAGCCAGGCAGAACAAGCCTTCTTCATTCTCCTCATCATCCACGGCGTATCCTTGTTCTGCAAAGGTTTCGAGTTGTGTTTCCAATGTTTCCCTGTCTGTGATCGTCTTGGGTGTGATCGGAGTCAGTTTGATTTCATCCAACAATGCTTTTCGATCTGGTTCTGGCAAAAATGCTAAGAAAGTTTTGCCTAAACCCGTGCAATATAAAGGTTTCCGATAACCTGGTTGCGCGGTGGTACGAATCGAACGATCACTGTCAATTTTGGCAACATAGACCAGTTCTTTCCCAGAGAGGACGGCCATAAAAACCGTTTCTTCCACTTCTTCCATCAATTTTTTAAGATACAGCCTTCCCTGTGATGAGATATCCAACGAATCCATAGCAACGGTTCCAATTTGGATCAGCTTGGGGCCTAATTGGTAACGTTTGAGCGAATCTTGAGTGAGGTACCCTGCCTGAAGAAGAGTACGAACCAAATTGGAAGTGCTACTTTGTGGGATGGTGAGTTTCTCACTAATCTCTTTAATGGTCAGGCCTTCAGTGTTATTTGCCAGTAGCTCAAAAATGAGTAACACTCGTTCTGCAGATTTAACAGACATTTTCCACCTCGCTAAATCACATATGTGATTTAATATTCCATATATGATATTTATAATCTGATCTTATCATAAGGCATCAAAATAAAAAACCCTGTTTATTCAAAAAACAGGGTGTGACAAGATCAAGGTTTTTGTGGCCTTAGATCAAGAGGGATATTTGCTGTTTTTTCTTATAACTAACAGTTGATGTTTAACCTTTTTTCTTTTTGATGGATCTTTTGGATTAACTTCTCGTTATAATCTTTGCCATCGATCCCATTATGTACGCGTCGATGGCAGTTTGGACAAATGGCTGCGACATGTTCGGGATGGTCATATCCACCATCGGATAAGCGTCTTAAATGATGAACCTCAAGAAAGGGCTCATTCTTTTTATTGATAAAAGGAGCCGGTTGGCCGCATGCTTCGCATTTCCCTTTCGATCTGGCGAGTGCGTATTTTTTGACCGCGAGTGTTCTTTTTCGGTAAATCACTTTCCCCTCAGAGATGGTGCTACTTTGTGTTTTTATTTGCTGATCAAGTGCTATCTTTTTTAAGGTATGAAGGTCGTTGGTTTTGAAATCTTCGGATTCTATCGGGGTTTCATCCCATTGATTGACGAGATCCGAAATTGCGAGGTGAAAAACAATAATCTCACGTTGGCCATCGTTTTCAAAATGATGTCCGATGTAAGTTAACTGATTGACAAACGCTACGACTCCTTTTCGAACATACTGGAATAAATAAAGGTCTTTGCCATTTTCATTATGTTCTCGAATGGCTTTATTACCTTTCGTAAATTGCATCGGACCTTTTTGTCCTTCGCCTGTATAATAAAAAACACCGTCTTCCCAATAATCTTTATAGCCGTAGTTTTGTCCAGACTCTCCTGTGAAAAGCATGATAAATGGGTAATTTTTTGGAGTAGAAATGCCTCCATAACGTTGTCCACCATAGAGTTCGTGAAGTTTTCTGCGCTGGTATTCTTTTCCGATGATAAACATAGATGAGGAAACCTCCTAATATTATCTATAAATATATATTCGGACGAATAAATATTTTTTATTAATTATAAATTAAATTATACAATTCGATTTATTAGAACGAATGATTGCCCAAAAATAAAACCCCCGTCTGTACAAGACGGAGGCTTTCCAATATATCTGTCGGGTTCTTTTTTAGGATTGTCCCAGCTCGTAAAATTGTTTATATTCAACTTGTCATTTTTCGTTCAAAGGAGCTTGATGGTTTTGTTAAAATCAGATGTCCGTCTGAGTAAGTTTCTGAGCAAAGTTTTACGTCATAAGCCGGAGATGATCGGTCTTGAGTTGGATCAAAATGGATGGGTGGATGTGGAGCAGCTTTTGATGGCATGCCGCAACCATGGGGTTCCGATGGATCGGACGGTGTTGGAGCGGATTGTGGCGACGAATGAGAAGCGGCGTTTTGCTTTTAGTGAAGACGGACAAAAGATCCGGGCGAATCAAGGGCATTCCATCGTGGTGGATTTAAATCTCAAGCCGGTGCAACCGCCCGAACGGTTGTATCATGGAACGGCGGAACGTTTTCTTCATTCCATCCGTCAAAAGGGGCTGGTGAAAGGAAAACGGCATCATGTGCATTTGTCCGGGGATCCGGATACAGCCCGTAAGGTGGGAAGCAGACACGGAAAACCTGTCATTTTGGTTGTTCTGGCAAAGGAGATGCATGAGGAAGGATATGTCTTTTTTCGTTCTGCCAATGGGGTTTGGTTGACAGATCATGTTCCGGTCCGCTATTTAAAGGAAAGGAAATAAACGATTTGCGGTCATTGTTTTCAGCATTTAGTTATTCAATGATTTCTCCTGCCACGTTTCCTGCGTGATGGCATAGATGTGATGGTCTTCCCAGACACCGTTGATTTGTAAATAGTATTTGGAGAGACCGACATAAAGAAAGCCCACTTTTTCGACCACCCGGATGGAAGCGGTGTTTCGAGGCATGATCGCGGCTTCAACGCGATGTAAACCGGCTTGGTTGAAAGCGAAGTCCAAAGCCAAAGTGACGGCTTCTGTTGTATATCCTTTTCTTTGCATCGAATGATCCATCAAATAACCGATGGTGGCATTTTGAAAAGCTGCGCGAACAATATGGCTCAGATTGACTTGGCCGATCAATTGATCCGTGGAGGCCAGGAAAATACCGAAACTGTATCCCGAGTCGTTTTCCCACTTCCGAAGGTTTTTTTCGATTTTTTCTTTTTGCCCTTCCAACGTGTAATAAGCGTCGGGCCGGATGGGTTCAAACGGCTGGAAATATTTCAGATTGCGGGTTCTCAATTCATACAACGCTTCGGCATCGGAAAGTTCTAACTTTCTGATATAAATTCGATTGGTTGAAAGCATAATTTTTGCTCCTTTATGAAAAAATAATGAATTAACAAATTGTTTCTTTATTTTAGTGCAAAACCTCCGTCTGAACAAGACGGAGGTCTGTTATTTAACGCAGATGGTTTGCAAACTGCTTTTTCGTCGAGATTTCCATTTCTCCATCCTTTTTATCTGCATCTTCTTCCTCTTCATCTCTAAAGTCATCATCCACACGCATTTTTGCACGAATGGTTGCAAGATCCGAGGCAATATTCAGTTGGCTTCGGTTCAGGTTGAAAATGACTTGTTCCATTTTTTCTTTGGGAATTTGCTTTTGCAATTCAGATTCAATGGTTTGGATCAACCGGTTCATGACGGTGTTGAAAAAGGAGCGGATGGTTTGATCACTGTGGGTTCGGTGATCGTACCATTTGGTGAAACCATAAGCCCCCGCCAAATCTTCCATGGTTTTTTGCTTGAAGCTGCGCCCTTTATAAGCAATATATTGGAGCAGTTGGTAAGCTAAGGACAATTCGTCTTTTTTGCTTAATGTGGTGTTAAATAATCGGGTTTTGTGGAACGCGGCTGTTTCAATTAACTCTTCGATGTCAAAGGAACGACTGGAAGTGCAGTGCTTTTGGATTATTTTTTGAATGGACGCAGAGGATTGGATGACGTTGAACAGTTCTTTTGCATCGTTTTGCCAGTGTTTTTTGGAGGTGGAAAGCAATTTGGAGGCAGTTTCGACGAATTGTTCATAAGTTTTTTCCACTGCTTCATTCGGAGAGGTTCTGGCTTTTGGATAGATAGTGCAGGATTGACATTCGGACTGAATGGGGCATTGCGCACAGCGAAAGGGCAAAGGTTTTGAGTTTTTGTGCAGGCCGCCTTCCACTTGATGAACAATCTCATTGACTCCACTTAATAAAGTGTTCATTTTTTTCGTCAGCTTTTTTTCTTTTTTCCAAAGAATTGTTTTGGTTTCGTTTTGATATTTAATTTGGCCGATGATGTGATCTGTGAAAAAATGTGAATGGAAGATTTTCATTTGGGCGGCCAATTCAATGAGATCACTTTTTTTGCTGTACCGGAGATAGCCGGGGATTTTATCATTGGAACGATCCAAGTGGATATAAAATTTGTTTCCTTCATAAGTCACCTCCAGTTTGGTACCAAGGGGAGGTTTTGATGAAAAATCATAGAGAACCAATGAAGGGTTGATTTTTAATTCTTTCAAAAGCAGCCGGTATGGATCCAATTGTTTCTCCAGGATGCGGACCGTCCACTGTTTCCAGTTCTTATGGAGCCACCAGAGCACCCCGATTACTAATCCGGTCAGAAAGATATATAACACATACGATTTGAGGACCAACATAGCCAGGAGTAAGGAACCTAGGAAAATGATTGGCTCATTTGGTCTTTTCTTTTTGGTGTGACGTTTACGCTTTTTCGTCTTTGCTCTTTTCTTGGCGTAAAAGAGGTCCTTTTTTAGCTTTTGATAATGCTCATAACGCTTTTTTCGTTTTTCATATCGCCTTCGTTGAGCAGATATATCAATATTCCATTGATATTCATTATCCGTCTTTCGTTTGAACCAGTATTCCGGACAATACAAATAATCCTTTAATTCTTTGGTATTGATTTTCTCCATGTTCATCACTCTTTCTATGTATTTGTGATCGTTTGAATTACATCACTGGCGGTGCTGATGGCTGCAAGCAAAGTGGAACCCAATTGAAGCTCTGGATGGATGTTTTCAATTTTTTCCCGGAAGCGTGTCAGTTTGCTCTTGGAGACTTCATCGTTTTTCATTTCTTCCAAGAGGTCCTCCGTCGTGGCACTCAGTTTTACCAGTTCTTTGTCAGGGTTGGGCACGTTTACCAATGCTTCGTGCAACTTTTGAAGAGCGATCCATAATTTTTCCATGAGGTCTTCTTGGGATGATTGGGAATAAGAGGCGTGAATGGTTGCCTGATCACTGGCAATATTGACTTGGCTTTTGGAGCTGTTAAAAGTGGCGTTGCCTTGGATTTTCATTGGACTTCCCCCCTTCTTTTTGATTCCCGTAAGCCATAAAACGATTATATTATGAAAATATAATATATACAAAAATTTTCATCAAAATTCGATTGCTATGATTCTTGATCCAAAAGGATTTAACCATTTTTTCTCCGTATTCTTCAAATTCTTGCGGGGAATGACATCGATCCGGTATCTTTTTGGTTTATTAATTTTTATGTGAGGATTTGAAACAGTGACAAATCGGATGTTGTGAAATATTTATGTGGTTGCAAAGTGGCAACAAGCTTATAAACGATGAAATCCGGCTTTTTTCGCTAAAGAGAAGGAATTTAATTTTATCAAATTCATTTTGATTTTGACTGATTTGTAAAGAAAAGAGGTTTTTTTACAAAAAGCGTTGGATAATTTTTAAATGTTTATGTTTTATTATATTAAAACAAAATTTTTGTCGATGTGAGAGGAGGAGAAAGATGCGAAAACACTTTCTGCTTTTACTGACAGTCCTGATGCTTTCCGGAGTTTTTCTGATTCCGGCAGAAGGACAAGCTCAAGAATCTCAGGATGTGGAAGCGTTAAGAAAAGAAGTGGAAAGCCTTCGCTCTGAAGTCGAAAAGCTGAAAACCAAAAATGATGAGTACAACTTTTTAAAAGAGCAGATCAAGGAATTTAAAAATTCAGCAGATAAGGACATGGATGATAACCGTGCATTCGTAGAAAGAGAATGGGATAAGTTTTTAACCTTTTTATATGTTGTTGGGGGATTAGCTGCCTTTTTCCTCGGAGCATCTTTTTTTTCGTTTTGTAAGAAATTGAAAGACAAAGCTGAGCAAGAATATGAGGACTTGAAGAAAAAATCAATGGATAAATTTGAAAAACAAAAAGCAGAAGTGGAAGAAGAATTCAGTAAGAAATGGGATCGATTTGTAAAAGAAAACAAATTGAATAAAAGAGTAGATGACTTAGAGCAGTTGATGGAAAATGAACGGAGATATAAAGAAGCGAAGATACTGGTTCTCGGGTCAGAGGAAGATTTGTATAAGATGCAGGAATATCTAAATCCCGCGCTGATCAAGCGAGGAGTGAGAATACCTGAGTACTTTTCTTTGGACAAAAATGCTAATCAAGTACCTAAAGAAGAGATAAAAGAGAAACTGAAAGATAAAGAGATTGTTGTTTATTACTATGATCCAAAAGTAAAAGAAGAACAGGGTAAAAAAGAAATTTCACCAGATTTAAGGATGAAAGCAATAATGGAATTAATCAAAAATGAGAATTTACAGGTGCCTGTAATTATTTATAGCTATAAAAAAGGGGAAAACGGATGGTTAGAAAAAAGTGATAAGGATTTCATCGATGATTTTGATTTTATTTGGCTTGTGCTTGCAAACTATCCCTCAACTTTATTAGGCCATATCTTTACATATATCCATGCACTCCCTGAAAAAAAGGAGGGCTGAGCACATGAAGCATCCCAGGATCACAGCCAGGTTTCGTGTGATGACTCCATTAAAATTACATGGTGCATATAACAAAGGAAAAAAACCGATAGTCGAGCTTCGCATTCCTTCCATCAAAGGAGCGCTACGGTATTGGTACCGGGCTGCCAATCCGCATTATAAGAAAACAGTGGAACCACTCGGGATCACGCAAGAAGAGTATCTGTTTGGCGGTGCCAATGGAAAAGCCGGACAATCGGCTTTTTTGATGCGGTTTTTAGAAAAACCCAAGGGAAAAGGAAACTCAGATTTTTATAAGGATAAAAGTTTTGAAATTGAATTTTTATTACGACCCAATTTCAAACAGGGTAAAAAGCCGGATCCGGATTGGCGGGGACTGCTGGCCAGCATTTGGCTGCTCGGCCATTTTGGGGGTGTGGGAGCAAAAGTCCGTCGCGGATACGGGATGATTGCTTTGGAAAAATGGGAAGCGAAGAATTGTGAAAAGCTTCAATCCATGATCGATAATGATTTCCCGATTTTACATAACGCCAAATCATTTGAAGATTGGGAAGAGAATTTAACAAGATGCTGGAATAATTTCGTGGTGAACTGTGATCCGAACGATGAACAAAGCCATACCATCCTGGATCATCATTCATCATTATTTGTATCAGTTGTCAATGACAAATGTGCTGATGATGTACGGAAGACTGCAGACAATATTATCAAAAATTTTTGTTCCAAAAATAAAAGAAATGCAGTCATCTTTGGTCTTCCAAAACGTACTCAAGGCGGTACATTGGAGCCGAAAGATAAAGAATATGATCGAACTCCTTCGCCGGTTTGGTTAAGGGTGTTTCAAGTCAAGCAGCGATACCACTCAGCCTTTTTGTTTTTAACCACTCAATTTCCGAAAGAATTGCATTTGAGAAAAAAGAGAAATAGACAAACATATTTTGAGGATTATCCACCCGTAGACTTTGCCGGAGCCATTCAATCATTTAAAGATCAATTAAAAGAGGAACATTACCGGAGGGTATGCGGCTATGAATGATCAACGATTGCTTCATTTTTCCATCGGTCCGGTACAGGATTTTGTGGCGCAGGCCAGACGGACGCGGGATTTGCTGGCCGGCTCTTTTTTGTTGTCTTATTTGTCAGGATGTGCCATGGCTTATATTACGGAAAACAAGGGAGAAATCGTGTTTCCCAGAGTGTATGAGGATCCGCTGGTAAAGGCGATTCGACAATCCGGCTTGAAGGAGATGCGTGTGGACGGACCGTGGATCGGGTCATTGCCCAACCGCTTTACCGCCTCCATCCCGGAAGATTTCCGTCCGGAAGCATGTGAAAAGGCGGTGCTTGAAGCATGGGAAAGGATCGCGGATGCTGTTTGGAAGCGGTTTGTGGCGAGACCGGCATCTGCGGGTAAAAACACCAGGGAGATTTGGGAACGCCAAGTGAAAAACTGGTGGGAAATCACATGGGTGGTGGCTGATAGCCCCAGTCAGTTAAATTACCGGAAGTATTGGCGCAGTTATCTTCCCACAGATGAACCGGGAGACAAATGCATGCTCATTTCCCGGTTGCAGGAGTTGTCCGGGTATGTGCGGGCCAAAGAGAGGAAAAAACAAAGTGTTTTTTGGAGGTGCTTTAAGGACCATCTGGGACAAACCCATGCCTTGGAAATTAAGGAAGAAACTGAACGGTTGAGTGCGATTGGCACCATCAAGCGCCTTTTCCCACGTGTCACCCAAGAGGCGATCGGTTGGAAATGGACGGATCATGCTGTTTCTTTTCCGTCGGTATATCATTTGTCTGCTCATTCCGGGATGAAACAGGCACTTCATGAGTGTCCCGACCTTGCCGTTGATTTTGCGAAAAAAGCGAGGGAATACGGAATTTTGAAAAGTCCTGCCGCCAAAAATCACTTTCCCAATTTACGGGCTGAAGCGGAAAAAGCGGGGGCGGAAGCATTTTTGACGCTGGATGCCAAGGCTTTTTATCCCAACGAGTTGGACAAGCTGATCGAAAACGATAAACAGGCCCGAGAAGATCTGAAGAAGCATTTGGATGCATTGAACAAACAGTTGGGAAAACCGTTTGCGAATTATTATGCACTCCTTGTCATGGACGGGGACAAGTTGGGAGACTTGTTGCAAGCTTTAAAGGACACCCGTGAAGAATGGAAGGTCAGTCAGGCTTTGTCCGTTTTTTCACTGGGGGATGAAAAGGAGCCGGGCTTGGCCGATTACATTCGTGACCGGTATGACGGCGTGACGATTTATGCCGGCGGGGACGATTTGATGGCGATGTTTCCGCTGGATCAGGCAATCCCGGCCGCTGTCGATCTTTCCAAGCGGTATAAAAAGGCGTTTGAAAAAGTATTTTCCAAGGATCATATTGCAGCGAAAACGGCAACGGGTTCGGCCGCGATCCTTTTTGCCCATTACAAGGTTCCGTTGAAAGAAGTGGTGAAGGAAGGGCACCGCTTGCTGGATGATGTGGCCAAAAGCGGGACCGGCCGCGACAGCTTGGCCGTCGGGGTTTGGACAAGCTCGGGGATTGCCACACAGTGGTCGGCACCTTGGGAGCATTTTGTGTTGGATTGGGAAACGAACCGGACCGTGTTTGATGACATTCGGGAAAGCCTGCAAAAGAAAGACGATCCGCTTTTGTCCAACAGCTTTTTATATAAATTGTCCATGTATGAGTCATTGTTGGAAAATCAGGTGGAAGCGGTTCTCGACCGGAAACAGGTCAAACGGTTATTGATTTCAGACTATGTCCGGATTTTGGGAGATTCCGGAAAATGGACCGATGAGAAGAAAGAAAAGATCGAAGAGCAAATGGATCGGTTGCTCCAAGTCTGCTTTGTCGTGAAGCGATCGATGGAGGGGGACACCGTCCGACTCAAAGAGACGAACGAATTCAAAGCAGATGGAGCGATCTTGGCGAAGTTTTTGGCACAGAAAGGATTCGAAAAAGATGCATAACCAATGAAAGTGGATATGGCGTTTTCGTGCATTGGACACTTTGTTTTTCCGGGATGGAACCCCGTTTAATATGGAGGAGACGGGGGTGGCGCCGCAAGGAGTGTTTCCACCTTCAATCTTCACTTTGCAAGGTGCCATCCGGGCGGCAATGGCCTATTTTATCAAACAGTGGGTTCCCGGAAGAAAGTGGCCCAAAGAGCTGGGAGGCGAATACATCGATACCCACGGGCTTTCCTTGGAGGAAAAGCGGAAAGTCTGGGCACAGCCGGATTCACTGGGAAATTTAAGATTGTCCGGACCATATTTGCAAATGCATGGAAAACGATACGACCCGGTACCGCTGGTGTTGTACGGCACCAGAGAGCGGTTGACCCGGCTTTCCCCGACAGAAAAAAGTGGTGAAAGCGACTTTTTGCAAGAGAAATTCTTTTTGTCTCCGGACCGTCATCTGCCGGATGGTAAATGGATCGAGGACTGGTGGGTCGATTGTGAAGGGATGGAGGCCATTCTGGAGGGAGGCGTTCCCGAACCGGATTCGTTTCTCTGTCCAAAAGATTATTGGAAACCGGAGCGGCGTGTCGGGATCAAGCGGGGCCCCAACCGGACGGCTGAGGATCATCATCTGTATGCCGTCACACACACTCGTCCGGACCGGGATCTGGAAGTCGTGGTGGAAGTCTTCGGAATGGATGAAAAATGGCAAGTGCCGGAGAAGTTCATGATTCCGTTGGGCGGGGAAGGCCGTTTTGCGGAAGTGACGGTGGAAGAAAAAGATGCGGAAGATGATTCCGGTTTTCCTGGCATCCCTGAAGATAAACAATTTCACCAAGATGGAAATGGTTATTTTACGGTGACTTTGCTGACGCCCGGCCGGTATCCGGATATGAAAGAAGCGGTGAACCAAGGACCGCCGGAAATCAGGGAACATCTTTCATCCGCTGTTTGCCTTTCCGCCGGCATCGGCAAAGCGGTGCAAATCGGCGGTTGGAATGTGGCCAGAACATGGCCGCGGACGCTGATGACTTTTCTTCCGTCCGGAAGCACCTGGTTTTATCAGGCGGATCCGGAGGAGTTGGTCAAATTTAAGCATTTACATGGAGTGACAACGGGAGAATACCAGGAATACGGGATGGGACAAATGGTGATCGGAACCTGGAAGAAGAGAGGAGAAGCGAAATGAAAGGATACATCTTGGGAATGTTGGCTGAAACACCGGTTCATCCAGGAGCCGGACAAGTATACAGTGTCATCGATTTGCCGGTCGCCCGGGAGAAAACCACCGGCAGTCCGACCATTCCGGGCTCCGGTTTGAAAGGGGCTTTGAGAGAAAAATGGTTGGAGGAAAAAGGGGAAAAAGGTTTGGAAGATTTATTTGGTAAACAAGATCATGCGGGCGCCTTTGGGGTGGCGGATGCACGTCTGTTGTTGCTTCCCGTCCGTTCCTTGACCGGGCATTACCGTTGGGTGACAAGCCCTTATTTACTGAAACGGTTTTACCGGGATATGAAAATGGCCGGGGTGTTGGATAAACAGAATTCTTTTCCGCTCGAAATTCCGGAAATTAATAACGGGGAAATGATTGCTGCTGGTGTATATGAAAAAGATAAACCAATCTTCCTGGAAGAGTTAACATTTAAGGTTCGGGAAGAAACGGACCTGATAGACCGCTTGGTTCCGTATTTAAAGAAATTGATCCGTCATCCTTTTTTACATAAAGAGTTGAAAAACAGGCTTTCGATCATCAATGACGATGAGTTTGCTTACTTTGCCCGCTACGGGTTGCCGGTAAATTTCCGGAATGAATTGGAGTCCGGAACGAAAAAAAGCAATAACTTGTGGCAGGAAGAAGTGATTCCGCCGGATACGCTTTTTTATACGATGTTTGTGGCCCGGTTTGGTAACGAGGAAAAATTGAAGGAGTTTACTGATTATCTGAAAGATAGCCATTACCTCCAAGTCGGGGGAAATGAAACGATCGGCCAAGGTTGGATAGTGACCCGAGTGTTGGGAGGCGGACAGAATGAGTGACAGAACTTTGGAGCAACAGCGCGCTGCTTATTCATTGAGCGTGGTAAGCGAGGTAAAACAAAGAGACAAAACGGGAAAACAGGGGGATGAGTACGCCGGTTATGTGGTGAATTTGGCGGGAGCCATTCTGATCAACGGATTGGGGCAGGCTTTGGCCCAGTTGCGTTCGGCAGCCAAAGATAAGGCGGATGATCCCCATGAATGGTTGTATCAGCATATTAACAAGTGGATTTGTAAAAAGCATCCGCATTCCGAGTTTGAAGAGGATAAAGATCTGCTTTTGCAATTAAGCCGGAAATCCCGGGCAGATTATCAGTGGGCGTTGATGGAGACGTTGGCGTTTTTGGAGTGGCATCGCAAGATCGCTGTGGCCGAACTGAAAAAGTCAGAGCCCGGGGAGGAGAAAGATGAGAAGCAATAAACAAGAAAACCAATTTTTTATACCTTTATATCATTTGGGTTCGTCGAAGCCTGATATCCGTGCATTAATGAAGGAAAAAGGAAATGCAGGATTATGGTATGAAAAATTTTGTGATCAATGGAACTGTAGACTTAGTAAAAATCGAAAATTCATCAGAAAATTGGCTTTGGAAGGAACCGGGAAACAACAGTGGAATAATAAAATTGCTAAAATCGGTAAAGTTGGGGACGCGGAAGAGATTGAAAGGGCGAAATACCGTTTGCAGCAATTGGTAAATAAAAAAAAGGGGAAGCTGATCCGGATGAAAACCGTTTCCCGATTTGTTCCGGGTATGGGACGACCGAATCCAGTTGAAAACGGGTTGAACTGGCATCCGACACTGGGGGTTCCCTATTTGCCGGGTTCTTCGGTCAAAGGAGTTGTCCGGACTTGGGCGGAGTTTTATGAGGAGAATGATAAAAATCAAGAAGATATTCAACACATCTTTGGCAGTGACCGGACTGGTTCGGAACAAAACGATAAGAACCGCCAAGCAGGAAGTGTCCTCTTTTTTGATGCCATTCCGGCAACTCCAATCCGGTTGGTGGAAGATGTGATGACCCCACACTTTTCAACATACTACACGGATCCGGGAAATATTTCTCCGAGAGAACGGGAGAACCCCATTCCCATTCCTTTTTTGGCCGTGGACGAAAATCAGCCATTTCTCTTTGCGGTTGCTCCCTGTGAGGAAAAAAACATAAAAGATGTGGACAAAGTGGTTCATTGGTTGAAAGAAGCGATGAGTTGGACCGGGGCCGGGGCCAAGACGGCTGTGGGTTACGGTCGTTTTGAAGAAATCTGATAAAAAATTGCCGGTTGAAGTGTTTCAACCGGCAATTTCTTTTTGAACAGATGTTAAAAAAGGCTCCGGCAGTCGTCCGGCACTTGAAAAGGGTTTTCTTTATTGATGCGATCATAAAACATGATTCCGTTCAGGTGATCGATCTCATGTTGAATGACAATGGAAGCATAACCTTTCAATTTCAAGGTGACTTCTTTGCCCTCTAAATTAAACGCTTTGACCTTGACCCATTCGTAACGGGGGACAAAGCCCTTTACTTCCCGGTCGACGGAGAGGCAGCCTTCCCCTTGCGGCAAATACACCATCATAATGGAATGGCTGATGATCTTTGGATTGACGAGGGCATATTCGTGTTCCGTCCCTTCCTCATCCGCGAAGTAAGCCGTAAACATGCGTTTGTTCAAGCCGATTTGATTGGCGGACAAGCCGACACCTGCCCGCAGTTGATACTTTTTGGACAACACGGGGTCTTGGCTGTTTTTCAAGAAGTTCATCATACAGATTAACGTTTCTTGATCCTGTTTGGACAAAGGTACGTTCACTTCCCGGGTCCGTTTGCGCAAAATCGGATGGCCTTCCCTTACAATGTCTTTCATGGTAATGGTATAACCTGTGTGAAATTTACTCATAGATAAATAACTCATCCACCTTTACCTTTAAAACTTTGGATAATTTGAATGCCAATTCCAGCGTGGGGTCGTATTTATCGTTTTCGATGCAATTGATTGTTTGTCTCGCCACTCCGCAAGCCTTGGCAAGTTGCTCTTGAGTGAGCCCCAGCTTTTTGCGGATTTCTTTGATTTTGTTTTTCAACCGTATCACCCGTGTCAAAAGAATTGGACATTTACAGTTTAACAATTCATCACAGGATGTCAATTACTTTGGACATTTTCGGTTTTATATTTCTGGCAAATCATATGATCAGAGATCATAAAGCTAATCCTTATTCGTATCTGCATGATATAATTTGAGTGGTCTATTTTTTGCTCAAGGGCAGGTGGCATCATGACGATTTATTTTTACCGGGTAAATGAACCATATGGCTGTTTTTCCAATTTTTCTCCGCACGGCTTCAGGTTGGATGGGAAATGGTGGCCGACAAGTGAGCATTATTTTCAGGCGCAAAAATTTGCCGGGACGCCATATGAAGAAAAAGTCCGGTTGGCAAAAAGTCCGATGGAAGCGGCCAATACCGGCAGGGATCGACGGTTGCCTTTGCGGGATGATTGGGAAGACGTGAAAGATGACATCATGCGGAAAGCCGTTCTCAAAAAGTTTCAAACCCACAAGGAGATCCGGGAAATCTTGTTGTCCACCGGAGATGAACTTATTGTTGAAAAGACACCGGTGGATCGTTATTGGGGATGCGGCCCCGACGGAAAAGGAAAAAACCGGTTGGGGGAAATTTTGATGGAAGTCCGGGAAATCTTGCGCGGGGAAAAGGAAAGCGGAAACGAATCTTAAACAAGCAGGCCCGGGAACGAAAAATTTGTATAATGGAAAGAAGCCGGAAGAGAGGAGGAACAACAGTGGCTCAATGGGGATATTTTTTGAATTTTATCTATTATCTCGGCGTTTCCATTCCGCTTGTACTTTTGGGTTATTTGTTGTTTTTGTGGTCAACGCCTTACCGTGAAATCGAGTTGATCCGTGCCGGAGCGGATACAGAGGATGACACCAAAGTGCGGGCGGCCAAAGCGGCGGCCCATGATTTGGGCGGAAAAGTGTTGGGGTTGGTCATTGTGGTGGCTTCTGCCATTTTTAATTCCGTGAACCTGGTGGATTTGATCATCTGGGGAGTGGTGGGGATTTTGTTTCATTTGGCGATTTTTTTCCTGTTCCACTGGCTTGCGCCGTTTAGTGTGTTGAAGGAAATCCCCAAAGGTAATGTGTCCGTGGCGATTTTCTCTTCCAGACTCCATATTGCAGCCGGAATTTTGATGGCGGCATTGATCAGTTATTAAATCGGATAAACTGAAAGATCCATAGCAGAGCCGTTTTGTCGCAAAGATGAAATGGCTCTTTTTTTGGGCGGATGGCGGGAGTTCAAAAAGACACGGAAACCGGCAAACAGGCATAGGAATATCATCAAAGATAGGGATTGTATCCAAAGGTATATTCTGTTAATATCAAATAAAAACAAACTATTTTGATGAGAATTATTGGCGTTCGCCCGGGAGGCATGGATATGACGGAAGCATTATTTAATGATTTGTTTGATGAATGGGCCGACCATTATGATGAAACCGTTTTCGGGGGCCATGAGGAATATAAAGAGGTGTTTGAAGGATATGCCGGCATTTTGAAAACGGTGGTGGATGCTCTTCAACTTCCGGAACAAAGTCTGGTGTTGGAGTTTGGCGTGGGTACCGGAAATTTGTCCCGTTTGCTTTTAAAAACCGGTTACCGGGTGATCGGGATCGAGCCATCGGAAGCGATGAGGAAAAAGGCAAAAGAAAAAGTGCCGGATTTAGAGCTGTATGAAGGACACTTCCTGGATGTTCCGGCGGAGATCCCACCTGTTGACGCGATTGTAAGCACTTATGCCTTTCACCATTTGCCGGATGAAATGAAAGACCGGGCACTCCGCGAGTTGGCCGGCCGTTTGAATCCGGGAGGGAAAATCGTGTTTGCCGATACTGTTTTCCGGGATGAAGAGACAAAGCGAAATATGCAACAAGAAGCGGAAGAACGCGGTTTCCACGAGCTGGCAACGGATTTGAAACGGGAGTTTTATCCAGTGGTGAGCCGTTTGGAAAACGCTTTCCAACAGGCGGGGTTGACCGTGGCCTTCAAACAGCTGAACCGTTTTGTATGGCTGATGACGGCGCAAAAAGCCTGAAGAGAAAACCGGTTTTTCAGACGGTTGCAAGCGATCGGGAGAGAAATCCTGATCGCTTTTTTGTGTTCTGGTCTTACGGACAATCTGATGATATGCTTAAAGTTGGACGGGATCCGTTGGTTGCGCGGATTCAGCCGTCGATGTGGTGAAGCAAACGGCAAGAGTTTACGTTTGAAACGGATGACTCAGGTGACGGGTGGTGAAAGATGAATGCGTCAGACCAAACGCATGAGTTTGGAGCAAGCCATGGCAGACTTGGTGAAAGATGGCGAATCGGTTGTGATGGGCGCCTGTCTGGAGGCGATGATTCCGTTTGCGGCTGCTTATGAGTTGATTCGTCAGAAAAAAGAAAATTTAACGTTAATTGCGCCCATCTCCGATATTTTGTTTGATGTGATGATTGGTGCCGGCGCGGTGGACCGCCTGATTGCCGCGTGGTCCGGCAATGTGAGTGCGGGCCTTGGCTACAATTACCGCCGGGCGATGGAAAAAGGGGTTCCCCGCCCCCTCAAAGTGGAGGATCACAGCAATTTTACCATCGGTTTGGCCCTGTTGGCAGGAGCGATGGGAGTTCCGTTTTTGCCGACCCGGTCGTTGTTGGGATCGGATCTTCTCAAAACCAATCCGAAGCTTCAGGTCGGCACTTCTCCGCTCGGGGAGGAAAAACTGGTGTATGTTCCCGCCCTGACGCCGGATGTTGCCATTTTGGGCGTGCAGCGCGCGGATGAATTTGGAAATGCGCACCTCTGGGGAAATTTTGGCGTGGCGCAAGAAGCCGCCATGGCGAGCAAAAAAGTGATTTTGCTGGCGGAAGAAATCGTGCCGGGCGACGTGATCACCAGCGACCCCAACCGATTGCTGGTTCCCGGATTCAAAGTGTCGGCCGTGGTGCATTGTCCGGGATTTTGCCATCCCTCCCCCATGCCGGGATATTATCAACGGGATCATTCCTTCTTTCACGATTACCATCAAGAGAGCAAGGATGAAGAAGGTTTTCGGAAGTGGTTGAACCAATGGGTTTTGTCAGTTTCTTCCCATGAGGAATACCTCCGGTTGCTCGGAAGCTGTTGGGAGAGGTTGAAGATAAAGAAAAAAGCGTTGGCGGCAGAAGTGAACTATGCTTACGAATAATGCCGGAGAGGGAGTGGGAGAAATGGATTATACCACCGAAGAACTGATGGTGATTGCCGCAGCGAGGGAAATTCGGGACAAAGATGTTGTTTTTGTCGGGATGAGGCTCCCGATGCTGGCTTTTGCCGTGGCCAAAAAACTGCATGCTCCCGACGCCATCGGATTTTTCGAATGCGGGATCGTCCGGGACGAGCCTTCCGATGAACTGTTATACACGATGGGGGATCCTCCCAATGTGACAGGAGCCCAGTGGTGCACCTCCACCAATCACTTGATGTTTCTCATGCAACAAGGATGTGTCGATGTCGGGTTTATCGGCGGGGCGCAAATTGACCGTTACGGAAATATCAATACCTCCTATCTTGGAGGAAACACAACTCCCAAGGTGAAACTGCCCGGAAGCGGGGGAGCGGCGGATATCGCCTCGCTTTCCAACCGGTTGTTGGCCATCATGAACCATGAAAAACGGAGACTCACCGACCGCGTGGACTACATCACTTCCCCCGGGTTCGGCAATGGGAGCGGATGGCGGGAATCCGTGGGATTGCCCCGGGGAGGATTATCCACTTTAATCACCAATTTGGGGGTTTTAAAGCCGGATCCTGAAACCAAAGAATTGATGCTTGCAACCATTCATCCCGGCGTCACTTTTGAACAAGTGCAAGAAAACACCGACTGGCCGTTAAAGCGGTTTGACTCGCTTACCGAAACCCTGCCTCCTTCCGGAGAAGAACTGAAAACCCTCCGCTCGATCGATCCGGAAGGTTTTTGGACAGGACGCCGGGGTATTCGGACAGGTGGTTGATAAACAGTTTGTGGATTAAAGCACCTGCTTGTTGCAGGTGCTTTTGTATGGGGGATAATGAAATAATCTTGTGATAAGGACAGAAATTTCATAAAATTAATAATCATCCATTTCTTCGGTTGAAAGGAAAAGGAGGAATGGGGTTACGGGTTTTCGTAACCAAAGGACAATGGCGAAGAGACTGATTCAATATCTTTTAATTAGTTTGATGGCATTGTCAGGGATTGGTTTTTGGCATCAAGGTGTGGTGCTGGCAGACGGCATTCAAGTTCCCACTGTCAATGACGAGTTTGACCAATTTGAACAGAAAGAACCGATTCAACAGGAACAGCCTGTTTTGTCCCCTCCGGTCGATGAACAGAAAGGAATTGTGGATCAGATTACCGAACCATTGTCAGAGATCGTGGACTGGTTGGGGGACAAAATTTCCGGATCATGGGAATGGCTCAAAGCGAAAGCCGCTGCCTTTTGGGATTGGTTAACTGAGATTTGTTCCAAAATGGCGGAAGTTGTTGTGGATGCGCTGTCAACAGTTTGGGAATGGGTGAAAAAATATAAAGAATATATTGCTTGTGCTGTTGTTTTGGTCATTGGCATTGTCTTATGTTTTTTTCCGCTCACGTCCGGATTGGGAGCTTCCATTCTGTGGGGAATGGGGATTTCCTTTCTGGTTAGTGCCGGTCTGAATGGCGGAATTAATAAGGACACTTTCATGGAGGCGGCCATCGGTGGAGTGCTTGGGGTTTTGGGATTTGGCATTGCCGGAGGTCTTGCCAAAGGACTGGCATCCGGCATTGGTCAAAAGTTGATCATGGGTTTGAAAAATACCCCGGGCTTGGGTGCTGTTCTCCGGGGAGGACAACAACTGCTTCCTAAGTTGCCTGGTCCGTTTCAAAAAATGTTTTCCAGAACCGGGCTCATCGGAGCCGTCGAGGGTGCCGGAACCAGTGTGGCAGATGATATCCTTCATAACCGGAATATCAATGTGCTTAATGCCATTATGGCCGGCGTTTTTGGAGCTGGTGCCGTTGCAGTGGTTCATTTTGCCACTCCGGCGGTCAATAAAGCTTTCACTTCACTGGAGCCGATTCTGGGCAAAACCCCGATTGTCAAAAACATCATCATGAAAGTGGACGGGTGTGTGGGAAACCGTACATCGGCAGGTTATCTTGCCGCTATTGAAATCCCCGGTTCATGTTTAAAAGTATTGGATTCCAAAACCATTCCGGATGAGATGCGGAGTCCTCATGTCAATCTCACTGGAAAAATACAGTACGGAGAATCCGATTTAAGTCAAATTGTCCAAGCTTACCGGAAAAAGAACAATCTAAGCTCAGGAAGAAACGTAGCCGTCTTTGAATATATCCAAAATGGCGAATACAAAATCATCATAAAAGAAAGTGGTTATGGACATTCTGAGAGAAAAATCGCCAGAGAATTGGAACAAGAAGGAATACATCCTGAGCAGGTAACCCGAATCTATTCGGAACTGGAGCCTTGCGTGATCCCGGGTGGAATGTGCCAACCGTTTATCGATAAAAATTTTCCAAATGCCAAAGTTACTTATAGTTTTGAATACGGAAACACCAGAGAGTCAAGGAGGAAAGGAGTCAATGAACTTAAAAAATCAGTCAAAGAAATAATGAAATAACAGACTGGGACATCCAGATGTTCAAAAGTGTTGGAATGCATAAACAGGGAGGCTGGATCCATGGCTGAGTTGACTAAAGAATTAAAAGCGTTTTGGAAAGACCAACTGGTTCCGTTTCATCATGAACAGCTGCCCCAATCCGGTTTGTCCGATTCAACTCTGACGTTCTTATCATCGGTCGGGTTGCCGCTGGATTCTGAGAAGGTGAAAGGAAGCCCTTTTTATCTTCATTTTTATGATCAGCCCAAAATGAAAAGGGATCATGAGGGTGAGGACTATTTGATGATCGCTGAGAATGAAGGAAATGAAATCGGGATCCATTGCCAGACGGATTGTTTGTATTATTTGGATTCCTTCTTTGCCAAAGGAAAAAGGTGGATGAACGCGGACCTTTCCACATTTCTGATGTTTCTCAAAATTTATCTGCGTCACCAGCCGCAACTGATCGATTCGATGGAGACGGGGGATGAAGAAAGAATTCGGGGGATCGTCGGGGAGATCAAACGACAATTTCATCAATTCGATCCAAAAGCTTTGGGAGAGGAAGAAACCTATTGGGCGGTGATTCTTGAGCAAGTGGAAGATGGTTTGATTTGCTGATATGCATATCATCGGAAAGCCGGGAGCTGAGAAATTCAGCTCTCGATTTTTTATTGAGCGTGAAAATCGGAGAGGGGATGATTTGCGGACTTATCTGATTTAAAATATAAATATAAATTTTTTGTTTTTAAAGGTGGCGGCCGGTTGGATGACACAGGGAGGGCAGCAGAAAGTGAAGTGGTATAAAAAAGTAAACACCGATGCAAAAGCGGCTTATTTATTGGCTTTGTCCGAAAAGATCGTGTACAAAATATCCGGCCGTGAATGGTTTCAAGAAGCAAGGGAAGCGATGGACAGGTGTTGGGAGTTGGAAAGTGATGAAATGATTGATCAGTTTACGGACAAAGTGAATAAAATTAACGGATACCAAGAGCAATGGGCGGAACGTTTGTAACAATATCTTTTGCAAAATTATCCGTCCGGAAGTAACAACAAGATCCGGCAGGAAACATGCGGAGCAGGGAAGAGCTGGAGGCGGAAAACGGGACTTTCGGGATGTACCGGACTTTCTTTCTTGCGGTGGGTCCGATGTGAATCTTTTATTTTTGTCTCATCAAAAAACAAGGGGGCGAACCAAAATGAACACCCGTTTGCCTTTGCAACGGGAAACGATGGGATCTCAACAACCGGCTTATTATCGGTGGTTGATTTTGACGATTGCAACTTGGTCTCAAGCTTCTGCAACGTTGGTCACTTACGGAGTCGGGCCGCTGGCCGCGATTTGGCAGGAACAATGGGGATGGACCACTTTCCAGGCGGGGTTGTTGGTTTCTGCCGTCCAAATCGGCCCTTTATTGTCGATGCTCTTTATTGGTCATGCATTGGATCAATACGGGGAACGCTGGCTGATCAGTTTGGGTTCGGTTTTGTTGGGGCTTTCGTTTTTCTTTGTATCGTTTACGGAGAATTACTTCTTGTTGTTGGGATTGCTCGGGATTGTCGGGATTTGGTATGGAACGGCCCAACCCGGGGGAAGCAAGGTGATTTTGCGCTGGTTCTCAGAAAGGGAAAGAGGCTTGGCCATGGGCATCCGGCAGGCTGGCATTCCCATCGGAGGGGCCATCGGCGGAATGTTGCTTCCGTTCTTGTCTTTTCATTTCGGATGGAAAACGGCGGTATATACCCAGGCGTCCCTTGCCATCTTCGGTGGCTTGTTGTTCTTGGTTTTATACCGTGATCCGCCTCTTCCGCGCCAAAGCCAAAACAACCGCAATGCACAATTCAAAGAAAAGATCAAAGAGATTGCCGAAAATAAAAAAATGTTTCCGGTTTTATGCACCGGGATCATCATGGTTTCCCTTCAAATGGTTTTGGTGGGCCATTTGATGATCTTCTTCAGCAATGAGACCAATGTGGAACTGGTTCACGCGGGACAGCTGTTATCCACGGCTTTGCTGAGCGGAATGGCAGGGAGGATTGTGCTGGCTTACATCAGTGACAAGTGGTGGGGCGGAAACAGGAAATATCCGCTTCATCTTTCCATCTGGGCATCCGTGTTGGGCGTCTCTGTTTTGATTTTCCTTCCCGCGTCTCTGCCTGTGTGGGTTCTCTTTCTCTTGTCGGCATGGCTGGGCTTTTTTGGCATCGGATGGTTCAGTTCCTTTCTTTTGGCAGTGGCCGAGAACGCCCCGCCTCAGGCAGACGGATTGATGGTCAGCTATGCGCTCACACTCAACCAAGTGGCCATCATCCTGGCTCCGGCCGTTTTCGGGTTTATCGTGGATATGCAATCTTATTCCGTGGCTTGGTTGCTTATGGATTTGTTGCTGATCGGTAATGGATTGTTACTTTTAAAGAAAAGGACATTTGAAGGATAATTTGGTGCATGCCACTCAGATCAGAGTGGCTTTTTTATGACCATAAGTGGAGAGGGATTGTTTGAAACAATATCTGTTTTACAACCATCCGGCGGGAAGCAGGAAGAATCAAAAGGGAAGACACTGAGTGAAGTTGATGAATTGATTTTTGATATATTGATTCCTGCCCGCAGGTTTTTGCATAAATCAGAAATGAAAAGATAAACAGGTGATACCCATGAAATGGATTTCAAACGTTCATGATGACGCCGGGCCGGCTTATTTATTGGCTTTAACAGAAAAACTGATCAACCGGTTGAAAGGAACAAAGGGTTATCCGCAGTTGAAAAAGACGATTGGCATGTGTTGGGAATGGGTGGAGGAGAAAAAACACAGTGCGGATGATATTTATTTCGAGTTTGACAATGAAAATGACACGGGGGTGTCGATCTATCTTGAGCTGACCGATGATCCGCAAGAAGAGCAGATTTGGGTGTGTGCAATGTACGCCATTTGTTATACCATATGGCGGGCATATGATCACGCAAATGAAAAATACATTCCCCAACCCATTGAAATGGTTGATCATGACACGATTGAAGAATTTATGAAGCAGATCAGACAAATCGACGGATACCAAGCAGAATGGGCAGAGCGCTTGCAACAATATCTGCTTCACAACCATCCGGCGGAAAGTAACAAGAAAATCAAGAGAAATGAACTATTGAAGCACATCGATTAAAACGAAACCGGGACAGTCTTTCCAAACAACGGGAAGGCTGTTTTGATTTGCGCAGATCCCGGTTGGCTGATGGCTTCAAAGCATATCTTTCTTGTTCAGGCATATATATTTACTTGCGACGTGGAGGGAAAAAGGAGGAGGTTTTGTGCAATTTTATTACGGGGAGAAAATGCCGCTTCGCATTCTGGATGAAGCCGAGTTTTGGAAGCAGCAGGAGGCGGAACACACTGTTGTGATCAAAGAACTGGTCAAAAATTTGGAATCCCGGTATGTGGAGGCATTGAATGAGTGGGAAAAAGCTTTGACGGATACCCATCAGCTGGTGGTTCGCTGGATTGAGACGAAGGTCCGGTTGCCCTGCAAAAAAAATCCGGAGTTGGAGTGCCGTGTGAATCATTTGATCCGGTTTTGCCTCCATCAAAGTGAGCAGTTTATCAAATTGTGCAGGATGATTCGCGACCAAAGCGCTGCTTTTCAAGGGAACAGGACGGCGCAAGTGGTGATGAATCATATTATTCGTGAATCCGAATATTTTATCGGGATCGCGCAAACAATCCTCTATCGATGTTGAATGGCTGAAGACTCCTGTCCCGGTGGGGGAACAGGAGTTTTTTGTCGGGGGAAATCAAGTCAAAATTGCATGAGCAAAAATGACTGAACCAATGTAAAAAGGACTTACGACATGAACCGGGTGGATCCGCATGGTTCCCAAACTCCTTGTCAACAGGCGGTTTCATGCCGGCAGATTCTCCATTTATATTTGGCATAAAATTTGCAATTTAAAAAATAACGAGACATGGGACAAGGAGGGGGTTTTCTTGCGCTTTGCCGGAAAAGTGGCGGTTGTCACCGGTGCAGGAAGCGGGATAGGCGAAGCGATTGCCAAACGGTTGGCACAGGAAGAAGCATACGTGGTTCTGGTCGGCCGGACATTGAGCAAGTTGGAAAGGGTGGCCGGCGAAATCGGGGAGTCGCATGCAACCACGTACTCGGCCGATGTGACAAGTGAACAGGAAGTCAAACGGCTTTCGGATTTTATTGAAGAAAAGTTCGGCCAGATCGACATTCTCGTCAATAACGCCGGCAGTTCAAAACTGAATTTGCTGGAAAATATTTCGGTTGAGGAATGGGAAGGAGTGCAGGCAGCCAACCTGCGCAGTGTGTTTCTGGTCACCAAAGAATTGTCCAAACGGATGAAGGGCGGACAAAACCGGGCCATTGTCAATATTGCCTCTATTTCGGGAATGAAACCGGGGACGCTGTTTGCCCATTACTCCGCGGCCAAAGCCGGAGTGATCAATCTGACCCGTGCGTTTGCTTATGAGCTTTCCGCTTACGGCATCCGTGTCAACTCCGTCAGCCCCGGATTTATTAAAACCCCGTTGATTGAAGACAGTTTGAATAACCCCGGTTTTGCCAAAACGATTGAGCGCCACACCGTTTTGAAACGGGTGGGGAAACCGGAGGAAGTGGCGGGGACCGTCGCCTTTTTGGTTTCCGACGATGCTTCGTACATCACCGGGGCGGACATTGTAGTCGACGGCGGCTGGCTGATTAAATAAACGGTTGATTTGAAGGAGGCGGAACATGATCGATTTTGAGCTGACCCCGGAGCAGAAGGAAATCCGACGGCTGGCACATGATTTTGCTGAAAAAGAAATCCGCCCTCATGCGGCTTACCATGATGAGACCGAGGAGTTTCCCTGGGAGATCGTCAAAAAGGCGCACAAACTGGGGTTGACGACCTTTTCATATCCTGAGGAATATGGCGGCGGAGGCATCGAAGATCCGGTGGCCAGCCTGCTGGTTTCCGAAGAACTGGCTTGGGGATGTGCCGGCATTGCAGTGGCGATCAACGGGTCGCATCTGCCCGCAGCCGCCATCATGGCCATGGGAACCACCGAACAGAAGAAAAAATGGATCCCGATGCTGTGTGATCCCGATCGTTGTTTGATCGGCGCCATGGGGCTGACGGAACCCGGGGCCGGTTCGGATGTGTCTTCCATTCAAACCACGGCCCGGCGGGAAGGAGATGTGTATGTATTAAACGGGACCAAACAGTTTATCACCAACGGGGGCATCGCGGACATCCACGTGGTGTTTGCCACTTTGGACCGGAGCAAAGGCTGGAAGGGCATTGCGGCATTTCTCATTGATGACAAAAACACGCCGGGTTTTTCCATGGGGCGCAAAGAAAAGAAGATGGGGGTCCGGGCGTCCCATACCGCACAGATCATCCTGGAAGATGTGCGGGTTCCGGTTGAAAACCGGCTGGGCGGGGAACCGGGGGATCCGGAATATGTCCCGGGGTATGTCGGGGCATTAAAAATGTTGGAGCACACCCGGCCGGGAGTGGCTGCCTCCGCCATTGGCATTGCCCGGGCGGCCTATGAATATGCCCTGCAGTACGCCAAGGAGCGAATCCAATTTAAAAAAACGATTATTGAACATCAAGCCGTTGCCTTCAAACTGGCTGACATGGCCACCCGGATTGATGCCGCCCGGCTTTTGACCTGGAGGGCCGGTTGGATGCGGCACCGGAAGATTCCTTTTCACCGGGGCGAAGGCAGTATGGCGAAGTTGTTTGCCGGGGATGTCGCCGTAGAAACCACGATGGATGCCATTCAAATCCTCGGCGGCTATGGATATATCAAGGAGTATCCGGTGGAAAAATGGACCCGGGACGCCAAGATCTATCAAATTTGGGAAGGAACGGCCGAGATCCAAAGGCTCGTGATCTCCCGGGCCATTGCCAAACACGGGAAATGACGGTAAGGGAGGAAACGACAAGTGGATGTGAATGCATTCCGGAAATGGGTGGGCAAAGAATCCGTTCCGGTCAAAAATGAAGTGGAAAAAGGCGCCATCCGCAAATTTGCCGAAGCGATCGGGGATCCCAATCCGCTGTATCATGATGAGGCGTATGCCCAAACCACCCGCCACGGCCGGATCATCGCACCGCCGACGTTTTTCCGGACATTTGACTATGGCACGATTCCGGGGTTTTCCCTCAAGACGGACGGTCTCATTCACGGGGAACAACAGTTTGAATACTTCCGTCCCGTTTATGCAGGGGATGTGATTTACTGCTCGACGAAATTGGCAGATGTTTATGAAAAGAAAGGGAAATTGGGGAAGATGATCTTTTTGCTGTATGAGCAAAAAGGCGTGGATGAAGCGGGAGAAACGGTCTTTATTGCCCGGTCCAACGTGATTTACCGGGGACAGGAGGGATGAAGTTGCGGACATTTCAACCGGGGGATCCGATCGGCCCGTTCAAAAAACCGCCGGTCACCCGTACCCAGTTGGTGATGTATGCGGGAGCGTCGGGAGATTTCAACCCCATTCATTATGATGACGATTATGCCCGAAAATCCGGATTGGGCGGAGTGATTGCCCACGGCATGCTGACCATGGCCTTTGTCGGGCAAATGCTGACCGACCTGATCGGGACGGACGGGGATTTGAGAACATTCGGGGTCCGGTTTACGGGAATGGTTCGTCCGGGCGATGAGATCACCTGTGAAGGACGGGTGAAAGAAACGAGATGGGAAGAAGGAAAACAAGTGGTTTGTTGTGACATTTGGGCATCGACGCAAAATGGGGACCGGGTTGTCACCGGCAAGGCGGAATTTTCCGTCCCGGCAGCGTGATTTTTTCAATAAGGAGTGGATGAAATATGAGATTGAAAGACCGTGTGGGGATTGTCACCGGATCGGGAAGAGGGATTGGCGCGGCAACGGCGATACGCCTGGCGGAAGAAGGAGCCAAGATCACCGTGACGGATGTGAATACTGATACCTGTGAAGAAACGGCGCAAAAAATTCGCGAAGCCGGAGGAGAAGCCATTGCGATCCCTTGCGACATCACGAAACGGCAAGAAATGGAAGATGTGGTGCAAAAAACTGTGGACGCGTTTGGCCGGTTGGATATCCTGGTGAATAATGCCGGGGTGATCCGCGATAATCTGGTCCATAAAATGACCGACGAAGATTGGGATATCGTCATGGATGTGCATCTGAAAGGAACCTTTTATGCATCCAGGGCGGCCCAACGGTTCATGGTGCCAAACCGCTACGGGAAAATTGTCAATTTCAGTTCCACTTCGGCGCTCGGCAACCGGGGACAATTGAATTACTCGACGGCTAAAGCGGGTATTCAAGGGTTCACCAAAACGCTGGCCATTGAACTTGGCAAATTTAACATCAATGTCAATGCCGTGGCCCCCGGTTTTATCGAAACGGACATGACCCGGCAAACGGCGGAAAGGATCGGGGTTCCCTTTGAAGATTTTAAAAAAGCGGCAGCACAAACCATTCCGCTGGGGAGAACAGGCAAACCCATTGACGTGGCCAATGCGGTCTTGTTCCTGGTGTCGGATGAAGCCAGTTTCATCACAGGGCAAGTGCTTTATGTCCGGGGCGGGGTTTGATTGAAGCCGTCCATTTGGGAAGAGGTGCAAAAAAACGGCACCGAGATGGAAAAGTTGCTGCTTGAGCGGGTGGAACAGGCGATTGTAAACGTCCGGGAAAATGTCTCAACGCATCTTCATGAAATGATTGGTTTCAAAGGGAAGTGGACATCCGAAAAAACGTTTCAATTTGAAACCGAAGTGACTCCGTTTTTGTGGAACTTGAACCAAGCCGTCCATGGCGGCGTGATTGCCTACATTGCGGATACGACGATGGGATCGTTGGTCTACTCCCGACTGCCGCCGTGTAAAATGTCGGTGACTTCTGAAATGAAAATCAATTACATCCGTGCTGTGCACAAAGGGAGATTGAAGACACAGGCAGAGTTGTTGCATCTGGGCAAGCGGACGGCGGTGGCAGAGTGCAGGCTTTATGACGGGGATGATCAGCTGGTTGCCGTCGCCAGCGCCTCTTTTGCCATCCTGGATCAGAAAATCTGATGCGAAAAAGGGGGAAACTTTGGTGGACAAGGTAACCGTGGTGGGCGGGGTGAGTCATGCCAAAGGACAACCGTTTGCATACGAAACGCTGTCTCTGCCGCAAATGTTTGACCGCACAGTGGAACGACACCCGGACCGGACCGCCGTTTATTTTTATGACCGGGAGATTTCCTACAAAACGTTGCAAGACATGTCCAAGCGGGTTTCCGGCGCATTGCGGGCCTGCGGGGTGAAAAAAGGGGACCGGATCGGGATCATGTTGCCAAACTGTCCGCCTTATGTGGTTTCTTTTTTTGGTGTCTTGCGGCGGGGAGCGGTCGTGGTTCAGATCAACCCGATGTATACCCGGCGGGAGTTGGAAGCCATTTTAACCGATTCCGGAGCGGACGTGTTGATCGTTTTCGGGGAGTTGTATCCGCGTGTCCAAAAAATAAAATCTTTTTCCCGGTTGAGAAAAGTGATCATCGTGGAGACGGATTCGTTCCGGTTGGAAAATCCGCTTTCGCATGAGGTTTCTTGGAAAGCGTTTCTCCATGAGGCGGCACCGGTTCCCGATGAACCTGTGGATCCTAAGTGCGACGTGGCGGTGTTTCAATATACCGGAGGAACCACGGGACGTTCGAAAGGCGCCATGCTGACCCATCAAAATCTGGTGGTGAATGTCCAGCAAATTCATGCGCATGCCAGCGAAAACCCCCTGACGGAGCAGGACAAAATTTTAACCGTGATCCCGCTCTTTCATGTGTATGGCATGACTTGCGCCATGAATTTCGGCTTTTTTCTCGGCAGTTCCCTGATTTTGCTGCCCCGGTTCGAATCGCTGGAAGTGCTGAAAACCATTCAAAAGCACCGCCCCGCTTATTTTCCCGGGGTGCCCACGATGTATGTCGCTTTAAACGCATATCCGGGAGCGGAAAAATACGGTGTGGATGCCATCCGGATCATCAACAGCGGATCGGCATCCCTGCCGGTTGAATTGATTCAGTCGTTTGAGAAAAAGACCGGTGCCGTGATGTATGAAGGTTACGGTTTGTCGGAAGCCTCCCCCACCACGCACAGCAACCCTCGCTCCGGGCAGAGAAAGCCGGGAAGTGTGGGCATTCCCCTTCCGGGAACGGAAGCCAAAATTGTGGATCTGGAAACCGGAACCCGGACGGTAAAGATCGGGGAAACCGGGGAACTTGTGATCCGCGGGCCGCAAGTGATGAAAGGGTATTGGAACATGCCGGATGAAACCAAACAAACCCTTCGAAACGGCTGGCTATATACCGGGGATATCGCCCGCATGGACGAAGACGGCTATTTTTACATCGTGGACCGGAAAAAAGATTTGATCATTGCCGGCGGATACAACATTTATCCGCGGGAAGTGGAAGAAGTGCTGTACACCCATCCGGCTGTTCTGGAAGCGGCGGTGGTCGGGGTGCCGGATCCGTACCGCGGCGAAACGGTCAAAGCGTATTTGGTGTTCAAACCGGGGGCCAAAGCAACGAGTCAAGAGTTGGAAGCGTTTTGCCGCGGGCATCTGGCACCGTTTAAAGTGCCGAAACAGTTTGAAATCCGTTCCTCCCTTCCCAAAAATGCCGTCGGGAAAATATTACGCCGGGTGTTGAGGGATGAAGCGAAAAAAGGAGGGGACAACCCGTGATGAACTTTGCTTTGTCCGGGGAACAAAAGGCGGTTGCCGATTTGGTCCGGCGCTTTGTGGACCGGGAAATCCGGCCGTATATCCAAAAATGGGATGCCGAAGGGCATTTTGAGACGAAAATTTTGAAACGGCTGGCTGAATTGCAACTCATGGGGGTATGCATCCCGGAAAAGTACGGCGGTGCCGGAATGGATTACAATACGCTGGCCATCGTGTGTGAAGAGTTGGAACGGGGAGACATTGCTTTTCGCACTGCGGTTTCGGTTCACACCGGCTTAAACAGCCTGACGTTGTTGCAGTGGGGCAATGAGGAGCAGAAAGAAAAGTATTTGACGCCCCAAGCCCGTGGCGGGAAGATCGGCGCTTTCGGGCTCACCGAGCCGGATGCCGGATCCGATGTGGCGGCAATTTCCACGACCGCCGTGAGAGACGGGGATGTTTACCGGTTAAACGGACAAAAGACATGGATTTCCTTATGCGATGTGGCGGATCATTTTCTGATTTTTGCCAAAACGGATCCTTCAAAAAAACACAAGGGCATCAGTTGTTTTATCGTGGAACGCACTTTTGAGGGCGTCACGGCCCGGGCCATTCAGGGAAAATTGGGAATTCGCGCCGGCAATACCGGAGAAGTGTTTCTGGATGATGTCCGGGTTCCGGCGGAAAATCGTGTGGGGGAAGAGGGAGAAGGATTTAAGATTGCCATGTCGGCCCTGGACAACGGACGCTTCACGGTGGCCGCCGGAGCCTGCGGTTTGATCCGGGCGTGTCTGGAAGCCAGTGTCAAGTACTGCCATGAACGCAAAACCTTTGGCAAGGAAATCGGCCGCCATCAATTGGTCCAGCAAATGATCGCCAAAATGTCCCGGAACCTGGACATTTCCCGCTTGCTGGTCTACCGGGCCGGATGGTTGAAAAACGAAGGAAAACGGAACACAAGGGAAACTTCGATGGCCAAGTGGTTTGCCTGTGACGCCGCTTTTGAGGCGGCCAATGATGCGGTCCAAATTCACGGGGCATACGGTTATTCCAATGAATATCCGGTGGAACGTTATCTCCGCAACAAAGCGCCGGTGATTTATGAAGGAACCCGTGAAATCCATACCATCATGCAAGGGGAATATGCGCTTGGTTACCGGGTGGACCGGCCGTTAAACCGGAATTTGCCGGCTTGGCCTTTTGAAGACTGAGGAGGAGAGATGGTTCCCATGATCACCTTTCCGGATGAATTGCGACAGATTGCCAAAACAGTAAAGGATTTTGTGGAGAATGAAGTGGAGCCGTATGCCAACCGGATTGAGGAAGAGGATCAGGTTCCCGGACATTTGCTGGAAAAAGCCAAACAGTTGGGGCTTTTCGGTCTGGGGATTCCCGAGGAATACGGCGGATTGGGGCTCGGGGTGACAGGCAAATGCCTGGTGTTGGAAAATCTGGGGCGCACCCATAACGGATTTGTTTCCATCATCGGTGCCCACACCGGCATTGGCAGTACCGGCATTGTCCGGTTGGGCAGCCGGCATTTGAAAGAAAAATATTTGCCGGATCTGGCCGCCGGGAACAAGTTGGCCGCCTTTGCCTTGACCGAACCGGAAGCCGGATCGGATGCCGCGTCCATCAAAACCCGGGCGGAGAAAAAAGGAGACCGGTGGATCTTAAACGGGATGAAACATTTTATCACCAATGGTCCCGATGCCGATCTTTTCACAGTGATTGCGGTGACCGATCTCGGCAAAGGAGTGAAGGGAGGTTTTACCGCTTTTGCGGTGGAAAAAAGTTTCCCCGGCTTGAAAATCGGAGCAGTCGACAAAAAAATGGGACTCCGGGGTTCGCACACGGCACAAATCTTCTTTGAAGATTGTGAGGTGCCGGAGGAAAATGTGATTGGCGAAGTGGGAAACGGTTATGTATCCGCCTTGAAAATTTTGACGGAAGGGCGGTGCACCCTGGCGGCACGGGCTTACGGCTCCTGCCAAAAATTGATTGAGTTGGCCACGGAGTATATGAAACAAAGGGTGCAATTCGGCAGGCCCATCGCCGAAAACCAGGGGTTGCAATGGATGCTGGCAGAGATGGCCACGGAAACCGAAGTGGGGCGGGCATTCAACTACCACGTTGCAAAGAAGTTGGAAAACGGGGAAAAAGCGATCAAGGAAGCAGCCATGACCAAGTATTATGCCACTGAGACCTATAACCGGGTGGCGGATCGTGCCCTGCAAATTTTCGGCGGCGCCGGTTACATGAAGGAAACCGCTGTGGAACGGTATTACAGGGATGCGAGAATCACCAAAATTTATGAAGGGACCAATGAAATCCAAAAGAATATTATTGCGTCCCAACTTCTTGGAAAGTAGATTCGTTTGGGCTTACCGGCCGGATGTTCGGCACGGTAAGCCTTTTTTATAGAGGAATATTCAAATTTAACAAATAATTATTAATAGATGACCTTTTTTGGAAGGGGCGTCAAGATGGAAAAAGTCGGGGAGATTCAAGAAATGAAGAAGTTGGAAACGGGAATCGCCGTTTTTGACCGTGAGGGAAAAGTTTTGTATACGGATGGCAAGATTTTACGGTGGTTGGAGGGGACCGGACAAACCGGTTTAAAACAATTGGTTTTTGAGAAAAAAACGTCTTTGCCTGCCAGCTGGATCATCAAGCACCAAGAGCGGTATTTGCAAATGAATCTGTATTCCTGCCAGGGGATGGTCATCTTGGTTGTGGTTAATCTGACCGCACTCAAAGAGATGGAAGAGCAATTGGAGGAAGCTAAAGCCGTGCGGGATGAATTGGATGCCACGATTCAAAATTCCTATGATGCCATTTATATTGTGGATGCCAACGGCATTACCCGCAAAACCAATGATGCGATCGAACGGTTGACCGGCATCCCGAAGGAGTATTATATCGGCAAGGATATGCGCTATCTGGAGAAACGGGGGATTGTGAAAAAATCGGTTTCCTTTGAGGTGATGAAAAAGAAAAAGCCGGTCACCATGGTTCAGGAAACGGCCACGGGAAAAGTGTTGTTGATGACCGGAAGCCCGGTGTTTAATGAGGAAGGTGAAGTGATCCGGGTGGTGACCAATCTCCGCGATATCTCCGAATTAAACCGGCTGAAAGAAGAGTTGTCGCAGCTTCGCAAATTCCACGCCGGCGATGAACCGGTGGTTGTTGAAAGCCCCGAGATGAAGCAAGTGATGGAGCTGGCCGGACGCGTCGCCGAAACCGACACGACGGTGTTATTGCTCGGAGAATCCGGCGTGGGGAAAGAAGTGATTGCCCGCATGATTCACAAAAACAGCAAACGCTATGAAAAAGGTGCGTTTATTAAAGTCAATTGCGGGGCCATCCCGGAAGAACTTTTGGAATCAGAGCTTTTCGGTTATGAATCCGGAGCGTTTACGGGAGCGAAAAAAGAAGGGAAAGCCGGTTTGTTTGAACTGGCCCATGAGGGAACTCTTTTTTTGGACGAGATCGGGGAAATGCCGGTTCGGTTGCAGGTCAAACTGCTCCGGGTTTTGCAAGATCAGGAATACCGCCGGCTGGGCGGGGTGAAAACGATCAAAGTGAATACAAGGATCATTGCCGCCACCAATCGTGACTTGAGAAAAATGGTGGCGGAGGGGAAATTCCGGGAAGATTTGTATTACCGTTTGTGCGTGGTGCCGATTGAGATTCCTCCGCTCAGGAAACGGCCGCAGGATATTGTGCCGATGATCCGTTTTTACATGGAGAAATATAACCGCAAATACCAAACCCATAAGCAAATGGCCTGGGAAACCATGCAGGTGTTGCAAAACTATCATTGGCCGGGAAATATCCGGGAATTGGCCAATCTGATTGAACGATTGCTGGTGACAACGCCATCGGATGTGATCCTTCCGGAACATTTGCCTTTTTTATCCGGTGGCAAGCGGACGGCCCAAAATGAGTTCGCGGAAGCTGTCGAATACTTGGATGCCGAAAAACTCGGCGGATTGAAAAAGGTCATGAAACAGATGGAACGGCAGATCATTTCTTCTGCCTTTCAGAAATACAACAGTTCTTATGAAGTGGCAAAAGCACTGAAAATCAGCCAGTCCACCGCGATCCGCAAAGCGTACCAATACGGGATCCGAAGCAAAAACAAAAACATCAGGAAGAAACGTTTATAATGAAAAAACTGCATGGAAGAAAACCGGTTCCATGCAGTTTTTGTGTTGGAAAAAATGATCAGCGGGCAAATACCGATTTGATTTTTTCGATCGCCCAGTCCAGCTCCTCTTTTTTGATCACCAGCGGTGGGGCGAAGCGAATCACATTTTCATGGGTTTCTTTGCAGAGCAATCCTTCTTCTTTTAATTTTTCACAATAAGGACGGGCCGCTTCATGCAGTTCAACACCGATGAAAAGGCCTCTGCCCCGGACTTCTTTGATCGCCGGATGGTCAATTTCTTTTAATTTGGATTGGAAATAGTCGCCGAGTTCCAATGAACGATCGGCCAATTTTTCCTCTGTAATCACATCAAGGGAAGCGATCGATACGGCGCAGGCAAGAGGGTTTCCGCCAAATGTGGAACCATGGGAACCCGGTTCAAAGACCCCCAGAATCTCCTCGTTGGCAACCACGCAAGAAATGGGCATCACGCCGCCGCCCAAGGCTTTCCCGAGGATGTAAACATCCGGAACCACGCCTTCCCAATCGCAGGCAAACATTTTGCCGGTCCGCCCGAGCCCGGTTTGGATCTCATCGGCCATAAATAAAACACGATGCGCTTTACAGACTTCATACGCTTCCTTTAAAAATCCGTCCGGCGGGATGTTGATGCCGGCTTCTCCTTGGATCGGTTCAAACAGGAAGGCCGCCGTGTTTTCATGGATCGCTTCTTTTAACGCATCGATGTCGCCGTAGGGGATAAGCCGGATTCCGGGCAACATCGGGCCGAAACCGCGCTGATAATCGGCTTCGGAAGACAACGAAACGGCGAGCATGGTCCGTCCGTGGAAGTTTCCGGTGCAGGCAATCACTTCCGCTTTGTCCGGTTCCACGCCTTTTTTCTCATAAGCCCATCTCCGGGCGGCTTTAAAGGCGGTTTCCACTGCTTCGGCTCCGGTGTTCATGGGCAGGGCCATGTCTTTTCCCGTCAGCTTGCAGATTTTTTCCAGCCACGGTCCCAGTTGGTCATTGTGAAACGCACGGGAAGTCAGGGTGACCCGGTTTGCCTGTTCTTTCAAAGCTTGAATGATTTTCGGGTGCCGGTGTCCTTGGTTGACGGCGGAGTAAGCACTGAGCATATCCAAATATTTATTTCCATCCGGATCTTTCACCCAAACGCCTTCCGCTTCGGAGACAACGACCGGAAGCGGATGATAGTTGCGTGCTCCATAGCGGTTGGTTTGGTCAATGATTTGACCGGACCGGTTTGTCGTGGTCATGATGATCCCTCCAGTTTTCAACTTGATTTTTCATGGGTGAGGAAAGTTTGATGGGATAAAACTGTTCGGTAAGAGTACAGAGCAAATTTCATGCCAGTCAGTTCGTTGCCCGGATGGCGCGGTTTTATGTAAGAACGGGTGCAAATAAATTTTGCGTATGACAAGTATTGACCCAAAAATGTGCCAAGATATTTTGCATCGGCGAAAATCCGTTTATAATCAAAGTATATACTCCATGACCGACGGATGCGGGAGGCAAGGAAGATGAACAGTTCGCAAGGAAAGAAGGGTCTGTCTCCCAGGCAGATGGATGCAATTTTTAAGCAATTGATCGATGATGTGGAGATCGGCATTCATATGATCGACCGCAGCGGAAAGACCATCATTTACAATCAAAAAATGGCGGAAATCGAATCGATGAAGCGTGAAGATGTTCTCCATAAAAATGTTTTGGAGGTGTTTTCCTTTTCCCGTGATCAAGGAAGCACCTTGTTGGAAGCGGTCCGGACGGGAAAAGAAACCCGGCGGGTGAAACAGACGTATTACAACAATAAAGGAAAAGAGATCACCACCATCAATGATACGTATCCGATCCGGGTTGACGGTGAAATCATCGCGGCGGTGGAAATGGCCAAAGACATCACCAAACTGGAACATGTCATGAAAGACAATGCGTGGCGGAACAAAAACACCACTTACACGTTTGACCAAATTATCGGGCAAAGCGAAGCTATCCGTTTTGTCATCAAAGAAGCCCAAAGGGCGACCCGCACTTCTTCTTCGGTGCTGTTGGCGGGGGAAACCGGAACCGGAAAGGAACTGTTTGCGCAAAGCATCCACAATGGCAGTCCCCGCATGAAAGGGCCGTTCATTGCGCAAAATTGCGCGGCGATCCCGCACAGCCTGGCGGAAAGCATTCTGTTTGGCACCAAAAAAGGAGCGTTTACCGGAGCGGTGGATCAGCCGGGCTTGTTTGAACAGGCCGATGGCGGAACCCTGCTGCTGGATGAGATCCATGCGTTGAATCCTTTGGTGCAAGCCAAATTGCTCCGGGCCATACAGGAAAAAACCATCCGCAGGGTCGGGGATACCCGGGATAAAAAGGTGGATGTGCGCATTCTTGCCACCATCAATGAAGATCCGGTCGATGCGGTGCACCGCAACCGGTTGCGAAAAGACCTGTATTATCGCCTCAGTGTGGTGACGCTGTACATTCCGCCCTTGCGTGAACGCAAAGAAGACCTGGAACCGTTGGCACATCATTTTATCGACAAATACAATAAATGGTTCCATTTAAATGTCCGGGCGGTCAGCCCGGAAGCCTGGAAGATTTTTGTTCAGCATGACTGGCCGGGAAATGTGCGGGAATTGGAACATGTGATTGAAGGAGCGATGAACCGGATTGTGGATGAAGCGGTGATGGATGTTTGCCATCTTCCGTTGCGGTTGAGAAAAAAATACGAGCATGACTCCGGCGCGGCCGGATCGGTTCCGACACAATCCACCGGTTGGATTCCGGAATGGTTCCGCGGCCAAACCTTGCAGGAAAAAATGGAAGAGGCGGAAAAAAGGCTGATTCAAGAAGCCTTGAAAGAAAATGACGGGAATATCACCCGGACTGCAAAATCTCTTGGCATCTCCCGGCAGAGTTTGCAGTATCGGATGAAAAAGTACCATCTGGCAACCGGAGAGACGCGTTAAACAAAACCATTCCAAACCTTGCAGTCAGACGGGCCATTGCCTGATCGTTGCAAGGTTTTTCAAGTACAAAAAAATTGTGATTGACACGTGTGAAGAAGGAACCGCCAAAGTGATGGAATAAATGGAATTCCACTTGTCCCCATGACCACAAGAAACAACCACTGATCACGCCTTCCGATTGGCCGTTGCCGAAACCGTTGGCCAAAATGCAGAAAGCAGCTTGAGCGGGGATGATGAGGAATCAATAAAAAAAGCGCCCGGCCATCAATGGTCCGGGCGCTTTTCAGCTTTAAGAGGACAAGATTTGCTGAAGGATGGATAAATTGGCTGTTTCATTTCGTTTCAGTTCGTTGCGGTGAGACCAAACTTCAGCCGGGGAAACGGGAAGTTCACCACAGACATCCACACCGAGTACTTTTTTCCGGCGGATGAGGCGGCCAAGAGCCTCGAGCAAATCCGACAACCGCATGTTTCCCTGGTCCCAGTTCGTAATTGCGTCGGCACGGTCCAGGACATCTTTGTCAATACTGATATAGATATCCTCGGTTGGAATGGCCGATACGAGTTGATCCCATTGCCGGTTCAGCCACAAAACGATTTTGTTTTTCAACCGGGACGGAAACGCTTTGGACTTTGAACAGGTCCCTACCAAAAAAACCTTTTGGAGAAAAGGCAAATTTCCGAGCGCTTCCGCGACCCAGGAACCACAAGAAAGCAACTTGCTTCCTGTAAGCGGCTGGCTGTCGGTATGGTTGTCAAAAAGGACAAGAGTAAACGGTTGACGGAATTTTTGTAAAAACAAATAGGTGACATAGTGATGATTCCCGTTCCCGATAAAGGTGATGCCCCGGCCGGTTTTTTCAGGAATCCGTTCCGTTAACTTTTGCCATGCTTGTCCGGAACAATAGAGGTTGGTTCCGGGGATATCTTGAAGTTCAATCCATTCATTGGCGACACGGGAAAGTTGAGGTTGTTCCTGATACGTATTGTCAAAATTTAAAAGCGTGACTTCTCTCAGTTCCATCAATATCATTTCCTTTCTGAATAAAAAAGAAATGAAGTACAGAACCAAGTGAAAGTTGTATACCCTTCCGGACGGGGATCCAAACATCAATGACGAAAAAACCAACCGCAAAGCGGTTGGTTTTTTAAATTTGTCTGGCGCTGTTTTTTATATCAGCGGGCACTTCGATTTTACCGTTGTACTCACCTTTTAAATTCATTTCCATTTGTTGTTCCAGTTTCAAGGTATCTTGGTCATTGGTAACCAGGATATGCATTTCTTGCAGGGTCTTGGTTTGTTTGAAGTTGTTTTTGTCGATATAAATCTTTTGATTCAATTTCTCAAACTTCATATTTTGCAATTTGGACGGGTCGAAGCCCGAGCTTTGCAGGCCTCGGATGACTTGATCTTTCATCATGCTCTCAAAGGTTTGACCGTCTTGTTTCAAGGCCGTAAAATCAATGGACAGAACGTATTGGTTGCCTTCTTCATTTAAGGAAACGCCGGCGGGAAGAGCATTTCCACCCAATTTTTCAAACAGTTGCTCCACCTGTTTGATGCCTGACATCGGATCCTGGGAGGCATCCATGGCGGAGGTGTCCACGGTGGTTTTCACCCAACCCATTTGCGGGATTTTGTTGTAAAGGGCGTTGTCGGCAAGGAACATCTCAATTTCTTCCGACGCACCGCTGGATTCGGTTTTTCCTTTTAAGTGTAAGGCCACCGGATTCATGGTGACATCAATGGTGGAAGTGTTGCGGGTTTTGATGGCTTGCGACACATCGCCGGAGGCTACCGTAATGGTTTGATTCGTTTTGACATCGTATGTATGCCCGCCTTTTTCCATGGTTTGCATGGATTTATCAATCACTTGGGTGGGAGTGAGTTTGGGTTGATCTGCGGCCGTTTCGTTTTCTTTGCCGCCGCAACCCGTCAAGAGAAGGGCCCCCGAAAGGGTCATGACTGAAAATAATTTCCACAAACTTCGCATAACACTTTGACTCCTTTGCTTCCGTAATCTGTGTAATATTTTAGCATAAATTAAATTTTTTAGATATAATAATTATGTCTGAAACGTAAAATTTAAAAAATATTTGCCATAAAATGAAATATTTCGTGATGGAAAAAGAAGCAAAAATTGACGCATTTTTTATTTTACCCGGATAAGGCGAAAATTGCAAACAATTGTTCGTTTGCGAAGAAAGGGGAATGAAGATGCCGGATCATGACGTGATTTATCAAGAACAAGCTTCCATGTATGACCGGTTGATTTCCAAACAAAAAAGCGTGATCCCTTTTCTTGAAAAAATCCATTCAGGAAAAGGAGCCGATATTGTGGACATAGAGGCCGGGACCGGAAGGCTGACCGTGCCGCTGGCAAAAGTTTCCCGCAGTATCGTGGCCTTGGATGAATCAGCCGGGATGCTGGCTGTGACGGCAGAAAAGCTGAAAGCGGAGGGCCTAGATCATTGGCAGGTGCAGGTGGCCGATCATCGCCGCCTTCCGATGGAAGATGACCAAGCCGATTTGGTGGTGGCCGGATGGAGCATCTGTTATCTGGCCAGTTCCAATCATCCGACATGGAGAAAAAATTTAAGCCAAATCATCGGGGAGATCCGGCGTGTCTTGAAACCGGGGGGGGGACCGTCGTCATTTTTGAAACGATGGGAACCGCCACGGAAGAACCGGATCCTCCGGATTTTTTACGCCGGTATTACCGGGCTCTGGAAGAAGAATACGGTTTTTCCCATTCGGTCAACCGCACTGATTACACATTCCGGGATCTGGACGAAGCGGAAGAATTGACACGCTTTTTCTTTGGCGGTGAAGTGGCGGACAAAGTGAGAAAAAACGGCTGGGTGCAAGTGCCCGAATGGGCGGGCGTATGGTGGCGGTCATGGTGAGCCGGTGATACGGAATCAAGGGTTTCGTGATAAAATAAACATAGTCTGTTCATGAAGGGATGAGTTGCATGGAAATGATCGACGCAGATCTGTTAAACAGGATCCGCAGCCAAAAACCCTTGATTCACAATATCACCAACGTGGTGGTGACGGCATTTACAGCTAACGGGTTGCTTGCATTGGGAGCGTCCCCTGTCATGGCTTATGCCAAGGAAGAGGTGGCTGACATGGCCAAGCTCTCGCAAGCGCTCGTTTTAAATATCGGCACGCTTCAAACCGACGTGGTGGAAGCCATGATCATTGCCGGCAAATCAGCCAACCGGCACGGGGTTCCGGTCATCTTTGACCCCGTTGGCGTGGGCAGCACCCCCTACCGGCTGGAAATGGCGCAAAAAATTTTGTCGGAAGTAAACGTTTCGGTGATCCGGGGAAACGCCGGGGAGATTTCCGGATTGACCGGTCAGACCGGATTGACCAAAGGCGTGGATGCGCAGGAGGAAGAAACCGCCGGTTTGGTGGAAAATGCAGCCGCATGTGCAAAATCCTTCAAAGCGGTGGTGGCAATGACCGGCAAGGAAGATCTCATCACGGACGGATCCACTCATTATTTGGTGCAAAACGGCCATCCTTTATTGATGAAAGTAACCGGCACGGGTTGCCTGCTTTCTTCTGTATTGGGAGCCTTTACCGCAGTGGGGGCAAACCATTTACAGGCCGTCGTCACCGGTGTCGCCGCCTATGGGGTGGCAGGCGAATTGGCGGCTGAAGAAACAGGAGAAAAGGGCCCCGGATCTTTCCAAACGGCCTTTTTGGATCAACTGCATTGGGTTACTGACAAAGATTTGCAATCAATGGCCCGGGTGCAAAAGGTAAATCCGTAGCAGAAACCGGAAACACACCCTGCAACAGACTTCGTATTCAGAGGACGAACCACCAATAGAAAGGATGTCCGTTTATGTTATTAAGTGTTTTGGACCAATCCCCGATCCCTGAGGGGAAAAATGCCGTGGAAGCTTTGGCGGATACGACCCGGTTTGCCCAAGAAACCGAAAAAATGGGTTATCATCGCTTTTGGGTGTCCGAACACCACTTTACCCAAAGCTTGGCCGGATCGAGCCCGGAAGTTTTGATCAGCCATTTGGCGGCCAAAACTTCCCGCATGCGGATCGGTTCCGGAGGCGTGATGCTTCCGCACTACAGCCCGTATAAAGTGGCAGAAAATTTCAAGGTGTTGGAGGCACTTTATCCCAACCGGATTGACTTGGGGGTGGGAAGAGCACCGGGCGGAATGCCGCTGGCGACCCGCGCCCTGCAGGAAGGAAAGAAAACGTTGGGTCATGACACATATCCGGAGCAATTGAAAGACTTGATCATTTATCTGTATGATTTGACGGAGGAAAATGAAAAGTTCCCTGGCCTGTTGGCCACCCCGCAAATCGAAACGGCTCCGGAATTGTGGCTTTTGGGCTCCAGCGGGGGCAGTGCGTCGCTGGCGGCCGAATACGGGGCAGGTTATTCGTTCGCCCAATTTATCAACGGGGCCGGAGGGGAAGAAGTGACCCGGTATTACCGGGAACATTTCCGACCTTCCCGGGTGAACCAAAAACCGCGGACCATGGTTTCCATTTTTGCGGTGTGCGGGGAAACGGAGGAAGAAGCGGAAAAGCTGGCGAGCTCGCTCGATTTGTCCCTGCTTTTGATCGAAAAAGGAGAAGCCCGGGGCGGGATTCCTTCCGTGGAAACGGCGTTAAATTATCCCTATGACGCGTTTGACCGGTTCCAAATCAAAGAAAACCGCAAACGGGTGGTTGTCGGCGATCCCGCTCATGTCAAGGAAAAAATTCTCCGGCTGAGCGAAGCGTATCAAGCCGATGAGGTGATGCTGGTTTCCATCATGCATGACTTTGAAGCCAAGCTGAAATCTTATCGGTTGATCGCCGAAGCGTTTGGCATGATCTGAAAACAGAAGGCAGGGCTTCCACCGCCCTGCCTGTTATTTTGTTTCTTCGATGATGCCGCAAGCGATCCGGTCCCCGGCATCTCCGGCAGGATCCGACTTCAGGTCATCCGCTTTTTCATGAATCACCAGTGCGGTTCCCCCGCTTTTCAGCAGAGAATGGGATGCTTCCGGATTCAGCGTCACTCCGTCCACAGTCAAGGTGACATTCACCTTTCCGTCCGAATTCACGGTGATGTTGTCCAAATCCCCGGCGTGGGCTCCTTCCGGGTTTTCTTTTCCGTGTTTTTTGCCTTCCGGATTAAAATGTCCGCCGGCAGATTTGAAATCCGGTGCTTCGCATTTGCCGGTTTCATGGATATGGAAGCCATGTTCGCCGGGAGCCAGGTGATCCGCTGTGAGATGGATTCGCACGCCGTTTTCATCTTCCGTGATTCTCGCTTGTCCCACGGAATGTCCCCCACTGTCGGTCAGATTGGCCACTGCTTTGCGCAGAGGGGTTCCTTCCGGTGTTTTTTCTTCCGTTGCATGAGGATCCCCGGGAGCCGTGGCATCTTCGCTCGGGGTACATCCCAAGCTTCCCGCCATCAGCAACACAAAAATGGAAAAAAGAGAATAGAAGCGCATGGGTGCATTCCTCCTGAAAGCTGAATTTCCCTCATTATTTAAACAATTTATATATTTGTCAAGGATTTCCGGGAAAGAAAGGGAAGGGGACTCGTTTGGATCGGATATTTTTATATAATAGAACTGAAAGGAGGATAAGTGGTGAAAACAGCGGATTTATGCGATCATTATTCGTCACTGGGTGTGTGCGAAAACATTTTTTTGAATTTTGGAAAGAAAAAGCGGTTTAACGGCCCGATTCATACGGTGAAAGTGTTTGAAGACAATGTGCTGGTCAAAGAAGCTTTACAAACTGTTCCCTCCGGCGCCGTGTTGGTCGTCGACGGCGGAGGTTCCAACCGCTGTGCATTGATGGGGGACCGGCTGGCAACGATCGCCGTGGAACGGAATCTGGCCGGCGTCATCATCAACGGTTGCATTCGCGATTCAGCCGAAATCAATGAAATGGATCTCGGCGTGCGGGCCCTAGGCACCTGCCCCGTCAAAAGCAAGAAAGAAGGAAAAGGCAAGCGGGACATCACCGTCTCCTTCGCCGGCGTTCACTGGAAACCAGGCTGGTATGCTTACGCCGATGAAGATGGCATTGTGCTCTCGGACAAGCCATTGACCTTGGACTGAAAAATGGTCGTCGACCCCCGGCGGAAAAGAAATCCCGGGGGTCAAATGATACGGAATATTCCTTCAATATTCTCAAGGTGATTGAAAAAACTTAATATGTCTTCCTTGTCATTTCAGAAGGATTGACCGCAAAAAAACAAAGGATCCGGTTGCCTTGGGGCTTCCTTTCAGTTTTTGATTGCGGAAAAATGGTCTCAGAGGAGGGAGAAATCATGCAAGGGAAACGATCCGATCGTCTTTGGCTGGGAATTTGCGCTGTCATCATTATCTTTTCAGGTGTTTTGAAAGCAATGAACAACGGGATGGATGCTCTTTTGCCCTTGTCATTGGGGGTGTCTGTTGTTCTTTATGTATTTTCTAATCTGGATATCAGAAAGAATGATGAAAGAACTCAGTTGATCAAAGGCAAGAGTGGATTTTTGGCTTATGTAATCGGTCTGATCAGTGTCGGGGTTGTGTATGCTTCTTCAAGAGCGAATCTTATTGATACCGAATCCGGTGTTTTGATTGCATTGTCCATTTTTATGATTTCTTATCCCTTGTGTTTGTTTGTGTACAGCCGCTTGAATGAATGAGTGGCAAAGATACCTCTGGTTCAATTCTGAAATCCATCGGCTTTTCTTTTCCTGTGTTCTTTAAATTCAAACAGTTTGACGAAAATGTAGACCAGCAAAGCGGAGATCGTTGAGTAATAAAAAGGAAGAAAATTCGGGCTGTCCTCCATTTGCAAATTTACTTTAAACATCCATTGGTCAGCAATAAAACCGAAGAAGAGATATGACAGCAATGCGATTCCATGTTTCCACGGGTTCTGAACTGAATGCAAAAGCCGGTCGGTTACATAAGAGACTGCAAGTCCGTAAGTAAAGAAACCACATGAGCTGTAAAGAAAAGAAAGAACAAATAACATTTCAACATAAAGGATAAGAGGCATCAGAAAAAATGATGATATATAAAAACATATGGTAAACAGCAAATGACAAAGCGGCAAAAAATAATGCCAACAACCTTTTTCCGAAACCGATCATAAGAATCCCCTTTGTTTTTGGCATAAATATTATATAGAATATAGAGAATATTAACAAAGAAAAGATTTTAAAGAGTGTACATAAGCGAAAAGGGGATGCTCAATATTTCATAACCTAAAAAAACAGATTTCCTTGGGTTCTTTTTGTCGCAGTAAGTCTTACCTTTTTTCTGGACCGTGGTTTTCTTCTAACACTGGCTCAGGTTCAACCGGGATCGAAAAAGAGCAAAGTCAATCATGGATTATTCAATCGGCCTTCCAGCCGGAGGATCCCCCGCTGTATAATTGTCGCTTGCATTGTATTTTCACCTTTTCCTATATTCTATTTTACCAATAAGAAATTATTTTCTGGATATTTATGATGGATTGTTGCTTTCTAAGTACTATCCACATAGATTAAGGTGTGGAAGTGTTTGAATGACACAAATCAACTTTTCCGATTCTCTTGAAATTCAAAGAGTTTCACACAAACAAATACAAATAAAGCAGCGGTTGTTGAGAAATATCCAATCCAATGGGTTGTATCGATTTGTAAAATCCACCGGTCAGCCATCCATCCAAACAAACTGTAGCAGAGCAATGCAATCCCGTGTTTCCACGGGTTCTGAACTGAATGCAAAAGCCGGTCGGTTACATAAGAGACTGCCAGTCCGTAAGTAAAGATTCCGCAACCGCCATATATAAAAGAGAAAACGAACATTGTTTCAACCGTCGAACTGTCTAAAGCAGGATCATCGATGATACCGAGAAACATATAATATATGGCAAATAACAAAGTGGCAAAAAATAATGCCAACAACCTTTTTCCGAAACTGATCATGGGAGTCTCCTTTGTATTTTATACAAAAATTATATTAAAAATATATAATATTAACAATATAAATGAAAAGGCTCTTCCTGATCTTGGACGTGAAAAGGAGGAAGAAGAAGATTATGCCGACGATCCCGGAAGTGTTTCAGCGCGTAAATCGTGAAAAGTTTATACGCAAGGAGGACGGGAGCCTGATCCCGCAGATTTCATCTGATGGCGCGATCCGTGGCAGTCTTGAATTATTGGATGTCCAAAAAGGACAGCGGGTCCTGGAGATCGGTACGGGTTCCGCGTACAGCACGGCATTGATCGCCTTACTTTCCGGGCCCGACGGCAAGGTTGTCTCTTTGGATATTGAGCCGAAACTCACCCGACGTGCACGCCGGATGTTTGAAGACCAAAATTTGCATCAGGTGCAATTTGAAACCCGGGACGGGCGCAACGGTTGGGCAGCGGGTTCCCCATATGACCGGATTGTGGCTTGGACAACCCCGGATCTTCTTCCTGAAGCGTGGAAACATCAATTGAAAGAAGGCGGTTGGGTGGTAACGCCATTTAAAGCGCTTCCAATTGCGGACACCAATGTTGTGGTTCGACTGATCAAAAGAAACGGGAAACTGAAAGGGGAAAATGTCATTCCGGGTTCGTACATTGCCATGACGGAAAGAACACCGGAAGAGTTTTTCGGACCTTGGATTCATGCCCACTGGTCGGGAGAAGGAGAGAATCCGTGGTGGGTCAGTTCCTCCTGGATGGAAAGACCGGTTGATTCTGACTGGGTCTGTCAATTCCTCTATCTCAATCCAACAACTCCTCCTTTTCCGGAAGTTGGCGACGAGCTTCGGGCATTCTTGCTGGCAGTAAATCCCGATGGTCTGACAACGGCAGAGCGATCGGATGGAAGCTATATCGGATACAGCAGTCCGGAAGGATTTGCATTGCTTTCCCTCCGGGATTCTCAATGGATCACAACGGACGAAAGGCATGCACATGTTCTAATCCGTTGGAGGGAATCGTGGAACCGACAAAAACGTCCATCTTACAGCCGGATCAAAGCCTGGGTGGTTGGGAAACGAGTCCGGGTTGAACTGAAAAAGGAACCGGAACCAAAGGAAATTTAGGCTATTCAATTTTGCCGTTCTTGTGCTTCTGAACGTGTAAACCAAACATTAATACTGTTTTTTCCATGGAGTCATAAAGCCTTATGATCTAACAAAAATAATTGATGTCATAACTATATTCGGAATTTAGTAAAGAGAGGGAATTTAACAATGTTAATTACATTAAAAGATGATTTGCCAAACAGTAAGCAATTTTTTGACCTGTACCAAACGACGGGATGGAAACATCCATTTACTAAAGAGCGTTTATTTCAGGCAATATCAAACAGCTGGTATTCTGTTTCAGCTTACAAAGAAGACGAGCTGGTCGGATTTGGAAGAGTGATATCTGATGGAGTTTATCAAGCCCTGATCTGCGACTTGATTGTAAGTTCAAAATATCAAGGAAAAGGGATCGGAACCCGTATTCTATGCAGGCTTTTAGATCAGTGTAAAGAAAATGACATCCTTTTGGTGATGCTATTTAGTGCCAAAGGAAAGTTCAGCTATTATGAAAGATTTGGTTTTGTTCAACACAGTCCTGACGCACCAGGAATGATATGGGATAAAACAAAATATGTCTGATACGTCTCCGTATAAACACCAAACCAAGAATATCGGGCTACTTGTTCACCCAGAGGTGAGCAAAGCAACCAGTAAGATTTTCAAAGAGTTTTCTCATGGGAAATTTCCGTCTGCTGTAGTGAACCAGACGATTCGGGAAGTCAAGTCAAAAAAGAAAAAGCAAAACGCGAAATCATTCAAAAAGCTATGGTGTTGCTTCAACAATCAGAACCTCAAGATGGAAAAGGTTGGAGACTTCTATACGGTTTCCTTTCCAACTTTGGAAAAGCGGATCGGTGTACCCGTTGTAGCCCGTCCTTATCAGCAAGCATGGTTAGAGAGAATCCTAAACGGAACCGTCAAACAGGGTGCCAGCGAGCTATACAGGAAAAAAGGAATGGTATATCGCCATTCCAATCACTTTTGAAGTAGAACAACGGAAACTAAAGTCATGGGAGTTGATCTGGGACTGAGATACATAGCTGTCGCCAGTGTTGGAACAAAATCATTATTCTTCAAAGGAAATCAAGTTGCTTTTGTTCGTAGACTTTTTGCGGCTAGACGAAGAAAGCTAGGTAAACTGAAAAAACTTTCCGCCATCAAAAAATCAAAAGATAAAGAGTCTCGTTGGATGAAAGATCAGAACCATAAAATCAGCCGTCAAATCGTAGATTTCGCATTGACCAACGGTGTTGGTATCATTCGAATGGAAGATTTGACGGAGATTTGAAATCGGGCAAAGTCTAAAAAAGAAGCTGGTAGAAACCTTCATTCATGGGCTTTCTATCAGCTACAGAAAATGATTAAGTACAAAGCAGAAATGGTAGGTATCTGCTTTGAATTAGTTAAACCGGACTACACCAGTCAAACTTGTAAATGTGGTCATCGTGAAAAAGCGAATCGAATTGGCATCCAGTTCAGATGCAAAAAGTGTGGTTATACCTGCCATGCTGATCTGAATGGAGCAATTAATATAGCTAAAGCCCATTCTGGGTTAGTAGCCTAGCGTACTGGTAACAGGTACGCCGCCCATGTGGGTACACTCTAACCACATGGGACGGGGTGATGACACACCCCTGAACTTGGGCGTTGTCCAAAACGGAAACGGACTACGGACGCTAACGACCCAAGAATCCCACGGCTTCAGCCGTGTGGAGTGTCAATATGGGAGAATCATTTGTTGGACTTGGACGAAAACGGTATATTGATATAGAAAAACCCCCTGGATGGGCCGGTTGTTTGGGGAAAGGGCATTGATTTGAGAAAATGGAAGATTTGCAGAATCGGGGTTTGGTCATACAATCCGCTTCCGGACATCAAGCCGGTTGGCGGTTTTTTTGTTTGGCGGGAAAGGAACGCGGCGGGAGGGCTTTTTGTCTGTTTCTGTGGTATTCTGTTTAGGATAGAGAAGATGAAATGGAAAACAGAATATGAATTCAGAAGAGGTTGATGAAGATGAAAGTGGTATTGGCGACGTTAAATGCAAAGTACATTCATACATCTTTGGCGTTGCGGTATTTAAAAGCGTACAGCGGCCGGGAATTTGATGTGGAGATCGCGGAGTATACGATCAAGGATCCGGCGATGAATGTGGTTTCGGATCTGTTTCAACGCCGGCCGGATGTGATCGGTTTTTCATGTTACATATGGAATATTGAAGAGACCATCCCGATTTTGGATATGATAAAAAAGATCATGCCTCAGACAAAGATTGTGCTGGGCGGTCCGGAAGTGTCGTATGACACCCGTGAATGGATGGACCGGTTGCCGCAAGTGGATTTTATTGTGATGGGGGAAGGGGAAGCGACGTTTCATCACTTGCTGAAGGAGATCAGCGCAGAAGAGCGGTATGATCAGGTGTTGGGCGTGGCTTACCGCCAAGGGGAAGAAGTGATTCTCAATCCGCCGCGGCCCAAGTTGGACTTGAATGAGATCCCGACTCCGCACCGGTTTCCGGAAGATCTGCCCGATTTGTCCAAACGGGTGATTTATTTCGAGACGAGCCGGGGATGTCCGTTCAAATGCCAGTTTTGTTTGTCCAGCATTGAAGTGGGGGTCCGGTATTTTGATATCGAGCGGACGAAGGCGGACCTTATGTACTTGATTGAAAACGGGGCGAAGCTGATCAAATTTGTCGACCGGACGTTTAATATCAAGCGGGATTATGCGCTGGAGATTTTCCAGTTTCTCATTGACCATCACCAGGGATGTGTGTTCCAGTTTGAGATCACGGCAGATATCATGCGGCCGGAAGTGTTGCAATTTTTGACGGAAAACGCGCCTCCGGGGATTTTTCGTTTTGAAATCGGGGTTCAATCGACGAACGACCCGACCAACTTGGCGGTGAAACGGAGACAAAACTTCTCCAAACTGTCGCGCACGGTGAACATGATCAAAGAAAGCGGCAAGATTGCCCAGCACCTGGATTTGATCGCCGGATTGCCCCATGAAGATTATGACACGTTTAAAAAGACATTTAATGATGTATTTGCCCTGCGGCCGGAAGAATTGCAACTGGGCTTTTTGAAAATGTTGAGAGGAACGGGACTTCGCATCCAGGCTGATCAGTATGAGTATGTTTACATGGAGCGGGCACCTTATGAGATCTTGGGCAACAAGGACCTTTCCTTTGCCGACATTGTCCGCATCAAGCGCGTGGAGGATGTGTTGGAAAAGTATTGGAATGCGCATCGCATGGACCACACCTTGAACTATTTGATTGAGCACGAGTTTCCTTCTGCCTTTGACTTTTTCCAGGAGTTTGGCGACTACTGGGAGAAGCAGGGATGGCAACGAATCGGGCATCAGTTGGAAGATCTCTTTTTGCGTCTGGTTTCCTTTCTGAAAAGCAGGGGCACTTCACAGCCGGATGTGATTTTGGGATTGATGAAGTATGACTATTATCTCAATCATCGTCACCGTCCGCGCAAAGTGTGGTGGGACTGGACGCTGAGCAAGGAGGAACAAGCCGCTTATTTGAAAATGGCGCTGAAATCACCGGAGAAAGTCTCGGGAGATTTCGGGGAGCAACCGGTGAGCGAAAGGCAGTTGTTCAAGCATGCGGTGATCGAGTCGGTGCCGTTTGATTTGAAAAGATACCTTAAGACCGGCGAATTCCTCTTGAAAAAACAGTTGATGATCGCTTATTATGAACCGGGTAAACCGGTGAAGATTTATACCATGGATCCAGACAATGACTAAGCCCTTTCTCCTCTTTGGAGAAGAGGGTTTATTTTTATCAGGAAAATCGAAGAATAGGATATCTTCCGGAGAAAGATGATGTTATACTAGATGGCTGTGAATATCAGAAAACAGAAAGTGAAAGTGATGCGAAATGGTTTTGCGAATGGTGATTATTGTCCTTTCTTCCATCTTGATTGCCTTTGCATGGAATGTGTTTTTGTTGCCGCATAAGATTTTAAGCAGCGGCGTTTCCGGGATCGCCATGATTATCAGTTTGTTGACGCCGATCAACACCGGGGTCATCAACTTTGCTTTGAACCTTCCTTTGCTTCTGCTCGGATACATGAAGCTGGGAAAAAAGTTTATCACCAATACGATTCTTTCGGTGGTCGTCACTTCGGTGGCTTTGTGGTTGATTCCTGTTGAACCGATTTCCAGCGACCCGATCTTGTCCTCGCTGTTCGGGGGTGTGCTCGCCGGCATCGGCACCGGATTTATCTTTCGTTCATCCGGTTCCACCGGTGGATTGGATATCATTGTCTTTTTGCTGACCCGAAAAAAAGAGATTTCTTTGGGGACGCTCACCTTTACCATGAATGCGGTGATCGTGTTTGTTTCAGGGTTTCTGTTTGACTGGGACACGGCTCTTTACACCATGTTGTCCATTTTTGCCACCGGTAAAGTGATTGACATGATTCATACCAAACATTTGAAAGTCACCTTGATGATTATCACTAGCAAAGGTGAGGAAATCCGGAAAAGCCTGATTTCCAGATTGGTGCGGGGAATCACGATTGTCGACGGGGAGGGAGCCTACACCCGGGAAAAACGGAAAGTCTTGTTCATGATTATTTCCCGCTACCAACTGGCGGAAGTGAAAAGGGTGATTATGGAAAACGATCCCAAAGCGTTTGTCAATATCATGGAAACCGTGGAAGTGATGGGATATTTCCACCGGGATTTCAATGAAGAAAATGGTTAAAAAACGTTGAACTTTGCATGAAGCCAGTAAGACTTGCGTTAAACTATAGTTGGAATTGCCTGTGAGGAAAGGATTGCGTTATGAAGTCGAAGTCTCGGGTGCAGAAACGAAAGAACGAACATATCGAAATCGTGCTGAATGAAAATGTGACCAGCCGGCAAGTGACCACCGGATTGGAACATTACCGCTTTGTTCATCAGGCGTTGCCGGAGCTGGATTTTCGTGAAATTGATCTTTCCTGTACCTTTTTGGGGAAACCTTTGAAGGCCCCGCTTTTCATCAGTTCGATGACCGGCGGGACCGAAGAAACGGGGGAGATTAACCGCATGTTGGCCATTGCGGCCCAGGAGTGCGGGTGGGCGATGGCGCTGGGATCAATGCGTGTGATTCTGGATCGGCCGGCGGTGGAACACACCTTTCAAGTCCGGCGCCATGCCCCGGATATTCCGGTGATTGCCAATATCGGAGCCGTGCAATTGAATCACGGGGTCGGGGAAGAAGAATGTTACCGTTTTGTGGAGACAGCGGAAGCCGATGCGCTGGTTTTGCACTTGAATTCGATGCAAGAAGTGTTTCAGCCGGAGGGGGACGTCAATTTCAAAGGCATCCTCCGGAAAATTGAAAAGCTGTGCCGGCGCGTTTCATTTCCCATCGGTGTCAAGGAAGTGGGTTGGGGAATCAACGGCGAATTGGTCAAAACCCTGTTTGATTGCGGTGTACAGTTTGTGGATGTGGCCGGAGCGGGAGGCACTTCGTGGAGTCAGGTGGAAAAACACCGGACCACCCCCTTGTTGAAAAATGCGGCGCAAGCTTTTGAAAATTGGGGAATTCCGACGGCGGAATGTGTGATCGAAGCGCGGAGTGCGGCTCCTTCCGGAACGATCCTTGCCAGCGGCGGATTGAAAAACGGGGTGGATGCCGCGAAGGCGATCGCGTTGGGAGCAGATCTGGCCGGATTTGGACGTTCGCTTTTGCCCTATGCGGCCGATAACCGGCAGGATATGTTGATCGACCGGCTCCGGCAGGTGATGATGGAAATGAAAATCGCCATGTTTGGAGCAGGCATCGGTTCCGTTAAGGAACTTTCCCGGACCGACCGGCTGGTATTTCATGCATGGCAGTGATCGCGGTGTAATCGCTTCCGTTCAGGTTGACAACGGGCCGGTGGTTAATATTTAATAAAATTAAATATTAACTTTCCTAACCAATGGGAATGAGATGGAAAGCGGGGAGACGGATGACATTTGATCATGAGAACATTATTACCAACATTCAAATGAAACAATATGCCATTACCCGGAGAATCGGACAGCATATCACCACGGCGTTATCCGAAATCGGTTTGACCCGGGCGCAGTTTCATATATTGAATTATATCGGATCGAGCGACCGATGCCGGGCGACCGACATTGCAAACATGATGGAGGTCAAGCCCAGTGCGGTGACGTTGATGATAGACCGTTTGGAAGCCCACCAGTGGGTAAGGCGCTCCCAGGATGCTTTTGACCGTCGTGTGGTTGTCATTGAACTGACGGAAGAAGGAAAAAATATATTGTCCAAAGCGAAAAAAATCAGTGAAGAAGTGGTGAAACATTATTTGTCCAATTTGTCCCAAGACGATTTGATCCGCTTGTTGGAAATTTATGAAAAACTGGAGAGAATTGTAAACGACGAAAAACGGGCGGAATAAATTTTTTCGGAAAATGTTGAAGGGTCTATCACTGCAAAAAGACGCCAAAATGCCAGTAAAAAAAGAGAAAAATCCCCCTTAAAAAAGATCAGAAATGGAGGGCGGATTTGTCAAATGGCGAAAGTTGTGTATTCAATACAATTCAAGGATATTGATAAAAAGGATGATCTTTATGCAGCTACCCGGCTGGTTGCAAAGCTGGAAATGGGATCAGCGTTGGCAGGAAACGGGATTTGAGTTTTTGGATGAAGCTGCTTTTTTGGATGAGCTGGCACAGTTCATGGATCGGGAAGCTGATTTGATCGTTTTTGCCGAAGCAAAGGATCTGAGTATTCCCCGCGGTATTGTGCTTGCCTATCAACCTTTGGTGGAACATCAAATTTTTGCAATCTTTCAAGGATGTGTTTCACATCCGTTGGCCATTCCGGCCGATTTGGATGAAGTCCGTCGCTTTTCAGATTATTATTTGTCGCCGGGTTGGCAAATGGAGCAAATGCGCTTGCCTCATCACACGATCCCGCGAGTTTGGAGAGGAACCAGCCAGCGGCAGTTGACACCGCTGACGGAGGAGCGTTTGAAATGGTCTTCTTTTTACATAGGCGTCGGCCATTACGAACATGAAATGGTTGACTTGGAAAACAGCGCGGCGTTCAATCCTTTTTTGCGCACCGACCGGATGGTGACGGCCACTGCGGACGGAGGGCAGTGGTCGCAATGGTACACGAATTACTCCGGTTCCATTTTCTCCTTGTACCGCATCCCGATGGAGGATCAATGGGGCATTTTTTATCTGTTTGTCCACTACAGGCCGTGCCCATACCTGGAAGGGAAGAGGCAAATTTTAAACGAACTGGTGTCGGAGGAGAAACCTGCCGGCAAATTGCCGGTGGATGTTCCCTTTGATGTAGTTCTGGCCCTGAATCATTTCCCTTTTTATCAGCTCTTTACCATTGAAGAGTTAAAAGAAGAGGCATTAAACGGCAATTATGAATGGTTTATTCATTTGCTCGGATACTTGGATTGCCCCTTGGTCAAACGGGAAATCGGGGATCTGGAGCAAGTGTTTGCCGATTTTGCCGATTGCCGCCACGAAAAAATCCGGCGCGAAGTGACGGCACTTGCGCACCTTCACGGTTGGCGCAATTTATTGAATCAATTGCAGGAAAACGATTAAGCAAAATCCCTCCTTTAAACAGGAGGGATTTTTTTATCTCTGAAGAAGTGCATTTTACTTTAATCGTGTTTTAAAAAGGCCGGCACGTCAAAACAGGTTGTCAGAATTGAATGATTGACGTATTTGGTGTCTTTTTCGAAGCGGTTCACAAACACTTGATCATATTTTTTGGAGCCCAGGGTGAAGCTCCAGAAGCCGCCCGGATAGGTGGGAACCGTTGCCGTGTATACTTTGACCGCCGGATACAGATCCCGGATGTGGCGGATGGTTTGGTTCATGACGGAGCGGTGAAACAGCGGGGACTGGCTTTGGCACACCATCAATCCGTCTTCTTTTAAAGCCCGGTGAATGTTTTCATAAAAGCTCTTTTCAAAAAGCGCTTTGGCGGGGCCCACGGGGTCGGAGGAGTCCACGATGATCACATCGTAGTGATCCTGGATGTTTTCCACATGTTTGATCCCGTCATTAAAAATAAAGTTCACCCGGCGATCGGAAAGGTTTCCGGAAACCGCCGGCAGGTATTTTTTGCAGGCATCCACCACCAGCTCGTCAATTTCCACCATGTCAATTTCTTTGACATTTTCATATTTGCATACTTCCCTGGCGGCTCCGCAGTCCCCGCCCCCGATGATCAACACGCGCTCGGGATTCGGGTGGATGGAAAGCGGAATGTGGGTGATCATTTCATTATAAATGTGGCCGTCCAGGGAAGTGGTTTGCACCACGCCGTCCAAAACGAGCATGCGCCCGAAATCATATGAATCCAAAATCATGACATGTTGAAAAGGGGATTTCTCCGAAAATACAACTTCTTTAATCCGGTAACTTACCTTCATGTTTTCCCGTTCATCTTCGATCAGCCATAAATCCCCGTTTTTTTCTTGCAGAAATGGTGTTTGGTTCAACCGTCCAACCTCCTTGAAACATATGTTACCGAGACACCATTTTATCAGATGTGTCATTGTTTTGCAGTTTTTTGTTTACTGGATTTGGTTTGTCAAGGAGTATAATTTTATATATACTTTTTTGATAAGGGTATGATGAAAGTTTGGAATAAAGGAGAGACTTATGGAAAAGAAAAAACCGGTCTCTTACGAGCGATTTGCAGAAATAGAATTTTTATTGCGGGAAATCAGTGTGATTGTCAAAAGAAAAGGAAGGGAAATCCTGGACCGGTTTCCGGTGACCCCTCCCCAGTTTTCCGCTTTGTTGTTGCTTCAGGAAAACGGGGATTTAACCATCGGGGAATTGAGCCAAAAAATGTTTTTGGCTTGCAGTACGATGACCGATTTGATTGACCGGATGGAGAAAAACAAAGTGGTGGAACGGATAAGGGATGAACGTGATCGGCGCGTGGTGCGGATCCGTTTATTGGATAAAGGGAGCAAAATCATTGAAGAAGTATTGGCAGCCCGTCGGCAGTACTTGTCTGACATTCTCTCGCATTTGTCATCCGAAGAGACAGAGCAAATTCAGAAACATTTATCCGTTTTGTATCATGAAATGAAAAAAGATTGAGGTTTTCCTCCATTCATGCACCGAATGGAGGTTTTTGTTGCCCGTGTTCCAATTCTTGGAAAAAACAATATGATAACATATCCGGTTGAGACAGAGGGATAGGAGTTGGATTTTTGTATGATGCAGCAAACCAGAGACCGGGCCATCGGCATCCTTGACTCCGGAGTCGGCGGGTTGACCGTTGCCCGTGAAGTGATGCGGCAGTTGCCCCGGGAAACCATTTATTATGTGGGGGATACCAAACGCTGTCCATATGGCCCCCGAAGCAAAGAAGAAGTCCGGAGATTTACCATGGGCATTGTCCGGTTTTTGATGAGTCATCCGATCAAAGCGATTTTGATCGCGTGCAACACCGCAACCGCCGCAGCGCTGGATTTGGTGAGAGAACAGGTGGACATTCCGGTTCTGGGAGTGATTGATCCCGGGGCGCGGGCGGCCATTAAAGCGACGAAAAACCAAACGATTGGCGTGATCGGCACGCAGGGAACGATTCAAAGCGGGGCTTATGAACAGGCTCTGCGCAAAATCCATCCCGACTTGACCATTCACAGTCTGGCTTGTCCGGCCTTTGTGCCGTTGGTGGAAAGCGGGTATCGCCATACCGCTTTGGCCGATGACATTGTTGCCGACACGTTGTCCCCGCTCAGAAATACTTCGATGGATACCCTGATTCTCGGATGCACGCATTATCCCCTTTTGGCGGATTCCATCCGAAAAGCAGTGAGCGAATCGGTTTCCATCATCAGTTCGGCGGAAGAGACCGCGGTGGAGTTAAGCACAATTTTGCAGCATCAACAATTGCTGTCGGATCAGCATTCCCCCGAACACCGTTTCTTTACGACGGGGTCGACGGAAAGCTTTTCGAAGATCGCCGAAGACTGGTTCGGTTTTCCGGTCAAGGTGGAACAAGTGGAGCTTTATTTCCCTTCAGTGGGATAAAATTTTGTCCCGGAAAGTGCTAAATTCCCCCCATGCCCGTATACATGTAATAAATGACTTGTCCTTGGGGGGAGATTGTTCATGGATCAAAGATTCATACGCTCAGCCGTCTTTCTATTATTCATTCCTTTGCTGGTGACCGGATGCATGTTCGGACCGGGAAAAGAATCCACCAAGCCCATAGACCCGCCCCCGGCCAATGCCAATTTGGACAACGCGACGCCGGTGGGGGCCGGCCAGGAAAAGAAAGATGACAAACAGGAAAAGACGACCGGAGTCGAACTTTATTACAAAACGAATAACGGCCACGTCGCGCCTTATACCTTGAATCTTCCGGCTTCCACAGGGATTGCCAAAGAAGTGTTAAAGTTCATGGTGAAGGAAGGGCCGGGAGTATCCATGTTGCCGGAAGGGTTGACTCCGATTTTGCCCAAAGGTACGCAGGTGAAGGCGTTAAATATTTCAGACGGGGTTGCAACCATTGACTTTTCAAAGGAATTTTTGAACTACAAAGAGGATGAAGAAGAAGATTTGTTAAGTGCCGTGACTTGGACGTTGACGGGTTTTTCCACCATTGATGAGGTGAATATCTGGGTCGATGGGAAACCGCTTGCGGTCATGCCGAAGAAAAAGACACCGGCTCAAGGTTTGACCCGCAAAGACGGGATCAATCTGGAGGTGGCCGAAGGAACGGACCTGACACGGAGCATGCCGGTCATCCTGTATTTCATGGGGCAATTGCCCAATAACGAGATTTACTATGTACCGGTGACCCGGATGGTCAGTCCATCAGACCAAATCGGCGAAACGGTGATGAATGAGCTGATCAAAGGGCCGCAATATGATTCCGGTTTGAGTGCGGCGCTGGACAACACCCTGGCGGTGAATAAAGTTCAGGTCAAAGGCAAGGTGGTTTCGGCGGACCTGGGAGAGCAACTGTTACAGTACGGAAAAAACACCGCTTCCAAAGACGCCATCCAAACGATCGTGTTGTCCTTGACGGAAAACACCGATGCGGATAAAGTGCAATTGACCGTGAACGGAAAACAAAGCGTTGCCGTGGAAGGGGAAGGAACCGTCAGCCAGCCCGTGGCCCGGCCGGTCTTTGTCAATCCAAATAAATCCTGATGCAGGTGCAAAAGGAATGAGTCAAATTTCATTCCTTTTTTCTTTTCTCATTCGGAATTTGGGATAAGGGTATGCTATACTAAAGGAACTTGGCACAGGAGGGAAGCATCATTGAGAACCGATGGACGCGCAAATCATGAACTAAGAAAAGTGGAAATGCAGCGAGGCTTTATCAAGACGGCGGAAGGTTCCGTTTACATAACTGTGGGGGATACCCGGGTCATTTGCACGGCGACGGTGGAAGAAAGAGTCCCCCCTTTTTTGAGAAATTCCGGTAAAGGGTGGATTACCGCGGAGTATTCGATGTTGCCGAGAGCAACCCATCAACGGACCGTTCGCGAATCCAGCCGGGGGAAAGTCAGCGGCCGGACGATGGAAATCCAGCGCCTGATTGGAAGGGCGCTCCGTTCCGTTGTGGATTTATCCGCCATCGGTGAAAGAACCCTGTGGATCGACTGCGACGTGATCCAGGCGGACGGCGGAACCCGTACCGCGGCGATTACCGGAGCGTTTGTTGCCATGGTGGATGCACTGGCTCCCATGGTGAAAAACGGTGTTTTAAAAGAGATGCCGGTCAAAGACTTTTTGGCTGCGACCAGTGTGGGGATCGTCGGGGAAGAAGTGCTCTTGGATCTTTGTTATGAAGAAGACTCCTCCGCCATTGTGGATATGAATATAGTCATGACGGGTCTCGGCAAATATGTGGAAATCCAGGGAACCGGCGAAGAATCTCCTTTTTCGGGCGACCAGCTTTTCCAACTCTTAGAGCTGGCCAAAAAAGGAACGTCTGAATTGATTCGCATGCAAAAAGAAATCTTGGGCAGCGACGCCGAACTGGTGGGGGAAACCGTTTCGGAGGAAAGTTCTTCGGCAACCAAATAATCAAAACGGGCCCATGAGCTTTTTTATTGTTCATGGGCTTTCCCATGAACCACTGAGAGGGAAAGGAAGAGAAAAATGAAAAGAAACTGGCCTTTTCCGTATATCATCATTGCGACGGGAAACCGAAACAAACTGGAACAATTCCGGGAACTGTTTTTGGAGCATTTGAACCTGGATGTCAAAGGGTTGAAAGACTTTCAAGATTTGCCCGGCATTGTGGAGGATCAGGATACTTTTGAAGGCAATGCCGTCAAAAAAGCGGAAACAATTTCCCGGCATTTGAATGCCCCGGTGGTTTCAGATGATTCCGGGCTGGTGGTTCCGGCGCTAAACGGGGAGCCTGGCGTTTATTCGGCCCGCTATGCGGGAGAAAATGCCACAGATGAAGAGAACAACCGGAAATTGCTGAAGCAAATGGAATCCATCCCGCAAGAGAAACGCCAGGCTTACTACGTTTGCGTCATGGCGCTGGCCGTGCCCGGTGAACCGACCAAAACCGTGGAAGGAACGTGCCACGGGGAGATCACCCGGGAGCCGAGAGGCGATCAAGGTTTCGGCTATGATCCGCTTTTTTATGTGCCTTCGCTTCACAAAACAATGGCGGAGCTGAGCAATCAAGAAAAATTCGCCATCAGTCACCGCGGGAAAGCCACTCGTCTGTTGATCGAAGAGATGAAGAACATGTATCATTTTTCATAAGGGGAGGAATGATGATGAAAGTGTTGATCATCAGCGATTCACACGGCCGGGCGAAGCGGTTGAATGAAATCGTGGACCGGGTGAAAGCCGATCATGTGATCCATTGCGGAGATTTTTGCACCGGCCGATCGGAACTTCCCTCTGTGCCGTTGACTGTGGTGAGAGGCAATTGCGATTGGGAAGAAGTTTCCGAGGAAGAGGTCTTTGAAGCGGATTCCCTTCGCTTTTTTGTCACGCACGGCCACCGGTACCGGGTGAAAGAATCTTTGCTTCCCGTCAAATACCGGGCGCAGGAGGCGGGAGCACAAATTGCTTGTTTCGGCCACTCCCACTTCCCGGTGTGTGAAGAAGAAGACGGCGTCTTGCTGATCAATCCCGGAAGCATCACGCAACCCCGGGGCTTTACTGTGCCGACCTATGCTGTTTTGGAGAAAAAAGACGGGAAGATCAAAGTGGTATTCTACCAAACCGATGGAACTCCGATTACCGAGCGGGGATTTGAAGGGGAATTGTCGTAACGATAATTCCTTTTCCTTTTGCCTGTTTTTTTCGCTGAAATAAAAAAAGTGGTTGACGGAAAGAATAATCTGTTGTAAAATATTTTGTGTCGTCACAGCGAATTAGAAAAATGTCCCAGTAGCTCAGCTGGATAGAGCAGCGGCCTTCTAAGCCGTCGGTCGGGAGTTCGAATCTCTCCTGGGACGCCAAAATGATCAAGGGAATACGTTTGCCCCTTCCCTATATGGACGGGGCAAACGTTTTTTTGTGTCTGTGAAGGGGAACCTGCCAACACGAAGCACAGACTTCTCCACTGTGATGAAAAACGGGCCCGGCTGACATTTCCAGGTTTTTAATATCCGGTATTGAATGGGTTATAATAAAAATATAAAGAAAATTATTAATTTTATTCACAATGCCGATCCGAGACCCGCCACAAACGGAAGGAGGCTTGAAAGATGGCACCCCTTTGCCTTCGCTGTGGTGAACAAACATTGGGAAAGTCCCGGGACGGCTACGTGTATTGCAGCAACTGCGGATACGAAGAATACGACGGATGCGGGGAAGACGACGGTTGAACGGTTGGCGCCCGTCACGGGCGTTTTTTCATGCAGGAATCATAGCGGCTATAACGAATAAAATACCCGCACAATTGTAAGCGGGGGAGCGATGAACTTGCGTGCGGTGGATGCGTTCTTATAAGGGTACAAACCGGCCTTCTTGGAAATTCCCCTTGAAAGATGGAAAACGGGACACATGGAGTATTTGCTGGACAATTACCCGTATGTCGGGGATAAAGATTATGATTTGACCTTTTTACTTGTTCTTTCAAAACGAGCTGATTATTCCACGCAGAAGTGAAACGCAGCGGAACGCTATCCGCGAAAGAAGCCGACCGGATTTTGGGGACGATTTTGGGCTTTCCACCGAAAGCCGTGGATTTTTACGTACGGATGATGGAAGAAGAGAGAAAAGGAAACATTGAAGAATATCGGCGGATGAGAGGACGGAAAATCGGGTTGATTTATTGCGGATGCAGCTTTGTCACCGATATAGAAGACTTCGAAATCAATGCACTCTGGTTGCTGGACAAATATCCGTATGAAGAAGCGAAAGAAGATGGAATGTACATACGGTTGGATGGAGAGAGAATACGGGTGCCAACCGAAAGCTGCCGCCAATTGGCGGAGTTTCACGAATCCATACGGAAAAACGCGGTGCGGTGCTGGTATAACTGCCTTTTCAGGCTGTTATTTTTTTGTGTGCATGCAAAGCAAAGCCTGGCTGTTGTCAGCCGGATTCAGATGGTCTGTGCGTAAAACAGCGTTGTTTGCCGAATCATCTTTACAAAATGTGCTTTTTTTGTAACCTTTTATGCACATAAAAAACGAAAAGAAGTGCCGAAAAGAGTGAATCATTTTTGTTAGAGAGGTTTTTCGACGATCAAAGCGGAGGGAAGTGGCGCTGTCGTGTATCTTGCAAAGTGTGGTCTTGAACCGGAATGGCCGGTTCTGTGGCCGGAAACGGGAAAAGGGGGTGGCATGTGGTTGGTGATCGGGGTTTCATCCGGAGTTGGGAAATCGACGTTTGCGCGGAAATTAGGGCAAATCTTAAAGATCCGTGTTTATCATTTGGATGCTTTCTATTGAAAACCGGGCTGGGTGGAGTCTTCCCCGGAGGAGTTCGTCGCAGCTCAGCAAGAAATTGTGAACCAATGCCAATGGATTGTGGAAGGGAATTACAGTCGTACGTTTGAGATCCGGGCAGAACATGCGGATACAATAATCTATTTGGAACTGCCCCGATATCTGTGCCTGTTGCGTGTGATCAGGCGCTTTTTGGTGAACATGGGGAAAGCGCGGCGTATGGGAGAAGGGTGTCCGGAAAGATGGAATAAGGATTTCATAAAGTATGTATTTACCACTTATGATTCCCGCCGGAGAAAAATGATGGAGCGATTAGAAGCTTTTCAAAAATCCGGTGCTGGCAAAACGGTTGTCATCTTAAAGAGCAAACAAGCAATGCATCGTTTTCTGGAAAATATCAAAAGGCAGGAAGAGAGAAATAAGTAAGAAAAAATTGCACGGGAAATCCGAACTGAAAAAAGGGACAAAGAAAGGTCAAACAGTTATTTTAACAAAACAGTGTAAACAGCTTGCTATTCAGATTTCTGCAGAACCTCTGATCCAAATTTGAAAGCTTAGAGATGCACATTATGAAATGCAGAAAAGCAAGGTGCCTGCTGATAAGCAATCAATTGATCAGATAGAAAAAAATTTTGGGATTCAACTCCCTTCCGATTTCCGACAAATTGCAATTATTTCTCATGGAACCCAACCAAGTCCTGATACGATTGACTTTGGAGATCTAAAAAATCATCTTCTTCAAACCAAACAGAAAAACGAACCTCACGAATCGTTTTATTCAAAATTTCTCACTCTGTTAAAGTGGGATGTCAGTAAACGTCGTTTAAAAATATCTCTTGATGATTGTATCATCAGCAATGAAAGAAAGACAAAAGAGGACTATGAGATATTTCTTTACAACAAAAGATGGATTATCCTGGGGATGGTATATATATTCATAATCCTTTGAATATCATCCGGATTGGATCGAGGGGTCGTTATGAAATGGTATGATCATGTTAGTGAAGATGCAAAGGCGGCTTTTTATTTATCTTTAACAGAAAAAGTATTGGATAAAATCAGTCATTATGAATGGTTTCCTCATGTAAAAGAAACCATGAACATGTGTTGGGATTGGATTGAGGAAAAAGGATGGAGTGGACATGATCTTTATGAAAGGCTTGATGATGAAGAATCAGAAGCAGGGTTATTTTCAATTCACATAAATGAAGTCGATGCTGGTTTAGATGACGATGAAGATGAACTTGCGTTTTTCTGTGTAATCGATGCAGTGGCCTACACGGTTTGGCAAGCCTGTAAGTATGAAGAGAAAGGCTATGTTCCGCAAGCAATTGAAGTTGTAAATGATGAATTTACAGACGGCGAATTTATGAGAAAAATTTGCCAGATTCATGATTACCAAGAAAAATGGGCTGAGCGGTTAAAACAATACCTGATAAAAAACCACCCGGCAGGCAGTGACAAGAAGATCCAAAGAGAAGAATTGTTGAGCTTGATTGCGTAAAAATCGGTTTCATGGATTTCTTTGAAAGCCCGCCCGGTCAAAAGGTGCGGGTTTTGTTTTTGTTAAAGGTGAAAGAAAAGTAACGTGTTTCCATAGGTTATCATTGAATGATTCGATTTCATTTTTTGGAGGTGATCAGAGCAATGAGCGACTTTTCTTTTTTGAAAAAATATGTCCTTCCATCCGTAAACGTTCAAGCACCACCAGAGTATAAACATGTATTTTATCCTCTGGATATATGTGAAGTGGAAGAAGCGGAACATAGACTCAATCGAACGTTTCCAAAAGAGTTAAGGGAATTTTATTTGCAAATTGGATATGGCTTTATGTGTATTCATCAGAAGACTTTTGATAACCGTATCATGGATTCCGATTCCCTTGCAGATTTGATCTTGGGTGAAGACATTTGGGAAGATTATGATCTGATGGAAGAGATCGGAGAACCGCATTTATTCCCGTTTTTTTTCTTGGGTAATGATGACTTGATTTTTTTCGATTTGAGTCAAGAGACAAGAGAAGGAATTCATCCGGCTGACTATGGAAGGGTGATCATTGCGGAATCCCTTGAAGATTTTTTACGTAAGTTAGATGCTAAAGAAAATTATTATATCAATGTTGTTGATGATAAATCGGGTTTTTGAAAGATTTTCCCCCATTATAAAAAATATAGTGGCACCTGATTGAACGATAGAATATCAAATGCTGAAAAGTTGATTCCGATTTTGCGGCCGATATTATGGAACAATGTAACGAACTTGGGAGGCAATAGAGTGTGGAGTGGTACAAAAAGGTAAATATGGATGCGAGAGCGGCTTATTTTTTAGCTTTATCTGAGAAAGTTTTAGATAAATTAACTAAATTTGATTGGTTTCCGGCAATAAGAAAGTCCATGGATTTGTGTTGGAAATGGATCGAGGAAAAAAAGTTAAGTGGACTCGACATGTATTTGGAGATAGACGATGAAGACGAGGGATTGTTTGTTGTCACGACTTTAACAGATCCGTTTTCAGGAAATTCTCAAGCAGAGTCAGCTTTTTGGTGTGTTCTGGATGCCGTATCATACACCATAAAACAAGCATATATCCTTGCTGGTGAGCAAAATGAAGTTCCGCAACCTATTGAACCGGTCAATGATGAAAATACGCCAAATGAATTTATGGAAGAAATAAAAAAAGTAAACAGCTACCAAGAAGAGTGGGCTGAGCGTTTAAAGGAATACCTGCTGAAACATTATCCGTCAGGCAGTGACAAGAAGATCCAAAGAGAAGAGTTGTTGAACTTGATTACATAAAAAGTTGTTTGGAAGTCCGTTTCCGTTGAAACAGGAGCGGGCTTTGGTTTTGTAAAAGATGGCAGCAGGGGTAACATGTTTCAATGGGTTATCTAATGATGCGGTGAAATCATTGATCTCATATCTTGAAAGGTGATCAGAGCAATGAGCGACTTTTCTTTTTTGAAAAAATATGTCCTTCCATCCGAAAAGGTTCAAGCACCACCAGAGTATAAACATAAATTTTATCCTCTTGATATAAGTGAAGTGGAAGAAGCGGAAAAAAGACTCAATTGAATGTTCCCAAAAGAGTTAAGGGAATTTTATTTGCAGATTGGTTACGGCTTTATGTGGACAATCAAAGATCGGATGTCCATCAATCGGATTATGGATCCGGGTTCCGTGGCGGATCTGCTTTTGGGTATAAATGTCTATGAAGATTATTATCTGTCAGATGAATTCGCAGAGGAATCACACTTATTTCCTTTTTTTGAGGTTGGCGATGATATCATGATTTCCTTGGATTTGAGTCTGGAAACAGATAACAGAAATCACTCCGTAGATTATACAGGTCTGAAGGTTGCAAATTCATTGGAAGAGTTTTTAAGAAAGTTAGATGCCGAACAAGATTATTATGTACGATTTACTTATAAGAGGTTGAGGATTAATTCTATTCCGTTATTTATGGAGCGCGGGATTTTTGAGGAATTACTTGGAGGAAGATTTATGCAATGGTATATGAATATTAATAGTGAGGCTGGAGTGGCATATTTACTCTGTTTAACTGAAAAAATCATTAATCAGGTAGCTGAAGGGAAAAAAGATGTAAGAAAGGCAATCAGCATGTGCTGGGGATGGGTGGAAGAAAAAAAGCATCATGCCGATGATATTTATGAAGTTTTTGTAAATGATGAAGCTCAGGGAGTCGCCATGTATTATGAGTTTGCAGAAGATCCTCAGCAAGAGGTGATTTGGTTATGTTTTAATTATGCGATGGAATATACGATTTGGCAGGCTTATGAATATGAAAATGCGATAGCTGTTCCACAACCAATTGAAACCGTTGATGATGAAATAATTGATGAATTTACAAAAGAGATAGCAAAAGTAGATGGATATCAAGAAGAATGGGCTGAGCGTTTAAAGGAATACCTGCTGAAACATTATCCGCCAGACAGTGACAAGAAGATTAAAAGAGAAGAGTTGTTGAACATAATTTCATAAAAAGTTGTTTGGATGTCCGTTTCCGGTGAGACAGGAGCGGGCTTTGGTTTTGTTAAAGATGACAGCAGGGGTACCATGTTTTTATGGGTTATATAATGATGCGGTGAAATCATGATTGATCTCATATTTTGAAAGGTGATCAGAACAATGTGTGATTTCTCTTTTTTGAAAAAATATGTCCTTCCATCCGAAAAGGTTCAAGCACCACCAGAGTATAAACATAAATTTTATCCTCTTGATAGAAGTGAAGTTGAAGAAGCAGAAAAAAGACTGAATCGAACGTTTCCAAAAGAGTTACGGGAATTTTACTTGCGGATGGGATATGGCTTTATGTGCTTTCATCAGAAGACTTTTGATAACCTGATTATGGGTCCCCATTCATCGCAGATTTGATCTTGGGTGAAGATATCTGGGAAGATTACTATTTAGTGGATGAAATAGCAGAGCAACCACACCGATTCCCCTTTTTTGATGTAGGAAATGATTCCATGATTTTTTTCGATTTGAGTTAAGAGACTAGAGAAGGAATCCATCCCGTTGACTATACAGGTATTATCATTGCGGAATCCCTTGAAGACTTTTTACGAAAATTAGATGCTAAAGAAAATTATTATTTATACGTTGATGACGAATAGGTTCTTGAATAATGTTTCCCTCCATGTGACAACCCCCATGAATCGGAGGTGATAAGAGATGGAATGGTATAAAAAAGTAAATATGGATGCGAAAGCGGCATTTTTATTAACAATGACTGAGAGAGTTCTTGATCCAATAGAAAATTATGATTGGTACGCAATAGTGAGGACTTCGATGGATGCTTGTTGGGAATGGGTGGAAGAGAAGAAGAATCATGGTGATGATCTTTATGAGAATGTGGAGAACGAAGATGAGGAAGGATTGATTTTTATTGAAGGGGTGGCATATGAGAGCGATAAAGTATATAGTCCCCAAGTTAAATTAGTCTGGGCATGTGTATTGGATGCAGTGTGTTATACGTGCTGGCAAGCCTATCAATATGAAAAAGAATATCTGCCGCAATCTCTTGAAGGTGAAAGTGACAGGACGATAGATGAGTTTATGGAAAAAATAGTAAAAACAGTCGGATATCAAGAAGAATGGGCTGATCGTTTAAAGGAATACCTGCTGAAACATTATCCGTCAGGCAGTGACAAGAAGATCAAAAGAGAAGAGTTGTTGAACATAATTTCATAAAAAGTTCTTTGGATGTCCGTTTCCGGTGAGACAGGAGCGGACCATGGTTTTGTAAAAGATGGCAACAGGGATACCATGTTTTTATGGGCCATAACTAAATGATGCGGTGAAATTATGATTGATCTCATATCTTGAAAGGTGATCAGAACAATGTGTGACTTCTCTTTTTTGAAAAAATATGCCCTTCCATCCGAAAAGGTTCAAGCACCACCAGAGTATAAACATAAATTTTATCCTCTTGATAGAAGTGAAGTTGAAGAAGCAGAAAAAAGACTGAATCGAACGTTTCCAAAAGAGTTACGGGAATTTTACTCGCAGATTGGATATGGCTTTATGTGCTTTCATCAGAAGACTTTTGATAACCTGATTATGGGTCCCCATTCCATCGCAGATTTGATCTTGGGTGAAGATATTTGGGAAGATTACTTTTTGGTTGAGGAAATTGCAGAGGATCCACATTTGTTCCCGTTTTTTTTCTTGGGTAATGATGACTTGATTTTTTTGATTTGAGTCAAGAGACTAGAGAAGGAATCCATCCGATTGACTATGCAGGGGTGATCATTGCGGAATCCCTTGAAGACTTTTTACGAAAGCTGGATGCCAAAGAAAATTATTATATCAATGTTGTTAAAGATGAATGCGGCTTTTAAAAGATTTTTCCCCACTATAAATAATATGGCGAGGTCTTTATTGAAGGGGAAACTTGACGATACATTGAGATGGGAAGGGAACGGAAGAATATGAAATACTCAGGATTCGGAAAAAATTTACATAAAGAAAATGGGAAATGGTTCAGATGAAGGAGCAACCCGGTATGTTCACCAAAGTAACTCAATTGCGTTCTGATGCTCAAGTCGCTTATTTACTGACCTTATCAGAAACAATTATCCAAAAGCTGTCTGGTTCTGACGGGTATGAAAAAGCTTCGGAAGCTTTAAAAGCATGTTGGGATTGGGTGGAGACCAAAAGGATTTCAGGAGATTGTCTCTATGAATTTTTGGATAACATTGATGAAACCGGGCTTTTTATCTTGATGCAGTTAGAAAAAGATGCTGTAAAGCAGAGGGTTTGGATTTGTGTGGTCAGTGCGATTTCATATACGACTTGGAAAGCTTATCAGGAGCGCGGTGAAAAATATCTTCCGGCACCTATAGAAGAAGTTGACGAAGATTTCATTTTGTATTTTATTGAGCAATTTCATTCCATCGGAGCCCGGTATAAAGAGATCTCAGAGAAACTCCTTCAGTTTTTAATGGTGAATCACAAGGTGGTTCATCGAGAAAGCATGATATCTGTCATAAAAAACAAAAAGCTCAATTGACCGCAGAAAAGTTGATGGCAAATCCGGTTTGCTGATCTGCATTTGAGGAGGCAACAGGGATGAAGTGGTATAAGAAAGTAAAAATGGATGCGAAAGCGGCTTATTATTTAGCACTGTCAGAAAAAATATTGAATAACTTAACTCCTTATAATGATTGGTATCAGATTGTGAAAGAGACGATGGATCTGTGTTGGATGTGGGTCGAGGAAAAAAAGGTGAGTGGATGTGATCTTTATATGGAAGTGGATGATGAAGATGAAGGGTTATTTGTTATCGGGATAATAGAAACAGATCCTTTTCAGGGAGATTTACAGGCAGAGTCAGCTTTTTGGTGTGTTTTTGATGCAGTATGTTACACGATATGGTCAGGGTTTAAATTTGATAAGATGGAAAATGAACTTCCTCAACCGATTGAAAGTATAAATGATGAGATGATTGATCACCGGTTTATGGAAGAAATAAGAAAAGTAAACGGCTACCAAGAAGAATGGGCTGAGCGATTAAAGGAATACCTGCTTAAAAATTATCCGCCAGGCAGTGACAAGAAAATTCAAAGAGAAGAATTATTGAATTTGATAGCGTAAAAAGGATTCAATGGGTCATGGGGGCACCGTTTCCGGCCTGATGAAAAGAACCCGCTCCGGTTGAAGGAGCGGGCTGTTTTCTTGGGTTTTGATATATCCTTGTTCCACCATGGCAGGGTTCCCGTCCTCAGTGATATGGCTTGATCATTGATGATCAGCATGGCTCTGAATTGGAAGTAAACAGGATGGAGAAATGGTATAAATATTATCATTGATGGATACGGAGGGTTAACGAATGCGTTGGTGCAATCATGTAAATGACGATGCAAAAGTGGCATTCGTATTAACATTGACAGAGAGAGTAATTGATAAATTGGTCAATTGCCGATGGTATTCTCAAATCAGAGAAACGATGAATATGTGCTGGGAATGGGTGGAGGGAAAGAAGTATCGTGGTGACGAATTGTATGACCAGTTAGAAGACGATGAAGATCAAGGGTTATTTGTTCTCTATATTGAAGAAATCGACTGTGAGATGCCGGTATCAGGTGATCCCCAAGTAAAGCAAGTGTTTGACTGTGTATTGTATGCAGCAGCTTGCGCCACAAGACAAGCCTATGTTTATGATGGTGAGTTAAATCAATGTCCTCAAACCGTTAATATTGCACACGACGAATTTATTGATGAGGTGTTTATGGAAGAAATAAGAAAAGTAAACGGCTACCAAGAAGAATGGGCTGAGCGATTAAAGGAATACCTGCTTAAAAATTATCCGCCGGACAGTGACAAGAAGATCCAAAGAGAAGAATTATTGAATTTGATAGCGTAAAAAGGATTCAATGAGATATTTGCTGTATTATTTTTTGTCTTGTTTAAAGAAACCCGCTTTGGTTGACAGGAGCGGGCTGTTTTCTTGGGTTTCTATCGATTGATGTATTTCCGCCATGGTGAGGATGATGTATTAATTGATATGTCTTTGTTATTCAAGGATAATGAAATCAATAGAAAATAAAATGTTTTTGGTTAAAATGGCACAGGTGAATTTTTAGAACATAAGAGGTGTTGGCCGATGGCGGAGATGCAGAAACAAGTCGTGATGGATCCCGGCGGGGAGCGTGTGGTGATGATCTTCGGTTTTCCGGTTGAGCCGAAGAGAAGGGAAGTGAGCGTGCGTCCGGCGGAGGATGTGGCCTGGCGGGCTTTGGCGCTCCATTTGTTGCAGGGCGTGATTTTTCATCCTGCGCCGGAAGAGGTGGTGAAATGGGCACACGAAGAGGGATTGTGGGAACATTTGAGCCAGCAGGAGAAAGAGATTTTCCGGATTCCGGTTTCCGGTCTCTCCCCGGAAGAAATCCGGTGGAAGCAACAAGCCCTGCAATCGCATCTTTTGACGTGGCGTATCGAAGGTTTGCTTGCGTTGTTATGGAGCCTCGATTTGGTTGAATCCCTGGAACCGCCGTTCGACCGGTGTGACGGGACCGTGATGCAGGATGTGTTGCCGATGCCGGGAGATTCCCTGGAAGCCTTTATCAGGAAAGCCCGTTTGCGCCCGGTGGAAGAGATTGTACAAATGCTGGAGCGGCATTTGCAAATTTACCACCAACAGGCCGAAGCTTATGAAAAAGGAGAAACGCTTCCATTTGACCTGTTGGTTGCTTATGAACGCATCCATGCGTGGAATTGGGTTTGCGGATGGGTGGATGAATGGGATGATTAAGGGTATGGATGCTTATATGGTTCAAGTTCTTATTTTTCGGGTATATACATAGCGGTATGATGGTTTGGTATATTTTCCATTGGAGGTAACAACATGACCAAAGATCAAAAGGACCAAGAGAACAAAATGGGAAAGTCAATGGGTTTCGGCATGGCGATTGGCGTTGCCATCGGCGTCGGCATTGGGTTGGCCATGGATAACCTGGGGCTTTGGATGGCGATCGGGGTTGCCATTGGCGCCGGCTTGGGCGGAGCCGGTTATGCATTCAGTAACGACAAAGAAGAGAAAGATTAATGTTTGCTTGCAAAGCGAACGAAAACCAGGGAAACCATCCCTGGTTTTTTATGTTTGCTGGGGCTTATCCCTGAACAGCCGGTTCGATGAGGGACGGATCATCGTTTTTGGGGGAGTTGACCCGTTGTGACACGGGATAGGATTCCATTTGTTCTTCCGGATAAGGTTCAAGCAGTGACTGCAAAACAACGGGGTTGTTCATTTCCGGATCCAGCCAGGTTTCATAGTCGTCTTCCCTCAGGATGACTGGCATCCGGTTGTGCACCTCTTTGACGAGGGCATTGGGCCGGGTGGTGATAATGGTGCAGGTATACAAAAAGTCTGTTCCTTGTTTCCATTGGTCCCACAGCCCGGCAAAAGCAAACGGTTCCCCGCCCTTGATTTGAAACCGGTAAGGCTGTTTGGTTTTTCCGCTTCTTTTCCATTCATAAAAGCCGTCCGCCGGGATCAAGCAGCGTTGTTTGCGGAAAGGATGCTTGTAAGCAGGCCTTTCGTCCAAGGTTTCCGCGCGGGCATTGATCATTTTGTAGCCGATTTTGGGATCCTTGGCCCAAAAGGGAACCAGCCCCCATCGCATGGGTTGTCCGACACGGCGGTTTCCCTGTCGGGTCACTGTGAGGACGGGTTGGCTGGGAGCAATGTTGTATCGCGGGTTCCACTCATCGGGAAACGTGAACCCGAATTTTTCTTGTAAAAGGTTGAAATCCATGGCCAGCGAAAAGCGTCCGCACATAAGATCACACCATCCCAAGCGGGAGTTTTTCTTTTTCCCCATCATAGAGAAAGCGGGTCTTCGGGTCAACCCGGACGGAGGAATCCCGGGAAGACAAGTGTGATGGATTTAACGGAAGGGCACAATCCATTTAATTAAGATAAAGGCAAAGGACACCTCCTGATCAAGGTTCAGGAAATAAAACGAGGTGAAAAAATGCCGGCACCAACAGCAAAATTGCCCGGGCATCTGTTTCTGGCAAGTCTGGGGAAAACGGTTCTCCGGCCCGGGGGAAGAAAAGGAACGCAGAAAATCATTGATCATCTGCAACCGGATGAACATTCCTGTCTTTTGGAAGTCGCGGGAAACATGGGGACCACGGCGGTGCATCTGGCCAAAACATACGGTTGCCGCATTGTGTGCGTGGACCTGCATCAAGACAGTTTGAAAAAGGCGGAAAAGAATATCAAACAGGCGGGGGTGGAGCATTTAATCACCCTGCAAAGGGCCGATGCCAGAGATTTGCCGTTTGCGGATGAAACGTTTGATGGTGTGATCAATGAGGCCATGCTGACAATGCTGCCTGATCAGGATAAAATCAAAGCTTTGAATGAGTATTACCGGGTTTTGAAAAAAGGCGGCAAACTGGGAACCCACGATTTGTTGATCAAACGGCAGCCGACCGAAGAAATGTTGAAAATGGTGAAACATATCATGGATGTTCCCTTGCCGGACAACCCGGTTGTTGTCAAGCTGTTGCATCATGCATTGAATTTGATCGTCAGACCATTGGACCGGAAAAAATGGGAGGGCATCTATGCCCAAACCCCCTTTTCCAAGGTGGAATTCAAAGAAGGGGAGATGACCCTGTTAACCCTGGATGGTCTCCTGTATGACGAGGGGTGGGACCGAACCATTGAGATTTTGCAAAATGCGGCGAAGTCCGGGGAGGCCAAAGAAAGGCTCTCTTTTATGATTAAATTGTTTAACCAAACCGAAACGTTCGGGCATATCACCATTCACGCGGAAAAATGACAAAACCCAATCCAAACCATACGCTTTTAAGCGTATGGTTTTTATTTGTCTTTTGGATGATAGATCAGTTGCACCACACCGGAAGAAAACGTCCGGGTTTGCACCAGTTTTAAATTCAGCCGCTTTTTCAAATCGGTAAATAACGGTTTTCCTTCTCCCAAAACAACAGGGTGAACGGACAACCGGAATTCATCCACCAGCCCCAAATCGATGAACGAGGCGATGAGATCGGCGCCGCCATACAGCCAAATGTCTTTGCCGGGCTGGTTTTTGATTTTCATGACTTCTTTATAAAGAGGGCCATGGATGAACGTTGCTTGCGGGCCGGTTTTCGTCCGTGTCCGGGAGAAGACAACTTTCTTTTTGCGTTGAATCTGTTGCCAAATTTCTTTTTCCATCTCCGGTGCTTCGGCGTGCGGGCGGTATTGTTCCCAGATTTCATAACTTTTTCTGCCAAACAGAATCGTGTCGATTTGATTCAGGAAGGAAATGAAGTCCATATCCGGTTCCATGATGCACCAATCAATTTCTCCATTTTTCCCTTCAATAAAACCATCCAACGTCACGGCCAAATCCAAAAGGATTCTTCTAGGGTTGGTGTGATCGGACATCCTTGTTCTCCCTTTCTGCCAAGATTTGATTGGAATACATGTATGATACATGAAGAGCCGTCGGAGTCAAGACGATGTTTATTGGTGGACGGACTGTTTAAAGGAAAATGGGGAGCGTTTGCGGAAGATCATGAAATGGAGCTATAGGAAGAAAAATGAACCATGAGCCGGAAACAGCCGGATTTTGAACAGGAAAAGGAACACATCATTGAAGGTGGATATATTTTTATTTATATTTAGAATATTTTTATGATAAAATCACATTAGATCATCGATGGACAAGCAGGAGGTTCATGGATTGAAAAAAATCACCTTTCTTTTGCTTCTGGCTTTGACGGTGTTTTTCGGCTTGTTTCCGAGCGGATATGCAGCTCATTACATTGACTCGGATTCGGTGAAAAATGGAGCGATTCGATATAAAAATTCTTCCCGGTATCTGAAGGCGGTCGACCATGCGGATTATGCCTGGAACCAGCTGACGACGATATCCATTTATCCGGCAAGCTCACCGGATTTGATCTTTTATGATGCCAATTACTCCACGGCAAGCTGGGACGGGCTGTACACGCCGAAATCCGGAGCGGATACCATTCATTTGAATATCTATTACATGGACAAGTATACGACACCCGTTCAAGCCCGCGTGGCCGCCCATGAAATGGGGCATGCTCTGGGTTTGGGGGATCATGAAGAATACAGCTACCGGAAAATCTTAATGTATAAATGTTCCACCTGTAACCCCTATAACACACCGACTCACCATGACCGGCAAGATTATTATGCCAAATGGAGGGACTAAGATGAAAAAGCGCTATGTCTTCGTGGCGGCGTCACTGCTGTTTCTTTTCACCGGTGTGATCGTCGCGTATCAACATTTTTCCAAACAGGAGCCCGAAGTGATCAATGCGGCCGCTTCTTATGTGACGGATATCGATGACCCGCGAAAGCTTTCCGGGTTTACCAGCGATATTTTCATCGGCAAGGTGGTTGAAAAATCCGGGAGCAACCCAACGGGCGCCATTCCTGAAACCCGGTTTGACGTGCAAGTGATCGAAACCCTCAAAGGAAAAGCGGTGGGCCAAGTAACGGTGAACCAACAAGCCGGATATGATGAGAACGGGGATTTCTTTACTATTGACGGGGACCGGATGTTGATCCCCGGGAAAATCTACCTGTTTGCCACAGTTTACGATTCGGTTCACGATTGGTACACCCTTGTTCCCAATGCCGGGGATGTTCCCTTGACCGTCAAGGAAGAGGTTTCAGCCTCCGGTGACGGGGACATTGTCTTTGATGAATCATCACAAAAAGCCATTGAAGAGATGAAACGGGGCATTGAAAATGAAATTCCGTTTGAACCGGGGAACCGGTAGCATGGTTTCTCTGATGAGAAAAGGAGTCAGGGCAAGTTTCCTGACTCCTTTTTTGTTCTGCCGGCCGGTCGGTTATTTCCTCAGCAGTTCTTTCATTTTCAGGTATTCTTCTTCGCTGATTTCATGATTGATCAAGCGGAGTTTTAAAATTTCTTCGGCTTCCAGATGGATGCCGGTGGAATGAGAGCGGCAACCGGAACGGCGGTTCATGAACCGGAAGATCAAAATCGCCGCGATCAGCAGGCAGAAGAATGCAATGGGAAAAATGAAAAAAGGAAAAAAGGGAGCATGGGTTGCCGGGTGTACGGTTAAAAACATAAGATCACCTCTCTGATTGAAATGGTCAGATAAACTACCTTGCACGGGTATAAGATACATTTTTTTCATCACAAATAAATTTGTGAAAAAGTCACAGACCGGTCACGAATCCATCAGGAATTGCTTGTCTTTTCAAACGGGCAGAGTGGCTGTGTTAAGATGAAGTTGATTTTTGGATGCATGGAGGTTCGCCATGGACAGGAAAGAGACCATATTGGTAGTGGATGATGATAAAGAAATCGTGGAATTGATGCAGGATTTTCTGGAAGATGAGGGTTATCGGGTGGAAAAGGCTTTCGATGCGGGACAAGCGCTTAAACTGTTGAATCAGGTGCCGGTGGATTGCATCCTTTTGGATGTGATGATGCCCGGGCAGGACGGCTTTGAACTGTGCCGCGAAATCCGGAGAAACAATGATGTTCCCATTTTGTTTTTAAGCGCCCGCAACGGAGACATGGATAAAATCAGGGGGCTCGGAATTGGCGGGGACGATTACATTGTCAAGTCAGCCACGCCGGTGGAAGTGGTGGCCCGGGTCAAAGCGGTTCTTCGCCGTTACCGGAAACAAGCTTCCCCGCAAAAAGCGGTTCTCCGGTATGGCCCGCTCCGCTTGGATGTCTGGGCGCATGAGGTTTTCGTAAATGGCAAACCCGTTTCCCTGACGCCGAAAGAGTTTGACATTCTCCTCTTGTTTGCCGAACATCCCCGCCAAGTGTTCACCTACGATCAATTGCTTGAGAAATTTTGGGACGGGGTGGGGGACAAACATACGGTGGTTGTGCATATCAGCCGAATCCGTGAAAAAATCGAAGAAGATCCCAATCATCCCAAATGGATTGTCAATGTTTGGGGAGTCGGGTACCGTTTTGAAGGGGCATGAGCCATGAAAACATTGCGAATCCGCCAGTTTCTTTTTGCCGGTTTGTTGGCCATGGTGCTGTTGCCGAGATTGTTTTACATCCTCACGGACTATGTGCTTGAGCCGGTCGTGGCACATCAAACCGAGTCCAAAAGGGCTTTGGCTGACCAAATGATGCGGGACATCACGCAGCATGCGGATGAGTGGAAAGATCCCGGGTGGCAACAAGCCTTCCAAAAACAGTATGCATCTTCCGGGATTCCCGTTTTCATCACCGATCCGTCCGGCCAAAAAATCTTTCAAACGGGCCGTCCGCATCCCAACCCATGGAACAGCCGGCAAATGACCGTGATCGAAAACGGAGAAGTCCGGGGAGTGGTTCATCTGTATTTGAACAACCACCAGCAGGTATTTGCGGTTTTATCCGCTGTTTTTGGGGTCATTGCCACGATTTTTCTCATTGGATGGCTGATGGGGAAATATGTGCTGAAGCCCCTTTCGGGCATGAGTGCAGCTGCCAAACAAATTGCAAAAGGGAATTTGGATTTCCGGCTGCCTGCCTCCCGGTTGACGGAAGTGGCCGAGGTCCGGACGGCATTTGAGAAGATGGGGGACAGCCTCCGGGAGTCGCTGAACCGACAGGCAAAATTGGAAGAGGAACGCCGCTTTTTTATCTCCTCCATCGCCCATGACCTGCGCACGCCGCTGTTTGTTTTGCGGGGCAGTTTATGGAGGATGGAGCAAGGGTTGGTCCGGTCCCCGGAGAAAATGGAAAGGTATATCCATGTGTGCAGGCAAAAAGCCGAACAGCTGGAGCGGTTGATATCCGATCTGTTTGCTTATGCAAAGACGGAATTTCAGGAACCGTCGTCCGCGGTTCGGGGCGAGACGTTTGATTTTGGAGATTGGATGGAAGAAATCGTGGATCAATTCCGGCTGGTCGCACAAACCAAAAACATTGAGATTTGCGTGCAGCGGCAAACGGAAAAATGTTTGGTGCGGGGGGACAAACACTTACTGGAACGGGCCGTGCTCAATCTGATGGACAATGCGTTTTATTACACGCCTTCCGGGGGCGAAATCTGCGTGCAATGGCGCAAGGAAGGAAATCAAGTCGTTTTTGCGGTTGCCGATACCGGACCGGGGATTCCGGAGCAGGATTTGCCCCATGTCTTTGAGCCCTTCTACCGGGCGGAAAAATCAAGAAATCCCAAAACCGGGGGAACCGGCTTGGGACTGACGATTGCAAAACGGATCCTTCATGCCCACCAAGGGGATCTGTTTGCCGGAAATCAGCCTGGAAAAGGGGCTGTCTTTACCGGGCGGCTTCCGCTTCACGGATGTTCTTGAAAACAGCTTATGGTTTATCCGATGGAAACCATTCTTTCAATGGCCCGTTTGGCCTTTTCGGAAATGTCCTTCGGCACGGTGATCACATGTTTGTTTTGGAATCGGAGCACAGTGAGGCCGGGGAGCTCCTCAAGAAAATGAGAGGTTACCAATGGGTACACACTGCCGGATGGGGCGTGCCGGACATATGCACTGACCTTTCACATGCTTGAGAGGTTGGAAGCGGATTTGTTCCAGCACATTCATTTGGAAAACAACATTTTGTTCCCGCGTTTTAAAAGCGAAATGAAATAAAAAACAAAGAGCCCGTGAATCTTGAATTCACGGGCTCTTCTTTGGCAGAAGTCATCCGTTGGCCGGTTCCGGCTGTTCGAAGAATTGTTGATGTCTTTTCCCTTTCCAATACTTCCGGTAGTAGATGTATTGTCCGAGGAGTGTGGCGAAATAGGAAACGGGATAAGCCATCCAGACCCCGTATAAGCCAAACAGCCGGGAGAAGACAAACGCACATGGAATTTCCACCAAAATGATGGTTGCGATAATGATGGTGGTGGGCCAGAAAACGGTGCCGCTGGAGCGCATCAATCCGGATAAAATCACCGCATGGCCGAGCACGGTGAACGCCCACAAGGTGAAGAACAGAGATTTTTGCGTGATGTCAATGGTGGACGGGTCCGTCAAGAACATGGACAGGATCGGGCGGCTGAACACATAGATGAGAATGGTCAAAAAGCCGCCGACCACATAGTTCAACCATACGGTGGTTTTGATTAATTCCGTCAGTTTTTCTTGAAGATTGGCCCCGATGAGTTGGGCGCCGAAGATTCCCACGGCGATCGACAAGCTCATGGACGGAATGTGCACATAGTTGATGACTTGGTTAATGACTCCGTAGGCCGCCGTGGCTTTTGCCCCGAAATGGTTGACAAACGTGACAATGGCCAATTCCGAAACGGAGATGACAACCATTTGGATACTGGTCGGCAACCCGATTTTTACCATCAATCGCAAAATTTGCGGGTTCAATTTCAGCATTTTCAATGTATCTCTGTCCAAGGCAAGCGGGTGTCGCACTTTGAACAAATAAAGGATCAACAGGATAAACGTCACCAGGCTGGCGATGATTTGAGCCAGCGCCGCTCCTTCCAACCCCATCTGCGGAACGCCCCATCCGAACAAAAACAGGGGGGTGAGCAAAATGGTCAGGGATGTGCTGATGATCAAAAAATAAAAGGGCGTTTTCGAATCGCCGGTTCCCCGCAACAAGGTGGTGTAAATCACATAAGGAAACAAAAAGGGCAATCCGAGAAAAAGAACATGCATGAATTTGGAAGAATCGTTTTTAATCTCCTCCGAGATTCCCATGAGGGAGAGCAATTGGTCCGAAAATAACCAACCAATGATTAAAGATATGACTCCCAAAATAAAACTAAAAGTGAGTGAAGTGCCGACAGTTTCTTTCATTTTCTCCGTGTTCCCGCTTCCGAAAGCTTGCCCGATGAGCACGGAGCTGGCACTTCCCAGGCCAATCACAAAGGAGATCAAAAAGAAGGTCAGCGGAAATACCGTACTGGCGGCTGCCAGAGCATTTTCGCCCAACTGTTTTCCGATCAGAACGGAGCTGACCGTTCCGCCTAAAGATTGCAATGCATTGCTAAAAATTAACGGGATCAAAAACGGGATCATCGTCTTCCAAATCGGTAAAGAAAAATCTATGGAATGCTCTTTTTTGGTTTCAGGGATTTTCTTGGCGGATATGGCTTGTTCTTGTTGAGACATGTTGATCCTCCTTTCTTTCAGGTCATTTTATGAAGGGATTCTCAAAAAACCCTTTAGCATCATAACATATTGTTAAAAGAAAATCTTTATGAAAATGATAATCTAATTTTATTTTTATTGTTAATAAAAGTAAATGATTGGCAAATAAAAAATGCCAGACGCTGTGTCTGGCATATTTATTATAAGCGCGAAGGCTCGGGAAGCTTGTTTGCGGGATTCACAGGGGAGTGGGAAGATGCGGATGATTCGTTCCGGCAGGGTTGGGCAGTGTCCATGACTTCCTTCAGGATACGGCCCGTCAGGGAAGAGAAACGCGCATCGTCCCTTTGGCGGGGTCTGGGAAGAGTCACCGGAATGTCCGTTGCGACTTTGCCGTCTTTCAGCAAGATGACCCGGTCTGCCAGAGTCACCGCTTCTTCGACGTCGTGCGTCACCAACAGAGCAGTAAATTTTTGTTCTTGCCACAGTTCTTCAATCAATTTTTGCATTTCGATCCGGGTGAAAGCATCCAAAGCGCCCAAGGGTTCATCCAACAACAAAAGGCGGGGGCGGCTGACCAGGGCACGGGCCAGCGCCACCCGTTGCCGTTGTCCCCCGGAGAGAATACGGGGCCATTCATCTTTATACTGATCGAGTCCCACTTTTTCCAACATCAATTCGGTTTTTTCTTTTCGATGGCGCTTGTCCCGGATGCCGAGGGCAACATTTTGGAAAACTTTTTTCCAAGGCAACAGGCGGGATTCCTGAAACATCATGCGGGCCGCTGAATTGATTCCGGTCAGGAATTCTCCGTCTTGAATGATTTTTCCCCCGCTGGTTTTTTCGATTCCGGCAATCAATCGGAGCAATGTGCTTTTTCCGGTGCCGGAGCGGCCAACCACGGCGATGAATTCTCCCGGGGTGATTTGAAGGTTGATGTGATCCAGAATCAAACGGCCGTCGTATTGTTTTTGCAAGTCTTTCAAGTTGAGCCGGGTTCCGAAAGGTTGACGGTTCAGGTGAAACACCTCCTGCGATTGCATATGGTTATTGGGTTTCCCGCCACTTCAGGCAACGGTTCTCCAACATTTTCGCCAAAAGGTCTGCCGCTTTTCCGAGCAGAGCATAGAGCAGAATGCTTAACACCACGACATCCATTTGCATAAATTCCCGGGCATTCATGGCCATGTAGCCGATGCCGGAATCAAAGGAGATGGTTTCGGCCACGATCAGGGTCAGCCACATGATTCCCAGGGCATAGCGGAGCCCGATGAGGATGGAAGGCAACGCATTGGGCAAAAGAATGTGCCAGAAAAAATACCCGGGGGTGAGTTGATAGATTTTGCCCACTTCAATCAATCCGGGATCAATGTGGCGGATGCCGTGAAACGTGTTTAAATAGACGGGGAAGAAGACCCCGAGGGCAACCAGAAATAATTTGGATTCTTCCCCGATGCCAAACCACATGATGGCAAGCGGAATCAAAGCGAGATGAGGAATGTTGCGCAACATTTGCACCGTGGAATCCAGAAGCTTTTCAGCCACCCGGGAGATTCCGTTTAAAAATCCCAGCAGCAGCCCGATTCCGCCGCCGATACCCAATCCCAAAAGAGCGCGGACCGTGCTGTCGGCAATGTGCTGCAGCAATTCCCCGGACCGGGTTAAGCGGACAGCCGCTTCAATCACCGTAAGGGGTGCCGGCAAGGTCCGGTCGGAAATCCAGCCGATGCTGCTGAATAGTTGCCAGAGCACAATCAGCAGGGCCGGAACCAGCCAAGACAGGAGAAAGTGAAATTTGCGTGCATGAGGCCTGATGGTTTTGGTGTTCATTTCACCTCTCCTTTCTTTTGCGGAAGATGATGATTGGCCACAATTTCCCCGAACGGGCTCACGGCGTGCGGCCGGGAGTAAAGAGAACCGGCCGGAAGGGACAGTTCCGGGAACAGCCATTCCGCAACCCGGTAGGCCTCTTCCAGATGGGGGTAGCCGGACAAAATAAAGGTTTCGATTCCCAAATCGGCGTATTCCCGGATCCTCTTGGCAACCGTTTGCGGGTCCCCGACCAGCGCTGTGCCGGCGCCGCCCCGGACCAGTCCGATTCCGGCCCACAAATTGGGGCTGATTTCCAAATTGGATTTTTTGCCATGATGAAGCCGGGTCATGCGTTGTTGGCCGACGGAATCAAAGCGGGAAAAAATACGTTGGGCATTGCGGATGGTCTTTTCATCCAAATGGCGGATCATTTCTTCGGCCGCTTTCCACGCCTCTTTTTCGGTTTCGCGGATGATGACATGCAAGCGAATGCCAAACGTTACGGTTCTTCCTTGTTGAGCGGCAAGCTTGCGGACTTGCTCAATTTTGGAAGCAACTTGGGACGGGGGTTCTCCCCATGTGAGATAAACATCCGCGTGTTTTGCGGCCACTTGCATTCCCGCAGCAGAGGAGCCGCCGAAATACAAAGGCGGATGCGGATTTTGAACCGGGGGAAACAGCAGGCTTCCGCCTTTGATATGGAGATGGCGCCCGTGAAAATCAACTTTTTCCCCTTGCATGATCCGGCGAAAGACCGTTAAAAATTCGTCGGTCAATTCATAGCGGGTGTCATGGTCGAGATGAATGCCGTCCCCGGCCAGTTCCACCGGATCCCCCCCGGTGACGACATTTAAGAGCAACCGTCCGTTGGACAAACGGTCAAAAGTGGCGGCCATGCGCGCAGAAGCTGAAGGGGAAATGATGCCCGGACGAACCGCGACCAAAAATTTCATCCGTTTGGTGACCGAAAGCAGAGAGGACGCCACAATCCATGCATCCTCACAGGATCGTCCGGTGGGGACGAGCGCCCCGCTGAATCCGAGATGATCCACGGCTTGAGCCACTTGGAGCAAATAAGGATACTCGGTGGCGCGCCCTCCGATCGATGTTCCCAAATAACGTCCGTCTCCATGGGTCGGGAGAAACCAAAAAAGTTTCATCAATCTCATCCTTCCATTTTATTTAGGTGACCAAATCACATCGCGGACTTGGACGGATTGGGGGATCAGGCCGGTTTCATGGAAAGCCCGGGCAATTTGTTGCTGGTCCTGAACAATGTCCGGGCTGACGGGTTCAATCCCGTATTTCGCCCGCCGGATGGCGATATCGACCGGCTTCAAGTCCATCCCGATTTGTTCGGCGAGCAATTTGGCGGTTTGATCGGGGTTTTGGTTAAACCATTCGGCTGATTTTTGCAATTCATCCAAAAGGATTTGGATCTTGTCCGGATTCTCTTGTGCAAAGTCTTTGGACGAGAAATAGTAGGAGCGGTTGGATGTGTATCCCTTTGCGTCCGTGAGGATCCGGACATTCAAATCCGTCTGGGCATCGGCAAAATAAGGATCCCAAATGACCCATGCATCCACGCTTTTTCTGATAAAAGCCGCTTTGGCATCCGCTGGCGGCAAATAGACCGGCCGGATATCCGAATACGAAAGCCCGGCTTTTTCCAATACTTTAAGCAACAGATAGTGAACATTGGATCCCTTGTTCAAAGCGATTTTCTTCCCTTTCAATTGCCCGATGTCATGAATGGGTGAGTCATGATGGACGACAATCGCTTCAGCCTCGGGCCGCGGCTTTCCGGCTCCGATATACACCAGCGGGGTGCCCGCCGCTTGCGCAAAGATGGGAGGGGTGTTTCCCGTCTCCCCGATGTCAATGCTTCCGGCATGAAGGGCTTCCAGAAGTTGGGGTCCGGCCGGGAATTGGACCCACTTTACCCGGACCCCTTGGGATTCGAAGCGTTTTTCCAAGGATCCGCGGGCTTTCAAGATGCTTAAAACCCCGAATTTTTGATAACCGATCCGGATTTCGTTTTTATTTGCTTCACCGGGACGGCAACCGGCGGTCAGAAAGAGTAATGTGATGAGTAGAGCAACAGGAATCAATCGCAGACGCATGAAACGTTTCACCTCTTGCTTAAAAAATGAAAAAAAGCCCCGACATCCCTGAGTCCAAACAGGGTGTGGGGCCTCCAGTTTTCTGGTCGGCTGTTAAACGCTTTTTTGGTTGTGATTTGCCCGGTCCGGGGAGGGACGGGATTTTTTCAACGAGAAACGGTGTTTTTCCGTGCGGTCGATCTGCACAATGTTGGAATCATGGACTGTGATGACGACGGTCCCGTATTCGAGCCCTTCCAATGATTTTTGAATGCGCAGCATTTGTTCATCCGAAACAGCAGACGGTCTCATCTTGGTTTTCACGCCCCTTTGACATTCGGAATTTGACCTTCCAGCAAGTCTTTTAAAGTGGTCTGTTCCAAACACCGGGCAACGGTGTCCCGGATGAAGGCCCATAAAGGTTTCAACAAACAACCTTCCTCCAGTGGACAGGGATCATAAGCGGTCACGCTGACACATCCCATGGGGGCCAATGGCCCTTCCAGCTGCCGGATCACTTCTCCAATGATGATTTGCTCGGGCGGTTTATGCAAAAAATAACCGCCCCGGACTCCCCGCTTGCTCTGGACATAACCAAGGTTTTTCAGCTGAAGCAGGATCTGTTCCAGATAATTGAGAGGCACCCGGGTTTTTTCGGAAATTTCGGCACCGGGGATGACCGCGGGATGCTGTGCGAGAAGAATGAGGGTGCGCAAGGCGTATTCGCCACGGGTTGAAACTTTCATTGTTCAATCCCCTTTGCAGCTGAAAACAAGCCAAAGAATTCTTGACAATCTTGAGTGAATTTGTCGACTATTCGGCAAAGGCATGGAAATGGGTGAAACAATCCGTTTTTGAAAGAATTGTTCGTTTCATTATATTCTTTTGAAATTAATGTATTACAAATCTTGATCCGGGTCAATTGTTATTTTCATAATTTCTCATCGATTTACTATGATTTTATTTTCTGTGATCCGGACAAAATTCATTTTATGAAGCAGATCAGCCGATTTCACAGCCTGGAGCGGTTTTTTGTTAAAATGAAATTAGTATTTTCTGAATTTACCGGGAGGAGAGTATGATTCGACTGCAGGAAATCTTAAAGAAGGTGGATGTTTTTCTTTATCCGGAGGATAGCGTGTTGGATGCTGCCGAAAAATTGCTCTGTTCCCCATCAGAGGCCATCCCCGTGGTGGATCCCCGCGGAACCTTCCTGGGCGCCGTCACCCGGGACCATTTGCTTCAAATGGTTTTGCGAAAGCTGCCGCTTCATGCCCCGATCCAAGATCATTTTCCGCAGGATGACTCGTTTGCTGTTTACAATCCCGCTTGGGAAGAAATCTTGGAAAAAATGGTTCACAGTCAGGTGGAAACGGTTTTTGTGTTGAACCGGGAAGGACAAGTCACCGGTTCGCTTTCCCGGTCGGACCTTCTCAGGAGGGCGTTTTCCTGGTGCCGGATGATGGAGAGGATCCTGGAACAAGGAAGTGACGGCTGGTTTTTGGTGAATGAAGAGGAGAAAATGGTTTTTGCCAACCAAAGCCTGCTCGAACTCATGGCTTGTTCCGGGGAAGAATGGCTGGGAAAACCGATCGGCCAAATGCTTCCCGGATTGAAGCTGACAAACACGATGAAAACGGGAAAGGAGGAGGTGTCCGGATGGTTGGAAGCCAACGGCATCCGGTATCTGGTTCACTGTTACCCGGTTTTTGAAAGCGGGAAGGTGGCGGGGGTGGCCGGGAAAGTGATATACCGGCATTGGAATCAAATCAAAAAGCGGTTGGAACAGCTGGACGAGGGGCAAAACGCGGAAACCGGAAGAAAGTGGCAGGCCAATCCGTCCCTTTTTACTTGGAAACAGGTGATTGGAAGCGATCCGGAAGTGAAGCGGTTAAAGCGGTGTGCCCGAAAAGCGGCCGCCGGGGATTCAACCATCCTGATCCGCGGGGAAAGCGGAACCGGGAAAGAGCTGGTGGCCCATGCCATTCATGGTGACAGTCCGCGCAGAAACGGACCGTTTGTCACCGTCAACTGTGCAGCCGTTCCCGAACATTTAATGGAAGCGGAATTTTTCGGATACGATGAGGGGGCATTTACCGGAGCCGGAAAGAAAGGAAAGCCCGGAAAATTGGAATTGGCGGATGGCGGAACGTTGTTTTTGGATGAAATTGGCGACATGTCCTTGAAACTGCAAGCCAAACTGCTTCGGGTGCTGGAGGAAAAATCATTTTACCGGGTCGGCGGCACCAGACGGATTGAAACCGATGTACGGATCATCGCCGCGACCAATCAAAGCCTGGAAGAGATGATCCGAAAGGGAACGTTCCGGGAGGATCTTTTTTACCGGTTGAACGTCATTGCACTACACATCCCGCCGCTAAGGAAACGGAAGCAGGATATTTTGCCGTTGTGCCGGCACTTTGTCAAAGAACTGAATCAAAAGCTGATGACCGCCATCACCGGAATCGATCCCGAAGCAGAACAAATTTTGTTGAATTATCATTGGCCCGGCAATGTCCGTGAATTAAAAAACACTTTGGAACGGGCGATGATTTTTGCCGGGCACGGTTGCATCCGGTGGCAGGATCTCCCCTCTCCCCTGCGGGACCTGAAAAAAACCGCATGCCAAAAGGAGGATGGTTTGCTGAAACAAGCAGAAAAAAATGCAATTTGCCAGGCGCTTTTGGAGACGGGAGGCAATAAAGTGAAAGCGGCCCGTTTGTTGGGAATCAGCCGCTCCGTCTTATACGAAAAATTAAAAAAATACCAACTGCCGAATGCGTTTTGAACGAACGGTCCCGGGGGAACCATCCTGCTGTCCGGAAACCGGACACCGACCTTTGACAAGTGTCCGGTTTTTCGGAATCATCCCGTTTCGGGAGAAAGGGAGTAAAGGATTTTCCGGCCCTTTTTTCCGCACACCGTTGGCATTGGATTTGCTTATTGTTTGGATGATGGATTACAAGGAATCTGGGGGGGATTTTAAGGAATGCGTGCCACCATGATGATTTTTCCGCTGACGCTTTCGCATTTATTGGAAAGGGCTAACGATTTGTATGGTTCTGTTGAAATCGTCTCCCGAATGCCGGACCGATCATTGCATCGATATACTTACGCGGATTTTTACCGGCGTGCCCGGATGTTGGCAGGAGCATTGGAAAAAGCCGGCTTGAAAAAAGGGGATCGTGTGGCCACTTTGATGTGGAATCATTATGTTCATTTGGAAGCGTACCTTGGCGTTCCGGTTGCCGGCGGGGTTTTGCACACGCTGAATTTGCGCCTTCATCCCACGGAAGTTGCTTATATCATCCGGCATGCGGGGGACCGGTTTCTGATCGTCGATGATATCCTCTTGCCCCTTCTGGAAAAATTTCGGGATCAAATTGACGTGGAAAAAATCATTGTTGTCCCGCTCACCGGCCAACCGGTTCCTTCTTTCGGTGAAGATTACGAACAGTTCCTCGGGAGCGCCGGCGACACCTTTTCTTATGCCGGGCTGGACGAAAATGACGCCGCGGTGATGTGCTATACTTCCGGAACGACCGGAAAGCCGAAAGGCGTGGTTTATTCCCACCGGGCTTTGGTGCTGCATTCCTTTATGTTGGGGCTCAAAGACGGGTTGGGGATTTCAAGTGAGGATGCCGGGATGCCCATTGTTCCCATGTTTCATGTCAATGCCTGGGGGCTTCCTTTTGTTTCGGTGATGTTGGGCGCCAAGCAAGTTTTTCCCGGTCCGTTCCTGGATGCCGAAAACCTTCTGGACTTGATGGAAAAAGAAAGAGTGACTTTTGCGGCCGGGGTTCCCACCATTTGGTTTGATGTGTTGAACAAGCTGGACGAAAAGCCGGACCGGTGGGATCTGGATCCGGATCTCAAGCTTTTGATCGGAGGGGCTGCCCCGCCTGAATCGTTGATCCGGGGATTGGAACGGCATCGCCTGCAGGCGGTGCACGGATGGGGAATGACCGAGACCACGCCGGTGGCAACTGTATCCCATTTGAAGCCCCATTTAAAAGAAAGGCCTGCCGAGGAGCAATTGGCATACAAATTGAAACAGGGAACTCCTGTTCCGTTTGTCGAGATCCGGGTGATGGACGGGGACCGGGAAGTTCCTTGGGATGGGAAAACGATGGGAGAGCTCCAAATCCGGGGGCCTTGGGTGACGGCCGGTTATTATAACCGTCCGGATGCCAAAGAGGTGTTGACAGACGATGGCTGGTTTCAAACCGGGGATGTTGCAACGATTGATCCGGAAGGTTACATGAAGATTACCGACCGGACGAAAGATCTGATTAAATCCGGGGGAGAGTGGATCAGTTCGGTGGATTTGGAAAATGAACTGATGGCCCATCCTTCGGTCAAGGAAGCCGCGGTGATTGCCATGCCGCATCCCAAATGGCAGGAGCGCCCGCTGGCGGTCGTCGTGCTGAAAGAAGGAAAAAAAGCCGGCAAAGAGGAATTGCGTGCGTTTTTGGCTTCGAAGTTCAGCAAATGGTGGCTGCCGGATGAGTTTGTTTTCACGGACTCTATTCCGCGCACCTCGGCAGGGAAATTTTTCAAAATGGAATTGCGGAAGAAATATATCAAAGGTTGATTCACTTTTTTAAAGGGGGTCCGCTTCGTTCATGTACCCAACCATCGGGAAGATCCTGGAGCAAACGGTTCAAAAGTATCCGGAAAAGGAAGCGCTGTTTGATGTGGAGAAGAACCGGCGCTGGACTTACCGGATGTGGGACCGGGAAGTGAACCGGCTGGCCCGGGCTTTCTTGGCAGCCGGGGTGAAAAAGGGGGACCGGGTTTCCACATACCTATACAACTCCGTGGAGTTGGCCACTGCTTTTTTTGCCTGCGCCAAAATCGGCGCGGTCTTCAACCCGGTCAATTTCCGTTTGACGGCCGAAGAAGTGGCTTATATTTTGCATGATGCCGAACCCAAAATCGTTTTATTTGAAAAAGAGCTGGAAAGTCATATCGCAAAGATTCACGGGAGATTCCCCCGGATCTCGTTTTGGATGACGGACGGGGACCCTCCTTGTTATGCGGAAAGCTACCAAAAACGGATCCGGATGGCTCCGGATACCCGGCCGGAAGCGGAGGTGTCGGAAGAGGACCTTTGCGGCATCATGTACACCAGCGGGACCACCGGCCGGCCCAAAGGCGTGATGCACCGGCACCGCGACATGATTGAGCAAAGTCTGATCATTTTGGCGATGATGCGTTTGACCCCGAAAGACCGGGGGCTGGTGACCGCTCCCATGTTTCACTGTGCCGAACTGCATTGTGCGTTTTTGCCGAGAGTGCATATCGGAGCCGGCCAGGTGATCATGCGCCAATTTGATCCGAAACGGGTTTTAAAACTGGTGCAGGAGGAGAAGGTCACCGTTTTCTTTGCCGCTCCCACCATGTGGAACATGTTGTTGCAGGAAGATTTGTCCCGGTACCGTTTGTCGTCGTTGCGGCTGGGATTCTATGGCGGGGCTCCCATGGCTCCGGCATTGATTCTACGTTGCCGGGAGAAGCTCGGCATCGGTTTGGTTCAAGCCTACGGAATGACGGAAATGGGGCCGGCGGTCACCTTCTTGTTGGAAGTGGAACAGATCACCAAAGCCGGTTCCGCCGGAAAGCCTTGTTTAAACCATGAAGTCCGGGTGGTGCGTGTGAAGGAAGGAGTGCCGTCGGATCCGGAGGACGTGCTCAAACCCGGTGAGACCGGGGAGATTCTCGTCCGGGGATCTTGCATGATGAAAGGATATTACCGGAAAGAAGAGGAGACCGGCAAAGCGCTGCATCAAGGGTGGTATCATACAGGGGATCTGGGTTATCTGGACGAAGACGGATATTTGTGGGTGGCCGACCGTTTGGATGATATGATTATCAGTGGCGGGGAAAATATTTATCCGCGGGAAGTGGAGGACGTGCTGTATGAGCATCCCGGGGTGTTGGATGTGGCGGTGTTGGGGGAACCGGATGAAACTTGGGGGGAGCGGGTGGTGGCGTATGTCGTTAAAAAAGATCCGGGGGTGACGGCGGATGAACTGGAACGGTTTTGCCGGCAAAGCGAAAAACTGGCCCGTTACAAACGGCCGAGAGAATACCGGTTTGTCAAGCAGCTTCCCCGCAACGCCAGCGGGAAAATTCAGAAGTTTCTTTTGCGAAACCAACACAAAAACCAAGCCTGATGAAACGTGAAAAAAGAACAAAGGAGAGATAGACCATGCGGGAGGCAGTTATCATCGAAGCAGTTCGTACGCCGATTGGGCGGCGGAACGGCACTTTAAGCGGAATCCGCCCGGACGATTTGGCGGCCATGGTGTTGAAAGAGGTGGTCCGGCGGGCCGGAATCCCTCCGGAACTGGTGGAAGATGTGTTGATGGGGTGTGTGACGCAAACCGGCGAACAAGCAAGAGATATCGGGAGATTGGCCGCATTGATCGCCGGATTTCCGGTGGAAGTGCCCGGGGTCACCATCGACCGGCAATGCGGTTCCAGCCAGCAAGCCGTCCATTTTGCGGCCCAGGCGATTTTGAGCGGGGATATGGATGTGGTCGTGGCGGCTGGCGTGGAAAGCATGTCCTGCGTGCCGATGTCTTCCAATTTTCAAGGCGCCGTCTTCAGTGAAAAGCTTACTTCCCGGTATGAGATGATCCATCAGGGCATTTCGGCGGAGCGCATTGCCGACAAATGGGGGTTTTCGCGGGAGCAGCTGGACGAATTTTCCCTCCGCAGCCATGAAAAAGCGGTACAAGCACGCAAAGAAGGGCGTTTCAAGCAAGAGATCATGCCGGTTGCCGTCCGGTTGCCCGACGGAAGCGAACAGGTGATTGATCAGGACGAAGGGCCGCGGGAAGACACTTCCATGGAAAAACTGGCCGCTTTGTCTCCTTCCTTTGTGGAGAACGGAAAAATTCATGCCGGCAACTCCAGCCAAATCAGTGACGGCGCGGCGGCTATTTTGTTGATGTCCCGCGAAAAAGCGGAACAGCTGGGGTTAAAGCCCCGCTTTCGCATCTTGTCCCGTGTGGTGACCGGGTCCGATCCGACCCTGATGCTGACCGGACCCATTCCTGCAACGGAAAAGGTGCTGAAAAAAGCGGGATTGCAATTGGAAGAGATCGATCTTTTTGAAGTGAATGAAGCCTTTGCGCCGGTGCCGCTTGCTTGGCTTTGTGAAACGGGCGCTGATCCGGAAAAGCTGAATCCCAACGGCGGGGCGATTGCACTTGGACATCCGCTTGGAGCTTCGGGAGCCCGGTTGATGACGACCCTGGTGCATGAATTGGAACGAAGCGGCGGCCGGTACGGACTGCAAACCATGTGCGAGGGATACGGCATGGCCAATGCAACCATTATTGAAAGGCTGGATGAATAAAAGGGCGAATATGAGAAAAGGACGGTTGAACCCGCAGCTCAACCGTCCTTTTTATTTGATCAACCGTTGGCGCAGGGCTTTGGCAACCGCTTCGGCCCGGTTTTTGGCGTGCAACTTTTTAAAGACCGACCGGATATATTCGTTTACGGTGTGTTCGCTGATTTTCAGTCTGGCGGCGATCTGTTTGGTGCTTAATCCGTTGGCGCTGAACCGGAGAATTTGTTTTTCCCGGTGGGTGAGCGGGGAGGAGAGTTGAAGGGGAGACGCGTTGGCATAAAGTTTGGTGCGTAAATTCCGGGACACGCGGGTCAACAGGGAGCGGATGATTTCGATGGTGGTTTGTGAAACGTCAAATTGTTGTCCGTTCTGGTCCAACAAAAGCACGCCGGTGACATGATGGTGTTCTTCATATAAAGGAGCGACCAAAAGGGAAGTCAAACGGAAATGCCGGATGTGATGTTTTGGCAGCAGATGGTGTACCTGCCGGAAATACACGGGGCGTTTGACATCGAACAATTTGGAAATCCCGGGCACATTTTGTTCGGACTCATGAATCCGTTGGATTTCTTCCAATGGCACATTATACGAGCAGATGCCTTCCACCTTTTTTAATAAGGGATAGTACCAAAAAAAGGCGCTGCGTTGAAAGCCGGTCAGGCGGCAGATTTGTTTCATGCTGGTGAGCAAGGTTTCCTTGACGCCGCTGGTGGAAAGCAACGTGTCATCAAATTCCAGAATCGCTTCATATTGCCGGAGGGTGTCATATAACGGGCCGCTGGTATATTGTCGGGAAAACCGCAGGGCGTGCCGGATCCAACCCGCAATTTCCCGGGCATAAGACCGGGACAAAGCATTTTTGCTGCCCGAAATGGCCAGTGAGAGATGTTGGTTGACGGGTTCGGTGAATCCCCGGTCTTTTCCTTGGAGGATGCGGCGGACAAATAAAGTTTGTCTGTCCGTGGGGTATGCCGCAACCCAACGGTTGTTCCGCGGGTGGTGAACGGCCAGGTCCAGGACTTTTCCTTCGGAAGTGAGCACCGCTATTTTGTTCCACCGGACATCCGGCCGGATTTTTAATCCTTGCAGCAGTTCAACCAATGGGGAATAAGACCGGATGCGGGGAGAATCGAAAGCGCGGAGTGTCAAAAACGGCCATTGCATCAGGGCTTGGTTGATGTTCATGCACAGTGTGTGGATCTTGTGAAAGGCCTGTTGGACAAACGAAGAATCTTGCGATTCCATGACGAATTCCATGAGGATTTGTTCCAGGGATCCGACGGCAAAAAACCAATGGTTCGGATCAGCGACCGGCGTTTCATCCATCATCCATTGTTGCAACCGGCTCATCAAAGCGCTTTCGTCGGAAAGTGCGAGATCCAGGTGATCAAGCAGGAAAGAGAAAAGACGGGACAGAGCGGCTTTTTCTTCATCCGGGGCATTCCACTTGGATAATTTCAAATGCCAACGTGCCAAACCTTCCGGATATCTGCCGGAGATCAGATCGAGCAGTTGCTCTTTTTTCATGGCCAACCCCCTAAAAACCTTGGTTTTAGGGGTATTATAACCCAGAATATCAGGGATTGTCCAAATATTTCAAATAAAATAACATTTAATTGAAATGGTTGGATGCGATAAGGAGGGGCGCGAAGGCTTGTTGTAAGCGGTGACATCTTGTTTGACTCATTGAGGGGGGATCGATCATGCGGGAACTGAAAACAACCGGTGAAAAGGGATTGGATCATTCGCTTTTGCCCATGCGGTTATACCACAAAGCGAAGAAGCTGGGGGTGTGGGATCCGAAAGACATTGATTTTACCCAAGATAAGGAAACATGGCAAACTTTCACGGATGAAGAAAAAGAAGCGAGTCTGCGCTTGGGGGCGATGTTTCAGGCGGGGGAAGAAGCAGTAACCCGGGATTTGCTTCCGCTCATCCGGGTGATTTCCATGGAAGGACGTTTGGAAGAGGAATTGTATTTGACGACATTTCTGTTTGAAGAAGCGAAACATACCGAGGTATTCCGGAGGTTTTTGGATGAAGTGGTCGGCGGGGCCGGGGATTTGACGATTTATCATCAGAGCCACTTTAAGAAAATTTTTTACGAGTACCTGCCGCAGGCGATGGAACGTCTGATTGATGATCCGTCACCGGAAGCGCAGGCGGAAGCTTCGGTTACTTATAACATGGTGGTGGAAGGAATCCTGGCCGAATCCGGTTATCATGCATTTTATACCGCTCTCCAGGGACAACTGGCCATGCCCGGGATGTTTGAAGCCGTTACGAATTTGAAACGAGACGAAGCCCGGCATATCAGTTACGGGAGCTATCTTTTGCAGCGGCTCATTTCAGAGCATGATCACATATGGGATGTGGTTGTCAAACGGATGGAGTTGCTGCTTCCGCATGCAATTGGTGTGGTGGATGAAATCTTCGGTACGATGGATCCGTTTCCGTTTGATCTCAAAAAAGATGACATTGTTGCTTTTGCAATGAAACAGTTTCAAACACGCATGGAAGTGCTCCGGCGGGCGCGCGGAAAAACGCCGGATGAAATTTATTCCATCAGCGAAAAAGATGTCGGCTTGACGGATGAATAATTTTGCATTGGATCAGGCGGACCCGGTGTCCGCCTGTCTTAATCTTTGGAAGGGGGGATGGGTGTGTCCGTCGTGTCGGCGAAAGAGGTTTCGGATTTGGAGTTGGATCAGGCGAGGCGGGAAATTCTTGAAATGCGTTTGAAAATCACGAGAAGTCAACGGTATCGCACCATTGCCGGAATCTTTGCCAAGCACGGGTTGCTTCACTTGTTGGAAGACCGCGGGTTGTTCCGGCTGTTTTTTAAAAAGCGGACCCGGGAAGAAGAAGAAAAACTGCACCGGTTCGGACGCCGGCTGCGGATGGTTTTTGAGGAACTGGGTCCCACTTTTATCAAACTGGGACAAGTTCTTGTTTCCCGGCAGGAAATCATTCCCGAGCCGGTGACGACGGAACTTTCGGAGTTGTTAAACGAAGTTCCTCCCATGCCTTTCCGCTATATGGCCGCGGTGATGGAAGACGGGCTTCCGGAAGGATTAAAGGAGTTTGAGTGGATTGACCCGGAACCGGTCGGATCCGCTTCATTGGCCCAAGTGTACCGTGCACAATTAAAGGATGGACGGGTTTGTGCCGTCAAAGTGGTCCGCCCCATCGTGGACAAACTGTTTGAAATCGATATTTCCATCATCCAAAAATTTGCCGGCCGGTTGCAAAAAAGGCTCCCTCCCCCATACGCAGCTTCAGTGGATTTAAACGGGTTGGTCCGTGATTATTACAGCAGTTCGACCAACGAACTGGACATGCTGGCCGAAGCCCGGACCATGAAAGAGCACCGGGAGATGATGAAGGATTTTGAGACCATTTCCGTCCCCGAAGTGTACAAGGTTTCAAAAAATGTCCTGGTGATGGAGTATGTGGACGGTTGGAATCTCAAAGAATTTCCGGTGGATTTTCTCACGTTTGAAGAACGGTTTATGCGGATGGTCGATTTGGCCCATTATTATGTCAAAACGTTTTCCGAAGGATATTATCATGGTGATCCGCACGGTTCCAACATCATGATCGATAAGCACACGAAAAAGGCGTATGTGATTGACTGGGGAATGGTTGGGCGGGTGGATTCCCTCCATACCGAAGCCATTTTCCGCATGTTGCTTCACACCCGCTTGAATCAGGCGGAAGATGCGGCGGAAGCCGTTTTGGATATTATCCAACCGACGCCTTACACCGATCCGATCCGCTTAAAAGATCAGTTGCGTTCCCATTTTGTGCACTATGTGAACAGTGATCAGGCGGGCAAATACAATTGGGGGAATCTCTTGATCCAGGCGATTGTGATCGGGGTGAAAAACCATTGCCGCATTCCCAATGCCATGGCTTTGTGGGCAAAAGGATTCACGGCCGCAGAAGGGACGGCACGGTGGTTGTGCCCGGAAATCAGTTACCACACGGTTGTGGAATCGGCCGATGTGCAAATCTTGAAAAGCTGGTTGTCGCGGAGGTTTAACTACCGGGCCAATGCCAGTTGGATCAGTGAAGTGGCGAAGCTGACCGGCACTTTGCCGCGCAGGCTGAACAAAATCCTGGAGCGGCTTGCGTGGAATGACTGGAAAGTGGTGGTGGAAAACCGGACCGATGATCATTTGGTCCGGCAAATGAACAAGATGGTCAACCGGATGGCGTTGGCTTGGCTGGCAAGCGGCTTATTCGTGGGATCGGCAGTTTTTCTTGCTTTTGGAAATGAATGGATGCAGTCAGTCCAGTCGATCAAATGGTTGATGCAAGGAATGCTGTGGGGGGCATCGGCGCTGAGTGTTTACCTGTTATGGAGAGTGTTCCGTTCCAAAAGAGCTTGACGGGATGACGGGAAGGGGGATGGCGTTGAAAGAGCGCAAAATGACCATGGAAGAGCGAATCGAAGCTTTCTTCCGGCAATCCGGCGGCCCAAACAACAGCAAAATCGAAAAGCTCTTGGATGAACATTTGCGAAACGGAAAAGACCACGGAATGCCGGGAAGGAAAGAAACGTTTGAGGATGCGGTCATCTGGACGGTTATGCATGATCCCAGCCTGTTGCTCTTGTTTGAGCGGATTCAAAAGTGGAGGACGGGGCGTTCAGAAAAGCAACAACAGCTTTTACAGTTGGAAGAAAAGATCAAAAACTTGGAAACGGAAATTAAAAAATTAACAGAAAAAATAAAACCTTACGTTTAGGCTGAAAATATTTTCAGATTCGGGTAAGATGTAGAAGAGGAGGCGATGAAACATGCCAAACTTGGAACAATTAACTTTGCCTGTGGTTGCAGCGCCGATGTTTCTGGTATCCGGCCCGGAATTGGTGATCGAGTGTTGCAAAGCCGGAATCGTCGGTTCATTTCCTTTGTTAAATGCAAGGACGTCCGAAGATTTGGATGTTTGGATGAAAAAAATTACGGAATCCATCGAAGAATTGGAAAAAAACCAAACCGTGGCCCCTTGGGCGGTCAACCTGGTGGTGCACCGGACCAACCGGAGATATGAGGAAGATTTGAAAGCGATCCAAAAATACAAGCCGCCCATTGTGATCACGTCCCTCGGCAATCCGGCGCCCGTGGTGGATGTTGTGCACGAATACGGCGGATTGGTGTTTTCGGATGTGAGCACTTTGCCTCATGCCAAAAAAGCCGCGTCTGCCGGTGTTGACGGATTGATTCTGGTTTGTTCCGGCGCAGGGGGGCATGGCGGGACGATCAACCCGTTTGCGTTCATTGGTGAAGTGCGCAAATTTTGGAACGGAAAGACGATTCTGGCCGGAAGTATTTCCAACGGCCGCGATATCCTGGCAGCCAAAGTAATGGGAGCGGATCTCGCTTACATGGGGACGCGTTTCATTCCGACGGTTGAAAGTTTGGCCAGTGAAGATTACAAAAACATGCTGATTGAGTCAGACTTGGATGATATCATCTACACCGACGCATTCAGCGGTGTCAATGCCAACTATTTGAAACCGAGCATCGAAAGAGCCGGTTTGGATCCGGAGCACTTGGAGAAAAAGGGAACCGTCGATTTCTCCAAAATGAATGAAACCGGTCCCAAAGCATGGAAAGACATTTGGTCGGCCGGCCACGGAGTGGGTCAGATCCGGAAAGTCCAAACCGTTCAGGAAGTGGTGGCGGAGCTGAAGCGGGAATACGAGGAAGCGGTTGGAAAAATCTCTTAAAAAGAAAGGGAATGTGGCTCTTTTCACAAGAGCCACCTGATGTATTTTATGTCCGGGCCGACCCGGATAACCGCGGGGGTTGTCGTTCATTCGATGCCATCCGGGCTGTCCGGCATTTTTTGTCCCGGGATCACGGATAAAAAGAGGAAATGGAAAAGATGAAACGAATATTTATAGTTAATTGTTGATCTTCTTTACAAGATGAGATCACATGGTTTAACATAGTGGCTGTTGGTATGGGATACATAATGATGAATAGTAAGTTCCCCGGGTTCATAGGGGCTTTTTTCCTGTTCATGGATGTTTATTGAAAAGTTGCTTTACTGTGTTATAATGAAGTGGTTATTGCGGGGAGCGATACTAGTGAATCGGACTGATCATACCATATGATAGATTTGTGATGCAGGAGGTAACTGTGTAATGAAGGCAAGCTGGGAAAAAACAGAAAAAAACAAAGGTATCCTTACGGTCGAAACAGATGAGCAATCGGTTCAAGACGCACTGGATCAAGCGTTTAAAAAAGTGGTCAAACAAGTGAATGTCCCCGGATTCCGCAAAGGGAAAGTGCCGCGTGCCATTTTCGAAAAGCGGTTTGGTGTCGAAGTGTTGTATCAGGACGCCCTCGATATCCTGCTGCCCAAAGCTTATGAAGAAGCTGTGGAAGAAACGGGAATCGTGCCGGTGGACCGTCCGGAAATCGACATTGAGCAACTGGAAAAAGGCAAATCGTTGATCTTCAAGGCGACGGTGACCGTAAAGCCGGAAGTGGAACTCGGCGAGTATAAAGGGTTGGAAGTGGAAGTGGACGAAGAAAAATTCGCCGTGAAACCCGAAGATGTGGAAAAAGAACTCGAACGCATGCAAAAACAACAAGGTCAATTGGAACCGGTGGAAGAAGGAGCCGTGGAAAAAGGCGACCGTGTGATCATTGACTTTGAAGGATTTGTCGACGGAGAACCTTTTGAAGGCGGTAAAGCGGAACAATACACGCTGGAAGTCGGTTCCGGAACGTTTATCCCCGGTTTTGAAGACCAGCTGATCGGCATGAAAGCCGGAGAAGAAAAAGAAATTCAAGTCACCTTCCCGGAAGAATACCATGTTGAAGATTTGAAAGGAAAACCGGCTACATTCAAAGTGAAACTTCATGAAATTAAACGCATGAACCTGCCGGAGCTGGATGACGAATTCGCTCAAGATGTCAGCGAGTTTGACACGCTGGAAGAATTGAAAGCCGACATCGAGAAAAACATGAAAGAAAAAGCGGAAAAAGACAAAGAAAACTTCATCCGCAATGAGCTGGTGGAAAAAGCGGCGCAAAATGCAACGGTGGAAATTCCGGAAGTGATGATTGAAAACGAAACGGAAAACATGTTGCGCCAATTTGAACAACGCTTGATGTATCAAGGCTTGAACCTGGAAACCTATGCGCAATTCACCGGCCAGGATCAAGAAGCGTTAAAAGACCAGTTCAAAGAAGATGCGGAAAAACGCGTTCGCGCTGATCTCGTTTTGGAAGCCATTGCCAAAGAAGAGCAAATTGAAGTCAAAGATGAAGAAGTAGAAGAAGAAATCAAACAAATGGCTGAGGAAATGGGCCGCGAAGCGGATGAAGTTCGCCGCATTCTGGAAAATCAAGGTGCCCTTGATTCCGTGAAGGATCAACTTCGCATGAAGAAAACGATCGATCTACTTGTATCGAACAGTAAAAATAAGGCATAATGATGATAGGAGATGAAGTGAGGCACGTGAAAACGTGCCTTGTTTTTCAAATTTTTCACTCCGAAATGAGGTGTTTTTAATGCCTTTGGTGCCAATGGTGGTAGAACAGACCAATCGGGGAGAGCGCTCCTACGATATCTATTCCAGACTGTTGAAAGACCGCATTATCTTTTTGGGAGGCCCCATCGATGATAATGTGGCCAATTTGGTTGTTGCCCAATTGCTGTTTTTGAGTGCGGAAGACCCGGAAAAAGACATTTATTTGTACATAAATTCACCAGGTGGTTCCGTAACCGCCGGAATGGCGATTTACGACACCATGAATCATGTTCAGCCGCAAGTCTCCACCATTTGCGTCGGCCTTGCCGCCAGCATGGGAGCCTTTTTGCTGGCCGCCGGTGCGAAAGGGAAACGCTTGGCGCTGCCAAACAGCGAAGTGATGATTCACCAACCGTTGGGAGGCGCCCGGGGACAAGCGACAGACATAAAAATTCATGCAGACTGGATCCTGAAGACCAAAGAGAGAATCAACCGGATCTTGTCTGAAAGAACGGGGCAACCGATTGACAAGATCGCCCGGGACACGGACCGCGATTATTTCATGAGTGCCGAAGAGGCCAAGGAATACGGCATCGTGGATCAGGTGATGGCCACCAATCGTTGAAAGGGGTGAGAGAGAAGATGTTCAAGTTCAATGAAGAAAAAGGACAATTGAAATGTTCTTTCTGTGGAAAATCCCAGGATCAGGTGCGCAAGCTGGTCGCCGGACCTGGTGTATATATCTGTGACGAATGCATTGAATTGTGCAATGAAATCGTGGAAGAAGAATTGGGCAATGAAGAAGAAATTGATTTGCAAAACTTGCCCAAACCACAGGAGATCTGCTCCATTCTGGAGGAATACGTCATTGGTCAGGAAGAAGCGAAGAAAGCATTGTCCGTTGCGGTTTACAACCACTACAAACGGATCAATTCTTCGCAGAAATCCGATGATGTTGAACTGCAAAAAAGCAACATCATGATGGTGGGGCCGACGGGGAGCGGGAAAACCCTCCTTGCCCAAACATTGGCCCGCATCCTGAATGTCCCGTTTGCGATTGCGGACGCGACGTCGCTGACGGAAGCGGGTTATGTCGGGGAAGACGTGGAAAACATCCTGCTCAAATTGATCCAAGCGGCGGATTACGATATTGAAAAAGCGGAACGCGGAATCATCTACATTGATGAAATCGACAAAGTCGCCCGCAAATCTGAAAATCCGTCGATCACCCGTGACGTGTCCGGTGAGGGTGTCCAACAGGCGTTGCTGAAGATTTTGGAAGGAACCGTTGCCAGTGTGCCACCGCAAGGAGGGCGCAAACACCCGCATCAGGAGTTCATCCAAATTGACACCAGCAACATCTTGTTTATTTGCGGGGGCGCTTTTGACGGATTGGAAACGATCATTAAACGGCGGATCGGCAAGAAAGTGATCGGTTTTGGAATGGATCAGCAAAACGTCAACATGAAACCGGGCGAATATCTGAAGCTGGTGTTGCCTGAAGACCTCTTGAAGTTTGGTCTCATTCCGGAATTTGTGGGAAGGCTTCCGGTCATTTCTACATTGGAACCGCTCGATGAGCAAGCGCTGGTGCGCATCTTGCTCGAGCCCAAAAATGCACTGGTGAAACAGTACAAAAAACTGTTGGAAATGGACAATGTCGAATTGTCCTTTGAACAAGACGCGCTGGAGGCCATTGCCAAAGAGGCCATCAAGCGCAAAACGGGTGCCCGGGGACTCAGGGCGATCATCGAGTCCATCATGTTGGATGTCATGTTTGAATTGCCTTCGCGCGATGATATCGTCAAATGTGTCATCACCAAGGACACGGTGGTGCAAGGAGGAAGCCCGAAACTCTATACCAGTGAAGGGCGCGTCATTACGACAAAAAAAGAAGAATCTGCTTGAGGAACAATGGGATTTGGGCATCTGCTGAAGAAATAGCAGATGCTTTTTTCTATGGTTCATGATATGTTAAAATGTAGTAGTTTCTGATCGAATTAGAAGCAGTTCTACGTTGCGGGTAGAGCTGCTTTTTCGATTAACAAAGGGGTGAGGAAATTTGTTACAAATCGTTTCAGTGGAGCGAGAAAAATTTCTGGATTTCGTTGAGACACAACCTTACAGAAATTTCTTACAGTACCCGTCTTGGGCGGACTTGAAATCCGAATGGAAATGGATACATGAATTTTTGGGATGGGTGACAAAAGACGGCAAATTGGTGGGCGGAGCTGTTGTATTATACAGGAAGGTACCCGGATTAAATAAATATTTGGCATACATACCCCGAGGACCGATGATCGATTGGTTTTCAAGTTATTCCCTGACCGACTGGTTCCATCCTTTGTTTCACCATTTGAAAAACCGTAATGTATTCTCCGTGAAAATGGATCCGCCGCTTGTCAGCAAAAAGTGGTCTGCGAACCGGATTTCCCAAGCTGTTCAGGAATTTAAATCCCATGGATTGAAAAATAAACGTTTGACCGACATTTTGCCGGATCAGGTCTTTAATGCGGTGGAGTATGTAAAACAGGAACTGGTGGAGATGGGATGGAGACAAAACGGCGGAGAAGACAGTTTCGACACCGTGCAACCACAGTTTGTCTTTCGCCTGAACATGAAAGGAAAATCGTTGGAACAGATTTTTTCGGGTTTCCATCCGGATTGGCAACAAAGGATCCGGGAAGCGGAAAACAGCGGAGTGCATGTCAACTTGGGAACTGAAAACGATTTGCCGGAGTTTCACAAGTTGCTCTCGTTGACGGCCAAAAGGGAACAATCCAATGTCCGCGATGTTTCTTATTTTGAAAAAATGTTTGAAACATTGATATTGGAAAATCCTTACCGGATCCGGCTTTATTTGGCACGAAAAGACAATCAGTTGTTAAGCGCCTCGCTGGCTGTGAGAGTGGACGGGCATACATGGGATTTGTACAATGCACGGCGTAGTGATTCGTACGAGGATCCGTCCGCGTACTTGTTGCGTTGGAAGATGATTCAGGATGCTTACCGGCATGGCGACACCATTTTTGATTTCCGGGGAATTTCCACGGTTTTGGATGAAAACAACCGGTTATTTGAGTTGCTGCAATTTAAAATGGGCTTTGGCGGAGAAGCCTGTCAATTTATGGGAGAGTGGGATTACCCGGTCATCCCGATGCTGCACTGGGCTTTTGACATGTACATGAAAAGTCGTTGATGCAAAGGTTTTGGTGCTTTTTGGCTATTGCAAAAGCATGAGTATCCCTTTCCTCCTGCGGTCATAATACAGAAAAAGCGGACGATGTCTGTCCAAATTGCAGGGAGGAAAGGAAGGGGCCTATGAGCTGGACTTCTTTACTTATGTTTTTACAAGTGTTTTTCTCCATCATTATCGGGATTTATTTCTGGAGTTTGTTAAAAAGCCAACAATCCAGCCGCAGTGCGGTGAATAAAGAATCACGGAAAGAATTGGAAAGGCTCCGGTCGATGCGCGAGGTCTCTTTGACCGAACCCCTGGCGGAAAAAACCAGGCCGGCCAAACTGGAGGACATTGTCGGACAAGAAGAGGGCATTCGTTCGTTAAAGGCGGCGTTGTGCGGGCCGAATCCACAGCATGTCCTGATTTACGGGCCGCCCGGAGTCGGGAAAACCGCGGCTGCGCGCTTGATTTTAGAGGAGGCGAAAAAGAACCGTTTCTCTCCCTTTAATGAAAAATCCAAGTTCATTGAAATCGATGCGACCACGGCCCGCTTTGATGAACGGGGCATTGCCGATCCTTTGATCGGCTCCGTGCATGATCCGATTTATCAGGGAGCCGGAGCCATGGGAGTCGCCGGGGTTCCCCAACCCAAACCGGGAGCGGTGACCAAGGCGCATGGCGGGGTGTTGTTTATTGATGAAATCGGGGAATTGCATCCCGTGCAAATGAACAAACTGTTAAAAGTGTTGGAAGACCGCAAGGTGTTTTTGGAAAGTGCCTACTACAATGAAGAAGACACCAATACCCCCCGGCATATTCATGACATTTTCCAAAACGGTTTGCCGGCTGATTTTCGCCTCATTGGTGCAACCACACGACCTCCTGAAGAAATTCCTCCGGCCATCCGGTCACGCTGCATGGAGATTTTTTTTCGACCGCTGTTGGCGCATGAAATCGAGAAAATTGCCACCGACGCCTTGAAGAGGATTCATTTTGATTACAGCCCGGAAGCCGTTCAGGTGATCATGCGTTATGCGATGAACGGGCGCGATGCGGTGAATATTGTCCAAACCGCAGTGGGCGTGGCATTGAGTGAACAGCGCAACCGGGTGGAAGCCCGTGACGTGGAATGGGTTGTAAACAGCAGTCAGTTAAATCCGCGGCCGGAATTGAAAATGCCGGAAAAAGCACAAGTGGGGCTCGTCACCGGATTGGCCGTTCTCGGACCGCACATGGGGGCGACTTTGGAAATTGAAGTGTCGGCAACCCGCGCAGCAAAAGATCAAGGAACCGTCCGGATTACAGGAGTGGTTGAAGAAGAGGAAATGGCCAACCGGCAGCGGACACTGCGGCGGAAAAGCATGGCCCGGGGTTCGGTGGAAAATGTGATGACGGTTCTGCGAAAAATGAGGTTGCAACCGGATGATTACCATTTGCACATCAATTTTCCCGGTGGTGTGCCGGTGGATGGCCCTTCAGCGGGAATCGCCATGGCAACGGCAATTTATTCCGCCATTCAAGGCATTCCGATGGACCCCAAAATGGCCATGACCGGAGAATTAAGCATTCACGGATATGTGAAGCCCGTGGGAGGCATCATTGCCAAAGTGGAAGCCGCCAAGCAGGCAGGAGCCGAGAGAGTGTTGATTCCCAAAGAAAACATGCAGTCGATTTTTATGCAGTTGGAAGGGATTGAAGTCATTCCTGTTGAACGCATTGAGACGGTTTTTGAACTTGCTTTTGGCCGGGAAAAATCCGTGGAGATGCCGGTTCTCTTTTCACCCACTTCTGCTCCGGTATAATAAGGAATGCAGAATGTTTTTGTCCGGCTGCGGGCGGCTTCCGGCGGTTGCCCTCGTGTCGTAGACAAAAGAGAATGAATAAGATAAAATCGTACAAAGCTGGCATCCTGTTCCTTGTGTTGACAGCAACGGAGGTGCATGTATGGCTGTAAAAGAAGGGGAACAACATGTATTGCCTCTTTTGCCATTGAGAGGTTTGGTTGTATTTCCCACCATGGTTTTACATTTGGATGTAGGAAGAGAAAAGTCGGTTCAAGCATTGGAAAAGGCAATGGTGGACGACCAAAATTTGATTTTGCTTGCAACGCAAAAGGAGCTTCAAATAGAGGAACCCACCGAAGACGATATCTACCGGACCGGTACGATTGCAAAGGTTCGTCAAATGTTGAAGCTGCCAAACGGCACCATCCGGGTGCTTGTGGAAGGTTTGAAAAGGGCAAGCATCATTGAATACATGGATGATGAAGATTGTTACATCGTCCGGTATGAAGAATTGGCAGAAGAAGAAGAAGACGGCCTGGATACGGAGGCTCTGATGCGCGCTGTGTTGGAGCATTTTGAACAATACCTGCGCTTGTCCAAAAAGCTTTCGCCGGAAACGTATTCGGTCGTGGCGGATATTGATGAACCGGGACGGCTGGCGGATATCATCGCATCGCATCTTCCGCTGAAGATTGCAGATAAGCAAACGATTGTGGAAACGTTGAACGTTCAAGCACGTCTCGAGAAATTGTTGTCACTCATCCATAATGAAAAAGAAGTTCTGGAGTTGGAGAAAAAGATCAACTCCCGGGTCAAAAAACAGATGGAAAAAACGCAGAAAGAATATTATCTGCGTGAGCAAATGAAAGCCATTCAAAAGGAACTGGGAGAAAAAGAAGGGCGCATGGGCGAAGTGGAAGAATTGAGGCAAAAACTGTCCGAGCTAAAAGCGCCTGAAGAGATCAAAGAAAAGATTGACAAGGAAATTGACCGTTTGGAAAAAATCCCGACCAGTTCCGCTGAAGGCGGTGTGGTTCGCAATTATATTGATTGGTTATTGGATTTGCCGTGGCTTCATGAAACCGAAGACGATCTCAGCCTGGAGAAAGCAGAAAAAGTGCTGGACGAGGACCATTACGGATTGGAAAAAGTAAAGGAACGGGTGCTTGAGTACCTGGCTGTGCAGCAAATTGTCAAGAAAATGAAAGGCCCCATTCTTTGTCTGGCCGGCCCGCCGGGAGTCGGAAAAACTTCCTTGGCACGTTCCATTGCCCGTGCGCTGGGACGGAATTTTGTCCGTGTCTCATTGGGAGGCGTGCGGGATGAGGCGGAGATTCGCGGACATCGCCGCACTTATGTCGGTGCCATGCCGGGCAGGATCATTCAGGGAATGAAACAAGCACAAAGCACCAATCCGGTCTTTTTGCTGGATGAGATTGACAAGATGTCCATGGATTTCAGAGGTGATCCGGCTTCCGCGCTCTTGGAAGTCTTGGATCCGAACCAAAACCAGGCATTCAGCGATCACTACATCGAGATTCCGTATGATTTGTCCAAAGTGATGTTTATCACCACGGCCAATGTGATCCACAATATTCCCCGTCCGTTGCTTGACCGGATGGAGGTCTTATACATTTCGGGCTATACAGAAATTGAAAAAGAGCATATCGCCAAAGACCATCTGTTCCCCAAACAGTTAAAAGAACACGGATTGACCAAAGAAAACATGCAAATCCAGTCGGGGGCATTGTTGAAATTGATCCGCAACTACACGCGGGAAGCCGGCGTCCGGAATCTGGAAAGAACGATCGGAACCTTGTGTCGGAAAGCGGCCAAACAAATTGTCTCCGGCAAGAAAAAGAAAGTGGTCATTACATCCAATAATTTGGAAAAATATTTGGGACCGGAGCGTTTCCGTTACGGACGGGCGGAAGAAAAGGATCAGGTCGGGATTGCGACCGGCCTGGCTTGGACGGAAGCGGGCGGGGACACGTTGTCCGTGGAAGTCTCCTTGTTGCCCGGAAACGGAAAGCTCACATTGACGGGGAAATTGGGAGACGTGATGAAAGAATCGGCCCAAGCCGCATTCAGTTACATCCGTTCCCGCGCCAAGGAATTGAACATTGATCCGTCTTTCCATGAGAAACATGACATTCATATCCACGTTCCGGAAGGAGCCATTCCCAAAGACGGCCCTTCAGCCGGAATTACCATGGCCACCGCTTTGGTTTCCGCATTGACCGGAATTCCGGTTTCCCGTTTTGTGGCGATGACCGGGGAAATCACCTTGCGCGGACGGGTGCTGCCCATTGGCGGATTGAAGGAAAAATCGTTAAGTGCCCACCGGGCGGGCATCAAACATGTGTTGATCCCCAAGGACAATGAAAAAGATCTCCAAGACATTCCCAAAAGCGTGCGGAAAGAATTGGAGTTTACCGCGGTGGAGCACATGGATGAAGTGTTGCGGTTGGCGTTAGTGAGGGATCCTTATGCTGGTGAAGAAAGCTGAGTTTGTGATCAGTGCGGTGAAACCGGATCAATACCCCGATGACGCCCTGCCGGAGATTGCTCTGGCCGGGCGTTCCAATGTGGGTAAATCATCGCTCATCAATTGTCTGATCAGAAGAAAAAATCTGGCGCGTACCAGTTCGAAACCTGGGAAAACCCAAACCATCAATTTTTACCGGATCAATGACCTTTTTTATTTTGCGGATGTTCCCGGATACGGATTTGCGCGCGTTCCGAAAGCGATGAAAAAACAGTGGGGAAAAATGATGGAAACTTATTTGCTGAAACGGGAACCGCTCAAGGCGGTGATCCAAGTGGTTGATTTGCGACACCCACCCTCGAAAGATGATCAGAATATGTACGAGTTTTTAACGTATTATTCCATCCCGACATGGGTCGTGGCCACCAAGGCAGATAAAGTTCCGAAGGGAAAATGGCAAAAGCATGCCAAGATCATCAGGGAAACTTTGAATATGGAAAAAGAAGATCCGTTCCTTCTCTTTTCCGCGCAAACTGCATATGGTAAAGAGCGGTTGTGGAACTTGATTGAGGAACAAGTGAACGCAAATCAGGATTAGACGGAAGAAAGGGTGGGAGAATGGAGAAAAAAGTTCGTGTTGCGGTTTTGTTCGGAGGAAGATCCGGGGAGCATGAAGTCTCTTTAAATTCGGCCGCATCCGTGATCCAGGCGATTGACCGGGACAAATACGAAGTGATTCCCGTTTGGATTTCGCATGAAGGACAATGGCATTTCGGGGAAAAAGCGATTCCCGCCATTGCCGGCACGCTTGAAAAAGAAGTTTGCGAGCAATTGCAAAACCATCTGCCGGCGCTTGTGTCCAAAGGAAGCGGAACCTTGCCTGCGTTTGCCCCGCATGAAGTGGATGTGGTGTTTCCTGTTTTGCACGGCACATACGGTGAAGACGGGACCATTCAGGGCATGTTGGAAGTGGCACAGATTCCTTATGTCGGAGCCGGGGTGTTGGCATCGGCTGTCGGCATGGATAAAGTGTTGGCGAAGAAAGTGTTTGAACAAGAGGGTCTTCCGCAAGGCAAATATGTTTATTTCTTGAAGTCAGAGCTTGAGAAAGACATCGAGAGCGTGATCGAAAAAGTGGAACAAGCGCTTGGCTATCCCTGCTTTGTCAAACCGGCCAATCTGGGTTCCAGTGTGGGGATTTCCAAGGCAAAAGACCGTGAAGCATTGACGGAGGCTTTGCAGTTGGCTGCCCAATATGACCGGAAGGTGATTGTGGAAGAGTTTATTCCCGCGCATGAGGTGGAAGTGGCCGTGTTGGGAAATGATGAACCGCAAGCTTCCATGCCGGGGGAAATCGTATCTTCCAATGAATTTTATGATTATAAAGCCAAGTATATTGACGGGAAATCCGTGATGCGGATTCCGGCCGAACTTCCGGAAGAGACAACCGGCAAGGTCCGGCAACTGGCGATTCAGGCATACAAAGCCATTGATTGCAGCGGCCTGGCGCGGGTGGACTTTTTCATCCGCAAAGACAACGGCCGAGTGTTGATCAATGAGATTAACACCATGCCGGGCTTTACGCCTTACAGCATGTATCCGAAATTGTGGGAGCATTCGGGGGTTTCTTATCCGGAATTAATTTCCAAACTGATTGAGTTGGCACTTCAGCGTTATGAGGAAAAATCCAATTTGAAAACTGTTTTTGACCTTTAAGCAAAAAAGGGCTGTCGCGATCCGCACAGCCCTTTTTCTTTCGCTTAAAAATCAAAGGTTTCATCCGGTTGCCGGGTCAGGATGAGCGGCCCGTCTTTGGTGATTGCCACGGTGTGTTCGTATTGCGCCGACAAACTTCCGTCCACTGTTTTGGCCGTCCATCCGTCCTCCATGATTTTGACCAAATGGTTACCCAAGTTCAGCATGGGTTCAATCGTGATCACCATTCCTTCTTTTAATTCGGCCCCCTGGCCGGGCGGGCCGAAATGGGGAACTTCGGGGAGTTCATGAATGCGCCGGCCGATCCCGTGTCCGATAAACGAACGGACCACCGACATTCCGTTTTCCTCGGCATAAGACTGGATGGCATGGGAAATGTCCCCGATCCGGTTGCCGGGTTTGGCTTGTTCAATGCCTTTATATAATGCGGCTTTGGTGACGGTTAATAAGTTTCGGGCCGCTTCGGAAATCTCCCCCACTGCATAAGACCAAGCCGAGTCGGCCAACCAGCCGTCCAGGTTGACGACCATATCAATGCAAACAATGTCTCCTTCTTTCAGCGGTGTTTTCCGGGGAAAACCGTGGCACACCTCATCGTTGACCGAAGCACAGGTGGCATAAGGATAGCCCATGTATCCTTTTTGTTCCGGGGTGGCCCCGTGTTGCTTCAAAAACTGTTCCACCCATTCGTCAATCTCAAGTGTTGTCACTCCCGGCTGAATCCGTTTCTTCAAGTGCTGATGACATTGGGCAAGAAGTTTTCCCGCTTCATGCATTTTACGGATTTCCCGGGGGCTTTTTAATGAAATCATCCCGCGATCTCTCCCTTGTTTTCTTCATCGGAATGTGTACCGTTTTTCACCATTAAGTTATTCACAAACCATTGAGGGATTGCAATTCCCATAAGAAAGGGGCGGTTTCACAGACCGGTTTCAGCAAGAAAACCACCGGCATCCCCGGTTGTCCCATCCTCATGCACCGGGGCCGGTGGATTTGGCCGGCGATGATTCATCATGCCCTTCCCATTTCCGGTAAACGGTCCGCCGGGAATCTCCGGTTGACCTGATGAAGACCGGGTTTCCGGAACGTTTGTCCAACGTCGCTTGCATGACCGGATTATTTTTTGGAGATAAAAACCAGTCCCAAGATCACGATCAAGACGGGCCAATAAGCATGAAAGACCGAAGTGATCGGGGAAACCAAAGGAAGTTCGGTGATGCCCGGGTATGCAAAAATTCCCGTCAATATCAAAATCACCCCGACCAAAGCCGTGATTTTGCTTTTATTAATGGTAAATTGCAACAAAACGACCAATCCGAAAAGAGCAACCAATATGCTCCAATGTTTGGGCCAGCCGTTGACGTATTTCAATCCCCAGGCCGTGACACTGATGGTGGCGGCGAAACCGGCCCATAAGGTCAACGTGCTGATTTTCTTCAAGATTCCGACATAAAGCAAAAGGACACTGAACAAGAATATGAGAAACGGCCAAGTGATCAAGGAAGCAAGAGAAGTGAGATCGGTTTGGACAAGCAGAAGGATGATTCCGACCAGTGTGATGATAAAACCGATAATCTTTGTTTGCATAACCCCTTCTCCCTTTGTCAATAAGTAGAATTTTCCTTTTACATCTTATCACAATTTCAGCAGGAGCAAGGTACAGATTTATCGATCCGGCCGGTTTTATCCTGCCGGCCGTGAAGAAAAAATGAAGAAAGGGTTGGGAAGCAGAAAACGGCTGAATAAAAGCGGGACAAAACATACGCTTTGGTTAGCCGTTTTGCTGCTGTCCTTTAGAAACGAGCCGTTTTTCAATGATCGCGATCAACTGATACATGATGGTGGCGATGACCGCCACGATCATCAGGCTTAACATCACAAGATGCAGATTAAACACTTGGAAACCGTAAATCATCAAGTAACCGAGTCCCTGTTTGGAGACCAAAAACTCGCCGACGATGACCCCCACCCATGACAACCCGACATTGACCTTCAAGGCGGCAATCATATCGGGAATGGCGGCGGGAAAGATGATCTTCCAAAAGATTTGGCTGCGGCTGGCCCCAAACGAACGGGCCAAAATGAGATAACTGGAATCCACACTTTGAAAACTGGTGTAAATGACGATGGTCGTAATGATCACGGTGATGGCGATTCCCATGGCCAGAATGGAGATGAAGCCGGAACCAAACGAAACAATGAACAGGGGGCCGAGCGACACTTTCGGCATGCTGTTTAAAACGACCAGATAGGGGTCCAGAACACGGGATAAAAACGGCGAAGCCCATATAATGGTGGCCAGGATGACCCCGGATAGGGTGCCGATCAAAAAGCCGGCGATGGTTTCCATCGATGTGATTGCGATATGGGCATATAATTCCCCGGAACGGGCCAATTCGGCCGCTTGCTTCATCATGAGCGAAGGACTGCTGAATAAAAAGGAGTCAATCCAACCGGCCCGGGCCCCCCATTCCCATGCAAAGACAAAACCGACCAGGATCAGGAAGCGCAAGAACCAAACCCCGATTTGCCGGAGCCGCAACCGGCGCAGGAAATCGGCATGTGAGGGGCTCTTGGCCCCCTTGGTCAACCACTTTTTCCATGAAAAGAAGCTCATGGTTGTTCCACCTCCTGCCACAACTGTTCAAACAGCCGGCGAAAAACAGGATGGCTGCGGGATTTGAGCGCAGACAAAGCGCGGATTTCTTCCGGAACGACCATCGTTTTTTGAATGGTTCCGGGACGTCCGCCCATCACCAATATCCGGTCGCCCACCGCCAGGGCTTCTTCCAGGTCATGGGTCACAAGGACAGCAGTTTTCTTGTGTCGTTTCATGACATCCATCAACAAGTCTTCCAAAGCGATTTTGTTTTGAATATCCAGAGCCGAAAAGGGTTCATCCAACAGCAGGATTTCCGGATTGACGGCTAATGTGCGGACCAGCGCCACCCGTTGCCGCATGCCGCCGGACAATTGGGACGGATATTGATGGGATGTATGTTCCAGACCCATTTGTTTGAGCAGATGAAGGGCGTACTCAATGCGCTCGGGCGTGTTTTGTTTCCGGAATTCCAAGCCCAAAATCATGTTTTTGAGGACGGTGCGCCATTCCAGCAATCCGTCCTTTTGCAGCATGTAACCGGTGTATTTGGCTGCATGGGTTTTCCCTTCTTTGCCGAACAACCGAATTTGCCCCGACGTCTGTTTGTAAATGCCGGCCAGAAGCGAGAGGATAGTGCTTTTTCCGCACCCGCTGGGACCGACTAAAACCAGGGTTTCTCCTTGTTCGACGGTGAAATTGATGTCCCGGATGGCGGTGACTTCTTCTTCTTTGCTGAAGAAGGTATGCGTCACGTTCTGAAACTGGATGGCCGGTGTGGGTTTCATGGTGTCCCCCCTTTGAGTTCATCCACAATTTTTTGGCTGATGTGAGGATCGATCAGTTGTTCATAAGGGACGTTTTTGGGCAATTCGCCGGCTTGGGACATAATCCGGAGGAAATGCCCGTATTCATCCGGATCGATGACGGGATTGTCTGCATAAGAATCCTGATCTTTATAGCGTTTGATTACACGAATCAAGATGGAGCGGTCGGTATCGGGAAAATAACTTTGGATGGCGGAGGCAATTTCTTCGGGGGAGTGGTTCTTCACCCAGATTTGTCCTTTGTACACGGCCCGGACAAATTTTTGGGCAATATCCGGATTTTCGCGGAGCCACTTCTCTTTCGCCAAGTAACAGGTGTAGGGGAGACGGCCGCTTTCTTTTCCAAACGATGCGACGATGTATCCTTTGCCTTCGGCTTCGATTTTGGAAGCAACGGGTTCAAACAGTTGGGCAAAATCGCCGGTTCCGGCCAAAAACGCATTTCCCAAATTTTGATAATCGACATTTTGGATGATTCGCACATCTTGATGGGGGATCAATTGATTTTTCCGTTGTACATATTCACTGACCATTTCCGGCATGCCGCCCCGCCGTTGCCCCAACAACGATTGGCCTTTTAACATTTGCCAATCAAATTGCGGGACGGGTTTGCGGGATACCAAAAACGATCCGTCGGTTTGGGTGAGTTGTGCAAAGGCTTTGACCGTATCGGAACGGGAACGGGCGGTGACATAGATGCCGGCTTCCACGCCGACCAGAACGATATCGGATTCCCCGGCCAGGAGGGTGGTCATGGTTTTGTCCCCGCCGTTTCCGTTGACCAGTTCAACCGACAATCCTTCTTGTTCGAAAAAGCCTTGGCTTAAGGCCACATACTGCGGTGCGTAAAAGATGGAATGAGTCACCTCGACCAGCCGGATGTTGGATTTATTGTCAGAGGAAGATGTGCATGCCGTTGACAAAAAGACAAGAGAAAGAACGAGCAGGATACTAGGAAGCCGCTTGACAGACCTTTTCAAGTCGATCACCTCATTTAAATTAGGCATGGATCTATATTTCCATTATATAATAAGATTGCCAATATTTGTTCAATGGGATTCCGGTGGCTTCAAAATGTGTTCACACCCGTTTTTCCGGGGATTACAACAGTATGTTATAATGAAGTTTGATTCATCGCAGATTTGTGCCCAGTGTTGGGATTCGAGGTGAAGAGCAACATGCATATACTGACCATTGGACTGAATCACGAGACAGCTCCGGTTGAATTGAGGGAAAGGCTTGCCTTTTCGGAAGACCGCTTGGATTATGCTTTAAGAACGTTGCGGGATATGAAAAGCATTATGGAATGCGTGATCTTGAGCACTTGTAACCGTATGGAGCTTTATGTGGTTTGTGACCAGCTCCACACCGGTGAATATTACGCCAAAACTTTTATTGAGAACTGGTTTCGTATCCCCAAAGAAGAGTTTTGCGATTACCTTTATGTGAAAAAGAACGAAGATGCCGTCCGGCATTTGTTTCATGTCGTTTGCGGCATGAATTCCTTGGTGCTGGGCGAAACCCAAATCCTGGGACAGGTGAAACAAGCCTTTTTCACAGCGATGGAAAGCAAAACAACCGGAACGTTATTCAATACATTGTTTAAACAGGCCGTCACGTTTGGAAAACGCGTTCATTCAGAAACCGAGATCGGACAAAATGCCGTATCCGTCAGTTATGTTGCTGTGGAATTGGGCAAGAAAATGTTTGACTCCTTTGAGGATAAAACGATTCTTTTGGTCGGTGCGGGGGAAATGAGTGAATTGACGGCGAAACATTTTTATTCCAACGGGGCAAAGCGTGTACAAGTTGTCAACCGGACCTTTTCGAAAGCGGAGGAGCTGGCCGGAAAGTTTCACGGGGAAGCAAGGCCATGGGAAGATTTGATTGCTTGCCTGAAAGAAGCGGATATCGTGGTCAGTTCCACCGGAGCCAAGGAGCCGGTCTTGACCCGTTCCATGGTGGAACCGGTTTTAAAAAGCCGCCGGTCCCCGCTTTTCTTGATCGATATCGCCGTGCCCCGGGACATCGAACCGTCCATTGCCGGGCTGGAGTCCGTGTTTTTATATGACATTGATGATTTACGTGAAATTGCTGAATCCAACATGTCCCTCAGGCAGAAAGAAGCCGAAAAAATCAAGGGCTGGATTGAGGAAGAGGTTCGGGAATTTAACACATGGCTGGACACTTTGGGTGTGGTTCCCCTGATCTCGGCGCTCAGGGAAAAAGCGCTGTCCATTCAGGAAGATGCCGTGAACAAAATCGAACGGAAGTTGCCGGAGATGACCGAGCGGGAAAAACGGGTCATTCGCAAACATACCAAGAGCATTGTGAACCAAATGATGCGTGATCCGATTGTCCGCCTGAAGGAACTGGCCACCACGCCACAAAAAGAAGCAGCACAGGAAATGTTTGTTTATTTGTTTGCTTTGGAAGAGCTTTTAAAACAGGAAGATGAGGAAGAACCGGCCAAAGTGGAAGTGAAAAATCCAGCGCTTGGTCAAGAGGCTTGGGCCCGCATTTAAAGGAGGAAACCTTGATGTTTGCGGAGCGTTGGATTTATGACTTCATCATTTATTTATATGCGTTCAGCATCTTGTTTTCTTTTGCTGATCTGTTGCACCGAAACAGGCGCTCCGAGAAGATATCGTATTTGTTCTTGGGGATTGTATGGTTGATCCAAACGGCAGTTTTCATCCTGGTGGTTCTTAACTGGTGGCCCAAACAACTGCCGTTTTGGATTGATGCTTTTTTTATTTACTCATGGATTTTGGTCAGTTTTACACTGGTCATGCATCTGGTCTATCGCATGCCGGTTTATTATTTCCTGGCCAATCTGATGGGGTTTGTCGTTTTGGTGTTGAATCTGTTTTTTGTTCGTCATCAATCCGCAGCTTTTGAATATTTGTTGTTGACGGAGCTGGTTTTCATTCATGTGACCATCGCAATGATGTCCTATGCCGCATTTTCGCTGGCCTGTATCAGCGGAGGGCTTTATCTGGTCAGCAATCATTTGCTGAAAGAGAAAAAGTGGAATCGTTTGTTGCGCATCTTGCCCAGCTTGGACCGGTTGGAGTCATTTTCCGTTTGGTCGGTTGTCGCCGGTGCCGTTTTCTTGCTAATTTCCGTGTTATTAGGTATCATTTATGGTTACCAAACGGTTGGCAACCGGCTTTGGTTGGATCCGAAATTATGGGGAACGTTTTGGGTAATGATTTTGTACGGCTGGATCATCTGGCAATGGACGCGCACCCGGTTGACCGGCCGGCGCCTGGCTTGGTGGAGTTCGCTTTCTTTTTTATCCATCTTGCTGAATTATTTCATTACCCGGACAGGTGTTTCCTTTCATCAATGGTTCTGAGAGCGGAAGGAGCACGACAAAGATGAGACAACCCTATGCCATGATGATTGATCTGAGAGGAAAGCCCTGTTTGGTGGTGGGAGGAGGAAAAGTGGCCGGGCGCAAAGTGAAGACGTTGATCGATGCCGGGGCTCATGTCAAAGTGGTGAGTCCGGCAATCACGCCCATGATCAAATATTGGGCGCTTTCCAGAAAAGTGGAATGGTTCGCCCGGCCTTACCAACAAGAGGATGGTGCAGGCCAATTTTTGGTGGTTGCCGCCACCGATGATCCGGGTGTCAACCGGACTGTTTATTGTCATGCAAAGATGCGCGATCAATGGATTAACGTTGTTGATCAGCCCGGGCTTTGCAATTTTACGATCCCTGCGGTATTGACACGGGGGAAACTGCAAATCGCCATTTCCACGCAAGGGGCAAGCCCGTCCGTGGCCAAGAAAATCCGCCGCGAACTGGAAGATGCCTATGGCGAGGAATATGAGCTTTATTTGGACCTGGTGCAAGAGATGCGGCAGAAAATTCAAGTCCAAGTCACGGAGAAACGGATCCGGTACCAGCTGTACAAAGAATTGGCATCGGACCGGTGGATTGAAGCTTGCCGCCGAAATCCGGACGGGGTTCACCGTGAAATGGCGGAATGGTTGGAAAACATGATTTTAAGCGGAGCGAAGGAGAAAGGAGGGTCTGTGGCATGCGGACGCTTGTGGCAGGAACAAGACGAAGTGAGTTGGCACTTACACAAACCCATTGGGTGATGGAACACTTGAAGGAATTGGAACCGGGATTGGATATCCGGGTGAAAAAAATTGTAACTAAAGGCGATCGCATTTTAAATGTCACCTTGTCCAAAGTGGGCGGCAAAGGATTGTTTGTAAAAGAAATTGAACAAGCTTTGTTGGATGGGAAAATTGATTTTGCCGTACACAGCATGAAAGACATGCCTTCTGAAATGCCTCCGGGATTGGTGATCGGGGCGGTTCCGGTAAGGGAAACACCGACAGATGCCCTGTTATCCATCGACGGAAGAACATTGGATGAACTCCCGTCCGGAGCGGTGGTGGGAACCAGCAGTTTGAGGCGCCAGGCGCAAATTCTGGCTTATCGTCCGGATTTGAAAGTGGAACCGGTGCGGGGCAATTTGCAAACGCGAATCCGCAAGATGCAAGAAGGCCAGTTTGATGCCATTATTTTGGCGACTTCCGGATTGAAAAGGATGGACTGGGAAAACAAAATTTGCCAGGAGTTAACCGCGGATGTCATGCTGCCGGCGGTCGGGCAAGGGGCTTTGGCTGTCCAGTGCCGTGCGGATGATGAAGAGCTTTTGTCTGTTTTACAGCGGTTAAATCATGAGGAAACGAACAAAGCCGTTTCTGCCGAACGGTCTTTTTTGCATGCTTTTCAAGGCGGATGCCATTTGCCGATTGCGGCTCATGCTGTATTGGATCAAGATGAAATTCATTTGACCGGTCTGGTTGCCGATCCCGGGGGACAAGACGTGATCAAAAAAAGCATCCGTGGGAAAGATCCCGAAAAGCTCGGAAAAGATTTGGCGGCATCTTTAAAAGAAGAAGGGGCCGGTCGTCTGTTGGAAACCGTGCGGGAGGGGCTTAAGATATGACCGGTATGGTTTATCTGGTTGGAGCGGGTCCCTGGGATCCGGGCCTGATCACCGTCAAGGGATTAAAGGCGCTGAAAAAAGCGGATGTGATCATTTATGACCGGTTGGCCAACCCCCAGCTTTTGAATCATGCAAAAGAGAATGTCGAACGGATTTATGTGGGAAAATCATCCGACCATCATACACACACCCAGGAAGAGATCAATGATCTGCTGGTTGAAAAGGCCAAACAAGGATTGACGGTGGTCCGGCTGAAAGGCGGGGATCCTTTTGTTTTCGGACGCGGTGGGGAAGAGGCCGAACGTTGCGTGGAAGAAGGCATTCCTTTTGAAGTGATCCCCGGCATCACCTCTGCCATTGCCGTTCCGGCTTATGCAGGGATTCCGGTCACCCATCGGGATATGAATGCATCGTTTTCGGTAGTCACCGGGTATGAACGGAAAGAAAAAAATGAACCCTCCGTTTCTTTTGCTTCCCTGGCCAAAGCAACCGAAACCCAGGTTTTTTTGATGGGGGTCAAAAATCTTCCCTATATCGTTGAACGGTTGAGAAAATACGGAAGATCCGGCGATACGCCGGTGGCTTTGATCCGTTGGGGAACCAAAATGGAACAGGAAACTTTGACCGGCACGCTGGAGGATATTGTTGAAAAGGCGGAAGAACGAAAATTCCGCCCGCCGGCGGTGATTGTGGTCGGGGAAGTGGTCCGCCTGCGTGAAAAGCTGGCATGGTTTGAACAAAAACCATTGTTTGGCAAACGGGTTTTAGTTACCCGGGCGCGTGAGCAAAGCCAAAGCTTGTCGGAGAAGATTCATGAATTGGGAGGAGAATCGCTGGAGTTTCCGGTGATCAAAATCACCCGTCCGAAACGCCAGGCATTTCTCGATCAGTCCCTCCGCCACCTTCATGAGTATGATTGGATTATCTTTACCAGTGTCAACGGGGTGAAATTTTTCTTTTCGCGACTGCGCGAGTTAAAGATCGATATCCGTCAAATGGGCAAAGCGAAGATCGCCGCCATCGGCCCGAAAACGGCAGAAGCCTTGTGGGAAAAAGGGTTGCTCGTTGACGTGATTCCCGAAGAATACCAGGCGGAAGGGTTGATTGAAAGTCTTCGCCACCAAGTCAAAGCGGGAGAAAAAATCTTATTGCCCCGTGCCAACATCGCCCGCAAAATTTTAGCGGTCAAGCTGGCTGAGATGGGTTGTGAAGTGACCGATGCCGATGCATATGACACGGAGACAGAAACTGGAAATGTGAGTGAAATCGTTGAGGGGTTACGGGAAGGAACGATTCATGTGATTACTTTCACAAGTCCTTCCACGGTCCGGAACTTTGTCCGGTCCCTGCAAACGGTGGAAAAAGATGTGCCTTCATTACTAAAAGGGGTGCACATTGTCTGCATCGGCCCGATTACGGCTCAAACGGCCGGGGAATTGGGATTGAAAGTGGACGGCATTGCCAAAGAGTACACCATTGAAGGATTGGTGGAAGTATTGAAGCAGTTGCCATAAGGTTGTTAGAAGGAGGATGAAATCAGTGGCTTCATTTATTCGTCATCGCCGTTTGCGCATGAATGAAAACATCCGGTCTCTGGTGAGAGAAACACATTTAAAAATCGATGATTTGATTTATCCGTTTTTTGTTATCGAAGGAACGGGGATCAAACAGGAAGTCCCCTCCATGCCGGGCGTTTATCAATATTCTTTGGACCGTCTTCACGAGGAAATGGATGAAGTGGTGAAACTTGGAATCCGTTCGGTTTTGGTTTTTGGCATTCCGGCACATAAGGATGAATGCGGATCTCAAGCTGATGATGAGCACGGGATTGTCCAGGAAGCGATCCGGTATCTGAAAAAAGAATACCCGTCCCTGTATGTGATTGCAGATACCTGCTTGTGTGAATATACTTCCCACGGCCATTGCGGAGTGGTGGAAAACGGGCAGGTGCTAAACGATCCGTCCCTGGAACGGTTGGTTTCCACGGCCGTTTCGCAAGCCGAGGCGGGAGCGGATATGATTGCTCCTTCCAATATGATGGACGGGTTTGTTTATGCCATTCGTGAAGGGCTGGACAAAGCCGGATTTGAAAACGTGCCAATCATGTCCTATGCCGTCAAGTATGCTTCCGGTTACTACGGACCGTTCCGTGATGCGGCACAATCGGCTCCGGGATTCGGGGACCGGCGTTCTTACCAGATGGATCCGGCCAATATTCGGGAAGCCATGCGTGAAGCCGCATCCGACGTGGCAGAAGGCGCCGATCTGCTCATTGTAAAACCGGGATTGGCTTATTTGGATGTGCTGCAACGGGTTCGTGAACGTTTTGATCTGCCGGTGGTGGCTTATAATGTAAGCGGGGAGTATTCCATGGTCAAAGCGGCGGCCATCAACGGTTGGATCAATGAAAAAGAAGTGGTGATGGAAAGCATGCTGGCATTTAAACGTGCCGGTGCGGATTTGATCATTACTTATCATGCCAAAGATTTGGCCCGTTGGCTGAAAGAATGATTTTTCGCATGCCGGGTTTCAACCAGCCGGTCCATCCGGCTGGTTGATTTGCCGGATGCGGGTTTTGCGTTACAATACAGACAGCGCTTTTACATATCGCTCAAGAACATGAAAAAAGGTGGGTCCGTTATGCGTCTTTCTTTTGAACGATCCGTTGCCGATTACCAGGAAGCGGTGAAAGTGATCCCAGGCGGTGTCAACAGCCCGGTTCGCGCTTTTAAATCGGTGGATATGAACCCGATTTTTATTGAACAAGGGCAAGGTTCCGTGGTGACGGATGTCGACGGGAACCGGTACATCGACTATATTTGTTCCTGGGGGCCGCTCATCTTGGGACATGCCCATCCCGATGTTGTCAGGAAAGTGAAAGAAACGGCAGAAAAAGGAACCAGTTTCGGGGCGCCGACGGAACTGGAAACGAAAATGGCCAAGATGGTTACCGAGCGGATGCCTTCCGTGGATATCGTGCGCATGGTCAATTCCGGAACCGAAGCCACGATGAGCGCCATCCGCTTGGCACGCGCTTATACCAAAAGGACGAAAATCTTGAAGTTTGAAGGAAGTTATCACGGGCACTCGGACAGTTTGTTGATTAAAGCAGGTTCCGGGGTGGCCACGCTCGGGCTTCCGGACAGCCCCGGTGTTCCGATGGATTTGGCCCAATCGACGTTAACCGTTCCGTATAATGATTTGGACAGTGTCCGGCTGGCTTTTGAAAAATTCGGCGAAGAGATTGCCGCGGTGATTGTCGAACCGGTTGCGGGCAATATGGGCGTGGTTCCGCCTCAGCCCGGCTTTTTGGAAGGAATCCGGGAAATCACCGAACAATATGGAACCGTCCTGATTTTTGACGAAGTGATGACCGGCTTCCGCGTGGATTATTACTCCGCCCAAGGGCGTTATAACGTCATGCCCGATCTGACCACCATGGGGAAAGTGATCGGCGGCGGTTTGCCGGTGGGGGCTTTCGGCGGCAAACGCGAGATCATGGAGATGATTGCTCCGGTCGGCCCGGTTTACCAAGCCGGCACTTTGTCCGGAAACCCGTTGGCCATGGCAGCCGGTACGGCCACCTTGGAAGCCATGACCCCGCAAGCTTATGAGGAGCTGGAGAAGAAAGGGGCCATGTTGGAAGAAGGAATGAAACAAAATGCTGAAGAAGCCGGCGTGCCGCATCATATCAACCGGGTCGGTTCCATGGTTTGTCTCTTCTTTACCGATGAAAAAGTGACCAGCTATGAACAGGCCAAATCGTCCGATACCGGTTTGTTTGCTTCGTACTACAAAAACATGCTGGAAGAAGGGATTTTGTTGGCGCCTTCCCAATTCGAGGGCATGTTTGTCTCGATGGCCCACAGCGAATCGGACATTGAGCGCACCATCGAAGCAAACCGGCGTGCACTGAAAAAACTGTCCAAATGAATATGATCCCAAGGCTGCCGGAATGAGGCCGGCAGCCTTTGTTTTTGAAAAAACATTGAACCGTGAAGAGACGGCAGTTGCAGAAGAATTGACGTCTCTTTTTTTGTTTTTTCAACCTCCTGTCCAAAAGAACCGGTTATAACCGGAAAGGAATTGCATATAGTTTACTAATATCCCAAACGACGGGTACTGTGATGTCGTTTGGTGAAGAAAATCCTCAAAAGGAGGGAATCAAATGGAAGATCAATTCACTCAGCTTCGCTTCGACATTTCGGAGAAGGTGCGTTTACATCCGCAACAACCGGGAATCGATACCCTCCTGGAACTGGACTTATATCCGGACGTAGAGATAAAAGACGAGGGTCAACATTTAAAAATCCAAGGTTATTTGCGTTTAAACGGCGTTTATGTAGGGGAAGAACAAACCGCTGAAGAGGAAAGCGGGGCCTTACATAACGGGAGAGTGGAGGAAGAAACCAATGAACTGGCTTATGTGATTCCGGTGGAAATCACGCTTCCTGCCGACAGAGCAGAGCAGTCCCGGATTTCCGCGGAAGTGGAGACATTTGATTATGAAGTCCTGTCTCCATTTGAATTGAAGATTGAAGCGATTTTAATGATTGACGGTTTGCTTCCCGAAAGCAGCCATGAGGAAGAAGAGCAAAGCGGGGAAAATGTGCAAAAATATCCGGTTTTCTCCGGATCGACGGCTCAACCTTTAACCATTGCCGGGGAAGACGGGAACAAGGAGGCGGCAGAGAAAGAGGAGGATCCTTCGGAGGCTGTTGCACAGCGGCAAGCACAGGAAGAGGAACCGGCCCGTGAAACCGGCGAAAGAAAGGCTGAGGATGTAAGAGAAGAAAAAGCCAAGGAGGAAGTAAAGGAGACGAAAGAAGTTTCGGAACCGGCTTTGCACGAGCTGGCACAACCGGAAAAAGAACCGGAAGAGAAAGAAAGCAAAGAGGTTGTACAGGAAATTAAACTGTCACCCAAAGATTTCTGGTATGAAAGACAAAAATCCAAGCAAATGGAATTGAAACCGGAGGAAGATTTGATCCCCGCCGAAACAGCGGAAGAGGAACACCCTGTCCAAGAGAAGGTGGAGGTGCCGAAACAGGAAGATGACACACCGGAACCGGTTCTTGCCGAAGAGGAAGGCACTGTAGAAGAGGAAGGCACTACGGAAGATTCTGCTGACGGGGAAGAAAGGGATGAATCTGGTGAAGCCCGGAGCAAGGCCGAGTGGATCCGCTGGTTGGTTCATGGAAAGGAAGAACATTTTGTTCCGATCAAAATGGTGATCGTGCAAGAAGATGAGACCATTGACCAGGTGGCTGGCAAGTATGAGGTGTCTGCCGACGAGATTGTGAATAAAAACCGGTTGACAACGGACCGGCTGGAGCCCGGGCAAATCTTGCAAGTCCCCGTAAAACCGACCGAATCGCACGAAAAAAGGGAAGCTTAGTGCCGGAAAAAACAAGAAAACCCGAAAAGCCCGGGAAATTCATTTTCTTGTGCCGATGAAGAATTTCCAAACCGGTTTTCGGTATTCGTTTGGAGTGGGGAGAGGAGGATGTGGATTGGATTTCACCCGTAATGATGAATGGAAAATGGCTTGTGACCAGTATGGTTGGCAACCGGTCCGGGTGGAAGGAGACGGGCGGGTCTTCAAAGTGACGTTGCCGGACCGGGAATTGGGGCTGAAAAGATCGGGGGCCTCATATGAAAAATTGATGCTGCTTCACCGGATTTTGGAAAAAATGAACCATCAGGGGTTTGTGCACACGTTGCCTTGGGAGTTGACCCCGGAAGGTGAGCCCGTCGTACGCACCCGTACAAGCTGTTGGTATGCGGTTCCGTGGAAAGAAAAAGGGGCGGACGAAGTATCCGCACAGGATGTGGTCATGGGATTGGCGCATTTGCATCGCTTTTCGGAGCCGGTCTTGAAAGATTATCCGGAATTGGCGGGAAAAACGGACGAACGGTTGATCGACGAGTGGGAGGAGAAACGGCGGGATTTGAAAAGTTACCAGGAACAAATCCGCGCAAGGGAATTTCCGTCCCCCTTTGATCAGTCGGCAGAGCAAATCTTCAAACAGCTGGACCAATCGCTCTCGTTTGCGATCCGGGGCATGAAGCGCTATCTGGAATCGGAAGATGGTGCTCCCCCGCGTTACGCCCTTTGCCACATCCGCATTCATCCAAGCAACATTGTCGCGGATCAAGAAAACTTTTATTTTATTGATTTTGACCATGCCGGGGTGGATTCGCCGGTGCGTGACCTGGCACTGGCGGTGGAACGCCTCAGTGATCCGTCCGATCCGAAAAATTCGCCTTCGGCACTGATTCAGGCCTATGAAGAGATTTGCCCCCTCCGGCCCAAGGAAAAAAAGCTGCTCGGATTATATTTGTCCTATCCGGAACGGCTTCTAAAGACTCTCCGGATTTATTATCATGATCCCAAGCTTTTAAATGATGAGCCCGAAGCAGTTTCACGCTTGGAAAAAGAGATGGCCCGGTATGAAAAAAACAAGGTTTTGGTTCGCCGGTTGTGGACGAACAGAAAAAAAGGAAAGGCAAATAAAGAAATACGCAGATAAACGAAGAATAAATCCGGGATCTCCCGGTTTTTTGTTTTTTGTCACTATTCAAGCGCTCTTTTGATGATAAACTTATTATCAGTCATTTGCATCTCATGGAAGACCGATTTAAGATACAATCGTTTAAAAGCGAAGGAATTTGTTTCGGATGCTGGACAGATACGTACAAAATGTGGAGAATAGGAATATGTTACAATGAAAAGACTTCGGATGCTGACAGGAAGGGGTTTATTCACTTGAGAGCAGTTAAAATGATCGTGAAAAAAACTTACAAAGGTGTGTTGTTCTTAACTTTTCTCAGTATCCTGTTGTTGTGCACAGTGTTGCTTTTGGCTTTTTTGGCTGATCCCCAGGCGATGTATGAATTTATTAAACAAACGTTTGGCGTCCGTTCATAAAAGGGAATCATGGATTTGTCTTTTTGAAACGGCGATATCGCCGTTTTTTATTCAAATGGGGTATAGTTTGACGCAAAGTTGGAAAACGTGTAATATAATAGTCAATATCTGATGTGAATGGGAAATGCGAAGACGGAGAAGAGTAGACGGATTAAAGCAGTCAGAGAGAGAAACCCTTGGCTGAAAGGTTTCTTCTGCATTTAACCGTTGAACGTCGCTCTTGAGCAGGTTGTCTGAAAGGTTGACGAAACCGTGTAAGATAACCCGGTTCCAGCCGTTATCTGGTCAGAGTGCACTAATTTTTTAATTAGTGAATAAAGGTGGTACCGCGAAAAGACCTTTCGTCCTTTGTTGGCGAAGGTTTTTTTTATTTTCGGAAGAAAGGCGAGCAGGAGGTTGATAAAATGTCGACGATGCCAAAAACGTATGACCCGAAACAGGCAGAATCCAAATGGTATGATTATTGGATGAAAGGCGGGTATTTTCAAGCGGGAGAAGACCCGGATAAAGAACCGTTCACCATTGTGATTCCGCCGCCGAACGTAACGGGGAATTTGCACATCGGCCATGCCTTGAACAACACCTTACAAGATATTTTGATCCGTTTTAAACGGATGCAGGGATATGATGCATTGTGGTTGCCGGGGATGGATCACGCGGGAATTGCCACTCAATCCCGTGTGGAAGCGAAACTCCGGGAAGAAGGAGTCAGCCGCCATGAGCTGGGACGGGAAAAGTTTTTGGACGTTGTATGGCGGTGGAAGGATGAGTATTCCAAAAACATCGCCAATCAATGGCGGAAAATGGGGTTGTCGTTGGACTACAGCCGGGAGCGCTTTACGCTGGATGAAGGGCTTTCGGAAGCGGTCAAAGAAGTGTTTGTCAAGTTGTACGAAAAAGGCCTGATTTACCGCGGGGAATACATTATCAACTGGGATCCGGTTGCCAAGACGGCCCTGTCGGACATTGAAGTGATTCACAAAGAGGTGCAAGGCGCCTTGTATCACATCCGGTATCCGCTGGCAGACGGTTCCGGATCGGTGCAAGTGGCCACCACCCGACCGGAAACGATGCTCGGGGACACGGCATTGGCGGTTCACCCGGATGACGAGCGCTACCAACATTTGATCGGCAAGGAAGTGGTTCTGCCGCTTACCGGACGCAAAATTCCGGTGATTGCCGATGAATATGTGGATCAGGAATTTGGGACCGGGGTTGTCAAAATCACGCCGGCCCATGACCCGAATGACTTTGAAGTGGGCAATCGCCACGAACTGCCACGGATTTTGGTGATGGATGAATCCGGGAAAATGAACGAAAATGCCGGCAAGTACCAAGGCATGGACCGGTTTGACTGCCGCAAACAAGTCGTCAAAGATCTGGAGAACGAAGGGTACCTGATCCGGGTGGAAGAACATGTGCATTCGGTCGGGCACAGCGAACGTTCGGGCGCGGTGGTGGAACCGTATCTTTCCACCCAATGGTTTGTGGCCATGAAGCCGCTCGCACAACGGGCGATTCAGGCTCAGAAAAAAGGCGAAGGCGTCCGTTTTGTACCAGAACGTTTTGAAAAGATCTATTTCAACTGGATCGAAAATGTGCGGGATTGGTGCATTTCGCGGCAACTGTGGTGGGGACACCGGATTCCGGCATGGTACTGCGGCCAATGCAGTGAGATGACGGTGGCACGTGAGGAACCAAAGACTTGCCCGCATTGCGGAAGCGATCAGTTAAAGCAGGATGAAGACGTCCTGGATACATGGTTCAGTTCCGGACTCTGGCCGTTTTCCACATTGGGGTGGCCGGAAGAAACCGGGGACTTAAAACGGTACTATCCGACGGATGTTTTATTGACGGGATATGATATCATTTACTTCTGGGTTGCCCGCATGATCTTTTTGGCACTGGAATTCACTGATGACATTCCGTTTAAAAATGTCCTGTTCACCGGCTTGGTCCGGGACGCGGAAGGTCGGAAAATGTCCAAGTCGCTCGGGAACGGGATCGATCCGATGGAAGTGATTGACCAATACGGTGCCGATGCCATGCGGTACATGTTGTCGACCGGTTGCACGCCGGGAAATGATCAGCGTTTCCGCTTTGAACGCGTGGAAGCGGCAAGAAACTTTGCGAACAAAATCTGGAACGCTTCCCGTTTCGCCCTGATGCACCTGGAGGGAGTCGAAGAAGATGATCTTTCCTTGACCGGCCCGTTTTCAACGGCCGACCAGTGGATTCTGCATCGCCTGAACGAAACGGTCCGGGATGTGACCAGGCTCTTGAATCGTTTTGATTTTGGAGAAGCGGGACGGGTGCTGTACAACTTTATTTGGGATGAGTTTTGTGATTGGTATATCGAGTTTGCCAAACTTCCTCTTTACGGTGAAGATGAAGAGGCGAAAAGAGTCACCCGGTCTGTGTTGGTTCATGTTCTGGACCAATCCCTCAAATTGTTGCATCCCATGATGCCGTTCATCACGGAAGAAATTTGGCAGCATTTGCCGGTGAAAGGCGAAAGCATTATGATCGCCCCGTGGCCGGTGGAAGATGAACAGTTCGAATCCGCGCAAGCGGTTCGGCAGATGCGGGTGTTGATTGAAATCATCCGGTCGGTGCGCAATATCCGGGCGGAAATGGACGTTCCGGCCAAACGGCAAATCGAGCTTTTGATCCGTCCGGACGGTGACATGGAAGAAACCATCCGGAAGCACGAATCGGCGATTAAAAAATTGTGCGGTGTCGACCGGTTAACGATTGATTCCGGTCTCAAACGGCCGCAAAAATCCATGACGGATGTGGTGACCGGCGCCGAGATATTCTTGCCGCTTGCCGGAATGGTGGATGTGGAACAAACCATTGCCCGTCTGAAAGCCGAATTGAAAAAATTAAATGCCGAAGTGGAAAGAGTGGAGAAAAAACTGGCAAACCCCGGCTTTGTTTCCAAAGCACCCGCTGAAGTGGTCGGGAAAGAACGGAAAAAAGGTGAAGAGTATAAAGAAAAACGAGAGAAAGTGCTCGCCCGTTTGAAGGAAATGGAAGGATGACAAAGGGGAGGGTTCTCCCCTCCCCGTTTCATATTGACGGATGGCCGGATAACAGGCAAAATGGACAAAGTGAATGTATTCTTATTAATTAAAATAGTTTTGGAAAGAAGCTGAGGGAGAATGACTCAATTCGAAACAGCTCAAGAAGTATTTGCTTGGATGGAACAAACATGTGCCAAAACCATTCAACCGGGACTGGAACGCATGGAATGGATGCTGGAGCGGTTGGATCATCCTGAACGTAGGTTGAAATTTATTCATATTGCAGGTACCAACGGGAAAGGTTCAACTGCTGCCATGATTGCATCGGTACTAAAAGAAGCCGGTTTTTCGGTGGGGATGTTTGTTTCTCCTTATGTCCTTTCATGGCATGAACGAATTCAATTTGACGGACAACCGATGGATGAATCTTCTTTTGTTCGCTGGGTCAATGAATTAAAGCCGCTGATCGAAAAAATGGCGGAAGAAGGGCCGGGGGCCCCGTCTCATTTTGAATTTTGGACTTTGGTATCATTATGTTATTTTGCAAAAGAAGCCTGCCCTTGGTTTGTGGTGTGGGAAACCGGGATGGGAGGACGATTTGACTCCACCAATGTGGTGTACCCGTTGGTATCCGTGATCACCGAAATCGGTTATGATCACAAAAAGTGGCTGGGCGAAACGTTGGAAGAGATCGCAACGGAAAAAGCGGGGATTATCAAACCCGGAGTGCCTGTGATATGCGGCAGCGAAAAAGAAGAAGCACTGTCCGTCATCAAACGTGTTGCCAAAGACAAACATTCCCGATTATATATGTATAATGAAGATTTTTCTGTCATCGCACATCATCAGGGTCTGGATGAACAAAGATTCACGTTTCAAAATGTGTATCGCGAGCTGGAAAATCTTTCGCTCCCGCTGGCCGGGGATCATCAGTTGCAAAATGCGGCAACGGCATTGATGACGTTGGAAATTTTGCGCCAAAATTATGCAACGGTCATCGAGCCGGAGCATTACATCAACGGATTGAAAAAAACAGCGTGGCCGGGCCGGTTGGAAAAAGCGGGTGACCAGCCGCACATCCGACTGGACGGCGCTCACAATACAGAGGGGATCAAGGCGCTGGTTCAAACCATAAAAAAATATGGATCCCGTTATCGCCGAATCGGTTTTATGATTGCCATGATGAAAGACAAACCGGTCAGGGAAATGTTGGAGCACCTTGCGCAAACAGCTGACTTTGTTGTGACAACCTCGCTTGAGGAGCATGCTCGTTCCCTTGAGGCGGAGGAACTGGCTCGCATGTTGAAAGAAATCAATCCGGATTTAAATGTGGTGCCCGTCCAAGGAGAACAAGATGCACTTCACGTATTCCTGAACCAATTGGATGATGATGATTTAGGCATTGTGGCCGGATCGCTGTATTTGGTTTCTGCAGTGCGGCCGTTATTGATGAACCATGGGGGAAGACAGGGACTTACATGAAGGTTGGTGATTTCACGATGAATAGTCAAAAAAGGGTTCACTTTGTAGGAATTGGCGGATATGGCATGAGTGCCATTGCACGGGTTCTTTTGGACTTGGGTTATCAGGTGTCCGGTTCGGATGTGGCCGAAAACGCATTGGTGAAAAACCTGATGGAGCGCGGAGCCGAGGTTTCGATCGGGCACTCGGCTGAGCATGTTCACGGGGCGGACATCGTTGTCTATTCTTCAAGCATTTCTCCGGACAATGTGGAACGGGTGGCGGCCAAAGAACAAGGGATTGAAGTGCTTCACCGTTCTCAAATGTTGGCTCGCCTTTTAAATGACAAAAAAGGGATCGCTGTTGCAGGGGCTCATGGAAAAACAACCACTTCCTCCATGGTTGCCCAGACGCTGGAATTGTGCGGAGTGGATCCGACCTATATCATCGGTGGAGAGATTGTTGCCTTGAAAGGAAATGCCAAAGCCGGCCGGAGCGATTATGTCGTCGCCGAAGCGGACGAAAGCGACGGGTCTTTCCTGGAGTATTATCCGCATCTGGCTGTCGTGACCAATATTGAAGCGGATCATCTTGAAAATTATGGCGGCGATTTTGAAAACTTGAAAAAGGCGTACCGTTCCTTCCTCAATCAGGTAAGGCCGGACGGTGCGGCAGTGCTGTTTTGGGACGATGGATATGTCCGGGAAATGGCGGATGATGTAAATGGCCGTATCATCACGTATGCCATTGAACGCGATGCGGATTACCGGGCGGTGAACATCCGCGAAAATTTGCGTCAGATTCAGTTTACCGTTGTGCGCGGGGAGGAAGTTTTGGGGGATGTGCTGTTAAACATCCCGGGACGCCACAATGTGGCCAATGCTTTGGCGGCCGTCATTGTCTGCTTGGAAGCCGGGGTGCCGTTTGAGCAAATTGTGAAAGCGTTGTTCCGTTTTCAGGGAGCCAAACGCCGCTTCCAAGTGATTGGCGAAGAACAAGACATCTTGATTGTGGATGATTATGCCCATCATCCGACCGAAATCCAAGCCACATTAAAAGGGGCAAAGGCGCTCGACCGCCGGATGGTTGTGGTCTTCCAGCCGCAGCGGTATTCACGCACGCATTTATTGATGAATGAATTCAGCCAGGCTTTTTACGATGCAGATGAAGTGATCATCAATACAATTTATGCACCGCCCGGCGAGCAACCGATTCCCGGCGTCACCGCCGAGCGTTTGGCCGAACTGATCAAGCAAAACAGCAATGCCAATACACGGTTTTTGGCCACCAAAGAAGAAGTGGTTGAATATCTGGTTCAACATCTGAAGCCCAACGATTTGGTGATGACCATGGGAGCCGGCGATATTTGGCGGGTGGCTCACATGCTGAAAGATGAATTGCAAAAAGAACGGGTGAATGAGTAACAATTCATAGCGGAGTCGGAAAAGAGCCGGTATTTCATCGGCTCTTTTTCTGCAGGAAGGATTTATGCTATGCTTTGCATGAGGAAGGAGGAGAGACCGATGAAGTCAGGAAAATGGCTTACGTTGATTTTGATCGGCATGTTGGCCGTTTTGGCCGGATGCAGTGCCGGCGATCGTCCGGCAGAAGAAACCCAAACCGGACAAAGTGCCGCATCCGATAATGATGTGTCCGATCTGAATTGGAGGGTCCCTTCATTTACATATACCAATCAAAACAACGAAACCGTCGGGTTGGATGATTTGAAGGGAAAAGTATGGCTGGCCGACCTTATCTTCACGCGTTGTCCCAATGTTTGTCCGCCGATGACAGCAAACATGTCCAAAGTTCAAGAAGCTCTGAAACAAGCCGGGGTGGAAGCGGAAATCGTATCTTTCACGGTGGACCCGGAACATGATCAACCGGAACAGTTGCGGGAGTTTGCCGAAAAGCACCATGCCGATTTGAATTCATGGCACTTTTTGACCGGTTATTCCCTGGAGGAGATCCAAAAGCTGACCCGGGAGGCTTTTAAGGGTTCCATCTCTCAGCAGGAAGGGCCGTCCCCCGATGTTCCGCTTTTGATCAATCACCCGACACAATTTTATCTGATTGACCAAAACGGGAAAGTCGTGAAATTTTATGACGGATTGAAGCCGGACGCTGACCGGATCATTCAGGATATTAAAAACTTGCAAAAATAAAAGGCTTGAGATGATTCTCAAGCCTTTTTTTTAACGGGAGTTGATGAGACGTTCCCCTTGGCGGGGCAAATAAAGAAAACTGAGCGCCGAGCTGAACAAGGCACCGGCGATGATCCACAACAAGCATTCCAGGGTTGACAATGCATCAACCCCCCAAGCGAATAACGCAATCCATAAGGTTTGGATTCCCAGGTTTACCCATCCGATGAACGTCAACCCTTTTGCCCATTGAGCGGCTGAGAGGGGATATAACCGGCGAATGCCCGGGTATTGTTTCGGATCTGCCAATTGCGGCAATTGCTTGATGAACATCCAGACACAGGCGACATAGACGCCCGCGCTCACCCATCGGTTTGGAAAGATCCCGATCAAGATCATGGCCCAGATGAGCAGGCGGATCTGAATGGAAAACAGCTCGCTTTTCCGAAAAAAGGTGCGCCAATACAAATAAGAAGATGCTTTTTGCCAAGACCAACTGGGAAGGAGCCGGATCAGCCATGTCCGTTTCTTGACAGGGGTTTTGAGCCGCGGCATGTCCATAAACAGGCCGGCCAGCGAATGATAACGGGCTAACGTTTTTGTTTCCGTTTTCTGCATCAACCGCCAGGGATAGGGATAGGCGGGAGCCTTTCGGTAAATGGCAAAGGCTAAAAGCACAAGGCCGATGAGCATGCCTGACGCGAGGATTCCCTGCTGATGCAAAAAAGCATAAGCGGCCCCGCCGTTGAAAAGAAAGCGGATTCCGGTCACCAGACGCACTTGATGCACGGGAAGCAAAACGGTTAACCGCATTTGCCACCATTCGGCGAAGATGTTTGCCACTTGGATGACGGCAAAAAAGATAAAGGAGGCAAAAAAGAACCCATGGCTTTTCCAAACCGCGAGATAAACCGGATAAACCAGCAGGGTGAAAATGGCCAGGTGAATCAGATGGATGGCTGTGCTGTAGATCAATCCGGCCCGAAAATATGGCTTCATCCGGGTTTCCAGAGGCAGAAGAAAAACGGAATCCGCCGGTTGAATCCATGTGCGGATCCGGCTGGATGTCAAGAGCAAGGCATAAGGAAGGGTTAACAAAAGTTCGATCGGAAAATCGGGGGGCAGCCAGATCAGGAATTGTTCGTAAGCAAAATACACAGCAATGAATAAGATTCCCAGAAAAAGGGGCGTCCCCCCGCCGCTGGCCACCATCCGGATGCGTTGCATGGCAGCCAACCAGGAATTTTTCATTCGGTCATAAAAAAGTTTACCGGTATTCATGATCGCTTCCCTTCTATCGCCAACATAAACAATTCATCCAATGCCTTGTTTCGGGTTCCTGCCTGCCGGTTCATCTCGGACAAGGTTCCGGAGAAGCGCACTTCGCCTTCATGAAGCAATACAAAGCGCTCACAATGTTTTTCGGCCGTTTCCAAAATGTGTGTGGACATTAAAATGCCCATCCCCTCTTTTTTTCCTTCTTCCAACAATTGGAGCAAAGAACGGATGGCCAGCGGATCCAACCCGACAAAGGGTTCGTCGATGATCAAAAAACGGGGGCGGACCAAGAAAGCGCACAAGATCATGATTTTTTGCTGCATTCCTTTGGAAAAATTGTCCGGAAACCAGTTTTTCACTTTGTTCATCCGAAAACGTTCCAGCAAGGCCCCTGCGCGCTGTTTAAACTCTTCCCGAGACAATTGATAAGCACCGGCTGTCAGTTCCAGGTGCTCCCATAAAGTGAGTTCTTCATAAAATTGCGGGGTTTCCGGGATATAAGCGAGTTGGGACCGGAACGATTTCGGATTTTCTGACAACGTGTGCCCGTTGATGGTGACGGTGCCGGAAAAAGGGGTGACAAGGCCCAGGATATTTTTGATGGTGGTGCTCTTTCCGGCGCCGTTCAATCCGATGAGGCCCACCATTTCACCGGGTTTCACCGAAAAATTGACATTTTTGATGACCGGATGTTGACGGGCATATCCACCGTAAAGTTGTTTGACTGAAAGCATAAAATACTCCTTTATGCATTGAAAAATGGATATGGTTTACCATTAGTTTGCGTGAAAAAAGAAAGGATTGCAAGCAGGGAAATGATCCGCGGATGGAAAGGAAATTTCAAAATAAAGTAGAATTGGTAAAAATTGTTGATGTTTTTTGCGGGAGGAGGGAAGCGGATGCTTTTGGAGGAAGCCGTTCATCTTGCCTTGAAAGAAGGCGCGACCGATTTGCATTACATTGAGGGGGAGCATCCTTGTGTGCGGGTGAACGGGAAGGTCTTTGTTTTGTGTGCCGGCCGGGGAAAAAGAGAAGAAATTGAAAAGTGCATGGCATCCGGGGCCGATCCGGCGAGGGAGTCGGATTTCAAATGGTATTCAGGTCATCACCGGGCGAGGGTCCATTGTTATCAAAAACAAGAACGGCTGGCGCTGGCCATCCGCTTTTTGCCGGATCGCATTCCGACTCCGAAAGAGCTTCATCTTCCCCCGGTGCTGTATCAAAAAGTGATGTTTCAAACCGGTTTGCTGTTGGTCACGGGCCCGACCGGAAGCGGAAAAACGACAACGCTGGCTTCCTTGATCCAGGAATTGAATCGTACGGAAGCCTTACATATCCTGACTTTGGAAGATCCGATCGAGTATCTCCATGCGTCAAAAAAGTCGCTGGTCATCCAACGGGAAATCGGGAAAGACACCGAAAGTTATGTAAGCGGCATGTTGTCCGCTTTGCGGCAAGGTCCGGATGTGATCATGGTCGGGGAGTTAAGAGACACTGAAAGCATCATGGCCGCCCTTCACCTTGCCGAAACGGGGAAACGGGTCATGGCCACTTTCCATGCCGGGAATGTGGAAAAAGCGATTTACCGGGTCATTGACAGTTTTCCCGCGGATCGGCAAAGATGGGTGCGGTCACAACTGGCTGCTTCGCTGTCGGCAGTGGTGGCACAAAAGATGGCCGGACCAAACGGCAGGCAGAAGCGGCCAGTGTTTGAAGTTTTGTTGAACCATCGTTCTGTTGCCCATCTGATTCGAAATGGCGAGATCCACCAGCTCCCTTCCGTGATGCAGGCTCATCAGGCTTCAGGCATGCAGACCATGGAAATGGAATTGAGAAAATTGCAAGAGGAAGGAATCAGTTGCATTGAATGAATTTGGATGGATGACGGCGGTCTTGAGCGGAATTGTTGCTTATTGGATTCCCGGGCTGGCTTATTGGATCGGATCGGGAAAAGTCGGGGAGCCAGTGCGTTATTCATTCCGTTTGAAACCATTGTACCGGGTTTTCTTCGCCATCTTTTCCGCCGGCTTGTCATGGGTGGTTCAATGGAAGCTGGGGACCGGTTGGGAAAGTTGGATGGCGACGGTGCTGGTTTGGTTGTTATTGGTGATAGCATTGACCGACATCTGGTTTTTTCTGATTCCCGATGTGGTCACTTACAGCGGGTTTTTCCTTTTTATGTCGTGGCGTTTCTTTATGGATGGAACCCATGTGCCCGTTTATTTGACCGGAGGATTTTTCATCACGTCGGGGTTGTCTCTGGTAAGCTGGATCAGCCGCGGGCTGGGTTGGGGCGATGTCAAGCTGGTCGCCATGGCATCCTGGGTGATTGAATGGCCGCAACTTTTGTTGTCCATCTGGTTAGCTACACTGAGTTCCATGCTTCATGTGACCGGACGTCTCCAAACCCGGGGGAGGGCGGCCATCCGTGAACCGCTTCCTTTCGGTCCTCATTTGGCCGTCGGAATGATCCTTTCTTTATTGTGCGGGGATATGCTCCGGGATTGGTACGGGGAACAGTTTTTGCAATTTTCCTGCCCTGTTTTGGTTCTATCGTTCCTATGAATTCATAAACTATATTAACAGGATGATAGAGAGGGGGCAGTCAATCCATGGAAAAACTGAGAAAATCTCAAGTGCAAGTGCATAAAACCGGATTAAAGGTAAGGCTCCAAACCAGACCGGTAGCTGCAAAGCCGAAGCATGACTGTTCCGTCACAGCGGAAACCAAACCGCTGAACAAGCCGAAAACAAAAACGCAAAAGCCGTTTTTGGAACCATGGCTGAAAATGAAAAATTTGACGGCAGGAAGCGTGTGGCCGTGGGAAAAGGCAAAGAATGAAAAACGGGTGATTCAGTGGGCTTCCCCGAACAATCCGTTTCATCATAAAAGAACCGGGAAAAAAAGGCGGTTCAGCCCTGCCTGGCAAATGATATGTTCGGCCGGGGCCGCGCTGGTGATCGGCACCGTCATGGGACTTTCCGTGTTGAATTTGTTTTTTAACGAAAATGCCACGTTTTCCAACCGCACCATTGATTCTCATCTCAATCCGCCGGCGGATGCGGGGGGGAAAGAAACGCCGGTACCGGAACCAACCGGCCGTTCCCAGTCTCTTCCCCCGCTTCAGACCGTGATGTTGCAGGCGGGAAGTTATGAAGAAAAAGCTGGAGCGGAAAAAGCGATGAATCAATTCCGGGTGCAAGGGTTGGCCGCCGTGATGTCGGAACAAGCTCCGTACCGGATTTATCTGGGGATGGCGCCTGACCGGGATCTGGCGTTAAAATTGTCGGCGATTTATCAGGAACAGGATGTCTCCGTCTATTTGAAGGAAGTCCAATTACAAGGAGAAGCGGCATTGGATCCGGAAGTGAACCAAGTACTTCTGGATACATTGAAACAAGGAAACAACCTGGTGCAACAACTAAGCAGCCTGTCAGCCGGTGCCATCCGGGGGAAGGCACAGCAGGAAACACCGCTGAAGGTGCCGGGGGGGTTATCTGAACAATTCCAAAACTTCGTCGTCCGGATGCAATCGGTGAAAGGAAAACTCCCGGGTGACGCCAAGGAATCGGCAGACAAGATGATCCAAGCGTTGGATCAGGCCGTGCAAAGCGGGTTGGCTGCACAAAAAAATCCCGGACAGGCGCTTCTGTGGCAGATGCAAGAGGGGTTGATCCGGTATACGGTTGGTTACGAGAAATTGATTCAATCCTTAAAAGAACAATGAAATTTTTTGGTCGAATGGCTCCAAGGGCATTTGGAATCTTGTTGTAGAGCTTGCCATCTGATAAACTAAAAAATGATATATGAATTGACGGCACCCCGCGAAAGCGGGTGCTTTTTTCCTTGATAAGACAATCTGTAAATTTTTGGAAATTGATTATAACGTTGGCTGGTTTTTGTTTTCAGGCAGGTGTTCATGGATGGATATGAAACGCGAAATCGTTTTGGCTTCCGGATCTCCTCGCAGAAGAGAATTGCTTGCTCGTTTTGGAGTTCCGTTTCGTGTTCAAACAAGCCACATTGATGAGAACAAGGATTTACCCGGTTTGCCGGAAAGAGTTGTGGAAGAACTGGCAAGGCGCAAAGGGAAGGCGGTTGCCGCCGGATGCCGGGATGCATTGGTTATCGGAGCAGATACAGTGGTTGTGTTTAACGGAAACATTTTGGGAAAGCCGAAAGATGAACAGGATGCCGCTTCCATGTTGAGGATGTTGTCAGGAAAAGAGCATCAGGTTTATTCCGGTCTTTCTGTGATCACCGTTGATCAGGGAGAAATCACGAGAGAGGTTGTATCGCACCGGATGACGCGTGTTTGGATGCGACCGCTTTCCGATGAGAAAATCAAATGGTATGTGAACACGAAAGAGCCTTTAGATAAAGCTGGAGCTTACGGAATCCAAGGGTTGGGAGCTTGTTTGGTGGACCGGATTGAAGGATGCTTTTTTAATGTGGTCGGCATGTCTTTGTCCCTCTTGGATGAAATGCTGACCGAAACCGGTTATACCCTTGCACAGGATTAACGTCGGAGATTCATCTCTGCTGCCCTTTGACAACTTGGTTCAATCCTCCGGGAGGAAGGAGTGGAGCGGCCGGCAGAGGAGGATGGAAGATGAAGGAACCGAAAAATTCTTTGCCGATGTTAAAAGATGTTCCGGAGGAAGAAAGACCCCGTGAGCGGATGTTGCGCTTCGGGCCGGAGAAGTTGTCCAATGCGGAGTTGTTGGCTCTTTTGCTTCGGACGGGAAGCACGGGAGAATCGGTCATGGTGCTGGCGCAACGTGTGTTGAGCAAAACGGGGGGTCTGAAAGCCCTCACACAAATCTCACTCCAAGAATTGATGCAAATTCATGGCATCGGCCTTGCCAAAGCCGTGCAAATCATGGCAGGGGTTGAACTCGGGCAACGGATTTCAAGGTTGCTGCCTGAGGAACGGTATGCCATACATTCCCCGCAAGATGCTGCCCGCTACGTCATGGAAGAGCTTCGTTTTCTGAAACAGGAACATTTCGTTTGCCTTTTTTTAAACACCAAGTATCAAGTCATCGGAAAACAGTGCATTTTTAAAGGGAGTTTAAATGCCTCTGTTGTACATCCCCGGGAAATCTTCCATGAAGCGATCCGTTTCAGTGCTGCGGCAATCGTTTGTGTACATAATCATCCCAGCGGGGACCCGACCCCCAGCCCGGAAGATCTCGAAGTGACGGAGAGGTTGGTGGAAGCTGGGAAATTAATGGGGATTGAAATTCTGGATCACCTGATTATCGGGGATCAATTGTATATGAGCATGCGTGAGCACGGCATGATTCCGGAGGAATGACCGGCGATGAATCAGATCAGGTATCATGGGGAGGAGGAATTTTATGTTTGGCGGTTTTGTCAAAGATTTGGGAATTGATTTGGGGACGGCCAACACCTTGGTATATGTCAAAGGGGAAGGAATCGTGGTCCGGGAGCCGTCCGTGGTGGCCATGGAATCGGGAACCGGAGAAATCAAAGCGGTGGGAAATGCAGCCAAACTCATGATCGGGCGCACCCCCGGTAACATTGTTGCGATCCGCCCGATGAAAGATGGTGTGATTGCGGATTACACCACCACGGCAACCATGATGGAGTATTTTATCAAAAAAGCGATGGATCAAAAGATGATCATTCCCCGTAAGCCGAATGTGATGGTCTGCATTCCGTCAGGGGTGACCCCCGTTGAAAAGCGGGCGGTGGAACAAGCATCGACGCGGGCCGGAGCCAAAGAGGCTTACACGATTGAAGAACCCTTTGCGGCGGCCATCGGGGCCGGTCTGCCCGTATGGGAGCCGACCGGGAGCATGGTGGTGGATATCGGCGGCGGCACCACCGAAGTGGCGGTCATTTCCCTCGGGGGAATCGTGACGTGCCAGTCGTTGCGGGTGGCCGGCGACAAAATGGATGAAGCGATCATCCAATATATCCGCCGGAAGCATAACTTATTGATTGGCGAGCGGACGGCGGAAATGCTGAAATTGGAGATTGGCTCGGCGATTCCGACCGATGATGATTCCGGCAAGGAAGAACGGGAAATCAAAGGAAGGGATTTGCTCACCGGTCTTCCCAGAAAAATTTCCATCACTTCGAGAGAAATTGCGGAAGCCTTGTCCGAAACGGTCAGAGAGATTATCAATGCCGTGAAATTGACTTTGGAAGAAACCCCGCCGGAGCTTGCGGCCGATATTTTGGAACGCGGGATTACGTTAACCGGGGGAGGGGCTTTGCTTCGCAATATCGATGAATGTTTGCATCAGGAGACCCACATGCCCGTGATGATCGCGGAAAACCCGCTGGATTGCGTGGCGATTGGGACGGGTGCTTCTTTGGAGCATCTTGATAAATTGAATCCGAAAAATCAATCCGGTTATCTGGAGTCGTTTCGGAAACGTTTTTATTAAAGGGTTGTGAAATGGATGAGGCGCAGTACCAATCGGTTTCTAATTGTGATGGCCCTTGTTGTTGCGATCTTTCTGACTGTCAATGTGACACGGGGGGAAAGGGGAACGCTTACGGCACCGGAAAGCTGGTTCATCAACGGCTTCGGATGGATCCAATCCTTGATTCATCTCCCTGTCCAACCCCTTCTTGCGGCGGGAAATGAAGAAGAAAGCCCCGAAACCGCCATGATGAAATTGAAAGTTCAAGCGCAAAACCTGGAAAAGGAAAATGAGGAGCTGAAAAAGCTTCTCGGCTACAAAAAAGAGCATCCGATGGATACCATTACGGCCCGGGTGGCTTACCGCAATCCGGACCGTTGGAATAACCGGCTGGTGATTAACCGGGGCTCGGAAGACGGTGTCGAGCCCAAAATGCCGGTCATCACTTCCGAGGGATTGATCGGACGGGTGGAAAATGTGACAAAGTACATGTCCGAAATTCAGCTGTTGACGGATTCCGAAGGAGGCCCCGGGATTGCAGCGGTGATTCAGACCGGTTCGGAGGAAGTGTTGGGAATTGTCGAGGGGTATGATCCCCGGAAAAAATGTTTGATTTTAAATAAAGTCTCCGTCACCGCCCGGCCGAAGAAAGGACAAATGGTGGTGACTTCCCGGTTATCGGATGTTTATCCGGGGGGGATTTTGATCGGTACCGTCGACGATGTGAAAATGAGTGAAGGAAAAGTTGAACAGGTGGTTTACGTCAAACCGTCCGCATCGTTTGAGAATCTGGATTTTGTCATGGTGGTGAAAGATCCGGAGAAATTACAATTAAATCAGCTTCAGAAATAAAAACATACCGGGAACAGGAGGGGAAAATCGATGAAAAAATACTTCGTCGCTTTTCTCTCCTTCCTATTTATATTGGAAGGATCCAAATTGCAGTTATTGCTCCCTCAATCTTGGGGGAGCACTTTTGTCATGATTCCGGCATTGGTGGTAAGTGGTTTGATTTCTATTTCTTTCTATTTGCCGCGCCGTTATGTATTATTGATCAGTTTTATCTTCGGATTGTTCCATGATATTGTTTACGGGCCGGCCATCGGGATCAAAGCGTTCACGTTCCCTCTTGTCGCATACGGCACTTATCTGTTATCCGGCGCTTTCTCGTTGTATCAATGGATCGCAGGGATCACCTTCTTTTTGGGGCAATCCGCATATTTTATCATCCTCTATGGATGGTATTGGTTGTTTGGTTTTGCAAAGATGGATTTTTCTTATGCCTTTTGGCTCCATATCGTTCCGTCCATCCTGTTGAATTTGTTGCTGGCCTATCTCATTCATCAGCCGATCCGCTGGATCTATCAGAAAAAACGAAATCGCTCCATTATCTTTGACACGATTTTGCGTTAAGCCTTTAAAGCGCGACACGGATGGAAGGAAAATAAAGGGAGAAAGCGAAATCAATAGTGAGGCGGGTGACGTCAAGATGGGTAAAGTGTTAAAACCGGGCGTAACGATCAAAGGCACCAAAGACGGCCTTCTCTTCTATCTCGATGATTCGCGTCCCTTTTCAGCTGTATTGGAAGAGTTAAAACATAAGCTGGAAAACACGCAAGCCGCAAATATTTGGGATGGTCCTGACATGAAAGTCATCATCAAACTGGGGGAGCGGCAGATTACCCGGACGGAAGAAAAGTCGATACGCGCATTGTTCTCCAAGCGAAAGAACTTGATTATTCACGAATTCCAGTCGGAAGGAAAGCATTATCTGCAAAGGGAAGAAGATGAGATTGAAGTCAAATCGGGGACGGTGCGTTCCGGTCAAGTGTTGGTACATAGCGGAAATCTCCTTTTTCTGGGGGATGTGAATCCGGGCGGAACGATTCAATGCACGGGAAGCATTTATGTATTGGGGGCGTTGAGGGGGCTGGCCCATGCCGGATGTGAGGGAGATGAAAATGCCATCATCGTCGCATCGGTTTTGCGTCCCACACAGCTTCGCATTGCAGATGTGATTTCCCGCCCGCCGGATCGTTGGGACGAGGCCGAAGTGGGAATGCGTTTTGCTTATTTGTCGGATCATCAAATTGCTGTGGAGAAAATTCATCTTCTGGGGCAGTTGCGTCCGGAATTCGAGTGGAAAACAAACAGACGGCGTTTTTTATAGATGACAGATGGTTTGGAGGGTGAGCATTGGGAGAGAGTGTTCTTGTAACCTCGGGCAAAGGGGGCGTGGGGAAATCGACGACTTCGGTCAATATTGGAACCGCCCTTGCTTTGTCCGGGAAAAAAGTGTGTTTGGTCGATGCAGATATTGGTCTTCGAAATCTGGATGTATTGATGGGATTGGAGAACCGGATCATTTATGACCTGATTGACGTGTTGGAGAAGAAATGCCGGATTGAACAGGCTTTGATCAAGGATAAGCGTTGTGATGAGCTTTATTTGATGCCGGCCGCCCAAACGCGGGATAAAACCGCCGTTTCCAGAAAACAAATGCGTTGGTTGATTGCCGAATTAAAAGAGCAATTTGATTATGTGTTCATTGACTGCCCGGCGGGCATTGATGTCGGTTTTAAAAACGCCGTATCCGGTGCGGATGCGGCAATTGTCGTCACCACACCCGAAAATGCGGCCATCCGGGATGCGGACCGGGTGATCGGTTTATTGGAAAAAGAGGAAGTGGCGGCACCGAAATTGGTGGTAAACCGGTTGCGCAAGCAAATGGCCAGAGACGGAAGCATGATGGATGTTGATGAAGTCGTGGCGGTCCTGGCCGTGGATCTTCTGGGGGTGGTTCCCGATGATGAGCAGGTGATCCGGGCCGGGCACACGGGCGAACCGATCGTTTATGACCATCGGAATCCAGCCGGAAAAGCATACCGGAATATCGCGCGCCGGATTCAGGGGGAAATGGTTCCCCTCATGGTTTTGGAAAAAGAAGCCGGCGTGTTCACCAAAATGAAAAAATGGTTGGGATTTGCTTGATGCGACAAACGAAGCAGGCCGGGACGGTCTGCTTTTTTCATATTCCGGATGGGTTGGACATATATTGATGAAAAATGGACAAACGGGTGATAACCTATGGCCAGTGAACATGAGTGGGTTCGGCAAATTCGAAAAAGACGGGAGCAACAATGGCGTCAGATGAATAAGATCAGAGAACGGAATCTTGCCGGAAACCGCTTGGAATCCGGTTCGGTCCCGTGGTATCAGGCATCCGTGAAACAGCCGGAGGAAAACAAAGCCAAACGCAAACCGCTCCAATCATTTTTGAATCAGTGGATCATTGTGATGATTTTGTTTTTGGCAACCGCCGCGGTTTATTCGTTGCCGTCTGCCCGGACCGCTCCTGTGAAACATTGGATATCCCGGTCGCTCACAGAGGAATTTCAATTCGCAACCGTGTTGGACTGGTATCAAAAATATGCCGCCGGATCCCCGGCGTTGTTGCCTGCCTTTTCGGGGAACCATCAAGAAAAAAAAGAGGAGCAGTGGACTGCCCCGGTGGCGGGGAAAATAGCCTTGCCGTTTGATGAGAAACGAAAAGGAGTGGTTCTCGTCACCCCGGAGTCGGCCAAAGTGGTGGCTGCGGGAGAGGGAAGGGTTCAATTTACAGGGTATAAAGAAGGACTTGGCAACACCATCATTATTCAGCATGCCAACGGGACCGAAACATGGTACGGCTGGTTGGAAGATATGAAAGTAAAAGAAAAAGACTGGGTTCAAAAAGGAAAAGAGATTGGTACGGTCAAAAAGATGGAGAATCAATCCTTTTTCTATTTTGCCATCCGGAAAAATAAAGCATTCATCAATCCGGTGAGCGTGATTCCGTTTGATTAAGCGGATGGTTCCGGTGCCCGTTCGAATTCATCCTTTGTTTTGGCTCATTGTCTGTTCAGCGGTATGGACAGGCTATTTTATTGAGATCATCACTTTGTTTGTGCTGGTGTTGATTCATGAATTGGGCCATGCCGCCGCTGCCGGTGCATTCGGCTGGAGGGTGGATTCCATTGAGCTGTTGCCGTTTGGCGGTGTGGTGAAAACCGATGAATGGGGAACGGTGCCGTCCCGGGAAGAGATGACCGTCGCTTTGGCCGGACCGTTTCAACATATCCTGATGATCCTCATCAGTTTGTTTTTCTTCCGGCAAGGATGGTGGACAAAGGAGTGGACAGAATATTTTATCCAAGGGAATCTCATGATCGCCGGGTTTAACCTGTTGCCTGTCTATCCTTTGGACGGGGGGCGTGTTTTTCTTTCGGCGCTCAGTTATTTTTTCCCGTACCGGTTTTGCCTTCACTTTACACTGTGGACGGGAATGGCCGGGTCGCTGGCATTGTGCGTGCTGGCCCTTTTTTGGTCACCCGGGGGGATTTTGGTTCACTTGCTGATCCTCGGCATCTTTTTGTTTTATTCCAATTTGCGGATGTTCAGGCAGAAAAATATCCATTTTGTCCGTTTTCTTCTCTTTCGGCGTCATCATCCCGATCTGTCCCGCCCGGTCAAAAAGTTGCGCATGAAACCCGACACCCGTTTGAATGAGGTGATTTTAAAGCTCTGTAAAGAAAAATACCATGTTTTGGAGATTGTGGATCAAAACGGGGAACTGGTAAGTATTTTGCCCGAAGAATGGCTGCTCGATGCTTACATGTCTTGTCCGTACGGCAAAACAACCATCAAGGAATGGTTTGCGTCATGAAATTGGGTGGAGTTGGAAGCGAAAACACTTTGACAATTTCCATTGGAATGTGCTAAGATAAGCGTTGTTGTTATCACCGCTCACAACAGGATTCCAAAAGGCTTGATGCCTTTCCTGCTGGTGGCGAGTCTCTATTTAAGAGGAGGATTGGAAATGTACGCTGTAATCGAAACAGGTGGCAAACAATATCGCGTGGAGAAAGACAGTGTTCTCTACATTGAAAAACTGGATGCACAAGAAGGGGAAACCGTCACCTTTGATAAAGTTTTGCTGGTGAATGACGGTGAACAAGTCAAAGTGGGAACCCCTCTGGTGGAAGGTGCAAAAGTAACCGGTAAAGTATTGAAACATGGAAAAGGAAAAAAAATCACCGTGTTTAAATATAAACCGAAAAAGAATTACAAACGGAAAAAAGGGCATCGTCAGCCGTTTACCAAAGTGGTCATCAGCGGCATTGAAGCCCAATGATCCAGGTTCGGGTGAAGCGTGACGGCCAAAACCGTGTGAAACGGGTGTTGATTACCGGGCATGCCGATTATGGCGAGTATGGAAAAGATATTGTGTGTGCCGCTGTTTCCGGCATTTCCATCGGCATGGTGAATGCCATTGAACAAATGTTTGGTGTCCAGGTTCATCGTGATGATGATGGAGACGGGAAAATTGATTGTTTTTTGCCGGATCAGGTGAAAGATCCTGATACTCGTGAAAAAATCGGCTTGTTGCTGGAAGCGATGGTCGTCTCACTCGAAAACGTGGCAGAAGCCTATTCTTCTTATGTTAGAATAAGTGATTGGAAATCATAATGAACAGAAAGAGGTGGACATGATGCTGAAACTTAACCTGCAATGCTTTGCTTCGAAAAAAGGTGTGGGTTCCACAAAAAACGGTCGGGACAGCATTTCCAAACGTCTGGGTGTAAAACGCGGAGACGGCCAATTCGTATTGGCTGGAAATATTTTGGTTCGTCAACGCGGAACCAAAATTTACCCGGGTTTGAATGTCGGCCGTGGCGGAGACGACACCTTGTTTGCGAAAGCTGACGGAATCGTACGTTTCGAGCGTATGGGACGCAACAAAAAACGCGTCAGCATCATTCCGGTTGCAGAAAAAGAAGCAGCCGCTGCACGTGCGTAAGATTGAATTTCAAATAGCATTCCAATGAAAGGTAAGCATTGTTCGTCGTCGGGCAAGTGCTTACCTTTTATTTATGGGTTTTTCTTTCAGGGGCAATCTTGTACAATAAATGGCAAAGCAAAATTTCGGATATACATAAGATGGGAGAGGTTTATTTTGAAGCGGGGGTTTATGCTCAGTAAGCCGTTTGTTCCGTTGATGTTGGTGATGACCGGGTGGCTTGTGCATCCGTTTGGAAAATCGGGGGATGTTTTCTTTTTCCTCGCTTCATGGTGTGCTCTTTTGGGAGGGATCTTTTATTGGCAACACCAAAATGAAATCCGGGAAGCCGGCCGGATCAAGAAAATGTTGTCCGATTTGCGGCATGAATGGATGAATCATATTCAGGTTTTGATGGGATATTTGATGATGAAAAAAGAAGAGGCCATGAAAGATTACTTCAACCGGCTGGTGAAACAAGCCCAAAACGAGCGCATCATCTCGAATCTGTCTTATGCTCCGCTGGCGGTTGCTTTGCTTGACATTCGCCATCGTCTGAAAGAGTGGGAGCTGTCTTTGGATGTTTCGGATCAGTTCCGGTTTGAATCGGTGGAAGAAGAAAAGAAATTTTTAAAAATTTGGCAGCAGTTGATGACGATGATCGAAAACAGGCATCAACAAACGGATGCGTATACCGGGGTCTCTTTTTCTTTGGAAAAAGAGGAAAACCAGGTGCGGGTCGGGGTCCGGTCAAACGAGGCTTCCCTTTGTTCCGGAAAATGGTTGCCGTTATTGGAAGAACGTCTGAAAACGGTGGAACCATCGATCGCGATCCAAAACCTGGAGAATGCATTCGTGTTGACATATCAACTGAAGCCGAATGGACTGGGAAGGTGACGAAGCAATGTTTGTGGATAAGGTCAAGGTTTATGTAAAAGGCGGGGATGGTGGAAACGGCATGGTGGCATTCCGCCGGGAAAAGTATGTACCCAAAGGCGGGCCGGCAGGCGGAGACGGAGGCCGTGGCGGAGATGTCGTTTTTATCGTGGATGAAGGCTTGCGGACGTTGATGGACTTTCGGTACCAAAAGCATTTTAAGGCCAAACGGGGAGAAAACGGGCGTTCCAAATCACAACACGGTGCCAATGCAGAAGATTTGGTGGTGAAAGTTCCTCCGGGAACGGTGGTTCGTGATGCCGATACCGGTGAATTGATTGCGGATCTGACGGAAAGCGGCCAGAAAGCAGTCGTTGCCCGTGGAGGCCGTGGCGGCCGCGGAAACATCCGGTTTGCCACCCCCGTCAATCCGGCGCCGCAAATTGCAGAAAACGGGGAACCGGGTGAAGAACGTTGGATTGAGCTTGAATTGAAATTATTGGCGGATGTCGGCCTTGTCGGGTATCCGAGCGTTGGAAAATCAACTTTGTTATCTGTTGTTTCTGCAGCCAAACCCAAAGTGGCCGCCTACCACTTCACGACGTTGGTTCCCAACCTGGGAGTGGTTCATGTCGAAAGCGGACGCAGCTTTGTGATGGCGGACCTTCCCGGATTGATTGAAGGCGCCCATCAGGGAGTCGGCTTGGGGCATCAATTTTTGCGCCATGTTGAACGGACCCGGGTGATCGTCCATGTCATTGACATGGCAGGCTCCGAAGGACGGGATCCTTATCAGGATTATTTGCAGATCAATGAAGAGTTGAAGCAATATCGCCAGGAATTGGAGAAGCGCCCGCAAATTGTGGCGGCTAACAAAATGGATTTGCCGGATGCCGAAGAAAACCTTGCATTGTTTAAAGAGCAAGTGGGAGAAGAAGTGCCGGTTTATCCGATTTCCGCAGCGACCGGCGAAGGAGTCAAAGAGTTGATTTATGCGGTTGTTCAGCTGTTGGAGAAAGTGGAAAAAGAGATGCCGGCTTACGGGAAATCGATGGAACTGCCTGCACAGAGGAAGGTCTACCGGAACAAAGAAGAGGATGAACCGGCATTTACCATTCGCAAAGAAAATGAAGTTTACGTGGTGGAAGGGGAGCGGATCCAAGCGTTGGTTCAGCGGACGAACTTTTCCTATCATGACAGCATCATGCGCTTTGCAAAAATCATCCGGAATATGGGAGTGGAAGAAGCGCTCCGCAAACGCGGGGCAAAAGATGGAGATACGGTACGGATCGGGGACATGGAATTTGAATTGAATGATGCCGTGGATTATTAAAAAAGCAACCGGTGATCCGGTTGCTTTTTTATTGGCGGATGATCCCGGTGGCATGGGAAGGACGGGCGTTTTCGTCCGAGGTCTGATCCAGTTTGAACATGAATTTACCTTCATCATGCGCAATCTTTTGTATTTTCTTTGTGCCCGGCGGGACCTCTCCCTCGGCGATGGTCGGACATTCCAAATGGTCACAGTAGGTAAATACATAGAAATAGATCGGAGAAGGGCCGTCATTTTGTATTTCCATGGTCATGGTTCCTTTTTCAAGGTGAAACCAATCGGTCCAGGATGAGGGCTGGGACTGGTTCGGGGTTAATGTCAAAGAATGTTCAACCGGAAATGAAAAGCCTACTGAAAAACAAACGAGTAAGAGGATGGAGAAAATTTTTGTTTTCCAGAGTTGTTGCATTTCATCACCACCTTGCTCTATTTAGTATAAGCAGGATTGGATGGAATATGAAAGGGAAACCGGACAGTTTCCCGAAAATTTAGTGAAGGTTATGTTCCTTTTTGATGAAATTAAGTAAATTTTTACATCCTTCGCTGACTAAATCATAGGTTTCTTGAAAATTGCCGGTGTACCACGGATCGGGCACTTCGGTGTAAGAAGTCCCGGGAATAAAGTCGACAAACCGGTAAATTTTGTGATCCGGGTCCGGAGCCAAACGCTTCAAATCGCGCACGTTATGGTTATCCATGCCGATGATATAGGTGAAAGCGGAAAAGTCGTCCCGCTTTACTTGACGAGCTGAGATGCCTTCAAAGGAGATCCCGGCTTCGGTTAATTTTTTTTGCGTTCCACGGTGAGGGGGTTCTCCGGTATGCCAGTCCCCGGTGCCGGCTGAGTCTGTTTGGATTTCCTGATCCAGCCCTTCTTCTTTGACCAGATGGCGGAACACGGCCTCGGCCATGGGGGAACGGCAAATGTTGCCCAGGCAGACAAACAGTACTGAAATCATTGACAAATCGCTCCTTTTGATTGCAAATGATCGCAGATTTTATCATAACACGAAAAAATATATGAAAAAAGCTTGCTTGAAAACGTTCTCAAAGATTAAAATGTCCGTATATAGAAAACATTTGTTTTTTAATGGAGGACAGTTGGGTATGTCAGAAGATATATTCGCATTGGTTCGTGTGGATATGCTTCCTGAAGCCATCCAGAAAACATTGGAAGTGAAAAAATTGCTTGAAACCAAAGAAGTGACCAAGGTGCAGGAAGCAGTGGAAAAAGTGGGATTGAGCCGCAGTTCGTTCTACAAATATAAAAACGGTGTTTTTCCGTTTAACGCGATGGTGAAAGAAAAGATTGTCACCATTGCCTTGACGCTGGAACACCGGGCAGGGGTTTTGTCCCAAGTGCTCCAATATATGGCCGGTATGAACACCAGTGTCCTGACCATCAACCAGACCATTCCCTTGCAAGGGGAAGCCACGGTGTCGATGTCCGTGGATACCACGCAGATGGAAGCCGATATCCAAACCGTTTTGCACGGGCTTTCCCGTTTGGATGGTGTGCGGCGGGCCGCCGTTGTCGGATCCGGCGAGTAAAAAGTGAGTGAGGAGAGGAGCAAAGATGAGAACAGGAATTTTGGAAAAGTACAGAGAGGATCTGCCGATCAACCCGGAGACGCCAAAGTTGACTTTGTACGAAGGAGAGACCCCGCTTTATTATGCTGAAACATTATCCAAGGAATGGGGAGTCCGGTTGTATTTGAAATTTGAAGGCGCAAACCCGACCGGTTCCTTCAAAGACCGTGGCATGGTTTTGGCCATTGCCAAAGCAAAAGAAGAGGGAAGCAGGGCTGTGATTTGTGCATCGACGGGAAACACGGCCGCATCGGCAGCAGCCTATGCCGCCAAAATGGGCATTCAATGTTTTGTAGTGGTGCCGGACGGGCATGTGGCCATGGGCAAGCTATCGCAGGCGGTCATGTACGGGGCCACGGTTTTGTCCGTGAAAGGAAATTTTGACCAAGCGCTGAAAGTGGTGCGTGACATCACGGAAACCCACCCCGTCACCTTGGTTAATTCGGTCAATCCGTACCGGATCGAAGGACAAAAAACCGCGGCATTTGAAATTGCGGAACAGTTGGGGAAAGCCCCGGATGTGTTGGCGATTCCGGTCGGAAATGCCGGCAATATCACGGCGTATTGGAAAGGATTCAAAGAGTATCACCAAAAAGGAATCATCCAAAACCTCCCGCAAATGTGGGGATTTGAAGCAGAAGGGGCAGCCGCCATTGTCCGAGGGGAACCGGTTGCCGAGCCGGAAACGGTGGCGACCGCAATCCGGATCGGAAATCCGGCCAGCTGGAAACAGGCGGTTCAAGCTGCGGATGAATCCAAAGGGTTGATTTCGGCCGTTACAGACCGTGAAATGTTGTTTGCCTATCAAGAGATCGCCAAAAAAGAAGGAGTGTTTTGTGAACCGGCATCTGCCGCTTCCGTGGCCGGCGTGATGAAAATGCTCCGTTCGGGAAAAGGGAAACAAAAAACAGTGGTGTGCGTGTTGACGGGAAACGGCCTCAAGGATCCGCACACCGCCTTGGACACGGTTCAAGTAAAGCCGCGAGTCATCGCTTGTGAAAAGGAAGCGATTTTGGATTGTCTGTTTGAAAAAAACAAAAATCAGGGAGTTTTCCGTCATGAGTTTCTCTCCGTTTAGGGTGAAAGTTCCGGGCAGCTCGGCCAATCTGGGTCCGGGATTTGATTCGATCGGGATGGCTCTGAATTGTTATCTGACGCTTTATTTTGAACCGTCACCCTGTTGGGAGATCACAGTCGGGGGAAAGCATGCCGGTCAAGTTTCCCGGGATGAGGATAACCTGATTGTCCGTGTCATCCGGGATGTCTCCCGGGAACAGGGCGTCTTTCTTCCGACTTTTAAGTTGCATATTGAAAATGACATTCCGGTGGCCAGAGGTTTGGGAAGCAGTGCAGCGGCGATTGTGGCCGGCCTCATGGCGGCCGATCATCTGCTAGGCATGAACTGGAGCCGCAAAGAATTGTTGAGAAGGGCCACGCTGTTGGAAGGGCATCCGGATAATGTCGGGGCTTCCCTTTTCGGAGGGGTGGTGATTGCCTCCTGGGATGGCCGGCGGGTGGAGGCGGTGGCATGCGAACCACCGGATATGCCCGTGATGACGATCATTCCGGAACAATCCCTGTTGACCCAAACGGCCCGCCGGGCGCTGCCGGATCAATATCCCCGGGATGATGCGGTGTTGGCAAGCAGCCGGGCCAATTTGCTGGTGGCGGCTCTGTTTTTGAAGCAGTGGGACTTGCTGAAAACGGCCATGCAGGATGCTTTTCATCAGCCCTACCGTGAAACGTTGATTCCCGGTTTGAAAGAAAGTTTAGACCAAGCAACTTCCCACGGTGCTTATGGGATTGCTTTAAGCGGGGCGGGACCGACCATGGTGGCTTTCGTGAATGACTGGATGGAGCTGGAACGGTTTTTCCGCCGGTTGTTTTATGATCTGAATGTGCCAGTCCGGATGGAAAAGATGTTTCCGGCTGGTCAAGGGGCGGCAGTGGAGTTGACAGCCAAAGAAAAACATAGTAAATTCATTTGAAAAATATAAGGAGTTTGTGCATGGATAAACGTGTTGCCTATCTTGGACCTGTCGGAACGTTTAGTTATATGGCTGCAAAAGCTTTGTTCGCGCATGAAAAAGACATTCAATTCATGCCTTATGCTTCGATTCCCGATTGCCTGAAGGCCGCTCAAGAAAAAGAAGCCCGGTGGGCTGTCGTTCCGATTGAAAATACCATTGAAGGATCGGTGAATTCCACACTGGATTGGCTGATTCACCATGTGGATCTGCCGGTTTGCGCTGAATTGGTTTATCCGATCACCCAGTGTATCATGGGGCATCCGTCTGTCATCAACCGGGATCCGCATGAGATCAAGCGCATCTATTCCCATCCGCAGGGAATCGCCCAATGCGAGTTGACCCTCAGAAAACGGTATCCTTGTGCCGGGTACAAGATGATGGAAAGCACGGCGCAAGCGGCGGAAATGGTTGCGGGGCATCCCGGGGAACCGTGGCTTGCCGTCGGTCCGGAAGCTGCCGCCCGAGAGTACGGGTTGCAAATCATACAGGAACATGCAGAAGATCATCCGAACAATTTTACCCGCTTTTTTGTTGTCAGCCGTGAAGAATCCTCTTCGTTCCCGGATTCCGACACCCGCAAAACCAGCTTGCAGGTCATCTTGCCTTCCGACTATCCGGGGGCGCTGTATCAAGTGTTGGCGGCTTTTTCCTGGCGCAAAGTGAATTTGACGCATATTGAGTCCAGGCCGACCAAAACGGGGCTGGGAAATTACTTCTTCTGGATCGATGCCGAGTTGCCGGTTGAACATGTCTTGATGCAGGGAGCCATCAAAGAGATTGAAGCGTTGGGATGCCAAGTTCGTGTTCTGGGGTCGTTCCCTTGTTTTTTCAAGGGAGTCGGAAAAACATTAGCGATCCACAAGAGAAGTTGAGAAATTGTTTGACATCTGTAAACCGGCAGGGTATAATGATTAAAAATTTATCGATAATGAATTTTCAGTTTAATCAGAAGGGTGCCTAGGGTTCCGTTCTTCGGTTGAAGAAGTCTGGACCGAGCGGCACCAACACCAACCGGTGTACACCGTGGGGATAAAAGCCTCCAGCGGCAGGTTCTGATTCTCAAGGATTGGAATTTGCCTCTGAGGGGCTTTTTATCATAACATCCATTCCATAAGGAGTGTTTATTTTGACGGGGACTGAACGATGGATTTTCATGAATGGGGAATACAAACGAAAAGAAGAAGCATTCATTTCCGTTTTTGATCACGGTTTTTTGTATGGTGATGGTGTTTTTGAGGGGATCCGCGCTTATGACGGAAAAGTTTTTAAGTTGAAAGAACATATTGACCGTTTATATGATTCAGCCAAATCCATTTTGTTGACGATTCCATATTCGAAGGAAGAAATGAGCCGCTTGGTTTGTGACACCGTGCGCCGGAACCAGCTCCGGGATGCTTATATCCGTTTGGTGGTGTCACGGGGAGTGGGGGATTTGGGGCTGGATCCGAATAAATGCTCCCAATCGAGCGTCATCATTATCGCCGATCAGGTCCGGTTATTTCCCAATGAATATTATGAACAGGGAATTTCCATCATCACTGTTCCCACGAGGCGAAACATTCCCGATGCCCTGGATCCCAAGATCAAATCGCTCAATTACCTCAATAACATTCTGGTGAAAATCGAGGCCAATTTGGCCGGGGTTTCCGAAGCTTTGATGTTGAATTCTGAAGGGTATGTCGCGGAAGGATCCGGAGACAACATTTTCATCGTCAAAAACAACGTTTTATATACACCGCCCAGTTATATCGGGGCGCTTGAAGGGATCACCCGTGCCACCATTATGGATTTGGCCCGGCAAAAAGGGTATGAGGTCAAAGAACAGCCGTTTACAAGACATGATGTGTATGTGGCGGATGAAGTGTTCCTGACCGGAACGGCTGCCGAAGTCATCGGGGTTGTGGAAGTGGACGGACGAACCATTGGGGAAGGGGTTCCCGGAAAGGTGACGAAAGAACTAAAAGAAGCGTTTGCGCAATATGCCCGCCAGGAAGGGGTTCCCGTCTACGAAAACAAAAAATTCGGAGTCGTGGGATAATATCCCCTGCTCAATCAATGCCGGACATAAGCAAAGCCATGCTCTTTTGAGCATGGCTTTGCTTTTTCAAGACAAAATGTCTTTTTGCACAAAGGTGATCCATGAGATGAACAAAGCGGCCAAAGCCCAGATGCTTAAAATGAACAGGGAAAAGGGGAAACTCATGTCTTCCATCATCATCGGTTTTCCGGCCAAATAATCCGTCAGGCTTAAATGCGTGAATGCGAAGTATTTGAGGATATTCCACGACGGAGCCATTTGCATCAGCAGGTTGCCGGAGATGATGCCGGCCAACAAAATGCCGATGCCGGCCGCTGTACTTCTTACCAAAACGGAGACCATAAAAGATAGGGTGCCAACCACGATGCTGGAAAACCAAACGAGCCCGAAAGCCATAAAAATGTATTTCCATTGCGGAATGAGACGGACATGTTCGGTCAGCAGCTGATCCCCCTGGATTTGAAAACCGGTTAAAACCGGCAGGGACCATCCCCGGTAGCCAAAGGCGATGCCGGAGATGACGTATCCGATGACCGCCGTCAGCAATAACAAAAGCGAAATCCCCAGTAACAGAGCAATATATTTGCTGAGTAAAATTTTCCACCGCGGAACCGGCCGGGTTAAAAGCAGTTTGATGGTTCCCCGCACATATTCCCCGGAAACGATGTCAGAAGCCAATACGACCACCAATAACGGCAGGAACAGGGAAGAGGACTGTTCGATGAATTTTCTGAGGAATGTGGGGGCACCCGGAGCTGCCGGATTGATGTTGTGTTCCAAATAATATTGTTGCTGTTCAATATTGATTTTGGCCCATGTTTTCCACTCTTCCGGAATTCTGCTGGATGCCAGGCGGTTTTGCTGATCCACGATTTGTTGTTGTAATAACAAGCGCCAGTCGTCGGTTCCCGATTGTTTGATCTGTTCCGCTGTATTTCGGTATTGCGCGTAAGTGAAAAGAGGGATTAAAATAAGCAAAATCAGCAAAATCACCAAAATCCGTTTGTTTTTTATCATTTTCACGACTTCATTGTAAATCAAACGGTTCAAGAGGCATCCCCCTTTGTCAGGTTCATGTAAAGATCCTCCAATGTTTGTTTTCGGGGCGTGATTTCCCACACTTGAATCTGGTGGTTTAATAAATATTGGTTGGTTTCGCTGATTTTCCCGGCAGGCATCTCCACCGACAAACGGGGACCGGGTTTTTTCTCGATGTTTGTAACATAGGGAAGTTGTTTCAAACAATGCATCCCTAGGTCACAAGGGGTCACTTTCCACTCCACCCGTTCAAGGTCGCCGGCGGGGGGATGGACCGGACCGGTGTAAATGAATTGTCCGTTTTGGATAATGGCCACCCGGTCACAGAGGGCTTGGATTTCATGCAAAATGTGGCTGGAAAGAAATACGCCGATTCCTTCTTCATGGGCGAGCCGCCGGATGAAAGACCGCAAGTCGTGAATGCCGGACGGGTCGAGCCCGTTGGTCGGCTCATCCAGAATTAACAGCTTTGGCCGGTTTAACAAAGCCTGGGCAATCCCCAGCCGTTGTTTCATTCCCAGCGAGTAGGTTTTGACCGGATCGTGAATCCGTCCGGAAAGCCGCACTTGTTCGATCACTTCATCAATCCGTTTTTTTGGAAGGCCGGCCATGCGCGCGAAAAATTCCAGATTCTCATACCCGGTTAAAGATGGGTACAATTCGGGATTTTCCACGATACACCCGACATGGGAAATGGCTTTGGTAAACGATTTTTTCAGGTCGTGGCCGGCAATGTGGATGCTTCCTTCACTCGGGCGGACGAGTCCGACCAGCATACGGATGGTTGTGGTTTTTCCGGCGCCGTTCGGGCCTAAAAAACCGAATATTTCTCCCGCACGGACTTCAAAGGAAAGATTTTGGACAATGTGCCGGCCGCGGATGATTTTGCCCAATCCTTGGATCGACAGCACCGTCTCATGAGTCAGCTTGTTCTGCATGGGATTTTCCCACCTCCGGGGATTCAAGGGTCATCACTTGCCACAACCGATCGGCAATTTGTCTGTATCCTTGTTGGTTTGGATGGAAATGATCGCTGTAAAGATACGTTTCAGGATGTTTCCAGAACAAATCATACACCGGAATGACAGTGACTTGCGGAAAAGATTGGGCGGTGGCCGTCAGGGTATCATTCCAATCTGCCACGATTTTGGATGTCAGTTCATTCCCTTTTAAATCGGCAAACGGATTGTAGAGGCTGAGAAGATAAACGGAACCGTCCGGATTCAACTGCTGAATGTCTGACAAGATGGACACGAGATTTTTCCGGAAACGGTTTTCCCTTTTCGAAATGGCTTGGGGGTCGGTTTTTTCCAAGTCTTCGCTTCCGTGGAACAAATCATTGCCGCCGATGGTGATCACCAGCGCATCCGCTTCTTTGACAAATTCCCGGATGTGTGCTCTTTTTAATTGATCCCGCAAATGTTGGGAAGTTTGTCCCCGGACGCTTAAATTGATGGATTGGGAACGGGGAAAATGGTGTTGCCACTTTTTTTGGATGATCCCGAAGTAACCTTGTCCGCTGTGGTCGCCGACTCCGCGGGTCAAGGAATCGCCGAGGCCTAGCAAAAGCTTTTTGCCCGGTTCCAGAGAAAGGGAGGCCGTTTCCGGCAGGGGTTGTTTTTTTTCAGGCGGTTTTACCATCTCGCGGATGGCCCATCCAAAACCGGCCAGCATGAGACACAGGGACCCCCAGGTGAGGATATAGATGGACTTCAACCAAATGGACATGGACGGGCTCCTCCTTATTGGTGATTGCAAAAGACTTTTTATGAAACGCCTTATTTCTTTAAGCAAGAAAGTGTTTGTTCATGCATAGGATGATATTGATTCAGCCTTTATGAAGGGGGTTGTCCAATGAAAATCCATATTGCCCGTGAAGGGGAGACATTGTGGGATATTGCTCAAAAGTATAATATACCGCTGGAACGGTTACAAGAATGGAATTCGGATTTGGCGGATACGGAGAAATTGCAAAGAGGTGAGAAAATCCGGATTCCCACCGGCAAAATTCCCCTGGCCGTTTCCAGACAGGACACCCGGGAAACCGCCGGACCGTCGGAAGTGAAGGAATTACCCAAGGGGGAGCAGAAAGAACCGCATATCCAAGAGGAAGAAGATCCGCCTTTCCAAAAGGAGTCCGCCGAAAGTAGCGGTGTTGTGACAGAAGAATTACCCAAGCCGCCGTCTGTCGGTGAATTTTCGGAGTGGTCGCCGACGGTGTTGGACGATTCTTCCTCGTTTGTGACGGATTCGTCGTATTATGATGCTGAACCGAATCTTTCCTATTTGGATGCGCCGGCCCCTTATCCTGCTTATTGGCAAGGTTTTGCCCCGATGCTCCCGGTTCCGGTGTTTCAAGAGCCCTTTATGATAAGCAGCGCATGGCCTTTGCAACCTTTTTATCCGCCGCCTGTCCCGATGAACCATCCCGATGCCTATGGCAACCATATCGCCATGGAATACCGGGAATGGAAAGAAAGTTCTTCAAGTGTTGGATAAAGAATGAGGGAGAGCCGATGATTCAACCCCATCCACTTCATATACAAAAGTTATTACATACACCAGTGCGGCGCATCAGTCCTTACCGTAATAATTGGTGTATTGAGACCGATTTTATGTGGTGGATTGCAAAGCCTTTTGACGGCTTGAAAGCCAGTTGGCTGATACAAGTGGATCGTGAACTGAGAGAGCGCGGCTTTCAGTCGATGCTTCCGATGATAACCGATGGTGAAAGTTGGATTCTTACCCCGTTTATTCAGGGAAAAACATGCAATTATAACAATGTCAGTGAAGTCATCCGGATGATTCATACTTTGGCGTTTTTCCATCAGGCGGGCCGATATCTGAAAACGCCGCCGCCGTCAGGGGCGGCGTTTCTTTTGACTCACCGGTTGCAAAGGCGGTTGCAAAAATTTTATCAAATCCTCACACGAATGGATCAAATCGAAGACAAACGGTTGCGGGATCTTTTGTGCGAAGCCGGAACGGATTTTTATTTGGACGGCATCAAAGCTTGGGAGCGGCTGGAGCAAATCCCCTTTCAGGAATGGGTGGAACATGAGCGGATGCAACACATGCTGGCCCACCGCGATTTGGCGAGTCATAATTGGATGATGGACCAAGCGGGAAGATTGTGGCTGATCGACTTTGAAACGGCGGATTATGATGCGCAAGTGGGGGATCTCTGGCAAATGACGATGCGAATCCTGGCTGCAAACCAATTTCCGGATCAAGGATTGGCGACGGTTCTTCAGGCTTACCAGTCTGTTCGCCCTTTAAAGGCCATGGAAAAAGAGATTCTGGCCTGTTTATTTTTGTTTCCAAATGAATTTTTTCGGGAAATGATCGGGTTGGTGGAAAGAAAAAGAGGATATGAAATCAAGGCTTCTTATCCATACCTCAAACAAATCGCAGTCAATAGAAAGAAATGGAAAAAACAAATTGCCGAATTCTTGTATTGGTAGTCCGATCGCGCTTATGTTATGATGTAGAGTGATTTTATCGAAGCCTTGTTCTTGCTTGAGGAGGCAAAAGAATGAGAGTAGGACTTGCACAAATCAGACCACGCTTGGGGCGAGTGGATTTAAATCTGGAATTGCATGAGGAAATGATCCATCGGGCCCGGGAGGAACAGGTGGATCTTCTTATTTTTCCGGAACTCAGTCTGACAGGATACCAGTTGTTGGATCTGACATACGAAATGGCCAGAGATCCTTTTAGTCCTGAAATACAAGGGCTGATCCAATCCGCCGGTGATATGGATCTGGTGTTTGGTTTCGTGGAGCACAGCCCTGAACATATTTTGTATAACTCTGCAATTTATGCGACGGCCGGAAATTTGCATTATTTGTATCGAAAAGTGTATTTGCCTACATACGGAATGTTTGATGAAGCTCGTTATTTTGGAAAAGGCGAATGGATTCGCAGCTTCCCGACCCGGTTTGGACAATTCGGCTTGTTGATTTGTGAAGATGTTTGGCACAGCTCTGCCCCTTATCTGCTGGCTCAGGACGGGGCGCAGGTAATGATTGTGTTGTCCAATGCCCCGGTGCGGGATGTCAGCAGCCCGGTACCGGGTTCCCAAAAATCATGGGATTTGATGCTGAGAAACAACGCTGTTTGCCACGGAAGTTACATGATTTATTGCAATCGCGTGGGAACCGAGGACGGAGTCACTTTCTTCGGCGGTTCTCAAGTGGTGGATCCGTTTGGGGAAGTGGAAGCGCAAGCGGAACTGTTTACAGAGGATCTCATGATTGTTGACTTGGATCTGGACAAGATCCGGAAAGCCCGTTTTCAACTTCCCGTGTTGCGGGATGAAAATTTGGACTTGACCATTCGTGAATTAAATCGCATCAGGCAAAAGCGGACTGGAGGGGGAAGCTGATCATGCAAATGATTGATGAGATGTTGGAAAAAGCGCCTTTTTTGCGCTTGGATGAAGAAGTGGCGACCCGTCTCTTGACAACCGCTTTGCGTGAAGAAGTGAACAAGGCTGGATTCGATAAAGTCATTGTCGGCTTGTCGGGGGGAATCGACTCTGCTTTGTCCTTGTATTTGTGTGTCAAAGCTTTCGGCGCGGAAAACGTGATCGCCGTGCGGATGCCGTATAAGACAAGCAGTCCGGCGAGTTTGGAAGATGCGCAACTGGCTATTGACGATACCGGTGTGGAAAGCTTGACCATTGATATCACCCCGCAGATTGATGCGTATTTTGAACGCGTTCCGGATGCGACGCCTTTGCGGCGCGGCAATAAGATGGCCCGGGAACGCATGTCCATTTTATATGACTTATCCGCTCAATACGAAGCACTGGTGATCGGCACAAGCAACCGGACGGAATTGTTGTTGGGTTACGGCACCCAATACGGAGATTCGGCCTCGGCCGTCAACCCGCTCGGGGACTTGTACAAAACCCAAGTCCGCCAGCTGGCGGCTTACCTGGGCGTGCCGGAGCCGATCATCGTCAAGCCGCCGAGTGCTGATTTATGGGAAGACCAAACCGACGAAGACGAACTCGGGTTTAACTATTTGGACGTTGACCGGCTCTTGTATTACATGATTGACCGGCAATATACCCTGGAGCAATTGCAAGCCCTCCAGTTTGATGATGCATTTATTCGTCAGGTGAGTAAACGGATCATCCGCAATCAGTATAAACGGACGATGCCGGTGATTATCAAATTGAGCGAACGGACGGTCGGCATCGATTTCCGTTATTTACGGGATTGGGGATCGTAATTTGCAAGGGGAGTGATGGAGGATGGCAGGGCATTCCAAATGGAAAAATATTCAACATCGCAAAGGGCGTCAAGATGCGCTGAAAGGGAAAATTTTTGCCAAACTGGCACGTGAGATTTATGTGGCGGCCCGAAGCGGGGATAAAGATCCCGAGAACAATCACCAATTGCGGATTGCAATCGCCAAAGCCAAAGCCAAAAACATGCCCAATGAAAACATCGAACGTGCGATTAAAAAAGCCGCAGGCGGCGGAACAGGCGAAAATTATGAAGCGATTACTTATGAAGGTTATGGTCCGGGCGGAACGGCCATCATGGTGGAAGCTTTGACGGACAACCGGAACCGGACCGCTGCCGATTTACGCCACATCTTTTCCAAAAACGGCGGAAACCTGGGTGAGTCCGGGTGTGTTTCGTGGATGTTTGAACGGAAAGGATTGCTGGTGATTGACCGGGATCAAACCGATCTGGATGAAGAAGAACTGATGCTGACCGTTTTGGAATGCGGTGCCGAGGATATCGAATCCACCGGGAAAAGCTATGAGGTGACCACTGCACCGGAAGAGTTTGAAACGGTCAAAGAAGCGTTGGAGAAAGAAGGGTTTTCTTTTTCCACGGCGGAAGTCACCTTTGTCCCGTCCAACAAAACAGAAATCCACGGAGACATCATCAAAAACGTGATTTCGCTCATTGATGCGTTGGAAGATCATGATGATGTGCAAAATGTTTATGCCAATTTTGAAGTGAACGATGAGGAATTGGCTGAATACATCCAGGATTGAAGCCGTGTATATGCACACGGCCGTTTAGGAGGAGACCATCTGCCAATCGATGGTCTCTTTTTTGTGCGGGAGGGCGGCCGCGCACGTTTTTGCCGGAGGCTAGGAAGTAGACGGTTTCCCGCCTATGGAGGTGTGAGGCCGTTGGTTTGGGGGCTGATAAAACGTTGGTCGTTGGAGAAAATAAAAAGAAACAAAGTTCATGTCTTGTCATCATTCCATAAAATATACTGTAAGCCATTTTTGGAACAGGGGTTTTCTGGATGGGAAGGATCTATTGGAACTTTGTGCTAGACAAGGCGATTCAAGAAGCTTTGGAGATACAAAGTGGTCAAGGAACCTGGGAAGAGTGGGAAAGCAGATGGCCGAAAGAGGTGAGAGAACAGGCCAAAAGGGAATTAAAAATTTTTGACATGTTGGGATGGAAGAAACGCTGACCGCTTCGGGAAGCGTTTTTTTATTGGGCTTTTTGCCGGAGGGAATCGGCGGTGGAAATCCTTGGCCAATTTGTACGGAGACTTGTGATATAATTAGTCATGGTTTAAGAATAAATGTTCGCTTTGTTCTGGGGAGGAACCACTGAGATGCGTATTATGGGCATAGATCCGGGGATCGCCATCGTGGGATACGGCATCCTTGACAAACAGGGGAGCACCCGGCTGGTAGATGTCGATTACGGCAGTATCCAAACGCCGGCCGGGATGCCGGTTCCCGCGCGTTTGAAGGAAATTTATGATGCTTGTACATTGCTTTTTTCCAAATACCGGCCCGACGTCGTGGCCATTGAAAAATTGTATTTCAACCGGAATGTGACGACGGCATTTACCGTCGGACAAGCAAGGGGCGTGATGATGCTGGCTGCGGAAGAGGCCGGGATCCCGATCACGGAGTATACCCCTTTGCAAGTGAAAATGGCTGTGGTGGGTTACGGAAAAGCAGACAAGAAGCAAGTGCAGGAAATGGTTAAATTGTTGCTTCATTTGCCGTCCGTGCCAAAACCGGACGATGTGGCGGATGCGCTAGCGATTGCCATTTGTGAAGCGCATTCTTCCGGAACGGTGCAAAAATACAAAAAGTGGGGATTGAAGCGATGATCGATTTTGTGAAAGGGATAGTTCATTATCTGGAAGAGGATTATTTGGCGGTGGAAACAGGCGGAATCGGTTACCAGGTTTATGTGACGAAACCGTATGCCTATGAGCAGGAGGCGGAAGTGTTTTTGTACACCCATTTTGTGGTGCGGGAAGATGCCCAACTGTTATACGGATTTGACACCAAACAAGAACGGGATTTGTTCCGCCTGCTGTTGGAAGTCTCCGGCATCGGCCCGAAAGCGGCGATGGGCATGCTTTCCGGAATGAAGCCGGATCAGTTGGTGCGGGCGATCCAAATGGAGGATGTCAAACAATTGACCCGGTTGCCGGGAGTGGGGAAAAAAACGGCTCAACGCCTGGTGTTGGATTTAAAAGACAAGTTGAAAAAGATTCATCTTCCGGATCTTGCGGTTGCATCCCCGATGCCCCGGTCCGTGCCGGCTGCAAAAGAAAGGGATGTGATTGAAGCATTAAAGGTCCTTGGCTATAATGAAGAAGAAGCAAAATGGGCTGTACAGGAAGTGTTGAAAGGATCGGAAGAAGAGTTGGACACCGAAACATGGATTAAACAGGCATTGAAGATCATGATGAACAGGTAGGAGGGTCGGACATGGAAGAGAGGATCATCTCTGCCAAGGCGAACCATGACGATGAGATGGTCGAATACAGTCTGCGCCCTCGGTATTTTCACGAATATATAGGGCAAAAGCAGGTAAAAGAGAATCTGAAAGTATACATAGAAGCGGCCAAGATGCGCGGCGAGTCATTGGATCATGTGCTGCTGTACGGTCCGCCGGGACTCGGGAAAACCACGCTTTCCCAAATCATTGCCAATGAAATGGGCGTAAACATCCGGGTCACCTCCGGCCCGGCCATTGAACGTCCGGGGGACTTGGCGGCGATTTTAACCAATCTGGAACCCAATGACTTGTTGTTTATCGATGAGATTCATCGTCTGAATCGCTCGGTGGAAGAAGTTTTATATCCGGCGATGGAGGATTTTGCTTTGGACATTATGATCGGAAAAGGCCCCAGCGCCCGTTCGGTAAGGCTGGATCTTCCCCCGTTCACCTTGGTCGGGGCCACCACCCGGGCCGGTTCCCTGTCTTCGCCGTTGCGGGACCGGTTTGGGGTGATGAGCCGTCTGGAATTTTATTCGGTGGAAGAGTTGGCCTTAATTGTGGAGCGGGCGGCCGATTTGTTAAATGTCCGGGTGGTTGGAAACGGAGCCAGAGAGATTGCTTCCCGGGCGCGGGGAACGCCGCGGATAGCCAACCGGCTGTTAAAAAGGGTCCGGGATTTTGTCCAGGTTGAAGGTGACGGATTGATTACGGAAGAAGCCGCCCGGGATGCATTGGATCGCATTCAAGTGGACAAAATGGGGTTAGACCATGTGGACCACCGGCTCTTAATGACCATCATCGAAAAGTTCCGGGGCGGTCCCGTCGGCTTGGACACGCTGGCGGCCACGATCGGGGAAGAAGCGCACACGATTGAAGACGTATATGAACCGTATTTGATGCAAATCGGTTATTTGGAGCGCACCCCGAGGGGCCGGATGGTTACCAAACGATGTTACGAGCATTTTAACATGGAGTGGCCGAAATGAATCCTTTTGCAAAGACGTTGATTGTCATGGGCTTGGTTCTTGTGGTGATCGGGCTTCTCTGGCAAGTGGGAGGGAAGTATTTGCAGTTGGGCAAACTTCCCGGTGACATTGTGATCGAAAAAGGAAATACGCGGTTTTATTTCCCGATTGTCACTTGCATTGTAATCAGCATTGTCTTATCGTTATTAAGCTATTTGTTTCGCCTGTTTCGATAGGAACGGGCTTTTTTCTTTGAGCTTGGATGGAAGAAGGAAGGGAACGACGAAATGGATGTATCCTTGTACGATTATCATTTGCCGAAAGAATTGATCGCACAAACTCCGGCCGAAAGGAGGGATGCCTCCCGGCTAATGGTGGTGGACCGGAAAACATCACAAATCCGCCACGCGAAGTTTACAAATATCCTCGATTATCTCAATCCCGGGGATGTGCTTGTCTTAAATGACAGCCGTGTCCGCCCGGCCCGGTTAATCGGTGTGAAAGAAGAAACCGGTGCGAAGATTGAGCTGCTCTTGTTAAATCCGCTCGGAAATGACCGGTGGGAAGCATTGGTCCGCCCGGCAAAAAGGGTCAAACAGGGAACCGTGATACAATTCGGGGAAGGCCGGTTGAAAGCTGTCGCCCAAGAGCAGACGGAAGTGGCGGGCGGAAGGGTGTTTGCGTTGCAGTACGAAGAGGAGGATCTCGAAAAGTTGTTTGAACAACTGGGGCAAATGCCTCTTCCCCCGTATATCCATGAACAGCTGGACGACCCGGAACGGTACCAGACCGTTTTTTCCAGAGTGGTCGGATCGGCAGCGGCCCCGACGGCAGGACTCCATTTCACGGAGGAGTTATTGGCCCAAATCCGTGAAAAAGGAGTCAAAGTGGTTTTCATCACGTTGCATGTGGGGCTTGGAACTTTTCGTCCTGTGACGGCCAAGCGGATTGAGGACCATCAGATGCATGCGGAATACTATGAGATAAGCGGGGAGACCGCAAGAGAAATCAATGCCGCCAAACAGAGGGGAAATAAAGTGGTTGCTGTGGGAACCACCTGTGTGCGCACTTTGGAGACCGTGTACCGGAAATTAAACGGGGAAATCAAAAAAGATCAGGGCTGGACGGATATCTTCATTTATCCCGGGTTTCAGTTCGGTGTGGTGGACGGTCTTTTGACGAATTTCCATCTCCCGCAGTCCACCTTGCTGATGCTGGTGAGCGCTTTTGCCTCCCGTGAATTGATTTTGTCGGCTTATGAAGAAGCAGTGAACCAACGATACCGGTTTTTCAGTTTCGGGGACGCGATGCTGATTCTTTAAAAAGAGTTTACGAAAAGCTTGTTCTTGTTCATGGTGTTCTCTATAATGTTTAGAAGGAGTATGACATTTTTGTCAGAATGGTTAGTTCAATAGGAGGAAACACCTTGGCTGTAAAATATGAACTCACTAAAACGTGCAAACAGTCCGGCGCCCGGTTGGGTCGCTTACATACACCACACGGAACCATCGATACTCCTATTTTTATGCCGGTGGGAACGCAAGCAACCGTGAAGACAATGAGCCCGGAAGAACTCAAAGAAATGAATGCGCAAATTATTTTAAGCAATACCTACCATCTGTTTTTGCGTCCGGGACATGATATTGTCCGGGAAGCAGGGGGATTGCACGCATTCATGAACTGGGATCGTCCGATATTGACGGACAGTGGCGGGTTTCAGGTGTTCAGTCTGAGCAAGTTGCGCGACATCACGGAAGAAGGAGTGACGTTCCGTTCCCATATCAGCGGGGAAAAGCTGTTTATCGGTCCGGAGAAGGCAATGGAGATCCAAAACGCATTGGGAGCAGACATTATCATGGCGTTTGACGAATGTCCGCCATACCCCGCTGACCGTGAGTATGTCAAAGCTTCAACCGAACGTACATACCGGTGGTTGAAACGATGTATGAAAGCGCATCAGCGTCCGGCCGAGCAAGCCCTGTTTGGCATCGTCCAAGGCGGGATGTATCAGGATTTGCGGGAGGAAAGTGCCCGTCAGCTTGTTGATTTGGACTTGCCCGGTTATGCCGTGGGCGGGCTCAGTGTGGGTGAATCCAAGGAGCTGATGTATGAAGTGCTTGACTATACCACTCCTTTGTTGCCCGGGCACAAACCGCGCTATCTGATGGGGGTCGGATCACCCGATGCGCTCATTGAAGGATCCATCCGGGGGATCGACATGTTTGACTGTGTATTGCCGACAAGAATTGCCCGCAACGGGACGGCAATGACCAGCCAAGGGCGTGTTGTGGTGCGCAATGCCAAATATGCTCGAGACTTCACCGCACTGGATCCGGAATGTGATTGCTATACTTGCCGAAACTATACCAAAGCATATCTGCGGCATTTGATCAAAGCGGATGAAACCTTCGGCTTGCGTCTGATCACATACCACAATCTTTATTTTCTGCTTGAATTGATGAAACAGGTTCGCCAAGCGATCCTGGAAGACCGGCTGCTTGATTTCCGTGATGCATTTATGATGAAGTATTACGGAAGTTTGCATCCGGAAAAACCTTTTTGAAGGAGGACCAATTTATGGGACAATGGGGTACGTTGATACCGCTTATTCTGATGTTTGTCGTGTTTTATTTTCTGTTGATCCGCCCACAGCAAAAACGGCAAAAAGAACGGATGACCATGTTGAATGCTTTGAAAAAAGGTGACAAAGTGATCACCATCGGCGGGATTCACGGAACGATTGTGGATTTGACGGAAGACCGGGTGACGTTAAAAGTCAGTGACAATACCCGTTTGGTTTTTGAACGCTCTTCGGTGAATTCGGTGGTAACCGATGAGGATACAACCTCAGAGAAAGAAGAGAAGAAAAAAGAAGAAGCCAAAGAGGAATCCAAATAAGGCCAAAAAGCTTCTGATCTTGTGATCAGAAGCTTTTTTTGGTTTTACCGGGCATTTAATCTTTTTTGGTTTGTACCCCCATAACTCCTCCCAGTGCGCCTCCACCGAAGGAAAACAAGGAAAGCCAAAGCGGATGAATGGACGTCAGGCTGTCAAAAGCCAAAAAGGCGATGAGCAAGATGATCAGGGCATAGATGATTCCTTGAATCCCGCCGGCCATCCAACCGCGATGCTCCGATTTGCGGGCGGTGACAAAGCCTCCGCTTAACAAGGCGGCGAAATTCAACACATAGGCAATCATCGGGAGGCGGTGGGAGGACAAGGTGGAGTATTGCAAAAACAAGGTTACCATCAGCGAGCCCAAAAGGACAATTCCCCAGATGACGCATTGCCCGATGAGCCAGGGAGACCGGACGCCTTTTTTGGCGGAGTCGAAAAAAGCTTCTTTCATTGCTTTTCCTCTCCTTTCTTTATTAATACATCCTTATGCCTGGTATTTTTTGAGCATTCATAAAGAGGGGGCATTTGGTCAAACTATGTTTTGAAAAGGAGGTGACCAAGGTTGATATGGACCATCATTTTACGCACGGTATTTATCTATTTTTTCCTGCTTGTGATTATGAGATTGATGGGAAAAAGGGAGATCGGCAAACTGTCGGTGTTTGATCTGATTGTTTCGTTCATGATTGCCGATCTTTCCGCAATGGCGATCGATTCGGAAAAGCCCCTGTATATCGGCATTATCTCCATATTGACCTTGGCGATCTTTCAAGTGTTCATTTCCTATCTTTCTTTAAAAAGCAAAAAAATCAGAGAATGGGCGGACGGAAAGCCGGTGGTCATTGTGGAAAAGGGAAAAATCCTGGATGATCAGATGGCCAAAGCCCGCTACAACATGGATGATCTGATGGTTCAACTGAGAGAGAAAAACATTGCCGATATTTCCGATGTGGAATTTGCGATCTTGGAAACCACCGGGAAGTTAAGTGTTTTTCCAAAAGAAAAAAAGACTTCCGAAGAAAGCGTACATAAGTCCTTGCGTCCGTTTCAAATGCCGGTTCCACTCATTATTGACGGGAAGGTCCAGGATGACGGGTTGAGACAAATCGGAAAAACCCGTTTCTGGCTGAAAAATGAGATTCAAAAACAAGGGTACCGGGATTTCAAAGAAATCTTTTATGCTTCTATAAACAACAATGGAAAACTGTTCATCGACCGGAAAGATTCTTAAACTCCTTACTTAGGCAGGATCCGGGCAACCCACTTTCCGATCAAAGGAATACGCAAGACATCGTTTTTTTGGATGAGTGAAAAAAGAATCAAGCAGATTCCATAGGACAACAGGGTGACTCCGGCTTGGATGACGGTTTGGATCAGCATCGAATCCGAACCGCTGAAATTGCTGAAACGAAAAACCACCGCGGCGATGAAAATGGTTAAGGCCAGCTTTCCCCATTCCTTTATTTTCAGGTGAAATGGAACCAGCTTGACGATATCGATGAAATGCAACGTCGTAACGATCAAAATGCCGCAGTTGATGGCAAGCGCCACTCCGTCGATGCCAAGTTCCGGCCGGGATGCGAGCATGAGAATGAGAATGGTTTTGAAAACGGCCCCGATGATGGAGTTGCGCATGGGTGCTTGTGCTTTGTCCAATCCCTGCAAGACCGAAGCGAACGGACCTTGCAAAGCATGAATCATGGTGAAAGGGGCCATGATCCGGATCAAGCGGGCGACATCCGGCTGGCGATACAACAGAATGGAAAGCGGTTCAGCCAAGAGATACAAAATCAGGGCACAAGGCGCGGTGACAATAAAAGATAACCGGATCGCTTGTTGCAAACGGTGCTCGATCAGCCGGTCATTCTTTTTTGCGGCCGCTTCACTGACAGCCGGAACCAATGACACGGACAAGGCGTAAGTGATGAACGCGGGAAAGAAGGTCAACGGGACGGCCATTCCTTCCAGTTGCCCGTATAAAGCGGTCGCTGTTGTTGTGGCAAATCCGGCCATGGCCAAACTTTGCGCTACGACGATCGGTTCGATGGCGTAAGAGAAAGAACCGATCATGCGGCTGGCTGTCACCGGAGCAGCTAAACGAAAAAGATCGCGGAAAGTTTGCCGGAAAGGTTTCCAACCCGGTTTCAAAAAGGTTTTGTCCAACTTTGGGCGGGTCGGATCTTTTTTGAAGGAACGGATCAAAAACATCATGCCGGCGAATTCACCGACCACCATTCCGAGCATGGCTCCGGCCGCGGCATATTCCACGCCGAATTTCAATAAATAACCGGCGATGAGAAGGACGGTGAAGATGCGGACGAATTGTTCGACAATGGTTGAAATGGCATAAGGGCTCATATTTTGCCGCCCTTGAAAATAACCGCGGAATATGGATGAAATGGCAATGATCGGAATAATCGGGGCGATTCCGAGCAAGGTGTAAATGGCCCGTTCATCCGTGAGGAGCATCCGTGCAATCCATGGGGCTGCTATGAGAACGCCTCCGGTGACGATGGTGCTGGTTATGATGACGATAAATATCGAAATAATGAGAATGGAACGAATCCTTCCTTCTTGCTGTTTTGCTTCCGCTTCGGAGACGAGTTTGGAGATGGCCACCGGCAGTCCGGCGGTGGTGATCACGATGGTGAAGGACAAGATCGGAAACGCCATTTGAAACAGGCCCATTCCCTCATCGCCGATGATTCTGGACAGGGCAATCCGATAGATAAAACCGAGAATTTTGGTGATAAACCCGGCGCTGACCAAAACAAAAGTGCCGTATAAAAATCCTTTGCGCACCATCACGCCCCTCCTTCGCTGATTCCTATTTAAACGTATGAGTTGCTGGGACAACTCATGACAAAAATGTTTAACAGCAAAATTTTTCAACAGGGCTTGCATGAATGCCCACAGAGTTGTTAACTAAAATAAGTAGGATTTTTGGGAAACCTTTCAGAATAATACCTTTAAAACGGGATGTGAATGCGAAGTGAGAAAGAAACAAGGTCCTTTGAAACCGGTGGGAAGTTATCAGAAGGATTCTGTCGAACTGATGCCTGAGCATGAGCTGATGCAATGCATTGAAGAGTTGTGCAACAGCAAAGCCAGGGAATTTCGGATGTATGGTTATGAAAATGTGACGGGTGAGCAGGTTTGGGCTTGTGTCTCTGAAAATTACCGCAGGGGATGGCCCCGGCTGAACCGGCTGGTGAATGACATCATTTCTTTGAAAGCAAACCGCTTTATGAACTGGTTGATGTTATCGGTATACAAGGATGATGATGACAAGAATGAAAAGAAATAAACGACAGCCGCGATCCCGCTGTCGTCTTTTTTTGCAAAATTGACATGGCTTTTGGATGCAGGGATAATTAAAATTACGGTGTTTTATACATAAAAGGAGGACAAGGAATGAGGGTGCGAAAAGTCAATATCGTCGTATTTATCCTCCTGGTGGTTGCAATTTTCGGCTTGGCGGCCACAACTACCGGTTATATATGGAAACATGTCACATTGGGCTTGGATTTGCAAGGCGGATTTGAAGTGTTATATGAGGCGGAGCCCGGACAAAAAGTGAATACGGAGATTTTGAAAGACACCGCCGCGGCCTTAAACAGCCGGATCAATGTCCTGGGCGTGTCGGAACCGGATATCACCATTGAACCGCCCAATCGCATCCGGGTGCAACTGGCCGGAGTCAAAGACCAAAACAAAGCACGGGAATTGCTGGGGAAACAGGCGAAGCTCACCTTCCGCGATGCTTCGGGGAAAGTGTTGCTGGAGGGAAGCGATTTGAAGGAAAAAGGGGCAAAAGTCGATTATGACCAGATGGGACAGCCGGTTGTCACGTTGCAACTGAAAAATGCGGATAAATTCGCCAAGATCACCCGTGAACATCTGGGACAACCGATTGCCATTTATTTGGACGAGCAGCAGCTCAGCGCACCGGTGGTTCAGCAAGTGATCACCGGGGGAACGGCACAAATCACCGGCCAAAAGGATACGGAGGAAGCACAACAACTGGCCGATCTGTTGAATGCCGGTGCCATTCCGTTGAAAATGAAGGAAATTCAAAGCCATTCCGTGGATGCCAGCCTTGGGGAAGACTCCTTGAGGGACAGTCTCATCGCCGGGGCTTATGCCGTGGTTGCGATCTTTATTTTCATGATCGGTTTTTACCGGTTGCCGGGATTTGTGGCGGTTACGACCCTGGTGGCTTATTCGTATTTGCTGCTGTTGACTTTCATGGTGATGGGCGTGACCTTAACCCTGCCGGGGATTGCCGCGTTTATTCTGGGGATCGGAATGGCGGTGGATGCCAATATCATTATGAATGAGCGGATTCGTGAGGAAATGCGTGTCGGCAAAAGCATGAAAGCATCCGTCCGTGCCGGTTCCAAACGTTCTTTCTTGACCATTTTCGATGCGAACATTACCACCATCATTGCCGGAGCGGTGTTGTTTATCTTCGGAAGTGCCGGTGTCAAAGGGTTCTCGGTGACACTGATTGCCGGTATTCTCGTCAGCTTTGTGACGGCGGTGGCGCTTTCCCGGATCATGATGAATTTGCTGGTCCGGTCCAACTTGCTGAAAAGCCCGGTTTGGTTCAGGGTGAGAGAGGATGAGATCAGTGATCTATAAGTTTGATATTGTGAAGCATCGAAAAAAGATTTTTATCCTGACGCTGTTGATCGTGGCGGTTTCCATCATTTCGCTGTTCGTTCGGGGGCTCAACCTGGGAGTCGATTTTGTCAGCGGAACCCGGCTGGACATTCATGTGAAGCCAAATGTGGATCTGGAAAAAGCACGGACCGTTTTGACCGGACTCGGGTATCACGATCCGGATGTCCGCACGGGTGGATCGGAAAATGAGTTTGTTTTTTTCCGGGTCAGCCATAGCATGGAGCGAAACCAGATCAATCAGATTGAAGCGGCTTTTGAAAAGGCCTTTCAAACCGACGTGAATATTCAGGCCCAGACCGTGAGTCCGGTGGTCGGGCGGGAAACGGCCATGAACGCCATCAAAGCGGTTCTCATCGCCTCCATTTTCATCATTATTTATGTGGCGATTCGCTTTGAATTCCGGTTTGCTGTTTCCGCCGTGTTGGCATTGCTGTATGATGTCATGTTTGTGGTCGGAACCTTTTCCCTCTTTCAGATCGAGGTGGATTTGGTTTTCATCGCCGCGGTGCTGACCATTGTGGGATATTCGATCAACGATACCATTGTGATATTTGACCGGATCCGCGAAAACATGAAACAGGAAAATCCCGCCAAATGGGATGACTTGGCGGCGATTGTGAATAACAGCATCATGCAAACGCTGGTCCGTTCCATCAACACCGTGTTAACGGTGGTGTTTGCCGCTCTTCTTTTGTGGTTGTTGGGCGGAGAAAGCATCCGGAATTTCTCGCTGGCCCTTCTCTTGGGATTGATTTCGGGTGCCTATTCTTCCATCTTTGTGGCCAGCCCGCTCTGGGTCACTTGGAAATGGAAATCGATGCAAAAAAAGCATCCTTCCAAAAAAGCCGTGACGGAATAAAAATGCACCGGAGAAGCCATGTCCTTTCCATGGCTTCTTTTTTGGGGCTTTTTTTCTGTCTTCTGACCGTTTTTCTTTGTGCTATAATGGTTAGCGCGAAGAGAGAGGTGTTCGGTCATGTTGCATGCAAGAGCAAGGTGGGATGTGGAGCCGGTGGATGAGGATTTAAGCGAAGCGATGTCTAAAGAACTGGACATTCATCCCATCATTTCAAAAATGCTGATTCGCCGGGGGGTCAAAGAGATCCCGGAGGCCCGCCGTTTTTTAAATCCTTCCCTTGCCGACCTGAATGATCCTTTCCTGCTGGATGGAATGGAAACCGCTGTCCAAAGAATTCGCCAGGCCCTCAGGGACAAAGAGCCTATACTTGTTTACGGGGATTATGATGTGGACGGCGTCAGCAGCACCTGTTTGATGCTGAAAACGCTCCGGCGGTTGGGGGCAACCGTGGATTACTATATTCCCCATCGTTTCCGGGAAGGATACGGGATCAATCAAGAGGCCTTAAAACAAGCCAAGGAGCGCGGTTTCCGTCTCGTTCTTTCAGTGGATACGGGGATTGCCGCGGTCAAGGAGGCGGCTTATGCCAAAGAGTTGGGATTGGATCTCATTATTACTGATCACCATGAACCCCAGGAAACGCTGCCGGATGCATTGGCGGTGATCAATCCGAAGAAGCCGGGATGCCCCTATCCTTTTAAAATGCTTGCCGGGGTCGGTGTCGCTTTCAAACTGGCCACAGCCTTGTTGCAAGAGGTGCCGGAAGAGTGGCTGGACATCGCTGCATTGGGAACCATTGCCGATCTGGTTCCGCTGGTTGAGGAAAATCGCATTTTGGCCTGTTACGGATTGAAGAGAATGAGCCAGACGGTTCATATTGGATTGAAAGCTTTGATTCAGGCTTGCGATATTGATCATGACGTGTCGGCTAGTCATGTGGGATACCTGCTCGGTCCCCGGATCAATGCATGCGGACGGTTGGACACAGCGGACACGGCGGTCCGTTTGCTGATGACGGAGGACCCGGAAGAAGCGGAATCCCTTGCGGGAGAACTGGATGTGCTCAATCGAAAACGGCAACAATTGGTGGATGAGATGACCCTGGAAGCAGTGGAAGAGATTGAGAAGAATCCGGACAAGCACAAGTATGTGATTGTCGTCGCCCGCCCGGGATGGAATGTGGGCGTGGTCGGCATTGTCGCGTCCCGGTTGGTCGAAAAATATTACCGGCCGGTTGTGGTGTTGGGAATCGACGAAGAAAAACAAACGGCCAAGGGATCAGCGAGAAGCATTCAAGGATTTCATTTGTTTCAAGCTTTGTCCGAGTGTAAAGAATGGTTGCCCGAATTTGGCGGACACGAAATGGCTGCGGGAATGACGCTGGAGGCCCGCAACATTTCCAAACTGCATGAGCGGCTTTCGTTGTTGGCGAAAGAACGGATCCGCCCGGAAGATTACGTGCCGCTCAAATGGGCGGAAGGAGAATTGGATGCCGAGCAAATCGGGGCAGACCTCATTGAACAGCTGGAGATCCTGGCTCCGTTTGGAGTGGGAAATCCACAGCCGCTGTTTATTGTAAAAGAAATGCCTGTCGCGCGGATTCAGCGCATGGGAAGGGAACAAGAACATGTCAAATTGTATTTGAACCGGAAGAACGGGATCTTAAGCGCGGTCGGTTTTCGCATGGGGGATCAGGCTGACGGGCTCACTCCCCACGGCCGGATCCGTTTGCTCGGTGAGCTGGAGATGAATGAATGGAACGGCCACAGAGCTCCCCAAATCATTATCCGGGATATGGAGGTCCGCCATCTGCAAGTGTTTGATTTCAGAAGCAACCGGAAAGAATGGTCGCAGCTTGCCGGATTGAACCCGGAAGAAATATGTTTTATCTGTTCCAACGGCTCAACGCTGTTTAAACAATTGTCCCAATCGACGAATCGAATCGTGGTGACATGGGAAGAGCTGATGGATAAAAAGCAACAGGAAAGCATGAAGCAAGCCAAACATCTGGTCTTGGCGGAATCGCCCCCGACATTGGAGGTGTTTCGTAACCGCTTGAAAGACGGACGGGAAGCGGAACGGATTTATGTCATGTTCGGGGATAAAGAGTTTGATCATTTGTTGCCGAAAACCCCTTCCCGTGAAGATTTTTCAAAGTTGTACCGGGTGATTGCAGGGAAAGGGAAGATCTCCCTGCGCAAATATATGTCTTCGCTGATGCGGGTGACAGGATTGCAAAAGCGTGTCATTTCTTTTATGATTCAAGTGTTTGAAGAATTAGGGTTTGTCAGCTTGGATCAGGAAGATTTGATCGTCCATGAAAACCCGGCCAAGAGGTCGCTGATGGAATCCAAAACATATCAACACCAAAGAGAACGGGAACGGGTTTTGGAGACACTGGTTTATTCAAGCTATAAAGATTTGTGCCGTTATTTGTTTGAAACGATTTCTTTTACACACATGGGAGGATATACAGATGGATTTCAAAGAAAAGATTCGAGTGATTCCAGACTTTCCGCAACCGGGGGTGCGGTTTAAAGATATCACCACGCTGTTAAAAGATGGAAAAGCTTACAAAGAAGCCATTGATCAGATTGCCCGCCAACTGGAAGGAAAAGAAATTGATCTCATTGTCGGGCCGGAGGCGAGGGGGTTTGTCATCGGTGCTCCTTTGGCATATGCCTTGGGAGTGGGATTTGTACCGGTGCGCAAGTCTGGAAAGTTGCCGTATGAAACGGTGGAAACCACATACAGCTTGGAATACGGAAAAGATGCGTTGGCAATGCACAAAGATGCCATTGTTCCAGGGCAAAAAGTATTGGTTGCCGATGATTTGCTGGCAACGGGCGGAACCATTTCCGCCACATTGGAATTGATTCAGCAATTGGGCGGAGATCCGGTGGGAGCGGCCTTTTTTGTGGAACTGGGTTATCTTGGCGGAAGAGATAAATTGAAAGGATTGGATATCATTTCATTGGTTCGCTATGACTAAAGCCGGCGGATCCCCCCCGGTTAGACCCGGCCGTTTTTGCATGGCCATTTCACGCACATAGCAGATTTTGTCTGCATGTGCGTTTTTTTGTGCTTGTTTTGCAAGATTTAATAAAAAAACAGAATAATGTATTATAACAAACTGTTGCACAACAGAAACTGTTGTAATATAATATGTTCAAACACAACATTCGGATGGAGGGGTTTTCGTGGAGTCCCAACACGCTCCTGAACAACAAGAAGTCCGTTGCGAACAGTGCGGGGCCGTTTTGAAGCAGGAAGAGGAAGCCAGTCCGGAAGAACAGGTTCATTACTACTTGTTAAAATATTACGAATAAAACCAAAAAGCATTCACTTTTGATAAAAAAACCGGCGTTTTGCCGGCTTTTTTTATTTTTGTTGATGGTTTTATTCTAAAAGAATGGTATATTTGATGAGTACAGAAATGTTCCGTGCATTTTTTTAAGATTTGGGGGTTGTCATCCATGGCTACTCTGCTTTATATTACATCAAACCCGAAACAAGAATCGGAATCAGTGAGCTTGCAAATAGGCAGGGCGTTTTTGAATGCCTATGAGCTTTCCAATCCTTTTGATGAAATCATTAAATTGGATGTTTACCGGGATGAGATCCCGCTTTTGGATGTGGAAGTGTTTGATGCGTGGGCCAAAATGAAAGAGAGTGTTCCGCTTTCTTTGTCAGAAAGAAAAAAGCTGGCCAGAATCAATGAATTGGCCGACCAGTTTGTCATGGCCGACAAATATGTGTTTGTCACCCCGATGTGGAATTTCGGGGTGCCTCCCATGTTGAAAGCTTATATTGACCTCATTTGCATGGCCGGCAAAACCTTTCGTTATACCGAAGAAGGATCTGTCGGCTTGTTGGTGGGAAAAAAAGCGGTACATATCCAGGCGCGAGGGGGGATTTATTCACACGGGGCGATGAAAGCGATGGAATATGGAGACAGTTATTTGCGCATGGTGCTCGGTTTTATGGGGATTTATGATGTGAAATCGATCATTGCGGAAGGTACGGCCGATCCGTCTCAATACCAGGAGATTATCAATCAGGCCAAGCAATTGGCAAAGCGAACGGCAGTGGAATTCGCCAAACCAGTGGGCGAAGGCATGACCTGAGGAAGGAAATTTTTTTAAGTTGACTTGATTAATTATATATATTAAGCTTCTTACTAAAGGTTAGTTTATACAGAAGCAGGAGGAACAGCAGTGGCTAAAATTTTATACATCACAGCAAATCCGAAACCGGAAAACGAAGCCTTCAGCTTGCGCTTGGGAAAAGCGTTCTTGGAAAAAGTAAAAGAAATCAGTCCGGAAGATGAAATCATTGAATTGGATTTATACAAGGCTGACATTCCGTTTCTGGATGAGGATGTCTTTAGCGGATGGGGAAAATTGGCTCAAAATCAAAGCCTGACCCCCGAAGAAGAACAAAAAGTCAACCGGCTCAACGAATTGGTTGACCAATTTGTGGATGCGGACAAGTATGTGTTTGTCACCCCGATGTGGAACTTGTCCTTCCCACCGCGCTTGAAACTATATATTGATGCCATTTGCATGGCCGGAAAAACATTCAAATACACGGAAAACGGCTCGGTTGGTCTCCTTGAAGGGAGAAAAGCCGTTCATTTGCATGCACGCGGCGGCGTTTATTCCGAAGGTCCCGCCCGGGAATTGGAGTTTGCGGATCGCTACCTCCGTGCGATTTTGGGCTTTATCGGAATCACCGATGTTCAGTCTGTTGTTGCTGAAGGGATGGCAGCCAATCCGCAAGAAGCTGAGTCCATTTTTGCAAAAGCTGTGGAACAAGTGCCACAAGCAGCTGCTCGGTTTGTTGAGTGAGCCATTTGATTTTTGCGCCTTCAAAAGGCGCATTTTTTTTATGGAATGGTTGTTTCGCTTGTGGCAGGAACTTCGATCTGATCGGCGGTAAAAGGTTTTGTCGGATTTGAAAGAAAAATCATGCAACAGGCGATAAAAAACAAAAATCCCAACGACAAACCGGAAATAATCAGATCTTTATTCACATTTGAAAACCTGCCTTTAAAATGGTTTCTGTTTTATTTAGACTGATTTTACCCTGGCCGGGTTGCAACAAATATGAAAAAATTGTTGCGGTCCGTGTGTCCGCCGGAGGAGAATGAATTATCAGAATCATTGATTTAGACAAAAAACTAAATATTTTGTTAAAATAGAAATTGGATCTGACTATTATGCGAATGAATGGGGAGGCGAGGCCATGCCCTTTTATCATCATTTGGGACAATTGCCCCCAAAGCGGCATATTCAATTCCGCCAGCCTGACGGCAGTCTTTACCGGGAACAGGTGATGGGGACCAAAGGATTTTCCGGGATCCAATCCATTTTGTATCATATTCATCCTCCGACACAGGTGAGTGAAGCCAAGTGGATCCGCCCGTGGTCGATTCCGGTGGAGGAAGAAGGTGCCCAACGGCACCGGCATTTTATCACTTTTCAAACCAAAGCGGGAAAAGACCCCGTGGAAGGGCGCGTGTATTGGCTGGTCAATGAGGATGTGGCGATTGCCACGGTTCGGCCAGTGGAAGAGATGAATTATTTTTTTCGCAACAGTGACGGCGATGAAATCCTTTTTGTGCATGAAGGTGAAGGGGTGCTGGAGACGGTTTTCGGCGACCTTCCGTATTCCCCGGGGGATTACCTGGTCATTCCGGTCGGCACCACCTGGCGACTCAACATGAAAGATCAAAACCAGCGTTTTTTGGTGATCGAATCCACCGGGGAAATCACGACCCCCCGCCGCTATCGGAATGAGTTTGGCCAATTGTTGGAACACAGTCCGTTTTGCGAAAGGGACATACGGGTGCCGGAGACGTTGAACCCCCGGGATGAAAAAGGGGAATTTGAAGTCCGGGTCAAGGTGCGCGGCGGGCTTCATGCCTATATTTATGATTTTCACCCGTTTGACGTGATCGGATGGGACGGCTATTTGTATCCATGGGCCTTCAGTATTCATGATTTTGAGCCGATCACCGGCTCCATCCATCAGCCGCCGCCGGTCCATCAAACGTTTGCCGGCACCAACTTTGTGGTTTGTTCCTTTGTCCCGCGCATGTATGATTATCATCCGCTGGCGATCCCGGCTCCTTATTATCACAGCAATGTCCACAGCGATGAGGTGCTGTATTATGTGAAAGGAAATTTCATGAGCCGGCGCGGCATCCATGAAGGTTCCCTGACGTTGCATCCTTGCGGTTTGCCTCACGGTCCGCATCCCAATAAAGCCGAGGAAAGCATCGGAAAAGATAGAACGGAAGAGTTGGCGGTGATGATTGACACATTCCGGCCGCTGAAAGTAACCAAGGCAGCCTTGGACATGGAAGACCGGCAATATATGTACAGTTGGCTGCCGGAATAGAAAGGGGAGAATGATGCAGCTGGATCCTGGGCGGTTGAGTCAAAAGGAAAATTATAAATGGTTGATCGGAACGGTGTTGCCCCGTCCCATCGCCTTTGTGACGTCCATCAGTGCCTCCGGGGTTGTGAATGCGGCCCCGTTCAGTTTTTTTAATGTGGTGGCCACCGAACCTCCGATGGTGGGGTTTGCTTGTATGCGCAAGCCGGACGGGGAAATGAAAGACACGGCGAAAAATATCATCGGTCAACGGGAGTTTGTTGTTCACACCGTAAGCGAGGAAAATGTGGCTTTGGTGAATGAAACCGCAGTAGACTTTCCGCCGGATCAAAGTGAAGCGGAAAAAGTCGGGCTTCATTTGCTCCCGGCGACCGTGGTTCGGGTTCCCCGGATTCAAGAGGCAAAAATTCACATGGAATGCAGATTGCACTGCCATTTGCCGATCGGGGGAAACGGGCGGCATCCCAATGCGGATTTTCTGATCGGGGAAGTGGTTTGGGTGCATCTGGATGAAGGGCTGTATGATCAAGGGAAAGTGGACACCGGTGCACTGAAACCGGTGGGGCGGATGGCAGGAAGGACATACGTGAAAGGGGGAGACATGTTTTCCATGCCCCGGCTTTCCTATGATCAGTGGCTGTTAAAACACAAAAAAGCCGGGGCGAATAACCCCGGCTGACTGCGAACGGATTGGGCCAGACAGTTATGGTCCGGATTCATTTCTTGTGTTTGCGGGCCCGGTCCCGTTCGTTTTTCTTCAATAATTTTTTGCGCAAGCGGAATGTTTTGGGAGTGATCTCCAAAAGTTCATCCTCTTTCATGATTTCAAGTGCATCATCGATGGAGAGTTGGCGCGGCGTGTCCAGACGGAGCGCTTCTTCCGCGGTGGCGCGCCGGATGCTGGTCAAATGTTTTTTCTTGCATACATTGACTTCCAGATCTGTTTCGCGGATATGTTGCCCCACAACCATTCCTTCATAAACTTCCGTGCCGGGAGTGATGTAAAGCTGTCCGCGTTCCTGGGCTGCATGAAGGGCATAGGTGGTGGCCGTTCCCGATTCCCAGGCGATCAGGGAGCCGTGATCATATGCCTCGATGTCTCCGGCATAAGGTTCATAACCATGAAACATCGTATTGATCATCGCTTCCCCGTGCGTCGCCGTTAAAAGTTGCAACCGGAAGCCGAGCAGTCCCCGTGACGGGACTTTGTATGTGAAACGGATGTTTCTGCTGTCCAACACCACCATATCCTGCAATTGTCCTTTTCGTTTACCGAGCAATTCCACGACGGCTCCTTGTTGCTCCGAGCTGGTTTCAATTTCTACGATCTCATAAGGTTCCAGCTTGATTCCGTTCTCTTCTTTCAGGATCACTTCCGGCTTGCTCACTTGGAATTCATAACCTTCCCGGCGCATGTTTTCGATCAAAATGCTTAAATGAAGTTCACCTCTGCCGGATACCAGGAAGTGATCCGCCGAATCCGTCTCTTCAACACGTAATGCCACATCTCTTTCCGTTTCACGCATCAGGCGCTCACGAATTTTTCGCGATGTGAGAAATTCACCGTCTTGTCCGGCGAAGGGACTGGTGTTGATCCCGATCATCATGCGCAAAGTGGGTTCCTCCACTTTGATGGGGGAAAGCGGTTCCGGATGATCCGGATCGGTGAGCGTGTCCCCGATTCCGACTTCACCAAGGCCGGTGATGGCAATGATGTCTCCGGCACTGGCCCGTTGGACTTCCATGCGGTTTAATCCTTGGTGTGTGAAAACTTGTCCTGCTTTCACGGTGCGTTTTTCGCCGTTTTGCGGAAGCAAGGCAAGGGTTTGGTTCTTTTGTATGGTTCCCCGGTTTAAGCGGCCGATGACAATCTGCCCTTTGTAATCGTCATAATCCAGCAAAGTGGCTTGTATCTGTGCAGGCCCGTCCGGATCGGCCACAGGAGCCGGAAGTTGCTCGATGATGGTGTCCAGAAGCGGCTCCATGGTCGGTTTCAGTTCCTCCGGAGAAAAACCGGAGGAACCGGTCAGGCCGCTCGCGTACACAATGGGGAAATCACATTGTTCTTCCGAGGCCCCCAAGTCGATAAACAGGTCAAATGTCTGGTTGATCACTTCTTCCGGTCGGGCGCTTGGACGATCGATTTTATTGACGACCACAATGGCTTTGTGTCCGCGTTCCAGCGCTTTTTTCAACACAAACTTGGTTTGCGGCATGGGTCCTTCAGTGGCATCCACAAGCAGCAGAACGCCGTCGACCATATTCATCACCCGTTCCACTTCTCCACCGAAGTCGGCGTGGCCGGGGGTGTCGACAATATTGATTTTGATGTCTTTATAATGAATGGCTGTATTTTTAGACAAGATGGTGATTCCGCGTTCCCGTTCCAAGTCGTTGGAGTCCATGACCCGTTCTTCGACTTGTTCGTTTTCCCGGAAGATATGGCTTTGTCTTAACATGGCATCCACAAGCGTTGTTTTTCCATGATCCACATGAGCAATGATCGCGATGTTTCGAATGTTTTCCGGTTTCATTCTGTTGTGGGGTCACACGGACCCCAACCCCCTTTTCCTTTAACTTGAAAAATATTTACAAACGAAATCGTATCACAGGATATGATTTCGCGCCAGCAGGATGATGGAGGGTGTGGAGAGGATTGGATCGGTATCAATACTTGAAATGGTTTTTTCAAAGGGAAAAAAAGAGCTATTTGCTGGGAATTGTCGCACTGCTTTTGATTGCGTTGATACAATTATTCCCGCCTTATGCCGTGAAGGAAGTCGTGGACTTGATGGCAAGCCGCACACTGACTGTCCGGGATTTGTGGTTTTGGACGGGATTGTGCCTTCTGGCCGCGCTCATCCGGTATGTGCTCGGATATGTATGGCGGATCGCGTTGTATGGCGCGGCAAACCGGCTGGGGAAATGGCTCCGGAATCAAATTTTTGTCCATTACACCCGGATGTCGCCGTCGTTTTTTCACCGGTGGCGAACAGGGGATTTGATGGCCCATGCCACCAATGATATTCAAGCCATTGTCGCAACCGCCGGGGATGGGGTTTTAACACTGGTTGATTCATTGATCACCGGCGGACTGGTGGTCTTGACGATGTTTTTCTTTATTGATGAGTCGTTGACGGTAGTGGCGTTATTGCCGATGCCGGTGATTGCCTGGACGACACGGAAATACGGGAAAATGATGAACCGCCGGTTCCGGGACGCGCAGGAGGCCTTTTCAAAGATGAATGGCAAGGCGCAGGAAAACATTTCCGGTGTGCGGATGGTCAAAGCGTTTGGCATGGAGGAAGCGGAGAAAAAAGCGTTCAGCCGGATTACCGGTGAAGTGGCAGACAAAAACATCGCGGTGGCGAGAGTGCATGCTTTGTTTGATCCGACCATCATGTTGTCCGCAGGTTTTTCTTTTTTGTTCAGTATAGCTTACGGGTCTTATCTGGTTGCCGGAGAAAGCCTCACGATCGGCCAGCTCACTCAATTCACCATCTATCTGGGGCAATTGGTCTGGCCGATGCTGGCTTTTGGCTTTCTTATCAATATGGTGGAGCGGGGAAGAGCTTCTTATGACCGTGTGATAAAGCTTTTGGAGGAAGAATCGGATGTAAAAGACGGACCGGAGCCCGAGCGGGAGATTCCGGACGGAGACATCATCATCCGGGTAAACCGGTTCCATTATCCCAGACAAAAAACGCCGGCTTTAAAAGATATTCATCTTTCCATCGGCTGCGGGCAAACGATCGGAATCACAGGGAAGACCGGGAGCGGGAAAACCACCCTCATCCGGTTGTTGTTGCGGGAATTTGATGTGACCGATGGGGAAATCTTGTTTGGTTCCTTCCCGGTCGAGCGGGTGTCGCCGGCATCGCTGAGGAAAAAAATGGGTTATGTTCCGCAAGAACATATTTTGTTTACCGGAACCGTTTATGAAAATATTGCTTTTGCCAAACCGGACGCGAAGCCGGAGGAAGTGGAAAAGGCGGCCAAAATCGCGTCCATTCATCAGGATGTTTTGAATTTTCCCGATGGTTATGAAACGATCGTCGGCGAACGGGGCGTTGCTTTGTCAGGGGGGCAAAAACAGCGGATTTCCCTGGCCCGGGCACTGATCACCGACCCGGATGTCTTGATTTTGGATGACGCTTTGTCAGCCGTGGATGCACGGACGGAATACAACATCTTGAAACAGCTTGCCGAAAACCGGAAGAACAAAACCACGTTGATCATTGCCCATCGGATCAGTGCGATCGAATCCGCCGATTGGATTATCGTGTTGGATCAGGGGCAAATCATCGAACGGGGAGATCACACGTCTTTGATGAGAAAAAACGGTTGGTACCGGCATATGTACGAGCGGCAACAACTGGAATTGTGGTGAATGTGGGGAGGAATGAATGGATTGTGGTGTTCCAACGCCTTTTGCGATATTTGAAACCTTATCAAAAGCGGTTTTGGCTGGCATTTGCGGCCTTGTTGGCCGGGTCGGGCGCCGAAGTGACCGTGCCGCTTCTGGTCAGCCATTATCTTAACGAATACCTGGTTCCCGGGCGGTTTGACCTTGCCGTCTTAAGTGTTTACGGATTGGGAATCCTTGTCTTGCAAAGTGTTGCGGCAGGACTCAACTACTACCAGATGCTTTCTTTTCATACTGTGGCACAATGGGTGGTAAGATCGTTGCGTGAGGATGTGTTTTTGCATGTCCAGCGATTGGGGCTCCGGTTTTTTGATCAGGTGCCGGGAGGGTCTCTGGTTTCCCGGATCACCAATGACACGGAGGCCGTGAAAGATTTTTATGTGCATGTTTTGTCTTCTTTTTTGCAAAACACGGTGTTTATTCTTTTTGTTTTTGCCGGGATGTTCTGGCTCGATGTCACCTTGGCTTCATGGTTGATGATCGTGCTTCCCGTTGTTTTTTGGCTGATGAAAAAATATCGTGATTTCAGTTTGCCGGCTTACCGCGATTTAAGACATCAGCTGAGCCGGATGAATGCCAAATTGAATGATTCCATCACGGGGATGAACATCATCCAGGCTTTTTTGCAAGAGCGGCGTTTTATCAAGGAATTTTCTCGGGTCAATGATTTGCATTACCGGTCCGGAATGAGAAACATCCGGTTCTTCGCTTTGATGTTGCGGCCTGCGACACAGTTTTTGTCCATCGCCGCAACGGTTGCCGTGTTGTTGTATTTCGGCTTTGTCTCCCGGGACGGAGCGGTTCAATTGGGGATCTTATATGGATTCCTTAATTTGATTGAAAGAATCTTCGAACCGGTCAATGAAATCATGATGCGTTTGTCCCCTTTGCAGCAATCGCTCACGGCGGCGGAAAGAGTTTTTGAATTGATGGATCAGAAAGAATTTGCCCCGGGAAAAGAGGGGGATCACTCACCCGAAATCAAAAAAGGGCACATCCGGTTTGAAAATGTTTCCTTCTCTTACGATGGAAAGACGGATGTGCTGAAAAATATCACTTTTGAAGTCAAACCCGGGCAAACCGTCGCGTTGGTGGGGCATACAGGAAGCGGAAAAAGTTCGATCATTCATTTGCTGATGCGTTTTTATCCGGTGAAACGCGGAGAGATTTTTATTGACGGGGTGCCGCTTCGCTTTTATGACAACGGGGAATTGCGCCAAAAGATCGGTTTGGTGATGCAGGAGCCGTTTTTGTTTGCGGGGGATGTGACCGGCAACATCCGCCTGCATCATCCGATGAATGAAGAGCAAGTGAAAAAAGCTGCCCGGTTTGTCCAAGCGGATGCCTTTATTGAAAAATTGCCACGGGCCTGGGAAGAGCCGGTTGTCGAGCGGGGAGCCACTCTGTCCGGCGGACAGCGGCAGTTGATTTCTTTTGCCCGTACCATGGCGATCGAACCGAAAATCCTGTTGCTGGATGAAGCCACCGCCCATGTGGATACTGAGACGGAAGAAGCGATTCAAACGGCGCTGAAAAATATGCGCCGGGACCGGACGACACTGGTCATTGCGCACCGGTTGTCGACCGTCCAGGACGCGGATTTGATTTTGGTTTTACATCAGGGGGAAATTGTGGAGCGGGGAACACATCAGGAATTAATGGCAAGGAAGGGGTTATACCGGAAAATGTACCGCTTGCAGAAGGGAGGCTCCGCTTTCTTACGGCCCCGGTAGATCAGTGCACTTCTTTTTTCTCTTCCAGATCCCAAACCGGGATCTTTTTTACATCATCGGGATTGGTTTCGGAATGAACCTGTGCTTTTTCAGCGCTTTCGTCCACCATGTCAATCCAGACCGGTTCTCCTTGGTACAAGACCGTGATTTTCTCCGGTGATTGCAAAATCTGTTTTGCGCGTTCGATTTCCATGTCCATCGCTCCTTTTTTAAGGTTCTGCTTTTATCATGTTTGGAAAAATGGAAAACTATACAAAAAGAAAATTGATGACGCGCGAAGGGATTTGGCAAAAAACCAAGAAATGTTAAAAGCGTTTGTAAAGAAAGAACGGATGGATAAGGGTGGAGCGTATGTTGATTGTTCGTCCGAAAGAAAACCAATTGTATCTGCCTGAAGACATGGAGCGGCGGAAAGCTTCCAGCCCAAGAAATTTCAAAGATGTACGGGATGATTTTGAGAAAGATTACGGACGGATTGTGCACAGTGCGGCGTTTCGCCGTCTTCAGTCCAAAACCCAGGTGTTTTGGCAAAGTGCAGGGGATTTTCACCGGACCCGTTTGACGCATTCCATGGAAGTCGCCCAAATCGCCCGGGGCATAGGCATTTATCTGAACAAGCACTCCCCTTTTTTTTCGGAAAATCAGGCGCTGGATATTTCATTGTTGGAAGCGGCGGCATTGGCCCATGATTTGGGACATCCCCCCTTCGGCCATCGCGGGGAAGAAGTGTTGCATGAATGTATGTCGGACTATGGCGGGTTTGAAGGCAATGCGCAGACATTCCGGATTTTAACGAGGCTGGAAGGGGAATCGCATGCCGGCGGATTAAATTTGACACGCGCGTTGCTGTTGTCCGTGATGAAATACCCGATCTTTCTGGATACCGCCATGAAGCAAAAACGGGATCGGGATGAGCCGTCTCTTCCACCGAAAGCCAGCATGTTTCGCTGTGATCAGGAAGCGTTTGAATGGGTTGTGTCGTCCCTGAGCGAAGAAGAAAAGGCTTATCTGATGAAGACCGGAGATGCCAACCGCCGCCTGACCGTTCATCAAACGCTGGAGTGCTCGATCATCGACTTGGCGGATGATATAGCTTACGGCACGCACGATGCAGAAGATGCCGTTCATCTGGGATTTATCCGGTTGGCACAGTTGAAAGAGCTGTTGATGCCTTTTGGTGAAAACCCTGTTTATCAAGAGTTGCAAAAAGCATGTATGATTCTGGACCGGACGGATCCGGAAGATCCCCAGTTGAAATACCGGTTAAAAAAAGTGTTTTCCGGATTGATTTCCACGCTGATCACCCACGTCAAAGTGAAAAAGAACGATCTGAATGTCCGGTCGCCGCGATTGAAATATTCGGTGATGTTGCCGGATGATTTGCGGGATTTGTTGGACCGGTTAAAAGAATTGGTATCCGAGAAGGTGATTCTCTCCCAACGGGTTCAAACCATTGCATGGAAGGGGCAACAAATCATCCGTTCTTTGTTTCAGGCATTATTGTCGGAAGAGCGGTTGTTGACCGAACATGACCGGATGCTGTTAAACCAGGCTTCCACGGAAGCAGAGCGGGCTCGCGTAATCTGTGATTATATTGCCGGAATGACAGATTCGTTTGCGATGCGGATGTATGGCCGGTTGTACGGGTTGAGTCGCAATTTTTTTGATTTTTGATCATCCGTCATTGCAGGATGGTGAAAATTGGTGATATAGTAGACGTGATTTTGTCTGGCTGTCCAGGCTCTTCAACGGTTTCTGCAAGAAACAGGGGTGGTGACATGATCTTTAACGTGAAACCGTGCTCCCGTGAATGCAATCCATCCAATGAATTGGGAGAAATTTTGATCGGCATTGATGAGAGTGTCCGCCAGTTGAATGAAGTTTCGGAGTTGTACCGGAAAACGGCACAAATACGCAAGGTTCAACGGAAAGTGGAATGGATGTTGGACCAAGTTCAAAAAAGAGAATGGGAAGGCATTCATCCCCAATTGGAAGAGTTGGTGTATTACTTGGAACTATGTTGTTTCAGCTGGCTGAACATGACGGGTGAATCCTTCCAAACTTACTTGGAAGAAGTGAATCAGCGGTACCGCAAGTTGCTGTGGAGACTGATGACGTTTCACCGGCAACAGAAGAAAAACGATGATTGACAGGAAAATTTTATGTTGTTTCGTTGTATAATCACTCCTTGACAAGGGGATCGATAGTAAGTAGCATAAAATTGCTTTATCCGTTAAAATAGATCGAAAAACTTGTGTTTTGATAGGAGAGACGCTCTGTGAAGTGGTTCAGACATGGTTTGGTTTACTTGCTTGGATTGATGGTTCTTGTGCAACTGACCGGGTGCAGTGTGCAAACCGACAGGGACATGCTGAGTCAGATTAAAGAGAGGGGATCCATCCGGATAGGAACGGAAGGGACTTATAAGCCTTTTAGTTTTCATGATCCTAAAACCAATCAGTTAACCGGTTTTGATGTGGAAGTGGCACAGGAAGTGGCCAAAAGGCTCGGTGTGAAAGCGGAATTTGTGGAAATTCCGTGGGACGGGCTGTTGACCAGTCTGCAAACCGGAAAAATCGATATGGTGGCCAACCAAGTGGGGATTAAACCCGAGCGGCAGGAGAAATTTGATTTCAGCAAACCGTATACCGTTTCATATGCACAGCTGGTGGTGCATCAGGATAATCAAACCATCCGCACGATTGAAGATATCAAAGGAAAAAAAGCCGGGCAAACCCCGACAAGCAACTATGGAAAGATGGCGGAAGAGCATGGCGCTCAAATCGTGGCTTATGAAGATATGATGGGGGCGATGCAGGATGTGGCCGCCAAGCGCATCGATCTCTCCCTCAATGATAAACTGGCGATTGCGGAAATGTTGAAAACGAATGATCTGCCATTGAAAGTCATTGACATCCAAAGTGACCGGGCCGAATCGGCATTCCCGGTGCAAAAAGGCAATGAAGAATTGGTAAAGGCCATCAACAAATCTTTGGATGAAATGGAAAAAGACGGAACGCTGGCGAAAATATCCGAAAAATGGTTTGGCACCGATGTGACCAAATAATGAGAAGAAAGCCCTTTCCTGATAAAGGAAAGGGCTTTTTGTGAAGCGAAACGCCGTCCCGGCAGAAAAAGGGAAACAGGATTATTAAAAAGAGTCAAATGAAGAAAAATTTAAATGAAAAAAGAAAAAACACGCGCATCATGGATCGTACAGGACGGTTGCATTCAGGGGGGCATGCAAGGGAGGTGAAGGATGACGGGGTGAAAACAGGAAAGAAGGATTCTTTTATATATTTTTTCTGTAATCAAAAAAACAAGGAGAAAGAATGTTGAGAATTATATGCTTTTCGTTCTTTGAATCCATTGGTTGATGACATTTGTTAGAATTTAAGATACGTGTTTCAGAATGACTTGATCACATGAAACACATATTAAGGATGAATGTTGGTTTCTGGTTGAAAGGAAGGGAGTAGAATGACTTCAAATAGATCTGTCGGTTCTTTTTCTTTGGTGATTTTCGGAGCGACGGGTGATTTGGCGAAACGGAAATTGTTTCCGGCGTTATTCAGCTTATATAAAAGAGAGCAATTGCCGGAGGACTTTCAGGTGATCGGAATCGGCCGTTCGATCCGAAACGTCGGGGATTTTCACCAAGCGGTAAAAGATTCGGTTCATTCGTTTGGAAGAATCAAAGCCGAAAATGAAGAGGAATGGTCCCGTTTTATAAGGCACTTCCAATTTGTCACTTCCAGTGTCGACGATCCGGCTGGCTATCAACAAATGAAGGCATTGATTGATGAAAAGGAAAAAGCTTGGCAAGGGGCCGGAAATGGAAATCGCTTGTTCTATCTGGCGATTGCACCGGATTTATACGGTACGGTTTCCTCTCATTTGAAGGAATCCGGATTGACCCGGACCAACGGATGGAAACGAATCATCATCGAAAAGCCGATCGGGCACGATTATGAATCGGCAAAACAGTTGAATGAGCAGATCAAAAAAGCCTTTACCGAAGAGGAAATTTACCGGATTGACCATTACTTGGGCAAGGAAATGGTGCAAAACATCGAAGTGTTGCGGTTTGCCAATTCTTTGTTTGAACCGATCTGGAATCATCAATACATTGAATCCGTACAAATCACGGCCAGTGAAACGGTGGGCGTTGAGCAGCGGGCCGGTTATTACGATCAAGCCGGTGCGTTGAGGGACATGGTGCAAAATCATATGCTGCAGATGCTGATGATGGTCTGCATGGAACCGCCCAGCCGGTTGAAAACGGAAGCGATTCATGATGAGAAAATCAAAGTGTTGCGCTCGCTCAGACGTTACGATCAAGAGGAAGTGGGAAAATATTTTGTGCGGGCTCAATACCAAGAAGGGGCCATGGGGGAAAAACCGGTGCCCGCGTACCGGGATGAAAAAGACATCGATCCCCGTTCCATGACGGAAACATTTGTCGCTGCCAAACTTTTTGTGGATAATTTACGTTGGGCCGGTGTTCCTTTTTATATCCGGACCGGCAAGCGCATGACGGAAAAAGTGACGCAAATTGTGATTCAATTTAAGGAAATGCCCCGGATTTATTTCAACAGGCAAAATAATTTGCGTCCCAATCTGCTTGTCATCAGCATCCATCCCGAAGAAAGCGTCAAATTGGTGCTAAACGCCAAAAAAGCCGGATCCGACCATCAAATTGTGCCCGTTGCATTGGATTTTTGCCATAACTGTGAACAGCGTACGCCGGAAGCATACGAATCATTGATCTATGATGCGATTGTCGGGGATCAGACCTTCTTTACGCATTGGGAAGAAGTGGCGCTGTCATGGAAGTTTATTGATCCGGTGCAACAAGCCTGGACACAGGAACAAGATTCCCTCCATTTTTACAAAAGTGGGACCTGGGGCCCGCAAGCAGCGCATGATTTGTTGGCGGAAGAAGGACACCATTGGTGGCCGCCCATCCTTCAAAACGATCCTCAGGTGGTCACGGCCGATGAATTGAAAACTACATAACAAGGGAGAGTGTGCCATGAAAATTTATGATGTTTCCATGCCGATTGTACCGGACATGCCTGTTTACAAAAACAAAGAAACGAAGAAGCCGTTGATCCAAGTCGTGCAGGATTTTGACACGGCCGCAGCCAGAGAATCAAAAATCACGATGGATGTGCATTGTGGCACCCATGTCGATTCGCCGCTTCACATGCTTCCGGATGGAGGAACGATGGAAACCGTTCCCCTGGAACATTTGGTCGGTAAAGCAAGGGTGTTGGATTTTTCCGATGTGGAAGGAGCCATCGGCAAAGAGGATCTCGAAGCCAAAGACATCCAGCCCGGCGAGTTTTTGTTGCTGAAAACCAAAAACTCCGGGAAAGACGAATTTGATTTTGAATTTGTTTATTTAAAAGAAGATGGAGCCAAGTTTCTGGCAGAGAAGAAAGTAAGAGGCGTGGGGATTGATGCGCTCGGGATCGAACGTTCGCAACCGGGGCATCCCACTCACAAATCTTTGTTTCAAGCCGGTGTGATCATCATGGAAGGATTGCGGTTGAAAGAAGTACCGGAAGGAACTTATTTTATGGTGGCTCTGCCGATTAAATTGATGGAAACGGAAGCCGCTCCGGCGCGGGTGATCCTGATGGAAGGGATTCAGGCATAATGAAAGGGAAAGAGGCGACTTCGTGTCGCCTTTTTTGCTTTGACATGGAGTCAGGGGCTGATTATGATAGAAACATCCACCTTTAAATAAAAGTAAATTGATAGACTTATAATATATTTGCGATGGAGTGTAAAAAAATGGATGTGTTAACGCAAATTCGCTGGGAACAATTATTTGACCTTGAATTGGCGGTCGAAAGCGCGCCTTACATTTTGGAAGGGTTGGCAGCCACGATCTGGATGAGCCTGGTGTCCATGGCAATCGGGCTTTTGCTCGGCTTAATCACCGCCGTCGGCCGCATGTCCAAAAACTTTTTGTTTCAGTGGATCGCCCGCGCCTACATCTCCATTATCCGCGGGACGCCTTTGTTGGTGCAATTATTTATTTTGTACTTCGGTCTGCCGGTGATCGGCATCAAGTTAACGGCCACGCTGGCAGGGATCATTGGTTTGTCCCTCAATGTCGGGGGATACTCCGCGGAAACGATCCGGGGATCTATCCTTTCCATTCCCAAAGGCCAGTGGGAAGCCGCATCCTCCCTCAACATGACTTATTGGCAAACGATGCGTCGGGTGATTATTCCGCAGGCGGCCCGTGTGGCTCTCCCGTCTTTGGCGAACACTTTTTTAAGTTTGGTGAAGGATACTTCTTTGTTGGCGATGATCACGGTGAATGAAATGTTTTATCATGCCAAAATTGTCGGAGCCCGTGCTTTTGATTACATGACGGTGTACATTTTGGTCGCATTTTTCTATTGGGTGATTTGTACATTGCTGAACATTGTCCAGGAAAAACTGGAAAAACGATATGGACGTTATGCGGCATAGAAAGGGGGAGCAACTGTGATCGGGATCAGAGATCTTTATAAATCGTTTGGCGATGTGGAAGTGTTGAAAGGGATTCATTTGGAAGTCCGCCAGGGGGAAGTGGTCTGCATCATCGGACCGAGCGGATCGGGAAAATCGACCCTGTTGCGTTGCTTGAACCTGCTTGAAACCCCGGACCGGGGGCAACTGACCATTTCCGATGTCACGCTGTCGTTTGGAGACCGGCAAATTGCGCCGGCGGAAGTCCGGAAGTTGCGCGAAAAAACCGGGATGGTGTTTCAGGGATTTCATTTGTTTCCGCATCGCACGGTGCTGGAAAATGTGATGGAAGGGCCGGTGGTGGTCAAAAAGGAATCAAAACAAAAAGCAAGGGAAAAAGCTAAACAATTGCTTGAAAAAGTGGGGTTGTCCGACAAAAAGCATGTTTTTCCGAGCCAGCTTTCCGGGGGACAGCAACAGCGCGTGGCCATTGCCCGGGCGTTGGCGCTGGAACCGGAGGTGCTGCTCTTTGATGAACCGACTTCGGCGCTGGATCCGGAGCTGGTCGGGGAAGTGCTGAAAACGATGAAAGAGCTGGCCCGGGAGCAACAAACGATGCTGATTGTCACCCATGAGATGTCCTTTGCCCGTGACGTGGCGGACCAAATCATCTTTATGGATCACGGACAGGTGATCGAATCGGGATCGCCGGATGAAATTTTTGTCAATCCCCGGGAGGAACGCACCCGTCAATTTCTGTCCAAATTGCTGAATCCGTGACGTGGTTTCTTTTTTAAAAGAAAAGGGAATATAATAATTTCATCATTTCATTACTCACCAAAATGGGGGATGGAGATGGACTGGAATCAAGCTTATGAAACCGGCGACTTTAAAAATTGGGATTTTGGAACAGCTTCATCGGAACTGGTTGCGTTATTTGCCGTCAAAGGTTTGCCGCCTGAAGGAAAGCGTGCGGTGGACATCGGTTGCGGCGGCGGATGGGAATCGATTTTTCTGGCGAAATGCGGATTTGATGTCACCGGGATCGACTTTTCGTCCAATGCCATTCAATTGGCGAAAAAACGGGCGGAAGACGCAAAGGTTCAAGTCGATTTCAAACAAGGAAATGCTTTGGCGCTTCCCGTTGAGGATGAATCGATTGATTTTGCCAATGACCGGGGTTGCCTGCATGTGATTCCGGAAGAAGACCGTTCCCGGTATGTAAAAGAGATTCTGCGCATTTTAAAACCGGGCGGACAACTGTTATTGCGGGGTTGCCGCGAATTGACCGATGAGCTGAAAGCAGCAGCCGGCGAAAGGAAAATTGCCATCAAACCGTTGGCAAAGGAAACGATTGAGTCGCTGTTTTCACCCGATCATTTCACCCTCGGCCCCATTCTTCCCTTGCGCCTGATGGGAGAGACCAATGGGATTCCGGGGAATATCGTGTTGATCACAAAACGTTAAAGTTACATAAGGACAAACGGAAACAGGGGGTGTGCCGGGGTTCAAGCCACACCCTGTTTTTTCATGATTCCATGTAAAACAGTCCGGCATTGATCACTTCCGCTTCGATGCGGGGATGAAATTGCCAAACCAATTCTTGTTCCCGGTTTTTCTTTTCCTTCCGGATTTCATCGTCTTGTTTCTCCTCCCCCGGATAAAAGGCATTTAATTGCTCCAGTTCCATGTTCAATCGTTCTTTCGCTTCCTTTGCCCATGTCTGGTCTTCTTCTTTCAGCTGCTCTTCCAGATAATATTCCAATTCGCCGACGGCTTCGGTCAAAGACATTCCGTGCGCGGGGAGATAGCGGTGGGGAGGCAGGCGGTTTACCCATTTTCGTTTTTTCAGACAGTCATAAAATGACTCGGCAATTTCCCCGTTCAACAGGTTGATACCAAGCGAACTCAAGCGATTCTTTTTCTGGTCACAAACATAGGAAAGCTGATAATTCACCAACAGCCAGGGAGTGTACGGCTTGGATGGCGAATGGCTAGGTTGCCAACCGGGATCCTCGTACAAACGGACAAATTTTCCGTGTTTTTGCGCGGATTGGAGCATTTTTTGGAAACGGGGGGACCCATAATGCAAAATTTCCCCCCGGATGTCAGGAGGATGGTTCTCCGGATCGAAAATAAAGCAAAGTTGGACCGGTTTGGGCGGAATGTTCATTTTTTCAACGTACATCCAATAGAAGGGGCGGTTGAGCAAATCTTTATCGGCTTCGATCGATAATTGCGTGATCAGATAAGAAGGGCCCGATTCAATGACCGGGCATTGATAAAGCTTCAGGTATTTCTCTGTCCACTCTCTAACTTGGGCTGGATCCATAAAGCAACACATCCTCTTTGTCTTTCTGATCTTTCAGGACCGCTTTTTTCGTTTCGAAAAAGGCATCTCCCCATTTGCTCAGTTGCTTGCGGACTTCCTCGTCATCTTTTGCTTCCAGCCAAACCCGCATGATGTTTTGTTCCACGTCTTTTTCCCAATCCATTTTTTCCAAAATGACTTCCAGCTCGCCGATGACGGACCGGAACAGATCGATTTTTTCATGCAGCAACCAAATGATATGCTCCTCGATGGTGTTTAAGGTGGCAAAATTATAGATATGCACATCGCTTTTTTGCCCCAACCGGTGAATCCGGCCGATTCGTTGTTCCACCCGCATGGGGTTCCAGGGCATGTCATAGTTGATCATATGGCGGCAAAATTGGAGATTGATGCCTTCGCCGCCTGCCTCCGTCGCGACAAGGACCTGGGCCCTTTTTTGGAACAGCTCCATCATCCAGTCTTTTTTATTCCGGTTAAATCCGCCGCGAAAGGGAACGGCCTGAATCCCGGCATTGAGTAATTCACGCATCAGCATTTCCTGGGTTGCGCGGTATTCCGTAAACAACACCACTTTTTCCGGGGACAGGCGGCGGATTAATTCAACGGCGGCTTTGGCTTTGGAAGAGTATTTTATGCTTCTTAAAAGCGTGATCAGATTGGAAATCTCCGGTGAAATTTCGGATTGACCTTTTGCCTCTTTTTGCAGTAGTTTAAATAAAGTATGAAACACTGCATCCCGGCTGCTGCAAATTTCTTTTTGCAAAACCAGAAGGGAAAGCGTGTTTTGCATATCGGATGATTTGTGGTATCTTTGGCGTACGAAGTTTGTCATGCCGTCATACAGAGCCCGCTCGGCAGCGGAAAGTTCGATGGAAATGGTCTGAACATGCCGTTTGGTCAACGGCAATTGTTGATCGGACCGGCGGTTTCGGATCAACACGCGTTGAATTTCCTCTTTCAGTTGGGCCTCATTTTTGGCTTTTCGTTTTCCTGCGACATAATCACTTTTGAAATCGGATTGTTTTCCCAGGTGTCCCGGTTTTAAAAGGGTCACCAGGTTATATAATTCTTGTATCTCATTTTGAATGGGCGTTGCCGTCAGCAACAGACAATATTTCTTTTGCAACTGGTTAATAAATTGCCAGTTTTTTGTGCGCCGGTTTTTCAGTTTGTGGGCTTCATCGATAATGACAAGATCATAATGTTTCTTCAATACATGTTCGCGGTGGGGATCCCGTTTGGCGGTGTCGATGGAAGCGACTAAAAAGTCATATTTGTCCCACATCCAGACTTTTTTTTGGGCCATGACCGGGATGTCAAATTTTTGATTTAATTCCCGGGTCCATTGCAATACTAAAGAAGAAGGCACCAAAACCAAAGCCCGTTTGACCAGTCCGCGAATCAGATATTCTTTGAAAATCAAACCGGCCTCAATGGTTTTTCCGAGTCCCACTTCATCCGCCAAAATGGCGCGGCCGCGCATTTCGTTGATGACGCGCCTTGCGACTTCAATTTGGTGCGGAAGCGGTTCAAACCCTTGAATTTGTTTCAGACATTGGATAGATTCAAAAGAGGGGATGATCTTTTTTTCGGTCGCTTCCACCGCCAATTGGAAGCGTTCCCATGTGGACCAGTTTTGGTCCGTTTCCGCTTGGGTCAGAAAGGATTGAAGCCACGTTCGGTCAAAACGAATCGGGGGTGAATGCATCCGTCGATCCACCTTTCTGATAGTCATTGATCCTGTTATAGTATGGTTCAAACGAAAAAAATGGATGCATAGAAAAATAAAAAACGAACTTTTTTTATAATCATATCGAAAATAATCGTGGATTATGGCAAAATGAGGGGTAGATAACCAAATATTGTTCGGCGGTTGAAGGCGGGAGGAGAGACCACATCCGTGGCGCCGAAGGAGCAAGCCTTGGAAGAAGGCGAATCTCTCAGGCAAAAGGAGGCCCGCTGGACGCACCTCTGGAGAGTGCTGGTCTTTTGGATCACAGCCACCAAAGGGGCAACTTTGCGTTCATTTCGCAAAGCAACTCTCAGGTCGTAAGGACAGAGTGTTTTTCCCGTGACAGGGGGCATTCTGTCTTTTTTTCATGACCCATGATGTAAGGAGGAACCAGACATGAGTGAGCTGAAAAAAACTCCGTTGTATGAAGTTTACAAGGATGATGCCAAGATGGTTGCTTTTGGCGGTTGGGAAATGCCTGTCCAGTTTTCCGGCATCAAACAGGAGCACGAAACGGTTCGCACCAAAGCCGGATTGTTTGATGTTTCCCATATGGGAGAAATCATGGTCAGCGGGCCGGATGCTTTGGATCTGCTGCAAAAGCTGACCACCAATGATGTTTCCAAGCTGAAAACGGGAGCCGCACAATATACCATCATGTGCAATGAGGATGGCGGAACCATTGACGATCTGTTGATTTACCGGACAGGAGAACAAACATTCATGCTGGTGGTGAATGCTTCAAATATTGATAAAGATTACGAATGGATCAAACAACATGCATCCGGACAAGTGGTTGTGGAAAACATTTCCGGGAACGTGGCGCTTCTCGCTTTGCAGGGCCCGCTGGCGGAACAGGTGCTGCAACGCTTGACGGAAACGGACTTATCAACGATTTCATTTTTTAAATTCCAACAGGAAACCGAGATTGCCGGAGTCAAAGGATGTCTGGTTTCACGAACCGGTTACACCGGGGAAGACGGTTTTGAGATCTATTTTGCCGCTGAGGATGCTCCCGGGTTGTGGAAGGCGATTCTGGAGGAAGGAAAGCCGGAAGGAGTTTTGCCTTGCGGTTTGGGAGCACGGGATACCCTGCGCTTTGAGGCCAAGCTCCCGTTATACGGGCAAGAACTGTCCGAAACGATTACCCCGGTCGAAGCGGGATTGGGCTTTGCCGTCAAACCGGATAAAGGGGAGTTCATCGGGCGGGAAGTCCTGGCTTTGCAAAAGAAGGAAGGCGCTCCCCGCAAACTGGTCGGACTGGAAATGACGGAGCGGGGAATCCCGCGCACCGGCTACCCTGTCTATCGGGGAGAAGAAAAAATCGGGGAAGTCACCACGGGAACACAGTCCCCCACGTTAAAAAAGAATATCGGGCTGGCATTGATCCGTTCGGAATATGCCAAAACCGGTGAAGAGGTTGAAGTGGAAATCCGCAAGAAAAAACTGAAAGCGAAAATCGTCAAAACCCCTTTTTATAAGCGCGAGAAGTAAAAGAGAAAGGCGGAGGTCGGATATGACAAAGTTTCGTTATTTGCCGATGACGGATCAGGATCGGAAAGAAATGTTGAAAACCATTGGAGTCGGATCGGTTGAGGAATTGTTTGCAGAGATTCCCGAAGAGGTGCGCTTTCAAGGTGAATTAAACCTTCCCGAAGCGATGAGTGAGCCGGTTTTGGTGAGGCATATGGCCCGTATGGCGGGAAAAAATGCTTCGCTGGACCAATATGTTTCTTTTTTGGGAGCCGGCGTGTATGAACACCATATTCCCAGTGTGGTGAATCATGTCATCTCGCGGTCTGAATTTTATACCGCTTATACTCCTTACCAGCCGGAAATCAGCCAAGGGGAACTGCAAGCCATTTTTGAATTCCAAACCATGATTTGTGAACTGACCGGCATGGAAGTGGCCAACTCATCCATGTATGACGGATTTACCGCCTTGTCGGAAGCAGCCAGTGTGGCAGCGGGGGCATCCCGTCAGAAAAAAATGATCGTTTCCGAAACCATCCATCCGGAGGCCGTCCAGATTCTTCAAACCAATGCCAAAGGATTCGGATGGGAGATCGTCATGGTGCCGACCAAAGACGGGGTCACCGACATCGAAGCCCTGCGGCAGCTGGCGGATGAAAAAACGGCGGCCGTCCTTGTCCAATCCCCGAATTTCTTTGGGAATATTGAAGACTTAAAGGGGATTGAAGAAATTGCCCATGCGCATAAAGGTTTGTTGATTGTCAGCACCAATCCGTTGTCTCTCGGCATTTTGAAACCGCCCGGCCATTATAAAGCGGACATTGTTGTCGGGGATGCACAGCCTTTGGGAATCCCGGCTTCCTTCGGAGGTCCCCACTGCGGGTTTTTTGCGACGACGAAAAAGTTGATGCGCAAGATTCCCGGACGGATTGTGGGACAAACCGTGGATGAGGACGGAGTGCGCGGATTTGTTCTCACCTTGCAGGCCAGGGAACAACACATCCGCCGCGACAAAGCGACATCCAATATTTGTTCCAATCAGGCGCTGATGGCCCTGGCGGCGAGTGTTTACATGTCGGCATTGGGGAAAAAAGGCATGCAGGAAGTGGCCTGGTTAAACACCAAAAAGGCTCATTACGCGCAAAAACGCCTGTCGCGAGTTCCGGGGGTTCGCCCGGTTTATCAGCAACCTTTCTTCAATGAATTTGTGATTGAACTCAGCCGCCCGGCCGGAGAAGTCAATCAAGCCCTCCTTCACCACGGAATGATCGGTGGATATGATCTTGGCAAGTTAAACCCGGCTTGGGAGAAACAGATGCTGATGGCAGTGACCGAAGTGCGGACCAAAGAAGAAATCGACCAGTTGGCAGAAAGATTGGAGGAAATCTTATGAAGAGCAAAGAGAAAGCCTTGATTTTTGAAATGAGCCGCCCGGGGCGTGTGGCATACAGTTTGCCGGAGTCCGATGTGCCCGACGTGGATGATCTGCCAGCAGAGTTGCTTCGGGAAGAACCGGCGGAACTCCCGGAAGTGTCCGAACTGGATTTGATGCGTCACTATACGGAATTGTCCAGACGCAACCATGGTGTGGACAACGGCTTTTATCCCCTGGGATCTTGCACCATGAAATATAATCCGAAAGTGCATGAGGACGTGGCCCGTTATCCCGGATTTGCCAAAATTCATCCTTATCAGCCGGAAGAAACGGTTCAAGGCGCTTTGCAACTCTTGTATGAATTGCAAAACGACTTGGCCGAGATTACCGGAATGGATGCTGTGACGTTGCAATCGGCCGCCGGAGCGCAAGGGGAATGGACCGGCTTGATGATGATTCGCGCTTACCATGAATCGCGGGGGGAAAACGGGAGAAACAAAGTGATTGTTCCGGATTCGGCACACGGAACCAACCCGGCCAGTGCTTCCGTTTCCGGATTTCAAACCATCACCATCCCTTCCAACGAAAAAGGCCTGGTGGATGTGGAAGAATTGAAAAAAGTTTTGGGGGAAGATACGGCAGCCCTGATGTTGACCAATCCCAACACCTTGGGCTTGTTTGAAGAACAGATTCAGGAGATTGCCGATTTGGTCCATGAAGCGGGCGGGTTGCTGTATTATGACGGAGCCAATGCCAATGCGATTTTGGGGATTGCCCGTCCCGGGGACATGGGATTTGACGTGGTGCACTTAAACTTGCACAAAACGTTTACAACCCCGCATGGCGGTGGCGGCCCGGGAGCCGGACCAGTCGGGGTGCGCAAGGAATTGACGCCGTTTTTGCCCACCCCGGTCGTTAAAAAGGATGACGAGGGAACTTATTATCTCGATGAAAATATTCCCGGCTCCATCGGCCGCATCAAAGGGTTTTACGGAAACTTCGGGATTTTGGTCCGTGCGTATGCCTATATCCGGACGATGGGGCCCGCCGGTTTGCGCCGGGTGTCGGAAGATGCCGTATTAAATGCCAATTATCTGATGCGCCGGCTCGAGCCTTATTTCGACCTGCCATATCCGCAACATTGTAAACATGAATTTGTCCTGTCCGGCAAAAAACAGAAGAAATTGGGGGTACGGACCCTGGATATGGCCAAACGATTGCTCGACTTCGGCATGCATCCGCCGACGATTTATTTCCCGCTGATCGTGGATGAGTGCCTGATGATCGAACCGACCGAAACGGAAAGCAAAGAAACATTGGATGCCTTTGTGGAGGTCATGATTCAGATTGCCAAAGAAGCAGAAGAAAATCCGGAGATCGTGCAAGAAGCCCCGCACCATACCGTATTGAAAAGATTGGATGAAGTGCAGGCGGCAAGAAAGCCGGTCGTACGTTGGACGAAACCGGATCAATGAACAAAATGAAAAAGCACAAACGGGGGAGTGCCCTTCGTTTGTGCTTCTTTTTTAATTTAAAAAAACAAAGATTAATAATAATTAAATTAATACCGAAATCCTGATTTTCCAGAGTCTCCGCAATTTCACGTTTATTTGTTGTAAAAAGAGGTATATAAATGGTTGGGAAGGTGAACGGGATGAATGTACCAGCACAAAGAAAATCAACAGGGTTTGGATGCAGGGACACTGGATCGATGGTTGGATCGCAAGGCGGAAAGTCGTTTCAGGCGCAAGTGGCAATCCGTTTCCCGGGGGATCTTTGGCGGTGGCGATTTGCTGAAGAGTCAAATTGGATAAACCAATCAGGTTTTGAGGACGGAAGAGCCCTTTCCAATCGGAAAGGACTGTTTTTTTTTTGACCGGGGTTTGCCGGTTAATTCTTTTGAAATGCGGATACATTAAGATTAACTGACTGCCAAAAGGAGGAATTGCCGGTTGGAAGAAAAAATGGAGCAAAGAAACCGATTGAGAAAAAAGTTAAAGATGAAGCTGAAAAAAGACGACATTACCGTGGTGGATGCCAAGGAATCCAAGCGTGCGGTCATGGCCACTTCCGCCGGGAATGCGATGGAATGGTTTGACTTCGGGATTTATTCCTACCTGGCAGCCACCATCGGACAAGTATTCTTTCCGGAGGCAAGCGGGGTCATGCAATTGGTCTATTCGTTTGCCACATTTGCCATCGCTTTTCTCGTGCGGCCCGTCGGCGGGATCTTTTTCGGGATACTGGGAGACCGGTTCGGAAGAAAAAATATTTTGTCGGCCACTTTGATTATCATGGCTGTTTCGACATTGAGCATCGGTTTGATTCCTGGCTATGCATCCATCGGATCCACCGCAACGATTTTGTTGCTGTTGGCGCGTTTGGCCCAAGGTTTTTCCACCGGCGGAGAATATGCCAGCGCCATGACGTATATCGCCGAGTCCACGCCGGATAAAAAAAGAGGGTTTATGTCCAGCGGTTTGGAAGTGGGAACCCTCGTCGGATATATTGCCGGGGCCGGATTGGTCACGGCGCTGACTTATCTTTTGGGGGAAGAGACCATGTTGGCGTGGGGATGGAGAATTCCGTTTTTTGTTGCCGCGCCGATCGGACTGATTGGATTTTATCTTCGGAACAAGTTGGATGAAGCGCCGGTTTACGAGGCGATGGAAAGTGACAAACCGGAGGAAGAAAATGATGAACATGCATCTGTCAAAGAGATTCTCCGGCTTCATTGGCGCCCGATTCTCATTGGGTTGTTTGTGGTGTTCTCCTATAATGTCATCAATTATACGGTTTTATCCTACATGCCGTCGCATTTGACCGCCGTGCTTGGATACGGGGAAGCCGAAGGGCTGCTGTTGATTGTGGTTGTGATGCTGATCATGATTCCGATTGTATTGTTGATGGGATATGCCAGTGACCGGATCGGAGCCAAAAAAATCGTACAAGGCGGTCTGGTCGGGTTGATTCTCTTGTCCGTTCCGGCATTTTTGTTAATCGGAAGCGGCAATGCCATCCTTGTATTTGCAGGATTGATGCTGTTGGCGGTTTTTTCTTCCACATTTCAGGGAACCATGCCGTCGGTCTTGCCTTCTTTGTTTTTTACCAATGTACGCAACGGGGCATTGGCCATCACTTATAACATTTCGACCTCCTTGTTCGGAGGGACGACACCGCTTGTTGTTTCCTGGCTCATCAGTCAGACCAATAACCGAATGGTTCCGGCGTATTACCTTATTTTCGCCTCGGTGGTGGGAATTCTGGTGGTCACTTGGTTTGTGAAGGAAACATCCGGAAAAGCGCTCCGGGGATCGTTGCCGGTTGTGGAAGAACATCAAGAAATCAAGGAAATTCTGGAAAATCCTGAAGAAGCATTATGGTGGCAGGAAGAAGCCCGTCAAATCCATGAAAAGAAAGAAGAACTGACCGAACAACCATAACGTTTTCCTTGAATTCATCTTGTTCATTTTCCCGTTTGGAAAAAGTTCCTTTCAGGGTGGTTTCCTTGAAAGGAACTTTTTTTATTATCGAGTATGGTTACACTGTTATTGAAAAGAAAATCATGTTCACGTATACTCAAAGCACATAGGCAACGAGTAAAGTGAGGATGGAAAGAGTGAGCGGATTGTTTCGTATAAAAAAAATATTGAATAACAATGTGGTCATTGCCGTTCACCCGGTCTTTGGAGAAACAGTTTTAATCGGGAAAGGCTTGGGATTCCATAAAAGAGCCGGCGCCGTGATCGATGAAAAAACAGTGGAGAAATGTTTTGTCTTATATGATCCGAAGGAACAAGAACAATACAAGCAATTGCTGAACCAAGTGGATGATCGGTTGGTGGAAGTGATGAATGAAGTGGTTCAGCATATTCAGGACCGGTTTCAATCCCCTTTGAATGAGCATATTCATGTCGCTTTAATGGACCACATTGCTTTTGCGATCAAGAGAACCGAGCAGGGGCTTTCTTTTCACAACCCTTTTCTGATCGAAACGCGAACGTTATATCAAAAAGAATATCAGGTTGCCGAAGAGATTGTCCGGTGGATCAACCGGCGGCTGGATGTGCATCTGCCGGAAGAAGAAATCGGTTTCATTGCCCTTCACATTCACAGCGCTTTGACGAGGCGGCATTTGGCGGAACTTCAGAAATATTCCAAATTAATCTTAAAATTGATTCGATTTGTTGAAAATACGCTGGGTCAAAAACTGGACAAGCAAAGTTTATCCTATATGCGCTTGGTCACACACTTGCGTTATGCCATTGAACGGACGGAAAAAGGGGAAAGCATTTCCGAACCCGAAGGGATGAATGAAATGTTGCGAACTCAGTATCCTTTGTGTTACACTATAGCTTGGAAACTAGCCAAAGTGATGGAAAAGGAACTGAATAAACCGGTGTATCCTGCAGAGATCAGTTATTTGACCTTGCATCTGCAACAACTTTGGTCTGATAAAAAGTAAATCTTCCTGTTTTTGTTCTTTTACCACGTGTTACTGATTCGATCAGGCATGAGTGGAAAAAGCCGAGAGGGCGGTTTGCACCTTGTGCAAGCGCTTTCCGTCTGCTTTTTTTGCTCATGCCTTTTTGCGTGGAAAGGGCAAAATAGGAGAATCAGAGGAGGTAATTTGCATGTTTAAAAATTTGTTTGGCGTCCTGCAACGAATCGGAAAAGCATTGATGCTGCCCGTTGCGATTTTGCCGGCTGCCGGATTGCTTTTGGCATTCGGGAATAAGCTGGACATCAGCATTTTGGAAAGTGCAGGAGACATCATTTTTCAAAACCTTGCATTGATTTTTGCCATCGGTGTGGCGATCGGTTTGTCCGGCGGGGAAGGGACAGCCGGGTTGGCTGCCGTCGTCGGGTATTTGGTGATGAACACCACCCTGGGGGAAATGGCAAAGTTAAATCAAGTGGAAACCGTCAGTGTGCTGGGGATCCCCACTTTGCAGATGGGTGTGTTTGGAGGAATTATCATCGGGGGGGTTGCCGCCTATTTGTATAACCGTTTTCACGATATCGAACTGCCTTCGTTCCTCGGCTTTTTCGGAGGAAAACGTTTTGTTCCGATTGTAACGGCTGTTTCGGCGTTTTTGCTTGGACTGATCTTCTTCTTTGTATGGCCGCCGATTCAGGAGCAAATTGACAACCTGTCCAGAATCGTGACAACCCAAAATACGGCGGTTGCGGCTTTCATCTTCGGTTTGATCGAGCGTTCTCTCATTCCGTTTGGACTGCACCATATTTTCTATTCGCCGTTCTGGTTTGAGTTTGGACAATTTGTCACCGATTCCGGCGAAGTGATCAAAGGGGATTTGAACCGTTTCATGGCCGGAGACCCGACGGCCGGAACGTTCATGTCCGGGAAATTCCCGTTCATGATTTTCGGTTTGCCGGCAGCTGCGTTGGCAATTTACCACACGGCCCGCAAAGAAAAGAAAAAATTGGTCGGCGGGATCATGTTATCGGCCGGTTTGACTTCATTTTTGACCGGGATTACCGAACCGATTGAGTTTTCGTTCTTGTTTGTGGCTCCGGTTCTTTATGCCATCCACTGTGTGTTTGCAGGTTTGTCCTTCATGATGATGGATATTTTGGGTGTCAAAGCCGGAATGACCTTCTCCGGCGGTGTGATCGATTTGATCATGTTCTGGGAACAGGATACCAAACCGTGGTTAATCATTCCGGTCGGGCTGGTCTTTGCGGTGATCTATTACTTTGGATTCCGCTTTGCCATCCAGTTCTGGAATCTGAAAACACCAGGCCGGGAAGATGATACGGAAAGTGCGGATGCAACGGATGCGGCACCGACCGGGGAACTTGCGGCCAATGTCTTGGGAGCGTTGGGCGGAAAAGAAAACATCGCTAACCTGGATGCATGCATCACCCGACTCCGGATTTCGGTCCATGATGCCGGTCAGGTGGACAAAGATCGCCTCAAAAAACTGGGAGCTTCCGGTGTTTTGGAGATGGGAAACCACTTCCAGATCATCTTCGGGCCGAAGTCGGATAACATCAAAGAACAAATGAAGCGCATCATGATGGGGAAAAAACCGCAAGAAGCGAAGAAAGACAAAGAAACAGACACCAAGAAAGAAGAAGCGGCACCGGTTCAGAACGACCAAGAGGAGACGTTGGTTTCTCCCATGACCGGGAAACTTCTGCCGATAGAAAAAGTTCCGGATGAAGTGTTCTCGCAAAAAATGATGGGAGACGGATTTGCCGTCGATCCGGCTGAAGGAGTGGTTGTTTCCCCCGTTGATGGTGAAATTATCAATCTTTTCCCGACCAAGCACGCCATCGGCATCCGGACTCCGAACGGCCGTGAAGTGCTGATTCATATCGGAATTGATACCGTGAAGTTGGAAGGAAAAGGGTTTGAAAGCTTTGTTCAGGAAGGCGATTCCGTCAAAGCTGGTCAAAAATTGCTGGAGTTTGATCTCGATTTTGTGAAGGAAAATGCGCCATCGCTTATTTCTCCAATCGTATTTACCAACCTGGAAGAAGGAAAAACCGTTCACATCGAAAAAGAAAATGTAAACCGGGGGGACAAAGAGATCATCTCCTTCAAGGGTTAAGGAAAGGCAAAGCGCTGCATGCACAGGCATGCGGCGCTTTGTTTATTGTCGCTTGTTTTTTGCACGGGACGAATATGAAATAATGGATCTTGGAATATCTTGAATGGGAGGGGTTTGGATGAAAGTGTTGGTCACGGGCGGCACCGGTTTTGTGGGGAGGAATCTAGTGCATTATTTATGTGAACAAGGTTATGATGTAACCGTCCTGCATCGGGAAACATCCCGTTTGCGTGATCTCCCGGAAAAGATTTCGCTTCGCACCGGGGACTTGACCCGTCCGGATACGATTGCCGGTTGTTGTGAAGGGATGGATTGGGTTTTTCATGTTGCGGGGGAAGTGGCGTGGGGAAAAGCCGGGAAAAAGCACATGTTCAAGATTAATGTCAACGGGACACAACATATTGTGGAAGAAGCACTGAAAAGCGGTGTGAAAAAGTTTATCCACACCAGTTCGGCGGCTGCGGTGGGGCTGCCTTTCAATGAAATTGCCGATGAATCCTACCTGTTTAACGGGGACCGCCTGAAGGTCGGGTATTCCATGGCGAAAAGAGCAGGCGAAGAGGTCGTGCTTCAGTATGTCAAAAAAGGGCTCTGTGCGACAATTGTCAATCCCACGGTTATCCTTGGCAGAAGGAATTATGCTTCGAATTTTGTCCGTTCCGTGTTGCAAGGGCGTTTGTTTGTCGCACCGGAAGGCGGCATGAATGTTTGTGATGTGGATGATGTGGCAAAAGGCCATCTTTTGGCAGCATTGCACGGCAAAAAGGGAGAGAGGTATCTTTTGGGAGGAACCAATCTTCCCCTGCGGGAGCTTTTTCAGAGGATCGCCGGCCTCGCAGGAAGCAACCGGACGATTTATACGGTTCCGGCCCCGTTGGTGAAGGGAATTTCGTGGCTGGGTGAAGGTTTTTCCTGGCTGATTGGAAAGGAGCCGCCTTTTGCTTGGGATTTGGCCAAACTGACCGGGAGAAACATTTATTATTCCTCCCAAAAAGCGGTTCAAGAGCTGGGCTATCGCATGACACCGCTGGATGAAACGCTGCAAAAGGTGTTGGAATGGGAGAAGCGGCACCGGTCGCATGCAGATTTCGCATAAGTGTTGTATCATGAAAAGTAAACGGATTTGATGACAAAGGTGTGATGGAAATGACAACATGGCGATTTTTACCTTATCAAGCGTATTCCGCCGCGGAAAATATGGCGATTGATCAAGCGGTCATGGAGCTTGTCTCCGAGAAGAAGGTTCCACCGACTTTGCGTTTTTACGGTTGGCGGGTTCCGACCTTGTCGATCGGCTACTTCCAAAAAGCCAAAAAAGAAGTCAACCTGTCTTACATAAAGGAAAAAAATCTGGGCTTTGTCCGGCGGATGACCGGGGGACGGGCAGTTCTCCATGACAAGGAGTTGACCTACAGCGTGATCGTGCCGGAAGAGGATCCGATCATGCCCAAAACCGTCAGCGAGTCCTACCGGGTCATCAGCCAGGGGCTGTTGGAAGGATTTAAAGCGCTGGGATTGGATGCTTATCTGTCCGATCCGCAAAAGACCAAAAAAGAACACATGTCGGCAGCTTGTTTTGATTCCCCCTCGGATTATGAATTGGTGATCGACGGAAAAAAAGTGGCGGGAAGTGCACAAACCCGGCAACACGGAGTGGTTCTTCAGCATGGTTCGATTTTGATGGACTTCGATGAAGATCTGTTGTTTACCTTGTTGGTATTTCCTTCCGAACGGGCCCGGCAAAGGCTGAAAGAGCAATTTTTGCAAAAAGCGGTGGCCATCAACCGGATTTTGTCTTATCCGGTTTCTTTGGATGAAGTCATCCAGGCTTTTTACGAAGGATTCCAAAAAGGAATCGGCGTCGAATTGCAACCGGGAGAATTGACACCGGAAGAAAAAGAACGGGTCCAAGCCCGTATCCGGGAACGCTATGATTCCGATGATTGGAACCTCCGCAGATAAGAGAGGATGTACGTTTTCGGCTTTCCAACAGAAACGGTTGGAAAGCTTTTTTGTGCGAATATGAAATTTTCATGAAATTTATATTGCTTTTTCTTCTTATTTCGATATATGAATTGATTTATTTTTTTGGACAGAGTATCATCATAATCGTAAGTTTTTTTCTGAATTTTCCTTTGAGATTAATTGGGACAGGCGATATCATCCTGCTTGATTTTTCGAGTTCTTATGATAGCATATAGATTGCTGATTATAATTGCTCTAATTCATTTTTTGATCATAATAAAACTTATATAAGTTAGGGGAAAATGCTGTTGAAACAGGGAAGTCGATTAAATCGTCGTTATTACGAGAGATTTCAAGTAGAAGACGTGATTAATTTCTTTTCCGGACAACTTCTACAAGCAAAATCCCCAGATGGTGCTCAGGTATTCCTGCAATCCATCAAAATCACCCGTCGACCTTTACCGTCCGGTTATCGCGAATCCTTTCGCCGTTTGCAGCATCCTAACTTGGCACCAATTCTGGATGTCATGGAAGAAAAGGACCAAATCATTTTGGTTCATCCGCCGTTTTCTGGGGATCCTTTGCCCTTGATCGTGAATAAAGAGCGGGCGATGGAGCCGGAAGTTGCCGTTCGTGTGGTGAACCGGTGCTTTAAAACGTTGCTTGATTTGTCCCGTTTGCCACTTCCGTTAAGCGCAACGCTGGATCCGAAAAACATTTTGCTCAACGGGCAAAAACCGCTGTTATTGTTCTACTACATGAAAGATCCGGAAAAGCCAAGATATGATGAGAAATGGCGTGAATTGTTATTCTATTTGTTGACCGGCCAGTCACCGATTGGGGGACATAAGTCCGCTGAAAAGATATTAAACGAAAAGAAAATTCCGCAGAAAATTGCGAAATTAGCTTTGTTTGCCTTGAACCGGCAACGTAATTTTGAAGAAGTTGCCGAAAGCATCGAGAATTATCTTCAGCATCATGCGGATGAGGCCGGATTGTCCCGCGCAAGAAAAGAAAAGAATAACCGGAAGAAAGTTTATGCTACCGTGACGGTGGCTGCGGCGGCTTTGGTTCTGGTATCCTTGGCGGTGGCCCAATGGCAGCCGAAGGAAAGCTATTCATCCGACAATCCTTTGGCCGGTTTGTTTGCGACAAGCGGGGAGAAAGCAAATCAGGCAAAAGGGGAAAATCAGGTGATCCAGTTCACGAAAGAAAAGGATCAGTATACCATGTCCGAAAGCATCCAGGGCAACTCCGTTTTAAAAGGGGATTTCATCCTGAAAGAAACCAACACGTTCCTGGGGTATCTGGAAGCGGAAGACAAGTCTTCCATTTACGGTCTGTATATTGATGAAAAAGGGGAAATCGGTCTGTTCCATCAGGTTGGCGGAGATAAAGTCACGACGATTGCAAATTCCGGCAATCAATATCGTATTTCACCCAACAAGAAATATCATTTCGAGATCTATTATCTCTCCGGAAATCCTGTACATATCTCGCTTCAGGAAGAAGGGAAAAAAGAGAAATGGATCGCGGTCGGAATCACTCCGATGCGTGGGGAAATGAAGCTCAAATTCCGTGGCGATGAAGGGGCCCGGCTGAATGCGCCGAAAGTGGATGGCATCAGCGATAAATCATCCGCATTGCGTAACTGGTTGAACCATCAGCCTTGGATCATTGATTTCGGTCAGGCCATTTTGTCGGTGGATGAGCAAAACCGCAATTACTTGGATGTGTTCCCGAAATCCCAGGTCCGGTTGGATGCGGGTGCAGCTTCCGGCTTTTTGATCCAGCCTCCGCCAAATGATTCGTTTGCCATGGATATTCAGTCTGTGGGGGATGAGCGGTTCCGGTTGGTGTGGTCGGATAAAAAAGATCAGGTGGAGCTTTTTGATGTTAACGGGAATATGAAAAAAGTGGCCGAACAGCGGTTGGACAATTATGATGGCAAAACTCCCCTTGAGGTGGCCGTCACAACGACGCTGAATATTTTGAACATCCAGTTGACTCATGGTTCGAATGTCACCGAGCTCAACCATACGGCGGAAAATCCTGTATTGATCAAAGATGTCACGCTCCGGAATACCGGGTTTAAAATCATTGAGGCGAAAAAATAAAAATGATCCAGAAACAGCCAAGGAAGACCCATAAAATCCGGTCTTCCTTGGCTGTTTCTGGAGAAAGTGTGATTTTTCATCTTTTTTGTCATTTGCGGAGCCTCATGAGAAACCGGGCAGGGAAAGCGGGCATTCAAGCTTCGGTTTTTGACGGGATCAGCCGCTTAAAAGCTTCTTGCAATTGTCGGGTAAGCGGACCGGGGCGCCCGTCGCCGATGGTTTTTCCGTCCACTTCCACCACCGGGCAGATTTCCATGGTGGTACTGGTGATAAAGATTTCATCGGCATCAAAAAGGGATTCTTTGCCAAATTTCTTTTCGCTGACAGGAATTTGCAATTGATCCGCTAATTGTAAAGTGATCTTTCGGGTGATTCCGTGTAAAATGAAATGGTCGGCCGGATGTGTGAGGAGCATGCCGTCTTTTACCATAAAGAGATTGGTGGAGCTTCCTTCCGTGACGATGCCGTCCCGGATAAAGATGGCTTCCTTGCAGTGCTTGTCATAAGCTTCTTGCTTGGCCAATACGGCTCCGAGCAGGTTTAAGCTTTTGACGTCACACCAAAGCCAGCGGATGTCTTCCGCCGTGATGGCACGGATTCCTTCCGTTTGTTCTTTGACGGGGCGTTCGGCCGGTTGGGTGTATGCGATGAGAAGAGGGGCGCTGTTTTTCGGGAAAGCGTGGTTTCTCGGAGCGGTTCCCCGGCTTACTTGTAAATAAAGATTTCCTTGTGTAAAATCGTTTTGTTTGATTAATTGATTTAACCGATCCTCCAGCTCATCCAGGGAATAAGGGAGATTTAATCTTATTTTTTTGGCACTTTTCCCCAGTCTTTCTAAATGTTCGTTCAAATAAAAAGGTTTTCCATCATACACCCGGATCACTTCATAAATTCCATCGCCGAATTGATAGGCACGGTCCTCAATGTCAATACGGACATCTTCGCGTTTTTTGAATTGATCATTGTACAAGATCATCATGAGGTTTCATCCTTTCGCGTGTTATATGTATAGTTTGCAAGACAGAAAAAAAAAGAACAAGATATTTCACTATTTTTTTATTTGATGTCTTTTGATTTTCAATATATAGTAGTATTATACTGTTTTTGATACTACATATAGTAGAAAGAAGAGAGGGAAACAATGAAGATCACAAGGTACTTCACCAAAAAAGGCCAAAACCCATATGACACGATTGAATATACAAAACGGGACAGCCGTATCACCAATCCGGACGGAACGGTTGTTTATGAGATGAAGGGTGCCGAAGTTCCGAAGGATTGGTCGCAGGTTGCCACCGATATTTTGGTTTCCAAATACTTCCGCAAAGCGGGAGTGCCCCAAACGGATGAAGAGGGAAATGAAATCCTCGATGAAAATGGAAACAAAGTTCTCGGACCGGAAAGAAGCGTCAAACAAGTTGTGCACCGTTTGGCCGGATGCTGGCGGAAATGGGGGGAAGATCACGGATACTTCGATACGAAGGAAGATGCCCAGGCCTTTTATGATGAATTGGTGTACATGCTGTTGCACCAAATGGCCGCGCCAAACTCCCCCCAATGGTTTAACACGGGTTTAAGTTATGCTTATGGCATTACCGGAAAACCGCAAGGCCATTATTATGTGGATCCCAAAACGGAAGAATTGAAGAAATCGAAAAGTGCATATGAACGTCCACAACCGCATGCCTGCTTTATTCTTTCGGTGGAAGACGATCTGGTCAATGAAAATGGAATCATGGATTTGTGGGTGCGGGAAGCACGGTTGTTTAAATATGGAAGCGGTACGGGGAGCAACTTCTCCAATATCCGCGGGAAAGGGGAAACCTTGTCAGGCGGAGGCACTTCATCCGGACTGCTTTCTTTCCTTAAAATCGGGGACCGCGCAGCCGGGGCGATCAAATCGGGAGGCACCACCCGGCGGGCGGCGAAAATGGTGTGCCTGGATATTGATCACCCGGATATTGAAGAGTTTATCAATTGGAAATTGGTCGAGGAGAAAAAAGCCAGAGCATTGATTCAAGCCGGATATGATTCCTCATTCAACGGAGAAGCTTATGAAACCATTTCCGGGCAAAATTCCAACAACTCGGTCCGGGTTCCCCATTCGTTCTTCATGAAACTGAAAAACAATGAAGACTGGGAGCTGACGTACCGGACGACCGGTGAAGTGTGCAAAAAAATCCCGGCCCGTTCCTTGTGGGAACAAATCGGAAAAGCCGCTTGGGAATGTGCGGATCCGGGAATCCAATATGACACCACCATCAATGAGTGGCATACCACTCCCGCCGGAATGGACGGAAAACTCGGGGCAAGGCACAACCGGATTAATGCTTCCAATCCTTGTTCCGAATACATGTTTTTGGATAATACCGCTTGTAACCTGGCTTCGTTGAACTTGGTGAAATTTTTTGATGCCGAAACCGGCAAGTTCGATATTCCCGCTTTCCGTCATGCTTGCCGTTTGTGGACCATTGTTCTGGAAATCTCTGTGTTGATGGCACAATATCCGTCCAAAGAAATCGCCAAGCTTTCTTATTTGTATCGCACCTTGGGGCTTGGATATGCCAACATCGGAACGTTGCTGATGATTTCCGGCATTCCCTATGATTCCAAAGAAGCCTTGGCGATTACGGGAGCAATCACTGCCATCATGACCGGGGTGGCTTATTCCACATCGGCGGAAATGGCCAAAGAGTTGGGGACATTCAAAGCATTCCCGCAAAACCGGGAGCATATGCTCAGGGTGATTCGCAACCATCGCCGTGCGGCATACAATGCACCGGAAGAGGAATATGAAAACCTGGAAGTCAAGCCGATGGGCATTGATGAAAAAGTTTGCCCGGAATATCTGTTGAAAGCGGCCCGGGTTGCTTGGGACGAAGCCCTTGCCATGGGAGAAAAATACGGTTATCGCAATGCGCAAACAACCCTCTTGGCTCCGACCGGAACCATCGGGCTGTTGATGGATTGCGACACAACGGGAATCGAACCGGATTTTGCGTTGGTGAAATTTAAAAAGCTGGCCGGCGGCGGATACTTTAAAATTGCCAACCATTCCATCCGCCCGGCCTTGAAAAAGCTGGGTTACAGCAAAGAACAAATCGACGACATTCTCACTTATGTAACGGGCACGTTATCGCTTGACAATGCGCCTCACATCAACCGTGAAACTTTGAAACAAAAAGGGTTTACCGATGAAGATCTGAACCGGGTGGAAGAAATCCTGCCGACGGTGTTTGAGCTTTCATTTGCTTTCAACCGTTATACATTGACGGATGATTGCTTAAAACGTTTGGGCTTTTCACCCGAGCAGTATGAAAAACCGGATTTTGACGTTTTAAGGTCGTTGGGCTTCACCAAGAAACAGATCGATGAAGCCAATGATGTGATTTGCGGCATGATGACGATTGAAGGAGCGCCACATCTGCGTGAAGAGCATTACCCGGTTTTTGACACGGCCAATCCATGCGGAAAACATGGCACCCGCTTTATCCACTACATGGGACATCTGCGGATGATGGCCGCGGCACAGCCTTTCTTGAGCGGAGCCATTTCAAAAACCATTAACATGCCGAACAGTGCCACTGTTGAGGACATCCTCCATGCTTATGAAGAAGGATGGAAACTGGGCTTGAAGGCCGTGGCCTTGTACCGGGACGGATCCAAAAGCTCCCAGCCGCTCAATACCAAAGGGGACGATCAAAACGATGAGGAAGCCGCGGAAGAAGAGGCGCTGTCTGCCGGCCCTGAGTCAAGACAAGCGGTTTCCCAAGGCCGTGTGTCCGGTGTCCGTCGCCAGTTGCCGCGGAAACGGGACGGATTCACTCAAGAGGCAAGAATCAACGGGCAGAAGATCTATGTGCGCACCGGGGAATATGAAGACGGCTCGCTGGGAGAAATCTTTATTGATATGCACAAAGCGGGAAGCACGATGCGGGGCATGCTGGATGCATTTGCCGTTGCCGTTTCTCTCGGCTTGCAATACGGGGTGCCGCTTGAAAAATATGTCAATTCGTTGACGTTTACCCGGTTTGAACCAGCCGGAATGGTGGACCATCCCAATATCAAAATGGCCACTTCGGTGATTGATTACGTCTTCCGTTTATTGGGCATGGAATATCTGGGAAAAACGGATTTTGTTCAAGTCCCGCCGAAGAAAGAAGAATTGCGCTGTTACCTGAACAAGGAGAAGAAAGAAACGGCCGCTGATGCAGCGGAAGCGGAAGCGAAGGAAGTGAAGGAAGCGAAGGCAGATGAGGAACGGAAAGAATCATCCCAACTGTCGGCCGCGTCCGTGGAAAACAGCAATCTCGATGCCATCCGTGCCAGCAGTGGAGCCCCCTTGTGCATTGAATGTGGCGGAATGACCAAACGGAACGGATCCTGTTATGTTTGCCTGGATTGCGGTGCCACCACCGGTTGCTCCTGATCACCAAAAAAACACCTCCCGATGCGGGAGGTGTTTTTCTTCCGTTTGTTGTGAAAAATTGCTCAAGTGACCGGGTTTTTGTATTATACAATCATAACCGACAAACCGTTACAAGAAGAAAAAGGTGTGAAGATGATTGGCCATTTACGCATTAAGTGATTTGCATTTATCTTTTAACAGGGAAGTCAGTTTGTATGACATTGATCCGGAAAAAGACATCGATAAACCGATGGATGTGTTTGGATGGGATCGGCACTATCATCAAATTCGCGATCATTGGTTAAATACTGTCAATCCGGAAGATACCGTTTTGATTCCCGGGGATATCAGCTGGGCGATGAAACTGGAAGTGGCCCGTTACGATTTTGGCTGGATCCATCAGCTTCCCGGCAAAAAAGTGCTGTCGCCGGGAAATCATTGTTATTACGCCCAGAGCAAAAAGAAAGTCCGCCAGATGCTCCCGGAAGGCATGGAGTGGATTGATGCCGATTATACGCTGGTGGAAGGAAAAGTGGTTGCCGGCACGAGAGGCTGGACGCTGCCGGGAGATAAGTTTTACAACGAAGAAGAAGACCGGAAAATTTATGAGCGCCAAGTGGGAAGGCTGGAGATCGCTTTGGGCATGGCGGAGCGTGAACATCCGGATAAAGAAAAAATCGTGATGCTTCATTATCCTCCGGTCACGCCGATGGCCAGCGAATCGGGATTTATGGATCTCATGAAGAAATATGGCGTGAAACTGTGCGTTTATGGTCATTTGCACGGCAGGGCGCAAGAAGACGCGATGGAAGGAAATGTCGACGGAATCGAATTGCGCTTGGTTTCATGCGATGCCGTCGGGTTTTGCCCGGTGAAGATTTGGGATTGATGACGCAAAAGCAACGGAACAGGAAAGTCCGTTGCTTTTTTATTTGCAGATCAAACTTCCAGCCTGATCCGGCTTTGGATCAAATCGGTCAGTTGTCCGCTTTGGATGAGGCGGTCGGCCCATTCAATTTCCCGGTAACCTTCCCGGTCTTTTTCCAAGGGAGGGATCGATTGGCGCAGCAGATCGTAAGCCAGCTGAGTGCTTCTGCCCGGTTTTTTCGACTGAAATTCCAAGGCTTGGGCGGCACACAGATATTCGATGGCCAGCACTTTGCGGGTGTTTTCGATCACATGCCGGCATTTTCGGGCACTGATCGATCCCATGCTGACGTGGTCCTCCTGATTGCCGGAGGAGGGGATGGAATCGACGGAGGCCGGATGCGCCAAGGTTTTGTTTTCCGAAACCAGGGAAGCGGCGACATATTGAAAAATCATGTAACCGGAGTTTAAGCCCCCGTTCGGGACCAAAAACGCAGGGAGACCGCTGAGTTGCGGATTGACGAGCCTTTCCGTGCGGCGTTCGGAGATGTTGGCGATCTCGGCCATCGCCATGGTTAAGAAATCCAAAGCCAAAGCAAGGGGCTGCCCGTGAAAATTCCCTCCGGAGACGACTTCTTCTTCATCAGCGAAAAGAAGCGGATTGTCGGTTGCGGCATTCATTTCCCGGAGCACAATCTTTTCGACATAATGGAAGGCGTCTTTGGAAGCGCCGTGCACTTGCGGGATGCAACGAAGACTGTAGGCATCCTGAACCCGTTTTTTCCCGGGCTTGCTGATGCATTCGCTGTCTTGAAGCAGTTTGCGCAAGTTATCCGCGGTGACCATTTGGCCGGATTGCCCGCGCACTTGTTGCAAGCGGGGATGAAAGGCATGCGGGATGCCTTCCAATGCTTCCAAAGTCATGCAAGAAATAATGTCTGCAGCCAGCAAAAGTTTTTTGGCTTCCATTACGGCCAAGGCTCCGAGGCTGCACATCATTTGCGTTCCATTGATGAAGGCCAGCCCCTCCTTGGCTTCCAGTTTGAGCGGCGACAGGCCGATTTCTTTCAATACATCCGACGCGGGCCTTCGTTTTCCCTGATACATGACTTCCCCCTTTCCCAAAAGCGGAAGGCACATGTGGGCGAGAGGGACCAGATCTCCGCTGGCACCGAGCGACCCTTGCGAAGGGATGACCGGATACACTTCCCGGTTCAACAACGTCACCAGAGCTTGCACCGTGGAAGGGCGGATTCCGGAATAACCTTTGGCCAAAGCGTTGATCCGAAGTAGCATCATTCCGCGAACCACCGGCTCCGAAAGCGGTTCACCCGTCCCGCAGGCATGGCTTTGGATTAAATGGTGTTGAAGCCGTGAAGCCTGGCCGGGATCGATGAAACGGCTGCATAACCGGCCAAATCCGGTGGTGATCCCGTAAACCGCTTCTCTTTTTTGAATCAACCGCTTGACAAAATCCCGGGAAGCTTGCATCCGTTTGATGGCTTCATTGTCCAATGTAACCGGGGTTTTTTTAAAAACAACAGCTGAAAATTGATAAAAATTCAATCCATCCCCTTTAATTTTTACTGTTTGGCTCGCTGTCATTTTATCGCTTTCTCCTTTCATTGTATTATAGTGATCAAGAGAAAGGAGGGTTGGGGAGAATCCCAACCCTCCTTTCATTTGAAGTATTTTTATTATATTTCTATAAAGAAAAGAATGAGCCTGCACCATCTTGGAGAAAGGAGAATACAATGAATTGATCTGAAACAGAAAAGAGGCTGGCAAAGATGGCATGTTCCGGACGGAATATTTTAATCAACGGAGGCTTTCAAAAAGGAAGTGCTCCATGGACGGGAAAACGGATACGCCGGATGAAAAACCCTCTTCGCGCCGGGGATTATTCCATGTGGATGGGGGCAACGAGGGCAGGGGGCGATTCCATCTTGAAACAGACCATTCGCGGTCCTTTCGAAAGAGGTTGTGCTTATTATCTGTACTTTCGCCTGCTGAACGTGACCCCTCCGCAAAGCAAAGCAGAGTTGTATGCCGCGGTTGCTTATTTAGACGAAAAGCGGCAGATGATCCGATCCACTCCGCTTCTCATTCGTCCTCCTTACTTGGGAAACAAATGGTATTCGTATTTTACCATTGTCCCGTCTCCTCCTTTAAACGCCCGGTATGTTTCGGTGGTGTTCTTGCTCAGAAAAGGCTTGTTGTTTGTGGATTATATCCGTTTGGCTTCGCATGACATTTGACGGAAAGGTTCCATGACAGGTATAATGTTTTCGCTTTTCAGAAAAAGCTACTCTTTAAGAGATAGCTTTTTGTTTTTGTAGAAAAGATCGGATGAATTAGGTATACTGAAACGTGCTAAAATGAAACAATACAGGTCTTTTTCAAGGGACATCAATGGCAAGAGGATACATAGAAATGACGGGGGTGCTGATATGGTGAAAATCTTGGCTGTTCCCGGCAGCTTGACGGAAGATTCGACCACCCACAAAGCAGTGGCGATTGTGGCTGAAGCTGCAAGGCAAACCGGAGCCGAAGTGGAAATCTTTGATTTGCGAAAGTATCCGCTTCCCATTTATGATGCCCGCTCCGATGAATCGACGTATCCGGAAAATGTTCACCGGTTTAAACAAAAGATGTTGGAAGCTGAAGGATATATCCTGGCTTCCCCTGAATATCACGGTTCGGTCTCGGGTGTGTTGAAAAATGCACTGGATTTTATCGGAGCGAGAGAATTGGAAGGAAAATTTGTTGCACTGTTGGGAACTTCGGGAGGAGCCTTGGGAGCCACCAATACCTTAAACACCTTAAACATCATCTGCCGGACATTGCATGCCTGGCCGTTGCCATCCATGCCGTCTGTTCCTCAGGCTTACCAGGCATTTCATCCGGATGGCTCGTTGAAAGACGAAAAGCTGGAAAGGCGTTTGAAGAGTTTGGGTGTTGAGCTGGTCAAAACGATCGAGCGGCATTGTGCGTGTATGAATAAGGATAGATAGGGGGCCTCTTCATGCCTACACCAAGCATGGAAGATTATTTGGAAAACATTTATAAGTTGATTGAACAAAAAGGTTATGCACGGGTTTCGGATATCGCCGAGGCTTTAGAGGTTCACCCTTCTTCTGTAACTAAGATGGTGCAAAAACTGGACCAAAATAAATATTTGGTTTATGAGAAATATCGTGGTTTGATTCTCACGCCGAAAGGGAAAAAGATTGGAAAGCGCTTAATGGACCGGCATGATCTCTTGGAACAATTCTTGCGATTGATCGGAGTCAGTGAAGATAAAATTTATCAGGATGTCGAGGGCATTGAACATCACTTGAGCTGGGACTCGATCACATGCATCGAAAACCTTGTGGAGTACCTGGAAAAGAATCCGGAATTGGTCAAGTTTCTCCATTCGTTGAAAAAAGAAGAGCAAGTGGATTCAAAACCCTAAAAACCTTGGACATGTTTCCAGGGTTTTTTTCAACTGAGAGACATATTTATGGGAAAAGGAGAATTTTTTCAGGAGGGATCGTATGTGGGCTGATGCTGTGTTTGAAGGCGGCGGTGTCAAAGGAATCGGGCTGGTGGGGGCTTTGTCTGTCGCTGAAAGCAACGGTTATCGCTGGAAAAAAGTTGCCGGTTCTTCGGCTGGTTCGATCATCGCCACGTTGATTGCTTCCGGCTACACCGCCCAAGAAATGGCTGAAATCATGATGGAAAAAGATTTCAGTGATTTTTTGACCCCGAAATGGCCGGAATATTTGCCGTATGTGGGATCCGCCATCCGGTTGTGGTTTAAAAAAGGATTGTTTTCCGGGAATGAATTAGAGAAATGGATTGCCCGGCTCCTCGAGCAAAAAGGGGTATATACGTTTAAAGACTTATCCCGGGAAACGGAGCTTCACATCATTGCTTCAGACATCACGCGGGGACAACTGTTGGTCTTGCCACGGGATTTGGAGGATTATGGCTATCAGGCGGAATATTTTTCGGTGGCCAGAGTGGTTCGCATGAGTTGCAGCATTCCGTTCTTTTTTGATCCGGTGAAATTAACGTACAAACCGACAGGGGAGACTTGCTACATCGTCGACGGAGGCGTGTTGAGCAACTTTCCGGTCTGGCTGTTTGACAAGGAGAATCCCCGTTGGCCCACTTTCGGTTTCCGGTTGTTTTCCGAAAAAGATCATGAGTTTAACAAGATTTCCGGTCCGTTTTCCATGTTGCTTTCCCTGTTTTTTACCATGTTGGAGGCCCATGACAACCGTTATATTGAGGAATTGGAGCAAGTGCGTTCAATCCAGGTTCCTTCCTTGGATGTCAAATTGACTGATTTTTCATTATCGAAAGAAAAAAAGAGGGAATTGTTCTTGTCCGGGGTCAAAGCGGCCGAACTCTTTTTCAACCATTGGACATTCGACGAATATTTGAAAGCAAGGGGCAAGCGAAACAGTCTCCGGAAAAAACGCACGGATCAAGCGGGAAGCTGACAAAAACAAGTCTGAATATTTTAAAATCCACCCCGGAGTCAAGGCCCCCGGCGGATGAGGGCCTGACTTATTTTTTATTTCCGTTGATGACTTGAAACCGGTGTTTTTTACGCTTTTTTTTCGGCGGCTTTTTAGAGGCGCGGGGGCGGGAAGGGCTGACGAGGCGGATGAACCAGCGGGGAGGCGCCTTGTAAAAATACCAGACCAACCCGATGACAAGCACCGGGATGATAAAAGATGTGGGAGAATGGACAAGTCTAGAGATCAAACCGATGGCGGCAAGCCCCAAAATCAGATAATACCATGGAAATTGCGTTCGCCTTGGCACTTTGTAGCCTCCTTTTAATGTATTGGAGAGTTCACCGGGGGTTTCAACGGGGAAGCGGGTGTTTTCTGTTTTTCCAAAAGCGCATCCATTTCCCGCATGCGTTCAAAGGCTTTGATGGCCACTTCCACCTGATCATCGGTCGGTTCTTTGGTCGTCAGTTTTTGCAGCCATAGTCCCGGATAGCCCAAATATTTGAGAACCGGCAAATGGCGCAGAGAATTGGTGAATCTTAACCATTCATAAGATAATCCGATCACCACCGGAATCAAAAGAATCCGGATTCCGATTCTTTCCCATACATTGTCATAACTGAAAAATGAATAGACAATGACTCCGATGATAATGGTGAAAACCAAAAAGCTGCTTCCGCACCGGTAATGAAGCGTGGAATATTTTTGCACGTTTTCCACGGTTAAATTCTCTCCGTGTTCAAAGGCGCTGATCACTTTGTGTTCCGCCCCGTGATATTGAAAAACGCGTTTGACAAGCGGAGTTTGGGAAACGGCCCAGAGATAGCCCAACAGCAAAAAGGTTTTGATGGCACCTTCGATCAAGTTTTGCACGATGAGATTTTGGGTGAAACGGTCAAACAGGATGCTTGCCAGATAAGCGGGCAAAGCGGTGAAGATGACCTTCCCGATCAGAAAAGACAAAATCCCGATGAGGGTGATGCTCACGATCATTTCCCATTTGGATCCGGATTTCGGCTCTTCTTCTGTTTCTTCCAGTTCTTCGGGATCCAGATGATCCAGATCATACTTTTCGGAGGCATATTGCATATGTTTGGCCCCCAGTGCGCTGGATTCAATCAGCGAAACCAGCCCGCGGATGAATGGAAGATGTTTCAGCGGCTTCAGCCAAGCGATTTCATTTTTTTCTATTTCAAAGCACTCAATTTCTCCGTTTTTCCGCCGGATTGCCGTGACTTGTGCATAACGGCCGCCGAACATGACGCCTTCGATGACGGCTTGTCCGCCATAAGCGATTTTGTTTTCGGACACGAAAGGGTGCACCACCTTGTTTTTATGGAATGTTCACAGAAACAGAACGAATGCCGGACGAAGAGGCGGACACGCCACCGGACGGTCCGCTTCTTGCCGTTTGGAGTCCATTCTAACTTGAATTGGGCAAATGAGTAAATAGACAGAGAATGAATCTTACCAACGGTCCCCCTGCGGAATGTCCCAACCTTTGGGGTAAATGAGGTAGACGGTGCCGTTGGAGTGGTTGAGAAAAGCTTTTTCAAATGCTTCGCGCGGATAGGTGATGCGGACTTCCCCGTCGCTAGGGCCGGCCGGGTCATTGGTCAGGACATCCCCTTTTTCGTCAAAACCGCGAATCACCAGCAGATGCCCGTTGGAAGAGGGGATCGGGCTCCCGGGCAGTTCCCCTTTGCCATAAGCAATGCTGGCGATGACGGGGACACGGTGTGCGATCCATTGTTCCGCATCCGCCAGGCTTTTCAGCCGCACCACTTTGGCTTCCAGCCCTGCCGAAGCGGCATAGGCCGTGTTAAAAGCCCAGTTTCCCCCTCCGTCATAAACATAATCCCACACTTTTGTGACAACCTGTGGTACGGGTTGATCCCAACCGGGTTGATTCATCACTTTTGCCCAATAAGCCATCACCATGGAAACAGAGGTGGGGGAACACCAGACTTCTCCGCCGTCCGGATAAACCATTTGGGAACGCATGGGAACATCCAATGCGCTGGTCAAGCCGGTTCCGGGCACTTGGCCGGGCTCATCTTTGCCGGAGGCAACCGAGAGGCCCAAGGAAGTCAGGACGGGGCTTCGGCCGGGCTCGGTCGTAAAGAGGGTGACCCGGGCTTGAACGGCTGAAACCGTCTGATTTAAAACCAGCGTGTCAACAGAAACCCGTCCGAATTCATCTGATTGGCCGCTGACCGAATGGCGCCGGAAAGGAAGGTCGTTTTCATGCCAAACCCCCATGCTGTACCACGAACTCCAGCGGTTTCCGCTTTGGACGCGAAGCTCCACTTCGATCCAAGTGTTTAAAGGGGTGTTGGCTTCCCATGAGGCGATCGATTCAAGAAAATTCTCATTAATCACAGGAGAAGTCCATGTACCGTAATAGTAAGTGCCGGAATGGTATTTTCCGGATGTGTCCGTTCCTTGTTTGAGATGAGCGGGATGTAAACGAAGCGCAACACCGTCGTAAAAAGTGCCGTCAAAGTTTCCATGGTGAAGTCCGGATGCAAGAGAAATGAACCGTTTGTGGCTGACGGAGGCGCTTGCGGCAAAGACAGCGGAAGGTATAAAGGACAAGACAAGTAAAACAATAAAAAGGGTGGAAAAAAAACGGAGCAAAATGAGGATCCCTCCCAGACTTTTTTGATTAAACAATTCGATTTTTAAAGGGGTTTTCCTCTTCTCCGGGAAGAAACGTAGACAAAAAAACGGGATCATGGGAAAATATAATATTGCGAAGAAATGACTTCTCCTCTGTGGTACAATACGAATATCTACATAACACCAATTGCGGGGCGTTTATCCGTTAAAAAGGGGGAACAGGATGATACGGCGAATTCAACGTTTGCGCGAAGAGATGGCGGCAAAAGGCCTGGAAGCCATTCTGATCAGCCATCCAATCAACCGGCGCTATATGACAGGTTTCACGGGAACGGCGGGAGTTGCTTTGCTGACGGAGAAAGAAGCTATGTTCATTACCGACTTCCGGTATGTGGCCCAAGTCAAAGAACAATGTCCGGATTATACATTGGTCCGGCACGAAGGAAACATTTTCGATGAGGTGGCGGCTTGCTGCAAAAAACTGGGGATTCAACAGCTGGCTTTTGAACAGGATCATTTGACCTATGCCCAAGTGTCCAAGCTGAAGGCACGGTTGAATTCCATCCGCCTGGAGCCGGTCAGCGGACTGATCGAAAAGCTTCGTCTGGTCAAAGAACCCGAGGAGCTTTTGCTGATCAAAGAAGCGGCCAAAATTGCGGATCGTGCTTTTGAACAGATCTTGCAACAGATCCGCCCCGGTATGACGGAAAAGGAAGTGGCTCTGCGTTTGGAAGTGATCATGAGGGAACACGGGGCAACTTCTTCCTCCTTTGACACCATTGTCGCATCCGGTTGGCGCTCGGCTCTCCCCCACGGGGTTGCCAGTGACAAAGTGATTGAAAAAGGGGATCTTGTCACATTGGATTTCGGAGCTTATTATCAAGGATATGCGTCCGATATCACCCGCACCGTCATGATGGGCAAACCCACCGAGAAACAAAAAGAAATTTATCAAATTGTCCTGGAAGCGAACAAAAAGGCGATTGCCGGGGTTCAACCCGGCAAAACCGGGAAAGAAGTGGATGCCATCGCCCGCAATTACATTAAAGAGCATGGTTATGGAGATTATTTCGGACACAGCACCGGCCATGGCTTGGGAATGGAAGTCCATGAGGAGCCGCTCGTTTCCACGAGGGGAGAAGAAGCACTGGTTCCGGGAATGGTGATCACCATTGAACCGGGTATTTACATTCCTGATTTGGGTGGCGTTCGGATTGAAGACGATCTGATTGTTACCGAATCCGGATATGAAAACATCACAAACGTTTCCAAAGAAATCATCATGATTCATTAAAGTTTGGGAGGAAAAGAAGGATGATCAGTGTCAACGATTTTCGTACAGGATTAACCATTGAACTGGACAACGATGTTTGGCAAGTGATGGAATTTCAACATGTGAAGCCGGGTAAAGGCGCGGCGTTTGTCCGTTCCAAATTGCGCAATTTGCGAAATGGAAACATCCAGGAACGCACCTTCCGGGCTGGTGAGAAAGTTCCCCGCGCGATGGTGGAAACACGTGAAATGCAGTACTTGTATGAAAGCGGCGGCGAATATACCTTTATGGATAACGAAACCTATGAGCAAATCACCTTGCCGAAGGAACGGCTGGAGTATGAACTCAACTTTTTGAAAGAAAACATGAACATCCAAATCATGGTTTACAAAGGGGAAACCATCGGAATCCAATTGCCCAACACCGTGGAGTTGGAAGTGGTGGAAACCGAACCCGGAATCAAGGGAGACACGGCCACCGGCGGAAGCAAACCGGCAAAATTGTCCACCGGGTTTACCGTGCAGGTTCCCTTGTTCATCAATGAGGGAGACCGTCTCATCATTGATACGCGCAGTGGTGAGTATGTATCCCGTGCCTGAGGGGAAGATGAGACCTCTGTAGCTTTGCTATGGGGGTTTTATCCGTTTTTTAAAGGATTATTTGAAGCAAAGGATGGGATAACATGAGGATCGTATCCATTGAACCGACCCCCAGTCCCAACGTGATGAAGTTAAATATGGATGAGGCGCTTCCGGACGGAGTCAGTTACAATTTTTCCAAGAAGAAAGCGGATGAAGCGCCGGACCACATCCGGGAGCTGCTGGCGATTGACGGAGTGACAAGCGTTTTTCAGGTATCGGACTTTTTGTCTTTGGAACGGCATCCCAAAGCGGATTGGCCGGCGGTTTTGGCCGAAGCGCGCAAAATCCTCGGGGAGGCCGAAGGCAAAAGTGAAGGACAGAGTGAACAAACGGTGGAGGAAGAATCGTCTTCTTTCGGGGAAATCACGGTTTTAATTCAAAAGTTGAAAGAGATCCCCATGCAAGTGAAACTGTTGAAAGACGGGGAAGAGTATCGTTTTGGATTGCCGGATCGCTTTAAAGAAGCAGTGATGAAAGTCCAGGGAACGACCTCCAATTTGATTTTTGAACGGCAATGGGTTGAACAAAAGCCGCGATACGGGGAGATTGAAGAAGTCGGAAACCAAATCGTGGAAGAAATTTCTGCCGCCTATGACAAAGAGCGGCTGGAAAATCTGGTGAAACGGGCGTTTTCCGGGGAGACGGAGACAAAAGATAAAGGAATCAGCCGGGAAGAAGTGGAAAAAGCATTCACTTCTCCAAAGTGGGAAAAACGGTATGCTGCTTTGGAACAATTTGAACCGGAACTCGGGGATCTTGATTTGCTGGAAAAAGCGCTGAAAGACGAAAAGCCGGCAATTCGCCGCCTGGCCGTGGTGTATCTCGGGTTTTTGGAAGATGAGCGGGTGCTTCCGTATCTGGAAGAAGCCCTGAAGGACCGATCGGCCATTGTCCGCCGCACAGCCGGCGATACGATGTCGGATCTGGGGAATCCCAAAGCCATTCCGGCGATGTGTGAAGCGTTGAAAGATCCGAACAAACTGGTGCGCTGGCGTGCCGCCCGGTTTTTGTTTGAGGTCGGCGATGAAAGCGCGATTCCTGCTTTGGAAGAAGCTGTGAATGACGCCGAATTCGAAGTGCGGTTACAAGCCCAAATGGCTTTGGAACGCATTAAGCGGGGAGAAGAAGCCAGCGGAACGGTTTGGCAGCAAATGATGAAGCGGATGGAAGAAGAAAAAAAATAAAACACGGCGCGGATTTTTTTCCTGAAGAAGGCAGAAAGCGGATGGATGCTCAGAGTATGAACATCTCATCCGCTTTTTTTATCTTCATGGCGTTTCTAATCTCCGCCCGGACACCGGTTCTTTCCGGACTACACCGCTTTTTGGGATCCCCGTTTTTTTAGATGGCCGGACGGAAGCGGACGATGCCGTAAGTTCCGGAACATGAGATGATACATAAATGCCCCGGTAAAAGCAATCAAACCCAAAATGGCAAAGGTCCACGGATATCCCACCCATGCCGACAAGGGAATGGCGGCGGGAGCAATGGTTTTTCCGATGGAAAACCGGAGACTGGCCGCGGCAAAATATTGTCCGCGCATGGACTCCGGAGCCAGTTTCGAAATAAAGCTGTCCTGCAATCCGACCACCAGGATTTCAGCGATGGTAAAAATAAAAATGGCCAAAAAGGCGAGCCACCACAGATGTGTCATGCCAAGTAAAATCATGGAAAGGCCGTACAGCAGAGACGAGGTGACAAAAACGTTCTTTTCGTGAAAAGAGCGGATCATTTTGGTGATCCAAACCGTAAAAAGAACCACCATCAAACCGTTTTCCGTAATCAGCCAACTGAAAAATCCAGCGCCTCCCGTTTCGACTTTGAAAGAACCCCATTGAAGCAGGGTTTGAACCGGAATGGATTCTGTGACATAAACGGCAATGATCAAATCCAGTTGCATGAAGGTTTGGGAAACCAGGATGCCTGCCAGGATAAAAAGCATGAAGTTAAAGTCGGAAAAAATAATCCGGTAGTCCCGCAAATTTTGTTTGGCAAATGCAATCCATCTCCCGTTTCCGGACGCAGGGGCGTTTCCTTCCCGGAGCCGGGCCGTTTCCCGGACATATTTTTGGATCAAAACAGATAAAAACAGAGTGGCCAGGCCCGATGCCAGCAACAATTCAAACCGGTGTTGAAAAAAGAAAAATCCGCCCAAGACCGGTCCGACGACCACGGCCAGATTGGACGCGGTGTAAAAGGTGGCAAAAACCTGGTTCCGGTTCTCTTCGGCCACCACATCCGCGATCATGGCGTGACTTGCCGGCCAATAAATGGATTGAAACGCCCCTAAAACGGTAAAGCAGACAAATGACCAACCCGGTGAGGAAAACCAAGGCGAATTGGCCAATGCAAAGGAGAAAAAGGTGACGGCTTCCCCGACGGAGGCGATAACCATCATTTTTTTCCGTCCGTAGCGATCGGCACAATAACCTCCGGCCAGATTGGCCAGGACACTGACCAATTGCGACAGAATCAACAAGATCCCGGCGGTTTTTTTCCCGTAAGCGTCGGCGAAGAATATGGACATAAACGGGATATACATCCAAAAAAGGATGTGAATCAGCCCTTCTCCGAAGAGCCGGACTTTTAAATTTTGGTCCCAATCTCGAATTCGCACAGTACTCCCCCTTATAAAAAGAAAAAGAAGCCACAGGCAAGAAAATCCTTACCCATGGCTTCTTTTGGAGATAAAAGTCCCAGCAAAAGAAGAATTTATCCGTCATCGGGGCGGAAAGGATTTAATTTGCCTACAGGGGCCTTGCCTTGATGGATCTGTTTGATCACCGGTTTTTTCAGGGGAAACACGTCCGCAATTTGCAGATTTTTCATAATCCTTTCCGCCTCCTTGATTTTTTTGAAAATGATGTACTTTTATTTTAGTGAAAGATCAAACCGGTTGCAATCTTTTTTACCGTATTCAAAAAAGCCATTTCAAAAGCCGGAGCAAAAAAGCCGTGATTCCTGCGGCCATCAAAGGGCCGACCGGAATGCCGCGCATAAACAAAATGCCGAAGATGGAGCCGATCACAAGCCCCACGATGAGTTGCGGATCCACTTTTAAAAGGTCCAATCCTTTTCCGTTCATATATGTAGCCAAGGCCCCGCCAATGAGTGCCAAAATCCCGGGAAGCGTGATAAAAACGGATAGAACATCTTTGCTTTGGATTCGTCCGGAAGCAAAAGGAACCAAAACGGAAATGGTTAAAAATAACAATCCGAATTCCAGCCCTCTTCGTTCCAAAGCAGGGAAGTACCGCTCCAAATGAATCAATTTAAGAATGAGCAACAAACTGGATGCCGTTGCGATCAACGGCGATCGTCCGATGACGCCGATGATGATGAGTGTCACTAAAAGAAGATCGGGATTCATTCGGTTAACCCCTGTCCTGTCAAGTTTGTACTAAAAATATGTGGGACAGGTTTGATTTATGAATGTTTAAGTGCGGGGGTCGCCCGGCCGGAAGGTATCGGCCCGAAGGCCTCTGCGCAAGCATTCCAGTGACAGGATGTCATGGGGTGAAATGTTTCCCAGATTGGCATTCGGGCCGAGGAGATGAAGAAGTTGGATTTGCTGATGGGTTTGGGGGGCTTCCCATAAAATGGTGTCGGGATCGGTTTGGTTCCGGATGTATTCCAGCATGGACCGGCGGATTTGCCCGTTTTCATCATAGATCCCGACATTTTTTCCTGATTCTCTTCCTTCCACGATCACAAAGGCGGCTCCCGCCTCCCGGTCCCGTTCATAGATGTTTGAAAACGATTTCAAATCAAGGGGGACGCCTGATGCTTTTTTTCCGATTTCAGTGATGACGCGAAAACCCATTTCTTGCCCCAGTTGGATCAGGCGGGAGCGCTCGGCCGGGGAAAATTCCATTAATCCGTCGGAAACTTCAATCCATTCAAACCCTAATCCGGCGAGGGTCTCCAAGTACGGTTGGAGCTTATTTTGGGCATGGGCAATTTCCAAAAATGTGCCGCCCGGGTAAATGGATACATTGGATTGCCGGGCGAGTTCTATTTTTTTGCGTAAGATACCGGGCGGAGTGATTCCGGCGGTGCCAAAGCCCAACTTGAGAAAATCAATATATTCGCCGGCGAGCTGGAGCAAATCGCAAAAAGCGCTCAACCCCAACCCCTTGTCAATCACCATGGTCAAACCGTTCTGACGGGGTTTTGGCGGGCGCTTTCGGGATGAAACGAGTGCATCCGGCCATAATGACTGATTCATGGATTTCGCCTCCTGAAATGAATTACATCTTATTTTTATGCGCGGCGAATCCGCATGTAACACTTCAGACAGGCGAAAGCTTCTTTTTCCGCAGCAACAACCGGGTTCTTCCGTCTTTTCCCCGCAACCGCTGAGGACGGTCGATAAATTTCCGGGTCAGGAAAATCATGACAAACAATATGGCTGCCAGCCCGAGAAACAAAAGATACGGATGGGATGACAAAGCGCCGAAAACCGGCGGGCCGAGGGCCACTCCGAAAAAGCGGACGCTGTTGTATAACGAAGTGATGATACCGCGCTCCTGCATGCCGACGGCGGAGGTGATCAACGTATTTAAACAGGGGAGGATCAATCCGCTTCCGATGCCGATGGCAAAAGAGCAGAGGATCAGCCAATAGACATTGGGCCACCAGGGAATGGCCGCAGTGGCGATGGTGGTGATGATCAAACCGATCACAATCAAATGATTCATCTGGTGCGTTTTTTCTTTGACATGAGTTCCCGTGAAGTATGCGGTTAAACACAAGGCGAGCAACGGGATGGCCAAAATAAACCCTTTGACCACGCCACCGATGCGGAAGGATTCCTCAAGGAAATCAGAGAGGTAAAACAAAACCCCGAACATGGTGAACATGATCAAAGACCCGGACAAAAAGGTAATGACAAGCCAGGAGCCCCTGCGTTGAAAGACTTGGCGGATATGTTGTTTGTATTCCCGCAAAGGTTGGGGCTTTTCTTTTTTGGACGGTTCTTCGATCACTTTCCACAAGGCGATGGCCACCGGCACACACAAGAGAGGAAAAATAAAAAACATGGCATACCAGGTAATCAGTGCAATGAGTGAACCGAGAATGGGACTGATCACTTTCCCGAATGCGTTGGAGGCTTCCAAAATGCCAAGCGATTTACTCCGGGCTTGCCCTTGGTACAAATCCCCCAACAAGACCATGGCAATCGGAGCGGTTCCGGCGGCACCAATTCCCTGGATGATCCTTGAAATCAAAACCATGGTGTAAGATCCGCCTTGAACGATGGACGAAAAGCCGGCCAACAACCCCCCAAAGCCATATAAAAGCAAACTGTAAAAAACAATTTGTTTGCGGCCGATCCGGTCCGCCAGAATCCCGGCAACGGGAATGACGATGGCTGCAGGGATGGAAAACAAAGTAATGAGCAGGCTGACTTGGAATGAATTTACATTCAGTGCTTTTTCGGCTGTCGGCAATACCGGAATCAGCATCGAGTTTCCGATCACCATAATAAACGGAATGGTGCTTAATGTGAGTAAAACCGCAGAATCAGCCGCGGCATTTTTTTCTTTTGACGCCATTTGATGATGAGGCATTCGGTTCACCTCTTTTGTTTTTTATTGGTTTAGAATGTCCCGTTTTCCGAAAAAACTTGTTTCCATTTATTGATTTGTTTGTGTCTCCGGTGAAAAAGACACACTAAGGAAAAATCATCAGGGACGATGAGGTGATTGTATGTATGTCAACTTAAAACGGGATTTGTCTTATATTGAGGGACTTTTGGAAGGTGATGAAAATCACCGGGATCACGTGGAATCCAAAGCGTTGCACCGTCTGTTGGACATTGTGGATCAGTTGGTCGAGTCCGTTGAGCAATTGGACCGGCGACAGTCGGAATTGGAAGAATATGTGGAAGCCGTGGATGAAGATTTGAATGATCTGGAATTATTGGTTTATGACGATGAAGATGACGAAGAGTTTGATGAACCGGTGTATGTGGTTTGCCCCGAATGCGGGGAAGAAGTCGTGGTGGAAGCGGAAGATTTGGAAGACGACTCCATTGAACTTCTTTGTCCCAAGTGTAATACGGTGCTGGAATTACAAGACATACACGATGAAGAAGCCAAAGAAATCATGGATGGCGGGACGGACTGAAAAAGGGCGCCCCGCTCTTTTTTTGCTTTTACGGTCGCGGTGATTTTGTCCGCATTGCTTGTCATATTCAAAACAAGTCCACATATGAATGGGAATAAGAAAAAAGGTTTGGGACAGGAGGTGCTCCATGTCTTTTCAGCCGGTTCTTCAAGTTCTTCCGCTTTCCCTCCGTGAGGTGATCCGGGCGCTTCCTTCTCCGGTATTGGAGTGTTTGGAAGAAGTCAGAGTCCGCCAGGAGAGGCCGCTGGAAATCGTCACCAATGAAGAGTCGTGGTTTGTCAGCAGGTCTTCGCGCCTTTCCAAACAGCCGCACGATGCCATGATTCCGAACAAGGAAGATTGTCTGAATCTCTTAAATCTGATCAGCAACCATTCTTTGTACACCATGGATGAAGAGTTAAGGCAGGGATATGTGACAGTGGAAGGCGGGCATCGGATCGGACTGGTCGGAAAGGTGATTGTGGAGGGAGGGAAAGTCAAATATCTCCGCGACATCACCGGTTTTAATGTCCGGATCGCCCGGCAGGTTCCCGGCGTGGCAGATCCGTTGCTCCCTTATATGTTTCATCACAAAAAAGCGGAAAACGTTTTGATTGTGTCTCCTCCCCAATGCGGGAAGACCACACTGATCCGTGACCTTGCCCGCCGGGCCAGTGAAGGGAGCACGTTGTTTCCGGCATTCAAAGTCGGCATTGTGGATGAACGGTCGGAAATAGCCGGTTGTGTGGCAGGGATCCCCCAGCATGATGTCGGTCCCCGGACGGATGTGTTGGACGGGTGCCCGAAAGCGGAAGGAATGATGATGATGATCCGCTCGATGTCACCGGATATCCTGGTGGTGGATGAGATCGGGCGAAAGGCGGACAGCGATGCCATCCATGAAGCGATTTATGCGGGGGTTCACATCTTTGCCACGGTTCACGGGCAATCCATCAAGGAGATCGCCGCGCGTCCGGTGTTGAAGGAACTTTTGCAGGAAAAGGTTTTCACCCGGATTGTCTTGTTAAGCAGGAGAAAAGGCCCCGGAACGGTGGAAGGCGTTTTTAATCAATTTTTTGAGCGGCTGGATACAAGGCAAAGGGCAGGAAGGCCGGGAACGTTATGTTGAAAGTTTTGGGGGCGGTTTTGATCCTCATGGCGACGTCAAAGCTTGGGTTTGACTCGGCCCGGCAACTCCGGAAGCGTCCGCGGCAAATACAAGAACTCCGCTCCGGTTTGGCAATTTTAAAAACCGAGATCAATTATGGGACAAGGCCGCTCGCCGAGGCATTCGAACGCATTGCCGAAGCGGCAAGCGGCGAATTAAAGCCGGTCTTCCTTGAAGCGGGCCGGAATTTAAAATCTTCGGATGGCAAATCCACCTATGAATGCTTGAAAAAGGCCATTGAGGATAAGTGGAAAAAAACCGTGATGGGGGAAGAGGAGAAAGGCATCGTCCTTAAACTGTGTCAAGTGTTGGGCAGTTCCAACCGGTCGGATCAATTGCATCACTTGGATTTGGCGCAAGAAAACTTGCAAATGGAAGAAAACAAAGCCCGGGAAGAACAAGAAACCTATGAAAAAATGGTGAAAACACTCGGAGTATTGTCTGGAGCCCTTCTGGTGATTTTGATGTTTTAAACTTGGATGAAGGGGTGGTGCTGGCTTTATGCCTTACCATTTGGATTCGGTATTCCAGATTGCGGGGATCGGAATCATCGTGGCCATGATTCACACGGTGTTAAAACAAATGGGCAAGGAAGATTTCGCTCATTGGGTGACCTTGTTTGGTTTTGTCGTCGTTTTGTTTATGGTTGCAATGTTGCTTCAGGATTTGTTTCAAACCATTAAAAATGTCTTTTTGTTTCGTACTTGATGGGAGGCGATCCGCTTGGAAATCATCCAGGTGGCGGGCCTTGGCCTCATCACCACATTCCTTGTCCTGGCCGTAAAAGAACAAAGCCCCGTTTTTGCATTCTCATTGGCGCTGTTTGTCGGCGTGGTTATTTTTATCTTCCTGGCAACCAAAATCGGGGAAGTGATCGGCATCTTGAAGGATCTGGCGCATCTGGCCAAGGTGAATGATCTGTTCTTGGAAACCATCTTGAAAATCATCGGAATTGCTTACATTGCCGAGTTTGGGGCACAAGTGACAAGGGATGCCGGACAAGATTCCATTGCGTCCAAGATTGAACTGGCAGGAAAAATTTTGATCATGGTGATGGCAATTCCGATCATTACCGTGATGATTGAGACTATTATCCAAATTCTGCCCGCGTAAGGATGAAAGGGAATGAAGAAAAAGATTTTGCTTGGATGGATATTGATTTTGATCACAGGCTTTCCTCTCTTGTCCACTGCTGAAAACGAGGAGGATTCCCGGGTGGTCAATGAAATGATCCGTTCCCGCCTGGATCAGTTGCAAACCGAACAAGTCGAGGATTTTTGGAAACAAATTGCGCAAGATTATGAAAAGTATTTGGGCGGGCAGAGTTCAAAGGATATTTTTGATTGGATTCTTTCGGGGGAAAACAATCTCAGCCTCAAGAACGTGTTAAGCGGTTTGATCCGGTATTTTTTCGATGAAGTCCTGTACAACGGGAAATTGTTGGGCAGCATCATCATCCTTACGGTTTTCAGCATGATTTTGCAAACACTCCAGACAGCGTTTGAACAAAATCAGGTCAGTAAAGTGGCCTATGCCATCGTGTTTATGGTGGTGATCATTTTAGCGGTGAACAGTTTTTATGTCGCCGTCGATTCGGCCAAGCTGGCGATCGGGCGCATGACCGATTTCATGCTGTCTTTGATTCCGTTGATGATGACGCTGATGGTGACGATGGGCAATGTGGTGTCCGTGTCCCTTTTTCATCCCTTGATTGTTTTTATGATCCACATTATTGGAACGTTGATTTATACCGTTGTTTTTCCGCTGTTGTTTTTTTCGGCAGTGCTTAGCATCGTGAGCAGCATTACGGATAAGTACAAAGTCAATCACTTGGCGGGATTGTTGCGCAAAATCGGAATCACTTTATTGGGAGGGCTGTTGGCCGTCTTTTTAGGGGTGATTTCCATTCAGGGAGCCACCAGTGCGGTGACCGACGGGATTACGCTTCGAACCGCCAAATATATTACGGGGAATTTTGTGCCGGTGGTGGGAAGAACCATATCTGAAGCGGCAGACACCGTCATGAGCGCTTCCTTGCTGGTGAAAAACACCGTGGGGCTTTCCGGGGTGCTGATCCTCCTGTTTATTTGCGCTTTCCCGGCGTTGAAGATACTATCGCTTGCTTTTATCTATAATTTTTCGGCTGCCGTCATGCAACCTTTGGGAAGCAGCCCCATCATCGAAAGTTTAAACACGATCGGCAAGACGCTGATCTATATCTTTGCGTCTTTGGCAACCGTCGGGCTCATGTTTTTTCTCTCCGTAACCATATTGGTAGCGGCCGGTAACATCTCCGCCATGATCAGGTAGGTGAAACAGATGGTCTCCTGGATGAGTGATTGGTTGAAGCAAATTGTCCTCTTGGTTTTGATCGCCACCTTTATTGATTTATTATTGCCGAATAATCGTCTGGACAGATATGTGAAATTGGTGATGGGGCTGCTCATCATTTTGGCGATGTTGTCACCCGTTTTCCAATTGCTCTCGGAAGACCATGATTTAAGATCCTTTGCCTTTCTCAGTTCAAACCCGGCGCTGTCCAGGGAAGTTTCGATGGAAGAAATAAAACAAAAAGGGGAAGCCCTCAAGCAGGAACAACAACAATGGATCCGGCAAGAAGCTGAAGCAAGGATCGGGGAGCAGTTGAAAGACGAATTGCAACAGCGCTTCCAAGCCGAAGTGGAAAAAGCGGATGTGAAATTAAAAATGGACGGAAACGAGCAGGCAATCGAAGGCATCCTGGTGGTCATGCGGCCCCGATCTTCCCCGGCGTCGCAAACGGACCGGTCCATTGAACCCGTTGAAATCAATGTGGGAAAATCCGGCGACATTGCCAAAGAAAAAGATCAGGAAGCGAACCGGAAAAAACTGCAAGGGGATGTGATGCATTATCTTGAAAACCATTGGAATGTACCCAAGGAAAAAATTCATGTGGAAGTGCGGGGGGAGTAGATGTTTGCCGGTTACAGTCATGGTCACCGGGTTTACATAACCATCAAAGACGGAGGTGAAAAGCAAACATGTTCAAAAAGCTTTTCCAAAACACGACAGGGGACGGGGAGAAGTCGAAGCGGTTGGGATGGATCCTGATCTTGGGGGCTTCGGGTGTGGCGATTATGATTCTTTCATCCTTCATCCAAGTGAGAGAAGCTTCGTTGCCGCCGGATAAAAATGATTCTCCCCAAGCGGAAGCCGATGCCAAACCGGCGGCTGTGACCACTTCCGCAAACGATGCCCTCAGCATGGTGGAATACGAGCAGAGGTACGAAAAAGAACTGGAGGAAGTGTTGAGCAAGATCGTGGGGGTGGAAGATGTTTCCGTCATCGTCAACTTGAATTCGACCGTGGAAGAGGTTCTGCAAGTGGATAAAAGAGAATCGCGCCAAGTGACGACAGAAACGGATAAAAACGGCGGGAAACGTTCGGTCACCCAGGACACTGAAGATCAAAAAACCGCCTACTACCGCGGTGAAAACGGGGAGAAGCCCGTGGTGATCAAGAAGTTAAAACCGCAAGTGCGGGGGGTGTTGGTCGTTGCGCGCGGAGTGGAAAACCTGAAGGTGAAAGCAATTGTGATTGAAGCAGTCCAAAGAACGTTGGATGTCCCGGTGCATCGAATTTCTGTATTACCGAAAGGATAAAAAGGAGGAAGTCTGAATGTCGGTGAACAAGCAAACGGTATGGCTGGTGACGATGTTGTCCGTCATGGTCGTTTTGTCTGCCTATTATATCGTGACGGGTCCGGTTGAACCGGCTGAGCAGGTGGCGCAAACCGCCAAGGAAAAACAAGGGGATATCAAAGTGGATATCAAGCCGGTCGATGAACCGTCTTCTTCCGGGGAAAAATCGGCAGAAGTTCTGGAAAATCAGTCCAATGACTTTTTTGTCGGTTATCAGTTGCAACGGAGCACTTTGCGCCAAAAAATGGTTGAAGAATACATGCAAGTGCTGACCAATCCGGAAGCACCCGAGAAGGAAGTGGAAGAGGCCAATCAGAAAATCCAGCAATTGATGAAAATTGACAATCAGGAGACTGTGTTGGAAGAACTGATCCGGAAAGAAGGCTATCAGGATGCCGTGGTCATTACCAATCTTCCACACGTCGATGTGATTGTCCAAAGCGAAAAGCTGGACAAAAAACAAGTGGTGAAATTAATCAGTCTGGTCCGCCAGCATTTGCAAGTCGATCCGCATCATGTGACCGTCGCATACCGTTGAAAAAAAGAAATGATCAAAAAACCGGTTTCAGAAAGGAAACTGGTTTATTTTTTCATACGGGGCATTTGGTAAAACCGGGTCGGTTGTTTTACTATGTATAGAGGTGGTCAAACCACTGAAAATGCGTTATGCTATTAGCGTTATCATGGAATTTGCTTTGGGCAGAATTTAAGGGAGGAAATCAAAGATGAATTTTAAACCGTATGAGATTCGCGAACTGATCCGATTAATTGATGAATCTCAAATCGATGAGTTTGAACTCGAGTTTGAAGGAAACAAAATTTACATGAAAAAGTCCGGCACAAACAGCGGAGTTTCTGCAACGGTCACGACATCCGAACCGGCTGCTCAAGCGGCACCTGTACAAGCTGTCCCGACCCCCAAAGCAGTGGTTCCGGAAACCGTCGCGGCGCCAAAGGAACAGGGGGTTCAGGAACCGGCCCCGCAAGCGGCGGAGGAAGATGATCCGACCTTACATAAAATTGTTTCGCCCATGGTTGGCACCTTTTACCGCGCTCCGGCTCCGGATGCCGATCCTTATGTAAAAGAAGGAGACACCATTCAAAAAGATACAGTGGTGTGCATCGTGGAAGCGATGAAATTGATGAATGAAATTGAAGCGGAAGTAAACGGTACCATTGTGAAAGTGCTGGTGGAAAATGGACAACTGGTGGAATACGGCCAACCTTTGTTCTTGGTGAAAACCACATAACAACGGCCGCGGAAGGAGGATGACAATGTTTAAAAAGCTGTTAATCGCTAACCGTGGTGAAATTGCTGTGCGGATTATTCGTGCCTGCAAGGAACTCGGGATTTCCACGGTGGCTGTTTATTCCGATGCAGACCGGGAAGCATTGCATGTAACGCTGGCGGATGAGGCCTATTGTATCGGTCCGGCTCCAAGCAAAGACAGCTATTTGAATATGACCAACCTGATGAGCACGGCAACGCTGGTCGGAGTGGATGCGATTCACCCGGGATACGGTTTTTTATCTGAGAATGCTGATTTTGCCGAGTTATGCGCTGCTTGCAACATTACTTTTGTGGGCCCTTCGCCGGAAGCGATTCAAAAAATGGGGGATAAGACGACGGCCCGTGACACCATGAAAGAGGCCGGAGTGCCGGTCGTGCCGGGGACCGAGGGAGTGATTGAGGATGTGGATGAGGCCGTGCAGACCGCCAAAGAAATCGGTTTCCCGGTGATTGTGAAAGCAACCGCCGGCGGGGGCGGAAAAGGAATGCGTGTGGTCCATCACGAAGAAGAGCTGAAACGGGCGATTGCACTTGCGCAGAAGGAAGCCGAAGCCAATTTCGGCAATCCGGGTGTTTATTTGGAAAAATACCTGGTGGAACCCCGTCACATTGAGATCCAGGTATTGGCGGACCAGCACGGAAATGTGATTCACCTCGGAGAACGGGATTGTTCGATCCAGCGGCGGTATCAAAAACTGGTGGAAGAAGCACCTTCTCCCGCATTGTCTCCGGAATTGCGGGAAAAGATGGGGGAAGCGGCAGTGAAAGCAGCCCGGTCCGTCCAATATTCGGGAGCCGGCACAGTGGAGTTTCTCCTGGATAAAGAAGGAAACTTCTATTTCATGGAAATGAATACACGTATCCAGGTGGAGCATCCGGTTACCGAGCTGATTACAGGTGTGGATTTGGTGAAAGAGCAAATCCGGATTGCCGCCGGCGAGAAACTTTCGCTTCGTCAGGAAGATGTCCGGATCAACGGTTGGTCGATTGAATGCCGGATCAATGCCGAGCGTCCGGAAAAAGATTTCATGCCTTCACCGGGAACCATCCAATTCTACCTGCAGCCGGGAGGAAACGGAGTGCGGGTGGACAGCGCTTGTTATCAAGGCTTTAAGATTCAGCCGTTCTATGATTCCATGGTGGCAAAGTTGATTGTATGGGGAAAAGATCGCAATGAAGCGATTGAGCGGATGAAACGGGCATTAAATGAATTTGCGATCGACGGAATCCATACAACCATTCCGTTCCACCTGAAACTGATGCAACATCCGAAATTTGCCGAAGGGGATTTTGACATTCTTTTCTTGGAGAAGAATCCATTAAATAAGGAGAGTATGGATCAATGAACGAAATCTACGAGTATGATCAAAATGCGATTGGCAAGATTGAGATTGCGCCGGAAGTGATCCAAATTATTTCGGGGATTGCAGCGGCTTCCGTCGAGGGCGTCATCGGATTGAGCGGGGGAACCGCCGCGAATATCAATCAGTTGTTGGGCCGCAAAAATTTGAAAAAAGGAATTCATGTGGATTTGGGAGAACAATTGGCAGTTGACTTGTCCATTGTGGTACAATATGGTTTCAGTATTCCTGAACTGGGCCGTAAAGTGCAGGAGGAAGTAAAACAAGCCATCGAAAACATGACCGGGCTTCAAGTGGATCAAGTTTCCGTGAAAATCAGCGGCATCAAGATGCCGGCAAACGATTCCGGGGATGAAAATAATGAGCCAAACCCGCCACGTGTGAAATAAGAATGGCTTGTGCAGTTTTTTGGTTAAAATAAAGTGGGAAGATCGAAGACCGGGCTGAATGGCTCGGGCTTCTTTTTGGGGGATTGTTGATGAGCAGAAGAGAGATCAGGGAAAAAGTGATTCAAACATTGTATGAGTGTGAATTTCGCCCGGATGAGCGGGAGGAAATCGTGTCTGTGCGCAGTACCGAACTCGCGGGGGAAGAGCGCTCGCATTTTTTGCATTTAACGGAAGGGGTTTTGCAAAATGCTTCCAGTCTGGATGAAGTGTTTCGCCCCTTGTTGAAAAAAGGCTGGTCATTGGAACGGATTCCCACCGTGGATAAAATGATCTTGCGCTTGGCCATATTTGAATTGTCATATGAAAAAGATGTGCCCAAGGCCGTGGTGATCAATGAAGCGGTCGAACTGGCCAAATCTTTTTCCGGCGAAGAATCCGGCCGGTTTATCAACGGGGTTTTGGGAAGAGTGGCAAAAGAAGAAGCCGGGCAAATAACCGAACAATAAATTTGAATAAAGAGGAGAGGGGATGGGTCCTTCCCTCTTTTTTATATATGAAAACGCTTGTATTTTAAGTGTTTGCGGAAGGTCTTTACATCAAAGTATTTAGCATATAAACTGAACATTAATTAATTATTAACCTTTAATGTTAAGGAAGTGAGCGCGTTGTCTTATCAATTGATTGATGGAAAACAAATCGCCAAAGAAATTCGTGCGGAGTTGAAAAAGGAAGTCGGCCAATTAACCGAAGAGGGGTTGAAACCGGGATTGGCCGTCATTCTGGTGGGAAACAACCCGGCATCCGAAACTTATGTGCGGAGTAAAATCCGGGCATCGGAAGAAATCGGCCTCCACTCCCGGTTGATCCGGATGGAGGAAACCGTTCAAGAAGAAGAGTTGTTGAATCAAGTGAAAGAATTGAATGAGGATCCGGCCATTCATGGAATTTTGGTGCAACTTCCCCTACCTGCTCACATCGACCCGGATAAAGTGATTGCAACCATTTCCCCGTCCAAAGATGTGGACGGCTTTTCCCCCGTCAATATGGGAAAGATGATGATCGGACAAAACGGTTTGTTGCCGTGCACCCCTTACGGAATCATGCAATTGTTTAAACGGACGGGAATTTCTCTCGAAGGGAAACATGCGGTTGTGGTTGGAAGAAGCAATATTGTCGGCAAGCCGATGGCCATGTTGTTGCAACAGGCCAATGCCACTGTGACATTGTGCCATTCGAAAACGGTGGATCTGGCTCATCACACCCGCCAGGCGGACGTTCTTGTCGCCGCTGTGGGAAGAGGCGAAATGATTACCAAAGAGTTTGTCAAACCCGGAGCCGTGGTGATTGATGTGGGGATGAACCGGAATGAAGCCGGCAAATTGGTGGGAGACGTGAACTTTGAAGAAGTGGCGCCGGTTTGTTCGGCGATTACTCCGGTGCCGGGCGGCGTCGGCCCGATGACGGTGGCAATGCTGATGAAAAACACCGTCATGGCGGCGAAAAAGCTGTGGCAACGTGCAAATTAAATGAAAAAGAAAGAGGCTTCCTCTGTTGGAGGAGAGCCTCTTTCTTTTATAATGGAAAAGATAAGTGATTTAAAAAGGCAAAGTGAGGGGAAGTTATGTTCCGTGAACCGGAACGCGATGTCTGGTCAGTCACTGACCTGGTGGAATACCTTTATACGTCGCTGAATCTGGATGAAAATTTGAAAAAGATCTGGCTGGAAGGAGAAATTACAAATTTCTCCCAAAACCGGAAAAGCCGCCATATGTATTTCACCATCAAGGATGATCAAGCCGCCATCGATGCGGTCATGTTTGCGGGAAACAACCGCCATTTGCGCTTTGTGCCCAAAAACGGGGACCGGGTGTTGATCCGCGGGTATGTTTCTTTATACATGAAAAACGGTCATCTGCAGATTTATGTGCAGGATATGCGGCTCAGCGGAACAGGGGATTTGTACATCGCTTTTGAGCGTCTGAAAGAAAAACTTTCGGCGGAAGGACTGTTTGACAAAGAAAAAAAGCCCCTGCCCAAGTTTCCGGGAAAAGTGGGGGTAATTACCTCTGCCAGCGGAGCCGCTGTTCGTGATATTATTGTAACGATTCGCCGGCGCTATCCGATTGCATCCATTCTTTTATATCCGGTTTCGGTTCAAGGGGATGAAGCGGCACGGGAAATCGCCAAAGCCATTGATCACATGAACGAAATGGATGAAGTGGATGTATTGATTGTCGGAAGAGGAGGCGGCTCGTTGGAGGAATTGTGGGCATTCAATGAAGAAGTGGTTGCCCGGAGCATTTATCGTTCCAAATTGCCGGTGGTATCGGCGGTCGGGCACGAAACCGATGTGACCATCAGCGATTTGGTGGCCGATTTACGGGCTCCCACTCCGACGGCAGCTGCGGAGTTTGTGGTCCCCGAGCTGTTGGAGCTGAAAAATCAAACCACTCAGTTAACCCGGCGTTTGATTCAGTCTGAGCAGTCGGTCTTGGATCGGATGAAAGAACGGGTCAAAAACCAAGTCAACCGGGCTGTCTTTCTGGATCCGAAAGCACGCCTCTATCAATACACCCAACGGCTTGATCATTTACAGACGCGGCTGGAAAATGCCATGCAAACATCGCTTGAAAACAAAAAACGGGATTTTTCAGAAGCGAAGTTTCAATTAAAGGCTTGCCATCCGTCGCAAAAATTGTCTAAACTGAGTGAGCAGTTGGCGTTATTGATCAAAGACAGCCGGGCCCTGATGCGTCAGCGGTTGAAAACCGAAAAACAACGCTACCATCATCAACTGGCCCAATTGGATGCACTGAGTCCGTTAAAGGTGATGCAACGCGGATATTCTCTCGTTTACCGACTTCATAAGAATGAACTGATTAAATCCGTCCGGCAAGCGGAGCCCGGGGATTTGATTCAAGTCCGTCTCGCTGACGGGCGGTTGAGATGTCAAGTGTACAGAGCGGAGGAGGAGAACAATGACTGAATCAAAAGATCTGTCCGCATTCGAGTCCCTGCCGTTTGAAGATGCATTGAAACGGCTGGAACAAGTGGTGCAACAGCTGGAAAAAGGCGACACTCCTCTGGAGCAGGCGATTCAGTTGTTTGATGAAGGGATGAAGTTGGCCCATGTCTGCGGAAAAAAGCTGGAATGGGCTGAACATCAGGTCGAGATGCTGGTTAAGGAGAATGGAGAGTGGCTGAAAAAACCGTTTGAAATAGAGGAGGATTTGGAGTAAGTGCAATCCATTACATCATATATCAAGGAACAAGCGGATCGGGTCCACCGGGCTTTGGACCAATATTTGGACCAGATGGACAGCCTGCCCGATGTGTTGCGGCAATCCATGCGGTATTCGCTTTTGGCCGGGGGGAAACGGTTGCGTCCGGTGTTGACGCTGGCCACCGTGGAGTCGCTTGGAAAAGATCCCGAAAAAGCCATGCCATTTGCATGTGCCATTGAAATGATTCATACGTATTCCCTGATTCATGATGACTTGCCGAGCATGGATGACGACGATTACAGACGGGGTAAACTGACCAACCACAAAGTGTTTGGGGAGGCTCAGGCCATTTTGGCCGGGGATGCCCTGTTGACGGAAGCATTCGGTTTAATGGCCGCCGCGGCCAAAAAGGAAGGATTGCCTGCGGAAGTGGCCCTGACGATGATTGAAGAAGGGGCCCGCAGTGCAGGGGCGCGCGGAATGGTCGGAGGCCAGTCGGATGACCTGTTGAGCGAAAACCGGAAGATCAGCTTGGAAGAACTGGAAAGCATCCACAAAAGAAAAACCGGGGATTTGATCGCCTTTTCGGTGCGCATGGGAGCGCATTTTTGCCAGGCTGAATCCTCCGTGCTTGATGCTTTGACGCGTTTTGCTTATCAAATCGGTCTTGCGTATCAAATCCAGGACGATATTTTGGATGTGACCGGCACCACCGAAGTGATTGGAAAACCGGCCGGAAGCGACATCAAATCCAATAAAGCAACTTATCCGTCATTGCTCGGTCTTGAAGAATCCAAAAGAAGACTGAAATTGCTCACGGAGGATGCCAAAAACACGTTGATGGCCCATCCGGGGATTGAACCGTCCCGGTTGTTGGAAATCGCCGATTATTTATTGTCCCGTGATCATTAACGCCAATGTATGATAAAGAGAGAGCCTTGTGCTATAATAAAATATGTTTTCAGCAAGTGGGTCTCTTGAAAAGGGAAAGGGATGCACATCGGGAACCGTCAGATGACAAGCAGGCTGTATTTTGCCGGAAAAGCCTGCTTGATGCGGTACTCGTCCCCAGGGGTACCACTTGCGAGAACCGGGAAAAATACATATCCATCGTTGGAGAAACGATGAACGGCACCGGTCCTTGCGGCCGGCATTTTTCTGAATGGATTCGGGCAAAGGAAAGATGACGGATGTTCAGGATGTCACTGCATTTTTAAAGGGATCAGGACTCATCTGTATCGGATCATATTCATGATGGCAACGATGGCGGAGGAAATCCCGTGAAAGCGGGGATAGGCTGCTGTGAAAAGCGGACTTGACCTTGTGGTGTCGTAATCGCTTCCAACCTCTCTCTTTTTTCGCAGTGATTTTTCGGACCAAAGCCGCTTGTCAATTTCCTTTGCTCATCTTATTATTTTTCAAGTAAGTCATGTAAACCAAAATGAAAAGAAAGCGAAAGCGAGGCGTTTTTCGTGCACCTCGAGCAGATTAATTCGCCAGATGAATTAAAAAAATTACCTGTGGAAGAACTTCCGAAATTGGCGGAGGAAATCCGCCGGTTTCTCATTGAAAGTTTGTCGAAGACCGGAGGACATTTGGCCTCCAATTTGGGTGTGGTGGAACTGACGATTGCCCTTCATTATTTGTTTGACAGTCCCAGAGACAAAATTTTGTGGGATGTCGGCCATCAGGCTTATGTGCATAAAATTTTGACGGGCCGCCGGGAAATGTTTTCCACTTTGCGACAGTACAAAGGGTTGTGCGGTTTTCCGAAGATGAGAGAATCGGAGCATGACTGTTGGGAAACCGGACACAGCAGCACATCCTTGTCTGGGGCGATGGGGATGGTTGCGGCCCGGGATTTGAAAGGGGAAGACTACAAAGTCATCCCGGTGATCGGGGATGGAGCCCTGACTGGCGGCATGGCTTTGGAAGCACTCAACCATATCGGGGAATCCCAAAGCGATATGATCGTCATTTTAAATGACAATGAAATGTCCATCAGCCCGAATGTCGGTGCCATTCACAATCATTTGGCCCGTCTTCGCACAAACAAAAGCTATAACAAGATGAAAGACGAAATCCAGCATCTTTTGAAGAAGATTCCGACCGTCGGCGTGCCTTTCGCCAAAACATTGGAAAGAATAAAAGACAGTTTGAAATATTTGGTGGTATCCGGAGTCTTTTTTGAACATCTGGGCTTTACTTATATCGGGCCGGTAGACGGCCATCAATTGGATGAATTGATGGAAAGCCTGCGTTTGGCCGGCAAGACCAAAGGGCCGGTGTTGGTCCATGTCATCACGAGAAAAGGATACGGGTATAAGCCCGCTGAAGATGATTCCGTTGTGTACCACGGAGTCGGAACGTACAAAATTGAATCCGGTGCTTTTCAAAAGAAAGCAGGAGGTCCTCCGAATTACCCCTCGGTTTTTGGAAAAACCCTGGTGAAGCTGGCTGAAAAAGACGAGCGCATTGTCGCGATCACCCCGGCGATGCTGACCGGTTCCAAATTGGAAGCTTTTCAGAAAAAGTTTCCGCAGCGTTGTTTTGATGTGGGAATCGCGGAACAACATGCCGTCACTTTTGCCGCAGGCCTTGCAACCCAAGGGATGAAACCGGTGCTCGCCATTTATTCCACCTTTTTGCAAAGAGGTTATGATCAACTGGTTCACGACGTTTGCCGGCAGAACCTGAATGTGGTTTTTGCAGTGGATCGGGCCGGATTTGTCGGTGAAGATGGGGAAACCCATCAGGGGATTTATGACATCGGATATATGCGCAGTCAGCCGAACATCGTGATCATGATGCCAAAAGATGAAAATGAATTGCAGCACATGATCCATACGGCCGTCCAATACAACGACGGGCCTGTCGCCGTCCGGTACTCCAAAAGCGCCGGGGTCGGGGTTCCCATGGATGATGAATTGAAGTTGTTGCCCATCGGGAAAGCGGAAGAGGTGAGACCCGGAAAGGATGTTGCCATTTTGGCACTGGGTCCGATGGTTCAAACCTCTTTGGAAGCGGCTGAACAGTTGAAAGAAAAGGGCATTGATGCGCGTGTGATCAACGCCCGGTTTGCCAAGCCGCTGGATACCGGGCTTTTGGATCAGCTGGCTGACGAAAACATCCCGTTGATCACGGTGGAAGAAGCCGCGGTGATTGGCGGTTTCGGCAGTGCCGTGCTGGAATATTACCAGCAAAAAGAAATCGAAATGCCCAAGGTGAAAATTTTGGGGGTTCCGGATATCTACGTGGAACACGGAAGCATCGATGACCAACGGAGAGAAGTCGGATTAACTCCGGAAGGCATTGCCGATACTGTTAACAGATTTTTATCACAAAAAATCCAAAAAGCTTGAGGGTTGAACGTGGAAAAAAAGGAACGCATTGATACTTTACTGGTTCAAAAAGGCCTGTTTGCAAGCCGTGAACAGGCCAAACGATCCATCATGGCCGGACTGGTTTATGTAAATCAGGAACGGATCGAGAAAGCAGGAACCAAAGTCCCGGTGGATGTGTCCATCGAGGTGAAAGGGCAACTTCACCCTTATGTCAGCCGCGGCGGATTAAAGCTGGAAGAAGCGGTGAAAACATTTGGCATTGATTTGAAAAACCGCGTCCTTTTGGATATCGGGGCTTCCACCGGGGGATTTACCGATTGTGCGCTGCAAAACGGTGCAAAACAGGTGTATGCCATTGATGTCGGCTATGGACAACTTGCTTGGAAATTGCGGCAAGACCCGCGGGTGATCGTGATGGAGCGGACGAACTTCCGGTATGTCAAACCGGAACATTTGACAGGGGATATCCCTGACTTTGCCGTGATTGATGTTTCATTTATTTCCTTAAAGCATATCTTTCCCAATTTAAAAGACCTGCTCAGCCGCGGCGGGGAAGTGGTGGCATTGATCAAACCCCAATTTGAAGCTGGCAAAGAAGAAGTCGGCAAAAAAGGGATTGTCAAAGATCCCAAAGTGCACCGGAAAGTTTTGATGAATACCGTGAAGCTGGCCGAATCCCTGAATTACCGGGTGGAAGGAATCACGCCATCCCCGATTCAGGGAGGAGAAGGAAATATTGAATTTCTGGGATATCTCACTTTCCCGAAAACCCGGGAAAGCAACATCGATTGGGAAACCAAGATAAAAGAAGTGGTGGATGAAGCGCACGAGCGGTTTTGATGAATTGAAAAAAGGGTTCACCCGCATGACTTCGAATTAGTAGGTAAAGGAGGGGGGAATGGTGACCCGACCGGGCGATACCCTTGTACTTTTTCTGCTAATCGGAGTCATCTTTTATTTAATTTGGAAAAAGTTATTGGACTTATACCCGAAAAAGGAAGAACCGGATGAAGAGATTGAGGGTGAAGTTCCGGACTTGTTGCGGCAACAAGGATATGAAGTGGTGGGGGAAAAAGAGAGGATTCCGTTTGACATCGATTACGGTGGACGCCAGTATGCCAGCCGGTTGTTCATCGATTATGTCGCCCGCCGCGATGATGCGTGGTATGTTGTGATTGTCGCAAGACCACGCAAACCCATCCGGGAATCCGGAGCCGGATTGAGGGACTTTTTCCTGCCGTATTATTTGTTGTACCGTCCGGATGCCATTTTGTATGTGGACCGCGAGCAGGGAACGATCAAGAAGATCGAATTTGACATACCGGATGTCTCCTTTCAAAAGCAAAAACATGTTTTGTTTTATTTGGCACCGGTGATATTGATCTTGTTCGCCGCTCTGTTTATATTATTATGATTGCAACGTGGTTATTGGGGTGGAAATGGTTGAAAACAATCGGGATTAAAGTAAATCGATCCAAACCGAAAGCTTTTGCGGTTGCAGAGAAAATGAAACGGGAATTGGAAAAAAGAGGGGTTGATGTCTGTTTTGAACCAGATATTGCAGCTGACTTGGGATATCCCGACTTGGGGCTTCCTTTGGAGGAATTCGCCAACCGTGTCGAACTGGTCTTTGTCCTGGGCGGCGACGGAACCTTGTTGGGGGTGGCCAGACAGTTAGCGCGGTATCAAATCCCGATTCTCGGTTTTAATTTGGGAAATCTGGGCTTTTTGTCCGAAGCGGAAACCGGCGGTCTGTCCGAAGCGATTGAACGGGTGCTTTCCGGGGATTATGTGATCGAATGCCGCCTGATGCTTGAAGCGGAAGTCATCCGCAACGGCCGTGTGATTGAAACCGGGGTTGCGCTCAATGATGTGGGGATCGCCAAAGGCTCTTTCGGCCGGATGATCACTTGCACAGCGTATATGGACGGGAATTTTCTCGGAACCTATACAGGTGATGGGGTCATTATCTCCACGCCGACCGGTTCGACTGCCTATTCCTTGTCCTGCGGAGGGCCGATTGTCTATCCGGGAATCCGGGCATTGCTTTTGACGCCGATTTGTTCACATACATTGACTTCCAGACCCATGGTTCTTCCGTCTGAATCGGTCATCGATATCCATGTTTCGGCCGTTCACCGGGAGATGGGCATCACCATCGATGGTCAGATCGGCTATTGTTTGAAGGAAGGAGATATTGTCCGGGTAAAGCGTTATAAGCACTCCGCTTTACTGATCAAATGGCAGGATCGTTCATTTTTTGAGGTGGTACGCCAAAAACTGCAAGGCGAGAGTGTGGATGTTAGCAGGGTAGGTGGAGAACATGAAGGCACAGCGCCATATTAAAATCCGTGAAATCATTTCAAGCAAAGAGATTGAAACACAAGACGATTTGGTCGCGGAATTGAAAAAAGCGGGTTTCAATGTGACACAGGCAACCGTCTCCAGGGACATTAAAGAATTGCATCTGGTGAAAGTTCCGACAGCCAGCGGGGCATATAAATATTCACTTCCCACCGGGGAAAAACGTTTTGATCCGTTAAGAAAATTAAAGCGGACACTTCAGGAATCTTTCGTGAGCATCGATTACAGCGAAAACCTGGTTTTGCTCAAAACCTTGCCCGGTAATGCCCAGGCTGTGGCCGCTTTGTTGGATCATTTGGATTGGGAAGAGATGATGGGAACGATTGCAGGGGATGACACCATATTGATCATTTCCCGGACCAAAGAGCAGGCACCTCAATTAATGCAGCGCTTCTTGGATTTGCTGTAAGGAGGCGGTCGGGATGCTGAAGGAACTCGTTATTCGCCACTTTGCCATCATTGAAGAGGTGCATATCGCATTTGACCATGGGTTTCATGTGTTAACAGGCGAAACGGGCGCCGGGAAATCCATCTTGATTGATGCTCTGGGCTTGGTTGCCGGCGGCAGGGCATCTGCGGATTTTGTCCGCCATGGAGAAGGAAAAGCCGAAATCGAAGCGGTGTTTGAACTGGATCAAGAGCATGCTGCACGGGCTCCGCTGGTGGAGTGGGGATTTGATGAGGAAGAGTTGGATCAAATCATCATCCGCAGAGAGATCACTGCGCAAGGGAAAAGCACCTGCCGGATCAATGGAAGAGTGGTCACGCTGTCCTTGCTCAAACAAGTCGGACCCCGTTTGATTGACATCTCCGGACAGCACGAGCACCAATCATTGCTGAAAACGGAGGAACATTTGGAGTGGCTGGACCATTTCGGCGGCGAGGAAATTCTTTCATTGCGCCGGCAATATGAAGAGATATATGTTTCTTACGATAAAGTAAAGCGCCAATTGGAACAATTGCGAAAAAATCAGAGGGATTTGGACCGGCGTTTGGATTTGCTCCGTTTTCAGGCCGATGAAATTGAAGCAGCTCAGTTGACCCCCGGGGAAGAAGAAGCTTTGGAATCGGAACACAAACGTTTGGCTTCCGCCGAGAAACTGATGGTCCACAGTGCGAAGGCATATGAATACTTAAACGGTGAACAGGGAGGCATCAGCCTCGTGCAGGAGGCGATATCCCATTTAAGCCAGATTTCCGAAGTGGACGAGTTTTTGGAAAATGTGGCGGAACTGGCCCGGTCGGCCTGTTACCAACTGGAAGAAGCGGCAATTGAAATTGCCCGCTATCAGGACAGTTTTGAGTTCGATCCCAAACGCCTTTACGAGGTGGAAGAAAGAATCCATTTGATTCACCAATTAAAACGCAAATATGGGGACAGCATTGAAGAGATTTTGGCTTATAAAGAACAAGTGGACCAAGAACTGCATGAGCTCGAAAATCATGAGGAAATTGAAGCGGAACTCAGCGCAAAATGCCGCCAATATGCGGAGCAATTGAAAGAATTGGCGCAAAAGCTCACATCGAAACGGAAAAAAGCCGCATCTGCATTGGAAACCAGAGTGGAGCAGGAATTGAAGGATTTAAATATGGGGTCGACCGTTTTTCACGTCGCCTTTTTTCCGGAGCCTTACCGCCATGACGTTTTTTATGCTCACGGGCAGGATCAAATTGAGTTTCAAATTGCCCCCAACCCTGGCGAACCGTTAAAGCCGCTTGCCAAAATTGCATCCGGGGGAGAATTGTCCCGGTTGATGCTGGCGCTCAAATGTATTTTTACCGAAGTGAACCGGAATGATACATTGGTCTTTGACGAGATTGACACGGGAGTGAGCGGCCGCGCAGCGCAAGCCATTGCGGAAAAAATTGCGTTTTTGTCGAACAGGCATCAAGTCCTGTGCGTGACTCATTTGCCCCAAGTGGCTTGTATGGCGGACTGCCATATGTACATTGCAAAAGAAGTATTGCAATCCAAGACAAGGACAAAAGTGGAGAAGCTGGACATGGAAGGTCGCACGGTTGAATTGGCGCGCATGCTAGGCGGCGTGGAAGTGACCAGTACGACCCGGAATCACGCCCGGGAAATGATCCGGCTGGCTGAAGAACAAAAGAAACAATATGTGAGGTGAGTGCCTTTAACCCAGGTGTTAAAGGCTTTTTTGTTTTTTAATTGGCATTTGGTTTTTCAGGGAACATGTTCATGAGCAGGAATGTTTTGAAGGACATAAAAGGCCGGTGAAGCGGTTACCTTAAGATTAGTAAGCTGCACCTTTCAAAATTGGCGAAAGGGAAGGCGGGAAGCTCAGGAGAGTGGTAAGATTGCAAAGCAAAGGGAAACGAAAATGGTTGGGATTTCTCCTGGTGCTTCTCCTGATGTTGGGAAGTACTACAAGTGTCTTTCAGCAATGGATCCAATTTCCACATGAGATCCGCCTTTTTCAGGGTGAATCAAAACAGCTTCCTTTATCCATGCCTGCCACCGCTACTGCCAGTGTATCCGATCCCCGTATTCTCCATGTGAACGGATTCCGTCAAGCTGAGGTTCCGGTGGATCTCAAAAAGCCTGTCACTTTATTTACCAACACAGCCGGAAAGACTTGGCTGACCCTGAACTTATTTGGTGCATTCCCGATTAAAAAAGTCCAAGTGAATGTTTATCCCCGGTTAAAGGTGATCCCCGGCGGACAATCCATTGGAGTGAAGGTTTATTCCAAAGGAGTGATTGTCGTCGGCCACCATCGTATCCAGACCAGCGATGAAAAGGTGGATTCACCGGCTGAAAAAGCTGACATCCGGATCGGCGATTATATTGTGGCCATGAACGGAAAGCCGGTCAACCGGGTGCAGGATGTGGCCAAAGAAGTCGAAAAATCGGAGGATAAACCGATCCGGGTCACACTGATACGGGAAGGAAAACAAAAAAACACCACCATTCAGGCACAAAAAGATGCCAGGGAAAACCGTTACCGCTTGGGGATTTATATCCGCGACTCCGCGGCCGGGGTGGGAACGCTGACCTTTTATGATCCTGAAAAACATGTGTACGGGGCACTGGGACATGTCGTGACAGACGTGGATACCGGACTGCCGATTCGTGTGGGGGAAGGAAAGATTGTCCAATCCAATGTGACCTCGATTCAAAAAGGGGAATCTGGTGAACCGGGTGAAAAAAGAGCCATTTTCTTCAGGGAAAATCAAGTGTTGGGGAACATCCGCCAGAATACACCGTTCGGGATTTTCGGGCAGATGAATGAGGCCCCGGCTAACGGAAAATACCAAAAACCGATTCCGGTTGCTCTCGCTGATGAAGTGAAAGAGGGCCCTGCCAAAATCCTGACGGTGGTTGAGGGGCAAAAAGTGGAGGAATACAACATTGAAATCGTGCATGCCATCAAACAAAAATTTCCGGCGACCAAAGGATTGATCATCAAAGTGACGGATCCCCGGTTATTGAAAAAAACCGGCGGCATTGTCCAGGGAATGAGTGGAAGCCCGATCATTCAAAACGGAAAATTAATTGGGGCAGTAACTCACGTGTTTGTCAATGATCCAACTTCGGGATATGGAACTTTTATCGAATGGATGTTGCAAGATGCAGGGGTGATTCAATCAACAGCGGCTACACATCGTAGCCGCTTTTTTCTCTTCAGGATCGATCCAGTTGTTTTAAAAGTTGATCTTTCGTCTGAATTTGTTGAAGGGCCGCATCCACGTGCTCAGCAGCAGAAACCCGGTTTCCATCCAAAGCAAATTTCCCTTGATAAGCGCCCACGATCACGTAGCTGGGATCATTTGTCACCGGACCTTCGTATTTTTTCAATAACAAAACATACGAGTCATCCGCATCCATGACTTCATTTCCTTCCACGGTAAAATTCATATTTTTCTGTACACCACCGGTTTCCAAAATGGATATGACTTTTTGCGGAGCGTTCCCTTCATAGACCTGATCAATTTGAAACGAAGTCAGGGTAAACGGAACCCGGTCATAGAAAAAACTTTTTTGCCCGGAAAGAGCCTTGCCCTCCACGATTAAATCAGCTTCTTGCTGCATTTCTTTCACACTGGAATACATTTTGTTCAAGGACACACCCACTTCCACCTCTTTCGGTTGGAAGAAAGAAACATAGATCCCGGCCGCCGTCAACAAAGCAAGACTTGTGATCCCGATGGAATAAAGAAGGTGTTTGGACTTCCTCAGCATAAATAAACCTCCTTAAAAATTAATAAATGGCATTCACTCCGCTGATGTCATCCTGGGTCGGGGAATAAACCGTTCTCCCGTCATTGCTGTACATGACTGCTCCACCGGGTCCCAGCCGGTCTTCATGGGCAAGACCGATCGCATGCCCCAGTTCGTGCGTGATGACTCCTTTTCGAACCTGAGAGGAATAACTGTCGGTATAATAACGGTTGATGGAAATATCCATTTGGTAAACCGTGCTGCCTGAAGCGGAAGTAACGGTGCAAAGGCCGCTCCAGGAAACATTTCCATAATTGCCGGCCTCCGTGCGAATCCCGGCACTGGACCCTCCGTAACTGAGATTTACATCCGTCCGGCTGCTCCATTCCGCAGCGCCGTTTTCGCACTGTGTCGTATAGTCGCCTCCCATATCGCATTCATACGTAATATTGCTGCTTGACCATCTGTAACCCCACAAATTGTAAGCAAAGGCCGGAGTCCATGCCAGCAGGGTGACCACAAACAAACTGAGGACTACCAATTTTTTGGCCAAGAAAAACCCTCCTTATAAAAATATTCTGACTATATAATTGGCTACAAAGGAGGGAAAACCTGCTTTTTTATATAAAAAAATTCTAATTCAAAATACTTTTATACAAACAAAGAGCAAACCAACAAGAAAAAAAAGGCAAGAATCCATTTTCGGAATCTTGCCTTTGAATTTGGCTTCAAATTGCTGAGTCGGGTTGTTCTTTCCAATCTTGGTATAACAAGCCGGTGGCAAAAGTGACAAGCGGAACAAACAACATATTGACCAGCATGACCACGGATGCCACCACGAGGTAGCGGTCGGTGAATAAGAATGTGATCGATTGGACGATCCACTCGACAGCCAGCTCCACGATCAAGAAGCCAAAAATAATACCACACAGTTTCCAGAAATTGCTTTTGCCAAATTGAAAGGCTTGCTTGAAGCCTTCCCACCATTTTTTTTCGTCCAGGACCACGGCAAACGGGAAGGCATTAAACAGAACCATCAAAACAAATCCCGGGATAAGCAGAAGGAAAGTTCCGGTGACCACTCCCAAAGTATAGAGAACGGACATCACAAAAACGACAAAACCATATTGCCAAAAGCTCCCGTATGCACTCGAAAACTCAATGTATTCCCGTTTCCGGTAACTGTCCAAGATCTTGATAAAGGGAATTTGGACCAGTGATCCGGCAATCAACATATTGATGCCGTAGAACAAATCAGCGATATGAATCTGAGGTAACCAATAATAGAAATATAAATAGTTGTTGATGAGTATACACAGAAACTGGATTGGAACGATCACGATCAAACCCAGCATTAAAATCTTGCCAAATTCTTCGCGATACAGTTGAAACGAATCCCGAATGAGCATTTTGTCCTCCTTCAACATTTAGTCTCTGGGGTTGCGAATACTTTCTATTTGTTCTTTCCTTTTTGATTCACTGGATTTTTCTCTTGAAACATCTGCTTTGAATTTTTCGTACTCCATCATTGTTGCTTGATCGGCATTCAGCCATTTATGCAGTTTATTCAGCCGCATATAGGAAAATTTTTTCGAGAGATCCAGAAAAGAAATGGATGCTTTTAGTTGCTTCATGAATTTTGTCCGTTCTTCTTCCGTTTCAATCTGCACTTCAAATTGTTTTTTCATATTCTCCATCATAAGACGGTAATTTTCGTCCACTTTATCGTGGAATTCTTTTGTAACAACATAATCTGTCGTCAATTCAGTGTAATATTTTTTTGCGTTTTCCACGACTTCTTTCAGCTGATCCTGTGTTTCAAACATGGTATTGGGGATGGAACAAAAGACATCATATCCCTTTTGAAAAGCGGGATCATTGGAAGCATGGACCGTATCTGCAAAAGAATCCAACAGGGATTGCAACTTTTTCCACACCCCCATCGGTCTTTTAGACCAGTCGGAGCCATAGGCAAGAACATTTGTCAGTCCGGTTTCAACTCCGGAAAGATAAAGATAAACATCTATACAATCCTTATGAAGAGGTAAAGTACCATCTTCTTTAACAATTAAAAAGCCAGTTATATTTTCTTTAGAATAGCTGTAAGTTGCAAAATAGAATGCTTCATCATTTATAACCGCCTTTTGGGGGAATATATTAAATTGTTCTCCATCTTTTAAGTAGCCTTTTGCCACAGTTTTAATCAATTCCGGTGGTTCCGGATTGGGTCTGCCTTTTAATTCTTCCAAATTCATTGTTTTAGCCCTCCTTTGTTTAACCGAAAAGTTTGTTCCAAGCCGATTTTACACCATTCTTCACGGCGTTAACCCCTTTTTTCGCCAAATCAACGGCTCCTTGTGCCATCTTTTTGATGCCTTCCCGATGGGTCCAAATGGCACTTCCAGCCCATAATACCGTACCGGCAGCGGCTAAACCGATTCCCCAAGGAGTGGGTCCCATCAAGACTCCTGCCGAAATCAGACCTTCACCGAAACTTCCCACAGCTTTGATGGCTGCATCCCGGGCTTCGGCACCTTTGCCGGCTTTCCAATTTTTGTAGGTGTCAATCAGATTATTTCCTGTATCGATAGCGGCAACACCAATGCCAACCCAGCCGAGACCTTTGGACAATTTAGAAACGGAACTGAGTTTCCCGATTTGACTTTGAATTTCTGCAGCCTGTGTTAAAGATGTATTTGCTGAAACTAATTGTCTTTCTAAACTTTGAATGGTTCTCAAATCTTTATATTTATCCCAAACTTCTTTGCCCTTTTCTGCCCCATCCCAAGTATCAATAAAGATTTTCCCGGCGGACCCATCTTTAAAAACCAAGTTTCCCATGGCTGACCGCGGGATTTTCACTATGTTGCCGTAAACGGCTCCTTTGGGGGAGATTTCATCAATCGGATTGTAAAGATAAGGTTCAATGGAAGCGGCTTGTTCTTTGGCAAAGTCATTGATCACAAATTTCATGACTGTCCAGGGATCCGGACCGTCGTTTTTCTTTTCGTTTTTGGATTGCGGTTGTTGTTTTTGCTCCGGTGTTTCCACTTTGGTGTTTTCATCGTTGATCTTTTTTTGCTCTTCCGGTTTCGGCCCTTCCTTCGGCTTGTAAAAATGGTCATCGACCGAAGGAACGTTGATGCCGCCTCCTTCGGCGTGGGAAATCGCCGGTGACAATGGAATGACAATTCCGATCATCATGCAGATGATTGCCATCAGCAGGCGGCGGGGGATGTTTTTTCGCATGTGACGCATACACATGGTTACGGAAAACAAAAGCAGAAGGATGGATTTTAAACCGTTTCCTTCGCTGGCGCAAGTATGTATGTAATTTGTTTTCCGTAACAGATTCACCTTCCTTTCATGGATGTGTTTTCATGGCTGTCATAACAGACAGAATGAACCCGGAGGTTCACTCTGTTTAAGCAATATTTCGATTTATTTGCAAACCGGTTTACGGTTTACAACCTATGTAAATAATTCATAAATCATAGCCAATTATACTTGTTTTTGTAATATTCGATTTAAAACACTCTTGTCTATATTGTTAATTCTTCTTTAAAGACGATTGAAATGGATGATTTAAGGGAAAAATACAAATTTCTTTCAACATATTTTTTTATATTAGCATATTTTGACTTGGAAGGGTAGGGATGAGGGGAGAAATCAGGAAGGAAATTTATTAAAAAGGAGTAAATCAGATAAAGTTATTAATAATTTCATTCCATGGAGTTTAAATTGCATCTTTTACGGTCAGATGCTGTCGGTTGGAGATTGCAAGGGGAAGGGGAAGGTGTTATGTTATGAGTCGTTTCAATCAATGAAAAAGACTGCTGTTTGAACGCAGCAGTCTTAGGCGGCATTTTTGATTTCTTCAAAGTAGTCTTTGGCTTTTTTCTCGTTAAATTGTTTTTCCCATTTGGACATGACAACCGATGCCAAAGAATTGCCCAGGACGTTGACAACCGTACGCATCATGTCCATAATGCGGTCGACGCCGGCGATGAATGCCAATCCTTCTGCCGGGATGCCGACAACATGCAAGGTGGCTAACAGGACCACGAAGGAAACTCCCGGAACTCCGGCAATTCCTTTGGAGGTTATCATAAGTGTGAGCAAAAGGGTGACCTGTTGGGTGACAGTCAAATCAATGCCATACATCTGGGCGATGAAAATGGCGGCAATGGCTTGATAAAGCGTGGAACCGTCCAAGTTAAACGAATAACCGGTTGGAATGACAAACGAAGTGATCGCTTTCGGGCAGCCAAACCGCTCCATTTTCTCCATCAATTTTGGCAAAACGGCTTCCGAGCTGGAAGTGGAGTAAGCCAAAATCAATTCGTCTTTTAAGATCCTGACCAAATGAAAAATGTTGACTCCGACGATTTTCGCGGTAAGCCCCAAGACCACGACAATAAAAAAGATCATGGTCGCATAAACCAAGATCACAAGTTTGCTCAATGGAATCAAGGATTCGATCCCAAACTTGGAAACCGTGACTCCGATCAGGGCAAAGACGCCAAAGGGAGCAAATTTCATGACGGTATTGGTGACATAAAACATGGCATCGGCGGTTCCTTGGAAAAACCTGAGCACGGGTTTTCCTTTTTCACCGATCGCGGCGATCCCAAGGCCAAACATGACGGAGAAAAAGATGATGGCCAGCATGTCGCCTTCCACAATGTCCGCAAACAAGTTTTCGGGGACGATTTGGACGACGGTGTCAATGAGCCCGTGTTCTTCCGTTTCTTTCGTGGTTTCTTGATATTGGCTGATATCGGTTTGCTCGATGGATTGCATGTCAACGCCCTTACCCGGTTGAAACACGTTGGCGGCGAGCAACCCGACAAGCAGTGCGATGGTGGTGATGATTTCGAAATAAAGAATGGTTTTTCCGCCGAGTTTCCCCAGTTTTTTAATGTCTCCGACACCGGCTACGCCGACGATAATGCTGGAAATGACAATGGGGATGACAATCATTTTAATGAGGCGCAAGAAAATGTCGCCAATGGGTTGCAGATATTTTTCGATATTCGGATTGCCGAAGAAAACGGCCCCGACAATGATACCCAAAATGAGCCCGATAAATATTTGCCATGCCAGACTGATTTTAACCTTTTTCATTCAATCACCTCGCAAAAAAATGACATGATTATAAATGTTTATGACTATTTATTAATTGATCTAGTAAATAAACGACAAATAATATGTTAAAAGAAATTTAAAGATGAATCAATCTTTATAACAATAATTGTATTTATTTGAATATAATTGTTTTTCAATCTATAAGTTTGGAGATAAAAAAAACCGGGAAGATATATCCCAGTTTTTTAACGTTGAATAATGAAGTTAAGTTGACGGGCGGTCCGGCCCTTCCAGCTTCTTGTTTCCAAAGCCGGCGGCAAATTCGGTTTCGGTTTTGTTTTGCTGTTTGGTTTTCTCGTTTTTTTTCTTTTGTTCCAAGCTGGAATTGGACGGTTTTTTCAAAGCGGTTCACTCCTTTCTAATTTTAATATGCAACTTTTTCGTGGTTTTACACCGAATTCGTTTTATGAAATTGTATATTTTTTTATTTTCTTAAAAATTATGCCCTCATCAAAAGGCGGAATGCAGGAAGTTTTGATTCTTTGTCGAATGGAAAAAATAAACTGTTTTGGACGATTGGGAGGGTCTTCCATTGAATAAAATCCGAGTGATCCTAGCGGATGATAATCGGGAATTTGCCGATTTGCTTAAAGAACATTTGAACGGGCAGGGAGATATTGAAGTGATCGGTGTGGCCCACCACGGGGGCGAGGTCATTGAAATGTTAAAACAGGAAATTCCCGATGTTTTGATCCTGGATATTATCATGCCTCATCTGGACGGGCTTGGCGTATTAGAACAGCTCCAGCAAATGGATCTGGAGTTTGATCCGAAAGTGATCATGCTCACGGCATTCGGCCAGGAAAACATCACGCACCGGGCCGTGGAACTGGGAGCTTCCTATTACATATTAAAGCCGTTTGATCTGGATGTGTTGACCCACCGGATCCGGCAGATGAAAGGCATTGCTTCCAAGCCGGCATTGGTGAAATCCGGCTCTTCCGTCCCGTCGGGAAAAGCGGCCTCCGGACAAAAAGCCAATAATTTGGATGCCAATATCACCAACGTGATTCATGAGATCGGTGTCCCGGCCCATATCAAGGGGTATCTGTATCTGCGTGAAGCCATTTCCATGGTTTACAATGAGGTGGAGTTACTCGGAGCGATCACCAAGTCGCTGTATCCCCGGATTGCCAAAAAATACAACACGACTCCGAGCCGTGTGGAACGGGCGATCCGCCATGCGATCGAAGTGGCTTGGAGCCGTGGGAATATGGATTCCATCCGGGAGCTGTTCGGTTATACAATTAACGTAACCAAAGCAAAACCGACAAACAGTGAATTTATCGCGATGGTTGCCGATAAATTACGCATTGAACATAAAGTCGGGTAAGCCGCCACTTGATCGTGGCGGCTTTTTTCATCAGCGGATTCGTACTTTTTCGGAACGGTCAATCCATAACCGGTGTTCTTTTCTCGCTTCGGTGATTTTTCGATAAAGGGATTCGGCTTCGGCATATCTGCGGGCTTTTAAAGCTTGGCGAAATCTTTTTTCCAGCGGTGCCACCACTTGTTGATGAAACATGTTTGCCCGGGTAGTGTACTTGGGTTTTGCAGGACGTTGTTCCTGCCGGTTTGTCGAAAGTCTTCTTTTTTTGCCCATCGGTCATTGCCTCCTTTTTAAGCAGGGGACCAGGTCACTTTCCTGGCGGTTGAAAAACGTTTTTTCACTTCAGGCCAGTAAACCACATTCCACCAGTTGTCGATGTATGCTTTGCGATTGTTTTTATATTTCAGATAATAGGCGTGTTCCCAAACATCTAGGGGCAGTAAAGGAATCACATCTTGTTGGGAAAGGTTTTGGTGTTTTTCCGCTTGCAAAATCTCCAGTCGATGTGCCCTGGGGCTCCAGACCAAAATGGCCCAACCGCTTCCTTCCACCTGTTCTGCGGCGCGGGAGAAGTGTTCCTGAAACCGTACGAAACTGCCAAAATCCATATCGATTTGGTTTCTGAGAGAGCCGGACGGTTCCCCACCGCCTTCCGGATTCATAATTTCCCAAAAGATGGTGTGCAAATAGTGACCGGCTCCATGGAAGGCCGCTTCCCGTTCCCAATGCTTCAACAAAGTAAAATCCCCTTCCTGACGGGCGGTTTGAATCATTTTTTCAGCCCGGTTCAGTCCGTCCACATAGCTTTGATGATGTTTGTCGTGATGCAGTTGCATGGTTTCCGCATCAATATATGGTTCAAGCGCATCATAGGGATAGGGGAGCGGAGGCAGTTGATGTTTTCCAACGGGAACGCGGGGCTCTTGCAATGGTTTGGGGGATTCCGGCGATTTCGGAGTTTTTTCTGCAAAAGAAGTTGTGATGGGCGAGGCAAGGTTTTGGAATTGTACGATGAGTTGCTGAAAAGTTTGGTAAAGGGTGTAAGGATCTTTAAAAGGCACTTGTCTTTCCAAATGGCAGATCTGTTTCCACAATTTTTGTCCGGCTTTTTTCTGGTGAGGATCGGTAATGGATTGCAGTTGTTGTTCCAGCCAGGTGCGGTAATATTGAATCATAAAGGCAAAAGACTGCTTCTGCAGATGGTTGAACCCATTCAGGTTTGGATGTATCATTCGCTCCATTCTCCTCCGCAAAGTTGTTTTTTCCACAATATGTGTAGTCGCCCAAAACCGTGAATGAAATTTGGGATAAAAAAGAGAATTTTAGTGTCGAAACATGTTAAAATAAATGGTTACAGTGTTGAGTGTTGGAATGTGGTGAGAGTTTGAAGTGAATGGAGGCGACAAGGTGGCTCGGGAACGCAAGTTTTCAACCGATGAATTGTTTCGTGAAACCAAACAAATTCTTCAATGTAAAGGTTATGACGCCTTTACCCTCAGCCGGTTGGCAGAATGTTTGAATGTATCACGCGGGACCATTTACAAATATTATGAGAATAAAGATGAATTAATTATGGCTTATATGATTGATGAAATGAATCGGTTTCTTGTGAAACTGAATGAAATGGAAACCAGGCAAGGTTTTTTCGCCCAGTTTGAATTTCTGTTGCACCTTTTATTTGAAAACGAAAATATTGATCAACTTATGGAGATCGGACAGCAAATTTCAGCAAGTACGAACAAAGTCAAAGAGAAAAAAGAAGAATTAAGTCGACTCCATTTAATGATTTATGGCCGCTTGCAACAATTAATCCAATTGGGGCGCAAAGAACAGGTGTTGAAAGAGGAAATTCCGGATGAACTGATCTTGGGATTTATTTTTAACTCTGTGGCCATTCCACGCGGTGAAGTCCCATGGGATCAATGGGTCAAGAGCATCGAGGAAATCATCTTTTATGGAATGGTTAAACGTTGAGAAGAATTCGTATATGTTTTTTGATTGACACAAGTGTCACCATTGTTTATGATCTTAAGTGACACTTGTGTCAATTTGCATTCAAAGTGACAGTATTGTTACTTTCATGGAAAGGGGAAAACGGATAAGCGATGCACAAGGTTCTGCAAGCAGTGACGGATCGTGTGACAACAAAGAAGGGAGTTTGGATCACGTTGGCCGTATGGCTGATTGCCGTGGTTCTGCTCGCCCTTTTTGCTCCGGGGGCAAAAGATTATGAGGTGAGCCAAGTGGACTCTCTCCCGGGGGAAGCCCAATCGGTCATTGCCCAAAAGAAACTAGATCAGTACTTTCGTCAGGACGGAACACCCGCCATTTTTGTTTTTCAGTCAAAACAAGGGGAATTGAAAGCCGAAGCGCTTTTGGAGTTGTTGAAGAAAATTGAGGGAGCGGATCCGAAGGGACTGGAAGCCGCCGTTCCCCTGCAAAACCTGCCTCCCCAGGCAATGATGGGATTTTTCTCGGATGACAAGACAACCGCAGTCCTTCCTTACATGTTTGATGAATCGCTGGAAACAAAAGAGATCAAAGAGGTAAGGGATCAAATTTTAGAGGTAGCCGGGAATCATCCGGATATTCAGCTTTATGTGACCGGACCGGCCGGAATCGCCGCGGACACACTGGATCTTTTCTCCAGAGCAGATCTGGTGCTTCTTTTCTCGACAATCGGGTTAATCCTTGTACTTTTAATTGTGATTTATCGTTCTCCATTGTTGGCCCTGATTCCGCTGATTGCCGCGGCATTTGTTTATGAGGCTGTGATGCAGATTCTGGGATTGATGGGGAAAGCCGGGCTGGTATACAGTAATCAGACGGTTTCGATTATGTCGATTCTCTTGTTTGCAACCATCACGGATTATTCTTTGTTCGTCTTTTCCCGTTTCCGGGAAGAACTGAAGGTGCATGAGGACAAATTTGCCGCCATGAAAGCGGCCATGAGAGGCACGGGAATGCCGGTCTTCTTCTCGGGTGGAACGGTTTTGGCCGCCATGCTTGTTTTGTTCTTTGCCCAGTTTGGGGATTACCGGAACTTTGCCCCGACTTTTTCCACGGCGATGGCGGTGGTCATGCTGGCATCCGTGACCTTGATTCCTGCTTTGTTTGCGGCTTTCGGAAGAAAGGCATTTTGGCCCAAAGTGCCTCGGGTCGGGGAAGCGAATATCAAAAACAACGCCATTTGGAGCCGGATTGGACATACGGTCGTCAAGAAACCGGGGGTTTTTGTGGCGGCCATCGGGATTTTTCTCCTTTTGTCGGCAAGCTATTTGGCGAACTTGAACTATGAGTTTGACACGATGAAATCGTTCCCGGAAGATATGCCTTCGCGCCAAGGGTATGAAGTGCTGGAGCAAAAGTTTGCCAAAGGGGATTTGGCACCGACCACCGTTCTGTTGGAAGCCGAGGAGAAGGTTACCAAAACGCAGATGGATTCCTTGCAACAGACGTTGGAAAAACAGCCGCTCGTCAGCCAAGTGCGTCCCAACGGAACGGACGAATCCGGAAAAGTGGTCCGTTTTCAGCTGACTTTTGACGAAAATCCCTATGCGGTGAAAACCATTGATGCCATGGAACAAATGGTCAACCATTCGGGGCAGATTTTAAATGAGAGCGGATTGAAAGGCAACTTGTACTTTGCAGGGGAAACCGCCCACAAAGTGGATGACCGCATCATCAATAACCAGGACACTTGGCTCATTGTCCTGTTGGAAACCATTTTGATTTTCTTGCTCCTGATTGTTTTGACCCGATCCTTTAAGATGCCGGTATACATGATGGGAACCATTTTGATATCGTTTTTGGCCGCGTTGGGGCTGGGAATGCTGTTGACCAAGTGGTTCTTCGGCATTGATTCCATCAGCAACCGGGTTCCGCTGTATTCGTTTGTGTTTCTGGTGGCACTGGGCATCGACTATAACATCATGCTGATGTCCAGGTTCCAGGAAGAGCGGAAAAATCACACCGTCAAACAAGCGATCGAAAATGCCGTGGCCAGCACGGGAGGGGTTATATCCTCCGCCGGAGTCATTTTGGCCGCCACCTTTGCGGTATTGATGACCCAGCCGATACAGCTTTTGTTTGTCTTTGGTTTCATTGTGGCTGTGGGCATTTTGTTGGACACTTTTTTAATCCGGGGCATGTTGTTGCCGGGCATGGTGGCATTGTTTGAAAAAGACAAAGCGGAGAAAGAGAAGGATCCTGCTTCCGCCGCCGGGCTTTTGGATAAAGCCTGAAGACGCGGCGGGGAGAAATAAAAAAAGAGGATGGGGGAAGAAACCCTTCATCCTCTTTTTTGTTCGCTCAAAAAGTTAAGAGGAAATTTTGCTTTTTTGACTTTTGAGCCGGTTTCTTTTTTTGTCATGGTGAAAAATGAAACCACCCAGAAAGGCGATGCTGGCCAGAAATAAGATGAGGGAACCGGTAAACGGCAACCAGGCAAAGGATTGGCCGGACAGAAAGTCGTGGAACATGTCGCGCATCCATTTCCAACTGTATGCGGCCGATGCTCCCGGAATGCACATGATAATGATGGCCAAGATACGTTGATACACAGGTTTTGATGGTTTCATCGATCCGGTCCGTCCTTTCTGTATCTTCTTTAAACATAGTAGCGCAGGTTAGCGGATATTACCACCCGCTTTTCACAGAAACAATATGATAAGATGAATGGCGAAGGAGGAAGGAGGAATTCCGATGAAAACGTTTCTTATTGTGGGAGGCGGTCAGGGCGGGATTGCCATCTTGCAAACCTTGTTGTCCATTGATTTTGTCAAAGTGATCGGAGTGGTTGATTTAAATCCTGACGCTCCTGCGATTTCAGAAGCTGAGAAACATGGGATTCCCACAGGAAGGCAATTCGAACCTTTCCTGGATCCGGCGCCTGATGTGGTATTGGAAGTGACGGGAGATCCGAAAGTTTATGACCGGCTGGGGGAAATGAAACATGAAGATACCCTGTTGATCTCAGGCGCGGTGGTTGATCTGTTGATCCGGCTGGTGGAAGAAAAAAAGAAGTGGTTCATGGCTTACAAGCGCCGGCAACAAGAGTTGGAAACAATTTTGGATTCCACCCATGACGGAATGATCGCGGTGAATAAAGAAGCCCGGATCACGTTGTTTAACCGGGCGGCAGAGAGGATGATCGGAACCTCGGCCGGGAAAGTGCTGGGGAAAAAAATTGAGGATGTGATCCCAAAATCCCGTCTGGAGTGGGTCTTGCACAACGGAAAAGCGGAACTGAATCAAAAGTTTAAACTTCCAAGCGGAATGGAGATATTGACCAACCGTGTTCCGGTGAAGGGGCAAGACGGAAAGGTGATCGGAGCCGTTTCAGTATTCCGGGACATCAGCGAGCTGAAGAACATGTCCCAACAAATCATCGATTTGGAAAGCATGAAAAGCTTGCTGCAGGCCATCATCGATTCATCGGAAGATGCCATTTCCGTCGTGGACACCAACGGAATGGGGATCCTGATCAATCCGGCCTACACCCGTTTAACGGGACTGAAACCGGAGGACATTATCGGGAAGCCGGCGGATACGGATATCTCCGAAGGGGAAAGCATGCATATGAAGGTGCTCCGGACCAAAAAACCGGTTCGCGGCGTCCAATTAAAAGTGGGTCCCCATCGGAAAGAGGTGTTGGTCAATGTTGCGCCGATCATGATGGAAGGGGAATTGAAAGGTAGTGTGGGAATTATACACGATGTTTCCGAGATCAAGCGGCTGAACCGGGATCTCGAACGGGCGCGCCGGATTATCCGAAACCTGGAGGCCAAATATACATTTGATGACATTATCGGAAGTTCCGAAACGATGAGATACAGCATTGAACAGGCAAAGCAAGCGGCGGAAACCCGGGCGACCGTCTTGTTGAGAGGGGAATCGGGAACCGGGAAGGAATTGTTTGCTCATGCCATTCACAATGCCAGTGACCGCAAATACAACCAGTTTGTCCGGGTGAATTGTGCCGCTTTGTCCGAATCCTTGTTGGAAAGCGAGTTGTTCGGCTACGAAGAAGGAGCGTTCACCGGGGCAAGGCGCGGCGGAAAAAAAGGCCTTTTTGAAGAAGCCAACGGCGGAACCATTTTTCTGGATGAGATCGGCGAGCTGAAGCCGAGCACCCAGGCAAAACTGCTCAGAGTGCTGCAGGAAAAAGAGGTTTTGCGGGTGGGAGGCACCAAATCGATTCCGATCGATGTCCGGGTGATTGCGGCAACCAATGTGTATTTGGAAAAAGCCATTCAGGAGAAACGCTTCCGGGAAGACTTGTATTACCGCCTGAACGTATTGCCGATTCACATTCCCCCGCTTCGCATGCGGAAAGAAGACCTGGTGGATTTGGCCCGGCATTTGATTAAAAAGTTTAACCAGGAATATGGCCGGAATGTGGAAGAGATTGACTTGGAAGCGATCCAAACCTTGCATCAATATTCCTGGCCGGGAAACGTACGAGAATTGGAAAACGTTTTGGGGCGGGCCATGATCAATATGGAGTTTAACGAAAGGGTCATGAGGAAAAAACATTTGCCGCCCTTGGATTTATCCCGGGCAAAAGAGGGACAAGATTTGGAAGGCCGGTTGGAAAGTGGTACAGATATTCAACCTTTGAAAGATGTTATACAACAATTTGAAAAAAATTATTTAAAAAAAGTGTATGAAAAAACCAACAAGAACAAAACGGAGACAGCCAAAGCGCTGGGGATCTCCGTTCGAAGCCTTTATTACAAGCTGGAAAAATACGATCTGATTTGATTTTGCAAAAAATTGCATGAAAAAAATTTCCTTTCTCTGCACAGTTTTGCAAACGAAAAAAATCTAAAATAACAAAAGCTGCTAATAAAATCGCGGGATTTTCATTTTTTGATCCGGTTGGCATGCCATTTGCATATCAGTATGTCGGCCGGCGAAATCGTAAAAACTATCGTTGATGAAATGAAAGGAACGACTCAAACAATCAGCCGGAATGAAGAGGTGTTAAGTATGTTAAGATCCTTTGAAGAAATACTAAAAAAAGCAGAATCTTTGCCTTCGGTCAAGGTTGCTGTCGCAGCAGCCGATGATCAGGATGTGTTGGAGGCTGTTCGTGATGCCATGCAACATGGAATTGCCGATTTCCTGTTGTTTGGGGACGAAGCCAAGATCCGGGAGATCAGCCGAGAAATCGGTCTTGATATCAAAGACGGGCAAATCATTCATGCGGATTCCCCCGCACAAGCTTCAAAAATGGCAGTATCCGCCGTTCGTGACCAACAAGCCGATGTGGTGATGAAAGGGATGGTTCAAACGGCTGACTTTTTGCGGGCCGTCTTAAATAAAGAAAAAGGCTTGAGGACCGGCGCCGTATTGAGCCATGTGGCCACGTTTGAAGTTCCGGGATATGATCACTTGATTCATGTCACCGACCCGGCATTGAATGTGGCTCCGGATCTGAAAGAAAAAACCCAAATTGCCCAAAATGTGATCCGGTACTGTCACACACTCGGAAATACCGAACCGAAAGTTGCGGTCCTGGGTGCAGTGGAAGTGGTGAATCCCAATATGGATGCGACGCTTCATGCTGCCGCGCTCGCACAAATGAACCGCCGGGGCCAAATTAAAGGTGCTTTGGTTGACGGGCCGTTTGCTTTGGACAATGCAGTGTCCGTGAGAGCAGCGGAACATAAAGGAATTGACAGTCCGGTTGCAGGACGTGCGGATGTTTTGTTGGTGCCGGACATTGAGGCAGGAAACATGCTTTACAAGTCCATGGTGTATTTTGCCAACAGTAAAATCGGTGCCGTTGTTTTGGGAGCTGCCGCCCCGGTGGTATTGACTTCCCGTGCGGACTCGCCGGAATCCAAATTGTATTCGATTGCGCTTGCCGTGTTGCAGGCAGCTGCCCAATGATCTGATTGAGGAGGAATGAAAGATGAAAATCTTCGATTACATGGAAAAATATGATTATGAACAACTCGTCATGTGCCAAGATAAAGAGTCCGGTCTCAAAGCCATCATTTGTATCCATGATACCACCCTGGGGCCGGCTCTGGGTGGTATGCGCATGTGGACTTATGCTTCGGAAGAGGAAGCCATTGAGGATGCGCTGCGCTTGGGAAGAGGGATGACTTACAAAAATGCGGCTGCCGGCTTAAATCTCGGCGGCGGAAAAACGGTGATCATCGGCGATCCGAGAAAAGACAAAAACGAAGCCATGTTCCGTGCCTTGGGACGCTTTATTCAAGGTTTGAACGGACGGTACATCACGGCGGAAGATGTGGGAACCACCGTGGAAGACATGGATATCATTCATGAGGAAACCCGTTACGTGACAGGCGTGTCGCCCGCTTTCGGTTCCAGCGGCAACCCCTCACCGGTGACCGCTTACGGCGTATACCGTGGAATGAAAGCGGCTGCAAAAGAAGCTTTCGGCGATGACTCACTCGAAGGCAAAGTGGTGGCTGTTCAAGGAGTGGGACATGTTGCTTACGAATTATGTAAGCACTTGCATAATGAAGGGGTCAAATTGATTGTGACCGACATCAACAAAGAAAATGCAGACCGTGCCGTGCAAGAATTTGGTGCCGAATTTGTTCATCCGGACAAAATCTATGATGTGGAATGCGACATTTTTGCTCCTTGTGCGCTCGGGGCGATCATTAATGACGAAACCATTGAACGCTTGAAATGCAAAGTGGTGGCCGGTTCGGCAAACAATCAGCTGAAAGAAGAGCGCCATGGAAAAATGCTTGAAGAAAAAGGAATCGTCTATGCGCCGGATTATGTCATCAATGCCGGAGGCGTGATCAATGTCGCCGACGAATTGTTGGGTTACAACCGTGAGCGTGCGATGAAAAAAGTGGAAGGCATTTACGACAATATCCTGAAAGTGTTTGAGATTGCAAAACGGGATGGCATTCCGAGTTATCTCGCAGCAGACCGCATGGCGGAAGAACGGATTGAAATGATGCGCAAAACAAGAAGCACATTTTTGCAAGATCAACGCAACCTGATCAATTTTAACAACAAATAAGGGATGGAAAATTGCAGGCAGATTAGAATGGAGTGTTGAAGGTGGAGCCGATTCGGGTTCTGGCAATTAACCCTGGATCAACTTCGACGAAAATCGGTGTGTTTGCGGACGAAAAACCGATTTTGGAAGAAACATTGCGCCATGATCCAAATGAAATAGCAAAGTTTAAAGACATGTTTGACCAATATCCGTTTCGCAAACAGGTGATTCTGGACACCTTGGATCGCGAAGGGATCAACTTGAACAAACTGGACGCCGTGGTCGCACGCGGAGGGTTGTTGAGACCGATTCCGGGCGGAACTTACAAAGTGAATGAAGAAATGATTGCTGATCTGCGTTCAGCGGAATATGGCACGCATGCTTCCAACCTGGGTGCCATCATTGCCCAAGAAATTGCGGATCAATTGAATATTCCGGCATTCATCGTGGACCCGGTGGTGGTGGATGAATTGCAACCGGTTGCACGGATTTCCGGGATTCCTGAAATTAAGCGGAGAAGCATTTTCCATGCTTTGAACCAAAAAGCAGTGGCCCGGCGCGTTGCCCAAAAATTGGGGATGACCTATGAAAAAAGCCGTTTCATAGTTGTGCATATGGGAGGCGGCATCACCGTGGGCGCGCATCTGGAAGGCCGGGTGATTGATGTCAACAACGGATTGAACGGAGAAGGACCGTTTTCGCCCGAACGTGCGGGGACGGTGCCGGTTGGCGATTTGATTTCACTCTGTTTTTCCGGCAAATACTTTGCCAGTGAAATTATGCGCATGGTTGTCGGGAAAGGCGGACTCATGGGTTATCTGGGAACGACGGATGCCCGCGAAGTAGAAAAGATGATTGAAAACGGGGATGAAAAGGCAGCTTTGATTTATGAAGCGATGGCTTATCAAGTGTCCAAAGAAATCGGAGCTTATTCCACGGTGTTAAACGGACAAGTGGATGCCATCATTTTGACGGGCGGTCTGGCCTACGGGAAATCTTTCACCAAAATGATCCAAGATCGTGTGGAGTGGATTGCCCCTGTGCATGTGGTCCCTGGAGAAAATGAATTGCAAGCATTGGTCGAAGGAACGTTGCGTGTGGTTCGCGGCGAAGAAGAGGCCAAGCATTATCCACCGATAGAAAAAGGAGTCGAGGTAGTCCATGGCTGAGAACTATGATCTCGTCGTATTGGGGGCCGGGCCCGGCGGTTATGTCGCCGCCGCCCGTGCCGCCCAACTGGGAATGAAAGTGGCTGTTGTCGAAAAGGAACGCTTGGGAGGCGTCTGCTTAAATAAAGGATGCATCCCGACCAAAACTTTGTTGAGAAGCGCTGAGCTTTACCAAAATATGAAAAACAGCGAAGAATTTGGAATCGCCGTCGGGGATGTCAATCTGGAATTTGACCGGGTGCAAAAAAGAAAACAAAAAGTGGTCGATACCTTGCATAAAGGAGTCGAGGGACTTCTCAAGAAAAATAAAGTGGATGTTTATTACGGAACCGGCCGCATTTTGGGCCCGTCCATTTTCTCGCCGATGCCCGGAACCATTTCCGTTGAGCACGCGGACAGCAGTGAAGAACCGACGATGCTGGTTCCCAAAAACGTGTTGATTGCAACGGGTTCCAGGCCCAGAACATTGCCGGGGCTTGAAGTCGACGGTCAATTTGTCATGAACTCGGATCATGCCTTGCAAATGGAAGAGCTTCCGAAATCCATGATTATCATCGGAGGCGGCGTTATCGGTGTTGAGTGGGCTTCCATGCTCAGCGACTTTGGTGTGGATGTCACCATTGTGGAGTATATGGACCGGATTTTGCCTTTGGAAGATGAGGATGTCAGTAAGGAGATGGCCCGTCTTTTGAAGAAGAGAAAAGTAAAAATCCTGACCGGTGCCAAAGTGCTGCCGGAAACTGTCACTGCTCAGGGTGGAAAAGTGACCATGCAGGTGGAAAAAGGCGGGGAAGTGACAACACTGGAGGCCGACCGCACCCTTGTATCCGTCGGGCGTGAAGCCAACATCGATGACTTTGGCTTGCAAAACACCTCGATCAAAGTGGAAAAAGGTGTGATTCAAGTCAATGAATTCATGCAGACGGAAGAAAGCCACATTTACGCCATCGGTGATGTCATCGGCGGATATCAATTGGCTCATGTGGCTTCGCATGAAGGAATTTTGGCAGTGGAACACATGGCCGGCAAAGAAGTTTATCCGATTGATCCGCTCACCATTCCGCGATGCACATACAGCCGTCCGGAAGTGGGAAGCATCGGTTTGACAGAGGCGCAGGCCAAAGAGAAAGGCTATGAAGTCAAAGTCGGCAAGTTTCCGTTCCGGGCCGTCGGAAAATCATTGGTATTCGGAGAAATGGACGGATTCATAAAAATCATTTCTGACAAGAAAACCGATGACTTGCTGGGTGTGCATATCATCGGTCCCCATGCAACCGATATGATTTCGGAAGCCGGGTTGGCGAAAGTATTGGATGCAACGGCTTGGGAAATTGCCCATACCATTCACCCGCATCCGACATTATCCGAGGTTTATGCCGAAGCAGCGATGGCTGTCGACGGAAAACCGATCCATGGTTAACGAAAGGGGCGTTTTTTGATGAGCGAATTGAACCATCGGGAATTGGGATTAAGCGATGACCAAGTGTTGGATATGTACCGTTACATGCTTTTGGCGCGCAAAGTGGATGAGCGCATGTGGCTTTTGAATCGGGCCGGTAAAATTCCCTTCGTGATCTCTTGTCAAGGTCAGGAAGCCATCCAGGTGGGGGCTACGTTTGCATTGGATCGCGAAAAAGACTGGCTCTGCCCTTATTACCGTGATTTGGGCATGATGCTGGTATTTGGGCAAACCGCCAGAGACCAAATGCTGTCTGCCTTTGCCAAAGCAGAAGATCCAAACAGCGGCGGACGCCAGATGCCCGGACACTATGGAGATCACCGTTTCCGCATTTTAACCGGTTCCAGCCCTGTGACGACCCAGGTGCTTCATGCGGTGGGAATCGCTTATGCCGGTAAACTGGAAAACAAAGATCATGTGGTACTCACCACTTGCGGGGAAGGTTCCAGCAACCAGGGGGATTGGCATGAGGCATGCAACTTTGCGGGGGTTCATAAACTGCCTGTGATCTTTATGGTGGAAAACAATAAATATGCCATTTCCGTGCCGCTCTCCAAGCAAGTGGCCGGGGGCGAAGTATGGAAACGGGCAGAGGGATACGGATTCCCCGGCATCAAAGTCGACGGAAACAATCCACTTGAAGTTTACAAAGCGGTCAAAGAAGCAGCCGAACGTGGCCGGAAGGGAGAAGGTCCGACCTTGATCGAAGCCGTTTCCTACCGTTTGGTTCCGCACTCCAGTGATGATGATGACCGTACTTACCGGGCACGGGAAGAAGTGGAAGAAGCAAAGAAAAAAGACTCATTGGTCGTCTTTAAAAATTACTTGATGGATCAAGGTGTGTTGACCGAGGAGAAAGAAAAAGAAATTCAGGATCAAATCGCCAAAGAAGTCAATGATGCCACGGATTATGCGGAAAAAGCACCTTATCCGGAACCTGAAACCATTCATGATCATGTATATGCCTAATCGAGCAGGAGGGAATGAATATGCCGGTCATTTCATATATTGATGCGGTGACACAAGCACTGAAGGAAGAAATGGAACGTGATTCACGTGTTTTCGTGCTTGGAGAAGATGTGGGGGTGCGCGGCGGTGTTTTCCGGGCAACCGACGGCCTGTATGAACAGTTTGGGCCGGACCGGGTGCTGGATACACCCCTGACGGAATCTGCGATTGTCGGAGTCGGTATTGGTGCAGCGGCTTACGGGATGCGTCCGGTGGCTGAAATCCAATTTGCTGATTTCATCATGCCGGCGTATAACCAAATTGTCAGTGAAGCGGCACGGATTCGTTATCGCTCCAACGGCACCTGGCATGTGCCCATGGTGATTCGTGCACCGTACGGCGGAGGCGTTCACGGAGCGTTGTACCATTCACAAAGCGTGGAAAAGCTGTTCACCGGTGTTCCCGGATTGAAAATTGTGATGCCATCCACTCCTTATGATGTCAAAGGATTATTAAAATCGGCGATCCGCGATGACGACCCGGTGTTGTTCTTTGAGCACAAACGTTGTTATCGGTTGATTAAAGGAGAAGTTCCGGAAGAGGATTATACCGTTCCGATCGGAAAGGCGGAAGTGAAGCGGGAAGGATCCGACGTCACCGTGATTACCTACGGTCTGATGGTTCACTACGCTTTGCAGGCTGCTGAAAAATTGGAAAAAGAAGAAGGAATCAGCACCCATGTGCTGGATTTGCGCACATTGGTACCGCTGGATAAAGAAGCGGTTCTCGATGCAGTGAAAAAGACGGGAAAAGTGATCGTGATTCATGAGGATAATAAAACAGGAGGATTTGCCGGGGAAGTTTCTGCGGTCATTGCCGAAGAAGCCTTGTTTGAATTGGATGCCCCCATCAAACGTCTTTGCGGTCCGGATGTACCTGCCATGCCGTACAGCCCGCCGCTTGAAAAAGAGTTTATGTTGAATCCGGAAAAAATCGCAAATGCCATTCGCGAATTAGCAGAATTCTAACCAGATGAGGAGGTTCTTCCCAAAATGGCGACCGATATTTTAATGCCTCAGCTCGGGGAAAGTGTAACCGAAGGCACCATTGCAAAATGGCTGAAAAAACCAGGAGATCCTGTAGCCAAATATGAACCGATTTGTGAAGTGTCCACAGACAAAGTGAATGCCGAAGTTCCGTCAACTTATGAAGGAAAAATGGCGGAAATCATTGCTGAAGAAGGCGAAACCGTTGAAGTCGGGCAACTCATTTGCCGCATCGAAGTGGCAGGAGAAGAAGGCGGAACAGAAGAACCGGCAAAAGAAGAAGCTTCCGCTCCCGCCCGGGAAGAAGCAAAAGCACCGGAACAAAAACCGGCCGCACAAAAAGATGATTCCAACAAACACCGTTATTCTCCGGCCGTCATGCGCCTGGCTCAGGAAAATAACATCGATTTGACGCAATTGACCGGAACCGGAAAAGGGGGACGGATCACCCGGAAAGATGTACTCAAAGCGATTGAAGAAGGTACCGGTCGGGCCGCTGCTCCGGCTCAACCGTCTCACACGGCGGCTGCGGAAAAAGCGGCCGAACCCAAAGCCGCGGCAGACAAACCCGCTGCCAAACCGGGATCCGGTTCCGGCATTGTACTGGAAAATGGCGACACCGAGATTCCTGTGTCCAGCGTGCGCCGTACCATTGCCAACCGCATGGTGCAAAGCAAGCATGAAGCTCCCCATGCCTGGACCATGATGGAAGTGGATGTAACGGGACTTGTGGAATTGCGCAACCGTATCAAACATGACTTCCAAAAACGCGAAGGGGTCAAGTTGACCTTTATGCCTTTCTTCATCAAGGCGGTTGTGGATGCGCTCAAAGAGTATCCGATCCTCAATTCGGTTTGGGCGGACGACAAAATCATCTTGAAGAAACGCATCAATATTTCGATGGCCACGGCCACCGATGATGCCTTGTATGTACCGGTGATCCATGATGCGGATGAAAAAAGCATTTTGGGACTGGCTAAAGCCGTGCAGAACTTGGCCGAAAAAACACGGAATGGAAAATTGGAACTGGCCGACATGCAGGGCGGAACGTTTACGGTGAACAATACCGGTTCTTTCGGTTCGATCCAATCGCAACCCATCATCAATGCGCCGCAGGCAGCCATCCTGTCCTTTGAAGCAATCGTGAAGCGACCGGTGATCTATAACAACATGATTGCCGTCCGGGACATGATGAACATTTGCTTGTCCCTCGACCATCGGATTCTCGACGGCCTGGTGGCAGGACGTTTCTTGAATCGCGTCAAAGAACGCTTGGAATCCTATGGCCCCGACACGCAAATTTGACGTTGACCAAAAAAGGCACCCATTTTCGGGTGCCTTTTTTTGATGGAACAAAAAAACAAGGTTCTCACCAGGGCCGATGAAAACCTTGTTACCGCTTTTATTGGAGTCCGATAAAGAAATCATACAAAGCAAGCAATGTCACTCCGACGACTCCCAATGTAAAGATGCCACCGATCACAAAACCGGGTTTGTTCCCGGTTTTTTTGTTGTACCATGCTCCGCGTACGGCAAGAATACTGATGATGACCAAAAGCGGTACCATAAAGTAATCCATCGTCATTCCACCTACTTTCTCAAACTCCAGTCGTTTTCAGTATAAACCTGTGAATGATTCATTAACCGTTATTATATGGAAATCAGAATAAAACATACCGGTGCAAGTGGAAGTTGCAACCAGCGTAACAATGAAGTAAACCATGGCTTGAACCCAGGCCGATTGTAAAATAATTTACCTCAGGTTACATTGTAACCAACATTGTCACCAATGTCCATGTTCTTTCCGATCGTAAAAAATCATTCAAAGATGATAAATATTTGTTATATTAAGAAGTGAAAGCGTTTTATCATATCTTGAGAGGAGACTGTCAATAATGAATAAATCATCCGAGCAAGAAAAATTGAAAATTTGGGAAGAAAAAACCAATCGGCTCCTCCAAAAAACGCCGGAAAGAAAAGAGACGTTTCATACATCTTCGGAGATTGAAGTGAAACGCCTCTATACAGAAGCGGATGTACCGGAAAACCCGGGATTGCCGGGAGAGTATCCTTATACACGCGGGATTTATCCCTCCATGTATCGCAGCCGGCTTTGGACTATGCGGCAATATGCCGGTTTCGGATCAGCCGGGGAAACCAACAAACGGTTTCGTTATCTGTTGGAACAGGGACAAACCGGACTCAGTGTCGCTTTCGACCTTCCCACCCAGATTGGCTATGATTCGGATGATGCCATGTCGCAGGGGGAAGTGGGGAAAGTCGGGGTGGCCATTGACTCCCTGAAAGACATGGAAAGGTTGTTTGCAGGCATCCCGTTGGATCAGGTCAGCACTTCCATGACCATCAATGCACCGGCCAGTGTGTTGCTGGCGATGTATATTGCCGTTGCGGAAAAACAAGGAGTGCCTTCCGAAAAACTGAGAGGAACCATTCAAAATGATATTTTGAAAGAATATATTGCCCGTGGAACTTATATCTTCCCACCGAAGCCGTCCATGCGCTTGATTACGGATGTGTTCCGGTATTGTGCGGAACATGTTCCCAAATGGAACACCATCAGCATCAGCGGATACCACATACGGGAGGCCGGTTCCACCGCGGTTCAGGAGATCGCATTCACTTTGTCCGACGGCATCGCTTATGTGGAAGCCGCACTGGAAGCGGGTTTGGAAGTGGATCGGTTTGCACCCCGTTTGTCCTTTTTTTTCAATGCGCATAACCACTTTTTTGAGGAAATCGCCAAATTCCGTGCAGCCCGGCGCATTTGGGCCAAAATCATGAAAGAGCGTTTCAACGCGTCGAACGAGCGCTCGTTACAATTGCGTTTCCATACGCAAACAGGGGGATCCACGCTGACGGCCCAACAACCGGACAACAACATCGTGCGGGTGACCTTGCAAGCTTTGGCGGCGGTTTTGGGCGGAACTCAAAGTTTACACACCAACTCCCGGGATGAAGCATTGGCCCTGCCCACGGAAGAGTCGGCAAGAATTGCCTTGCGGACGCAGCAGATCATTGCGCATGAAAGCGGTGTTGCCGATACGGTTGATCCGCTCGGAGGATCGTATTATATCGAAGCGTTAACTGACCAAATCGAAAAAGAAGCCTGGCGCTATATTGAAAAAATTGACGAAATGGGCGGGGCGGTCCGCGCCGTGGAGGAAGGGTACATGCAGCAAGAAATCCATCGGGCTGCGCTGGCCATCCAAAGAGAAATCGAATCCGGCAAACAAGTGGTGGTTGGTGTGAACCGTTACCGTTTGGAACAAGAGACCGAACCGCAATTGTTGCGGGTGGATCCGGCCATTGCCAAACAACAAGTGGAACAATTAAGGGAATTGAAAGCCAACCGGAACGCAACGGAAGTGGAGGAAAAGTTAAAGCGCTTGAAAAAAGCGGCGCAAGGGACGGAAAACCTGATGCCTCATATTCTGAATGCCGTCAAAGCTTATTGTACGATCGGCGAGATTTGTCAAGTGTTACGGGAAGTTTTTGGTGAATATCGAGCGGGATAAAAAGGGGGAAATCGAAATGAAACGGACGATCCGTGTGTTGATCGCAAAACCCGGGTTAGACGGCCATGACCGGGGGGCGCTTATTATTGCACAAGCGTTGAGAGACGAAGGGATGGAAGTGATTTATACCGGTTTGCGCCAAACGCCGGAGCAGATTGTTGCCCAAGCGATTCAAGAAGATGTGGATGTGGTCGGCTTGTCTTGTTTGTCGGGGGCTCATAATGAATTGTTTCCCGAAGTGGTGCGCCTGTTAAAAGAACAAGGCGCTGAAGATATTCCGGTGATTGCAGGCGGGGTGATCCCGCAAAAAGATGTGGAGTTTTTGAAACAGCAAGGCATTGCCGAAGTGTTTACGCCGGGAACCCCGACGAAACAGACGGCTGATTATATACGGAATTTGGTTGCCGGAAAGGAGCGTCAGCAGCATGAATGAGGGAAAACCCAAAAAAATCAGCCACATCGGAATTGCCGTTCGCAGTCTTAAGGAAGCCGTTCCTTTGTACCGGGATGTTTTCGGGTTGGAATACGAAGGGGAAGAAGTGGTGGACAGCGAGCAGGTTCGCGTGGCTTTTTTTAAGATCGGAGAAAGTAGGATTGAATTATTGGAACCATTGTCTGAGAACAGTGCGATTTGCAAATATTTGCAAAAGAAAGGGGAAGGGATTCATCACATCGCCCTGGAGGTCAGTGATTTAAAGCAGCGGCTGTCGGAATTAAAAGAGAAAGGGATCCGGTTGATTTATGAACAGCCGAAACCCGGAGCCCATCAAATGAATATCTCTTTTTTGCATCCGAAAGTAACTGGCGGTGTATTATACGAGCTTTGTGAACCTCGTGAAAGAGAGGAGTAAATCACCATGAATATGTACCAAAAGATTGACCAGCTTTATGAAAAGCGCCGCAAAGCTGAAATGGGCGGCGGGGAAAAAAGGATCCGGGCCCAACATGACAAGGGGAAATTAACGGCCCGCGAACGGATTGATTTGCTGCTGGATGATGACAGTTTTGTCGAGTTGAACACGTTTGTGGAACATCGGGCGGTGCATTTCGGCATGGATCAAAAAGAAGCTCCGGGGGAGGGGGTGGTGACCGGTTACGGAAAAATCCACGGCCGGGACGTTTATGTCTTTGCCCAGGATTTCACCGTGTTTGGCGGGGCATTGGGCGAAATGCATGCACTTAAAATTGCCCGCTTGATGGATTTGGCCGCCAAAAACGGGGCTCCGGTCATCGGCTTGAATGACTCGGGAGGGGCACGGATTCAAGAAGGCGTGGTTTCGCTGGATGGATACGGCCATATTTTTTATCGCAATTCCATTTACTCCGGAGTGATTCCCCAGATTTCGGTCATTATGGGTCCTTGCGCCGGAGGGGCCGTGTACTCGCCGGCCATCACTGATTTTGTCTTTATGGTGGAAAAAACCAGCCAAATGTTTATCACCGGACCAAAAGTGATTGAAGCCGTCACCAGAGAAAAAATCAGTTCGGAAGCACTGGGCGGGGCAAAAGTGCATGCCGGTGTGAGCGGAAATGCCCATTTTACCGCGCCGAGCGAGCCGGAGGTTTTGGAGCAGGTCCGGCGCCTCATGCAGTTTCTCCCGCAAAGCTACCGGGAAAAACCGCCCGTGGTTCCGTACCGGGATGAGGATGACTGGATTGAAGAACTGGCGGAAATCGTCCCGGTGGAAGAGACCAAAGTGTATGATGTCCGGAAAGTGATTGAATACATCGTCGATGACGGGGATTTTATGGAAGTCCATGAATCGTTCGCGCGCAACCTGGTGGTCGGTTTCGGCCGGATTGCCGGCCGGACGGTGGGAATTGCCGCAAATCAGCCCAAAGTGATGGCAGGCAGTCTGGATATCGATTCATCGGATAAGTTAAGCCGGTTTATCCGTTTTTGCGACAGCTTCAACATCCCCATCATCACCTTTGAGGATGTGACCGGCTTTTTCCCGGGGGTCAACCAGGAGCATCGCGGGATTATCCGGCATGGAGCCAAAATTTTATACGCTTATTCCGAAGCGACCGTCCCCAAAATCACGGTCATTTTGCGCAAAGCTTTCGGAGGGGCTTATGTTGCCTTAAACAGCAAGGCGATCGGCGCGGATCTGGTATTTGCTTGGCCGAGTGCGGAAATTGCCGTCATGGGTGCGGAAGGAGCGGCCAACATTATTTTTTCCCGCACGATCCAAGAGAGCGAAAATCCGGAACAAACCCGGCAGGAAAAAATCCGGGAATACAAAGAAAAGTTTTCCAATCCTTATATCGCGGCCAGCCACGGCATGGTGGATGATGTCATCGATCCGCGGGAAACCAGACAGAAATTAAAACAAGCTTTAAAGATGCTGGAAAACAAAAAAGAAAGCCGCCCGGCCAAAAAGCACGGGAATATTCCGCTGTAAGGGAAAAGGATGCGAAAAGTGGGAATCCAAAAGGGTTTCCACTTTTTCCTTGGGGCAATATTTTTGATCCGGATGAAAAAAATGGATAAAGGGGATGATAGGGGAATAAGGAGGAGGTGAAAAAAATAAGAAAGTGGTATGATAAAATATGGTATGAAAAATGGAGCTTGTACCAATTTTTGTTATCCAATTCTAAATAATGGTGTTACAATAAGAAAAATTTTTTGCATCGAATGGAGGAAGGATTACCATTGGTTAACCAACAACGGCTGATTGATGAATTCATCGAACTTGTCACAACGGATAGCGAAACAGGGGATGAACGGGTCATTTGTGATTTATTGAAGGAGAAGTTGACAAACCTCGGTTTTGATGTGAAAGAGGATCGTTCCAGTGAAAAAACCGGACACGGTGCCGGAAATATCGTGGCGACGTTAGGCGGAACGTTGGAAGATGTACCGAAAATCTATTTTACCTGTCACATGGATACCGTCGCACCCGGAAAAGGCATCCGGCCCGTCATAAAAGATGGTTATATCCAATCGGATGGAACGACGATTTTGGGAAGCGATGACAAAGCGGGACTGGCAGCGTTGATGGAAGGAATCCGCTTGATGAAGGAACAAAAAATCCCGCACGGAAAAATTCAATTTATCATCACCGCCGGCGAAGAATCGGGATTAATCGGTTCGCGCCATTTAGACTTGAGTCTGGTGGATGCCGATTTCGGTTTTGCCTTGGATTCCAACGGGCCGGTGGGCGAAATTATCACTTCCGCCCCGTCCCAAGTGAAAATCATAGCGACGATTTACGGGAAAGCGGCTCACGCCGGGGTGAATCCGGAAGACGGAATCAGCGCCATCCAGGTGGCCAGCCGGGCCATTTCCAAAATGCGCCTGGGCCGGATCGACAGTGAAACCACCACCAATATCGGTTCATTTCACGGCGGGACGGCCAGCAATGTGGTTCCGGAAAAAGTGGAGATCATTGCTGAAGCCCGCAGCCGTAATGAAATCAAATTAAAAGCACAAGTAAAGCATATGGTTCAGGCATTTAAAGAAGCGGCAGACGAGCTCGGGGCCCGTGCCGAAGTCGAAACGAACGTGCTTTATCCCTCATTTAAATTCACCGAGAAAGATTTGGTCGTGCAAAAAGCCATGGCGGCGGTGGAACGGGTCGGCCGCAAACCGAAATTGGATGTGAGCGGCGGAGGAAGTGATGCCAATGTCATCGCCGGATACAACATTCCGACAGTAAATCTGGGAATCGGTTATGAAAACATCCATACAACCAGTGAACGGATGCCGGTTCAGGAATTGATCAAAGCAGCCGAATTGGTTGTGGCATTGGTAGAAGAGTGTGCCAAAGTTCCGGTGCCGCAAAGTCTGTAGTCATAAGAACCCCGGCCGGGGGTTCTTTCTTTTTTGAGACACATACATCAGTTTGCGGTTTTTCTTCGGAAACTATGCATTCATTTCCGGTGACCCGGCCGTGAAAAATCAGGATGGCATGTCGGCCCGGAAGTTTGGATCCAGTTTTTTTAATTTATCCATGATCCGCCGTTTGCGGTATAACATCATGCCGGCTTCCGCCACTTCTTCGACCGTGGAGCGGTTGATGAAGGCTCCGAAGAGAATGCCGATGACCGGCACGATTTGAAAGAGTTTTTTCCAGCCGAAATGATCACGGTACGTTGCAATCACTTCCCGCCATCCCTGAAATTCGGAGATGGCTTCCCGTTGGTTTTTTTCGGAACCGGTTTCTGCCAGCTGCTTGAGAATGGATTGTTTGCCGACATAGTCGGCGGAAGCAAATTGCAAACATTTGACAATGAAGATTCGCTCTGATTTTTCTTTGGGCTGATATCCATAGATAATGGCCATTTCTTGCAAGGCGTGAAGCGAAATGCCGAGCAAGGCGGGGATGTCTATGGCCAAGGTGAAAATTCCGCCGAATCCGGTGGTGGCCCCTTGCATGGTGGCGAGTTGCTTGTGTTTTTGCATGGCTGTTTCGGCAACTTCGTTTAACAGGGATAACGGAAGTTGCCCGATTTCTTCCGGCGAAAGGGATGGACCGGGAATCCCCGCTTTCCTGGCGATGACCGAAATGGTTTGGCGTTCCTGAATCAAATACTCACCGCCGGTTTGGATATAGCTTCCCAATTCATCAAAAAACTTCCCCAGCACGTTATGGACGGCCTGAGGCGTGATTTTATCCAAAAGCGCAAAAGGGAGCCGTCCGATTTTTTCCCAACAAGATATTGCTTGACCGTTAAAGGATGGACAGCCATTTTCTTTAAATAAGAACGGATTTGCCCGGCGGTTCCCGTCAGGCGAATGCCGTGCGGACCGGTTTTGAATTCCATATTGCACGCCTCCGGTAACAAAGTGTTTAATTCTTTTTTACGTCAGTGCAAGTGAACTTATACATCCGCCGACGTTACCGGAGATTTGCAAACACATTGACGGAAAAAACATGTAATTTGATAGGACAATTTATATTGCGAATCCGGGTGCATATATACATTTATGGAGGTTCTTTTTCTGTTATAAGCCAAGTTTGCTGAATGGGTTTCAAAGGAACGGTTGCTTCTTCGTGTTGTTATCAAGAGGAAATTTCCTCAGATCATAAGGAGGGATTTCAATGCACCCTTGGTCACCCTGTGGGAGCATGTATGATGCCACCTTCCAATCCAGTCTGTATCCGCTCATGGGCCGGAAGGTTTCCGTGCAAACGATCCGCGGGAGTGTAACGGGAAGGCTCACACACGTTCAGAGTGATCATGTCGTGGTTCAATCCGGCGGGGCTCCTTTTTTTATTCGCATGCAACAAATCCTTTGGGTCGTGCCGGTTACAAAAAGCAAGAGACAACGGATGACTTCTCCGCTTCCTTGTTGATGGCATGACCTGAATTTGATCCGGTTTTTGATGCATAACCAAGGGAGGGGAAAGGATGTTTAAACGTTATAATCGTCTGGCTATTGAATTACCCGTCCCCGAACACGGGGATGCCAATGCGGCGGCGGCTGTTCAGGAATTGCTCGGCGGACGTTTCGGAGAAATGTCCACCTTAAACAACTATATGTTCCAATCCTTCAATTTTCGTGCCAAAAAAAAATTGAAACCCTTTTACGATCTGGTTGCCAGCATCACGGCAGAGGAATTCGGTCATGTGGAACTTGTCAGTGCAGCCATCAATTTATTGTCCACCGGCATCACCCGTCCGGGGGATCCGGACACCACCCCATTAAGAAACGGGTTGGATGCCCGAAATTCCTATTACTTTATCGCAACGGCCCAGACCGCGTTTCCTGCAGATTCGATGGGCAATCCATGGAACGGAACTTATGTGTTTAACAGCGGCAATTTGATTGAAGATTTTCTGCACAACTTTTTCCTGGAGATCGGTGCCCGCACCCACAAAATGAGGGTTTACGAAATGACCGATGCACCGGTGGCCCGGGAGATGATCGGTTACCTATTGGTGCGGGGAGGCGTGCATATCGTTGCCTATGCCAAGGCGCTCGAAATCCTGACCGGTGTCGATGTCACCCGCATGCTTCCCATACCGAGTCTTGACAACTCCAAATTTGATCATGCCAGAAAATACATTGAACAAGGACTGGACAACATTCTTTACACCTGGAGTGACCATGACTACCGCGACATCGACAAGATCTGGAGAGGGGAAAACCCGGAAACGGGTGCACCGCTCCGTGTGGTGAAGGGAACGCCGGAAGGAGCCCCTGTGCCTGATTTGGAGAAAAAACCGGAAGAGTTTGCCCCGGGCCTTGACAAAGATCATTATGAGTGGGTGTTAAATAAATTGAAATTTTATATGTAAACGGCTGACAGCCACAGTCCGGCCCCGGCTGGGCTGTTTTCTTTTTTTTGATCCGGTTTCCGGTATATGCGGTTTACTGCGTTATAATGGAGTGGACATCCCAAACAGGAGTGACTGGTCATGAAACAAAATCTGGAAGAAAAAACGATTGCCACCCAAAAAATATTCACCGGAAAAGTCATTGATTTACAAGTGGATGATGTCCTGCTTCCCAACGGAAACGTCTCCAAACGGGAAATTGTGACACACCCCGGCGCCGTGGCCGTCATGGCGCTCAATGAAGAAGACAAGCTCGTGCTTGTACGGCAATTCCGCAAAGCGTTGGAAAAAACGATTTTGGAAATACCGGCGGGAAAATTGGAAAAAGGCGAAGATCCGATGGACAGTGCCCGGCGGGAGTTGGAAGAAGAAACCGGTTATCAGCCCGGCCGTTTGGAAGAAGTGGTCTCGTTTTACACCTCCCCCGGTTTTGCCGATGAGAAAATCCATTTGTACTGGGCGACCGGTCTGGAAAAAGGAACCCGCAATCCGGATGAAGACGAATTTGTGGAGCTGGTCGAGCTGACCATGGAAGAATGTTTCAAACGGATTGAAACCGGAGAAATCTGTGACGCCAAAACGATTTTTGCCGTTTATTTTTGGAAAAACCGGGTGGAAGCCGGCGATGAGTGAACTGAAGACCCTTTATGCCGATTTTCATATTCATATCGGGAGAACCAGTCGCAATCATCCGGTAAAGATTACCGCGGCCAGAAACATGACCTTTGAAAACATCGTCAAAGAGGCACACCATCGCAAGGGGCTCGGCATGATCGGCGTGATTGACAGCCAGTCCCCGCCGGTGCAGGAGGATATTCTCGACGGGCTTCGATCCGGATGGTTCCGGGAGCATCCGGACGGGGGAATCGTTTACAAAGAGACGACCTGTTTGCTCGGAGCCGAAATTGAGATCCGGGAACCGGACACGGGCCCGGCTCATGTGCTGGTGTTTGTAAAAACTTTGGAGAAGATGCAGCAATTGACTGCTTGGCTGAAAAAGTCGATGAAAAATGTACAGTTGAGTACCCAAAGGCTTTATCAGCCGGTTTCAAAGTTGCAGGAAAAAGTGGAAGAGCTGGACGGGTTGTTGATTCCCGCCCACATTTTTACGCCGTTTAAAAGTGTTTATGGCAGTGCCGTCGACTCCATGGGGCAGCTTTTTGATTTGAAGAAAGTGGCTGCGGTCGAATTGGGGCTGAGCTCCGACTCGGAATTGGCGGACCGGATTTCGGAGTTGAATGCATTTCCGTTTTTAACGAATTCGGATGCGCACTCCCTGCCGAAAATCGGACGGGAGTACAACAAGCTTTTGGTGAAAGAAGCCAGTTTTGAAGAATTCCGCAAGGCGTTGAACGGGGCGGACGGCCGAAAAATCCTTAAAAACTACGGGTTGAATCCGCGATTGGGTAAATATTACCGGACCCGGTGTTTAAAATGCGGTGAGCTCTGGCCTCATGAAGAAACGCCGGTTTGTTTGCATTGCGGAAGCAAAAAGAGAGTCAAAGGTGTTTTGGACCGGATTTTGGAAATCAGTGACCAATCTTGCCGCCATCCGTCATTTCGTCCTCCGTACCAATATCAAGTTCCATTGGAATTTATCCCGAAACTGGGGAAAAGGACTATGGAAAAACTGCTGGACGCATTTGGCACTGAAATGAACATTCTTCATGAAGTTCCGGTCGAAGCGCTTGAAAGCGTGGCGGGAAGCCACATCGCCCGTCACATTCTCATGGCCCGGGAACAAAAACTGGCTTTCGAAGAAGGCGGGGGAGGCATATACGGACGGGTGAAACCAAGCTGACCACATGAATTGTGGCCGGCTTTTTTTATTCCCGCCTTTTCTTAAAAGATGATCCATTCCGGGAACAAGAAAGAAGAACGTAGTATAATGGATTTAACATCTGTACCGGTTAAGTTTGAGCGATGAAAGGTGAAGAAGGGATTGGGAAAACACCAGAGGTGAAATTTGGAGTGATGGGAATGGCTTATTTGGATTGGTCTCAGAAGTTGCTGAAAGTGAGCGGGTCATGGGTTCTTGTATGTGTGATTCTTTTAATCTTGTTCAAAGGATTGATTTTCCTTCTCCGCAACAAAAAATTATCGGTTTTCATCGCTTGCTTCAAAGGGATTTGGGCTGTCTTTTTTATCCTTTACTATGGTTTGATCTGTATATTTATTTATCGATTTCTGATTTATCCGTCTTTTGACGGGGATCCGGTTTGGGAGATTGGAATGACGCTGATCATTTTTGGCCTGGCGGTTTTGTTCTGGATCGGCCCCGTACGGGGAATCCTGGGATTCAAAGCCACCCGGACCCATCCCGAGGCGGCTGGCGGTTCCAAAGACGGCTGGGTGATTGAAAGCTGGTGGGGGGACGAGGTGTTGCCGGAGCGGAACCGGGATCCGGGCGAATGAACCGGAAGCAGGCAAATCTATAGAATCTTTTCGTATATTTTGGCTTTGTCCGTCATAGTTTCATAGTGATGGACAAAGGAGGCGGAAAGTATGAAAAGAAGACCGGGTCCCTTTGAGCATACACTGAGGTCCCATTTTCAGAGTCAAAAGTCGTTATATATTTTCGTCACGACCCTGTTTATGATGGGAGTGATTTTTGGCGCCGTTTTGGTCAACTCCTTGGATCCGTCTCAAAAAGAAGGGTTGCTTCATTATCTGGGGTATTTTTTTCAGGGGTTAAAAGACGAGACCATTGCCGAGCCAGGGGTTGCTTTCCAACATTCATTGGGAGACCATTTGAAAACGATCGGTTTGATGTGGATTTTGGGCTTGTCGGTCATCGGGATTCCTGTTTTGTTGGTTCTCTTGTTCTTAAAAGGCCTGGTCATCGGGTTTACGGTGGGGTTTCTTTTTTCAAAATTGTCCTGGCAGGGGCTTTGGTTTGCGTTTGTTTCCATTGTGCCGCAAAATTTGCTGATCATCCCGTCGATGATTATCATCACCATGGCCGGCATCCGTTTTTCCATCACCCTGATCAAGAATCGTTTGATTCATCATCGTGGAGCCATTTATCCGCATTTTGTCTCCTTTTCGCTGTTGGTGACGGGCATGGCGGTGGTTATGCTGGTTTCTTCCGCCTTTGAAGCTTATGTTTCCCCGGTGATGATGAAAGAGGTTGTGCCAACCGACATCACTGTGAGTCAAAACCCTTAATTTATAACAATTATTATTTGATAATATTTCTCGATTGGATTGACTCCTCTGCTTTGGTCAAATATAATGGTGTAAGACAGACAGGGGGGTGTCGTTATTGGAAGATCGGGTGAATCAAATTAAACAACAATTATCCGCCCATAACTATAAATTGACCCCCCAACGGGAAGCGACGGTCCGTGTGCTTTTGGAAAATGAGGAAGATCATTTGAGCGCGGAGGATGTCTACCTGTTGGTGAAGGAAAAAGCTCCGGAAATCGGGTTGGCAACCGTGTATCGGACGCTGGAGCTTTTAAGCGAATTGCAGATTATCCATAAGTTGAATTTCGGAGATGGTGTAACACGGTATGAATTTCGGGCTGAAGGGGCGGAACATCACCACCATCACCTCATCTGTCTCCATTGTGGTACAGTCGATGAAATTACGGAGGATTTGCTAGGCCCGATTGAGGAACAGGTGGAGAAAGATTTTGATTTTCAGATTGTGGATCATCGGTTGACATTCCATGGAATTTGCCATCGTTGTAAAGGAAAAGTATCCAATTTAAAAAAACTGGTAGGATCCAAAGTGACGTGAGATCTCTTCAGATCTCACGTTTTTTTATGTTTAAAATCCGATATATATTCCATCCTATAAATGGAAGCTCAAACCAAAGGAGGGTGTTGAATATTGAAAGTCGGAATTCCCAAGGAGATCAAAAACAATGAGAATCGTGTCGCCATCACACCCGCTGGTGTCGACCTTTTGGTGCAAGCCGGGCACGAAGTCATGGTGGAGTCCGGTGCCGGCGAGGGAAGCGGATTCAAGGATGAAGAATTTTTGGAGCATGGCGCCCATATTCTTCCTTCCGCGGCCGATGTGTGGGGCAAAGCGGATATGATTTTAAAAGTAAAAGAGCCGTTGAAAGAGGAGTTCCAATATTTTCGCGAGGATTTGATCTTATTTACTTATTTGCATCTTGCGCCGGAGCCGGAATTGACAAAGGCGCTGATGGATCAAAAAGTTTCCGCCGTTGCCTATGAAACGGTGCAATTGGATAACGGGTCCCTGCCGCTTTTAACCCCGATGAGTGAAGTGGCCGGCCGGATGTCCGTGCAAATCGGAGCACGCTTTTTGGAAAAACCGCAAAGCGGTGCAGGCGTGTTATTGGGCGGAGTGCCCGGTGTGGCCCCTGGCAATGTGGTGATTATCGGAGGCGGAACGGTCGGAACCCAAGCCGCCAAGATGGCCTTGGGCATGGGTGCCAATGTGACGATCCTCGATATCAATGCGGAGCGGCTCAGACAGCTGGATGATTTGTTTGCCGGACAACGGATTCAAACGTTGATGTCGAACCGGTTCCATATTGCCGAAGCCGTCAAACAGGCGGATTTATTAATCGGGGCGGTTCTGATTCCGGGACGGCGGGCACCCAAGCTGGTCACGGAAGAGATGGTCCAAACGATGAAAGAAGGATCCGTGATTGTCGACGTGGCGGTGGACCAGGGGGGATCCATCGAAACGGTCGACCGGATTACCACACACAGTAATCCCGTCTATGAGAAATACGGGGTGGTGCACTATGCCGTTCCCAATATCCCCGGTGCGGTTCCCCGGACTTCCACCATGGCTTTAACCAATGTCACCATGCCGTATGCCAAAGAGATTGCCGATAAAGGTTTGGAGCAGGCCGTAAAAGAGAATAAGGCGCTAGCCAAAGGAGTCAACGTGATCCACGGGCACGTGACCTACAAAGCCGTGGCGGAAAGCCTCGATTTGCCTTATACGCCGCTTGATGAGGTGATGGGATAAAGGGATGTTTCACTCCCGGATGATGTCATAAAAGATTGTCTTTCACATAATGTTTATAAAAATGTTTGAAAAGGGACGATCTTTTATGGTAATTTCTTTGCGTAAGGTGAAACAGTGGGTAAAATTTTTGTTATTATTTACCTTATTTACGCTTTTGCTGTATCAGCTTTTCATGATCCTGGCTCCTTATTTCCAACCGGACTTTCTGTATGAAGAGCCTTCCGGCGGAGCGGTGAAAGTGATTGCACAAAATATAGATACTCATGAATCCTCATCCACGCTGAAAGAAATGAAAGAACGGTTGCTTTTGTTTTACTGGATGGGGGAATGAAAAAGAACGCCCACCGTTCTTTTTTTTTCTCATGGATTATAATGGGAATCGGAAGGAGATGAAGAGATGAATCGTTTTAAACGTGTCGCCTTGATTGTATTAGACAGTGTCGGAATCGGGGCTTTGCCGGATGCCGGTGAATTTAATGATGAAGGTGCGCATACGCTGGGGCATATTGCCGAATATGGAGACGGGCTCAAAATGCCGAATATGCAAAGCCTCGGGTTGGGAAATATCGAAGCCTTGAAAGGGATTGAGCCGGTCGCGGAACCCGAGGCCTGGTACGGAAAAATGAAGGAGATCTCCAGAGGAAAAGATACAACCACCGGACACTGGGAGTTTATGGGGATTTATACGGACAAGCCCTTTAAAACCTATCCGGACGGATTTCCCACGGAATTGATTCAAGCGTTTGAGGAAAGAACCGGACGCAAAGTGATCGGGAACAAACCGGCTTCCGGAACGGAAATCATCAAAGAATTGGGCGAAGAGCACATGAAAACCGGTGCATTGATTGTCTATACTTCCGCCGATAGCGTGTTTCAGATTGCCGCCCATGAGGAAGTGGTGCCACTGGAGGAATTGTACCGGATTTGTGAAATCGCCCGTGAATTGACCCTGGATGAAAAATATTCCGTCATTCGCGTGATTGCCCGGCCGTTTGTGGGACAACCCGGAAATTTCACCCGTACGGCCAACCGCAGGGATTATTCGGTCAAACCGCCGGAAAAAACCGTGTTGAATCATTTGAAAGAAGCGGGCAAAGATGTGATCTCCATTGGGAAGATTTCCGATATTTATGCCGGTGAAGGAATTACATATTCCCTGAAGACCAAATCCAATATGGATGGCGTGGATCAGTTCCTCAATATCATGAAAGAGGATTTTCACGGACTGGCGTTTGTGAATTTGGTGGACTTTGATGCCAAATACGGCCATCGCCGGGATCCGGAAGGATATCAACAAGCGTTGGAAGAGTTTGATGCGCGGGTGCCGGAGATTTTGGCATCTCTCCAAGAAGATGATTTATTGATCATCACCGCCGACCACGGAAACGATCCAACCCATCATGGAACCGATCACACCCGGGAATACACGCCGCTTTGGGTGTATGGGAAACGTTTGGTCAAGCCCGGACAATCGTTGGGTGTGCGGGAATGTTTTGCAGACGTGGGAGCCACTATTGCAGAAAACTTTGATGTGACCATGCCGAAAATCGGAAAAAGCTTTCTGAAAGAATTGAAATAAAAGGAGTGGTTGAAACCGTGAGTGTGACGAAAGAACAAATCAAAGAAGCCGCAGAGTCGATTCGCGGACAAATGAAGGATAAACCGCAAGTCGGATTGATTTTGGGGTCCGGACTGGGCGTGTTGGCCGAAGAAATTCAGGAGCCGGTCACCAGCCGTTATCAAGATATCCCGCATTTCCCGGTTTCCACGGTGGAAGGGCATGCAGGAGAGCTGATTTCCGGGAAATTGGAGAATAAAAATGTGATGGTCATGGCCGGACGATTCCATTTGTATGAAGGACATGACCCGTCATCGGTGGTGTTCCCCATCCGTGTGATGAAAGAACTGGGAGTGGAAACGATTTTGGTCACCAACGCGGCCGGAGGAGTCAACCAGTCTTATGAACCGGGGGACTTGATGGTGATTCGCGACCACATTAATCTGATGTTCCGGAATCCTTTGGTCGGTCCGAATGATCCGGAACTCGGGGACCGCTTCCCGGATATGTCGGTTGCTTATGATGAAGAATTGCGCAAGTTGGCCCATCAGGTTGCGAAGGAACAGGGTTTCTCCCTGCAGGAAGGCGTCTATGCCGGTGTGTTGGGCCCGTCTTATGAAACGCCGGCCGAAATCCGCATGATCCGGACGCTGGGCGGAGATGCGGTCGGCATGTCGACGGTGCCGGAAGTGATTGCGGCCCGGCATGCGGGAATCCGGGTATTGGGGATTTCTTGCATTTCAAACATGGCGGCGGGCATTTTGCCGCAACCGCTTTCGCATGAAGAAGTGATCGAAACCGGTAACCGTGTCAAAGGGAAATTTATCAAACTGGTGAAAGGGATTTTGCAACAGTTGGATTAATCGGAAGGGAAGAAGATGGAACCATGATTTTTCATGGTTCCATCTTCTTTTTTATGGTGTTTTTTGGGATAAACAGAGTACATCCATGTTGAAAAAAAATTAACATAATTTATAATAATAGATGTGTTTTTATGTTTTAATCAAAGGGGGAAACCGATGAAGAAAACGAATAAGGTGTTCGCCCTTCTTTCTTCTTCACTTTTGCTCGGATCCATTGTTATGTCGCCGGTGGCGGGATGGACGGAAAAAGTGGAAGCAAAAGAAGCGGAAACACGGGTTGATTGGTCATTGGTGAATGAAAATGCATTGATTCAGCATTTGAAAGAGAAGGGGAAACTGGATCAAGATGCAAGCCCTGAGGAAATCAACCAAGCCGTGAAAGAATACGTGATGGACGGAAGTGTTCCTTTCAGCCAAACCGAAGGGATCGACACTTCTTCCAAATTTGGTGAAGAAGCATACAAAGGGAAGAAAAAGATCCAACAAAAAGTATTCGACAAAATCAGCAAAATCGATGAAAATACCGTTCAAGCACTGAAAGAGAACAAAAAATCTTTTAATGACCGCGCGGTTGTGGCCTTGATTGAATTTCCTGATTTTCCGCACAATTCCATCAAAAAGAAAGAAAACCAGTTTTGGGTGAAAGATTTTAATCCGGAACATTACGAACAGCTGTTGTTCAACCGTGACGGCTTTACCATGGATGACGGGGCGAAGATCCCATCCCTGCGCCAGTATTATCTTGAACAATCCGTCGGGTACTGGAATGTGGTTGGCGAAGTGACCTCTTGGGTTCAAGCAAAGCATGAAGCGAAATATTATGGAGGACACCAGGACCAAGGGGATTATGAATTAAAAGATGCCCGTCCCCGTGAGTTGGTGATGGAAACGTTGGCGGCCGTCGGCCAACAAATTGCCGGAAAAGAGGAATTGTATGACCAACGGGATCCGTATGATCTTGACAATGACGGCGATGTCATGGAACCGGACGGCTTGTTGGACAACCTGTTCATTGTCCACTCCGGTGAAGGCGAAGAAGCGGGGGGCGGCGATTTGGGCGAAGACGCGATTTGGTCCCACCGTTCAGTGATCGGTCCGGAGCCGGTTCCGATTCCGGGAACCAATTTAAAGGCTTTTGATTATATCATTCAGCCGGAAGATGGTGCGGCCGGTGTCTTTGCCCATGAATACGGCCATAATCTCGGATTGCCGGATGAATATGACACCGGATACACCGGAGCCGGTTCCCCGATCGAGGCTTGGTCTTTGATGTCTTACGGCAGTTGGACGGGGAAAATCCCGGGGACCGAACCGACCGGATTCAGCCCGTGGGCAAAACTGTATTTCCAAGAAACTTACGGCGGAACCTGGCCGATCGCCACTGTCATAGATTACGACCGACTGCACCAAAAAAGAGCGGCGGTGTTAAAAGAAGCGGTGGCGCAATCCAGCAAAGGAAAAATCCTGAAAATCAACCTGCCGGACCAGCTGGTGGATCCGCCGACCCAGCCAAGAGGAAAGAAATCGTATTTCTCTGACAAAGGAAATATGCTGAACACAAAGCTGACATCGGCGGAAATTGATTTGACCCATGCTTCGGAAGCGAAATTGCAATTTGAATCGTGGCGTCAGATTGAGGCAGGTTATGATTTCTTGTATGTCAATGTTTATGCCGACGGGAAAAAGGAAACCATCCGGCAATACGATGATGACACCAACGGCAAATGGGTTGAAGAAGAGTTGGATTTGACTCCGTACACCGGCAAAAAAATCAAAATCGAATTTAATTACGTCACGGATATCGGATTGATGATGGAAGGGTTCTATGTGGACAATATCGCTGTCACCGCAGATGGAAAAATGGTCTTTTCCGATGATGCCGAAGGCGATCCAAAATTCACACTGGATGGTTTCAAAGTATTTGACGGGTCCAAAATTCCCTTTGAACAATATTACTTGGTGGAATGGCGAACCCATCACGGAATGGATCTGGCCCTGAAGCATCTTCGCCGCGGACAAACCATGTTGAGTTATGATCCCGGAATGGTGGTCTGGTTTTATGATGCCCGTTGGGGAGAAGACAACATGACGGGGCTCCATCCGGGAGAAGGTTTCCTCGGCGTGGTTGATGCCCATCAACGCGGGCATTACTGGAACGACGGAACCGTGGCGGACACCCGGTATCAAATCAATGATGCGGCTTTCGGATTCAAAAAGACTTCCCCTATCGATATCGAGTTCAACGGTTCCTACATGAAGTATGATCCGTTGCCGGGAATTCCGGCGTTTTATGACGGACACGATTACACCAGCCCGTTTAATCCGGACGGAGGAAAGATCCTGCCCCATTACGGAATCGGAATCGCTTTGAAAAAAGTGAAAAACGGTGAAAAAGAAGTGATTGTGGAAGTATCCAAAAAATAAAAAGCAATGACTGAAAAAAGACTTTGCTGCTTTTAGCGGTAAAGTCTTTTCTTTTTTGGCATAATTATCCGGCTCGTGGTTCAAACTATAGATACTGCTATTGGGGAGGGAATTGGAATGCTGAAAAAGCTCAGCTGTTTAATCCTGTCGCTCGGCTTGATGGCCGTTTCGTTGATCCCGTCACAACCGGTTTCGGCCGAAGAGGCGGAAACCGATTTGGCGCCGGAAGCCGTTTCCGCCATTCTGCTGGATGCCGGGACGGGAAAAGTGTTGTACGAAAAAAACAGCCATCAACCGTTGCCTCCTGCAAGCATTACCAAAGTGATGACCATGTTACTGGTCATGGAGGCAATCGATCAGGGGAAAATATCCTGGTCGGATCCGGTGCGTGTCAGTGAACATGCCGCTTCCATGGGCGGGAGCCAGATTTTCCTCGAACCGGGGGAACAAATGACCGTCCATGACTTGTTTAAGGCGATGGCCATTTCATCAGCCAATGATGCGGCAGTGGCACTGGCGGAATATTTGGGAGGCACGGAAGAGCGTTTTGTGAAAATGATGAATGACAAAGCCAAGGAATTGGGACTGAAAAATACACATTTTGAAAATTGCAACGGCTTGCCGGCATCAGGCCATTACTCTTCCGCTTATGATATTGCCGTGATGTCCAGGGAACTTCTTTCTTATCCCAAAGTGACCAACTATACGGGACTTTACGAAGATTACCTGAGGAAAAATTCGAAAAAACCGTTCTGGCTGGTCAATACCAACAAATTGGTCCGGTTTTATCCGGGAATGGACGGGTTGAAAACCGGATACACTTCCGAGGCGAAATATTGCTTGACGGCCACGGCCAAAAGGAACAATCTCCGGTTTATCGCCGTGGTGATGGGCGAACCAGATGTCAAGAAGCGGAATCAGGAAGTTTCCTCGATGATGGATCATGCATTTAACCATTACACAAGCCAACGGATTTACAACAAAGGGGATTTGATCGCGGAAAAACGGATTGATAAAGGAAATCCGGACAAAATCCGCATTGAAGCCAAACAGCCGATCGACATGTTGATAAAAAAAGGCGAATCCATCCGTGATTATCAAAAGAAATGGGTTTGGGAGGATTTAAAGGCTCCCGTCAAAAAAGGAGACCGTCTTGGAAAACTGCAGATCGTTAAGGACGGACAAGTTGTTGCCGAGTGGAATTTGATCAGCAGCATGGAGATCCAAAAAGCAAACCTCTGGACCTCTGTGAAGCGAAGTTTGAAAGAAATGCTTTTTTTGCCGGATGATGTGAATACACAGATGTAGAAGGAAAGAGGATTCTGGACAATCTTGTCAGGAATCCTCATTTTTTGGTTATTTTTTGCAGACGGAAGGAAAGGGCCGAAAAATCATAGAAGATATGGGAAAAAAAGAAAGGGGCGGGAGAGATGAGCTTATCCCTGCAAATGGATTCCGACCGTCAGGTTTTGATCGTCCGGCTGGCCGGAGAACTTGACCATCATCATGCCGAAAAAGTGCGTGCTTCGATTGAAGCCGAATTGGAAAAAGGGGAGTTTCGCCACCTGGTGTTGAATCTGGCCCGTTTGGAATTTATGGACAGTTCCGGATTGGGTGTGATTTTGGGGCGTTATAAAAAAGTTTCCCAGTTGGGAGGAAAAATGATTCTCTGTTCCATTCAGCCGCCTGTATACCGCTTGATGGAAATGTCGGGGTTATTTAAAATTTTGCCTACATACGAAAATGAAAAGCATGCAATTTCAGCTTGCGGGGTGGCGTCATGAGCGAAACAGGGAAAAATTTCATGGAATTGAAATTCAGCAGTCGTTCGGAAAATGAAGCGTTTGCCAGAGTGACGGTCGCTTCTTTTATCTCTCAATTGGATCCGACGGTGGAGGAATTGACCGAGATCAAGACGGTTGTTTCCGAAGCGGTGACCAATGCGGTGATTCATGGATATGAAGAAAAAGAGGATGGGGTCATCTATATCCGGACGGATATCGAGGGGCAAAAAATCAGCATCACCATTTCCGATCAGGGCATCGGCATTGAAGATATCAACGAAGCCAGACAACCGCTTTACACGTCCAAACCGGAATTGGAACGGTCGGGCATGGGATTTACCATCATGGAAAATTTCATGGATGAAGTGATGATTCATTCCAAACCGGGGAAAGGCACAACCGTTCACATGGTGAAATACTTGAAAAGCCGTCAGCAGACGATGGCTCATTGAGGGATGCCTATGGAACCGGATGTATACAACAACAGGCACAGCCATTTGTCGGATGAAGAAGTGAAAAAACTGATTCAGGCCAGTCAAAACGGGGACATGGAGTCCCGGAACAGTTTGATTCGTCATAATATTCGGTTGGTTTGGTCGGTGGTGCAACGGTTTTTGAACCGCGGATATGAGGCGGAGGATTTATTCCAGATCGGATGTATCGGTTTGTTGAAAGCAGTGGATAAATTTGACTTGAACTATGACGTGAAATTTTCCACTTATGCCGTTCCGATGATTATTGGCGAAATACAGCGGTTTTTGCGTGATGATGGAATGGTGAAAGTGAGCCGGTCGTTAAAGGAGATGGCCAACCGCATCCGCAAAACGAAAGACCATTTGTCCAAAAAATACGGGCGTTTGCCGACCATTCAGGAAATTGCCAATGAGATGGGAGTGGACCCCGAGGAGATTGTTTTTGCCCAAGAAGCCAACCGGGCTCCTGCTTCGATCCATGAAACCGTCTACGAAAATGACGGCGACCCGATTACCTTGATGGACCAGATTGCAGACGAGCCGGTGACCACCTGGTTTGACAAGCTGGCCATCAAAGAAGCGATTCATCGTTTGAGCGATCGGGAAAAGTTAATCGTTTATCTTCGTTATTACAAAGACCAGACACAGTCCGAAGTGGCAAGCCGGCTGGGCATTTCCCAAGTTCAGGTCTCGCGGTTGGAAAAAAAAATTATTGCCAAAATGCGACAGGAGCTGGATATCCAGAAAGAAAACCGGTAATTTCAGGCTTCAAGCACCTTGACGGTGCTTTTTTATATTTTACCAGTTCTGCACATACTAACGGATGATCGAAGTGTTTTTTTAAAGGAGTTGCCCGCAGATGAAAGACATGTTAACCATCCGTCTCAAAAAGAAAGTCGTCATAAAACCTGGGCAACCATTGTATCTGAAAGATATTTCCCGGTTGGATTCTGCGCGAGAGGAAATTGCATGCAAAGTCAAAGATTTAATCATTTATGACCCGCAGGTACAGCATGGGAGTTTTTATGTGATTGATGTGATGGATGTCATGGACATCATCCACAAACATTTTCCGGCATTGGATGTTCGTCATGCGGGGCCGCCGCAAACATTGGTTGAGATCTCCGGCAATTTGCGGCCGCCTTCGATCATCCTTGTCCTGATGGTGATGATTCTTTTATTTATCGGTTCCGGACTGGCCATCATGAATTTTCACATGGATGTCAGCATGCCCCAGGTTCATGAACGAATTTATTATCTGATTACCGGGGAACATAAATCATCCCCCTTGATCATGCAAATTCCTTATTCGTTGGGCATCGGGATCGGCATTTTTGTCTTTTTTAACCGCTTGATTAAAAAACGGTTGAAAGAAGAACCAAGTCCGTTGGAGCTGGAGATGTTCCTGTATCAGGAAAATATTGAACAATACATGATCGATCATGAAAAGCGGAAAGAGGATTCCGGTTGCCATGAATCTGTTCCATGACTTGCTTCTCATCATCATCGGTCTGGCGGGAGGGACGGTGGTCGGTGGCGGTTTTGTCGCTTTTATCACCGTGCTTGACATTGTTCCGAGACTGGCACAAGTGACAAGGACACCACAAATGATCGCCCTCTATGAGTACAGCATCGGACTTGGCGTTTTGTTTTTTACCTGGTTGGACTTTCGTTCGTTTTCGCTTTCGATACCAGGTGTTTTCACTTTGATCGTCGGCCTGTTCATGGGGGTGTTTGTCGGCCTTTTGGCGGCGGCACTGACAGAGGTGGTAAACGTCATCCCGATTATGGCAAAGCGTTTGAACATGGAAGGTTATTTGGTTTATTTTCTGCTGGCAATGGCACTCGGCAAAGTGGCCGGTTCCATTGCGGAATGGATGTTTTTTTGATACTGATCAAGAAAGAAAGGGTGTATGAGAAATGGGTTCTTATTGGGCTGCTTTTTTGGTGGGGGGGTTGATTTGCGTGATTGGACAGTTGTTGATTGACTTAACCAATTTGACACCGGCACACGTCCTCAGCCTATTGGTGGTTGCCGGTGCGGTGTTGGACGGATTCGGATTGTACGATCCGTTGATCCAGTTTGCCGGAGCCGGCGCAACGGTTCCGATTACAAGCTTTGGAAATTCATTGGTGCACGGGGCATTGTCGGAAGCACATCGCAACGGATTCATCGGGGTGTTGTCAGGGATCTTTCAAATCACAAGTTCAGGTATATCCGCGGCCATTATCTTCGGCTTTCTGACAGCGGCGATTTTCAAGCCCAAAGGTTGATAAAAACAGTTGATAAAAACATATAAAAATACATTTTAAGCATAAATGAGTGGGGGTTTCCACTCTTTTTTTTACGGAGTTGTGATAAGTTTTTGCCGTTTTTGTCCCTGTGCGGCTTTTCGCCAAAATTTGTGGTATGATCAGTTGTGGACATTTTTTCCTCGTTGGAGGGAGGGAATCAAAAGATGAAGCAACTGCGCGCATTGCAGATATTCGGAATCATCACTTCGATTGGCGCTTACTTCATGTTGGCGATTGGAGCCATTGTAAGCGCTACGGAATCAGGGAAAGGATGCGGCAACACCTGGCCGTTTTGTCATGGAAAACTGATCCCTGAAAGTTTGCCGATGGAAACCGTGATTGAATACAGCCACCGGATTGTCTCGGGAGTGGACGGTTTGTTGATCCTGATTCTGACGGTCTGGTCCTGGATGGCGTTTAAAGAGAATAAACGTGTGAAGGTTTTGGGTTTTTTAAGTTTGTTTTTTGTCGTGTTTCAAGGAATTCTCGGAGCATTGACGGTTGTTTTTGAAGGCACGTTTGCCAAAAACTTCTCACTGGCCTTGCATTTCGGCTTTTCCCTTATTTCATTTGCCAGTGTGATTTTGCTGACGGTTTATCTGTTTCAATTGTCCAAACCCGGGAAGAAGAACGGGCTCATGGATATGAGGAACACCCTGCTGGCCAAATGGCTTTGGGGCTTGGCTGCCTACACTTATATCGTGGTGTATACCGGAGCTTTGGTACGCCATTCCGAGGCGACGATGGGATGCGGCTATTCCTTCCCGTTATGCGGCCCGACCGTTTTCCCAGGCTTTTCTTCCCTGGCTGAGATTCATTTGCTTCACCGTTACTTTGCATTTTTGCTCTTTTTCCTTGTCCTCGGCACGTTGATTTTTATTTTGAAAAAACATCGTGACCGGAAAGATTTGGTGCACGGGGGTTGGCTTGCGTTTCTTTTGATCACACTCCAGGCATTAAGCGGTGCGATTATTGTCTGGACGGGCGGAAAATTAATGGCCGAGTTGTTGCATACCACCATTATTTCGGCGTTCTTTGCCGTCCTTTCGTATATGTGCATGCAAATCGGCTTACCCTGGAGCAAAAAAACGCATTTGCCCGATGTTTCGACGGGAGTCGGGCAGACAAGCTGAAAAAAATGAAGGTGGATTTTCACCTTCATTTTTTTGTTTAAAAAGAAGAGATATCGACAATCTGCTGAAGATAAGCTATACTCATTGGTAAGGTGTGAAAATTGGATATGGATTTTTCACATCCTTCGGGGCAGGGTGAAATTCCCGACCGGCGGTGATGGCACGTTTGCCTCAGTCCGTGACCCGCGTTGGCGGTGGATTCGGTGCAACTCCGAAACCGACAGTGAAAGTCTGGATGGGAGAAGGATGAACAGATGTGTACCTTTAACCTGTGAATTTTTTCACATTTGTTAAAGGCTTATTTCTGTATGCAAAATTATTACTTTCAGGATACACAGCTGTTTCTTCCGTGACTGCCTCGAATTCATAAAGATTCGAGGTTTTTTATTTGCTTCGACAAAAAAGAATAAGGAGAGAAGGATGCTGACGACACACGAAACCTGGATGCGTTTGGCATTGCAACTGGCCGAAGCGGCGGAGGGTCAAACTTCCCCGAATCCGATGGTTGGGGCCGTCGTGGTCAAGGACGGGCAAATTGTCGGAGCCGGAGCCCATTTAAAGGCCGGCACACCGCACGCGGAAGTCCATGCATTAAACATGGCCGGGGATGATGCCAGAGGCAGCACGCTTTATGTGACTTTGGAGCCGTGCAATCATTACGGGCGCACGCCGCCTTGCACCGGGCGCATCATCGAAGCCGGGGTCCGGCGTGTGGTCGTGGGGTGTGTGGATCCGGATGAAAAAGTGTCCGGTGAGGGGATCAAGCGGCTGCGCGAATCCGGAATCGAAGTGGTGGAAGGGATCTTGCGCGAAGAATGTTTGCGGCTGAATGAAGCATACTTTCACCACCGGAAAACCAAAAAACCGTTTGTCACGCTCAAGATGGCGACCACCCTGGATGGAAAGATTGCAGCATACAACGGGGACAGCCGGTGGGTCACAGGCCATGAGTCGCGGGCACATGTGCATCAAATCCGCAAAAAAAGTGATGCGATTCTTGTGGGCGTGGGGACGGTTTTGGCAGACGACCCGCAATTGACCGCACGGATCGACGGAGAGCCGGTCCGGCAACCGGTGCGGATCGTTTTGGACAGCCGGCTTCGCACCCCGCTGGATGCGCAAATCGTGAACACTCAAGCTGCTCCGACCTGGATTTTTACAACGCCCCGCTGTGACCGGAGCAAAGTGGACCGGTTGATCGAAAAAGGGGTCAAAGTGATCGTGACCCAAAGCGAAGACCGGGTCGATATCGATGAAGTGTTGTCTTACTTGGGACAGCAGGGGATTTTATCGTTGATCGTGGAAGGAGGCAGCCAGGTCAATGCATCCTTTTTAAGGTGCGGCCACGTGCAAAAGGTGATGGCTTATCTTGCCCCCAAATTATTGGGTGGCAAAGACAGCAAAAGCGCCATTGCGGGAGAGAATCCCGAACGGATGAAGGAGGCTGTTTCTTTAAAACACACGGAGATCCGGCGCTTCGGGGAAGATTTCTTGCTTACGGGATATATTTCTTATGAAAAGCCGGCACAAGGTTAGAAGGGGGGCGTCAATGTGTTTACAGGAATCATTGAAGAAGTGGGACGGATCAAGCAGTTGCGTAAAAATCCGCTGACCATGGAATTGACCATTCAGTGCCGGAAGGTTTTGGAGGGCACCCAACTGGGAGACAGCATCGCCGTCAACGGGGTTTGTTTGACGGTTACACAGCTGGGCAGTGACTATTTTATGGCCGATGCCATGCCTGAAACCATGAAACGGACCAATCTGGGCAAGTTGAATGTGTCGGATCCGGTCAATCTGGAGCGGGCGGTTGCCGCCGGACAACGAATGGGCGGCCACTTTGTTCAGGGGCATGTGGACGGAGTCGGTACGATCCTGTCGAAGACCCCTTATGAAAATGCCGTTGTGTACCGGATTGAAACCAGCCCGCAATTGACCCGATACATGATTGAAAAGGGATCCGTGACCGTCAATGGCATCAGTTTGACGATTGTGGAGGTCAGTGATCATGACTTTACGGTGTCCTTGATCCCGCATACCTACAAGCATACCCAATTGCGTGATGCAAAGCAGGGAGATATGGTGAATATCGAAGTGGATATGATTGGAAAATATCTGCATAAGTGGTTTGAAAATAAAACCGGTTCCGGTTCGCCGATTACCCGGGAGATGCTGAAAGAACACGGATTTATCGGATAAGGGGGGATACCATGTCTTTTGATACGATTGAAGAAGCGCTGTCCGCCTTGAAAAAGGGAGAAATCATTATTGTGGTGGATGACGAAGATCGCGAAAATGAAGGGGATCTGGTGGTGCTCGCCGAGAAAGCGACGCCGGAGGCCATTAATTTTATGATCACCCACGGGCGGGGACTGGTATGTGTGCCGATGACGGAAGAACGTGCCCGGGAATTGGATTTGTCCCTGATGGTCAATCACAATACAGACCGGCACGGAACGGCCTTTACCGTATCGGTGGACGCGATGGAAACCTCGACCGGGATTTCGGCTTTTGAAAGGTCGCTTACGGTGATGCAATTGATCGATCCCAAGCGGGGAGCCCAAGACTTCCGGCGCCCGGGACACATTTTCCCGCTGATTGCCCGTGAAGGCGGTGTGTTGCGCCGTGCAGGCCACACCGAGGCAGCTGTTGATTTGGCGAGGTTGTGCGGGGCATATCCGGCCGGAGTGATTTGTGAAGTGATCAAAGAAGACGGAACCATGGCCCGTGTGCCCGATTTGAAAGAAATGAGCCGGAAATTTGGATTGAAAATGATTACCATTCAAGATCTCATCCAATACCGGCGGCAAAAAGAAACATTGATCGAGCGCATCGTGTCGGTTCGGATGCCGACCGAATACGGCGAGTTTCAAATGATCGGTTACACCAATGAAATTGACGAAAAAGAACACGTCGCTTTTGTCAAAGGAGACATTGACCCGGATCAACCCGTCCTGGTCCGTGTTCATTCCGAATGCTTGACGGGGGATGTTTTCGGATCCAAACGATGCGACTGCGGACCCCAGTTGCATGCAGCGATGCGGAAAATCGAAGAAGCCGGACAAGGCGTGCTTCTCTACATGCGGCAAGAAGGGCGCGGAATCGGCTTGATCAATAAATTAAAAGCATACAAACTGCAGGAAGAAGGCTTGGATACGGTGGAAGCCAACCTGCGTCTCGGATTCCGCGATGATTTGCGTGAATACGGGATTGGCGCGCAAATCTTGCGCGATTTGGGCGTGGGGAAAATGCGCCTGATGACCAATAACCCGCGGAAAATCACCGGTTTGAAAGGTTACGGTCTGGAAGTGACAGAGGTGGTTCCTCTGGAAATCCCCGCAAACAAAAATAATCGTCGTTATATGGAAACGAAAAAGGAAAAATTGGGTCACATGTTGCATTTGTAAAAAGAGGAGGAAACAAGGATGCCAAATGTATATGAAGGAACGCTTGTGGCAACAGGAATGCGGTTTGCGATTGTCGCCGGACGGTTTAACGAATTTATCACCGGCAAATTGGTGAATGGAGCCGTTGACGGTTTGAAACGCCATGGAGCCGAAGACGATGCCATTGATATTGTTTGGGTGCCGGGAGCTTTTGAAATTCCGCTGATTGCCGATCAATTGGCTCAATCGAAAAAATACGATGCGGTGATCGCGTTGGGATGTGTGATCCGCGGCGCCACCACCCATTACGATTATGTATGCAATGAAGTTTCCAAAGGAGTGGCGGCGGCGAGCGTGCGTCATCAACTGCCGGTGATTTTTGGAGTGATCACCACCGAAAACATTGAGCAAGCCATTGAAAGAGCCGGCACCAAAGCTGGAAACAAAGGATGGGAAAGTGCACTGGCAGCCATCGAAATGGCTGATTTGATGAAACAGTTAAATCGTTGATGGGGTAACGATTATCATATGGAAGAAGTAAAAATTAAGCTGGATATGTTTGAGGGGCCTCTTGATTTGTTGTTGCATTTAATCGAAACCTCGGAAGTGGATATTTATGAGGTTCCGATTGCGCAAATTACCGAACAATATATGCAAGTGTTAAATGAAGCCGAAGAGAGTAAGCTGGATGTGGCCAGTGAGTTTTTGGTCATGGCGGCAACTCTTTTGGCCATCAAGAGCAAAATGCTCCTGCCCAAGCAAGAGGTTTTTGAAGAAGATTTTATGATGGAAGAGGATGAATGGTTTGAAGATCCCCGGACGGAACTGGTCGAACGGTTGCTGGAATATAAGAAATACAAGCGTTTGGGGGAAGTGTTGCGCCAGAGGGAAGAAGAAAGAAGCAAAATTTATTCCCGTCCGGCGATGGATCTGACGGCCTACACACCAGAAGTAAACCCGGTTGAAGGGCTTTCTCCGGACGATTTGTTGCAGGCATTTGTCGAGGCGCTGAAAGACCGGGAAACCCATGAGCCGGAAGCCAAGTTGACCAGGGAAGAGATTTCGGTCAGTGACCGGATGAATGAAATTGATGCGCTTTTGACAGAAAAAGGGCAGTTGCTTTTTTCCAAACTGATCGATTGGAAAACCGCCACCAAAGAACGGGTGATCACGACCTTTTTGGCGCTTCTGGAATTGATGAAATTAAAAAGGATCGTTTGTTATCAGGAACATATGTTTGGGGAAATCCGGGTGGAACGACTGCAGGCGGAGGTGCAGCCTTGATGAGCCGGGATATGAAAGCAGTGATGGAAGGTCTTTTGTTTGCAGCCGGAGAAGAAGGAATGAGCATTAAAGAACTGGCGGATGTGACCGGCTTGGAAAAACACGAAGTGGAACAATGTTTGCATGATCTCAGGGTCGACTATAAGGAACAGCAAAGAGGCATTCAAATCGTCAAAGTGGCCCAAGTTTACCAAATGACCACATTGCCCGAACATGCGTCCTACTTTGAAAAGATGGCCCAAGCCCCGAACCGTTCTCGGCTGTCCCGTGCGGCATTGGAAACCCTTGCCATTATCGCATACCGACAACCGATTACGCGTGTCGAGATTGAAGAGATCCGGGGGGTCAAAAGCGAACGGGTGTTGCAAGTCCTTTCGCGAAAGGGATTGATTCGGGAAGCCGGCAGGGCGGAAGGAGCGGGACGCCCGATTTTATACGGAACCAGCAAAGATTTTCTGGATTATTTCGGACTCAACGATATCGAAGAACTTCCCCCGCCGGAATCCATCTTTGATTGGCAGGAATGGGAACAAGAGCGCCAGGATTTGTTTAAGCGTTTGGGTGTGGAACAAATGGAAGAGGCGGAGACGGATGAAGGATCTCCCGTTTAAAGGAGGCCGGCCGGCCTCCTTTTTTAAAAACAAAAAAGAAAAATTGCCGTTTTTGTAAACGCTTTTAAGATGAAAAAAACGTGAATGGCTGGATCGGAGAGGAGGCAGGCTGAATTTGTTACATGAATTGATCACGAGGGATACCATTGTTTTAAAAGAGGAAGTCCGCAATTGGAAAAAGGCGATTCAATATGCATCCGAACCCCTGTTAAAAAAAGGATGGATTGAGCCGGAATATGTAAAAGCCATGATCCATATTATCGAAACGCTGGGCCCCTATGTGGTTTTGACACCCCATGTGGCCATTGCCCATGCGCGACCGGATGCGGGAGTGAACCGGTTATCCATGAGTCTTTTGCGGTTAAAGAAGAGTGTTTCTTTTGGAAGAGGACAAGAGGTGCATCTGATTATTATTTTAGCAGCCATCGACCAAAAGTTGCACTTACATGCATTGTCGGATTTATCTCAATTATTGTCTGAAGAGAAAAATATTGAACGGATGATACATACCGAAAAAATTGAAGAAATTGAAGAACTGATTCATCAATATTCAAGAAAACAGTGCAATTAGCAACTTAGTGGTCGGAATTTTTTCAAAAAGGCCGGACGGTTTAAAAATTTGTTGGATAATATTGTATATTCACCCGTCATCTTGCCCAAACTACCCAGTGATGGCAGGTGGTGGGGTTGATTTTTTTTCTGATCATTCTTGTGTTGTTGCTGGTCTTCTTCATCGGAACTTGGTTTTCCAACATTCAAATTGAATTGTTGTTTAAACGGGAAGCGCAAAATGATTTTGGCAAAATCAAAGTGAAGATGTTTGGCGGATTGCTCAGATTTCAATACAATTTGCCGCAAATCCTATGGGGTGGTTTGGATGAAGGGGTGGCCCTCAAGCAGAACGTGACCGGTAAGATTGGCAAGAAAGAAACCAAAACGAAAAAGAAATCGATTCACATTGATAAACGGAAAGTCAAGAAATTTCATTTTGAATATCGCCAGATTCTTTACCGGTACCATGATTTTCAACGAATCATGCGGTGGTTCTTTGGAAAGATCACCTGTGAAAAATTCGTTTGGAACACCAAGATCGGAACGGGGGATGCAGCAGAGGCGGGATTTTTAACCGGATTGGCATGGAGCTTTAAGTGGATGCTTCTCAGTTGGCTGGGAAATCAAATCCGGTGGAATGCCAAACCGGAGTTAAAGGTGGATCCAAGATTCAATGAAGCGATATTGGAAACCTACTTTCACAGTATAATCCGGTTCCGGATCGGGCATGCTATCCTTGCTGTGAAACGTTTATCAGATCATATGCGGAAAGGGAGGATCCAATAAATGTCTGAGCACCCTATTCAAAACTTGATGGAAACTGCCATGGAAAATATTCGTGAAATGATTGATGTCAATACCATTATCGGTGATCCGGTGGAGACGCAGGATGGCCAAGTCATCATTCCGGTTTCCAAGGTCGGGTTTGGATTTGCAGCGGGAGGAAGTGAATTCAGAGGACATTCGGATGATAAAGAGGGGGAAGATCAGGAAAAGCGGGGGAATTCCAGACATTCCACTGAAAAAAGCCAAGAAAAGCTTCCGTTTGGTGGAGGAAGCGGCGGAGGCGTCTCTGTCACTCCGGTTGCATTTCTTGTTGTCAGTGAAAAAGGAATTCGTGTGTTAAACATGGATAAACAAACCCATTTATATGACCGCCTGATTGACACGGTCCCTGAATTTGTGGAGCAGTTGAAAAACATGGTTAAAAAAAGTGATAAAAGTGAAAAGTAAACCGGATACAAAACGGCACAGCCCGGGGCAGTGTCGTTTTTTTACATAATCTTGTCCGGAGTGCATATATTTGTACAAACCCGAACGGGAGTGGGGTGAGATCATTTGATTCTGGGGCGGATCTGTTCGGTTGGGCTTGTCACAGCCATCTTGATGATGATCTTTGTCTGGCCGGAAGGAGCAAGAGCCGAAGTGACAGGGGATTTGGCTCCCGGGGCAAAAGCCGCCATTTTGTATGATGCTTCTTCAGGCCGTGTTTTATTTGAGAAGAATGCAGAGGAACCCATGTTGATTGCCAGTTTGACCAAAATCATGACGGCAATCATTGCGATTGAAAACGGGAATTTGGATGAAACAGTGACCATCAGCCCCAATGCGGAAGGAGTGGAAGGCTCTTCCATCTATCTGAAAGCCGGTGAAAGAATACCGCTTCGCACCCTGTTGTACGGACTGATGTTGCGTTCCGGAAATGACGCGGCAACGGCGATCGCCGAACACATCGGCGGATCGGTGGAAGGGTTTGTTTATTTGATGAATGAAAAAGCCGCCTATCTGGGTCTGGAAAACACGCATTTTGCCAATCCGCACGGTCTGGATCAAGAGGGGCATTATTCATCGGCCAAAGATTTGTCCGTATTGACGGCATACGCACTCAAAAATCAGGTTTTTCAGGAAATTGTCAAAACAGAGGTCAAGACGGTGTCCTGGCCTGGCGAAAAATGGAAAAGAAAATTTTACAATAAGAATAAGATGTTGCGCTTTTATAAATGGGCGGACGGCGTTAAAACGGGGTTCACCAAAAAGGCGAGAAGAACGCTGGTTTCTTCTGCGACCAAAGACGGCCACCAGTTAATCACCGTCACTTTGAATGACGGGGATGATTGGAAAGATTCCATGAACATGCTGGAGTACGGGTTTCAGCATTATGATTTGGTCTCCTTATTGAAAAAAGGACAGGTTCTGTCCGGTCAGACATATGAAACGGATGATCACAAAAAGTTCCGGGTTGTCGCCGGTGCTTCCTTTGATTATCCGCTGACGGAAGAAGAAAAAAAACAGGTTACGGTAAAGCCGGTCATCAGTTATCCTCTCCGGCTGGTGACAAGCGACCGCATGCAAGTGGGAAGCGCCCGGATTTACGTGAACCGGCAATTGATCGGATCGGTTCCTTTGGAAGTCGAAATGGAGCCCGAACCATCCATGATGAAAAAGTGGTTTCAATCCTTCGGGCTGATGCTTTGGAAAAAAGGGTGAAGCAAAAATGATCCATTATATTTGGATTTTTATGATTTTAAGCGGGGTGGTGGCAGCGGCACTGCAGGGGAAGTTGGAGTTGGTGACAAAAGCGGCCTTAAATGGTGCGGAAGAAGGGGTTTCCGTTTGTCTGGGACTGATCAGTATCATGGTGTTTTGGTTGGGGATGATGCGGATTGCCCAAGATGCCGGCTTGTTGGAAAAGCTGGCGAAGATTTTGCGTCCCGTTGCCCGGTTTTTGTTTCCATCCGTGCCTCATGATCATCCGGCGATGGGCTACATTTTATCGAACATGAGCGCCAACCTGTTTGGATTGGGAAATGCCGCGACCCCCATGGGACTCAAGGCAATGGAAGAGTTGCAAAAATTAAACCCCGACCGGAAGACGGCCACTCCTGCGATGTGCACTTTGCTTGCTCTGAACACCTCGGGACTGACATTGCTTCCGACAACAATTATCGGGATCCGGTTGAAACACGGTTCGGTGAACCCGACGGAGATTATCGGCCCGACATTGCTGGCCACCTTGCTTGCCACTTCTTTTGCCATCCTGTTGGATCGTTATTACCGAAAGCGCACGTTTGACGAGAACGGGCGGCTGAAGAAGTAATCAAACAGGGAAGAGGGTAAATCAGATGTTTGAAATCATCAGTTTTGTTTCCAATCTGATGTTGCCGGCCATTGTGGTGTTTGTTCCGCTGTATGCCGTGTTTCGCAAGGTTCCCGTTTATGACAGTTTTGTCGAGGGGGCCAAGGAAGGATTCCCGACAGCGATTTCGATTATTCCACACCTGGTCGGTATGATGGTGGCTGTTTCCATCTTCCGGGATACCGGCGCTTTGCAGTTTTATTTGCAATTTTTGAAGCCGGTGCTCGGTTGGCTGAAGATTCCGGAAGAAGTGGTTCCGATTGGGATTTTGCGGCCGATTTCCGGAACCGGTTCCCTGGCCTTTGTGGAAAGCGTTCTTCGCACCTACGGGCCGGACTCCTTTCTGGGAAAACTGGCATCCACCATTCAGGGAAGTACCGATACCACTTTATATGTGCTGACGGTTTACTTTGGCGCCGTGGGGATCCGCAATTCGCTCTATGCGCTGAAAGTCGGTTTGTGGGCGGACTTGGCGGGATTTTTGGCTGCCTGGATCATTTGTACATTGATTTTTTTACCCGGTTGAGCAGAGAAAGGCTTTTTCTGCGATACCGGGTTTTATAATGTCTGAAAACAACAGGGCTGTCCGGTTTGACTTGTACGAAACTTTGTAAACAGTTAAGATGACTAAGAGGTGAGCATGGCATGGAGCGTTTACAAAAAGTGTTGGCACAGGCGGGAGTCGCTTCCCGAAGACGTTCGGAAGCATTGATCTGTTCCGGGAGAGTGAAAGTCAACGGACAACGGGTCACCGAGCTGGGAACCAAGGTGAATCCCCGCCAAGACCGGATCGAGGTGGATGACCGGCCGGTCGTGTTGGAGAGAAAAAGGACATTTTTGTTTTATAAACCGGAGCAAGTGATTACCAGTATGCATGACCCGCAGGGACGGAAAGTGGTGGCTGATTATTTCCGCCATATCCCTGAGCGTGTTTTCCCGGTCGGGAGGCTGGATTACGATACCGAAGGTCTGCTGATCATGACAAATGATGGAGAACTGACCCATCGTTTGCTTCATCCGCGTTACAAGGTAAATAAAGTATACATTGCCACTGTGGAGGGAAAACCCGGCCCGAAAGCGTTAAAACAGCTGGAAAAGGGTGTGAAACTGAAGGATGGATGGACCGCCCCGGCCAAAGTCCGCTTTCTTTCCCATTCCAGCCGGGACAATACCTCCCGGTTGGAACTGACGATTCATGAAGGGAGAAAAAGACAGGTCCGGCGCATGTTGAAGGCGGTCGGGCACCAGGTGATTCATCTGATCCGGGTCCGATTTGGATTTTTGACGCTGGAAGGATTAAGCAAGGGGGAATTCAGGGAATTGACGGATGAAGAAATTCAACGGTTAAAAAAAGAGATTTTGTGAACAACTTTCAAATCATCGTCACATGTTCCTAATCGAAAACCAAACTTAAATGTATAATTAGTTAATGAAATCATGGAGTTTTTCGTGATTGGATCACAGGGGGGGAGTCATGCGTGATAGATAACAGCAAATGTGAGTGCGGACACAATAACCCTGTTGGCACCATATTGTGTGAGTACTGCGGAAAACCGCTGGACAAGACCATCAAAGAAAAGGAAAATATTGCTGAGGAGATGCGCTATGAAGGAAAAGCAAGACGTTCCCAAATGGCACAACCCTCCCCGTTTGACCGGGTCTGGCAGTTCTTCTCCTCAGTGAAAGTTGCCATTATTTTGATTGTCGTTACTTTGATCGCCGCCGGAATCGGCACCATTTTTCCTCAAGAAATATATGTCCCCTCTTCAGATCCAAAGAGTTACTATGAGGAGCACTATGGAATCTGGGGAAAACTTTATTATGCACTTGGTTTTTCGGATATGTACAACTCCTGGTGGTTTTTTCTGCTTTTGTCAATGATCGGGGTTTCGCTTGTTGTCTGCAGTTTGGACCGGGTTGTTCCTCTGTATAAAGCGCTTAAAAACCAAACCGTGACCAAAAGCCCGGAATTTATCCGCCGGCAACGGATTTCGCATGTGGAGCATGTGACCGACGAATACCCGGAGCAAAAGATTGATGAGATCGCGCAAGCATTGAGCAAGAAACGTTATCACATACGGCGCGAAAACGGGGCGCTTCTTGCAGAAAAAGGACGGATCAGCAGATGGGGTCCTTACATCAATCATATCGGGTTGATTATTTTTTTATTCGGGGTTTTGCTGCGGTATGTGCCCGGATGGTATCTGAATGAAACGTTGTGGGTCCGGGAAGGGGAAACCAAAAAAGTTCCGGAGACACCGTATTATGTGAAAAATGAGCGCTTCACCATGGAGTTTTATGATCAACAAAGCAAGGATGAAGGACCGGTTGTCAAGAAATACCAAACCAATGCCGTGTTGTATGAAAAGGACAAGCAGACGGGGCAGTTAAAGCCGGTCAAAAAGCATGCGATCATTGTGAATGAACCGCTGAAATATAAAGGCTTGTTGTTATATCAATCCAGCTTTGAGACCGGATTGCTCCAAAAAATTTCTTTTAAAGTCACGGAGAAAAATACGAAAAAAGAGTTGGGAACCTTTACCGTTGATTTGAATAACCTCCGGAAGGACCAGGTTTATCCGGTCGGAAATTTGGAAGTCCGGGCACTGGAATATTATCCGGACTTTGCCATGGAAAACAATCGACCGGTGACCAAATCGCAGGAACCGAACCGCCCGGCTTTTGTCTTTGAAGTCCGGGAAAAAGGAGCGAAAACGGGAGAGAAATCCTGGGTTATCTCCGGTCAGGACTTGGGCGATTTGTTGAAAGACAATCACTATAACATTGATCTGGCCAATATCCACACGGTGAATTCCTCCGGGCTCATGGTACGCGTCGATAAAAGTTTGCCGGTGATTTTTTTTGGAGGATTCATTTGCATGATCGGGCTGGTGATGGGATTTTACTGGCACCATCGCCGGGTCTGGGTCCGTGTGACCGACGGTTCCTTATACGTTGGCGGGCACACCAACAAAAACTGGTACAGTTTTTACCGCGAACTGTCTGCGCTGGATGTATTGAAAGATTATGACTTGAAGCCGGCGAAAAAATAGGGGGAAAAGACGATGGAACAATTGATGGAGAATCTCCTTTTTGGAACATTCTTTTTATATTTGATTTCTTCTGTCGCGTTTGTGATGGGAATCTCCAAAGACAAAAATGAAAAAAGTGAACAAAGAAAAAGACGCTGGGGAAATATTGCCGTCGGAATTGCGATCGTGGGAGCCGTTTTTCAAACTTTGTTCATTATCACAAGAATGATGATCGGTGGCCACTTCCCGACAAGCAACATGTTTGAATTTACGGCTTTTCTATGTTATGCCATTGTCATTGCGTTTGTAATTGTTTACTTTATTTATAAAAATATTGTTTTAGGGGCTTTTGTCATGCCTCTGGCTGTGGTTTTGCTGGCTTATGCTTCTGTTTTCCCGCGGGATGTCCAGCCGCTGATCCCGGCCTTGCAAAGCTACTGGTTGCCGATTCACGTGTCGACGGCGGCGCTGGGGCAAGGGGCCTTTGGGATTGGTTTTATTGCCGGATTAATTTATCTGGTTAAAAACGTCGGGAATCAGAAAGCAGGGAAAAATGCTTTTTGGCTGGAAACCACCCTGTTGATTGTTTTGATGTTTCTTGGATTTAGTATTGTTCAATTTGCATTTGGCCTCGTTGATTATGAAGCGAAATTTTCGCATACTGTTGATGGGGAGGCAAATGTTCAAGAGTACTCTCTTCCTCCCATCGTGAGTCCGACTGACAGCCAAATCATTCAAATGGATTCCTTCCCGGGCCTGAATGAACCGCTGTTTGAAAGTCCCGGCTGGATGAAGGGAGAAAAAGCGGCAAGCAAATTGAATTCCGTCATTTGGTCTGTGATTACCGGACTGATTTTATACGGGCTTTTGCGGTTGATCTTGAGAAAGCCGCTTCGAACAGCGCTTCATCCGCTGGTGAAAGACTTGGACAGCGAATTGGTTGATGAAATTTCTTACCGCGCGATTGCAATCGGTTTCCCGATTTTTACATTGGGCGCGCTGATTTTTGCAATGATTTGGGCTCATCAAGCGTGGGGCCGTTTCTGGGGATGGGACCCGAAAGAAGTGTGGGCGCTCATTACCTGGCTCTTTTACAGCGCTTATCTGCATTTGCGGCTGTCCCGCGGTTGGCACGGGTTGAAGTCGGCATGGCTGGCGGTTGGCGGTTTTGTGATTATCATGATTAATTTGATCGCAGTTAATCTAGTGATCACCGGTTTGCATTCATATGCGTAAATCAAAGCAGCAGGGGTGAAGTAACTTGGACAAACAGTATCAGATTCTGGTGGTGGATGATGAAGACCGCATTCGTCGGTTGCTTCGCATGTATCTGGAAAGAGAAGGCTATTTAATCGAAGAAGCGGAAGATGGCGAAAAAGCTTTGCAAATGGCGCTGGATAAAAACTATGACCTGATTTTGCTGGATTTGATGTTGCCGGGGATGGACGGATTGGATGTTTGTGCCGAATTGCGAAAGAAAAAAGCAACGCCCGTGATTATGCTGACGGCCCGGGGAGAAGAAGCCAACCGTGTGGAAGGGTTTGAATCCGGAACCGATGATTACGTGGTCAAGCCGTTCAGCCCCCGGGAATTGGTACACCGGGTGAAAGCGGTGTTGCGCCGGGCCTCGGCGACTGCCTTCTTGACCACCAATATTGAAACGCATAATGTGATTGTGTTTCCTGAACTGACAATTGATCATGATGCCCATGAAGTCAAAGCGGGCGGCAAAAAGATCCAATTGACACCGAAAGAATATGAGCTGCTTTATTATTTGGCCAAATCTCCCGATAAGGTTTTTACCCGGGAACAGTTGTTGAGGGATGTATGGCATTATGAATTTTTTGGGGATTTGCGCACGGTTGACACACACGTAAAACGATTGCGTGAAAAACTGAACCGCGCTTCCACCAAAGCGGCGAAGATGATCACCACGGTGTGGGGAGTCGGTTACAAACTAGAGGTGCCGAAAGAGTGATTTGGAGAAGTGTAGTCGGCAAGCTGTGGATCACCATCATCATTCTTGTTTCCTTGGTGTTGGTGCTGTTAAATCTCTTTTTGAATGAACAAGTGGAGAAAACTTATGTTCGTGACCAGAAGAAAAGTTTGGAGCAACTTGCTGGAGAGATTCAGAAAAAGTTTAATCAACCCGGATATGATCATATCCAGTATCTGAATAATGTCCTGCAAGTCTCTGAACTTTTCCATACATATATCGTCACGTTGGATGCCAGCGGATCGGTGAGCAACTACGGGGTTTCTCCCCATGTGCCGAACGTTCCCTGGCAGGAAGTTTTATCGCAAGATGATTTAAACCGGGTGCTAAAAGGCGAAACGCTTTTTATTCAGGGAAAAGTCCGGGTAAAGTCCGATCCGGGAAATTTTCCGTTCTTTAAAAATGACGTCTTGCTTGTTGCCGTTCCGCATATTGTCAACGACAAAACGGTGGGTGCGATCGTGCTTTATCAAACCCAGGAACAGTTGAGCGAGACGGACATCAAACGGTGGATTTTTTACTCTTCGCTGATCGGCATTGTGTTGACGACCATTTTTGCCTTTTTCTTGTCAACCCGGATTTCCCTTCCGTTGGTGCAGATGAAAAAAGCGGTGGAAAAAATGGCGCGCGGAGAGTTTTCCACCCGGGTTCCGGTCCGCTATCATGAACGGGACGAAATTGCCGAGTTATCGATGACGTTTAACCGGATGGCCTCCCAACTGGAAGACTCGATTCATCAGCTGTCACAAGAAAAAGAACAATTGGCAAGCATTTTAAAAAGTATGTCGGATGGCGTTTTGACCATCAGTAAATATGGAAAAATCATTTTGACCAACCCCATTGCCGACCGTTTTCTCGCGCAGTGGAAAGATGACACCCCCAAAGATGCTTTGCCCAAGCCGTTGCAAGATCTTTTCAGACAAGTGACCGACGACCATAAAGAATATACCGGGGATATCACCGCCCGGGGACGGACATGGGTGGTGGTCATGTCCCCGCTTTACACCGATACCGGGGACCAGGTGCGCGGGGTGGTGGCAGTGTTGAGGGATGTCACGGAAGAGAGAAGATTGGACAAACTCAGAAAAGATTTTGTTGCCAATGTTTCTCATGAGCTGAGAACCCCGTTGCAAATGTTGCAAGGTTACAGTGAAGCTTTGATGGATGACATTGCCGACACACCGGAAGAGCGCCGGGAATTGGCGAAAGTGATCAATGAAGAGTCTCAACGGATGAGCCGTCTGGTCCGTGAATTGCTCGACCTTGCCCGTATTGAATCCGGGCATATTCAAATCGCTCCCACGGAAGTTCCTCTGGATGAGTTTATCCAGCGCGTGATCCGCAAATTCCAGGGAATGGCGAAGGAGAGCAATGTTCAGTTGGCTGCCGTTTTCAAAGAAGAATCGCAACCGGTTGTCTATTGGGATGAAGATAAAATTGAGCAGGTTTTGACCAATCTGATCGACAATGCGATCCGCCATACTCCGAGTGGAGGAAACGTCTATGTACACGTCGGTGTCGAAGACGGAAAAGTGAACATCGATGTGGAAGATACCGGTTCGGGAATTCCGGAAGAAGATTTGCCCTTTGTGTTTGAGCGCTTCTATAAAGCGGACAAAGCCCGGACCCGGGGCCAATCCGGAGGAACCGGAATCGGTTTGTCGATTGTCAAACACCTGGTGGATGCGCATGGAGGCAATGTTTCTGTCAAAAGCGAGACCGGAAAGGGAACGGTGTTTATGATTGAATTGCCGCTTCGGATCGAAGAGAATAATGAATTTTTTATCGGCTGAAGAAAAAGCACGGATCTTAAGGATCCGTGCTTTTTTTATGGGAAGGAAGTTACTTTTGGAACGCTTTGGGAACCAAGGGGCGCATCAAAATCTGATTGTAAATCACCCCTTTGGGTGCTGAAACAATGGTCCATACCGCTTCGGCCACTTGTTCCGCTTCCATGGCGTATTCTTTGTAGTTGTTAAAGTTGGTTTTGATCGACCCCGGGCAAAGAGCCGATACTTTGACTTGATGAGGTTTTAATTCGAGCGTCAGTGCATCGGTCAATGCCATCAATCCGAATTTGGATGCGCAATATCCGGCTCCGGAAGCAAATGCCTCGGTTCCGGCGATGCTGGAAATATTGACAATGTGCCCTTCGGTCTTTTTCAAATGGGGAATGGCATATTTACAATGAAGAAAAGCGCCCTTCAAATTGACATTCATCATTTCGTCCCATTCTTCTTCACTTAATTCTTCCACGGGCGAAAAATATCCGAGACCGGCGTTGTTGATCAGGATATCCAGCCGGCCGTACTTTTCGATAGTATCATCCATGACTTTTTTGACTTGGCGGGAATCTGTGACATCGCAAGCGACGGGATCGATGGTGCCTTGGAACTCCCCGGCCAATTCATTCAGTTTTTCGGTGCTGCGGGCCGTGGCAATAACTTTGATGTTTTCTTTGGCCAGGCGTCGGGCGATGGCAGCGCCCAATCCTTTGCTTGCACCTGTCACAATGGCGATTTTTTGCTCCGCTTCCATACCGTTTTCCTCCAATCCTGACACATTGATTCTGAATCTCTATTATAAATCAATTTCATGCAAAGATTGAATGTTATCGATTTGCAGAATCAAATCAATCAGGTTTTTGGTCAGCGGTTTGTCAATTCGAAGAATCATGATGGCTTGGCCGCCGATTCCCAGCCGCCCCACTTGCATGGTTGCAATGTTGACATCTTCGCTTCCAAGCAACGTTCCAACCCGTCCGATGACCCCGGGCAAATCCTGGTGCTGAATAAACAGGAGATGCCCTTTGGGGGTGACATCCACCGGATAATCGTCCACCTTGGTAATGCGGGGCCCAAAGCCGTTTAACAGGGTTCCCGCCACACTGCGGATTTCTTTGGAGGTATGCACTTCAACCCGGATATATTGCGTGAAACCATGGCTTGCCATCGTTTTTTGTTCCACGATTTGAACGCCGCGTTTTTTTGCGAGATGGGGGGCATTGACATCATTTACATTGGATAAGTAATGGGAAAGCACTCCTTTTAATACCGTGCGGGTCAGTGGGAAAACATCCAGTTCAGCCACTTCCCCCCCATAGGTGATGGTGATTTGCGACAGGGCGCCGTTGCTGATCTGGGAGACGAATTTTCCCAGCTTTTCGGCCAATTCTTGATACGGAAGCAGTTTTTGTCTCAGTTCGGCGGGGACGGATGGCAGATTGACGGCATTTTTAAAGGGTTCCCCACGCAGGATGTGAAGCACTTCTTCCGCAACGTCCAGTGCCACATTTTCTTGGGCTTCGACGGTGGAGGCTCCCAGATGCGGAGTCGCGATCACCTGAGGCAGGGAAAGAAGCGGATGATCCTCGGGCGGTTCCGACTCAAACACATCCAGTGCGGCTCCGGCCACTTTTCCGTCCAAAATGGCCTGGTACAGGGCTTCCTCATCGATGATCCCGCCCCGGGCACAGTTTAAGATCCGGACACCATCTTTCATTTTGGAAAACATGTCATGATTGATCAAGTGTTTGGTTTCTTTGGTCAACGGCGTGTGTACCGTGATGAAATCGCCTTTTTCGATCGCTTCTTCCAACCCGGCTTTGGTGACGCCCAATTTTTCAGCCCGGTCTTTGGACAGGTAAGGATCGTATGCGATCACGTTCATCCGGAATGCTTTGGCGCGTTTGGCAAGTTCCGATCCGATCCGTCCGAGTCCGATGATGCTGAGGTTTTTTCCGTTCAATTCCGTTCCCACATACTTTTTGCGCAACCATTTGCCTTGCAGCAGGGAATGGTACGCTTGCGGAATATTGCGGGCCAATGACAACAACATGGCAAACGTATGTTCAGCGGTGGATATCGTATTGCCGTCCGGAGCGTTGACCACTATGATTCCTTTTTGTGTGGCGGCATGGACATCGATGTTGTCCACACCGACCCCGGCACGTGCGATCACTTTCAAACGCCGGGCTTTATCGATGACTTCGGCGGTTACTTTGGTTTGGCTGCGAACCAAAAGGGCATCGGCATCTTCGATGGCTGTAAGCAGTTCTTCTCGGGATAATTTTGATTTTTGGATTACTTGAATATCCGGGGATTGTTGTAATTTTTCAATCCCTTGGTCGCTGATCGGATCGGTGATCAATACTTTAAACATTCATCATCACCTCTTGTGCTGCTTTGGTGGCCATTCCCGGTTCAACGGGTTGTCCCATTTGCGAAAGAGTGACTTCAACGGCAGCAAGAACCGTCAGGATATCCCACTCGTCACAGTAACCCATGTGCCCGATTCGGAAGATTTTCCCCTTCAGGTGTTGTTGTCCGCCGGCAACATAAAAACCGTGGCTTTGCAATTTTTTTCGGAACGCTTCCACATCCCACTTCTCTTGCGACGCATCGATGGAGGTGACAGTCGGGGAAGCGTGGCGATCATCGGCCATCAAGGTCAGGCCGGAAGCCCGGATGCCGGCGCGGGTAATGTTTTTGAGACGTTCATGCCGGGAGCATACATTTTCAAATCCTTCTTCTTCCAAAAGGGACAAAGACTCTTTCAAACCGTATAATAGGGAGACGGCAGCGGTGAAAGGAGTGGTGTCCTCCTGTTCCAGTTTCCGGCGATACGCTTCCAGATCCAAGTAAAAACGGGGTTGCCGGTTGCCGGCAATCACTTGCCATGCGCGTTCGCTCACGGCAAGAAAAGCAAGCCCCGGAGGCAGCATCAGTGCTTTTTGGGAACCGGTCACCATGATGTCGACTCCCCAATCATCCATTTGGCAGGGAACCGCCCCGACACAGCTGACGCCGTCAACGATCACCAAGGCATCGGAATGTTGCCGGACGGTTCGGGCCAGTTCCGGAACGGGATTCAAAACGCCGGTGGATGTTTCGCAATAAGTCAGAAAGACGCTTTTGGCGCCGGGATGTTTCTTTAAGAAGTCAGCCAGTTGCTCCGGTTCGCATGCTTTTCCCCAGGGAATATCCAAGCGATGCAAATCGATCTCGTATTTTTCGACGATTTTGGCAAAGCGGTCGCCGAATGCACCGGTGACCACGACAATGGCTTCATCCCCGGGGGATAAGGTGTTGACGACAGCCGCTTCCAAAGCCGAAGTTCCGCTGCCTGCCACAATGAGTGGTTGCTGTCCGGTCCCGAAGATGGGTTTCAGCCGCTCGGAACATTCATGAATCAATTGGGAAGCCAGGCGGCTCCGGTGCCCGATCACCGGCTGTGTCATGGCGCGCTGGACTTGAGGCGGAACGGGTGTCGGACCGGGAATGCGAAGATGATATTTGTCTTTCAATGGCATGAAGATCTCCTCCTATCCAAGGTGAAAGTCAATAAAAAAAACCTTACATCCCCACACCTGTGGCAACAGGTGAGGGACGTAAGGTCCGTGGTGCCACCCTCGTTCGCAATTGGTTCGCACCAATTGCCTCATCAAGTCCGAAAAGGACTCATGATGTAACGGATCATCCGGATCTGCCTACTCATTCTTTCAGCAGACCGCTCAGGAGTGCTCCACATCGGGCAAACTGCCGATTCGCAGCAAACATCGGCTCTCTGAGAGTTTGCCGGCTGATGCTTGGCTCCTTCATCGCTTTAATCATCTGAATTTTGATAAATAATGTAACATGGCGGGGAAGTACTGTCAACCCGTAAAGAAGAAAAATGTTGAGGCATAGAAAAAAAGGTTTGTGTTAACATTGAATTATTCAGTTGTGTCGATGGCGATCCGGAGGAAAGGAGGAGAAGCGGTGGGGATCAGCGGAACGAAATACATTTTGTCCGGATTGAATGACAAACAACAAGAGGCCGTAACGGTACCCTGCCAGCCGACCGTGGTGTTTGCCGGGCCGGGGAGCGGAAAAACGACGGTGCTGACAAGAAGAATCTTATATTTGATGGAACAGGGAACACCGCCCGGACAGATCATGGTGGTGACGTTCACCCGGGCAGCGGCACGAGAGATGAAAAGCCGTTTACAGGAAGTGAATCCCGTGGAAACGGACAAACTGTGGATCGGAACGTTTCATTCTTTGTTTCTTTTGATGTTAAAGGATAGCGGCATGAGAATTCCTCCCTTGTTGAAAGACGGCAGGCAAAAAGAAGCCATCCGCAACATCTTGTCCCAACTGAACCAGCCCACCGATGATGACACGATCGGCACTTATCTTCAGCAAATCGGATTATGTAAAGCGCATGCCATTCTTCCGGCCAGAATGAAAGTCCAAAAGCAAAAAAACATCTTGTTTCGGGAAATTTATTCTTTATACGAAGCATGGAAACGGGAGCAGGATTATTGGGATTATGATGATATTTTGCTGGCGATGTACCATCAGGTGAAAAAACCGGAGTTTCTTGCGCGGTGGCAAGAACGGTTGATACATATATTGGTGGATGAGTTTCAGGATATCAACCGGATTCAATACGATATTCTGGTCCGGTTGGCTTCCAGGCACCGCCTGTTGTATGCCGTCGGGGACGATGATCAATCCATTTATGGATTCCGGGGAAGCGATCCGGAAATCATGCTGCAATTAAAAAAAGATTTTCCCGATTTGAAGCGATTGATCTTGACCACCAACTACCGGTCCGCCGATCCGATCATTCAAGCCAGTGAACGTTTGATCCAAAAAAACCGCTTCAGACAGGCCAAAGTCCGGCATGGACTGGGGAAGGACGGAGCGGACGTGGAATGGATGGAGCCGGAAGACGAGAATGAAGAAGCTGAACGGATTCTTTTCCGGATCCAGGACGGCACCGACACGGCGGTATTGTTTCGAACCGCCACTCAGGCACGCGCTTTGGTCGATGCGTTGGTACGAAAGGGCATCTCTTTTTATATGTCAGGGGAATTTTCTTTTTACCGCCGGTGGCAGATCCAAGATCTGTTTTCTTATTTTCGTCTTGTCAATGATCCGGATGATCTGGATGCCTTGATCCGCATCATCAACAAACCCAAACGTTACTTGTTTCAAGAAGAATGGATCGATGCATGCTGGTTCCTGTCCAAAAAAAGCGGGCGGTCGCTGGTGGATACATTACCGGCGTTGCCGGGACTGGAACCGTATCAGGTCCGCCATTTGGACAAGCTGGGAAAAGATCTGCGCGAAATTCAGGCATGCTCACCGGTTGAAGCGATCCGGCATTTGCGGTTTCAAACGGGATATGACCGGTATTTGGAAGCATTTGCGAAGGAAACGGGGGCGGATCTCGAGCAGTTGATCGAACCGTTGGATGAACTGATGGTCGCCGCGGAAAGTTTTTCTGATCTCACGGAGATGCTCGCGCATGCGGAAAAAGTGGAAGAAGCGTTGAAACGTAGCAATCCCGACACGGCCAAAATCAAGTTGATGACGCTTCACCGATCCAAAGGGCTGGAGTTTGACCGGGTTTTCATTATCGGTTTACAGGCGCAAACCCTTCCGCATCACCGGAGCCTTCAGGTGGCGGAGGAACGGAAAAGTGCCGCTTGGGAAGAAGAACGGCGCTTGTTGTATGTGGGAATGACCCGTGCGCGAAAAGAACTGATTTTGTCTTCGGCCAAAACCAGGCAGGGGAAAAGAACCGCTCCTTCCCCGTTTTTAAAAGACATCGGAATCACCGGGGAAAACCGGAGGGCACAAGGGGGAACGGAAAAGAAGCCGGAATCCGCTTCCCCTGTAAAACTGTCCGATCTGAAAAAACAACCGCAAATGCGATTTATCCATGAAGAAATCACCATCGGCATGCAGATTCACCATACCCGGTTCGGAACCGGGGTCATTGAAGATGTTGTTCCCATTGAAGGGGTGGCTCCCGGCAGAAAAATTCTGGTGCGGTTTCAAGGCGAGCGGCAATCCTTGCACTATGAATTATCCCGGCAGTTGGGATTGATCCGGCAGGCATGAAAAAGGTCAGGGACACAGGTTCCCTGACCTTTTGTCAATTTCCAAAAAAATAGGTAATGGCAAACGCAAGACCGATGACAAGAAGGATGAAGATCCAGGAAAGCGGATGAGCCCAATTATTGGTCCAGCCGATCCCGAAGCGTTTTTCCACAAAAATTGCCGGATCGTTTTTATTAAAGTAAAACTGTCCGAGCTTCCAGTATTGGTCATCATCCCGGTTGATCATGTCCCCGTTTTTGCCGGAAACCGCTTTGACCCGGCTTCCTCCTTGTCCCGTTGTAAAGGATATGAGAAGTGCGGCGATCAAAATTCCGATGGTAATGACAAGTGAAACGGCAGTCACCGGTCCCGCGGAAACCGGGTGAATCCATGAAAAGGATGACAGAGAGAACATCGAAACCACAGCGGTTCCGGAAAGGATGGTGAAAAGGGACCATCTGCGCCGGAAAATCACATTTTGCCGGATGGATTTTCCCGGGTTTTCCGCGCTGATTTGTTGTTTGGCTTTGCCGATCATGATGTTGATCCATAAAAACAACAGGGTTAAATAGACTTGCATCACCGGTGGAAAGAGAACCGTCCGGTAAGATTTTTCCGCATAGCGGGTTACCTTTCCGTTAAAGTCATATTGCATGGGGATCTTTTCCGGGATCCGTTCATAAAAATGGATTAAAAAGATCAAAGTGGCCAGCGTCAGGGAAAAGGGAATCAAAAACCATAAATGGGAGTAAGTCAGCTTTTCTTGGCGAAAGCTGGTATCCACGACCACCATCTGTTTTTTCTCTTTTCCCCAATCGGCCTGTTGTTTCAATGCTTTCATTTTTCGGTGAAAGATTAAGTAAGCCAGAAAGTGGGCAGCCAGATAAAAAAGAAGAAGAAAAACAAACCAAAGGCCGAGCGATTCCTCGTCGTTTAATACCATGGATCCCGGAACAAACATGGCAAGGACGGCCAATCCGATACCGGCCATGATCCAGGCGTATTGCTTGCGCATCTTTTTAAGTTCCGGAAGATGATAAGCTTTTTCCGGGATGGAGACGCCAAAACTTTCTGTCCGTCTGGTCCAATAGGGAATGAAACAAAGGGAAATCAATACGGGAATCATGATGAGGCACATCAGTAACACACTTGTACTCACGGGTTGTCACCTTCCCTGTCGGTGAATTTTTGAAACAAGCGTCTGCAAAGCTGTTGAAATTCCTTTTCCCCGATTCCGCGGCACACGGATTCGGCGATCAGGGGAGAAAGGGCTTGTTCCAGTTTTGTCCGGTATGCTTCATCCGCTTCCGGAACCCCTTCCGGATGAACGACCACGCCCTTTTGTCTGTGAATCAAGATGAAGCCTTCCTGTTTTAACTGTTGGTAAGCTTTATTGACCGTGTGCAGGTTGATTCCGATGTCAGCAGCCAGGGCTCTTACCGAAGGAAGGCGGTCGCCCGGTTTTAATTCTTTTTTGGCGATCCCGGCGATGATCTGATGCTTTAACTGCAAATAAATCGGTTCATCTGATTCAAAGTCCAAAAAAATTTGCACCTTTCCACCACCTTCCGTTTATTCTATATGTTATATATATAATATAACAAACAAATTGAACGGGCAACAGGAGGCACAAAAAAAGCACCTGATCCTTTCAGGTGCTTTTTCAATAAGCGTTATTTATTTTCTTGATACCGTTTTTGACATTCTTCATAAAGTTGAGCCGCAAAGTCGGCATCTTTCCAACCTTCGATCTTGGTCTCTTTGTTTTCGAGGTCTTTGTAAACCTGGAAGAAGTGTTCGATCTCTTTCAACACATGGGGAGCCACGTCTTCCAAGGAGTTGACTTTGTCAAAACGGGGATCGTCAACCGGAACGGCCAATAATTTTTCATCCGGTCCTTTGTCATCCGACATCAGCAACACGCCAATCACCCGGCTGGAAATCACGCAACCCGGGAAGGTCGGGAACGAAGTCAGGACCAAAATATCCAACGGATCCCCGTCTTCCGCCAGGGTGTTTTCAAGATAACCGTATTCGGTCGGATAATGCATGGGAGAGTAAAGAACCCGGTCCAGTCGGAATACGCCAAGTTCTTTATCGTATTCGTATTTGTTTTGGCTTCCGGTCGGAATTTCAATGAATGCATCAACTACGAGTGGATTGGACATCTTTGTTCCTCCTTTGGTATGTATAACCTAACCATCATTGTAGACGTTTTTTTACAGATTCGCAATAAAGAAGGCACCCCGGGTATGCTACAATCATAAAAAAGGGGAGTAAATATGATAAGTGAAATTTCTGCAAAAGAGTTTGCGAAAAAGGTTCAAAGCCAAAAGCCACAGAAGGATGAAATGGTGATCATTGATGTGCGCGAACCTGAAGAATGGCATGATTATCATTTGGAAGACTCGAAGTTAATGCCGTTGGGGACATTGCATCAGCAAATTCATGCACTGAATAAGCAGCAAAAAATTTATGTGATATGCGCCCATGGCGTCCGCAGCTTCTATGCCGCGCAATATTTGCTCCAACAAGGGTTTTCCGATGTGGTGAATGTTGAAGGGGGAATTCAACGCGTCCGGTTGTATTTGGAGGAATTTGAAAAATGAAAAAGCTACCCGGAAAAAAACCGGGTAGCTTGTGGGCATTATTCCTCGACTTTGATGGAGTCCGTGGGGCAGCCTTCTTGAGCGTCGCGGACATCTTCCCAAAGTTCTTCAGGAACATCAGCGGTTCCGGTGTTGTCATCAAGAATCACATAAGCAATGCCGTCTTCGTCATAGTCATACACGTCGGGAGCCGTTGCTCCGCAAGCACCACAAGCAATACAAGTATCTTTATCTACCCAAGTGCGCATAAGTACAAATCTCCTCCCGTGAATAAATACCAATGAGCTAAGTCCACTACCAACCCTCATTTTAGAACGAATTGGTTGGAATTGCAAGAAGCGGATTGAGAGGGATGACCATGAGGGAACACGCTTCCAAGGATTCATCACCTGCGGCGAAGCAAGTGCTGTTCGCCTTTTATATTACCCAGTTACTGTTATTTGCAATCAGTGCCGTCGCTTTATGGTGGCAAGAGAAATCACTGGAGCATTTATTCTCCTTTCATGATATACATATGTGGTTGTGGGGAATCGGTGCAGGAGGATTGATTCTGTCCATCGACGCCGTGCTCATGGCCTGCGTCCCCAAAAGCTGGCTGGACGACGGGGGCTTGAATCAACTGCTGTTTGAAAATCGCTCCGTGGTGCATGTTCTTGTGATTGCGGTGGTCGCGGCGGTCTCGGAAGAGATGTTTTTCCGGGGAGTTCTCCAGGAATGGCTGGGGATCTGGATGACCAGTGTTGTGTTTGTGCTCTTGCATACGCGGTATTTGAAAAAATGGTTGCTGGTGGCCGCTGTTTTTGCAATCAGTGCGGGGCTCGGTTGGTTAACGGAATGTTTCGGCAACATCACTCCCGCCGTGATTGCGCACGGGCTGATCGACTTTGTTTCGGGATTGTTCATCCGTTACAGGGCAAAAGGAGGAAGGAAGCTCAAAACTTGACAGCCACTTCAAGATGTTTTAATTATTTTATATGCTGATCTAGGCAAGAGAGTTGTTGATTGTGTATGATGAATATAGAAAAAGGAGACTTTGCCCCGTCACATGATCTTTTTTTTCACATAAGGTATAGGGGAAGGTCTCCAGCGAGGGAGGGTAGGCCATGCGTGTCGAACGGCTTGGGGGAGATAAAATCCGCTTTTTCCTCACTTTGGATGATTTGGCTGATCGCGGGATCGAAAAAGAGGATATTTGGCGGGATATCCCCAAAGTGCACGAGTTATTTAATGACATGATGGAACATGCCTATCAGGAGTTAGGATTTGAAGTGACCGGACCCGTGGCTGTGGAAGTGTTTGCATTGCCTGCACAGGGGATGGTGGTTGTCGTCACCCGTGGTCAGGCTCCGGGCGATATGGCGGAGGAAATCAGCCAAGATCCGGAAATCTATGAACTGGAAGTGACGATGGAGGAAACAAAGGACCTGGTTTTCTGTTTCCATGACTTTGAAAATTTGGTGCAGGCCGCCCATCGCGTGAAACATCTTACCCAAGGAGGACAGGTTTACGCTTTTCAAAATCGTTACTATCTCCTTTTCGGGCAAGAGATGCAATCGGATGATTTGGGAACCTTGGTGGCCATCTTGTCCGAATTCGGGGAAATGTCCACGTGTACCATTCCTTATTTGCAGGAATACGGGAAAGTGGTTTGTGAAGATCATGCGGTTCAACAAATATCCCATTATTTTGGATGACATAGATGCGCACCCGTTTTCAGGCGGGTGCGCTTTTCATGATGTTTTATCCACAACCAATTGGAAATGCTCAAATTTTCGCAGCTGGCCGGTTTTGCCTGAAAGGACCCCCGGAAAGACGCGTTCGACGGACAGATGCTGGGTTTTATGCGCGGCCAGTGCTTTGGCGATTTGTTGATGGTAAGGGCTTACATCCACTTTTTCGGTTACATGCTCGTCCGGTACAAAGGAAACGGGAGAGGAATAAAAATGGCCAATTGATTCTGGTATGACAATATAGTAAAGTTTGGTTGGGAAAGAAATATTTTGCACAGCTGTAAGTGTTGCTTTTTGGATGATTTTATGATCCGGATGTCCGGAAATTCCGGACGGTGGGAAGGTGATAATCCGATCGGGGCGAATCTCATTCATCACGGAACACAGTTCATCGACGATGGTCGAAAAAGGCTGCCCGGCCAAACGTCCGTCACCGTAATTTTTAAGGATCAACCGGTCCATTCCCAAAATGGACAGCGCATTTTTCAGTTCCTGTGTCCGGACATCCCCCAGCTCTTCCTGCGTGCACAGGGGAGGGTTGCCGGTTTTGCCGGCTTCGCCACGGGTGGCGCAAAAAAGAATCTGTTCGTATCCCAATTGATGAAAGTGACAAATGGTTCCCCCGCAACTGAAGGTTTCATCATCGGGATGGGCAAATACGTACAATATTTTTTGACACATGATGATTTTCCTTTCTTTGTTTAACGTAGTGGTGTAGGGCGCTTGTTTTTTGAGTTTAGTTCTTCTGAGGAATATTGTATACTTAGATATGTTTAAAGGGAATGAAAAGTAGTATTTTTTCTGAGGTGGTCAGGATGGCACAACAATCAGTTGCAGAAAGTCATCAAGAAGATAAAGAAAACATGGATGTTCTTGTTTCCACGCAAACCGTGATCAAAGAAGCTTTAGAAAAATTAGGTTATTCAGAAGCGGTTTATGAATTGTTGAAAGAGCCGTTAAGGGTTTTGACGGTTAGGATTCCCGTGAGGATGGACGACGGGTCCGTCAAGGTTTTCACTGCATACCGGGCACAACATAATGATTCGGTCGGACCGACCAAAGGCGGCGTCCGTTTCCATCCGAATGTCACTGAAACAGAAGTGAAAGCGTTGTCAATTTGGATGAGTTTAAAAGCAGGGATTGTCGACCTTCCTTATGGCGGCGGTAAAGGCGGCGTGGTTTGCGATCCGCGCAATATGTCATTTCGGGAATTGGAACGTTTGTCCCGCGGCTACGTGAGGGCGATCAGTCAGATTGTGGGTCCCACCAAAGACATTCCGGCTCCGGATGTTTACACCAACTCGCAAATCATGGCATGGATGATGGATGAATACAGCCGGATTCGTGAATTTGATTCTCCCGGATTTATTACCGGAAAGCCGTTGGTGCTCGGTGGTTCACGCGGACGGGAAACAGCGACGGCCAAAGGCGTGACTTTGATGATCCGCGAAGCGGCGAAAAAGCGGAACATTGATCTCAAAACTGCACGGGTTGTGATTCAGGGATTTGGAAATGCGGGCAGTTATTTGGCCAAATTCATGCATGATTCCGGTGCCACGGTGATCGGGATTTCCGATGCTTATGGAGCCCTTTATGATCCGGACGGATTGGATATTGAATATCTCCTGGATCGCCGCGATTCATTTGGCACCGTGACCAATCTGTTCAAAGACACGATAACCAACCAGGAATTGCTGGAGCTGGATTGTGACATCCTGGTGCCTGCCGCGGTCGGAAATCAAATCACCGCCAAAAATGCACACCGGATCAAGGCGGATATCGTGGTGGAAGCCGCCAACGGTCCGACGACCTTGGAAGCGACCAAAATCCTGAATGATCGCGGAGTTTTGTTGGTGCCGGATGTGCTTGCCAGTGCCGGCGGTGTGACGGTTTCTTATTTTGAATGGGTGCAAAACAACCAGGGCTATTATTGGACGGAAGAAGAAGTCGAGGAAAAATTGGAAAAAATCATGGTGAAAGCGTTTGAGAATGTATATCGCACGGCTCAAACACGAAATGTGGATATGCGTTTGGCCGCTTATATGGTCGGCGTGAGAAATATGGCGGAAGCATCGCGTTTTCGTGGCTGGGTATAGTATAATAAAAGACTTGGAGAACACCCTTTGCGGGGTGTTCTTCTTTTGCATGTATTTTGGAGGTGGTTCACTTGGCAGATGTTATTATTGTCGGAGCCGGACCCTGCGGAATTTCTGCCGGCATTGAACTGAAGAAGGAAGGATTTGATCCGCTTATCATCGAAAAGGGGTGTCTGGTGAATTCCATTTATCATTATCCGTTATCCATGACTTTTTTCAGTTCCGCTGACAATCTGGAAATCGGGGGAATTCCTTTTACCACTATAAATGAAAAACCGACCCGCGCCGAGGCGTTGGCTTATTACCGGACCGTGGCCAGATATTTTCAGTTAAATATCCATACTTATGAAGAAGTTTTGGACATTGAAAAGAACGGGGATGCATTTGTGGTCCGAACCCGAAAAAGAGAGGAACAACATCGTTACGAGGCGAAAGCGGTGGTGCTGGCAACAGGCTATTATGATAATCCCCAGCGGATGGGAATACCGGGTGAAGAGTTGCCGCATGTCCATCATTATTTTCGTGATGCCCATCCCTATGCCGACCAAAAAGCGGTTGTCATCGGAGGCCGCAATTCAGCCATTGATGTGGCCTTGGAGCTTTACTATACCGGAGCCAAGGTGACCATGGTTTACCGCAAAAGAGCTTTTCACGACAGTGTGAAAGCCTGGGTGCGCCCGGTGATTGAAACTGCGATTGAAAAGAAACGCATAGAGATGTTTTGGGAATCGGAAGTGGAAGAAATTTTGCCAAATTCCGTGGTGATTCGAAAAAACGGGGAGAAAATGGCCATTCCGGCTGATGTGGTGTTTGCGATGACCGGATACCGGCCCGATCTCACATTTTTGAAAAGATTGGGAGGGGAAGTGAATCCAAAAACCGGTGTTCCCGTTTTATCCGAAGCGATGGAATCAACGGTGCCCGGATTTTATCTGGCCGGGGTGGTCACAACCGGTCATGATTCCACCAAAATCTTTATTGAAAACGGAAGACACCACGGACGGTTCATTGCCGAGGATTTGAAGAAGAAATTCAAAGTGTAATGAAGGCATGTGTGGTGGTTTCAGGAGGGAGGCCCCTCCGCTTTCCTTTTGAAACCACGATGTGGCCTTTTTTACATTTGAAAGTAAGGCTCCAGTTCTTTGAGATCGGTTGTTTGTTGAAGGGCCAGCATCAGTTTGATCCGTGCTTTGGGCCCGTTGATCCCGTTGCAGAACAAAAGCCCCATCTCTTTTAATTGTTTTCCGCCCCCTTCGTATTCATAAGTGTCGAGCACCACTCCGTTAAAGCACCGGGAAACCAGCACGACCGGCATGTTGCGGGAAAGTGCTTTTCGGATTCCGGGTAACATCATGGGAGGAAGGTTGCCTTGTCCCAATGCTTCGATGACCAGCCCGTCCATTTCCTGGTGAATCGACCACTCGATCAAGGAGCTGTCCATTCCGGAGACCGCCTTGATGAGAGCGACTTGATGCGCCGGGGGTTTTAACGGCAGTTGTTTTTCACTGATCGCTTGCCGTTGGAACAAAATTTCTTTTTTTGTGATCATGCCAAGAGGGCCCAATCCCGGGGATTGAAAAGTTGCAACATTGCTTGTGTGCGTTTTGGTCACCGTTTTGGGGGAATGAATTTCATCATTAAACACCACAAGGGTTCCCATGCCTTTGGCTGTTTCGTTAGAGGCGACGCGAACGGCGTTGACCAAATTGTACGGGCCGTCGGCACCCAGTTCGTTTTGGCTTCGCATGGCACCCGTGATGACAACCGGCTTATCTTGGGGAAGGACCAAACTCAAGAAGTATGCGGTTTCTTCCAGGGTATCCGTTCCGTGGGTGATGACGACCCCCGCCACGTTATTTTGATCCAGGAAGTGTTTGGCCCGCCCGGCGATTTGAGCCATGATGGCCGGCGTGATATGGGGGCTGGGCAGGTTCAGGAAATGGTCCATTTCCACTTTTGCATATTTGTTCAATAACGGCAGTGTGTCCTGTAATGCTGCCGGATCTTCCGGTTTGACGCCTTCGGTCTCATCGGATTGAGACATGGCGATGGTTCCTCCGGTTGTGATCACAACCACTTTTTGATCCAAGCGGTTCACATCCTTTCCATCCGTCCGTGTTTGCGGCTTACACCAAATCTATCGTATGGAATCCAGTATTCCCTGTCAATAATAGGATTATCAAGTGGTTTGGATGGTGAAAGAATGAAGGAAAACGAAAGATACATGGTCAGAATCCAATGCAATCAATGTGGCGAACGGTTTATTTTAAAAGGCAGGATGAAAAAGGGGCAAGTGCAGACAGGCTTTAAGAAATGCTTGTGCGATAATGATTCGGATTTTGAAATTGATTATACCTCATTGGATGACAAATAAAGAACCGGTTGAAAAAAGAGAGCTCGAATGGCTCTCTTTTCTTATTGCATAAATCACCGGCTGGCCGTTCAAACTACTGGAAGAAATGAAAAACGGAGGAAGAAACGGTGAAAAGGTTTGTGTCGATCAGCGTTTGGTTTTGTCTGATCCTGATGATGGTTTGTACGGTTTCTGCAGACCGGGGACAGGTTCATGCGGCAAATGCCGGAAAATCGAGTGGAGGATTCAGTGAAAATGAAATCCGGCTGTTGAGCCAGGCGGTTTACGGTGAAGCGCGTGGCGAGCCCTATATTGGACAGGTCGCCATCGCCGCGGTTATTTTAAACCGCTTGGAAAGTGAAAGTTTTCCCGATACCGTCTCCGGGATCATTTTTCAACCGGGGGCTTTTACCGCCGTGGCGGATGGACAGATTTGGATGGAACCGGATGAAACAGCCCGCAAAGCGGTGATGGATGCCATAAACGGATGGGATCCGGCGGAAGGGGCGGTTTATTATTTCAATCCGGAAACAGCCACCTCCAAATGGATCTGGTCCCGTCCGCAAAAAAAGAAAATCGGAAAACATATTTTCTGTGATTAAAGGGGATGTGATCTCATGTACAAAAGAGTGGCGGCCATTTTGTTTCCGATTACCTTGGTGGCCCTGGTGGGGACAGCAGCCTGGGGATACCAGGAATATCAAGACAAAAATGCCGTTTTGATTAAAGCGGAAAACTCCTATCAACGGGCTTTCCATGATTTGAACGAGAATTTGGACCGTCTGCACGGGGAATTGGGAAAGTCGCTGGCAATGAAATCCCCCAAGCAGTTGGCAACCTCAATGACCAATGTGTGGAGACTGGCCTATGCGGCACAAAACGATATCGGACAATTGCCGCTCACGTTGGTTCCTTTTGACCAGGCTGAAAAATATTTGGCAAAAGTAGGGCGTTTTGCCTACCAAGTCGGAATTCGCGATTTTAACAAGGAGCCTTTGAGTGAAAAAGAATGGAACACACTGCAAGAACTTTATAATCAATCCAAAAATATCACCCATGAGTTGCAAAATGTGCAACATAAGGTATTGGACAACAACTTGCGCTGGATGGATGTCGAACTGGCGATCGCCACTGAAGACAAGAAAATGGACAGCACCATTATTGACGGCTTTAAGTTGGTGAATCAGAAAGTGAAAGAGTTCCCGGAAGTGGATTGGGGACCCGCTGTGAATAATATGGAAGTACGGGAAAGAGAGCGTGCCAATCAAATTTCCGGCAAGAAGATCACACCGCAAGAAGCAAGGGAAATTGTCGCAAAAGCCTTTGGCAAAAAAACAACCAAAGGCATGGAAGTGGCGAAAAACAAAAACGGAGATTTTGAGACATACAGTGTCCGTTACAAGGGAGCCGGTAACACCGATGTTTACACGGAAATGACCACCAAAGGAGGCCATCTGGTATGGATGGTGTTTGACCGGCCGGTGAAAAAGAAACAAATTTCTTCTGAGCAAGCGCTGAGAAAAGCGGAACAGTTTTTGGAACGGATCGGTTATCCGGACATGGAACCGGTTGCCTACGATGAAACGGCCAACATTTTGTCATATACGTTTGTCCGCCGGCTGAACGGAGTGATGATTTATCCGCAAACCCTCGCCGTCAAAGTGGCGTTGGATAACGGGGAAATCATGGGGCTGCAGGCTGATGAATATGTGTTTAATCAATTCAAAGTGGTCGATACCAAACCGGAATTGACGGTGGAAGAGGCCAGGAAAAAACTGAGTCCGTATTTGAAAGTGCAGAAGAACGGGCTTGCGGTGATTTATAACCAAAACGGGCAGCCGGTATTGTGCCATGAGTTTTTGGGTACCATCAAAGACAATCAGTATCGCGTCTTCTTAAATGCCAAAACCGGCGAGGAAGAGTACGTGGAGCGGATTGAAAAAGCAGACGCCGATCAGATTTAATTTTTTGTTTAAACTTTTAAATGGGCCGATATAATAAGATCGGCTCATTTAATTGTTTTCATTGCAACTATGACTAAATTATGTTATTCTTTTAACAGGTTTCCTTTATCGTGATGCGCGATGTCATTCGCTCGAATTTCATGTTTTTACTTAAAAAGGAAATACATAGTTGATATGATCAGGTAGCAGTTGCGTTTTAGTTTGTCGAGAGGAATTTACTTGAATCGAATAAAGTATTTCCAATCGAGCAGGCTACGCCTGCTCTTATCATTTTCATCCCGACTTTCAGGGAGGATTAACAGAATCAATGAGTAGGATTTCAGTGGCAATTGACGGTCCGGCAGGTGCCGGAAAAAGCACAGTGGCGCGCCAAGTGGCAAAGCGCCTTGGAATAACTTATGTGGATACAGGAGCCATGTATCGGGCAATTGCATGGAAAGCGCTTCAGAACCAGATTGATCCGGAAGATGAGGAAGCGATGACTCAGCTTGCGGAATCGGTTCAAATCGATCTGCATCCGGATGGAATCTGTGTCGACGGACAGCCCTTAAAAGATGAACTTCGCACTTCCGAAGTGTCGCAACTTGCGTCAAACATTGCAAAAATGCCCGGGGTTCGCCGCATCCTGGTAAACATCCAACAACGGATCGCCGAAGGCCGGAGTGTTGTGATGGACGGACGGGATATCGGATCGCATGTGTTGCCGCATGCCGATGTAAAAGTGTTTTTGACGGCGTCCATTGAAGAAAGGGCCATGCGTCGATACCGGGAGATGAAAGCAAAAGGGATCGAAGTGGATTTCGAACAATTGAAAGCGGAACTGGCGAAACGCGATGAAAACGACCGCATGAGGGAAATCGCCCCGTTAAAAAAGGCAGAGGATGCGGTGTTGGTGGATACGACGGATTGCCCGGTTTCGGAAGTTGTCGAAAAGATCCTTCAACTTTGTCGTAACAAATTAAACGATGAGGAGTAAGATATGTTATACCGTGTTTCACGTGCCATTGTTCGATTTTTGATGGCTTTGCTCTATCCCTTCAAGTCTGAGGGGGAAGGGCATATTCCCAAAGAGGGTCCTGTGGTCTTATGTTCCAATCATATCAGTAATTTGGATCCGCCTTTAGTGGGGATCACCACGACGCGTCAGGTTTATTTTATGGCCAAGGAGGAGTTGTTTCGCATTCCGGTTCTGAGTGGTTTGATCCACCGTTTCGGGGCTTTTCCCGTCAAGCGCGGAGCCGGGGATTTGAAATCGTTGAAAACAGCCATTCAACTCCTTAAAGACGGAAAAGTCGTGGGGATTTTTCCGGAGGGGACCCGCTCCAAATCAGGGGAGCTGTTGGATTTTCATGTGGGTGCCGCATTGGTTGCCCTGAAGGGGAAAGCACCTATTGTGCCGGTCAACATCACCGGACCTTACCGGTTGTTTCGTCCGGTCAAGATCACCTATGGTCCCCCCATTGACATCACGCCGTATTTACAGGAAAAAGCAAACATGAAAACGGCGAAACAATTGACGGAACGAGTGATGGAAGAAATCCGTTCGATGCAAAATGAAAACAGGGAATGAAGATCATCGAAAAGGTGAGGAAACTCAGAGGCTCACCTTTTCAAATCTGATCTTTCTTTTATAAAAAATAGTTTTGATTGCGTCTGGCAATGATGAGGAGGGCTCGTGATGGCAGAAGAGATGAAATCTGAGTTGGCTGAAGTTCAAAATTTAGAAGTGGGCGACGTTGTAACAGGCAAAGTCGTGAAAGTGGAAGACAATCAAGCATTGGTTGATACAGGTTATAAATTCGAATCCATTTTACCCATTTCCGAATTGTCTAGTTTGCATGTGGATAAAGTTTCCGATGTCTTGTCGGAAGGAGACGAAGTCACGGTCAAAGTGCTTCGCATTAAAGAAGACGAAGGAAAATTGATTGTCTCCAAAAAGGAAGTCGATGCCGAAAAAGCGTGGGCAGAGTTGCAACAAAAATTTGAAACAGGCGAAACGCTGACGGCAAAAGTTCATGACATTGTCAAAGGCGGCTTGGTTGTGGATGTGGGCGTTCGCGGTTTTATCCCGGCTTCGCATGTTGAACAACACTTTGTCGAAGACTTCTCCGATTACAAAGGTCGTGAACTGACATTAAAAGTGGTGGAATTGGATCCTGAGAAAAACAAGCTGATTTTATCACACAAGGCCGTATTGGAAGAAGAACAAGAGCGTCGCAAAAAAGAACGCTTGAGCCAGCTGGAAGAAGGACAAGTGCTGGAAGGAATCGTACAACGTTTAACCGACTTCGGGGCATTTGTGGATATTGGCGGTGTGGACGGTCTGGTTCATGTATCCGAAATCGCCTGGCACCGCGTGGAGCATCCGGCCGATGTGTTGAAGGAAGGCGACAAGGTGCAGGTGAAAGTCCTGAAAGTCAACCAGGAAGAAGAAAGAATCAGCCTCAGCATCAAAGAAACCCTGGAAAGCCCTTGGGAAAAGGTGGCCAAAGAAATCAGCGCCGGGGACATTGTGAAAGGAAAAGTGAAACGCCTCGTCTCGTTTGGTGCGTTTGTTGAAGTTTACCCGGGAGTGGAAGGATTGGTTCATGTTTCCCAAATCTCCCACCGTCATGTGGAAACACCGGCGGAGGTTTTGGAAGAAGGACAAGAAGTGGAAGTTAAAGTGCTCGATATCCTTCCGGATCAAAAACGGATCAGCTTAAGCATGAAAGAAGTGGAACCGAAAGAACCGAAAAAAGAAGTAAAAGAAAAAGAAGAGAACAAATTGCAACAATCCTCCGGTTTGAATGTGACCTTGGGTGATGTTTATCCGGAATTGCGCAACTTAAAATAAAAACACAGGATGTTTAAACCAGCCAAAAGTTGGCTGGTTTTTGTATGCTTAAGAAAAGTTTTTTCTACAAAAAATATATAAAAAGATTTAGAAAGAAGGTGAACAGGATTGCGGCCTTCCTTTGTTCGTGGAGCTTGTTGATTTTATATGGCACCGGATGGTTGTCACATTGGATGGAAGCGTTTGAATCGACCCGCACCAACATCCAATGGGTGTTGTGGACCTTGTCTTTGTTCAGTTTATGTCAACCTTGGATGGTTCATGAGTATTTGTATATACATCCCGCATGGATTGCTTTTCTTCTTATATTTATTTATTTCGTCAGCAAATTTTCACCGGATATCCTCATGACTTTACTCAGCAGTTCCTTTTGTGCAGGCACCTTGTTCCTTTTAGGGCATGAATGGCTCCATGCCCATGCCGACTGGACTTATCCACCTTTTCGAATCATGTTGTTTTTGGGAGTAATCCTGTTTTCGCTTTTGATTTCTCCCCGTCTCCCGGAGCGGATCTGGTTTGCGGGCATGAGTTTGATGACCTTGTATATTTGGATTCTTTATTTTCATCAGGATGGATTCGCCCCGGTCGTTTTGGGGTCTGATGTTTTTATGGATGTGTTATGGCTGTCTTTGACCGGCATTTTGTTCGCTCATATTTTGGAAAAGCATTTTCGTTCACGAATATCCAAAAAACGCCTGTCTCTGCCAAAGCTTTGAAAGAACATCAAAACCGGATGAGAAGAGCTTGCCTTAAAAAATATTTATCGATAAGATTAGGTATGTCTTAATATAATGATTGGAAAATGGAAAAGCGAGGATTTTGTATGAGTTTACCTGTTGTTGCGATCGTTGGAAGGCCCAATGTGGGCAAATCGACTATTTTCAACCGCTTGGCGGGAGAGCGGATTGCGATTGTGGAAGATCAGCCGGGAATCACCCGTGACCGGATTTACTCCCGCACGGAATGGAATGGTCGCGAGTTTCATTTGATTGATACAGGCGGAATAGAATTTGATGAAAAAGACGGGATCCTTAAACATATTCGAAATCAGGCCGAACTGGCGATTGAAGAAGCCGATGTGATTATTTTCGTCACGGACGGCCGGCAAGGAATCACCGCAACGGATGAAGAAGTTTCCCGTTGGTTGCACCGGTCCAAAAAGCCGGTTGTTTTGATGGTGAATAAAATTGATGATGTCAAACATATTGAAGGCGTGTACGAGTTTTACCGGTTGGGATTTGAACATGTGATCCCGGTCTCTTCGATTCATGGCACGGGTACCGGGGACATGCTGGATACCGTTGTTTCTCTTTTTCCGGACAAAGAAGAAGAAGAGTATGACGAGGACACGATCCGGGTAGCGCTCATCGGCCGGCCCAATGTAGGGAAATCATCCCTCGTCAATGCGATTTTGGGGGAAGAGCGGGTGATAGTGAGCCCGGAAGCCGGAACCACCCGCGATGCGGTGGACACGCCTTTTGAGTATGACGGGCAGTCGTATGTGCTGATTGATACCGCGGGGATCCGCAAACGCGGAAAAGTTTATGAGTCCGTGGAGAAATACAGTGTCATCCGGGCGATGCGGGCGATTGAGCGTTCCGATGTCTGTCTGATTGTCATTGATGGCGAACGGGGGATAGCGGAACAGGATAAAAAAATCGCCGGGTTTGCACATGAAGCGGGAAGAGCGGCCATTTTCATCGTCAACAAGTGGGATGCGGTTGAGAAAGACGAAAAAACAATGCATAAATTTGAGCAAAAAATTCGTGATTCATTCCAGTTTATGCACTATGCCCCCATCTTATTTGTTTCTGCCAAAACAGGCAAACGGATTCAAAAGATTTTGCCAACCGTGGGCGAAGTGGCGGAACAGCATGCGATGCGCATCCCCACATCCGTATTAAACCAAGTGATTCAAGATGCGATGGCGACGACACCGCCTCCTTCCGACAGGGGACGCCGCTTCCGGGTTCACTACATTACGCAGGTCGCCGTGAAACCGCCGACAATTGTGTTTTTCGTCAACGATCCGGAGATCGCTCATTTCAGTTATCTCCGATATTTGGAAAATCAATTGCGACAGGCATTTCCTTTCCATGGCACGCCTCTTAAAATAAAATTAAGAAAGAAAAGTTGATAATCACAAGCAGGGAGAGAGAGGAGAATATGTTGTTCAGTTGGGGGATATCTTTATTGATCTCCTATTTACTGGGGTCGATCAGTTTCAGTTATTTGTTTACACGCTGGTTAAAAGGCGTGGATATTCGGGAATATGGAAGCGGGAATGCCGGGGCGACAAACACGTTGCGTGTTCTTGGCGCAGGACCTGCGGCGGCCGTCTTTGTCCTTGATGCCGTCAAGGGAGTGGCGGCGGTGGGACTGGGTCACTGGTTGTCTCACGGAGACCCGGTATGGATGGTTGTTTGCGGGATTGCGGCCATTGTCGGCCATAACTGGCCAGTGTTTCTTCGTTTTCGGGGAGGAAAAGGGATCGCCACCATGGTCGGGGTGACAGCCACCTGTTTTTTTGGCGCCACCCTCGTTTCCGGGATTTTGGCGATTTTGTTTATTGTTATTACCCGTTATGTTTCATTGGGGTCTCTGGTTTTGGCCCTCTTTATCCCGGTTATGATGTGGATCCTGGATTATTCCGGGGGCTTGATCGGGCTGATGCTCATTATCACGGTGATGTCCGTTTGGCGCCACCGGGAGAACATTCGTAATTTGATTCGCGGAAAAGAACGGAAGATCTCATTCAGAGGAGAGAAGGCATGAAACAACGAATAGCAGTGCTGGGTGCAGGGAGTTGGGGAAGCGCTCTGGCATCGGTTCTTGTGGAAAATGGCCATGATGTGAAGATATGGGCCCGCAGGGATGAGCAGGCAAATGAAATCAACCAATCTCACACCAATGAGAAATATTTGCCGGGGGTGAAACTTCCGGAATCGCTTTTTGCCTCCCCTTCGCTGGCTGAGTGCCTGAAGGGGCGGGACATCGTCGTTTTTGTGGTGCCTTCGCACACGATGAGGGAAGTGGCCGGAAAAGTGAAGCCGTATCTGCCTCCGGATGCACTCGTTGTGCATGCGACAAAAGGTTTCGAATTGGATTCGTGGAAGCGAATGTCGGAGGTTTTGCTGGAAGAACTGGGCGAGTCGTTCCGGGATCGGCTGGTCGTATTATCCGGTCCCAGCCATGCGGAAGAAGTGATTCGAAAGTGTCCGACGACCGTTGTTGTTGCATCCTCCGGATTACCGGCTGCGGAAAAGGTCCAAACCTTGTTTATGAACCATTATTTTCGTGTCTACACCAATCCGGACGTGGTGGGTGTCGAAGTGGGCGGGGCGCTGAAAAACGTGATCGCTCTCGCTTCCGGCTTGGCTGATGGGCTTCAATTCGGGGATAATGCCAAAGCCGCACTGATGACCCGCGGATTGGCCGAAATTGCCCGCCTAGGTTCCGCGATGGGAGCCGAGCCCATTACCTTTGCCGGCCTCGCCGGAGTCGGGGACTTGTTTGTGACTTGCACCAGCAAGCACAGCCGGAATTTCCGGGCAGGCAATATGCTGAGCCAAGGCAAAAAGTTGGATGAGGTTCTTAAGGAGATGGGAATGGTTGTCGAAGGGGTGAAAACCACCCGTGCCGCCCATGCTTTAAAGAAGCGATACAATGTGGAAATGCCCATCAATGAACAACTGTATTTGGTGCTTTTTGAGAACAAAGAACCTAGACAAGCCGTAAAAGAATTGATGGAGCGTGGACGGACAAAAGAACTGGAAGAAATCGTCCAAGGTTGGTAAAATGATATTTGGGCTTTTTCCCTGTTGCAAGCTTTTCGGTGATTTCATACTCTGTAATAGCTTCAACCAATATCCACAAAACTTGAGCACTGATACAAGGACAGGGAATCAGATTGGTCAGGAGAAGCAGGGTACAAGAAACAGGGGTAATGCCTGATAAGCATTACCCCTGTTTTCGTTTGATTTGGGAATAAGAAGAAGTGGAAGCTGTTTTGGGACGGAACAGTTGTGCAATCATTCTTTGAATCCACGGAGATTGTAACAGTTCAAGAATTTGGCCGATGCTGATGGATGAAAAGAGGGATGGGGGATCCGCTTTTTTTTCGTCCGGCCAATCAATGACCGGGATGTCTTCTTCCCTTGGCAAAGAAGGGGTGTGTTCCCGATCCGGCGGGGGAAGCATGGGAAAAGCGCGTTGTGACGGAAACGCTTGCTGGGCGGATTTCATCTGATTGGACAATTCGAAAATTTTGTATGCCGAATCCATGATGTTTTCAAGCTTTTGGATGGACTTGCTCAAGTCTTGGATGGTTGAACGCAAGGTCATAAATCCGCTCAGAACTTTTGCGATATGTTCGGATGTCATGGGGGGCAGCGGTTCCGGCTTCGCTTTGCCGGGCGGCTGAACCGGTTTTGCCGGGGAAGTCACTTTTTTTCTTCTCTTTTTGCGAGAAGCATTTGGTCGATTTCGTTGGTTACTCATGTTGGCTTCCTCCATTTCAGGCTAATGTCCATTTATCTTATGCACAGGGCAGGCGAATGTATTGAGGCAGATGTCCTGTGATCCCCTGGGCCGGTGCGGATTTCACCCATCCCGGTGAAAACGAAAAAGGAAGTGTGGAAAGATTGGACTTAATGATTGTCTTGTTTTTATTGGTGCTGATCAATATCTTGGTGGCCATCGGACGGCAACAAAAAAGGGCCTGGGTGAGTATGATTTTTTCAACCGTTTCCTTCTTGCTCCTGTTGGTGGTTGTGCTCTTTGTGATTCGAATGTTTACGTGAGGAGGGATGGTTTTGCGGTTCAAAAAGTGGTTACCCGGGATGTTCAGCCTTGTTCTGCTTCTTGCGGCCGGTTGTATGTATCCGGAGGAGGAACGGATGCAGCTCGACCGGCTTCCGGAACAAGTGGCGCAAGTGCAGGGGGCGGTCGATGCCTATTACCGGGAAAACCGGGTTTTGCCATTTAAGTATACAGAAGAGGACGAAAAATTAACGACCAAGTACAAGGTGAACTTTGAAGAGCTGAAAGGGATTTTGGGGAATATCCCGCCATCGGCATTTGAAAAGGGCGGATATTTTTTGTTTGTTCTGGTCGATGTGGAAAAGGATCCCAAAGTCCGCTTATTTGACCTTCGCGTCAATGATGCGGTCATGAAAGTCCAAGCTGAAGTGAACAGCTATGTGAAACAACATCATTCTTTACCGGTCAAAGAGAAAATCAACGGGCCATTTTACACCGTCGATTTCCAAAAACTGCGTATGGACCCCGTGGAGGTGCCCAGCCCTTATTCCGGGGAAAACCTGCCTTTGGTGGTCAACGGGCAAGGAAAAGTTTATCTCGATTACCGGACAGAAGTGATGAAAAAATGGCAAAATGCGAAAGAGAAACCGGATGAAGAGACGGATTTGCGCCTGTGGTTATCCGAAGATGCACTTTTTGTCCCCGCATTTTCCCCGAAGATCCAAATGAAGGGGAACGAACCTTGGTTGTTGCCGGTGGATGAGGAAAGCCACAGCAAAAAATGAATAACTGTTTTTTCTTTGAATAAGGATGAAAACAAGCGGAAGAACTTTGGGCCCGAGGAGTGAAGTCCCATGGAACTGCTTTTGCTTCACCTTTTGGCGATCCCGTCGGTTTTCTTGTTGGGAAGGTTGTCGGGGTCTGTGAAAATATCCGCATTCCGGACGAAAGTAACCTCTTCCCGTCACAAAGACCGCTTGTCATCCCGTTCATCTTAGAGCTTCTTGCAAAAAGAGAGCTCTATTTTTTTACCCAAAGAATCATATTGGAGCGAAGCATTCATATATTAGTAGTGTCCAAGGAAGGTTCCGGAGGGAGGGGTTGCCTTCGCACCGGCGACAAGACCAGCATGTGATGTTTAAGTTCTGGAGGAGGGAATTTCGTGGAAAAAGTAGATATCCTGAAAGATATTGCAGAGAGAACAGGAGGAGATATTTACCTGGGTGTGGTCGGTGCGGTGCGCACCGGTAAATCAACATTTATCAAGCGGTTCATGGAACAGGTTGTCATCCCAAACATTGAAGATGAAGCTGAAAGAGTGAGAGCGACGGATGAGTTGCCGCACAGCGGTGCAGGACGTACCATCACAACCATCGAGCCGAAATTTGTGCCCAATCAGGCGATTCAGATCCATGTGGACGAAGGATTGGATGTCAATATTCGTTTGGTGGATTGTGTGGGCTATGCCATAGAGGGCGCCAAAGGTTATGAGGATGAAAACGGGCCGAGGATGATCAGCACCCCGTGGTTTGAAGAGCCGATTCCGTTTCAGGAAGCGGCGGAAGTGGGCACCCGGAAAGTGATTCAGGAGCATTCAACGGTTGGCATTGTAATCACCAGTGATGGCAGTATCACCGATTTGGCCCGGGAGTCTTATGAAGAAGTGGAAGAGCGTGTCATCGAAGAACTGAAGGAAGTGGGGAAACCGTTTATCCTGATCTTGAATTCAACCCAGCCGTACAGTGAACAAACCCAGGCTTTAAGGGGCGAACTTGCAGAAAAATATGACATCCCCGTTCTGGCTGTCAGTGTGGCCACGATGAGTGAAGAAGATATTTTGGGCATTATGAAGGAAGTGCTTTATGAATTCCCGGTGCATGAAGTCAATGTCAATCTCCCGAGCTGGGTCATGGTTCTTGAAGAAGATCATTGGTTGCGGCAAAGTTTTGAAGAGTCCGTGCGCGAAACGGTCAAAGACATTAAAAGGCTCCGGGATGTGGACCGGGTGGTGGGACAGTTTTATCAATATGATTTCATTGACAAAGCATCTCTGTCCGGAATGGATATGGGGCAAGGCGTTGCCGAAATTGATCTGTATGCCCCGGATGATCTGTATGACCAGGTGTTGCAGGAAGTGGTCGGCGTTGAAATTCGCGGTCGGGATCACCTGTTGGAATTGATGCAGGAGTTCAGCATTGCCAAGCGGGAATATGACAAAGTGGCAGATGCATTAAAAATGGTGCGTACGACCGGCTATGGCGTGGCAGCCCCTGCAATCGAGGAAATGACATTGGATGAACCCGAATTGATCAAACAGGGAAGCCGCTTTGGAGTCCGTTTGAAAGCAACCGCACCTTCGATCCATATGATCCGGGTGAACGTGACTTCCGAATTTGCGCCCATCATCGGTTCGGAAAAACAGAGTGAAGAGCTGGTCAATTACCTGATGCGCGATTTTGAGAAAGACCCGTTGCAAATCTGGAATTCCGACATCTTTGGCCGTTCCCTGAATTCTATCGTCCGGGAAGGCATTCAGGCCAAACTGTCCATGATGCCGGAAAATGCCCGCTATAAATTGCAGGAGACACTCGAGCGGATCATTAATGAGGGTTCCGGGGGATTAATTGCCATTATATTATAAATCATATGAAAAGCGCGTTTTCAGCGCTTTTTTTATTGTTATCCGGGAAAATCGCAAAGATTCTCTTGAACTTACGATTTGTCTATATTAGTATAGGATTGTCCCACGCAAATCCACTCATTTGCCGGTTGTATGGCAAGAGTGTTGGATTCGTAAACGGAGGTGCGAATATGAACAAAACCGATCTGATCAATAAAGTAGCAGAGGCTACTGAAATGACGAAAAAAGATGCTTCGAAATCGGTTGAAGCTGTATTGGAAGCCATTGCCGGAGCATTGCGTGAAGGAGAAAAAGTGCAACTGATTGGATTCGGAAACTTTGAAGTGAAAGATAAGCCTGAGCGCAAAGGGCGTAATCCGCGCACCGGTGAAGAAATGATCATTCCGGCTCGCAAAAGTGTTTCTTTCAAAGCAGGTAAACAATTGCGCGAAGAAGTCAATAAGTAATGATTGCTGGGACTACATAACCTGCCAAAAAGACCTCGTTTCTTCGAGGTCTTTTTGTTTTTTTATAATATGATATAATGTTCCTTGTTTCTATTGGTATAATACTTATTGTACAGGAATTTGTTTTTGGATGGAGGAACATAAATGGTAGACCATCGCAAGATTGAAGAAGCGGTACGCATGATTTTAGAAGCTGTCGGCGAAGATCCAAACCGTGAAGGTTTATTAGATACCCCAAAACGTGTGGCACGGATGTATGAAGAGATTTTTTCGGGATTAAACAAAGATCCGAAGGATCAATTTTCCGTGGTTTTTAGTGAAGATCACGAGGAACTCGTCTTGGTGAAAGACATTCCTTTTTTCTCCACTTGTGAGCATCATTTGGTTCCGTTTTTCGGGAAAGCCCATATTGGTTATATCCCGCGCGGAGGAAGAGTGACCGGGCTCAGCAAGTTGGCCCGCGCAGTTGAAACGGTAGCCAGAAGACCCCAATTGCAAGAACGGATTACTTCGACGGTGGCCGATTCCATTGTGGAGTCGTTGGATCCGTATGGTGTGATTGTCGTCATCGAAGCAGAACATATGTGCATGACCATGCGGGGGGTTAAAAAACCGGGTTCCAAAACCGTCACCTCGGCCGTCAGGGGAGTGTTTGCAGAAGATTCGGCTGCCCGTGCCGAAGCCATGAGTTTGATTGGTTTAAAATAATGAAAAAAACCTCTTGACACTGTATAAAACCCGTTATATAATCTTAGTTGTCACTGAGAGACAATATGAATTATATGACGGGCTATGGCGCAGTTTGGTAGCGCGCTTGCATGGGGCGCAAGAGGTCGTCAGTTCAAATCTGGCTAGCCCGACCAACAACGAGACTCTTCCTCATGGGAGAGTCTCTTTTATTGTCATGGCAAGGATGAAACCGTGGTAAAATAAAGTTGATTTTCTCAAGGAGGGATTTGCATTGAAGGAAACTTCAGGTGATTATGTGATTATCAAAGCCAAAGAGAACGGGGTGAATGTAATCGGATTGACCCGGGGAAGAGACACCCGTTTTCATCATTCAGAAAAGTTGGACCGGGGCGAAGTGATGATTGCACAATTCACGGAGAACACCTCCGCCATTAAAGTTCGCGGAAAGGCAACGGTCATGACCAGTTTCGGAACAATCGAGACGGATGAGTAGAGGTCTTGTTGCCCAAGGCATGTTTCCCCCTTGTTGTTTATAAAATAAAATCAGGGAGATCAAAGGGGGAAACAAGGGTGAGAAGTTTTCTGGTCCGATGGTTTGCTGCGGTTTTGTTGTCCACGGTTTTAGCGCTGATGATTTCCTGGATGTGCAGCCGGACGTTGTTTCCCGACAACCCGCCGACAAAACCGGTTTTTAAAGAGGAAAAAGTTCATCGGTTGACCAACGAAAATTTAGTGGACTATTTGGTGAGCCGGCAGATCAAGTTGACGATTCAACGGGCCGACCTTCGTCAGCAAAACGTTTATTTGGAGCTCACTGCTTTCAGACAGACCAAACCGGAAATGGAGCATGAGATGGTGCGGTTGATTTGTCCGATGCTGGAGCAAGTCGAAAATATCAACCGGGTGGAAGTTCTTGTGCATTTCAGACCCGGTGAAAGTTACTTTGTGGAAGCCGGAAAAGAAGATTTGCCGGCGTTGCAGAAAGCACCGATGAAAGCGTTGTCGGATCAGGAGATTTTGGAGGGTGTGTTTGAAATGACCCGGTTTTCTTCCCGTTCCCGTGATGAGGGGAAAACCTTGGAAGAATGCCTATCCACCAAAAAAGTATGGTATACTATTCGCAGTGTTTGAACTACCTCAATGGGGGAACTTTGTTTATGGCATTCATACATAATGAATCATTAAATCAGTTGATTACACAAATTCAAAATGATGCAAATCACAAATATGTACGCAAAATAATCGGGGAAGCGGAAGTCCCAGTTTTTTTTGTCCAAGTTTTACAGTGGTTGCTCGGCGATCTGGCTGTGGACAAAAAAAGGGCGGACTTGTACATTCTGGCAACCACATTGGTGAAAATGGGAACGGATATGCATGAACGCGTGGCGGTCGCTTCCCCGGATTCCGAAAACGAGCAAAAACAGCAGCTGACGGTTTTAGCCGGGGATCATTACAGCAGCTTGTTTTATTGGCATCTGGCCGGCTGGCATGAAACCGAAGGGATCCGTTGTCTGGCCGGTGTGACTTGCCGGGTGAATGAATGGAAAATGTCTTTGCATTCTCTGCTTCATGACAAAAAGGATCCGGACGTGGAAAAAGTCTGGTTTTACTTTGAAAAAATTGCAACAGCATGGGTTACGGCGCTCGCCGACTTTTTTCATGTTGAAGAAAACTTGAAGGTTCAGATTGCAAAAGCGTTGGTCGTTCTTTATGAAACGACGCAAACCGCTGATTCCCGGCTGCATCAACATGAGGTGTGGACGAATGAACTGCGGCAAAGAGTGGAGTTTCTTCAGGAGGCAGGCCGCCAAGCCGGGGATCCTTTCTTGACATTCTTAATCCATCAACTGCCGGAGACAGATACGGCTGTATCGAAAGCGAGTGATGAATCTTGACACGGGAAGGCGAAGCGAAATCCCGGTTTGTCCATCAGGTGTTTGAAAATATCGCCAAAGATTATGACCGGATGAATACGTTGCTGAGTTTTCGCATGCATAAAGTCTGGCGCAAGTTTGCCATGAAAAAAATGAAAGTGAAACCGGGCGAAACAGCCATTGACGTCTGTTGCGGGACATGTGACTGGACAATTTCCCTGGCCCGCGCATCCGGGACCGGGGAAATTGTCGGACTGGATTTCAGTGAAAAAATGTTGGATGTCGGCAAAAAGAAAGTGGAAAAGGAAGCTTTGTCCGGCCAAATCCGGCTGGTGCACGGGGATGCGATGAATCTGCCTTTTCCGGACAATACGTTTGATCATGCCACCATCGGTTTTGCACTGAGGAATGTTCCGGATCTTGTCCAAGTGTTAAAAGAGATGAAACGGGTTGTCAAGCCGGGAGGACAAGTTGTTTCCCTGGAACTGTCCAAGCCGACGTGGCCTCCATTCCGGGCGGTTTATTATTTTTATTTTCAACGGATTTTGCCGCTGTTGGGAAAATGGTTTGCCGGCCGTTATGAGCAATACCGCTGGCTGCCGGAATCACTCGTTCCTTTTCCCGATTACAAAGAGTTGGCGAAGTTGATGAAAGAAGAGGCGGGGCTTGAAGAGATCCGGGTTTACCCGCTGACCGGCGGCATTACCGCTCTTCATATCGGAAAAAAACCAATCAATGGATAAGAAACAGAAGGAAGATGGTTGGATGAATGCATGGAACAAATTAAAAATCGTGTTGGAAATGATCAAGTTTGAACACAGCATATTTGCGTTGCCTTTTGCCTATCTCGGGGCAATCTTGGGAAGTTTGGAAGTAAGAGGGGAGTTTCCTTCTTGGGCCGAAATGGGATGGGTGACGTTGGCGATGGTCGGTGCGCGGAGTGCGGCGATGTCCCTGAACCGATTGATCGACCGGCATATCGATGCCAAAAATCCCCGCACGAAAAACCGGGCAATTCCGGCCGGTTTGGTTTCAACCACCTTTGTATGGGGATTTGTCATTGTTTCGTTTGCGCTGCTCTTTCTCTCGGCTTATCAGTTGAATATGCTGGCCGTGTATTTATTGCCGGTGGCCGTGTTTTTTCTGTGGTTTTATTCGTATACCAAACGTTTCACATGGACATGCCATTTCTTTTTGGGAATCGCCACCGCCTTGGGCCCGTTGGGGGGATGGGTGGCCACCACCGCTCAAATCGATTGGGTCTCCCTGATTTTGTTTGCGACAGTGGCGCTGTGGATTGGCGGATTTGATGTGATTTACGCCTGCCAGGATGTCGAGTTTGACCGGAAAGAAAAAATTCACTCCATCCCGGCGCGCTTTGGAGTCAGAAAAGCATTGGTGATCTCTTCACTGATGCACGTTGGGACGGCAGTCGGATTGATTGCGCTGTTGCTGCTGACCAACCTGGGCATCTGGTTCGGGATCGGAACAGCCATTGCATTGGGGGTTCTGATTTACGAACACGCCATTGTTTCTGCAGACGATTTATCCCGTTTAAACACTGCGTTTTTTACCATGAACGGGGTTCTGAGTGTGGTTGTGTTCGCCTTTATGCTTCTGGATGTATGGCTGTAAAGGCGAATGGCCGGTTCGTTAAGGAAAGCCGGATTGAGGATTTTGAAATTGGCATGCCAACCGGTTGCCGGGGTGGCATGTGTTAGGGTGAAGATGATGAATTTGCAAGAAATTTACCATGTGATCAAAAAGGATCTGGATTGGATTGAAGAAGAATTACAAAACGCTATCAAGACCGGACAGCCGGTGCTCAATGAATCATCCGCACATTTGCTCAAAGCCGGCGGCAAGCGGATGCGCCCTGTGTTTGTGCTGTTGTCCGGTCGGTTTGGTCATTATGAGCGTGAAGAATTAAAAAGGGTAGCCGTGGCGCTGGAGTTGATACACATGGCTACCCTGGTTCATGATGATGTGATTGACGATGCGGATACACGACGGGGGCAAGCGACCATCAAAAAGGAATGGGACAATAAAGTGGCCATGTATACCGGGGACTTTATTTTGGCCCGGGCCTTGATGGAGTTGTCCGGTTTGAAGGACAAGACGGTTCATCCCATTCTGGCCAAAGCGATGACCTTGGTTTGCTTGGGGGAAATGGACCAGATCGAGGATCTGTATTCGGAAAGATTGTCGTTGCGCCGTTATTTACGCCGGATTAAACGGAAAACTGCTTTGCTCATGTCGGTCAGTTGTCAATTGGGGGCACTCGTGAGCCAGGCTTCCCCCCGCTATGTTCAGTGGTTGAAAGCATACGGGTATTACGTGGGAATGGCTTTTCAGCTGAAGGATGATGTATTGGATTTCATCGGGGATGAAAAGACATTGGGCAAACCGGCGGGTAATGATTTGCGGCAGGGGAACGTGACCTTGCCGGTGATTTATGCGTTATGCCAAGGCGATGAAGATGCGCGCAACTCTATTCGTTCTTATTTGCGCACGCAAGGGGAAACGGTCGCCCTCTCACAGGTGTTGGATCAGGTCAGAGAAAGCGGGGGAATCGAATATACCTTGGATTTGTCCAAGCGCTATATGAATAAAGCGATGCACTGTTTAAAGCAATTACCGGCCTCCACGGAACGGGAATCCCTCCGGCTGATTGCAGAATTCATTGTTGAACGTTCTTATTGACGGGATGGTTGCGTTTACAATTTAAACTTGTTAAAATTTTTCATGACGCTTTTTTCTTTTTGTTCATACATAAAGGTGGAGGATGAACCAAATGGAAAAAACATTTATCATGGTAAAGCCGGATGGTGTGCAACGCGGATTGATCGGAGAAATCGTATCCCGTTTTGAGAGGAAAGGTTACCAACTGGTGGGTGCCAAGTTGATGACCGTATCCCGCGAGCTTGCGGAGCAACATTACATCGAGCATAAAGAGAAGCCCTTCTTTGGCGAGTTGGTGGACTTCATTACTTCCGGACCGGTCTTTGCGATGGTTTGGCAAGGAAACGGCATTATTGCGGCAGCCCGCCAAATGATGGGGAAAACCAATCCTTCCGAAGCGTTGCCGGGAACGATCCGGGGCGATTACGGCGTCAATGTGGCGATGAATATCGTTCACGGTTCCGATTCGCCGGAAAGCGCCGAGCGTGAAATTGCATTGTGGTTTGATGAGGAAGATTTCAATCATTATGAGAAAACCATCAATCGTTGGATCTGAAAGCCGGTTTGAAAAGGCATAGCGAAAAAGCTATGCCTTGATTTTTTTTACTGGAGCCGGTGGATTGGAAAATGCCGGGACCATATTTCAAACCGGGTTTGAAAAAGGGTTTCATTTGGAATTGGCTCTCCCCAGTTCGGTCGATCTGTGTTATGATTACTATCAAATTTTTTCATTGAGATGAGAGGGAGATGAGCATGAGGTATCTGACAGCAGGAGAGTCACACGGTCCACAATTAACAGTGATCATTGAAGGATTGCCCAGCCAACTTTCCTTGGATAAAGAGAAAATCGACCGCGAATTGGCCCGTCGTCAAAAGGGATATGGTCGCGGTCGTCGCATGCAGATTGAAAAGGATCAGGTGAAAATTTTGTCCGGTGTCCGGTTCGGGAAGACAACGGGAGCTCCTGTCACCCTTGTGATTGAAAACCGGGATTTTACCCATTGGAAAAAAGTGATGAGTGTGGATCCGATTCCGGAAGAAGCGGAGAAACGGAAAATTTCCCGACCGCGACCGGGTCATGCCGATTTAAATGGAGCCATCAAGTATCAACACCGGGATATGCGTGATGTTCTGGAACGTTCCAGCGCCAGGGAAACCGCAGCCCGTGTCGCTGCAGGAGCGGTGGCCCGTTTGATTCTCGAAGAATGCGGAATCCGCATTGCCGGTCATGTGATTCGCATTGGCGATGTCGTTGCGGAACCGGTGGATTTGTCCTTTGAGGAGATGGTGGAGCGTGCCGAATTGTCGCCGGTGCGTTGTCTGGATCAAAACGCTGAAGAAAAAATGATGGCCCTTATCGATCAAGCGAAAAAAGAGGGAGATTCCCTGGGAGGCGTCGTGGAGACCATTGTGCAGGGGGTTCCGGTCGGACTGGGAAGCCATGTTCATTGGGACCGCAAACTGGATGCCAAGATTGCGCGTGCTGTGGTCAGCATCAATGCCTTTAAAGGAGTCGAGTTTGGAATCGGTTTTGAGGCCGCCAAGCGGAAGGGATCCGAAGTTCATGACGAAATCTTGTGGTCAAAGGAACGCGGCTTTTACCGCCGGACCAACCGGCTGGGAGGATTGGAAGGTGGAATGACCACTGGCGAGCCCATCATTGTAAGAGGCGTCATGAAGCCCATTCCCACCTTGTATAAACCGCTTCAAAGTGTCGATATTGAGACAAAAGAACCATTTCAGGCAAGTATCGAACGTTCTGACAGCTGTGCGGTTCCGGCGGCCAGCGTGGTGATGGAAAATGTGGTGGCATGGGAAGTGGCGCAAGCACTCATGGACAAATTTTCAGGAGACACCATGGATGAGGTGAAACAGCAACTGAAGCAGTATCGGGAAAGAGTGTTGAGTTTCTGATGAAAACATTAACGGTACATGGGAAGGAACGGTCTTACCCGATTTATATCGGAAACGGTTTGTTGGAAAAAGTGCCTTCGTTCTTAAAGCAACATCACATTGAAACAGATTGCAAGCTGATGATTGTCACGGACACCCATGTGGCTCCGCTTTATGCCGGCAAATTGCGCGAAGCGTTGGAGCAAGCCGGATTTCAGGCGGGGATATCTGTCGTCGAAGCAGGGGAGAAAAGCAAGAGCTTGCAAATGCTGGAACATTTGACGGGGGAATGTTTGAAGTTTGGTCTAAATCGCCGCAGTGTGATTCTGGCCTTGGGAGGAGGTGTGGTAGGCGATCTGGCCGGTTTTTTGGCGGCCAGTTACATGCGGGGGATTCCGTTCATTCAAATTCCCACCACTTTATTGGCCCATGACAGCAGTGTCGGCGGCAAAGTGGCCGTGAACCATCCCATGGGAAAAAATTATATCGGCGCCTTTCATCAGCCGTTGATGGTTGTCTTTGATGTGGCCTGTTTAAAGACACTGCCGGTGAGAGAATGGCGCTCCGGGATGGCAGAAGTGATCAAACACGGGCTGATCCGGGATGCTTCCTTCGTCGAATGGTTGGATGAACATCGCAAGTCGCTTGATGCACGGGACCATGATGCCATGATGGAATCCGTTTACCGGGGTTGTCAGGTCAAGGTGGATGTGGTGTCACAAGATGAGAGGGAAACCGGACTTCGCGCCATTTTGAATTATGGCCACACCATTGGCCATGCCTTGGAGGCGGTGTCCGAATATCAGGTTTACACCCATGGAGAGGCGATTTCCATTGGAATGAACGGTGCCGCACAGTTAAGTGAACGGTTGTTGGGGACGGGCCGGGAGGTGGTCCGGGAAACCGGACGGATTCTGAAATCATTCGGACTGCCCGTTGTTTGTACCGACTCATGGCCGGTTGAGTCCCTGATCGGGATCATGAAGCGGGACAAAAAAGCTCAACAAGGACAATATGTGTTTGTACTGGCCCGGGATATCGGCAAAGTGGAGATTGTACGGGATGTGCCGGAGGAAGAGATCAAACGGGTCTTGCATCAATTGTTGCCGGACCGGGAAATGAAATCCTGATTTCGGGTTGACAATTTTTTGCCTCTTCGATAAAGTAATAATCATAGAATGAGTAGCATAGTTATTCAGATGAGCTGAGTTGAGCAGAGAATGGAGATAGCGGAGCAGAGTGGAGGCTGAATGATACATGAAAAAGCAGCCAAAGCAACGCTTGCTTTGGTTTTTTATATTTTCCTCTGCATTCCCCGCTGTTCCCTTCTCTCAAAACCCATTTTTGAGGAGGGATTTTTTTGATTTACCCCACAAGAGAAACTGCGTTGTCACTGAGCAAAAAATATCAATTGATTCCGCTTTGCAAAAGAGTGCTGGCTGATACCGAAACCCCCATCCGTTTGTATGCGCGGGTGAAGGATCAACCTTATTCCTTTTTGTTGGAAAGTGTCGAAGAGAGTGAGCACCGATCCCGGTATTCCTTTATCGGATATGACCCGTTTTTGACGGTAAAAGGAAAAGGGACCGAAATCACGACGACAAAGCGGAATGGCGAAAGCCAAAAAACAGTGACTCCTTCCCCGTTTGCTTTTTTACAATCCATGCTTGAACAGTATCAAACCCCGGTTTATAAAGATTTTCCCTCATTTCTGGGAGGGGTGGTCGGCTATACCGGTTACGATGCCATCCGGTTTAAGGAGCCGGACCGGAAGGTGACCAAAGGGACTTCTGACCAAAACGACCTTCATTACATGTTTGTGGACCGATTGCTGGTTTTTGACCATCTGAAAGAAGAAGTCATTTTTGTTTCCCACCTGAAGGTTTCCCCCGGGATGTCCAATCAGGAAATAAAAGAGGCCTATGATCAGGAGGCGGACCGGCTGGAGAAATGGTCATCGGAGTTTTTGAAGAAACCGGGCCCCGTTCCTTCATTATCTTTTGAAGAGAGGGAAGTTTCCGAACAGGATGTCAAAGCGGACGTCAGCAAAGACGAATTTATGCAAATGGTGAAGCAAACCAAGGAATACATTCAAAACGGCGAAGTTTTGCAAGTGGTTCTTGCCCGTTCGCTGACGGTTGATCCGGCACCTCCGTCTTTCGAAGTTTACCGGGCGTTAAGGGTTTTGAATCCTTCCCCTTACATGTATTATTTGAACTTTGGTGACGAAAAGGTTGTCGGGACTTCGCCGGAATTGTTGGTGCGTGTCACCGGTTCCACCGCTGAAACTTGTCCCATTGCCGGAACCAGACCGCGCGGAAAAGACGAACTGGAAGACCAGGCATTGATGGAGGATTTGTTGCAAGACCAAAAAGAACGCGACGAACATGTGATGCTGGTGGATCTGGGACGGGAAGACATCGGGCGCGTTGCCAAAGTGGGGACGGTGAAAGTGCCGGATTATATGAAGATCGAAAAGTATTCCCACGTCATGCATCTGGTTTCCCGGATCCAAGGGGAACTGAAAGAAGGAAAGAAACCCATGGATGCTTTGCTCGCTTGTTTCCCGGCGGGAACCTTGTCCGGAGCGCCCAGGGTGCGGGCAATGGAAATCATCGCCGACCTGGAGGCGTCTCCCCGGGGCATTTACGGGGGAGCGCTCGGTTATTTCAGTTTCAGTGGGGATATGGACAAATGCATTACCATCCGGACCATTGTGTTCCGTGACGGAAAAGCACAGGTTCAATCCGGTGCGGGCATTGTCGCCGGTTCGGATCCGGAAAGGGAATATTTCGAGACCTGGCATAAAGCAAAGGGAATGCTCAAAGCATTGGCGATGGTTCGGCCGGAAAAGGCAGGGAGTTCGGTAGGATGAAGCCGTTTCTGAAAAAAGTGGTGGAAGGAGAACCTCTCAGCCGCAGTGAAGCAAAACAAGCGATGGAAGAGATGATCAACGGAAACGTGCCACAGACACAAATCGCAAGTTTTTTGACAGCGATGCGGATGAAAGGGGAAACGGTGGAAGAACTGATCGGTTTTGTCGAAGGCATCCATTCGCAAGCCATTCCCGTCCGGAACCCGTTTGAAGAAGCGGTGGATACTTGCGGAACCGGCGGGGACGGACAAAATACATTTAACATTTCAACAGCGGCATCCATCGTTGCATCTGCGGCGGGGGTGCCCGTCATCAAACACGGAAACCGCGCGGTATCCGGCAAAAGCGGGAGTGCCGATGCCTTGGAGGCCTTAAAGATGAATATCCGTTTGAATGCCGAAGAAGCAGTAAAAATGCTTGAAAAGACAGGACTTTGCTTTTTATTCGCCCCTTTGTTCCATCCGGCGGTCAAAAAGGTGATGTCCATCCGGAAAGAGCTTGGGTTTCGCACCTGTTTCAATTTGATGGGGCCCCTGTTGAATCCGGCGCGGGTGAAAGTGCAATTGTTGGGCGTTTATGATGCCGGCTTAACCGGGAAGGTGGCGCATGTATTGAATCACTTGGGCGTCAAAAGAGCGCTGGTGGTGTCGGGGCTGGACGGCTTGGATGAGATGACGGTGACGGATGCGACCCGCATCAGTGAATTGGAGAACGGAGAGATGAAAACTTACGAGGTCACTCCGGAGTCCCTCGGAGTGAACCGTTGGCATGCAGCCAGTCTTCGGGGCGGAACCGCAGAAGAAAATGCCCGGATCATGAAAGAAGTTTTTGCGGGCAAGGAGGGGGCTCCTGCCGATATCGTCAGCATCAATGCCGGGGCGGTCCTCTATCTTGCGGGGAAAGCCGGATCATTGAAAGAAGGGACGGAGCAGGCGAAACGGATCATTCAATCGGGACGTGCCCGGGAGCAGCTGAACAAAGTGGTTCATGCTTCGAAGGAGGTAACCTATGTTTCTTGAAAAAATCGCAAACACCAAAGCAAAAGAAATCAGAGCCCTTCACGATCAAATTTCCCCGCATGACTGCAAGCGTGCCAAACGCCTTCCGAACGGGTTGTCTTTAAAAGAGAAGCTTGCGGGGACGGAGGCCGCCGTTATTGCCGAAGTGAAATCCGCCTCTCCGTCCAAAGGGGTGATCTCGGAAAAGGTGGATCCGGTGAAGGTGGCCAAGGGATATGAGCTTGGCGGAGCGGCGGCCGTGTCGGTGTTGACGGATACCGTTTATTTTCACGGTAAACCGGAATATTTGACACAAGTGAAACAAAATGTCGGCTTGCCCGTGCTTCGCAAAGATTTCATCATCGATGAATTGCAAGTGTATGAAAGCAAACTGTTGGGAGCCGACATCATTTTACTCATTGCCGCTTTATTGGATGAAAAGCGCTTAAAACGGTTCACCCGGACGGCCCATGAGCTGGGGATGGAAGTTTTGGTTGAAATCCATGAAGAAGACGAAATTCCTCTGGCGCTTTCGTGCGATCCGGATGTGATCGGAATCAATAACCGGAATTTGCATACTTTTCAAACCGATATCTCCCATACTGAGAAGCTGAGACCGCTCATTCCCCCGGGACGCCCTGTGATCGGTGAGAGCGGCGTTCTCTCTTTGGAAGATGCAAAGCGGATTCACAAAGCCGGAGTGCAAGGATTGCTGGTCGGGGAATACCTGATGCGCCAGGAAAATCCGGAATGGGCCGTTCGTGATTTGCGAGAGGGTTTAAGCCGATGAAAAAGCCGTTTATTAAGTTTTGCGGTTTTCAAAGCGTTCGGGATGTGCAAAAGGTCAGCCGGTTGCCGGTGGATGCCGTGGGATTTATTTTGGTTCCCGGCCGGAGAAGGTCCGTGACCCGCAGCCGATTGCCGGAATTGATCCGGCATCTGTCTGCAGGGCAGGCGGCCATCGGGGTTTTACAAAATCCTTCTTGGGATGAAGTGAAAAGTTGGTTGGAAACCGCGTCCCTGTCCGGCATTCAATTGCATGGAGAAGAACCTGCAGGGTTGCTCCGGAAAATCAAATCGGCCCGGCCCGGCCTTCATCTTACCAAAGTGATTCATATGCAAGATGCTTGGCCGGAACCGGCGAGGCTAAAAGCGTATCAGCCGTGGGCCGATGCAATTTTGCTCGACACCGCCGCCGGAAACATCAAAGGCGGAACCGGAAAACCGTTTGATTGGCGTTTGATCCCGGCCTGGAAAGAGGCGTGCAACAAGTTGAATCTGCCCTGTTGGGTTGCCGGTGGATTGGACGAAAACAATGTGGTGGAGTTGATCACCCGCTATCGTCCCGACGGAATTGACGTGTCCGGCGGAATAGAAATCAATCAACGCAAAGACGGCGTAAAAATGCGTCTTTTTTTGGAAAGGGTGAAAAGAGCTTATGCCGCTACTTCATAAAAAAGCCGCGTCTTGGAGATTCGGGGAATTCGGGGGACGTTACGTTCCCGAAACCACCATGAATGCCCTGATTGAACTGGAAGCCGGATTTGAAGAGGCAATGAAGGATCCTTCCTTTAAAGAAGAGTTAAACCATTGGTTGGAACATTATTCAGGACGCCCGACCGCATTGACTTATGCAAAAAGACTCACCGAATATGCCGGTGGGGCCAAAATTTATTTAAAAAGGGAGGATTTGAACCATACCGGTGCCCACAAGATCAACAACGCCTTGGGGCAGGCGCTTTTGGCCAAGCGGATGGGAAAAACCAAATTGATTGCCGAAACCGGAGCCGGTCAGCACGGAGTGGCCACGGCAACGGTTGCCGCACTTTTGGGCTTGGAATGCGAAGTGTTTATGGGAGAAGAAGATATCCAGCGGCAACAGTTGAATGTTTTTCGGATGGAACTTTTGGGGGCGAAAGTGCAACCGGTTTGTTCCGGTACCCGCACATTAAAGGATGCCACCAATGAAGCGCTCCGGCGTTGGGTGGCGGAGGTGGACCATGCCTTCTATCTGATCGGTTCGGCCGTGGGTCCCCATCCTTATCCGCTGATTGTCAAAACGTTCCAACGGGTGATCGGCGATGAGACCCGGATCCAAATATTAAACCGGGAAGGACGACTTCCGACGGATGTCGTGGCTTGTGTCGGGGGAGGAAGCAATGCGATCGGCATGTTTTCCGGGTTTCTGGATGAGGAAGAGGTGCGTCTTCACGGGGTGGAAGCCGCGGGAAAAGGATTGTCCACCGGATTGCATGCCGCTTCGCTCAACAAAGGGGAAACCGGCGTTTTGCACGGCATGTACAGTTATTTCCTGCAGGATGAAAACGGCCAGGTGTTGCCGGCCCATTCCATTTCAGCCGGACTGGATTACCCCGGGGTCGGGCCCGAGCATGCGTACCTGCACAAGACCGGCCGGGTGCGCTATACGTCGGTGACCGACCAAGAAGCATTGGAAGCGGTGAAAATCCTTTGCCGGACGGAGGGGATTTTGCCTGCGTTGGAGTCGGCGCATGCCGTTTGGGAAGGGATCCGGTTGGCCAAACAACGGGATTTTCGGGATTTGATTGTGATTTGTTTATCAGGCCGCGGGGATAAGGATGTGGAAACGATCCGCCGGGCGTTAAGAGGTGAATCGTGATGAACCGTTTGCAACAAACCTTTGTTCAAAAAGAGAACCATTTCATTCCTTTCATCATGTGCGGCGATCCGGATATGGAAGTGTCGGAAAGCCTCATCCGGTTGCTGGAAGAGGAAGGGGCATCGGCCATTGAGTTGGGGGTTCCTTTTTCGGATCCGATGGCCGACGGTCCGGTCATTCAGGCCGCGGGGGAGCGTGCTTTGAAAAACCAAGTGACTTTGGCCAAAGTGCTTCAATTGGGAAAAAAGATGCGAAAAAACGGCAGTGAAGTGCCTCTGATTTTGTTTACGTATGCCAATCCCGTGTACCGGTTTGGCATGGAAAAACTGGTGGATGAAGCAGCCGCTCACGGATTTGACGGGTTGATCGTCCCGGATTTGCCTTTTGAAGAAAGCGAAGAATTACGCCATTTGGGGAAAAAACGCGGTTTGTGCGTGATTCCCCTGGTGGCGCCGACATCCCAAGACCGGGTGAAAGAAATCGTTTCAGAAGCCCAAGGGTTTGTTTACTGCGTCTCTTCACTGGGAACGACCGGGATGCGGGATCAATTCGCCGGACACACCAGTCAGTTTCTGGATACGGTCCGGAAGTTCAGCCCGGTTCCCACGGCAGTGGGTTTTGGCATTTCCAACCGGGAACACGTCCGGCACTTTTTAAACCATGCCGATGCTGTTGTGGTCGGCAGTGCGTTGGTCAAGAAAATCGAGGAACAATCGGACTTGTTGAAGGATCAGGGGAAAAGGGAAGACGGGTTGAAGAACATCAGGGTGTTTGTCAGACAGTTAAAATCGGAGTAAGATAGAAATAAAAAATTGAAAGGGAATGGGCATGAAACCAAAAGCAACCGTTCAAGGACTACCAGTCTATCAACCTGGCAAAACACTTGCAGAGGTAAAAGAGGAGTACGGGATCCACGATGTGGTCAAGTTGGCTTCGAATGAAAATCCTTTCGGCTGTTCCCCGAAGGTTTGGGAAGCTTTGGGAGAGATGAAAGGGGAGTTCCATCTCTATCCGGAAGGGAATGCTCCGAAACTGCGTGAAAAATTGGCGGAGTACTTGGAAACCGACCCGCTGCGTATCATCTTCGGAAACGGATCGGATGAATTGATTCAGATGATCGGCCGCACTTATCTGGAGCCGGGGACGGAATCGGTGATGGCTGATCTCACTTTCCCGCGATATGAAACCGCGGTGCGGATTGAAGGAGCCCGGCCGGTGAAGGTGCCTTTAAAAGACGGCGTGCATGACTTGGAAGCCATGTTGGAGGCGGTGACGGACCGGACCAGGGTGATCTGGATCTGCAATCCGAACAATCCGACCGGAACGATTGTGACCCGGCAAGAGCTGACATGGTTTTTGGACCGGCTGCCGGAACACGTCTTGGTGGTGTTGGACGAAGCGTATTATGAATATGTCACGGATCCGGATTACCCCGATTCCTTGTCTTTGCTGGATTATAATCCGCAACTCATTGTTTTGCGCACTTTCTCCAAAATCTTTGGTTTGGCCGCTTTCCGTGCCGGATACGGGATTGCCCATCCGGATGTGGTTCGCGAGTTAAACCGGGTCCGTGAACCTTTCAACCTGAACCGGCTTGCGCAAACTGCGGCACTGGCGGCGTTGGAGGATGAAACATTTATTTTTTATTGCCGGAACCAAAATCGGTTGGGAATCAAACAGATTACGGAAAAATTGGATGAATGGAACCTTCATTATTATCCGGCGCATGGAAACTTTATCTTGATGGATACCACCATGCCGGCCGGTGAGGTGTTTCAGGGATTGCTTCGTCAAGGGGTGATTGTCCGGTCCGGAGAGGCGCTGGGCTTCCCGACTTACATCCGTGTCACGGTTGGAAACAAAGAACAAAATGACCGGTTTTTAAAAGCGTTGGAGCAACTTTTGGAAATGAAAGGATAGAATCTCCCGATGCCTGAAAAAATTGCGATTCTGGGAATTGGATTAATCGGCGGATCATTGGCACTGGGATTGAAAGAACGGACCGATGCCGTGGTGGTCGGATATGACCGTTCGGAAAAAGACTTGCGGTATGCAATGGCGATTGGCGCCGTGGATGATTGGACCACTTCCCTCCCGCAGGCGGTCAGCAATGCCGACATGGTTGTCATCGCCTTGCCTGTGGGCCAAATCAAGCAAATGATTGAGACATTGGCCGAACTTCCCCTGAAGCCGTCATGCATTGTGACGGATGTGGGGAGCACCAAATCGGAGATCATGGAAGCAAGCCGCAAATTAAAAGAAAAAGGAATCGTGTTTATTGGCGGACACCCCATGGCCGGATCGCATCAGTCAGGCATTCAGGCGGCCCGGTCTTTGTTGTTTGAGAATGCTTACTATGTTTTGACACCGGATCCGGAGGCCTCCCTTTGGGAGGTGCAAAAGATCAGCCAGTTGTTGCACAAGGCGACCCGGGCCGAGCTGGTGATCATGAATGCAGCGCATCATGACCGGATTGTGGGGGCGATCAGCCATTTGCCCCATATCATCGCGGCCGGATTGGTGAATGTGGTCGGCAATTATAATGAAGAAAATGAATGGTTTCATCGCTTGGCGGCAGGCGGGTTTCGGGATTTGACCCGCATTGGTGCCAGTCACCCGGTCATGTGGCGGGATATTTTGCTTTCCAACAGGAACGCGCTGTTAAAGTTGATGGATGATTGGATTGAAAAAATGGAAGAAGTCCGCTCCGCCATTTCTGACGGGGAACAAGAGCAAATTGAAGTGTTTTTCAGCCGTTCCCGCCGGTTAAGGCAACAATTGCCGGATAAAAAGCGCCGGGGGATACTGGAACCGCGGTATGAATTGCATGTGGATGTGCCGGACCAGCCGGGGGTGATCGGAAAGATTGCCACCCTGTTGGGAGACGAAAACATCAATATCAGCAATTTGGAAGTGATGGAAAACCGGGAAGAGATTCCCGGCGTCTTAAAAATTGCCTTTAAAAAAGAAAAAGATTATCTGGCCGCCATCTCTGTCTTGCGCAGGGAAGGCTTGGAAGTATTCAGTGAGGACGAAAGCTGGGAGGAAAGCAAAGGATGATGGAAATATCGCAGTCGAAACCGTTTCAATTGACTTGCAAAGTACCCGGTGACAAATCGATTTCCCACCGCTCCATCATGCTGGGGGCATTGGCTGAAGGGGTGACCGAAGTCGAGGGCTTTCTGCCCGGAAAGGATTGTTTGGGGACCATGCAATGTTTTGAGCAGATGGGAGTGGAAATTGAACGATTGTCCCCCACATCCGTGCGGATTCACGGACGGGGGATTCACGGATTAAAAGAGCCGGTGGCCCCGCTGGATGTGGGAAACTCCGGCACGACCATCCGGTTGATGCTGGGAATATTGGCCGGAGCGCCGTTTTTTTCAACGGTGATCGGTGATGAATCCATCGGCCGCCGTCCCATGGACAGGGTGGTTCAACCGTTACGAAAAATGGGAGCACGCATTGAAGGGCGGGAAAACGGGCGTTACACCCCTCTTGCCATAAAAGGAGGCCGTTTGCAGGGGATCACCTATCACAGCCCGGTGGCCAGCGCCCAAGTGAAGTCTTGTCTCTTGCTGGCCGGTTTAAGCGCGGAAGGGGTCACCACGGTGGCGGAGCCCTCTCTATCCCGTGACCATACCGAACGCATGCTGCCGGCGTTTGGAGCCGCATTGACGGCGAAAGATCATGTGGTTTCCATAGAAGGTGGACAATCGTTGCAAGGAACCAAAGTCCGGGTGCCGGGGGATATTTCCTCTGCTGCGTTCCTGCTGGCCGCCGCCCTGATGGTGCCGGGCAGTCAGGTGACGGTGGAAGACGTCGGGTTAAACCCGACAAGGACCGGAATCCTGGATGCTTTTAAACAAATGGGAGCCGGAGTGGAAGTGGAAGAAACCAGAAGCTGGTGTAATGAACCCGTCGGCAGAGTGACGGTTCGCACGGGAGAGCTTCATGGAGTGACCATTGGCGGAGAGATGATTCCGCGCCTCATTGATGAAATTCCGGTTTTGGCCGTTGTTGCCACTCAAGCCAAAGGAACCACGGTCATCAAAGATGCCAAAGAATTAAAAGTGAAGGAATCAAACCGGATTGCCACCACAGTCAACGAACTGAAGAAGTTGGGGGCAAACATCGAAGAAACCGAAGACGGCATGGTGATCGAAGGACCCGTGACCCTGCGCGGCGGCATCACCACCAGCCACGGGGATCATCGAATCGGCATGTCGATGGCGGTTGCCGGATTGGGTTCAAAAGAAACCGTCAAGGTATTGGATGTGGAATCCATCGATGTATCTTTCCCTGGATTTTTCCGTTACATCCAAAAAATGCAAGTGAGTCAAATCTGAAAATTAAAAAATGTTGTTGACCTTGTCCACTTCTGACCTTATAATGGGAACTACAGTATGGTTTCTCTCCACTCCTATCCAATATGTACGTCCTGTGCAACCCGCCCGATCAGATCGGGCGGTTCTTTTTTTTTTCTTGTAAACATAAAAGTGGGATGAGGTGGTTTCATGCGGACAAGAGTCGGTCGTTTTAGCCTTGAATTTTTAATCGTGATCGGACTGGTCATGGCATTGAAAATCTGGTTTTTTCCTTTGTTGATTTCATTTTGGTTTCCAGCCCGGTTGGTGGCGGATCATTTGATGGAGTGGACCGTGCTGATTATTGGTGTCATGATGATGTTTATTTATTTGGGGTTGGGCTCTTCCGGAAAGCAAACCCATGGGTTGTCGCTGTGGCAGGCAACGGCGGTGTTTTCGGGGCTTCATCTTTTGTTTTTTATTCAAACGGTGTCCGTGATTGATCAATTTTATTTATATTGGAAAGATTTGATCGGGGATTTATTGGCCTTGTTTTTTCCAAAACAAACCATTCATGATTGGCATTTGGTCATCATCTATTTTATTCTTTTTCTGGCAGGCCGAGGGATTCAGGTGAAAGAGGAAAAAACGGAAGAACACCGCGACAACCAGAAATCATCCATCCCGTTAAATGAGAAGAATCTCTGAAAACCATGACGGCAAAGAGTCTATCTTTCTCCCGATTCGTCCAAAATAAAAATAACGAGTCTTCGAGGAGGAAGATGGACGGTGAACATGGCAGAATGGTTAACCTATGCGGACATTGAACAGCTGAAACGAATGAACCGGTACTACGGGTGTGAAAATCAAAATTCCAGTTCCAAATATGACCTGATCCGGTCGTTGTTGCAGCGCATGAACAAAAAAAACCAGCTGGAGGAGCAAATTGCTTCCCTCGACAAATATGAATTCCGTTTTCTGCAATTGATCATGTTGGATCCGAGCCTTCAATACTCCATGGAAGAACTTCTGGCCAAAGGGAGGGCAGCCTTGGACGGAGAGAAAGGCGAGCCGCGCCGGTTCATTGTGGAGTCGTTGAAAAGAGGGTGGATTTTTCCCGGCTATTCCCATCGTACGCAATCGCTGTATCATGTTCCTTCCGATTTGCGGAAAAAAGTGAGTGAGATTTTGCTCAAGCCTTTCCGGTTGAAAGGAAGTTACCGGGAGGATCCACCGGCGGTTTATCGTGATGAACAAAACCAATTGCTTCACGACTTGGATCATTTCCTTCTGTTCTTAAAAAAGGAAATTGTCCGGTTGACCTTGGACGGAGCGATCTATAAAAATCAACAAAAGCAAATGTTTCAAACGTTTTATGTCCCGGAAGAGCCGGTTTCCAAAAAAGGCCCCCGGTTTGGATTCGGCCGTTGTTATCATCTGTATCCGGACCGTTTTTCACTATTGTATGATTATGCCTATTACAAAGGATATTTTATAGAGGATAAAGATGGATATTTGTGTTTAACGGAGAAAGGTTCGGGGAAATTAAATAATCAAGAGAAGCAACAGATTGACCACGGAAAAGAAATGGTCCGGTTTTGGATACGTCTTTACCGGCGGGCGGTTCCACAGTTGCCGATGGTCATTCGTTTGATCGCGTTGTTGGCTTATCCGGGATGGATCCGGACGGTTACGGTTTATCAGGCAACGGAATCCTGGCTCAACCCTTTTTATTACGAAACAAAAGAAAGCGTTTTCCATAAAGTGCTGAAAATGATGGTGCATCTCGGAGTGCTGAAGATCGGCCGGGAAGAAGAGGAACAATATATTTCCCTTACACCATCCGGAGTCAAATGGTTATACGGGATTTCGGCCTTCAGGGAGCGTGCGATCGAGGAAGGGTTCCTCCAAAGGACCTGAGGCAGGAATCAATGTCCTTGGCGCCGAAAACATGTTGTACCCGGAAACGGCTTGTTTCCGGATTGCAGCCGGAATAAAATGAATTTTCCAAACGGCACAAGGGGTGGGGGGGAATATGAAAAGCAACGTGTCTGTGGCAAAGAAAAAATCATTCATTCATTGGTTCCTGGAAAATTACGATTTGCAGAAAAAAGAAGCGGCATGGTTACTCGGTTATTTGCTTTCCGATGACCGGTTGCTCCAAAAAGTCCGTTTTGTGGATCATGTCCGCAACCTGCCCAAATCCATGATTATATCAACCCGTTGCAGTAAAATGGTCCCATTTCGTTTTACGAAAAACAGACGGGTGTATACGAATGTGGAGACGGCTTTAGACGATATCCGGGCGTATCCCCATGAAGAGCTATATATCGGTTTGTATTTTAAAAAACGTTTCTCGTGTTCCAAATTTACCGCGGTATTGGAGGTTTATTCCATGGAGAAACATGACTTGGTGCAAGACCATTTGCTGAGTCTGTTTGCGGAGATGCTTCTGGATCAGGCGGTAAAGGATTTTGAAAAAAAACGTTTGTACGAACAAATTGATGATGCTTTGGCCAAGCGAGATGTTGAAACATTTTTACAACTTAGCAAACAATGGAAGGAAATACTGGAGTCCACATGATATATTCGTTATAATGCTCAGCAGAAGCTGGGCATTTTTTTTGGAAAGAAGGTTACAAGATGCGACTGGATCAAATCAATCAGGACGGTTGGAAGGAAGTGGCGGCATTTGTGGATACATTGTGCCTGCCTGTTGCCTCCGTCCGGATCAAGGAAAAAGATTTGGATATTAAAAACGGGAAAATGGTTCGATATTTTGCTGAAGAACTGGAAAAAACTTTAACAGGGCGGTTGTTGCTCTTGCCGTCCATTTCATATACGGGACAAAACCCGGAGGTTTTTAAATCGTATTTTCATGAAATAATAAAAGATATCAGGCAATCTGGTTTTAACTATTTTGTCATCGTTTACGACGGGAGATTGAAAGCGTTGGTGGAGGAGAGTTACGGGGAAAATGAGCAAAACTTGTTGTTCCATGCCATGGAACTTTCACCGGAGGCCACCCAATCAGAAATGGAGGAAGAAACCCGGAAACTTTATGAAAAAGTGTTGGAACTCTGGCAACATCAATCTTAATGTTCAAGATTTTTGGGAACATTGTCCTTGAAAGTCTGAACCCTTCCTTGACTTTTATGGAAAGCTTTCGCTATCATGTATATGTCCTAGTAAAAGATGAAAGTGTCCTAGCATAGATTCCGGTCCGAGTGGACGGTAAGCCGGATAGAAGGAGGTCGGACAAAACGTGAGTAAGAAAGTTTCCCGCCGGCAATTTTTAACGTACACATTAGGTGGGACCGGTGCTTTCCTTGCTTCGGGAGTCCTTTTCCCGATGGTTCGGTTTGTTGCTGATCCGTTACTCAGAAAAGGAGAAGGCGGCGAATTCCACGACGTTGGTTTGAGCGTGGATGAAATTACCGATACACCAAAGGAAGTACGTTTTACGGTTCACCGTAAAGACGGCTGGTACAACCCGCCTAAAGGGGAACAGATGACTGCTTGGGTGCTGAAGTTAAACGGTGAATTTGTGGCTTTGTCCCCTGTTTGCAAGCATTTGGGATGTACCGTAAACTGGAACAGCAACCCGCAGTTTAAAAACCAGTTCTTCTGTCCCTGCCACTTTGGCCGGTACACGAAGGATGGGACCAACGTCCCGGGTACCCCCCCATCAGCACCTCTTGATCGCTATGAAACGAAAGTGCAAGATGGAAAGTTATTGATTGGACCGCTAATCAAGAAGTAAATGGTTGCTGAAACGGAGGTGTAGCAAGTGCTGCGCGCCATTTATGATTGGGTGGATGAGCGGTTGGATATTACGCCGTTGTGGCGCGATGTTGCGGACCATGAGGTGCCGGAACACGTGAACCCGGCTCACCACTTTTCTGCTTTTATTTATTGCTTTGGTGGATTGACTTTTTTTGTCGTCGTTATTCAAATCCTATCCGGCATGTTTTTGGCAATGAGTTATGTTCCGGATATTGAAAACGCTCACCGGAGCGTGGATTATCTGCAAAATGAGGTTGCAATGGGTGTCATTGTGCGGGGCATGCATCACTGGGGTGCAAGTGTGGCGATCGTCATGCTTTTTTTACATACCCTGCGCGTGTTTTTCACAGGATCTTACAAACATCCGCGTGAATTTAACTGGATTATCGGAATGTTGATCTTTTTTGTCATGTTGGGCCTTGGATTTACAGGTTATTTGTTGCCGTGGGACAACAAAGCGTATTTTGCCACCAAAGTAGGGGTTGAAATCGCGGCTTCTGTGCCGGTGATCGGGCCTTACATCGCAACATTCCTGCAAGGGGGAGACATCGTAGGTGCTCAGACTCTTGCACGTTTTTATGCTCTGCATGTGTTCTTCCTCCCGGCTGCATTGCTTGCGCTGTTGGGTGCACACTTTATCCTGATTCGTCGTCAGGGCATATCCGGACCTCTATAAGGTCTGCGCGTGAGGAGGGATCCACTTTGGCACATAATCAAGAAGGAAACGACAAACAAGTCCACTATGTGGGAGACTCACGCGTTCGTGCTGACCGTCCGAAGTTATATCCGAAGGACTACGCTGAGTTTCCAGGAAAAACGGAAGCTTTTTTTCCGGACTTCCTTTTAAAAGAGTGGATGGTTGCAGTTGTCTTTTTGGTGGGTTTCATGACCTTGGTCATGTCGGAAGAACCCCCGCTCGGTGAGCTTGCCGACCCGACCAACACCAGCTTTTTGCCTGTTCCTGACTGGTACTTCTTGTTTTTGTACCAATTGCTGAAGTACAAATGGGCAGCTGGGAAATTTGTGGTTGTGGGTACCGTGATCTTGCCGGGGATCGCTTTTACGGCATTGATGCTTGCCCCGTGGCTGGATCGCAGCAAGGATCGCCGCCCTTTGAAACGTCCGGTGGCCACAGGGATTATGGTGACGACCTTGATTGCGATTTCGGCATTAACATGGGCAGCGGAATACGAGCATGAACAGCAATTGGAGTCTGCACCCGGCGAAGCACCGGAAAATACGGAAGTCGTGGCAAAAGACTCTCAAGGGTATCAAATTTATTCTGAAAATGCTTGTATCAAATGCCATGGCGAGAACCTGGAAGGGAAAAACGGACCGAGCTTGCTGGGCGTTGGAAACAAATTATCAGCTGATCAAATCACCAAAATTGTTGAAGAAGGCCGGGGGGCAATGCCTGCCGGAATGTTCCAAGGAAGCCCTGCAGAGGAAAAAGTACTGGTTGAATGGTTGACAAAACAGACGCAAAAATAAGATGAAAAAACCTGGTTGCCAAAGCAACCAGGTTTTTGTTTCAAAGGAGGAATATCAATGAGCATTGCTGTCCTCAAACAGAAGTGGTTGTGGATCATGGAACAACGGTTTTTTTTGCAGGTTTTGTTTGTGATCAATTTGCTGGGATCCATTTACGGATTTTATTGGTACAAAAATCAACTCCTTTGGACAGAGCCGAAATACCTGAATATTTTTGTTCCCGACAGTCCCACTGCCAGTACTTTTTTCTGCCTGGTCCTGCTCTCTTATCTTTGCCATCGCAGAAGCCCGCTTTTGGAGGCATTCGCTTCCATCACTTTGGTGAAATACGGCATATGGGCCGTGGTGATGATCATTTTGGGAGGAATGTTGGATTCGCGTCCTTTTATGGAGGCGTTGACCTGGCAACATTGGATGTTGATCGGCTCTCATCTGGGAATGGCTTTGCAGGCTGTTTTGTATGCTCCTTTTTATACATATGGGGTCCGGGAAATTTTGATTGTCGGTGGGTGGACTTTGCTCAATGATGCTCTGGACTACGGACTCGATATCCATCCGTGGCTGGCGCCCCCGTTGGAGCCTTATGACCATTTGGTCGGTTATTTTACGATGCTGTTAAGCTTGACGACATTGCTTTTCTTTGCAACCTTGTCCATGTTGAACAGTTCTCACCGAAAATGGAATTATGATCTTTGGTTTTCAGCCGGGAAATGATACCGGCTTTTTTTGTTTGGTGGACATAACCGGATGAGATGGCAAATAAACTTGTACTATCGGTGGTGAACGGGAGGGAGTGGTTTTGAGATGGATCATCTGGACTTTGTTGATGGTGTTATGGATCGTCCCGATTGAAAGAGTACAAGCCAATGAAGGCTTTTTTGATGAAAGCCAATCCTGGTCCGGGTTGGCCAATGAAGTGATGAAAAGCATTGAGGAGAAAGATTATTTATCAGCAAGGGAAAAACTGACCGCCTTGTCTCAAAAGTTCTCCAAATCCAATTGGGTGGACAAACAATTAACGGTGCCCGCGATTCATATGTTATCGGGGGTGATCATGGATGTGGAGCGGAATCTGAACCAAATCCGGTCCAATCATGCCGAAATTCACCGTTCCGCGCTTCGCATGCAAATGGCTTTTGATGCTGTGTCTCATCCCCATCAGCCGATGTGGCATCAGTATTACGGCGAGTTCAAGCGGGATATCGGGCAGATCAAGAATGAAATCAAAGCGAAAAATGAAAAAGGTTACAAGCAACAAATTGATCAGTTTTATGAGCATTACCAATTGATCCGTCCGGCGGTCATGATCAGTAAAAGCGAAACAACAGTACAAAAACTGGACTCATTGATGACATGGATCCGGAAGACCAATGATTGGGCCGAACGTGAGCGGGGAATCCGGCAATGGGAAAGGCTTTTGGACCCGTTATTTTTCGGTTCCGAAAAAGATGTCTTGTCCATGGTGTCCCCTTGGGATGAAAAAGAAGTGTTATTAAAAATCGGAGGATGGATCTCCGGGTTGATTGCCGGTGTCCTGGCTTATGTCAGTTGGCGGAGATATCCGCGCACTCAAAAGGTGACGGACTAAAACGTTTTAAAATCAATGTGCTTTCAATTACAGATATTTTCTTTTCATGGATTGATTTTATCAATGAGATCAAAGAAGAAGCTTAAGATTGTCTTAAGCTTCTTGGCTTTTTGATACATAAAAAGTTTCCGGTCGATATTTCTGTCTTGGATTGCCATACTGACAGTTATGACTTTCGGTTTGATGGGAAAACAGGGTATGGAAAAGTGTTTTTTTAGGAGATGGCAAAAAGTTATGATACCGAGGAGAGAATAGAGTTAGCGAAAGTGATCGTCAAGTAGGTAAGGAGAGAAAAACGCCAGCGAGAAAAAATCGGGAGCAGGTCAGTACTTTACCCCTCGACCGCTGGTCAATGTAATGGTCAAACTGATCGATCCCCAGCCGATGGAGCGTTGCAATGACCCTGCAGCAGGAACTTTTGGCTTTATGATCGCTGCTGCCCAACATGTGGAGAAAATTAAAGACACGTTTGAAATGACTCAGCAGGAAGCGGAATTTTTCATCAACGAGCAGTTCAGCGGTTGTGAACTGGTGTTGGATACCCACCGGCTGGCTTTGATGAACGCCATGTTGCACGGCCTGAAAAGCAATATTTTACTGGGGGACTCCCTTTCCAACTTGGGAAAAGAAATGATGAACATGGATGTGATCCTGTCCAATCCGCCGTTCGGAACCAAAAAAGGGGGGGAGCGCCCCACCCGGGATGACCTGACCTACCCTACGAAAAACAAACAGCTCAACTTTTTGCAACATATTTACCGGGCCTTAAAACCCAATGGCAAAGCCCGTGCAGCTGTCGTCTTACCCGATAATGTTCTCTTCCAGGACGGTGATGGCCGCAAAGTGCGGGCCGATTTGATGGACAAATGCAACCTGCACACCATTTTGCGTCTGCCTACGGGGATTTTCTATGCTCAGGGTGTTAAAACCAACGTTCTCTTTTTTACCCGGGGTGTGACTGATCACGGGAACACGAAAGAAGTCTGGTTCTACGACTTGCGCACCAACATGCCCAGCTTCGGCAAACGCAACCCGCTCACCGAAGAGCATTTTGCAGATTTTATTGAAGCATACACCGCCGAAGACCGCCATCAAGTGGACGACCCACGCTGGTCCTGCTATACCCGTGAAGAAATCGCCGCCAAAGGAGATACGCTGGACTTAGGCTTAATCGCAGACAAATCTCTTTCCGACTATGAGAATCTGCCCGATCCCATTGAATCTGCCGAAGAAGCCATCGCCAAGCTGGAACAGGCCATCGCGCTTTTAAATGAAGTCGTTCACGAATTGAAAGTGACCGAGGGGGGATGCAAGTGAGTAAGAAGCAGGGGAAAAAGGGAAAGACGTTAGAGGAGTTGCTGGAGGAAGCGTTGGTGCCAGAGGAGGAGCAGCCTTACCCGGTGCCGGATAATTGGGTGTGGGTGAGATTGAAATCCTTAAACGACAATAAACTAAGTCAAAAAAGTATTGAACCAAGTAAATACGCTGATGAGATTTTTAAATCAAAGGATGTTATCGAATATCCTATTCCCCTCCCACCCCTTCCGGAACAAAAAAGAATTGTCCAACGTGTTGAATCCCTGTTGGACAAAATCAATGAAGCCAAGCAGTTAATTGAAGAAGCGAAAGAAACCTTTGCCAATCGGCGGGCTGCTATCCTTGCAAAAGCCTTTCGCGGAGAATTGACCAAGAAATGGCGTGAAGAAAATCCGGATGTCGAACCAGCAGATATACTGTTAGAACGGATTCGCGAAGAAAGAGAAAAATTGGGAACAAATAAAAAAGGCAAGAAGAGAGATAAGGAACTCCCGCTAATTGATCCACCGTATGAATTGCCAGAGAATTGGGTGTGGGTGAGGTTGGATAAAGTTGTTAGTTTTATTGGGGGAGGTACACCATCAAAGAATGAACAAAGGTTTTGGAATGGAAATATTCCTTGGGCAACTGTTAAAGATATAAAAAATATTTATCTAAGTAAAACATTTGATTCTATAACAAAAGATGGATTAGATAATAGCACATCTTCAGTTGCTAATCCAGGTGAAGTATTACTCGTCACGAGAATGTCCCCAGGAAAGAGTACCATTACGCAGATACAAACAGCTATAAATCAAGATTTGAAGATAGTAAGGCCAAAAATAGAGATTTTGCCTTTCTTCTTATGGATGTATTTTACTTTAAACATGTCATTAATTGAGTCTTTGTCAACAGGTTCAACTGTAAAAGGGATACAAGTTGCTAAATTAAATAAATTACCATTTCCTTTACCACCTCTCCCAGAACAAAAAGAAATTGTCCGACGAGTCGAATCCCTGTTGGACAAAAAACATGAAGCCAAGCAGTTGATTGGTTTAGAAGAGAAATTAAATCAGTTAAAACAATCAATTCTTCTTAAAGCCTTTCGTGGTGAACTTGGCACAAATAACCCTGGAGAGGAAAGTGCTATTGAGCTCCTGAAAGAAACGCTGCTGAAACAAATTAAACCAACTACCAAAAATCAAGAAAAAAATGTCCAACAAGAACTTGAATTTAACTGATCATATAATTCTTTCCGTAAAGCTGGGAACTTCCCAGCTTTTTTATCAATAAAGGCAAGTGACGAAGTAGAGGTAGAAGCGGATTGCTCCCACCTGCTAACCTCGAGAGGGGTATGGATTGGAAAAGGAAAGATGGGGTATTATTAATATTCAAGGTCAATTAAAAGATTAACAATAATAAAATAAAATCCAGTTTCCAAAGAGTTATTTTGGACTACTGGGGTTGTAAGAGAATTAAATTATTAATAATTTTAGAAATTTCAAAGGTAATCGAAATCGATTGAGTAAATCAAAGAGCTGCCTTCCAACCGGGCAGCTCTTTTGATTTAGGGAATGGAATCATGGTTTTGGGCGCTTCTTATTTTTATTCGTAGAAAGCAATCAGTTTTTGTCAAAAACACAGATGTCAAGATAATGGGATTTAGTGACGCGGGCAAAGAAAACGATCAAACCCGTTGATTATAATGTAAACAAGTTTGTAAAACAAACAAACCCTTCCAAACACCGACAAACAGGAGTGCATGGGAAAGGAAAAACAAAAAAGAACCGGAAAACCCCTGTTTCAAGGGCTTTCCGGTTCAGGGCCGATGGTGATTGCTGTAAGCGATGGTTTTTTCATAACTGAATCCTTCGCCCAGAACATCTCTGGCATCGCCGACAACGACAAAAGCTTGCGGATCGATTTGATGGACGATTTGTTTCAGTTTGGGCAGTTCGTTGCGGCCAACCACCACATACAAAACCTCGCGCGTTTTCCCGGTGTATCCGCCGCGTCCGGTCAAAATGGTGACGCCGCGATCCATCTTTTTGACAATGGTGCCGGCCAATTCCTGAGGGCGGTTGGACACGATGGTGACGGCTTTGGATGCGTTTAAACCTTCAATGACAAAGTCGATGACCCGTGCGCTGATAAAAACGGAAACCAACGTGTACATGGCCATGTCCAGCCCGATAATAAAGACAGATGAGAGAATGACGCCGAAATCAAACATCAACATGGTGCGGCCGATGCTCCAGCCGTAAAATTTGTTTACAAGCCGGGCGATAATATCCACGCCGCCGGTCGTGCCGCCGGTCCGGAAAATGAGCCCCAGGCCGATTCCCACCAACACTCCGGTATACAAAGTGCACAATAAGGTGTCTTCCGGCGGGGGACCGAACCATGTGACAATGTTTTTGGTGATTTCCAAGAAAAAGGAGGAAGAGGCGATCCCAAGGATCGTATAAATAAAGGATTGTTTTCCAAATACTTTGTATCCGACAAAGAGAAGAGGTATATTTAAAAGCAGGATCACCAGACCGGGCGAAAAGCCGAACAAATAAAACAGAAGCAGGCTGATCCCGGTAAATCCTCCTTCAGCCAAATTGCTGGGGATGGCAAAATAGTTGATCCCCATGGCAAAAATCAGTGAACCGGTCAAAAGGATCACGATCTTGGAAATATGTAAAAGAATTTTGTTTTTTTTCATTTGGATTCTCCTTGTCAAAGGATCATTTCCGATATATTATACATGCCCTGATTTCCAGGTTCAATGCTTGAAAAAGATCGGTATAATGAAGGAGATTGAGTTTGTACAGTATTTTACGTTAACATGAGTATGGAGCAGGAGGGTGAAGCAATGGCAGGCAAAACGATCAATGACCTCCAAAAAGAGGTTGATCAATATATCGGTCAGTTTAAGGAAGGATATTTTCATCCGTTATCCATGCTGGCCCGCCTCACGGAAGAAGTGGGGGAGCTGGCGCGGGAAGTGAATCACCGCTACGGCGAAAAACCCAAAAAGCCGGAGGAGGAAGAAAATTCGATTGAAAATGAGTTGGGGGATCTTTTGTTTATCATTACTTGTTTTGCCAACTCGTTGGACATCGATTTGGAAGAGGCTTACCAAAAAGTGATGGACAAATACCAAACGCGGGATGCCGACCGTTGGACGCGGATTGAAGACAAATAAAAACATCAAGGGAGAAGAGGAGACGAAACACCATGAAGATTCGAGTCATCGTAGCCGGAGCAAGCGGAAGAATGGGACGGGAAGTTGTGAAGATGTTAACAAAAACCGAAGACTTGGAACTGGTCGGAGCCACATCCCGAACCCACGCGGGAAAGGATGTCGGAGAAGTGATTGGAATCGGGCCGTTGGGGGTCTCCTTTGTTTCCTCCACACTCGAAGCCATCAGTAAAACCCGGGCGGATGTATTGGTGGACTTTACGACACCGGAAGTGGTGAAAGAAAATATGGAACTCGCCATGGAGGCGGGCGTTCGTCCGGTGGTGGGAACCAGCGGGTTGTCTGAATCGGATATAAAATCCCTCCGGGAAATGAGTGAACAAACCGGGGTGGGTGCGATCATTGCTCCCAATTTTGCCATTGGTGCTGTATTGATGATGGTTTTTGCGCAAAAAGCGGCGAAATATTTACCCCATGTGGAAATTGTGGAATCCCATCATGACCGGAAACTGGACGCCCCCTCGGGAACGGCGGTCAAAACAGCCGAGATGATTCAGAGAAGCCGGGTTGAATTAAAACAAGGACATCCGGAAGAAAAAGAGTTGCTCGAAGGGGCCCGGGGCGCTTATGTCGGCGGTTTCCGGATTCACAGTGTCCGGTTGCCCGGATTGGTCGCTCACCAGGAAGTGATGTTTGGCGGCGATGGGCAATTGCTGACGGTAAGGCATGACTCTTTCGACCGGGAATCGTTCATGCCGGGCGTGAAATTGGCGATTGAAAAAGTGATGACGTTGGACAAGCTGGTCTACGGTTTGGAAAATATCTTGGAGTTGTGATCAAAGGAGAATGGAACCGTGCCTCATCCGATGAATCATTTTGTAATCCTGGATGGTTTTACTCCGCTTGAACCGTTGCCTCGTCTCGCAGAGCACTTGGGGTTGAAAAGTTTATGGATCAAACGGGATGATTTGACGGGACTGATGTTTGGGGGAAATAAACTCAGGAAATTGGAATATTTGATCGGGGATGCTTTGGCCAAGGGGTGTGATCTGGTGATCACCGGAGGCAGCCCCCAATCCAATCATGCCCGGCTGACGGCTGCGGTTGCCAATAAGGCCGGCATGGAGACCTGGTTATGTTTTGCCGGTCGCCATATGGGGATGCGGCAAGGAAACTTGCTGCTGAATCATATTATGGGAGCGACCATGTTCACAACAGGGGTTTATGGATCAAAAAATTTGTATCAGGCGATGAAAGAGAAAGCGGCCGAAGCCGAAAAAGAAGGGAAAAAACCTTACACCATTCCGGTCGGCGGATCGACTCCGGTCGGAGATTACGGCTACCTTCGCGCTTGGAGAGAGCTGGAGGAACAGCGGGAAAAGAAACAGCTTCCTCCTTTTGATGAAATTTATGTGGCAGCCGGTTCCGGCGGGACGATTGCCGGATTGCTGGCCGGGATTCATTTATATCCGCAAAAAACGAAATTGATGGGAATCAGCGTTTGGGAATCGAAAGAGACTTTATATCAAGAGATTCAGAATTTCACTTCCCAATTGTTGTCATGGGTGGGTCATGACCAGTCGGTTTCCATGGATGCTTTGAAATTGTTTGATCAATACATCGGGAAAAAATACGGGGTCCCGTCCAAAGACGGCAATGAAGCCATTCGTCTGCTTGCGCGTTTGGAAGGCATCATGGCCGATCCGGTTTATACGGGAAAAGCCCTGTCGGGATTGATTGACCGGTCCCGGAAGGGGCTGTTAAAGGATAAACACGTGTTATTTTGGCACACCGGCGGAACTCCGGCTGTCTTTACCCACGCTTCTTCCCTTTCACAGGATGAAGCGTGATTTCAAGCACCAAACCAAGCAGGGAACTTTTAAAAAATGAGACAGGAAAAGAGGGTGTGAAGTGAATACTACAACCGTTGATATTTTAGCATTTGGCGCTCATCCTGATGATATTGAAATCGGGGCGGGCGCCTTGGTGGCAAAACATACAAAAAACGGCTATTCTGTTGCTTTTTGTCATTTGACGGATGCCGAGCTTTCTTCCAACGGGACGGTGGAGCTTCGCAAACAAGAAGCGAAGAAAGCCGAGGCGATCCTGGGAGTGGAAAAAAGCATTTATCTGGGCTTCCCGGACCGGGGGCTGACCGGCAGCAAGGAACAATTGTCAAAAATGACGCAGGTGATCCGCAAGCTCCGTCCCCGTGTGGTGCTCGCCCCCTATTGGAAAGACCGGCATCCGGATCACGTTCAGTGCAGCAAAATGGTCACAGAAGCGGTGTTTGACGCAGCCATCCGGAAGAAAGAAACGCCTGGCGGCGAGGGAGCCCATCGTGTGGAGCAAGTTTATTATTATTTTATTAATCACATGGGTGAAGCGGATGTGGTTGTGGACGTTTCGGATGTTTACGAGTTAAAAAAGCAAGCCTTGCTTGCCTACCGCAGCCAGTTTTCCCCCGGGGAAGGACAGGTTCAAACCCCGCTGAACCAGCCCGCATATTTGGCTATGATTCAAGGCCGGGATCAGTTATGGGGGCAACAAATCGGTGCACGCTATGGGGAAGGATTGGTGAGTCCTCATCCGGTAAAAAAAGATTTTCTTTAAAGATGAAGGAGGATTTGGATGCGAATCGGGATTACTTGTTATCCGTCACACGGGGGATCTGGCGTGGTAGCCACCGAACTGGGCAAACTATTGGCCGAAAAAGGGCATGATATTCACTTTATTACATATGACATGCCTTTCCGGTTGGGAAACTTTCACCAAAATATCCGGTATCACGGGGTTGAGGCCAACCGGTATGCGGTTTTTAAGTATCCGCCCTATGATTTGTCGCTCGCCAGCCGGATGGCACAAGTGGCGAAAACATATGATTTGGACTTGCTCCATGTTCATTATGCCGTCCCGCATGCCATAGCCGCCGTGTTGGCCAAACAAATGGTGGGGGAAAATTTGAAGGTCGTCACCACCCTGCACGGAACCGACATCACCGTGTTGGGGGAAGATCCATCGCTGAGGGACATTATTTGTTTCGGAATCCGGCAGAGTGATGCGGTGACGGCGGTATCGGAGGATCTTGCCAAACAAACGAAATCCCTTTTTTGTCAGGATTACGAAAAGAGGATTGACTGCATTTACAACTTTGTTGATACAAGGGTGTATTATCCGCGGGATGTTTCCGACCTTCGGAAAAAGTATGTGGATCCGGATGAAAAGCTGTTGCTTCACATCTCCAATTTTCGTCCCGTCAAAAGGCCGATGGATGTGATTGAGATCTTCCGCAAGGTGAGTGAATCCGTGCCGGCCCGGTTGTTGATGGTGGGCGAAGGACCCGAGCTTCCACGGGTGATTGATCAGGTGAAACAATGGGGGATGGAAGACAGGGTCATCTTTTTGGGAAAACAGGATGAAGTGTCCCGGCTGATATCCCTGGCCGATTTGGTGCTTCTTCCCTCTGCCAAGGAAAGTTTTGGTCTGGTGATTCTGGAGGCCATGGCTTGCGGGGTTCCGGCCGTTGCATCTGATGCGGGAGGAATCCCGGAGGTTGTTGAACACGGGAAAACCGGTTTTTTGTCCCCGGTAGGCGCGGTGGATGAAATGGCTGGTTATGCCGTTCAATTGTTGCAGGATCCCGAGATGCATGATTCGTTTGCAAAAGCGGGCCTGCAAAGAGCAAGAACGGTGTTCAGCGGGATGAAGATCGTTGAACAATATGAAGAAATTTATCGTCGGGTGATTAACGGGTGAGTTGGTGATCTTCCATGGACCATCGAAAAATGGCGGCGCTTCATGTGATGGAGAAACTGGAACAAGCGGGTTATCAAGCTTATTTGGTTGGCGGATGCGTCAGGGACGAATGCTTGGGAAAGATTCCCCAAGATTATGATGTAACGACTGATGCCCGGCCTGAACAAGTGATGGAGATCTTTGAAAAAGTGATCCCGACCGGAATCCGGCATGGAACGGTGATGGTGGTGGAACAGAAAGTCCCGGTTGAGGTGACAACGTTCCGAACCGATGGAAAATATTCTAATCACCGGCAACCGGAAAAAGTGGAGTTTGTGCAATCGTTGAAGGAGGATTTGAAACGCCGGGACTTTACGATGAATGCCATGGCCAAGGACCGAAACGGCCGCATCATCGACTACTTTGGCGGGCGGAAAGATCTGGATGAAGGAATCATACGCACGGTGGGCGATCCGTCGGAACGTTTTCAGGAAGATGCACTCCGGATGCTGAGGGCGATTCGCTTTGCCAACCAATTCCGGTTTGTTTTGGATCCGGCGACAGAAGAAGGCATCTGCCGGCACCGGGACAAGGGAAGCTATTTGTCGGTCGAAAGGGTGACTTCGGAACTCAACAAAATGTTTGATGCCGATACCGTGTCTCAAGGATTCCGTCTTCTGTTTCTAACACGCCTGATCCATTTCCTCCCTCCTTTTCGCCGGTGGGATCTCCCGGATGAGGCGGTGAAGGCAACGCCACGGATTGATCAGATGAAAAGCCGGACGGTGAGATGGGCGTATCTGCTCCATTTATGCGGCACCCGCCGGGATCAGTTGGCGGAACGGCTCCGCCAGTTAAAGCTTTCCAAAAAGGAGAATAAAGAAATATCGGCTTGTTTTTCGCTGGCTTCCCAGTGGAAAGATCCGGTTGATTCCATGAGCCGGGAAGACTGGTGCCGTCTCTTGCTGGCAGAAGGGCCGGAGATTGTGGCCAACGCGGCAAATCTGGCCAAACTGACCGGCCCCGACACACGGCGGATTCCTTCTGATTCACAGCTTGTACAGTGGTGGAACGGCCTGAAGATTCATCAAGCCCGGGAGTTGAAGGTAAGCGGCCGGGATTTCGTCCGGCACTGCGGATGGGAAAAAGGCCCGTGGATTGGTAAAGTCCTGCAGGTTCTTATGGAACAAGTGGCACTTGGAAAACTTCCCAATGAGAAAGAAATTTTGCTGAAGGAAGGGTGTAAAATTGGAGCGCTCCATCAGAAATGAAATTGTTCGCTTATTCGTCGAGAATCCGGACGAATCCTTGTCAGGTGAAGAACTGAGCCGCCGGATCGGATGCAGTCGCGCAGCCGTTTGGAAACAGATTGAAGAGCTGAGGAAACAAGGCTATGAAATTGAGGCCAAACCCCGACAAGGCTACCGGTTAAGGTACCGCCCCGACCGGGTTGCTCCCGAAGAGATTTATCCCCATTTGCAGACGGAGCGGTTGGGGTGTGAAATCCGATATGTCGAATCCACGCCTTCCACGCAAAACATTGCTCATCAATGGGCAAAAGACGGGGCTCCCGAAGGGGCCGTCGTAATCGCGGAGGAACAGGTGAACGGGCGTGGAAGGATGGGAAAAGCCTGGCATTCTCCACCAAGGTCGGGGATCTGGATGAGCCTGATTTTGCGCCCTCCCATTTCGTTGGCGGAGGCGTCCCAATTAACCCTGCTGGCGTCGGTGGGGGTTCAGGAGGCCATTTCGAAAGAAACGAATTTGCCGACAAAAATAAAATGGCCCAATGATATTTTGGTGCAAGGAAAAAAAGTGTGCGGGATTTTGACAGAAATCCGGGGGGAACACGACCGGATCCACTATGTCATTATGGGGATTGGAATGAATGTCAACACAGAAGCCAAAGATTTTCCGGAAGAACTGGCGAATGTCGGAACGTCGCTAGCCATGGAGACGGGTCGCAAAATCCACCGCGCTTCTTTGGTGGCGGCATTGTTAAAAGAACTGGAACAAACGTATTTCCTTTATTTGCAACAAGGTTTTTCCCCCATTCGAAAAAAATGGGAAGAAAAAGCGGGGATGCTGGGGCAAGTGATCACGGCCCGTTCCACGCAAAGCACCATCACCGGTTTGGCAGAACACTTGAATGAACAAGGGGCATTGCTGATCCGGACTTCTTCCGGTGTTGTTCCGGTTTATTCCGCGGAGATCGAATGGCAATAAAAAACGGACAAGACGAGAAAAAACTCGTCTGTCCGTTTTTTATTTTTTGGCATAAAATCTTTATAATGTTTGCCTATTATATTTATTAATAATATACTTTATATTATAATATATCTAAATAGTACGACAACGTACTGTTTGGAGGGGGGAGCGTTTGGCGGAAATCAAAGGGCAGGAATTATCGCCGATTGACCGTTTTTTTCAAACGGAAGTGTGTCTCAAAGAGCAGCAGGCGCGGATTTTGTCGGCAGCTGCGAAAGCGCTTTCGAAACGGGGTTATGTTGCCACGACGGTGAGTGACATTGTCGCATTGGCTCATGCATCCAAATCCACCTTTTACAAGCATTATCCCAATAAAAAAGCGGTGTTGAGCCATCTTTTCGATCTGGTTTCAGGCGCAGTGGTCCGGCGCGTGGAAAAGAAATTGCGTGATTATCCCCCGACAACGGCAAAACGGACTTATCAGGCGATCAGGGAATATATCGGGATGTGTCTGACATATCAGGAGCTGGCCAAGCTGCTTTTGATCGATATCATCGGATTTGTCCCGGAGTTGCAGGAAAAACGTGAAGAGATGATGCGATTTTTTGCTGGTATTTTCCAAAGGGAATTAATGATGCTTAAAACAGAAAATGAGAAATGGATTATCTCCAATGCCATGGTGGGGGCGATTCATCAAGTGGTGATCCAATCTCTGTTGTCAGATAAACAGCCGGACGTGGATCACATCGCAACCATTTTGGAAAAAATGCTGAGCAAGATTTTGCGGGAAGAATCGGGAAAGGGGGTGTAAAAGGGTTGCAGAAAAAGCGGGTGGTTTCCGGCTTGATTGCAGCTGTGATCCTTGCCGGGGGAGGTTGGGCCGCCGCCATCAAAGTCCCGTGGTCCGAGATATCGTTTGAAGACTTTGATTTAAGTGGAACCCTTGCCAAAATCCATGAAAGAACAGAGCAACTCGGCAATGTAAATCAAGGGATCATTCAGGGGATCCGAAAGCTGGAAGAGCAATCGGGAAAAACAAAAGAAGTGAATCAAAAGTTGGCCCGGGTGGGAGAGTTGGCCGGCGCCCAGGTGGAACAGCTGAATCAAATCCGGGTGGTTACCGGCCAGCAAGTCCCGTTGAGCCAAAACTTGCACAGTCTCAGCCAGCGGTTGGCCAAGCAGATGGACACCATTTCCAAAAGCGGGGGAAAACAGGCAACGCAAGCGGGCCAATTGAAGAAAATCACGGAACAAACCGAGGCCAATCTGAATGAAGTCTTGCAGCAAAATGAGTTATTGGAGAAAAAGTTGGGACAAGCTGCCGAGATGGCCGAACAAGTGAAAAACTCTCTGCCTTAAAGGAGGGAGAAAATGCTGAGGATTATTCAAGTGCTCGGGATCTTGTGCCTGACGGCTTTGTTGATCAACGGTGTCACCATGACCCAACAGATGAAAAAGATCCAGAGCAGCTTGGACAAAAATTTGAAAGCGGTTCAACAATTGAATCAGGTGCAGGGAAACATCATTCAAAAGAATGAGGAATTAACCCGGATGACTCAAACGCTGGATCAATTGGACGGTGATTTGAACGGAACCATCCAACAAACGGGAAAAACGTTAGATTCTTTGTCTGAAGTGGTCCATTACATCAGTGGAAGTTTGGATTTGAACCGTCAAACTTACCAATCTTCCATCAACACCGGCAAAGAGATCGAAAAAGTGAATCAAACGCTGGCAGAGATGGAACCGCATTTGAAAAAGTTGGATCAATTATTGGGCCAATTATCCAAAACGACGCAAAAAGATCAGGAGCATATGAAGCGGTTGAATGAGTCGACGGAATCCTTAAACGGGAAAATTCCGGGAGTGAAATGAGCATGAGTAAATCATCATTGGGTTTATCCGCATTAACTTGTGTTTTGCTGATTGTGCTTGCCGGAAACACTTGGCTGCAATTGGGGCTTCAGGATCGCATTGCCAGCGATTCCAAAAAACTGAAAGAAACGCTGGATCAATCGGCGGCAAAGTCTGAGCAAATGAATAAACAATTGGAAACGATTGCTGTCATCAAGCAAAAAACAAATCAGTTGCAACATAAAATCACGAAAATTCAAAACAATACAGGGGAATTGGAGGGGGAGTTGATCCAATTAGATCAAGTGGTGGCGTCGATTGCGGATCATGTTGAATGGATCGGAAAAGAGACCAATGCCACCACGGCCGGCTTAAACGGGATCAAGACATCTCTTGCCAACAGTGCCGGGTATTTGCAGTCCATGGCAGAAAGCAATCAGAAAATCCGCCAGTCACTTGCCAATATGGTATCGACACAAAAAGAAATCAACAAAAATTTGGAAGAAATGAATTACAAGACGGATTTCATCCCTCCGCTCAGGGGGAAAGAACAATGAAAAAATCATGGAACCGGCACCATGTGAAGACAGGATTGATCGGACTTTTGTTGGTTCTTTTGAGCATGCCGTTTTTAAGCGGATTCAGCGACCATGTATTGCTTACTTCGTTATCCAAGTATAACATTTTTCAAATCACCAAAGATCTGGTGGGATTGACAGACCGCATGATTGATGAGACCGAAGCTTTGGAGGATCAGGTCAAACAAGCGGGGCAGTCTTTGGGGGTGTTGGATCGGCAATTGACATTGGCGGATCAACAAATCCGGATCAACCAAGGCATCCGTTCGGAGCTTGAATCGCAATTGCAGGGAAATATATCCGCCCGCGACAAGATGGAGGAAATCTTGATCCGGCAAAAGGAAACCTCCGCCTTGACGGGGCAAGTTTCCGCAAGAACAAACGAAATATCCGGACAGATGGAGCAAGTGATCGGGGATTTGGGCAATGTTGCAGCCGTCACCGGAGACATCGGGAAAAACAGTCAGCAACTTCACCCGCTGATGGATGATTTGATGGTGGAATTAAACAAATCGTATGACAATTTGCGTTTCATCCGGCGGATTGTTGAATGGCTGGATGATCTCAAAAGAAAGATCGGCCTGAGTGGTTCCGGATCCGGTCAGACGACAGGGGGGGGAGTCACATGAGGATACCATGGCTGATCGCTAATGTGGTATTGTTGATCTTATTTGGAGCCGGTACCTATCAACAAATTGTAAACCAAAAAAATACGAACCTGGTGATGGAAGAAGTTTACCAAAATATTTCCCGCTCCAGAGCGTTGACAGAACAGACAAACCGGCATTTGGCCCCGCTTTCACAAACGGCCGCCGTGATGCAAGAGATGAATCAACAATTGTCGGATACGAAAAAGCGCCTGAATCATATGAATGAGAAAATCGGGCGGGTGAATGCCAGTGAACAAAAGATTATCACCGGCTTGGATGAATTGAACGAATATACCAAAAATGTATATGAAGGATTAGGGGAAATTTCCTCTCAAAACAAAGAAATCAAGCAGTTGAGCCAAACCATTTCCGAACAGTCAAACCGTGAGAATCGAAGTTTATTGGACTTATCCAAACTTACTCGTCAATCGATTCAAGAATTAAATCAATTAAATAAAAAACTGGCATGGCTTGGTTTATTGCCTTGATCACGAAGGAGTTTCCGGCATGTTTTTCAGTATGCTATATTTGGTGGATATTTTGGGAACCGTGGGTTGTGCAGCGATGGCAATCTATGCTGTCATCCGGCAGCGTCCGATGATTCAGTGGTTGTGGAGGCTGATTTTCATCAACCTGATTTATCTTGCAATAACTGGAATCAGTTTGTTGTTTTAACCACAAAGGACCCGGATTCCTATTAAAATCCGGGTTTTTTTATGGTTATATAAGAAACATTCATTTCAAATATTATTGAAAGGGTTTACTTGTTTAGTTAAATTTGCTTTAATGATAATGTTATTTTTGGCTTCATAAAACCGAAAGGAATGAAGAACGCGATGATGGACTATATAGGCATCATAGGTATCTTTATCGTGATGGGCGTGGCATGGTTGTTTTCAGAAAACAAAAAAGCAATCAACTACAAAGCCATCGGTATTATGTTGGTTCTTCAGGTGATTGTGACCTGGGGGATGTTGAGCACTCAGATCGGGGCCATCATCATTAACGGCGTTTCTGCCGGGATTTTAAAGCTGGTCGATTTTGCCCATGCCGGGATCGACTTTGTGGTGGGCGGATTAAAGCCGGAAGGTGTGGATACAGTCTTTGTCATTGATGTGTTGTTGCCCATTGTTTTCTTCTCGGCATTTATGGCCGTTCTGACTTGGATCGGGATTTTGCCCTGGGTGATCCGGGTTGTGGGGGCTGTGGTTTCCAAAATCACCGGGCTTCCGAAATTGGAAAGTTTTAATGCTGTCAGCTCCATCTTTTTTGGACAAAGTGAAGCGTTGCTGGCGATCCGCACTCATCTGGACGGATTGAAACGCGAGCGGCTGTATATGCTTTGTGCCTCTGCGATGGGATCGGTCAGTTCGACGATTATCGGAGCGTATATGACCATTTTGCCTCCGACCTATGTACTGGTGGCATTGCCGCTCAATATGTTCAGTGCGCTGATTATTGCCTGCATATTGATGCCGGTGCAGGTGGACAGTGAAAAAGATGTGATCCAAATTTCCAACGACCGGCGCCGCGGGTTGTTTGAAGTGATCGGGGAAGGGGCATCCGACGGCATAAAGCTGGTGGCCATCATCTCCGGGATGTTGATCGCATTTATCGCACTGATGGAAGGAATCAACTTTGTAACCACCAACTTGACCGGATTGACCTTGCCAAACATTTTGGGGTATATCCTGATGCCGTTTGCCGTGATTTCCGGTGTTCCGGTGTCTGAAGCGGTGACGGCCGGCGGTGTGATGGGAACCAAAATCATTTTGAACGAATTCGTTGCCATGTTGCAATTCCAAGAATTGACTCCCAAATTAAGCGAAAAGACGGTTGCCGTGGTGTCCACTTATTTGGTGAGTTTTGCCAACTTCAGTTCCATTGGCATCATTGCCGGAACCTTTAAAGCGATCTCTGAAAAACAAATGCCGGTGGTGGCCGGTTTCGGATTGAAATTATTATTCGGCGCCTCCCTGGCCAGCTTCCTGACGGCGGCAATGACCGGATTGTTTATTTAAAACGAAAAACCTTGCCCAGCGGATTTTTTCGCTGGGTTTTTTCATGAAAATATTGCATTCAGGAGGAAGATCCGATACGTTAAAAGAGATAGGCAACATCTGTGGAAGAGTTGCACTATCGTTTTCCTGTTTTTTTTCAAAAGGTCAATATTTGAGTTTATGAATCTGCTTCGAGCCATTGGGACGGGGACAGAAAGGTAACGGATACCTGCGCCTTTTTTCGTCTCGGGTGGATGACGAATAAAAGGCGTTTTTTCTCTCGCCCAAGGGCCCAAATTTGGGAGGGAGTTTTGATGACGGGAAAAAAAGTGACCAAACGAACGTTGCTCGGCATGAAGCAAAAGCAAGAGCCGATCGCCATGATTACAGCCTATGATTATCCTTCTGCGCGTCTGGCGGAGGAAGCGGGAGCCGATATTTTGCTGGTGGGCGATTCCTTGGGAATGGTCGTTTTGGGCTATGATTCGACCATCCCCGTGACGCTGGATGATATGTTGCATCATACCAAAGCGGTGACCCGGGGAGCCAAAAAAGCAATGGTCATTGCTGATTTGCCGTTTGCAACCGCCCATTTGCCGGAAGGGGAAGTGTTGAAAAGCGCAGCCCGCCTGATGCAGGAAGGACTGGCTTACGGGGTGAAAATGGAAGGCGGCATCGAAATTGTTGACAAGGTCAATAATTTAACCATGGCAGGGATTCCCGTGATGGGGCATCTCGGTTTGACCCCCCAATCCGTGAATCAATTGGGCGGGTATTTGATCCAGGGAAAAGATTTGCCTGCGGCGAGACGTTTGCTTGATGCGGCGCAACGGTTGGAAGAAGCCGGAGCATTTGCAATCGTGTTGGAATGTGTTCCGGAAGAATTGGCGGAACTGGTGACCAAAAAGGTGGGGATTCCCGTGATCGGGATCGGTGCAGGACGCCATTGCGACGGCCAGGTTTTGGTGTATCATGATTTGTTGGCCATGGCCGGCGACTTCCGGCCATCCTTTGTCAAGGTTTATCAAGATGCCGGGAAAGTCATCCGCAAAGGGATTGCAGACTATGTGCAAGAGGTGAAAGAGAGAAGCTTCCCGGCGGAGAACCATGTCACTCACTTAAAAGATGAACTGATTCATGAATTATACGGATCCAGTGAAGGAGAAACAGACCAATGAAAATCATCCAAACGGTCGCTGAAATGCGAAAGGAATTAAAAAAGCAAACCGGAACGATCGGCTTTGTGCCGACCATGGGCTTTTTGCATCAAGGCCATCTCAGTCTGGTGGAACGGGCAAGGAAGGAAAACGATGTGGTGGTCCTGTCCATTTTTGTCAACCCTTTGCAGTTTGGCCCCAATGAAGACTATGACCGGTATCCGCGGGATCTTGACCGGGATGCCGGACTGGCTGAAAAAGCCGGAGTGGACTTCATCTTTCATCCGGATGTCAAGGAAATGTACCCGGAGGCTCCGCTGACACAAGTGGATGTGAAACAAATTACGGAACGGTTATGCGGAAAGAGCCGGCCCGGTCATTTTGCAGGCGTGGCCACAGTGGTCAGCAAGCTGTTTCATATCATTCAGCCGGACCGTGCTTATTTCGGTTTAAAAGATGCCCAGCAAGTGGCCGTGATCGAACAAATGGTCCGGGATCTCCATTTTCCGGTTACGATTGTCCCTTGTCCGATCGTCCGTGAAGAAGACGGCCTGGCCATGAGTTCGCGAAACGTTTATCTGACTCCGGAGGAAAGAGAACAAGCGCTGGTGATTTCCCAATCCTTACAGCAAGCCAAAGAGCGGATAGAAAAAGGCAAACTGGTGGAAGCCCGCGATGCCATCCGGTTTATTACGGAACAAATTGAAACCCGGCCGCTGGCACGCATCGAATATGTGGAAGCGGTGAGTTATCCGAAATTGGAACCGGTGGAACGGTTGGACCGCACGACGGTCTTGGTGGCGGTGGCTGTTCACTTTGGAAAAACGCGTTTGATCGATAACTTTTTGTATGAAGGAAAGGGGGAGTGAAACATGTTCCGGTTCATGATGAAAGGGAAAATTCACCGCGCCACGGTGACGGAAGCCAATTTGAATTATGTGGGCAGCATCACGATTGATGAAGAAATTTTGGAGAAAGTGGACATTTTGCCCAATGAAAGAGTCCAAGTAGTCAACAACAATAACGGAGCCCGTTTGGAGACGTATGTGATTCCTGGAGAAAGAGGCAGCGGAGTGATTTGTTTAAACGGAGCGGCTGCCCGCAAAGTGCAACCCGGAGATCAAGTGATCATCATGTCTTATGTGATGTTGAAAGAAGAAGAGGCACGGAAACATCAGCCGAAAATCGCCATCATGGATGAAAACAACCGGATTGTGGAATTGATCGGGGAAGAGGTTCACGGTGTCATTTTGTAAACCGGGCCGTATCCCGTTTTTAAAAACTTCAATTGAAACTCCCGCACCCAAGAGGCGGGAGTTTTTTTGTGAAAAAAGGTATGGAAAAGGAAGCACGGAGTTAGGCTAACAACATAAACGATGTTGTGGATGGAGGAGAAAAAATGGTTCATCAACAATGGCTGAAATGGGCGGAGTCCGCGATCAAAGAGATTGAAAAAAATTATTCCCAAAGCCCGGCATCCAAGCGGCCGGTATGGCGCCGGCGTTTCATGGAAATCAAGCGGTCTTGCGATGAAATGTTGGAAGCTTGGGCAAAAGTGGAAGAGCAATTGGCGGAACTGACGAAGAAATATCCCGGTTTATCGTCATCAGTCGAGGAGTTTGAAGAAGAGTTTTGGTTAAACGAATCAGCAGTGCGGCAGTTTCGCCAGGGACAGGGATATTACGGACTCACGATGTTTCAAGAGGCGGGAAATATTTTTAAAAAGGTCATCGATGATGAACCGGATTTTTTATTGGGCCGGATTTATTACGGGCTGACGCTTTTCCATGAAGGAAAGTTTACCGAAGCGAGCCGTCAATTCCAATTGGTATCCAACACGGCAAGGCATGAGGCGTTTGCCGGTTTTGCCCGCCACATGCTGGGGTGTATTGCGGTGAAGGAAGGGGATGACCACGCGGCAATCCGTCAGTTTAAAAAAGCGGTGGAGCTCATGTCGGACCACAGCGACGCTTGGTTCAACATGGGGGTTTGCCACTATCGTTTGAAGGAATACCATGAGGCCATTCCTTGTTTTTATCAGGCTTTGTCGACCAATCCGGATGATTGGGAGTCCATGTATTATCTTTCGCATTGCTACCGTGAGATCAAGGAATGGGGAAGTGTTTCTTTCTGGCGGTTGGCAACTTATGAAAAAACCAAACATCCGCATGTGTTGGAATCGATTGCTCATGATTATGAAGAAATGGGGTTGCCGCACAAAGCTTTGGAATGGTATCGGCGTTTGGCCGCGAAACATCCGAAGCATCCGGGAGCCTATCATGGAATGGCATGGAATCTTTTTTTAACCGGAAAATCAGATGAGGCTTTCAGTTGGATCAAAAAAGGGTTGACCTTGTTTCCGAAACACTCGGGATTGTTGTTGGCTTATGTTTGGATGTGTATGGATGTCCATGATCATCACCGGGCGGAAAAAGCGTTGAATGCCTTGCCGGATGAGGTGGCGGAAGAACCCGTGTGGACGGCGGTGCGTTCCAGGCTTTCCATTCATACCGGAAATGTGAATGAAGCCGCCGATTTAGCCGAGAAGCTGTTAAAACAAGAGAATTCATCGATTCGGGCGATGGGGCATTATCACAAAGGACGGGCTTTGATGGAAAAAAGAGATCTCCAGGAAGCGATTCAACATTTCCGCCAGGCTCAAAAGTTGGTTTCATCTTGGAAGGATCCGTTGTTTTTTGAAGGGATTTGCCATTTGATTGAAGGTCATCCGGATGCCACCCGTGATTGCTGGAGTCAATTATCCTTAAAAAATGAGGTGTGAATCATGCATACCATGTGGAAAGGATCGATCAGTTTCGGTCTTGTCAATATTCCGGTGAAAATGTATGCAGCCACCGAGAGCAAAGACATTCGTTTCCGTTACCTTCACAAAGAATGCCGGACACCGATCAAAACCGTACGGACTTGTCCGCATTGCCAGCGGGAGGTTCCTTGGGATGAAGTGGTGAAAGGATTTGAATATGCCGATGGAAAGTTTGTGATGCTCGAAAAAGAGGAGTTGGATGCCATTGCGCCGGATCCGGACAAGGCCATTGAGATTTTGGATTTTGTCGAGTTAAAAGAAATTGATCCAATTTATTTTAACAAAACCTATTACTTGGGGGCACAGGATGAAAACAACAAGGCTTATGCCTTGCTTCGGCAAGCCTTGGAAGAAACCGGGAAAATCGGGGTGGCCAAGGTGACGATCCGTTCCAAACAATCCTTGGCCGTAATTCGGATTTACCGGTCCTGCCTCGTGATGGAGACCATTTTCTATCCGGATGAAGTCCGGAACATCGAGGAAGTCCCGTATGTGCCCGACAATGCGAAAGTGACGGAAAAAGAATTAAAAATGGCGACCCAATTGATTGAACAATTGACCACCAAGTTTGATCCCGAAAAATACAAAGACGAATTCCGGGCAGCTGTCCAATCCGCCATCGACAAGAAAATAAACGATGAAGAAATCGTCGAATCCCCGCATCGCCGGCCGGAAAAAGTGGTTGATTTGATGGAAGCGCTGCAAGCCAGTATCGATGCCACGAAAGGGAAAAAAAATGGCCGCAAGAAGAAAGCTTCTTCCTAACGGGCATGCCAATAGCGCAGATAAGTTTCATGTTGTGTGGGGTTTTTGTAGAGAAAACGATGGTTGGCATCATAATGATACTCATATTGGCGGTAATGTTCCACAATCCAGTAACCGTTTGCACCGGTGGGAGCCGAAAGGGCAGGCTCGGCCTCAACCTTTTTGGATCCCACTTTTTCCATCACATATTCAACCCGGGTCAAGTTTCCGGTTTCGGGTTCGGCAGAGGAAGAGACGGCTTTATCAATCGGGACGAGAGTTTTTCCCAGCCACAAACCGCCGGTCATCATGGCGGCGATGCCGATCATGGCAAGAAGGGGTTGAAAAAGTGAGGAACGGATCCACTTCATATAAATCCCTCTTTCTTGTTTTTAAGATGTATATGACTTTTTCTCAAACGATAGAATCACTGATTGATTGCAGGATGTTTTGTTATAATAAGAGTAATCAGGAAAAAAAGGAAGGCAGGTACTGATGAAAGTTTCTGAAATGTTGGAAAAATACCGCCGAGATCATCAACATCCGGTCAATCGGGGAACCCATATGATCGGCATTCCAATGATCATTATTTCGCTGCCCCTGTTTTTCTTTCATTGGAAATGGGCACTGGGGTTGTTTGTGGCGGGATGGATGTTTCAGTTCATTGGTCATGCGTTTGAGGGAAAAAAACCGACTTTTTTCTCCAATCCGCTTTATTTAATCATCGGTCCGTATTATTTTTTGCGCAAGCTGTTGCGCAAAACCAAATAATCGCCGCGCCGGAAAAACGGGCGGCCGGAAGAAAAAACGGCTCCCGCAAAAAGTGGGGAGCCGTTTTTTTATCAACAAAATTGATCGGTGGGTTTCGGGTTTTTTAATGTAAAAAGCGGGCGCAATTTGACGCCGACATAACTTCCCAATAATGCAAAGACAGCCCAAACCCAGCCGTGCAGGCTGAAGGAGGCAATCCCGCTGAAATAAGCGCCAATGTTGCAACCAAATGCCAGACGGGCGCCATATCCCATGATGATTCCGCCGATCAGAGAAGCGGCCGCCACTTTGGGGGTGATTTTTTGCAGTTTAAAGGTTCCGCTGATGGCGGCTGAAAACAAAGCGCCGAAGATAATGCCAAAATCCATGATGGAGGTGGTGTGCGCCAGGACGGATTCTTTCAAAGCTTGTTCGTTTGCCCCGGACCAATAACTCCATGAAGCCACATCGATTCCGGTTGCTTGCAAAATTTTCGATCCCCAGAGCACAAAGGCGGAAGTGATTCCCCATGGTTTTCCGCTGAAGAAAAGAGTCAGGCTGTTTAAGACAGCCAACAGAACCGCCGCCGTCCATAGCGGCCAGGAACCCCGGATGATCCGTTTCCATCCCCGGGTGGTGGGAACCGGTTTCCGAAAGGGAGCGTTTCTCTTTTTCGAAATCCAGGAGACCGCAAGATAGATCAGCGCACAAACCGCCAGCTGGACCACCAACGCCGGTCCGTATCCCCAACCGGTGGAGGTGGCTAAAGAAAACGCCCCGAAGCTGGGAAGCCCTTGCCAGAAATCCCAATTCCATGCGGCCAAAACCGATCCGATGATAAATCCGGTCAGGGTCAGCAACAAGGAGGATCGTCCTCCAGCAACATGGAATAAGGTTCCGGACGCGCAAGCCCCTCCCAACTGCATCCCGATTCCGAACAAAAAGGCGCCGACAATCATGGCTGTGCCGACGGGAGACAAGTTGGGTTGCGGAGCGGCACCGGTCCAAGTGACTCCTGTTGCAAAGATGATGGAAAAAAGGATGCTGGCAACCGACAGCATCACCATATGGGCCTGGATTCCTTGCCCTTGCCCGACGGTGAGGAGTTGCCGGAATGCCGAAGTAAATCCAAATCGTGCATGATACAAGGTCATTCCCAACAAAAAGCCGATTCCATACAAAAGGCTTTGGTGGGAGCCTTGTTGCCATAAAATGACCGATCCCAAAAGAAGAAACAACAATCCGGATGCCCATGCCAGTCCGGTTTGGACCGAAGGCAAGGGAGAGGGATTGACCGGACGGGTTGTTGATTTCAATGAAGTCGAGATCATGGCCATCCCCAATCACTTCCTTTCCGATTAATATAGTTGGTTTTTGGGATAAAAAAATCATTCCTATGAGTACAATATATTACCATGAAAAATCATAATTGGAAACCGGAATAATCGGTTTAAAGGCCCCAAATTTTTACGGGGCAAGAATGCCCGTTTCAACGGGCGATCACGGATTATATTTTGCGGGAATTATTGTGAACCTGTGAAACCATCAACAGTTGCGGGGAATCCCATTCTCCAAATCTGCCATCGGTACAGACAACATCTAACTCCGGCCATGGATAGTTTCCATGCTTTTTGATGTATGATTCCACATTGTTCACAGCGGTTTCTAACATGGTTTCCGCGTATTTTTCATGCTTTTTGGTATAGTATACATTGACCCTGACGTGCCGGACTTGATCCGAAATCACTTGAAAGCCGGGATCCATATGGATGGAAAAATCACGGACATGTTTGGCTTGATAACGGTGTGTCACCAAGTTCCCTTGCACCTTTGCCGATCCAATTTCGATCCCGGTGGCGGCAATCACTTGATGTTTGTCGGTCGTCAGAGTAATATCATAGTTTCCGGGAAGATTATAAAAACTTTCTCCATATGAAGAATACGGGTCCACATTCCATTTCTCATGATCGTAAACAGCCAGCACCGGCAACCAATTTTCCAGTGAAGTTGTGGTGTGATGCCACCCAAAACGGCCTTGGTCATGAGGAATGTTGACCTCAAAGTCCATGGAAACCGTTGCGCTTTGTTTGGATGGAAGTTGAAAACCAGTGAGATGGAGGGCGGTGTGGTTTTTGACTTGAAATCCGGCTTTTCTTCCATTGACTTGGACTTGGTTGATGGTTGTTTTTCCGCCTTTTTGCTGATAAGTTTTGGCATTTCCCCGGAGATGAAAGTACACCTCTTGCATTTCCTGCTGCAGATGGTTGGTAAAAGTGACGGACAGCTTGCCTTGAATGTGGTGATTTTGGCTGTCATAGAAAAGGTTGGCCCGGTAATGGGGGGATGAAGGTCCCAGAACTTGTGCGGTCTCCGTTTTTTCATTGAAATGTTGGAGCTGTTGGACCGAGGTGCCGGCCGGTTGGCTGGCCTTTGCAACTTGTGGATAGGCATAAGCCCAGGCAGGTGAAAAAGCCATGCTGATGGTCAGTGCCAAGGCATTCATCGATCTCCGGTTCATGGAAAGCGTCCTCCTTCATAAAACAATACAAAGAAATATATTCTATATTAAAATGATATATCCCTTTTTTACAGCAATTTGTCGAAATCTTAAATGAAACAGTCGTCTTCTGTATTGGTGGGCTGTTTGGTGCAGGATTTTCCCAAGAGAATCACGGTTTGTTTTTTGATTATTTTCTCAAGAAATATTAAACTTAAAAATATGAATATATTGGTCAAATTCAAAGGTTGAAGGATCGGAAAGAGTGGATTTGACAAGAAGAGGAGGATGATGAATGAAACTGATTCCCCGCATTGACAGTGTGTTGATGAGAAGAAGGGAAGAAGGTTGGAAGATCTGCGGAAAAAAACCGAGTCAGACCGCTTTGGCCCGGGCGTTGGGGGTTCGCAAGCAACAGGTTTCTTTGTGGGCCCGGGGCGGGGCGATGCCTAGGCCGGAAACGATTTTTCATATGGCCCGGTTGCTCGGGGTTCGTCCGGATGAATTATATGAATTTATCCCGCCGACGGAGGAGGAGCAATTACAGCTCGTCCGGGAATATGACAAAAAAGAAATGAGAGATATTTTGCGGCGCCGGGAAAATAAAATCAAGGAATTGCGCGCCAAAGGTTACAACGATGAAATGATTCAAGAGCATATCCGGATGTTGGGTCTGGGGAAATATGACTCCCTTCCGGAAAAAAGAGTCAGCCAGTGAATTGTGATCCGCCTGAAGGATAAAACGTTTGCCGGAAAGCGGGGAACGATGGATTCTGTTTGCGGGCGAATGACAAAATTTACAGAATAATCGGGAATCCGCCGGCGTTTTGATGGAAAGCACGGAGAAAGGATTCCCGATCGTCGCAGTCCTGTCAAAACGAAAAAAAAAGCTCCTCGATGGATTCCATGAACATGTAAAGACTGCCTGTCGCCAGAAGGCCCAAAATCCAGGGGATCACCGGAAGGTTTACAAGCACTGCCCGAATGGACATGAGGGAAAAAAACATTGCAGACAAAAAAAGAAGGGTATAAAGGAGGGAGGCGATCAACATAAAAGGGACTCCTTTATCGTTTGTTCTTTATTATTATACCAAAAATAGATGTATAATTTAGAAAAATATGTTAATTAGGGACAAAAAAACTGCCTGAACAGGCAGCCTCATTCATAATTATTTTTCTGTACTTTTTTTCACAAATTGATAGCTGATGAGCAAGATCAAGAGCCAAACAGGCCCCACAATCAAAGCAATCCGGGTTTCAGGGTTTAAGGACAGTAAGAAAGCCACAAGGACCAGGAAGAGAATGGCGATCCAGTTGGTGACGGGATAACCCGGCATTTTGAAATGGACTTTTGCATGGTCTGCTTTTTTACGGAATTTTAAGTGAGCATAAAGAATCATACCCCAGGTCCAAAGCGCACCGAAAGTGGCCACGCTGGTGATATATAAAAAGGCTTTCTCCGGAATGACATAGTTTAACAGTACCCCGATCAGCAGGATCGCTGCAGACAACGTGATACCACGTGCCGGAACCTTTCTTGAATTCAATTGTCCCAAGGCGCGTGGGGCATGTCTGTCTTTTGCCAGTGTGTAAAGCATGCGTCCGGTGCTGAAGATTCCGCTGTTACAAGAAGACAGAGCGGCCGTGAGGACAACAAAGTTAATGATGCCGGCGGCAGCGGGAATCCCGACTTTTGTGAAAATCAGCACAAAAGGACTGTTTTCACCACTCATTTGGTTCCAAGGATACAGGGATAAGATGATGGCCAAGGCTCCGATATAGAATATCAAAATCCGCCAGATCACACTGTTGATGGCTTTTGGAAGGGTTTTCTCCGGATTTTTTGCTTCCCCGGCGGTCACTCCGACCAGTTCCACTCCCAAGAAAGAGAACATCACCATTTGCAGGGCCAACAGGACACCTGCGATGCCAAAGGGCATAAACCCGTCATTGGCCCACAGGTTTGAAAAGCCGACGGCTTCCCCTCCATTGCCCCAACCGGTCGTGATCATAATGAAACCGATGATGATCAGGGCAACAATGGTGGCCACCTTGATCAAAGCAAACCAAAATTCGATTTCCCCAAACAGTTTCACCGTAATCAAGTTGACAATATAAACAGCCAAAAGAGCCCCGAGTGCAGGAATCCATTGCGGCACTTCCGGAAACCAGTAACGGAAATAAACACCCACCGCGGTAATTTCGGCCATTCCTGTTACCACCCACATAAACCAGTAATTCCAACCGGTGACAAATCCGGCCCAGGGTCCCACAAATTCCGTCGCGTAGGTGCTGAAGGATCCGGCAACAGGTTTAAAAAGGGCCAATTCCCCCAAAGCTCTCATTACCAAAAAGATCATGAGCCCGCCAAGTGCATAAGAGAGGATGATTGCAGGTCCGGCTGTTTGAATCGCCTGGGCTGAACCGAGGAAAAGCCCGACACCGATGGCCCCGCCGATCGCGATCAATTGAATATGCCGGTCACCAAGCCCCCTTTCTAATTCATTGACTGAATTGTTTTTTTTGCTATCCATTAAGTTGCCTCCTTGAAATAAATGATTGTATTAGTATAATGAATGTTTGATATAGAACATTGTAAATGAATTTGTTAGCGTTTTCAACTGAATCGATGACCTCGGGTTTCTGACGAGGGGGTGGGTGATCCATTGGATCACCAAGCTTAAGTTGTTTTTGACCAATTATTATTTGATTAATTTGTTCAATTCTCCCGTTGTTAATTCACGGTATTCTCCGGGAGCCAAATCCGGATCCAGTTCCAATGAACCCATGCGGATTCGTTTCAAATTCAGCACCTTTTTCCCAAGGGCCCGGAACATTCTTTTGATCTGGTGAAATTTTCCTTCATAGATGGTGATTTCGACGGTGGATTGGAGGCCGGCATGCAGGATGTGAAGATCCCCCGGCATGGTTGTGTAACCGTCTTCCAATGTAATTCCCGTTTGAAATGCGTGGATATCGTTTTCTGTCACTTCTCCTTCGATGTCAGCAACGTACACTTTCGGAATGTGTTTTTTGGGAGACAAAAGCTGGTGTGCCAGTTTTCCGTCGCTTGTCATCAACAGTAAACCTTCGGTGTCTTTATCCAACCGTCCGACCGGAAACGGCGAGAAAACGCGGTGTTCCGGTTCCAACAGATCCGTCACCACTTCCTGAAAGGCATCTTCGGTTGCAGACAGGACTCCTTGCGGTTTATTCATCATTAAATAGATATGTTCCCGGTACAAAATCGGCTGGTGATCGACTTCAATTTGATCTTCAAAGGGGAACACATGCATGCCTGGGTCGGTTGCGGGTTCATCATTGACTCTGACCCGGCCGGCTTTTACCAGTTTTTTGATTTCTTTGCGGGTTCCGATCCCCACATGGGACAGGACTTTATCCAAGCGTTGGCTTTTCTTTTTCATCTGATTCACGCTCTCTTTCTCTTGATTCACAAAAAACATAATAGCACAAGGGAGGGCTTCCATGCAGTCTGATGCTTACTTTGGTATCGTATCTAATATTTTTTTCTTGTGATATACTGGAGTTTGCAGTTGTGTGATTTCAAAGGAGAGACAAAATGGATATTGAGGTTTATCATGATTTGACCTGTCCTTGGTGCCGGATCGGCCATAAAAATCTCAAAGATGCCATACAGGAATGGACGGAACAATCCGGCGAACCGTTTGAAATTAAATACCGTTCGTATATGTTATATCCGGAGATCCCGCCCCGTGGCGTTTTGTTTATGGATATGATGGTGCGCAAAATGGGAAACATGTCGAGGGCTTATCAGGCATTGGAACAGATTTCAAGAGCCGGGGCCCCTGTCGGTTTGAAATTCAGGTTTGACCGGATTGAGTGGCTTCCCAACACCATGGCGCCTCATATGCTCCTGAAGTGGACCGATCCCGGTAAGAAAACGCAGATGGCTGAAAAATTGTATCAGGCTTTTTTTGAAGAAGGGCATAATATTGGTGATATGGATGTGTTGACCGGGATCGCTGAATCCGTGGGATATGATCCGAATGAGGCGAGGAAGGCGCTTCTGGACGAGAACATCCGGCACGAAGTCGAAAAAGATTTGGAACAGGCCGGGAATTCAGGGATTCAAAGCATTCCTTTTTTTATTATCCAGGGCCGGTTGGCCATGGCCGGGGCGCATCCCAAAGATAATTTTTTGCGGGCATTCCAGGAAGTGAAAGCATCCTGAACAAGGAGAGTTTTCAAAGAGGAGGCCGGAAATCCGTTTGGCTTCATGGCGAAATTTCAGTTACAATGATGAAGGGATGCTGTAATCATAGAAGGTTACATATGTGACATAGATCATCATTGTGAACAGGGGGTAAACAACATGCAAAAAGTGATTGTATTGGGAACCGGTCCGGCAGGGTTGACCGCAGCCATTTATCTGGCTCGCGCCAACATGGAACCGTTGGTGATTGAAGGGCCTGAACCGGGCGGACAACTGACGACCACGACGGAAGTGGAAAATTTTCCGGGCTTTCCGGACGGAATCATGGGCCCGGAATTGATGGATAATATGCGAAAGCAGGCCGAACGTTTTGGAGCCACCTTCAAACGCGGCTGGGTGAAAAAGGTCGACTTGTCCAAGCGTCCTTTTCAATTGTTTCTTGGAGAAGATGAAGTGATTGAAACGTCTGCGCTCATTATCTCTACGGGGGCAACGGCCAAATTGTTGGGAATTCCCGGCGAAAAAGAAAGCATCGGGATGGGCGTGAGCACTTGTGCGACATGCGACGGCTTCTTCTTCCGCGGCAAAAAATTGCTGGTTGTAGGCGGCGGCGATTCCGCGATGGAAGAGGCCACTTTCCTGACCCGTTTTGCATCGGAAGTCACCATTGTTCACCGGCGCAATGAATTGCGGGCATCCAAAATCATGCAGGACCGGGCACGGCAAAACGACAAGATTAAGTGGGCCATGAACCGGACACCGGTGGAAGTGATCCGTGGGGAACAAGGAGTCAAAGGATTAAAAGTGAAAAATAACGAAACAGGGGAAGAAGAAATTCTGGAAGCAGACGGAATTTTTGTCGCCATCGGGCACCAACCCAACACCGGCTTCCTTCAAGGGCAAATTGAGTTGGATGAGTTGGGTTACATCCAAGTGAAGCCAGGAACGACGCAAACCAATGTCCCCGGCGTTTTTGCCTGCGGGGATGTGCAGGACCGGGTTTACCGTCAGGCGATCACGGCGGCCGGAAGCGGTTGTATGGCAGCACTTGATTGTGAACGCTTTTTGGAAGGGAATGCCGCACAAGACTGGAGCCAGTCGCTGAAATAAAAATGAAGTTTATTCGTTACCCTTTCCTTGAAACTTTCGACGGGGAAGGGGTGTTTTTTATTTAAAAGATACAGAAAATTTGGTAAAATATAACAAAAAGAATGGCATAAAGAAGGGGATATCCGGATTGAAAAAGAGGTGGATCACCGCAAAGGAAATTAATCAGTTTTGTTATTGTCCCGAGCAATGGAGGCTGGCCAAATTGCACCGTCAAGGGCTGGTCGAAGCCGATGAACAAAAGTTGAAAACCCAAAAACGGCTCTTTCAAAAAGGGAAGCGTTACCACCGGAAGAAAGCCGTTTTGGTGTGGGTGAAAACGAAAGGGACGGATTGGGCAGTGGCGGTGTTGCTTGTCGTGATCCTGTTGTTTGTGATTTGGACGGTGATGAATGCTTGATGGCCATGTTCCTCTCTGTTTTGCTGGTTTTCCTGTTGATCTTTTTACGGTTTTTCTTAAAATCCAAAAGAAGTTTGGTGTATTCAGACGCAACCGGTGCGGGGAAAGTTCTGGTCAACCGAAAATGGGGTATCCGGGGCAAGCCCGACGAGATCTGGAAAATGAAGGACGGAACTTATTTCGTGGTGGAATACAAATCAGGAATGTTAAAAAGGACACGCCCCTATGACGGCGACCGGTTGCAATTGGCTGCTTATTTCATGCTCGTGGAGGAAACGTATCAAGCGAAAAAAATCCGGGGGGAAATCCGCTATCAAAATCGGGTGTGCGAGGTGGAGTGGACTCCGCAATTAAAGGAACAATTATTGACCGTCATCAAACAGATGAGGGAAGTGGAACAGACGAATGAAACCCGGGTGAACATTTATTTGCCAAAATGCCGGCAATGTGAATTCTACAAAGTTTCCTGCACGAAAGTGTAGAAAACGGGGGACGAGAAGAGAAGCGGGCCCTTTTTTTTGGTCCGAAAATCGTAAACCAGTTTGCAATACAAACAAAGTGCTCAAAAAAGAAAAAGCAAAACAAATGAAGGATGCCATGAATAAATGTTAAATTCATGTGTTTGCATGAATTAAAATAAAAAAACATGCAGAAAAACAAGGAATCAATCCGGACAGGGCTTCGTCAACCCCCGGGGGACCGAGCTTCTTCGAGAAAAAGGAATATCCCGGGTTGAATTTTGCTTCTCGGACGGACAGAAGTCATGTTAGCTTTTTTTTTGCTGTTTGGCACTATATATTGTGTTGGTTATACTTAGATGGCAACTATATATAGTATGAATGGCAGGTGTTCGTTGTGTTGAAGACGAATCTGGATCAGATCAGCCCGTTTCGAAATTTGATGAATGAAGCGTGCCGGCGCTTTCCGCATTTGGATCGGGAAGAATGGCTGAGGGAAGCGGAAGCGCAATTGCACGAAAATATGACGGACAAAGAAGTGTTGCAAACCATTATTCGAACCACGGTGGAAAAAACAACGGCGGAAGAGCCGGATTGGCAATTTGTCGCCGCGCATCTGTTGGCACATGAGTTGTACATGGAGGCGGCAGAGAACCGCGGTTATCCATCTTCCAGAAAGTATGGCGGATTTTATCCACTGATACATACATTGACGGAGAAAAAGTTATACGGTGCTTATTTGTTGGAATCATACGAAGAGAATGAAATTAATGAATTGGAAGCGTACATGAAACCGGAGCGGGATTTGCTGTTTAATTACATCGGTTTAAAAGTGTTGCAAGACCGTTATCTTGTGAAGGATTATGACGGACGGATCATGGAATTGCCGCAAGAGCGTTTTATGATCATTGCCATGCATCTGGCGCAAAAAGAAGAAGACCGTGTGGGGTGGGCGAAGCGGTTTTATGATGTTTTGTCCAAATTGGAAATCACGGTTGCCACCCCGACGTTGAGCAACGCGGGAAAACCCCTCCATCAGTTGTCCTCTTGTTTTATCGACACGGTGGGGGACTCGTTGTGGTCGATCTACCACACCAATTCGGTGACGGCCCAAGTGTCCAAGCACGGCGGCGGGGTCGGCATCTATCTGGGGAAAGTCCGGGCCAAAGGTTCCAAGATCCGCGGGCATCATGGCGCTTCCGGCGGGGTGATTCCCTGGATCCGGAATTACAATAACACGGCGGTGGCCGTCGACCAGTTGGGAGTCCGCCGCGGGGCTTTTGCCATTTATTTGGATGTCTGGCATGCCGATATTTTTGATTTTCTCAATCTCAAAACCAATAACGGGGATGACCGGTTGAAAGCCCATGATATTTTCCCGGGCGTTTGCATTCCGGATTTGTTTATGAAACGGGTGGAGGAACGGGGCGACTGGCATTTGTTCGATCCCCACGAGATCCGGGAAGTGATGGGATATTCCATCGAAGATTACTGGGGAAGCGAGTTTGAAAAACGCTACTTGGAATGTGAAGCCCATCCGGACTTGAAAAAGCAAAAGGTTCCGGCCATTGAGATCATGAAACGGATCATGGTCAGCGCTTTTGAAACAGGAACGCCCTTTGTGTTTTTCCGGGATGCGGTCAACCGGGCCAATCCCAATAAACATCAAGGGATGATCTATTCTTCCAATCTGTGTACCGAAATCTGCCAAAACATGTCCCCGACGGAATTGATCAGCGAGGAGTTGGAAGACGGTGTCATCGTAACCAAAACCAAGCCGGGCGATTTTGTCGTATGCAACTTGTCATCGCTGAATCTGGGTCGGATTCAATCCCTTGAAGACATCAAGCGGATTATCCCGGTTCAAATGCGCATGTTGGATAATGTGGTGGATTTGAATATCTATCCGGTCAAACAAGCGGAACGGACCAATAAAAAATACCGGGCCGTCGGCTTGGGAACGAGCGGATACCATCAATATCTTGCACAACATCAAATTGTTTGGGAGTCGGAAGAACATCTGGAAGAAGCGGACCGTCTCTTTGAAGAAATTGCTTATCAAGCGATCAAAGCGTCCATGGAAATTGCCAAAGAAAAGGGAAGTTATCCTTGCTTTGAGGGAAGCGAATGGCAAACCGGAGAGTATTTCCGGCGGCGCGGTTACACCAGTTCACGCTGGCAACAATTGCGCGAGGACGTGCAAAAACACGGGTTGAGAAATGCGTGGTTATTCGCCGTGGCACCGACCGGATCGACCTCCTTGATTGCCGGATCGACGGCGGGCATTGATCCGGTTTATGCCAAATATTTTGTGGAGGAGAAACGGGGGGCGGTCATTCCGCTTACGGCTCCCAATTTGTCGCCCCAAACGGCTTGGTACTATAAAGAAGCCCATCGGATTGACCAGCATTGGAGCATCCGGGCTGCGGGGAAAAGACAGTGGCATATCGACCAATCCCAGTCGTTTAATCTGTATATCACCCCCGATACATCGGCAAAAGAATTTTTGTCACTGTATATGGATGCCTGGAAGCATGGGCTGAAAACCATCTACTATGTCCGGAATCAATCCATTGAAGTGGAAGAATGCGTCAGTTGTTCATCATAAAGGGAAGGGGAAATGAAGAAAATGGAAAAACTGCAACGGAAAAAAATATTTAATGAACACGGACAACGGGGAACCCAACGCATGATTAACGGAAACACCACCAACCTGAGAGAGTGGAACCGGATTAAATACGATTGGGCACACAAATTGTACCGGACCATGCTGAACAACTTTTGGATTCCCGAGGAGATTCCGTTGGCGGGAGACGCCAAAATGTTCGCGGAATTGAGTCCGGAAGAACGGCGCGCTTTTGACAAAACCATTTCCTTTCTCAACTTTTTGGACTCGATTCAAGGGGAGAACCTGCCGAACATCAATGAGTATGTGACGGCGCCGGAAGTTTGCTCCTTGTTAAATATCCAGGCGTTTCAGGAAGAGATTCACGCCCAGTCATACAGCTACATTTTGGACAGTGTTTGTTCGCCGGAAACACGGGAAAACATTTATGATGAATGGCGCAATGATCCGCGGCTTTTGGAACGGAACCGATTTATTGCCGATTTATATCAGCAGTTTGTGGATGACCGGAATGACAAAAACTTTGTCCGGACCTGCATGGCGAACTTTTTGCTGGAATCTCTCTACTTCTACAGCGGATTCTCCTTCTTCTATGCCTTGGCGCGAAACGGGAAAATGACCGCCACGGCAACGATTATCAAATACATTCAGCGTGATGAACTGACCCATGTGGTGTTGTTCCAAAACATGATCAAAGAGTTGCGTAAGGAAAACCCGGATCTGTTTACGTCGGAATTGATTGAAGAATTGCGGGAAATGACCCGGACTGCCGTGCAACATGAAATCCGCTGGGGACAATATATCACCAACAATCACATTCAGGGATTGAACAATGACCTCATTGACCGGTACATCAAATTTTTGGCCAATGAACGGTTGGGACGGCTGGGACTGGAAATTTTGTATCCGGAAATCACGTCCCATCCCATGAAATGGGTGGAAAGCTTCTCCAATCTCAATGCCACCAAAACCGACTTTTTTGAGCAGAAAGTGACCAACTATGCAAAAGCCGGAAACCTGGATTTCAGTGACCTTTAATATGGATAGGAAGGATTCTGACCATGAATGAGGCCTGGAGAAAAGTCAAAGCATTTCATCAAGCTTACTCGGTTCCGGTGAGCGACCAACCCGGGAAACTGTCCGAAGAACGGGTCGCCAAGCGCAAAAAATGGATGGAGGAAGAATTGGACGAGTTTGCCAAAGCTTCGACCATTGAAGATCAAGCGGATGCCATGATCGATACCATTTACCTGGCGTTGGGCACGCTGGTGGAAATGGGAGTGAAGCCGGAAGCGGTTTTTCAAATCGTCCATGAAGCCAATATGAGCAAGTTGTGGCCGGATGGAAAACCCCGTTACCGGGAAACGGACGGAAAAGTGATCAAGCCGCCGGGGTGGAAAGATCCCCAGCCGCGGATCCGGGAAGAAATCCGGAAGCAAAAAATGGAAACCACCGGCGATCCATCCGATGAACCTGCGGGTGTCCAAAAAGATTAAATGCCGGTACCAAACGCCGTCTCTTTCATAAGAGACGGTTTCTTTTTTATGGATATATTCTAAATTGAGTTACTTTATTATTTTTATACATATTCCCATCTTGATAATGTATAATCCTCTAAAAGACATTTGTCTTTATAAGGAGGACACCATGAACGCAGAACACAACAGCAATCATTTAAAAAGGGACATTGGATTTATTACGGCATTATCCATTGTAATCGGAACAGTCATCGGTTCCGGGGTTTTTATGAAACCCGGCGAAGTGTTGGCCTCTTCAGGAAATGCAAAGATGGCTTTGTTCGCCTGGCTTTTGGGGGGATTGATCACATTGGCCAGCGGACTGACCGTTGCTGAAGTGGGAGCGCAAATTCCCAAAACGGGCGGGTTATATATTTATTTGGAAGAAACGTATGGAAAGTTTTGGGGATATTTATGCGGATGGGTGCAGACCGTGGTGTACGGTCCGGCGGTCATTGCCGCATTGGGTTTGTATCTGGGTTCATTGATTGTTCATCTGTTTGGCCTGGACGAGTCATGGTTGAAAGGAATCGGGATCGGGTTTGTGGTACTGTTGATGTTGGTAAACATCACCGGAACGAAGTATGGAGGATGGGTGCAAAACATCTCCACGGCGGCCAAACTGATTCCGATTGTGCTCATTATCATCTTCGGTTTATGGAAGGGAGAACAGTCGATCTTCACCCCGGGGGCTTTCGAGCCGGAAGAATTCAGCTTTGGCGCGGCCGTGCTGGCAACCTTGTTTGCGTATGACGGATGGATTTTGGTCGGATCCGTTGCCGGGGAAATGAAAAACCCGACCAGATTGTTGCCGAAGGTGATTTTTATCGGTTTGGCGGGGGTCACCGTGGTTTATTTGCTTGTCAATATGGCCCTTTTGTATGTGTTGCCTGCAGAAGATATTGTGAAGTTGGGTGAAAACGCGGCAAGTACGGCGGCAACAACGTTGTTTGGCGATTTTGGCGGGATTTTGATCACCATTGGAATCATTATTTCGATTTTTGGTTGCCTGAACGGAAAAATGATGGCTTTTCCGCGGATCCCGTATGCGATGGCCCAAAACGGCCAATTGCCGTTTTCCAAAGGGTTGGGCAAGGTGCATCCGAAATTTCACACGCCTTATGTTTCCATTATTTCACAAGCGGCGATCGCCACGGTTTTCATGCTGATCAGCGATCCGAACCGTTTGTCGGATATCTCGGTATTTTCCATTTATCTCTTTTATATTTTTGCCTTTTTTGCCGTGTTTACTTTGCGCAGAAGAAACAGCGGGAAAGAGCGGCCTTACAGTGTTCCGCTTTACCCGTTGGTGCCTCTGGTTGCCATTGTCGGTTCGATTTACATCATTGTCAGCATGCTCCGGCATGATCCGGTCGGCGGATTGGGTGCAATCTTCATTATGGTCATCGGACTGCCGGTTTATTATTTCTTAAAACGGAGAGCGACGGATCAGGTTTGATTCATGAAAAAAGAAGGTTCACATCCTGCAGGATGCGAACCTTCTTTTTTCGTATCATGCGACATGACCCCGGCGGCCGGCCCCCAGTCCGGAAAGAATCAAACAGACCGTTGTTGCCAGCAGGAGCACAAGGGACGGAACCCATGAGCGGGTTGCATCAAAGAGATAACCCAGCAGGATCGGACCAAAGGCGGCAAGCAGATACCCGACGGATTGCGACATGCCGGAAAGATTGGCGGCTTCTTTGGCATGGGCCGTCCTCAGTGTGATCAATGTGAGAGCCAGGCTGACGCTCGCACCTTGGGCAATTCCGATCATGGCAATACTGATATACAGAAGAACCGGTTCGCTGGTAAACAAACCAATGATTCCCGCAAGGTGAAACAGTCCGATGGCAAAGGCGATTCCTTTTTGCTGGGATAGCCGGTTGGCCAGAACCGGGGTGGCAAAAGTGGCAGGCAGGCTGATGAGTTGCATGGCCGATACCATCCACCCTGCGGTTTCTTCACTGAATCCCCGGCTTTGCAAGATGGCGGGAAGCCAGGTGATGGTGCAGTAAAACAGAAAGGATTGCAGTCCCATGAAAAAGGTCACATACCAGGCAAGCGGTGAACGCCACATCAAGGTAGCGCCTGTCCGGGGCGATCCCGCTTTGGCCGACCGGTTTTGATTTGCGCTTCGGATCTGGGGAATCCATATACACAAAGCTGCAATGGCCATCCAGGCCCAAAAAGAAAGAGAGGATTTCCATCCCCCGTTCAGCGCATCCGCCAGCGGAATGCTCACGGCTGATCCGATGGCGGCAAAGGTGTTCATCGAAGTGGTGTAAATGCTGGTCATCAAGCCGGCTTGTTCCGGAAATTTTTCTTTCACGATACCGGGAAGCAGCACGTTTCCGATGGCGATTCCGATTCCGATCCAAATCGTGCCGAAAAAGACGGTGAACACCGTTCCGGCCGAACGGATAAGAATGCCGCATGCCAGTGTGAAAAGTCCGACAAAGATGGTCCGTTCATTTCCCCATTTTCGCGATAAAGGCGGGGCCACAAGAGACAGCAGGGCAAAAGCAATCAACGGCAAAGTGGTGAGAAATCCGGCCGTTCCATTGGATATGTGCAGATCGGCTCGAATCGAATGAATCACGGGCCCGACAGAAGTGATCGAAGGGCGCAAATTAAACGCAACAAAAACAATTCCTGCAACCAAAATGGCTTTTTGCACCGATGGTTGATGATTCATGCTGTGAACTCCTTTGAAGATGGAATAAACAAAAGGTGAAGATAAAAGAAAAGATGGCATGAACGTCTGCCATCTTCTTTGCAAGTTGACTTGAAATATGAAAAGATAAAAGGGTTTCTTTGATTGAAAGATATTGTAGCAAAGATGATGCATACTGGCAATGAAAAAGTGGAGCGCTTTTTTCGGACCGGACGGGCTATATTATGAATGGCATTGCCATCCGATGGACGGATGGGATTGACAGCGTTAAACTTAGGAATGACAAAGAGAGCAAAGGAGTTATTATTCACATGAACCAATTCACGTGGACCTTGATCAATGCAAAGATTTATGCAGAAAACGGTTTGATACCCAACGGTTTTATTTCTGTGACAGATGATAAAATATCGGCGATCGGCACCATGGATGATTATGTTCCGACTTGCAGCGGATCCGTGCTGGATGTACAAGGAAGAACCGTTGTTCCGGGAATGATTGATGTCCATATTCACGGTGCCGCCGGGGCTGATGTGATGGATGCCACGCCGGAAGCATTGGATCAAATGGCAGTCGCTTTGGCCCGGGAAGGGACGACTGCTTTTTTGGCGACAACGATCACTCAGTCACCGGAGAACATTGAAAAGGCGCTGAAAAATGCCGCGGAATATATGCAACATCAATCCCCGGGCAAAGCGGAATGTGTGGGGGTTCATCTGGAAGGGCCGTTTGTCAATGCCAAGCGCAAAGGCGCGCAACCGTTGGAATTTATTTTGGAACCCGATGTAAAGCAGTTTAAAAAGTGGCAGGAGGTTGCCCGGGGAACCATTAAATTGGTTACCTTGGCTCCGGAAGAACCGGGCGGATATGAATTGGCAGCCTATTTGAGGGAGACGGGGGTCATTGCTTCCATCGGCCATTCCGATGCCACCTTTGATCAAGTGATGGAAGGAATCGAAGCCGGCATCTCCCATGTCACCCATCTTTTTAACGGCATGCGCGGATTTCATCACCGGGAGCCCGGTGTCGCCGGAGCGGCCATGTTGTGTAAAGAATTGAATGTGGAAATGATAGTGGACGGGATCCATATCGATCCGCGTAGCGTGCGGCTGGCTTACCAGCAAATCACCAGTGACCGGATTTTGCTGATCACTGATGCCATGCGTGCCAAATGTATGAAGAGGGGGAATTATGATTTGGGAGGCCAAAAGGTCTTTGTTTCGAACCGGGACGCCCGTTTGGAAGACGGCACGTTGGCCGGAAGCATTTTAAAAATGAAGGATGCTGCAAAAAATATGATCGAATATACCGGATGCACCATGGAAGAAGTGATCCAAATGACCGCTTCCAACGCGGCAAAAGAGTTAAAGATGGATGATCGCAAAGGGAGTATCCGGGTTGGAAAAGATGCGGATCTGGTGGTGTTAAATCCCGACTTGGATATTTACCTCACGATCTGCCGTGGCGAGTTTGCGTATCAACAGACACAGGGGGAATGAATGATGGAACTGGTCCGTGTACAAAGCTATGAAGAAATGTGTAATTTGGCGGCTGAACGAATCATCCGGTTGGTAAAGGAAACGGAGTCTCCCGTGCTGGGACTTGCGACCGGCGCGACCCCCACCGGCGTTTATCAAAAACTGGTCTCGGATCACCGGCAAAACGGCACTTCCTACCGACATGTCACCACCTTCAATTTGGATGAGTATATCGGCTTGGGTCCTGAGGATGCAACCAGTTATTACTTTTATATGATGAAACACCTCTTTCGACATATCGATATCCCTGTCGGGCAAACCCATATTCCGGATGGCTTGGCAAAAAATCCGGAAGAGGAATGTGTGCGTTATGAGCGGAAGATCGAAGAACACGGAGGCATCGATTTGCAAATTTTGGGGATCGGCAGAAACGGACATATCGGATTTAATGAACCCGGGACCCCTTTTTCCTCCAAGACCCACGTGGTGAAGTTGACGGAATCGACCCGGGAAGCCAACCGTCCTTTTTTTGACGGGAAGGATCAGGTTCCGACCCATGCGATCACGATGGGGCTTTCGACCATTATGAAAAGCAAAGAGATTGTATTGCTTGCCAACGGGAAGATGAAAGCCCCGGTCTTGCGCCGGCTGTTCACCATGGATGAACCTTCCCCGGAATTGCCGGCTTCCATTTTGAAACAACATCCGAATGTCACCATCATTGCCGATGAAGAGGCTTTGTCCCCGGGCAACCGTGGATGAGGCACCGGGCATGTAGACCCGGTGTTTGCCGGTTTCAGCTTGCGCCGGGGTTTTATTGATCCAAGCGGCATTGGTGGGGAGGGTGGGTCACGAAGGCCTGAATGCTCGGCTGTCTTAAGGTGTGTCCGTGGCTCCATTCCAGATATTGCACTTTCACCGTGATGACCGGCTTCAGCCAAAGCGTGTTTTTCAGACGGGAAGGTGGATTGACAAAAGGCATGTTCTCCTGCACGACGGGTTGAATCATACGGGTCAGCGTTTTCCAATCTTCGTGAGTCAATTTGCCGGTTCCTGCGTGACCGATATACCAAAGCCGGTCCTGCTCATCATATAATCCGAGCAGAAGGGAATGGACCATGGAGCCGCGGACAACGACTCCCCCCACCACCGCGATCAAATCTTGCACATTTTTCTTCTTTCGCCAGCGGTGATCTTTCCCGCCGATGGCATAGGTGCTGTTCAGGTCTTTGAAAACGATTCCTTCCAAGCCGTGTTCTTTTACTGCCTCAAACAGCGCTTTTCCATCTTCAAAAGAAGGGACGAGTTGAACAGGGCCGGAAGGCTCGCAGATTTCGTCAAGCAATGCGGTTCTTTCCGAAAGAGGCCGGTGGATGAGCCAGTGACCGTCCAGGTATAACAGGTCGAAAACCATGTATGTAACCGGAACTTGTTTTTGCACGGCCGGAACCCGGTCGATCTTGCGAAGGCCGTCTCTTTTCATCACTTCATAAAAAGAAGGTTTTCCGTCTTTTAATGCGATGATTTCCCCGTCCAATATCGCTGATTTGGCTTTTAAGGATTGATCCAAATGCTGAAGTTCGGGATAATGAAACGTCCGTTCGTTTTTTTTGCGATTAAAAAGCTTGATCTCTTTTCCGTTCCGGTATGCCAGGATGCGGACACCGTCCCACTTCACTTGCGCGATCCATTGTTTTCCTTGCGGAAAATCATCCGTTGGCACCGGTTCAAACGGGATGATTGGCTTCAAATCCATGAGAAAGCCTCCTTTTTTTATATTTTTTGCAGGTTTTAAAAAAGGACACCTCCCAATAAAAGGGAAGTGTCCTTCCGTCAATAGCCGCGCCTTCTGTCCCGGCGCCGGTCCCGGGGAAAGAAAGGTGGCCGGAAAACCGGGGGAAACAAAACCGGCGGATAGAACGGATAGAACGGGGGATAATAAGGTGGCCAGAAGGGTGAAAAAGGCGGGTAAAAACCCCGTTGTTTGGTTTCAATCAGATCTTCTTCGGTATCCATCCATTCCTCATTGTAAGGATACATACGAAATCTCCTCCTTATCGGGTGATGAAGTTAATACGGGCCGAACCGTCCAAAAGGGCGGAAGAAAGGAAAAAATCCAAAATAAAAAAAGGGACGCGGGTAAATGAAGGGAGCTCCGAAAAACGGCCCCGGGAAAAATTGAGATGCATGGATGGGTTCCTGCTCCAACCCGGACGCCACAAATTCTGCAGAATCATCATGAAGCGGCTGATTGGCAGATTCCAACACGTTTCATTCCTCCTGTTTGCTCGGGTTTCTGGGTTTGTTATAAATTATGCGTTTATCATGTTCCGGGTCATTGTCCAATGAAAAATAGGCGTTTGAACGGGGAGGTCACATGGCTGAAAAAGAGCGTTACGTCCACGTTGACGGACGGGAATTAAAGATCACCAATCCGGATAAAATCTGGTTTCCCGAAGCAGGGATCAAAAAGTGGGAGTTTATTTTGTATTGTGCCCGTCTGGCTCCATATCTCCTGCCTTATTGCAAAGATCGTTTGCTGACGACGATCCGTTTTCCGGACGGGGTGAACCATTCTTCGTTTTATCAGAAAAACGCGCCTTTTTACCGCCCGGATTGGGTGGAAACCAGCACGTCAGGGGATATTGAATATATTTTGCTCAATAATGTCCCGACATTCATTTGGCTGGCAAACCTGGCTTGTCTGGAATACCATGTTTCTTTTCACCGGGTGGATCGCCCGGTTCCCACCGAGTTGGTGTTTGACCTGGATCCCAGTGCTCCCGGATTTGTAAAAGTGGCCGAAGTGGCGTGGCTGATCAAGGAAGTGCTGGAGAAAATCGGATTATTCGGGGTGGTGAAAACCTCCGGCGCAACGGGACTTCAAATTTATGTCCCGATCGAACCGGTTTATTCTTATGAAGAAACAAGGAAAATCGGGGAATTGATTGCACATTATTTGACGGAACTTCATCCCGGGTTGGTCACGGTGGAACGACAGGTCAAAAAGCGGGAGGACAAGGTTTATATTGACTATCTGCAGCATTGGCACAACAAAACGTTGATTGCGCCCTATTCGCCGCGAGCCGTTCCGGAGGCAACGGTATCGACACCGCTGGAGTGGGAGGAACTGCATACGCTTCGTTCACCCAAGGAATGGACACTGCTCAACATTTTTGACCGTTTGAAGGAAAAAGGGGATTTGTTTGAACCGGTTATATCCGGTGAAAGGCAACGATTGGATGCGATTCTTCAGTTCATTAAAAAACGCAAACTGTAAAAAGGAAAAGGGTCATGTTATCTTAATATTGATGTCATTTTATTTGAATGGTGAGGAGGATCATGATTGAAACGGATATTCATTAACGGCACGATCATCACCCTGGTGGAAGGACAAGAAGTGATTGAGCAAGGAGCCATGGGTGTGGAAGGCACCGATATTACATATATAGGCCCGGTTCCGGGAGAAGAAGAACTGGCTTTCTATGATGAAGTCATCGATTGCCGGGGACGCGCGATCATGCCCGGTCTTGTCAATACACACGGACATGCGGCCATGACGTTGCTCAGAGGGTATGCTGATGATCTTCCGTTACAAACGTGGCTGGAAGAAAAAATGTGGCCGTTGGAAGCCAAGTTTACAGAAAAACAAGTTTCGGCGGGAACGGCCTTGGCAGTCGCGGAAATGATTAAATCCGGCACCACTTGCTTTGTGGATATGTATGACCATATGGAAGAAGTGGCGAAAATCACGATGGAATCCGGGATGCGCGCCCGGTTGTGCCGCGGATCCATCGGGCTTTGCAGTGAAGAAGAACAAAGACAAAAACTGAATGAAGCCGTGCAATTCGCCAAGGATTGGAACGGACAAGCAGGCGGAAGGATCACCACCATGCTGGCGCCGCATGCACCTTACACCTGTTCGCCGGATTACATCCGTCAATTTGTGGAAAAAGCAGCCGAACTCTCATTGCCACTGCATACCCATATGTCGGAGACCGCGAAAGAAGTGGAACAAAATGTGAGGGATTACGGTGTCCGTCCGGTGGAACATTTACGCCGTTTGGGCTTTTTTGATCAGCCTGCGTTGGTGGCGCATGCCGTGCATGTGACGGATGAGGAGATCGATATTCTTGCTTCTTATGATGTTAAAGTCGCTCACAACCCGGAAAGCAATTTGAAGCTGGGAAGCGGCATTGCTCCCATTCCGAAAATGCTTGAAAAAGGCATCCGTCCCGGATTGGCCACGGACGGGGCGGCAAGCAACAACAATCTGGATCTGTTTGAAGAAATGCATATCGCAGCGATGATCCATAAAGGCGTTCATGAAAATTCGGTGCTGGTTCCCGCAATGACGGCATTGAAAATGGCTACCTTGTACGGTGCGGAATGCGCCTTTTTGGAAAAAGAAACCGGATCCTTGGAAGTTGGAAAGAAAGCGGATTTTGTGGTGTTGGATTTGTCGGGGGTCCATATGCAGCCTTTGCATGATGTGGTATCGCATATTGTGTATTCGGCCAACCGAAATGATGTGCGGGATGTTTACATTGATGGAAAACCGGTCATGCGAAACCGGGAATTGCTGACCATGGATGAAGAAAAAGTCAAATATGAAGCCAATCAGGCCATTCAGGAGATCTTATAAGAAAAAGCCGCCAATTATTGGCATCATTGGCAGCGAAAAGAGAGTTGGCGAAGGGGAATAGGCAGGAGTTTCTAAGTCATACTAAGAACAAATCAAATTTCCATATCAATATCCAATTGGAAGCGCAAGGGAATGTCTGTATTTCTTTCTTGCCATTCCCGTTTTTGAGCAGCAGGGGAAGCCCATGTTTCCGCGGGTAAAAAGGCGGACAGCTGTTTCCATTCTTCTTCGGTCAATCGGTTTTGTAACTCTTTGTAAATCCAATCGGGATAAAGGGAAGGGGTTGTCATTGCCTTCACCTCCCTTGTTGGTGTTAGTATCACCGGAGATAACCCGTTTATGATTAGCACATTTTGCCCGTCCGCAAAATTCTCGGCGGACGGCTTTTGTCATGAAATGGTTTGAGGATCCAACGGTTCTTGAACCATTTTTTCTTTTGGGGATAAAAAACAAGGAAATGACGTAAGTATGTTGAAAGGAGGGGTCGCATGAAACCGGTCTGTTGCATTATGTTGTTTTCCCTGTTGTGGTTTTGTTCCGGTTGCGGGACGGAAGCGAACAAGCCTTCTCCGGCGGAAATCAAGCGTGCGGAGCAAAGCCTGCTTCAGCAAGAACTTCAGCACCTGATCCACCGTGCGGAGCAAAAAAACAATTATGCGTTTCGTTTGCAAATACAAAATCCGAAACAAAAAGAAGAGTACAAAGGAAAACAAAACGGGGAAAATTGTGTGATTTTGGATGCGCAGGGCAACAAAGTCATGGAAAGAAAAAAGGATAAGGTTTGGGCATTCCATTCAGGAAAAAAGGAAGAAATGACACAGGAACAAGCCGGATTGGTTTCGCTGAAAGATCATTTGCGGTTTATCGGACAGGTTTATGGAGAGATTGAAAAGAATCCGGATGCAAAATGGATGAAAGTATCCGTCGATTCGGCGAAGTTAACCCGTAATTTCAAACAGCGCGTCAATGCCGAGTCCGAACAAGTGTTATTTCCGGTTTATGAAGAGATGGAAATTTATTATGAGTTGATTTACACCGAACCTCAAATGGATTTGAAACAAATGGTATTGCATGTGCATGACAAGAATCAAGCCAAACAAACTTTGATTTATGAGATTGAAGGATAAAGACAGCATTTCTTAGGAATGCTGTCTATTTTATTGGAATGGATTGTCAATACGATAGTATATAAAAAATGTTATACTTTTTATGTATTTGTGTATGTCGCTTTAGAAAGGAGCGTGGCGTGTGAAAAATAAAAAAATCATTTTCATCAGTTGCCTGGTCACGCTTGTTTTATTGTTTGGCGGTTTTTGGGGATACCGAGAGCTGCTGGTGAAAAGACCGGTTGTTTCCATGATTGAAAAACAACCGGGGATGACGATAAGGAAAATCGATGTTTATCCATCTGATATAGAAATTGAACTGGAAATGACCCGTCCCGATCAAAAGGTCTTCACGAGAGAGGTTCCGGATTTAATCCACCGGATTCAGGAAAAAAACAAACACCGTTCTCTTCATGTGAAATGGAAAGACCGTCCCAATGAGAAGTTGCTGGTTGCTTGGGATCAAATGATCTTTGGGATCCGGGAAGGCTTGGAAACGCAAAAATTTACCGAAATTCCTGAAACCATCGGGAAATGGGCGGACCAGTACCATTTGGGTTATGGCGTCAAAATGAATGAAGATGCTGTTTATATTTTGCTTTATGACGGAGATCATTATTTAACCCGTGTGATGCATGTCAATTCTGCGCAGAAAGGAGGCGACAGTGTTGATTAAGCCGGTTTTGGCGGGAGCCGGTGCGGCTCTCGTTATTTTTCTTCTATATCTGGGCGTGGATCCGCTGCCGGTTTTGGTTTTGGCGGCGATCGGAGGAATGGTTTATTTTCAGCGTTCCCGCATGGCGCAAAGGACAGGAAAGATTTTTGAAAAGAAAAAAACAACATCAGTGATTCCCACTGTTGATTTTGACGAGATCGGCGGTCAAAACCGGGCCAAAAATGAGTTGAAGGAAGCCCTTCAATTCTTGATCGACCGGAAAAAGATCGCTCAATTTGGAATTCGTCCGATCAAGGGGATTTTGCTCACCGGCCCTCCCGGAACAGGGAAAACGCTGATGGCCAAAGCGGCTGCCCACTACACGGACTCGGTTTTCGTCAGCGCTTCCGGCAGTGAATTTGTGGAAATGTATGTCGGAGTCGGGGCGAAACGCGTTCGCTCGTTGTTTGAAAACGCCCGTTTAAAAGCCAAGAAAAACAAAAAGTCATCCGCCATTATCTTTATTGACGAAATTGATGTCATCGGCGGGAAACGGGATGGCGGCCAACAGCGTGAATATGACCAAACGCTCAATCAGCTACTTACGGAAATGGACGGGATCCGGTCCGATCAGGATGTGCAGCTTTTGATTGTAGCGGCGACCAACCGGAAAGATATCTTGGATCCGGCACTCCTTCGTCCGGGACGGTTTGACCGGCATATCCAGGTGGATTTGCCGGATAAAAAAGCAAGGTTAAAGATTCTTCAATTGCACACCAGAAACAAAACGTTGCACCCGGATGTGTCATTGGAAAAAATCGCATCCGAAACTTTCGGGTTTTCCGGTGCACAATTGGAAAGCCTGACAAATGAAGCAGCCATTTACGCTTTGCGCGACAAGCAAACCGAAATCGGACAAGCGCATTTTGCATCCGCCATTGACAAAGTGCTGATGGGGGAGCAAACCGACCGGGAAGCCGGCGAAGAGGAAAAAGAACGGGTGGCGGTTCATGAAATGGGTCACGCGATTGTCTCGGAACGGTTAAGACCCGGTTCCGTTTCGGAAATCACTTTGACTCCCCGCGGGCAAGCCCTGGGTTATGTGCGTCAAAAACCGGAACAGGACCGGCTTTTGTATACCCGGGAGGATTTGGAAGAAAGCATCCGTGTCTGTTTGGCCGGAGCGGCTGCGGAGGAACATGTTTACGGCCAAAAGAGCACCGGGGCCAAGAACGATTATGAGCAAGCTTACCGTTATGCCCGGCAATTGATTGAAGCCGGCTTGTCGGGGCTCGGAATCATTCACCCCGAGTGGACGGACAAACAAGATATGTACACGGAAGCCAAGAAAATATTGGATAACCTGTATCGGGAAACTTTGAACGACATTGTGCAATTTTCCTTCATGTTTCAGGATGCATTGCGCATTTTATTAGAAGAAGAAGTGTTATCTGGTGACGATTTTCGGAAAATGTTAAAGAAATATGCTGCAAGAACTGTTAAAATAGATCAAGTTAGGTAAAAGATGAAAGGAGTACTTATCGTGGCAAGCATACAAAACATCGCAGTCATCGGTGGCGGAACCATGGGACGTGGCATTGCCGAATTGATTGCGTCCAAAGGTTTTGATACCACCATTATCGAACAAAACGATGAATTGGCCAAAGAAGCGTACGACTCTATTGAGATGAGCCTGGACAAGAAATTGTCGAAATGGGGCATTACGCTTGCTGAAAAGAAAATGACCCTTTCCCGTTTACATGTCACCAGTGACATGAATGTGTTAAAAGAAGCGGACTTTGTGATTGAATCCGTTTACGAAGACATGAAGACGAAAATTCAAGTCTTTGAACAATGTGATAAACTGTGCCGTCCTGAAGTCGTATTAGCCAGTAACACATCGACCCTCAGTTTGACGGAGATTGCGGCTGCGACCAATCGCCCTCAGAATGTGATTGGTCTTCATTTTGTGCATCCGGTTCCCCGGACACCGCTTGTAGAGATGGTGCGCGGCTTGAAAACCTCGCAACAAACCGTGGAAACCGTGATGGAGTTGCTGCCGAAACTGGAAATCAAAGGGGTTGAAGTATACGAATCTCCCGGTTTTGTCACGACCCGTCTGATTGTTCTTTTGATCAATGAGGCGATTTACACCTTGATGGAAGGAGTCGCCAGCGAGAAAGACATTGACCGGGCCATGAAAAGCGGATATCACTTCGACAAGGGTCCGTTGGAAATGGCGGACCACTTCGGTTTGGATTCGATTTTGGCGGCTTTGGAACGCCTTTACCGTGAATTTGGCGATATTAAATATCGTCCCGCACCACTGTTGAAAAAAATGGTCCGTGCCGGGCATTTGGGAGTGAAAACCGGGGAAGGATTTTTCCGGTATGATGAAGACGGTGAACGTATCGACAAGGAGGAGCAGCAATGAAGATTTTAGTCATCAACTGTGGCAGTTCGTCCATCAAATATCAGCTGTTTGACATGCAGGACGAGTCCGTCTTGGCCACCGGATTGGTTGAAAAGATCGGGACGGAAAGTTCGATTATCAAACATCAGGTGCCGGAAAAAGAAGAACTGGTGATTGCCAGCGAGATTCTGGATCACCGGGTTGGTATGAAAAAAGTGCTTGATTTGTTGATGGATCCGGAAGACGGTGTGATCAAAAGCGCTGAAGAAGTGGCGGCCGTCGGGCACCGCGTGGTTCACGGGGGAGAAAACTTCTCCAGTTCGGTGGTGATCGACAGCAATGTGCGCCGGGCCATCCGGGAAACCATCGATTTGGCTCCTTTGCACAATCCGCCGAACCTGCTCGGCATTGACGCGGCCCAGGCCCAACTTCCGCATGCCGTCCATGTTGCCGTTTTTGACACGGCTTTTCATCAAACCATGCCCGATTATGCCTACATGTACCCGCTTCCTTATGTCTTGTATCGGAAATATAAAATTCGCCGTTATGGTTTCCACGGGACTTCGCACAAGTATGTTTCGGAACAGGCTTCCAAATTCCTCGGACGTCCGCTGGATGAACTGAAAATTGTCTCTTGTCATATCGGGAACGGAGCCAGCATTACCGCTGTTCAAAACGGAAAATCGGTGGATACAAGCATGGGGATGACTCCACTGGAAGGTTTGATGATGGGAACACGCAGCGGGGATATCGATCCGGCAATCGTTCCTTTTGTCATTACAAAAGAAGATCTGACCCTTGCCGAAGTCAATTCCATGATGAACAAGCACAGCGGATTGCTGGGGATTTCCGGAATTTCCGGAGATATGCGCGAAGTGACCGAAGCCATGGAGAGCGGAAATGATTACGCGCGTCTGGCCATTGACATGTATGTCTATAAAATCAAAAAGACCATCGGAGCTTATATTGCGGCCATGAACGGCGTGGATGCCATTCTCTTTACCGCCGGGGTCGGCGAAAATGCTGATTTGATCCGGGAAAGAGTGTGCGAAGGGCTTACCTTCCTTGGCGTGGAACTGGATCCGGCATTAAATGCTGAACGCAGCAAAAAAGAGCGCCGGATCAGTACGCAGCGGTCCAAAGTGGATGTTCTTGTCATTCCGACCAATGAAGAACTGATGATTGCCAGAGAAACACAAGCACTGGTTCAATAAGGCATGTTCATGATAAGATGGATAATAGTGAGATAGATTGTTAGACTGCTGAACATGGGAGGGGCCCGATCTTGAAGCTTTCAAAACGTGTGCAACAGTTGGCGCCGTCGCCGACACTTGCGATTACTGCCAAAGCAAAGGCCTTGAAACAACAAGGGCATGATGTGATTGGCCTGGGAGCCGGTGAACCGGATTTCAACACACCGGAACACATCATTGAAGCTGCCAAATCTGCAATGGACAACGGTTATACCAAATATACGGCAACAGGCGGGATCCCTGAGCTGAAAGAAGCCATTGCAAACAAGTTGAAAAAGGATAACGGGTTGACTTACAAACCCGGCCAAATTATTGTGACCGTCGGGGCGAAGCACGCGCTTTACAATCTGTTCCAAGCCTTATTGGATGAAGGGGACGAAGTCATTGTCCCGGCCCCCTACTGGGTCAGTTATATCGAACAGGTGAAACTGGCCCAAGGAAAGCCGGTGGTGATCGAAGGAACAGAAGAGCAAGAGTTTAAGATCACACCTCAACAATTGCAAGAAGCCATTACTCCGCGGACGAAAGCGATGATTTTAAACAGCCCGTCCAACCCGACCGGCATGGTTTATACGGAGGATGAGTTGCGTGCAATTGGAAAAGTCTGCATTGACCGGGATATCCTCATCATTTCGGATGAAATTTATGAACATCTGATCTATGATCCGGACAAAAAACATGTCAGCATGGCCGGTCTGGGGCCGGATTATTATGATCATACGGTCATCATCAACGGGGTTTCCAAATCTTATTCCATGACCGGATGGCGGATCGGATTTGCTGCGGGTCCGGAGCCGCTGATCAAAGCCATGAACGGAATTTCCGACCACAGCACATCCAATCCCACTTCCATTGCGCAATATGCCGCTTTGGAAGCTTTGTCGGGTACACAGGAACCCATTCAAGAAATGAAAAAAGCTTTCAAAGAACGCCGAGATTACGTGGTGGACCGCTTGAACAAAATTCCGGGCTTTGTTTGCCTGAAGCCGGCGGGCGCGTTTTATGCGTTTGTCAATATCCGTAAAGCGCTCGAAAACTCCGGCGGCCGTTACAAAACCCCGGATGAGTGGGCGGCGGATTTGTTGGAAACCGAACGGGTTGCCGTTGTTCCGGGTTCCGGTTTCGGTTCCAAAGATCATATCCGTATTTCTTATGCCACCTCATTGGAACAATTGGAAAAGGCTTTGGACCGGATCGAACGGTTCGTTTCCCAATCTCAGGCATGAAAAAAGGCTGTTGACCGTGGTCAACAGCCTTTTTGCCATCCATCAGAATATTTTTTTGACAGATAAAATCCTTGTAAGCATCACATGAATTACAAAACTTCACGAATCAAGCTGATCACTTTGCCGAGGATTTTCACACTGGGCAATAAAATCGGCGAAAGGGTGTCATTTTCAGGTTGCAAACGAATATGATCCTTTTCCTTAAAAAACCGTTTGACCGTTGCTTCCCCTTCAGGAGTCATGGCCACGACGATGTCGCCGTTTTCGGCGGTTGGTTGCTGACGCACGACCACATAATCCCCGTCCAAAATTCCGGCATTGATCATGCTGTCCCCGCGCACGGACAGGAGAAAAACGGGATCATCTTGTCCGGCGAGCCGTCTTGGAAGCGGATAATAATCTTCGATATTTTCAATGGCTGTAATCGGCTCGCCCGCCGTCACTTTACCGACCAGCGGGACCATGACGGTTTCCACGCCTTTGGTATAGATTTCAGGGCGGTGTAAAAGCTCGATGGCACGGGGTTTGGTCGGGTCACGCCGGATATATCCCTTTTTTTCAAGACGAGCCAGGTGTCCATGCACGGTGGAACTGGAGGCAAGACCCACGGCTTCACCGATTTCCCGAACGGAAGGCGGGTATCCTTTTTCGGCCACTTCTTTTTGGATATAGTCTAAAATGGCTTTTTGCCTGGGTGAGAGTTTGTCCACGTTTTCATCCCCCTTTGATCACATTCACCCGCTCCACATCGACATATCTTCTATTAGTATACATGAACAATGGAAAAAGAACAAACATTTGCAGAATGTTTGTTCTTAAAACACAGTTTATAACATTTGATCCAGCCGGTCGAGTGCTTCATCCTTTTCCGTATTGATGACGTGGGTGTAAATCTGGGTGGTTTGAATATTGGAATGCCCCAGGATTTCTTGCACCACCCGCAGGTTTTCCCCGTTGGACAAAAGAAGAGTGGCCAGGGTATGGCGCAATTTATGCGGGGAAATGGAAGCTGCCTTCGGTGGAAGGTTGGCTTCGCGCACGTATTTGCTGATAATATCCGAGATGCCTTTCCGGCTGATGCGCTGATAGTTTTTATTGAGAAACAAGGCTTGCTGATGTTCCCGTGATGCTTTGTTTTCAGGGCGGACGGTCAAATAATTTTTCAACGCTTGTTTGGCCGTCTCATTCAATTTGAGCATCCGTTCTTTTCCGCCTTTGCCCAGGATGATCACCCGCATGACTTCGCCGTCGGACTGGATACTGTTCAGGTTTAATTGAATCAGCTCGGACACCCGCATTCCGGTGTTCAAAAACAGGAGAAGAATGGCCAGATCGCGTCTTTCCATCCATTCCGGGCTTTTGGTGTTTTTCTTTTGATGGTACGTTTTGACGGCGCGAAGAAGGCGCAGGGCCTCTTCTTTGGTCAGAAAGACGGGCACTTTTTGGCGCGAACGGCTTCTCAGTGAAGCATCTTCGTATTCTGCCATCGGATTTTGGTTCAGCACGTGCGTTTTGACCAGAAAACGAAAGAGAGAGCGCAACGAAGCGCGCTTTCTTTGTTTGCCGCTCTGGGAGTTTTCCCGGAAGTGTGTCCGGGTGATCCACTCCTCCTTGATTTTCCCGGTTTTCGGGTCTTTTTTCTTTCTTAAGATATGTACGGTTCGTTCATAGCCGTTTTCTATCTGCCGGAAAAAACGTTTGATGATCATCGGATCCACTTGCTCGATCGTTTTGTTGATGGAATTAAGATAATCAAAAAAGAGTGCAAAATCATAGGCATAATTCGCAATGGTTTGTTTTGAACGTTCGGCGCTGATCATCTCGAGAAAAAATTCTTGCACTTCTGCAGGAAACTGAGAAATGATCCGATTGATGTTTTCTGGCAGTTTGCGTGATTTAAAAACCGGTTTCAAGCCGAATCCACCTCCTGTTTCCGGAAAGTCAATGTCATTATTCTACCATAAAGAATGGAAGGTGATTTGACTTATGAGGTCAGGATCATCTATAATATCTATCCGGGTGTGGGAAAACACCCGTTTTTTTAATGACCACAATTCCATTTTATATGATAAACGACATCGATCTTTTTGTGTCACGCAACTCGTTGCGTGGCGGGTGGGTGAGGGAACATCTCAAAGGAATAGAAAGGCAAGATGGATCGATCAACATTGAAAGTTGAGATCATTGCAGGAGTGACTTCCTTTTTCACGACAGCCTATATTCTGCTTGTTAATCCACTGATTTTGAAAGATGCCGGAATTCCGTTGGGAGCAGGATTGATGGCCACCATTTGCGCTTCCGTCTTCGGTTGTTTGATCATGGGATGGTTTGCCAAAGCTCCGGTTATCCTGGTTCCCGGAATGGGAGTCAATGCATTTTTCAGTTACACCATTGTGCAATCTTTTGGCCTTTCGTGGAAGCAAGGGTTGGCTGTGGTGATTCTCTCCGGGTTTTGCTTTTTCGTCGCCAGTGTGACATCCTGGGGCGATAAGCTTGTCACCGGGGTCCCGGATTCGTTGAAGCACGGAATCACAGCAGGGATTGGTTTCTTGCTGACCTTTATCGGTTTGCAAAAAGGGATGATCATCCGACCGAGTGAAATCAACGTGGTTCAACTGGGGGATTTTTCTCATCCGGTAACCCTCGCCACGATTCTGGGACTTGTTGTCACGCTGTTTTTGTTTGTCCGGGGAACCAGAGGAGGCATGTTGATCGGGCTGATCATCACCAGCTTGCTGACGATGATCCTGACCGGTGATTTTCGTCCCCGGGCAACTGATGTGAAGCTGCAAGATTATGTCCATCTGTTTGCTGCGGCAGAGTTCAGCTTTTGGCAGATCCCGTTTTGGCTTTCCGTTTTTTCGATGACCATGATTGTGGTTTTTGAAAACATGGGCTTATTAAGCGGTATGCTGCCGGATGCAAAAAAATTTCCGCGGGCTTATCAGGTGGTGGCGGTATCCACGCTCACATCCGGTATCTTTGGAACGAGCCCGACGGTGGCATCGGCTGAAAGCTCAGCCGGAATCGCGGAAGGGGGAAGAACGGGCGTTCCGGCTCTGGTTGCAGCCGGGTTGTTTGCCCTTTCCGTTTTGATGCTGCCAGTCATCAGCATGATTCCGGAAAATGCAGTTGCTCCTGTATTGATGGTGATTGGCGCGCTGATGATGAAAAGCGTGGAAGAGATTCCCTTCCATGATTTTTCAGAAGGGTTTCCCGCTTTTTTGATCATCGCCGGAATCCCGCTTACGGGCAGTATCGCGGACGGGTTGGCGTTGGGATTCATCGCATACCCGTTGATCAAAGCCGCAAGCGGAAAATGGAAACAGGTTTCGCGCTTGATTTATATGACAGCGGGACTGTTTTTAATCTATTTTGTTGCATCCGCATGGATGATGCATTAAAAAAGAGGCCGGATCCGGCCTCTTTTTTTGTGTGATGACATTTCATCACGGGTGAGGAGATTTCTTGAGGAAACAAAGAATGAGCCGGGACAGCCGGACGGGGCACTTGTGTGCCGTTTCAGGTTGCCCTGTCCGGAAAGATTCCGGGCGGGGCGGATTCAAACGAATGTAATCCAAGGTGGCATTTGTTTTTGCCGGCGGTGGATTCATGATGGGGACGGGGAGGGAAAACACGAGAAAAAATGTCAACAAAAAGCCGAGGGAGAAGACGAGAATGACCGATATTTTTTTGGCAATCATAGTTTTTCTCCTTTTCATCCCGATAATGGATCATTCGTAAGGAGAAATTATTTTTTGTTTATTTCCACTATTCAAAATTAAATTCAAGTTCCAACGGAATGGAACCAATCCCCGTTAATCCCGTTGAATGCAGGTGAATGCAGGCATTTCATCCAAAAAGTTTTCGTTTGCACGAAACACCAATGGAACATCAGTAAAAACTAGTTTGCAACACAAACAAAAAATTCTTCAAAAAAGAAACAACCCCATACAAAGGATATGTTTAGAATCCAACCCATTAACCCTAAAATAAACACAAAACTAAACTGCCCAGCCGAAATCCCCCGGGTAGCCCCAAAACATCAATAATCAACCGAACCACTTCCGATTTAAAAACAAATCTGTCGAGAAATGAGGAAATCACAGACGGAAAGAAATAAAAATATATTATTCAAAAAATAATAAATTAATTGATAAATGGATTGGTTTTGTAGTATAATACTAATACGTACTGGTACTCATTGGAGAATGGATGATGGAAATGCTTCATGTAACCAAAATGCCAACAGAAGCAAAAGACAAGTTACTGTATGCAGCTCTTCAACTGTTTACCACCAAAGGCTTTAAAGAGACCTCGATCCTTGAAGTGGTGGAACAGGCAAGGGTGTCCAAAACGACTTTTTACCGCTTTTTCCGCAGCAAAGAAGAATTGCTTGTCTGTTTGTTTGAACTGTTGGCCAACGAAGTTCTGAAGGAAGTGGAGGAAGCGGTTCGCCGGGAAGAGCAAATTGCGTACAAGGGGTATGCCGGCATACGCCGTTACATCGAGATTTGTGTGAATCGTTCAACCGTTGCGAAATTATTGTTGGTGGAGTCTGTCGGGGTGAGTAAGGCAGTCGAACGAATGCGCCGGACAGCGCACCTGAGATTTGCCGGCTTGATTGACCGGATCGTGCAAGAGATTCTCCCGCCAGCCAAACAAAACCAGGATGCCCGGTTCATTTCGCAAGCAATGGTTGGAGCGATCAATGAAGTCGTGATGCAAAATCTTTTCCAGTCTGATGAAAAAATCGACACGGACCACTTGGCACGGTTGTTAAACCGGATCATGGTCAGTTCGTATGTCAACTTTTCGTTTGGGAAATCAGCTGGAAACGTGGTTCGCCAATAGGCCTGTCTTTGGACAGGAAGTACCAGTACGTATCGGTATCAAACGGAGGGATGCCATCATGTCAGGAACCAATAAGGAAGCAAATCCTGGACTTTGTTTCCAACTTTCTGATGAACAATTGGAGCTCAAAAAGTGGGCGCATGGATTTGCAGAAAAAGAGATCCGCCCGATCGCGGCCGAGTATGACGAAAAAGAAGAGTTCCCCATGCAAGTTTTGGAAAAAGCTGCGAAAGCCGGCTTAACCAGCTATGCGGCTCCGGCGGAATACGGAGGGGGCGGGCTGACCAGCGTGATGGCTGCTTGCCTGATTGCCGAGGAGTTGTATTGGGGATGTGCGGGAATTGCCACTTCGCTGATGGTGGCGGGGTTGGCCGGATTGCCTCTTTATTATATGGGAACGGAAGAACAAAAAAAGAAATGGATCCCGTTCTTGTGTGATCCGGAAACCCCGCGGATGGGAGCCATGGCACTGACTGAGCCGGGCGCTGGTTCCGATGTCAAAGCGATTAAAACCCGCGCCGAAAAAGACGGCAACGAATGGGTGATCAACGGACGGAAATGTTTCATCACCAATGGCGGCATTGCCGATTTGTACGTCGTTTTTGCACGGACCATTCCGGATGCGGGTTATCACGGGGTGTCGGCTTTTATTGTCCCTAAAGGAACGCCGGGGCTTTCCGGAGGGAAAAAAGAGCGAAAAATGGGAATTCGGGCTTCTCATACCGGAGATGTGATTTTTGAGGATGTCCGCGTTCCGGAGGAAAACCTGCTGGGAGAAGAGCACATGGCATTCTTCGGGGCCATGCAGATGTTGGAAAAATCAAGACCGGTAGTGGCTGCCGGGGCTGTCGGTGTTGCCCGGGCTGCATATGAATATGCATTGGAGTATGCAAAAAACCGGGTGCAATTCGGGCGTCCCATCATCAAAAACCAGGCGATTTCCTTTATGCTTGCACAAATGAAAACCAAAATCGAAGCGGCCCGCCTGCTGACTTATCGCGCGGCCGATCTGGCAGACCGGGGGGAACCCTGTACGACCGAAGCCAGTATGGCCAAAGCATTCGCAGCCGAAACAGCCATGGAAGTCACGACCAATGCGGTGCAAATTTTGGGCGGATACGGTTATATGCGGGATTATCCGGTTGAAAAGTGGATGAGGGATGCGAAAATCCTGTCCATTTATGAAGGAACCACACAAATTCAATATAAAGTGATCACCAACAGTTTCTAAACATTATCAATATGAAGGGAGAAATGATGATGAAAGACTTGAGCATTCATGAAATTTTCGAAAAAATCGAGCAGGCGTTAAATGAGGATTCCAAGCCGATTGAAGGAATGAATGCCGTTTATCAATATGATCTCACAGGCGAAGAAGAAGTCACCTATCAGCTGCAATTGTCCAATGGTCAAGCCAAAGTGGAGAAAGGTTCACCGGCTGAAGCGGATTGTGTGTTGCAAATGAAAATCGATGATTTTAAAGAATTGCTTTTGGGAAATCTGAGCGGAACCGCAGCGTTCATGTCCGGGAAATTGAAAATCAAAGGAAATATCGGTGCTGCGATGAAGATGGAAAACTTGCTCCGTCAATATGACGTAAGCAAATATGTATGATTTCAGTTCCCGGTCCGGACCGGGAACTGCCTCAGGCGTCATATCACTGCTTCTGGAGGGCTGCCAATGAAAAACCAAAATCTGGTGGAAATGGTATGGCGCTCCGTTGAAAAATATCCGGACAATATCGCACTGAAGTGGAAAGAAAACAACACTTACCAAACACTCACTTATCAGAATTTTTGGAACCGTATTCAATGGGTGGCCGCAGGATTGTATCGTTTCGGGGTCCGGAAGGATACCAAAGTCGGCATCCTTTCCAACAATCAATACAAATGGCCCATTGCGGATCTGGCTGTCGGCAGTTTGGGGGCTGTCAGCGTGCCGGTCTACCCGTCCCTTCCTGCGGACCATGTCAACACCATTTTAAAACAAGCAGACTGCGAAGTGGTTTTTGTAGAGGATGAAGAACAACTCCAAAAAGTCATCCATGGCCAAAACGATGTCCATACCATTATTTATATGGGATTCAGAGAATATTCAGGAAATAACGGGAATATCGTCACCTTTTCTTCCTTGGAGCGCCAAGGAAAGGAACACCCGCTGGATCAATGGTCAGAGATTTGGAAAGCAATCGGGCGCGATCAACTGATGACCATCATCCATACATCCGGAACGACGGGTGTTCCCAAGGGTGCTATGTTAACACACGGAAATTTTTTATCCAATATTGAGGGAATTCAAATTTGGTGCATGGAAGCCCGGCACGATGACATTTTCTTGTCCTATCTGCCGCTGGCGCATGTTTTTGAACGAATGGCCGGACAGTTTATGCCGTTATCGGTCGGGGCCACGATTGCTTATGCAGAAAGCCTGGAGACGATCCCGCAAAATCTGTTGGAGGTTCGTCCCACGGTGATGACCAGTGTGCCAAGGCTTTTTGAAAAAATTTATGCCCGCGTCCAAGAAGAGATCCAATCGGGGACACCGATCCGCCGTGCGGTTTTTGAATGGGCTCTTAAGATCGGGGAAAAACGGTATGAACTGTACACCAGCAAGCCGGCTGATTATTTGATGATGCATGATTTGCCGCCGAATCTGAAATGGAAATGGAAAATTGCCGACAAGCTCGTTTTTCAGAAGATCAAATCGCAACTGGGCGGGCGGCTGCGCGGTTTGATTTCGGGCGGGGCTGCTTTGAATCCCGACATCGCCCGGTTCTTTTGGGCGATTGATGTGCCGGTGTTGGAGGGATACGGACTGACCGAAACCTCACCGGTGATCAGTGTCAATCCGTTTTCCCGTGCCCGGATCGGAACTGTGGGGCTGCCGCTGCCCAACTTGGAAGTCAGTATCGCCGAGGACGGCGAAATTTGGGTTCGCGGTCCCAATGTGATGCAAGGGTATTACCGAAATGAGGAAGCAACCGCCAATCAGTTCCACAACGGATGGTTGAAGACAGGGGATCTGGGTGAAATCAACGAGGAAGGTTATTTGAAAATCACGGACCGGAAAAAACGGCTTTTGATATTGTCCACCGGAAAAAATGTGAGTCCCCAACCGGTGGAAAATGCGATTTGCGCCAGTTTGTACATCAACCAGTGCTGTTTAATCGGCCAAGACCGAAAATACACCACCGTGTTGATCGAACCTGATTTTGAACAGCTGGTCCCTTGGGCAAAGAAGAAGAATTTGCCTGCCGATTCCCGTGAGAAGCTGGTCGAATGCGAAGAAGTGAAAACGCTTCTTCAAAACGAGATCAAGCAGGCGGTCAAGAATTTCCCCCGTTATGAACGGCCCAAAAAAGCTTGGATATCCGGACGGGAGTGGACAGAGGAAACCGGAGAGATCACGCCTTCATTGAAAGTACGGACACATGAGATCGAAAAAATTTATAAAAATGAAATTGCCCAAATGTACGGGGATGTTTCTCATCCGCGCATGATTATTTTAGAATCCGCAAAGCAAGGAGGTACATCATGAATCTTCCACTCAAAGGAAAAGTGGCGGTTGTCACCGGGGCTTCCCGCGGTTTGGGGAGAATGGACGCTTTGAAGTTGGCAGAAGCCGGAGCCGATGTGGTGGTGACGGATATTTTGATCGAAGAAGACGAGAAATTGGAGGAAAAGTCCGAACAGTACGGGCCGATGTCCCAAATCATGGCTCAATCCAAAACCATTTACACCAAATCTACGGCCAAACAAATTGAAGAAATGGGACGGCGCTCGGCGGCATACCGGATGGATGTCACAGATCGGGAAGAAGTCCAAAAGGTCATGGCTGAAATCAAAGACAGGTTCGGTCGGATTGACATCTTGGTCAACAATGCCGGAACCTTGGATCATACAGCGCGTTTGGAACATCAGAATGATGATTTTTGGGACCGGGATTTGAAGGTGAATTTGACCGGAGCTTACAACTGTTCCAAAGCGGTTTGGCCCTATATGAAAGAACAGAAATGGGGACGCATCATCAATATGGCTTCTGTGGCCGGAACCTTGGGAGGATACGGACAAGCCAGTTATTCAACCACCAAAGCGGGAATCCTGGGCTTGACCAAAACCTTGGCTTTGGAAGGGGCCCGGTACAATATTACGTCCAATGCCATTGTGCCGGGAATTATCAATACGGAGGCTTTTCAATACACCAACCCGAAAATGCGGGAGCGCATGATTGAACGGACGGCTTTTAAAAGACCGGGGGAACCGAAGGATATTGCATATGCCATCGTGTTCTTGGCATCAGATCAGGCCAAATACATTACCGGGGTCGGACTTCCGGTTGCAGGCGGAATCGATCTGTTTACTTTTTGATGAAGAAAGGAGAGAAAAGCATGAGTGACCGCGATGCAGTGATCATTGATGCCATCCGGACACCGATCGGGCGGAAAAAAGGAACACTCTCGACGGTCCGGCCTGATGACATGGCAGCTTTCGTCCTGCAAAAGCTGGTGGAGAAAAACCAATTGAATCCGGCAGAAGTGGAAGACATTAAAATGGGATGCGTCACGCAAATCGGCGAGCAAGGATACAATATCGGCAGAATGGCCGGCTTGATCGCAGGGTTTCCGGTGGAAGTGTGCGGAGTGAGTGTCAACCGGATGTGTGCTTCCTCTTTGGAAACCGTTGCCCAAGGGGCTCATGCCATCATGGCGGGGATGGCGGATTGTGTGATCGCGGCCGGGGTTGAAAGCATGAACCGGGTCCCCATGGGCAGTGACGGCGGCAGTTTCAGCGACCGGCTGTTGTCCAAATACAACATTATTCCGCAAGGGCTCTCAGCGGAAATGATTGCCGAAAAATGGGGAATCTCCCGTGAGGAGATGGACGAATTTTCATTGCACAGCCATGAAAAGGCACTGGTTGCACAACAGGAAGGACGTTTTGACAACGAGCTGGTGCCGGTGGAAATCAAAGGAGATAAAGGGGAATGGGTAAAACTGGACAAGGATGAGACGCCCCGGGCCAATACCAGTTTGGAAGCACTGGCTCAATTGTCGCCTTCCTTCCGTCCCGACGGCAATGTGACACCGGGAAATTCCAGCCAGATCAGTGATGGTTCGGCCGCTGTTTTGCTCACCTCCCGCCGGAAAGCCAAAGACTTGGGGCTCGTTCCGAAAGCCCGGGTGGTTGCCACACAATTGGCTGGTGTGGAGCCGGATATCATGCTGACGGGGATCATTCCCGCCACCCGAAAAGTGTTGGACCGTGCCGGTTTAAGCTTGGATGACATCGGGGTGTTTGAAGTCAATGAAGCGTTTGCTTCGGTGGTTCTTGCCTGGGAGCGGGAGATCAAACCGGACAAGGAAAAAGTCAACCCCAACGGAGGCGCGATTGCATTGGGGCATCCCCTCGGAGCCAGTGGTGCCCGGATTATCGCGACATTGGTCAATGAGCTGGAACGCCGAAAGGAACGTTACGGGTTGGCCACGATGTGCATCGGATTTGGAATGGCGCTTGCAGTCATTATTGAACGGGAGGAAGACTGATGGAGTGGAAGCAATTTTTGGTGGAGATTCGCGATCAGGTTGCACGGATCACCATCAACCGCCCGCCAATGAATACGCTGAGCCGGGATGCCCTTTTTGAATTGGGTTCCATTCTGGATCAGCTGGAAAAGGATCCGTCCGTCCGGAGTTTGATCCTCACCGGGGCGGGAGAGAAAACTTTTTCCGCCGGTGCGGATGTTTCCGAGTTTGGCGGAATGGGGGATCGGGAACAGGCAGAAGGTTTTTTAAAACAAATCCATGATTTATTCAACCGGATTGAAAACTTCCCCAAACCGGTGATTGCCGCCATCAACGGGAAAGCGTTGGGCGGCGGGAACGAATTGCAAATGGCTTGCCATTTGGGGATTGCCGCCGACCATGCCGAACTCGGGTTGCCGGAAGTCCGGTTGGGGATCATGCCGGGTTATGGAGGGACACAGCGGTTACCACGTCTGATCGGGCAAAGGCGCGCTTTGGAAATCATGCTGGAAGGAAAAAGAATTTCCGCACAGGAAGCATTGGAAATCGGACTGGTCAATAAAGTTGTGCCGGCGGAACAGTTGGCCGAAGAAGCGTTTGAATGGGCCAAACAATTGGCCGAAGGACCGCCCGTTGCCATGAAAGGAATCATCCAATCGGTCATCAACGGGAGCCGGAAGGAATTAACAGAAGGGTTAAAAGTCGAACGCGAGAACATGCTGGCCGTGATGCGCACGGAGGATGCCATTGAAGGAGTTGCCGCTTTCTTTTCCAAACGCAAACCGTCTTTTAAAGGAAAGTAATATCGGCACACAAGCCTCCCGGACAGGGAGGCTGTGCCTGCATTTCATTTAAAGGGGGGATCCTATGCCTTCACATACTTACTTTTTTACCGGTTTCCCCGGATTTATTGCCACCAGGCTGGTTGAAAAGTTGTTTGACCAGGATCCGTCTTCCCGATTCCTGCTGTTGGTTCACCCCAGCCAACAGGAGAAGGCGGAAAAGGTGATTTCGCAATTAACGCAAAAGAAAGCAGGGTCCAGAGGATGTTTCATCCCGATCCCCGGCGACATTACCAAGGAAAATTTGGACATCCCGCAGCAACGCATGGAACGCCTCCGGGAGGAGATCGATTATGTTTTTCATTTGGCCGCGATTTATGACTTGGCGGTTTCCAAGGAGACCGCCTATAAGGTCAATGTGACCGGCACCCGAAATGTAAACGATTTCGTCTTAAGTTTATCCGGATTGAAGCGGTACGTCTATTTCAGTACCGCTTATGTATCGGGCAAGCGGACCGGCCGGATTTTGGAGACTGAATTGGATGAAGGACAGTCTTTTAAAAACCATTATGAAGCGAGCAAGTTTGAAGCGGAGGTTATCACTCAGAAGATCATGAAGCAAGTGCCTTTGACAATCATCCGGCCGGGAATTGTCATGGGAGATTCCAAAACGGGGGAAACGGTCAAGTTTGACGGACCTTACTTTGTGATGCGTTATTTGGACAAATTTTCCCGTTTCCCCATTCCTTATCCGGGCCGGGGGAAAGCCTTGTTAAATCTCGTGCCGGTGGATTATATCGTGGACGCAACGTGTTATTTGGCCACGCATCCGGTGGGGGAAGGAAAAGTGTATCATTTGACCGACCCCAACCCTTATCCGGCCCGGGAAGCGTTCGGTATCATTTGCGAGACACTGGTTGGAAAGAAAGCGTCCTTTACGCTGCCCTCTTTCATTGTATACGGTTTGCTTTCAATCCCCGCGTTTCGAAGGTGGTTGATGGTGGAAAAAGAGACCATCGAATACTTTCGCCTGAAGGCGGAATACGATTGCTCACAAGCGTTGGAAGATTTAAAAGATTCAGGGGTCAAGTGCGCGGATTTTAAAGATTACATTCAGGTTTGTGTCAAATTCTATGAAAATCACCGGCATGATCCGGACAAAATGATTGAAGTGCGGTAAGAAACAATAAAGCTTGTCGGCCGGATGACTTGGCGACAAGCTTTATTGTTGCGCTGATTAAGAAGCGGATGCCTCTTTGGATGCTTTTTGAAGATCCCGCTCTTTGCATTCCGTGGTGCAATAGCCTTCATATTTTTCTTCGCATTCCGGACAACAAATGTGCTGTTTATGGCAAGGATCATATTTGCAATTGATGTAGCGGTCTTCCGGTTTTCCGCAATGGGAACATTTCCCGACGATCTTGTCTTCGACTTGATTGATGCGGACCGAGATCCGTTCATCAAACACATAACATTTTCCGTCAAAGAGTTGCCCTTTTACTTCCGGATCTTGGCTGTAGGTGATGATACCCCCGTCCAGCTGGTAAACTTCTTTAAACCCTTCTTCCAGCATCAGGGCCGTCAGTTTTTCACAACGGATGCCCCCGGTGCAATAAGTGATGATCGGTTTGTCTTTGTATTGGCTCATGTTTTTGCGAATCCATTCAGGGAACTCCCGGGTGGTTTTGACATCCGGGCGGATGGCTCCGCGAAAATGGCCGATGTCATACTCATAGTCGTTTCTTCCGTCTAATACGATCACGTCATCCCGTTGGAGCATTTCGTAAAATTCTTTGGGCGACAAACGTTTTCCCGTTTTTTTGTGGGGATCCACGTTCTTTTTCAAACGCCAGGTGACCAATTCTTTTTTCGGGCGTACAATCATTTTTTTGAATGCATGTTTGTGATGTTTGTCGACCTTAAAGGGCATATCATGGAACAACGGGTGCTGATGCATGTAATCCATATATTTTTGGGTTTGTTCAACTGTTCCCGACACGGTTCCGTTAATTCCTTCTTTGGAAACCCAAATCCGTCCCCGCAAGCCGAGTTCATTGCAAAATGCACGGTGTTCATCCGCAAAGGATTCCGGATCTTCCAAAGGTGTGTATTTATAGTAAAGGAGTACACGATAGTTTTGATCATTGGTTTCCATGTCTGATCACTTCCCCTTTTCAACAGTTTTCCCGAAAAAAGTCCTGCCTTTTAGTATACAACAGACATGAAAAAACGCAAAGTACGGCTTAAGGCCGAAGCCGATCGCACAAAGGCCTTTTTTCCATTATGATAATCAAAAAGACCAAAAGGTGGGAAGAAGTTGAAAGAACAAAACAAAGCCGTTTTTCTCGACCGGGACGGGGTTATCAACGAAGTGAAAACGGACCGGGTGGATCATGTCAACCGGCCGCAGGATTTCTATTTGCTTGAAAAAGTTCCGGAAGCGATTGCCAAATTAAGGGGACTCGGGTACAAAATTTTTGTGGTTACCAATCAAGGCGGTGTGGGGCTGGGTTATATCCAGGAAAAAACCTTGAAAAAAATCCATGAAAAAATGCAGGAAGATTTAATCGCCGGACATCCCGAAGCCATCATTGACGACATCTTGTATTGTCCCCATAAACCTTTTGAAGGTTGCTCTTGCCGCAAGCCCCAAGCCGGCATGATTCTGGAGCTGGCAAAGAAACATCAAGTGGATTTGTCCCGGTCATGGATGGTGGGGGACCGGCAAGTCGATCTGGAAGCGGGCAAAAGAGCGGGATGCCGGTCCATCCTGGTTTCGAGCGAATATACTCTGTGGGATTTTGCCTGTTCATTGGATCCAAAGGAGGAGTGATTTTCCTCCTTTTTTCTTTCCAAGCAAAAAAATCTCTGAATATAGCCCGAAGGAATCATGCGAAAAAGGAGGACTATAAATATAATAAACTCGGGATGGGGGTGCAAGATTGGCTACATTGGCAGTCGGATATCTGATCTGGATAGGGTTTACGGCTTATGTCATGATCATCGCCAACATACATAATCGTTGTCTGACCAAAATGACGGGCATGATGGTTTCCATGGGTGTGGCCATGATGAGCAGCCTGTTATTGGGAACCTTGCTCGGTGTTTTTCTGGAAACCATGATGGTTTCCACGGAAATTGCCATGGTGTTTGGGATGGTTGCCGGTTATTTTACCGGTAAACCGATACATCTTTTGGCTTCCCTGGACGGGTTGCTGGCAGGGATCATGGGAGGAATGATGGGGGCGATGCTGGGGGTGATGATAGTTCCCGAAAATTCGGCATGGACCCTGGCCGTGGTGATTGCCTCTTTTGTCATTGCCATGGCGTTGATCATCCAATTGATTGCACAGGAAGTGAAAAAAGCGGATAAAAAGATGGAAGCCATGCGGGAAAAGAAAATCGCCGGTTGGGGGGTTTTGTTTTCGATCGCACTCATTATCGTTTCGTTTCCGCTCAATGCGGTGTGGGTGGATGCTTTTCCGGCTTCCACAACCAATACCATCCAGCCACACCACCATTAAAAAACGCTTGGAAAAATGAATCCAGGCGTTTTTTTTGCATTATGCCATTTATAAATTCTTAAAGTTTTCCACTTGGGTTTGAATGGCCACTTCCGTGGGGAGGCGCTCGATGCTGGATGCGCCGAAGAACCCGTCCACGCCTTTGGTCATGGATAAGATTTCTTTCACGTCTTGCGGTTCGGCAATGGGTCCTCCGTGGCAAAGGATGATGATGTCGGGATTCACTTTTTTGGCGGCATCATGGATGGCCTGAATCCGTTCGGCGGATTTCTCCAAGGTCAATGCCGTTTCCGCTCCAATCGAACCTTTGGTGGTCAACCCCATATGCGCCACCAGGACATCGGCGCCGGCTTCAGCCATGGCGCCGGCTTCTTCCGTATTGAAGACGTATGGACAAGTCAACATATCCAGTTGGTGGGCTTCACGAATCATTTCGACTTCCAAATCAAAGCCCATTCCGGTTTCTTCGAGGTTTTGACGGAAATTCCCGTCAAAAAGTCCGACGGTGGGGAAGTTTTGCACCCCGTCAAATCCCATTTCTTTCAGTTGTTTCAGGAAAACGGGAATTCTGCGGAAGGGATCGGTGCCGCAAACGCCGGCCAAGACAGGAGTGTTTTGGACGATCGGCAACACTTCGGAAGCCATTTCCACCACAATGGCGTTGGCGTCTCCATAGGGGAGCAAACCGGCCAGGGATCCGCGACCGGCCATGCGATAACGGCCGGAATTATAAATAATGATGATGTCGGCTCCGCCTCGTTCGGCGAATTTGGCAGAAATTCCGGTTCCGGCCCCGCAGCCGATAATCGGCTTTCCTTGCTGAATTGTGTTTCTTAAACGTTTTAGTGATTCTTCTCTGCTGATAAACGGCATGATGTCAAACTCCTTTCATTCGTTTTCTTTTTGAATCAGTTCCATCAATTTTTTCGTCACGGCATCGGCAAATTCCGGATCATTAATATTGCAATCCAACTCGTAGATTGGGATATCCGGATTGGTGTATTGCTTGATGGCATCAAACAGCGCTTGGTCGGCTTCCGGCCACCAAAATTCTTTTCCGGGAGCATCCAGTTCGGAAACGCCTTTTAATGGAAGAAAGACGGCGGATTCTCCTTTGGACCGGTTGATTTTTTCGGCCAGGATCCGGCCCAGTTTTTCATTTTCTTCAGGGGTGGTTCTCATTAATGTGATGTTATCGTTCCAATAATAAAAGAGTCGGTCTCTGAATTTTTCCGGCACGGTGGACGGTCCCCAAAAGTTCACCATGTCCAGGCACCCCGGCGCCACGACTTGAGGCAACGCCCACTTGGCGGCGGCATCCATCCGGGTGGGGCCTGCGGACAGCACTCCTCCCACCAGTTCATCGGCCAATTCTGTCGTGGTGATGTCCAACACGCCGGTTATGTATCCTTGACCAATCAAATATTCCATGGTTTTCCCGCCGGTGCCGGTTGCGTGAAACACCAATACTTCATAGCCTTTTTGTTCCAGCAAATGTTTGCATTGATTCACCAGCGTGGTGGTGTTTCCAAACATGGAGGCGGTGATCAAAGGTTTGGTATCGATGGGCGGCACCTCGGCTTCCAACATGCCGACAATGGCACCGACGGCATTGGAATAAATTTTGGCGCTGATCCGGTTGACTCCGGCCACATCCAATATCGACGGAATCATGACAATATCGCTGATCCCCACATAAGGCTTTGTATCACCGGAGGCCACCGTGCTCACCATCACCTTCGGGACTCCCACCGGAAGGGCTTGCAAGCCGGACGTCCCGATCATGGTCCCGTTGGATCCTCCCATCGAAAAACCGGCGTCGATTTTTCCTTCCAGAAACAGCTCTTTCATAATGACGGCAATTCCCCGGGTCATGACAGACATGGCATGAGATTTATCAGCTTTTTTTCGAAGCTCTTCCAAAGAGCCCCCACCGGCTTCCGCCACTTTTTCGGCAGGAATGTCCGGATCAAAAAACGGTTCTCCCAAAACACCTGTGTTAATGACAAATGCATGGTGCCCGTGTTTTTCGATTTCCTGCTTGATAAATGCATAATCATGCCCTTTGGTATCCAGTGCACCAATGACAGCAATGGTTTTGCCCATTTCGATCCTCCTTGCAAGTTGAGTTAGGGTGTTTTAGAGAAAAACCCTTATAAATAACATTTAGTTATAAATGCTATATTCCCTTCATTATATCAATTATTTTTCTTATGATTTTTTAGAAAAACTTTTTTAGAACCTAAATTTTTGGCTTCCGACAGCGGAGGGGTGTAAGGAGAAAAGCTTGGATCCATGCTCTTTTTGATTTAAACTGTGAAGGTTATTGTATAATAATATTTAACGTACCGAATTTTTTAGTGATGCCGAAAACCGGCATCATCCTTTTTTTAGGGAAAGGGGGGCCTTTGGTGGATACCATACAACAATCCATGCCGGCAAAAAGACCGATGTCCAAAGGGAAAGTATGGACATTCAGCACGACGCATCTGATGAATGACTTGGTGACGACCGGCATCGTCCCGGCGTTATTGCCGCTGTATCAGCAGGCTTTTGATTTGACTTACACGCAATCGGGGCTCATTATTCTCGCTTCTTATATCACTTCCTCGGTCATGCAGCCATTGTTTGGCGCATGGACGGATCACAAACCGATGGTCTGGATGTTGCCGCTCGGTGTGTTTATTTCTGTGATGGGATTGGCACTGACCGGCTGGGCACCCAGTTATGGATGGGTTTTGTTTCTGATCGCCTTATCCGGGCTCGGCTCCGGGATTTTTCATCCGGAAGCATCCCGGGGAACCCACTTTGCATCAGGAAATACCAAAGGGCTGGCGCAGGCGATTTTTCAGGTGGGAGGCAACGGTGGCCAGGCTTTGGGACCTTTGATGATTCCGTTGTTTTTGGTTTATACGGGAAAAGAAGGGCTGCTCTGGTTCAGTGTGCTGGCAGTGATCGCGCTCATTTTGCTTTTGCGTTTATTGCCTTGGTATAAAGAACAGGTGAGCAGGTCGCAGGCAGCCAAAAAACAATCCAAAGGAAAAAACCACTGGCCGGGGGTTTTTTGGCTGGTCATTGTGATCACATTGCGGTCTTGGTGCCAAGTCGGGGTTTCCGCTTTTTTGCCTTTTTTCTTTTTGCATCAAATGAACATGTCTTACAGTCAGGCAGAGGTGTTAAACTTCGTGTTTCTGGGGGCAGGCGCGTTGGGAACGTTTATCGGCGGGGCGTTGTCTGATTATTTGGGGATCAAACGCTGGTTGGTCGGTTCCCTGCTCGCTTCGGTGCCTTTTGCCTTATGGTTGCCTTATGCCCAAGGGGTTTCGATGTGGCTGGTGATCTTTTTGTTCGGTTTTTTTGTTTTATCTTCTTTTGCCGTGACCGTGGTGTATATGCAAAAATTGCTGCCCCGCAATATCGCTATGGCTTCCGGTTTGGCCATTGGTTTTGGTGTCGGAGCCGGGGGAATCGGAGCCACGCTCATGGGATATCTGATCGACTTGTTCGGGGTGCCCACCATTTTATCATTTATTTCCGCATTGCCCATTTTGGCGGCTCTTTGTGCGTTCATGGTTCCGGATGAAAGAAAACTGATTGCATAAACAGTTTCAGAATCCTCCCGGTTTAAAGTGCACGGGAGGTTTTTTTGAACCATCGGCCTGGCTTGGCAAACAATGTTTGTTTCGTTGATGAAAGATTGGCGTGAATGATTTATGCTGACAGTAATACGAATCAAAGGAGCAGGAGGGAAAAGAATGAAACCACTCAACAACAAGGTGGCCGTGATCACCGGAAGCAGCCGGGGCATCGGTGCCGCCACGGCCGTGTTATTCGCCAAAGCCGGAGCCGATGTTGTCATTAATTATCATCATTCTGAAAAAGAGGCTTTGCAGGTGCTTGAAAAAGTGGAGGACGTCGGAAGAAAAGGCATTGTGGTGCAAGCGGACGTCCGGAAGGAAGAAGATGTGAAAAAGTTGGTGGACCGGGCCGTTCAGGCATTCGGAAAAGTGGATATTCTCATCAACAATGCCAACATTGCCTTTGCAGTCAAGCCATTTTTGGAGATGAGCTGGGAGGAGTTTTCCGTCAAGTTGAACGACGAGATGCGTTCTGCTTTCCATCTTTGCCAAGAAGTGGTTCCGTATATGGAAAAACAGGGAGGAGGAAAAATCGTCTTGATTTCCAGCGGGTTATCCCGGACGCCCGCGCCAGGATTTGTTGCTCACGGGACAGCCAAAGCAGCCATCGTGTCGTTTGCAAAATACCTGGCACTGGAATTGGGGCCCAAAAATATCCGGACCAACGTGATTGCCCCCGGTTTGGTGTTGACTGATGCGACAAAAGACCAACCGAAAGAAATGCATGAATCCATCCGGAATGTCACGCCTTTGCGACGCCTGGCCGAACCGGAGGATGTGGCCGGGGCTGTTTTGAGTTTGGTGGCTGATTGGAATTCGTTTATGAACGGCGCTTATCTTCCGGTCAACGGAGGAAATGACATGGATTGATGACAGACGGATAAAGGACATGGTCTCAGAGTTTTAAAAAAAGCCGGTAAATCACCGGCTTTTTTTGCAATTGGAGGTTGATCATTGCGGCAAAGAAGTATATCATTAGAATGATTCCTTTTTAATAATTATTCTAATTTAGGAGGATGAAAATGAAAGTTTATGATTACCACCATCTCAACCATGTAAAAGAACAGCACACCTCCCGAAAAACCTTGTGGATCACCCTGGCGTTAACCGTCTTTTTCACAGCGGTTGAGGTGGCAGGCGGACTGCTGTCCAATTCGCTGGCTTTGTTGTCTGATTCCGCCCATATGATTTCCGATGTGTTTGCATTGGGCCTGAGTTTGACGGCCAGTTACATGGCCACACGAAATCCGGACGGAAAATATACGTTTGGTTTTCTCCGGTTTGAAATCATTGCGTCCTTCTTAAACGGGTTGGCTCTGGTTGTGATTGCAATCGGGATTTTTATTGAAGGCATCCGCCGGCTCATTGAACCCCGGGAAATCGATAAGCCTTTGATGTTGACGATCGCGGTGATCGGGTTGATGGTCAATATTGTGTTGACGGTGATTTTAAGCCGCAGTTCCAAAGAAGAAGAAAATCTGAACATCCAAAGTGCTCTCTGGCATTTTATTGGGGATTTGCTGAGCTCCGTGGGGATCATTGTTTCCTTCATCCTGATCTCCGTGACCGGGTTTTTGATTTTTGATCCGCTGATCAGTATGGTGATCGGAGGAATCATTTTTTACGGCGGTTCCAAAATACTTTACGAATCTTATTTCATTCTGATGGAAGCCGTGCCGGAAAAGTTTGATCTGGAATCGGTTCGCCAAGACATCAGCAGAGTGGAAGGGGTTCGGGATGTGCACGAACTGCATCTGTGGGCGGTTTCCACGGACCATTATTCGCTGACGGCTCATGTGTTTATTGATGAAGCGGCAGAACCGTTTCTTGTGATCAAGGCCATCAATGAGACTCTCTCTCAAAAATACGGAATTGTCCACTCCACCGTCCAGATCGAACATCCTGCCGTTCATGATCACGGGGAGTACGGAAAACGTTTTTTGGCCGTCCATTGAGGAAAACTTCGAGGTCTAAATACCGGGAATCCACATATACAAAGTCTTGACAACAATCATCTCAAGGAGGTTATTTCATGTCGGACGACTCGATGTTTCCTGCCCGGTGGTATGCAGTCGCATGGTCGTCGGAGCTGAAAAAGAAGCCCCTCAAAAAAAGGATCGCCGGCCGGGATATCGTGTTATTCCGGGGAGAAGACAATGCCCCACATGCCATTCATGCCTATTGCCCCCATCGGGGAGCCGACCTTTCGTTGGGATCTTGTGCAGACGGAGGAATCCGGTGCCCTTTTCATGGTTGGTTGTTTCAAGGAAACGGAAGATGTACGGATATTCCATCCCAGCCCGGAGCAAGGATTCCTGAATTTGCCCATGCCACGGCATACCGGGTGATGGAGAAGGCCGGGCTGATCTGGGTTTATCCTTCCGATCACGCCCACGATGAGCTGACGTTGTTTCCGGAACTGGAGGATCCGGACCTCCGGCTTGTTCCTTTTCAATCCACATGGAAAGCCCATTTTACCCGGGTGGTGGAAAGCGTCTTGGATGTGGCCCATCTTCCGGTTGTTCACCGCCGGACGATCGGGAGAAAGTCTTCGCCGGATGTAAAAATTCAATTTCATGCGGAAGGGGATCGGATCCGCATTGAAAATAATCAAACCGAATTGGAGTACCGGTTTCCGCAACAATGGATATTACGCCCCCGATCCCGCGGAAAACACCGGTTGATTAATTTCGTGACGTTTACGCCGGTTGATTCTCATTCCACGGACATCCGGGGATATATCGGCCGAAATTTTGCCAAATCGTTCTTGATGGACAAAATCTTGTCCAAATTCAGCCTCAAGGTACTGAAAGAGGATCAGGAAATCGTGGAAAGTCAGCATCCGCGGCCCATACCGGAATCCCTGCGTTTGGAAGCGCATGTTGCGGCAGACGGACCCCAAGTCCGGTTCAGAAACCGGTGGTATTCTTTTTTGACCGGCAACGAGCCAAAGCTGTCTTCCATCGCGAATCATTTTGAATATTGAGATAAAAGGTGGCAGGAGGGGAGAGCAAGGGGGAAACCGGCATAAAATCGGCCACAGAAAGCGAACGTATATTCCCAAAAAATCCAAAATCGCCTCAGAGCGAATCTGGCGTGGTTTTAAGAGGCGTTAGGTTCTTTTGGACATATGGGTCGTGAATAAAAAAAGAGGGGCCTTACAAACGAAATGTGAAGGCCTTTATTTTTTTGCTCATTCCATTATTTTCTTTTTCATCCTTTGTTATCCAACCGGTCGGTCAACTCTTCGATATCGGAAATCAACGTTTGCAGTGTAAAAGACTCCGTCTGGTTGATGGATTCGATCCGGTCTGCAGCCCGGCGCATGATTTTGGCTGCCTGCTTGAGATCTTGCACGGAAAGTTGCACTTGATATTCTTTATCCATTGTTTCACCTCGCCATAAAAATTAGTACCTTTGGCATCTGTTGAAAAACGATTGTGAAATGTAACATGAAACAGACATGTTCCCATGTTATCAAAAAAACACCGGGAGGAAAATGACCATGGGGGTTGGACCGAATCTTGTCATGTCAGGATGTTTCGCGCTTTTCACGCTGGTTTATTTTTTGCTTCAACGGCTTTACGGGGCGGATGTTCGCCTGTGGATGCTGATTTATTTTCCCGTACTCCTGTTTGTCATGACCTTTAGCTTCAATCATTGGCAACAACCGTTGAAAAGATTCATCGACCGGTTGAAAGAGCAGGCGCAAGCGGGTTTTTGGAAATGTATCATGATCATTGCAGGCATGGTTCTTTTCTGGGTGATTGCCATCATCTTGTTGATCGGGGTTCCGCTCGCTGTTTTTGAGCCCGAAGTTGCAAATCAATGATATCCATATCCGGTGGTTGTTGAAAAATCATGTGTTCCATGTATTATGAAATAGACATATTCCCATGTTATCAAAACATTGCAGGAGGGAGATGCGGTGAAAGTCGGTAAAAATTTATTATACTCTGCATTATACGCTTTAATTTTGCTTGGTATCATATTGATAAGAAAAAATTATGACGACGAAGAATTTCCTCAATGGATGGTCGTTTATTTCCCTGTATTATTTTTTGTCGCAACCTTTTGCATCCTTCATTGGAAGAAACCCTTGAGAAGAACCTTGGACCGTATGAATGAATGGGCATATGACATGAGCTTTCGGAAAATCATCGTCATGATCTTAAGTATCTTGTTTTTTTCAGTGGTTGTCGTCGGCGTCTTTTTTGTATTGCCCATCATTATCTTTGAATCCTGAATCCAACTGATCCATTGATACATATGATATACAGGATTTTACAAAAAAAATTTTTTTGGAAAGATGGATAGCAGATAGCGGGTAAATATCAAAACGCTTGAGAAACCGGATTAAGGTACTCAGGCGTTTTTTGTGTTTATTGTATATATCTAAAAGTAAATCATTTTCACGAATCCAATCTGATTATCAGAACGGATTTCTGATTGGAAATAAATGTGAAACAGACAACCAAAACTCGTAGTAATAAATGGTTTTTCTGGAAATAAACAGTTGATTTCTCCCTCGAAAACCCATTATATACGGTTACAAAATTTATATTTTGTAACGTTGCAGGTTGATGAGAGGGAAGATCAGGCTTCGACATCTCAAAAAATGGCATTTTCCCACTTGTTGTCATCTCATTAAGAAAAGTTAACTATAGTTTTGAGAAATAAAAAATATTTATTTGTATATCGAAGCATTCGTGTCGGAAATCGAATAAAAAACCAGACGATTATTTCTTTTATTTTTGAAAATGATTTAATCCTGATTTCTGATGTTTCTGTATTGACAGAACCTTATTTATGGATGAGGCCGTTCCGGTTGTGAAATAAAAGCCCCCCCTCCCCGCCGCGCAAAGAATGAATTTGATTTCCCCTGACGGTTCGGACGTTCATGATGAGAACCGCCGGGTTATCCGATATAGATCGCGAGATAATCATACCAGATTTTCAAAAATGTGATGGCGATGACAAGAGTCAAGCCGACCCGCAATGTGCGAGGGTTTGCTTTTTTGCTGACCATCGCTCCTGCCGGCGAAGCGATCAGTCCGGAAACTGCCAGAATGACAGAAGGAATCAGCAAGATCTGATCGGAAACCAATTTGGCCGCCACGGATCCGGATGAAGATACAAAGGCGATCGCAAGCGACGTGGCGATGGCGGTGCGGGTGGGTGTTTTAAAAGACAAACAGCAAGACCGGCACCAGAATAAACGAACCGGACGAACCAATGACACCGGAAAAAATCCCGATGACCAACGCAACCCCCATCACTGCTGCAGGGTGAGAAGCGATTGGACGAGCCGCGGTTTCTTTTGGTTCTTTCTCGGAGCGAAACATCATCCATACCGCCATGGTGGCCAGGATGGCGTAGATCAAATGAATCCATGTTTCACTCAGCCATTTGGAACCATATCCACCGAGAAAACTCCCGGCCAATACGGCCGTTCCCATATAAACGGTTAGCGATTTATTGAGGGCTCCCTCTTTTCCGTGAACGATGAGTCCCGCCATGGACGTAAAAAACACTTGAACCGCAACCATCCCTGCTGCGTTATGCGCGGAAAATGCAGGAAATCCAAATAATGGCGGAAGATACAACAACATAGGATATTGAATGATGGCTTCGTCAACAGCGTTGAAAGTCTCTTTCCTCTTGCCGGCAAAAAAACAAAAAGAACATGAAAGAATCATGTTCTTTTCGAAGGGTTTGACTTGAACAGTTTGACAAACTTCCGCTTCACTTTTAACCGCTCGTGGTCAAACAGTCCGTTTTTCATTTTCTCCATCAATTCTTCCCTGCTTAATAATCCTTCGCGATACATCCGGTTCAGTTTTTTTCTTTCTTCATACGATGGTTTGCGTCCTTGCGTCATAGATGATTCCCACCTCGGTGTTTAAGATCGTTGTAGACCAGTGGAAAGAGCAAACTGGCAAACAATGCAGCCCGTTCAATTTCGATATCTTCATAAGCATCAACCGGCGCTCCGGTAATGGTCAGAACCCCTATCCGGGTGGGTTCCATCATTCCGGCTTTGATCGGCACACATAATATGGTGCGATATACCTTGCGTGAATTCTTTTTTTGGTCATATTCATAATCCGGGGATTCGACATCAGGCACATAATAAATTTCTTTTGTTCTCCATGCACGACCCGCTGCACTGCCATGGATCGGGGGTTCATATATTTTTACGCGGTGAGAGTGTCCGCTGGAATGGGCGAAATGCACAAGAACATCATTTTTTTCAGGATGTTTGACGTGAATGATGACCCGGGGTTGCTTTTTTCGGAAATTTTTCAGCGTGTTCACCAGATAGTCCAGCAAATTCATGAAGATTTCATCGCGGTTTTGCCGGAAGCGGTTTTGATCGGCGATGGCCGCGGCCACTTCTTCAATGGTATACATAATTTGAGACATGGTGTAGGTTTCATCGTTGTATTTGCTGTCCAATTCTTCATATAAACTTTTTAAAATCTCAATTTCATCTTCCGCTTTGGCCAATTGGGTATTCTGTTGATCAATCTGCTGGTCTTTTTCTTTTAACAAATCCATTAATTCTTGCCGGTCCTGTTCCAGAAGCAGCACTTTCTTTTCCAGCTCTTCTTTCTCGTTTCGGCAAGTGTCCAGTTGGATCATGGCCATTTGGCTGTTTTGGTCCCCTTCTTCCAAACTGCGGCCCAACCAATCATTTTTTCCTGTGGCATAACGATAAATATGGATCACCAAGGTGGCTGTCAGACCGACAGCAATAATAATCACTAAAAAGTCAAAAAACCATCCTGAATTTTTATTTAACATCTCCAGTAACTCGATAAGATCTTCCGCCATTGTTCCGCTCCCTGTTTTATAAAGATCAGTCTTTTGCAATGTCTGGATGGATTGTTTGAGTTTTTAGATCCTGAATGATATGAAGTTTCTGTTATTGATTCCATTATACAACAAAACGACAAACAGATATTAATATTTTAAAACAAGGAAAAAAGTTATATTTTTATGAATAAATAGAAATGACCCCGGAATTGCATTAGAATATTCATGACGTCAAATGATCAGGGGGATGGTTCATGAACGGACAATCGCCGTTCCAAAAGTTGAGCGGTTCTTTGGATGCCTGGAAGAAAAAATCTTCGGGGATTTGGGGGATCTGGATGGAAGATCTGAACACCGGAGAAAAATGGATTTGGAATGAAAAGCAACCTTTTGTGGCAGCCAGCATGATCAAAGTACCGGTGATGGTGGCGGTTTACCGGGCCCATGCGCTAGGAAAACTTTGCTTGAGCGATCGGATTGAATTAAGACGGGAAGACAGAGTCGGCGGTTCGGGGGTTTTGCAGCATCTTTCATATGGAACGAAATTTACCATTCAAGACTTGGTCACCTTGATGATCATCCAAAGCGATAATACAGCAACCAACCTTTTGATTGACCGGTTGGGGAAAGAATTTGTCCAAGAAACACTCCTTGCACTGGAAATGACCGATACGGTTTTCATCAACCGCCTCCATATTGTCCCGGCCGGCTCGAATAAAACCAATCAAATCACTGCCAAAGACATGGCCCGTTGTTTCCGGCTGCTGGCAACCGGTCAAGCCGTTTCCCGTGATGCCAGCCGAAAGATGGTCGAAATATTAAAAAAACAACAATGGCGGAATTGCCTGCCCGGACGGCTTCCTCCCTCCGATTCCGAAATCATCGGCAGTCTGCCACGATGGGAAATGGCGCACAAAACCGGGTGGGTCAACCAAACGCTTCACGACGGGGGAATTTTATACATCGCTTCCCATTCCTTGATCTTGGTGGTATTAAGCAGCGGGCTGGATCATCATCAAGCGCAACGGGAAATCAACCATATCGGCAAATGGGTTTACGATGCCTATACCCAGGCCTCCCGATGAAAAACGGGCCGGCTGATCTTTTTTAACCGTTTTATTCCAATTATGGTACCATACGAATGGGACGAAATATCCAACCGTCAACAAATCACACGGGAAAGGTTGATTCAAATGTTTGTAAAAGTCGCCTCGGATGTGCTCGGATTGAGTGAGATCGGGTCCGTGATCAAACCGGAAGATTATGACAAAGTTGAATCGGACGATTTTGTGATGCACGAAGATAATGAGAGAATCTATTTTTTGATCAAATCCAAAACCGATGAGTATTGTTTCACGAATAAAGCGTTAATTCATCTGGACGGAACCAGCGCAACAAGCAAAAAACGTTCTCTTTACCGCTTTGATTACAGCACGCACAAGATTTCGGAAGTGACGCTTGAAACCGCCGGAACCGTCGATTTGGACATCGAACTCAAATTCAAGATCGGATCCAGGATTTTCTCCATTGATGTCCATAAAAAATATTTGAACGAGTTGAAGGACTTATACAAAGCGTTACTGAAAATCGCTGAAATCTCCCATGATAATGAAATCATCCTGGAATACGCCAACCAGAGCCTCAATTTGGCTTCATCCACTTTAAGCCATCTCCGGAGCACTGAACACAATCCGGTCGAGCAATTCAAGGAGTTAAATCAGGCGGCATTCTCTTGGCTCGTCGAAGCGAGAAAACAGTATCATGTCAAAGATTACGGGTTTGTGTTTGAACGTTATATCAACCGCTGATGAACATGCATTTTTAAAAAAGTCCTCTTTATCGATCCAAAGAGGACTTTTTTGTGACCACACCGCAAAAATCATCATTGAAATAAACGCTTACAATGACTGAACATCGATCACGATCCGCCCTTTGACGTCGCCGCTTAAAATCTTTTCGCTTAAAGCCGGAACATCGCGAAGGCCGTGAACTTCGGTGAGTTGGTCCAAAAGTTCTGCCGGCAAAAGTTCCGACAGACGGTTCCACGCTTGGGTTCTTTCATCCGCCGGGCAGGTGTTGGAGTCGATGCCGACCAATTTGATTCCGCGCAAAATAAATGGATATACCGTGGTGTGAAGCGAATGGCTTCCGGCCAAGCCACAAGCGGCCACGGTTCCGTAATAGCTCATCTCACTCAACACATGAGCCAACGTGTCACCGCCCACCACGTCCACTGCGCCTCCCCACCGTTGGGATTCCAGCGGACGGGACGCTTTGGAAAGTTCTTTCCTGTCAATGATTTTGCTTGCACCCAGGGATTTTAAAAAGTCATGGTTGTCCGGACTTCCGGTCGATGCGGCAACCGTATATCCCAGACGGGACAAAATGGCTACGGCCAAGCTTCCGACCCCTCCGGATGCCCCGGTAACCAAAATCGGTTTTTCCCGGTTGATTCCATGCCGCTCTAAAGCCGACACGGCCAGCATGGCCGTAAGCCCTGCGGTCCCCAGACTCATAGCATGTTTCAATTGAAGGCCGGACGGGAGCGGAACCAGCCATTCGGGTTTCGCGGTTGCGTATTCGGCATATCCTCCCCAGTGTGTTTCTCCGGTTCCCCATCCGGTTAAAATCACCTTGTCGCCGGGTTGAAATGCGCTGTTTTTGGATTTGACCACCGTGCCGCCCAAATCGATACCGGGAACCATGGGGAATTTGCGGACGATTTTCCCGCGATTTAAAACGGCCATTCCGTCTTTGTAATTCAAGCTGGAATACTGAACGCGAATCAGAACATCTTCTTCCGGCAAGTCCTTGATCTTCAGTGTTTGAAAAGAATGGGAATATTGATCTTGCTTCCGGTCCACAACCAATGCGATAAATTCACGATCTTGCACAGCAACAACCTCCTTCAAGCAAATACTTCTCTATTTCCAACATAATTCCTTTCCGATACAATAAGAAGTGCGCGAAGAAAAGGAAAAGGAGACATCAGAATGATTCCTCAATACCTTGCGCGAATCGGTGTTCAACCTCCGGTTCCGGTCCATCTTCCCGGCCTCACCAGGTTAATGCAAAAACACCAACAACACATCCACTTTGAAAACCTGGATATTCTCTCCGGCCGGTCCATTCAGTTGGATCCAATCTCCCTCTTTCAAAAAATCATAATTAATCACCGCGGAGGCGTTTGCTTTGAGTTAAACGGCCTGTTTCATTTGCTCTTAAACGAATTGGGGTTTGACGTGCAAATGGTTGCAGGAACGGTATACGAACCGTCCAGCGGTGATTGGGGATTGGAAGGAACCCACCTGGCCAATCTTGTTTATCTGAATGATGAAAAATATCTGGTTGATGTGGGTTTTGGCGGAAACGCCCCGCGTCGGCCGGTTCCATTATCCGGAGAAGTTGTGCAAGATATTGCCGGACAATACCGGATCCGTTCCAACCCGGATCGATACGTCCTGGAGAAAAAAGAGCCCGGGGCTGAAAGTTGGCAGGTCTTATACCGGTTTACAGGGGAAGCGAAAACATTTCAGGATTTTCATGAAGCTTGCCGTTTAATCGAAACTTCCCCCCGCTCTCCTTTTAATCGCTCCATTTATATCTCCAAAATGACGCCGGACGGCAGAGTCTCTTTGATCGGCCGAAAGCTGGTTCAAGTGACCCCGTCCGGAAAAGAAAAAAGAGAAGTGAGCGAAAACGAACTGCCCGCTTTGATCCGGGAAATATTCCAAATCAGGTGGGAATCACCGGAGGCTCAGTGATTTGAACCCTTCCCCGCTCGGAATCCATTCTCACTTTTCCGCCAATGGGCAATGTGAAATTGGGTCGGCAATGTCCGGCGGAAAGGCCGTAAAAGCAAGGGATGCCGAGCGGGGCGAAAAAGGTTTCAATCATTTCCCGAAACGGGAGGGAAGGTTTGTCGCGGCCGGGTTCGGCGAGCCGGAAATCAGAGAGAATCACTCCCCGCACATGTTCAAACTTGCCGGCCAGCCGCAATTGATTCAGCATGCCGTCGATGGCATACACTTCTTCATTCACATCTTCCAGAAGCAAAATTTTGTCCCGAGTGTCCACCTCATAAGAGGTTCCCACGGCCGAACGCAACAAACTCAGATTGCCGCCGGTCAGTTCTCCTTCCGCCACGCCGGGAACAATGGAAAAGAAGTGTTCATTCGGGGTGTAACTCTTCACATCCCGGCCGGATAAGACGGAAAACAATACGCCCCAACTTTCTTCATCGTACCGTTCGCCGGACAATTCCGCACCCATCGGGCCGTGAAAAGTGACAAGGCCGCAGATTTGCCGGATGGCAATGTGAAGCGCCGTGATATCGCTGTATCCCACAAAAATTTTCGGATGGTGGCGAATCACTTCATAATCGATCCGGTCGATGATGCGCAAACTTCCATATCCGCCTCTCAAACAAAAAACGGCTTTCACCTCCGGATCGAGAAACATCGCTTCCAAATCATCTTTCCGGTATGAATCTTTCCCGGCCAAATATCCATACGCCTTGCCGGCCGATTTTCCGGTTTTCACCGGATAACCAAAGCCGGAAAGCATGCGGATGCAATCTTCCAACTCTTTTTCGCGAACCGGACCAGCCGGTGCAATCAGGCCGATGGTATCCCCGGGCCGCAAAGCTTCAGGTTTTATCACCAAACCCAAATTCCCCCACCTCTTGTCGTCAGAATAAAAAAGGGAACACAAAGGCAACCCAAACCACAACGGCTGCGACATAAATCGAAAGAAGCAGCCAAACGATTTTTCTGCGGCGTTTGACATAACCTTGGTTTTGTTCCGGACTCTGGTTGACCCCTAATCGGATCGTGATGATCAACGAGAACAAAATGCAAAGTCCGACAAAAATCCAGAGCCAACTGTTTTGGAACAATGACATAACCCCTTTTCCAAAGTATTATCTATCCCCCCTATCATATCATGGCTTTTGTGCTTTGCAATCTCAGGTAAAAAGAAAACACCTTGAGACGGACTCAAGGTGTTTTCTGTCAGGAGATGAGTTCGATGATCAATGTTGTCATGCTTTTACCAAGCGGATCGGCAAGTTTTTCAACGACTGTCCCACACCGGAAGCAATCAAATGATCGGTTAATTTAAAGTTTTCCACCGGATGGATGTCGGCAAAGCTTTGGACAAAGGTGGTCAGTGCAATTCTGGCTTCCATGCGGGCCAGCGGAGCCCCCAGGCAGAAATGCGGTCCGGATCCGAACGTGAGGTGTTGCTTGTTATTGGGACGATGGATGTCAAAGGTTTCCGCATTGGCGAATTGGGCTTCATCCCGGTTTGCCGATCCGGCCCATGCAATGATCATTTGCCCTTTCTTCATCAAAGGGCCGAAGACATTGGTGTCTTTTACGATCCGGCGGTCATTGGAGGCCGGAAAGCGGAAACGAAGCACTTCTTCAATCAGATTGGGGACAAGGGAGATATCCTCGCGCAACTCTTGATAAACCCCCGGTTGATCGAACAACATGCAATAAAATATATTAGCAATGAGCATGGTTGTGGTTTCATTACCGGCACCGAGCAACCCTCTGCTGGAATCAACAACTTCTTCATCACTTAACCGTTCGCCGTGAAGTTCGGCCCGGGTCAGGTCGGAAATGATGTCATCAGCAGGGTTTTTGCGTTTTTCTTGCACAATGGGATATAAGTATTCGCGGAATTCTTTCAAAGCTTGTTGTTTTTTCTCGGCAATATCGTCATAGTGTTCTTTTTCATAGGGACGGAACAAGATATCGGACCAATGCTTGATCAAACGCCAGTCTTTGTTGGGAACCCCCAGCAGATCGGCAATGACAGTGACGGGTAACGGAACGGCCAGTTTCTCCACGATATCCACCGTTTCGTGTTTTTCCATTTCGGCAATCAAGTCATTGACAATGGCTTGGATCCGCGGTTCCCATGAATCCAGGCTGCGGGGGGTGAAAGCTTTGGCCAACAGCGCACGTCTTTTGCGATGTTCCGGCGGGTCACAAAAGTTGATATTGGCCCGGTTGTCCGTTCTGGGAGTGGGGATCAAACTTCTGGTTTTTACGTTGGAGAAAAGTTCATGATCGGACAGGACCCGTTTGGCATGATCATACAAAAACACATTCCATACGTCTTGTTCTTCATCGTAATATACCGGATGGTTTTCTCTCATTTCTTTGTACCATGCATAAGGCTCCCATTGCTCTTCTTTGGTTTTGAGTTTGGAAATTTCAGGAACGATGATGGTGTTGTTGGTATCACTCAACGAAAATCCCTCCCTATGTTAGGATAACATATGATAAATTAACTTAGAATATGACGCCGGAGCGATTCGCAAAAATTTCAAATCAAGGTGATGTCCATGTATGCAGAAATATTGATTTTGGGGGAACTGATGTCAGGTCCCAAACATGGTTATGAAATCAAACGCAACATCCAAAACGCACTCGGCGATGAATTTGAAATCAACAACAACTTGTTGTATCCCGCGTTGCGCCGTTTTGTGGAAATGGGCGCCATTTCCAAAGAAGTGATTCAGTCAGAAGGAAAACCAAACCGCCACGTCTATTGTTTGACCGAAACCGGGGAGGAAATCTTTCTGGAAATGATCTGTGACTTCCCGGGTAAACTGGCGGCAAGACAAATCGAATTTTTAGTCAGGGTGGCATTATTTGACCGGTTGGAACCGGAAATACAACAAGAAATTATGCAAAACAGACAGGAAGTGTTACAAAAAAAACTGGAATACTACCGGAAGGTTGAACAAGATCATGTGCAAAACCCTTATGTATTGAAAGTGATCGATTTCCAAAAAGCCCAGGCGGAGCTCGAATTGGACTGGATTCAAAGCCTGTCGCAAGAGATTGATTAATAAAAAAAGACCCTGAAAGTGGGTCTTCTATTTCTTCAACCCGGATACCGTTTCGGTCCACCGCCGGACAACGGATTCCGGATCATATAAATCAAAGCGGATGCCTGAAGTAATCTCAGCGTATTTGGCTGTATCCTCTTTAACGGAAACCACCTTGGCCGCAAACCGCTCCCGGTTGTGTTTGTCATCCTTCAAGGCGGGCAGCGGTTTGATCGCCAGCCGGACATAGTGCACTTTTCCTTTGTGGACGGCGACCAAGGTTGCTTGTTGGGTTCGTTTTAAATTGGCGACGGTATGGGTCTTTGGCCAGAGGGCAATTCTCAATTCCTCATGGTTTAAAGCAACCACTTCCCCCACACTGACCATAGCAGCATGCGGCCAGCCGTCTTCGCTGACCGAAAGCAGCATCATGGCCTCCCGTGTTTTGTCTTCCAAGTCGTTTCCATCCAAAAAGCAAAACAGTTCTTCGGAAATGGCGGTTTGACTCATCATCCCTTCCCTTTCTCAGGCAAGCAAAGATTGGTATGTGGAACGGTTAAGGTTTTTGATCAGTTTGACGGCAAATTCTTTGGCTGCCGCGATGTCCTCTTTATCGACAATGGTTATGTTGGAATGAATGTAGCGTCCGCAAATCCCGATGGCGGCCGACGGCACTCCGATTCCGGTTTGATGGACGCGTCCGGCATCCGTCCCTCCTTGCGAGACAAAGAATTGATATGGAATGTCATTGGATTCCGCGGTGTCCAGCAAGAAGTCCCGCATGGCCGGCAGCGGAATCATCGAGCGGTCATAAATCCGGATCACGACCCCTTTTCCGATTTCGCCAAACCCGTCTTTCACTCCGGGAGTGTCACCGGCGGGACCGACATCCACGGCAAAAAAGACATCAGGATCAATCATTTTGGCAGCCGTTGCCGCTCCCCGGGTGCCGACTTCCTCTTGCACCGTGGCGCCGGCATACAAGGTGTTGGGGTGCTTCTCGTTTTGCAATTCTTGCAACAATTCCACCGCCAATCCGCAGCCCAAACGATTGTCCCAAGCTTTGCTCAACAGGCGTTTTCCGCCTTCCATTTCCACAAAGTCACAATGCGGCACCGCAAAGTCCCCGACTCTGACTCCCCAGCTCTTTGCCTCTTCATCGCTGTCGGCTCCGATATCGATAAACATCTGGGAGATTTCCATCGGTTTGCGGCGTTGTTCCAAACTGAGCAGATGCGGCGGGGTGGAACCGATGACACCGGGGATTCGTTTGCCGGTGCGGGTCACAATTTCCACACGTTGCGAAAGCATGACTTGTGACCACCATCCGCCCAGAGTTTGAAATTTGAGAAATCCGTTGGAAGTGATTTTGGTGATCATAAACCCGACTTCATCCATATGGCCGGCGACCAACACTTTCGGGTCCGGAGCGTTTCCTTTTTTGACTCCGAAAATGCCTCCCAACCGATCGGTCAGGACTTCATCCGCCAACGGGGTTATGTAAGAACGCATCCACTGGCGCACTTCATGTTCAAAGCCGGAAGTGCCGGGGATTTGTGTCAACTCTTTGTAAATATCCAAATTGACTTCAGCCATGGTTACTCCTCCATCTTTTCTTGTTGATTTTTCCATTCTTGATATCGCCGGTGAACGGTTGCGCGGGAAACCGGATAGCCAAAACCTTTCAACGTTGCGGCGATTTCTTCGAATGTCAGATTTTTTTCTTTCAATGCCACGATTTGTTCCACCGGAAGTTCTTTCCGTTCTCTTCCTCCCATTCCCTGGTTCTTAAGATTTTTCGCCGGATTGTATCCTTTCTCCCGGATGGCGCGTCTCATTCCCCAACTGATCTTCTGGTTCATCATTTTCCGTTGCAATTCTTCGACTTTGGCGATGATGGCAAGCACGGTGGATTCCCCGGCTTCCAATTCCAACTCGCCCTGATGCTGTTTGGAATAGATGCGGCAACCGGAACGGTCCAGCTGATGGATAATCGCCAATTTTGCTTCTCCCCGTCCCAAGCGGGTGTCATCCTGGATCAAAATGGCGTTTGCTTTCTCCTTTTTAATCGTCTCAAACATTTGATACAACCCCGGCCGGTTTAAATCGAACCCGCTGTGTTGCTCCTTAATCACCTGACACACATCCATTTTTAATATTTTTGCCCATTCGGTCAAAACTTCCACTTGCCTTTCAAGGCTGGTTTCCTGTTCTTCTTTTTGTGTGCTGACTCTCGCATAAATGATCGCTTTCATAGCTAATCTCTCTTCTCATCCTCTCACATTCTTGCCAGACTTCGTTGAATTCGGTACAGTGAACAAGAAGGAGTGATTGGAGTGATCAATGAACAACTCATACAGCGAATCAATGAACTGGCCCGCAAAAAAAGAACGCAGGGTTTGACAGAGGAAGAAAAAAAGGAACAAGCCAAGCTGTATCAAATTTACCTGAAAGCGATCCGGGGACAAGTGAAACAGCAGTTGTCCCGGGTGCGCTTTGTGGATGAACCCAAACATTGATGAATGGTTTCGATTTCCATTATATTGTACATTCTTTCTTCCCACAATGAGACCGCAGTCAAACCGGCAGAGTTTTTTGGCAGGAGGAAAGCAAGATGAAAAAATGGTGGCTCGGTCCCCTTTGCTTAAGTGCCGCTGCTTCCATCTGGGGCGGAATGTATGTAATAAGCAAAGTGGTTTTAAATACCATTCCTCCTTGGGTTTTGTTGGAGATGCGTTTTGTCATCGGTTTGTGCGTGTTGGGGGCTTGGGCTTTTTTGGCCCGCGAATGGAAAATTGACCTCCGCGATGTGAAACAGATGGCCTTGATCGGATTGATCGGTTATACCGGTTCCATCGGATTGCAATTTGTCGGCACGCATTTGTCCGGGGCTTCCCTCGGCTCACTGATTACTTCCGCTTCCCCGGCACTCATATCCGTTTTCGCTTGGAAACTGTTGCGTGAAAGACCCGGTTTTCGCAAAGGATCGGCGCTGATCATCGCAACCGTCGGGGTGATCCTTGTCATCGGTTATCCAGCAGAAACCGGCTCTTCCACCTTCACCGGCAATCTGATCTTGTTTGGCGCCGCGGTCACTTGGGCACTTTATACCGTATTGAGCCGGGTGCAAACGCTCAAATATTCTTCACTCACCGCGACATTTTGGGCCAACCTTTTTGGCGTGTTGTTTACCTTTCCCGTCAGTTGGTGGGAATGGCACGCCAAAGGAGTGACATGGCCGACGGATTGGGGGATATGGCTGGGCATCTTATATTTGGGAATCATTTCGACTGCTCTTGCTTTTTATTTATGGAACAAGGGATTTGAATATATCGACGCCTCCGTCGGGTCCCTGTTTTTCTTTTGCCAGCCTGTAGTCGGTACCCTGCTCGGAGCCTGGCTGTTAAATGAGAAACTCACATGGAACTTCTATCCGGGGGCATTTTTGATCATCGCCGGCGTCGCGCTTTCATCCATGGACAAAACAAAAAAAGAAGCAACCAAAACGGTTGCGTGAAGATAGGATTAATTGAAATTCCAACTTGATTAGTAGTGGTTATTTTATGTAAGAAAAAAGCCCTCTCAGTAATAGAGAGGGCTTTTAAAAAAATTATATCCATTTTACACAAATCCAATCCCTTTTTTTTGAGAAGATAAATAACCCCTGCTGAAGAAAGTGGAACTTTTATCAGCATAGTTCGTTGTCACCGGTAAACGTACTTTGCGATCGGTATGAATGTTCATGAATGACAAATGATAGATATCTTCTACAATTTGTTCCAGTGTCATCTCTCCTATTTTCTTTACTATTTTTATAGGTTTCGACATCCCAACCTTTTCATATGGATTCGTCGAGCAAAGATAAGCCTTTTGGGCATTGTCATCAAGATAGGCAATTCCAGGAACATTGACGTATTTCTTTTTTATATCATCAAAATATGCCATTCTCCGACCACATTCTTTAATCACCGAAATGTAATCAAAAGCAATTGATTGGCCATTCGTGAGATCTCGATTGGATAATATATCTTTGATCCAGTCAATTTCCTCCACATATCCCCTGCCATCCCGATGAAAAACAATATGTTGAGGCATTTTTCCAACTTTCTTTTGATAATAATATAGAACATGAATTACCATAGTTTGAATGGTTTCCTTACTGACTTTTTCTCCCGCTTCTGCAGAAGAAATAGGTTGAGAGAAGATTTGGCTGCCATCTTTGCCGAACACCTGAACAATTCCCGTGGTATGTCGGCCATTTTCATGGCTTACATCATAACCAACATAACAATCTGCATGTAATGGCTGATGTAATACCCAAGGTTGCAATCCTGCTTTTGTATAAATTCCTAAGAGAATCTGTGGGATCGTATATTCATTTTTCAATGAATCAATAAGAATGACTTGGGTATGAGCTCCACGAGTTCCTCCTAATTCTTTTTTTATGGTAGAATAAACCTCTTCTCCTTCTTGTTTTGTTTCATCAAGAAGAACTACAGATATGATATCAGTGTCTAAATTGATATCTTTCAAATGAAGCCTAAGAGCGTAAGGATTAGAAGTGGGGAGAATTTGATTACCTGTACATTGTAATTTAATTCCCCATTGTCTTGATCTATTTTCCATTTTGGTTATGAACGCTTCGGACATCTTTTTCTGCCACTCTCTTTCAAATGGCTGATCGAGCAAAAGTTGATAATAAATAGGCGAAGAAACTGAATCATATATTTTATGCCTTAGAAAAGCTCCTTTTAAGTCCCGATGGTTACACGTGGCACCATTTCCAATACGAAGCAGTGGATCTGGCACAAGACGACGACGATACCCTAACTTGGCGATATTCAAATTGTTTTTTTCAAAACCAATTGGAAAATATCGATTTTCAAAGGCATCAATAATCCTTTTCATTATTTCTATGGAGTAATTTATTTTGTCATTAGGATTTAGTTTAATAGAGGAATGTTCTTTTGCGGGGACGTCTTTCATCAAGCATTCTTTTTTTAATAATTGAGGCGGATAAGGATACACTTTGCCTGATTTAGATCGAACAAGGATAGCTGGCATATTTGGCTTCTTAACTAAATGGCAATATATACTTGGTTTAGTTTTATAATGTTGAATGATACTCTTATTACCCAATTCCGGTAGAGGATCACTGATAGTCTTGTCAGAAATACCCTCAAACTCATAATGTGCACTATTCAAAAAATCAAATACCTTGTCACCCTTGTTAAGTTTCTTTTCCTTTAAAGCTTTTATAATGGTATGAGTAGACTGAATGGAGTGTTTTAGTTCAAAGCCAATGAAGATGTCACCTTTCTCCTTTACAGTAATATCAATATATATTCCACGATGAATTTTACATTTGGAGAGAGATTTTATCGGTTCCTTTTCAATAATACTTTGCTCCGTTGACATAAAATGATTACGGTTTGAATCCCTTAATCCATCGAAAATCAATCTTTCCAATAATTTTCTTTCTTGTAAGCTTTCTTCCGATTGGTCCAGTTTAATGGAGCGATATTCATATTTCTCATAACCTTTTGGTACAATAGTTAGTTTTTCGAATGAACCAATTAACGAACGATAAAAAGATATTGTTTTGCGGTTCTTTTGTCTTAAATCACGAGTATATTTCCCATACTCATAATCAATTTTTTCCAAGTCTTTAACCGGCATACGGTAGATATGAATCTTAATTTCACTGGCATGAATCCCAGCTTTATACTCTGTTAATATATAATTATCCAATATGCTCCCTCCTGCACTCAGTAAATAACTAATATTTTTAATAATAATTTTATTTTTATATAATTATATTTCTTTATTTTTTTCTAAAACCCTTCTTTGGTCAATATAAGCCCACTGAATTGCTTATTAGTCAAAATTACTTCTCAACTTGTTGTATAGCGGTTTTTTCTCATTCATTTATTAATTTTATAAACTTAATATTAATCATAAGTTGGAGCAAAAAAAATTACTTTCGATAGTCTTGAAAACTGCTGTGAAGAAGAGATTATGTGATTTATAGTTGTAAAAAGCATTAAAAAAGAAGCACTTACAAACCGAAGTGCTTCTTTTTTTGATGAATTTTATGTTCCGGGGAGCGACACTGAATTGTTAATAAAGTTCACCATCATCCCCTTGAACATTGGCTTCCAATGCTTCAGCCAGTTGCTTCATTTTGCGCAATACCTGGTACTGCAATTTGCCGTCGGCCGGGCTTTTCACCGAGATCCGCCCGTCGCGATATGTAAAATAAGTCATATCCCCGTTTTCGGGGTTGGTCCATAAAGAAAGTCCTTCGTTTTCAAGCTTGATCACTTCGCCGGTGACTGTTTTCAATTCGACGGCATTGACCAGTTTCATTTCCTCGTCTTTTTCCACAACTTGTTGCCATTCCCCGATTCCGATCGGCTTTTTTTGACTGTCCAGCCAATAATCGCTCCTTGTCAGATGGAAATCGTAATGAATCGTCCGGATCCCTCCTCCCGTGTCACTCCCATTATTATGTATATCGAATCTTTATTCTCCTTTCTAGTGTCCTCTTTGAAAAATTTACGGTTCCGGCGGTTGCCAGGGATTGACGTGCACAAAGACTTCTTGGATTTCCCGGAATTCATTCATCAATGTTTCTTTGACCCGCGAAGCAATATCATGCCCCTCTTTGACGGTCAAATCCGCAGGCACCCCGACTCGGACATCGATCAAACGGTAATGGCCGTGTTCCCGGCCCCGCAATTGATCAATCCGCTTGACACCATCCACTTTCAGGATCAATTCACGGTAAATCTTCAACTCTTCTTCCGGGATGTTTCGCTCCATTAAAATATCGACGGCTTCTTTCCCCATATGGATGGCAACGCGCAAAATCAGGAAAGAAACGACGATGCCAGCCAACGGATCGCCGTATTCCGCAAAAGGAACCGACTGGTGCTGTCCCCATAATGCCAGACCAATCCCGACCACGGCGGCAAGGGAAGCGTAAACATCCGACAAATGGTCATATGCGGTTGCGATTAATCCCTTGCTGTTGACTCTTTTTCCGATTTTGATGGTATAGACATAAAGAATTTGTTTCCAAATCAGCGAAATCAAGGCGGCAAGCAAGGAAAGGACATGCGCTTCGACAAACGGTTCAAACAAGGCAGTGACAGATTCATAAATCATAAACAAAGAAATCAAAAGCAACACAATCGCGACCATGCCGGAAGCAATCACTTCCGCTTTTCCGTGGCCGTAAGGATGTTCCCGGTCCGCCGGCATCTTGGAAATCCGCATGGAACCCAAGGTGGCGCCGGATGCCGCAATATCGGCCAAATTGTGAAAGCCGTCGGCAATCAGGGAAGGGCTCTGAAACAAAAAACCGACAATCAGTTTCAAAATGGTCAAGACAATATTGCTGATCAACCCGATCCACGCTGCCGCCATCGGGGTTTGCAAAATCGGTTTGAGCTTCATCCGATCAATCACCTTTTTTGGTTTCTTATCTTATCATTATGCCTAGAAAATCCTTTTTTCATTTTGAGTTTGTAAAGATCTGAACAATTCCTTGCAATTCATGTGTCCTTTCCTTTATACTGGAACGTAATTAAAATCTCACCAATAAAAATCATATTGAAAAAAACCTCATCATAACTAGTGATGAGGTAGAGGTTGCGGCTTTTATGAGTACTTCCCATGAGGCACAGAGATGCCGATGACTGCGAAGGAAAGGAAAAGCTGCCGAAGTCTGTTTGTTTCTCTGGGCAAGCAGGCTGGGCCCGTCTCCGAACAGGAACGGGACTGTCACACGGTTCACTTCTCTTGAATCGTGTGGTGCGCTATCTTTAGGAGAAATGGTTATGGTGTGGTGAAATATCGACCCGTCTTCACGGATGGGGATTCTGCCCTTGCCTGTCTCTCCTAACACCAGTTGATTAGGAGGTTTTTTTATATGTTTTTGCATCACTTGAGGGTAAACGATTCCGGCCATTTGGAAATCGGCGGATGCGACACGGTCGAACTGGCGGAACAATTCGGCACACCGCTGTTTGTGTATGATGAAATGCAAATCCGCCAAAATGCAAGGCGTTTTTTGCTGGCTTTTCAAAAAAGCGGTTGTCCCCACCAAGTGGCCTATGCCAGTAAAGCGTTCAGTTGTCTGGCCATGGCGGAATTGGCAAATGAAGAAAACCTTTCGCTGGATGTCGTCTCCGGCGGTGAACTTTATACGGCCCTTCAGGCCGGCTTCCCTGCAGAGCGCATTCATTTTCACGGGAACAACAAATCGGAAGCCGAGCTCCGGATGGCTCTGGAAGCTGACATCGGCTGTTTTGTCGTTGATAACTTTTTTGAACTGGAGATGCTTCATGACTTGGCCGAAGCGTGCCGCAAAAACGTGAAAATTTTGCTCCGGTTGACCCCCGGCATTGAAGTCCATACACATGAATACATCACCACCGGCCAGGAAAATTCCAAATTCGGCTTCAGTGTCAAGCACGGGCAATCTTTGATGGCGGTCAAACGGGCATTGGCCAAACCCTTTTATGAATTGTTGGGGGTTCATGTCCACATTGGATCGCAAATTTTCGAAACGGAAGGGTTTATTCAATCGATTCAAATGATTCGGAAGCATCTGGATGAGATTCGCGCCGAAACCGGCTATGAAGCAAAAGTTTTAAATGTCGGCGGCGGGTTTGGGATTCAATATACCGATGAAGACCGGCCGCTTCCGATTGAACATTATGTACAAGCCATCACGGAAGAAGTGAAAAAAGCATGGAATGAACGGGGATTGAGCATCCCGGAAATATGGGTGGAACCCGGGCGCAGCATTGTGGGAAACGCCGGCATCACCATTTACCGGATCGGCGCCATCAAAGAAATCCCGGGAATCTGCAAATATGTTTCCATTGACGGCGGCATGACGGACAACATCCGCCCGGCTCTTTACCAAGCCAAATATCACGCTGTTTTGGCCAACAAAGCGGATGCCCCTTTGGAAGAGACAGTGACCATCGCCGGAAAATGTTGTGAATCAGGCGATCTTTTAATTCAAGATCTTTGTTTGCCGAAAGTCAGCAGCAATGATCTGTTGGCCATCTTTTCCACCGGCGCTTACGGATATTCGATGGCAAGCAACTATAACCGCCTTCCCAGGCCGGCCGTCGTCTTTGTCAAAAACGGAACGCCCCGTATCGTGATTGAACGCGAAACCTATGATGATTTAATCCGGAAAGATTTGAGAAAAAAAGTTTATGCCACTTCATAAATTCCTTAAAAAAACATCCCGATGATCCGGCCGGAATCCGTTGGTCATCGGGATGTGTCATGACGGGTTAGCATCCTTTATCCTTTGTGCATGCCGGTATAGATGAAAACGGCGTCTCTCAAGAACTCGGTCATCCCCGGTTCCTTCTCATAGTAGGCTTTAAAACGTTCATCAACCACATACATTTGCGCAAGGTTGGCATGAGCTTCCTTGCTGTAATCACTCCAAGAAAACATCAGCCATTGTTTATGCAGATCCGCCGCTTTTTGGGCCAGATCCCCGGCCGGGTCTCTCTGCTGATAAGCCCGGGTCAGCGTTTCAAAAATCTCATCATTCAAACGTTGCATTTTTGCGTATTCTTCTTTGGTCATCCCAAGCAGTTTTTCATTGGAGCGGTTGACCGCCTCGGCTCCATATTTCTCGCGGATCTCTTCCCCGTACTTCTCTTCATTTTCTTCAACCATCCGTTTTTTGAAAGCTTCAAATTTCTCTTGATCCGTCATGGTTCCTCTCCCCTCCATCGCATCAATGGTTTTTTCCACGTTGGCAATCAAACGGTCCAGATGTTCCCGTTTTTGCATCAGTTGCCGACGGTGTTCGTGTAGCGCTTTGAGCCCGTCATAGTCCGGGGACGTGATGATCTCTTTAATGACATCCAGTTTCACCCCGAGCTCCTTGTAAAACAAAATTTGCTGCAGACGGTCCACTTCTGCCGGTCCGTAAATCCGGTACCCGGATGAATTGATCCGTGCAGGTTTCAAGATTCCGATCTCATCATAGTAACGAAGGGTCCGTGTGCTGACGCCGGCCAACCGGGCCAATTTCTGCACGGTGTATTCCATGATTTCACCTCCTGCATCTTCACTGTACACCTTGACGTATGCGTCAATGTCAAATCATTTTTTTGTGTTTTTTCTGTCATATCCAATGAATTACCGTTTTGGGCGGAAAGGCGCTTGATTTGGATTTCAACTGTTTTTTGTACACTTCTCCCATCATGCGAATGCCTTTTTCAATTTGAGTTTTGTCGGTTTGTATGATTCTTAACCGGAACCCGTTCACTTTCGGGAAGGTTTTCAGGAAACAATGGTCAATGGATGAGACAAGGATGTGGTGTTGCCTCAAGCAGGCAATCCATTCTTTGGCCGGCAGTTGCTTTGGGAGATCCAATTGCCCGAAAATGCCGCCTGTTTCCGCGGCTACGTTCATCTCCGGGGGAAGATGCAGATTACACACTTCTTTTAGAATTTTCATCCGTTTTTGGTAAAGATTGCGCATCGACGCGGTGTGACGGAAATACATGCCGCATTTTAAATAGATTTCCAAAGCGGCTTGGGACAGTGTGGCCGAACTGATGTCACAGGAAGATTTAAACAGGCGGAAGCTTTCTGTCAGAATGGACGGAAGAAGGATCGCCCCCATCCTCAGCCCTGGCAACATGACTTTGGAAAAGCTTTTCAGATAAATGGTATGACCGGACAAATCATAACTGAAAACGGGATCATTCTTGGGATCCGTTTCCAAGTCCAGCAAATAATCATCCTCCACAATGTAGACATCATATTTTGCAGCCAGTTTAGCGATCTGCTTTTTCACTTCCTGGTCATAACTTGTGCCAAGCGGGTTGTGAAAACGTGGCATGGTATAGAAAAACTTAATTTGATTGTTACGGAAATGGCGTTCCAACTCATCAAGATCAATCCCTTTTTTGGTTCGCCGGATGCCAATGGCTGTTAAACCGAGTGCATCAATAATCCGAATCATCCCATGATAGGTTGGCTGTTCCACCAAAATCACATTTTTTCCGTTGGGGAAAGGCATCATGGCCAACAAATTCAGGGCTTGCTGGGATCCGGAGACAATCGAAACCTGTTCCGGACGGGTGAAAATCTGATAATCCGCCAGATGTTTGACCAATTCTTTGCGCAAAGACAAAAACCCCTGTGGATCGGAATAGGTGAAGAGTTCATCCTGATACAGTTTAATGGCACGGTTCAGGCAATGTTGAAAATCTTTGTATGGCATGATTTCCGGATCCGGATTGGCTGACGAAAAATCGACGAATTCCGCAGCTTCATCCTCGTCGGGCACTCCGGGGCGGCGGATGGAATAGTAACCGCTTTTGGGAACAGAATAAATCAAATGTTCTTTTTCAAGCTCTTGGTAAGCGCGGATCACCGTGTTTTTGTTGCAGGCAAACCTGGCGGACAGCGAGCGGATAGAAGGCAATTTTTCGCCAGGTTGCAGCGCTCCGGACTGAAGTTCTTTCTTTATCGCATTTTTAATCATTTCATATTTCCTTTCCGCCATGGTTTCTTCCCTCCATCTTGTGTACCGGTACAGATAAGAAAATTAAGCATTTTTCAACTCATTTTCATCCATTATACTGAAGAGGAACTTTCGGGAGGGATACAGATGGAATGGAGACACGAAACATTACCCTATTGGATCAGTGACCAGAAGGATTTGTTGGATGTGGATGCTGTCTACGGTTTATTACAAACCACTTATTGGGCCAAACACCGGACCAGAGATATCATTGAGAAAAGTTTGGAAAATTCATTGTGTTTCAGCGTCTACGGAGAAGAAGGGCAAGTGGGTTTCATGCGGGTGGTAACGGATTATGCCACCTTTTCGTGGGTTTGTGACGTTATCATCCATCCGGATCATCGCCGGCAAGGATTGGCCAAATGGATGCTGAAATTCCTCCTATCACATGAGGCTGTGCGGGATACCTCCATGATACTGGCAACCCGGGATGCGCACAGTCTTTATGAACGGTTTGGATTTAAACGGGAAGAACTGATGAGAAGGAAAAAATCCATCGGTTAAACCAAAAACACGAGCGGGAAATCGCTCGTGTTTTTCATGATTTGCCGGGGTCTTCTTCAATTCCGACGATCACCCCGTAACCGTTTTTCACTTTGACTTCAACCAGCACTCCGCCATTTTGGGCCAAGGCTTCCCACTTTTTTCCGGACCCTTCCTCGACATAATAGCGGTCCAACTGATAATCCACCCGGTATTTCTCTTCATCCCGAAAGGGGAAAACGGATTTTTGAAGTGTTCCTTTCAGATACAAGCCACCAGGCGGCTTCTTTTCAGAAACCCGGTCCACGATGTAGTGATTCCCCTTGGGTTTTAAGGAGACGTAAACCGGGATGCCCGGGTCAGGCAGATGGCGGGCAGCCTTCTGTGCGAGTTGCGGATCAAAGCGGGAACGCTCCACTTCCTCAATCTCCAATTTCAACCGGACATAGTCCCCGTAAAACAAATCTTTCGGATCCACCGGGATGGTTTTGAGCGTCATCCGTTCGCCGCTCATGAAAGCAAGCAATGGTTGCACGGTCATGGAAACCAGGGAAACGACCGGGATGAGAAGAACGATCCAAAACCATCGGTTGGGGATGTTTGTCATTTCCCTTCCCCCCTCTTCCGGCTTTTTTCAATCCAATAACCGCTGAGAATGAGCAAAATGCCGCCGATCAGGAAATAAAGTGACTTGGGAAGAAATTCAATGGATAAATCCAGATAGAACCGAAAAATGAGCGCGCAGGAAATCACCTCTGCCGAAAGCTTTTTCCTTTTGAGCAAATAAATCAAAAAGGCAAGATAAACCACCGCGACTGCATATCCCAAAAGCGGGGCATGAAACACTTCCCCCCATATTTCCCAAAAGTCCGGATAAGTAAGTACAATGGCAGCAACCCCGTGTATAACCGCACCTTGCCGTTCCAACACCTTCGCATAAGGCCGGATGGAGAGAAACGTCATACCGACTCCCAACAACAGCAGGACGAGCGTAATCACCCCCCCGTGCCATTCCCGCCAGACGAAAGTCACCCAGAGCGAGAAGATCAAAAGTGCATTGGCAAAGAAAAACACCTGACGGCTTTTGTTCAACCATCGCTCATTGCACCCGTAAAAAAGCGGAATAAAAACCCAAACCCAGTAAGGATACGGCACGGATGCATCCCAAGCTTGCGAAGCATATATTCCGATAAATAAAATGGACAAGATCATCACCAAACGGTCTTTCAAATAAAGTGCCAACGGTACAATCCCGAGGGCCCAAACCAAAAAGGCCTGTTGAAAAGGCGATGAACTGTGAAACATCTGACCCACGAGAAAAATCCCTGCTCCGTATATCGCCGCGCCGATATAATAAAAACTTTTGGAAGTTTTGGGATACGATTCTTCCAGTTTCCAGCCGGTGAAATAAGCGCCCGTCAGTCCAAACAAAATCAGCACAAACTTTACTGTCCGGGGAATTGCCTCCCAATTCCCGGCGATAAAACTGAGAATGCCCACGCCGATCAAAACGGATCCCAAAACCAACAAGATGCGGTTAAAACCTGCATTCCCTTTCCCTTTCACCTCATATGAAGATAAGATCTGTTGAACTTGCGAGGAATCGATGATTCCGGCTTCTTCAAAACGGGAAAGTTCCATCTGAAGCCACTGATGCTTTGATGAAGAAATGATTTTCTTTTCAAGCAACTTCCCATCCCCCTTCATGCTTTGACTATATCATGATGCAGTACGCACGAAAATGAAAAACAGGGACACTCTTTCCGAGGATCCCTGTCCATCAAGATTGAATGCTTTTCACCTGGCTTAATATCGTGCCGTTGTTTTGCTCATATTCCCAAATCCCGCGCCCGGCTTTTTGCGCCATGATTTCCAAACGCCGAAACTCTTTCAGATATTTCCGTTCCGACTTTAATTTTCGCGCCCGGTTCGGAATTACGCAACGGGCCAATCCTCTTTTCAGCAAGAGCGGTTGCAAATGCATGTCATCCACATAAACATGAGCAAGGATCCGGCCGTAATGATCCCGCTTAAAGGCGCCTTGCTCAATGGTGACACTCCGGCCGCGATGGATGAGACTGACAATGTACTTCCTGGCCTCAAGCGCTTTGAAATGTTCCAACAAATTGGCGGAATTGAGCTCGGGGGCATCAATATACAGAAGCCGGACCCGTTCCAGTTTTTGATTCCTCTTGATTTTCAAAGTGTCTCCGTCAATCACCCGCACAACTTCAATCGGAATTCTTTTGTTCACCGGTGGCAAAGAGCCCATCCTCTCTGCGAATCTTTCATCGCTTTAACGTTATTATAGCATAAATCCTTGTTTATTTTAGAATTTTTTGACGAAAATCCGTTCCCTCTTTGCATCTTCCTCTAGGAGAGAGCGAAATGTTATAATACGGAAAAAACATAAAGAGGTGGATGCGGATATGGCGAAAACGGAATCGAATATGTTCCCGCTCGGAAAAGAAGCCCCGGATTTTGTATTGCCGGATGCGGTGTCCGGAAAAACGGTGGCCTTACAAGATGTAAAATCCTCCATTGCCACGGTCATCATGTTTATCTGTAACCATTGTCCTTATGTAAAACATGTTCAGAATCAGTTGGTGCAACTGGCCAATGTTTACATTCCGAAAGGAATTTCCTTTGTCGCCATCAACGCCAATGATGCGGAGCAATATCCGGATGATTCGCCGGAGAAAATGAAAGAAGTGGCAGAAAAACTCCAATACCCGTTTCCGTATTTATTCGACGAAACCCAGGAAACAGCCAAGGCTTACCAAGCAGCTTGCACGCCGGATTTCTATATTTTTGACGGCGATCTGAAATGTGTTTACCGGGGGCAATTGGATGATTCCCGCCCGGGGAATGACATTCCGGTGACCGGCGAATCCATCCGTGCCGCATTGGATCAAATCATTAACGGTGAGCCGGTGACGGTCACACAAAAACCCAGTCTGGGTTGCAATATTAAATGGAAGCAAGCATGAAGCCGCCCCTGCAAGCAAGTCCGGGGCGGCATCCTCAGACTTGCTTGCTTTCTTTGACCTCCGCTTGATCATGTTGATCAAACGAATTTTGGTATTCCACCACGTCCACTTTGCAGCCGGGGCCGATCTTCACATTTTTTCCTCTGACAATGCCGGCGTGGGTGTATTCCAATTCGATATCATCCCCTTCAATCACTTCGGCTTGCAATGTTTTGTCGGCAAAAAAGGATTTCAGCCATTTGTTTAAAGCAAAGCTGTTCTTTTTGACGACGATCTTCTCTCCGCCAATTTCCTTTGCTTTGGCATTGCCGAGCAATTCCACTTGAATGTTTCCGGCATTTAACAGCCCTTTGATGATAAAAACCCCTTTGATCACCACGGACTCTGCTTCCAAGTCTTCGTCAACCTTTAAGGTTCCGCGGATGTCTGCCTGGTCGGCGATGAAATTTCCTTTTACTTGGGCGGTCCCGTTGAGCGTGATGTTTTGGGTGTGCACATCCCCTTCTGTCGTCAATTGGCCATTCACTTTTGTTTCATCCGCCTTCAGTTTCCCTTCAATCGCCGACGAACCACTGACTTTGACCGTTTGTGTTTGCACGTTTCCTTCCACGACACTGTCCCCGTTTGTGATAAACAACCGGCAATCCAGGTCGCCATTTACTTTTCCCAATCCGTTGATGCGGACCTTTTCGAATGTACCGCCCGAAAAATTTCCGTACCCGTTGATCAGTAAATCACTCATTTGCATCTCCCCATCCGAAATGTTGAATTTTCCCTTTTAACTTTTCCAATTCCTCTGCAAGCGAAATGCGCAGGAGCACTTTCACACGGTCATCAAAACAAATTTCTTTGATTTCATTCACCAAAATATAAGAGGTGACCCCCAGTTTGCGGATGACGAATAACTCTGCATTTTTCTTTTCAAACCGGTGATAATTGTTTTTCAAAAACTGATAAAGCGATTTTCCTTCGTCCAGGGTGATTTCGCCCGTTTCAAGCAACTGATCCAGAACAAAGAGATAAAAGAGATGTTCCAAGGTGAAAACATTGGCTTGATCATGGGCGGACAGGTGCAGTTCAAGCACAACATCCGAAACAATCTTTTTCTCTTGAATTTGCTCTTTCGTAAGAGAGATTTCCATAAACCGGGGAGAAAACATTTGCGCAATCTCATCCAAGGACAAATCGTCTTTTAAGCTGATGATTTTATTGACCCGTTGCAGTATTTTATCGCGGGGGAAAAATGTTTCTTGCCCGGTGTAGGTGGATTTGCGGATAAACCATTCTTCCGGGATCAAGTTTTTTCGTTTCCAACGGTATAATTGTCCGTATGAAATGCCAGTTTCTTTCAACAGGTCTTTTTTTGAAATTAAGTCTTGATCCATTTCCCGACACCTCCTCGTCATCATTGTAACATAACATTGTTACGCAAAAAAGAGGGCAAATGCCCTTTCTTGTTTTCAGCCCAAGAACTCAAACCCCCTTTCCTCTGCAGCGCATGATGCCGACGGTTACGGTTTGTTTCGTTGCCTTTTGCAATTTGTCGGGACGGCTTTTGCGTCCTGTTCTTTGGGAGCTAAACCGGATTTTTTTGCCAATCCTCCCCCTGCATTTCCATATGTTTTGCGTTATGTAAAAATTTTACTTGTTTTCATGATAAATTACATAAAACGCATTCAAAAAGCGGTTTTTTTAATATTTCACATAGAATATTATATAAATATGTAAAAAAATATTTTTATTTTCTTCTTCTTGTTTTATAATTAAATATATCGATAATTTTGTTGATTCTTTTATGGGAGATGATTCATTCATGAGTGGAATTGCAGGTTGGATTGATTGGGAAAGAGATTTGTCGGGAGAACAAAATGTTTTAAGCAAAATGACCAACGCGATTCAACATCGCGGTCCCGATGATGAAGGTTATTGGTTTTCGGAACGTGCAGCGATTGGTCACCGCCGTCTCTTTGTCATCGATCCTGCCGGTGGAAAACAGCCGATGGTTTATCGCTCAGGGGATCATTCCATCGTACTCTCCTTTGACGGGTTTATCTATAACTTTAAAGATTTGAAAGCAGAACTTGAAAATCTCGGACATCGTTTTGGAACGGAATCGGATGCAGAAGTTTTGCTGCACAGCTATTTGGAATGGGGAGAAGATTTCATCCAGCGCATCAACGGGGCGTTTGCCTTTGCCATTTGGGATGAACGTCGCCAGGCATTGATTTTGGCCCGGGATCGCATCGGAGTCAAACCCCTCTTTTACAAAGTACATAATTCCGGAGTTTTATTTGGTTCCGAATTGAAAGCCATCCTGGCCCATCCGGAAGTCAAACCGGAAGTGGATGTCGAAGGCTTCAGCGAACTTTTCGGAATGGGACCCATCCGCACCCCCGGTTTTGGTGTGTTCCGCGGAATTCAGGAAGTCAAACAGGGTCATTACGTTGTTTTCACAAAAGAAAAAGCCGATCATCATCAATATTGGAAATTGGAAAGCACACCGCATGAAGACGATGTGGATACCACTGTTGAAAAAATCCGGGAAATCCTGAAAGACACTGTGAAACGCCAATTGATCGCCGATGCCCCGGTCGTCTCCATGTTATCGGGCGGATTGGATTCCAGTGGTCTCACTTCCATGGCTGCCCGGTATTTGGCGGAAGAAGGAAAACAACTCGGTACCTATTCCCTTGACTTTGCCGGAAGCGACAAACATTTCAAAGCCGACTTGTTGCATGTCAGCCGGGATGAGCCGTATGTTAAAATCGTTGCGGAATATGCAAATACCGATCACCATACTGTCATCATTAACCATGATCAGTTGACGGAACATGTATTCCTCCCTGTAGAGGCACACGACTTGCCGGCACTGGGTGAAATGGAAGCATCGTTGCATCTGTTGTTCAGTGAAATGAAGAAAAATGCGGCAGCCACGCTCTCCGGAGAATCCGCAGATGAAGTTTTCAGCGGATATCCTTGGTTCCATCAGGATGAATTTTTGTTCTCCGGAACGTTCCCGTGGAGCGCACAAATTCGCTACTTCAAAGATGTTTTGAATGAAGAGGCGATCAAAACGCTCCAGCCGGAGGAGCACAGAAACCGCAGATACCAGGAAGCGGTCAGTGAGGTTCCGAAATTGGACGGGGAATCGGGAATCGAAGAAAAACAACGGGAAATGTCTTACCTTTTCATCACCCGCTTCCTGCCGTTTATGTTGGAACGGAAAGATCGCATCAGCATGCATAACAGTTTTGAAGCGCGTGTTCCGTTCAGCGATTACCGGTTGGTTCAATACTTATTCAATATTCCTTATTCGATAAAAACCGTCGACAAAGTCGAAAAAAGCCTGTTGCGCCGTGCATTCAAAGGTTATCTGCCGGAAGAAGTGCGCACCCGCAAGAAAAGTGCATATCCGTCCACAACGGATCCGGTTTACTATCAAAACATCCGCAAGATGTTGAATGAATTAATCGAAGATCCGCAAGCGCCGGTTGCAGTGCTTTTGGACAAACAAAAAATCCGTCACATTTCCGACAATCTCTTTGAAAAATCTCCGTTTGAAGTCGGAAAAATGATGGAATATATCCTCCAAGTCAACAAATGGATGAAAGACTACAATATCTCCTTGAAACTGTAGTCTCATGAAAAGGCTGAGTGTCGCAAGGCACTCAGCCTTTTGGTTTTCTGCCGGCAAATCCCCCGTCACCTTGGACGATTTGTGCAAAGTCACGGGAATCAGCAAATATCATCTCATTCGCTTGTTCCAAAAACATGTCGGAACCACACCGGGCCAATATCTCCGGGATCAAAGATTACAATTGGCAGAGCAGCTGCTTCGTCATTCCCAAAAAAACATCCTCTCCATCGCTTTGGAGTCCGGGTTCAACAGCCTTTCTTCTTTTGAACGGGCGTTTGGAAAAAAAAGTTTGGAATCAGTCCGTCCGGGTATCGCAAAAGGTTATCTCCTTAAGGTTGGTCTTCCTCCTGTTTTGGTCACACCCGAGGCGAGTCCCGTGACTGCCAAAAACAGAATCATCACCGACGAGACAAGCAACAAACCAAAGGAGGTTTGCAAAGAACCGATTTCCGCCACCCGGCCGATCAGCACCGGCCCCACGATAAAGGATAAATACCCGGCCCCCGTTACAATGGAAACAGAACGGGCTCCCCGTCCGGGGATGGCACGGGAAGCCAGCGAAAACGAGACGGGGGCAACCGGTGAAAGAGCAAACCCGACCCCCAGCAATCCGCAAGCGGCCACAACCGGGCTGGACGTGAGTATGACCACAGCGATCCCGACAGAAGCGATGAGCCCGCTGAAGATTAAAATACGGCTTTCCCCCGCTTTCTCAATCAAGGCGGAACTGCTCAAGCGTCCAATCATTGCCGAAAAATGCAAAGATGCGATCCCGATTCCTCCCAACAGCGGGCCGGACTGAAGAAACCCGCGCAAGTAAAGGGACAGAAAACCTTCCAACGATCCGTCGATAAAAAAACAGAGTGCGACCATGGTGCCAGCAAACAAAATCACGGACAGTCCCTTTTTAAGTCCGGGTCTTTGTTTCTCTCCTGCGAAATCCCCGCCATCTTCCCTGCTCTCACCGGATTTGCCTGGCAACGGAACCATCAGAAACAACACGGCCAACAGCACCAAAGCCGATCCAGTCAAAAGATAAATCTTCGTATAAGTTACTCCCCGGGCCAGCAACAAACCGGAAGCCCATGCCCCGGCAGCCGCCTCTCCGCTGAATGCGGCATGCAGATGCGTCATCACGTACGATGAATAATTGCGTTCATAATCCCCGCCCAATGTGTTGGCGATCATGTCATACCAGCTGATAAAAATCCCTCCGGCAAAGAATACCGCCAATAAGGCCGGATCCCTTTCGACAAACGCAAGAGAAATGAAAAATATTCCCGTCCCGCCGATCCCGAGCAACGCCAACGGCTTCCTGCCTGCTTTGTCCGCGATCCGCCCTCCCAACCACAAACTGAGAAGTCCGGCCCCGGACTGAAGCGTCAATGCCATCCCCAGTTGACCCGGAGACAGATGAAAATCAGAAACCAAATCGTCCAACAACATCGCCCATACACCGGTTTGGAACCCCAGGAACAGAAACATCCACAACAAAAGCAGACGAAACCTTTGCCTTCTTTTCAACGAACCGGTTCCTCCCGTTTTTTGGAAAGCATTTTGAAACTTTTTTTGATTAAATAATTATTTCTTTCTTAAGAGCTCGATAACATTTATTCGTAAATCTATGATTTCTCCAATGAAGGAATAATTAAGGTGGTCCAAAAAAGACCACCTTTTAATGAATATAGTTATTTAATGTTTGAATAGTGGAATCAGATATTGAGCTAGTATCTCCAGGAAAGTATATTGCATCTAAACCGAGAGTGTACTTTTCATAGTATGCCAAGGTTTCATTTGGAGTAGATGTTGGAGTAACAAGCATCAAGGGGCCCCCATTTCTAGCTGCTAAAACGGAACCAGCTAAAGCTTGTTGATAGTTTGTACCGTCAGCAACTACAGAAACGGAAGGATCAACAAAGTATTTTTCTGCCATATTATTGGCCACTTCAAATCGATTGCTCCCCGAAACTCTCTCTACTGTTCCAAATGATTTTAGTTGCGCTTCAACACTAGAAGAGATCGAACCTCCTACAATAATAAAATGATTTATTTGTGTATTTTTTTCTAAAAACGTCTTCACTTCAGTAGATAAATTACTACTTGATGTTGTTAAAATTGGTGTTTGAGAATAACCAGCAATAGATGATGCAGACAATGTATCAGCAAAGTTTTCGATAGGTGTAATTATGGCTGTGTCGGTATTGTCATCAAGAACACGTGAGGCAATATTTGTAGCAACGGCATAGTTATTTGCTCCACTAATTCTTTCGATAGTTGTAATCCCAGTCGCTTTTAGTTCACTTTCTACATCATAGGAAATACTGCCAGTCCCACCCAAAATAATTGCCTTCGTAGCTCCTAAACGCTGAATCTCATTTTTCGTACTAGGATCTAAAGAGGATTTCGTAGTGTATAAGATGGGTGCCTTCTCTTTTACAGCAAGCGGAACACTGCCCAATGTATCTCCATAAGCATCAGAACGTGCAATAATAACAGTGTCTGGGTTTTCCCTAAAAATCTTTGTCATCAAATTACTAATACTGGATGCTACTTCACCATGACTTAATCCGTTTAATCTTTGAACACCAGGAACAGTTACTATATAAGGGTCCATGATTGTATTTCCATTTTCATTGGAAGACACAAATTCAACGAGATTTCTTCCATAATGAAAACTCATGTATTGAGTAAATTCTCCTTTAGGAAGGTTATAGCTCTTATCATTGATCCCAACGGTTGCAATACCATCGGTTGAACCCTTTCCACTAAGTGTTGTATAGCCTTTAGATAATCGAAAATCATAGGATGAAGGACTTGTAATTGATAACGATGGCAAGCTTGTATCCGGATTCCCAGAGAAAACAACTCCACTTAAAGTTAAGTTATATTTGCTCGTAATATCTTCATTGGTATAAACAGTAAATTCGTAGGTGCCAGCAGGTAACATATCACCCGAAGCATATCTATTCTCGGGATTATTTATATCTTGTAGCGAAATTCCAATTGTCGGATCTGTTCCGATATCTTCAATATTCAAAGTTCCACTCTCTACAGTGGTAAATTTGTAAACGTGCATTCTTTTTCCATTCAAGGTTCCTTTATATGTCACAGAATCTACATTAGCTGAAGCTTGATGAATAAAAGCAAATACTGATAACATAAGTGAAAACATAAGTATATAGATCAACCCAGCCTTTTTATGGTTCAATTTTTAGATACTCCTTTCTCAATAAGAATAACTCCATGATTTTGTTGCACATAATCCTGGAATTAAACAGTCGAAACCTTCGTGTTTACTATAGTGGACTCGGATATCATTATCTCCTTGAATATTTACCATCCATAGTTCATGTGAAGGAGCTCTATCTTGATAACCGACAGCAGTAAATACTCCATTTTCATAAACTTTTGCTGAATATTGATAGTCAATATCTGGACCAGGATTAGCTAACGGGTTTCCAACTTGATGGATATAACCAAATTGCACATAGCGTCCTCCAGAATCACTTCCTGATTGTCGTTTATAAAAGTAAACTTTGTCCATACTTGCTCGGGCAACTCCGGCTACACTACCGTATTTATTATAAGCAACAGTAAGGTTAGCATGACGTGTCCCAAAATATGCTTTTGCTGGGCTCGTATCAAATCGTGCTAAAACATCGACACGGGTTCGATACTTTCCGCCTTCATCTCCCCACCATTCCGGCTTATACTTATTATCTCCAGCAAAGCTCTTATACCCTTTGGTAATTCTTGTACCACTAGGATTTGGAGCCTTTGATAGAGGGATAAAAGTTTGGTATCTGAATAAATAACCATAACCCATGTAATTAGAAGAAACGTTTTTATCGTTCGCTAAGTTATTTTCGCTTTCTTTCATGGTAACTCGTTTAGTTAGAGTTGCTGTCTCTGTAAAAATTTCGTTTTCTTTACTCTTTGGAATAAAAATATGGTTTTCTTTGGCAATTTTTTTTGCTTTTTCAATCTCAGCTTCGCTCATTTTCTTTTTCCCAACAATTTGATATGTAACTTCGCTCTTTTTGACATCAGGATTTTTATCAATATATTCATTTCCTTTTACAGTGTCAATGAGTGTTCCTTCTTTATAAATTTCATAAGTATTATCGTCATCAGGAATACCACTCCAATTCAAATTAATTTGATTCTTACGAATAATAGTAATTAAATGGGAATTCTTAAGTCTATTATCCTCCAAGTCTTGTTTATCTTTCTCTGATCTCAGAGTTGACGTTTCAATCCTTATTTCATCAATAATACTGTTACTTTGGTCATAAGCTCTCATTTTTAGTTTGACAGGCGTATTGCTATCTAAGTTAGTCATTTCAAATTGGTTAGATGTTGAATCCAGGGTAGCTTTTATGCCTTTTTTTATCTTAATTTCCTTTTCTTGATCATCATCTTTTTGAATTGTTACTTTATCCCCGACTGAATTGAACGAAATTCGTAAGTTATTTTCATCCACTTTTATTTCTGGATTTAATTTTTCATTTGCAGATGTCCAATCAGAGTACCCGAAAAAACTGAATGAAAAAACCAAAACGCATGAGATAAAAATAAGAAACCACTTTTTCATATTCGAATCCCCCTTTTGTACAGAAATATTATAACAGATTTATTTTAAAAAACAATTTTATTATTAATCAAAAATATATTGTTTATAATAAGTATTTTTTATATAATTTTTATTATTACGAAATAAAGGGGGTTTGATTATGCTAAATATCGGAAAAAGATTGCTTGCATTATTATGTGCCACAGGGTTATTTGCAATTTACTATATGTTTCTTGGCGTCATTGATACTCCTCAAGAGGACGGTTCTATCCTTGAAGTGATGTTTGTTCTTTCTTTTTTATATGGCGGATTAGGGATATTCACTTATGGCCTAGCAGTTTCTTATGTAACCGATCTGCTTTTACGGTCATTCAATAGTCTATGGAAACATGTAATTGCATTCTTTTCTTATTGTTTGTTTGGTTTTATTGCTGACCGATGGATTTTACAAATAGATACCCCTAACATTTTCGCATACTTTTCAACCACTTCTGCTTTGTTTGTATATATTTTCGTAAAACTATTCGAATTTATGGGCCATACAAATAAATCTAAAGAATTAAATTCTGAAGAAATAGAATAAATTTCTCCTTATCTAGCTGAATAAAACCGTAAGATTCTTTTTACATCTTAAGGAGGATTACATCATGAGCAGACCTGTTGTTTTCTATGCACCTCATGCAGATGATGAAACCTTAAATATGGGTATAACGATTGCCGAGCACGTTGCTGCATCTCGTCCTACTTATGTCGTTTTGATGACACGAGGCCGTTTAACAAGCGCTTTGCAAGCGATTAATGGCGAAATATATTCCGGCTACTGGAAAGGATATCATAATCCTTCTTTTGAAGGATACGAACCGCTCACGAAAGACACCTTAGCACAGGCAAGAGTCACCGAATTCCATCATGCTTGTACACAATTGGGTGTTCCCCGGGAAAATCAATTTGTGGAATATCTCGATAACCCCTCAAAGGAAGAAACGCTTGAATATGACGAAGCAAAAGCAATCATTCGAAAATATATTATAATGTTCCCGGATGCTGACCATTACACTCTTTCTTATCATGATGTGCATCCTGATCACGCACATGTCGGACAAGCTCTGCTGGATCTTTATAATGAAGGAGAAATCAATTATTATGTTCGATTTATCATCTCAATGGCCACACGTATGCAGCTTGAATCCAAAGGAGATCCGATTCCCGGTGGAGGTTGGAAAGATACACCAACTGATTCCACTATCCAGCAAAAGTTAATCAATGCTTGTCGTTGTTATTCCGCTTGGGCACCATTGCTTGGTGCTTATGCAATTGGCTATCACTCTGTAGCAGGACAGTTTGAAAAACTTCTTGACAATCCATTTCACTATCTACATCAACCAAATGAGTGAGGGGAAATCCTCGCTCTTTTTTTGAATCAGGAATCGAATAATTTATGGAAAAATAACCTTTTTTACAGATGGAGGAGTCAGCTTTTTCTGTTCGGCGAGTGAACCATAATATTTACTCTTCTCTCTATCTTGATAACTATTGATTATCCTCACGGGATTTTATGCCAGATTTACGCATGATGAGTGAACACTCTAAAAAAATGATTTTAGACACAATCTAGTGAATTTTTAAAGTTTTATGATTGGTTATTTAAAAATGCTTTAAATTTTCATTCATTTAATTTTCAACAATCTACTCAACATTCCGTTTCGCCTTAGCAGGAAGTCCACGCAAAACATCGTGAAATTTCTCACTCATTCTAAGAAATAAGTCTCCCATCATATGGTTTAGTGATTGTAATTGTTCGATATAGACTAAGTAATGAAGCGACTGGTAATCATTCTTGAGACAGTACATACTCGAATCTCTTCTTTCCGGTACTTTGTAAGATGATCATAGATTATGGACAAGGATGCCTAGAGCATTGAATTTGTTTCTTTATATTTCGTTGGATGGTAATAATTATACAGGCCATAGATGGCAAAGATAAATCCGTTTAATACTTTTCTATGATATTCTTCAATCCAATAATAACTATTTTCAAACATCACCACCCATTGTTGATCCACTTCGGTTTTCATTTACTTTTGGCGCCGTCCCAAGTATTGATCAGAGAAATGGTATCTGGATCCAGTAACCTAAGAAGGATTGTTACCTGCGCTAACCATACAAATCTGTGTCGTTTCCATTAATGAATAATCCGTTTGGGCTTTAAAACGTAAGGTGAGTAATCCCCCTCCGGTAATGGAGAGGTTTTTTTACATTTGTCCCGGCAGACCGGGAATAATCATTTTTCCATAAACACCAGGCGAAGGCCTAAAATTGTATAAATGGCGGCTTCGATCCAATGAACGCTCCGGGAACGGATGAAGGGTTGCAAAAATTTTTCCCCCAACGCACCGACTCCCACCGAGACCAGGCTGAAGATAGTTAATGCCTGAAAGATAAACAACATTCCGAGCCCGATGAATTGAAGAGTGACGGATCCCGCGTGAGGTGAAACAAATTGCGGCAAAAAAGCCAAAAAGAATATGGATACTTTGGGATTGAGCAAATTCATCCAGATTCCCCGTTTATACAAGGCAAAAGCGCTTTGTTTCAAGGTTTTTTGCTTCACGGGACCGGTGCCGGAGCTTTTCAGCGCTTGCCATGCCAAAAAAAGCAGATAAGCCGCGCCGAAATACTTGAGAATTTGAAATGCCAGCGCCGAATGATAAATGACAGCGGAAATTCCAACGGCCACGGCGGCCGTATGCCCCAACAAACCGGTGCACAAGCCGAGCGCTGTCATGATTCCCCCTTTTTTTCCTTGCACCATGCTTTGCGTTGCCACAAAAAGAATATCCGGTCCCGGCATGAGAGTGAGTGCAACAGAAGCCAGCAGAAAATAGAGAACATTGGTCATGTCCATGAGCAGGCGTACTTCCTTTCCATGAAAAATCGCTTTTCATTATATTAAAAAATCCCCCTGTTTTTCAGGAGGATTTTTTATTTCGGCTATTTCAGCCAGCGGTACGGCGGGACATGCCGGACCATGGTATGGAAAACCACGGCCCACTCTGTGTCGCTTAACCGTCCGACCGGCGTATTCCGGCTCTTCTTCAACGTTTTCACAAGATGCGTGATTTGCGGTGCCGTGAAAATCCCTCTGAAAACCTCACCGACCGGCAACTCCGGATGCTTCAGGGCATATGACGCCAGTTTAAAAAACAAAGTGCGAAACCGGACGGGAATCAAGGGAGGGGCTTTTCTCTTGATAAACAAGACGGCCGAATCCACCTTGGGAGGCGGTGCAAAATGATACCGGGCGATGGTCCTTCCCATCGTTAAATCAAAATACATCCGCCAAGCCAGAATGCGCGGGTTCGTGGAAGGATGGCTTGTGAAGCGTTTGGCCGCCCCTTTTTCCATCACCAGCAAACCGTTTTGAAACGGATTTTCAGGCCGGTCCATCAATCTTTTCAATATCGGGGTGGTGATGGAATAAGGGATATTGGATACCACCGAATACGGTTTATCGGGCAAGTTCACTTCCAAAAAATCCTTTTCAATCACCCTGACATTCCTGTGTGGTTTCATTTCTTCCCGCAAAATCTTTGCAAAAGAAAGATCGTTTTCAATGGCGATGACCTTTTTGGCTTTTTGCGCCAGATGAACGGTCAAAGCTCCTTTGCCTGCACCGATTTCCACCACTTGATCCTCCGGGCCGACTCCGGACATCTCCACAATGCCCGCTGCCAGCCGTTTACTTTTCATTAAATGTTGTCCCGGAAAATTTTTTCTTAACTTCTTTTTACTCATATTATCTCACCTTCCGCATTCTGCCCGGTGCAAAGCAAATGCGGAGATGAGCCTGTTTTTCAGGCGCACGAAGACACACCAAGCCTGTGGTTCCGGCTTGGCGGGATGTCGGCAATGAAAGCAAAAAAAGGGAGGGGATTCCCCTCCCTTTTTTATCTATTCATATGCACAGGTTTTACCTGAAAAAGGGCAGACTGATCCCGATTCACTCTGCACAAGGCAGGGCTTTGAACTTTTTAAAATCAGTTGTTCAAAGCTTGGAATCGGAGTCTGCAGAAATACATTTCAGGTAAATCCTCCTTCGTTCTTGATGGAATAACACGGTAAAGTCTAACATGGATGTTTGTTTTCATCAACCTTAAAAGTTCATTTCCCCCTTCCTTCCGCCTGAAACTTTTCGGTTGATCCTGTCCATTGGTGCGAAAGGTGAGATGGATTCGCGAAATGGATATTATAAAATTAAGTTGGGGACATTTGTTCCTCAAATGAACCATAAAGGAAGTGAAAAAGTGAAACGGATTTCTTTAATCGGAAAGGGTTTGTTCTGCTTTTTGCTGGGCTTGGCCATTGCCGGAACAACCGGTTTTTCTTCCCTTCCGTCAGCAGCGGAAGATCAGCCGGCAACCTCGGAACAGTGCCCGAAAGCGGAGGATTTGATCCAACCGGATGAAAACGCGGAAAAAGAAATCCGCGATGTCCTTCCGCAATTGATTCAAGAAACCTATGGCGACGATTCCCGTTACCAAAATTATGAGGTCAAACGAATCCTTACCCTCAAGGCTCCCGAATCTTCCCCCTACTCCGGCATCGCCGAACAACAATGCAGAAAAGAAGTTGCCGGAAAATCCCTGCTGGTGGAACTGTTCTTTCCGGAGTTCCTCCCCAGCGCCAGCTTGTCGCAAGGACAAGTTTTCGTGGCCAAAACGAATGAGGGATGGAAAGTCTGGTATCGCTATCATTAATACTGAAACCGCCCTTAGACGGTTTGTCTAAGGGCGGTTTTCTTCCGGTTGCTCCTTTGGTTCATCCTTCTTTTTCTCCAAATGACAGAGGATCTGATCCAATTTCTGATTGATCTGGCGAGTCATTACCACCATTTGTTTCAAGCTGCTCACGATGGTGTAAACAAACTTTGCAAACGATACGAAAAATAAAATAACCAAACCAATGAGCACCAAATTGTAAATCAAATTAAAGATGTTCATATCCAGTAATCCCCTCTGAAAAATCAATGACATGGATCCCTTCTGTTTAAACTCCCGCTTTCCCTCCTGCAAATACCATAAAAATTATTCGGTTTACGAATATTTTTAATACTTGTGTTTGTTGATCATCCAAAAGGGGTAATTCTTCTCTGCCGATTGTTCCACAGCATAAATCACCCGCCCCGGGCATTACAGGGAAAACACAGGATTGAGATTATGGCTTCCACGGAAAAACACTGGTTTTAACAACCAAGGAGTTAAAAATTCAGTATCTATAATTCAGTTAGGGGGTCACTACATGTTTTCACTGAGAGCACCTTCTGTTTTGTTTGTTTTAAATTATTTCGGTGATTTTATTACACTCGGTTCCTCGGTAATGGTTTTATTCGGTGATTATCTATTTAATGAAAGCATCGCAGAAACTGCAAAATCCTACGTTCCGTTTTTCTGGATCGTATTTATACTCACTTTATTCCATATGTATTATTCACTGCCTGAACAGCTAAAAGCTCATTCAAAACTTAGCGGATGGCTTAGTATCATTTTGGGATTTTGGTGTGCAGGCGGTGCAACCCACGACTTTGCCAACGGATTAGCAAACGGAGGTAATCCTCTGACTGTTCTTTTTATATCCGGATTCATCTTCATTTGCTCAGGTGTGATTTGCATAAACTACCAAGCCGGTGAAAAAAGTTGATGGATAATTGAATATCCCCGAAACATGAATGTTCAAAACTTTAACCCTTCTATCCCAAGTTCCTTATCTGGTTTTAACTATCTGTCAACTTAAGGAGGATCCTATGGAAGACATGGTCTTACAAACCGAAAATCTTTCGAAAGCTTATCGCGGCCAAATGGTTGTAAACCGGTTAAACATACAAATTGAAAAAGGACAAATTTACGGTTTTTTGGGCCCGAATGGCGCCGGGAAAACAACAACCATTCGCATGATTTTGGGACTTACCCGCCCGACGGAGGGGACGGTCCGGATTTTCGGGAAAGAATTTCACAAACATCGCATTTCCATACTGAGCCGGGTAGGCTGTTTGGTGGAAACCCCCGGCTACTATGGACATTTAAATGGTTACGAAAATTTGGATATCGCCCGCCGGATGCTTAAAGTTCCTCCGTCACGGATTGACGAAGTGCTGAAAATGGTTCATTTGGAAGATGCAAAACATAAAAAAGCCAAAGATTATTCGCTCGGTATGAAACAACGGCTGGGAATCGCCATGGCTCTTCTGAATCAACCGGACTTTCTCATTCTTGATGAACCGACAAACGGTCTGGATCCATCCGGAATACAAGAAATCCGGGAATTGATCAAACAACTTCCGCAGATGTTTAATGTGACCGTATTCGTGTCCAGCCATTTGTTGAGTGAAGTGGAACAAATGGCTTCCCATGTTGGTATTATTCATCAAGGCCGGCTTTTGTTTCAGGGATCACTTGCGGACTTGAAAAAACAAAACCAAAAACAGTTTAAAATGAAGACAGACCGGTTGGACGAAGCGGAAAAATTGCTGAAGCAACATCACTATTCCATTTCGCGGGATCATGAGTTTATTTATATCGACTCCCTGCCGACGGAAAAAATTAATTCATTACAAAGATTACTCATCGACCATCACTTTATCATTTATCACTTCCAAGAAGAAGAAAACTCGCTGGAACAAATGTTTTTTCAGATTTTGGAGAATGGAGATCATTGATCATGAATTCATCTGTTATCAACGAATGGATTAAAATCCGCCGTAGTTGGGTCATTTGGCTTTTCATTTTTGTTCCTGTTGTGACCTGTTTTCTCCTCACACTTGCCCTTGGGTACTATTTGCAAAAAGGCCACTCTCCAGAACAGGGTTGGGGATTGATCTTGTCACTTACCAGCCGATACTTATGGCAAATCATCGCTTTCACTGTTCCTGTCTTCATTGCCTACATCGTCAACATGGAACAGTTTTCGAATATGTGGAAGTTTCTTTTTGCCATGCCTTTGGCGAAATGGAAAATCTATGTTGCCAAATTCTTCTGGGGATTCGCCACCACCTTGGTTATGGGGCTTTTGTTTGTTTTTGGCATATACATCATGGCTGAATTGCACGATGTTGAACACCTTGTCACCATCGGCCAATTGTTTTCTTATGTGTATGCCCCTTTTCTTCTGGCCATCCCCTTTGTGGCTTTTCAATTATGCGTATCCATGGCCAGCAAGAACCAATCTGTGCCGATTTCATTTGGAATCGCCTCAATTATTCTTGCCCCTGTTTTTAAAGGATGGGGTTGGTGGACACCGTGGGGATTTTGGTCTACGTTCCTCCCCTCTCCGCCTTTGTCGGTTCAGGCTTTGTCCCCTGGGGAAACGAGTGCATTGCTTAACTGGGAAATCCTCTTGTTATCTGTTTTGTTTGGCGCCATCTGGCTGGTGATCGGAATTACTGTGTTTTACCGAAAAGAATTTGATTAATCGACTGAAAGGGAGATATGATTGGGGAATTTATTAATGGTTGAATGGATGAAAATACGGAAAACAAATATTTGGCGGTTGATTCTGGTTCTTCCATTGGTTCCGATTGCCTATGGGATCTTCATTTATGCCCGGTTTGTATCCGAAAATTATCAAGCGACCAATGATTGGCTGATGGCTTGGGGAATGGCGAACTACTTTTATCCAACCATCTTCTTTCCAATCCTTTCCGTATTATTGGCAGCCAATCTGTGTAAGGTGGAGCATGAAGGACATAATTGGATTAGAGCTTTAACTTGTCCTGTTTCTTGGAAACAACTGTATTTATCCAAGTATCTGTGGCTTGTCCTCTTATTGGGATTGGCTCAGGTAATTGCCTTGTCGGAGTTTGCTGTCATCGGGGAATTCGCCCGGTTGAATCATCCGTTTCCATGGGCCTTGCTGATTCAATGCCTGGTTCTCGGATGGATAGGGATTTTGCCGTTGGCCGCATTTCATTTGGCAGTATGCGCATATTGGAGCAACTATGTACAATCAGTCATTCTCAATATTTTACTCATCCTTCCGGTTTTTTTGATCATCGGTTCAAAAAAATACACTTGGTTGGGGTATGTTTACCCTTGGGCTCTCCCGGCGGTCGGAACGAACCAAATATTGCTCCGTTCTTTTCACATTCAAGTATTGATCATTGTTCTCATGTGGCTGATTCTGTTTTTGATTGGCGGAATCTCACTCTTTATCAAACAAAAATCCAATCATTAAAAACCGGTTTTAAAACCCATGGGCCATTTTTTGGTTTATGGGTTTATTTCTTGGTTTTTGGAACGTTTTCTTGTACCGGTTCCCCCTTTTTCCATCAGGCTTTTTTCGATCCTCATCCAAAATCAGCCACAAAACCTGTTGACCTGACTCTTAATTACTGTTACACTTATACACACAAGTATATAACCGTTTAACGAGGTTAGTATGGGAGTAAAGGTGGTGATATGAATTGAGCCGGAAGCTGGACAGCCGCAAACCGATCTTCCTGCAAATCCGGGAAAAAATCGAGGACATGATTGTCAACGAACAGCTGAAGGAAGACGAACAAGCTCCTTCCACCACGCAACTGGTCAACTTTTATAAGATCAATCACGCCACGGTCTCCAAAGGCGTCAATCAACTGGTTGAGGAAGGAATTCTTTATAAAAAAAGGGGCATCGGCATGTTTGTGGCCAAGGGGGCCAGAGAAAAACTGATCCAAAAACGAAAAAAGGCTTTTGTGGATGAATTTGTCGTCCCTTTGGTGCAAGAAGCCCACAAACTGGGGATCACGGAAAGTGAAGTGTTTGCACTGATCAAAAAAGAAAGGAAAGGGATGAAGAATGAATTATAAAGTGGAATTTGACAATGTATCGTTGAGATACAAAGACTTTGAGGCGCTCAAAAATGTTTCCTTCCGATTGGAAAGCGGAAAGATTTATGGTTTGCTCGGCCGGAACGGAGCCGGAAAAACCTCCCTCCTTTCTCTCTTGTCGTCTTTTCGTCTTCCGACGGAAGGATCGATCCGGATTGGTGGGGAACCGCCGTTTGAAAACCCGAAGATCATGCCTCATGTTGCGTTGGTTTACGAAAAAGATTACAAGGAAGAGCGGAAAAAAGTTTCCACCTTCATTCAGAATGCAGCCAAGTTCCGCCCGTTCTTTGATATGGATTATGCACTCCGGCTGGTTGAAAAATTCCAACTTCCTTTAAACAAAGAAGTCAGGAAACTTTCAAGAGGGATGAAATCAGCGATGAATGTGACCATCGGACTGGCCAGCCGGGCGCCCATCACCATTTTCGACGAGGCTTATCTGGGCATGGATGCTCCGACCCGGGAATTGTTTTATAAAGAATTGTTGAAAGACCAAGCCAAACATCCCCGGATCATGATTTTATCCACCCATTTGGTGTCTGAAATGGATTATTTGTTTGAAGAAGTGTTGATTCTCGATCGGGGCAAACTGTTGCTGCACGAAGACTATGAAACCTTGATTTCCAAGGGGCTCACTGTCACGGGGGATGCCAAGACGGTTGATGAATTTACCAAAGGCCGGAAGATTTTGAATGAAGAGCAGCTCGGAAATACAAAATCGGTGATTGTGTTCGGGGATTTCCATGAAGTTCTCCGGTTGGAAGCCGAAAAACAAGGATTGGAAACCGGGACCTGCTCCCTGCAAGATCTGTTTATTCATTTAACAGGCAAGGAGGATGCATATGAAACCAACAGCCGTATTTCCTAAAGTGGCCAAAGACATGTACTTGGAACAAATGAAATGGACGGTTTGGTATCTGGTTTTTGCGTTGGTTATCCACATCGTACATCTTTATTCCAGTTATTTTACAATCGGTGATGATACCGCGGTGAAAGGGATTTTGGTGCATCTTTTTCCATCGGCAAAGGTTTATATGATCATAATCGCAATTATTTCCGTCAACGGATTCCTGTCTTATTATGTCGGACAGGGAGTCACCCGGAGAGATTTTTGGGCCGGTTCGATGATTGCCGCGCTCGGGCTGACAGCTACGATCGCTTTCTTCGCCGTGATTCTCACTTATTTGGAATACGGGATTTTGGAGATGTTCCAGCTGTCTCATTTGCTGTCTGACGAGTTTTTGAACGGAAACGGGTGGCTGGTGATTCAATATCTGCTTAATATCTTTTTCTATTACTTGGCAGGCTACCTGATCGCAGTCGGTTTTTACCGGTTCCACTGGATCGCCGGAATCGGATTTATTGCCTTTTTCCTTCTTTCTGTTTCAGCACTGGAATGGAGCGAAAAATATTCGCTTGGGCTGAATGTATTGAGTTCTGTGGCGGTCATTGTCCTCTTTCTCACCTTATTGCGCCAGTTAACAAAGAAAATCGCCGTGAAGTTGTAAATGAATCCGGGAGACTCAGGTCCGCATGTTGCCTGAGTCTCTTTGCCTTTTCATGACGTCTGGGATTCATCCCTTCTTTGCTTTGCCAAGCGTTTTTTTTGAATCCAAACCAGCAATTTAAGGATCAGGAACAACAGAAAGATGGCTCCTGATACGAGAATAATGGCTCCTAAAATGATGGACACAACCTTCCAAAAACCAAAAAAGTTCGCGGCCCGCACAATGATGAGCACGATGGCAAAAGGAATGAGAAAGCCGATGACATCCTTCCCTTTCACTAATCCCTCTTCCTCCTTTTTTGTTGGAATATCGTTCAGGTTAACGGGCTTGTCCCTCAGTGTCAATAAGGTGTGAATAACAACATCCCAAACAAAATTCAGCACGAAAAATAAAGAGGAACAGATTTCAAACGGACAACTGGTTCAACATCTTATACGTGTCGCCATACGGATGATAAAACACATTCATGCTGGATCTTTCCTGTGTGTTTTAAATCTTCAACCGCCGGTTCACAGACAGAATGGTCCGGCTGGATCTTGTGATCGCTGCATGGATATCTGGGATCCGGTGCAACAGGTCGCATCAAGGGAACCTCAAAACACTTGAATTTGACAACCTCTCCTTAATCATTTACGATTTAAATGAAAATTAAAATAAATTAAAAAGAGTGATTCGAATGAATACTTTGGTGGAAACCCGTTTGGGAAAAGTGCAAGGCGGGACAGACGGAGAGGTTTGTTTTTGGAAAGGGGTTCCTTATGCGAAACCCCCGGTGGGAAAACGCCGCTTTCAAAAGCCGGAACCACTGGAGAAATGGGATGGTGTTTGGGATGCCACCCGATTCCGTTCCATGGTGATGCAGCCGTCCGGCACCACCTTCAGCACCGTGCTTGGGGAAGCGGATCACCCGGTGAGTGAAGACGGGCTTTATCTGAATATCTGGTCGCCTGCGGCCGACGGAAAAAAGCGGCCCGTTCTCTTCTGGATCCATGGCGGCGCCTATCAGTTCGGGTCCGGCTCTTCCCCCTGGTATGACGGAGCGGAGTTTGCCAAAAATGGAGATGTGGTGGTTGTCACGATCAATTACCGGTTGAACGTGTTTGGATTTTTGCACTTGGGGGATTGGTTCGGTGACGAATTTGCAGCATCGGGCAACTTGGGAATTTTGGATCAAGTGGCTGCGCTGCGTTGGGTGAAAGAAAACATTTCCGCTTTTGGCGGCGACCCGGAACAAATCACCATCTTTGGCGAATCGGCCGGAGCCGGAAGTGTCGGGGTTCTGCTTTCCCTCCCGGAAACCAAAGGGCTGTTTCAACGGGCAATCTTGCAAAGCGGTTCGGGTGCCATTTTGCTCCGTTCCCCTCAGACCGCTTTGGACATCGCCGATCGCATTCTTACGAAAGCCGGCATTCGCAAAGGAGATCGCGACCGGTTGTTATCCATCCCGGCCGGTGAACTTCTTGAAGCCGTACAATCCGCGCATCCGGGAATGATTTTTGGTCCTGTTGTGGACGGAACCGTTTTGAAAACCCATCCGATTAAAGCGTTGGATAACGGAGCAGCCGGCGACATCCCGATCATCATCGGGGTTACCAAAGATGAATACAATTTATTTACACTGACCGATCCTTCTTGGACAACAGCAGGAAAAGAAGAACTGATGGACCGGATCGAACAGGAAATCGGGCCGGTTCCGGAAAAAGTCTTTCCATATTACTTGTCTTCCGGCGATCCATCCCAACCGGTATGGCAAAAACTGTTGCGTGCCATGACTTACCACATCTTTACCCGGGGCATGTTAAAAACGGCCGACGCCCAAATCAAGCAAGGCGGGAAGGTTTGGGTCTACCGGTTTGATTACGAAACCCCGCTCTTTGACGGCCGGTTGAAAGCATGTCACGCGCTTGAAATCCCCTTTGTCTTTCACAACCTGCATCAGCCGGGTGCCGATGTTTTCACCGGAACGCATCCGAAGCGGGAGCAAATTTCCCGGCAAATGCATGAAGCATGGATTGCTTTTGCCCGGACAGGGAATCCGAACGGTGACCATCTCCCTGATGCGTGGTTGCCCTTTGCAGAAAAAGATCGGCCGGTCATGGTGTTTGACACCGACAGCCGGGTGGAAAGCGATCTCTTTGCTCAAGAGCAGGAAGCATGGGAGCACAAGGCCTGAGTGGTCTTTTCCGCTCAAGCCTTTAAACTTTTTCACAGGAGATAAGACGGCATGAAAAATAAAAACATTGACATTCAGGGAGAAAAGATCTCCTTGCGGTTGATAAAAAACAGCGATATCTCGGAATATTATCAAAGCGGTTTTGCATCCCCTGATGAAGAAGTTCAGCTTTACACTGGTACGATGAAGAAACCGACGGAGGATGAAATCAGGACTTATGTAGAAAAGATTACAGAAGATGATTCAAGGTATGATTTCTTAATCATCAATTCCAAAGGCAAGATCATCGGCGAGTCCGTGATCAATGAAATCGATGAAGAGCTTCGGTGTGCACACTTTCGGATCGCACTATTTAAAAGTGAAGACTGTGGTCGTGGGATGGGTTCAGAAGCGATACAGATGACCTTGCAGTTTGGATTTGAAAAACTGAATTTACACCGAATCGAACTGGAAGTGTTTTCTTTTAATCAGCGGGCGTACCAAGCGTATCTTCGTGCAGGATTTGTGGAAGAAGGCAGAAAAAGAGATGCCGTATTGATAAAGGGGCAATATCATGATGTCATCATCATGGGGATTCTTCAACATGAATTTATCTCTCGCGGTGCATCAATGAAATAATGGCTAAATCATCCGTCTTTCTCCGGCTGCCTGTATACGAGCTTTTTTTTATTTGAAACTGTCTCCTCTTTGACCAAAAAATGCGCTGGGCGTGTTAAACAGGCTCTTACTTTGGGGTTTAAAACCCAAAAGTAAAAGCCTTGTTTTTTCTTAGTCTCGTCACAAGTATTCCTTTAAACCCAAATTCTACACGTACGAATTTGTTCAATTATTGATTTCGTATTGGCAGCCCCCCCTGCATATGTATTGAACTACGCGCTTATTTTGCCAACCAGATCGATTGAATACAAACTGATTTTTTGTTTCGATTGTATGTTCGAAAATGATGGCTTTTAAGACATTTGGCGGAAGAACATTGCAGGACATTCGATTTGCTGTTGAAGTGTGACATTTGCAGTCAAGAGCCTGAACGGCTGGAGCCAAAAAAGTAAAGCGCATGATTGGGTAAACAATCGGGAAGCACAGCTTTAAGGTGGCTCAAGAAACAAGGCATTGACGATGCACTCATTCAGCCATGCAAGCCGTAAATCGCTTGAAGTGTATTCTAAATTGGCCATAACCGATGCTCAGGATGAATATGAACGTGTCATCCCTGAGTTTCCTGTATAAATACGAAATGACTTGAGTCTCCCTAAAGAGTGTCTCAAGTCATTTTTCCATTTACTGGAGAGATGGCCCCAAAATCGACGGATGCTCCCTCTCCTCCGCTGAGGCGGTTTTTTTATATCCAAAAGCCTCAATGCAGCAAAAAAAGAGGCATCTATTCGGGGTCACCGTATCATTTCGGGCAAAACGTACGTTTGAACAATTTTGGACAATAATACACGATGAATCTTCTTGACAGACTAACAAATAAAAGCGTATGATCAAACCAAACGGTTCAGTTTGATTTCTGTATTAAACCTACCGCTAGGAATAACGGAGGTGACTGTTTGATTTCCAAAGAACGTTCACCCAGATCACGGACAAAGCAGGATCAGATTCGAACAGCGGCTGAACGCTTATTTCTTAAGAACGGTTTTGCAGCGACGAGCATGGACGCCATTACCACTGAAGCTGGTGTTTCCAAACAAACCGTGTACAGCTACTATTCAAGTAAAGAGGATCTTTTGGTTGACGTCTTAAAGCAACTGATTCACAGTTTAACTGAAAATCTGTGTTCGTTTGAAAATATGTCGTTGAATAATCGTGACGAACTGCACCAAGCATTGAACAACTTGGCGTATCACTATATCTCCAGTCTTATGCAATCCAATTACCTGGCATTGATGCGAGTTATCGTTGCCGAGTCTCCTCGGTTTCCACAGCTAGGAAACCTTTTTCGTTCAACCTTGCCGGAGAAGGTCATAAAGAGCGTTTCCGCTATTTTAGAGCAAGCGAAAAATAAAGGATTGGTAAATGTTGTTGACGTCAATGCAGCCGTACGCATGTTTGTCGGACCATTGCTTACTTATATCCTGCTTGGCGGACTCATTGTTACTGACCGTCCACCCCAACAACCTGATACCAAAGACCTTGAAGCGATTGTAAATTTGTACATGAAAGCCATCGTTAAGGATCACTAAAACAGCGATCATTTTTACAAAAAAATCATGAGGAGGAGATTCGATGAATCTCAACCATCTGAATCTGACGGTTACTGACGTTCAAGCCACTGAAGAATTCTTGAAGAAATATTTCGATCTGAAAACCGTGACTACCCGCGGCGACTCGTTTACTCTGTTAACTGACGATCAAGGGATGTTACTGGCTTTAATGAAAGGAAGGCAAGCCGAATATCCCAAAACATTTCACATCGGATTTGTGCAGGAAAGCGATGAGCAGGTGAATAAGATCAATAAACGAATGAAAGAAGACGGCATCGATGTAGATCCTCCACAGAACGCACATGGTTGGACTTTTTATGTTAAAGCGCCGGGTGGATTTACTGTTGAGGTTCTATCCCTTGAGAGATTAAAAAGCTAATCGTTCTGAAATTAAGGCTCGGGTGCAGGCGGTGGAGGTTTTGACGCTAATGTGGCAGACCTTCGCAGGCGATCCCATGCGGAAAAGGTGGATCACCCTTGTCATAAATTCGTGCCATCTTACGAATTAATCAATGTGTACCAGAACTGCAAACTCTGTCCCCTGGAATAATAACAGCTGCCCCGCGCAAAGGGCAGCTGTTTTCATTCGTAAAAACAGGGGTCTAGGAGCCTCACAGAGCGACGAAAAATCGTTAACCGAAATGAAATAGGGCATATAAATCGAAAAATCTAAAAGTGTTTCTTGGACAGATGGCGGTAAAATCGTCGTTCGCTACCTCTACCCCTGTTTCGCGGAATAAATGGACATGATTATTGAACCGATCAATGTCAAAAGACCAATTATTCCTGTAATAATAGCTGCATTAACTTCCCCCGAAAATAATTCCGACTTAGCGTATCTAATCCAAAGCAAGAATCCATTGTAAGCCGCTATCACATTGAAACACCAATTATAACTAAGCCAACGAGAACCCGAAGAATGATATTTTTTTCACTGTATTCATCTCCGGATGCCTATTTTATTGTGCAAGTGGCTTAATCATTTTTAACACTTAAGATAAGGGAACAGGTTTATTACAAAAAATGAACCCGATTTCAAAGAATATCTAATTGAGTCACTTAAAAAAACATCCTTCAAATACTTTGCAATTGGCTTTGCTTTAGATATGATGATCCCCATCATCGATGCTAATCTTTCCTTTATGTTTTTTGGTCGGCTTATCAATGGAAAAGCGACCACCCCCTTCAGACGAATCCCCTCTCCCGAATCAGGAAGTGTCTTATTCTGGCCCAAGTCTTTTTTTGATTCTACCTCACTGGCCTTATTTTGACTAATATCATGTTTGTTTTCACTGAGAACCCTTCCAGAGGTTTTCCCGTATTTTTGTAGTATTAACGGATTTACTTCTTCGGCACCATTTTCAGTTGAGAGCTAATATTTGATTTGTTTTTATGTTTGCCTCTTTTGCTTTCTTTTGCCCTTTTCAAATTTACTTTCATAGTTTATAATGCAAACTAGTTAATAATACATATGGAGTGTGGTTCCATTGATGCCCTTTAAGGAAATGGCGAAATTGAATAAATTGATCCATGAACCGGCCCGTCTTGCCATTATGAGCGCGCTGGACGCCTGCACGATGGCTGAATTTTTGTTTTTGCAAGAATTAACCGGCTTGACAAAAGGAAACCTTTCTTCCCATTTATCCAAATTGGAAAAGGCGGAATATATCCAAATCCAGAAACAATTCGTGCGCAAAAAAATCCCTCATACCACCATACGGATCACTCATGAGGGAAGAGCTGCGCTTCATAATTATTGGGAACAATTGGACCGCATCCGCGAAGTAACCAAAAAATGGAACAAAAGTTAACAAACGGATTTACCAAACCCTCTTCCCTCTGTTTTTCAGAGGTTTTTCCTTCCTGAAAAACCCAACATCCGGAGAGCGATTTTAAGGCCCCTTACAGCCTTTCACCCCTTTTTTCGATCTGTTCATCTCGAAAGGAAATAAACCACCCTTAAATCGAAAATAAGAAGACCGTTTTTCCCGGGACGGAAATCGGAATTCCATTTATTGGGATCGATTGCTCTTTATTTGTATGTTTATTTTGAGATTATTTTGTACGTTCAGATAAATAAGAACAAATTCGGTGCAAAACAGTCGCGGGCGCTCTTCTCCTTCTTCCCGATCCATCCTTTTTACGCGTCCTATAGGGTTACAAAACAATTCTTTTGTAACTATATAAGGGTAAAACACTGAAACCCCTTGTAAATCAAGGGGTTTGGCGATCGGATGTTTTCCACAGGTTTCTCCATCCGTTTGAGAGCCAAATGGTTGTCTCGCCAAGTTAACTTGTTAATGAGACATCAATCTTCTGCTATTTTCTTCACCATATGGACGTTACTTAAAAACATGTGAAATCCTTCCTCCTCCAGAAGACTCGTCACCATTTTCTTCTTTTCGGGGCAGTATAAAAACTGGCATCGGGATGCTTCCGCAGAAGCCATCACATGTCGCAACAACTGACGGGCCAGTTCTTCCGCTTCCGGATGCCCCGGAGCTGTCTCCAATTGCAACAAAGTCAATTCTTGCACTCGTCCTCGTCCTTGGTCATCGGTTTTCCGCCTCACCAGCGCATACCCGGCTTCTTTTCCGGAAGAATCGGAAATGATCCATGCTTCATCTCCTTGAAACCAATGGGTTTGCCACGGGGCCAAGTCGGGGTAAAAAGAAAAAGCGGTGACAGTTGCCGGATGGGCGGTGCGGATGTTGTATCCGGAAGCCCCTTTTTGTCCACGGCGAAAGTTTTCTGTCTGGTAAATGAGCAAGGAATCGGCAATATCATACCCGTGTTGCTGATATAACCGGATGGCCGGTTTGTTTTCGGCAATTGCTTCCAGTGTCGCCAGCTGCACATGTTCCCGTTGATACAACTCCATCAACGCTTCCATCAGCCGGTTCCCCGCCCTTTTTCGCCTCCATCCGGGAAGAACGGCGGTCCCTCCGTTCCAGGCGATCTTTTTTCCTTTGATTTCCCCAATGGACGTAAACACAAAACCGACCGGCCGGGCATCATTCCAAGCCACCAGGGAATGAGCCGGCGAAATTCTTTCCCGGACCATCCTGTTCATTAACCGGTCAAAGGTGAAATTCATATTCACAAAGTAATCCGCAAAGGCTTCATTCCACAACTGCAACGTTTGCTCCCACGTGCACCCGCTTAATGGACGAATCGTAATCATGATATTTCCCTTCTTTTCTGTTTGATATCATATCGGTGTAAAACGTTCGCGGGGATTAAAGCGCGGATTCCTGCAGGATTTCCTCCTCTTCGGAAATGCCTTGTTTTTTGAATTGCAACCGGCACCAGAAAGCCGACTTGGCATAATCCCAAAGATACCGGCTGAACTCCCCGTTCGGATGTAAATAATTCCACACCTCAGGGAAATATTTCTTTATATCTTGCAAAATCTCCTTTTCCTTCTGGCTCATCACATGCAAGTTATGCCGGTATTTCAAGCCCAGGGTTGTCAGGCAGTCCGTCACCTCCACAGGGACTTTCCGCCAGATTTGTCTCCATTCATCATAAGGTTCCATTAAATAATGAACATTCAGATCGCCGTCGTTATAGATATCATAGAGCAAATGCCCAGGAATCGTCTCTCTGTTTTTCATTTTGTCCCCTGCCTTTTCCGTGGAATAAATCGGAACCCTTTATAGTATTAGGAAACAACTGGCGGATTCCCTTTATTTTGAAACTGTTTTTAGCGAAAGAAGGTGCGCTCGGAAATGGAAAGAGAAAAGTTATCTTTTTTGTTTCGGAATTTTGCTTGGAAAGAATGTCACCTCTCCAGCCCGCTCTATCAACAGTTGTCATTAAAAATCGCCCAAGACGATGAGCTTCTTGCCGTGGCATCCCATGCCCTGCGTGGACAACCCGTTCCCAATCTTCTGTTTGGGGCGGTCCATTATCTGTTGTTAAAAGGGAAAGACCATCCTTTAAGAGACTATTATCCGGATCTGGTGAAATCTCCGCGGAAAGCAGACGAGGCCTTTCCTGCCTTTCGCGACTTTTGCCTTTTGTTCAAGGACGAAATCATCCCTATTCTCCGGCAAAAAAGGGTGCAAACCAACGAAATCGGACGTTGCGCTTATCTTTATCCAAGCTTTTGCCTGATTTACAACCGGGTGAAAAAGTCCCTTTCCCTGATCGAAATCGGGACCAGTGCGGGGTTGCAACTGTTATGGGATCATTACAGTTATGCATATGGAGGAAGCCATACTTACGGGCATCCGTCTTCCCCTGTCCGGATTGAATCGGAAATACGGGGGAGCCGGCAACCCTTCTTGTTCCCGGATAGTCCCCCTGTCGCTTTCCGGATGGGCATCGACTTGCACATCATGGATTTAACGGACCAGGAGGATTTTTTATGGATGCGATCCCTCATCTGGCCGGAACACCAAAAACGGGTCAGACTTTTTGAAAAAGCCGCACGGCAATTGAAAAAACACCCCCTCCGACTGATTGAAGGCGACGGAGTTGAAATGCTTCCCAAGTTAGCCCGTCAGGTACCGGAAAATACCGCCCTCTGCATCTTTCATACCCATGTGGCCAACCAAATGCCGGATCAAGTGAAGCAAAAGCTGAAGGATCAGATCGGGGAGTTGGGGAGAACGCAAACCGTTTTTCATTTATACAACAACATGGAGGACCGGGACGTTCTTCATTTGGAGTCGTATATTGGCGGAAGGAAAAACCATGAGGTTTTGGCCAAAACCGAGGGGCATGGCCGTTGGTTCGAGTGGAAACCTTCAAAATGACAAAAAAACGGGGCCCAAACCGGACCCCATTTCCCCTTCATGATACGTCATCCAAAATTTACACGCTCCCTTGATTTCCATCCACACGGATTCTTTGTCCGTCTTGGATCCGTTTCATCGGCCCACCACTGCCGGAATGCCGCTCATTCTTTAACTTAATTTGCATACCTTGCAAAATTATTAAGGACAAACCACCATATTGAAACAACAGCAATAACGATAGTTCCCATAATAAATATAAAATGAACCGGAAAATAATCAACCAATATGCCGGCACCAGCTAATGTTGCCGGCATTGCAACTTGTTCAATCGCTCCAAATATACCAAACATTCTGCCTCTGAACTTCTCGCTGACATTCGTTTGAGCATAACTGATAACATTAACAGAAGACAGGGAGATCCCAAATCCCAATGTAAATGCAAAAACACAAAACAAGATATAAGAATTTGATAAAGCAATCCCCAGTAATGAAACGGCTATTATGACTAAACCCGTCAGTGTCCCTTTTGCAACTGACAAATGATTACCAATCTTTGATATAACTCCACTGGCTAAAATGGAACCAATGGTCAGGATAGTAAAAAATACACCATAACCTTCTGCACCTACATTAATACTTTTCAACTTAACAGGCATAAGAAACTCCAATGGACTGTAAGTAGCGCTTAATACAAAGAAAATAACAGGGACGATAAAAAGTAATTTTGAAGAAATAACATATTTAATCCCTTCAATTGTTTCATTCAAAACAGATTTTCTTTCTTGACTTTCTTTTTTTACCATTGGGAAATCAATAAAGCATAATAACAGGGCCATAATAATAAATGTTGCCCCATTAACAAATATCGCTGGTATGGTACCTATAAAACCAATCATCAATCCCCCGAATGCAAAACCAAAAAGACTCGAAATTTGCCCCGCTAAAGCATTTAATGCATTCGCTCTGGAAATATCTTTTTTAGGAACTAAGTTTGGTAACAGCGCACCAAAAGAAGGACGGTAAATCAAACCAACCACCCCTGAAACAAACCCTAAACAGACAATGACAGACGATGACAAAAGGTTTATCTCATATAAATAACAAATCAAAAACATACAAAAACCCCGGATTATATCGCCGACCACAAGAAATGGTTTCATATTCACCCGGTCTACCATCGTGCCCACTAATGGACTGAGTACAAAAGGAACAGCAAAGGCTGCCATAGTAAAAGCGGTATATTTAGGTGAGCCCGTTAGTTCCAGCATTAAGTAACTCAGGGCAATAATATAAAATGTATTTCCTATTCCAGATTGTGCGTTTCCTAACCATAACAAAATAAAGTTTTTGTTCCAAAGATTTAATGGTTCCATTTAAACTACTCCCCCATATAAATGAGAATTGCGAACTTTTTATTTCCGTTAATCAGTCATTAACCGTGGTTCCAAGCAACCGACATACGCTTTGTAAAATTGATTGCAATTTTCATGTCCCCCTGAATATTTTTATGATTTTGTTTCTTTTGGATCGATGTAGGAGTTGAATCCATGCAATTAAAAGAACTCATTTTGTAAGGTGGGCAAGGACCTAGAGTATGACATTTCTGAAAATATAAATATTGTAAAGCCGTTCCTTTATCAGGAATCGGCTTTTTCCAACTCACCCCATTTGCATCTGTATGCGAATAAAGTTCAGAATGGATTCGGTTATTCAATGGCAATGGGTTCGGCAGGATACTCCCCTTTTAAAAGCGGAATCAATTTTTGTCCCAACTGCTTGGGGAAAATCAGTTCCCCGGTGTTCAAGATTTCATCCACACTCCACCAATGGTGGGCTTGGTAAGTCTCTTTCTCCACCTCTGTAAAATGATCCGTCGAAATCTGCTTTCCCTGCACCCGTGCCACATAATAATATTCAATAAAACGGGTTTTCCTTTGATGGACGAACAGATGAATATCCCGGATCCATACCAACGGCCCCCAATGCACACCGTCCGCCAATCCGGTTTCTTCCCACAGCTCCCGTTTGGCCGCTTCGAGATAAGACTCGTTTTCTTCCACCCCGCCTCCCGGCGGAAACCAAACCGGCTCTCCGGCCGGATTCTCTTTGCTGGTGACGGAAGGGTCTTTCATCTTAAACAGCAAAATCCGGTCTTGTTCGTTGAGTAATACAATACGGGCGGTTTCTCTTGTTTTCACTGTGAAGACTCTCCTTGTTTTCTCAAGATGTTCCATCCCTTCCATTATAATATGAAAAAGCACCGGTGATTGAAGTCCGGTGCTTTTTCCCGAAAGCCATAAAATCAGCTTTGGCTTTGCCCTTTTTTGATCCAGCCCGCCACGGTGAGGACGCGCCGGGTTTGATGTTGAACCGCCTTTTCCGCATCATCTTTCCAATTGCCGTTATTGTCAATGGTCACGGAAGTGCCATACGGGTTGCCGCCGGATGCCGGGATGGAAGGATCGGTATATCCCGGTGCAACGACAATCGCTCCCCAATGGTACATCGTTGTGTACAAGGACAAAACCGTCTCTTCTTGCCCACCGTTTGGGTTATTGGCCGAAGTCATCGCACTGACCACTTTGTTGACCGTCTTTCCTTGGGCCCAGATGCCCCCTGTTGTATCCAGGAATTGTTTCATTTGGGATGAGACAATGCCAAAGCGGGTGGGGGTGCAGAAAATAATCGCATCCGCCCAAACAATGTCATCCGGCGTTGCAACCGGAACATTTTTGGTGGCTTCATAGTGGGCTTTCCATGCCGGATTGGATGCAATGGCTTCTTCCGGGGCCAATTCCTGCACTCTCAACAGACGGACTTCGGCTCCTTCTTTTTTGGCTGTTTCTGCAGCGATTTGAGCCATCTTGTAGTTGGTGCCGGTCGAGCTGTAATAAATGATCGCCAATTTCACATTTTCCATGCTCATGCCTCCTGTTGGTCATGGTTGATCCTCACCGGAAATTCACCCGGTTAAGGAAGATCAATCAACATCACAAAACAACCTTTATCGGTCTCCGCCGTTAACGAAGATACATCTGTTATTCTTGCCGAGTCCCGGCGCTTTAACACATGATCCCCGTTGAGGAGGACATCGCCTTCGATCACAAAGAAAAAGATCCGGCGGTTTTCTTTCTGCTCAAACGTAAGGGATTTGCCGGCTTCCAGTTTGGAAAGATAAATCGTCATATCCTGATGAATCGATGCCGTCTGATCCGATGCAGGATGCTTGGATACCACCGGCAACAAACGGTTTTTCATGTTTTCCGGGTCAAAAGATATCTGTTCATAGGAAGGTTGAAGCCTGCTGGTTTCCGGCAAAAACCACATCTGCAGGAAATTCACTTCTTCCGTTTCTGACGGATTCATCTCGGAATGAATAATTCCCGTACCGGCACTCATGCGTTGCACTTCACCAAAAGATAATGTTTCCATGTGGCCGGCACTGTCCTCATGCCTTAATTGCCCTTTCAACACAATGGAGACAATCTCCATTTCCTTGTGGGGATGCATGCCAAATCCCGTCCCCGGTTGGACGGTGTCATCATTGAGCACACGCATAGGCCCAAAGTGCATATTCCCGGGGTCAAAATATTCAGCAAATGAAAAGCTGAAATAACTTTTCAACCAACCGTGATCAGACACAAAACGGTTTTCGGCAGGATAAATTTGAATCATGGTTCACAGCCTTTCCGATTCTTCTATTCTTTCTTTGCTATGGTTGACGAAAATGATTATTTCCCCTCTCCCTTCATACATTTGTAATTAACTTACTTTTAATAAGTATAATAGGTTACCAACGGACTTTTGTCAATCCGTTACCCGGAATCCAACACCCCATCCAATCGGAAGTTATGCGTGGCATCGTAAAAGGAATCATCATACAAGCGAAGTATTGTATTCAGGAAAAACAGAAAGGAGTAAAAAAGATGATTAAATGGGAAGCTGTAAAGCAACCAGCGACAGATGAAGATATTCAACATATTGAGGATTTTGTTGGTAAAAAGTTGCCTGGAGATTATGTAGAATTGGCGAAGGTTTATCACGGAAGTGTTCCAGGAGTATGCATTGATGTTGATGGGGAACCTTACCCATTTGATCAATTGTTATCTGTTTCAAAAGAAGACGGAGAAGAAGAGGATTTTTGCCATGTAATCGGAGCCTATAGACATATGTACTTGGACGAAAACTCAGATCCGACTCTTCCTGAAGGATTTGTCCCTTTCGCATTGGATGGACAGAATAAATGGTATTGTTTTGATTATCGGGAATCCACTGAATCCCCCGCAATTGTGCTTATTAACTGGGAAGCTCATTATGAAGATGATCCGGACTACGTTGTAACCTTTATAAAAGAATCGTTTAATGAATTATTGGAAAGTCTGTATGAACTTTAATATCTTTTCTACAGCGCTATCGTAAATGTAGTACAATTTCCGGTGCTTTTTTATCGTAACTCGCATACTTTTACCCATAGAAAAAAGCCTCTCCATGACTGGAGAAGGCTTTTTTATTGTCCCGGCATAATGGAACAGATTGGCTAGGAATGGATCAAATGGCTTCATTCCTGTCACCACTTTCCCCGGCCGTCGCTGTTCATATCAAGATATTTGATATGTCGATTTTCTTCGGGAACATCCAAAAGAAGACCGTCACTCCTTCATATTGTCCAAAGCGATCGTCTTGGAACTATCCAAGACAACAAATGACGCCCGGAAACCGGTAAAGTATCAACCTGCAAAAATGGGCGGCAAAATGGGTCGATATCCAGAAATCCCTTCATAGAATAAAAAGAAACTTCTTTTTTCATCCGGAGGTGGCATGACATGTACCTTGCTCATTACCCTGTTGGCGGTTATTTGGCCAATCAACCCAATTATCAAGCTTATGCTTGGATCCAAGGAGGTCCGCTTGCACCGGAACTCAGAGGTTATGTGACGTTTACAGAAGTGCCGGGCGGCACCGAAGTGTTTATTGAAGTGAGCGGACTGCCTCCCTATCAACCGGGAGGAAACGGCCGGCAACCCGTTGGTCCGTTTGGATTCCATCTCCATGAAAACGGCAGCTGTGCCGTTGGAAATCCTGGCGATCCGTTTCAAGCGGCCGGTAATCATTGGAATCCGGACAACCAACCTCATGGCAATCATCCCGGCGATTTCCCCGTTCTTTTTTCAAATAACGGGTATGCACGGATGAGCTTTTTCACCAACCGCTTCCGTCCATCCCAAGTGATCGGAAAATCGGTCATGATCCATCAAAACCCGGATGACTTCCGCTCCCAACCTTCGGGAAATGCCGGAAAACGCCTGGCTTGCGGAGTCATCCAGGGAGTTTATGGTTCAACGTCTGTATTCCGATAAAAACAGCTCTGAAAACAATAGTTTTATTTGGATAAAATATTTATAATATTGTTAGAAGATAAAAATTTTAATTCGAATGGAACGGGGGTTGTCTGCTTGGCTTCCGGAATCCCAGCGAAGTTTCGTCAGTTATACGGGTTGGTCCCATGCGGACTTTCGCCCGACGGCAAAACACTCATTGCCCCCCGGGATGCCGACTCTTTTCAAAAATACCGGTGTCCGGAGTGTAGAGAACCGCTGAAATTAAGGAAAAGCAACCGCAGAAAAACACATTTCTCCCATCATCACATGAAAGACAGCGAATGTTTGCTGTACCATTCGCCGGTCACCTTGGCGAAATGGGTTCTCCGCCATGTTTTTCAGCAATGGTTGGCACAAAAAAACACCACTCCCATTCAAATCAGTTTCTTCTTCCAACCTCCGCATCCCATTCCCTTAAACCCGGTTTATCAGATCAAATGGGATCAACGCTTCCGTGACCACACCTCCCATCTTTCCCTGCATGACGAAGACGGAAAAGCCCTTCTTTATATCGGAATCATTGATGAAGCACAAAGTCCCCGTCTCCCATCTTCCCGTTGGCTTGAGGTTTCAGCAGAGAATGTGTTGTCCGATCCATATTTGTTGGAATCGTTAAACTCGTCCATGGCGCCACCACCTTTTTTAAAATACGAACAATTGAAACTCGATTTTTAAATCTTCCAGGTACCGGTTCCCCGGTTATTGCTAACGAGGAGCCGGTGCTTTAAATCACAACATCTTCAAGCAGATAAACCTGCGCACAACAGGAGGATCACCGATGGATCACCGATGAAAAAAAGACTCATATCCAGAAACCGCAATTACCGTTTTCTGTGGTTGGGACAAACAGGAAGCGTCTTGGGGGATTGGTTTAATCAGGTCGCGCTGGCACAAACCGTTCTTTTTTTTGTCTGATTCCGCCTTGTCGGTCGGTATTCTTTTGATGTGCCGCGCCCTGCCTTCTGCCCTTTTGGGGGTGTTCACCGGTCCCGTGATTGATCATTTTTCCAAGAAAAAAATCATGATTCTCTCGGATTTGGCGCGTGGCCTGATAGTATCCTCTTTTATGTTTTCCTTTCTTTTCAAGCAAGTTTGGATCTTGTATGCCGGTTCTTTTTTGATCGGATGCCTGAGTGCTTTTTTTAACCCTTCCCGCCAAGCAGCCATTCCTTCGGTGGTGGCCAGAAAAGACTTGGCGGAAGCCAATTCATTTTCCTCCGCAACGGACAGCATGATCGGGATTCTGGGAGCGGTTTTGGGCGGAATTGTATCCACAGCTTTCAACCCTTTGGTTTGTTTTGTCATCAATGCAATCTCTTATTTCTGGTCCGCTTTTTGCATTTTTCAGATGAAATGGTCCGAATCCGTCTCTCCTTCACACTCTGATTCGTATTTCAAATCACTCAAAAAAGGGGTTCATGAAGCCTCCCGCAATCAAGTCGCCAGGGCCATCATCCTCATCGGCATCAGTTGGGGTTTTGCCGGCGGAGGATATTACATATTGATCCCTTTGCTCGGTAACAATGTTTATCAAATGCAGGGGTTGGGGATCGGCATCCTGTATGCCGTTGACGGATTGGGCGTTTTGACCGGGGCGTATCTTGTCAAGAAATTCGTGAATCATCAATATCGCCGGGGGATTGTGTGGTACGGGGCTTCGTATCTCTTCCAAGCCGTTTTTTTCGCTTTTCTGCACATACCAATACGCTGCTCACGGGAATCTTCATGCTTTACTTGATGCGGCTGTTTTCCGGCATCATCATCCCGCTTGATACATACATGCTGCAAATGAATACAACCGAAGCCGTTCGCGGCCGTGTCTTCTCTCTGCATATGGCAACCTATGGCGGAGTGATGCAATTATCCTATATTGTATCCGGATGGGCTTACGAGCAACTGGGAATTTCCGTTACCGGGCTTGTTATCGGGATCATCTCTTTCTTATGCGGCATTCATTGACTTGTGCAATACCGGCTCGGCAAGTTTGTTTTGCACTCCAATGTCATATAAAAAGGACTTGGAATGCCCAAGTCCTTTTTATACAAACCTTTTGACAAGACTGTTTGTATGTGATAGTTTTTTGTTTTTTATGTTTATTGTTGATGAGTGTTTGTGTTACAAACTGGTTTGGGCATATAATGGTGTTTTATCATTGACATTTCTGGAATCCATGTGGTTCTTACTGCCCTTTGGTAAATGTGATAAATCTGTTTGGATCGAATACCTCTTAGAAAGCAATACAAATAACCAAAAAGCCCCCTTCAACTTTGGACAATCTGGATCAGGTTCCCGCATGTATCATCAAATACTGCCAGGGAGATTCCATCGATGTTGGTCGGCTCCATGGTAAATTTCACACCTTTCTCTTTTAAACGCTCATACTCCTGATGAACATCTGCGACCCCAAACTGAACGGCCGGGAGCCCGTCAGCATATAATTTCTCTTGGTATTCCTTGCCGGCCGGATGATGGGCAGGTTCCAGCAACAATTTTGTGCCATCCGGATTCTCCGGGGAGACCAGTGTCAACCATCGGTATTCACCGGCTTGGATATCCTCCTTTTTTATAAACCCCAGTTTTTCGGTATAAAACCGAAGTGCTTTGTCCTGGTCTTTCACCAACAAGCTCATCACAACAATTTTCATCGGGGTTTCCTCCCTTTTCCTTGTTTAAGATGATTTATTCCTTTGTTTAACTTGATGCGAACAAAATATACTTCTCTAAGTGTGCTTTATGTCCTTTGTATTTTGTTGATTTAGTTTGTTTTACAAACTTGTTTTTATTAAATAATGGTTTTTATCTTGAATCCATTGCCCCCAGTGCCGGCTGTAATTAATCAACTCCCCCTTCTTCCAACCTGCAGGCAAAAATTTATCAAATAAACCATTGAAGGCATTCAGCGTCATTTATAAGATAAAACCAGTATCATAGTATTCGAATAATTCCAAGAACCCCGCTTCAATCCAACTGAATCCACTTGATGTCTTAACCCACCTACTTCTCCATGAAAGGACAATCAATATGATGAATCATTTATCCATTGCCAAACCGGCAAAAGAAGATACCCAAGCAGCGTTTGACGTGTTTGAAGCCTCAATCATTGACGCTTTTGAAAAAGAAGGCCTTGGAGATTTAACCAATGATATGGCCTTTGAGATTGATTCCAAAAAGAAACTGCTCACCTCTTCACTGGAGAATGCCAACCCGGGTATTTCCTTTCTGGTTGCCAAAATGAACGGCCGCCTGATCGGAACGATTTCTTTCGGGCCTTGCGGAAGTGAAATCAAAAAATTGACCCGTGGCAAGCTGGAGTCCATCGGGGAACTTGGCAGTCTTTATGTATTGCCCGGCTTTCAAGGAAAAGGCGTGGCGTCCGCTTTGATTCATTCCATGATGCAACGGCTTCATCAATTCGGAATTGAACAATTTTGTTTGGACAGCGGTTACATGCATGCACAAAAAAAGTGGTTAAGGAAATTTGGCAAGCCTTATCACATCGCCAAAGATTACTGGGGAAAAGATCGCCATCATATGATTTGGCTGTGTCGGGTCATTGATTATGTGTAAGCCTTGAATAAATAAAGAAAGATGACATTCTTGGAATTTTGGACGGGATCGTTGGGTTCGGTGGTGCACTGTTTACCCTTTTCTTTGGTACCCGTGGATTAAAATGAGGTGAAAAAAATATGATTAAATTTCGTATATTAGAGGAAACTGAGAAACCTGCTGATGATGAATTGGCTGAAGTGAAAGAACATTGTGGAATAAAATTGCCACCAGACTTTGTAAGATTCTATAGCCAATAAGATATGCCGGAAAATCTTGAAGGAGAAATATACATAAAGGCAAAAGGTTACCCATATCCCCTTCAACTGGATGGGTTTTATTTGCCAGACCAAATGATTGAAGAATATGACGTCAGATTGGATGAGGATGAATCAATTCAAAGCAAAGGCAAACTCATTCCGTTCGCTTTTCATCAATCAATCAGTATTGTTTCTTTTACCCAGCCAATAACGAAAATGACCCTATTATTGTTTGGGTAGACTCAAATCATGCAGCACAGGATCTTTTCCGTGAAAATAAATTTAATCCGGAAGCTGTTGTAGTGGTAAGGAATACATTTAAACAATTTCTCGAAGACCTGTATATAGATAATACGTAACAAACAGTTCATCAATCCCTTAGGTTACTTGTGCTGTCTACCCATTCCAAACTCAAAGAAGGTGCCGAAAAACGGTGTTGACCCTCAAGCGTGTCAGGGGTTTCGGTCACATGCCCGGCCTCATCAAGAAGGGAAAATCGTTGTCGGCGATAAGCAATTAAACGCCAACATGTTTATGGGTGATTCGGTTGGCGGCAAGATTGCAGGCGGTGTCAAACAAAAATGGCGTTCTAACTTTCTTGACCAATAATAATGACCGTCTGGACCCCAAGTCAGCCAAAGAAATCAAAATGGATTTAGGCGAAGTGATGTCATCCGATTTTATGAACACCAACAAGGTTGAGTTTGAAATCAAAGTGCAATAAGGAGGATAGACAATGAGCCGGACAACAGAATTTGTCCTGGGGCTTATCGGTGGGATTTTCGGTTTTGGCGGTGCACTGTTTGCTATCTTTTTTGGAGCTGTGGATGAGGCTGTTTCAGGCGGTACATCGGAGGTAACCGGGTTAGGTTGGGGAGCTTTCCTTTTTTCCATCTTGGCAATCGTAGGAGCAATTGTAGTAAAGATCAATCCAAAGATCGGCGGCACTTTGATGCTGATTTCAGGGATCGGCGGAATAATTAGCATCTCGATGTTCTATGTATTAGCAACCGTGTTCCTTGTAATTGCAGGATTAATGGGAATCTTCCGCAAGGATAAACAAAAAGAAATGTCAGCATGAACCTAAAGGTGGGATTTTCCTCTTCTGGAGGATTACAAAAACAGCCCTCTCCATTTCCCGGAGAGGGCTGTAATATTAGAACTGAAGGTTTACAAGAATTTTATTTTTTTGTAGACTGATATTAGTTGATATTTTTGATGTTCATACAAGGATTTATCGAGCGCCTTGATATGTCAAAAATCCCCGGGGTTGCTCGCAATAGCTGAAACCCGCATGAAATAAAGGAAAAAGCCACTTCGTTTTGAGCTGATACATAAAAAATAACTTAAATGCTCTTTTAAAAACGAAGGTGCTCGAAAAACGGTGCTGAACCTCAAGCGTGCCAAGGGTTTCAGACACATGCCGTCAGAATGATTACACCTCTCTTAGAGGATTGAAACTTTTACGCATCGCCTTGGCGAACATCGCCTTTAAGTCAGAATGATTACACCTCTCTTAGAGGATTGAAACTACAACTTCTTTTTAAGTTTACGAACGTAACTTTCACGTCAGAATGATTACACCTCTCTTAGAGGATTGAAACATGTCATTGCTGATTCCTCCTTATGGAACATATGTTTGTCAGAATGATTACACCTCTTCTAGAGGATTGAAACGATAGCTTTTGCGATGGTATCTTTGTTGTAGGGAAGGTCAAAATGGTTACACCTCTTCTGGAGGATTGAAACAAAAAAGCCCTCTCCGGATATGGAGAGGGCTTTTAATTATTGTCCTGGCATGTGGAGATAGTGGAACGGATCGGCCAAGAATTTATCAAATTGACGGCTGACTGAATGATATCCAATCGCATATGCACCGAACCTCGGAGCCCAGGCAGCATAACACCGGCAAGCATTGATGACACGTTGCTTGATGGTGTTATCCGTCGGAGTATCTTTCCAACCGCCGCCAGGAATCGCTGCGCCACGGGATTCATAGTCATCCCTTGTGGCCATACTGATGATAAAGCGGACATAATATTGAATTGCCCCTTCATCATAGAGATCCTGCAAAGCTTGTCCACATGCTGCATGGTCCGGATGGATATCGTGATAACTCAAGGTATAGTGGTCAGCATCAGGGAACAGGTTGATATATTTTTGGATTACACTTTTGGCTTCATTCACTGTCACATTTTCCCCGCCGTCGCTGTTCGGATCATCAAGATATTCAATATGCTGATTTTCAGCTGGTACACCAAGTTGCCGGAGAGCATTATAAAACTCCTCCATCCGGGCTTCCGCAAATTGCTCAACTGTCAACGGTTTATACCCCTCAAACTCCGGGTCGTGCTTGATCTCCCAGAAGTATCCGCCATTGACATGTGTTCCATTGATTACGTTAAGGGCCCCGGATTGGCGACCATGCGTCATCAGAACCACATGAGTATCCCTGCCGGCTGCTACATGCTCAGCGATGGTGATCCCCATGTTCAACGTCTCATCATCTGCATGTGGTGAGTAAAAAACAACAGGTCTGCTCATGATGTATCCCTCCATTAAAAAAACCCTGCCATTAGCAGGGTTTGTGTTAAAGTTTTTTCAATTGGATTTCCTTAGAGCCTTTCCTTACCGCTTCCAGTACAGCATCAGTAATTTTGGACTCGTAGGCTGTGTCATATATCACCTCCTCATCAACGGTAATGCGATACATCGGCTTAGGTGCCGTGTTTTTCTTTTTCAGACCGAAAATTTTGGCGATCCCGACGGCAATTGCCGCGGCCAAGTTATCCAGGAAGGCATCATCTTTTAAGAGTTTATTTTCTTTTTCGTTTGTGATAAAGAGGTTTTCAAGTAGGATTGCCGGCATCTTGGTTTCACGGAGCACCGCGTAATTTGCACGTTTTTTCCCGCGGTCATGGATACCGACTTGTGCCAGGTAATTCATAACTTGTTCATGGAGAATAGTCTGATACCGTGCGGTTGTAGTACTGGCGTTAACATAGATGAACGATTCAAAGCCGTGGGCGGATGCGCTCGCGGCATTGTTATGCAATGAGATGAAAAGGTCAGCATTTCGATCATTGGCGAACTTAGCGCGTTCGCTCAGTTCCAAAAAGCGGTCATCCCAACGGGTAAGGGATACGACCGCTTTTTCATATTGGCCAAGATGATCATTTAGTTTTTTCGCCAAGTTTAACACCACATCTTTTTCATTGATCTTAAAACCAATAGCGCCAGGGTCTTTACCACCATGTCCAGGATCAATCACAACATACACGCTCATTTGGACTTGCCCCCTTTGATCAAGTTTTTCGGTCCAGAATATTTTTTATTTTTTTGTAGACTGAAATTAGTTGATATTTTTGATGTTTATCGAGCGCCTTGATATGTCAAAAATCCCCGGGGTTGCTCGCAAAAGCTGAAACCCGCATGAAATAAAGGAAAAAGCCACTTCGTTTTGACTTGATACATAAAAAATAACTTAAATGCTCTTTAAAAAACGAAGGTGCTCGAAAAACGGCGCTGAACCTCAAGCGTGTCAAGAGTTTCAGACGCATGCAGTCAAAATGGTTACACCTCTTCTAGAGGATTGAAACCTAGAATTTAATTGTTTTTTGATTTCTTTGTCTTTGTCGTCAAAGGTTACACCTCTTCTAGAGGATTACAAAAACAACCCTCTCCATTTCCCGGAGAGGGCTTTAATATTAGATCTGAAGGTTTACAGGTTTTTTATTTTTTTGTAGACTGAAATTAGTTGATATTTCTGATATTCAAGCTTGTAACAGAAGTTCTTTTTCGAGCACCTTGATATGTCAAAAATCCCTGGGGTTGCTCGCAAAGGCTAAAACCTGCATGAAATAAAGGAAAAAGCCACTTCGTTTTGAGCTGATACATAAAAAATAACTTAAATGCTCTTTAAAAAACGAAGGTGCTCGAAAAACCATATTGATCCTCAAGCGTGTCAAGGGTTTCAGACACATGCCGTCAAAGTGACTACACCTCATCAAGAGGATTGAAACCATTTTCGCCAATGAATCGGTTGTGGTGCATCTGATAGTCAAAGTGACTACACCTCATCAAGAGGATTGAAACCAATCTGCAGACGATCCCTTTCATCCTCGGATAAGCTAAGTCAGAATGATTACACCTCTCCTAGAGGATTACAAAAAAAGCCCTCTCCATTTCCCGGAGAGGGCTTTTTTTGTTTGCATAGAATATAGTTTATGTTAATGTCGTAGGTTGGGGTGACTCAAGTTGTTTCTGCTTTTTAAATTGTTCGTTCTCAAACGTCTCAATTACCTTTTTGGATAAAAAATTATGTGCATGCCCATATTCGAGCACTTCTTTCAATGCTTCTACAATTGCTAAATCCAGATTATTGAGGTTATCGCCAATCCATTCCTTTAACTCAAGAATCCATCTAGAGGCGTTTGTTTCAAAGGAATATCCATTAAATGATTTAAGAGCGGCGTTTACCCAATCTTTCAATTTTGATTGATATTGTACGAAATACCAGGCATCTGTGTTTATTTTTTCCATGTGGGGCTTTGATATTGCTCTAAACGATGATCCCATTCTAAAACAACTTCATTCCAGCGATTAGGATTGAGTGTTTCAAAGTTGACTTCTAACCAACGAATAGTATCCTCATTAAGGTATTTTTTGTTCGCTTGATATTGCGAAAATAATTTAGGAAAAAAGTTGTTCCGGATTTGTGTGGCAATGGATTCAATATAGTTGGTAACACCTAAAGTCGATGATTTAATGATCACGGTTAACAATTTTCCTTCTTTCATGTCATCTGAACGACCAACATGAATTTCTACATCATAGTACCAAAATTGAATATGATCATTATCTTTCAGTAAATCCGGGCTTACAAAAGGCCAATAGAAGCGATAAACACCTGGATGATAATATGTACTTTCCTGATTCTTAAATAACATTAAAACGCCTCCAATACAAATCACTTAAAAATAAATCTATTCTGTATTTTATCTATCTCCCAGAATCTTGGCTAGTATTTAAAAATCTTGCTTTTTATTCAAGCCCTGTACACAAAATTCAAATACTAAAAAAGGGATGTGGCCATTTTAGTCACATCCCTTTTTTTACTCAGTACCTTAAGGTACTGGGACGATTATGTATTTATATAGTATGCAAAAACTCAAAAAGCAATCCTTAGGGATTGCTTTTTGGGACGTATTTGAATCGATTTTACTCGTAACTTCCGCTACGGGACGATTTATGTAGCTTTATTATATCCTCTCCAAGACATAGTGTCAATGGAGCAATCATCCTCATGAATATCAATTGTATATAATCTTTGAAGCACAGAAGGAATTCTTTCCCTGTCACTTTTGGATATTTCTGCAATTCTCCGATGCTTGCCTCCTTTGTTTCGATATGGAACATGCAACCTCGCTCGACTAATCACCTTCAACTGCTCACATATAGCAGTATGATTTCGATCCTCTAAATCAACATGATACCAACGCCCGTCATTTTTACGCTTAGTTGTTAAGGGAATGACGGTAACACAATGGAGATCCAGGGGGAGCAGAAATAACTATGACTGGCCTTCGCTTATTTATTTCGCTTCCAATATTTTGTCCTAAAAACGCCCAATATATACCGAAACAAAATAAGGGGAATTCTGTGTATTGTAGCTTTTTATTAAGATTTATCTTATCTAAGTACCAAGCGATTTGATCTAATATCTCAGTCTGTTCTCTCAAAAGATAATAAGGATCCATTTTTTCTCTGCACTCACATGATTCTGATATAACAGATCTTTGATTTTATTTTGCATTTCTTCAATCCGTTGCAAAAGCTCTTCTCCACTCAACGGATCTTTTAAGCCCCATTTATTTTCAATTATCCTTTTCAACATTCCTTTTCTCCAATTTATAATATTCTAACATGCTATAATAACTAGTTGGTTCAATAAAAAAAGTTGCCCCTTTAAGCAAAGATAGCTTTTTTATTGGTCAGTGTTCAGAAAGTATGCAACTTGTAAAGACTAATATCCATGAACTGGCAAATCATATTGATGGAAGAAAGATTTGGGGGTTTGGATTAAGATGATCAATCGTTCCGATGTTAAAAAAGCTGTTTATGCTTATGAATATAGTTTAATCCAAAACATCAAAAAGGTACTTTCTTATCAATTTCCTCCAGAAACAGACACAGTTTTGTTTGAAGTGCACAGTGGTGAATACGGAATATACGGCATTAGTATTACTCCGATGTCTGATGGAGAAGAAATTAATTATAGCAGGATACAAACACTTTTAGATGAAGTACAAATTAGAATCAAGCTTGATCAATTTATTGATCCAAATGATGATTATATAAACCAGATTGACAGACTGGATCATATCATGTTCGAGCTGATTATTCCGTTCTTTTCCAAGTGCTTTGACAAAGCGACTAATCGACCACCCCGTATTCAGTTTTATATAAGAACCCATGAAGCAGATGATGTATTCAATCTACAAAATAAAACATGGGTAGAAATTGAGGATCTGTACGAATAGTCAATGTCTTGAGGCTTGAGGGAAAACCTCAGGCCTTTTTTTCTCACTTATTTGACAGCGACAGCTAATGGGTAACCCAATGAAACTACAAGAGAAAACGTTCACTATATGCGTCATTGGAACGGTGTTATACTGGTCGGGATCAGAACCGTTTTAAAAGATCAATTTTGACACCTGTCTACCCGGGGGCGAAGGCAAAAAACCCCTACCCGCATTGCAACTGACAGTCTGTTACGATTCTGCTTGATACACCACTGGTAACTACTACAAACGGCTTTAGTTGTGGATCTGAAAATATTATTGTTGAACGCTTTGAAGAAGATTATTTACATCACCGGATATCCCAAATATTGATTCATAATAAGGAAAAATCTATTTCCCAAAAAAAGAGCTACCCGGTTATTAGGCAGCTCTCTTTTATCTTTTTTACAATATAAACTAGATAATTCTTTTGATATATTAACCTAATATAAATTGATTTACTGAGGATACATAAGAACCTTTACAGAATTAGGTAACAAATCTCTCTAGATAATTCCCACCACGCCGCGGTTCCCAACAACTAAAAGCCCTAGGAGCTGCCGCGTGACGGCGTCGGTTTCTCCTAAATCCCTTAACCCATCTTTGTCATACTCAAACGTGATCGTGCACTGACCACGTTGACTCGTTGAGATTTCGCCAGGCGTCCACTGATAATACGTCCCATTGGTGATATAGTTGTGAACCAGGGTCCCGTTGAAGTAAACCTTTAACCCATCAAAGTTATTCTCGCAATCCTGGAAATACCAATACTTCACTCTTACATTTCTTGCGTATGGAGACACTTCAAAAACAAAGTCGATCCTGGCGTATTGGTGCGTACCAGCAACACTCGTAAGCGGTTCGCTCCGGATTGAATAAGACCCGGAGTAGGCGCGATAATCCGTTTGAAACCACCCGGCGTTTGTGTCGGTCCTGGTTGACGGATTCCGAATCGTGAAGTTATTCCCAGGAGACGTGGGGAATGTTTCGAAGGAATCCTGAAGCGTCAACCGTTCGGAAACATCAAAACGGATCGTCGGTTTTGTTCCGTACCACATGTATTTAATTCTGCTCAACCCAACCACTCCTTGCGACGAAGCGCATCAATCACGCTTTGGGAACTCAGATCTTGGCCATAGTTGTACATTGTGATATTGTTCACTCGGTCGTTTGATGTGCTTACTAATGAACCTGAACCTTGTTGAGGTATTGAAGCGGCGGCAAGTTTATCAGATACACGCTGGATATTCCTGATCGCTGACTCCAGACCAAGAACAAACCCTTGGCCAGTGTCTTCACCCAATTCCATCATTACACGGGATGGAGAATGGATTCCAAGAGCACTTTTAATGCGGCTTTTGATGCCATCTGCGATTTCTTGTGCTTTCTGCAAAGCTCTATTTTTCAAGCTGCTTATCCCATTGATTAAACCTTGGATGATGTCTTTTCCGATCTGATACAGATTTATCCCTTTCAAAAAGCTTACGATGGAATTCCAAATATCAGTGACTTTCTTCTTAGCGCTGTCCATCTTATTTTGGATCGTTTGTTTCATCGATTCCCATTTTTCGCTTGCTTGAGTTTTAATGTTTTCCCATGTTTGAACTAACCAATTCTTAATTGCACCCCAAATTGCCACTGCTTTTGCCTTGATCGTGTCCCAGTTTTGCCAAACTAAATGATTAAAGAAGCGAGTACACCTATAGCGACTAAGACTGTTGAAGATGCAACCCCAAATGCACCAGCCAGCAAACCTATTGTTGCTGTGATTCCGCTGATGATAGGCCCTAAGACTGTTAGCACCCCCAATAAGGTCCCTACTACCCCAACGATAGTCATGATCGTTGCCACAAGTTGAGGATTGTTTTGGATAAAATCAGCAATTTTCATCACGATGTTTGAAATCTGATCTAAAAGAGGGGAAAGGGCAGTCTGTAGTTCCTGTAATGCTTGCTTGAACTTCACCACCGGATCGTTGTCTAGCTGTTGGATAGATTCATTTAGCTGCTCTTGATTCACCTTTAAATCAACTACTTGGTTTTTTGCACCAAGAATCGTATCAATAATGGCTCTACCCTGGTCTTCCCACATCGTTCCAAAAGTAGCGACTCCGACAGCATTTTGGATGGTCGCGTCTTCTATATCATCAATCGCTTGAGCCACTTCAACCATTGCTTGTTTACCTACTTCTCCACCTTGCGCGACTGCTTGCCCCCACTTTTGCATTTGTTCAGCAGATATATTTGTTTCTTCAAGTAATTCCGCCATAGCTTTAGGAACCTCTTCGCCAAACTCAGCGAGCCTGATTCTTCCTTCTTTCAAACCATCAAGCAAGTTGTCAATGTTCCAGGTTCCAGTGTCAATGCCCGCAGCGAAAATCGCTTGGATCTCCTCTGCTTCATATCCTGCCATCCTCAATTGCAAGCCATATTCACTGATGATGTCCAATTGCTCAGGGGGGAAACCCATTTTTAAAAGCGCGTTCACTAATCCAAGTGCTTCATCATTGCTGATCCCTAGGAATCTTGATATTTCGTTTGTTTCTTGTATCAGCTCTGTGAAGTCAATACCTGCATATGCTCTGGCAATCGCTCCTGCACCTTTGACAATGCGTGCATTTGACTCGTCTGATGCATCTGCATTTAAAGCCCACTGACGCCTAACTCCTTCTAATGCTGCTTCCTGGTCCCCAATGTAGCTTGTTACTGTTTTTACTGCGCTTTTAACAGACTCGACAGATTCAGCCGGCACATCCATGGATATTTCAATGCTTGTATTTAACGATGATAAATCCAACGCCGCTGCTATAGCACCCGCCGCGCTTGCAGCGCCAACAGTCTCGAGCTGGTTTCTTAATTCCCCTGCAGCTTCTTTTGCTTTGTCAAGACTCTCAGCAACTCGGTCCGCATCTCTTCTAGTGTTCTTCAGGGCTTTAGTTTCATTAACAGATTCAAGCTCCCGCTTAAATTTGCTTAATTGGGCTTCGTTGAACTGGATCTCACGCCGAAAAGCGCGGTATTGATCTGCCCCGATCTCACCACGCTGGAATTGTTGTTCAACCTGTGCCTGAGCTGCTTTGAGACGGTTTAATCGCTCTGTTGTGTTTTCTATTTGCTTAGCTAAAATTTGTTGTTTTTGTGCCAGGGCTTCAACATTGCCTGGGTCTAGCTTTAAAAGGCGTTCCACATCACGGAGTTCTTTTTGAAGTTCCCGACTTCGTTTATTTACATCCGAAAGTGCTTTGTCCAGCCCTTTTGTTTCTCCATCCAACTCAATGGTAATCCCTTTGATTCGTTGGACCATCAACTCACCTCCTTAAAAGGCACCAAAATCCGCTTGTGTCGATCGTTTCACTGACTGTTTATGTTTCTTCGGGTTGTTCATCTCGACATACTCTTCGATATAGTCCAAACACATTGTGATTGTCATTTCTTCCAGATCAGCCCGATTCAGACCGCAGTGTTTGCATATAAGGAGAAAACTCTCTGTCTTTATCGGCTCTTTTGATGCTGGTGGCGAGTCTTTTTTTAGTCCCCATTACTCCTTCTAAAAGCTCAAACAAGTCAGGTAAGACGTCTTCCAATGAAAACATGTCAAATTGATCAAACCAAGTTTCAGGATCTGGGATAGACTTATCCGCATTCTTAGCCATGGTCCATATCAAGTTGTAAAAAACTTCAAAGTCTACATGATCGATATATTTCAATGCATCTTGATCAACTTCGTCTTTATCTAGATCCAAATCTTTTAGCGGGAACAACTTAAGAAGTTTCAAGATGTCACTGAAAAAATCGCGCTCAAATTGAGACTTATAGCGAATAGAAAGCGCGGCCGTAGCTTTTAGCCGCACTTCTTTCCCGTCAATCGTTACCGTTTTTTCCATTAGATTCCATCTCCTCCACCACCGCTACCATTTGAACCTTCATAAACCGCATCATACCAAGCATCGTAAACAGCAGCAGGCGTTGTCTCTGTTGTCTTCGTCTTGACTGCGCCATCCGTAGAACGTGGACTGGCGGTGAATTTTCCTCTTCTGGAGGATTACAAAAACAGTCCTCTCCATTTTCCGGAGAGGGCTGTAATATTAGAACTGAAGGTTTACAAGAATTTTATTTTTTTGTAGACTGAAATTAGTTGATATTTTTGATGTTCATACAAGGATTTATCGAGCGCCTTGATATGTCAAAAATCCCTGGGGTTGCTCGTAAAAGCTAAAACCCGCATGAAATAAAGGAAAAAGCCACTTCGTTTTGAGCTGATACATAAAAAATAACTTAATGCTCTTTAAAAAACGAAGGTGCTCGAAAAACGGTGCTGAACCTCAAGCGTGCCAAGGGTTTCAGACGCATGCAGTCAAAATGGTTACACCTCTTCTAGAGGATTGAAACAAACTCTGCCACGCTTCGATTGTGCGTTTCTTCGAACAGTCAAAATGGTTACACCTCTTCTGGAGGATTGAAACAAAAAAGCCCTCTCCAGATATGGAGAGGGCTTTTAATTATTGTCCAGGCATATGGAGATAGTGGAACGAATTGGCTAGATTTAATAAGTAACAAAAAATCTTACGTTACTTTTCAAAAGAGGAAAGTCCAGATAACCACCGAAACCTCTTGAAATTCAGATGTCGAGTGGTTATGAAAAATACCCGGGAACATGTCTGTGTAACTGTGGTTTGAACTGTGAAATGAACTGTGCTTTAACAAAATAAAGAATCCCACAGCCAAAAATGGCCATGGGAAAGGGTTTGATGATTTCAAAATATCAGCTTTGAAAGTCGTGAAAGACTTCAGTGTATCGGCTTTGGAAATCATCTAAAAGTCTTTTTACTCAATTGCTTCTGTGCAATTGGGACGATTAAAAGGGGAAAATCCCCTTCATATATTACGCCAAATATAGCGGAAATGTTTCCACTTAATCATTTTTTTATGCAATCAATCTCAACAATTCTTCTCTCTTAATTTTCCTATCACTGCCTGCCGGATAGTTTTCCAACAGGTATTGCTTTAAACGCTCAGCCCACTCTTCTTGGTAGCCATTTACTTTTACGATTTTTTCCATAAAGATCTCGATGGATTGATCACTTTCGCTTTCAAGCAATTGTGGGAAATAATCTTTCTCTAATTGATAGACTTTCCATATAGCATAACAGATGCCATCAAATATGCAGAAGAATAGAGATAGTAATGCAGGATTATCAACCACTCCCGGATAGTGCTCAATGAAAACCAGTGCTTCATCTTCATCAGCAAACACGTCATAAATGTCCACAGCACTATATTTTCTATTTTCAACCCAATCCCAGCACATATCCACCACTCTTTTGATCCGATCATACCAATCGTAGTTTTTCGTTTGATCTGAAAGTTTTTCTGTCAAAGTTAATACAAAAGCAACTTTGGCATCTTCATTTATATTTTTGTACCACTTCATAATTAAAGCCCCCCATATCACTCATATTTATATTGTTTACCATCTTTTACTATGAAGAAATGTCTTTTAGTAACTTTTCTTCCTTCATCAATTTCGGATGATACAATAATTTCGAGATTTGGGTATTTTTTGCTAAGTTGATACAGTACTCCTTTTGATGCATAAGGATCCCGTGAAAGCCCTGATTTACAATTAGGACATACTCCATCTGGATTTGATTGATGAATATATAATTTTCCTTTAACATCTAAATCATTACTATACTTATTCTCAACTGCTTTTATAAATTTATTTATAACCATTTCTTCAGCATGATTTCTTGCTTTTGGATTTTTAAACGGTGCCTTAATTGGTCTATTTGGCATTTCTTCATCTAATGGCTTTAACCCTGCTTCTTCTGGTGCCGCCTTAATAACTTGTGGAGACACACCTTTGAACACTTCGCCTTCCAAACCTTCAATATCCGTTCTGGCGACAGCAATCGTATTTAAATCAGTACCTACTGTTTCTCTCCATTTTTTCAAATCACTTTTTAGTAGGTCTGTTATGCCTGTATCAACACATCCGGGTTTAACCACCAGGAAGAAGGCATGATATCCTCCGGTTTGCCGAGCAGCAATGCAATCGCCAACTTTGGTGAAAAGATTTTTGACAATCGGGGTTTTGGCCAAAACCGGTTCCATTGATGCGACGGCTTTATTGACCGCTGGCTGGGCAAAATGAACCACTACGACAGAACCGGCTCCGAAAAAACCTGCCAAAACGGCATTTTTCCAATTGATCTTCCGCCCATGCAGGATATCGTCTGCCACACTGGTGCCGGCACCCTCGGCTGCTCCGATGAATCCGCCTTTGGTAAACATTTTTTGAATGGGAGCAGGCATCTTGGAAACCAGTTTCTGTCCTCCGCGAAGAACAGGACCCAAGAATTTGGAATTTTTGGCACCCATGATCAGTTTTTGCCCGATGCCGCTGGCCAAGCCCCGGGAAGCTCCTGCCGTGATGCCTCCTCCGATCAATCCCAAGAGGCCGCCAATGGCTGCTTCAAGAAGGTCATTTTGTTAATTTCCCAACCATTCAGGGCCATACTGATCACAAATGACAAAGCCATACCACTGAGTACGGCAATCCCTAACGGTGTGGCAAAGATGCACAAGACAATGCCCAAAATCAG
>NZ_REFP01000008.1 GCF_003688725.1 Thermoactinomyces vulgaris
TGTCTGGTGACCATAGCGGAGGGGATCCACCCGTTCCCATCCCGAACACGGAAGTTAAGCCCTCCAGCGCCGATGGTACTTGGGGATGACCCCTGGGAGAGTAGGTCGTTGCCAGGCAAACAATCCCCCCTGATTTCAGACAGGGGGAATTGTTTTCAAAAATTATTGCCCTGATCTTACAGTTTTGTTCCTCGTGGCATGTCCTGTTCCTTGGTGGAATGGGTTCAATCTTCTCGCCGGTTTTAAGGTGAGAGGGCAGAGTGGGGAGTTTTCAGAAAAAAACTAAAGTAAATTTTGTCTTGACATGAAGACAGGGGCTGTGTATCATATTATTTGTCAGCACGATAAACAATACGAAATAAGTAAGTAACTTATTTTCGAATGACTTGACACGGAGAGATGTCCGAGTGGTCGAAGGAGCACGATTGGAAATCGTGTAGGCGGGCAAACCCCGCCTCGAGGGTTCGAATCCCTCTCTCTCCGCCATTTTATGAGGCTCGGTAGCTCAGTCGGTAGAGCAGAGGACTGAAAATCCTCGTGTCGGCGGTTCGATTCCGTCCCGAGCCACCACTGGCTGGTGTGGCTCAATTGGTAGAGCAACTGACTTGTAATCAGTAGGTTGGGGGTTCAAGTCCCTCCACCAGCACCATCGTAGGGGCGTAGTTTAATGGTAGAACAGAGGTCTCCAAAACCTCCAGTGTGGGTTCGATTCCTACCGCCCCTGCCATCTTCAACTTACGGTTGCAAGTTTGGCTTCAATGGTTTGAATCACTTTTTCAGCCCGCTGAATCCATTTGTCATCAATGGGTTCATCTGCTGAAGGGACGGGTTTGGAAAATTGATTCACCAAAGAACTGACAAGTCCGATATCTCCGGATGGGTCATTTTTTGTCAGAAATTCATGTTTGATGATGAAAGGTTTACCGATTTTGACGATGGCGTTGCGTGATTCCAATTCTCCTTTAACCGTGTAAAGGGGAATACGCAAATAGTAACGGTAACCTTGATCAGATTCCCAATCCAAAGGCTTGTCGAGATAGCCGTGGTCGTAATCATAGCCACCACCCAGATGGAAGTCTTCAGGTTCCAGTTGTTCTTGAAGAATTCCGTAGGGAATCTGTAAACCTTCGATTTTTGACGAAATGGTAATCACCATTGTTTCCTCCTTTCAAAGTTATTGTTTGATGATCTGATTTATTTCATTCAACATGGCGGCATAGCCAAGTGGTAAGGCAGAGGTCTGCAAAACCTTTATCCCCGGTTCGAATCCGGGTGCCGCCTCCATGACGTGCGGACGTGGCGGAATTGGCAGACGCGCAAGATTCAGGTTCTTGTGGTCACTTCAGACCGTGGGGGTTCAAGTCCCTTCGTCCGCACCAATTAAATATGTGCCCTTAGCTCAGCTGGATAGAGCGTCTGACTACGGATCAGAAGGTCGGGAGTTCGAATCTTCCAGGGCACGCCATCAAAAAAGCAGCTAATTCAATTTGAATTAGCTGCTTTTTTGATGATTCCATTTTGTTTTTGTTTTTAAAAAGAACGGCTCTTTCTTCACAGGTTGGGTCTTTATTTTGCTGTGTAGATGCATGTCTTTCATTTCGAAAAGCAAGGCCTGCTTTTGAAACCGTTTGAAGTCTTGTTTGGGTTTTTCTTTGGTTGAAACGGTCTGCTTGTTTTGGCTCCGTCGATGGCTTTCTTGTTTTTTCACATCAGATGAATCAGATTGGTTGAGCCGCTTGGATTGTTTGTCATCTTCATCCTTGTGATGGGGGTTTAAATGAATCCATTTGAGATCGTTGTTTGTTTCTGGTTTTTTAATGATTGATTTTGTGCAGTCTTTGGACGGTTCAGGCTTGCAAGGAATCAAGTGGTCAAGGAAACCCGGTTGATTCCATTCAAACTTGGGTGGCGGAAACTTCGGTTTTTGATCGTTGGATGGTACCGGATCATCCTTTTCATAAACCGGCGTTTCTCCAACCGGATCGGCAATGGCCACAATATCCGACAAGTCATGATTTTTTGGTTCCTGTGTCGCCGGATCGTTTTTCGGAGAAGGGTTGGAAGCGGACGGTGCCGGGTCGTTTGGATTGGTGTCAGGCTGAATGGATGTGTTCGCAGTTTCCCCGTTGTTCTCCGTGGTGGCCGGTTGGTCGACATCCGCTAATGCCAGTTGCCTGGATTCGTTGACTGCATGTTCAGAGATATTTGACTTTTTCTTCGAAATCAATGGTTGTTCAAGCTTGGATGCTGTTGGATAAGTTTCTTCCATTCCGATCACATATGCGGAAAAAGTCATGATCAGGCAAGCAATGCCGGCACTGGTAAACACCAGGGCTTTTCGCTTGACTTGTAAGCCGAACTCATCGATGGAAAAATTCTCTTTGCGTTCCGGTTCACCGCGATATGTATTTTTCACGGAAATGAGTCCTCCTTTATGAAAACTCGTTTATATGCTACTCTATTTTCCAGTTTTTGAACAGCCGACCAAAGTTCTATTTTTATATAATATATAAAATGGTTTTTTTGGGTTAAATATAATTATTCAAGCAATTAAAAGGAAAACGGAGGCGGGGAGATCCCCGTCCCCGAGCTTTTTATGGGAGAAAGGTTAAAAAGTGTGATCGATAATGCCGCCGCCCAGACATTTTTCATCGCGATACATCACGATTGATTGTCCGGGGGTTACCGCGCGTTGCGGCTTTTCAAATTCGACGTGCAGGCATCCGTCAGCTTGAGGATGGACAAGCACTTTTTGGTCTTGTTGGCGGTAACGGAATTTGGCTGTGCATTCAAACGGACGGTCCGGCAATTTTCCTTCTCCCAGCCAGTTGACGTCTGTTGCCGACAAACCGTTGGAGTAGAGCGCTTCATGGTCATGCCCTTGGACCACATACAAAATATTGTTTTCCAAATCTTTTTTGGCAACAAACCAAGGCTCGCCGGTTCCGGAACCACCAATGCCCAATCCTTGGCGTTGACCCAATGTGTAATACATCAGGCCGTGATGCTCGCCGATTTCCCGGCCGTCCAGCGTGCAAATTTTGCCTGGTTGTGCCGGCAAATACTGACTGAGGAATTCACGGAAATTGCGTTCGCCGATAAAACAGATACCGGTGCTGTCTTTCTTTTTGGCGGTGGCCAGTCCCGCTTTTTCAGCCAGTGCACGCACTTCTTTCTTTTGCATGTGGCCAATCGGGAAGATGGCTTGCATCAATTGTTGTTTCGGAACTGCATATAAAAAGTAAGTCTGGTCTTTATTGGAATCAGCACCGCGAACCAAATATTTGGTGCCATTTTCATCTTTGATTTGTGCATAGTGTCCGGTGGCGATCAAGTCTGCTCCCAGTTGTTTGGCTTTTTTGTGGAAATCGCCAAACTTGATTTCCCGGTTACACATGACATCCGGATTGGGGGTGCGGCCTTTTCGGTATTCGTCCAGGAAATATTGGAACACTTTTTGGTAATATTCTTTCTCGAAGTTTACCGAATAATAAGGGATGCCAATTTGTGCGCACACTCTCCGCACATCTTCATAATCCTCTGTGGCGGTACAATGACCGAATTCATCGGTGTCATCCCAGTTTTTCATAAACAGGCCGATCACTTCATATCCTTGTTCTTTCAGTAACCAGGCTGTAACAGAAGAGTCCACGCCGCCGGACATGCCAACGACAACTCGAGGTTTTCTGGTCATAATGAATCCGTCCCATGCTAAAAATTGATGTATAATGCTATTTTACCCGATGATCTCATTATAACCAATCCAAAGACATTCAACAAATTTTACAAAAGGAAATGATGTCGTGTGTTGTACAAGAAAAACAAATCATTTCAAAAGAAAAGATTAAATCCGGCTCAAGTGCTTGCCATCGGTTTTGTGGTGGCGATTTTGGCCGGGAGCTTTCTCCTTTCCTTGCCTGTTGCCACCGAAAGCGGACAGCCGCTTCCATGGATTGATGCTTTATTTACGGCAACCTCTGCCGTTTGTGTGACCGGACTGGTGGTGGTGGATACGGCTCAAACGTTCAGCACATTTGGCGAAATGGTGATCCTCCTGCTCATTCAGACCGGCGGACTGGGGATCATGACTCTCACCACTTTGTTTGCCATGATTCTGGGGAGAAAAATCGGCGTGCAGGAGCGGCTGGTCTTGCGGGAAGCATTCAATCAATTGGAATTGCAAGGGGTGGTCAGCCTTGTTTTGAAAGTGTTTCTCATCACCCTGATTGTCGAGGGAACCGGGTTTGTCGCTTTGTGTTTTTGTTTCGTCCCGGATTGGGGGATCAAAAAAGGGTTGTATTATGCGCTTTTTCATGCGGTCTCCGCTTTTAACCAGGGAGGCTTTGACTTGTTTGGAGAGACCCGGGCATTTGCCGGGTTGACAGCTTATGTGCACGATCCGTGGGTCAATCTGATTGTCGGCTTCCTGGTGATTTTGGGTGGCATCGGTTTTATCGTGATCCTGGAGCTGATCCATTATCCAAAAACCAAGCGGCTCAGTTTACATACCAAATTGGTGTTGACCATGACCGGCCTGCTCCTTGGCATCGGAATGCTGGTCATTTTATTTACGGAATGGAACAATCCCCAAACCATGCAATCTTTTTCTTTGAAGGAAAAGCTGTTGGCTTCTTTTTTTCATGCGGTCACTCCCAGGTCCGGAGGATTTCAAACTCTGGACTTAAGCCACATGTATCCGGCGACATTGTTTTTCACCATCCTGCTGATGTTTGTGGGAGCGTCTCCCAGCTCCATCGGGGGAGGAATCAAAACCACCACGCTGGCTGTAATTTTGTTGGCCGTGTGGACCATGATGAGGGGACGTCAGGATGTGGTGGCTTACCGGCGCCGGATTCCCACGAAACATGTGTATAAAGCATTGACGATTACAGTGGCTTCCTTAACACTGGTGATCATCGTCACCATGCTCTTGGCGATCACGGAACAAACCGACATCCTGTCTGCCTTGTTTGAAGCGGTTTCCGCCGTGGGAACCGTGGGGTTGTCCACCGGACTGACCCCCCATTTGAGCGAGATGGGAAAAATTATTCTCATTTTCAGCATGTATGCCGGGCGTCTTGGTCCGATCACTCTGGCGTTGGCCATTGCCCGCGACATTGATCCGCCTCCTTTCCGGTATCCGGAAGAACGCCCTTTGATCGGATGAAATCTTTCCCGAGATTGTCGAATGAAGGCAGGCTGCACCTATTGCGAAATCAAAGTGCATCAAGTAAGCTAAAATCAAATTGGGATGTTTTTCTCTCAGGTTGGATATATATAGATCAATGAAGAGGATAGGATAAGGAGGGCTTATGCGTATCAGCAAAAGTCGAGTCCTGCTGACAGGCTTCCTGTTGTTGACGGTCGGGATGTCAAGTGGTTGCGCGTCAGTGATCCAAAAAATCCAGCAAACCACAGGCAATGAAATCGAGAAAGTGGACAAATTAACGCTTCAACAACAGGAACAAGCCAAAGAAGAGAATCCGGACGAAGAGGAAAAGGATCGAAGCATTCCCAAAAGCCCGGCTCCCCACACCGAGTTGCAGGCGATATTGAATGATGACGGGCAAGGAAGATACGCCGGGAAAAATTATGAGCGGAATGAAGTCATCAACGCTTTGCGGCAAATGCCGAAAGGCTTGTCGGATGACAAAGCTTATGCTTATTTGCTGGGGTTGGTTGGCGAAAATTATAAAGAGGATATCGAAGCGTTTGATGCACTCTCCCATCAAACCTATAAAGCCAAAAGCGAAGCATGGCGCAATGTGAAAGACCGCTGGCTGCAAGCGGAAGAGGCAGCGAAGAAATCGAAGACGGATCCGGAAAACAAAAAAATGAACTATGTGGTTTTACTGGATACGAGCGGGAGCATGGGAGGAAAATTGAAAGAACAACCGAAGATGGATGCGGTGAAAAAATCACTTCAACAATTGGCCAAACGCTTTCCTCAAAATACGGTGGATTTCCAGTTGCGCATTTACGGACATGAAGGGAGTCCGGAGTTGAAGGACCGGGCCCGGTCATGCAACAGCACCCAAAAAATTTATGCAGGTTCCCGGTATGACCAAAAGCAGTTGGAACAAGCTTTGAGCCGGGTTCAACCGACGGGCTACAATCCCCTGGCCCTGGCATTGTTTAAATCCCAACCGGATATGAAAAAAGGGGCACCCGGTCAGGTGGAAAACCATGTCATTCTGATCACGGACGGTTATGACAACTGTGACGGCAATCCGGAAAAAATGGCACAAGCCCTGCATTTGTCCGACACCGCAGCCAATGTTCATGTGATCGGTTTGGATGTGGAAGCGAAAACCGAACAGCAATTGCGAAACATAGCCGATCAAACCGGTGGGGATTATGCCACCGTCAAAAATGAACAGGAATTGGAAAAGGTATTGTCATCCGAAACGGAACGCTTGAAAGAATCCCGGCAACCGTGGGCGATCCGTGCAATCAATTCGGTGCAAAAAGCCCATCACTATGATGAAGAACGCCTGCAACAATATTATGCCGATATGCAAACCAAAGTGGACCAAGAATCGGATCGTCTGAAAAAAGCCAACCACTTTATCAAAGATGATCAAAAAATCGACCAGCGAACCTTTCAACAAATCCGTTCTTGGATTGAACAAAGAAATGAACAGCTGCAAAACTATGTGAGACAGCGTTTTGATGAGGTGGGCAACAAACTGGATGAAGATTACCGCAAAGAAGTGTCCGGTTTGCTCAAAGATTGGAAAGAAGCCGGAGGGGATCCGGATCAGATCGAGCTGAAAACGGAGCAATTGATCAAAGAGGATTTGCAAGATCAAGTGAAACGCAATATGCAGTTAAATACGGAAGAAAAGCCGCAACCCTAAAAAGGTGAAGGTGAAGATGATGACAAAACCCGCTTTTGAGCTTCGCTATGACCAAGAGTTGGAATTGATGCGGCCGGTTTTGCACGTTGATTATGAAAGTTTGTCCCCGGAGAAGAAGCAGGAATTTGAATGGGCTTGCCAACAAGTGTGTGCCAAAATTCCGGACCGGCTCCAACAACTTGAACAAGCTTATATGGAGCTTTATGAAAAATTGAAGGATACAGAAGATGAAGAGCTCTTTTTTAAAACCAACGAGGAAATGAACGAGCTGTCCAAGAAAATCAGTGAGATCAATTTGCTTTATTTACAAATTGAAGGAACCTATTTGCACAGCAATGTTCATATGTGACGCCTCGCCGGATTGGCTTTGAAGACACCTGCAAAGGGTGTCTTTTTTTATGCATTTATATAATCTTTTCATTTGGGAAATAGATAAAACAGAGTGCATTTCCGTCGTCGGGACAATTTTGCAAGATGAAAAGAAGATTCTTCCTTTAAGTCAGCTGTTTACTTCTGTGTTAAAATAAATGATTGGATCCGGTCCGTCCCTGAAAAAGCCCGTGGTGCCTGTTGTTCCTTTTCTTCCAATACCGCCAAACCGCATTGGATATCAAGATATGTCGTGTGTTTTTTATTTCCAATGTAAAGTTTTTGTTAAGTTTTTTTAAATCAGAGATAAATAATTGGTTAAGTCTCAGGCTGAGGTATTTCAAAACTTCTTTTTTAAGAATAAGATAATTTTTAGTTAAAAAATGGTTGATTGGGAGGAAACGATTGTGCTCTTTAACCGGTCAAAGGACAAGATTTTTTACCAAACCATGGTGGATGCAACCACCAACATCATCGAGGCCGTACAGCTGTTCCGCGAAAACGTGGAAACCCTGGAAGAAAAGGAACAATATGCGGAAAGATTGAAAGAACTGGAGCATAAGGGGGACGATTACACTCATCTTGTGATCCAGGAACTCAACAAGGCGTTTGTCACTCCTCTTGATCATGAAGACATCTTGAAATTGGTTTATTATCTGGATGATGTTTTGGACGGGATTGAAGCATGCGCCGCGCGGTTTGTTTATATGCATGTCAACAAAACGACGCCTTACCTGATCCAGTATGGAGAAATCCTGGAAAAATCGGCGCGACAGTTACAGGAAGCATTTGTCGCATTGGAAAAGCGGGATTATGATACCATTCGCCGGATTTCCGTCGAAATCAATTCGTTGGAAAACGAAGGCGACAAATTAATGCGGGAAAGCATCAGTGCGTTGTTTGAAGAGGCGATTGACCCGATTGAATTAATCAAAATGAAAGAGATTTATCAAAAACTGGAAGGCGTCACGGATTCCTTTGAAGATGTGATGGACGTGATGGAAAGTGTGGTAATGAAGTATGCTTGATCCGTTTTGGTTACTGGTTGCGGTTGTGGTATTGGCATTGATATTTGATTTTACAAACGGATGGCATGACACCGCCAACGCGATTGCAACGGTGGTGGGGACACGCACGCTATCCCCGTGGGCAGCCATTCTCATGGCCGCGGGATTAAACTTGGCCGGGGCCTTTTTTTCCACGGCGGTTGCAAAAGCGATCGGAAAGGATATTGTGGATCCGGAAAATGTGACATTGGTTTTGTTGATATCGGCTTTATTGGCAGTGATCATGTGGAATATCATCACCGTGTTGTTGGGACTTCCCACCAGTTCATCCCATGCCTTGATCGGCAGTTTGATCGGGGCGGTGATTGCATATAAAGGTTTTGGCGTTCTTAAAGTTCATGGAATTATTATGATTCTTGTAGCCATGTTGATTTCTCCCGTATTGGGAGCACTTTTCTCGGGAAGTCTGATCAAATTGATTCGGAAACTTTTCCAAACCATGCCCCGCTCCCGGGTGAAACGGATTTTTAAACCGTTGCAGATCGTTTCGTCAGCGTTTATGGCATTCAGCCACGGGGCGTCCGATGCGCAAAAAGCGATGGGGATTGTTGCCATGGCTTTGGTGGCGTACGGTTCATACAGTGAATTGACGGTGCCAAGCTGGGTCAAAGTGGCTGCAGGTTTGTCCATGGGATTGGGAACCGCAATGGGCGGACGAAAAATCATCCATACGATCGGTTCCCGGTTGAGCCGTTTGGAAACGCCGCAAGGTTTTGCCGCTGAGACCGGGTCGGCCATCTTGTTGACGACGGTGGCAAAAATTGGGATTCCGGTCAGTACGACACATACCATCACGGGTTCAATCATTGGCGTCGGTGCGGCTGAACGGGTCCGCAGCGTGCGTTGGAGTGTGGCCGGAAAAATCATTTATGCCTGGGTGCTGACCCTTCCGGGTACGGCTGTGATGGGCTTTCTCTTTTACCACGTCTTAAAATTTTTGGAAGGTTGATGGGACTTGTGGCAACACAAGTCTTTTCTTTTTTATTAAAATATATGAACAGTCTGGAAACGGGGGTGAAGCTTGCTTCATTTACTCTTTTTACCCAAACGTGGTATATTAATTAGAAATAAGTCATGCATCTAATAAATCCCATAAAAAGAGACTTATTCCATTTTAAGGAGAATATTCACGTTTGGCTCATCATCTCTGACTATACATAACGGAAAGGAGAAAAGGCATGAACGTGAAACAGGAGGAGTCGGTTATGAACCAAGTGGCATGGCAGGAAGAAGTGTTGAAACGGAAAGATGAATTGTTAGCGGAATTAAAAAGCTTATTGTCCATTGAAAGTGTTTTGGATGAATCCACGGCTTCCGCCCGGGCTCCGTTTGGGGAAAAAGTGGCGGAAGCACTTCATTATATGTTGGAATTGGGCAAAAAGGACGGCTTTCAAACCAAAAATGTGGACGGTTATGCCGGGCATATTGAATACGGCGATGGGGAGGAGATTATCGGAATTTTGTCCCATGTGGATGTGGTTCCGGCGGGAGATGGATGGACGAGTCCTCCGTTTCAACCCGAAATCCGCGATGGAAAATTGTATGCCCGTGGTGCCTTGGACGACAAGGGCCCGACCATGGCGGCTTATTTTGCTTTGAAGATCATCAGGGATCTGGGGCTCAATTTGTCCAAAAGGATCCGGCTGATTGTGGGAGGGGACGAAGAGTCCCGTTGGCGCTGCATGGCTCATTATTTCGAGAAAGAAGAGATGCCGGTGATGGGATTCAGCCCGGATGCCGATTTTCCGATCATTGCGGCCGAGAAAGGCTTTTTGGATATCCAGGCGGTAAAATCCGGCCAAAAACCGGCGAACAGGGATGGCGCATGGACATTGGAACGATTTGAATCCGGGGAACGCGTAAACATGGTTCCGGACGTGGCCACCGTCCGGCTGAGTGGAGACGGGGATGTCTTCGCATTGAAAGAAAAGGTTCAAGACTATCTGCTTACCCGCAGGATTCAGGGATACGCCGAAGAAAGCAACGAGGGTGTCACCATTGTGATGGAGGGGAAAGCCCATCATGGCATGGAACCGGACAAAGGAAAAAATGCGGCGTTGTTTATGGCCCGTTTCCTCGCGGAAGTTCCTTTGGATCCGGAAGGGGAAAATTATGTCCGCATGATCAATGATCTTTTTGTGGACAGTTTCTTCGGGGAGAAACTGGGCATTCAGGTGTCCGATGAATGGATGGGACCCCTTACCGTCAATGCCGGGGTTTTCCGCTTTGAAGCCGGGGAAAAACAAATGATCCGCATCAATATCCGCTATCCCAAAAACGGCGATGCCGGTCAGATTTTGCAAACGGCAGAGAAAAAATTGGCCGAATACGGTTTCCAAATTCCGGAGGCCGACCATAAGCCGGTTCATTTTGTGGAACCGGATCACCCCTTGATCCGGACGCTGACGAAAGTCTATGAAGAACAAACCGGAGAAAAAGCGTGGATTCTCGCCATTGGAGGAGGAACGTATGCTAGGGTCCTGGACACCGGCGTTGCCTTTGGGCCGTTGTTCCCGGGCAGTGCCGAAACCGCACACCAGCGTGATGAATATATCGATGTGGATGAATTGCTGAAGGCCACTGCGATTTATGCCCAAGCCATTTATGAATTGGCCAAATGATTGAAAACATCCCCTCACCCGGGTTGTCAGCCTGGGGAGGGGATGTTTTATTGCGAGTGAAAATGGAACATCTGATAAATGAATGAATCGGGGGAAACATCCGCAGGCAAGGGACGTTCAATCATCACCGGAACTTGTTTCCGAAGCAACGTGCGATGAATCGCCTTGAATTGGCTGGCATCATAAAGCGGTGAATTGTAACTGTTCAGGTTGTAGGCTGTTCCATCCTTAAAATGGATGTGATATTGAAGACGGAGTTTTTCTTTCATAAACGGAAGTTGTTCCGGCTTGTAGTCCAAAACCACGTGATTGATGTCTTGCCAGCGGTAAAAATGCATGTCTTCGATGCTGAAAAAGCGGCTGTAACCGAGACCTTGGGGAGTCACGAGCAAATAATTGTCAAAGCTTAAAATCACAAGCGGGCTGCTGACCAAATAGAAAAAAGCAAAAACAAAGAAACGCCTTTTTAATTTGGCGGGTTGGAACCGGTTTTTGAAAAAGGAAAAGATAAAACCGACAGAGATACATAAAAAGAAAAAGACAAACCCGTAGGCGACAGGGGTTCCCATTAAGTAAATCTGTTCCGGATCCCGATAATTCACTTGTTGCAAAAAGACAAACAAAATCCAAAACAAAACGGCAATCAGCAAACCGGACAATAACTTCAAGCATCCTTTGATATATTTTTGCAATGGAAACAGCCTCCAAGTATTAAGGTTTGTTTCGCAAGAAGGATCGCAAGTCTTCAAGAATTTCTTTTAAATGATCCACCAGTTGATGGATATCCGACTCGGTGGTTTCCCTGCCAAAGGTGATGCGAAGGCTTTGATAGGCTTGTTCTTCACTTTTGCCCATGGCCATCAGGACATGGGAAGGGGCATGTTTCCCTGCACTGCAAGCGGAACCGCTGGAAACAAAAATTTGTTTGCGGTTGAGTTCCAACAAAACGGCTTGTCCCTCGACCCCGTGAAAACTGAGATTCAGATTGTTGGGTAACCGGTTGCTTGGATGGCCGTTTAAATCCACTTGGCCGATTTCCTTTTGGATCCGCTTCAGGCACAGATCGCGCAACCGGGTCAACCGTTGCCGTTCTTGTTCCAATTCTTGGCTCATCAGATAAGCGGCTGCTCCGAGACCGATGATTCCGGGCGTGTTTTGGGTCGCGGGACGCAGGCCTCTTTCTTGGCCCCCGCCAAAGAGAACCGGTTCAATCCGGATTCCTTTTTTGATATACAAAGCGCCGATTCCTTTGGGACCGTAAATTTTGTGCCCGCTGACGGAAAGAAGGTCCACGCCCAGTTCCTGAACGGAAAAGGGGATTTTGCCGTAAAATTGCACCGCGTCGGTATGAAACAAAACCGGTGTGTCGCGAAGGAGCCGGCCAATTTCTTTGATCGGTTGCAGCGTTCCCACTTCATTGTTGGCGGCCATGACACTGACCAGAATGGTTTGCTCCGTCAGGGCATCTTTGACTTGTTCCACAGAAATTCGGCCGTATGGATCGACCGGCAGGTAAGTGACCTCAAACCCTTCTTTCTCCAATTGTTTGCATGCTTCCAGGACCGAAGGGTGCTCGATGGATGTCGTAATCACATGATTTCCCCGGTTCCGGTGTTTTCTGGCCGCTCCCAGGATGGCCAGGTTATTGGCTTCGGTGCCGCTTCCGGTAAAGATGATTTCCCGCGGGGATGAAGCGCCCAGCGAGTCAGCCACCTGTTTTCTTGCCAACTCGATCGCATCCCGGCTTCGTTGTCCGAAATCATGGATGCTGCCGGCATTGGCATATTCTTTTTGGAAGAAAGGAAGAAGGATTTCCATGACCTCCGGCCGTACGGGACTGGTGGCCCCATAATCCAAATAAATGGGTTTCATCGATTAAACCTCCGCATTTGTAAAGCTTTCTCCACCTATTATAGCGAAAAAAAAGAACGACAGACCTTTTTTCGTGAAGTGTTCAAAACATAAAAAGAAAAAATTTGCTATTGACATTCCTTTCGTTATTGAGAAAATGAATATGAACAAATTGTTAACGTTTTTTGAAAGGACCTTATCATGATGAGACAAGTCACTACCGATTATATTGTCGTAGGGAGCGGGATTTCCGGTTTAATGACAGCGCTTTTCTTATCCGAAACCGGAGAAGTGAAGGTTTTGACCAAAGCATGTGAAGATGAGAGCAATTCTTACCGGGCCCAAGGCGGGATTGCCGCGGCCGTCGGCGTTGCAGACTCTCCCAACCTGCATTGGCAGGACACATTGCGGGCGGGAGTGGATTTGTGTGATGAGGATACCGTGCGTTTGATGGTGAAGATGGCTCCCGACACGATCCGGTTGCTGGCAGATTGGGGAACGCCTTTTGATAAAAAGGGGAATACCTATTTGCTGGCCAAAGAAGGTGCCCACTCGGCTTCCCGGATTTTGCGGGTGCACGGGGATTCAACCGGAGCCGGGATCACTTCCACCTTACTGCGGCAAGCCAAGCGGCGAAAATCCATTCATATGCAAACGCATACAATGGTGGCCGATTTGTTGGTGGAAAACGAAACTTGCCGCGGAGTGATTGCACTGGATACCGGTCGGGAGCCGACGTGTTATCTGGCACGGAAAGGGGTGGTCTTGGCGACGGGAGGATGCGGTCAGGTCTTTAAGTATACGACCAATGACCTGGTGACCACCGGTGACGGTTTTGCAATGGCACATCGTGCCAACGTGCAATTGACGGACATGGAGTTTATTCAGTTTCATCCGACTGCACTGGCCGTCGATCAAAACCCGATGTTTCTCATTTCGGAAGCCGTGCGGGGCGAAGGCGCCGTTTTGGTGACGGAATCGGGAGACCGGTTCATGGAACGGTATCACGAATTAAAAGATCTGGCTCCCCGGGATGTGGTGTCCAGGGCCATCTACACCGAAATGCAGCAAGGGAACCAAGTGTATTTGGATGCAAGACATTTGAAAGGGAAATTTGCCCACCGGTTTCCTGCCATTTACAAGAAATGCCGCAAAGCCGGGATTGATCCGGAACGTGAATGGATTCCCGTCCGGCCGGCCGCGCACTTTATCATGGGAGGAATCAAAACCGATTCTTATGGACGGACTTCCCTCCCGCGGCTGTTTGCATGTGGGGAAGTGGCTTGCACGGGTGTCCACGGTGCCAACCGTCTGGCGAGCAATTCTTTGCTGGAAGGAACGGTTTTTGCGCAACGGGTGGCGGAAAAGCTGTCGTCTTATGAAGAGCAGTCCACAACGATGCAACTTCCTTCGCAATTTCCTCGTTTGTGCCAAGATAAACAAACGGAAGAAAAAATCAAAAAGGAAATCCGGCAGATCATGTGGGATCACGCAGGCATTGTCCGCACATCGGAAGGATTGGCTGAAGGGCTTTCCAAGCTGAAACGGTTGCAGGATTCGGGACGCGTTCTGCCGGGGATGTTTGAGTTGAGAAATATGTTAACGACTGCACAATTGGTGATGAAAGCTGCACGATGGCGCGAGGAGAGCAGAGGGGGGCATTACCGTCGTGATTTCCCGCAAACCATTCCTGAATGGGCGGAAAAACACAAAGTGATCCAAGGGGGGATTTCATCGTGAATTGGATAGCATTAAAGCAATGGATTCGTGAAGTATTGAACGAAGACATCGGTGCCGGCGATCTCACGACGGAAGCGCTGGTGCCGGCGGATCATCAAAGTTCTTGTTTGTTTATTGCCAAGCAAGACGGGGTGATTGCCGGTTTGCCGGTGGCGGAAGCCGTGTACCGGGAGTTGGATCCCGAAATAAGGTGGGAATGGCTGGTCCGGGAAGGGGACCGGGTGAAAAAAGGAACGGCGATTGCCCGGATCACCGGACCGACCCGAGCCATCTTGACGGGGGAAAGGGTAGCGCTGAACCTTTTGCAACGGATGTCAGGCATTGCCACGATGACCCGGCAGTTGGTGGACCGGTTGGAAGGGCTTTCGTGCCAGGTGTTGGACACAAGGAAAACGACACCGGGGTTGCGGCAGTTGGAGAAGTATGCCGTCCGTGTCGGCGGCGGCACCAATCACCGGTTTGGATTAAGCCACGGCGTGATGATTAAAGACAATCACATTGCGATGGCGGGGAGTCTGGCGGCGGCGATTGAACGGGCCCGCAAACATGTCGGGCACATGGTGAAAATTGAAGTGGAAGCGGATACCTTGGAACAAGTGAAAGAAATTTTAAAGCATGATGTGGATGCGATTTTGCTGGACAATATGGATCTTGACACACTGCGGGAAGCCGTTCGTTTGATCGACGGCCGGGTATGGACCGAGGCATCCGGAGGGATCACACCGGAAACGATCCGCCCGATTGCGGAGACCGGGGTGGATGCGGTATCGCTCGGTTGGCTGACGCATTCGGTTTCCGCTCTTGATATCAGTTTGGATTTTGGGGAGGAGGCATCTCGATGATGGATACCATGTTGAATTACTTGGATCAAGATTTGCCGGAGGTTTACCGTTCCATGTCCGGGCAGGAGCTGGACGAACGGATTCAAAAGGCAAAAAAAGCACTGGGGGACGATTTGGTGATCCTCGGCCATCACTACCAGCGGGATGATGTGATTCAATATGCCGATTTCCGCGGGGATTCCTTGCAATTGGCCAAGACGGGAGCGAAGCAGAAGAACGCCAAATATATCGTGTTTTGCGGGGTGCATTTTATGGCTGAGACGGCCGATACGTTGGCGTCCCCGGGGCAAACCGTGATTTTGCCGGACCTGCGCGCCGGTTGTTCCATGGCGGATATGGCGGACATTGAAGAAGTGGAAGAAGCTTGGGAAGTTTTGCAGGAAACATTTCAAGACACGGTGATTCCGGTCACTTATGTCAATTCCACGGCTGCGATCAAGGCTTTTGTCGGAAAGCACGGCGGAACCACCTGTACGTCTTCCAATGCGAAGCAGGTGTTAGACTGGGCATTCCGCCAAAAGAAGCGCGTGTTTTTCCTCCCCGATCAACACCTGGGGCGCAACACCGCTTATGATCAATTGGGCATTCCCTTGGAAGAAATGGTGGTTTGGAATCCTGCAGACGGAAAGTTTGAGGAGCAAAAAGGGCCGTTGGATCGGGTGCGCATGATCTTATGGAAAGGATATTGTTCCGTGCATCAAAAGTTCACTCCTGAACAAGTGCACCGCATTCGCAAGCGGGATCCGGAAATGAAAGTGATCGTCCATCCGGAATGTTCTTTTGATGTGGTGCAATTGGCCGATGATTCCGGTTCGACCAGCTATATCATCAAAGTGATCGAAGAAGCGCCGGCCGGAAGCCGCTGGGCCATCGGCACCGAAGTCAATTTGGTGCAACGGCTGGCCCAGGAACATCCCGACAAGCATATTGAACTGCTAAGCACGACGATGTGTCCCTGTCTGACCATGAACCGGATTGACCGCCCCCATTTATTATGGGCGCTGGAAAGTATCCTGGAGGGAAACCCGATTCATGTCATCAAAGTGGATGAGGAAACCAAACATTGGTCCAAGGTCGCGTTGGACCGGATGTTGACTGTTTGATAAAAAAAGGAAGGAGAAACCAATGTTTCTCCTTCCTTTTTATTGGGCAACACTGTGATGTATAAATCCGGTGCGCCCGTCTTTTAATTGGATGATGTGCCAATCACCGTTGTTTCCGATTTTTTTCAGTTCCGTTCCTTGAGCCACTCGCATGATAATGGTTGCATTTTCTGAAGGGGAATTACGAATGTTGGCAAGAAAGACCGTTACTTTGATCGTTTGGGCATCGGGTGTTTTGGCTTCTGTTTTTTCGGCGACACTTTTATGGACGTATGCGGTGTAACCGCTGGATAACCGGACCCGGTACCATTCCGCATTTTCTCCGGTCAGCACAAGTTGGGTGCCTTTGTTTACTTTTTGCACAATCGGAGCGGACAAAGACGGATTGGACCGGATGTTGGTCACGGAACCGGTGACTTTGATGGAACCGGTGGCATCGGTAAAGTTATTCTGATTGGAAGAACCGGTGTTTTTCGTCACGGTAGATGAATGGATAAACCCGGTTTTGCCGCCCGGTGTTTTGATTTGATACCAATCCTTGACAAAGCCGGTCATTTCCAGAACCGTCCCTGTTTCAGCCTGTTCCGTGACAAAGGCTCCCAGTGAAGGGCCTGTCCGGATATTGGCCAGGTTGACCGTCACTTTCAATTGGCCGCTTGTCGGTTGAACGGCAAAGGAAGGATCTCCGGCCCATTTCCCCGTCGATTTTCCGCTGTGAATCCACACGGGGGTGCCTTCAGGGACGATTTTGTACAATTCATTCACATCTTCATTTTTCATCCGTACACATCCGCTCGAAGCGTGGCTTCCGATGCTTTCCGGTTGATTGGTCCCGTGAATGCCGTAAGTACGTCCATTGTCTTCATTGACACTGATTCCCATCCATTTATCTCCCAACGGGTTCTTCGGGTCTCCTCCCGGGATGTTTTTCCAGCCGGGTTTGTTGATCTTGACCACCATGGTGAATGTTCCTTCGGGAGTCAATTCTTTCGTGCGGCCGGTCGCCACCCGGTATGTTTTTTCCAAGGTACCGTCTTTATATAAATAGAGTGTGTTCGTGGATTTATTGACCTCGATTTGGTAATTGGCCGCAGCGCCTGCGGTTCCAAAGTAAAAACCGAAGACCAGAACGATGGCCAAAATGGATGAGAAAATCCATTTTATATGTTTCAACGCTTCTTTTCCCTCCTACATGTTATTGTGAAAGCAGCAGGAGTTTAACCGGAATGAAGCCCGATCGGATCATGCAATCGTTTCCCCCTCCTTGCTTGCGAATCATCAACTGAAATTAACTATACCGGAAAAATTGGGGGAGAGAGCAGGAGGAATTTTACCATTATTTGAATTTCGCGCAGAAAAAATGCCTCGTCAGAGGCATGACACATCCGTTTACCGGCGGATGCAAATTTCGTGAATGTATGCGATCGATCCATCTTTCAGGCGCAGTTTGTAAAAATGCCCTTCTTTCCCGATGGCGGTCAAGACCATTCCTTTGGGAACGCGTTGAAGAATGGTTGCCGACAAAGAAGGCTGAGACCGGATATTGGCCAAAAAGACACCGACACGGATTGAATGTTGATTTCCGCCAGTGTTCCCTTGCACCCGGATATAGTTTTGATGGACATAAGCAGTGCGTCCGTCCGCCAGTTTCACTTGCACCCAATCCTTCGTTTTTCCCGTGGCCGAAAGACGGGCGCCTTTGTTTAATTTTCCGATGATCGCGGCGCTGAGGGAAGGGGCGGTCCGGATATGAACGTGGTTGCCCGTAATGGTGGCGGTTTGTAAAACGGGTTGTCCGTTCTGTTTCCCTTGTGGTTTTTGATTGCTTTTGCCGCTGTGAATCCAAACCGGTGTACCTGTCGGAACCAGCTTCGATAATTCGATGACGTCCTGGTTCCGCATGCGGATGCAGCCGTTGGAAACATATTTCCCGATCGACCCGGGTTGATTGGTGCCGTGGATGCCGTAAGTTCTGCCCTGGTCCCCGTTCACGCGGAGACCCAGCCAGCGTTCGCCCAGCGGGTTTTTCGGATCTCCTCCCGGGATGCCTTTCCAGCCGGGTTTGTTGATTTTGATGACCACGGGAAACGTGCCTTCCGGGGTCAACCCCGGCTGACGCCCGGTAGCCACCGGATATACTTTTTTCAATTGATTGCCTTGATACAGATAGAGACGGTTGGTGGCTTTGTTGACTTCTATTTTGTAACCGAAGGAAGCTGCATCAGAAACCGTCGGCCAAAATGAAAAAATGAGTGTGAAGGCAATGGTCGTGATCAAAAGAGAGGACCATTTGAAAAAACGCAATCGGCATGCCTCCTCGCCAGTAAATTTGTTTTTTCTGTCTATTTAGATAATAATGGATGTTAAATGATTTGTGAAGAAGAGAGTCTCATTTCAGGATGTTGCGCAAGAGATTTCATTCAAAGTCGCAAAAAGAAGAAGATTCCTTTCTTGCGAGACAAGGAGTGCTTTATTACAATGAAGCGAAAGGCAGAATGTGATGTTTTTCTCAAAAGGGGTGTTCCGATTGTATAAAACGGTTTTATTTGATGTGGATGGTGTGTTTTTAAGTGAAGAAAGATGTTTTGACGCTTCGGCGCTGTCCGTGTGGGAATTGCTCCATTCGCCGCAATATCTGGGGCTGGATGACCAAAAACATGTGGTCCGGCCTTCCGAAGAGCAGATCCGCCGGATCCGGAAAGAGGTTTTTGTAAACGATCAAGTTTTGGACTGGATGAAACAAAAGGGGCTCAATTCCAACTGGGATATGGTTTATCTCGTCTTTTCGGGACAGCTGATGCTCTTTTTGAAGGCATTGTATGAAGAAAAACCGGAGAGGGTAAAACAATTATTGAGTGAACCGGTGACGGTGGAGGTGCTCCAAGCGATCCAAAACGAGGCAAACGGCTTTCAACTGCGGTTTTCCGGCTTTATCTCTCTGTTTGACGGGAAAGAAAACCTGGACAAACATCAATTGTTGATTTATTTCAATGAACTGGCTTATGAATGGTTTGGTTTCGCGGTGGATGCGTTTTCCCGGAATTCTTCCTTGTGGAAATTGGCTTACTCGGTTTATCAGGAATGGTATTTGGGTGATCAAAGATTTGAGGAAACAGAGGGCAAACCGGCGAGACAAAAAGGGAAAAAAGGATTTCTTGAAAATGAAATTCCCCTTGCCGAACCGGAAAAGGTCAGGCAATTGCTGACAACGTTAAAAGAAAAGGGAATCAAAGCCGGAATCGGAACCGGGCGCTCCTTTTTGGAAACGGAAGTCCCTTTCCGCTCGTTCGGCTGGTTCACCTTGCTGGATGAGAACCATATTGCCACGGCAAGTGATGTGATGGAAGCGGAAAAAGCATATCCCCATCGCGCCCCGCTCGGAAAGCCCGAGCCATTTACCTATGTCCGGGCTTACTTGGGGAGGGAGGCAGACATCAGCGATTGTCTGGACCATCCGTTGCCGTTTGAAAACGGAAAAGAGATTTTGATTGTGGGCGATTCGGTGGCCGATTTGCTTGCGGCCCGGAAAATGGGCTGTGATTTTGCCGCAACTTTGACCGGTCTCACCGGGAAAGCAGCCCGGGCGAAGTTTGAAGAGCTGGGGGCGGATTATGTTTTGGAGGACATTACGCATTTCATTCCTCTCCTTCAACGTATCGGTTGACTAAATACTTAAATTTCAAGCATAATAAATATAGATGTTGGTTTTGTTTCCAATGTCCCAAAAAGCCATTCATTTTCATTACATAGGAGGTTAAAAACCATGGCCAAATACGAATTGCCGCCACTGCCATATGCAAAAGACGCTTTGGAACCGCATATTGATGCAACCACCATGGAAATTCACCATGACCGCCATCATGCGACCTATGTCAACAATTTGAACGCTGCGCTGGAAGGGCACGATGTTGGTGCCAAAAGCGTGGAAGAATTGATTTCGGACTTGAATGCTTTGCCGGAAAGCATCCGCACCGCTGTCCGCAACAACGGAGGCGGACATGCAAACCACAGCTTGTTCTGGCAAATTTTGAGCCCGAACGGAGGAGGCGCCCCGACGGGTGAAGTGGCAGAAGCCATTAATGCCGAATTTGGAAGCTTCGATGCCTTTAAAGAAGAATTCTCCAATGCAGCCAAAGGTCGTTTTGGAAGCGGCTGGGCATGGCTGGTTGTGAAAGACGGCAAGTTGGCCGTCACCAGCACGCCGAACCAAGACAGCCCGTTGATGGAAGGGGCGACCCCGATCCTGGGCTTGGATGTTTGGGAGCACGCTTACTATCTCAAATACCAAAACAAACGTCCGGAATACATTGAAGCGTTCTGGAACGTTGTTAATTGGGAAGAAGTAAACAAACGTTACCTCGCCGCTCGCGGTTAATCCCGGTAAAAAGACACAGCAAAAACGCTGTGTCTTTTTTTGTGTCTTTTGATTCCCAATAAATCACTATTGAGTCGTAAAATCCCTTCTCCTACAATAGCGATTGTGTAGCTCTGCCCGGTCAAAAAGGGGAGGGGATTGAATGAAGACAGCGAAAAATCTGGCGGCGGCCATTGCAATTCTTGCCATGGCTGTGATTGTTTTGTATAAAACCGCCCATCAAGGACATGCAAAAATGGCAGACCGGAAAATATTGAAGAAAACATCCGCAGCAGTGGATGACAGAGAATATATCCGCTTATGGAAAGAGAGGAATCAAGAAGCGTTGAGCGAGGGGATCGCTGTTTCCCATGTGAAACAAGATGCCCGGAAAACCAAGCCGGTTCGCTTGGCCGGGAAATCCATGCAAAAGAAAGAAACGGGCAACACCGCGCAACCCGGTAAAAATGAAATAAAAGGAAAAATGGCCGGCGATGGGCCGGGGAAAAAAAGATTTGATGTCACGCCTTCGGAAAAAAGGCTGTTGGCCAAAGCGGTTTACGGAGAAGCCCGCGGAGAATCGTTCAAGGGGCAGGTGGCCGTGGCCGCGGTGATTTTAAACCGGACGGAACATGCGGCTTTCCCGGACAGCATCCGTAGAGTGATTTATCAGAAAAATGCTTTTACGGCGGTCAGTGACGGACAAATTCAACTGGAGCCGGACGCCAAGGCGGTAAGAGCGGTGGAAATGGCGATCCAAGGGGAGGATCCGACACAAGGAGCCGTTTATTATTACAATCCGGAAATCGCCACCTCCGAATGGATGGAGAAAAAAGCGTCGAACAGCAAGAAAATGCGCATTGGTGAACACGTCTTTTTTAAATAGCATCCGTGTTTTTGCTCCCTGTTTCAAAAAAGTGTAGAATATAGAGATACAGCGGCCCTGTGTCATTTTTTCCGCTTCCCTGAAGTGAGGGAGAAGCGGGAGGATGAAGACTGGTTCAACGGGACATCCTTCATCGGGCGGGAAAGCATATTCGCCATCCGGATGACGTAAAGATGGAAGTAGCCAAGCCGTTTTTGTTCAATGGGAAGAGCCGGAGGTGTCGGACGGATCGTGCCGAAGGCGAAAGGAAACGGGGGAAACGGCCCGCAGCACGGCATCCAAAGAGTTGTCCGAGTGGTTGCTGCACTTTGCGTGTTTGGTTTCATTGCGAGATTACGGATTTAAATCCGGGCAGTTTTGGGAACAGTATATAGGGGTTAACGGGTTTGCAAAGGAGGGAAGCGCCATCGAACGCATATTACTGCTGACCATGGGCTTCGGTACCGGACATAATGCTGCCGCCAAGGCACTGAAGTGTCAATTTGAAAAAATGCCTGCAGTAACAGCGGAGGTGGTTGATTTACTGGATTTGATCCCTGGCACCTTCCATCCCCTGTTGCAATCTGGATATCACGGAATGTTGAACAAGTTTCCAACCCTTTATCATTATTTATATGACTGGACTCATCACAATAAAATGTTTCGTTATGTCTCAAGCGAACTCATTGAAAAGATGGGATGGTCCATTCGGAAGAAAATGGCGCAACTCTTTGAACAAGTGCAACCGACACGAATAGTTTCCACCCATCCTTTTGCGTTGCTTTTGTGTCCGACCCAATGGGAGGAAGTTCCGGCCGTCGGAGTGATTACCGATTATGAATTGCATCCCATCTGGCTGATGCGGTTGCCGCATGCGCTTTTTGTGCCCAAGCGTTTGCTGAATCAATGCCAGTTGGAACAAATTCAGTGGACAACAGGGCTTGAAATCCATGAAACAGGCATACCGGTCAATGAAGCTTTTTATGAAGAAATACCGAAGGAAGAAGCGCGCCGACAATTGAATTTAAAAAGCGACGAACCGGTGGTGTTGATCATGGGCGGAGGCACCGGTCTCGGACCGCTGGAGCAGTTGGTGGATGAAATCCGGCTTCTCCGTTCCATGCAATTTGTTGTGTTGACCGGGAAAAACAACCAGTTGTATCACCGGCTTCAAAAGAAAGTGAATCAACCACACATCCGGATTGAACCCTTTCGTTGCGACATCCCGCTGAGGATGGCGGCTGCCGACTTGTTGGTCACCAAACCCGGCGGATTGACCATCAGCGAGGCCATTGCCAAAAAATTGCCGATGTTTTTGTTTGAAGCTTTACCGGGACAGGAAAAAGCCAATCAACAATATTTGTTGCACCATCGTGTGGCCATGATCACCAGACCGCAGACGATCCGGTTGCAATTGGAAAAGTTTTTTTCGCCGGATTATAAAAGAGATCGCATGGTCGAACGGTTTACCGGGCTGATGTCGCCGAATGCGGGAGAGCGGATTGTTCACGAGACGCTTCGAATCCAGGCAAAGATGATGCAGACTTTATAGCTAACATGGAGCAGCTACAAAGTCTGTTTCTTTTATATAAAGGGGGATCTGCTTTTGAAACTGGTCACGTATTGCGTCAAAGCCGATGAATTGAACATCCAGACGGAAGAGATTGCCGGTGCCCGCCTGGGACTGGTGTCAGGGGCATGGATCATCGATGTGGGACTTGCCCAAAGATGGCTGGAAATTGAAAAACGTTTGGTTTTTTCTCATGAAATCGCAACGGAGATGGGGCAATGTCTGGCCAGAGGGGATGCGGAATTCAACGCCCTCAGAGAGATGGAAAGGCAGCTTGCGCAGGAGGACATCGGGACTTTGCAGATCGAAGGGGAGCCCGTTGCGATCCGCCTGAAGGAAGCCAGGCTGTTTGCGCCGGTTCCTGTGCCGAACAGTTTTCGCGATTTTTATGCGTTTGAGCAGCATGTCAAGACCTGCCGCCATAAGCGGGGACTTCCCATGGTGCCGGAGTGGTATGAAATTCCTGTTTTTTATTTTTCGAATCATCGGTCAATTGTCGGGCACGAGTCACGGGTCAAGAAGCCGGAATACACCAACGAGCTTGACTTTGAACTGGAAGTGGCCTGTGTCATCAAAAAGAAAGGAAAAAACATTCCGCACGAACGGGCGTTGGAATATATTGCCGGCTTTACGATTTTAAATGACTGGAGTGCAAGGGATGAGCAACGAAAAGAAATGGCGGTCGGGTTGGGGCCGGCCAAAGGGAAAGATTTCGCCACCTCGATGGGTCCTTATCTGGTGACGCCGGATGAATTGGAAGACCGCCGGTCCGGTGAGCACTGGGATTTAAAGATGCGGGCCAGAATCAACGGCAAAGAGGTTTCATCGGGAAATGTAAAATCGCTTTACTGGAGTTTTGCCCGGATGATCGAGCGGGCTTCGCGGGATTGTGAGCTTTTCCCGGGCGACGTGATCGGCTCCGGGACGGTCGGAACCGGCTGCATCCTGGAATTGGGCACTGATGTGCACCGCTATTTGGAACCGGGGGACGTGGTGGAACTGGAAGTCGAGCGGCTCGGCATCTTGAAAAACCTTATTATTTAAAAGAGCGGCCCTTGACAAAGAAGGAGTTGAACTTCATAATATACAGAAATATTTTTTGAATTGAATACAAAGCAGATTCATTCTTATCCAGAGTGGCGGAGGGACTGGCCCGATGAAGCCCGGCAACCTCGGTGATCAGCCAATCACCGGATGGTGCCAATTCCTGCAGCGGTTGAAACCGCTGAAAGATAAGAAGAACGTTCTTCGGATCTCAACCCTCTTCTTATCTTTATGGAAGGGGGTTTTTATTTTGGGAGGCAGAGGTGGAACAATGGAAAAAGTGAATGTTGCGTTGCTCGGTTTGGGAACCGTGGGAAGCGGAGTGTGGAAAATGCTCAAGGAAAACCAGGATGTGATTGCCCGCAAAACCGGGAAGTGGTATCAAGTCCATGCCATTTTAGTGAAAGATCCCGGGAAAAAGCGGGATCTGGAAATCACGGATGCACGGATCACCACGGATTTTTCCCAGGTTCTGACCGAAGAGACGGATGTGTTGGTGGAAGTGATGGGGGGAGTGGAACCGGCTTATTCGTATATCAAACAGGCGATAAAAAAAGGATGCCATGTGGTGACCGCCAACAAAGAGCTGATCGCCAAACACGGCATGGAATTGGAACAGCTGGCCAAACAATGCAAAGTCCAATTGCGGTATGAAGCCAGTGTCGGGGGAGGCATTCCGGTCATCAGCACCCTCCGCCATTTTCTGAAGGCCAACCGCATCGACCGGATCCAAGGCATTTTAAACGGAACGACCAATTATATTCTGACCCAAATGCAAGAAAAAGGTTGTTCGTTTGCGGAGGTTTTAAAAAAAGCCCAGGAAAAAGGGTATGCGGAAAGCGATCCTTCCTCCGATGTGGAAGGATTGGATGCGGTCTATAAATTGACGATTTTGATGCGGCTTGCTTTTCAGGCGCAGGTATCCGTTTCGGACATTTTTTATCAAGGAATTACCGATATGCTTCCGGGAGAGCTTCAATTGGCAGAGAGATTGGGGTATTCGGTCAAATTGTTGGCACAGGCCGAAAAATTTGGCGAGAACGGCCCGGTTTCCGGTTTGGTTTTTCCGACGCTGGTGCCCAAGGAACATCCGTTGGCCTCGGTCCGGGATGTTTATAATGCCGTGACGGTCGAAGGCGATTATGTTCAGGATTTGACATTGGTCGGACAAGGTGCGGGACAGAAACCGACAGCCAGTGCAGTGGTGGAAGACTTGCTGAACACAAACGGCTTTGCGGAACAAAACCCCCTTCCGGCAAACGAGCCATGGATGCTCTCCGGGGATGATTTGTTTCCCACCCGGTTTTTGTTGCTCAAAGTACGCGGGCAGATTTCCGAATCCATGCTTCCGCCGTCTTTCCCTGAAGAAGCTTCGTCCCTGGCTTTGCTTCCGGCGGAAGAACACACGTTTATCGGGTTGATTCTCCGGGGATGGACACAAGAGAAAACAGATACCCTGGTTTCCACATGGGATGGAAAAGTGGATGGCATTCGGATCCGTCCGGTGTTAAGCGGCGAAGCAACGGGCAGCAAACGTTCCCTTCCGCTTGCCCGGACGATGTGAAAGAAAGGCCGCCGGGCAAGGAGCAGGACTCCTTGTGCGGCGGCCGCTTGATTGCCGAAGGATTCAGGGCGGGATTAATATTTGCCGGAATACATCATCAAACCATGCTTGACACAATGGACATACAATTTCGCGCCTTTGACGGCCGGGAACCGGAAAGAAGGGTCTTGCTCGGGGTATAACCGGTTCAGGTAAACTTTGTCGCTTTTGACCAAGGCGGCAAAAGAAAGATAGTGTTCTTTGGTCATCGGGTGGTCCAACGTAAAGAAGTAATCCGTGTCCGTTTCTTCTGCCTTGATTTCTGTTTCGTGAAGGGCTTTCGCAGGCCGGAGCCGTTCCAGCTTTCTGCCGCAGCAGAAGACAGAGGCATTTCCGGTGCTGACCAACATATTTCCGCAGCTTGGACAAACATAAAAGCGTACTTTGTCCATATTCCCGGCGTCCGGTCGGTTGGGAATGATTTCCCCTTCCATCATTTGTGCGATATCCGCACCCAAAACGGCGGACAATTTCGGCCACAGGGACAAATCCGGACATCCGGCTCCGCATTCCCATTTTGAAACGGTTTTGCTTTGCACCCCTAACGCATCGGCAATATTTTTTTGGGTCAGGTTTTTTTCTTTGCGCAGTCTGGCAATCAACTTGCCGATTTTATCAGCATCCATATTCTTGCCTCCATCTTTTTATATTTATCTTATATTCATCGCCCGATTTTGGGTTGGTTGCAAAATTCCTGCAGTCGGCGTCCGGGATGCAGGTTGGTTGCCAATCAAAAATGGGCGCCTGTTTTGGAAAAATTGCCGGAGTGTTTTTTCTTGCTTGATCCATTGCCTCACCCCGGGTTTTATTATATCTCCCGGGGCTGCTGAAACGTCATCCACGCTCCGTGGAGTTTCGGACTCAGTCATTTTGTTTCGATCCTCCGGTTGTCTTTATTGAAGGTTTTGGGAGAATTATTTTATGATGTGGTAGAAAAGCAGATTATCAGAGCGTGTTTTTATTATGGGGTTGATCGGTTGGATTCCCGGACAGCGGAAAGCTTGGGGACGGATCCGGTTGTTTCACCGGCACCAGACGGAATGAAAAGAAGCGGGCCGGGAGAAAAAATGGCAACGGCGGCAGAAGGGACAGCCGTGAAATCCGGGGGATTTTTTAAATGGCGGAGATCCTCCGTTTACACAGGAGACAGATTTGTATAGCGGAAGAGCAAAAAGAGAAAGAAGGGGACGTTTGTGCAGAAGATTTATTGGAAACAGGGACTTCAGTCCGGTTGGAAAACTTCTTTGGAGCTGGCGAAAGTGGTTTTTCCGATTGCTTTTTTTGTGCATATCGCCAAACATACTTCACTTTTGGCGTGGTTTGCCAACCTCCTTGCTCCGTTTATGTCCTTGTTCGGATTGAACGGGGAAGCGGCCATTCCGTTGGTGCTTGGAAATGTGCTGAATCTGTATGCCGCTCTGGGAGCGATCGGAGCGTTGGATCTGACGGTGAAACAAGTGTTTATATTGGCGGTGATGTTGAGTTTTTCCCACAATATGTTCATTGAATCGGCCCTGTGCCGGAAAGTGGGGGTGGCGGTTTGGGTGCCTCTGGCGGTGCGCGGGGGGCTTGCCGCTTTATCGGGGATTTTGATCCATCTGTTCTGGCCGGGCGGAAACAGCAAAGCCTCTGTGAATTTGGCTTCTGGCGGGGAAACGGTTTATTCCGGATGGGATGAAATCATCGGATCGGCGTTTTGGACCGCCGCGACGGGGGTTCTTCAATTTGCCGCCATTTTGATTCCGTTGACGTTGTTTTTGCAGGCGCTGAAAGATTTAAAAGTGTTGGACAAGATTGCGGTTTGGATTTCTCCCTTCTTAAAGCCGTTCGGCATTGCCAAAGAAGGTTCCATCACCATGGCAAGCGGTTTGCTGGCTGGTTTGTTTCTCGGGGCCGGATTGATTATCCAGCAAGCACAGGAACACAATTTGTCAAAACGGGACATTACGCTCATCATCATTTTCCTGGTCGCTTGTCATGCCGTGATTGAAGATACCGTCATTTTTATTCCTTTGGGAATCCCGGTCCAATATTTGCTGTTGATCCGCTTTGGCGCCGCGGTCCTGTTGACTTTGGCGGTGGCCAGATTTTGGCGGCGGCCCGCTGCCCGTTATGCAACGAGCCATCACGGGTGACCGGATACTTTTTGGACGCTGTAAATGGCGGAAAAAGGGATGATCTCCTCATAGCGGCCATTGGCTATTTTCATCCGGCGCTCCTGCGGATTCAGTTTTTCGACAAATCCGCACAGTTGACAGGGGCGCCGGTTTTTCACATAGCGGACCAAGACAGGGAAATCGCCGTGCAATGCCTCCAGAAGAATTTGGTTGATTTCTTCGAGCGCGTCTTCCGCCAGTTCAGGCGGGCTCCATTCTTCTTGCTTTTTTCGCCGGGCCAACAAGGCTTCGCGATGCTCAGGCAGAAACATGCGGCTTCCTTCCCAAAGGAGATTTTTGCGGTTTAATACAGAGCTCATCGATCATGACCTCCAATCTTTTGTGCCCGGCTGAGCGCTTGCCCGGCATGCGTCAGGGAGACGGCGCGCAAGATGGCTGTCGGGCCGAAGCGTTCCTTGATTTCGTCCATCACATAGCCGAGCTCCGTTTTTTTGTTCCGGTCTTCGAAAAGGCTGAGTTGCAGGGCTTGATCGGTTTGGAACCGGCTTAAGCTGACCCCCAGCGAACGGATCGGCTGTCCTTCCCAAAAACGCAAAAACAGTTGCCAGGCCGATTGAAAAACTTCCATGGTCTGATTGGTTGCTTCCGGGAGTTTGCATTGGCGGTGAAATCCCGACGGATTTTGAAAATCTCCCCCCCGGCATCCGACGCTGACCGTTTGGCCGAGAAGATGGTGACACCGGGTTCGGCGGCAGACCTCTTCACACAGTTCCAACAGGACGACCCGGATTTCTTCGGCGGTCCGGTAATCGCGGGGCAAGGTCATCTGATGGCCGATCGCTTTTTGGTGTTCGAAGGTGTCGGGAGAAACCGGGGACAAATCATGTCCGTTGGCGGTCATCCACAATACTTGCCCGGGGATCCCCCACCGTTTTTGCAGGCGTTTCAGCGGAAAGCGGGCGAGATCCCCGATGGTGCGAATCCCCATCTTGTTCAGGTGATGCCCCATCCGTTTGCCCACCCCGAACATGTTTTGCACCGGCAGGGGCCATAAATCGGTTTTCAATTTTTTTCGATCCAGCCAATAAATGCCTTCCTTGTTTTTCTTGGCAAAATTGTCGCAGGCCATTTTGCTGAGCACCTTGTTCGGCCCGATCCCGATCTGGGCATACAGGTGAAGTTCATCCTGGATGGTCTTTTGGATCTTGCGGGCAATGGTTTCGGGAGGGCCGAACAGCTTTTCACTTCCGTGGATTGAGATAAACTGTTCATCCACGGAGTAAGGTTCGACCAAATCGCTGAAACGCTCCAGAATTTCTGTGATGCGCAGGGAAAATTCCAGATACAAACCCATGCGGGGACGGGCGACAACCAGATCCGGGCAACGTTTTTGCGCTTCTTGCAACGTGTCGGCATTTTGAATGCCATATTTTTTGGCAAGGGGACAAGCGGCCAAGATCACGCCGTGGCGCCGTTTGGGATCGCCGGAGACAACCACCGGGCGGTTGCGCCATTCGGGATGAAGTGATTTTTCGATATTTGCATAAAAGGATTGCATGTCAACGAGAAAGATCACTTTTTCCATGCTTTTACCTCCCCTCAAAACGCGAACAAACGATCGGGTTTGTTCTCATTATATGCGAACATGCATTCTTTTTATACCTCAAAATATTTCCAGCGCGTGTCCCGGTTCTTTACGACCGAATATTCAGACGCTATGATGGGAGTAAGCATGTTCCATTCATGAAACGGGGGAGAAGAAAGATGAAAGGGACGGTGATTTTTCACCATGGACACATTCGTCCGGCTACCGGCGCTTCCTCTGTGGAAGCCGTGGTGGTGCGGGACGGGCGGATTGCGGCCATCGGCGAAAATGATTCCATTCTTCTGGAGTACGGGCGTCCGGATGTGAAGAAGGTGGATCTGGAAGGCGGCTACATTTATCCGGGACTGGCCGACAGCCATGTGCATTTGTCGGGGGTCGGGCAAAAAAGGCGGTGGATGGATGTGAGTTTCTGCCGTTCCAAAGAAGAACTGTTGCAAGCCATCCGTACCCGGGCCGGGTCGTTAAAACCGCGGCAATGGATCTTGGGAATGGGATGGGATGAAAATCAAATGCAAGGCGAAATCCCGACATTGGAAGAGCTGGATGAAGCAAGCGGGGATCATCCCCTTTTTCTGATCCGCATCTGCCATCATGCCGGTCTGGTCAACCGCCTGGCTTACCAAATGGCCGGAATCCGGGAAGGGGAAAAAGATCCGGAGCAGGGAAAATGGGGACGGGATGAAAAGGGACGGTTGAACGGACGGGTTTATGAAAATGCCACCCGGTTTTTTTATGATGTCCAACCGAAACCGGATTACACGGAAAAAAAGGAAACCATCCGCCTGGCGATGCAAGAGGCGTTGGCTTGCGGGTTGACCGCCGTCCATACCGAAGATCTGCGTTATGTCGAAAGTTTGTCCGAGTTGATCCGGATATACCGGGAGCTTAGGGAAGAAGGCGTGTGGTTGCGGACTCATCAATTAATTTATCATCCTTATTTGGAAGAGCTGAAAGAAAGTTCGTGGAATGCCGGGGATGGGGACGAGTGGTTCCGGATCGGGGCGATGAAAATTTTTGCGGACGGATCGTTGGGAGGAAAGACGGCACTTCTTTCCAGACCGTACCGGGATGAACCGGATCATTACGGGCTTTTGATTCACGAACCGGGAGAATTGATCCGGTTGACGCAAACGGCAGCGGAACAACGGATGCCGGTGGCAGCTCACGCCATTGGCGATCAAGCCGCCGAATATGTGTTGAAGGCCATGCAGTCCTGTCCGGTGGTTCCCGGCAAAACAGGCCACACGCTTCGCCATCGGCTCATTCACGGACAATTTTTGCGGCCGGATCTCATTTCGAAACTGAAAACCATGCCGGTGGCTGTGGACATCCAGCCCCGGTTTGTGGCCAGCGATTTTCCCTGGGTGTTGGACCGCGTCGAAGAAGATTTGATGGCGTGTGCTTATGCCTGGAAAACATTGCTTCAATCCGGTGTTCACCTGGCAGGCGGAAGCGATGCGCCGATCGAGCCGCTTCATCCCGTGTGGGGACTTCATGCGGCGGTCACCCGGCGGTCACCGGAAGAAGATCATCCGGGCTATTTCCCCCGGCAGAAACTGAGCTTGACCGAAGCTTTAGCCTTATTTTCTAAAGGTAGTGCTTATGCAGCCGGGGAGGAAAAAGAGCGGGGACGCCTGCAGGTTGGTTATTATGCAGATATGACGGTTTATGACCGGGATTTGTTTGCCACAGATCCCGGGGAGTGGGGAAAGACGAAGACGCGAATGACCATTGTCAACGGGCAAGTGGCATACCGGCAAACCTGAACGGATGGCAAAGAAGAAGGCGGTGTCACCCATCTGCTGGTGACGCCGCCTTTTCGGCTCAGGAGGATTTCCGGTTGAAAACGTCTTTGAAGATCAGATTCAGATTTTGCGGGCGTTCGGCCAACCGGCGCATGTAATAGCCGAACCAGTCATGGCCAAAGGGCATGTAAGTGGTCATCCGGTATCCCTCTTTGGCCAAATCATATTGCATCTCTTGCCGGAATCCATAGAGCATTTGAAACTCAAACCGGTCCGTCGGGATCCCGTTTTCGGCGACGAACTTTTTCAGTTCGCCGATGATCCGGTGATCATGCGTGGCAATGGAAGTGAAAGCCGGTCCGGTCAGTCTTTTCTTGGCCAGTTTCAAAAAGTTCCGGTCAATATCCTCTTTGGATTGAAAGGCGACATCCGGACTTTCTTTATACGCTCCTTTGACGATCCGGAGGCGGACATCCCGGAGTTCATCCGTCACTTCTTCCGCGCATCGCAAATAGCTTTGGATCACGGTTCCCACATTGTTATAGTCTTTCAGCAATGTTTTTAAAACGTCGATGGTCGGTTGGAAGTGAATGTAGTCTTCCATGTCAATGTTGATGAAAATGTCGTATCGGGCGGCGATGTCCAGGATCTCTTTCATGTTTCCAATGCAAAAGTCCTGATCGATGTCCAGCCCCAACTGGGTCAATTTGACCGAGACATGGCAATCCAGATTTTCTTCATTGATTTTATTGAGCATCGCGATGATTTGGTTTTTGGCTTGGATGGATTCTTCTTTGTGAAAGACAAATTCCCCCAGGTTATCTACCGTACAGCTGATGCCTTGTTGATTCATCTTTTTGATGGTGCGTGTGACGCTTTCAATGTCCGTGCCGGCCACAAACCGTTCGGCCCCCAAGCGAAATCCCCATTTCCGGGCGCTTTGGTTTAAAAATTTATTGGTAGATAAACGGATGAAAAAATTACGCAACAATTTCTGCACAGCCCCCATCCCTTTCATCTGTTTCCGATCTGCGATCAATACGTTTCGGAAACCGTTTTTGCTTCCATGAATAATTTCAGGTGGTCAGGGCCTCCTGCTTTGGAATCGGTACCGGACATTTTGAATCCGCCGAAAGGCTGATAACCGACAATGGCCGCGGTGCATCCTCTGTTAAAGTAAAGGTTTCCGACATGGAATTCATATCTTGCCCGTTCCAGATGTTCCCGGTTATTCGAAATCACGGCTCCGGTCAAACCGTATTCCGTGTTGTTTGCGATTTCCAGCATTTCATCAAAATCACGGGCTTTGGTGAACGCAACCACCGGGCCGAAAATTTCTTCCTGCATGATGCGGGCTTTGGGATCCACATCTTTGAAGATTGTCGGGTGGACGAAATATCCTTTGGAATCATCCGTTTGTCCGCCGTAGACAAGGGTTCCTTCGGTTTTGCCGATTTCAATGTAGCTTTTGATTTTGTCAAATTGTTTTTGATTGATCACGGCACCCATGTACACATCTTCTTCCGCCGGATTTCCCACTGTCAACGCTTTGGTGCGCTGAACCGTTTTTTCGATCACTTCGTCGTAAACATCCTCATGAACCACGACCCGGGAGCAGGCGGAACATTTTTGTCCGGAGAATCCGAAGGCAGAATAGACGATGGCATCGGCAGCCAATTCCAAGTCTGCATCTTTGTCCACGATGATCGTGTCCTTGCCTCCCATTTCCGCAATCACCCGTTTCAGGTGGGTCTGACCTTCCTGCACCTTGGCAGCGCGTTCATAGATGCGGACACCGGTGGCTCTGGAACCGGTAAAGTTGATGAAGTGTGTGTCTTTATGGTCAACCAGATAGTCCCCGATTTCCGCGGGATCTCCCGGGACAAAGTTGAGCACGCCTTTGGGGAGACCGGCTTCTTCCAAAATTTCCACGACTTTGTAAGCGACGACGGGGGTGTTTTCCGACGGTTTCATCAGAACCGGGTTTCCGGCAACGATGGGGGCGACGGTCGTTCCGCATACAATGGCAAAGGCGAAGTTCCACGGCGGAATCGTGACGCCCGGTCCCATCGGCTGGTAAAACAAGGTGTTTTGTTCAATGGGACGGCTGTTTACTTTTTCCCCTTTGGCAATTTCCAGCATTTGTCTTCCGTAGTATTCCAAAAAGTCAATGCCTTCGGCCGTATCCGCATCGGCTTGATCCCAGGGTTTTCCGGCATCGTAGACGAGCCATGCGGAAATTTCATGCTTTTTGCGACGGGTGATGGCAGCGGCCTTAAAGAGCACGTTGGCGCGGGCTTCCGGGGACATTTTCCGCCAAATTTTAAAGGCTTCGTTCGCTGCTTCAAATGCCTGGTCAATGTGTTTTTTGGTTGCTTTTGAAACCTTTCCGATCACTTGATCTTTGTTGGCGGGGTTGACGGAAACCAATTTATCTTCGGTGTAAATCCGTTCGCCGTTGATGACCAGCGGATATTCTTTTCCAAGTTCACTGCGGACTTTTTGCAAAGCTTTTTCAAATGCCTCGCGATTAGCCGGATCCTTGAAATCGGTAAAAGGTTCATGTTTGTAAGGGACAACCATGAGAAAACCTCCTTTAAAAGATCAATGATTTTAAAAATGAATCAATGACTCAAGAAAAAATGCTTTGCCCTTTTTCTATGCAAGGAATGTGCCAACAAAATGAAACCGGTTTAATCATGTTGTTTTCATTTGTCTGGAAGCGATTTCATTTGCTGATAATCTTGTTAATGTGTAAAATATTATTAACAATATTGTAAACAGGGTTAACACCTGCTTACAGTCGGATTCATCCACATTGAGCCGAAAGGGGCGGGGAAAGTGACAAATCCTCATCACTTTTATTTGCAGGCGGTGTTGTCGACGGAAGATGATGCGATTACGATTGTGGATAAAAAGATGAATGTGATTTTTTGGAATGAAGCGGCGGAAGAGACTTACAACATTAAAAAAGAGGAGATCCTGGGCAAAAAAATCACGGATTTCTTTTTCCATGACGATTTAATGGTTTTGAAGGTCCTGAAAACAAAGAAAAAAGTGAAAAATAAATATCATCGCCCTCGCCATGACAAACATGTTGTCATCAATACCAGCCCCATTTTTGACGGGAACAGGGAATTGATTGGAGCGGTGTCGGTCGAACGGGACATCACCCAGTTGGTGAAATTGAATGAAAACCTGATCACGACATCCCGGGAGCTGCAGGAATTGAGGCAACGCGTTCACACGGATCAGGAGATCCTTCCCTTTTCCAAATTGATCGGAAAAAGCAAAGCCCTCCGAAAAACGATCGCAATTGCCAATAAAAGTGCCAAAGCGGACGCAACCACATTGATTCTGGGGGAAAGCGGAACCGGGAAAGAAATTTGCGCCCGGGCCATCCACGAAGCCAGCGCACGGAGAAAAGGGCCGTTTATCCCCGTGAATTGCGGGGCGATTCCACACGCTTTGTTTGAAAGTGAATTGTTCGGGTATGAAGGCGGTTCCTTCACCGGGGCACAGAAAAAAGGAAAACCCGGAAAAATTGAAATGGCCCACGGCGGCACCCTGTTTTTGGATGAAGTGGGAGAGCTTCCGTTGGAGATGCAGGTGAAGTTGCTCCGGGTGTTGCAAGAGCAAGTCCTTTACCGCATCGGGGATTCCAAGGGGAGAAAAGTGGATGTCCGGTTTATCGCCGCGACCAATCAGGATCTTAACAAGCTGATGGAAGAAAAAAAATTCCGTTCCGATTTGTATTACCGGTTAAACGTCATTCAGCTGACCATGCCTCCCTTAAGAGAGCGGGTGGAGGATATCCCCCTGTTGGCGCAATATTTTTTGGAGCAATTTGCCAGCCGGTATCAAGTGCCGGTTCCCGAAATCCAGCCGGATGCCATGCCGGTTTTGCTTCAGCATCCATGGCCGGGAAATGTGCGGGAACTGCGCAATCTGATGGAACGGGTCGTGATCCTGTCGGAAAAACCGGTGATCCAAAAAGAAGATTTGGTCAGCTTTTTTCAACATCCGGATGCCCCGTCTTTTTCGGAGCGTGGTGCGGAAAACCCCCGCAGCTTGTCCGGTGAAAAAGATCACATGGAGAAACAGTTGATTGAACAGGCATTAAAAGAGACGGCCGGCAACAAATCCCAAGCTGCCAGAAAATTAAGGATATCCCGGGTGACACTCTACAAAAAGCTGAAAAAATACCAGATCCGTCTGTAGAGCCGGCCGTCCCGGTCCCCGGTTCAAAAGATGACTTTGGTGGCCAAGGCGGTGATGATCGTAGCCATTGCCGTGCCGATGGCCCAAAGGATTGTAAAGCGCTGAAATTCCCCAAAGTCGACTTTTGACATCCCCACCAAAAGGTAAGTGGCGGGCACGAGCGGGCTTAACAAGTGAACCGGTTGCCCCAGCAATGATGCCCGGGCGATCTCGACGGCAGAATAACCGTAGGAAGCGGCGGCTTCAGCCAAAATGGGAACCACGCCGAAATAGTAAGCATCGTTGGACATGAAAAAGGTGAACGGAATGCTGGTCACCGCAATGATGAGATGAAAAGCCGGTCCCCAAGAGTCCGGAATGATGGAGATCAGGCTGGAAGCCATGGCGTCCACCATTTTGGTGCCCGAGAGGATCCCCGTGAAAATGCCGGCGGCAAAGACCAGGGAGACAACGGCAAGGGCGTTTCCGGCATGGGATGCGAGCCGTTCTTTTTGCTGTTCGGGATCGGGATAGTTGATCATGACGGCAAGGGAAAAGGCGAGCATAAACAACACCGGCAGCGGCATAATGCCTTTGATCAGGCCGATGAGCAAAAGAACGGTCAAGATGGCATTGGCCCACAGCAGTTTCGGGCGTTTCAAGGAAGTGTCCCCTTCAGGGGAGGATTCTTTTTGCAGGTTTTTGATGCCCTTTTCATCCAGGGGGATCACTCCCAGCCGCTTTCTTTCCCGGCGCCCCAACCAAAATGCGGTGAAGAGGATCCAAACGGCCCCGCCGATCATGGAAGGAATCAAAGGGACGAACACATCGCCGGCATCCACGCCCAATGCGGCGGCCGCACGGGCGGTGGGTCCTCCCCATGGCACCATATTGGTCAAACTGACCGACATTACGGTGATCCCCGGCAGGATCAGCGGATTCATGTTTAAACGCCGGTACAGCGGAAGAAAGGCGGAAACGGTGATCATGTAACTGGTGGTGCCGTCCCCGTCCAGGGAAACGACCAGTGCAAGGACGGCCGTCCCCATGACGATCTTTGCCGGATCTCCTTTCACCGCCTTTAAGATTCTGGTTACGATGGGGTCAAACAAGCCGGCATCAATCATGATGCCAAAATAAAGAATCGCAAACAAAAGCATGATCCCGGTCGGTGCCAAATCTTTGATTCCCTCCAAAGCCATATGGCCCATTTCGGAAGCATGTCCGGTGAATACGGCAAAAAGGACCGGGATGATCATCAGTGCAATGAGTGTGGGCATCTTTTTCGACATGATCAGGTACATAAACAAAAAGACCATCAGGTAACCCGTGAGTGCAAGCATCATTTGCCCCTCCTGTCAAGTGGTGACCGGAAAAAGGATTCCGGCGAGATAAACCACCAGCGTGACCGTCATTGTGCTGAGCAAGGTGGTGATCAAGACGGCCTGTGCAGCCAGATCGGGATGGTTGTTGTATTCCAAAGCCAAAATGGAGCTGTTTCGTGAAGTGGGGAAGGAACTGGCGATAAACAAGGATTGTGCGACCGTGCCGTCCAACCCCAGCAGGAAGATGATGCCGAGTGCGGCACCGGGCCCGATCACCAACCGGGAAAAAGTGCTCAGGTACAAAATCGGATGGAGTTTGCCGGGCCGGATGGTGGCGATTTGTGCGCCGAGCGTGATCAAAGCGACTGCCAGAAACGCGTTGGCCATGTTCCCGACCGGCCCCCACAGGATGGAGGGAATTTCGATCTGAAAACCGGAACAGATAAGACCGAGCAGGAGCGCATACAACATGGGGAGTTTTAACAGCTCTTTGATCACGGATTGCACTCCGCTTTTGGCGCTCACCAAGTTGAAAATCCCGTAGGTGAAGGTGAGCAGGTTTTGAAAAATCATCACAAACAATTGAATGGAAACTCCCAGCGGATTGGCATGGAAAACCATCTGGCTGACTGGAATCCCATAGTTGGCCGAATTCATCAAAACCACACTGTTCTTATAGGTGGCCGCCGTTTTCCGGTCCATCTTCGTGACCCGGCTGATGATTTCGGTAAAGGAGATGGAGAAAGTGGAAAACAACAGCAAAAACAAGATGATTTGCCCGAAAATCGCCAGCGGCATGCGGCTTTGGTAGACATTGACGAACGTGTTGGCCGGCAAGAGGCAATACGTTAACAGCTTGGAAAAGGATTTTAAATGCAAGGCGAAGATTTTTTGCAAAATCACACCAACAGCCAGCAGAATCAACAGCGGCAGAATGATCTGCAAAAATATCAGTGACAAAACGGCCATCTGTTCTCCTCCTGTTCCTTCCGTTGGAGCCTCCGATCATTGCATCCGATGAACGCCCCGGGCAGCTGCGGGAATGCGCAGAATCTTGTCCGGATCTGTAGAAGACACAGAAGGCGGGCTGGATGTTTTCCGGTTTCTTTTAACACGGCTAAAAATAAAAATTAATAATTAAGTTAATTATAACAATAAAAAATGGATTGAAAAATATTTAAAATTGATAAAAAATCAATTCGATGCGCAGGGTGAATGCAGAATTTGCAAGAGTGGCACCGCTGGTTACCATCGAGACCTGCATGGATGTGCCACGCCGCCATGGCAAGACGGTGATGGTTGATTTGTTGAACACCCCGGAAGATCAAGTAAGAGAGTTATTAAAATACGATGAGGCCGTTTTTTGCCTGCATGTGAGCAAGGATGAGCAGGAAGAAGGGGTGCGGCCTGAAAGGGAAAAGTGTGCGGCGATTCCGGTTCCGTCGGTGAGATGGGCGACAGCAGGCGGGATTACGCTAAGTTTCTTGGGGAAGTTGAGAAAGTCCTTCCATCCTTCGGTGGTGATTGTCGGCACCGCCATCACCAAAGCGGAGAATCCAAAAGAGGCGGCCAGACAGTTGAAACAGGCCATTGTAAAGGGGTAATAAGCCATGTCGACAGCTCAAGCCATTTTAAAAGAAGTGGACGCGGTGATCCGGCAGGTGAAAGAAGAAGAAATCAAAGAAATCGCCGTGGCATTGCAAAAGGCCGGGCGGATCTTTGTCGTGGGGGAAGGCCGCTCCGGATTCATGGCCAAATCGTTTGCCATGCGGCTGATGCACTTGGGTGCCAAGGTGTATGTGGCAGGCGAAACGATTATGCCGTCCATTGAAGCGGGGGACTGGCTGGTTGCCGTTTCGGGATCGGGCACCACCCGTCATGTGGTTTGGACAGCGGAGAAAGCCCAATCCATCGGGTGCAGGGTGATTGCCGTGACGACCGATGATGCGTCCCCCCCTTGCACAAACGGACGTGAAGATCCTCCGTGTTCCGGCGGCAACCAAGCACCGGCGCGCCAAGGAATTGAAAACCATTCAACCTCTGGGATCGCTGTTTGACCAAAGTGTCCATATTTTGCTGGATGCCGTATGCCTGGAATATGGAAGGATGAAAGAAGTGGCTCATGATAAAGCCGTCCGACGCCACAGCAATTTGGAATAAATCAAACGAATGATGAAAAACGTAAAAAAGAAGACATCATGCCAAAAGCCGATTGATTGTTCATGTCAACCGGCTTTTTTTCGGGCCTTTTACATTTTTACAGATTTCCGATGGATAAATACTTCGTCTCCAAATACGGTTCCATTCCTTCCAAGCCGCCTTCCCGGCCGATGCCGCTTTCTTTCATTCCGCCAAACGGGGCATGAGCAGCAGACGGTGCTCCATCGTTCCAGCCGATAATGCCGAAATCCAGATGTTCGTTCAAGTAAATGCCGGTGCGATAATCATTGGTGAAGAAATAAGCCGCCAGGCCGTAAGGGGTGCTGTTGGCAATCTCCACGGCTTCTTCCAGGCTTTTGAAGGACAGGATGGGAAGAACCGGTCCGAATGTTTCTTCCTGCATGATTTTCATGTCGGGCTTGGCATGGCCGAGGATGGTCGGATCGACAAAGAAATACCCTAGTTCGCGGTCGGCTCTGTAAGTGTTTCCGCACAGCACGCGCGCACCTTTTTGGACGGCATCTTCGATCTGTTCCTTGATTTTGTCAAAGCTTTTTTCGTTGATGACCGGACCGACGTCGGTCTCTTCATCCAGGCCGTTGCCGACTTTTAATTTCCGCACGCTGTCCGCTAATTTTTGGGAGAAGGCTTCGGCGATGCTTTCGTGAACCAGCAGGCGGTTGGCGCAAATGCAGGTTTGCCCGGCGTTTCGGAATTTGGAAAGGATGGTTTGCCGGACGGCAAGCTCGAGGTCGGCATCTTCGGCCACAATGACGGGAGCATGGCCGCCCAGCTCCATGGAAATGCGCTTGACGGTGGCGGCACTGTTTTTCATCAGCAACTTTCCGACCTCGGTGGAGCCGGTAAAGGAGATTTTTTGAATCCGGGGGCTGTCGGTAAAGAGTTTGCCGATGAAAGGCCCCAACCCGTTGACGTATTGGATGACCCCTTCCGGGATGCCGGCTTCATGCGCCAATTTGACCAGTTCCATGGTGGTCAACGGCGTTTCTTCTGCCGGTTTTACAATAAACGTACAGCCGGCTGCCAGAGCGGGTGCGGCTTTTCTGGTCATCATGGCCGCGGGAAAATTCCAAGGCGTGATGGCCGCCACCAGACCGACGGGTTGACGGGTGACGACAATCCGTTTCGATCCAGTGTGGGCGGGAATGGTCCGGCCATACAGCCGTTTGGCTTCTTCGGCGTACCAATCAATATAACTGACGGCATAGTCGACCTCCGCAAGAGATTCGGTCAGCGGTTTTCCGCTTTCCAGCGTCATGATTCGTGCGATGTTTTCCTTGTTTTTTTGAATGCGATCTGACCATGCCCGGAGCAAGCGGGAGCGTTCATGGGCATTGGTTTTGGACCAGGCGGAAAAACTTTCGTGTCCTTTCCGGATGGCCCCGGTAATTTCCTCTTCGGTATGGGCTTTCACTTTTTGGATCAATTCTCCGGTGGCTGGATTTTTTACTTCAATTATCTCGGGCATCTTTTTATTTTCCTCCTTTTTTGGGGCAGGTTCGGGAGTTCTTCTTCTATGATATCAGCCGGTGCAAGCTTGTCGATTTTTAAGAGGGTTCCGCCGTTTCAGCGGGAGGTTTATTTTTTTGCGCGAAGTTTTTCCCATTCGCTCCAATACATTTTCGGAAGACCCGGGGAAATGTCATCGGGGATGGTGCAGATCAGTTCCAGATTATGGCCGTCCAGATCTTCAAAATACAGAGAAGCGTTTCTTTGAAACGGGCGCACCACGGGCTCGACCGGTTCAAAACGCCCGTCTTTTACCGGTTCGATCCCTTTTTCCTTGAGCCAGCGGATGGCTTCGGGCATATCCTGAAAGTTGATGCGAAAGGCGATGTGTTTGGCGAATACATGGTTCCCGCCGGGCTTTTGCCAGAGGCCCAGCCAGCTTTTTTCGGGTTCAATCCACATAAAAGCGACAACATCATTTCTCCAGGCCGGAGTCAGCCCCAGTTTTTGATAAAATTCGACGGAACGGTCCAGATCTTCCACTTGAAAATGAACTTCATACAAGCCTTGAATCATGGAAGGTTCCCTCCTTGTGAAAAGCCGACCGGGCCCCTTTTTCCGCCCCCCGCGACCGGATGCGACCGCTTGTCATGTGAATTGCCCCGGGGATTTTCTTTTTTTCATGATATTTGTATATTCTGTAATTTCCCGGATGACTTGGTCCATTTCCCCGGACAGGCGGCGACGCGAAAAGCGCATCACTTTCCAGCCTTGCTTTCCCAAATCATGTTTTTTCGTTTGAAATCGGAGTTGTTTTTTGGGACGGATCACCGTGTCCCCGTCGCATTCCAAAGCCAGTTTGTATTTGGGAATGGCGATTGCCACCCGATGACGGTGAATGGGATAGCGGATTTTGACGTCACGCCCGAATTTGGAATAAAGCGCGTAATACAGTTTCCGTTCCCAAGGGTTGCAAGTGTGGAGAAGTTGGAAATGAATAAACGGGAAGAAACCCAGCCGGACTTGTTCGTAAATCCAGACGGGGATGAAAAAGGGGATCCACAGCCAGTGATGACGCCATTTGCGGCGTAACTTCCGAAACTTCCAGGAAAGTTGGCAACAGCGGTCGGTTCGGTTGTTGAACAGGGGAAGCAAGCCGGTCACCTCCTATATTCAGAATACACCAAAAGAAGTGTTCTTTCCAAAAGTTATTTCTATTTTCCGAAAGAATTGACCGGTTCTTTTTTGGGGCAGGGGGGCATATGTTGGTCTCAGGGGGGATGGTATGGCGGTTATTCAGGCCCCGGAATCACATGTCAAGCTGTTGGCCAGATTGATGCGGGCGGAAGCGGAAGGGGACGGGCAAATGGGGATGTTGCTGGTTGGCAATGTGGGTGTCAACCGGGTGATTGCCAACTGTCTCGATTTTGAGGGGATCCGTAACCTGCAACAGATGGTTTTCCAATCCCCAGGCGGTTTTGAAGCCGTGCAAATGCCGTATTTTTATCAACCGGCCCGCCAGCAGGATATTCGGTTGGCCCGAAAGGCCATTCAGGGACAGCGTTTTGATCCCGCCAAACGGGCCTTGTGGTTTTTCCGGCCAACGGGGGAATGTCCGGCAACCTGGTTTAATCAGACACATTCCGGGAGATACAAAAGCCATTGTTTTTATATTCCTGAAGCTTCGGATTGTCCGGCTGTTTATCAATTTTAAGAACTGGAGGGAAACAAATGGTGTATTGGTCTTATCCATATCATGCTCCGTATCCGTTTTATTCCGATGCGCAAGTCAGTCAAAGGCAACCGGAACAAGGACAGCCCCAAAGACAGGACCGCAGATTCTCGGAAGACTTGTTGCAAAGCAATATCGGAAAACGAGTGACGGCTTATATGACTTATGAAGGGAGCGAGGAATGGAGGAACCGGGTGTTCAGCGGGGTGTTGCGCCAAGTGGGCAGGGATTATTTTATTTTGCGGGATCAGGAGACCGGAAAAGATGTCATGCTGTTAAATATCAATCTGAATTTTATTGTGTTTGATGATACACCGGCCCGGCTGACCCGATCGTAACCCCCGGCGGAAAAAATGTGAAAAACCGTGAAAAGGGAGGCGGAAAACCGCCTCCCTTTCCTGTCTCATTCTTCAAAGATATAAGCCAGGGCATCCAGGGCCTGATCGACGGTTTCGACCGTCACTTGTGCCCGCTGGCTGATTTCTTTCAACGGATGGTGCAAGCTTTCCGGACGCACCAAAATCAGGGGCTTGTTTAAGGCAATTGCCAACGATGCATCCATTGCGGTGTTCCATTGCCGGTATTTTTCGCCAAACAAGGCGATGACGATGTCGGCTTTTTCCATCCAAACCCGGGTGCGCAAATTGTTCAGTTCCGAAGCGGCTTGATCCCGGTAAACCGCATTGGGCTGTTTTCCTTTGATCTGTTCGCCGATGTCATCCGAACGGCTGTGATTTTCCTGCGGCCCTTTAAAAATGACGGGCAGGCCCCGTTCTTCAGCTTTTTGGCGCAGTTTTGCCCTCCAGTCGTCATGAATTTGACCTGCAAGATAGACGACGATTTCCATGATCCGGTTTCCCCCTTTTTTTGAATCATCTCTTCTATTGTAATCAAAGTGCGTTTTTTGAAAAAGACGAACCGGGATGCATGCCTTAAACAGGCGGTTTCGCAGGCAGTCCAAAGCCTTGATTTTTCAAGACAAAAGGATTCTTCTGAAATGGTTGACAATAACGGGAGTAATTTGTTAATCTAATTTCAAGCAATTAAAACATAGTTATTTGATAGGTATTTATGGTTTAGGAATATCCTCATAAAGAGAGGCGGAGGGACTGGCCCGATGAACCCTCGGCAACCGGCCGCGCGGCTTGGTGCCAAATCCAGAGAACAGTCACTGTTCGAATATGAGGAGAAAAAGGCAAGTGGTATGGATCCCTTTTTCCCTCATGGAAAAGGGATTTTTTTATTTTCAAGGAGAACGAAGGAGTGGAAGCGGGGATGAAAAACCATTGGCCTTGGGCGAACAATCCGGAACAGTTGAATCCGTTCGAATTGCAAAAGTTGGAGCAGGATGGTTTAGACATTATCGACGAGATTATTCATATTTATTCTAAGAAGGGATTTGAATCGATTCCCGAGGAAAAATTTGCTTTGTTCAAGTGGGCGGGAGTCTATCAACAGCGCCCGAAAAAAGACGGCTATTTTATGATCCGCATCCGTGTTCCTTCCGGGATTTTAAACAGCCGGCAGGTGCGGGTGGTGGCCGGCTTGTCGAGGGAGTACGGTCGCGGGCTGATCGATGTGACGACACGCCAAGCGATTCAATATCATTGGATTCGAGTGGAAAATCTTCCGGATATCTTCCGTCGTTTGGAAGAAGTCGGTCTTTACACCTTTGAAGCTTGTGGCGATTGCCCCCGTAACATCACCGGCAACCCGCTGGCCGGAATCGATCCGCATGAGTTGGTGGACACCCGTCCCATCGTTGCCAAACTGAATGAAAAGTTGCTGTTAAATCGGGAATTTTCCAACTTGCCCAGAAAATACAAAATTTCTGTCTCATCCAGTGTCTACAATCCGGCTCATGCCCAGATCAACGATCTTTCGTTTACACCGGCATTGAAAATGTTGGATGGCAAAGAGACGGTCGGTTTCCATGTCTGGGTGGGGGGAGGGCTTTCCAACCGGCCGCATTTGGCTCAGCAGCTGGATCTTTTCGTCCGTCCCGAACAGGTTGTCGATGTGGCGGTCGGCGTGACAAAAGTGTTCCGCGATTACGGATACCGGAAAAAGCGGCATAAAGCGCGCCTGAAGTTTTTGGTTGCGGATTGGGGGCCGGAGCATTTTTTGGAAATCTTGAAAGAGTATATCGGTGAGTATCCGTCCCGGGGTGAAGATAAAATCGCCGGTTGGAACGCCGGTTACTTCACCGGGGTTCACCCGCAAAAACAGCCGGGGCTGAACTATGTCGGGTTAAACATTCCGTTGGGGCGCACGTCAGCAGATGAGTTTGACGGTTTGGCCGATCTGGCGGACCGTTACGGATCCGGCTCGTTGCGTACCGCCAACACGCAAAATGTGATTCTGACCGATGTGCCGGATGACAAAGTGGAGGACCTGTTGAAAGAGCCTCTCTTGAAAAGGCTGAGCCCGTTTCCAAAAACGTTTGAGGGGTATGCCGTTTCCTGCACGGGCATTGAGTTTTGCAATCTGGCGCTGACCGAAACCAAAGGGTTTTTGAAAGAAGTGGTCAACTTTCTGGACCAGGAGATCCGGTTGGACGAACCGATCCGGATTCATATCAACGGTTGTCCCAATTCCTGCGGGCAACAACAAATTGCCGACATCGGTCTCATGGGCGGGAAGGCGAAAACGGCCCAAGGAATGGTGGAAGCTTACACCATCTCGGTCGGCGGGCATTTATACGGACAAGGAAAGTTTAACACGCAGTTAAAGGGACGGGTCACCAAAGAATATGTGGCGCCTGTGTTAAAAGAAATCATTCTTTTCTACAAACGCGAACGGAAAGAAGGGGAGAAATTCGGCGACTTTGTGAAACGTGCCGGAATCGAAGCGATTCAGAAACAGTTTGATGAGATCCGCCAGCGGGTGGTGCCTGCTGTATGAGCCGGGAATTGTATCTGTACCGCTTGGTGGCGGAGAAAGAACCGGACGGTTCTTACAACGTCATCGTTCTGGCGCCGACGGAGGAAAAAGCTTTCGAATATGCGGAAAAAGAGTTGGAACGCTACACGATCAAAACGCCTGCGGTCAAAGAGTGGGTGATTGAAGAGAAAAAAAGGGTTCGCCAAGGAACCGGATATGTATTAAACGGATCCGAAAGAAAGGAGAACGACAAATGACCCGGGAACGGTATTGGCCGACATTGAGTGGAGAAGAAAGATGGAATCCGGAACAAATCAAAATCGTGGCAGAAGAGTTGAAAGACTTCCATCCTCAGGAAATCATCCGTTGGGGAGTGGAACAACTGGGGGTTTCCCGGTTGGTGTTGGCTTGCAGTTTCGGATATGAAGACGTGGCTTTGGTGGATATGGCATTCAAAGTCGATCCGGAATTGGACATTTTTTATCTCGACACCGGCCTGCACTTTCAGGAAACCTATGAAGTCCGGGACCGGCTGTCCGAGAAATACCAAAAAGAATTCATCCGCATTTCGCCCGAACTCACGTTGGAGGAACAAGCGGAGAAATACGGCGGCGAACTGTGGAAAAGAAATCCTGATTTATGTTGTAAGCTCCGCAAAGTTGAGCCTTTGAAAAAAGTGTTGAAAAACTACCAGGGATGGATCACCGGAATCCGGCGTGAACAAGCCCCCACCCGTGCCCATACGCAGGTGGTGGAGTGGGATCAAGGGTTTGGGTTGCTCAAGCTGAATCCCCTGGCTTTCTGGAACACCAAACAAGTCTGGACTTATATTCATGATCATCAAATTCCGTACAATTCGTTGCATGACAGGCAGTATCCGAGCATCGGTTGCCAGCCGTGCACACGCCCGGTCCGTCCCGGGGAAGATCCGCGAGCCGGACGCTGGTCGGGGACCAACAAAATTGAATGCGGGCTTCATAACAGTCCGGTCAATTGATTCACCATTTTTCCAAAAAGCACGCTCATCTCATTCCATTCCGCTTTGGCGCCGGGGGCGCTTGAATCGCGGGATCTTTTCAATCCGCATTGACCGGGAATCCCCCCGGGGAGAGGGCTCGATGAAAATGCTTGGAGAGGAGTATACATCATGGGAGATTTGATCGCACCACACGGAGGCGTGTTGGTAAACCGCGTTTTGACAGGAGAGGAAAAACAAGTTTGGTTGAGTCGGGCGGGGCATTTTCCGAAGCTCCCCGTTTCCAACCGCACCGTGTCGGATTTGCTTTGCATTGCCACCGGGGTTTTCTCACCTTTGACCGGTTTTTTAAAAGAAAAAGACTACCGGTCAGTCTGTGAAACCATGCGATTGTCGGACGGAACGGTCTGGAGCATTCCGGTGACCTTGCCTGTTCCAATAGAGCGGGAAAAAGAGATTGCCGGGGCGGAGTATGTTTCCTTGCTCGATAAAGAACAAAAAATCATTGCAGTTGTCCAGGTGGAAGAGCTTTACCGTGTCGATTTGCGCAAAGAAGCCCGGTTGGTTTACAAGACGGAAGAGGAAGCCCATCCGGGGGTGAAAAATCTGTTCCGTCAATCGCCGTTAAACCTGGGCGGGGACATCTGGTTGCTGGAACGCCCGAAATATCCGTTTGAAGACCGGCTGTTCGATCCGGCCGAAACGCGGGAGATTTTCCAAAAGCGCGGGTGGAAAAAGGTGGTCGGGTTTCAAACGAGAAATCCGGTGCACCGTGCCCATGAGTACATCCAAAAATCGGCTTTGGAGACGGTGGACGGACTGTTTCTGCATCCGTTGGTCGGACAAACGAAAGCCGATGATATTCCGGTGGATGTCCGCATGAAAAGCTATGAAGTGATTTTAAAACATTACTATCCGGAAAACCGGGTCTTCTTGGGAGGTTATCCGGCGGCCATGCGCTATGCCGGTCCCCGTGAAGCCGTCCTTCATGCTTTGGTGCGCAAAAACTACGGCTGTACTCATTTTATCGTGGGAAGGGACCATGCCGGGGTCGGCGATTATTACGGCACCTATGATGCGCAGAAAATTTTCTCCAATTTTACTGCAGAGGAACTGGGGATCAACCCGCTCTTTTTTGAACACAGCTTTTATTGTAAAAAGTGTGCCGGCATGGCTTCGTACAAAACTTGTCCGCATGATGGAGAACATCATGTCATTCTTTCCGGAACGAAAGTGAGAAAGATGTTGTCGGAAGGAATTGCGCCGCCTCCGGAATTTTCCCGTCCCGAAGTGGTGGAAGTATTAATTGAGGGGCTCCGGAATAAAGTGGGGGTGTAAAACATGTGGGCGGGAGCTTGCCTGATGCGGCGCTCCCCTTTCATCCGTTTCAAAAATGAATGCTTGTTTAAGGGGGGCATTTATGAAAAAACTCCTGGTTCTTGGCATTGTCGGTTTTTTCGCGCAGTTGATCGACGGGTCGCTGGGAATGGCTTACGGGGCAACTTCTGCCTCTTTGCTGTTGTTTTTCGGGGTGGCTCCTGCAGTGGCTTCGGCATCGATTCATCTGGCGGAAGTGGCGACGACCGCTGTCTCCGGCGCATCCCATTTATGGTTTGGAAATGTGGACAGAAAAATCCTCTTCAAACTGGCTGTTCCGGGAGGTGTCAGTGCTTTTGCGGGAGCCGCTTTTTTAAGCGGCATACCGGGAGACCGGATCAAACCTTTTATTTCTTTGTTTTTAATGCTGATGGGGATTTATATTGTTTGTCGGTATATCACGGTTTCCTCGTGGAAAGCCAAAAAAACGAATTTATCCAATACTTATTTGATTCCGCTCGGATTGGCGGGAGGATTTTTTGATGCGGTCGGAGGCGGGGGATGGGGACCGATTACAACCCCCATGTTGTTGGCAAGAGATGCTGTCACGCCCAGAAAAGTGATTGGCACGGTGGATACAAGTGAATTTATTGTGGCTGTTTCCGCCTCCTTGGGGTTTTTGCTCTTTCTCGGTTGGGAAACTTTTCACGTTTACTGGGTGGCAGCCATCGTGATTGGCGGAGTCGTGGCAGCGCCGATCGCGGCATGGCTGGTGCGGGTGATCCCGTCCCATTTGTTGGGCGTGTTGGTCGGCGGTTTCATTGTTCTGGTCAATGTGGGACCGGTGTTGAAATTTTTGAAGGTTCCCTCCACCGGACAATGGGGGGTTTACGCAATCATTTTGGTTTTGTGGACCGGTTCTGTGCTTTGGAATATGAAAAACAAAGGGAAAAAGGAGCAAACCCTCAGTGTTTGACTCTGGCATCATTGGGGCAAATAGCGCTTGATATGCGGGCGGATCTCTTCCATGGGAATGGCGAATCCGAGACATTGGGAGGGATAAATGATCAGTGTGTTCATCCCGATCACTTTTCCCTGGATGTTGATCAAAGGTCCGCCGCTGTTTCCCGGATTGATGGCAGCATCGGTTTGAATCACGTTTTTATAATAACGCCGCCCGACTTTAAGCGGCCGGTTTTTGCCGCTGATGATCCCCAATGTGACCGTGTGTTCCAAGCCAAAAGGGTTGCCGACCGCCAACACCCATTCCCCGATGTCGGCATCCCGGGATGTTCCCAGGGACAATGCGGGTAACGGACGCGGGGATTTGATTTTGAGGACGGCCAAATCGCGTTTGTCATCGGTCCAAACCGGCATCCCGGTAAACCGTTTTTGGAAATGATCCAACTTTACGTCAATGCGTGAAGCATTTTTGATGACATGGGCATTGGTCAAAATGTAGCCTTGCGGGTGAATGATAAACCCGGAGCCAAAATGGTTTTTGGGAGGGACCGGGGAATCGTTCAGTCCGGGGACAAACAGGTGAAGCAAATTTTTGGGAAGCGGAAGATAAGTCCCCGGGCTTTTTTCTTGGGTGATGATGGAAACCACCCCTCTCCGGACTCGGCGACAGACCGGCACAAAGATGTTTGCCGGATGTTGTGCAGGTGAAGCGGACGATACACGTTGTTTTTTTAACTTTCCATCAGGCATCCATTTCACTCCCCATCCGCGAAGCCAGGTTGTATATCATATGGCTGCAGCCGGGAGAGAGGAAGGGCGGATGACTCAAGTGCCGGTCAAAAGCCAAATGTAAACCATATCGATAATTGGAGTTGACAATAAAAGCAGGGATCGCTATTGTAAAGAGGAGAAATCATTTATCGAAATGGGGTTAGCTGATGCGTCGATCTGCTTTGAAGGTGCGGGATATGACATGGATGGCCATGTTTGTTGCCATGCTTGCGGTCAGCGGGGCATTTGCGGTTCATATCGGCCCGGCTCCGATTACCTTGCAAACCCTTGTGGTGATGCTGGCGGGATCCGTGCTGGGAGCCCGGCGGGGAATGATTTCCATGGTCGTCTTTATTGCCTTGGTCGTCGCCGGAGCGCCGGTTTTAAGCGGGGGAAAAAGCGGTATCGCCGCTCTGGCCGGTCCGACGGGAGGTTACATCATCAGCTGGGTGTTTGCCGCCGGATTGACCGGTTGGATGGTGGAAAGATGGATCCGAAAGGACACACTCAATGCTTGGAAACTCGGATTGGCCCATGTCGTCGGCGGAGTGATTTTGATTCATTTGATTGGTTTTCCGTGGCTGGTTACGGTGCTTGACCTTCCGCTGAACCAAACCACATGGATTTCCTCTCTGTTGGTTTTTCTGCCGGGAGATTTGATGAAAGCGATCCTGGCCGTGCCGGTGGTGATGGCGGTGAGAAAAGCGCTTCCCCAATTAAGCAGTGTGCAACAACAAAAAAGAGCCTGACAAAGGCTCTTTTTTTATGAAGGTAACATCGTCAAATTTGTATGTTTTTCCACATGTTTTAAGAAACGGTGGTTTAACGGTACGATCAAATCCGTTGCCCCGTTGGTGAACACACCGTTCCGGTTGATGACAAACAATTTGTGGACTGAGATTTTATAGTAACGGGATGGATTTTTCAAAGTTATCAATAAATCGTGATCCGGCTGTGGATGCAGTCCTTTCATCTCACAGGGAATGATGCCGATGACATCATTTAAAAGGATGTGATAGGATAAATGTGGTTTTTGGAAAATCAGTTCTTTGGTGGTCAGTGTGCTGGCCCAATGATTCCGTTTTTGGGATATGATCAAATGCCCGATCATTCGTTTGACGGGAATAAAGTTTGTATAAGGCAAAAAGAACACCTCTTTCAGTGAGGTCATATTCAGTATAACACAAGAGAAGAAAGGATACATCCGATGCGTGGCATGACCGAGGTACGTCAGTTGTTAAAACAATTTGGAACCATCATCTATACAGGGGATCAGCTGGGGGATGTGGAGTTGATGATGGAAGAGGTCCGGGAATTAAAGTCGATGGGCCTGATCGATCCACAAACGTTTCAGAAAGCGATGGCGGTGCTTCTTCAACAATCCGCCCGAATCCCGTGCCGGCAATCCGAAAAGTAAGGCATAGCGCCACCTGTAAAAGCGGCCTATGCCTTTTGCATGGATTATGATTTCACGCTGTAAAAAGAGGGAAGCTCATTTTCATATTGAGCGATTTGGTTTTCATATTGCAGCGTGATGCCGATGTCATCCAACCCGTTCATTAAACAGAAGCGGCGATAGGGATCGATTTCAAAGCGGAAGCAAAGCCCCGCATCGTCCCGCACTTCTTGTTTTTCCAAGTCGATGGTCAAGGTGTAACCGTCTTTTTTGAAGGTGTTTTGAAAGAGCCGGTCCACCTGTTCTTCCGAAAGCGAAACGGGAAGAATTCCGTTTTTAAAACAATTGTTGTAAAAAATATCCGCAAAACCGGGTGCGATAATCACACGAAATCCGTAATCCTGAAGAGCCCAGGGGGCATGCTCGCGGGAAGAGCCGCAGCCGAAGTTTTTCCGTGCCAATAACACACTGGCTTCCTTGTATTCCGGCTGGTTGAGGACAAAATCCGGATCCGGGTTTCCGTCACCGGTGAACCGCCAATCGTGAAACAGGAATTGGCCAAATCCGGTCCGTTCGATCCGTTTTAAAAACTGTTTGGGAATGATGGCATCTGTATCCACATTGGCCCGGTCCAACGGGCAAACGATTCCCTTATGTTGTTTAAGTGGTTGCATGGACTTTTCCCTCCTCATCCCGGTATTGCCAGTTGCGCACATCGACAAAATGACCGGCGACGGCTGCTGCTGCCGCCATGGCCGGGGAGACCAGGTGGGTTCTGCCACCGCGGCCTTGCCGGCCCTCGAAGTTCCGGTTGGAAGTGGAGGCGCATCGCTCACCGGGTTTCAAAATATCCGGATTCATTCCCAAACACATGCTGCAACCCGACTCGCGCCATTCGAACCCGGCTTCCAAAAATATTTTGTCCAATCCTTCCTTTTCCGCCTGCAGTTTCACTTGTTGGGAACCGGGAACCACCATGGCCTTCACTTGCGGGGCCACTTTGTATCCTCTGACCACTTTGGCCGCCGCCCGCAAATCTTCAATGCGTGAATTGGTACAGGAGCCGATGAATACTTGATCAATCTCGATTTCCGATATCGGCGTGCCCGGTTTCAATCCCATGTACTCCAACGCCCGCCGGGCCGCTTTGGCTTCGGTTTCTGTCGGGAAAGAGGAAGGGTCCGGCACGGTTTCGGTGATATCCGTCCCCATTCCAGGGCTGGTTCCCCAGGTTACCTGCGGTGCAATGGATGAGGCGTCGATTTCGATGTATGCATCATACATCGCGCCCGGATCGCTGGCCAGCTGCCGCCATTCCCGGACCGCTTTTTCAAAATCTTCCCCTTTGGGGGCGTAAGGGCGGTCTTTCAAATATTCAAAAGTGGTTTCATCCGGCGCGATCATGCCGGCGCGGGCACCCGCTTCAATGGACATGTTGCATACCGTCATCCGTTCTTCCATGGACATCTTTTCAATGGCTTTGCCGGTATATTCAATCACATAGCCGGTGGCTCCGTCCGTGCCGATTTGGCGGATCACGGCAAGAATGGCATCTTTGGCCGTGACTCCGGGGCGAAGGTCCCCGTTAAAGTGGATGCGCATCGTTTTGGGCTTGAGTTGTTGCAAGCATTGCGTGGCCAAGACGTGTTCCACTTCACTGGTTCCAATTCCGAATGCCAAGGCGCCGAATGCCCCGTGTGTGGAAGTGTGGCTGTCCCCGCATACGATGGTTTTCCCGGGCAGGGTGAGCCCGAGCTCGGGGCCGATGACGTGGACAATTCCTTGGTTTTGGTGATGCAGATCGAAAAGGGAAATGCCAAATTCTTTGCAGTTTTTCTCCAAGGTTTCCATTTGTTTTTTGGAAATCGGGTCTTTGACCGGCAGATGGCGGTCGGTGGTGGGAACATTATGATCCATGGTGGCGACGGTCAAGTCCGGCCGCCGGACTTTGCGTCCCTGAAGCCGTAGTCCTTCAAACGCTTGCGGGGAGGTGACTTCATGCACCAAATGCAAATCGATGTACAAGATGGCGGGTTTTCCTTTTTCCTGCTCAATAACATGGCAATCCCAAACCTTCTCAAACAATGTTCGTGGTCTCAATTTGCTCACCTCAACTTTAATCTCAGCTCGTCAAAGAAACGGGGAAATAAAGAAAGGGTAATTGAAGAATATTTTAACAAAAGAAATTTATCTTTCAACAATCAATTTTTTAACAACCGGTTCGTGCGGCTGTTTCATCTATAATATCCTTGAATGAAGTTACCTGTAGAAAGCGGGGGGAGACATTGATCAACGAGATTGAAAAGATTGAAATTCCGCCGTTGGACAAAGAAATGGCCGGCAAAATGAAACAACATGTCGACCAATTGACCAAACCGGTGGGCAGCTTGGGACAATTGGAAGAAATCATGATCCGCCTGGCCGCCATTACGGGGGAAATGTTCCCGGATTTGAGCCAAAAAGCAGTAGCCGTGTTTTGCGGGGATCACGGGGTGACCGAAGAAGGGGTCAGCCCGTATCCGAAAGAAGTGACCGGCCTGATGATGGAAACCTTCGACCGTGGAAAAGCGGCGGTGAACCTTTTGGCGGAAGCGGCCGGCGCCGGGCTGGTTGTGGTAGATGTCGGGAGTGAACGGGAAAAAATACCGAAATCCGTGATATCCGCCCGGGTGCGCAATGGCACTCGCAACTTTTTAAAAGAAAAGGCGATGACCCACCAAGAGGTGTTGGAAGCGATCCAAGTGGGGAGAGAGACCGTCCGGCGGTTGAGCGAAAGGAATGTCCGCTTGTTGGCTGTGGGGGAATTGGGAATCGGCAATACCACGGCAGGATCCGCGGTGGCGGCCGGGCTCACGGGAAAACCGGTTCCGTCGTTGACGGGAAAAGGCTCCGGGGTTTCTCCGGAGGCGTATGCGCGAAAATGCGAAGTGATCCAAAGGGCGATCGATTTTCACCGGCCCGATCCGGAGAAGCCGCTGGAGGTGTTGGAAAAAGTCGGCGGGCTGGAGATTGCAGCCATGGTGGGAGCTTATGTGGGGGCGGCCGAACACCGGATTCCCGTCATCATGGATGGATTGATTTCCACGGCGGCCGCTTTGGCGGCGGTGAAATGGAAACCGGAAGTCCGCCCCTGTTTGTTTGCTTCCCATCTGTCAGTGGAACCGGGACATGCCGTTTTGTTGGACGAGCTGGGTTTCAAACCGTTGATGCATGCAGAGATGCGTTTGGGGGAAGCCAGCGGGGCGGCACTTGTGATGCCATTGTTTGAGACGGCGGTGAAGTTGGCCCGGGGTATGGCCATATTTGCCGATTTGGGACTTGCTGCCCCGCAAAATGATGAGGTCTGACCAGAAAGGGAGAGGAAACATGGCAAATTTGGAGCGGTTCGGACACGGAGGGGATTTGCTGACGGCCAGCGAGCTTTTTGCGATAGACCAAGATGAATGGATTGATTTCAGTTCCAATATTTATCCTTACGGTCCGCCGGAAATCGTCAAAGAAGTGATCCAAGAGGTGATTGAAGAAAGAGAAATGCCGGTGTTATCCAGATATCCGGATCCGGCCTGCCGCAGGTTGAAACAGGCGATCGCCCGTTTTCACCAGATTTCCGCGGACATGGTGTTGCCGGGAAACGGAGCTGCCGAGTTAATTGATCTGTTGATCCAGTCCTTCCGGCCGTCCCGTGTGGGGGTGGTGGATCCTTCTTTTGTCGAATACAGGCAATGTGCCGCGAAGCGAAACATTCCCGTGGACCATCTGGTGACCAACTGGGAGCAGCAATTTTTGCCGTCTATGGAAGAGATGGACCGGATGTTGAGACGGGTGGACTTATTATTCATCGGTTATCCCAACAACCCCACCGGGCATTTGTATGACGCCGGCCGGATGTTGGAATGGCTCCGTCGGGCCGGACGGTATCAAACCATTTTGGTTGTGGATGAAGCTTTTATGGATTTTGTGGAACCCGAGGAAGACCGGTCGCTGATTTCGTGGGTGAAGGCGCATCCCCAACTGATTGTGGTTCGTTCCATGACGAAGTTTTTTTCGCTGCCCGGTTTGCGTTTGGGTTATCTTGTGGCGGATGAAGCGGTGATTTCCCGGATTCAGGCGTTGCAGGTTCCCTGGAGCGTGAACGGACTGGCGCAGGCGATCGGCTGTGCCGTCTTGCGGGATGAAGTTTACCGGCCGCACGCCCGAAAGGTGAGCGAGTGGCTTGAAACAGAGCGGGAAACGATGATCCGGGAATTGAACCGTCTGGATGGTTTTCAGGTCTTTCCGGGGGTGGCCAATTACTTGCTGGTCCGCATGTCGGTAAACGGAAAAGCCGTTTCGGACCTGCAATTTGATTTGGCCCGAAAAGGGTTGCTGATCCGGAGTTGTTCCAATTATGAAGGGCTGGAGGATGATTGTTTCCGGATCGCGGTAAGAAAACCGGAGCAGAATCTGCTGTTCAGGCAGGCGCTTGAAGAATGGAGCCGGAAGGAAGGCGGGATATCATGGGCATCAAGTTGATCACCGGCGGCGTCCGTTCCGGCAAAAGCCGCTTTGCCGAGTCATTGTGCATGGATGCCGAATATGTCACTTATGTGGCAACCGGAGTTGCTTCGGATGAAGAGATGAAAAAGAGGATCGAACGACACCGGAAAAGGCGTCCGGACCACTGGTGCTTGGTGGAAGAGCCGCACCGGTTGGCCCGGGCCTTTCAACAAATTCCGCATCACCATCTCGTGTTGGTGGACAGCCTGACCGCGTGGGTGAGCAATCAATTGATGTTGTACAAAGAAGAAGCGTGGGAAGAACATTTGAAACAAGACACCCGGGTTTGGCTGGAACGGTTAAAACCGTATGAGGCCATCCTGGTCACCGATGAAGTCGGTTTGGGCGGTGTGGCCATGCATCCGGTGAGCCGGGCGTTTCAAGACGGTTTGGGCTGGCTCAATCAGGAGGTTGCGCAAGTGGCGGATGAAGTGTGGATGGTGATTGCGGGTATTCCGTGGAGAGTGAAACCATGAATGCTTTTTTTCATGCCCTGGCTTTTTTGACCCGCTTCCCGGTACCGATCCGGCTGGGCAAGGAGGGGTTCCGGGAAAGTCCGGTGTGGTATCCGTTGGTCGGTTTTCTGTTGGGAGGCGTTCTTTTTTTATTTGATCAATTGATTGCCGGGTGGTTTCCGGCGCCGGTCCGGGTGTTGTTGGACCTTTCGGCATGGGTGTTTTTCACCGGCGGATTGCACTTGGACGGTTGGATGGATATGGCCGATGGATTCGGATCCCACCGCGATCCGGACAAAATCCGGGAAATCATGAAGGATTCCCGGGTCGGAGCCATGGGAGCGATTGCCGCCATTTTGCTGTTGATGTTAAAAGCGGGGTCCCTGTTTGTGCTTGCCGGCCATCCGGATGCTTCCTTTGCCCGGGTGTGGATCACGGCCTGCATCTGGGGGAGGATGGCCGCGGTGATCGGCATCCGTTTCTTCCCTTATGCCGGAAAAGACGGGTTGGGACAAGGCATGCGGGAGCGGTTCACCTGGCCGCGATTTTGTTTGGCTTTGGTTTGCACGGTGTTGCCGGTGGGGGTCGGTTTGGGAAGCATGGGTTTGGTGGTGGGGCTCTTTGCGGTTTGGGTTCCGCTGTGGATCGGTTGGAAGGGAACCCGGACCCTTGGCGGTTGCACCGGGGATTTGTACGGAGCCATGATTGAAGCGTCTGAATTAACCTGGCTTCTCTTTTTTACCATTCCGGGGGTGCTTTCATGATGCGGTTGATATGGATTCGCCATGGCGAAACCAAGGGAAATCAGATGAAACGGTACATCGGGCATTTGGACGAGCCGCTGGCTGAAACGGGAAAAGAACAGGCATTCCGGTTGGCGGAAGCACTTTCGCGCGAAAAGATTGACTTTGTGGTGACCAGCGATTTGAAAAGGGCCGTCCAGACCGCCCGTCCCTTTCTTCAAAAACATCCCGGGATTCCGGTGGCCGTCATGCCGGCTTTGAGAGAGTGTTCATTTGGGATTTGGGAAGGAAAAACGTATCAGGAAGCGGAGAAGTTGGCCAAAGAGGCTTGGTGGAACTGGATCCGTGATCCGGTCCGTTTTGCTCCCCCAAAGGGGGAAAGCCTCATGGATCTGCACCACCGCATGCAATGTTTCCTTCGCGAATTGGAACAAAACCGGCCCGGGGACACCGTGGCCGTTTTTACACATGGCGGCCCCATCCGCTGGTTTGTTGCTTATCATGTGTATCAGTGCCGGGACGACTTTTGGAAGCCGTCCATCGGGCACGGAGAGGGATGGGTTGCCGAAAAAAAGGAGGCTGAGTGGATCATCAGCCGTTCTTTGTTTCAGAAAGGAGACTTTTGATGGATTGGTTTCATCGAGCCAGTTGCCCGATTTCATGGACGGTTCACCCGGAAATGCTGATGATTGAGTCAAAACGGCCGTTGAAAGTTTTGACCAGTGCGGTTTACGGAAGTGACCGGTTCTCTTGCAAACGGATGATCAACCGGCATGTCGGACGCGATTATGCGGCGAAAGAGCCGGAAGAAGAGATCCGGGATTGGTTAACCCGGAAAAAGATTCCCCTTGACGAAACGGTCGTGCTGATGACAGCTGCCCGGGTGGACCGGGTTTGCCGCCGTTTTGTTGAGGAGAAAACCTTCAAGATGGCGGTGTTTGTCACAGCCGGTGTGGGAAATGCAGCCCGTGCCGGGGAATCATACCCGGTGTTTTGGAACGATCAGGAATACATGCCGCACACGATCAACACGGTGATTGTGATCGACGGACGGATGACACAGGCGGCAATGGTGAATGCCGTCATCACGGCAACCGAAGCCAAAGCGGCGGCACTGCAAGACTTGAAAGTAAAAGATGCCCGCGGAAACCCGGCCACCGGCACCACAACGGATGCGATTCTCATTGCTTCGACCCAGGATCCGGCAAGAAAGGATCTGCATGCCTATGCGGGATTGTCCAGCCCGTTGGGAAGCGCTTTGGGAAAAGCCGTCTATCAGGCGGTGAAAGAAGCCGTGCTGGCAGAAAGATACGGGGAGGAGCGCATATGACCACGGCCGCTGTTTTGATCCTGGCATTTCTTTTGGATTGTCTTTTTGCGGATCCCGCAAACCGTTATCATCCGGTGGTGGGGATGGGGAAAGCCATTGGGTGGCTGGACCGCCGCATCCGCTTTTTTGGCCGGAAAAGAGGGTGGAATGAAAAAGAAGAGGCGTGGAAGTGGCGCTGTGCCGGGATGATTTTGCCGCTGGTTGTGGTGGGTGGCGTTTGGCTTTTGACCTTTTTCGGGGTTCAAGGCATGAAGCAGCTGCATCCGGTGGCCGGCCTTTTGTTTGAAGCGGTGCTGGTTTGGCTGACGATGGCTCCGCGCAGTTTGGCTGAGTCGGGAAAAGACATTTATTCCGCTTTGGTGGAAAAAAAGATCGGTGAGGCGCGCCGTCGTTTGTCCATGGTGGTCGGAAGAGACACGGATTCGTTGGATGAAGCGGAAATTGTGAGAGGTGGTGTGGAAACCATTGCGGAAAATATTGTGGACGCGGTCATATCCCCTCTTTTTTATGCGGCATTGGGAGGAGCGCCGCTGGCCATGGCTTACCGTGCAGTCAATACCCTGGATTCCATGGTCGGATACAAAAACGAGACCTATTTGCACCTGGGCTGGGCTTCGGCGAGGATGGATGATCTGGCCAACTGGATTCCGGCCCGCGTTTTGATCCCGTTTATGTTGGCAGCCTTCGGTTTGTTGCGGCTGAGCCCGGGCCCGGCTTTTCAAGCGTGGAGGCGGGATGCCCGGCAACATCCCAGTCCCAACAGCGGCATTCCTGAGTCCCTGATGGCGGGCGGGCTTCAAATCCGGTTGGGGGGAGTCAATACTTATTTCGGCAAAAAATCGTTCCGTGCTTACATGGGAAAACCGGTTCAGGACAAAAAACCGGAACACCTGCTTAAGGCGATCCGGGTGATGTGGCTTGCTTCCGGATTGTATCTTTTGGCCCTTTCAGGGGTTTGCTGCGCGATTTTTTAAATAAAAATCAAGGGCATGTTCTTCTTGAAATCGGGTAAATACTGTAAGTGGGATATTATCGACAAGGGGCCAAGCCCATGAATCAGATCCGAAAGATTGAAGAAGCCATCGGGGAAATCATTTTCCACGCCCATCCGGAAAATGAACCGGTCACAATTGAGTATATTCCCCCCGCATTCAACCTGGTCGGTTACGGCACGGATGCAGTGGTCGTCAGCCATCCGGAATGCAAAGGCCGGGTTTTGAAGGTGTTTGCGGAGGGCCGTCTTCACAAAGTGGATCAAGAGTTTCAAGTTTACCAAAAGTTGAAGGGGTCCCCTTATTTTGCCCGTTGCTACGACAAAGGGGACAATTATTTGATTTTGAGTCATGAACAAGGGATGAACTTGTATCAGTGTTTGTGCGAAGGAGTTGAAATCCCGGAGCAGGTGATCATCGATGTGGAACACGCACGTCGTGAAGCGCGGTTCAAAGGGTTGAACCCGCGTGACATTCATTTGAAAAATGTCCTTCTGCAAAAAGGGCGCGGAAAACTGTTGGATGTTTCCGAATATATGAAACCCGGGAATGACCGGCGTTGGGATGCCCTGGTAGAGGCATATTACGAATTTTATCCGTTGATTAGGGGACGCAAAGTCCCTGTTTGGCTGCTGGAAAGCGTCAAAATGATGTATAACCGCAAAACTTCCTCCGCTTTTTCCGTCCGGGAGTTTGGCCGGAAGTTTGTCAAATGGTTGGGGGATACACAATCAGAGGGGAGTGCCGACGAAAATGTTTAAAAATCCTTCGGACGAAATCCGGAAAAAACTGCTCAAAGAGGCGAAAAATATTGCAGTGGTGGGTTGTTCCGACAATCCGGCCCGGACCAGTCACATGATTGCGGAAGCTTTGCAAAAGGCAAGCTATCGGATCTTTCCGGTGAATCCCAATTTAACCGGACCGGTGTTGGGGGAAAAACCATATGCCTCCTTGACCGAAATCAAAGAACCGATCGATATTGTCAATGTTTTCCGCCGCAGCGAACATGTTTTTCCGGTGGCCAAAGAAGCCGTGGAAGCCGGAGCGAAAGCGCTATGGCTGCAAGAAGGAGTGATCCATGAAGAAGCGGCGCGCTATGCCGGAGAAAATGGTCTGATTGTGGTGATGGACCGTTGCATCAAAGTGGATCATGCCATTTTAGTGGGAACAAACCGGTAATCAGGTGCAGGATTTAAGGAGTCCCGACCCGTCCGGGGCTCTTTTGATTTTGTCAATTCTCAAAAAAATTTGTCGAAAGATATCGTATTTTGATTCTATTTGTGTCATAATATAAAAAACAAGTTGTAAAAAACGGACGGGGTGATGCTCTCATGCAAACCATGAAGCTTTCGCAGTTAGTTCTTGTTGTGTCCCCTGAACTTTACGACTTATTGACGGAAACGGAGCGGAATGCGAGTATCATGGTTCACGGGAAGCTTTCAGACATTAACAAAGACGATATGAACCGGATTATCGCCCAAACCATTCAGTATCACCATGAATCTTCGGTTTACCATTGAGATAGATGTTTCGGATCAAAAAGGGATTCATCCCGTTGTGGATGAATCCCTTTTTGACTGCGGTTTTTATTCGATCGGCTCCATCTTTTGTTCATAAGCACGGATGCGATCTTTGACTTCCTCCGGAATCGGCTGGCTTTTACCGGTTTTGGGATCAATATAAACCACCGCGCCCCTTCCTGCGGCCGACAGCGTTTTGTTTTCGCCTGTCACCAATGCATATTCGAAGTCGGCACTGCTTTTTCCCAGACGGGAAATGCGGACACCGAGCGAAACTTTCTCCCCAAAATGAACTTGTTTTAAGTATTGGCATTCCAAGCTGGCGGTGACAATCACGCCTTGTGCGGAGCGTTGGGAAGCATCCAGCAGGCTCTTGGTCAAATCCAGCGCTTCCAGATAAGCGATCCTCCCGTATTCGAAATAACTGAAATAACTGACATTATTGATGTGTCCGAGTTGGTCCGTATCTGAAAAACGAACTTGGATCGGAGTAAAAAAGCGAAACTTTTCCAGCCATTGTTCCGGCGCTTGGTCCATCCAAGCAATTTTCATCTTCGGTTCCTCCTTGTCCGGAATCCAAAATAAGGAAATGAAAATAATGATGTAAAAAGGGATGAGGATAATAAAATGAGTATTTCTTCATTATAATAAAAATTTAGGCATAAATATATGAAATATTGATAGGATTATGTGAAAAATATTTAAATTAATTGCAGAAATAAAATAGTACTTATGATATACTAAACATGGAATTAATCGGATTATTTTGTTTGTTAGTGAACAAAGTGAACAGATTGCATGATGATTGTCATCTTTTCCATGAAATATTCTGCACCGGAAACGGCCAAGACTTTACCATCATAAAATGGCAGGATGGATATTTTTTTGGCATGCGTCAGGGAAGAATTCAGCATTCTTCATGAAAACCCTGGTTTTTCAGCCAATTTGGCCGGGGTTTGTTTTCTGTCATGAAGTGAATAACGATTCAGTGAGGGTTGATCATAGAACAGACTTCTTGGACTAAGGGGGAAACGAAAGTGGTTGGGCCGATGATTGATGTTGATTTTGTCTGTGAAAATGGAAAAAAGGGACGCTGGCTGGTCACGGGCAGTTACAGGAGAAACCGTTCACGGATCGAAAAAATGATTCAAGACAATCCGCGTGTGGAGGAATATTTGTTGTTGGCGGTTTTGGAAGCAAGAAAAGGTTATTGGAACCGTGCCCAAACCGCCGTGCAAAAGGCGTTGGAACTGGACGGGAATCACGCCGGGGCCAAACTTCTTTTGGCGCAAATTTTGGAAGCCAAAGGGGAACTGCGGGAAGCCGGTGTCATGTATCAGGAATGTTTTCACAGACACCGCCAATTCAGTAAAGGGGCCCGGGAGTATGCCCGTTATTTGATAACCCATACCGATTCGCTGACGCTTGCACAAAATGTTTTGTTCCACAGTCTGGAATGGAATCCGAAAGACGCGATTGCCCACACGTTGCTGGCTGAAATTTATTTGTTGCGCGGCAAAACGGGACAAGCGTTATTGCACCTCCGATTGGCGGCTCAGTATTATCAGGCGAATCCACTTTATCATCAGCGCAAAGCCAAAGTGTTCATGGAGATGAACCGTTATGAGGAAGCGGCCGAGCAATTGAAGCAGGCGCTTCGGATGGACCCCAAAAACAAAATCATCCGCTCCCAGTTTGATATGGTGAAAAAAGCGACGAAAACGCCCAAGATTTTCTTTTTTTGGAAAAAATGGGTGATCTGAAAAGCGGTTTAAAATTGAAACAGTTTGAAAACATCTCTCGACATGATATCGACAAAATTCGGGGAGCGTGTTAAAATGTTCGTGTAAGTAAGGTTGACCTTCTTGCTTACGCTACCACGCTTCTTTTAACTCCTTAATCTTGACCCTCTTTCATGTGACCAGGAATTGCCTGGTCTTTTTTCTTTTGCCATTCGTTATGATGATATTGACATAAAGAATATACCCTGAAACGAAGAGAGATGAACACCAAACCGAACGGAAGGATTGAAAAATTTATGACATATCCCCCGCTTTATCTTCAGTTTTTCCGCCATTACCACAACGAAGAGTATTGGGAAGCCCATGAAGTGTTGGAGGAGTTATGGCAAACCCAACGGCACAATGATTTTTATCACGGGTTGATTCAAATTGCGGCCATCATGCATCAGTTGAAGAGGGGAAAAGTACGCGGAGCCAGGAAACTTGCCATCAGTGCCCTCGGTTACCTGAAGCCGTTTGTCCCGCAAAAAGACGGCGTGGATGTGGCCGAAGTCGTCCGTTGGTTAAACGAATGTTTGCAAATTTTACCGGAAGGTGTGGAAAAAATCAGCCGGGAAGAGGTGAACCGGCTGGGCATTTTGCCGTGCAAGTTGCCGGGCGAACACGATTTTAACAACAACCGCTAAAAAAGATGTCGAAAAAAGGCTTGGGGAGTTGTCCGCTGAAACGGACAACTTCTTTGTTTATATAATTATCTTTTATAAATTAAACATAAAATTACTTGTTATTGACTAAATAATTACTAGGTGGCGTCTTCATCAACGAAACCGTCAGGAAAGGAGGATGGAGGAGTGAAGGGGAGACGATGGACTGAAGAAGAGGACCGGCTCTTAAAAGAGACGGTGTTGGAGGCCATCCGTCTTGGAGGAACGCAAATCGAAGCCTTTGAAAAAGTGGGGGAAAAGCTGAACCGGACTCCCGGATCCTGCGGGTTTCGCTGGAATGCAGTCGTCAAGCAACAAGATCCCCATTCATTTCTTGAGGCAAAGAGAGCGCGGGTTGCCAAGCAATTGAGGAAAAACAAAGAAGAACGATGTTCGTCGGTTGATGCGTTGATCCCGATGCTGAAAAAGCTGGAACAAGAAGAAAAGAGTCTGAAAGAACATTTGAATCATTTGAAGGATAAACGGAAAAAGCTCGACAAGCGTTACCGGATATTAAAAGAGGAAAATCGCGGACTGCGTGAAGACCGGGAATCTTATCAATGGTATCAGAAAGAAGTAAAAAACAAGTACCGGTATTTGTTGAATCTGTTGTCGGACATGGGGGCCAATCCCTTTTTTTCCGCAACTCTTCCTGCCGAAGATCACGCAGCGGTTCAAACGGAAGCCGAACACAAAAAAGAGACGACTTCATAAAATAATATGGCCAGATTTCAATGAAAAGAGGTGCAGCGTTTGTCCAGCCGTTCAAAGGAATCGCTTGATCAACAGTTGTCCAGTTTGGAAAACCGGTTGGAACAAATTCAGGCACAAGTGAAAGATTTGCTTCGGGAAAACCATAAACTGAAGACGGACTTGAAATTTTTCGAGCTCATGTTGCTGGAAGAGTATCATTTGTTGATTCAACTGTTGAACCGGGATCAAAATAAAATTTATATTCAATCCGCCCACGGACAAACGAAAAGGGACAAAAATTCAGAATAAACAAAAAGCGCCTTGGAAGAGGCGCTTTTTGTACTTTCATGCTGTCTGGAGAGGGCGGGATTATTTCTTTGGAAGGCATTCGGGTGATCAGTATTTTCCGCCACCAAAGCATCCGCCGACAAAGACGAAGATGGTGGCAATCACCAAGAGGTAGATCAAAAGTTGTCTCCAGCCGAAACCGCCGCAGTATCCTCCGCTCATTTGAATACCTCCTTTCAAGAAAAGGATTGCGACATCAGTGAATTAGCAATATCCGCCTTTTCCAAATCCTGATCCGACAAAGACGAAGATGGTGGCAATGACCAGGAGGAAGATCAAAAGTTGTCTCCAGCCGAAACCGCCGTAGTATCCGCTCATTTGAACACCTCCTTTCAAGGAAGATTCAAAGAATCAGCGGATCAGCAATATCCGCCTTTTCCAAATCCTGATCCGACAAAGACGAAGATCGTGGCGATGACCAAGAGGAAGATCAAAAGTTGTCTCCAGCCGAAACCACCGTAATATTCGCTCATCTAAAATCCTCCTTTGTGGATGGGGTTTACTGGTGAAATGGATGTTTTTTCACCAGTGCTGATTTACTTTATGCTCGGTGTTTTTCTTTTGTAAAGGCGAATATCTTTGCCGGGGAAATTGCCGGGGTCAAAGATTCAGATTCATGACAAACACAAAGATGACCGGAATGATCAGCAAGAAAAGAAGCAGATTGAGATATGGCGAATTTTGTCTGGATTTTGACGGGGAAAAGGACATGGCGGTTCTCCTTTCGAAAAGCGGCGTATCACTGATGTTTTTTACTATGAATTTATACAAAATTCGTCCAAAAGGTGTTGGGTGAACATCACGATTTTTGAAGATTGGACGTTTGGAGTGGGTCGCTTTGATAAGCAATTTGAATCAGGGGGGCATATAGTATATGGAGTTGCCTGTAAGGAGGAATGGAAATGACCGGAAAAGGACCATCCATGAAAGATCTTGCCCACATGATCAATGCCATTATGGGAAGATCGGTGTTGTCCGAAAGAAAAATGGAGCAGATCATGGAAGGGGCCAAACGCGCCCATGAGCGGGGTGGAATGGATGCGGTTTTGCAATACCTGATGAAAGTGACCCAGGCCGATGTCGATTTCGGGGAATTGAAAAGATTCGCCAACCAGGTGCAAAAAAATCCGCAAAAAGGACTGGACATTTTACAGGGAAAGAGAAGTTTGCCCCGCACAAAAAGGTAAATCTTTGCAAACACACCCGGTGAAAACCGGGTGTGTTTGCGTCTGGTTCAAAATCCTTGCAGGGTTGTCCATACTTCCAGTTTGGTTTGGACCTTGCTGATCACTTCATTGGTGAATTCCGTTGTGGTGGCGCTTCCACCCAAATCGGCGGTTCGGACTCCCTCCCGGACCGTTTCGATCACTGATTCATAGATGGCGCGGGAAGCGGCGCTGGCTTTGGGGTCATCCATATAGGTGAGCAAAGAGGCAGCGGCCAGGATCATGGCCATGGGATTGGCTACGTTTTTGCCGAACAGAGAAGGCGCCGTGCCATGTGGTGCTTCGGCCATGACCGTTTGGGTGTTGAAGGATTCGTCAAAGCTCATCAAGATCGATTCCGAACCGGCGATGGATCCAAACAATTGGAGAACCATATCGCTCAAACAATCTCCATCACGGTTTAATGCAGGAATGACAAGGGGATCGCCGGAGTTGTTGATGAGAAGGGCATAGGTCGCGTCAATCAGTTGGGGTTCGTAACGGACTTCCGGATAGCGCTTGCTCGCTTCGTCCATTTCTTCTTTTAACATGCCTTCATAGACAGGGCTCACGGTGTATTTCGGCCCGCCAAACACTTTGGCGTTCATTTTTTTTGCGTGGCGGAAGGCAAATTCGGCAACGGCGCGGCAGGTTTTGCGGTCAATTTGTTCCGTCCGGAAAGCGATTTCATCCAAGCCCTCACCTTCCCGCCATTCTTTGGCGCCGTAAGCGTCACCCACCGCCATGCGGATGACGGAAATCGGGGCAAAGGTTCCCGCAACGGGGCGAACTCCCGGGATTCTGCGACCGGTGCGGATGATCACTTTCCCGTCAATCTCTTTCCGCAAGATGGCATTGGGGCTTCCCACATCCCCTTTTTCTTCCGGAGTGATGGTGGCCGCTTTCAGGCCGAATCCCGTCCGTTTCATTGCTCGTGCCGCTTCATAAACGACCTCGTTGTTCGTATTTCTCCGGTTTTCAAGGCTCAAGTCAAACGTTTGAAATTCGAGACCCATTCCGATTACATTCGGATCCAAAACCCGCAATGCTTCATCCAACAGTTCTTGTCCGGTTTGGTCCCCTTTCATGACTACGATGGTTTTATGGCTCATGGATTAATCACCTCATTTAAATATTCCGTGTCTATTATACTCTTTCGAACTTTCAATAACTAGCAATAAATATTCTGACAAATTGAAAGGCAGGTGACATTCCTTTAAGTTCCGCCCGGGATTCAGTACAATGGAAGGGAGACAGGAAGAGGGAGAGATGGATTTGCGTCCGAAATATCTGAAATACATAAGTTTTTGTCTGGCGTTTTGTGTGGGAGCCGTTACGGCTTGTTCGCCCTCCTCTTCACCCGGATCCGGGGAAAAGCCGATGCCTGAGGCTTCCTCAAACTGGGTCGAGGAACAATTGAAAAACATGACCCTGGAGGAAAAGATCGGGCAAATGTTTATTGTCGGTTTCAAAGGAAAAGGCGACAGCGAACAAGCGCTCACCGTGAATGAACAAGCCAAAACATTGATTGAGGATTACCATGTGGGAGGCGTTATTTATTTTGACCGGAATGTAAAAAGTCCAAACCAGGTCGCAACGCTGAGCAATGATTTGCAAAAACTGGCACTTTCATCAGAAAGGAAAATTCCGTTGTTCATCACGGTGGATCAGGAAGGAGGAAAAGTGGCCCGGTTTAAGGAAGGGTTTACCGCTTTTCCGGGGAACATGGTTCTCGGAGCCACGCAAAATAAAGATTTGGCTTACCAAACCGGAAAACAAATGGGCAAAGAGTTGAGAGCCGTCGGTGTCAACTTGAATATGGCTCCGGTGTTGGATGTGAATAACAATCCGGAGAATCCGGTGATCGGTGTGCGTTCGTTTTCCGAAGATCCCGGGTTGACGGCTGAATTGGGAGCGGAATTGATCCGGGGATTTCATGACAGCGGCATCTACACGATTGCCAAGCATTTTCCCGGACACGGGGACACAGCGGTCGATTCCCATGTGGGACTGCCTGAAATTTCCCACTCCATGGAACGCTTGAACCAAGTGGAACTGGTTCCTTTTAAAGAAGCCATTTCGCAAGGGACGGATATGGTGATGAGCACGCATATCATCTTCCCTGCGATTGAAACGGAGCCGGGGATTCCCGCCACGCTGTCCGAAAAAGTGTTGACAGGGCTTTTGCGGAAACAATTGAATTACGACGGTGTCATCATCACCGATGACATGGAGATGGGAGCCATTGCGGAGAATTTCGGCACCCGCGAAGCCGTGGTGCGTGCCATCAAGGCCGGAGCGGACATTGTTTTGGTCTGCCATTCGCTTGAGCGGCAAACCCAATCCATCGATGCAGTGAAACAAGCCGTCGAAAAAGGGGAAATTGACGAGGCGCGGATTGATGAGTCGGTTCGTCGGATTCTCCGTTTAAAAGCAAAAGACTCTTTCTTGAAACAACCGTATGCTGATGTTGAGAAAGCCACGGAGCTTGCCAACCAGCCCGAAGCAGAAAAAGTGGCCCGGCAAACCGCCGAGCAAGGGGTGACGTTGGTGAAAGATCCGGCGCAACACATCCCGTTGAAGCCGGAAAATGCGAAAAAGCTGGCTGTGTTCACCGTGAATAAACCCCAGGCCATATCGGAGGTTTTAAAACAAAACGGATATGAAGCCGATGTGAACTATGTTGATTCCCTGAAACAACCGCAAGTTCAGTCCTTGGCGGCGAAAGCCGGGGACGCGGATGCGGCATTGGTCGTGATCAACCAAGTGAAGGAAAATCCGGCATGGATCGAATTGATTCAAACATTAAATGCCAAACGGATCCCGGTCATTGTCTGGGGAATGGATGTCCCGTACGGATTGGATCAATTGCCGGATGGCGTCACATCCATCGCTTTATATGGATCGTCCCGTCCGCTGTTGGAAGCCGGAGCCAAAATCATGACCGGCGGGGTCCAAAGCCAGGGGCGTTTGCCGGTCACCCTGTCGAAACAATATCCGTTCGGCTGGCCAGAACAAGAAAACGGCAACCAGGGAGGATAAAGGAGGTGCTGACGGAGTGATTCTTGAAATCAGTGTGGCAGTGATGGCAGTGGCAGTCGTCGTCTTGGTCGTTTTTGCCGTTCGTTTTTTGATAAAAATCACCCAAACCATTGAAACCGTGCAAACCACCTTGAATGAAGTCAAAGGTCAAGTGACGGCCACCATTGACGAAACGCATTTAACGGTCAGAGAAACCAGGGGCTTGGTGGAAGAGGTCCGCAAGAAGACGGAGAAAACCGAATCGTTATTTCATGCGCTGGATGAATGGGGAAAAACCATGGAGCAGATCTCTGTCCGGGTGGATCAGCAAATCAAAGCCCATCAATCCCGGTACGGAAATTTGATCAGTGTCATCGGAACGGGAATTGAACTGGCCAAGCGCTGGAAACAGGATCGAAAAACCGATCAAAGCAAAGGAGTGAAAATCCGTGGCGAAGTGTAAATACTTTGTTGCAGGAGCTTTTATTGGTGCCGTGGTCGGAGCGGCGGTTGCCGTGTTGACCACCCCGCGCAACGGAAAGGAAATGCGTGAGGAATTGGAAAAAAATCTGGAATTGACCAAGGAAAAAGGAAAGGAATTTTATTATTCCCTCGTAAATGAACCCGTCGATTCCGTTTACAAGGACACGGAAAAAGAAGATTCGTATGAAGGATGGATGGAACTGCCTGCCCCGAAAAAACAGGAAGAGACCAAAGAAGAGCAAAAGACCGGGGAAGTTTCTCCGTCATAAAACGATATGCATGAGCCAACAGAATCCGTTGTTGGCTCTCTTTTTTAAAAAGAAAAGAATCAAAGGAGGCCTTCACATTGGAACCTTATGTTTTGATTGAAAACCGGGGGCAATTGGAAGAGGTACTGGCCGGATATGACCGTTTATTGTTGTTTAAACACAGCACCCGGTGTCCTGTCAGTGCGCAAGCTTTTGATGAATTTCAACGGTTTTTGAAGAATACGGATGCGGACCGGCGGGTCCCGGCTGCAGTTGTACATGTGATTGAACAACGGGAGGTTTCCGATGCCGTTTCAGAAAGGTTTGGCATCCGGCATGAATCCCCGCAAGTGATGTGGATCAAAGACGGAAAAGTGTGTTGGCACACATCCCATTCAAATATTACAGCGGAAAAGATCGGCCAAGCGGTCAGTGAACCCCGGTAAATAGCGGGTTCCGCCGGGGAAACCATGTGGCAAGCCCGTCAAAAGCAGAAAAAATCATCGCTTTCGGGATCAAAAAAGCAAGAAAAGGCTTGAAACGGGCAATCGGCCGGTGGGCGGAAATTTGCCGGGGGCCTTTATCCCCCGCCATTTTTACGGAATGAGCGGTCAGGAAATGGACCGGGAACCGAATATTCCGGAAGAAACGGTGAAAACCCATTGGTTCCGGGCGCGGAAGGAAGTTGATCCGGTTTCAAATTAACGGGTGACAATTCAGGCATTTTTCGTTATAATATCAAAAATTATTTTTAGGATGAGAAGAGAGGAGACAGACGAGTGAGTGATCAACTGCAAGTGTTAAGGAAACAACTGGATGAAATCAATCTGAAATTATTGGACTTGTTAAGCGAGCGTGCCCAAATCGCCAAGCAAATTGGCGAGGTGAAGAAAAAACAAGGGATCAACAAGTTTGACCCCGAACGCGAAAAAAACATGCTGAACACCTTGGTGAAACAAAACCCCGGGCCTTTTTCGGATGACACCATCCGCTATCTGTTCAAGCAAATCTTTAAGGCATGTCTGGATTTGCAACAAGACAACCAGAAGAAAGAATTGTTGGTGAGCCGGAAAAGAAAAGGAACGGATACGGTGTTGGATTTTGGCGGGGTGACTGTCGGCGGCTCCAGACGGCAAGTGATCGCCGGACCTTGTTCCGTGGAGTCGGAGGAACAGGTTTTTGCCGTGGCCAAAGCTTTGAAAGAACAGGGCGTCAAATTGATGCGGGGAGGCGCTTTCAAACCCCGGACATCGCCTTACGACTTCCAGGGATTGGGCGAAGAAGGCTTGAAAATCTTAAGGCGCGCAGCGGATGAATACGGGTTGAAGGTGATCAGCGAAATCGTAAGTCCCGTGGACATTGAAATGGCAGAGCAATATGTGGACGTGATCCAAATCGGTGCACGCAATATGCAAAACTTTGAGCTTTTGAAAGCGGCTGGTTCGGTCAAAACCCCGGTGTTGTTGAAAAGGGGACTGTCCGCAACGATGGAGGAGTTTTTGTTTGCGGCAGAGTATATCGTTTCCCGTGGAAATGACCAGGTGATGCTGTGTGAACGGGGAATCCGGACCTATGAAAAATGGACACGAAACACATTGGATATTTCAGCTGTTCCGATTCTGAAAAATGAATCGCATTTGCCGGTGATTGTGGATGTCACTCACTCAACAGGAAGAAGGGACATTTTGGTTCCCTGTGCCAAAGCGGCTCTTGCTGCGGGGGCAGACGGTGTCATGCTGGAAGTGCACCCCAATCCGGATGTGGCGTTGTCGGATGCCAAACAGCAGATCAACATCCCTCAATTTGAATCGTTTATGGGCGAGCTTAAAAGTTCCGGATTGTTGGAAGGCCAGTTGGTTTCGGCAACATAAGCGGGACGGCGTAAAAAAAGCGGACCGGCTTCACAGTCTGTCCGCTTTTTTTCGTGCAAATTTTTGATATGATGATCATGGTGGTGAAAATGAACCTTTAAAAGACGAGGATGCTGATCAAATATGTTGGACCGGATCACATCCCTTATAATAAAGAAGAACTGTGTTACAGGGGGAGGAACGTTTGTTGGATGTGAGGGAATATTTGGTGAGAGTGGACAGGAATCAGATTGGTCTGGATGAACTGTTCCATTTGCTGGTGAAAAACTTGTCTGACTGGACGATTGTTTACCAGACGGTGGGATCGGAGAGAAATCCTTTATTGTCCAAGGGGAATCAAAACAGTGACTATATTGTAGCTTTTACGGATCCTGAATCGGCGGGAGTGATCCGGGTGGATCAGCCTCAGCATTTGCAGATTGTGAGAGAACCGGCGCTTACGTTTTTGTTGAAAGCCTACCGGTCGCAAGCGGACGGGGTGATTCTCAATCCGGGGCAGGATTCGCCTCTGTTTTTGATCAAGCCGCATGTGCAGAAGTTGATTTATGCATATGCGGTTGAACAGTTTAAAGAGATGCCGGGCCCCTGGGTGCCGACCATGGATGATCAACTGTTATTGGTGGAGTACCAAAAGGGGCAATATTCCGTGGCGGTTTATTTAAGTGAACAAGATGCGCAATATGTCACGCAAAGGTCGGGAGGACAGGCTGTACAGCATTCGTGGGAAAAAATTGAAGAGCGTTGCCGTGAATTGGGGGCGGCGGCTCCTTACTTCCATTTTGGTTTGCCGGAGCAGGGACTGTTATCGCCGGAACATGCCGCAGTGATTTTTTCCGGGCTCCGTCAGAAGTTGCTTGAACGAGACGAAACCGTTGAATCGCCCGAACGTTTGCCGGCGTCCAACCAACTGCCCGAACCACTGCCGCAGCCTCCCGAACCCGTCGGCAATCCGCCCCAAGAAACCGCTCCTTCCAATCAGGAGCCGGAGCGTGGGCAACCCCAACCCGTGAGTCCGGAGCCGGTTCCCCGGAAGCCGGTCGATCCGGATGTGGCGTTGGGCTTGAAAAAGTTGGAGAGAGCCACGATTGAAGGACAGGGAATGGGAAATGGCTGGGAAGTGTGCCGGGCGATGGCGGAGTTGCGCAGAATTTGGGTTGTGGTGGATCCGGACGGAAATATGGTGATTTTGGCCGGACAGGATCAAAGCCCGATTGTGGACTTTTTCACTTCGGCTGAACACGCCGAGCGCTTGATCAAAGAAGCCCGTGAAAAAAACCCGAATTTGCCGCCCATGGTTCCGAGATTGATTTCGACGAAAAAGCTGTACCGGGCTTTGGCGCCACGCCAGCCGATTGTCTGGATCAACCGGGGATCCCCGGAAGCATGGACAAGTATTATGGGAGACACCTTGCCATATGTGCTACAATTAATGTCACAGCTTCAGGATGGAAAGAAGCAACTTGGTAAAAACTAAAAAATGCTCGAGAAGAGATGGTTTGTGAACAAAAATTAAAAAATGGATGTGGAGTCGTATGGGTAAGAAAAAAGAGACGATCACGATTTATGACGTTGCTCATGAAGCGGGCGTTTCCATGGCGACCGTATCCCGTGTTGTCAATGGAAACCCCAATGTCAAACCGGCAACCAGAAAAAAAGTGTTGGATGTCATCCGCCGGCTCGGGTATCGGCCCAATGCGGTGGCGCGCGGGCTGGCAAGCAAAAGAACGACCACAGTCGGTGTGGTGATCCCGGATATTTCCAACGCTTTTTATGCCGAACTGACCCGGGGCATCGAAGATATTGCCACGATGTATCATTACAACATTATTTTGAGCAACTCGGATTTGCAAAAGGACAGGGAATTGCAGTTAATTGAAACATTGCTGGAAAAACAAGTCGACGGCCTGCTGTTCTTGGGCGGGGAAATCACCGAAGCACACCGGGAAATTTTTTCGGCCACACCGGTGCCCGTTGTCCTTGCGGCGAGCCGCGATGAGAAAAAAGAACTTCCCTATGTCACGATTGATCAGATTCAGGCATCCAAAGAGGCCACCCTGATCCTGGGGCATGAGGGACATAAACATGTCGGGTTTATCGGTGGCCCGCTGACGGATTCGGTCAACGGCTATCCGCGTTATCTCGGTTACAAAGAAGCCTTGAAAGAGATGGATATTGCCTTTGAGGAAGACCTGATCCGTTTGGGGGATTATCGCTACCGTTCCGGTTACAAAGCGATGAGAGAACTATTGGAAAGCCGTCCTGAAATCACCGCTGTCTTTGCGGCCAGCGATGAAATGGCTGTGGGTGCCCTTCATGCGGCATTGGACATGGGGCGTGACGTTCCGAATGATTTATCGGTCATCGGTTTTGAAAACATTCCGCTGGCTTCCCAAGTCCGCCCGCTTTTAAGCACCGTCGGGGTTCCGATGTATGACATCGGTGCGGTGGCCATGCGGTTGCTTACGAAATACATGAATGAAGAGCAAGTGGAGACAGGGCAGGTTTATTTGCCGTATCATATCCAATTGCGGGAGTCCACCCGGTTAAAAGAGTGGGAAGAAGAAAAAGAATAAGCGAGGAGAAACCGATGGAAAAAAAGATTGGAATTATCGGGGCAATGGACGAAGAAATCGCTTCTCTGCTCCGTTTGATGGAGGATGTACGGTCTCATACCCATTATCAAATCACTTATTATGAAGGCCGGCTCGAAGGCACCCCCGTGGTGCTTTGCAAATCAGGCGTCGGCAAAGTGAATGCCGCATTGTGCACGCAGGTTTTAATTGATCGTTTCCAAGTGCAGGCGATCGTGTTCACCGGCGTGGCCGGGGCTTTGGACCCCAAGTTGGAGATCGGGGATATTGTTGTTTCCACCGAATGCCAGGAGCATGATGTGGATGTTAGTGCTTTGGGATTTGCCAAAGGAATCATTCCCTATCAGGAAGTGTCGGTTTACCCGGCCGATTCCAAGTGGATCGGTTGGGCGGTCAAAGCCGGGGAAACGCTGGAAGGGGTTCAAGTCATACAAGGTAAAGTTTTGTCCGGTGACCAATTTATTTCTGATCTTGGAAAAGTCAAGGAATTGCGGGGACAGATGGAAGGAGCTTGTGTGGAAATGGAAGGGGCGGCGGTGGCCCATGTCTCCCATCTGGCCGGCATTCCATATGTGGTGATCCGTTCCATGTCCGACCGGGCGGACCATTCGGCCAATGTGAATTTCACGGAGTTTACGCAGTTGGCGGCCAAGCGCTCCAGTGAAATGGTTTGCCGCATGCTTTCCTTGCGCAACCGGAACCGCTTATGAAAAACGCCAGCCTGAAAAGGCGGGGCGTTTTTTCATGAATCTGACAGTGTAAAAAAGGGGAGCGTGAGAGAGAATAACGATAGAGCAAAGGAGGGAAGTGAAGATGGCACGAGATGTATTGTGTGAAGTGAAAAACTGTACCTTTTGGCAACAAGGAAACTTGTGCAGTGCCGAGGAAATTTATGTTGTGAGCCACAAAGGGGAAGAAGCGGAAGACACCAAAGAAACCGACTGCAAAACATTTAAGCCGGTACACTGATGAAAGGGGAAGAAGAGTTTTTACTCTTCTTCTTTTGTGTCTAAAATTTGAATTTGATTCGAATTATGTTATAATACTGAAAAGTGAAACCTTTATTTTAAAGGGGGCATCTCTTCTTATGAGACATGATGAGACCATTGCAGTGAAAACAACAGGGAATAATCTGCAAGATTATGAAAACACTTACAAGAGCTTCCGCTGGGAAGAAGTGGAACAACAGTTCACGTGGGCCAAAACGGGAAAAGTCAACGCAGGTTATGAAGCAATTGACCGCCATGTCGATGAGGGGAAAAAAGACAAAATCGCCTTGTATTATAGTGATGCCAAGCGGGACGAGAAATATACCTTTTACGAGTTGAAGCAAAAGTCAAACCAATTTGGCAATGTCCTGAAAAAGCTGGGCATTTCCAAGGGTGATCGTGTTTTTATTTTTATGCCCCGGACCCCCGAACTTTATGTCAGTTTCTTGGGAATTATCAAAATAGGCGCAATTGCCGGCCCTTTGTTTGAAGCGTTCATGGAAGATGCGGTGAAGGACCGCTTGGAAGACAGCGAAGCGGTGGCTCTGGTGACGACGAAAAGTCTTTTGGAACGTGTGCCGAGAGAAGAGTTGCCAAATTTAAAATATGTGATTTTGGTCGATGGGGAAGAAAACACCGCTGAAGGTGTGTATTCCTTTGAAAAAGAGATGTCGCAGGCATCGACGGAATTGGAAATTGAATGGGTTGATCGGGAAGATCCCATGCTGATGCATTATACTTCCGGGTCCACAGGAAAGCCCAAAGGGGTTCTCCATGTGCATAATGCCATGATTCAGCATTATCAAACCGGGAAGTGGGTTCTCGATCTTCAGGAAAATGACATATATTGGTGCACAGCGGATCCGGGTTGGGTGACCGGAACTTGTTACGGGATTTTTGCTCCCTGGTTGAACGGAGTGACAAATGTGATTCGCGGAGGACGGTTTTCGCCGGATGACTGGTACCAAACCCTTGAAAAATACAAAGTAACGGTTTGGTACAGCGCGCCGACCGCCTTCCGGATGTTGATGGGAGCAGGGGAAGAAGTGGCCAAACGGTATGATCTTTCTTCTGTCCGTCATATCCTGAGCGTGGGGGAACCGCTCAATCCGGAAGTGGTTCGCTGGGGCTTAAAAGTATATAACAAACGCATCCATGACAATTGGTGGATGACGGAAACCGGCGGGATCCTGATTGCAAACTTCCCGCAAATGGAGATTAAACCCGGATCGATGGGTAAACCGATCCCGGGAGTGAAAGCGGCCATTTTGGATGACGACGGAAATGAGTTGCCGCCTTATCAAATGGGGAATCTTTCCATTAAAACACCGTGGCCGTCCATGATGAGGCAGATCTGGAAAAACCCCGAAAAATACAAAGAATATTTCAAAATTCCCGGCTGGTATACATCGGGAGACACGGCATACAAGGACGAGGAAGGTTATTTCTGGTTTCAAGGCCGTTTGGATGATGTGATCAATACCTCCGGGGAACGCGTGGGGCCGTTTGAAGTGGAAAGCAAATTGGTCGAGCATCCGGCGGTGGCGGAAGCGGGGGTCATCGGGAAACCGGATCCGGTGCGGGGACAAATCATCAAAGCTTTTATCTCGCTTCGGGATGGATATGAACCTTCCGATGAGTTAAAAGAAGAGATCCGTTTGTTAGTGAAAAAGGGTTTGGCGGCTCATGCCGCACCGCGGGAAATTGAGTTTAAAGACAAGTTGCCCAAGACCCGCAGCGGGAAAATCATGCGCCGCGTTTTAAAAGCTTGGGAACTCGGATTGCCGACCGGCGATTTGTCCACCATGGAAGATTGATATAACACTAAAAAAGACGCCACTTTCAGGTGGCGTCTTTTTCTGGTGAAAAGTAACGCAGGAACGTACTGGCTTCTTGAGGCTGCTCCGCTCCCGGTTGGGGCTGTTCCGGCTGCTGCGGTTGTTGCGGAGGTGCCGGTTGCTGTCCCGGATTTCCCGGTTGCTGACCGGGTTGTGCCGGGTTCCCCGGTTGCTCCGGCTGTTGCGGTTGTTGCGGGACCTTATGGCATTCAAAGCATTGGTCCTTGACTTGTCCGCCCGGATTTTCAAACTGGCTTCCTTGTTTGATCAGATCCGGACTTGCTTGCTGAGCCGCTTTAAAGATTTTGACCCAAGCTGTTTTGGAAAGATCTTTGTCAGCCGGGCGATTTGCGTCCGAATAACCGGACCAGACCCCGAGGGAAATTTCCGGAGTATAGCCAATGAACCACAGGTCGTAATAATTGGATGTCGTTCCGGTCTTACCGGCAATCGTGAACCCTGGGAGACTGGAGCCGATATAGCGACCGGTTCCGTCCGTCACCACTTTCTGCAGCATTTTGGTTAATTCAAAGGAAACAGACGGTTTTAAAATGGTTTTTGGCTGATGATGTTTTTCAAACTCGTAAATCACATCCCCATTGGAATCGACGATTTTTTGAATCAAATGGGGTTTGTTATGTTTTCCGTTATTGGCAATCATGGCAAAGCCGGCTGTCATCTCGGCAACGGTGTACCCTGCACGCATGCCTCCCAACGCGGAAGCTTCGCCATCGTATTTGGTGGGCGGCATGTCCATCTTGCGTAAGTATTTAAAGCCTTTTTTGATTCCCAGTTCCCGGAAGATTTTCACGGCCGGGATGTTGAGCGAGTTTTGCAAGGCGACCGTGGCCGTCACCGGTCCGGAATATTTTCCGTTCGCATTGACATAGTTGTCAGAGCTTCCGGCTTTTTTGATCGGTTCGTCAATAATGATGGAGTTGGGCGAAATGATTCCTTCATTCATGGCCGGACCGTAAACCAGCAAAGGTTTGATGGTGGATCCCGGCTGGTTGGTAGCGCTCAGTGCATAGTTAATGTTGGATTTCTCAAAACTGGTGCCACCGACAAAGGCCAGAATGGCTCCGGTTTTGTTATCAATAATGGTTGCACCGATTTGTTCGCTGTGGCCGTTTTTTGAAGGAATGTGCATTTTGGAAACGGCGTCGTTCACAGCATCGTACATGTTTTTGTCAATCGTTGTGTAAATTTTGTATCCGCCTTGACGAACTTGATCGATGTAGTTTTTATCCGACTGAACTTTATTGCCTTTTTTCTGATCCAGTTCTTTTAAAACTTGCGCGGCTTCCCGTTCAATGGAAGTAATGATGTACGGGTATTCTGCGTACGCATTTGGAAAATCCGATGCATTGGCAAGATGGGCTTTAATGTCGTATTTGACGGCTTGATTGTATTCCGCTTGCGAGATTTTGCCGGTTTCAAGCATTTTCCCCAGTACATATTTCATCCGTTTTAACCCTTTTTGGAAATGCTTGTTTTGTTCTTGTTCGGTGTTTCCATAAAAGGGGTTGTAGTCGTAGGGACGTTGCACCATTCCTGCCAGATAAGCCGCTTCCGCAATGGACAATTCTTTGATGTCTTTATTAAAAAGCCCGCGTGCGGCGGAGGCAAAACCAACCATCCGGGTGCCGTGAGCACCGGGGCCGAATTCAACACTATTTAAATATTTTACAAAAATCTCATCTTTGCTGTAAAAACGTTCCAAACGCACGGCATTGATCATTTCCAAGGCTTTGCGCTCATAAGTTTTTTTGGTGTTGTCCAAAATCTCATTTTTCACCAATTGCTGGGTAAGCGTACTTCCCCCGGTTTCCACGCCGCTGTTACTGATTTGCTGCCAAATGGCGCGTAAGATCGAGCGGGGGACGATCCCGTTATGATTGTAGAAATCCCTGTCTTCGGTGGCGACCAAGGCATCCACAACATACGGGCTCACTTCATCCATGTTCTTGATCAGTTTCCGGTCCGTTTGTGCGATCATGCGACCGATCTGCTCTTCTGAACGGAAATAAGCGTAACTGGTTTGCGACCAGCCGGTCAATTCCTTTTCGTAAGCCTCTTTGGTCCGGATCGTTTCATTTTTGGCAAAAGCAGAAACAACGCCTGCTCCGGCCCCGAAGATTCCTACAGAGAGAATCAGGATGACTGATAAACAGCCGAGTAAAATACGCTTGATCTTGTTGTTCATATTTCTTCTTTCCCCACTTTTTGTTCGCTCTCGTCGGGATGGTTAGATGGTTTCATGATGATGCATCAATCCCCTCCCTCCATGTTGACGAGACCTATTATAACATAGGGCATTATCTTGCTAGTCATATATAATTTTTGACAATATTTTCATGGATTTTTGACCGCGAAAAATCCCCTGATCTTTTTGCCAGATCAGGGGATTTTTCAAACAGATGTTCAGTTTTCATCCCGTTGTCCCGGAGGGCGCCCGGGATGATCGGGCTGATTTCCGTGCTGATGATCCGGTTCCTCCCCGGGATCATCGGGAGGATTGGGGTCGTCTCCGCCACCGCCATCCGAAGGTTTGTCATCCGGCGGACGGACAATATCGGGCGGCTTCGTGCCATCATCCGGATTTCCTTGTGAAGGATCATCCGCAGGATTGCCATTGGGGTCTTTTTGTTTGTTTTCTTTCTCTTTGTCTTCCTGATGTTTGTTTATCCGGTCGCATTCCAGGCACGGAACGCCGTGGAAAAGACCGCCGGGGTTTTCAAAGCGCGCATTTTTGTCAAAGTATTGAGGCGCTGCTTGCTGAGCGGCTTTAAAAATATTGACCCAGGCTTGTTTGGAGAATTTGTCATTGTGGCTCATCGGGAAGTTGTAATCGTATCCGCTCCAAACCCCAAGGGTGATTTGCGGTGTGTAACCGATAAACCAAAGGTCCCGGTCTTCGGAAGTGGTTCCGGTTTTTCCGGCAATGTCAAAACCGTTAATGCGGCTTCCGATATATACACCGGTTCCTCCTTTGACGACCTCGCGAAGCATGTCCGTCACCTGATAGGCGGTTTGCGGAGAGAAGACCGTTTCCGGTTTGTTTTCGTGTTCATAGATGACTTCCCCGTCGGCATTGGTGATTTTTTCCACTATGTAGGGGTCATTGTATTTCCCTTGGTTTCCAAACGTTGCAAAAGCCGCCGTCATTCTGGCAACGGAGTAACCTTTGGTTTGCCCCCCGATGGCTGCTGATTCCCCGTCATTTGGATGCGGCGGGATTTTCAGCTTGCGCAGATACTCGAAGCCGGTGTCATGGCCCAAGTGGTTGAACACTTTGATGGCCGGAATGTTGTAGGACCATTTTAAAGCTTCCCGGATGGTAACCGGTCCGTGATATTTCTGGTTCGCATTTTGGTAATAGCCGGAACCGTCTCCCCGGGCCAGTTTTTCATCCAATACTTTGGTGTCGGGGGAAACCACTTTTTGTTCAATGGCCGGTCCGTAAACGATCAACGGCTTGATGGAGGAGCCGGGTTGGTTTAAAGCGTCAAAAGCATGGTCTTTTTGATTGCCCTCGCGGTTAGACGAGGAGACAAAGGAAAGAACGGCTCCCGTGCGGTTGTCCATGAGCACTGCACCCAATTGTTCATGGTCTTCAAACTCACCGTATTTGCGCGTGTGGAAGGTGAGATGTTTGGTGGCTTCCTTGTTGACGGCATCATACATGTTTTTGTCGATCGTGCTGTACACATGGTATCCCTGTGTCTGGATCCGCTCAATGTATTTTTGCAAGGTGGCGCGGTATTTGCCTTCCTGGCTCAGTTTTTCGATATCCAGACCGTCTTTTTTCATCAGGATTTCGGCCGCTTCTTTTTCAAGCGCATACATGATAAACGGATAATTGGCATACCCGTTGGCGTCCGGACTGGGCTTGGCCAGGGAACCCTTGATGTCAAACTTCAACGCTTCCTGATATTGTTCTTCCGTGATCTTTTTGTTCTCCAACATTTCCGACAGTACCAGTCGCATCCGGTCCAAACCGCGACGGAGATTATCCGGATCACCAAATGGATTGTATGCATTCGGGCGTTGAACCATCCCGGCAAGATAGGCGGCCTGGGCGAGATTCAGGTCTTTGACATCCACGCCGAAAATGCCGTTGGCTGCGGCCTGTACACCGTACAAGTTTTGATTGTTGGCGCCTTTGCCGAAATAGACGCTGTTCATGTAATAAACGAGAATCTGGTCTTTCTCCAACAAGGAGTCAAGCCGGATGGACAAAACGATTTCTTTGGATTTGCGCGCCAGGTCTTTTTCGAAATTCTCCAGGATGACCCGTCGCACCAATTGCTGGGTGATCGTGCTTCCGCCGGTTGTCACGTCCGCATGGGTGATCTGTTGGTAAGCCGCCCGCAAGATCGAGCGGGGGACAATCCCGTGATGTTTGTAAAAATCGCGGTCTTCGACGGAAATAAAAGCATCGATCAAGTAAGGGCTGACATCGTTTACTGACTTGATGAGTTTCCGGACATCCCCTTCATTCCGGAAGGCCCCGATGCGAATGGGATTTCCGCTGTCATCTTTGTTGGCAAAATAGGCATAACTGTTTTCAAACAAGCTGTTTAATGCTTTTTCAAAATCTTCTTTATCTCTCACCGGTTCATCTTTCACCATGGCGGATACAATGCCCGCACCAGTGCCGACCGCAAAAAAAGCGGCGATCAGCACGAAAGCAACAAGTCCGTAAAGGCCAGGTTTCACCGCATTGATCACCGGTTGATGCTTTCGTTTTTTTGTAAATCGGGCTGATCTACTTTTCATTCACTTGATACCCTCCTCATTCTAGGGTAATATTATAGCATAATCTGGTTATTATAACGTGTAAAAAGCTGTGAACAAGCGAGTAGTCGCCAGACCATTCCTTCCAGAGAGCCGGTGGTTGCTGCGAACCGGCAGGAACCTGGCGGTGAATTACACTTGGGAGCTTGCGTGTCATGCGCACGGACGACAGGGTCCGTTATCGAAATGAGTGGGAAACGTCCGGTTTCCAATGAGGGTGGTACCGCGGAATCAATCTCCGTCCCTTTTGATGAGGGATGGAGTTTTTTTATGACCTACTTTTATTTTACTTAAGGAGGGAACAGGTATGTCAGTAAAAAAAGAATGGTCCGCCGAAACCATGGAAAAAACTGAACAACAACTGAGAGTGATCCGGCGTGGAGCAGCCGAAATTTTGCCATTGGAAGATTTGCGGGAGAAATTGGCCCGCTCAATCGAAGAAAACCGCCCGCTGAAAATCAAACTGGGTTTGGACCCGACCGCCCCGGATCTGCATATCGGCCATACGGTCGTCTTTCATAAACTGCGCGAATTTCAGGAGTTGGGACATCAGGTTCAGCTGGTGATCGGGGATTTTACCGCACAAATCGGGGACCCGACCGGAAAATCGCAAACCCGGAAACAGTTGTCCGAAGAAGAAGTGAAAGAAAATGCGAAAACTTATACGGACCAATTGTTTAAAGTGTTGGACCGGGAAAAAACCGAAGTTTATTTCAACAGTCACTGGTTAAGCCCGCTGACTTTTGCCGATGTGACCCATCTCGCTTCGAAATGCACCGTGGCCCGCATGTTGGAACGGGATGATTTTTCCAAACGTTACGAAAGGGGTCAGGCCATCAGCATTCATGAGTTTTTCTATCCCCTGATGCAAGGGTACGATTCGGTGGTGCTCAAAAGTGACATTGAGATCGGGGGGACGGACCAGACATTTAACTTATTGATGGGGCGCCAGTTGCAAAAAGAATACGGTCTGGAAGAACAAGTGATTTTGACGATGCCGATCCTTGAAGGGATGGACGGCGTGAAGAAAATGAGCAAAAGCTTGGGCAACTACATCGGCGTCGATGAAGAGCCGAATAACATGTATGGAAAAACCATGTCCATTCCGGACGAGTTGATGCTCAAGTATTTTGAGTTGGTGACCGATCTGACGGTAGATGAGCTGGATGGGTTAAAACAAGCACTGGAGCAAGAAAAATTGCATCCCCGGGACGCGAAAATGCGGCTGGCGCATACCCTGGTGCGGATGTATCACGGAAAAGAAGCGGCGGATGAAGCCCAAAGGCATTTTCAGACCGTCTTCCAAAAGGGATCGTTGCCGGACGAGATTCCGGAAGTGATATTGGCCGAAGAAGATTTGGAACAAGGAAAGATTTGGGTGGTTGCCCTCTTGTCCAAGCTGGGTCTGGTGGCTAGCAACGGGGAAGGTCGCCGGATGATTCAACAGGGCGGTGTCCGGATCAACCAGGAAAAAGTCACTGACATCCAAGCGCAAATTCAAGTGGAAGACGGCATGGTCGTCCAAGTCGGAAAGCGGAAATTTGCAAAGGTGAAACGAAATTGAACCGACAGAGCAGGGGATGGCCTGCTCTGCCGGTTTTTTTAATATTCCACGATGAATGGATGTCTTTTTTCATGGAGGCAGTACATGATCTGTTGTTTGACAATGCGTTGGCTGATCATTCTCATGGCCGTGTCGACAGGGAAATAAGCGGCATCATCGACTTCTTCTCCGACCGCAATCCGTCCGCTGATGGGTTTGCCGATAAATAACAGTTCGCATTTATGTGAACGTAAGTCCTGGAAAACTCCGCAGTATTTGATCAATTTGATGTTCATCCCCGCTTTTTGCTTCACTTCGCGAATGGCGGCCAAGCGAATGGATTCTTTTTCTCTCACCCGTCCGCCGGGAATCTCCCAACCGCGTTTCGGGTGTTTGACAAGCAAAAGCTGTGAGTGGTAGTTAAAAACCAAAACACGGGAATACAATGAAAATTTCGGAGGTGCCATCATAACTCACCTCACCTTTTTGAAAATGAGGTCCAGGTGGTGAAAAGATTAGCAAAAAACAGAGGGGAAATAATCAGAGGATGATTGGTTCCTTTATATATATTTTAACAAAAATTAGCAAAGATTAACATATATATTGGTATAAAGTAATACGAAAATATGATTAAAATCGGTATATTTTATGCTTGAATTTTGCAACGGTTCAGGGCTTCCGCGGGGATGGTTGCGAGGAAGTCTGTGGGCACCCGGAAAAAATGAAAAGCCCGGAATGCTTGAAAAGAAAAGGGGCCGGGAAGTCGTGCAGAAGCAAACGGGAGCGGGGAATGCCGCTTGCGGGAGCGGGAAGGCAGATCAAAAATTTTGGATGATTCTTAATATTTGTCCATAATTTCAGAGAATTCAAACCGGGGAACCGGGGGAACACCCGGTTAAAAGATAAAGGAATGGATTCACGATTTCAAACCGCCGGCGAAATGATGTTCCAAAAACGTCAAGGGATCCATCTGCCCTGAAACCGGCATCTTCCTCCCACTTTTATTATACAACGGCGGAAAAAAGAATATCAGACTGTTTTTTCGGGGGGAAATGGTGCATCATGTTCCAGTGAGATCGTGTCCGGGAGGTTGGATGGTGCCCGCGGGCCATCCGCCTCCAGTGACGCCGTCAGGAGGAGGAATGAGATGAATCCGTATGTCCTTGAGTTTCAGGAAATCCAACCAACGCATCTCAGGCTTGTCGGGGGAAAAGGATATCATTTGGGAGAGCTCTCAAAGATTCAAGGCATCCACGTGCCGGAAGGATTTTGTGTGACCACAGCCGCTTTTGAAAAGGCCTTGGCATCAAATGAAACCTTTCATATGCTGTTGGACCGGCTCACCCGGCTGAAAGATGAGGATCTTGAACAAACGGGTGAAATCAGTGGGAAGATCCGGAAAGTGATCATGCAGTCCACCCTTCCCCAAGAGATGGTGAACGAGGTGGACCGCCTGCTTGAAAAGTTTGGAAGGGAAGAAGCATATGCTGTTCGTTCCAGCGCAACGGCCGAGGATTCGCCTGACCATTCTTTTGCGGGACAGCTGGTTTCCTGGCTCCATGTCAAGGGGACCCGGGAAATTTTCCGGTCGGTGAAACAATGCTGGGCTTCTCTGTTTACGGATCGGGCTGTGATTTACCGCATGAAAAACGGGAGGGATCATCGGGAGGTTTTGCCGGCTGTTGTGATTCAAAGGATGGTTTTTCCTGATGCTTCCGGTGTCATGTTCACCGCCGATCCCGTCACTTCCAACCGCAAGGTGCTGGCGGTGGATGCGTGCTTCGGATTGGGGGAGGCCTTGGTCTCCGGCGAAATTTCCGGCGACAGCTACAAAGTGCGGGAAGGAAAAATCACGGAGAAACGGATTGCCTGCAAAAAGTCGGCGGTTTATGCACGGAAAGAGGGCGGGACGGAGAAAAAGGGGATCCCGCCGGAGAAGCAAAACCGTCCCGTCCTTTCAGAAAAGCAAGTGTTGAAGTTGGAGCAAACCGGCAGGATGCTGGAAGCGCATTTCGGATGTCCCCAAGACATCGAATGGTGTCTGGCCGACGGCACCGTTTATATTGTTCAGAGCCGCCCCGTCACCACTTTGTTTCCTGTTCCAAAGCAGGGGGAAGCCCGGGGAAAACGCGTTTACGTGTCGGTCGGGCATCAACAAATGATGACGGATGCCATGAAACCGTTGGGATTGTCTTTTTTCCTGTTAACGACGCCCGCGCCCATGCGGACCGCAGGGGGAAGGTTGTTTGTCGATGTCACGCCGATGCTGGCTTCGCCTGAAAGCCGAAACCATTTGATCCAATCCCTCGGACAAAACGATCCGCTGATCAAAGACGCGCTGATGACCATTGTCAAACGGGAGAATTTTTTTGAGGATTTTACCCGATCTTGTCCGGATAGCAAAGGACGCAATCCCGGACCGGGACGCCAAGCGCTGCCGTCTCCGCCTGATCCGGCCTCCATTCCAAGCGATCCGTCTGTCGTTTTGGAACGAATGAGAAAAGCTCAGGCATCCGTCGAACAGTGTAAACAAGAGATCCGACAGAAAGCCGGACCGGCGTTGTTTGATTACATCCGGCATGATCTGAAACGACTGAGGAAGGAGTTATCTTCCCATATCGATTTGATTCAGGCGGCGATGGACGCTGCGATGTGGATCAATGAAAAGATGGAACAGTGGCTGGGGGAAAAACACGCAGCCGACCAATTGACGCAATCAGTGCCGAACAACATCACGTCGGAAATGGGAATGGAGCTTTTGGAGGTGGCCGATGCGATCCGCCCTTATCCGCAAGTTGTGGATTATTTGCAACAAGTGAAAAAGGATTCTTTTTTGGATGACATGATCCGGTTGGAGGGCGGCAAAGAAGCCCGTGCCAAAATCGATGCTTTTCTTGAAAAGCATGGAATGCGTTGTCCCGGGGAAATTGATATCACCCGGACCCGTTGGAGCGAAAAGCCCGTCACATTGGTTCCCGTCATTTTGCACCACGTCAAAAACTTTGGGCCGGGTGCCGGCAGACGCAAGTTCGAGCAAGGAAAGCAAAAAGCATTGAAAAAAGAAAAGGAATTATTGGAACGGTTGAAAGAACTGCCGGATGGCGGGCAAAAAGCAAGGGAAACCAAGCGGATGATCCAGCGGCTGAGAAACCTCGCCGGCTTCAGGGAATATCCCAAGTACTGTATCATTCAACGTTACTTTATCTATAAGCAGTCCTTGCTGAAAGAAGCGGAAAAGCTTGTGCAAAAGGGGATTTTGCGGGATAAAGAAGAGGTTTTTTACCTCACTTTTGATGAATTTTGCGAAGCGGTGCGCACCGGCAGGCTGGATAAACGCATCATCCGCCGGCGAAAGAGAGAATACCAATTCTATGAAAAACTGTTCCCTCCGCGTGTGATCACATCCGATGGCGAAATCATCCAAGGCCGGTACCGACGGGAAAACCTCCCGGACAACGCAATTTTGGGGCTGCCGGTTTCTTCCGGCATTGTCGAGGGACGGGCCCGTGTTCTTTTAAACATGGAGGACGCGGTTCCGGAAGACGGGGGTATTTTGGTGACAAGATTTACCGACCCCGGTTGGACTCCCTTTTTTGTCTCGGTGAAAGGATTGGTTACCGAAGTGGGAGGGTTGATGACCCATGGCGCTGTCATTGCCCGGGAATACGGCTTGCCGGCTGTGGTCGGGGTGGAGAATGCGACCAAGCGGATCAAGGACGGACAAAGGATCCGGGTGAATGGCACGGAGGGTTATATCGAAATTTTGGAGTGAGCCGAAAAAACCAAAAAACCCTGAAAGCCTGGATCCAGGCTTTCAGGGTTTTTTCGTCGCATATGCCGTTTTGCCGGATTAACGGGAGTAGAACTCGACGATCATGGTCTCGTTAATCTCAGACGGCAATTCCGAGCGCTCCGGAAGACGGGTGTAGGTACCTTCCATTTTGTTTTCATCAAAGGTGAGATATTCCGGAAGGTATTGGCGTTCTTCCAAAGCTTCTTTGATGATTTGCAGGTTGCGGCTTTTTTCGCGTACGCCGATGACATCGCCCGGTTTTACTTGGTAAGACGGACGGTCCACTTTTTTCCCGTTGACCAGGATGTGGCCGTGTACCACCAATTGGCGTGCTTGTGCACGGGTACGGGCAAGTCCGAGACGATACACGAGGTTGTCCAAACGGGATTCCAACAGCTTCATGAAGTTTTCCCCGTGGACCCCTTTCATTTTCCCTGCGCGTTTGAACAGATTACGGAATTGCTTTTCATTAACGCCGTACATCAGACGGAGTTTTTGTTTTTCCTGCAATTGCATTCCGTATTCGGAAAGCTTTCTGCGTTGGTTCGGGCCGTGTTGTCCGGGAGCGTACGGGCGTTTTGCCAACTCTTTTCCGGTTCCGGAAAGAGAAATTCCCAGACGACGGCTTAATTTCCAAGTAGGTCCTGTGTAACGTGCCATACTTTTTGGCTCCTTTCATCATTTGCTGGTTTTTCGCAAATGACAGGGTGCTGATTCGCGAATTACCCGCACTTTCCGGATAGCGGCGAAAAGCCGGATACCCACCGGTTCCCGGTGAGGCGAATCAGTGAGGGTGATCCCTTCACCTATCGTTTGCTTGCTATCCTCAAAACCCTTTTTCAGGAACTTTGAGCCATACAAGGAATTATTATAGCCGGTTCCATACAAAAGTCAATAACAGAAGGGAAAATGGAGGAATGGGACGATCAGACGGGTTTGACACGAATGTAGTGGATCGGCAGGCCGCGGGCGACAAATTTTTCTTCGTATTCAGTGGTGATATTGTCCGCCTGAAAGGGGCTGTTGTGCAGATCCCGCGTCATTTCGACCGTTTCCCAGCCGTATTCGGCAAATTCCTCCAATGAAAAGTCAAACAGGCTGACACTGTCGGTTTTTAAAATCAAGTCACCGCCGGGAGCCAATACTTTCCGGTAACGTTCCAAAAAGCGATGATGAGTCAAGCGCCTTTTGGTATGCCGCTTTTTAGGCCATGGATCGCTGAAGTGAAGGTACAGGCGGTTGATTTCCCCGTTGCCGAAGACCTCATTTAACCATTCCACATCCATCCAGATGTAATGAAGGTTTTGGTTTTCGGTTTCTTCTCCTTTTCGGACGGCTTTTAACAAAGGCTCCTGAATTTTTTCGACGCCGATCCAGTTTATATCGGGATATTGGGTGGAAGCTTTGGCTAAAAATTGGCCCTTTCCGGTCCCGAGTTCCACGTAAAGGGGGTTGTCGGGATGGGGAAAGCGCGTACGCCACTTGCCTTGCCACTCATTTTTGTTTTCTTCCGTGACCCGGAAAACCATCGGGTGATTGGAAAGAATTTTCGGTGCTTCTGGGTTTCTTCTCAGTCGCATGGTTCTCTCTGATCCTCCATTTAAAATTCCTTTCTATTATAACGATTGACAAGCGGGAAAACAAAGGGTTTCCCTTTTGATGCCCGGTTTTTTGCCGGGTGGGTGTATACATAAACGAAGCGGTTTGGATTGGAATAGATAGAAAATAGATCTTCAATGAAGGGAGAAGGATGGATGTATCATTATCCGTATGGATGGATGGGAAATGAAGGATATATTGAGCAGAGAAGGCCTGAACCCCCGGGAAGGCCGGGGAGCCCCGGTCAGCAGCAACCCCCGCAACAACGTCCCTTCGTCGCTCCTCAAACGTTGCGCCAATATGTCGGTCAGGTGATCCGTGTGGTGGTTCGTGATGTATTCCGTTATCCCACCTACGTTTATGTCGCCGATGTGAACCGTTGGGGAGATGCCACCTTGGTTGCTTGTGTTCAAGGGGTCCCCCGGCCGATTGTTGTTTCCTCCAGACAAGTCAGCATCGTGTAACAGGAAAGATCCGTTTTTCCGGGCTTGTGAAGGTGTCGTCCTTCCGGCCCGGATTTTGTTGATATAAATAAAAACATTTAATATGCTAAGATTAAAGCCGGTACCGTGCAAGTTGGGGCGACACTTGGTTGGCATGGATCCGGAGGTCTGTCCGTTTGATTTTGCTATACAATGGGAACAAGGATGGATGATTTTTCGGACTGGTTCGGGGTGTTGATGTGTCAAAAAGATATTTTCTGCTCTTGATGGTTTTCATGGCTTTTGCCTGTGTGGCTTGCCAGGGGTTTCTCTTCGGCATTCAACAAGACCCCACGGATCACTGGGGTTTTTATGAAAAATTGTATCAAGAGGTTCCAAAAATCAAAGATTTGCTTTTGGATGCGGGTGTGCAAACTTACTTGCAAAATCAACCCTATATTTACGGCGGAAGTGATGATGGCCGGTATTTGTCCGTTTTAACTTACATAAAGGAAAAACAAGTGTTTCGGATGGATTTTTACCAATTGGACAGCGGCCGGTGTGTCCAAACCCTTTATTTGCCGGAAAAAAGCAAGCTGGAAACCAAAATGCATTCCAAAGACGGCGATGAGATGGTGGAATATCTGGAAATTGTACAAGAAACGATCGACAAAGGATACCGGATCAACAAGCCGGTGAAACCAGTTTTGTTAGTGACCGGCAACCGGTATATCCTGCAGAAAGAAGCCGGATGGTATGCACGGGCGTATAAGCAGGAAGGCGATTTGTATTTGACGGTTGAAAATGAAAAGGACCAGCGTTGGACGGTTTTCCGGAAAGATTTAAAAGGAATCAAAGAAAATGAAATTTATCCTTATTTGGTGCCTTTGGATGAGAATCATTCCGACTGGGCTTTTGCGGTTGTGCTGAAAGGGGACCGGGCGGAAGAAAACATGATCCGCCGTTTTGATGCCGGCACTTTCCGGCCCTGAACCCCGCACAACCCGCGGATTTGGCACCGACTGGACGGGAGGAAGAGGGATGGAGACCAAAATTCTTTTGATTCGTCATGGGGAAACCTTGTGGAACCGGGAATTTCGCAAGCAAGGGCAACGGGATGTCCCGTTGAGTGATTTGGGCAGGGAGCAGGCTGCCAAGCTGGCCGGCTATCTGAAGGATGAAACGTTCAGTGCCATTTATGCCAGCGACCTGTCCCGCGCCAAAGAGACGGCACAACTGGTGGCCAAACCGCACCGGTTGCCGGTCACGGTCTTTCCGGAATTCAGGGAAAGAAATTTTGGTGAGTGGGAAGGGTTGATGGATGAGGAAGTGAAACGGAAATATCCCGACTGGAAAGAAGTGACTTTAAACGGGGGAAAATACGGTGTGGAAACCGTGAAAGCCATGCAAAAACGATTTTCTGAAAAATGCGAGGAATTGGCCAGGGAACATTTTGGAGGGCAAATTGCGATTGTGGCCCATGGTTTGTGCATCCATATGTTTTTGCATGCGGTGACTGGCGGGGAGTACGGCCCGCAAAGAGAAAAATTGAAAAATACCAGCATGACCCGGCTGATTTATCACCAAAACGGCCGGTGGACGGTGGAAAGTTATAATGAAGTGCCGCATCTTCAATGAGATTATCCGCTAATGGAGGTTGTCCGGCTGTGGAAGCAGAATGCAACGATTTTCAAGAGCTCAGAAAGGAGCTTTTCCGGTTGCGGGAAAGGCAGCAGCTGATTGAAGCGGCTTTTGAGAGCGCCTATGAGGGGATTGTTCTTGTGGATCCCGACGGGAAAATTGTCATGCTGAACGACACGTATGCCAGATTTTTGCAGGTGGATGCCCGGGAAGTTATCGGGCGGCATGTGACCGAAGTGATTGAAAACATACGGATGCACATTGTCGTCCGCACCGGCCGGCCGGAGCTGGCGCAAGTCCAACGGATCCGCGGCGGAGACATGTTGGTTCATCGCATTCCCATCCGTAAAAACAACCGGGTGGTTTCCGCAGTTGGCAAAGTTTTGTTTCAAGATGTGAACAAACTGCACGCCTTGTCCCGCCGGGTCATGCAGTTGAGCAAAGAATTGGACTATTACAGGGGAGAATATTTTAAAAAATTGGGAATCCGATACCGTTTTGATGATATTGCGGGAAAAAGCGAAGCCATGCTCCGGGTAAGGAAATGGCGCGGAAAGTGGCTTGGAGTGATTCCACGGTTTTCATCGGGGGCGAAAGCGGAACCGGAAAAGAAATGTTTGCCCATGCCATCCATTTTGAAAGCCCGAGACGGGGAAAGCCGTTTATTAAAGTCAATTGTGCCGCCATTCCGGAAAGCCTGGTGGAATCGATTTTGTTCGGGTATGAAGAGGGGGCGTTACCGGAGCTTCCCCGGGAGGCAGAAAGGGAAAGTTTCTCCTCGCGGAGGGTGGCATGATTTTTTTGGATGAGATCGGGGAACTTCCTCTCACCATGCAGGCAAAACTGTTGCGCGTGTTGCAGGAAAAAGAAGTGGAGCCGGTGGGATCGGCTCATCCGGTTCCGGTCAATGTCCGGGTGTTGGCAGCCAGCAACCGGGATTTGGAAGAGATGGTCAGGGAAAAGCGGTTCCGGTTGGATTTATTTTACAGGCTTCATGTGATTTCCTTACAGATTCCCCCGTTGCGCAAGCGGAAAGAAGACATCCCGGACCTGGCACAGATCCTGCTCAGGGAATTATCGGCGGATCTGGGGATTTACGCAAGCCGGATCACGCCGGGAGCCATGGGATGCCTGTTGAATTATGACTGGCCCGGAAACGTCCGGGAATTGCGAAATGTCTTGGAGCGGTCGATGCATCTGATGGATGGGGACACATTGGATGTGAAACACTTGCCGTATCACCTGCAGAAAAAACAAGGATGCCATGACGGGAAATTTTCCTTGAAGTCCGCCGTGGCCCGGGCGGAAAAAGAAGCGATCCGGCAAGCATTGAAAGCTGCGAACGGAAACCGGAATTTGGCCATTGGCGATCATGAATACAGCCTCGGAAGTGGGGTTTGGAAATGTGATTGCCGGCTTGCCGGAGTTTCAGTCGATTACCCGTGCCCTGTTGTCGATGGACGTGAATCCCCTTTTTTCCGAGGCATTGTCCATCAACATTCTGGCCGGCATCACCGGGTCCGCATCCGGCGGGATGAGCATTGCCCTTGACATCATGGGGCAAAAGTATCTGGAGCTGGCCGCAAGCATCGGGACGGATCCCGAAGTGTTGCACCGGATCGCTTCCATGTCGGCCGGCGGCATGGACACATTGCCCCATAACGGGGCGGTCATCACCCTTCTGGCGATCTGCGGATTGACGCATCGGGAAGCGTATCCGGACATTTTTGCGATCACGGTGATCAAGACGTTGGTTGTTCCGCTTATGATCTTGTTGACCATCGCGACGGGAATTTATTAAAAATTTTTTCAAGAGGAGGATACCGGATGGCGGAAAGAACGGTGATTGTGACAGGCGCTGCCGGAACGATCGGGCGGGCCATTGCCCGGGCGTTTGCCGGAGAAGGAGACTTTGTGGCGGTCTGGGATGTAAAGAAAGAAGCGGCTGAATCGGTGGCGGAAGACATCCAAAATGAAACGGCCGGATCGGCCAAAGGCTATGCGGTGGATGTGACCAGCGAAGAGCAAATCAAGCAAAACACCAAGTTGCTTGTGGATGAACGGGGCAGCATCGATGTGATTGTCAATAATGCCGGATTGCAACATATTGATCCGGTGGAGCATTTCCCACTCGAAAAGTGGAATCATTTGTTGGATGTGATGTTGACCGGTCCGTTTTTGTTGATCAAACATGTGTTGCCGGTGATGAAAAAACAGAAGTACGAGCGGATCATCAATATTTCGTCCGTGCACGGAAAGACCGCTTCCCCCTTTAAAGCGGCCTATATTTCAGCCAAACACGGATTGGTGGGGCTGACCAAAACGGTTGCTTTGGAAACCGCCGATTACGGCATTACCGCCAATGCGATCATGCCCGGCGCCGTGGATACCCCGCTGGTGCAAAATCAACTGGAGAAATTGGCCTCGGAAGAAGGGATCACAAAACAGGAGGCTTTGATGAAACATTTGTTGAACAAACAAGCCGTCAAACGGTTTATCCGCCCGGAAGAAGTGGCTGCTTGTGCGGTTTATCTTGCTTCGGATCCGGCCGGGGCGGTGACCGGAGAGACCATTTCCGTATCGGGCGGATGGTGACAAAATTTCCCCGTCTTAAAAAGGCGGGGATTCTTGCGTCCTGCGGGTGGTTTCGTTAAGATAATAGAAGAAAAATCAAGATATGAACCGAGGAGCAACGATGACGTTAGAAACTTTATACCAAGAACTGCAGGATTTAAATCCCGGTGAAATTGAAACCATACATAAACTGGTTCAAGCTTTGAAACGCACAAGGGTCAGCCCGCTGGCATATATTGAGGAAGTCATGAACTTTCAAGCGACGGGCTACGATGAACAGAAAAATGCGTACATTCACCGCATGTGCATCACAGATGAATTGAAAAACCGCTACAAAATCTTGCATGGCGGCATCACCGCCACTTTTATCGACACGGCCATGGGATCCACCATTTTTCAAATGGAAGGGAAAGATGCCCGGGTCGTGACCCTGGACTTGAATGTTCATTTTTTGGCACCAGGCCAGGAAGGCTGGCTGACTTCCGAAACGCAAGTGATCAAAAAGGGAAAAACGACCATTATTTTGGAAACCAAAGTGTTCGATGAGCGGGAAAAGATGATTGCCACAGCTTCCTCAACCTTTTTCCGTTTGAAGTAGGCGGGGATTTTTATGACAAAACCTTACAAAATCGTGGCAAAAGCGATTATTTTTCATGAAGGCCATGTGCTAATTTTGCGCAAGTCGCTGGAAGAACGCCTGGCCAAAGACACTCACGGTTGGGACTTTCCGGGAGGCGGTTTGGAACCGTGCGAACCGATCATGGATGCGTTGGCCCGGGAAGTGAAGGAAGAAACCGGTTTGGAAGTGAAAGTGGTGGCACCGGCATATATATACGATGAGATCCAGGAAGAAAAGCATTTGATCATTGTTAAATTTGCCTGTGACCAACCCACGGGAGATCTGACTTTAAGTGCAGAGCATGACCTTTACCGTTGGGTTTATCTGGACGAACTGGACGAGGGAGAATATCCGGAATGGATGAAAGAAGAGATCCGCCGGGCTTATCGGATTTACACCGATTTTCGCGGTCTTTGAATCTTGGAACAAGAACAGAGAAGTCCTCTGGTTGTGAAACCGGGGGATTTTTTTGGGATGGGAGGAAACGGACATGCTTCGTGTCAATCTTCGTTTGGCCATGTTTTTTGTGTTCTGTGGCGTTTGTGGCGTGTTGTTGGCAGGATGCGCGGATCAGCCGGAAATGGGAACGGGCACGGTGGTTGGAAACGAAAAGAAAGTGATGATGCTGGAAGAAACCCATCTGCTCGAACTCCGGGAAGATGAACAAAAGATTTATGATCAGTATAAGAGCAAACCGGTGGAAGATTTGAAACAGATCGATCCCATTGTTGCGGCCAAGCTGTATCTCCACGCCGTTTTGAACCATGATGAAGAGATGGAGGAATTGTTGTCTGTCAATAAAAAGCCCGGGGACCACCAGAAACTGATCCAAAAGGTGAACAGTATGAAACGGGTGTTGACCGGAGTGACAAAAGTGAAGTTTGTCCAACTTGATGACCATACGGGTTACGTCGAGTATCCGCTGATGGGCGAAGATGCCAGCCGGTTTCAAATGGTGAAAAATGAACAGGGAATATGGAAAGTGGATACAAGCAGTTTGATTGAATCCTCTTGATTTGTTCCCGGAATCTTGCAGCCACCCTGCGTTACGGGTGGTTTTTTTATTGATCTTTATGAAATCTAACATTATAAATATAAAGTTTTATGGTTTAAAAATGCAATAGAACGGGAAATACATAACGCATATCGGGAATAAGGTTTGGATTTTTTATCTGTTGTATTGAAAAAAGGAGGTTTTTGTGATCCGTTTCCGTTGGTTTTCTTTTTTGGGCATGGTTTTTTGTTTTCTGTTTTTCACTGCTTGTGTGCCGGACCGCCCCGAAGGCCGGTTTACTTTGGAAGAAGGAACGTTTACCTTTGCGATGAGCGGTCTGTATAAACCGTTCAACTATCATGACACCCGACAGGGAGGAGAATTGACCGGATTTGATGTGGAGATCGGGAAGGCATTGGCCAAAGAAATGGGATTGAAACCCAATCCGGTTGCCACGCCTTGGGAAACCATCATTGCCGGTTTGCAAATGAGAAAATATGATGCCATCATCGGCAGCATGGGGATTACCGAGAAGCGAAAACAAGCTGTTGATTTTACGATCCCTTATTACCGTTCGGGTGCGCAAATATTTGTGTCCGCTGAGAACACGTCCATTCGTTCGGCGGATGATTTGAAAGGAAAAATCATCGGGGTGATGAAGGCGTCCACTTTTAAAGAGGTGGCATCCGGCTACAGTTCCGATCTCGTGGAATACACCAGCGACATCACCGCTTTGCAGGATTTGCCGACCGGGCGTCTGGATGCCGTCATTACCGATCAGGCCGTCGGGTTGTATGCGATGAACCGGATGAATTTCCCGATCAAAGATGTCGGTGAGCCGCTGACACAAGACGAGATGGCCATTGCCGTGCATAAAGGGGATAAAGAATTGCAGCAAAAGTTAAATCAGGCTCTTGAAAAGATCATCCGGGACGGGACGTATGACCGGATCAGTCACAAGTATTTTAATCGGAATCTTCTGGAAAATGAATGAAATAGATGTGAAGGGGTGACTTTCAACAGAAACATGGAGATCATGGAAATTTTCCAAGTGACGTTTGCTGGCTTTACCAAAGCCGCTTGGCAAACCGTTCAGTTAACGTTTTGGTCCTTGCTTTTGGGAACGGCGATTGGCTTGGTGTTTGCATTTTTCAAAATTTCCCGCAATGCCGTTTTAAATGGAATTGCAACGGTTTATATCACGGTGATTCGCGGGACGCCGCTGATTGTGCAGATTTTTGCCATTTACTTCGGCTTGGCGCAACTCGTGGTGTTGGATTCGTTCACGGCCGGGGTGTATGCGCTGGCCATCCATGCCGGAGCCTATATTGCGGAAATTTTCCGCGGCGCGATTCAATCCATCGACAAAGGACAGATGGAAGCGTCCCGTTCCCTTGGCATGACTTATCCGATGGCCATGCGCCGGATTATTTTGCCGCAGGCTTTTCGCCGTTCCATTCCTTCCTTGGGGAACCAGTTTATCATCGGGTTGAAAGATTCTTCCCTGGTGGCTTATATCGGCGGAACCGAGTTGTGGGCCACGGCTTTGGGAGCGGCGGCGGATAATTTTAAGCAGTTTGAGACTTATTTGATTAACGGGTTTTATTATTTGGCATTGGTTTTGATTTTTACATTTCTGCTGCAGTGGGTGGAGAAGCATTTGGATGTGGAACAAAGGAGTGTCCGTGCTTGATTCAGGTGAAAAAGTTGAACAAGTCGTTCGGAGGAGTGCAGGTGTTGAAGGATGTCAATTTTAAAGTGGAAGAAAGCGAGGTGGTTGTTTTCATCGGGGCCAGTGGTTCGGGAAAGAGCACATTGCTCCGTTGCCTGAATTTTTTGGAGAAACCGGACGGAGGCGAAATTTGGTTCAAGGGAAAAAAAGTGGAGCCGAAAAAAAAGAATCTGAACCGGATTCGCCAGGAAGTCGGCATGGTTTTTCAGCATTTTCACCTTTTCCCGCATCGGACAGTTCTTCAAAATCTGATGGAGGCCCCGGTTCATGTGAAAAAAGTTCCCAAAGAAGAGGCCGAGCGTTTGGGACTGAAAATGTTGGACAAAGTCGGGTTGCGCGAAAAAGCCCATGTCTATCCTTACGCTTTATCCGGCGGACAAAAACAGCGGGTGGCGATTGCGCGGGCCTTGGCGATGCAGCCGAAAGTCATGCTGTTTGACGAACCGACTTCCGCCCTGGATCCCGAATTGGTGGGGGAAGTGTTGACCGTGATGAAAGAACTGGCTCAAGACGGGATGACGATGGTGATTGTCACCCATGAAATGGGATTTGCGCGTGAAGTGGCCGATCAGGTGATGTTCTTGGATCAAGGGGTGATTGTGGAATCGGGACCGCCGGAACAAATTTTTGAATCCCCGAAAGAAGAAAGGACCCGGCAGTTTTTAAGCCAGGTTTACAATTGAACGGGAAAGGTTTGAAAACCCCGGGTTGGAGACAACACCGGGGTTTTTCAGTTTGCAAGGAGCGGACTCCAGTCCGTTTTTTGGATTATGATTTCGGCGTACTTTTCCAGCTGGGCCAGATCTTCCTCATCAAAACGGGCTTCCTTCGGGCTGTCAATATCCAAGACGCCGATGATTTTTCCGTTTACCGACAAAGGGATGACGATTTCGGAACGGCTGTCGGCGTCACAAGCGATATGTCCGGCAAACTCCAGGACGTTTTTCACCAGTTGCGGCCGCTCCTCTTTGACAGCGGTTCCGCATACGCCTTTTCCGACGGGGATCCGGACACAAGCCGGTTTGCCCATGAAAGGACCCAAGACCAATTCGCCGTCTTTCATCAGGTAAAAGCCGGCCCAGTTAATGTCAGACAAGGAATGAAATAAATGTGAGGCGGCATTGGATAAATTCGGAAGCCAGAAGGTTTCTCCTTCCAACAGGGCGGACAGTTGTTGTTGCATGGATTCATAACGCGTGGTTTTGTCTCCTTTCACTTCTTCAAAAGCAAACATTGAATGCCCTCCATTTCTCCGGTCGTGATCGGTGAGACCGGGTGATTTCATGTTTTCGCAGGTATGGTTCCCATTGTACACCGGACCGGCGGGGATGAAAAGATTGTACGCTTTGGGCAAAGAAGTGTTAGAATATAAAAATGACAAGAAACAGATGCAACACAATCGACATTGAACCATAAAGGGGATGAAGAAATGCGTGATTCACGTGTTTTGAAATTGGCCGAAATTTTGGTGAACCATTCTTGCAAAGTCCAACCGGGGGAAAAAGTCCTGATTGATGTATTCGGCAATGAACGGGAACTGGCCCGTGCATTGATTGAGGAGGTTTATAAAGCGGGCGGGCATCCGTACGTGCAGCTCAACGACCAGATGATCACCCGTGCGCTTTTAATGGGAACTTCTGAAGAACATATGGAAACGTTAACATACCATGCGCTCGAACAGATGAAATCCATGGATTGTTACATTGGGATCCGGGGCAATGACAATGTGAGTGAGCTGAGTGATGTTCCCGAAGAAAAAATGAGATTGTACATGAGCCTGTTTAATCACCGGGTACATAGCGAGCAACGGGTGAAACACACGAAATGGGTGGTTCTCCGTTATCCCAACGCGTCCATGGCACAGCTGGCCAACATGAGTACGGAGGCTTTTGAGGATTACTATTTCCGTGTATGCAATGTGGATTATGAACAAATGTCCAAAGCCATGGATCCGCTGGTGAAACGAATGGAGCAAACGGACGAAGTGCGGATTGTGGGCCCGGGAACGGACCTCACCTTCTCCATCAAAGGAATTCCGGTGGTCAAATGTGCAGGGGAAATGAATATTCCCGACGGGGAAGTGTTCACCGCTCCGGTCCGCGATTCGATCAATGGCGTGATTACGTTCAACACCCCGTCGGTATATCAGGGAGTCACCTTTGAAAACATTTCCTTTGAGCTCAAAGACGGTAAAATTGTGAAAGCGACCGCCAATGACACCGAGCGGTTAAACCAAATTTTGGACACCGATGAAGGAGCCCGCTATGCCGGGGAATGGAGTTTGGGTTTGAATCCGCATATCCATCATCCGATGAAGGACACCTTGTTTGACGAAAAAATCAACGGAAGTTTCCATTTTACTCCGGGACGGGCTTACGATGAAGCGGATAACGGCAACCGCTCGGCCATTCACTGGGATCTTGTTTTGATTCAACGGCCGGAATACGGCGGCGGAGAAATTTATTTTGACGGCGAACTGATTCGCAAAGACGGGCTCTTTGTAGTGGACGATTTGATTCCGCTCAATCCGGAAAATCTAAAATAAACAAAATGGATCAAAGAGAGGGGCAAAAAAATGTTCTTTTGGAAGAAAAAAAAGAAAAGCATTGAAGTTTATTCCCCGATGAACGGACGGTTTGTATCATTGGATGAAGTGCCGGACCAAGTTTTTTCCCAAGGAATGATGGGAGAAGGATTTGCGGTGGATCCGGTTGGCGGGGAAGTGGTTTCCCCGGTCGATGGCAAAGTAATTCATGTTTTCCCGACAAAGCATGCCATCGGTTTAAAAACAGCGGATGGCCTGGAAATTCTGGTCCACATCGGCATTGACACAGTGGAGTTGAACGGTGAAGGATTTGAAACCTTTGTCAGCGAAGGCGATTCGGTCAAAGTTGGGCAAAAATTGTTAAAGGTGGATGTGGATTTCTTGAAGGGGAAAGGAAAATCGCCGGTTTCGCCGGTGGTTTTTCCTCAGTCAGCCGAATGGAAGATTGAATTTAAAGAGCAAGAAGATTTAAAAGCAGGAGAAACCCATGTTGCAAGCGTAGAAAAAAAATAAAGAGAATCAGCGGCCAAGAGGAAGAGGCTTCCTTCTCATTTAGTCAGATGGAAGGGGAAGCCTCTTTTTTCTAAAAGCTCAAGGGGGAATGAATCATGAATTTTCCGGAAGAACAAGTTTTAACCACCCTGGTGGAATTGATGCAAATTCAAAGTCCTTCCGGCCATACCGACCATGCGATTGAATATGTCACCCGCCGGTTGACCAAGGCGGGAATGCAGCCGGTGTTCACCAACAAAGGAGGGGTGTTTGTCACCATCAAGGGAGAAAACGACACCCAACACCGGTTTGTGACAGCCCATGTGGACACGTTGGGTGCCATGGTGAAAGAGATCAAGGAAGACGGGCGCTTAAAATTGAGCAAAATCGGCGGGTTTGGTTGGTTTTCCGTGGACGGGGCCTATTGCTTTGTGGAGACGAGAAAAGGAAAGGTGTTTACCGGAACCATCCTCGCTTCCCATACGTCGGTTCATGTTTATCATGATGCCGAAAAACAAGAACGCTCCGATGAGAACATGGAAGTCCGGCTGGATGTGCGGGCCGGCTCCCGGGAAGAGATTGAGGCGCTTGGCATCCGGGTGGGGGACTTTGTTTCATTTGACCCGTCCGTTGTCCAAACGGATACCGGTTTTGTCAAAGCCCGCCATCTGGATGACAAAGCCAGTGTGGCCGTCATGCTGGAGCTTTTAAAACATTTGAAAGAATCCGGGGCGAAACTGCCTTATACCACCCATTTTTATTTCAGCAACTTCGAAGAAGTGGGCTTTGGGGCGAATGCCGGGATCCCGGTCCCTGTTTGCGAATACGTGTCGGTTGACATGGGGGCGACCGGGGAAGGGCAGGCATCGGATGAATTTAGCGTGTCCATTTGTGCCAAAGACGGTTCGGGCCCTTATCATTACGGGTTGACCAATCATTTGATCCGGCTGGCCGAGGAGCATCACATTGCTTATCAAGTGGACATTTATCCGCATTATGCTTCTGATGCCAGTGCCGCCGTCCGGGCAGGGTATGATGTGAAGCATGCCTTGATCGGCCCGGGGGTGGATGCTTCTCATGCTTATGAACGGACGCATCGGGATGCTTTGGAAAACACATATCTGCTTTTGTATCATTATTTGCTTTCAAACATGGCGTGAACCGGGTTTGTGAGCCGTGGGCCGTGCGGTTTTCTCAGGACAGCTTGTTTTTGAAACGGGATCATATTTGCAAGTAAAGGAGAGAGAAAAGGTGGATCTCAGGAAGGAACTGGACAGGATTCTCCGGGACGGCAACGATGAGGAAAGGGAAATTTTATCTTTGGCTGTACAGGCCATCCGGCAAAAAAGGGATCGTGACAGTGCCTATTTGTCCGGTTTTATGGGGTTGAAGGGTGAATTCATCGGTGAGGATGAGTATCAGTTTTCCGTTCCGATCACTCCGTTCATGTTGAATAAAGCCGGCATTGTCCATGGAGGCATCACGGCTACACTGGCCGATTCAACGATGGGATCATTGATCAACCGGCGGCTGTCGGACAAATACCAGGGAGCCGTGACGGCCGAAATGAAAATCAATTATTTGTCGCCGGGAACGGGCGAACGGATCATTTCCAGAGCCAAATTGCTGAAGATGGGAAGCCATTTGGCAACCGCCACTTGTGAGATCAAGAATGAGAAAAATCAATTGATCGCGCATGCATCGGGAACCTTTTTCATGATTCGAAAATAAGAAGAAACTTTTTGGCGGTACGGAAGAGGGATGGACGACGGCGGATGTTTAAAAGAGCCATACCGCCATTTCCGGTGATGTGATAAAACAGAAGAACGAGGGGGCCGAAAAAAGGCCTCCTCGTTCGTTTTCCTGAGGGAATTGAGCGGGCGGGTCATTCCACCACTTCGAGATGCGTCAGATAATCGACCGGCTGATCCTTGTTGCTGCCGTCTGCCAAATACAGAAGCGCCGGACCTCCTTCCCGGATTGGTTTGTTGTCTTTGGCAAAGCACAAATAAGCTTTTTTCGCTTCTTCCATGGAAATGACAACATCTTCGCCCTGACGGCGGCGACAAATCAACTTGGTGGCTTTTTCGGAAGGCTCGGCATTGGCCAGAAACGGGGCCAATTCGACAGCCAGCCCGCTCACTCCGTCCAGACGCTCCTCAAGAGGGAAACGGCGCTCATCAAAAATCCAAATGGTTGGATCCAGATGAATGGTATATTTTACATCTCCGGTTACTTGAATGACGGAATTCATCATGATCACCCAAACGAATTGAATTTTATAACGTTTTCATTATATCGAAGATGAAGCGGAGAATAAAATAACAAATGCTGAATCGGACATGATAATTCATAAAAGAACTTCGGAAAGAAGGAAGCCGATATGCAAAAATTACTGGAGCGTTTGATTGAAAAACATCTGCCCACAACCCGGTATGGCAAGTGTGCCGAATATATTCCCGTATTGGCCGGGCAGGATCCGTCCCAGCTGGGGATCACCGTTGTCACAAAGGACCAAAAAGTGTATCAGGCCGGACGGTTTCCGAAACGCTTCACGCTGCAAAGCATCTCCAAGGTGATTGCATTGATGCTCGCGGTAATGGATAACGGGGACCGCAAAGTTTTTTCCAAAGTGGGAATGGAGCCCACCGGCGATCCTTTTAATTCCATATATAACATGGAAATGATGAAGTTGAAAAAGCCGTTAAATCCGATGATCAATGCCGGGGCGTTGGTGGTGACCTCCCTGATCAAAGGGAGAACGGCACGGGAAAAGACGGGGCGGATCATCCGGCTGATCGAGGAAATGACAGGAAGCAAAGGAATTGAAGTGGATGAAGAAGTTTTTCGTTCCGAATATGAATCGGCGCACAGGAACCGGGCACTGGCCCACTTGTTGAAAGAACTCAACCTGATCGACCGGGTGGAGGAAACATTGGAAGCCTATTTGCTTCAATGCTCGATTCAGGTTACCTGTGAAGACCTGGCCAAAATCGGATTATGCCTGGCCCGGTACGGACAAACCTTTGACAACCGGATGGTGGTTCCGGTCTATGTTTCCCGAATGGCGAAAACCTTTATGGTGACATGCGGCATGTACAATGAGTCCGGGGAATTTGCCATCAAAGTGGGAATACCGGCAAAAAGCGGGGTCTCGGGAGGCATTATGGCTTCCGTGCCGATGGAAATGGGAATCGGAGTGTTCGGTCCGGCCCTGAACGAAAAGGGAAACAGCATCGGGGGGGTTGCGTTATTGGAAGATCTTTCGAGGGAATTGGATTTAAGTATTTTCTAATAACGGGATTCGGTATTTTACAAACGGAGGGGGTCATGATACACTAACTTTAACGCAGGGAATACGGGCCGTTTTAAGCAAACCAATTGCAATGACGGCGGTCGATGGAGGGGTTTGCTTTGACCATACCAACACAGACCGATTTGAGTTACAAGGCTCTGCAATTACTCAGAGAAGATGCAGATAAAATCGCTCAACTTATTTCCGTACAGCTTGACAATCTCACCTTGCCAAAATGTCCTTTATATGAGGAAGTTCTAGATACACAAATGTTTGGTTTATCAAGGGAAATTGATTTTGCCGTCCGGGCAGGATTAATCGAAAAAGAGCAAGGGCAACAAATCATTCATGATCTGGAACGGAAATTAGCTGATTTTTATTCGAAAGTTTTGCCTAAGTCTAATGATAATAAGTCATAGATGAATAGACTCCTTTGAAAAAGAGGAGTCTTTTTTCTTTTTGGATTCAGGCGACAAAAAAGACCGCGCCCAAGATGAAATAGACAATCAGCAGCAAAACCCCTTCATACCAGTTGGTCGCCCCGTCCCGGGAAATGGATGCGGTGATCAATGCAGAGACGGCAATGGCCGCAATTTCATGATGGGTGAAGAGGATGTCCATGGGATTTTGAAACAACCGGCTCACAAAGATTAAGACGGGGGCCACAAAGAGACTGATTTGCAGGCTGCTTCCGATGGCAATTTCCACGGCCGCCCCCATCCGGTTTTTCATGGCCAGAAAGATGGCTGCGCTGTGTTCGGCTGCATTTCCGATGATCGCAATCAGAAAAGCGCCGACAAATAATTGGGACCATCCGAGGGTGTGAGCGACGGCTTCGACGCTGTGCACAAGCCATTCACTTTGAATTGCCACAAAAACCGTGGAAATGAAAAGAAGGAGGAGGGAAATTTTCCCGGACCAAACCGGTTCCTCTTTTTCTTCTTCCCGGTCCGGCAGACCATCCACGGCGTCCCCCAATTCATCTTTGTGCGTGACAAGAGAGAAATAAAGCCACAAAAAATAGCCGGCAATCAGGAGAAAAGCAATGACCATGCTGATAATCCCGACCTCCCGCTCCCCGAGAGATTGGATAAAGGCGGCCGGGATAAACAGGGCGATCACGGAAAGCATCATCAGGGATGCATTATGGCCGGCAAGTTCGGAATTAAAGCGCTGGGTTTTATGTTTCATCCCTCCGAAAAGGACACTCAGTCCCAGCACCAACAGCAAGTTTCCGATCACCGAACCGGTGATGCTTGCTTTGACCATGTCGAAGTATCCTTCTTTCACCAGAAAAATAGCGATGATCAATTCAGCCGCATTGCCGAAGGTGGCATTTAACAGTCCCCCCAACCGTTCCCCGGCATAATGGGCCACATTTTCCGTTGCTTTTCCCAACAACGCAGCCCACAGCAAAAGAGAGAAGGAAGCTGCAACAAATTGGATGAATTGGTTGCCCCAAAAGTAATGAGCCCCTGCGCTGAGCAAGGTGGAAAGAATCAATAAAGGATAAAACCATTTGTTATTCAATCCTGCGCACCCCTCATTCCATAAGATGTGAGTTTATGTTGAACAAAAAACGATTTTGTCATACGGAAACGCAAAAAAATGTCAAATCCTATCAAAGTATCTGTAAGACGATTTCGAAAGTTTATGGCAGGAAATCTCTGTAAAAAATCGAAATAATTGAACATACTCCATTTTATGAAGGGAGGGACGTTCGATGACTCCCGTGTCCAAGGACATAGCGATATTTATTGATCTGGAAAATGTGTATTACGGACTCAAAAAGTATCATATGGACCCGGATCACCCGGATGAGACTCATAATTTATTTTTGCGTCTGCAAGAACATTACGGACGGGATGCCATCCGCCTCATGGAAGCATATGCGGATTTTGAGCAATTGGATTTGTCCATGATGAGCCTGCAAAAAAAACGGGTTCACATCCATCAGGTGTACGGGAACGGGCGAAACGGCCGGGAACGGAAAAATGCGGCGGACATTCAGTTGTGTTTGGATGCCATGGAAGTGTTATATGAAATTCCCGAAATCAACACGTTTGTAATCGTCAGTGCGGATCAGGACATGATCCCGCTTTTGGACCGCTTGTGGTCGAGAGGAAAGCAGGTTGAACTTTTTTGCCTTTGTGATGAAAGTTTATCCCGAACCGCTCAGTTGCATGAGTTTTGTGACCAAACCCACAATCTCTTTGAATTTTTGAATATTAACGAATTTCAGAATCTGACGCGGCTGGATCGCCTGATTCATAATGCGGTGGTGCAAATTTATGAATGGTATCATGATCCCAACAATATTGGAAAGAGTTATGGAAGCACGTGGATCAAAAATGATTTTATGCGTAAATTCCACTTGGACGAAATGGAAGCGAACCAATTGTTTACGAAGCTTTTAAAAGGGAAATTTATTGTTCCTGTAGAAATTGAGATGGAAGATAAAACATATTATGGTTATAAGGTGAATCTCAACCATTCTCAGGTGCAAACCATGGTGAAAATCGCCGGGTATAAGGTAAGTTGACCGGATTTCCGCCGGACGGTTGTGCTAAACTATAACCGGGGGCCATTCTGACGACAAGGGGGGATGATGCGTGGCTGAAGAAACCAATCAAGGGTCGATCCGGATTGCCGACGACGTGGTTGCCGTGATTGCTGGACTGGCGGCAGGCAAAACCCATGGAATTGCCAGCATGTCAGGCGGGATGGCTGAAGGGTTCGCCAAACGGGTGAGCGGGAAGAACATCACCAAAGGCGTGCAAGTCGAAGTGGGCAATTTGGAAGCGGCCATTGATTTAAGAGTCATCGTGGACTATGGCCAACCCATTCACAAAGTATGCCGGGAACTCCAACAAAATGTGAAAGAAGCCGTGGAAACGATGACGGGCTTACATGTGGTTGAAGTCAATGTCAAAGTGGACGGCGTCCATATAAAGGAAACGGCTGTCCAAGCCGGTAACGGGGAGTTGCGTTGAAAAAGAGGGTGAAGCCAAAGCACCCTCTTCTTTTGTCCAAATCTTTATTTTTTCTCTTCCAGCAAAGCTTTTTCCAAATCATTCAGCAGTTGTTGGACTTCTTCTTTTAATTCTTCCGGGACTTCGGCAGTGTCATCCAGGCCGTGCGGGAAGAAGTGACGGGAAAATACGGGAGTGCCCAGCTCCAGCAATGCTTTCGGGTGTTCCAAACGTTTATCGTTCACGACATCTCCGCTCAGACGCAGGTAGTAACTCACGCCATTGGCTGACAATTTGTAATCGTACGTGACCCGTTCATAATCCCAGGACCAGCGGACAAATCCCAATTTTTTCATTAATTTTTCCATTTCGCCGAATTCTTTTTTGATCCCTTTGGTTTTACTGTCATAAAAAATCATTCATGTGCGCCTCCTTTGTATTGGCACCGTATTCAATCCTTTTTTATCATAGTACGAACGCTTTGACAAAGCAACCGGACAAAGGGGCATAAAGGAGGAGCGAAAAAGGGAAGAGAGGAGTGCCGAGAGGACAGATGAAAGAACGATTGGACCGTCTTTTTCCCCTCATGAAAAAGTGGCGCCGGCATTTTCATCAATATCCTGAACGTTCTTTTCAAGAGCGGGAAACATCCGAAAAGGTGGCTGGCTATCTGAAAAGTTTAAATCTGGAGGTCAAAACGGGAGTCGGCGGGTACGGCGTGACCGGTTTCCTCAAAGGAAAAGGAGAAGGGCCCACGGTCGCATTGCGCGCGGATATGGATGCTTTGCCGATTCAGGATGAGAAAACGTGCGAATACCGCTCGACCGTTCCGGGAGTGATGCATGCTTGCGGGCATGACGGGCACATGGCCATGTTGATGGGAGCAGCCGCTTTGTTGTCAGAGTTGCGTGAAGAGTTGCGCGGAAATGTTTTGTTTCTTTTTCAACCGGCTGAAGAGTTGGTTCCCGGAGGAGCCAAAGCCATGATTGAAGCCGGGGTGTTGGAAGGAGTGGATGTGATTTACGGGGCCCATTTGTGGACGCCTCTTCCCCTCGGCACGGTCGGGTCCCGCCCGGGAGTGTTGATGGCGGCGGCGGATGCGTTCCGGATTGAGATCAAAGGGCGGGGCGGCCATGCCGGATTGCCGCATGAATCCGTTGATGCGGTGCAAATTGCCGCTCACTTGGTGGTTCATTTGCAATCCATTATCAGCAGGGAAGTCAATCCCTTGGAACCGGCAGTGATTTCAGTGGGAATGATCCAGGCGGGGCAAACTTTCAATGTGATTGCGGAACATTGCCGGTTGGAGGGCACCGTGCGCACATTCAATGAAGAAGTCCGCCGGTTGATTGTGCGCCGGATGAAAGAAGTCACTGAGTCCACTTGCCGCATGTATGGGGCCGATTGCGAATTTTACTATGAGTGGGGGTATCCCGCCGTTTCCAACGAGTCCCGGCCCGCACGGGAATTAATGGACGAAGCGCGAAAGATTGACGGAGTTTCCTGCGTGAAGGAAATGGAACCTTTAATGGCTGGTGAAGATTTCAGTTATTACCTGAAGGAACGTCCCGGCGCCTTTTGCTTTATCGGGGCGGGAAATGATCAGGATTTTCGGTATCCGCACCATCATCCGATGTTTGATTTTGATGAAAGGGCCATGAAAATCGGGGCCGAATTATTGACCCGGACGGCCTTGAGGGAAATGGGGCTGGAATTGGAGGAAATAGGGAAAATTCCCGGGCAGTGTCAGGAATGAGTTGTCCCTCCCTGGCAAAGGATATAACCCAAGGGGGGATTCTGATGCATACTTTACGCGAAGTCATGTCGACCAACGTTGAAGCTGTGTCGCCGCAGGACAATGTGTATGAAGTGGCAAACAAAATGCGCGGTTCCAATGTCGGGATGATACCGGTTGTGGAAAACGGAGAGTTAAAAGGCGTGATTACAGACCGGGACCTTGTAACACGGGGAATTGCAGACAAGAAGCCGAATTCCAGTTCCGTCAGCGACATTATGTCCACCAATCTTGTTTATGGTACACCGGATATGACGGTGGATGAAGCCGCTGAATTGATGGCAAGAGCGCAAGTGAGACGTTTGCCTGTGGTGGAAAACAATCGTGTGGTCGGAGTTGTTTCGATCGGGGATCTGGCGGTTCAGCCGGAGTTCCAGGATGAGGCCAGCCAGGCTTTGAACGAAATCTCCGAAACGCACAATCCAAATGCATCCAATGACCTCCAGTGAGTTTGTGCCATGTTGCCGGTGAAACGCCGGCGGCATGGTTTTTTGCATGCTTTTTACATGGGAATCCGGGTGCATAAAGTGGGCGAAAAGGCCGCAATCTAAAAGAAGATACTGGTTGAAAAAGGAGCGAAGAAAACGTGAGCGAAAAGATTTCGTCAGCCAATGTGGATAAAAAATCCCAAAAAGCGTATCAAAAACTGGCAAAAAAACATCAACCGCGGCCCAATGTGCTGAAAAACTGTGTGAAAGCATTTGTGGTCGGAGGAGCCATTTGCATGCTGGGCCAAGGGCTGTCGCAAATGTATGTCAAGTGGTTTGGGTTTCCGCCGGAGAAAGCCGGAAATCCAACAGTGGCCACATTGGTTTTTATTTCCTGTTTGTTGACGGGGTTGGGAGTATATGACCGGATCGGTCAATGGGCAGGAGCGGGAACGGCCGTACCGGTGACCGGCTTTGCCAATTCCATTGCTTCAGCCGCCTTGGAGCACCGTTCCGAAGGGTTTGTGCTGGGAGTCGGCGGAAACATGTTCAAACTGGCCGGTTCGGTGATTGTCTTTGGAACCGTTGCGGCGTTTTTCATCGGCATCATTCACTACTTTTTCTTTCATTGGATCAAATGATCGGGGGAGATGGAATTGAAACAAAGTAAATTAATCGGACAGAGTACATGGAGCTTTTCCGAAGACCTGTGTGTGCTTTCCAGTGCAGCTACGGCAGGCCCCATGGAAGGCGAAGGGCTGTTGAAGGATCGTTATGACAAGGTGTATTCCGATTTATACATGGGAGAAGAGACATGGGAAAAAGCCGAGCGCAAAATGTTGGAAGACGCAGTGCAAATCGCCATTGAAAAAGCAAACCTGACCCCGGAGCAAATCAATTTCTATGTGGCAGGCGATTTGTTAAACCAAAACATTTCTGCTTCCTTTTCCGCCAAAACAAACCAAATTCCCCTGCTGGGAGTGTACGGCGCCTGTTCCACTTCCATGCTTTCGTTGTCATTGGCTGCTGCTTTGGTGGACGGGGGATATGCCGATTATGCCGTGGCCGGTGTCAGCAGCCATAACTGCACGGCCGAAAGGCAATACCGTTATCCGACGGAATACGGAGGCCAAAAACCGGATACGGCTCAATGGACGGTCACCGGCGCCGGAGCTTGTGTTGTCGGGAAAGGAAAGGGAACAATCGGGATTCGCTATGCGACCATTGGCAAGGTGACGGATTTGGGTGTGAAAAATCCGTTTGACATGGGATCAGCCATGGCCCCGGCCGCGGCCAAAACGATTCAAACCCATTTTAAAGACACAGGCCGGACGGCGGATGATTATGATTTGATCGTCACCGGGGATCTGGCCAGTGTGGGATTACCCATAGCCAGGGAACTGTTGGAGAATGACGGTTACAACATGGGAGCCAAATTCAAAGACTGCGGTTTGATGATTTATACCCAGGATCAGCAAACCTTTGCCGGGGGAAGCGGGTGTGCCAGCAGTGCGGTGGTGACTTACGGTCATTTATTGAAGGCGATGGAAGAAGGAGTGTATGACCGGATCCTGGTGGTGGCGACCGGAGCCTTGCTCAGTCCGGTTTCTTATCAGCAAGGCGAAGCGATTCCTTGCATTGCCCATGCCGTTTCATTTGAAAGGCGAAATGAGAAGGGAGGGTCTTGATGCATAATGAACCACCAGCCGCCGTTTCTTATTTGGCCATCGGGGATTCGTTGACGGAAGGAATCGGGGCAAACAGTCCCCAACAACATTTCGTGGCCCAGCTTTTCCGTTATTTAAGGCATTCCGATCACTGCCACTTCCGTAATTGGGGGATTTCGGGAATGACTTCCACCGAGTTGTTGCAGCTGGTGCAACATTCGGCTTTCCAACGACTCCTCCCGCGTTTGACCCACTTGACTGTGACCACGGGGGGATGCGATTTTATCGAGCTGTTTGAAAAAGGAAAGCTGACCGTCGGGGAAATCCTGAAATCTTCCCGCATGGTGCAAAGAAATGTCCGGCAAATCCTTTCATTGATCCGGCGGCAAAATCCTCGGTTGACCGTTTATCTGTTGGGATTTTACATTCCGTTGCCGGCATATGAGATGGGGATCGAGCAGGCGCAGCTCTTTGTCCAGATGTTGAACCGGGCGTATTCGGGTTTGTGCAAGCGGTTCCGAGTGAATATGGTGGATCCGTATCCATCGTTTTTAAACCGCAAAGAGTATTTTGCCGATGAAGTGCATCCCAACCAAACGGGTTATGATGAGTTGGCCCGGTTATTCATCCAGTCGGCCAAGCAAAGTCCTCTTCAGAATCCTGGGGAAATGAGCAAAACCATCTCTTAAAAAGGGGGGGTTTTTTATTTATCATAATGATATCATTTAGATAACAAATCAATTTCGAGGTGAAGGTATGAATCAATCACGGGAAGTTGTTACCTGGAAAGTGAATGGATTTTTGATGCTTTTGGTTCACTTGGTATTACTGGTTGCCGGAGCAGTGTTGGTTTTGGCAGGCCATTTGCTTGGTGTCATTTTGTTGATTCTGTTTTTCGTCACTTTGCCGGGGTACACCCTCATTCAGCCGAACGAAGCGCGTGTCTTGCTGTTTTTTGGGAAATATGTGGGCAGTGTCCGGGAAGACGGGTTTTTCTGGCTCAATCCGTTTGCTGCCAAAAAAAAGATCTCTTTACGCGTCCGGAATTTCCAAAGCGATAAGTTAAAAGTGAATGATGCCGACGGAAATCCGATTTTGATCGGAGCGGTGATTGTCTGGCGGGTCGTCGATTCAGCCAAAGCATTGTTGGATGTGGAAGATTTCGATTCTTTTGTTGCGGTGCAAAGTGAAACGGCCATCCGGGCCATTGCCAGCCGTTATCCGTATGACCGCCAAGACGATGCGGAAATCTCTCTGCGTACGGCCACCGACGATGTGACAGAGAATTTGCGGGAGGAATTGGGGAAACGTTTGGCGATTGCCGGGGTGGAAGTATTGGAAGCGCGGATCAGCCATTTGGCATATGCCCCGGAAATCGCCCAGTCCATGTTGCGCCGCCAGCAAGCGCAGGCAGTCATTGCTGCACGCAAGCAAATTGTTGAAGGGGCCATGAGTATGGTTGAAATGACGCTGTCCCATTTGGAAAAACAGGGTGTGGTTCAACTGGATGAAGAAAGAAAAGCGGCCATGGCCAATAATCTGATGGTGGCGCTGGTTTCGGAGAGTGAATCCCAGCCTGTGATCAATACAGGCACCCTGTACTCATGAGCAAAGAAAAAAAGCGTTTCCTTCTCCGGCTCGACCATGCACTTTATTCGGCTTTGGAAAAATGGGCAGCGGATGAGTTTCGCAGTGTGAATGCACAGATCGAGTTTATTTTAAAACAAGCCGCGAAAAAAGCAGGCCGGTTTCCTCCGGAACCAAAGACCGGGAAGAAGGAAAATAAACTATAACGCTATGAATCTCGTCTATACCAAATCACCCCTCGATTCATAACTAGAATCAAAGGGGTGATTTTTTATGAGTGCCAACTATCACTTGTTGCTACGCTCTCCTGCCCATTTGAAAAAAATCAAAGCCGCGGGAGGAAACATCCTGTTTGTTGGAAAATACACGCCGGCGGTGATTGTGTCATTCAAACATCCCGACCAGGCCCGGAAAATTGCCAATAGTCCGGAATTGATCGGCATTGCCAAAGATCAGTTGTTAACCCTCCCGTATTATAAGGTCAACAAGGTGATCAAAGCATCGGCCGTGCCTTATCCCGAACACAAGATGATGAATCAACAGGTGTTGACGTGGAATATCGCCCGCGTGATCGGAAAACGCCGTTTAAACAGCGGATCGGGCGTCCGGGTCGGTGTCATTGACACGGGGATTGATTTTCATCATCCCGATCTGGCTTCCAATGTGAAAGGAGGAGTCAACATTCTGTCTCCTTCTCTGCCGCCGATGGATGAAAACGGTCACGGAACACACATTGCCGGCATCATCGGTGCATTGAACAATCATTACGGTGTGGTGGGAGTGGCTCCGAAGGTTTCGCTTTATGCCATCAAAGTACTCAATGCATCGGGAAAAGGGACGATTTCCAATTTGATTCGCGGTGTGGAATGGGCGATTGCCAACCGCATGCATATTTTAAACATCAGTATCAGCGGGGGAAAGTTGACCACGCCTCTGTTGGATTATGTTCTTCAAGCGGCGGTCAAACGCGGGATTCTGGTGGTGGCTGCAGCCGGAAACACCGGAACGCCGGCGGGGACGGGCGACACCGTTTCGGTTCCGGCGCGGTTGGCCCCGGTGATTTCGGTGGCGGCATTGAACCGGAATAACGGGCGCGAACCTTACTCCGCGACGGGAAAGGTGGATTTGGCCGCACCGGGATCGCAAATATTGAGTACCTACTCGTTACGCCGGTTTGCGATCTTAAGCGGGACATCCATGGCCGCCGCCCATGTCAGCGGGGTTTTGGCCATTTACCGGGCGGCTTATCCGCGGATGGATGCGAACGAGCTCAAAAAAATGGTTTTTCAGCGAGCCATTGATTTGCCGCCGGCAGGTCCGGATCCCTGGACCGGAAGAGGATTGGTCCGCGCATTGTGAGATCACATGAGGTATTGCAGAAAAAGGGTGGCGAACCCGAAGTAAATCATCAGGGAAAAGACATCGTTTAAGGTGGTGATCAAAGGGCCGGAAGCGGTTGTCGGGTCTATGCCGAATTTCTCCAAAATCAGGGGGACGAAGGTGCCGACCATGGTTCCCAAGATCAGGGTGAAGAAAAGGGAAAGCCCGACGACCAACCCCAGCTGAAAACTTTTCCAAATTCCGATCGCCAAGGTGATAAAAACACTGCATATCAAGCCGATGATCACACCGGCAATCCCTTCCTGACGGATGAATTTCCGGAAGTGATCCGGGGCGGGTTGATCCTTGGACAGGGCCCGGATGGTCAAAGCCAGCGATTGCGTCGCTGCATTTCCGGTCATCCCGGCGACCATCGGCATAAAGAGCGTCAAAACGGGAAGGACTTCAATGGTGCTTTCAAACAAGCCGATTAGATTGGCGGTGAGGATGCCGATTCCGAGTAAGATGATCAGCCAGGGAATCCGCTTGCGGGCGGAATCAAAGGGATCTACAAAGTCCGTCGGTTGGACGGCTGACAGTTGTTCCAAATCTTCCCGGGCTTCTTCGATCAGGACGTCGATAATATCATCCACGGTGACAATGCCCACCAGTTTTTTGTTTTGATCCACCACGGGCAGGGCCAGAAAATCATATCGGCTCAGGATCCGCGCCACTTCTTCCTGATCCATGTCAACTGGAACTGAAATGACCCGTTCATTCATGATCCGGTCGATTTTTTCGTGGGGTTCACGGATCAAAAGGTCCCGCAAGGAAAGAACGCCGATCAGCCGGTGGCGGACATCGGTCACATACAAATAATAAATCGTTTCGGCAGCAGGGGCGATTTCCCGCAAAAAACGCAATGTTTCTTCCACTGTATAGTGGGAGAAGATTTGGACGTATGCATTGGTCATCAATCCTCCGGCCGTGTCTTCCGGATAATGCAGCAATGCCCGAACCTGATCGGCTTCCACTGTTTTCATCTCTTTTAAAAGCAAAGTGGATTGGGACAATTCCAGTTCGCTGAGCAGATCGGCGGCATCGTCGTTGGGCATGTGGTCGAGTACTTGCGCAGCTTTTTTTTGACCCAATGCGGCAAGGACTTCCTTTTGTTCCTGAAGGTCCAATTCTTCCATGAGAAGGGCGATTTCTTCCGGCTGCAACAGGGTGAGCAGGCGCCTTTGATAAATATTGCTCAATTGGAAAAACAGGCGGGCCAGATCATACGAATGCAATTTTTGGATCATGGCCCGAAAACCCGTTTGATCCAGGTTTTGCAAGTAAGTCAACAGTTGCTTTAAATCTTTTTGTCCGATTGGTTGATGATCCATGATGGATTTCCCCTTGTCATAAGCCAAGCTTGTGTTTACATAAATTGAAACTGACGTGACAAAAAAGGAGGAAGTTCAATATGTACCCTATGTTTTACCCTCCGTTCAGACATGGTTATGGCAGTCCCTATTACCCGTTCCCGGTTTATCCCCCGGGCACCGGTTGCGGCTGCGGAGGAGGCCGTTACGGCGGATATATGCCGGGTTACTCATACCCCTCCAACCCTCCGTATGGAGGAGCTTATGGTCCGCCTCCTCAATCCGGGATGTCATATCCTATGTTTCCACCAGATGACCAAGGATATCAGTGGCAATGGCAAAGGCCGCGCCGGAACAACCCCCGGGCCTGGGAATCGCCCGAATCCCCGGAATCCCCTTGGTTCCGGGCTTATCAGAATCAGGAAAAAAACGAGAAGGAAGAAAAGTGACCCGACCGGGTTTTCCCTTTGTTTTATGCAAAGGGAATTTTTTTTGGAAAAAACAAGATCATTGAAAACCAAACGATACGGACACACTACGGACAGAAGGAGGGAATGGAAATCATGAGAATGCCGGATGTGATTCGCGAACCGGAAATTGCTCAGCCCCGACAACCGGAAATCATGACGCCCCGGGATCCGGAACCCGAAAGAAGAGAAGAACCGCACGCTCCCGACCGGAGTCCGGAACGGGTCAAAGAACCGAAACAATAAGAAAAAACGGAGCTTGTCAAAATGATTTGACAGGCTCCGTTTGATTTAAAGCCAATGAACTTCGGCGTGTTCCACATGATTTTTGGGTTCTGTGACAATAATAACGGCAGGATAAGTGATCACCTGCGCTTGGAAAGAATCCTTGGACGGTTCGTGTTTTTGCGCATGAACCACCAGTTTGTTGCCCTTTTGCTCCACTTTTTTCACGTCAATTTTATAGCCCGCCGTCGGCTTTTCTCCCAAACCTAAAATGACATATTTTTTGGAGTCGGCTGAAAGCAGACGGATGGATTCCCCGGGGGATTGCAGCGATTCTTGAGCTTGGTTTTGAAGTTGAGACGGCACCTGTTCCAAAGAGACGACTTGAAAAGGGATTTCTTCCATGACCGTTCCTCCCGTGTCAGATTCTTGACCGAAGGTTGAGCAACCGGCCAGCAAACAAAAAATAAAAACGGAGACAATGGATTTGAAAGTGTGCATTGGTTTTTCACCCCACAATTGCTTTTATGGGATAGACGTTTTTTTATGACCGGGAGTTTCAACATTCTTTCAACCGGTCACCAATTCGGGGACAGGAGGTGAAAAGGGTTGGCTTTCAAACCATTGATCGTCAGGGACAATGGGATCATTCTCGCAGAAAAACGGGCTCCGGGAATTCAGGATGTGATTCAAAAACTGGATCAGTTTGCCCGGTGTGTCAAAGAAACGGATGTTTTGTACACGTACCGTTGGGATGAATGCTCCCTGTGGCAAGCCGCCGCCGACGGATCCGATCCGGACAGCCTCGTGATGTGGCTTCGACAACATGCCAAATTTCCGCTTTCTTCCGGACTGGTGCAAAAAATAAAAACGGAAATGAAACGTTTTGGTTTGATCCGGTTTGAGAAAGACAGCAAAGAGACGTTTCTTTTGATGTGCCCGGAAGAAAAGATCATTCGACGCATCAAACAATTGTCGGAGATTATGAAATGTATTCTTCAAAAGAACAAAAATACCCTTGTGATTCCGATGGAATATCGGGGATTGCTGAAAAAGAAATGTGTTGATTGGGGTTATCCGCCTTTGGATGCCATCGGCTCTTCCGAAGGAGCACAGCTTTCCCTGCGCTTGAAAACCCACCCTTCTTTTCCCGGATTGCGTCAATACCAACAACAAGCGGTGGATGCTTTTTGCCATCCGGAGCAAAGCTGGCGGACAAGCGGGGTGATCCTGTTGCCGTGCGGCTCGGGAAAAACCGTGGTGGGCCTTGGCATTATGGAAAAGATTCAAAAAGAGACGCTGATTCTGACCCCGAATGTCACCTCCTGCCGACAATGGATCCGCGAATTGAAAGAGAAAACCGACTTGCCGGAAGAATGGATCGGAGAGTATACATCTTTAACGAAAAACATCGCCCCGGTCACGGTCACCACGTACCAAATGTTGACCAAAAGAGACGGAAAAACGGGTGCATTTTTGCATATGCACCTTTTTTCGAAAAGAGATTGGGGACTGATCATTTATGATGAAGTGCATTTGTTGCCGGCACCGGTTTTTCGGGTCACCGCCGGCTTGCAAGCCAAAAGGAGGCTCGGGTTGACAGCGGCATTGATCCGGGAAGACGGTCGGGAAAAGGATGTATTTTCGCTCATCGGGCCGGTGATTTATGCTTCCCGGTGGAAAGAGATGGAGGAAGGGGGATGGATCTCGGAAGCGGTTTGCCATGAGGTGCGTGTTCCGCTTTCCGACTCACTGAAAGAGGTTTACCAAACCGCCGAAAAACGCCACCGGTACCGCCTGGCCGCGGAAAATCCGCTGAAACAGGAGGTCTTGCAAGAGATCTTAAAAAAACATCAGGGCGAGCAAATTTTGGTGATCGGCCAGTATGTGGATCAACTGAAAGCTTTGGCGGAGCGTTTTGACGCCCCGCTCATCACCGGTTCCACCCCGCAACCGGAACGGGAAGAGTGGTACAGGAAGTTTCGGAAAAAGGAAATCTCTGTTTTATTTGTTTCCAAGGTGGCGAATATGGCGATCGACCTGCCGGATGCGAAAGTGGCCGTTCAAGTGTCCGGAACGTTTGGTTCCCGCCAGGAAGAGGCCCAACGTTTGGGGCGGATTTTACGGCCGAAAGCAAACGGACAAAAAGCTTATTTTTATCAGCTGGTCACCCAGGACACCGTGGATCAGGAATATGCATGGCAACGCCAAACCTTTTTGCGGGAAAAAGGGTACAACTATTTCGTCGTAAAGTGGGGGGGAACATAATGATGCGGGTGAGAGAGCTCCGGTATTGTTTGACTTCCTTATCCGACGCGGAACGAAAACAGATTGCAAACGCGCTGGATCTTCAAGAAGAGTCATTGGCTGCGATGGAACAGAAACTGACCGATCCCGCTTATTATCAGGATTGCCTGCAAAAGATGGACCGAAAAACGTACCGGTGGTTTTGGTCGGTCTTTTTGAAGAAGGGAAAAATAAAAAAACAAGCCCTGCATCAGGAAAAAAACCTGCCACTTTCCAAAGTGGAATATCAGCATCTGCTGGATGCGGCTTGCGGGCGGGGATGGATTTATTGCCTGCGGAACCGGCATATGGAGCGGATGTATTATGTGCCTTGGGAGATCCGGGTGGCCTGGGCCCGGTCCATTTCTGTCGCTCAGTCTCTTCGCCCATTGGATGAAGAACGCGTCATTCCTGTCCAATCCAATCCTTTGAAAGCAAGCCAGGCCTTTTTTCACTTTTTGACATCGTTAAGCCATGAACCTTGGCTGTTGAATCGGACCGGCCATCTCTCCAAAAAAGATCTGAAAAAAATGGATGTCGAGTTGGATTTGGACGACGTTCATGCATCCTGGCCCGGCTGGTCCGGTTTTCTGCTGGAAACCGCCCGTTTGCTCGGATTGGTCACAGAGACCAAAAAACATGTTGCCGTTCATCAAACAAGGTGGAAAAGCTGGCTTTCCACCCCTTGGCCAAAAAGTGTCGGCCAATTGTATGATGCCGTTCGCCATGTCCTTTTGAAAGATCACCCGGAGCTGGACGGATTCTGCTTGATTTTGGAACAATTGCCGGCCGGAACGTGGTGGGGATTGGAACAATTCTGGCGCCGTCTTAAAACGGAGGTGCCGCTGAAGATGCCGTTTCAATTCATCAAACGGTTGCAAGAGGGGTTTATCACCCCGATGGCTTGCATGGGCTGGTTGGAGTCGGGCAGGACGGAAAAAGGAGAAACTTGTTTCCGATGGATGTCTTATCCCCCCAGGGAGTGGGTGGATCCAGGCGAAATGCCGGTCTATGTCGATCCAGCACCGGAAGTTTATGTCCCGTTTCATTTTCCGTGGGAAAAGCGTCATGAACTTTCCTTGTGGGCGGATTTTATGGGCGGGGATTACATGCTTGTGTACGAGATCAACGAAAGGTCATTGGTCAGAGGGCTCCAATACGGACGGACGGTGGACAAGATTCTGGAAAAACTGGAAGCATGGGCGGGGGAAGTTCCGTCTTCTGTTACGGAAAGGCTCCTTGATCTCAAAAAAAGAATCGGTGCCGTCACCCTGTCAACATGGACGTGCCTGAAAATCGAAAACGATGACGTGGCAAAAGATTGGCCGGAGCGGTTGGAAGAGGCCGGCTGGGAAGTCAAAAAACTGAACGGGTCCGAGTATTTTATCAAAGAAACACCAGGGAAAGTCAGGGCCTGGCTGAAACAGCAGAACCGGGAAGCCATCATGGAAAAAAAGGAATGGTCTGGTAAAGCCGAAAACCTGGAAACCGATTTTGAGGGCATCCGGGATTGCCGGGTCGAAGTTCCGAAACCGGAGCCTGTTCCTTTGCCCAAGGCTTGGTTTTCCGGGCTCAGACCATATGGAATCAACATGGCCAGGGAAATGGTCCGGCAAAGCATTTCTCACGGATTGCCGCTTTTCATGGAGCATCAGGGGCGAAAAATGGAAGTGTACCCGGAACATTTGCGTTATGAAAATGGCAAATGGATGATGGAGGCGCTGGTTGGAACCGAGCGAAAAAACATTCATTTGGGTGAAGTGGAAGCTTTCCAGATGTTGCCCTCTCCTTCTGTATCGCGGGAAAATCCATTACAATAAAAAGGAGGAGGGGTGTTCATGGAAACACTGGACATGGCGACCATACTGCTTGAAGCATATCAATTGGCGGATAAAATCAACGAATCGCCGGAAGTCGAAGAGTACCTGCGGACCAAACGACGGCTGAGTGAAGATCAGGAAGCGCAAAAATTGATCCGGGAATTCCACAAAGTGAAGGATCAGTTTGAAGAAGCCCAGCGGTTTGGCATCTTTCATCCCAATTATCACGAGGCCAAGGAAAAGGCGGTGAAGTGGCAGGAGAAATTACGGAAACACCCGGCCATCCATTCGTATTTGTTGGCCGAGGAACAACTGGACCGGCTGTTGCATGAAGTCTCCAGGACCATCGCACATGCCGTGTCCGAATCCGTGAAGGTGCCGGGCAATGATCCGGTTTTCCCAATCGGGGCCAAAGGTTGCGGCGGATGTGCAAGCCACTCTTCCTCTTGATTTTATCCCTTGTTGAAATAGAACGAGCCGGCAGAGAAAGCGCCTTTGGGTTTTTCTCTGCCTTGTTTATATTTGGTGTATTTCGCGCATTGAATAATTGTTAACAGAGTGTTAACATGATATTAGGCTGTTTTTTTATCCAAACAATGGCGCCCTCCGGACACGTTCCGAAGAAAAGGAGTTACCAAGCATGAATATTGCGGAAAGATTAGGTTTGGCTGTTTGGGTCAATGATCTGAAGTCAGCCCGTTCGTTGGGTCGCATGGGAAACATTCATTACATTTCCAAACGATTAAAGTACGTTTACCTTTACATTGATGAAAAATCTGCGGATCAGGTCATCCACCGCATTGAGCAATTACCGTTTGTAAAACGCGTTGAAAGATCGCAAAGAAGGAACATTTGCCTTGACTTTCATAAATCATGATGTCCATACTTTCATTTCTGTCACATCCAGTGACAGTTTTTTTGTTGTCTGTTATTTCGTATTTCGAAATTTACCATGTCGGAAGGAGTAAGAGAAGATGCCGGTCTGGAAGCGAAACATGTATATTTTGATGGTGTCGCAGTTTTTGGTTTTAGGATCGATGACCATGATCATGCCATTTCTTCCGCTTTATTTGAAAGAACTGGGCATGACGGATCCCAAGCAAGTCCAATTATGGGCTGGCTTGATTTTTGGGATCAACTTTTTGTCCCAGATTATTGTCCAGCCGATCTGGGGGAATCTGGCTGACCGGTACGGCAGAAAAATGATGATCTTGCGTTCCGGGTTTGGCATGTCGGTTGCCATCTTTCTCATGAGTCTGGCCACATCCCATTGGCAGCTTTTTTTCCTTCGCCTCTTAAACGGGATGGTTTCCGGGTTTATTCCGGCCTCGATTTCATTGATGGCGACCAACTCCCCGAAAGAAAAAAGCGGTTATGTGTTGGGGATGTTGCAAGCCGGGGCAACCGCAGGATCCATCATCGGTCCCTTTATGGGCGGGGTTTTGGCCGAGTTGGTCGGATACCGGAATAACTTCATTCTCACGTCTGCCATGTTGCTGACTGCGTCGTTGGTGGTTTTGTTTGCGGTCAAGGAAGAGAAAAAACCGGATCCTTCCGTCCAGCCGAAACAATCGGTTTTGAAGGACGGTCTTTTTGTGCTGAATCAGCGCACGTTGCTGCTTCTTTTCGGAGTCGGTTTGTTGTTGCAATTTGCCAATGTCGGCCCGACACCGCTGATGTCTTTGTTTGTGGATGAATTGGGAGCGCACGGGCACGTCGCCTTTTTTGCCGGATTGGTGACGGCGATGACAGGCGTTTCCAACATGCTGTCTTCCCCGATATTGGGCAGAACCGCCGACCGTTACGGGTCAGACCGTGTTCTTTTTATGGCTTTGATTGCTTCCGGACTGCTGTTTATCCCGCATATGGCGGTCACCAACATTTGGCAGCTGTTGATTCTCCGTTTCTTGTTGGGGCTTTGCGTCGGAGGATTGTTGCCTTCGCTGAACACATTGATCCGCCGTTTTTCGCCCCCGGGAAAAGAAAGCACCGCATACGGTTTTTACACCAGTGCCAACAGCATCGGCAATTTGCTCGGTCCCATCTGCTACGGCGCCATGTCAGGATGGTTTGGTATCCGTGGCGTTTTTCCGGTGACCGGCCTCATTTTGATCCTGAATGCTTTTTGGTTTAATGCGGTGATGCGCAAGAAAGTCCGGGATCCCCATTCCCGCAAGGCGGCCAAATCGGCCTGACAAAAAAACGAATTTGGAGGTTTTGGCTTGTTTCTTTCCGCCTCTCTTCCATACAATAGATAAAGCAATGATGATTTTTTGTGAGGAGAGATTCTGTTGAACTTTTTTCAGGATTTGAAGGAAAAACTGGAGAAAAGTGTGGAGACGGCCGGCCAAAAATCTCAAAAAATGTTGGAGATGAGTCGCTTAACACTTCGGATAAAAGGGAAAAAAGAAGATATCGAACACGAGGTCAGCAAACTGGGATGGCAAGTCTATCGCCACTGGGAGGAACATGGGAATCTCGAATTGACGGACAGCATTGTCCTTTCTTTGGAATCGATCCGGGATCAGCAAAAACGGCTCGAAGCGTTGACCAAAGAGCTGGAAGAGTTAAAGAAAAAGGAGATTGTTTCCCGCAAGGAAGCCGAACGGGTTCCTTTGGATTTGGCATCGGACGAGGCGGAGGGGGGGAAACCGGAAGCATTGGTGTCTTCCGTAATTTACATCTGCCCTTTTTGTGCCCGCCAAATCGCTCCCGATGACCAAAGCTGCCCCCATTGCCAAAAACGCTTCTATTGAGGAGAGGAGCATCCATGAAGCAAAAAAATAAAATCATCGCCATGCTTCAGGTGTTAAAAAAAGAAGCAATGACAAAAGAGGGAGAAAAAAAGATCATTGACCAGTTCAACCGCAAAGTGGAAAGTGTCGGCGGAATTCAGGCATTGATTCACAAGTTGAAGGTCATGTACCATTATTTCCGCGATCCCGGCGTCAGTATGAAGAAAAAAGGGTTGGTGGGAGCGGCCCTTCTTTATTTCATCCTGCCGACCGATGTGATCTTTGACTGGTTGCCGATGGTGGGATATATCGATGACATGGCGGCCGTCTTGTTTGTTTGGCGTTTTTTATCAAAGGAACTCGAACGGTTTGAACAGGGAAAAGAACTGAATTAGCCAACTGATTCCAAAAGTAGGAAATCGGCAGAGACATTTTTTGCCAAGAAGCTGATTTCTTACTTTTTTTATTCTTACAGTTTTGCTACAATAAATGGAGAATATTGTAGATCCGGTGGCATTGACAGACTTTCTTCGACAAAAAAAGGATCGGATTGGTTCGATAATTTTAATGGATAGAAAAGGATAAGTGGGGAGAAAAGTTGAAGCGGAGTACATATGAGGGCGAGAAAGGGGAATCGATGATGAACCACAGGTCTGTGGCGATTACAGTGACAAGCGGCAAAGGAGGCGTCGGCAAGTCGACGACCGTTGCTTCACTGGGATTGGGTTTGGCTCAGTTGGGTTATAAAGTTTGCCTGGTGGATACCGATATCGGATTGCGCAAGCTGGACTTGATGCTGGGTTTGGAAAACCGGATCGTCTATGATCTGGTCGATGTGATCGAAGGGGTAAGCAAATTGCGCCAGTCCCTGGTTCGCCATAAAGAGTACAATCAGCTCGCGTTGTTGCCCGCGGCGCAAACCAGGTACAAGGAAGAGGTTTCACCTGAACAGGTTCAAGCGCTTGTGAATGAGTTGCGGAACGAATTTGACTATATTTTGATCGACTCACCGGCAGGGATCGAAGGAGGATTCCGCAACGCGATCGCTTCCGCGGACCGGGCCATTCTTGTTGTCAATCCGGAGATTCCATCTGTCAGGGATTCGGACCGGGTCATTGGTTTGTTGGAGTCGGCGAACATCCGGCAAATCGACTTGATCGTGAACCGGGTGCAACCCGGAATGGTCAGAGACGGGGACATGTTGAGCGTGGAACGGGTACAAAGCCATCTCGCCATCAATCTTTTGGGCATTGTTCCGGAGGACAAACGCATCATCCGTTCTTCCAACACCGGGGAGCCGGTTATTTTGGATCACAAATCGTTGGCCGGGAAAGCGTTTGCCAACATTGCCCGCCGGTTGATCGGAGAAGAAGTGCCGTTTTTGGAATTGGAGTCTTCCACGATTATCACCAGGATCAAGAGGTTGTTTCATATCGCTTAATGAAATTTGAGGTGACAAGGATGGCTTTTTTGAACATGTTTAATCGGGATAAGGATGAACCAACGGCCATGACGGCAGATGATCGGTTGTCATTGGTGCTCAGCTATCAACGATCGGACATCAACGAACAAAAGCTCAAAGAGTTTCGCGCACGGCTGATCGAGTTATGCGATGATTTTGGTTACGATGTGGTCGGACAAGTGGTGGTGGTTCCGCAATCCAAAGAACGAACGACCATCATCAATGCAAGCATTCCGGTGAAATTGAAAGGCCAGGTATAAGTAAAAGCACGGACCGGTGCGGGTTCGTGCTTTTTCTTTTTACAAGAACTTGTGATTGATCAGGTGTTTTTCCAAAAACTCGATAATATGGCTGGGAAAAGCTTTGTCTTCCGTCAAGGTGAACATGGCCACCGAAACCCGGGTGGTCCCGTATGTACGCATGAGAGAGAGTAATTTGGATTTCGCTTCATTGTTGGGGCGCCCGTATTTTTTTTCAAAAGCTTTTAAGACCAGCTCTTCTTCTGGTGTCAGAGATGATGCATGATCCGTCCTGTCATCGGAAGGAGTGATTAAAGATTGTTGATATGTATGCATTTGATGAAAAGCAGATGTCAATTGTTGATTGGTTCCGGAAAGATCCTTGGATGGGACGGGAAAGGACTGGTTCACCTGTTGCAGTGACGGATGAAACGGCCAATCATGCAATTGCCGGCGGCGCCGGGGTCTTTGCACGGGAAGGTGTTTGAATTTTTCGGGATGTTTTCGCCTTAAGGTATAAATCCGTTGGTAGATGGCTCCCTGGGTACGGGAAAGTTTCTTTTCCAGTTCGCTGATCGCGGCAGAGAGGGACTTTCCTTCTTCCAAATATTCATTGACGGTTTCAATGACCAATTCTTCTTCTTCTTTTTCCCAGCTGTTCAGGCGGTTCCCGCCGTCCGGCGAATTTTCTAAAGAGTGAAAACGATCTGGATATTCCGACCTCAGCTTTCTTACGTGTGACATCACTCCGGAATATCCGCGTTTTAATTGTTCAGACAGTTCTTTTAGAATTTCCCGTTCTTTTTTACCTTCTTTTAAACCTTTATTCATTGTTTTTATAATCAACTCGTTTTCTTCTTCGGTATATTTCCCTTTTTTTGTTTCAAAAAACATTCGGTGCAAACTCCTTCCGAAGATAATTTTCCTTAAAATCTTTACTTATAAATATAACAGAAAAGCCGTAATCTTTTCCACTGCCCATTTTATAAGCAAGGGTAATTATTAATGTTTAACAAGGAACCGGGCTTGTTTTTTCGTTCACAGACCAGAAAATTTAAGGAAATCCATCTGAAATTATATAATAAAATCATTTTCTTGGCGACGGAGGTATGAAAACTGGGAATTTTGCCCATAACCCTTATTAAGAGAGAAAAAGAATAGGTTGATATGAACGATGAAAGGGGCGGAGTAATGACACTGTTGTCGATTCAAGAAATCAGTTCTCTTTTATTTTCACGTCATAGAATCAAAACCCAACGAGATTTAAGCGACCAGGAACTCCCCCATCGCCATTGGAATGAAACCGAACGTGCCGCATTGGTGATTTTTTGGGGGTTATTGATTTACCCGAAGCTGGATCCGGATTTAAGAGAAGAAAATGAGTCAGACGCGGTACATATCAAACGGTTTATCAATATATTTGAAAACTATTTGGGAAGTGCCGGACGGTGCCGTGAAGTGTTGGAAAAACTGAAGGAACATGATTATATCCGCTTTCGCGATGAAGAATGGGTGGTTCCCGGAACCGGATTGTTTTCCGCTGTCGATGCGGCCAAAATGTACCGGTATTTTCGTTCATCGGTTTTGTCCCGCAAGATCTTCCAACTTCTTTATCCGGATCAACATGTTTGAACAGACAATTCCAAAAAATGACCCCAGTAATTACTTTTCAAAGTAATAGCTGGGGTCATTCTTGTTTTAAAGATTCAAGAAACAAACGCAAGGTTTTTCGCTGATCGGGTGATAATTCCAAAGCAACACGAATAAGATGTTGAATGTCGTCGGGCAGATGGTGGATAAACGGTTGTTCTTGCCCGAGTTGATTAATGAGTTGCTCGATTAAATTGCGCGATTCGTTAATGTGCTTGTAGGTTTCGATCAACAGCTTCTCTGTTGGCTGGCTCATTGCAATCCATCCTACTCTTTGACGGAATGAAGGATCTCATCAATTTCTTTTTTGATATAGATCAATTCTTCATGGCTCAATTTATGCAGGTCACGAATCATCATCTCGAGCTTCATGGAGCGGAATTCTTCCAGAAAAGACGGCATATATTGTGGTTGCATGGACATACCCGTTTACTCCCTTCGGTTTATCAATCTGTGATGGGTCAGGTTTTCATTCTATCAAAAATTCGACGCAGGTCAACATCGGTTTTTGACCTTGTCCTCTGTTTTTTGTCAGCTTTTTGCCGGGATGTTTCCTTTTTTTCTTTCAATCAGACAAACCCTTTGGTAATTTAGACAAAATTTTGGGTTTAATATATTGAATAACGGGTAATAATTTGTTGACTCTCGTCAAACCAAATGAAAAGAATTGAGGTGCTTCGCATGATCGAACAGTTAAAAGCACTGGAAGAGCGTCTCTATTCCGTTCAACAAGAATACTTGCTGGCAAAAGAAAGACATGAATTTTTGGCACAATATGATCTTTACGAAGAGTGGAAACAATTGAAAAAACAACAGAGCGAACTGAAGTCACAGTTAGGGCTCAATTAAATGATAAATGGCAGAAAACAGCCGGCGAATCCAGCCGGCTGTTTTCCATATTTTTTAAGCATCCAATCAATTGACAAACAAAGGATTGCGTATTATGATGTCAAAAGATCATTCATGACATCGAAATCCAACACCCGATCTTCTTATCCAGAGAGGTGGAGGGACTGGCCCGATGAAACCTCGGCAACGGGCTCTTCGGAGTACTGTGCCAATTCCAGCAAGCGTTTTGAAGCTTGGAAGATAAGAAGAGGTTTTCAATAACATGGAGACAGAAGACCTCTTCGTATGCATCGAAGAGGTCTTTTCTTTTAATAAAGGGGAGAGACGATTGGAAAACAGAGAAAATCCATGGGCTTTATTGCCTTTTGCCGTGTTTTTGATCTTGTTTATTGGTGTGGGGGCTTATACCGGTGATTTCACCAAAATGCCGGCCATCATTGCCGTGATGATTGCATCGGTGTTGGCCTTGTGCATGCACCGCAAAGAGTCGTTGGCATCGAAATTGCAACACTATTTTCGTGGAGCCGGCCATCCGGATATCATCATGATGATCTTGATCTTTTTGTTGTCCGGTGCCTTTTCGGCAGTGGCCAAAGGCATGGGCGCCGTGGATTCCACGGTCAACATGGCCCTGAACCTTTTGCCGGCCAATTGGTTGATGGTCGGACTGTTCGTGATCGCCTGCTTCATTTCGTTGGCGATGGGAACATCGATGGGAACGATCGTGGCACTCGCGCCGATCGGGGTCGGAATCAGCCAACAGGCGGACATTGCACCGGCCTTGTCCATGGCGGTGGTGATCGGGGGAGCCATGTTCGGGGATAACTTGTCCTTTATCTCCGACACCACGATTGCAGCGGTCAGTACCCAAAAGATCCGGATGAAAGACAAATTTAAAGCCAACTTTTTGATTGTGTTGCCCGCCGCCATCTTGACCGCAGCGATTCTCTTCTTTTTCACGGGGGGCGGACAAGGCAGTGTGGCCGGCGGTCAAGACTTCTCCATTCTCCAGACACTGCCTTATATCGCCGTGTTGATTACGGCCTTGCTCGGGGTTCATGTATTGATCGTTTTGATCTTGGGCATTGTTTTTGCTGGAGCCATCGGACTGTTTGAGGGAAGCTACACATGGCTTTCCTTGGTGAAACATGCCGAAGAAGGGATCACCGGCATGCAATCCTTGTCGATCCTGGTGCTGTTGATCGGCGGGATGGTGGAATTGATCCGGCATTACGGGGGCATTCAGTTTTTGTTAAATTTGTTGACGAGCAAAGTGCGGACGAAAACAGGGGCGCAGTTCGGCATTGCCGGTCTGGTGAGTTTGACCAACCTGTGCGTGGCCAACAACACCATCTCCATCATCATGACCGGACCGCTCGCCAAAGAGATTTCGGACCAATACGGAATTGACGGACGGAAATCGGCCAGCTTGTTGGACATCTTTTCCTGCAGTGTACAGGGACTGATCCCGTACGGGCCGCAAATGTTGCTTGCTGCAGGGATTGCTTCCATCTCGCCGGTCAGCATCTTGGCTTATTCCTATTATCCGGCTTTGATCGCCGTTTGCGCCGTATTGTCCATCCTGTTCCGCTTTCCGCGCTTAAAAGCCGTGCCGGTCAGCCATCAGGAAGCAAAAGCAAGTTGAAATCAGAGAATGAAACCAGGGGAAAACGCCCCTGGTTTTTTATTTTTTGCTCCATATTATATATGAAACTGACCAGCCGGCTGGCTGTCGGTTTGGGCAACCCGCATCCGACAGAAAATGGATTCACCTTTTATCACATATATCATCAATGTCCTTTAGGGTGATTACTACCGAAAGGGTGTTGATCCGATCGATTCTTATTCCTAATGAAAACCGGCGCATACAGGGTTTGCGGCTCGGGCTCGGGCCAAAACTTCCAATGGTTATGGCCGGTTTGTTGAAAATCCCGTTTACGATCAGGACAGGGGTTCCAACATGCCAAAGCCTTGATTGGTATAACTCCCGATTCCCGCTTCCATTGCCACTTCCTGAATACGGGGGGATGCATGGATTTGCAGAGGCATTTGGTATCCTTTGGTCTTTTTTCCTTTGATGTCGATCAAAGTGGCAGCTTGTTCAAGGCGAAAGTGTCCGGGATTCAGCAAACGGATGCGAATGGGAGCCGGGTTGGAGTCATCCACTCCCCATTTCAATTTGGCCCAACGATGGAGGGATGTTCGAATTTGGTCATAAAAATCGCTTTCCAGCGGATGGCAAAACACCAACTTCCCTTCTTTGCGGACAGGAAACACCACTGGCCCCAAACAACGATAATTCATGACAGATTCGAAACGGGGCCGTTCCTCAAAATGAATCGAGTGCAAAGGAAAACGGTGTGAAAACAGTTGTAAATGGTTGAGTGCTTGGATGCCTTGGCAGAGTGCTTGCAACAAGGGAGGATGAATCGAATCCACTTTCCATGTCGCTTTTCCCTGTACCCGCATTTGTCCGGGGGATTTCCGGCAATGGTCAAAAGCGAGGGGGGAAAAAACGAACGGCTTGTATTTTCGTCCTTCATAGGGGATGCCTTCCTGATGCAACCACTCAGCCAGATCCGGATCCGCCATCCTGACGGCGTGGTAAAAGTAACTCATCAGGGCATATGGATAATGGTAAGGAAGTGATGTTTCCGCCGGGATCTCAAACACAAATCGAATTCGCATCAAATCGCTCCTTTAATAGTCTTCTTTCACTCTAGCAAAGGAGGAACAGGGCGAACAAGACAAGATGAAGTTGGGTCATAACCATCCGAAACCGGAGCCGGATGAAACGCTGCAAAAAGTGGTTAATCGGCTGAAAGAAAAGGATGATTGAAGTGAATATTCTAAAATGAAAGAAAAAACTAATTGACTGAAAAGAGACTGAAAGTTTATACTTAATTTTAGAGCAACGTTTTTATAACGTTATATTAAATTATGTTATATGGAGAATAACCCAAAACATTAAGGGGAGTGAAAATTCAAAATGGTAAAATTAATTGCGATTTACCGTCAGCCGGAAGACAAGGAGAAATTTGACGAGCATTATTACAATGTCCATGCTCCGTTGGCTGAAAAGATGCCGGGGCTTATCAAACTGGAAGTGAATAAAATTTACGGTTCTCCGGCCGGGAAGAGTGACCTGTATTTGATGGCCGAAATGTATTTTGAAACCAAAGAGGCGTTGAATGCGGCACTGGCATCCCCGGAAGGAAAAGCGGCTGGCAAAGATTTGATGACGTTTGCCGGCAAACTGGTGCAAATGCATTTTGCCGAGGTGGTGTAACAGGCGGCATGATGTCAACCGTGTGTGCATGCGGTTGGCGTCCCTCCAACATGAATTCATAGTATTCAGATCGGTTCGTGTATCGTTGTTTGAAAGCGCTACCGAAATGATGCGGACAGGTGGTTTGAGATGAAAAATGTAAGTGAGCATTCCACAAACGAAACGGTGATCAATCGTTTTAACCATGCCCTTGGCATTGAGATCGAGCAGTTGGATGAAGAAGGATGCACGGCATCTTTAAAAATCCGCCCGGAATTTTACAACAGCATGGAGGGCGTGGTGCATGGCGGCGTGACGGCCACGTTGGCTGATGTCGCTATGGGGCACGGGGCGGCTCCGCCTGTCAACGGTTTGCAACAATGCGTCACGGTGGAAAGCAAAATCAATTACCTTGCACCGGCAAGAGGCGACCGTTTGATTGCCGAGGCCAAGGTGATCAAAAGGGGATTGAAGATCATCGTGATGGAAGCCCGGGTCAGGACCGGTGACAGAAAGCTGGTGGCGGTCGCGGTTGGCACGTATGCCCGCATCCAGCCCAAACATGAATGAAAATTTTCACTCAAGGAGCCATGCATGATGGGAAAAGAAACGGTATTGCTGGAGAAAGAAGGCTATTTGGGGATCATCCGGCTGAACCGCCCGGACCGGATGAATGCCTTGGATTACTCCACCTTGGTTCGGCTCGGGGAAGTGATTGGCGAACTGGAACAGGATCTCAAAGAAACCCGGGCCGTCATCGTGACCGGAGAAGGAAAAGCGTTTTGCGCCGGAGCGGATTTGAAAGAGCGGAGAACCCTGAATGAACAGCAAGTCCGCCGCAATGTGAAAAAAATCCGGGAGGTGTTTTCGGCACTGGAGAGGCTTCCGCAACCCACCATTGCCGCCATCAACGGACATGCTTTTGGCGGAGGGTTTGAGTTGGCACTGGCATGTGATTTCCGGTTTGCCGTACAGGAAGCCAGGATGGGACTGACCGAGGTCAGTCTGGGGATCATTCCGGGAGCCGGCGGAACACAGCGGCTGACGCGGTTGACCGGCCTGGCCAGGGCCAAGGAACTGATCTTGACCGCCCGGAAAATCACGGCAAACGATGCGGAGGAATATGGCATATTAAACGGGGTTGCCGAAAACCGCGATCATCTGTTTAAGCTGTGCCGTTCCTTGGCCGGTGAGATGCTTTCCAACGCCCCGCTGGCGGTGTATCAGGCGAAATATGCCATCGACCGGGGAGTCGGGTTGGATCTGCAAAGCGGATTGGATCTGGAGTCCAAAGCGTATGAGGTGTTGATCCCCACCAAAGACCGGGTGGAAGCGTTGGAAGCATTTCGTGAAAAAAGGAAGCCGGTGTTTCGGGGAGAGTAACCGTCGGCCTGGCCGAAAGGGAGGGACATTCTGGTGATATTCAATCAAGCGATGGAAACCGCATCACGGGAGGACATGCAAAAACTTCAGCTGGCTCGTCTGAAAGAAACGGTAAAGCGTTGCTATGATAACGTTCCTTTCCACCGGGAAAATTTCGACCGTGCCGGGGTGAAACCGGAAGACATCCGGTGCTTGGAAGACATCCGGCGTTTGCCGTTCATGAAAAAGACAGACTTGCGCGAAAACTATCCGTTTAAACTTTTTGCGGTGGATCTCAGCAAAGTGATTCGCATTCACGGCTCTTCCGGAACCAAAGGAAAGCCGACGGTGGTCGGTTATACGAGAAAGGATATCGAAAATTGGGCAGAGATTGTCGCCAGGGCGATTTGCTGTGCCGGCGGCCGTCCGGGTGATATTTTTCATAATGCATATGGATATGGTTTATTCACCGGTGGCCTCGGATTGCACTATGGAATGGAATACCTCGGTATGACGGCCGTTCCGGTTTCGGGAGGGAACACGCCCCGTCAGGTTACGCTGATTGAAGATTTCAAACCCCGCGGCATTTCCGGAACGCCTTCTTATATCCTGAACCTCGTGGAAGAAATGGAAAGGCGGGGAATGGATCCCCGGGAAACCAGCCTGGAATACGGCATTTTTGGGGCGGAGCCATGGTCAGAGGAAATGCGCCGGCAGTTGGAAGAAAAGCTCTGCATCAAAGCAGTGGACATTTACGGATTGAGCGAAGTGATGGGGCCGGGTGTGGCGATTGAATGCCACGAAGCGCAGGACGGACTCCACATTGCGGAAGACCATTTTCTGGCGGAGGTGATTGACCCTGAAACCGGGGAAGTGCTTCCCGATGGTGCTGAAGGAGAGTTGGTCTTCACTTCGTTGACCAAAGAAGCGTTTCCGGTGATCCGCTACCGGACGGGCGACATTGCATCCCTTCATCCGGAAAAATGCAAATGCGGACGCACAACCCTCCGGATGTCGCGGATCAAAGGGCGCGTGGATGACATGCTGATCATCCGCGGTGTCAATGTTTTTCCGACCGAGATCGAATCGGTGCTTTTGAGTTTTCCGCAACTGGCACCCCATTATCAGGCGGTGGTGGAACGGGAAGGGGCGTTGGACCGGATTGAAGTGCACTGCGAAGTCACCCCGGAATTTATGGAGCAGGGCGGGGATATAGAAAACAGTCCGGAAATGGAAAAGCTGTCCAAAGAGATCGGGCATGCCATGAAAAGCACGCTGGGGGTTTCCATCTTGTTGAAGGTTTGCAAACCGCACACCATCCCGCGCAGTGAGGGGAAAGCGATCCGGGTGGTGGACAACCGGAACAATGCAACTGCAGGCTGAAGCATCGGCGGAAGAGGAATGGAAGGGAAACCAAAACCGGACAAGGAGGGGAGTTTGTGACCGGATATCAGATTGGCGTCGTCGGGGCAGGCACGATGGGATCGGGGATTGCCCTGGTTTGCGCCAAAAAAGGGCACCGGGTCTTATTGCTGGATGTGGATCCGACGATGCTGGAAAAAGCCAAAGCTTATTTTCAATCGGTTTTATCGAGAGACGTCAAGAAAGGACGAATCAGCGAAGAGGGAAAAGCGTCGGTTTTCCGGTCCGTCCAATTTGTACAAGACCTGAAGAAGTTGGCGGACTCGGACATTGTGATCGAAGCGGTCTCGGAACGGATGGACCTGAAAAAATCAATTTTCCGGTCGTTAAGTGAAATTTGCCGGCCCGATGCCTTGCTTTTGACAAATACTTCTTCGCTTTCCATTACCGAAATTGCCGGCGGCCTGAGGAACCCGGAGCGGATTCTGGGGATGCACTTTTTCAATCCGGCTCCTGTCATGCCGCTGGTGGAAGTGGTCCGGGGGAAGAAATCGGGCGAAAAGCAGGCAAAGTTTGTTTATGAATTTGCGCAAAATCTGGGAAAAGTGCCGGTGTATGCCAATGATACGCCGGGATTCATCGTCAATCGCGTGGCCCGGCCTTACTACAATGAAGCGCTCCGCATCTTGGAAGACCGGGTGGCCGGCGTCGAGCAAATCGACCGCATTCTCACCGAAGCCGGCGGATTTAAAATGGGGCCGTTTGAACTCCAGGATCTGATCGGCATCGATGTGAATTTTGCGGTGACCGAGTCGGTTTACTCCGGTTTTTTCCATGAACGCCGGTTTCAGCCGAGCCGCATTCAACAAAAGATGGTTCAGGCGGGAACCATCGGCCGGAAGTCAGGTGAGGGATATTATGACTACGACAAGTAACACCGTTTTGCTGACGGGCGAGAGTGTGCTGCTTCCTGAATTGAAGGAACTTTTTACGGACAAGAATTATGAAGTGGTGACAGAAAAAACCGTTGAAAACGATGCACAGAAGATTGGGCTCGCCGTTGAAGTTTCCAATCTCGACTTGGAATTGAAAAAAGCCGTGATCCAAAAGCTGGACCGGGAGCTTCCGCCGGATGTTCCCATTCTCACGACTTCATTGGGAGTGTCGGCCACCGAAGTGGCGTCGTGGACCCGGAATCCGGAAAGAGTTTGCGGTTTTGGCACCTTCCGTCCGTTGTCGGAACGGAAATTGCTGGAGCTGGCTCCCGGTCTCAGGACATCTATGGAAACGTTGAAACGGGCGGAGGCGTTTTTTCAGTCGCTGGGCAAAAATACCGCTGTGGTGCAAGATGAGACCGGACTGGTCTTTCCGAGGGTTTTGTCACTCATCATCAATGAAGCCGTTTTTGCCGTGATGGAGGGGACCGCAACCCCCAAAGACATCGATATTGCCATGAAAAAAGGGACGAATTATCCATACGGACCGCTGGAATGGGCTGACCAAATCGGCTTGGACGAGGTTTACGCGGTGATTCGCGGACTGCATCGGGATTTGGCGGAAGAACGGTACCGGCCGGCTCCCTTGCTCCGGAAAATGGTGCTGGCCGGGATGCTTGGCGTCCGAAGCGGCGAGGGATTTTATACTTATTCCGGGGAAGCGGCCCGGCCATCGACAAGGGGGGACGAACGATGAGAATTCCGGTGATCGTGGATGCCGTACGGACAGCCATCGGAAGATACGGCGGCGCATTGAAAGAGGTCCGTCCCGATGACTTGGGAGCCGTGGTGATCCGCTATCTGATGGAACGAAACGACATCCCTTTGGAACGGATTGACGACGTGATCTTGGGGTGTGCCAATCAAGCCGGTGAAGACAACCGGAATGTGGCGAGAATGTCTTTGTTGCTGGCGGGCCTTCCGGTGACGGTGCCGGGAGTGACGGTAAACCGTTTGTGCGGCTCGGGACTGGAAGCGGTGAATCAGTGTGCCAATGCCATTGAAGCGGGGCGCGGAGAAGTTTATGTTGCCGGCGGAACGGAAAGCATGACAAGGGCTCCGTATGTGATGCCAAAACCCGAAAAGGGTTTTGCGCGCGGAGAGCAAAAACTGTATGACACCACGCTCGGTTGGCGGTTTGTGAATGAAAAGCTTGCCGAAATGTATTATCCGTACAGCATGGGGGAAACCGCGGAAAATGTGGCGGAACAATACGGCATCAGCCGGGAAGAACAGGACCGCTTTGCGTTGGAAAGCCAGCGAAAATACGCCAAAGCCCGGGAGGAAGGCAAGTTCAAAAGCGAGATTGTCCCGGTGGAAATCCCCGGGCATAAAGGGCAGGTCACCCTTTTTGCCGAGGATGAGCATCCCCGTCCGGATACGACCCTTGAACAGTTGTCCCGGTTGAAACCGGTTTTCCGCCAAGGCGGGACGGTCACGGCCGGCAATTCTTCCGGCATCAATGACGGGGCCGCCGCCTTGTTGCTGATGGAAATGGAAACGGCCGTGAAGCTCGGCTTGAAGCCAAGGGCCCGTGTGGTGGCTTCGGCTGTGGCCGGTGTGGATCCGTCCGTCATGGGAACCGGGCCGGTCCCGGCCACGAAAAAAGCGTTGAAACAGGCCGGTCTCACCATCGATGAGATCGATTTGATCGAATTGAATGAAGCGTTTGCCGCCCAATCCCTGGCCTGCATCCGCGAGTTGGGGATGAATCCCGCCCGGGTGAATGTCAACGGGGGAGCCATTGCCATCGGCCATCCCTTGGGATGCAGCGGGGCACGCATTCTGACCACCTTGCTGTATGAAATGGAGCGGAGGGGTGTGCGCTACGGGTTGGCGACGATGTGCATCGGGGTCGGACAGGGCATTGCCACGATAATAGAAAGGTTATAACCAAGAGCCCGATAACAGTCACAGAAGAAAGTTGACAAACTCCGTTCAACATTTGAAATATTTTTTTGTTATAATAGGCGAATAGGTTTGAGATGGAGAAAAACAGGCAACGGTTGAATGGAGTTGAAAGAGATTGAAGCCTCAATCGATGATTTTTACGATATATGGCGAATATGTCCGCCATTTTGGCGGGGAAATCTGGGTGGGCAGTTTGACCCGGTTATTGGGGCAATTCGGCATGTCCGAACAAGCCGTGCGCGTCGCCATATCCCGCATTGCCAGCCAGGGATGGCTGAAAGCGCGCAAAGTCGGCAACCGCTCCTACTACTCTTTGACGCCCCGCGGAAAAAAGCGGATGAATGAAGCCAGTGCCCGGATTTATAAGCAATCCCCGGGCCGGTGGGACGGAAAATGGTGCATCATTCATTACAACATTCCGGAAAAGCAGAGGGCCAAACGGGATCAATTGCGAAAAGAATTGTCTTGGATGGGCTTTGGCATGCTGGCCAACAGCGTGTGGATCAGCCCGAATGACTTGGCCGACCGGGTCAAAGAAATTGCCGAATCTTATGATGCCAGCGAATATATTGAAGTCTTCCGGTCCGAACATCTCGGCGTCAGCACGGATAAGCAGTTGGTGGAAAAATGCTGGAATCTGGATGAAATCAACAAGGCCTACGAAGAATTCATCAGCCACTATCAACCGCAATATGAAAGATTGAAAGAACAAGTGAAAAACCAGGAAGACATATCGGATGCAAAATGCTTTGTGGAGAAAACCAAACTGGTGCACGAATATCGCAAATTTTTGTTTATTGATCCGAGCCTGCCGGAAGAGTTGTTGCCCGATTTTTGGACGGGACGGGAGGCGGACCGGATATTCCGCCATTATTATGAGCTGTTGCATCCCGGTGCGGTCCGGTTTTTCCTGAGTGTTTTCAAAAGTGCTCCGGAGTAGAATCCAAGAGTGGACGCTAAACAAAGAGGGGGAGATTCTCCCTTCTTTTTTTGTGTTAATTTATTCTGACAATAAATATATTAATGAATTTTGTGCATTGAAAAACATGTTACAATATGTTAATATATCGTTAAACAAACGTTATATAAAAAGGTTGTGATGTGGATGCATATCTATGACCGGAGACTGTTGGAAGATCAGGAACATGGCAACGGGCATCCCGATGACGAAAAACGGCAAGAATTTCTTGCCCGGATTGAGCGCGGCGAAAAAATTGAAGCGGATGACTGGATGCCGGATGATTACCGCCGGCAGTTGATTAAATTGATCGCGATGCACGGGATCAGCGAAGTCATGGGGGCGTTGCCGGAGAAAGAATGGGTTCCCAAAGCACCAACGTTACGGCGCAAGCTGGCGATCATGGCCAAAGTTCAGGATGAGATGGGGCACGGACAATTGTTGCTGAGGGTGGCGGAAGATTTGCTGGCCCCGATTGGAAAAACCCGGGAAGACCTGATGAACGACTTATTTGTCGGAAAATTAAAATTTCATAATGTATTCCACATGGAGGCACCGACCTGGGCTGATGCCGGCGTGATCGGATGGTTGGTGGACGGGGCGGCGATCATCACGCAAACGATGTCGCTTAGCACCTCGTATGCGCCTTATGCCCGGGCGCTGCAACGGATTTGTGCCGAAGAAAAATTTCACATGCAACACGGCGAAAGCATCGTGTTGAGCCTGGCGGAAGGAACCCCCCGACAGCGCCGGATGTTGCAGGAAGCGGTCAACCGCTGGTGGCCGGCACTGCTCATGTTCTTCGGGCCGCCGGAAGACGGGGGGATTTCCAGCAACCAACGCCTGAACCTCCGGTATAAAATCCGTTCCAAAACCAATGAAGAGTTGAGGCAGGAGTTTTTCCACAAGTATGTTCCGCGGATTTTCCATCTCGGGTTGACCTTGCCGGATGAAACCATTCATTACGACGAAAAAGAAGGACGTTGGCATTACCGGCAACCGGACTGGAATGAATTCAAACAGATCATCAAAGGAAACGGGCCCCGATCCAAAGAGCGGCTGAGATTGAGAAAAGTTTCTTATGAAGAAGGAAAATGGGTGCGTGATGCCCTGCTCGCCAAGCAACGAAACGCGGTTCGGGGGGGAAGCGTATGACAATCGGGGACAAGGAAAAGAAAGACTTTTTCGTGTTTGAAGTTTTCAGCCAAAAAAGCCCGAATGCCCATTTTGTCCACCAGTTCAGCTTGCTGGCCCCGAATCACGAGGTGGCCATGTCCATGGCGCGTGAAAACTTCCTCCGGCGTGAACCGTGCGTCAATTTGTGGGTGGTCAAACGGGACGATATCTGGGTTTTGCCTCCGGAACAGCGCCGGTACTTGGAAAAGCTGGACAACAAGAGTTACCGGGAAACGAAAGGGTACGGCGATTTGCAATCGAAATGGCGCCGGCACAAAGAGCGGTACGAGAAGAAAAATGCTTCGGGAAAGTAAAAGGAGGGTCAGCATGTGAGCAATTTCCGTGTCGAATCGGCAGAGCAAGCCAAGCAGAATCCGGAATATTTATCGGCTTTGAAGGACTTGCTGCTTCAAATCGCCGATGATGATTTCATTATGGCTTTCCGGGGATCGGAATGGCTGGGACTTGCCCCCCATATTGAAGAAGATGTCGCTTTTTCCTCCATTTCACAAGACATGATGGGACATGCCGTGCTCTTTTATGAAATGTTGGAAGCATTGGGGGCCGGAAGAGCCGATGATCTGGCACAACTCCGCAAGCCGGAAGACTTCCGTAATGCCGTCCTGGTGGAGCGGGTGAACGGCCCCGGCCTTTATCTGGAAGAACCCCGCTATGATTGGGCTTATGCCATTGTGCGTTCGTATTTTTACAGTGTGTTCAAGCAAATCCGGTTTGAATCTTTGTCCCATGCTTCCTACCTTCCGCTGAAGCAGTCGGCGCGTAAAATCCTGACGGAACACCATTACCATCTGTTTCACTGGCGGGTGTGGATGAAACAATTGGCCGACAGTACGGAGGAAGCCCGGTCCCGTCTGAAGGAGGCGACGGAAAGGGCGTGGGAGGATGCAGGCGGATTGTTTCAGTTGGGGCCTGAAGCTTCCGCCATGGTCCGATACGGATTGATTGAAGGAGAAGAGCCGTTGACGAAGCGGTGGTTGGAGCAAGTGAACAAAGATTTTGAGGACTATGGCTTGCCTCCGGCCGGCGGGCTGAAAGCGCCCGGATGGAACGGACGGGCCGGGGAGCACACACCGGATCTCGCCGCGGCACTAAATACTTTGTCAGAAGTTTACCGGCTGGATCCCACAGCCCGTTGGTAAAGGAGAGGATCTGGGTGGCAGGGAAGGAAGAGATTTTTTTGGAACTGCTGCAAGAAGTGAAGGATCCGGAAATCCCGACGGTCAGCATGGTGGAAATGGGCATGATCCATCAGGTTCGTGTCGAGGATGATGTGGTGTCCGTGGATGTTTTGCCCACTTTTGCCGGTTGCCCCGCTTTGGACATCATGAAAAAAGCGATTGAAAAGAAACTGGGCGCGGTGGAAGGGGTCCGGGAGGTCCGGGTGAAATTTTTGCTCGAACCGGCGTGGTCCTCCGACCGCATCAGTGATGAGGGAAGGGAAAAGCTGAAAAAAATGGGCATCATGCCGCCGCCACGCAAGGATGAGCAAAAGGAAACCTGGGAAGTGAAATGTCCGTATTGCGGTTCTTCATACACCGCTCTGGAGAACTTGTTCGGGCCGGCCGCATGCCGGAGCATTTTATATTGCAAAAACTGCAAAAATCCGTTTGAAGCGTTGAAAATGATTTAAATCCAAATGGAGAAAGGGTGGCCAATCCATGAGTGAGATCAAAAAAATGTATATCCGGGGAGAATGGGTGGAAGCAGAAAGCGGAGAAACACTGGAAGTATTCAATCCGGCCACGGGAGAATGTGTGGGAGTGGTCAGTTACGGGGATGAACGGGATGCGAAAAAAGCCATTGATGCGGCGCATGAAGCGTTCAGAGACTGGTCCCGGTTGCCCGGACGCCAAAGATCCAAATATCTCACCAAATTGTACGAGCTGGTGATGAAACACCGCAATGAGCTCGCCGAACTGATGTCGGCGGAGATGGGAAAGCCTTTCGGGGAAGCCAAATTTGAAGCCGTGGGCAGTGCGGACAATTTCTTGTGGTATGCCGAGGAAGCCAAGCGGATTTACGGGGAAACCATCCCGTCCTATGACGGCAGTAAACGGTTGATGGCCATCAAACAGCCGGTGGGTGTCGTGGCCGCCATCACTCCCTGGAACTTCCCGGTCAACATGGTGGCGAGAAAAATTGCCCCGGCACTTGCCGCCGGGTGTACCGTCGTTTTAAAACCCGCGATGGAAAGCCCGTTGAGCGCGGTCCGGCTGTTTGAGCTGATGGAAGAAGCCGGGTTCCCCAAAGGCGTGGTCAATCTGGTGCTGGCCAAGGCGGAAAAGTTTGGCGACGAAGTGTTGCAAAACCGGAAAGTGGCGAAGATCACCTTCACCGGTTCGACCGCCGTCGGCAAGCATTTGATGGAAGGTGCGGCCAAGCAGGTGAAACGGATCAGCATGGAGCTTGGCGGACACGCTCCCTTCATTGTGTTTGAAGACGCCGATCTCGATGCGGCGGTTGCCGGTTTCTTTGAAAGCAAATTCCGCAACTCCGGGCAAATGTGCATTAGCACCAACCGTTTGTATGTCCATGAGTCCGTGGTTGATGCGTTTACGGAAAAACTGGTCGCACGGTTGAAAAAAACCAAGGTGGGTGACGGGCGCCAAAAAGGCGTGGAGATCGGGCCGCTGGTGGATGAAGAAGCATTAAACGGGGTGATGGAACACATCCGTGATGCCAAAGAAAAAGGAGGCCGCGTGATCTTTGGCGGAAACAGGCTGACAGAAGGGGAATACAGCAAAGGATTTTTCCTGGAACCGACTGTCATCACCCATGTCACCCCGGATATGAAAATTACTTATGAAGAAACATTTGGTCCCGTCGTGCCGATTATTCCCTTTAAAGAGGAAGAGGCCGTGTTGGAGATGGCAAACGACACCCGCTACGGATTGGCCGCCTACTGCTATACAAAGGACAACAGCCGCTGCTTCCGGGTGGCGGAGGCCTTGGAATATGGCATCATCGGCGTCAATGACGGCACCCCGACCCAGACCCAGGCACCTTTCGGCGGGTTGAAGGAAAGCGGCTTGGGCCGTGAAGGAGGTCGCTATGCGATGGAAAGCTTCCTGGAAACCAAGTTTATTTCCATGTCCATTTAGCCATTACTTCGAATTCTTTCCTTGCTTTTATTTTTAAACACTGAATTTGGATGGTGTCTGCAGAAGAGCTGAACCCTTGCGGATTCAGCTCTTTTCATTAGTTGTCCCGGTTATGGGCTTAATGCTCGCCGGCCAGTTGCGACAAACATTGATCAACTTGGGTCATGATTCTTTGCATCAGTTCTTCGACCTGTTCAAAACGGCTGAGGGCAGCGGCTTGGCCGGCCCACAAAGCCATGTAGTCCTTGTTTCCTTTTTTGGAGGCTGCTTGGCGCAGGTGCTTGGTCAAGGCGTTTTGGACCGGGTATGGGGGAAGGGGATGGGGATAGTTCTCCATTTCCCGGATAAATTCGTTTTGGATGGCTCGTGCCGGCTTTCCGGAAAAGACGGTTGTCATGACGGTGCTTTCATCGGTGCTTTGCAGGACGGCTTCTTTGTGTTTGTCATGGGCGCTGCTTTCCAAGGTGGGTAAAAAGGCCGAGCCCATTTGAACCCCGTCCGCCCCCAGAGCCAGGCTGGCCAGAACCCCGCGACCGTCCATGACCCCGCCGGCGGCAACGACCGGAATCCGGACATGATCCACCACTTGAGGGATCAGGGCCATCGTTCCGACATATGGAAATTCGGCGGAGAGAAAGGTTCCCCGGTGGCCTCCCGCTTCACTTCCTTGGGCTACGACGGCATCCATCCCGCTCTTTTCCACTTCGACAGCTTCCCGCACCGAAGTGGCTGTCCCGATGACCACCGTGTGACGGGCATGCAGTTCCTGGATGACGGCGGGGGACGGAATTCCAAAAGTGAAGCATGCGACAGGGACCTTTTCTTCCAGAATGACGTGAATTTGTTCTTCAAAGGAAATGGCGGCATGGCTTGTGGTTTCTTGGCCGGAGGCACCGGCGGCTTCTTCAAACCGCTTGAGATGATTTTTCATCAGGCGTTCTTGTTCCGCATTGGTTTCATAAGGCGCGGGAACCATCAAGTTGACGGCAAACGGACGGTCGGTTTGCTTCCGGATTTCCCGGATGGCTTGGCGGATGTCTTCGGGAGACATATAGCCCGCTCCCAGTGATCCCAGACCGCCGGCATTGGATACCGCCGCAACGAGCCGGGGACTTGTGATCCCGCCGGCCATTCCTGCCTGGATAATGGGGCGGGAGATTTGCAATAATTCGGTTAACCGGGTTTGATACCAAGGCATGTGAATCCCTCCCTGATCATGTTGTAAAATCCATCCGGGATCGTTTCTTTTGCACGGAATGCGATTTGAAGGTGGATTTTCAACAACCTAAATAAAACCTTAACTTTATTCTATGAAATTTACGGAATGATTTGAATTATCGTGTCAGACGATCTCTTGATAAATGCATTCGATTTATACAGTTCCTGTCCAAAATTCTCACAGGAACGCCTCTTTATAAGGAAGAATGATCATGCAAAAAAGAAGATAAATTTTTAAGCTGGTGAAGATGATTTGATTCATTTTAGAGAGGGAATCGGATGAACATTGAAAAAGAAAGCAGTAAACCTCTTGACAAAAAAATTAATTTGTGCTATAATTTAAAATTAATTCTATATTATATATAATGGGATTCCCGGACGTGGGGGATCCCATTTTTTTTAAAGGGGTGTATGGACGTGAAAAAAGGGGAATCCAGTTTAACCGCGCTGATTTCCGCATTTGGCAGGGCTTATCACAGCCAATTTGATACACCAAAGATTTTCGACGATTTTCTCGCCAAACAATTGATGACACAAGAAGAATATGATGCCATTAAAACCCATATGGTTCAAGGAATTTCGTTTTTCAACCCGGAAATGGCCGAGCAACATCGGGACAATCCGGATGAAATATTGAAATGGATCACCCAAGTTCAGTTATCGCCAACGCCTTTGGCACGGGCGGACTATTGCGAAGCGGTATTGCAAAAGGAAATCGAATCAGGGGTCAGGCAATATGTCATTCTCGGTGCAGGCATGGACACGTTTGCCCAGCGGTATCCGGAACTGAAAAACAGATTGGAAATCTTCGAATTGGATCACCCTTTCACCCAAACGTTTAAATTGCAAAGATTGCAGGAGGCGGGTTTGGAAATACCGGATCATCTTCATTTCATTGCTTGTGATTTTACAAAGCCGTTTTCTTACGAAAAACTGTATGAAAAAGGCTTTGGCGATCAAAAAACCTTTTTCAGTTTGCTGGGCGTTTCTTATTATTTAAGCAAAGAGGAGTTGGCCGATTTGCTCCGGCATTTGTTTGCGAACGTTCCGGCGGGAAGTTCCATTGTTTTCGATTTTGCCGATGAACGACTTTTTGAAGAAAAAGGGTTCTGCAACCGGGTGGAGAACATGGTGAAAATGGCCGCGGCTGCCGGAGAGCCGATGAAATCTTGCTTTTCATTGCCGGAAATGGAGAACATGTTGGAGAAACCGGGCTTGCGGATCGTTGAACATTTATCGCCGGTCGATATTCAGGAGCGGTATTTTCGCAATCGGAATGATCATTTGTCTGCCTGCGAAACGATCCATTTTCTTCATGCCGTAAAAAGGGAAGAACTTTGATAAGATTCTTTCTTTCAAAGAGAGGATGAAGGATGATTCTGGAAACAGAAAGATTGTACTTGAGGGAATTGAAACAGGAGGATCTGGACCGTCTTCATGCCATCTTCTCCGATGAAGAGACCATGCGGTTTTACCCGGCGCCTTTCACCCGGGAACAAACCGGGCAATGGATCCAAAAAAATCAAGAACGATACCGGAAAGACGGGTTCGGACTGTGGGGGGTGTGCCTGAAAGAAACAGATGAACTCATTGGTGATTGCGGACTGGTTCGCCAGACCGTGGACGGCCGCACGGAAATTGAAATCGGGTATCATATCCATAAAAAGTATTGGTCCAGGGGATTTGCCACGGAAGCGGCCAAAGCATGCAAAGCATATGGCTTTCATCAATTGCATTTCAATAAATTGATCTGTCTCATCGATCCGAAAAATATTCCTTCCATCCGGGTGGCGGAAAAAATCGGTTTTACCAAAGAAAAAGAGGTTTTTATATTTGGCAAAAACCATGCGGTTTATTCGGGGGATAAGGAATAAGCTTACCGGGGATCCATCGGGTCTTGTATAAATCATCATCAGAAGCACTTGCCCTGTGTATTTGCAGGCAAGTGCTTCATTGGCAATTAAAGATTGTTTTTTAATTTTTCCGGATCATGCTGAGGGTTTTTTATCATTCATCCAACTCTCCTCCGGGAAGAGCCGTAATCACGTGATCTTATGATTGATTAAACCACGTGGTTCATGAGCCATTCTTTGGCTTTATCGCCTTCAAGCATTATTGGATTTTCAGGTGTACCGATATTAATGCTTTTTATATATGCATTATCAATACCTCTGATGTCTGTTAATTTTGCCCCTTTAATCAAAACATCTTCAAAAACGGAGACACTTACATCCACATGTTTCAAAGTAGCCTCACGAAAGTCAGCCTCCACAAAAAGACTGTTCACTAACTTGGCATGTGTCAGGTCTGTTTTGTAAAAGATGGTTTCAAAGCACTCACATTTAACAAACCTTGCATTTTTGGCATTAGCATGAGAGAAATTCACATAAGATAAATTTGCTTTCGTAAAATCAGCATGGGCCAAATTGGTATATTGAAATGTGGAGGAACACAGATGTGATGCAAACCAATCTTTACTTTTTAAGTTCATTCCATCAAATACACAATCTGTTAAAAAAGATTGATCCAAGGGATATTCCATTAAATTCATTTCACGAAAATCGATTGCGTCCAATTTTAATTTTTCGCCTTTTTTGCCAATCGTTTTAATCCATATTTTATGGGCTTCCAGACAATTCAATATTTTTTCTTGCATTTTGAAAACCTCTTTCTATGGATACCATATGATTCGGTCCTCAACCCCATTCTTTTTAATTGCATCTTCTAACTCTTTGACATGTTGAGGAATTAAATCTCTTTTATCAATAATTACATTATGACCTCTGCGAAACTCCGCATTAATCTTTTTCATTGCTTTTTCAACAGTAAAAGCGCCCTTTCTTGGAGAAGTGTGACCATTTGGATAGGAAACAAAACTTTTTATGTCCCATTTTATACCTGTGGTGGTATCAATAAATTCTGCGCCCCCGTCAGACTGTGGATCACGAATGATTTTTCCCAGCTTTCCTTGACTTTCAAGCGCTAAACCTATTTCTCTTTCTTTAATCCCCTGTTCTGTAATTTGTCCGCCATGAGAAGGGTCTCTTGCTAAATCGTCATATTCCTCTTGGGTTCTTTTGACAGGATGATTTTTCTGATTTTTTCCACCCCCGTTTGTGCCTTCAATCCGATTCACCTCAGGTCTCCGGGGAATGTCCGGGGGTCCGCCGGCAGGCTGCAGTTTGGGACCGAATCCGAATCGTTCAGCCAGATCATCAATATAGACACCAAATTTCTTTAATAATTTCTTTCCGCCATTAAATATTCCTTTCAGGATCACCCCTGCTTTTTTGCCGGGGCCGGAAGCAATGCCGATGGCTGAGATCACTTTATCGACCGGGCTCAGTTTGTCCCCGGAGATGGAATCTTTTCCGGTAAAGAGGTCCTTCAAATTTTTGATGTTGGAGATGACCGGAATACAGTCGACAACGCTGCTTAACGCCCGGTCTGCCTCTTTTTTCCTTTCGCCTTGCAATGGATCGCCTGTGTATAGATCATATCCCAACAAACTTTCGACTGATTTTTTGAAGAAGCCGTCCAAAAATTCGTCATTTGCCTGCTTGCTTAATTTCTCCAAGTCTTTTTTATCCTTGGCGGCACCGATCCAGATAAGAAAATCGCCCAGCCAGGTGTTTTCGTCTTTTTTCTGTTGCGCACCTTGATTCGGTTTGACTTTGGTAAAGTCCTCATTCACTTCGGGAACCTCAAAACCTCCCGATGGATCGGCATAGCATGTTCCCGCCGACATGAAAAGAACAGCGAAACAAACAACAAGCCTGAACAAGGTCATGCAGAATCTTTTGATCATGATGATCACCCTGTTTAAAAAATCATAAGAATTATGGCAATCAAAAGGTTAACCAATACAACCAACAGCAGGGAAATGAGCATGGCGAAAAATCCCCTGAGTTTGGAAAAAGAGTGGATTTCTCCCAATGCAACGGCCATAAAGACGGCCCACCAAATTAAGATGGCCAGATCAAGCAGATGGAGGAAAATAAATAAGATTGATAAAAATGTACTGTTTTCCACGGTGGGTTGAACGGTTTGAAAAATTTCGTTTCCCAGGATCAGGATTTCCAAAAATCGGATGATCAGCGAAGCGGCAAAAAAGATCCCTGACCATGCGACGACGGGTTTGATTTCTTTGGTTGATCCTGTGCCTCCCAACCATTGTCCGGTAATGGAAAACAAATAGGTGGAAATCCAGACAAACAGGTAACCGGTCACCGGACTAAAGATGATTGCAATCAGCAAGATGGCGGACAAGCTCAAGGTATCCCCTGTGGAGTTGAAATAAGAATTGTCCAGATTCATGGAAAGGCCGGTCAGCAATATCAGCATAACGGGTATTTTCTTGTTGTTTAAAATCCGCTGGACCGTGTCCCCGGGGTTTAACCATATGGACAACCATGGAATGTTGAATTTGTTTTTCAATGGAGACAACCTCCCGTAAAAATGTAATGTTCCGTACGGATCTCATGGATCAATCACCAAACCGGCGCAAGGTGACAGTCCTATTGGCCGGATTTAACGATGTGAAACAAGAAGTTGTTTTTATTATAGAATATATAAAATATTTTAAAAACAATGAACTCAAAAGATTTGTAGATTATTTCCATCGGGGCTGAGGCTGTCCCTTGCGCCAAAACACAAAAACCGCCCCTTGAAATGGTGGCGGCTTTTTTATCTGAGACGGGATGACGTCGCTCGTTTAAAAATACTTCTTCTGCCCCTGATACTCTTTCAGGATTTCCACCGCTTCACGGAAACGCTGTGCATGCACCACTTCCCGTTCACGCAAGAATTTCAACGCATCATTGATGTCCGGGTCATCGGACATGTCAATCAGCCATTGGTATGTGGCCCGTGCCTTTTCTTCGGCGGCGATGTCTTCATACAGATCGGCAATGGGATCTCCTTTGGCCTGGATATAGGTGGCCGTAAATGGAACACCGGCGGCATTATGGTAAAACAGGGCTTTGTCATGATCTGCAAAATGGGCGCCCAGTCCCGCTTCTTTCAGCTGTTCCGGCGTTGCATCTTTGGTCAATTTGTACACCATGGTGGCGATCATTTCCAAGTGGGCAAATTCTTCCGTGCCGATATCCGTCAAAAGGGCTTTGACCTTGTCCGGCAACGTGTAGCGCTGGTTTAAGTAGCGCAGGGCTGCGGCCAGTTCCCCGTCAGCGCCCCCGTATTGTTCAATCAGAAATTTGGCCAGTCTCGGGTTGCATTGGCTGACCCGGACCGGGTATTGCAATTTTTTTTCATAAATCCACACCGAATCTTTCCCCCTTTATATTTCCCAAGGCCAGGGACCTTCATTCCATCCGTCGGGATACTGGTTAAAACTGTGTCCGAAATGCATCAGGGGACCGAACTGTTTTTCATATCGGCGGCGGAGTTTGTCGCGTTCTTTGGCGTACCAGTTGTATTGGTCAATGGCGGACAGATCATCCGGATGGGTATCCAAATAAAGGTTCAATTCAGTCAACACAAAATCCACTTCCTGTAACTGCTTGAGCATTTGGAAGCGTTTGGCGTGATCCGGATACGTATCCATTATCTTTCCTCCCTTGGCGTTTTTTTCGGAGGATAAGGGCTGTATAAAATAGGCCACAGTGTTCCGCGGCGCAGGGCTTTGTGCGGCGGATATTGGGGGAGGCCGGGCGGTTGAAAACCAAGGAATTGGTTGGGTGCAACGACGTAAGTTTTGACTCTTTGCGGAGGGCAGGGATCCAAAGGGCTGATGTACGGATACCAAACCCGCTGTTGATAACGGTACGGGTCGGGCGTATTGCGGTCGCGGCAGTCTTTCACTCCAATCACCCTTCCTGTGAAAAATAAAATGGGAGGCATAATAACGATATGTATAAAAAAAGCATTTTAGAATGAAAAACATATTTTCCGTTTACAAAAAAACGGTGATGATGCAAGAAAACTACTGATGACGGAAAACGGCTCGAATACCAAATTTTCCTATGCATTGGCTGATTTGATCCGACACAAGCTATAGACAACAAAGCCAAGGAGGTGAAAAACACATGGCACAACAAGATCGCACTCGCAGTTCTAATCAATTGCTGGTGGCTGGTGCTGCTCAAGCAATCGATCAAATGAAATATGAGATTGCTCAAGAGTTTGGCGTTCAATTGGGAGCTGACACCACTTCCCGCGCAAACGGTTCTGTCGGGGGAGAAATCACGAAACGTCTGGTTTCCATGGCTCAACAACAGCTTGGAGGAAGCAACTTCTAATTCAGGACAATGAAATAGCATGGTCATTGGGTGGCGGCTGTGGAAGCCGCCACTTTCAATGGAAAGAAATACATCCATCCGGGATGTTCCATTATTCATAATTTGTTTTATTCAAATTCTCTACTTTTTGGCGAAAAGGGTTTATTTTATAAACAATAGTTGCAATTATGAGAGATTGGGAGGGGATTTGGATGGCGAAACTTTACAATTTGACACAAGATATTGACCGCCATGCCCAAAGCGGCAAGGAAGCGATCCGCTGGGTCAACGCAGAGGGGAAAAGACGTTCGTTTTCTTATTCTGAATTAAAAGAGAGATCAGATCGTTTGGCCAAAGGGATGGTGGAGCTCGGACTGGACAAGGGAGACCGGGTCATGATTTTATTGCCGCGAATCCCTGAGGCTTACCTATCATACATAGCGTGCTTAAAAGCCGGATTGGTGGTGATTCCGGGATCGGAAATGTTAAGGGCCAGCGACATTGCCTACCGGCTTCGCCATTCCGGTGCGAAAGCGGTGATTGCCCATGCTTCACTTGCGGAACGGGTGGAAGAGGCGGAAAAACAATCTCAATCATTGCACAGCCGGCTGATTCACGGAGAGGAACGGGATGGCTGGAAACCTCTTTTATCCTTAAATGGAAGCGCTTTAACGGAACTCCCGGAAACCACCGAAGAGGATATGGCCTTTTTGTCTTACACATCGGGAACCACCGGCAATCCCAAAGGTGTGATCCATCACCACAGTTGGGCGATTGCCCATCAAAAGACGGCGACCGAAGCCTGGCTGGACATACAGACGGATGATGTGGTCTGGGCCACTGCCAGCCCGGGATGGGCCAAATGGATTTGGAGCCCGTTTGTATCCACTTTGGGAGCCGGGGCGACGGCGTTTGTATATCACGGGACGTTTGATGCCAAAACGTATCTGGAGCTCCTGCAGGATGAAAAAATCAATGTGCTTTGCTGTACCCCCACCGAGTATCGCATGATGGCGAAACTGGACAACTTAAAGGATTATCAGTTGTACTTGAGAAGCGCAGTCAGCGCCGGGGAACCCTTAAACCGGGAAGTGATTCAGGTCTTCCAAACCCATTTCGGGATCCGGGTGCGGGACGGTTACGGTCAGACCGAAAACACACTGTTGGTGGCCACCATGAAAGATATGGAAACCAAACAAGGTTCCATGGGCAAACCGACTCCCGGCAACAAGGTGGCCATTATCAACGACGAAGGAAAAGAAGTCCCGGCAGGGGAAGTGGGGCATATTGCGGTTCATCGTTCCTCACCGGCTTTGTTTAAAGGGTATTATCAGGATCCGGAAAGAACCCGGCAAGCATTTATTGGTGATTGGTACCTGACCGGAGACCGGGCAAGAAAAGATGAAGACGGATATTTCTGGTTTGAAGGCCGGGCGGATGATATTATTATCAGCTCTGGATACACCATCGGCCCCTTTGAGGTGGAGGACGCCTTGGTCAAGCACCCTGCCGTGAAAGAGTGTGCGGTGGTGGCCAGTCCGCATGAAGTGAGGGGGTCGATTGTCAAAGCGTTTGTGGTTTTGAAAGAAGGATTTTCCCCATCCGAAGAGCTGATCCAAAAGTTGCAAGATCATGTCAAAAAGATAACGGCTCCTTACAAATATCCGCGGGAAATCGAGTTTGTCGGCCACTTGCCCAAAACAGCCAGCGGAAAAATCCGCCGGGTCGAACTTCGGAATTTGGAAAAGCAAAGAAAACAGGCATCGTCTTGAAAGGATCAAAGCGCTTTCGGTATAATGAATGGGACTTGAATGGAAAAGGAGTCCATGAAATGAAGGTATTTGCGCATGGTTGCAATATCAACTTCCAGGAATCCGTCCGGGAAATGGTGATTTCCGATTGGAAGCGGCTTTTGGATAAAATGCTCGATCAGCAGGAAAAAACGCTTTTTGGGAAAATCGATCTTGAAGCAAAAGAAGTCAGGGTTTACGGCCGCTTGGAAAGCTTTGATTATGATGAGGAAGGGAACCGGTGCACGTTTTCTTTCCAATGCATGGATGAACCGAAGCAAGAGGAAGAGAACCGGAAGCTGGAAGATGTGTATTTGAGCCACGAAGCCAGCTTTGATATTGTGGATGAACAAGCTGGTCCCGTTCATTACCGGGTTTTATATATCACGTTTATGGATGAAGAGACGGGAGATGAAACCACTTATTTCTTTGCGGATGAAGATGGCGTCTTGGAACCGTTGGCTTGTGTGGCGGAATTTTGGCAGCAGGTATGGGAGTTGGGACGGGACATCGATTTTGAAATGTTTGGATGTTCGGTTTATGACATCAATCGCAAACCATGCGGTTGTGAATGAAATCACGGGATAAAGGGCAGAAGTCTTTGGACTTCTGCCCTTTTTTCGTTTTTTAGGTATATAACGTGTGACTTTGAACGGCTGTTTCATACAACTAAATCAACCGGAAAAAGCCATCGTTCACCATTTTCGCTTGTTTTTGAAGACCTCTTTAAACACGTTGCTGATGGCCGGAGTGTTCATGAGCTGAACCAGAAATTCATCAGAGCCGCTGCTTTCAGCGGATTGTTTGGAAACGGTTTTTTCTTTTTGGGGTTTGGTTTGGACTTGGTTCAACTTTGCGAGGGCAGAGATGAGTTCTTTTAAAACTTCTTTATCTGTCACCGCCAAGTTGACCGATTGCATAGCTTTCACGATGTCATCGAATTGTTTGATCCGTTTGGACAACAAGCCGGACCAGTTTTGGATTTCTTTCCAATAATCAAGAGAATCTTCCGGCTTTTTTTCCATCGTCGTACGCACCGCCTTTCAGGAGAAGGATTCGATGGAAATATATTCACAAAATTGTGAATCAGTGAAACCGGGGAGTGAAAATCATGGAATACACCAATGGTCTGCTCCCTTCTTCGGCAGAGAAGTGGAATGCGCGGCCGCCGCAAGGCATCCGGAAAATTTTTTACCTCCGCAGCGGCCATTCTTTGGACCGTTGTTTGAAGGGAATGAGATATTCAGGGGTCCGGCCGATTCGTTACTTGTCCCATTTGGGGATGATCATCGGGGAATACACCCGGCCTTCCCGCTCGCATAAACTGGAAGGAATCGAGTACTGGGAAAGCGACATCCGGATAACGATCACCGAACCTTATGTCGGAACATTGAGCACTCCTGTCAAGCAGGAAAATTTGCCTTGGGGAATTGAAAGAATCAAGGCACACAAGGCTTGGAAATGGAGTAAAGGAAGAGGGATACGGGTCGCTGTGATCGACACGGGCATTGCGGATGATCATCCGGCGATCCGTGACAATTACCGGGGTGGGATCAATATTCTCTCTCCTTACCATACCCCGAGGGATTATAACGGCCACGGCACGCATGTCGCAGGGATTATTGCCGGACGGACGGCAGAGGCCGGGATTGTGGGGGTTGCCCCGGAGACGCATATTTACGGGGTGAAGGCGTTTAACCGCAAAGGAAGTGCCAACCTTTCCGACTTATTGAGTGCGATCAACTGGTGCATCGAAAATAAAATGCATGTCATCAACATGAGCTTTGGCATGGACAAAGTCAGCGAATCCCTTCGCCATGCCATCCAGATTGCTCACCGGAAAGGGATTTTGATGGTTGCGGCGGCAGGGAATCAAGGAATGTCTTCCCGGATTGATTTTCCGGCCCGCTATCCGGAAACCATCGCGGTGACATCGATTTCGAAAAACGGGGAATTGTCGGTGTTTAGCAATATCAGCAAAGGAGTGGACATTGCCGCCCCGGGGGACCGGATCCTGTCTGCCTGGCTGAATCATTCCAAACGGGAGATGAGCGGGACTTCCATGGCGGTTCCCCATGTGACCGGAACCATTTCGCTCTTGTTGCATCTCAATCCGTATCTCAATCCGGAGCAAGTCCGTTACATTCTCACACAATCGGCGGAAAAGCACGATCACCTCAAGGAGATCGGCGCGTTGAATGCCTACGAGGTACTGCGGTTTTATCACAAGATCTACCGATATTAGGCCGGGTTTCCATTCAAAGAAAGGTTGGAAAAGAAAGATCGATTCCGGTGATTTTATGTTAAACTTATTATCGTGGTCAAAAGCGACAGCACCATATTGAAAAAGGATTGATCAAGGCGATGAAGAAGTCAAAGCAAAAAACAGGGGGCGCAGGGCTGGTTACCCAGCGTTTGCACATCCTGTGGTTCATTGTTGTTCTGCTCTTTGTCGCTGTGATATTGCGATTGGGTTGGATCCAGCTGGGCTCGGGAGAAAAATATCAACTGTTGGCCGAACAAAACAACTTCAAAAAAATCCCGATCGTTGCCTCAAGGGGGCAAATTTTTGACCGGAACGGTACGGAGCTTGTCGGGAATCAATCGCTGTTTGCCGCAATGTATATTGAACCGGATATCAGCAAAGAACAAAAATTGCAGACGGCAAAGAATCTGGCAAACACATTGGGGATGACCGTGAGCGAAGTCCTTGAAGCCATGGATGTCGGATTGGATGAAAAAGGAAACACCGTGATGCGCAAACAGCCCCCCTATTACCCGAAGAGCATCAAAGACCAATTGAGTGAGAAGGAAATTGTCAAAATCTCTGAAAACCCTGATCTTTTTCCCGGCGTGAATATTTTTTCCCAGCCGCTTCGCAAATACCGGACGGATACATTTGCCGTTCAAACCATCGGCTATGTCCGTCCGTTTGCCGGAGCAAAATCCTCGCTTTCCAGGTATAAAGATGCGGCGGAAAAAAAGGACCAAGGCGGTTACCTGGACTGGGAGCAAGTCGGAATTGACGGATTGGAATACACCTATCAGGATGAGCTCCGGGGAAAAAACGGTTATCGGCTGGTCCGGGTGAACTCCAGGGGAAAACTGGTTGAGGTGTTGAAAGAAGTTTATCCGAAATCGGGAAATCACTTGTATTTGACCCTGGATGAAAAAATGCAGCTGGATGCCGAAACATTTATCGAGCAACATTTGCGCCACTTGCGCACCACTTCCGGAAAAGACCGGGCACCGTATGCCAAAAATGCCTATGCCGTCGCCATGGAAGTCAAAACCGGAAAAATCCGGGCGATGGTCAGTTATCCGGACTATGATCCGGGGATTTGGAATCAAAAAGTGTCCCAAAAAGATTATCAAAATCTGAGTTATGTGATGAGAAACGGAACCATCACCGAAGCTCCTTATGATGCAAGGGGTGCGGCGAACCCGGAAAAAGAGATGCAAAAACATCCGCTGTCCGTTTTGCCGCCCGGATCCACTTTTAAGCCGCTCATGGTTTGGATGGGGTTGGAGAAAGGATTGATTTCGCCGAACACACACTGGGCCGATCCGGGAAAATATTATTATGCGAAAGCCACTCCCCCGGTGCGGAATTCCGGCGGGCACAATTACGGGATGTTAACTCCGGAAAAAGCGTTGCAAAAGTCTTCCAACACGTTTATGGCCTGGCTCGGTACCCGTTGGTATTGGAAAGAGAAGACGGAGGCGGTCCGCGAATTCCGTGAACTCACGCACCGCTTTGGTTTGGGGGTGAAAACGGGGGTTCCTTTAAAAGGAGAACAGGATGGATCGGAAGATTATCTTGTCACCGCCGAGAAATTCTCAGGTTTGGGCGCAATGGCTCTTTCTTCTTTTGGCCAAGCCCAACGGTACACCACGATGCAGTTGACCCAATATGCGGCGACGCTGGCGAACAAGGGGAAACGAATGAAGCCGCAACTGGTGGAAAAAGTGGTCAATCCCCATACGCGTGAAACCAAAGAGACCAAACCGGAAGTGTTAAACCAAACGGACATCAAGCCGGAACATTGGCAAACCGTTGTCAACGGCATGGTGAAAGTGACCAAGTCCGGCGGAACCGCCAGCGGACTGTTTGGCCATTTGCCCTTTGACGTTGCGGCAAAAACGGGTACGTCCGAACAAGACATTCCCGGCAGAGGCCGTGTGGAAAATTCCGTGTTTATTGCCTTTGCCCCGGCCGACGATCCGGAAATTGCGGTGGCTGTCGTTGTACCGGAAGGCGGATATGGTGCAGTGGCTGCCGGCCCGATTGCGGAGCGGTTGATCACTTCCTATTATGAGCAGTTTATGGCAAAGTGATCTGAAGCCGGCGGCGAGCCTGGCGGATAATTCCGTTTTCCGGTTCGTTTTGGGTAAAAGGATGGGTCGACCCTGAAACGGGTGATGTCAAGAAGAAAGAAAATCCCATCTACATCGCCGGTAGATGGGATTTCATCTTCTGATGAGGCCAATTATTGTTGTTGTTGGCCTTTTTTGGCTTGAGATTGCTGATTTTGTTGACGAACTTGTTGTGCATTGGTTTCGGAAGCAAACTCAGTTCCGAATTTACCAGCTTGTTGCCCTTGGCGTTGAGCTTGGCGAGCTTGTTGTTGCTGTTGTTGTTGTTGAGCTGCACCAGCTTGAGAAGCAAACTCGGTACCATATTTACCGGTTTGACGTTGAGCGGATTGCTGATTTTGCTGACGAACTTGTTGTGCATTGGTTTTGGATTCTTGCGGTCCAAAGTTTTTGTTGTTCATCATTCGTTCACCTCCCGTTAACTATGGTGTCCCCTTATGGAGCAATTATGTTTACCGTTTTTTTCCTGTTCGTTTGAAATTGAATGAACCCATAGGAGGCGCACATGAAACAGAGATATTTACAATGGGTTTTGAAATATCTTCCGAAAAGAACCATATCCCGGTGGATGGGGAAGCTTGCCCGGCAGCCGTGGAGCCGCAGGTTGATTCCCATCTACATCCGGTATTTTCGAGTCGATCTCACACCTGTAAAAAAGCCTGTTCACGAATTTGAAAATCTGCTTGCCTTTTTTATCCGGGAATTGCGGCCGGATATGCGGCCGGTTGCCCGAGAAGATGATTTGATCATCAGTCCCGTGGATGGTACGATTTCGCAGGTTGGTGAGATAACAGAAGGAAAGTTGTTTCAGGCCAAAGGAATCACTTATTCTTTGGAAGAGTTGCTGGGACATCAGAAAAAATATGTCAAGTCTTTTTTTGGCGGTCGTTTTATGACCATTTATCTGAGTCCGAGCGATTACCATCGCTTTCATATGCCGTTGGACGGCAAAATTCACGCTTGTACTCATTTGCCCGGCGAATTGTATCCGGTGAATCCGATGGTGGTAAATTGTATGAAAGGCATTTTTGTTATAAATGAGCGTTTGATTTCTTACATTGATTCCATGGATTGCGGAAAAGTGGCGATGGTCAAAGTTGGCGCAACCAACGTGGGGAGCATCAAAGTTTCCTACGACCGGAATATTGCCACCAACCAGAAGGCGAAAAAGGAATCTTTCCAAACGTACGATCCGGCTTTTTCCTTTAAAAAAGGCGAGGAATTGGGTTGGTTTGAATTCGGATCCACCGTCATCCTGTTGTTTGAACCCAATCAGATCGACTGGATGAATCATTGTGTCCCGGGTGCAAAAGTCCAAATGGGACAAGCCGTGGCACGGATTATAAAAAACGGAGGGGAGGCCATTGAACCATAGACGCGTCATCATCCCCTTGCATCAGTTTCCGCGTATGTTTCCAGTGGTGACCAGCATTTTAATCATTCAAGCCATCGTGTTTTTCTTTTTTTTGATATCGGGCCATCAGCATCACCCGATGCAATGGGTTCAGTTTGGAGCCATTGTGCAATGGCGTGTGGAAGAAGGGGAATTTTGGCGATTGCTTTTTTCTTTGTTTTTGCATGTGAACCTTTTCCAATGGCTGATGGTGTCTTTTACCATTTATTTGTTGGCTCCGCAGTTGGAATGGCTGTTTGGAAGAAGTGTTTTTTTGCTTCTCTTTTTGGTGACCGGCATGATCGGCAACTGGGGAATTTGCTGGATGGATTTCCAAGGGATTTATACAGGTGCGACGGAAGCTGTTTTTGGCTTGATGGGGGTTTACTTATATCTGCTTTTGCGTGGCATCATTCATCCCTTATTCGGAAGAGCCATGATCTTGTTGATTGTTTTGAGCCTGGCTTTGGGCCATGCATTTTTGTTTGCGCATATTTTGGCTTTGCTTGCGGGATTTGTCATGGCCATGGTGATTATTCAAATCAAACAATTCACAGCACGAAACAAGAGTGGTTTTTAAGGATTTCGGGACAGGCGGAAAAAGTCTGTCCTTTTTTGTTTTGTGGTAAAAAATCCGGGCTTGGATAAGCTAATACCGGTGATGGGTGATGCAAATCTTAAACATGGACCGGATGGACCGGGAAGCATGGCTTCTTTTGTTGACCAGCACCCTTTTTTTTATGGCCACTTCTCTGTCCAGCACTTTTGTGAATGTATACCTCTTTAAAATGGAAGAAGATTGGGTTTTCATCAGCATGTTTAATCTCATCCAGTACTTGACGACTGCGGTCACTTTTGCGCTGGGAGGCTGGCTGATCAAAAAACGGGACCGGGTGATGGCGATCCGGTTGGGGGTTGCGGTTCTGTCCTTTTTTTATCTCAGTGTATGGTGGTTGGGCGCCCGGTCGGTTGACTGGTTCGCCGCGCTCGGTGTCATCTTGGGGATGGGTTCCGGTTTTTATTGGCTGGCTTTCCATGTAATGTATTTCGAGATCACGGAAAAGGAGAACCGGGATATTTTTAACGGCCTTCACGGTTTCTGCACATCCGTGGGAGGAATCGTGGCCCCTTTTGTATCCGGGTTCCTGATCAGTCAGATGGGGGAGCTGAAGGGATACCGGCTGATTTTTGGCATTTCGTTGATCATCTTTTTATGCGCCGTTTTGGCCAGCTTTTTTTTCCGTTCCCGAAAAGCCCGGGGAAACTATCAATTGCACTCGGTTTTAGCTTTGGCACGGGATCGGGATACGGATTGGTTTTGGGTGAATTTGGCCATGATCGGCCAGGGGTTTCGCGAAGGGGTTTTTGCTTTTTTGCTTGGTTTGCTCTTTTTTGTCATTGTGAAGAGTGAATTGGCGCTGGGAAGTTTCTACACGGTTTCCTCCGCGATGTCCTGTCTTTCCTTCTTTATTGTCAGTCGCTATCTGAGGCCGGATTTGCGAAACCGTTACATGCTGGTCGGCGCCTGGATGATGGGATTGGCTGCGGTGCCGTTTGTTTTTCAAACCAATGAATGGACGATCTGGATCCTGGGGGTGATCGTTTCCCTGTTTTATCCTTTATACCTGTCCCCGATGACTTCCGTTGTCTTTGATGTGATCGGTCAATCCAGGGAAACCGCCAAGTACCGGGTGGAATATGTGGTTTCCAGGGAAATGGCATTAAATTTGGGACGCATGGCCGGTGTTTTGTTGTTTGTGGGATGGGTTCAATATTCGACGTCCCTTTCGTCGATCCGGTGGTTTGTTTTGGCCATCAGCTTTGTCCCGATTTTTGCATGGTGGGCGATGCGAAAGATTCCGGTACCAAAGCGCGTGGAAAACCACGCCCGGAGGATGTGAAAGACAGGACATCCTCAATGGATTTAACATTTCTGAATATATCAATTATTTTTGATTTGATACAATAAAAGAAAGCAAGGGAGGGGGGGCCGGATTGATCCTTTACTTTGCTTACGGTTCGTGCATGGATGAATTGAGTTTTAAGCGGACAGTGGGCGAAAACGGGTATAAACTCATGGGCAGAGCCGTTTTGCCGGATTTTCGGTTGGCTTTTACCTTGTACAGCCCGAACCGGAAAGGAGGGGTTGCGGATATTCTTTGGTCTCCGGGTGAAACAGTGGAAGGGATCCTGTATCAGTTGAACCCGAAGGCACTGCCGGATCTGGATGAACGGGAAGGGGTGAGCCGCGGGCGATACAAGCGGATCCAAGTGAATGTCTGCCATCAGGGGAAAAAGAAGATGGCGATGACTTACACGGTGGTGAAGAAAGAAAGCAAAGAGGTTTGCCCGCATCCGTCATACTTGAAAGAAATCATGCGGGGAGCCGGAAGGTTGAGTCGGGAATATCAGGAGCAATTGCGAAAGGCATGCAAGGAACGGTTTGGCATTTTCGTGTAACCGGAAAAAAGGGAGGGGAAACGGATGGATTTGTCCGGATTGGTCCGGAGGCAAAAAGCTTTTTTTTACAGTGGGAAAACCAGGGAGCTTTCGTTTCGGTTGAACAACTTGCAAAAACTGCTGGATGCGGTGAAAAGGTATGAGCCGGATATCCTGACGGCATTGAAAAGAGATTTAAACAAGTCGGAGTATGAAGCCTATGTGATGGAAATTATGGTGATCAAAGAAGAAATCAAATGGATGAAAAAGAATTTGCGCAAGTGGGCAAAGCGGCGCAGGGTCAAAACTCCGCTGGTTTTATTCGGCGCCCGGAGTTATGTTTATCCGGAACCTTATGGCGTCAATTTGATTATTGGTCCGTGGAATTATCCGGTTCAATTGATTTTGTGCCCGTTGACGGGTGCCGTTGCGGCCGGGAATTGTGCCGTGATCAAACCGTCGGAATATACCCCGCATACCTCCAAAGTATTAAAGCAAATGATTGAAGGAATATTTGATCCGGAATATGTGGCTGTGGTCGAAGGGGAGGCGGAAACAGCCCAAGCATTGATCCGGGAGCCTTTTGACCATATTTTCTTCACGGGGAGTGTGGCCGTCGGCCGATCTGTCATGGAGAGTGCAGCCAAATCATTGACCCCGGTGACCTTGGAGCTGGGCGGCAAAAGCCCGGTGATTGTCAGTCCAGACTGTAATCTGGAGTTGACTGCCCGCCGGATTGTCTGGGGCAAGTTTACCAATGCCGGGCAAACTTGTGTGGCGCCGGACTATGTGTATGTTCCGGAAGAGATCAAAGAGGCCCTTTTGAATCGGATGAAAGAGGAGATCAAGCGTTTTTACGGGGAGAATCCGCTGGAAAATCCGGATTATACACGGATTGTGTCCGAAAAGCATTTCCATCGGTTGCAGTCCTTTCTGGCACCGGACCGTATTGTCGTTGGCGGCAAAAGCGATCCAAAGTCGCTTAAGATTGAACCGACCATCCTGGATCCCGTTTCTTGGGAAGATCCCGTCATGCAGGAAGAAATTTTCGGCCCGGTCTTGCCGGTGTTGACCTATTGCAAGCTGGATGAAGTGATCCAAACCATCCGGCAGAAACCGAAACCGCTTGCACTCTATGTGTTTGCAGAAAACAAAAACGTGCAGGAAAAAGTGATTGCTTCCTTGCCTTTCGGCGGGGGATGCGTCAATGACACGCTGATGCATGTCGGAACCCCGCATCTGCCCTTCGGGGGAGTGGGCCCCAGCGGGATCGGAAGGTATCACGGTAAATACAGTTTTGATTGTTTCTCCCACCAGAAGGGAATGATAAAACAAACCACGCGGTTTGATATGGCTTTGCGTTATCCTTATGTGAGAAGCGGTTTGAAATGGATCCGGAGATTGACAAGATAAAAACCGCGGAGCGGGGAAGAGGGTTCCCTGCTTCTGCGGTTTTTTTGTCGGTCGCCTACGTTTACAAATCAATCCGCCGGCCTTCCCGGTGGCTTTGGATGACGGCTTCAATGATGCGGATGGTTTCACGGGCTTCTTCGGCGGTCACGGGCGGCCGGGAGCCGGTGCGGATGGCTTCGGCCAGCTTTTGATAATACATTTCATAGCAGCCGGCAAGAGAAGGAATGGTCGCCGAAATTTCCAATCCGTCCTTTTCGTAAACCGCTTTTAAATAGTGTTCCGGACGTTCTTTGCCCCATTCGGGGGCATGGGGGGTCAGGCCGTTTTTCAATTGCTCTTCTTGCGGATCCATCCCGTATTTAATCAAAGTTCCCTGCCTTCCGTGTATTTCGTAACGGGGACCCGGCGATTTCACCAGACAGCCGGCTTCCAGCCGGACCCTCAAACCGGATTCATAGCCGAGAACCAGGTGAAAGGCGTCCGTGGTTTGCGCCTGCGGGCGTTGTTTGAACAACTCCGCGGACACGAATTGAGGCAACCCGAATAAGACCAATGCCTGATCGACCAAATGGGAACCCAAGTCATAGAGCAATCCGGAGCCGGGAAGATCCCATTCGCGCCACCGGTCTTTGACTTGCGGGCGGAACCGGTGAAAATGGGCATGATAAGTGTGAACCGTTCCGATCAATTCTTGACTCAGGCATTTTTGGACGGTCAAAAAATCGCTGTCAAAACGACGGTTTTGGTAGACGCTTAAGATGCGGTTTTGCTTTCGGGCGAGTTGAATCAGTTCATCGGCTTCTTCGGTGCGAATGACAAAAGGTTTTTCCACCACCACATGTTTGCCGGCCGCCAGCGCTTCTTTGGCATAGGGATAATGGGTTTCATTGGGGGATGTGATGATGACCAGTTCCAATTCGGGATCGTTGAGCATCTCCTCCAATGTTCCGGTAATTTCTGCTTCCGGGAGCGATTGTTTGACCACTTCGGGTTTGGAAGAAAGGACTTTGGTCAATTTCAGGGCCGGTACGGCCTGAATGACCGGCGCATGAAAAGTGGACCCGGAAAAACCAAAGCCGATCAGTCCCGTCTGAATGGGTTTCATATGAAAACACTTCCTTTGCTGCTTAAGAATCATAGTGTGTGGCCCGACGATAGCCTCGAAAACGGGTTTCCAGCTCCGTACCCAGCCGGAACAAAGCATCTTCCTGTCCAGGGATGGTCACCAGCTGATAAGCAACTGGCAGGTGTTCTTCACTTTCCCCGATGGGAATGGTGAGGGAACACAGTCCGTATGTGTTGGCATACGTGATAAACTGCAGGTATTTAAAAATCGTTTTCCGGATGGAAAAGAGTTCGCGGTAAAGTTCACCATGCTTCAGGGCCGGGCTGTGATAAACAGGCAAAACCAAGATGCGTTGTTTTAGAAAATCATACACTTCCATTTTCGTTTTTTTCCACCGGATGAGCAAGTCTTTCCATTCCCGGGGGGAGGGTTTGAGAAATTCAGCGGCCAAAAGAGCCCAGGTCAAATAGTGGTGATAACGGGGCTTGAGGCCGGTTTTGGATTTGAGCCAATCCCAAAACACTTGTCCGATATGGTCAAACTCGGTCTGCTGGAGAAAGGATCGGGCGCCGTCAAAAGTCATGATCCAAAACCACGTTTGTGTCGAGTCCGAAAAGTGAGGCGGGAGGGTCCGGTCGATGGGGAAATCTTGTTTTAAAAAGGAATGGATTTGGTCATACAGTTGCCTGGTTGTAGTGTTGACAGGAGTGAAAAAACAAAGATCAGGCACCGACAGGGTGTACTCGGAGAGATTTTGGCTTGGAGACGGTTTTCCGGCGATAATTTCATGGATCAATTGGGCATCGGCGACGGATTTGGAAAGGGCGCCGATTCCCAGCATATTTTGCTGCAAGGGATGAGCCAGCTTTGGAAACAATCCTTCATCCGGCACTTGATTCATACCGGACTTGAAACCGATCACTCCATTGAAATGGGCCGGAAACCGGATGGATCCCCCGATGTCGGCTCCGATGCCGACCGCAGCTCCGCCCGCGGCAATCAGTGCACCTTCCCCTCCGCTGGATCCCCCGCATGACCTGGACAAATTCCACGGGTTATTGGTGCGGCCATAAAGAAGATTATCGGTTTCTTGGCAGAAGCAGAGTGAAGGTGTGTTGGTTTTGGTAAGGATAATGGCTCCCTCTTTTTTCAAACGCCGGACAACTTCGGCATCGCACGGCCGGGGAGCGGAAGCATGGTGGGGAAGGCCTCCTGAGGTGACCGTTCCTTTGACGAAAAAAGATTCTTTCATGCTGACCGGGACACCGGCCAACCGCCCTTTCAAACCTTGACTCTTGATTTCCCGGGCTTCTTTCAACGCGTCATCCCACCGGGTTTCAACAACGGCATTCAAATGCGGATTGATTTTTTGAATGTGGTGATAATAAGTTCGCAAAACCTCTTCCACATCCCAGGTTCCCTTTTTTAATTCCCTGGACAAGATCGTTGCATCCATGTTCAGGATTTCTTTCATTGAATTCCCCCTGTATGGAGTCAGAGTATTCTGTTATTATTATATCATTGTTGCTCACAGGGAGGGTGTGGGCGCATGGAAGAAAACGGAAAATATTTCGGGGATTCTTGGAAAGATTAGCAGGGAAAAAAGGTTTATTGGTCGAATATTATAGAGATTGAAAATGCAGTTATGGTACCTTTGCATGATGAACAGGAGGAAGATCATTGGGTCACCGTGTTTTTGTTACAAGTTTGATCAACCAACATTATTTATCCAAATTAAAAGAGCATATGGAAGTGGAACTGAATCCGATGAACCGGCAATTGACACAGTCGGAAATCATGCAATTCGCCAAGGATAAAGATGCCCTTTTATGTACGGTGTCCGATGAAATTAATTCAGAGGTGATGGATGCTTGCCCCCGGTTAAAAATCATCAGCAACTATGGGGTTGGATACAACAATATTGATTTGGAAGCTGCGACATCGTCCGGGGTCATCGTGACGAACACGCCGGGTGTGTTGACCGATGCAACCGCGGATTTGACGTGGGCACTGTTGCTTGATGTGGCCCGCCGTGTGTCGGAAGGAGACCGGTTGGTCCGGTTCGGGGAATGGAAGGGATGGGAACCCGGGTTTTTGCTGGGGACGGAGGTGACCGGAAAAACCCTGGGAATCATCGGTATGGGGCGAATCGGCCAAGCCGTGGCATATCGGGCGCGGGCTTTTCATATGAATGTGATCTATCACTCGCGCACACGCTTGTCTTCTGAAGAAGAGCAGAAGCTGGGGGTCCGGTGGAGTTCATTTTTTGATCTGCTGGAAGAAGCCGATTTCGTTTCGCTGCACGCCCCTTACACTCCGGAGACGCACCGCTTGATCGGGCGACAGGCGCTGAAAAAAATGAAAAAAAGTGCGTATCTCATTAATACCGCACGAGGTTCTCTGGTGGATGAACGGGCATTGGCCGAAGCGTTGCGGAATCAAGAAATTGCCGGAGCGGCGCTGGATGTTTACGAAAGGGAACCGGAAGTTCCGGCAGAGCTCAAAGAAATGGAAAACGTTGTGCTGGCTCCCCATATGGGAAGTGCCACCGTCGAAACGAGAGAAGCGATGGCCCGCTTGGCCGTGGAAAACTTGATCTGCTTCTTTAAAGGGAAGCGTCCGCCGCATGTTGTCAACACCCGGGTCTGGGAAGAGCTTTACGGGTAATTTTGACAAGGTGGTGGCTAAAAGAAAAAAGTTTGGTTCTTTACTTGGAGGAAGAAATAAAATGTGTTAATATATTCCTCAGTTTAATTTCGTGGTTTGATTCTTGGCTTCGGCCAATCAAGTTCAGCGTTGAATCGCAAGGTGAAATCGCTTACAACCACCGTTTGACGGGATTGAAACTTCATAAAATGCTTGTGAATAAGAGAATGGGATCAGAAGACTGGCGGTGGATCGCCGGGGAACACAAGCGATGAGAAGAGCTTGTGTTGTATTAAAGGAGGATGAGTTAGCATGTCGCAAAATAAAGAAGTTTATTTGACAGAAGAAGGGCTCGAAAAGGTAAAAGAAGAGCTGGAATATTTAAGAACGGAAAAGCGCCAACAAGTCGCCCAACGGTTAAAAGAAGCCATTGCCCAAGGGGACCTGAGCGAAAACTCCGAATATGACGCAGCCAAAGAAGAACAAGCTTTTGTGGAGTCCCGTATCATTACGCTTGAAAACATGATCCGCAACGCAAAAATCATTGATGCGGCCAATCAGGATAAAAACGTGGTGAACGTGGGAAGCAAAGTGACGATTGAAGAACAGCCGGACGGGGATCGCGAGACCTATACGATTGTGGGAAGCGCCGAATCCGACCCTGCTTCTTTCAAAATTTCCAATGAATCCCCGATCGGGAAAGAGTTGATCGGCAAAAAAGTGGGCGAAATCGTCAATGTTTCCACTCCGTCCGGAACCATTCAGTTTAAAATCATTGAAATTGAATAAGAGGATTCTTAACATAAATAACAGGGAAGCGGCCGGTGCCGCTTCCCTGTTATTTATTAATGATATGTGGCTTTACACTGCGCAGAAATGCCTCGATTTTGGCGATATCACCCAGACCCACATTGTATTTCCTCAGCGAACTGTTTAAATGTTTGATGGCGATTTCATATTCTTCCGAGGTGATGTTCAAACCGGTATGGGCTTCTCTCAGGGTTGCTTTGTCGTAGAGCGGGGTCCCGCTTATGGCATAGCTCATGAAGTTGGTGATTTGTTTCTGCCGCAATTGTTCGATGTTGACACCGATAAAATGATGGTTGACCCGGTCATCCTGCATCATCCGGTTGAAAAATTCCGCAATCACTGCTGCAATGGCCTGTTCTCCGCCCAGGCGTTCATAGAGAGTGCTTTTGGTACTTCTTAACATAAAACATCCTCCGTTCGTAGGGGAGAAAAGTAAAAATTAACAAAAAATTTCATCGAATATATTTCCAGTGAAGCAATCCGTGCGATTAAACAAGATACATATAGGAAAAAATGGAATATATTTGCCGATTGGTTTCATAAGAAAAGTTTATTCGATTTTGAATGGGAGTGCAAATAAAAATAAAAATCTAAAAAAGCCCCATGAAAATGCATGGGGCTTTCTGAGCGGACCCGGTTACTTGGTGCGTTCGACATCCTCTGGTCCGGATTGGCTGTACATTTCCTGGATGGCACTCATGACTTTCCGGGTGGATTCATCCTCAAAAAACTCGGATGCAAATTCGGTTTGTTCCTGATCGCGCCGGGCTTTTGGTTTTTTCATTTTGTCTTGTTTCATTGGTTCTTCTTTCATTTGCTCACCTCCATATGGTAACAGATAATCTTAACCTGTCATTTTCAACGGATTTTATTCGGGAACCTGATTTCAACTGATGGAATTGCAGGAAACAGGAGATTGCATTATTATTGTTAAAAGATTATGTTTGAATTTTTTTATTAAGGAGAGAGGACGCGCGTGGAATCATTTCAGGAAGGATTCACATCATTTATCACGGGATTTTCGATCATATTGTTGATCGCAGTAGTGATTTGGATGATTGGGCTCGTTGTTTTGTTGTTTCGTGAGTTATTTTCACCGACCCGGTTGGATCTGCGTGATTATCTGTATAAAGTGTTGCGTATGCTGATTGTGAGCGTGGAGTGCACCATCTATGGCACTGTGGTCATCGCGCCCATCATGATGTATGTGACAGAAGAATATTTGCGGTACGGGATGATTACGGTCGCCGCTGTCATTTTGACCGTCATCAGTTTATATATCCGCAGCCAGACCGGAGGATGGGGCCGGTCCGGGATGTTCCGGATCCGCCGGCATAAATAAACCGATTGGGATCACCGATCGGTTTATTTCCTATATCTGCATTTCCCTTTACTTTCAAAGACCATTGAGTGATAATAGAAGGAAAACTTATTTTTTGTACGGATGTGAGAGGAATGCCGATCGATGCATTAGTCGACATTGCAGAATCGTATTTATCGAAAGAAGATGTGATGTGCCTGAAGGCGGCTTATGAATTTGCCGCCAAAGCGCATGAGAGACAAACCCGGAAATCCGGAGAGCCTTATATTCATCATCCGGTGGAAGTGGCCATCATTTTGGCGGAACTGAAGATGGATTTAACGACACTGATCGCCGCCCTGCTGCATGATGTGGTGGAAGACACCAGTGTCACCTTGGAAGAAGTGGAAGAAAAATTCGGGCCTGCTGTCGGGAAACTGGTGGATGGTCTGACCAAGTTGCGCAAACGCATGAAATTCAAGTCGAATCAGGAGCATCAAGCTGAAAACCACCGGAAAATGTTTGTGGCCATGGCCAAAGACATTCGCGTGATTTTGATCAAGTTGGCAGACCGTCTCCATAACATGAGAACGTTAAAATACATGCCCGAAAAGAAACAAAGGGAAAAGTCCAGGGAAACGCTGGAAATTTACGCCCCGCTTGCTCACCGGCTCGGGATTTCCAAGATCAAATGGGAATTGGAGGACACCGCTCTCCGTTATTTGAACCCGCAACAATATTACCGGATCGTGCATCTGATGAAGAAAAAAAGGGCGGAACGCGAACAATATCTGGATGAAATCATTTCGACGTTGTCCGAACGCCTGGAAGGTTCGGATGTCCCGGTGCTGGATATTTCCGGGCGCCCGAAGCATATATACAGCATTTATCGCAAGATGGTGACGCAAAACAAAGAATTCAATGAGATATATGATTTGATGGCGGTGCGGGTCATCGTCAACACGGTTCGGGATTGTTACACGGTGTTGGGAATCATTCATACGATTTGGAAGCCGATGCCCGGCCGTTTCAAAGATTACATTGCCATGCCGAAAGCCAATATGTATCAATCGTTGCACACGACGGTGATTGGTCCCAAAGGAGAGCCGATCGAGGTGCAAATCCGCACCATGAAAATGCATCGGACGGCTGAATACGGGATTGCGGCCCATTGGGCTTATAAAGAGGGAAGCACCATTGAGAACAGCAAGTTTGAAGAAAAGCTCAAATGGTTCCGTGAAATGATGGAGCTTCAGCAAGAAACGAAAGATGCGCTGGAGTTTGTGGAAAGCCTGAAGGTGGATTGGTTTTCGGATTCGGTCTTTGTGTTTACCCCCAAAGGGGATGTGATTGAGTTGCCGCAAGGCTCGGTTCCGCTCGATTTTGCCTACCGGATTCATACGGATATCGGCAATATGTGCATCGGGGCAAAGGTGAACGGAAAGATTGTCCCCTTGGATTATCAGCTTCACACGGGAGACATTGTCGAGATCCTTACTTCCAAGCACAGTTACGGCCCCAGCCAGGATTGGCTCAAAATCGTCAAATCCTCCAATGCACGCAATAAAATCCGCAGCTGGTTCAAAAAGCAAAGACGGGAAGAGAGCATTGCCAAAGGCCGCGAGATGGTGGAAGCGCTGCTGAAAAAACATGATTTTAAAGTGAGCGAAGTATTAACCAATGAACGCATTCAAGAAGTGACCCGGAAATTTAATTTTCAGGATCCGGATGACTTGTTTGCGGCCGTCGGATACGGGGGGATCACCACCGCACAGGTTGTGAACCGGTTAACAGACGGTCTCAAAGAGGAAGAACAACCGGTTATTCTGCCGGACGTGAAAACGATGCGTCACCGAAACCATAAGGCGGATCAGGGAGTCCGGGTCAAGGGTGTCGACAATCTGCTTATTCGCTTGTCCCGATGTTGCAATCCCGTTCCCGGGGACGATATTGCCGGATATGTGACACAAGGGCGCGGGGTCACGGTCCACCGGGCCGATTGCCCCAACCTGAATAATGTCCCGAAAGAGCGTAGAATCGAAGTGGAATGGGACAGCCAAACTTCCCAACATTATCAGGTCGACATCGAGGTCTCCGGATTTGACCGGCAAGGATTGTTGAATGAAGTGCTCCAGGTCATCAGCGACACCCAGACCAGTTTGTCGGCCGTCAGTGCCAAGGGGGACCGGCGCGGCATCGCTTCCATCCACATCCGGGTGGGAATCCAAAACATCAATCACTTGAAATCCGTGGTGGAACGGGTCAAAGGAGTTCGCGACATTTACAGCGTTCGTCGGATTATTCAATGAAAGCAAAGGACGGTGTCAGGCATGAAGGTGGTTTTGCAGCGGGTGAAAAATGCCAGTGTGACCGTGGATGGAGAGGTGACGGGAGCCATTGATCACGGGCTCCTGCTCCTTGTCGGCTTTAAAGAAGGGGATACGGAAGAGGATTTGCGCTATTTGGCCGACAAGGCGGTCCATCTCCGGATTTTTGAGGACGAGAGCGGGAAAATGAATCACTCATTGCTGGATGTGAAGGGTGCTATCCTTTCGGTATCCCAGTTTACATTGTACGGGGACTGCCGGAAGGGCCGGCGCCCCAATTTCATGCGCTCGGCCAAACCGGAAGTGGCAGAACCGTTGTACCGGCGCTTTAATGAAATTTTGAGAAGTTACGGGGTGCCGGTCGAAACCGGCGTTTTTGGCGCGATGATGGAAGTTTCTTTCACCAACGACGGGCCGGTCACTTTTATTTTGGAGAGCAAAGAAGCATCCTAAAAGAGACAGATATGTTATAATACCCGCTGAGTAATCAGTCAGATGAAAAAGGAGGATACATAGTGTCCAACGTGGATCAATTAGCTGTTAACACCATTCGTATGTTGTCGATTGATCAAATTGAAGAAGCAAATTCAGGACATCCGGGATTGCCGATGGGAGCAGCCCCGATGGCCTACGAACTTTGGGCAAAATATATGAAACACAATCCGAAAAATCCGAAATGGTTCAACCGCGACCGGTTTGTGTTGTCTGCCGGTCATGGCAGTGCCTTGCTGTACAGTCTCCTGCATTTGTTCGGATATCCGCTTTCCATCGATGATCTGAAAAATTTCCGCCAGTGGGGAAGTTTAACGCCGGGACATCCGGAAGCCAATTACACCCCCGGGGTGGAAGCGACCACAGGTCCGCTCGGACAAGGGATTTCCACGGCGGTCGGGATGGCGATGGCGGAAGCGCATTTGGCCGCACGTTTCAACCGTGACGGTTTGAATGTCGTGGACCATTACACCTATGTATTATGCAGCGACGGCGATCTGATGGAAGGGGTTTCGGCGGAAGCTGCATCGCTGGCGGGACATTTGCGTTTGGGCAAATTGATCGCCCTGTATGACTCCAACGATATTTCCCTGGATGGAGAATTGGCCCACGCCTTTACCGAAAGTGTGAAAAAACGCTATGAATCTTACGGCTGGCATTATCTCCTGGTGGAAGACGGAAATGATCTGGATGCCATCGGCAAAGCGATTGAAGAAGCGCAAAAAGTGACCGACCGCCCGACTTTGATTGAAGTGCGCACGATCATCGGGTATGGAAGCCCCAACCGGGCCGGCACTTCCGAAGTCCATGGAAAACCACTCGGCAAAGACGAAGTGGAGGCGGTGAAAAAAGAATACGGCTGGCCTTATGAAGAACCTTTTACGGTTCCGGCGGAAGTGCGGAAATACTTTGATGATCTCGCTTCCAAACTTGGTGAATCGGAAGCGGCATGGCAAGACTTGTTGAAACAGTATGAAGCCAAACACCCGGAACTGGCACGGGAGTTCCACCGGGTGATGAGAGGGGAACTGCCGGCAGATTGGGAACAACAATTGCCGAAGTTTACCACAGAGGACAAGCCGCTCGCCACCCGGGCCGCCTCCGGTCAAACGTTGCAGGCCCTGGCCAAAGCGGTTCCGGAATTGATCGGCGGATCAGCGGATCTGGCTTCGTCCAACAATACCATGATGAAAGAAGAGGGCGTGTTCCATGCCGAAGATTACTCGGGAAGAAACATTTGGTTCGGTGTGCGCGAACATGCCATGGGTGCGGCTTTAAACGGAATGCTGCTCCACGGCGGGGTTCGGGCGTATGGCGGAACCTTCCTGGTCTTCTCCGATTATTTGCGGCCGTCCATCCGTCTTGCCGCTTTGTCCAAACTGCCTGTTGTTTATGTCTTTACGCATGACAGCATTGCAGTCGGGGAAGACGGACCGACACATGAACCGGTGGAACATGTTCCGTCTTTGCGTCTGATTCCGGGACTCAAGGTGATCCGTCCGGCGGATGCGAATGAAACGGTTGCCGCTTGGGCATATGCATTGAGCCAAAAAGAACATCCTGTTGCGCTTGTTTTGACGCGGCAAGGATTGCCGGTTCTGGAAGGAACAGTGGACAAAGACCGCACGGTGATTGAACGAGGGGCTTATGTCCTGTCCGAAGCCCAAGGCGGGAAACCGGAAGGCATCATCCTGGCCACCGGTTCTGAAGTGAGCCTGGCGGTTGAGGCACAACAAAAACTGGCTGAAAAAGGAATCCATGTCCGTGTTGTCAGCATGCCTTGCCGTGAATTGTTTGACGCACAGCCCGAGGATTACCGCGAATCGGTGTTGCCTTCCAACATCAAGGCACGCCTTGCGGTGGAAGCCGCTCATCCGATGGGATGGGATCATTATGTCGGCGACAACGGCGCAGTGATCGGCATCGATCGCTTCGGTGCATCGGCGCCTGGATCCCGGGTGATGAAAGAGTATGGTTTCCATGTGGATAATGTGGTCTCGCATATGGAAAATCTGTTGCGGGGCTGAACAAAAAATCCCTGTCACTGTCCTCAGTGGCAGGGATTTTTTTGGAACGTGTCCTTATTCGATGGCCATTTTGGCGGTGGCAACGGCAACCAAGATCCATCCGACAATGAAACAGACACCGCCAATCGGTGTAATCATGCCGAATTTGCTTACATTGGTCAAGACCAGCGTATACAAACTTCCGGAAAAGATGACGATGCCGGCAAACAAGAGCCAGCCGCCGATGTTCATTAATGACGAAGCTTGGCCTGCTTTGCTCATCAACAGGCCGACGGCAATCAATGCAAGGGCATGAATGATGTGATAATGAGCGCCTGTTTCCCAAGTTTGAAGCATTTTATCCGTTACCCTTGGAGCCAGTCCGTGAGCGCCAAAAGCCCCGATGGCCACCGCAAGAGCCATGTTGATGCTTCCCAGGATGACGAACACTTTCATGATGATCCCTCCTGTCCATCATTACCATACCATGATTCACGATTTCATCACACAGTGCAAAAGAAAAAAGATGGATCTTTTTCTTGACAAATGCAATCTCCCTCATTAAAATCTTAAGATAAATCAACTTGAAATGGATATTTGCACGATGATGGGAAAAGTAACTGTCTGGCGAGCAACCAGAGAGGGGAATCCTGAGGCTGGAAGATTCCCTTTGTGACGGGGCAGTGAAAGACACCCGGAGTATCTAACCGAACGCCAATGTTGGCCAGTAGACTTAGACGTATCTCGGCGATAACGAGTATGAAAGCGGGAAACTCAAAGTTTCCAACTAGGGTGGCACCACGGGAATCGTTAAACCAATCTCTCGTCCCTGACAATAAGTCAGTGGCGGGAGATTTTTTAATTTGTAAATACGGAAAACGGGTGTTTAGGAGGGAATGCGTTCATGAAATATCAAGCATCGCCGAAATATTTTGTTCCGCGCGGAACGGACGATCTTCTGCCGGGTGAAGTGGAGAAATGGCAATGGATGGAAGAAACGGCGCGCAAGATTTGCCGCCTTTACGGTTTTCGGGAAATCCGCACTCCTTTGTTTGAACACACGGAGATTTATCAACGCGGGGTGGGGGAAGCGACCGATATCGTTGAAAAAGAAATGTACAGTTTTTATGACCGCGGCGAACGGGCGTTAACGCTTCGTCCGGAAGGAACGGCCGGAGTGGTCCGGTCTTTTGTGGAGAAGAAAGTGTTTGCCGATCCGCAACCGACGAAATGGTATTATATCGGGCCGATGTTCCGGTATGAAAATCCCCAGGCCGGAAGGAGACGCCAGTTTCACCAGTTCGGGGTGGAAGTGTTTGGAAGCGCGGATCCGGCGTTGGACGCGGAAGTGATTGCGCTCGGGATGCATTTTTATCAAGCGTTGGGACTGAAAGATGTCCGGGTTGAAATCAACAGCGTGGGTGATCAGGAAACGCGGGAACGGTACCGGAGGCGCCTGATCGATTATTTTGAGCCGGTAAAGGAATCGTTATCAAAAGAAGCCAGGGAACGCTTGTATAAAAACCCTCTGCGTATTTTGGACAGCAAAGATCCGAAAACCAAAGAGATTGCGATGGAGGCGCCGTCGATTTTGGACGATCTGAGTGAGCCGGCCCGGCAGCATTTTGAGCAAGTCAAGTCGTATTTGGATGTTTTAAAAATCCCGTATGTGATCAATGACCGTCTGGTGCGTGGCCTGGACTATTACACACACACCGCATTTGAGTTTATGGTGGATGTGCCGGGGGCGCAAGCGGGAACCATCGGCGGAGGCGGCCGGTATAACGGGCTGGTTGAAGAATTCGGCGGGCCGGAAATGCCCGGTTTTGGTTTTGGCATCGGGCTGGAGCGGGTGCTTCTTGCTTTGGAGGAGCAAAAGGTGGAAATACCCGTCGAAGACGGCATCGATTGTTATTTGATCACCATTGGGGAAAAAGCAAAAACAGCCGGTGCGAAATGGCTGAAAGCATTGAGGGAAGCCGGAATCGCCGCTGATCAGGACTATTTGGGCCGGAAAATGAAGGCGCAATTCAAAGCAGCGGACCGGAGCAATGCCCGCTTTGCCGTCATCTTGGGCGAAGACGAAATGGAGCAAGGCAGAATCAACGTCAAACACCTGGACTCCGGAGAACAGGAAACGATTGAGCTTGAACAATTGATTCCATATATCAAAGCAAACATCAGGAGGAGATAAGCGTGGAACAGGTTTACCGTACTCATTATGTTTCCGAATGCACCAAAGAACTGACCGGAAAAATGATTGTGTTAAATGGATGGGTTCAAAAGCGCCGGGACTTGGGCGGTCTCATTTTTATCGACTTGCGCGATCGCACCGGGCTGGTGCAGGTTGTGTTTAATCCGGAGATTTCGGCGGAAGCGGCGGCGGTTGCCGACCAAATCCGAAGCGAGTATGTTTTGGCGGTGCGCGGGGAAGTGGTCAAACGCGACCCGGAAAATGTCAATCCCAACATGGAAACCGGTGAAATCGAGGTACTCGCAAAAGAGGTGCACGTGTTTAATGCTGCCAAAACCCCGCCTTTCATGATTGCCGATGATGAAGAAGTGGATGAATCCATCCGCTTAAAATACCGTTATCTGGATCTCCGCCGCCCGGGCATGCAAACCACCATGCAAATTCGCCATAAAGCGATGCAAGTGGTTCGCCGCTTTTTGGACCGGCACCACTTTATGGAATTGGAGACCCCGATGCTCACACGTAGCACACCGGAGGGGGCACGCGATTATTTGGTGCCGAGCCGTTTGCACGAAGGGGAATTTTATGCCCTTCCCCAATCGCCTCAATTGTTTAAACAGTTGTTCATGGTGGCGGGCATGGACCGGTATTTCCAATTTGCCCGTTGTTTCCGGGATGAGGATCTGCGTGCAGACCGGCAACCGGAATTTACCCAAATCGACATTGAAGCTTCCTTCTTGCCGGCCGAAGAACTGCAGTCGATGATGGAGCAAATGATGGCCGAATTGTTCCAAGAGACCATCGGGGTCAAGGTGGAAACCCCTTTCCCGCGCCTCACTTATCTGGAAGCCATGGAACGCTACGGATCGGATAAACCGGATTTGCGTTTTGGCATGGAGCTGAACGATCTGTCGGAAGCCTTGAAAAAAACTTCTTTCCAAGTCTTTGCCAAAACCATCCAAAACGGCGGGCAAGTCAAAGCGATTTGTGCCAAAGGGTGTGCCGGCTGGAGCCGGAAAATAATCGACGGTTGGAGCACCAAGGCCCAGGAACTGGGGGCAAAAGGATTGGCATGGTTGGCATTTAAAGAGTCCGGCGTGAAAGGATCGGTGGTCAAGTTTTTAACGGAGGAAGAGATTGCCCGGATTCAGGAAATCACCGGTGCCGGGACGGGAGATTTGTTGTTCTTTGTCGCAGACCGGCCCTCCGTGGTGGCTCATGTGCTGGGGCAATTGCGGTTGCTGCTGGGACAGGAGCTGGGCTTGATCGACCCGGATGTATACCGGTTCGCCTGGATTGTCGATTTCCCTCTGCTTGAGTATTCGGAAGAAGACGGACGCTATTATGCGATGCATCATCCGTTTACGATGCCAGTGGAAGAAGACATCGATCTGTTGGAAACCGAACCGGGCAAAGTGCGGGCCAAAGCCTATGACATGGTTTTAAACGGTTATGAAATCGGCGGGGGAAGCCAACGGATTTATCAACGTGAAATTCAGGAAAAAATGTTTAAAGCGTTGGGCATCACCGAAGAAGAAAGCAAAGAAAAATTCGGCTTTTTGCTGAGAGCTTTCGAGTACGGGGCTCCGCCGCACGGAGGAATTGCTTTCGGGTTTGACCGGATTGTCATGTTGCTGGCCAAACGGAGCAATCTCAGGGAATGCATCGCCTTCCCGAAAACCGCGCAAGCCAGTTGCTTGTTGACCGAAGCGCCATCTCCGGTTGAAGAAAGCCAGTTGGATGAACTGCACATCCAAATCAAACCAAAGAAGAAGGCAGAAGACGTTCTGGCTTGATGCATCTATAAATTTTTGGTAATATAGAAGCAACCAAACGAGTCCTGCGATGTACGTGTCCGCCGGGATGTTTTGAGCCAACACCCACGAAAAGGGAGTCTGCGTCATCCATGCTAGGGGAAGCCACGCAATGTGAGTGGACCTTCGAACATGGATGCAGGACACCCACCTGCGAGAGAGCAGGTTCAAAACAAACGGAGCACGGCATAACGGGACTCTTTTTTATTATGTGTGGATGGCAGAGGAAGGCGAAAAACATGATTATTGGTGTGGATATCGATAATACCATCAAAGATACTCACCGTGCCGCTGTGGAAATTTACAACCGGAAATTGAATCAACAAGTCAAAGTGGAAGATGTGCAAGACTTCTATTTGGATAAAGCGTATGGCTTGACACCGAAAGAAGGGCAAAAACTGTGGCGTTCTCTGGAAGAAGAAATTTACCAACTGGGTGTTCCGTTAAATCATGCTGTGGAAGTATTAAATGATTTGGCTGACCAAGGACACCAGATTTATTTTATCACCGCACGACCCGGTTTGAAAAATATTGAAAGCGTTACCAGGAAGTGGCTGAAAGAACATGGCTTTCCCTATAACGGAAAAAATCTGATCATGAATTCGCAAGATAAAGGAAAAGTTGCCAAGGAATTGGGAGTGGAGCTGTTTTTCGAAGATGCTCCCGATCATTTGGAAAAACTGGTGAAAAGCCAGGTGCCCACGGTGATCGTCGATGCCGTCTACAATCGCGACTTTCCGGTGCCTTTAAAACGGATCACCAACTGGCGGCAAGTGTATTCATTGGTTGAAGAAATGGAACGTTCCAAACAAAAAAAGGACACTGATGAACCGTAAAGCGCCCCACCGATGCTTTGCGGCTTTTGTTTTGCAAAAAATGCAAACCGCCCCTTTGAAAGGAGCGGTTTTCCCGTTTATTGCACCGGTGCCTGGGGGGAAGAGGACATCGTGGCATTGGACGGTTGGTAAGATTGGATCATTTGTTGCATGACATTGGCCGGGAGCTGAGGCACCTGATAGTACCCTTTTTTGTTTTGATACAGGAAGATTTCGTACGCCATTTCCAGGCAGTTGGCCACGCTGTCTTGAACGACGCGGCGTACCACGGGATTGGTGATTTCGCAGGCAGCTCTTGCTTTCTCGGTGGCAGAGGTTTTCATCAGCCCCATCATTTGTTGGGAAATGTTCTCGTTGTTCCATTCATTGGCGGATTGGATCGGCTTCTTGGGCGTACCGGCTTCCAAGCCGTAAATCACATTGTTTCCTTGCTTCATTTCATACTTTCCGGTGGGTTGTTGAGGCGGGGTACCGGTGGAGAAACATTCAAGCAATGTATTATATTCTTGTGTCATGAAGTCATGTTGCCGCCGGATGATATCGCGAAGCTCTTGGCAAGTGCATTGCTGTTCCATCATGGTATATTGGTTCAATGTGTTGATGCCAAAAGATAAAAGTTCATGCACATCCATTATTTCATGAGCACCATGGTTCAGTGAAGGGGGAACCGAGGGGTTCATGGTTTGATTTTCCTGTTGATGTTGAAATTGATTCATAATTTCTTCCTCCTTTCTGAGTCAACATTAGGTAATATGACCAAATAGATAAATGATACTCTTGTTTTTTTTAGTAAATAGTTGGTAAAGTAAAGGGTTCATTTAAACGATGTCGAAGATTCCATATTTATGATCTAAATTCTCTACATAAGGAGGATTTTTCATTGAAAATCAAAGTGGTTACACGGAAGGTGTCGGGATCGACCTTGCCGCCGCTTCCTTCCTCCAGAAAGAAACAACGCATCCCCAACAAGCTGGTGTGGACGTGTGTGATTTTGCTGGCTGTGGGACTGGGTGCCGGACGTTTGATGGATAATGAAGATCAAAGAGAGGCTGTCCACGGGTTGTCTGCGGAAAGGGTCGTGGTGCGGCATGTTCCTGAGATTCCCGAGATCACCCGGACGTTCCATGCACCGGAGCCCGCGGCTCAAGCGTCGGAAGAAGACACCGATACCCAAACATTCGAAGCCGACATTCATGAGGAAAGAACCAGAGAAGTGGAAAAAACCCCCGAACCGGTTCAGGTGCCAAAGGTGAACCCGGTCGACAAAGATGAACCGGAAACCACGAGTCCGGACCCCAAAGAAGAGGAAAGACCCGTTGAACCTTGGCAAGCCGACCGGGTTTATCAACCGGGAGATTATGTCCGGTATGAAGACAGGGTTTATGTGGCGGAAAGAGAGAATCAGGGGATTCAACCGGGGACCGGGTTAAACGGCGATGAGGAAAACCCTTGGAAACAGGTGGAACGGTAGATATCCCTTCCATGAAGGGATCACTTTTGTAAGAATTTGAAATCATCTTGACAGAAATTCAATCTTTTTGTATGAATTAGATGACTTGGAATCTTTACATAACAATCGATAATATCTGGAAAAAAAGGAGCCGGGGAATGAAGATCAAACATTTTGGGATCATGATGCTCGTGATCGCGGTGATTTATGCTTTGGTTGAGATTTTGACCTATGACGGGGGATTTAACTTTTTTGTGCCCTTTGCTTTGGTACTGGCCGGGATCGCTGCTCTGAAACGAAAAGACCGGGAAGAAAAAATATTTAAAAAGAAAGAAAGCTGACGGGGAAAGATTGAATCAGGTACGAGCCGTACCTGATTTTATTTTTGGGATTCCCCGGGCGTTTCCTTCATCCAGTTCATAAACAGTTGCAATTTTTTCTCATAACCGTGTGTTGTCGGATGGTAAAAGGTTTTCCCGCGATGTTCCGCCGGTAAATAATCTTGCCGCACATAACCGCGGGGATAGTCGTGCGGATACAAATATCCTTTTCCTCTGCCTTGTTCTTTGGCGCCGTGGAAGTGCGCATCGCGCAAATGCGGGGGAACGGATCCGTCTTTTTCGTTCTCGACAGCTTGCATGGCTTCTTGAATTCCCCTCACCACGGCATTGCTTTTCGGGGCGGTGGCGATGTAAATCACCGCTTGTGCCATGGGGATTTGTGCTTCAGGCAGGCCCACCAGGTCCACCGAGTGTGCAGCGGCTGAGGCGATCAACAGTGCGCGCGGATCGGCCATTCCGACATCTTCGGCCGCATGGATCAAAATCCGGCGGGCGATGAAACGGGGATCTTCCCCGGCCTTTAACATTTTCGCCAGGTAATAAAGCGCGGCATCCGGATCCGAACCGCGCATGCTTTTGATAAAGGCGGAAATGGTATCATAATGGTTGTCGCCGCTTTTATCGTAACGCACCACTTTTTTCTGAATGGATTCTTCGGCAATGTCCAACGTGATGTGGCGGACCCCGTCTTGGTCAGGGGGAGTGGTCATGACAGCGAGTTCCAACGCGTTTAAAGCGTTGCGGCTGTCTCCGCCGGCCACGCGGACGAAATGCTGAAGCGCTTCTTCATCCAAGCGGATGTTTTCCTTGCCGTATCCCCGATCCGGGTCCTGTAAAGCTTGGAGCAGAATTTGCCGGATTTCGGAATCCTTCAGCGGTTCCAACATAAACATGCGGGAACGGGAAAGCAGCGCGGCATTCACTTCAAAAGACGGGTTTTCGGTCGTTGCGCCGATCAGGATGATGGTTCCGTTCTCCACGTGCGGGAGCAGGGCATCCTGCTGTGAGCGGTTGAAGCGGTGGATTTCGTCAATGAAGAGGACGGAACGCCGGCCGTGCATGGTTAACCGTTCTTTGGCTTCCGAGATGACTTGGCGTAAATCTTTGACGCCGGCGGTCACTGCATTCAGTTGTTCAAAGTAAGCTTGCGTGTGGTTGGCGATCACATGCGCCAGGGTCGTTTTTCCCGTGCCGGGCGGTCCGTATAGAATAATGGAAGACAGGCGATCGGCTTCGATCATCCTCCGGAGCAGTTTTCCCGGTCCGATGATATGTTGTTGTCCGATCACTTCATCGATGTGGCGGGGACGCATCCGGGCTGCCAGTGGTTCGCTTTCCTTTTTGGTTTGTTGGTATCCATATTCAAACAAGTCCATATGGTTCCGCCTTTCCTGATCAATCATCTACGTTTTATTTTTATGATAAATTCAGGAAAAGTAAAGGGAAACAGAACGTTTTCCAAGCGGAATGTAACAAAAAGTACAGGAAAAAAGATTGCTAAAAGAGAATGAAGCTATGATACACTGACAATGAACTGTCGATCCATTCTTGCGATTGGCACACGGGCATCGGAAATTTTTGTATCCGGTTAAAAGAAAAAACGTCGGGAAGCCGGAAACGGCATATGAAAACCATAAAATGTTTGATTAAGTAAGTTAAAGGAGTGGCAATCTTGAAAATTTCAACCAAGGGTCGATATGGTTTAACCATTATGATGGATCTGGCCAAACGGTTTGGACAAGGGCCGGTTCCTTTAAAAAGCGTGGCTGAACGCCACGGGTTATCGGAGCATTATTTGGAACAGCTGATCGCCCCGCTGCGCAATGCCGGTCTGGTGCGGAGTGTACGCGGAGCTTACGGCGGATATAAACTGGCAAAAGATCCCGAAGAGATCACCGCCGGAGACATCATCCGGGTTTTGGAAGGCCCCATTAACCTGGTGGAATACACCGAAGAAGATGATCCTGCCAGGCGGAACTTGTGGAAACGCGTCCGGGATGCCATTGTCAAAGAATTGGACAGCACCACGCTGGCCTCATTGATCAATGATTCCGATGACGGAAATCATGACGGTTATATGTTTTATATCTGAAGAAACTTTTAAAAAGAAGCGAAAAGGCGTATCTTTTTATTATAGATTTTTAAAGAGTTCAGCAGGTAAGGTGAAAATCAATGCCAATTTATTTAGACCATGCAGCGACAACACCGATCCATCCAAAAGTGAAAGAAGCCATGTTGCCTTTTTTGGATCATGCGTTTGGGAACCCCTCCAGTATCCACCAATACGGCAGGGAAGTGAGAAGCGCGCTGGATCGGGCACGTGATCAAATCGCACAAAGCTTGAATGCCGACAGCAGCCGGATTGTCTTTACCAGCGGCGGAACTGAAGCAGATAACCTGGCCTTGTTCGGGGTCATGGAGGCAGAACGCAAAAAAGGCAGAAATCATTTGATCACATCTCAAATTGAACACCATGCGGTTTTGGATACATGCCATTATTTGGAACGAAACGGGTTTGAAGTCACTTATCTTCCGGTGGATTCCAAAGGGCTTGTGGATTTGGAAGCTTTGAAAGAGGCGACCCGGCCGGATACGGCTCTTGTTTCCATCATGTATGGAAACAATGAAGTGGGCACCCTTCAGCCTGTCCGGGAAATCGGCGAATGGGCCCGGGAACGGGGGATTTTTTTTCATACCGATGCGGTGCAGGCATTCGGGGTGGAAGAAATCGATGTAAAAACATTACCCGTGGATTTGGTTACCATCTCCAGCCATAAGATCAACGGTCCCAAAGGGGCGGGTGCCCTTTATTTCGCACCGGAGGTTCCGCTGATTCCCCGCTTTTTTGGCGGTGCCCAGGAAAGAAGGCGCCGTGCCGGAACGGAAAACGTTTTGGGAATCGTCGGATTTGGAAAAGCAGCTGAAATCGCCGGCCAAAAACGCCGGGAGCACAGGGCAAAAATGGAAGGGTTGCGGAAACTCTTTTTGAAAGAGCTGCAAAAACGCGGGACCCGTCACGTGATTAACGGCGATCCCGACCGGAGCCTTCCCCACATTGTCAATGTTAGTTTTCCCGGTACGGATTCCGAAACGTTACTGATGAATTTCGATTTGGAAGGAATTGCGTGTGCGAGCGGTTCGGCATGTACATCCGGAACGCTGGAAGTGTCGCATGTCTTGAAAGCGATGAATTTGCCGGATGAAGTGACAAAATCGGCCATTCGCTTCAGTTTCGGCTGGGAAAATACCGAAGAAGAAGTGAGACAGGCGGCGCAAATCACAGCGTCGGTTGTGGAGAGATTGACTTCGGTGTAAAAACCGGCAAAAGCAGGAATGGACAAGGGTGGAGATCGAAACAAATGGAAAAAGAAAGGGAGGGAGACCATTGAATTTGCATGCCCTTGATCAAATGGAAGATTGGGAAAAGGAATTGGACAACATTGACTGGAAAACCATGCTTGCCGACATTGACCGTGCATTGATGGATAATTTGGCCGCCGAGTTGGGTTTTCCTTCCTACCAACGTTTGGAACAAGCTTCGGAGCGGGTGGTGGAAGACTTTTACGTCGCCCACCTTTCCGACGGCCGGTGGGTGTGGTGGAATCCGACCACGTATGCCAAAGAAGATCCGTTGTATTTTGAGAATAAACAACAAATTATGGAGTTTATTGCCAAAGTATTAAAGTTGGAAAAAAAACATTTAAGACGCTTGGAACAGGGGCTGGATCAAGTAGTGCAAACCAAGCGCTGCCGTTGTTGCGAACACGAATACAATCCGTTTGACCCGTCCCGCATCGATTGGGATGCGGAGCAGGAGCAAGCGGAATTTTGCTCCCCCGAATGTGCGATGGAATATGTGATGGATGAAATGAAAGAAGATTTTACGGGATAATTCTTAAAAGCGACCTCAGATGTTTGTTTGAGGTCCTTTTCTTTAAGGCATGAATCAGGGTGAGTGTCATGAATACACAGTTGGATCTGTTTCAAGAAAGCTATGTCAAAGGCGTTTTCAAACAGGAAATTTTTTATAACGAGGAAACCGGATATGGCGTGTTTATATTGAAGGTGACGGATGCTTCCGAGGAAGTGGAGGAAGAGGAGATCACCGTGGTCGGCAATATGTTGCGCCCGTATCAGGAAGAAGTTTATTGTTGCTACGGAGAGTGGAGAAACCATCCCAAGTTTGGCCGGCAATGGTATGCCCATCGCGTGCAAAAAGAGATTCCGCGCTCCAGAGACGCCATCATCCGTTATCTTTCCAGCGGGCTGTTCTCCGGCGTGGGGCAAAAGACGGCAGAAAAAATCGTTGATTTTTTGGGGACGGAGGCGCTCGACAAAATTGCAAACGATCCCCGTTGTTTGGAGGAAATCAAAGGGATTTCGGCCGCAAAAGCCCGGAAAATCGCTGAGCAACTTCATGACCATCAGGGACTGGAGCAAGCGTTGGTTTATTTGTATCAATTCGGAATCGGCCCGGCCTTGGCCTTGCGGATCGTTCAAACATATAAACATGAGACCATCTCCATTCTGAAAGAAAACCCCTACCGGATGATTGAAGAAATTGACGGAATCGGGTTTCGGCGGGCCGATGAAATTGCCAAAGCACAAGGGCTCAGCGAAGATGCTCCGGAGCGTTTTCAAGCCGCGTTGCTGTATGTGATCAAGGAAGCCTCTCTGTCCCGGGGACATGTTTACGTCACTTGGGAACAGTTGAACGAAGCGGTCAATGATCTGTTGGGGGAAGAGGCGGTCCGATGGTTTCCGGAAGAGAAACGGACGCTTTATATTGAGCATCTGTTGGATGATGACCGGTTGATATTAGAAGACGGCCGCTATTATCTGCCTTCGTTGTATTACGCGGAATACGGGCTTGCCATGCGGGTCAAGCAATTGCTGGAGGAGCCGTTTGAGCCGGATTACTCGGTGGCGGACATTTACGGAAAAATCGGGGAGATTGAAGAAGAGTTGTCAGTCAGTTATGCCGAAAAGCAGAGAGATGCCTTGATCACGGCGATGTCGTCTTCCTTGATGATCTTGACCGGTGGGCCGGGAACGGGGAAGACCACCGTGATCCAAGGGATTTGTCAGCTGTTTTCCCGCCTGAATGAAATTTCCATCAATCCCGAGGATTACAAAGGAACGGAGAAGCCGTTTCCCATCCGGCTGGTTGCGCCCACCGGGCGGGCCGCCAAGCGGATGTCTGAAACCACGGGGCTTCCGGCAATGACGATTCACCGGTTGTTGGGATGGAAAGGAGAATTTTTTGAGCATCATGCTGATCATCCGATTGAAGGAAGTTTGTTAATTGTGGACGAGGTTTCGATGCTCGACATCTGGCTGGCCAATTCACTTTTCCGGGCGATTCCAAAGGGGATGCAGGTGATTTTGGTCGGGGATCAAGAACAGCTTCCTTCCGTGGGACCCGGCCAGGTTTTGCATCATCTCTTGCAGGTGAAAGAAATTCCTCGTGCCGAGTTGACGGAAATTTTCCGGCAACAGGAAGGCTCTTCGATCATTGAGCTGGCGCATGCCGTGAAAAACGGTGAGGTTCCGGATGATTTGTTGTTGCCCCGGCCCGACCGCCGTTTTTTTTCGTGCAAAAAAGAACAAGCGCTGTCCGTCATAGTGCAAACCGTCGTCAATGCCGTCAAAAAAGGGTACACGTTGTTTGACATCCAGGTTCTGGCCCCGATTTACAAAGGCCCCGTCGGGGTGAACCGCATCAACGAAGAGATTCAAGCCGTTTTAAATCCCCCGGGCCCGCAAAAAAAAGAAATTGCTTGGGGAGACACGGTGTTTCGGTTGGGAGACAAAGTGTTGCAGCTTGTCAATCACACGGAACATCCGGTTTATAACGGGGATATGGGCATCATCACCTCCATTGACGAAACGGCTTCCGGGGATCAGCCGGTGTTGTGGGTGCGGTACGACCGGTTGGAAGTTCCTTATAAAAAGACGCAATTGGGCCAAATTTCCCTGGCATATGCCTGTTCCGTCCATAAGGCGCAAGGATCCGAATTTCCGATTGTGGTGTTTCCGGTATTATTTGCTTTTCGCCGGATGCTGGAGCGGAATCTGATTTATACGGGGATTACCCGGAGCAAATCGTATCTGATCATGTGCGGGGAAAAGGAAGCCTTGGTCGAGGGATTGAAAAACCAACGGGGTGAGGAACGAAACAGCCGGCTTCAAGATTTGATTGAGGAAGACTGGTAACAAGTCCCCCGCATTTCCGACGGTGATCCGCCAATACTAAGGGTAGCGGGGGAGGCTGATATCCTTGCGCAAATCCCAGGAAGTGATCGGGCTTTCCATCATCCATCTTGAAACAGGCAAGAAGTTGGGAACCGTCTGTGATCTTCTGTTTGATGAAGAGCAACAGTTCAGGGGTATTTTGATGGAAGACGGCGGTTTGTTTAAAAGGCGAAAGTTTATTTCGACGGACCATATCGTTTCCATCGGAAATGATGCCGTCGTAGTGGACAACGAGCATCCATTTTCCGCCAACCCGAAAAACAAGAATTGGATGAGCATTTGTTCGGGAGACAAGAAATTAAAAGGACGCACCATTTTAACCAGCAGCGGATATGAAATGGGTTTGGTGGAAAATGTCTATTTTCTGGAAGAAATGGGGACGCTGATAGGGTACGAACTCTCTGACGGCATCTTAAATGACATTCGGGACGGCAGAAAGTGGTTGAAAACGAAAAAACCGCTGATTTGGGGAGAAGATGTGTTGATTGCCCCCGCCGACCAAATTGAAGTCAAAGATGCCAATTCTTGAAGGAAGGAAATCAGTATGCTTCGTTGTCCGAATTGCAATTCTCACGACCTGGGAAAAGTGGGAACCAATCAGCTGTATTGCTGGCACTGCTTTGTGGAAATCACCACAGAAGAAGATCAAATTACCTCGGTGTATCAAGTGGAAGAAGACGGAACCCTGACTTCCCTCAATGACCTGTTTTTGGAGGAAAGCTCTCACCTTTCGTATTTGGACTGACCTCACCCACAAGGAGGGAGCTTCGTCATGCGCCGGACACTTTACACCCTTATCGCAGGCGGATTGATTTTATTCGGCTTCAGACGGATGATGCACATGCGGCAAAAAAGCAAGATGCAGTACTATTTGCAGTCCATGATGCGTGCCATGCAAAAAAACAAATGGTTGCGCAAAATCATGATGGAAGGGCTCATGAAAGGGCTTCGTCGCTTCCAAATCGCAAGATAACCAAACCCCGCGAAAATCCCCGGGCCCAAAATAAGCCCGGGGATTTTTTGCTTCTCATAAAATGAGACAGGTTTTCGTATCTTATAAGTAAGATTGGTTTTTCGGGAGGTGCCGTCCGTGGAGCAATGGAAAATGCCGCAATATTTGCATCGGGCTCTTTTTGTCCTTGTTCTGCTCGGCATCTTGTATTTTCTTATGCAACTCGGACCGTGGATATCGGGCATTTTTCGTTTTTTAAAGGCGGTTTTCGGCCCTTTTTTAATTGCCATGATCATTTCCTATTTATTAAATCCGGTGGTCAATTTGTTGAGCCAGAAGTTTCTGCCGCGCAGTCTGGCGGTGTTGCTCATATACAGTTTGTTTATCCTGTCTCTGGTGATTTTGGCGATGAACACCATTCCGCTTTTGCAACATCAATTCAAAGAGTTGGCTGAGCATCTTCCGGAATGGAATGAGCGGATCCAGCTCATGATCAAAGAATACAATGATCACAGCAAAGAGTTGTTGCCTTTTGGGGTCAAAGAAGGCATCGAGCAAGCATTGTCAAAATTGGAGCATAAGATGACCGGTTATGTGGGAAACATGATGAGCGGGATCGGCAGCACCATCAACCAGTTGTTTCTCGTTTTGATCATTCCTTTTTTGGCTTTTTACATGTTAAAGGACATTCAATCCATTGAACGGACATTGCTTACTTTGTTGCCCAAAAAACAGCGCAAGCCGATTCTCCGTTTGTTGAGGGATGTGGACGATGCACTGGGCAATTACATTCGCGGGCAGTTTCTGGTTTGCGTGGTTGTCGGGGTGCTGGCATATATCGGTTATCTCATTGTGGGGTTGCCCTATGCACTCTTGATGGCGGCTTTGGTTGCCGTCTTTAATGTCATTCCGTATCTGGGCCCCATATTTGGCCTCATTCCGTCATTGTTTGTGGCACTGACCGTTTCTCCCAAAACGGCCGTCGGCGTTGTGATCGTCAATCTCTTTGTCCAGATGCTGGAAGGGAATGTGATTTCGCCACAGATTGTCGGGCGAAGCCTGCATATGCATCCGTTGTTTATTATCTTGGCCTTATTGGTCGGTGGGGAAATCGGGGGGGTTTTGGGATTGCTTTTGGCTGTTCCCGTTTTTGCGATGGGAAAAGTGACGGTGGAGCATATTTTGCAACATTTTATTGAACGAAGGGTTTGAAACCCGGCAAAACAGATTGTATAATAAAAAAACCAAAGAGCATCTGGAATATGTGAAACATGATGAAGGAACCGAGTGGATTGAATCCCCGCCAGAGAGAAAAGCCCGTGGGCTGAGAGGCTTTTCCGGAACCGATCGATCCACGGCCAGTTCCGGAATGCAGCTAATCCCTGCCGGCAGAATCTGCCGTTATCCTTTAATGAGGTGACCGTGTTACATACCCGGCTTCCAAAGGACCGGGATTTGACGGTAATAAGGGTGGTACCGCGAGAACAGCCTTCTCGTCCCTGATCGAGGACGGGGAGGTTTTTTATTGGAAAAAGGAGGTAAGAGTTGATGAAAGCAAGTGAAATTCGCCGGAAATATCTTGAATTCTTTGCGGAAAAAGGGCACAAAATCGAACCCAGTGCATCGCTTGTCCCTGTGGATGATCCTTCTCTGTTGTGGATCAACAGCGGGGTGGCCACATTGAAAAAGTATTTTGACGGCCGGGTGAAACCGGAAAATCCACGGATCGTCAATTCGCAAAAAGCGATCCGTACCAATGATATTGAAAATGTCGGATACACGGCCCGCCATCATACGTTTTTTGAGATGTTGGGAAACTTTTCGGTCGGGGATTACTTTAAAGAAGAAGCGATCGAGTGGGCTTGGGAATTCCTGACCGATCCCAAATGGATGGGGCTGGATCCGGAAAAATTGTCCGTAACCATTCACCCGGAAGATGAGGAAGCTTACCGGCTGTGGAAAGAGAAAATCGGCTTGCCCGATGAGCGGATCATCCGCCTGGAAGAAAATTTCTGGGATATCGGCGAGGGACCGAGCGGCCCCAATACCGAAATTTTCTATGACCGCGGGGCCCATCTTTGTGATCCCTCGGATCCGGAGTGTTACCCCGGCGGTGAAAACGAACGGTATCTGGAAATCTGGAACCTCGTGTTTTCCCAATACAACCACAATCCGGACGGGACTTACACGCCCCTGCCGAAAAAGAACATTGATACCGGCATGGGGTTGGAACGGATGGCTTCGGTGATGCAGGATGTTCCGACCAACTATGACACGGATTTGTTCCAGCCGATCATCCAGGCAACCTGTGAGAAAGCGGGAGTGGCCTACGGGGAAAAAGAGGAAACCGATGTCGCGTTGAAAGTGATTGCTGATCATGTGCGGACCATTGTTTTTGCCGTGGGGGATGGAGCGCTTCCTTCCAATGAGGGCCGCGGCTATGTTTTGCGCCGCTTGTTGCGCCGGGCCGTTCGGTACGGACGGAAGCTGGGGATCAAACGGCCGTTCCTTTATGAATTGACCCCGATCGTGGCGGAGATCATGAAAGATTACTATCCGGAGCCGGTGCAAAAACAAGATTTCATCCAACGGGTCATCCGGGGTGAAGAAGAAAAATTCCTGGAAACATTGACCGAAGGCTTGCATATTCTTGAAAAGGTCTTGGATAAAGCAAAAACCGAAGGAAAACAAGAAATCTCCGGAAAAGAAGCATTCAAATTGTATGACACCTATGGTTTTCCTTTTGATTTAACCGAAGAAATTGCCCGCGAGCAAGGGGTTTCCGTCGACCGTCAGGGATTCGAAGAAGAAATGAAAAAACAACGGGAACGGGCCCGTTCCGCGAGGGAAGATGCGGACAGCATGCAGGTGCAAGGCGGTGTTCTCTCTGAATTGCAAGTGGACACGGAGTTTGTCGGTTATGAAAAAACCGAATGCCAGACCACCGTTTCCGTGTTGATTCATGAAGAGGAACGGGTTCGGGAATTGACGGAAGGACAAAAAGGGTTTTTGATCCTGAAAGAAACCCCGTTTTATGCGGAAAGCGGCGGGCAGGTCGCCGACCGGGGCGTCATTTTGTCCGGCCAGGCGGAACTGACCGTGCTGGATGTGCAAAAAGGACCGCGTGGTGAGCATGTCCACAACATTCAGGTTGAAAAAGGGACGATCCGCGAAGGAGAAACGGTCAAAGCCGCCATCCATCGCGATTTGCGCCAGGACACGGTGAAAAACCATACGGCCACTCACTTGTTGCACCAAGCCTTAAAAGATGTCTTGGGCGAACATGTGAACCAAGCCGGTTCTTTGGTTGCGCCGGATCGCCTCCGCTTTGATTTCACACACATCGGCGCGATGTCCGAAGAGGAAATCAAAGAAGTGGAACGGCGTGTAAACGAACAGATTTGGGCTAATAATAAGGTGGAAGTCATGATCAAGCCGCTGGACGAGGCCAAAGCGATGGGAGCCATGGCTTTGTTTGGCGAAAAATATGGCAGCATCGTGCGGGTCGTGAAAATTGACGACTACAGCTTGGAGCTTTGCGGCGGAACCCATGTGAAATTCACCGGTGAGATTGGTCTTTTCAAAATTACCGGGGAAAGCGGAATCGGTTCCGGAACCCGCCGGATCGAAGCAGTGACCGGGCGCCATGCTTATGCGTTCGTTGAAGAGCAGATCGGATGGCTCAACCAGGCTGCCCGGCAGTTGAAAAGCAAAGCGCAAGATGTTCCGGAACGGATTGAACAATTGCAAAACCGCCAGAAAGAGTTGGAAAGGGAAAACGAATCCCTCACGGCCAAGTTAAACCAGGCTCAGGTTGCCAAATTGCTGAATCAGGTGCAGGAAGTGTCCGGAGTCCCGGTGCTCGCCACACAAGTGCAAGCCGGCGGCATGGAACCGTTGCGCTCGTTAATGGACGATTTGCGTAAGCACCTCGAAGAAGGAGTCATCGTGCTGGGCGCGGCTTCAAACGGAAAAGTGTCCATTGTGGCTTCGGTCTCCCCCAAATACGTAAAGGAAGGGTTGCACGCCGGAAAATTGGTGAAAGAAGTGGCTGTCCAATGCGGTGGCGGCGGTGGCGGCCGTCCGGATATGGCGCAAGCCGGAGGCAAGAAACCGGAACAATTGCCGGCTGCTTTGGCCGGAGTCAGTGAGTGGATCCGCCGGCAAATGTCCTGTTAAAAACAAAGGATAATCCATTGCAAAAGGCGAAGGATTAAAGTGCGGATCTTCATAAGAGAGGGGTGTGAGATCATCCATGGATGAAACGATGAAGTTTAATTTCCGAGGTGGAAATGAGATCGACCCTAAAGATTTGTTGTTCCACGTTTATGAGGCCTTGAAGGAAAAAGGTTACAATCCGATCAGCCAAATTGTGGGCTACCTTATTTCAGGAGATCCGGCTTATATTCCGCGCCATAAAAATGCCCGTGCCATGATCCGGAAAATGGAACGGGATGAAATTATCGAAGAACTCGTCAAGCACTACTTGGGTGTGGAAAGGCAGAATCAATAAGAAAGGTATTGGAAAATGGATTTGGATGAACTCTCTTCAAAGCATATAGATGATTTCCCCCGGATTCTGGGACTGGATGCAGGAGACCGGAGAATTGGCGTGGCGGTCAGCGATGCATTAGGGCTGACCGCTCAGGGCGTCAAAGTCATTGACCGCAAAAACAGTAACTGGTTGAAAGAATTGGACCAACTTGTGGAACAATATCAAATAAAAGAGCTGGTTGTCGGCTTCCCCCGCAACATGAACGGGACCATCGGTCCCCGCGGGGAGTTGAGCCGGCAACTGGCCGAAGAATTAAAAAAGCGATATGGATATCCTGTGCACTTGTGGGATGAACGCTTGTCAACAGCAGCGGCAGAGCGCACCTTGATTGATGCCGATCTTTCCCGCCGCAAACGGAAAAAGGTGGTTGACCAACTGGCTGCGACATGGATTTTGCAAGGATATCTGGATGCAAAGAGGAGGCAATTTTAATGGCACATAATCATGAACCGGAATACTTGATCATTCCGACGGAAAACGGGAAAGAGGAAAAGTTTGAGATCTTATATACGTTTGATCATGATGAAACAGGCAAAAGCTATATGTTTGTCACGCCGGTCGACGGGGAACAAGGCGGGGAACCGGACGAACAGGAGCCTTACCAAGAAGTGATGGCTTTTCGCTATACCGAAGAGGATGGCAATTTGAATCTGGAAATGATTGAAGAAGAGAATGAAGAAGAATGGGATATGGTGGAAGAAGTGTTTAACACACTGGTGAGTGAATTGGAAGAGGAAAGTGAGGAAAATGAACAATAACAACCTGTCGGTTCACGGAGCAAGAGAAGTGAATATCTTGCGTCAGCAATATCCGGATCACATGGTTTCCAATGTCGAACCGGCCGGCACTCCTTACCGGATTGTCCATGAAGTTGAAGTGAACGGACAACACTATGCTTTGTTGCAAAAAGACGGCGATCATCCGGATGATCTGCACTTGTTTCATGTCAATCAAGGGCGCATCGAAGAAATTGAGGATGAGCAAGAGTGGGAAAATATTGCCGATGCCGTTGACGAAATGTTATATTTTCATGACTTTCAGTAAAAACGGGGGGAACCCCGTTTTCTTTTTGATAAACTGTGCTAACATAGAGAAGGGTTTCTTGTAATAAAGAAGAGATTTAATCAGAAAAAGGAGTCCACGTCTCATGAAATGGTTTTGGCGCATCTTCTTTACCATTGCGCTACTGGCCGGTTGGGGGATTCTGGGTTACTTCTTTATGGATTTCACTTTGGGCTCATCGGAACGAACCGAACCAGTGGCGGTGGAAATCCCTAAAAATACATCATTGAAGCAAGTCGGCAAGATTTTGGAGGAAAAGCAAATCATTCGCCGGTCCTATTGTTTCGGTCTTTATGTTTTTCTCAAGCAAAAGACCAACCTGCAAGCCGGGAATTACCTGATTGAGCCTGATGAAGACATCGATCGAATATTAGAAAAATTTTCTAAAGGCGAAGAAAACGTTGTTACGGTGACCATTCCCGAAGGATGGGATGCCATGAAAATCGCCAATCGCCTTGAAAAGGAAAAAGAGGATTTTGACAAAGAAAAGTTTCTAGATTTATTGAATAGTAAAAAACCAAAATATAATTTTGAGGTGAACATTCCCCAAAATCCCGACCGACCGTTTAAATTGGAAGGATATTTGTTCCCCAGCACCTATGACTTTCCAAAAACGGCTTCGGAAGAGGAAATCATCAACATCATGCTGGGCCAGTTTGCACAGCGTGTCGAAAAACTGAAAATTCGTGACCGGCTCAATCAAAATGAACCGGAAAAAGGCATGACGTTGGATAAGCTGGTGACAATTGCGTCGCTGGTGGAAAGGGAAGGAAAGGCAAAGCAGGAATATCCGCGCATTTCCGGTGTGATTTATAACCGGCTGCACAGCACCGATAATCAGAAACTGGGAATCGACGCCACTTTTTTGTATGTGACGCAGTTGAAGGAGGAATGGAAGGATATTCCTTTTCATCAGTTGAAATACAAACAGCACCCGTATAATACATATCAAGTCAAAGGTTTGCCGCCGGGGCCGATCGCCAATCCGGGGGAAGAAGCGTTGCGCGCCGCTTTGGAACCGGAACAGCATTCTTACCAGTATTATGTCACCAAGGGAGATGGCAGCGGCGAACATTACTTTGCCGAGACGTATGAGCAGCATAATCAGTACATCAAAATGAGTAATGCCAATCAAGCACAAAGAGAACAGAAAAATTAACAGGAGAAAGCTCTTGCAAAAATGCAAGAGCTTTTTTGGGCAAAAAAAAAGGGATTTTCTGAAAAAATGCTGAACAGAAAGAACATCGCGCTGAATAAATAATGGTTTATTTTCTTTTTTGGTATGAAAGACTGCTTTGATATAAGAAGTATACCCCGCTTTCATCCTGTCGAAGCTGATGAAAGAAGTGGGGTGTCATCATGAAACGAAATTGGCGAAGCATCACAGTCAGCTTGTTGATTTTGTCCATGTTTGCAGTGATTTTGGTTCGGTTGTACATGATTCAGATCGCCTCGGCGCGGTCTTTTGAAATTGTGAATAAACAAGTTGATTTGGTCACCATGGCACAAACGCGGCAAAACAAAGAAATTGTGATTCAAAGCGGTCGCGGGGACATTTTGGATCGCCATCAAGAAACGCTGGTTGGAGGGAACGATTGGCATTTGCTGATCTTTCCGCAAAGTGAAGAGCAGCTCAAGCTGCGCGAGGAGCAATTCAAACAGATTGCCGAATGGATCCATTATCCGTATGAGGCATTCCGACGCCAGTTGTTGCATCTGAAGTCTCCCGCGATCTTGTCAGGCATTCGCGGGGAAGAAATCACCCTGTCCCCCTTGGAGCGGGAGAGGATCGAAGCGATGAACATCCCGGGGGTGATGGTGGTTCAATCGGACCAGCGCATGACATTAAACCAAGTGGCGGAACAAGTGATCGGACAGATTGCCCGCAGTCCGCTCCTTTTGAAAAACCGGTATCAGGAGCAAGCCCAAAACGGAAATTGGCATCCCGAATCATTCATTGGAATCTCCGGGCTTGAACAAGCTTTTGAACCATTTTTGCACGGAGAAGAAGAGCATCTTTTAATTTATACCAAGGCACGGACGGGAAAACCGTTAAACGGGGTGCAGATGAAACGAAAAGATATTCAACGCGGATCCGGAGACCGGCCCAAGACCCTTGTCACCACATTGGACAAAGAGATTCAGCAAATGGCGGAAAACCTGTTGCAAGAAGAAAGTGTGGATGACGGTGCAGTGGTGATTCAGGAGATCTCTTCCGGGGATATCCTGGCGATGGCCAGCCGGCCGAAAGGAAATTCGGAAAAGGAAGGGGAAAATCATTGGGAAAACCGGGCGGTGATGGAGGCAACACCCGGCTCGATCTTTAAGACTGTGGTTGCGGTGGCGGCTTTGGATCAGGGATTGGTCCGCCCGGACACCACTTTCCATTGCAAAGGAAAATTGGATCAATATCATTTGCGGGACAATGATCCCGAAGGGCACGGAAAAATTACGTTTGCCGAAGCTTATGCCAAGTCCTGCAATATTGTTTTTGGCACCGTGGCCAAAACACTCGGCCCTGAAAAACTGGAAGAGTATGCGAAGCGGTTGGGGCTCGGGCAAAAAGTGATCTGGAACGGCAAAGTGTTTCACGACCCGTCGTTTGCGCAGTTGGCTGAAGAGCAAACGGGACTGATTTTTGCAGATTCCACGAATAAAAAAGATGAAGGGGTTTTGGTGCAAACCGGGATCGGACAGCGCGATGTCCGGATGACCCCGGTTCAGGCAACCAATATGATCACTTCGGTCTTCCATCAGGGAAAAACCATGGAACCGCGTCTGGTGAAGGAAATCAAAGATGCTGAAGGGCGCATGTTATTTCGCTTTCGGGAGCAGACAATCGAAGGGGCCAAACCGCTCAAGCCGGAAACCGCCGCATCCGTCAAAGCGCTGATGCGTCAAGTCGTCACAGATGGCACGGCTTCATCGCTTAAAAATGCAACCTGGTCCCTGGCGGGGAAGACGGGAACGGCTCAGATCGGGGTGGACAAAGACCGGTACAACAAATGGATGATCGGTTTCGGCCCCGTGGAAACGCCGCGTTATTCGGTGGCCGTGTTGTTGCGTTCGGTGGATGATGCCGGTGATCAAAGAGCGATAAAAATCTTTGAAAAAGTGATGAACAATTTGGCTGATTTGGAAAAAAAGCGGGCAAAAGAGTGAAGGAATCCATAAAAATGCGGAAAAAAGAATAATTATTTCCGCGGGCGATGTGAAAGTTATTGGTTTCACAAGATGTTCTTCTGGTTGTTTTGTGATTCCTATCCGATTATGATATTAGTAGTATTGTAGGTTTTAAATAAAGGAGTAGAAATCATGAAAATCACCGTTAATTTATCAAAGGCCGAACTTGATTTAATTGAAGAAGCTCTTTTGCAATATCAAAATCTTTTGCTCAAATCAAAAGATCAAGATGAAATGGTCAATGACGAGTTAAAATTGGTGCGCCGCGTTTTGGAAGAGTTTGGGATGGAAGATTTGGAGGAGAATTCTCAGGATCAACCACAGTCCCAGCAAAAGGCATTGCCGATGCCTCCGGGCGGAAACCAATATCAGCCGCCGCAGGGCCAGTACGCTTCTCCCAATCAATACCATGGTCCCAATACCTTTGTAGCTCCCAATCAATATCCATTTTCTCGTTAAATGGATTCAGTAAATCAGCGCCTCTGATTTTCATACTCTTCAGATGGCGCTTTTATATTGGATGCCGGATCATGTTATGATGTACATGAACAAAGATGATTGGTGCATATGCCAAAGGGAGAAAGATGATGAAGGAACAAGAAGTGAAAAATATTTTAAAAAACTTGAAAGTCGGGGAATCGACTTATTTTTCGACGTCGAAGGATGAACATAAGATTGAAGTGGAAAGAGTGTTCAAAGGTTTGGACGAAGGTTGGATGGTGATTTATCAGGGAGAGCGCAAGGTTTTTAGTGATTTGGATGAAGCGGCCCGCTTTTTGTCCCAACATTGGGAAGTGAATATCAAAAAGCGTATGCAAAACCAATATCAGGAAATGAATGATTTGATTGATTTGGGAGAATACTGATCTTGAGAGGATTGGGGAAACAGATTCCTCAATCCTTTTTTTTATTCTCTTTGAAAAAACACGGTTTAAAAATCGAAAAACCGGGGAATATATCTTAATTATGAAACCGGAGCATTTTTACCAGTCTGTAAATAGGAAGGATTGAAGCATGAAAAAATTTACCAACGTCTTCATTATTTCAGTGATTATTTCCTTTGTCTTTATTTTGTGGGGGGGTGTCGCCCCAAAACATATTCTGACGGTCATGAACGATATCCAGACTTTTTTGCAGGATAAGTTTGGTTGGTTCTATTTGTTTTCCACCACGGCCTTTTTGATCTTTTCTTTATTCCTCATTTTCAGCCGCTATGGAAATATTCGACTCGGAAAGGATACCGATCGTCCCGAATTTGGCACCATTTCATGGTTTGCCATGTTATTCAGTGCCGGAATGGGGATCGGACTGGTCTTTTGGGGAACAGCTGAGCCGTTGTCCCATCTTTATCAGCCGATCTTTGCCCAACCAGGTTCCGGTACCGCCGCCAATGATGCGATGCGTTATTCCTTCTTCCACTGGGGATTGCATCCATGGGGAATTTATGCCCTTTTGGGATTGGCGCTTGCTTATGCAAACTTTCGAAAAGATGCTCCGGGATTGATCAGCCACACCTTTTATCCACTGTTGAAAGAGAAAGTGAAGGGACCGGTCGGGAAAACAATTGATATTATTTCCGTTTATGCCACGGTGTTCGGCGTGGCCACTTCCTTGGGATTGGGGGCCATTCAGATCGGCGGAGGGCTTTCTTTTGTGACGCCGCTGGAAAATAACATCCTCACCCAATTCATCGCCATTGTGATTGTGACCGGCTTGTTTATTCTTTCGACCACCACCGGGCTGAATAAAGGGATCAAGTACTTGAGCAATATCAATATTCTGATTGCGGTATTGTTGATGTTTTTTGTTTTGTTCACGGGACCGACCAAGTTTATCATGAATTTGTTCACATCCACGTTGGGGGCGTATATTCAGGAGTTGCCCCGGATGAGTTTCTATTTGGGGCCGTTTAATCCGCAGGCTAATGAATGGATTCAAAGTTGGACGATCTTTTACTGGGCATGGTGGATTGCTTGGGCTCCGTTTGTCGGAACGTTTATTGCCCGCATTTCAAAAGGGCGCACGGTGCGGGAATTTGTGATCGGCGTCCTCTTGGTGCCCACCTTTTTCGGGGCATTTTGGTTCAGCGTTTTCGGAGGAACCGGACTTCACATGGAGATGTCGGATGGTATTCCGCTTTTTGAACAGATGAGCGAGCAGGGAACCGAAGTGGCTCTGTTCTCGATGCTTTCCCATTTGCCGTTGAGCGGGATTATGATTGTGCTTGCCGTGATTTTGATCAGCACGTTTTTCATTACTTCCGCCGACTCGGCAACGTTTGTGCTGGGAATGCAGACGACGGACGGGAGTTTAAACCCTTCCAATACCGTCAAATGGATTTGGGGACTCATTATTTCCGCTTCGGCTTTGATCTTGCTTTACTCCGGCGGATTGGAAGGATTGCAGATGGCATCGATTATTGCTGCTTTTCCATTTGCCTTTATCCTGATCGGTGTGGCGGTTTCCTTGTTGAAGGCGTTCCGCCAGGAAGTGCCCAAAAGAAGAAGAGCGGGAACCCCGAAAGAGCCGGGATCGGCCAAAGCGAAGTAAGCATCTCGACTTGACTTGAAAACCACTTCTGAATGTCATTTCAGAAGTGGTTTTTTTAAACGGGGAAGGTGTTGGTGGCAAGCGGAAATATGTTAGTATGGAAAAGAAATAAAACCATTTAAAAGTATATTATTAAAAAACGGAATCTTTTTTTAATTCAATCCAATTAAAGGCGGTTGGTACGGTGCAGAAAAAAGTTTGGTTATCTTTGATGGGGGCCGCATTTTTAATGGCCACTTCTGCCGTCGGACCCGGGTTTTTGACACAAACTTCCGTATTCACGGCCCAATTTGGAGCCAGTTTCGGGTTTGTGATCTTGGCTTCCGTTTTGCTCGACATTGGAGCCCAATTAAATATTTGGCGGGTTATTGTTGTATCGAAGATGCGGGCGCAGGATATTGCCCATGCGGTCCGGCCGGGGCTCGGCCACGTTTTGTCGTTTTTGGTGGTGTCAGGAGGATTGGCTTTTAACATTGGCAATGTGGCCGGTGCCGGATTGGGGTTTGAAGTGTTGTTTGGTGTGGATGCGGTATGGGGAGCGGTCATCAGCGGGTTGATTGCCGTGATGGTTTTTTTGTCCAAAGAAGCCGGGAAAGTGATGGACCGGTTTGCCGTGTTGTTGGGATTTGTGATGATTGGGCTGACGCTCTGGGTGGCAGTGGGATCGCATCCTCCCCTGGGTGAAGCTGCGGTGCGCTCGCTGGTTCCCGATGTGCCCGTTGACGGGTGGAATGCATTTTTTATGGCCATTGTGACCGTGGTCGGCGGATCAGTTGGCGGATACATTACCTTTGCAGGAGGGCACCGCCTTTTAGATGCCGGATTGAAAGGAACGGAAGCGTTGCCGGAAACCAACCGAAGTTCGGTTTCCGGAATCATCATCACATCGGTCATGCGTTTGGTCTTGTTTTTGGCGACATTGGGCGTGGTTTCTGCGGGGGGAACATTAAGCGAAAGCAATCCGGCGGCTTCGGTGTTTCAGCTGGCCACGGGAGAGACAGGCTATCAATTGTTCGGTTTGGTCATGTGGGCGGCCGCCATTACGTCGGTGGTGGGAGCGGCATATACTTCCGTCTCCTTTATTCGTACTTGGCATGAAAAGATCGACCGTCATCACCGGTGGTGGACCGTTTGCTTCATCTTGTTGTCCACAGCGGTTTTTGTGGTGGTGGGAAAACCGGTGAAAATGTTGATTTTGGTGGGGACGTTAAATGGTTTTATTCTGCCACTTTCACTGGCCATCATCCTGTTTGCCGCCCGCCGGAAGGAGATTGTCGGTGAATACAGGCATCCGCTTTGGCTGACGGTCTTTGGCATCCTGGTCGCTGTGATCATGGCAACCATGGGATTGGTGGTCAGTGTGGAAGAGTTGCCGAAGTTGTGGTCATAAAGCAAAAAATCCCCTGTAAAGGGGATTTTTTATTCAAACACGATGGTTTTGTGATTGTGAACGATAATCTGGTCATTGATGTGCCATTGGACGGCTCTGGCCAAAACGATCCGCTCCAGATCGCGTCCGATTCGTTTTAAATCGGCGACTTGATGCCGGTGATTGACACGGCTCACATCTTGTTCGATAATGGGACCTTCATCCAAATCTTCCGTGACATAGTGTGCTGTGGCCCCGATGAGCTTCACCCCGCGGTTGAACGCTTGGTGATACGGTTTCCCCCCGATAAAGGCCGGCAAAAACGAGTGGTGGATGTTAATGATTTGATTCGGATAACGGTCGATGATTTTACCAGGGATAATTTGCATATAACGAGCAAGGATAAGAGTATCCACTTGGTGTTTTTGAAGCAGTTCCAGATGGATGTCTGCGGCTTCTTCACGGTTTTCTTTGGTCACCGGGACATGATAATAAGGAATGTTGTGGGGTGTAACCAGATATTTCATGTCCGGGTGATTGGAAACCACCATGACAATATCGGCATTCAATTCTTTGATACTCCAACGCCACAACAGTTCCCGCAGACAATGGTCTTCCTTTGAAACGAAGACCGCCAGCTTTTTTCTTTCGGACGGATGCGTGATTTTCCAATCCATCTGAAACGGCTCTGCAATCAATGAAAATTGTTGCCGAAGTTCATCAATCCGTCCGGTCAGGTTGTCCATCAGAAACTGGACCCGCATAAAAAAGTGTCCGCTTTCCGGATTGGTTGAAAATTGATCGGAGTGCAAGATGTTGGCTCCGTTTTCATAAAGAAATTGTGTGATTGCAGCAATGATTCCTTGCTTTTCAGGGCAGGAAACGATCAGAGCCCCTTGGTTCATATTGACAGCAGTTTTGTTCGACGTTTGATTCATCCTTTTTCTCTCCTTTGGTGCTCCGTACTCACTCTTTACCTACTATAGTACGTTTGTGAAAGCAATTTCAATCTCCATGCAAGGGTTGATGCCGGTTCACCGTCGCTGGCCGGTGTACCAAGCGGGGAGAAGGCGTGTTGGTAAAAAAAGGAGGCCTTGTCGGGCGGAAACAAAATAAAATTATATCGCCCGGCACTTGTCACGGATCTCAAAGACCATTATGATGAGCAAGAAAGTGCTTTGCAACTTCTCATGTTCCGGCAGGGTCTACAGGTAGAAAATTGAAACCCGTAATGGATGGGGGGACAAGATATGGAAGTGGATCATTCATTGATTTCAGTCATGATTGTGGTCATCGTGGCATTTTTGGTTCCGATCTTATTGCACCGTTTAAAATGGAATGCGATTCCGGCCGTTGTCGCAGAAATCATGGTTGGCTTGATCCTGGGAAAAAGCGGCTTGGGATGGGTGGTTGAGGACACCTGGCTGGAAATGTTGTCCACGCTTGGAATTATTTTTTTGATGTTTTTAAGCGGACTGGAAATCGACTTTAATATGATTTTAAACACGGGTAAGACAAGCGGAAAGAAAGAGAATCGGGAAAATCCGCTCATGATCGGTCTGATCAGTTTTATAAGCATTCTTCTCTTGTCTTTTGTGATCAGTTGGATCTTATATGTTGCGGGGTTTATCAAAGATCCTTACTTTATCACTTTGATCATTTCCACGATCTCATTGAGTGTCACTTTGCCGGTGGTGAAAGATAAAGGGATCAATAAAAAACCGCTGGGACAATCAATCTTGGTGACGGCAGTTTTTGCGGACTTTATCACCATGATTTTGTTGGCGGTTTATGCGGCGCTGAAGTCGGAAAAAGGATTTTTCAGCGTGCTGCTGTTATTGTTATTTTTTGTGATTTTCTTTGCGGTGTACCGCATTATCCAAGCATTAAAGCCCATTCGGCTGACCGAATCCATTTCCAAAGAGACAATTTCCATCGGAACACGCGGCGTCTTTGCTTTGATCCTGTTTTTTGTCGCGTTATCGGAAACAGTCGGGGCGGAAAATATTTTGGGAGCCTTTTTGGCAGGCGTCATTGTGTCGTTGTTGGGGCCGCGTGAAGAGTTTGTCAGTCAATTGAATGCATTTGGTTTTGGCTTTTTAATCCCGATATTCTTTGTGATGGTGGGTGCCAAGCTGGACCTGGTCTCGTTGATGCAGGATGCCCGTGCTTTGATCATGTTTCCGCTCATTTTGCTTGCCTTTATCTTATCCAAAGGACTTTTGGTTTTGATTTTCCGCAAGTGGTTTTCTTGGCGCGAGTCAATCAGTTCGGGGATTTTGTTGACATCCACCATCAGTTTGGTCATTGCCGCCGCGGCGGTCGGGATGGATCTCGGAATCATCAATAACACGATGAACACGGCGTTGATTTTGGCCGCGTCCATCACCGTGATCATTCCGCCGATTATATTCCAGCAATTGTTGCCGGATGCCGTCGATGAGGTGGAACGCCCGTCCGTTTCGCTGGTGGGGATCAATGCCGCGACATTGACCCTGGCGCAGGATTTGCACCGGGACGGGTATGAAGTCAAAGTTTACGGAGCGGATAAATCGAATCTGGAAGAAAAACAGCGTCCGTTTCCGATCATTCAATTGCCGGTGGTCGAAGAGGAATACCTGCAAAAGGAAAACGGATTTTCATGCGATATCATGGTTTTGTTCACGCCGCATGATGAAAGGAACGTGGAGTTGGCCAAAGCGGCGAAGAAACAAGGCGTTGAACGGATCATTGCCCGGGTGGAAAGCAAAGAGTTGCAACAGTCGTTAAACAATCTGGGAATCCAGCTCATCTCCACCTTCTTTGCCAATCAAACGTTGACCAAGATTTTGATTGAACATCCGACCCTGTTTAAACTGGTGAACCATGATAACGGAAATTTGATGGAAGTGAAATTGTTGAACCACCGTTACCATTTGGCACGGGTCCGGGACCTGACTTTTTGGGGGGATACGTTGATCATCCGCATCCTGCGGGGAAATGAAGCCATCCTTCCTCACGGGGACACCGTGCTGGAAGTCGGGGATCGCCTCATTATCAGCGGTAGCCCCGATCACATTCACCGGTTGCGGGAAATGCTCCAATAAAAAAAGAGCGGGTATGTTCCCGCTCTTTTTTTTTTATTGATGATCCCGGAGATAGGTGTCTTCAGGGACTTCTTTTATAAACGGACTCATTTTGCCGAGGCAGTAAAGGTGCAAAGCATGCATGGCGCGGGTGCAGGCGGTGTACAATAATTTCCGCTCGTTTTCCCGGTGATATTGATCCCCGGAAGCGTCATAAAGAATCACGGCATCAAATTCAATGCCTTTGGCGAGATAAACCGGAATGACCAGGATGCCCGGGTGAAATTCGACGGATTCTTTCGTGATCAGTTGAACCGGTTCGGCAGTTGCTTTGTTCAATGCATCAAAAACCTTTTGGCTTTCCGCGGCTGTTTTGCATATGACGGCAATCGTTTCATGCCCGTCTTTTAGCAATGTTTCGATGCGGTGGAGAATCCGGTTGTGAAGTTCCTTTCGGTTTTGCACTTCGGTCACGGTCGGCTTGCTCCCCGGACGTTCAAAGGGCTCGATGGCTTCTTTGTTTTCCGCCAGGTGACGGGTGAATTCGATGATCGGAAAGGTGGACCGGTAACTTCGTTTCAATTCAACCAATTCGGTTTGCTCTTTTCCATACAGAGAGGATAACTCAGCCATATTGTGATGAACCGGGGTATGAGAAAAGACGGCCTGGTTGAAATCGCCGAGGATTGTCATCTTGCTGCGCGGAAACAAACGCTTTAAAAAGAAAAACTGAAAAGGCGAGTAATCCTGCGCTTCATCGATAAAAATATGGCGGATGGACCGGTTGGTTTCCAATCCTTCAAGCCGGGTTTTCAAATAGAGCAAAGGAGTGGCGTCTTCGTAAAAAAGCTCCTTTTGCTCCAGTTTGGCAACCGTTTGCCGGCAGATGTCCGGCCAGGTTTCCGGCAGATCCGTGAGCCCGAGGGCATCTTTGGCCAGGGTTGGATCGGCAAACAGTTGCCGGTAGATGGCCGGAATGTCCAGAAATCCGAGTTTTTTGACCATGCGGACAGCCGGTTTGATGTGTTTTTGGACCACTTTTTTGGCCAGCCAGTGCCGTTCCCTTTGTAGATCGTCAAAGGTATCGGAAGTGAAATGTTTGTCTTTTTGCAGCGCTTGGTCAGCGCGGATGTAATTGGCCGGATTCAACCACTGGATTTCTTCATCCACCCAGTCTTTTTTGACTTCTTCCCGGGCCCGCTTTTTCAGTTCTGCCATCAGCCGGTCTTTGACCAGGGAGATCCGGTGGGTGAGCGGAAGGGACGAATCCAGGGAAGCAAAATGGGCTTTGATTTCCCCGGCCGGAATGATCGTGCCGCCACGGAACGGAATGTCCCGGAAGACTAACGCGCCATGTTGCCCGAGATAAGACAGGTAAAGGTCCAGCAACCGGATGTATGCCCGGGAGGCTTTGTAGCGGATGCCGTCAATCCTTGCCTCATACCCGTCTTCCTGATGGTTTGTCAAGGTATATTCAATTTGTGAAAACGGATCTTCCACTTTCAATAGATTTTTCAATTGATGTTCCAACAGCTCCTGAAAAGTGGTTTGTTGCATGTTTTCCTCCCCCAGTTCGGGAAGAACCGTGGAGACATACCGGTTAAACATCGGATTGGGGGAAAACAAAAGGATATTTTCGGCTTTCAATGAATTCCGGTACCGGTAAAGGAGATAGGCGACCCGTTGCAACGCGGCCGAAGTTTTTCCGCTCCCGGCCGCCCCTTGAACGATGACCAGCCGGCTTTTTTCATTACGGATGATGCGGTTTTGTTCTTGTTGAATGGTGGCCACGATGCTTTTCATTTGGGAGTCGGATCTTTTTCCGAGCACTTCCTGCAACAGTTGATCGCCAATGGTGATCCCGGTGTCAAACAAGCTTTCAATGATTCCGTTTTTTATCAGGAATTGGCGCTTCAGACCGATGAATCCTTCGACCGTTCCGCCCGGCGTTTCATACCGTGCAGGCCCCGGCGGGTAATCATAATACAGGCTGCAGACGGGGGCGCGCCAGTCATAAATGAGAAACTCATTCGTTTGCTCATCGACCAGCGAGGCGATTCCCAGATAAATCGATTCTTTTTCTTCCCCGTGTTCGGTAAAATCAATCCGTCCGAAGTAGGGGGAGGATTTCATTTTCTTTAAGAGTTGCACTTGTTTTTGCGAGGTTCGGTGGCGGCGCTCTCTTTCCGCCAAAACTTCGGCTTGTTGCTTGATGCTGACCACGGTTTCGGTTGTTTCGATCTCGTCGGCAAAATTGATCCGCACATCTTCCCAAAAGTTTTTGCGTATATCCACAATGTCTGATTTGACTTGGTTTGCTTGCTGTTCGAGCGAAGAAAGGCGTCCGTCGATTTCATCGATCACCCGGTCGACACGTTCTTGCTCTTCCTGCCAGATCCGTTTGGAATTTTCCATGCTTCCGCTCCTTTCAAAAAAAGATTGACAAGGGGGTGAATTATGTTTTATAATTATTATGGAGTAATTATGTTCTTTCGAATATAATGTGCATGAAGGTAACATTCATTTTACCGGGTTCTTTTTTGGATTGCAAATGGAAAATATTGGTGATAAAGGCCGGCTGATGGCAAAAAGCCGGCCTTTTGGCATGTTTTTTTAATTTGAACAGAGAAAAAAGATTTATCTTGTGAATTAAACATTTTTGTGACATAATGATGTAAACGGTTACACATCAAAAAAGAAAAATGGTGGGAGTAATGGCGACGATCAAAGATGTGGCGAAAGAAGCGGGGGTGTCGGTGGCGACCGTTTCCCGGGTGATCAACCGGAACGGGTATGTTCAGGAGGAGACCAGAAAATTGGTGGAAGCCGCCATTTCGAAATTGAATTATTTGCCGAATGAAGTGGCCCGTTCTTTATATTTCCAAAAGTCGAAGCTGATCGGGTTGATCATTCCGGATATCACCAACCCCTTTTTTCCGGAAATTGCCCGGGGAGTCGAAGATGTTCTGCAACAAAACGGATACCGCTTGATTATCGGAAACAGTGATGAGGATGCAGAAAAGGAAGTCCGTTACATTGAAACGTTCACCCAACATAATGTGCTTGGCGTGATCAGCACCAGCAGTGAAGAAGTATCGCAATGGGAAAAATTAAATATTCCCGTTGTCTTGCTGGACCGGATTCATCATGACTTTCCGTTTGTATGTTCCGATCAAAAGGAAGGAGGGCGGCTGGCTGCGCAAATCCTGCTGGACCGGGGCAGCCGCAATATCACGTTGCTTCGGGGCCCGAAACATGTGCGGACCGCGTATGAAAGATTTTTTGCGGCGCTGGAAGTTCTCGGGAAATCCCAAGTGCAGTTTCAGGTGTTAAACACTTCTTTTTCTTTTGACGGGGCTTTGGAAACCGCCGGGAAACTGTTTGAATTGTATCCGGACACGGACGGGGTGATCGCCGTCAATGACATTGTGGCCTCGGCCGTGTTGCGGGAGGCGTTGCGACGGGGCAGGAAGATCCCGGAGGAGATGCAAATCATCGGTTTTGACGACATTCCGATGAGCAAATTTCTGTTTCCCGCTTTATCCACCATTCAACAGCCCGCCTATGAAATGGGAAAGGAAGCGGCCAAACTGTTGTTGGAGAGAATCCGTCAAGCGGATATCAAGAAAAAGCAAATCATATTGCCTGTATCTTTTGTGGAAAGAGAGACAACCAGAAAGGCAGGGGATGGAACGTGGCAAAAATAGCAGTGATCGGCAGTTCGTCCATTGACTTGGTGGTGAGTGCGGACAAGCGTCCGCAAGCCGGCGAAACGGTATTGGGAAATTCGTTTGAAACCGTTCCCGGCGGAAAGGGAGCCAACCAGGCGGTGGCCGCGGCACGGCTCGGAGCCGATGTGACCATGATCGGGCGGGTCGGGGACGACGACTTCGGCGAGATCATCTTGGAGAATTTGAAAACCAACGGGGTCAATACGAAATATATGGAACCGGTTACACATACCCGGTCGGGAACCGCACATATCACCTTGGCGGAAGGGGATAACAGCATTGTTGTCGTCAAAGGCGCGAATGACCATACCACACCGGAATATGTGAAAAAAGCCGAATCTGTGATTCGTGAAGCGGATGTCGTGCTGGTTCAGTTGGAAATTCCGATGGAGACGGTGGAATTTGCGGCTGAGCTTTGCGACAAGCTGGGGGTTCCGCTTTTGCTCAATCCCGCACCGGCACGGCCCGTCAGCCGGGAATTGATCGCGAAGGCTTCATTCATCACTCCCAATGAACATGAATTCAAGCTTTTGTTTGACGGGGAAGACCGTTCCGAAGTGCTAAAAAGATATCCGAACAAATTGATCATCACGGAAGGGAAAGAAGGGGCACGCTTTTTTGACGGGGAGAAAGAATGGCTGGTTCCGGGAATCAGCGTGCCGGTGGTGGATACAACCGGTGCCGGGGATACCTTTAATGCCGCATTTGCGGTTCAAATTGCCGGGGGAAAATCCGTTTATGAAGCCCTTGAATTCGCCAACCATGCCGCCGCATTGTCTGTGACGAAATTTGGTGCACAGGGTGGGATGCCAACGGCAGAAGAAGTGAAAAGGAGTCGGGAAGGATGAAGAAAACCGGAATCATCAACAGCGCCATTTCCAAGGTTCTGTCCGATTTGGGGCATACGGACCGGATTGTGATTGCCGATGCGGGACTGCCGGTGCCCGCCGGCGTTCCCAAAATCGATCTGGCCGTCACGGTGGGAAATCCGTCGTTTGAAGCCGTCGTGAAAGCGGTTCACGGGGACATGGTGGTGGAGAAAGTGTTCGCCGCAGAAGAAATCGTGGCCGAAAATGCCAAGCAACATGCGTTTTTGACCAGCGAATTTCCGGATCAAATCAGTTATGTCCCGCATGAAGAATTCAAGCAGATGACAAGGCAGGCCAAAGCCGTCATCCGGACAGGGGAAGCCACGCCTTATTCCAATTGCATTTTGCAGGCAGGGGTCTTTTTCTGACAAGGGGGGATGCATGATGCAAATTGAAATGCTAGATATTTATAAATCCTTTGGCGCGAACAAAGTCCTGGAAGGAGTCCGTTTCACTCTCCTTCCGGGAGAAGTGCATGCCTTGATGGGGGAAAACGGTGCCGGCAAATCGACCCTGATGAATATTTTAACGGGACTTCACAAGCAAGATAGGGGCCGCATTCTGATCAACGGCGAGGAAAAACAGTTCCAAAATCCCAAAGAAGCCGAAGATGACGGGATTGCTTTTATTCATCAGGAATTAAATATCTGGCCGGACATGACCGTTTTGGAAAATTTGTTCATCGGCAGGGAAATCACCAACAAGCTGGGGATTTTGAAAACGGAAGAAATGAAAGCGCTGGCAAAAAAGGTGTTTGACCGTTTGGGAATCTCGCTTCCTTTTCACCAAGAGGCCGGAAAGTGTTCGGTCGGGGAGCAACAAATGATTGAAATCGCCAAAGCTTTGCTGACGGATGCCGAGGTCATCATCATGGATGAGCCGACATCGGCATTGACGGAACGGGAAATCGAGTCCTTGTTTCAGGTGATGCGGTCGTTGAAAGATGACGGAGTTTCCATTGTTTATATCTCTCACCGGATGGAAGAGATTTTCACCATCTGCGACCGGATCACGGTGATGAGGGACGGGAAAACGGTCGATACCAAGCCGGTTCAAGAGACTGACTCGCAGGAAGTCGTGAGAAAAATGGTGGGCCGGGAATTGGATGAATGGTTTCCGGAAAGAAAGGCCCAACCGGGGAAAGTCGTTCTGGAAGTGCGCCATCTCACGCGATCGGACGTGTTCGGGGACATCAGCTTTTCGGTGCGTTCCGGCGAAATCCTGGGGATTGCCGGTTTGATGGGATCGGGAAGGACGGAGATCATGAGAGCGATTTTCGGGATTGACGCGTATGATGAAGGCGAAATTTTGATCGACGGCCAAAAGGTCCGCATCAAGCATCCCGGTGACGCCGTTTCCCATGGCATCGGTTTTATTACGGAAAACCGCAAGGATGAGGGGTTGCTGTTGGACTTTTCGATCAAGGAAAACATGAGCTTGGCCAATCTGAAAAGCTTTGCGCCCCACGGATGGATGAAAACCAAAGATGAAGAGACGTTTGTCCAAATGATGGTGGAGCGATTGAAAGTGAAAACCACGTCGTTGGATGAACTTGCCGGAAGCCTGTCCGGGGGAAATCAGCAGAAAGTGGTTCTTGCCAAATGGATCGGGACGGCTCCGAAAGTTCTCATCTTGGATGAACCGACACGCGGAATCGATGTCGGGGCGAAAAAAGAGATTTACCATCTCATGAATGAACTGACGGAAAGAGGAATGGCCATCGTGATGATCTCTTCCGAGTTGCCGGAGGTTTTGGGAATGAGCGACCGGATTCTGGTCATCCACGAGGGCAGACTGGCCGGGGAATTGAAACGGGAAGAAGCCACACAGGAAAAAATCATGGTTTTGGCAACAGGGGGGGATCAACATGGAACAGATCAGTAAAAAAAGTGCCGGCCTCATACAAAAATTGGGACCTTTTTTGGCGTTTGTTTTGTTGTTTGCGGTGGTGGCCGTTTTAAACCCGTCATTTATCGAACCGCTGAACTTATTGAATTTGCTCAGACAAATTTCGATTAATGCACTCATTGCTTTTGGTATGACGTTTGTCATTTTAACCGGCGGCATTGATTTATCGGTCGGTTCCATCCTGGCTTTGTCCAGTGCGTTGATGGCGGGCATGATCGTATCCGGCGTGGATCCGATCCTGTCCATATGCATCACTGCGCTTCTCGGGGCCTTGATGGGGGCGGTCAACGGGCTTTTGATCACCAAAGGAAAAGTGGCGCCTTTTATTGCCACGCTGGCCACCATGACCATTTACCGGGGATTGACGCTGGTTTATACCGACGGAAATCCGATCACCGGTCTGGGGGATCATTACAGTTTTCAATTGTTCGGCCGCGGATATTTCTTCGGTATTCCGGTTCCGGCCGTCACCATGCTGATCACGTTTTTCATTCTGTGGTTTATCCTTCACAAAACGTCATTCGGAAGAAAAACATATGCCATCGGCGGGAATGAAACGGCGGCGTTTGTTTCCGGCATTAAAGTAGACCAGGTGAAATGCTTGATTTACAGCTTGGCCGGAATGATGGCGGCGATATCCGGAGCCATCCTGACTTCCCGCTTGAATTCCGCCCAACCGACGGCCGGTACGGCTTACGAGATGGATGCCATTGCCGCGGTGGTTTTGGGCGGAACCAGTCTGGCCGGCGGGAAAGGAAGAATTTTCGGGACGTTGGTGGGTGCCCTCATTATCGGGACTTTGAACAACGGCCTCAATTTGCTCGGGGTTTCTTCCTTCTACCAACAGGTGGTCAAAGGAATTGTCATCCTGATCGCCGTTTTGATTGACCGGAAAAAATCATGAGGAGGGTGTCGGTGATGAAGAAGCTGGTTCATCTTCTGTTGATGTGTTCTCTCATTTTCATTTTATCGGCTTGTTCCTTGGAACCGCCGGAATGGGCCAAACCTGCCAAAAAGAAAGATCTGGCCGACGTGAAAATCGGCTTGAGCGTTTCCACGTTGGACAACCCGTTTTTTGTTTCGCTGAAAGAGGGGGTCTTAAAGGAAGCGAAAAGCAAAAACATGGAAGTGATCACCGTTGATGCGCAAGATGACACTGCCAAACAAATCAATGACATTGAGGATTTAATCCAACAAGGCGTGGATATTCTCTTGATCAACCCGACGGATTCTTCCGCTGTATCGACGGCGGTGCAAAATGCCAACCACATTGGCATTCCGGTCATCACGCTGGACCGGACGGCTGATCAGGGAGAGGTGGCTTCCTTTATCGCTTCTGACAATATCGAAGGAGGAAAAATGGCGGCGGAATTTATCATTGGTCAATTGGGCAAAGATGCCAAAGTTGTCGAATTGCAAGGAACACCGGGGGCTTCGGCAGCGCGTGAACGGGGACAAGGATTCCGTTCCGTCGCAGACCGGGATTTGAATGTAATCGCCCGGCAAACGGCCAATTTCGACCGGACCCAGGGGTTGAATGTCATGGAAAACCTGCTGCAGGGCCATAAAGAGATTGATGCCGTGTTCGCCCAAAACGACGAAATGGCGCTGGGAGCCATTGAAGCCATCAACAGTTCGGGAAGAGACATTTTGGTGGTTGGTTTTGACGGAAATGATGATGCCATCAAAGCCGTCCAAGATGGAAGGCTCGGCGCCACCATTGCCCAACAGCCTGAATTGATCGGAAAAGAAGCGGTGGTGGCGGCTTCAAAAATATTGAAAGGGGAAAAGGTGGACAAGAAAATTTCCGTTCCTTTGAAATTGGTCCAATAGAAACGTTGGAAAAGCCGCCTCGCCGGATGCGTCCGGAAAGCGGTGAACCGATTGAACCGCCTCGTGGGAGGCGGTTCTTTTTTGTCCGGGACAAAGCGGAAATGTTCTTCATTTTCTCTTTACTTCCGGCGGAGGGTATGCTATATTAAACTTGATTAATCAAATCGGAATTGTGAGTGTATATCAGGGTTTCCATTGCCGATCAGTCAACTGAAGGCACCTTTGCTTGCGAGGGTACACGCAGGCGGGGTGCCCTTTTTTATTCCATGCCACAGAGAGGAGATGCTTTATGCCCAATGTGTTGATTCTCTCCGGAAGTCCGTCGCGCACGTCAAGGCTGAACGGGATGGTTGATTATGCCCAAACCCATTTGCAGGAAAAAGGACTGAAAGTCGGGGTGATCCGCGTTTCGGATCTGCCGGCGGAGGCACTCATTACGGCTGATTTCGAACATCCCGCCATTCAAGAGGCCAACCGCCGGGTGGAAAACGCGGATGCCGTCATCATTGCGAGTCCGGTTTATAAAGCTTCCTATACCGGTATTCTCAAGACCTATCTTGATTTGTTGCCGCAAAAAGGGCTTGCTGAAAAAGTCATTCTTCCCGTTTTTATCGGCGGAACCATCAATCATTTATTGGCCATCGATTATGCTCTGAAACCGGTGTTGTCCGTATTGGGAGCGCGGCACATTTTGGCCGGCGTTTACGTCATTGATTCCCAAGTGCAACGGGACAGCCAGGGGCAATTGGTGTTGGACGGGGAAGTGAAACGGCGGTTTAATGATGCTCTCCGGGAATTGATCGAAGAGGTTTTGTGGCATTCAGGCAAAAACAAGAAAAACCGCCTTTTGTCCGGAGTGAACAGGGGGGTCGCGGGAAATTGAAAATACAATCTGCCAAAATCCCCCCGGCGCCGGCCAGGACGCATCTCGTGCATCAACCGGATTACCGGTTTGCCGCCTGGTGCCGCCGGCAATACGGCATCAACCGGGGGATTTACAACACGATTGATGATGCGCTGTACCGGTTTGGTTTGAAAGACATCGTGACCCGCCGCAACACCATCGTCTCGTTTTTGGACGAGATTTATCAGTCCGGAAAATGCCGGGAGAAGGACCGGGTCAAATTCGGAAAAGGCATGCTGATGGCCACACTCCATCAATATCTTCGCGATTCGTTTCCAATTTGTTGAAATGAGGTGAAGAAGCGATGGCATTAAAGTTTGCTTATTGGGTTCCCAATGTAAGCGGCGGATTGGTGATTTCAGACATCCCGCAAAAAACGGATTGGTCTTTTGAAGCCAATTTGCGGTATGCCCGGATTGCCGAACAGGCCGGATTTGATTACGCCTTGTTGCAAACCCGTTTTGTGGGCAGTTATGGTGCGGAGAATCAATTGGAAGCGATCACGTTGGCGGCGGCATTGGCGGCCGTCACCCAAAAGATTCGTCTCATTCCGGCCATTCTGCCGGGCTTGTGGCACCCGGGCGTGGTGGCGAAAATGATCGCCACCTTGGATCAGATCAGCAACGGGCGGGCCGCGGTGAACATTGTAAGCGGTTGGTTTAAAGATGAATTCCACAAATACGGGCAACCCTGGCTGGACCATGATGAGCGGTATCGCCGGTCCGAAGAGTTCATCAGGGTGCTCCGAAGCATGTGGACGCAGGAAGAAACCACCTTCACGGGAGCTTTTTACCGCATCTGGCAAGCGCCGCTCAAACCCAAGCCCGCCACTTTGCCGCCCGTTTTTCAAGGGGGGAATTCCAAAGCGGCCAAGCAAATGGCGGCGCGGGTTTCCGATTGGTATTTCATGAACGGGAACACCTTGGAGGGGATCCGGAAACAGATTGATGAAGTGAAGGAATTAGCCGCCTTGGAAGGGAGGAAGGTTCAATTTGGCGTGAACGGGTTTGTCATCGTCCGGGACACCGAAGAAGAAGCAAAGCAAGTGCTGCGTGAGATCGTGACCCATGCCGATCCGAAGGTGGTGGAAGGGTTCCGGGATCAGGTCCGTTTCGCCGGCAAAGCGTCTCCCGAAAGAGAGGGGATGTGGGCAAACTCCGGTTTTGAGGATCTGGTTCAGTATAATGACGGGTTTAAGACGGGATTGATCGGAACGCCTGAGCAGGTGGCCGACCGGATCATTGCGTTGAAAAAAGCCGGGGTGGACCTGATCTTGACCGGGTTTCTGCATTATGAAGAAGATTTGGCGTTATTCGGCGAAAAAGTGATTCCGCTGGTGCGCGAAAGAGAACAGCTTTTGGAACAACCGGTGACAGACTGACCACCAAAAGGGGGAGAATGAAACATGAGCAAGGCGGCCGATGAAAAAAGATACCGGGACGAAGTGCGGGAGATCGTGGAAACCGTGGTGAGACCGCGGGCGGAACAAATTGACCGGGAAGGTGTGTTTCCAAGGGAGAATTTGCAAGCGTTGGCCAAACACGGGTGGAACGGAGTGCTCATCCCTGAAAAATGGGGTGGATTGGGCCTGAACCATGTGGCCTTTTCCGTCGCCGCCGCGGAAATTGCCAAAGGGTGTGCTTCCACCGCCTTGGTTTACGTGATGCATGTGGGCGCTGCACAAACGATTCATCTGTATGGAAATGACGATCAAAAGCGCCGCTGGCTCGAACCGGTTCGAAATGGATTGATCGGAACTTATTCCACGAGCGAAAAAGCCACCGGCGGTCATTGGTGGTTTAACTTGAGCGAGGTCGGACGGGACGGCGACGAATATATTTTGAATGCGGAAAAATCGTTTACGACCAGTGCCGGACAAGCCGATTTTTATGTTTTTCAAACCAGGTCCCCCGGCGCCCGCAAACCGACGGACATCAGTTTTTTCATCATCGACGGGAAAAAGCCGGGGATCCGACCGGGGCATTGGGACGCATTGGGAGTCAGGGGAAACCACAGCGGTCCCATTCGGTATGAAAACGTAAGAGTGCATGCCCGGGACCGCTTGGGGGAAGAAGGCCAAGGAAAAGAAATCGTTGAAAACGGTGTGTCGCCTGTCTACCTGATCGGTTTGGGATCGGCCTGGGTCGGGTGGCGGAAGCAGCACTCGAAGAAGCCGTTCAGTATGCCAAAGGGACCATCCATCGGGATTTTAATAAGCGGTTGGCCGATTATCAGGTGATCCGGCAGGAATTGGCGAAAGTGAAAATCTTGCTTGAAAGCCTCAAACATTGGCAAAATTATTTGGCCTGTGAGCTGGATGCCCTTCAGGCGGAAGGACGGCCGCAAGCAGAGCTTTTGATCCCGCTGGTGGAGTTTAAAGTCCATGCGGCGGAAGTTGCAAGCAGAGCCACACAAGCGGCGATGAATGTGAGCGGAGGTTACGGGTATAAAAAAGGGGTAATTGAGCGGTTGTTCCGGGACGCCCGCGCTGGCATTGTCATGGGCCCGTCTAATCATATTGCCCGCGAATGGATCGGAAAATCCCTGCTTGGTTTGCCCTTGGAGTTGTGGTATGAAGGAGGAGAATAAAGCCGTGAAACGGTCAGACCATGAAGGTACTTTTTTCGCGACAGCCATTGGGGGAAGCAAATATTATCACGGGGCGAAAAATTGATGCCGACAGCCGGATCTGGCTGTTCAAATTGGCTTGGGACTTGATCGGAAGTCCGTTGGGTTCCAGACAAGAGCTTTATGAACGTTTCCACCGGGGATCCCGTGCGGATGTATGACCGGCGATACTTGGAATAAAATAAAAACGCTTGATCGATCCGGTGTGGCAATTGGCAGCAATCAAAAGGAGTGGCGGGCCGTAAGTCCGGTCAAATCATGCGGTTTGAAAAAAACAGGAGATTTTTGTCTCCTGTTTTTTTCGGTTTTTTCCTCTTCCTGCTTAACCAAGCCCATGCTGCATATATATAAAAGGGATGGATTGAAAAATAAAATTCACCCCCGGCCCCGGTCGGGCATATGGTGAAGATGAATGGGCTTTTGACCAGTGGGATGGAGGTGTCGCAGATTGCCCGGTATGTTGACGGCGATGGCTTTTATGGTGAAAGAGCTCATTGCGTTTGTCTCGTACATTAAAAACAATGCCTTTCCCCATCCGCTTTCATCGGAAGAAGAGGAAAAAGCATTAAAAGCGATGGCCCGGGGAGACACCAAAGCGCGCAATAAGCTGATTGAGCATAACCTGCGTCTGGTTGCACATATTGTGAAAAAGTTTGAAAATACGGGAGAAGACAATGAAGATTTGATCTCGATCGGCACGATCGGTTTGATTAAAGCGATTGAATCGTACCAGATGGGAAAAGGGACAAAATTGGCGACGTATGCGGCACGGTGTGTGGAAAATGAAATCCTGATGTATTTGCGTTCATTAAAAAAATCCCGGAAAGATGTTTCCCTGCATGACCCCATAGGCACAGACAAAGAAGGAAATGAAATCACCTTGATCGACATTCTCGGAACGAGAGCGGATGACGTGGTCAAACAAGTGGAGATGCAGATTGAGCGGCGCAATATTTATCAGCACATCCATATATTGGATGACCGGGAACAAGAGGTGATCCGGGCGCGATTCGGGCTCGGGGGAGAAAGAGAGAAGACGCAGCGGGAAATTGCAAAGGAGCTGGGGATTTCCCGTTCTTATGTTTCCCGGATTGAAAAAAGGGCGTTGATCAAGCTGTTTCATGAGTTTTACCGCAATGACCGGAAGGTGGAATCAAGATAAAAAGATGGAAGAAAAAGCAGATCTTGCCCGTTGTGGTTTCGGGAAAGATCTGCCGGCAGTTCAAGCCCTTAATTTTTCGGTGGATTGGAGAGTCCGTGAATCAAATAGTTTCCCCATTCACGCATCGCGATGACTTCTCCGGATTCGGCCGCTTTTTGCAGCCAGATTTCTCCTTCTTCGATATTTTGCTCCAGTCCTTGTCCATTCAACAAACGGTAACCCAAAACCCTCATAGCCACGGATTCCCCGGCTTCTGCGGCTCTTCTCAGCCACATTTCCCCTTCCTCGGGGTTTTTCTCCAATCCGTCTCCTTCAAGCAAACGGTAACCCAAGATTCTCATGGCCACCGGATAATTGGCTTCCGCTGACTTTCTGAGCCACATTTCTCCTTCTTCGGCATCTTTGGCCAGCCCTTCACCGACCAACAAACGGTAACCCAATTCCATCATGGCCCACCGGTCGCCGGCATCCGCTGCTTTTCTCAGCCATCTTTCGCCTTCTTCCAAATCTTGTGCCACTTTTGTGCCGGTCAACATAAGATAAGCCAACTCGGTCATCGACCAAATGTCTCCGGAGTGAGCCGCCCGGCGCAACCATTTGATGCCTTCGTCGACGCCGAACTGCTCTCTTTTTTTGCTCAGGTCAATCACTTGCGCGTTTTTTTCGTTGGGTTGTTGATTGTTTTCATGTTCACTCATCGTTTCTCACTCCCCCTGTGATGGATCAAGGATCCGTTTTGAAAAAAGATTTTGCTTTGCCTATGTATTTACAGTGAGTCCCTTGGCTGTTGTGTTTTTGTCCGGGAAAGCAAAATCATAAGAAAAGTATAAACTGAAAAAATGAAATTGAGGAGAGGGCGATTAAAACAGGGGATATTAAAAAGAGTTTTGTGTTTCTTCTATGGACGGCCGGGCCGAAAGAATAAAACCAAAAGAGTGAGGGTTCTGCTATTACATTATCTTTGCATTCACTTGGTAAAAGATTACCAAAAGATTACCAAGTTATATGAGACACCTGTGATGGGATTTGACTGGAGTCTTGCAAGTTGGATTCATGGAGGAATTTTTGAAAGAAGAATGAAAAAAGATTGAGGAAGATTCTCAATCTTTAAAACAATTTAATTCATGTTTTAAAAAAATATTAGTGACAAAACAATCAAAAACAAAATCAAAATGACAGGTATCACAATGATCGAAGCAAATCCTTTCCATGAACCAATGCCGTGAATTTCTCCAATGATTTTTGAGTAAACCATGAAATAATAAATGGTCATTATTAATCCGATCAATATAGCAATAAAAAACAACAGTATCAAGAAAAATGAGGAATCAATATCCGGTGTCTCTGTTGTAAAGTTTTCTTCTCTGAAAATGAGGAGCATGGGAATGAACAAAGCAAGTTTTGTTGAATACGGAACAGTTGCCCAAGCGGTTGCTTTATATGTTTCTTTAAAAGTTGCCGTTCCTTTAAACAAGCGAGTGCCTGCATAAGTCAAAAGACTGTATAAAAACCAGGAGATAATACCGATGATTGGTCCCAAAATTACTGATAAGACCAAAATGGTCGGGACGGCCATCGTATCGCCTGCATTCCGGTTCATTGCTTGTTCCAAAAACAAGGTGATTCCATATAATATAGCCAAAATAAAAAATATTCCACTTGAGCAATTGGCGATGGCTTGGCGAATGACTGACTTAGGCTGCTTGATCATTGGAATCCAAAATTCCTTTAATGTAACCAACATTTTTATCACCTTTCTATTGGATTACGACACCGATGATGTCGTCTTTTTTGATTGCTCCGTAATATCGGCTGTCTTGGCTTGCGGAACGGACATCGCCGAGAACAAAATACTGGCCGGTCGGGACATGTACCGGTTTGAAATGGTCACTTTTGTTTTTATGTAAGAGATAAGGTTCTTCGAATTTTTCGCCGTTGATATAAAGTTGGCCTTCCTTGATTTCCACCATTTCGTTTCCAAAAGCAACCACTCGTTTCGTATGTATCTGATTCAGACCAGGGGCTTTGAAGACGATGATATCTCCTCTTTGTATGTAGTCAGGGTTTTTTTTAACAATATAAACTTCTCCTTCGGCCATGGCGGGCTCCATACTCTTTCCTGTCCCTTGATAAAATCCAAAAAAGGTGTTCCAAATGATAAAAATAATGAGAAGAAGTACGGCGAGAATGACTATAATCCCTTTACGGGTTTTTAACCAAGCCACATAATTTCCTCCTTTCAGACTGTGGCTTCAACAATAATTATATTTTCTATTCAGATTATAACGAATACTTTGCCTTTAATCCATAAAAAAGACCAGTGAAACACTGGTCTTTACATACTGTCAATATTTTCAGCCGGGTGATATAAAGCGTTAATAAACTCTGTAAAGGAAGAGCCGAATATCTGAACACGATTGTTTAATTTATTTTTATCAAAAATAGCTTCCAATGCATCGTTTTTATCTTTCCAAAGAATCAAGGGATTCAGGTTTCCGGGACGGTAGTAAAAACAGTAATGGTTTAATGACCCGTCAAAGGCGAATGGCACGAGAAGCCCGAATTCTTTAAACTCTTCTTCCCCAAAATAGAGGGCTTCAAATTCTTCAATAATGGAATCTGGTGGGTAAAACGCATCAAAATGATAATGTTTCCCATCGACGAGGAGATACGTATTACCATCTTCCGGGGCAGCATATTGTTGCACCCAATGAATATAGTCTTTGGGAAGTTTCACACCAATTTCTTCCTCAATTTCGGCAAATTGCTCGTCGGGGATTTTTTCTTCTTGCTCAGCCCAAGAAATCAATATTTAAATCTCCTTTCTTTAATAAGCAGGCCGATAAAAAATCGATAAATTATTTTTTTCATACTAAATACAACGATGCTACCTCCTTTTTGATATTGAATAATAATGAAATGCTTCATCTATTAAATAAACTCAACTTTCAAATAATAAATAGGATGAAAATTATTTTGAAATGATTGGAGAGAGTTGAATGAAATATAAGGATTTGTTCATTTTGAGAGGTGAGGAGTTATATTGATTAAAAAAATTCTTGAGAAGAACAAAGTCTGTGGCATATCAGATGAGGTTTTAGATAGGCTGACTTGCAAGCCGCAAAAGCCCCGCACTGAAAATCTCTTTTTTATCCAGGTTTGGGGCTTATCGCAGATTGCCTTGCGTCTTGCAAATTTATGGATCCGGATGGTTTCCCGCCATTCGGATCCAATGAACGATTGGCTAGGATGGCACCATGGGATTGGTTTTTGAAAAAATGTTGATCTCTTCCTCAACGGATGCCAGATTCAATTCGTTACTGATCAATTGTGTCAAATGAAAACTGAGTTGATTCAGCCGTTTGAAATATTCCAGATCTGACTGCAGTTTGTATCCGTCCGATTCGGTTAAATGTCCGATGAAATGCAGGATGGAAAGAGCGATCCGGTTTTGTTTCCGGCCAAGGTCCGATTTGAATCGTTTTTGGATCCATTTCTCCGGCAGCTCCTTGATGAGATGGCCAAATGTCAATGGATCCTGCCCGATGTTCTTGATATAATCCGGAGACCAGGATGGATGCGCTTTATGTATTTTTTTGACCGTACGGGGATGGGCCGTAAACTGAACAGCCTGATGATAAACCGCATGGGCTGAATACAAGTGATGGTCATCCTCCGGGGCAAGATTGGCTGCGATGAGATAGTAATAAATCAGGTCACTCATGTCTTTACTGAGAAACAATTTGTTTTGGTCATGGAATTGCTTTAACCATTTGTGCAGTTCATCATATTTTTGGAAACTTTTCTTTTCGTTAAATTTTTCTTCGCTGTAATTGGGAGTGGAGAGAAGATCAAAATAGTATTTTTGGTACTTTTTTATTTTCATGATGAGTTCCTGATACAATCTCATCCGCTTTTCCAAGATTTGATCTTGGACTGAGGACCGTTGCGGCCCGGCGGAAACCGAATCGGCCTTTTGGTTTCCGTGATGCATCCGGACAAGCATGGCCACCAAAGCAAACAGGGTGATGCAAATGTTTAAAAGAGAAACAACAATGGCGGCCTCAGCTTTTGGAATGTGATCTTTGATTAACCATAAGTTGGTTCCCAAAAGAAATCCTGCAACGATGCTGAACAGAAACAACAAAATCGATGTGAATACATACTTTTTCAACGAAAACCTCTCCTTTTATCGCAAAGGGGACCCCCTTCCACCATGATTTCGTGTCACACGGTCATCAAAGGCATGAAACTTGGCATTATACCACTCGCATTTAATTTTTAATCAACAAACCGCCCTTGCGGATTGCTGAGATAGACCTTTTTCTCGAAGGAATTTTTGGATGATAAAAAATTAGTCCCCTCTGTATGAAAAATTCTGTTTCTATAGAATTATATAAAGCATGAATAAAATCTGTAAAGATTAAATAGGGAAAATACCAATAAAAAAGGCCTGAGCTTTTCCTCAGGCCTGAATGATACGAGTCTCTTATTTACGCAGCCTTAAGCGGGTAAGGAGAGAAGGGATATCATTGGCTAAAAACGCAAATGATTTTCGCTCGAAGTCTTCCAACCGGACGGTTCCGTGTTGGTTGTCCACCTCCACGATCCGGCCGTTTCCTTCCATTCCCAACGGGATGTGTTGCAATCGGGGGTGATTTTCTTTGTAACCTTTTACCATATACGCAAAACTGTCCAATTCGATCCGGGGCAACACCGGCTCCAGTGGATGCAGTCATTTTCAATAAATCCGTCGAGTTCGGCAAACCAGTAGCTGTTAAAATATGCTTTGATGGAAGGATGAAAAACAGCCCCGAGTTGATTTTCCAGTTCCGTGGTTGAGATATCATCCTTCATACAACACTTCGACCTCCAACCACGATTGGTTTTGCAGAGTGAAAAAATTATTTGTTCGTATTAATTTTTGAATTTATAATGATAATAATAACTTTAATGAGGGGGGATTATTATGAGTGAGCAAAACAACTCACAATTTCACTTTGACCGTATTACTGGACAAATTAATATTGGACAAGGAAAATCGAAAAATATTAACATGTATAATGCTGTTAGTACGGAACAAATCAATAATGTAAAACAGTTGGTTGAACGACTATTAAGCGAGATTAATGATATAAAGGAATTAAATGATGCGGACAAAGAACAAATTAAATCTTTAGTTAAAATAGTGGAATCCCAAATGGAAACGGGGAAAGTAGATCAGGGGATTGTTGCAATTCTTAATGAGAAGTTGCAAAATATTTCTAATTTATTTGAGGCAGGTTCATTTCTAAACAGTACAATTGATACCTTCATGAACTTATTAAAGTAGTAAGAGAAAGGAGAATTTATGAGTGAATAACGATAGTAAAAGTATTTTTAATATATCAAGTTTTGAGGGACAGCTAAATATTACTCAAGATGATGCGCAAACTTACGGGATTATGGGATATGAAGAAAGAAAAGGAATAAAATGTAAAGGGGTTACAAATCAAATTTTCCAAGGCAGAAGATTATTTTCGATCATCGGGATTTGTTTTTACAGAAAATACAAGAAAGTATGGTTATAGGGGAATTAAAATTCGATTTGGATAAAAAAATTGATAAACTCTTACTGATTTGTGATCGGTTGGTGGCCGGTTATGGTGAGGATCCTTATTTTCATAAAATAAAACATATTCCAATGTTGTTAGAGCAAAAGGGATCTGATTTGATGTCCTGTTATCAGTGGAGCGATATCATCTTGGAATGGTTGAGGTTAATTTTCTTTGTTATCAATTCCAAAACATCAATTAATAAATCGAAAGTGAAAAAAATGTCTTTTAGTGAATTGTTGGTTAATTTGAAGTTAGAAAGACAATATTGCTTTCAATCATTTCTTCGATCAAAACATATGCATAACATTTCAAATCTAGTTCCTAATGATTGGGAACGAATAGGACTTGTTTCATTATTAACACCTGTATACATCTATAAGAAGAAGCTTACCCAGTACTTACGAGGCTGTATCTTGAATTCTATTGAAAATTCAAATTTAACCCCATTACTTGGATCGATTAGAGATGAGCGAAACCGGCATATAAAACAATTTGCAGCTCGTGAAGAAATTATTGGTAAATTATTTGAGATTATGACAAGCGATTAGACAGGATTTAGTCGTTATTTTATGTTAGTTGGCGATGAGGGGACAGGTAAGACAGCATTGTGTAGCAAATTATCAGAACAATTTGCTTCTATGTATACTAGTTTTGGGCCCAGGGAAATTGAGGTGAAGAAATATGCTCCATGGATACCTGGAGTTATCATGCATTACGGAAAACAATCCAATCAGCCTTATGAAATTGTTCTCTCTCTAATCGAACAAGCTAATACATTATTGCTACATCCTATACAGACTAAAGAAATCAAGGAAGTTGGAGAAATGAAAGAAATCGAGCACAAGCTGATTGAAGAGAAGATTGGACTACAAGATAAAGGATTTGATTTTGAAAAATTAATGACTATCCGACGAAATAATTTGGTTCAAAGCAATGAGAAGTTAAGTCGTTATTTATACCAAGCTTTAGATCAATTGTCTAAAGAACTTGGTCATGTTGTAGTTTTGATAGATGCATTAGATGAAATTAGTCAGGATGGTGAGACGCTTTCGTTTTTACCTAAGTCATTGCCTGATGGGGTAGTTTTATTAATGACTACACGTCCGGGGCAAGTAGAGAAATGGGTATGTTTAAATCGTCCTGTAGAAACATTCACGCTTAATCACTTGACTCGGGAAGAGATACCTTTATTAACTGGTATACCTGATGAGGGAAGTGAAGAACGGTCATTTAATGATAAAGTAATGGAAGCGAGTGATGGATGGCCTTTATTGGTGTCTGCGATTTCTAAAGAAGTGAGAAGATGTAACTTTCAAATAGATAAGGTTGAAATTTATGAAAGTAGAAGTGTTTTTTTAGATCGGATGGCAGAAAATTGGCAATCCTATTCGATTTCAGCTAAAGATAATGAGATCTTAGAAGAACTTTTACCTTTATTGGCTTTGTTTGAACCAGTTGCACCACTTCATTTTAGTGATATCCAGAGCTACTTGCACTATCATGGTTTTTATTTAAATAAACCGCGCTTGATTAGAGTATTAAAATTAGTGGAAGAGCAGATTGAGGGTTTAAAGTCAAAAACTTGGGTTAAATTGAGGTTCAAAGTTTTTGCAGAGTATGTACGAGAGGAATACTATAGCCCAATTGATATGGAAGAAGTATTTATTAATATATTAGATTGGATAGCTTCACTAAAAAATGTTACAGAAAAGAAAATGGAATTAATAGAAAAATTTTTCATCTTTTATACTGACAAAAAAAATTGCGAACAGTTGGGTGTCGAAATAGATTTATTACAACAGTTAAAGGAAAGAGGTTGCTCACAATTATTATTTAATTTATCTGATTGTCTTATTGGAGAAAGCAAAACAGTAGGCAAAAAATGTTTACTATTTGCGATTGATTTAGAAAATGTGGATGCAATGAGGAAGTTAGCGTGGCATGTAATTAATGATGAAGATTTTGGTATTGATAAAACATATGGTGAAAATCTATTGCGTCAGGCGATTGATTTGGGTTGCATTAAATCTATGTATCTATTAGGAGTGTGCTTGATTGATGGAAATCTTGGAAGAATTGATGTCTTGGAAGGGGAACAATGGTTAAGAAAAGCAGCTGAAAATGGTGAGGTTCAAGCGATGTTATCATTAGGGATAAGATTTTTAACAGGGAATGGATTTAAACAAAACTCTAAAGAAGGTGAGATGTGGTTAATTAAAGCGACACAAACAGGAGATTTACAGGCGAAACGAATCTATGGAGGAATTTTGTTTGAAGGGGAGTATTTGAATGATAGAGAAAGAGGAAAAAAATTGTTAAGAGAGGCGGCAAAAGAAGGTGATCAAAGAGCGATGTTAAGATTGGGAGTTAATCTCGTCGATAATTATATTGATAAGGATGAATTGGAAGAGGGAGAAATGTGGTTGAGAAGAGCCGCTCAGCAAGGAATAGGAAATGCAATTTTGGCTTTAGCTGGTAAGTTATACGAAGGAGTAAATTTAAAAACTCAATGGAAAGAACTCGAAGTTTGGTTGAATAAAATAAAAAGAATACCAAATATAAAAGAAATTTTAATGGGGGTTGGGGCCGTTTACTATAAAGCTAATAATTATCTATTGGCATCAAAATATTTTTTGGAATGTGCTGAAAGCCAAAATTATGGTTTAGCATATAACCTTCTGGCATATATGAAACGTAGAGAAGAAATTCCTCAGGAAAATGATAAATACTCATTTGATGAATTGATTAGGTTTTCTTTAGAAAGTGAAGAAGAAAAAGAAGAAGCGTTATTATATGCCACCATAAATAATATTCTTAATCAAGTTGCATCTAACACTGATAAAGAATCTTGGTATCAATGTGATCAAACTATTGCGGAGAAAGGAAATAAACTTTCAATAGTAACTGAATGGTGGTATAACTTGGTTGACGAAGCTGATCCAGAACGTGATCTGGTTATTGGATGGTTGGTTCGTCATAAAATTATCGATGACCCCGATGGAATGTCCATTAAAGAGCGGATGAAGAGAGCACGGGAGGGCGGTTGGAAAGTTCCAGAGTGGATGGATGATATGAGAAAATAATGGAGTAATTAAAGGGGTATCTTGATGAAGCTATGTATTGAAGAGGGAAGCAAAATATGTTTAATGTAGATTTTATTAATTGTAGATGAACTCTCCCTCAGCTAAAATATTTTCAATTTCACATGAGGTTACATACTCTTATTGTATAACTAAAGTTCAATTTGCTAATTATAATGAAATTTGTTGATTCTGAGTCTCTTGATTTGTCAAAAAGGTGACCCCAAATTGCCCGAGGGAATGTTTCATAGAGAAAAAAAGCCAGGCAGTAAGCCCGGCTATTTTGGGTTATACGGGGGTGGTGGCCATTTCGCCCTCAAGGTTTTCGGTTTGGCTGTCAATCCATGCTTTCAATTGATTGAACAGTTTTCCATATGGTTTGAGAAGATCCGGTTCGAGATGGATTGCTTGTTTTGCGAAGGGTTGCGTCAACCGTTTTTCGGTTCCTTCGGTTTCGTAAGGCTGAAGGAAGGCTTGAACATGAACGGAACGGGCATTATCCTGGTCCCGCGAGATGTTCAGGCAAAAATGAAAGCCACGGGTATGGGATGAAAAGAGATATGAGTGCTCAGCATGATTTGCGACCTTTTGCCAAGAGCGGGCGAGTTCATCATGTTGACGCAACGAACCCAGCGAGCTTTTCACAGATTCCATTTCCGATTGGATTTTTTTCATCTCCGCCTTCAGCGTTTCCATCTCCCGATGGATCTTTTTTTGTTCATCGGCCAGCTTTTGGATTTTGGATCGGGTTTCGTAAATTTGGCGCGTCAAGTATTGGAGTTCTGTTTGGACGGCGATGAGTTCCTGTTGCTTTTGTTTCAGCTTGCCGGAGGAAAACAGGCGTTTGAAAAATCCGCTGAGTTTCCGGATTTCTTTTTTCAGCTGGTTTTCAACCGCTTCTTTGGCGCTTTTTTCTTGTGTATATTTCTCTTTCTGTTCCTCATATTCAGATTGTTGTTGCAATAAATCAGTATGTTGATGATGTAAATCTTTGGTTTGCCACTCAAGTCGGGCATATTCTTCTTCCAGTTGCGCCCGTTGTTCTTCGTGTTGCTGAATCAGTCCGGTTTGAAAACGGAAAGGAAATTCTTTTGGTGCCAGCGGTTGGGCTTGGTAACGGGCCAAAACCTGATGGATGGTGTCGTGCAAGCGTTGATCTTTGACCTTTGGTGGATCAAACGCGGGAAAAGGTTTTTCATCCAGATCCAAAAAAGCCAGTTGTTTCTCTATGGAGATCAGTTCCATCCCGGGAGGCTGATCTTCTGTTTGTGTCACCTTGCCGTAGATCGCGATTTTTCTTCCCAAAAGCGGGGAGAGGAAATCCCGGTCATAAAGGTGTCCCGGGGAAACCGTGATTTTCAATTTCTCATCAGGTCCCAAGGTCAGTTCCACGCCGTGGTACCGGTTCAAAGAGAGATTTTGCACCACACCGGTGATGATGGCATAGGAGCCGGCTGCTTGGTGTGCTGATTCATGAGAGTACAACATTTGCCCCAAATCGGTGGTTTTTCCGTCCACCTGCACCCGTTGGTGAACCCAATCTTCCTGCATTCCGTCAAACAGCTCTTGAAACAGAAAAGATTGTTCCGGGCGTTTCTTGCCGGAAGCCGGTTTGGATTCTTGGGAACGGGTTGGTGCGGCCAAACGCAGGCTTTTTTCCAAGGCCGGCAGACAGAGGACTTGATCATGGAGAACGGTTAATCCGTGCCTTTGGGCCACTTCGCGAATATAGCCGGCGTCCCGGAAAACGCATCCGGGGATGTGTTTTTGATTGGGGCGAAGCCGGAAATGATGTTCTTTGCTTTTTTTAAAGTGATAATGGCTCACTTTGGGAAGCTCAGAACGCGAAGGCGGCGTTTCATGCTCTTGGACGTAGCGCTTCCAGCAACCGAAACAGTAAAATTCGCCCTTGATTTTGGCAAAGCGGGAAGGGTCCCGTTCCCGGAGCGCGGCGATTTCCTTTGTGTGCTTCCGTTGCCATGTCTCATTCTCCCATAACATCGCATTTCTCATACTGGTTACAGAGGGCATATCAAAGATCACCTCATATGTATAAATATTCTTCCCTCTATTACCATATCAAAGAATTACCGTTCCTTTAACCAAGGAGACCCGTTCCAGTTCTCATGATTGGTCCATCCGGTCAAATTTTCGCCCTTTTTGGCATTTATCCATCCCCGCGGGTTTAAATCCGACCGGGTGAAATAATTCTGTTTGGGCAGTGGTTTTGCTTTGACATTCCAACCAAAATTCTTTTTCATCAGCGTCATCTCCTTTTATATTTAAAAGAGAATGTTGTTTTATTGGAAATAATATTCGTTCCGTCATGTTCTTTTCCTGCTTGCAGCAGAGGGGAACCGGTTGTTGTGAACTTCCCGGGGGAGCATTAGACAAAAAATAAGAGACCATCCTTGAGATCGTCTCGCGATAATTTCATTTGTTAAATTGGCTTGAGAGAAAAAGAACAGGCTTTCTTGCCGTTTATGACAAAAAGGTATGGATTAATTCAATGCAATCATTAACCACGTTTTCGGGTGCCCGGCCTTTGATCGTAAATTGCCGTGCCTGCCAATCTAGGCTTTTGACTTGGTCCGCCAGAATGACGCCTTGAATGGGCAGACCGTCGGGCAATTTCACTTCAAATGGGTAGCCTTTTTCTTTGCGGGTGATGGGGCAGACCACAGCGAATTTGGTCACTGCGTTGAATGATTGGGGGGATAAGACAATGGCGGGGCGTCTTCCGGCCTGTTCATGCCCGGCTTGCGGATGGAAGCTGACATAAACAAGATCCCCGCGATCCGGTACGGCCATTAAATGAGCTCATTCCCTTCGGTTCCAAGCTGAATTTCTTCATGGCGGTTTTCCGGCGTGACTTTGGCCAGAAGTTCATCCAATGTGGGTTTTTTCTTCTTTGGAACCAATTTAATCTCTTGGTTTTCCACTTTCATTTCCAATTCGGAGCCTTGCTTGATGGACAACATCTCGGCAATATGGCTGGGGATCCGAATGGCCAGGCTGTTTCCCCATTTACGGACTTGTGTCGTCATCTTCATGATTCCTCCTTGATTTTCCTCCTCTTTCATTTTATCACCTCCGGGATGCCTTGTATACACATTGTATCTACAATGCGGTTGGATTATGCATTTATCTTTCAGAATGGCAAACGGGAAAACCGGCTTTAAAATCCATCCAAAATATCCGGGGCAAAAAGGAGGAAATGGGAGGGACGAAATCAAAAAGGGAGGAAGAATTCAGCTGAGGTTTGAACAGCGGGGGAGAGAAAAATGACGGTGTTTATTATTCTTGTCCTGATGTTGTTTGCCACTTGGTTTGTTTTCTACCTGCGGGGAAAACGTTTTGCGTTGAGAGACCGTTTGCAAAAAGCAGATGCCATTGTCGTGCTTGCCGGCACCCGGGGAAACATCCGGTTTTTGGACGGCAAAATTGCGACGGCCGTGCGGTTATATCGTGAAGGATGGGCTCCCCGGATCATTTGCAGCGGAAAGTTCAGTGCCAAGGTGAATGGAACGGGGGAACCCCGGTTGATCTCTCTGGAAACATTGCGGGAGGCTGCACGGTGCGGACGGATTGAAGAAAAAGACATTAAAAGAGCCGCCGCCACTTGGGATACCCGTCTCGGAGCCGGATATATGCGACGAAAAGCTTTGTCCATGGGGGTTCCTTCCCGTGCGGTTCTCGTCGAAGATGAGTCCCTCCATACGCGTGAAAATGCGGAGTATGTGCTGGATCTGCTTAAAGAGCATGGTTTATCCCATATCATTCTGGTGACGTCGCCCTTTCATCAATTGCGCGCTTATTTGACGTTTGCCAAAGTCTTTCAACCGCACGGGATAAAAATCACCAATTATTATGCGGATACAGGGGAATGGCGGCCTTTCACCTGGTTCCTGTCAAAAGAACATCGAAAACTGGTGAGGGGAGAAGTGCAAAGAATCAAATTGTATAAAGAAAAAGGAGATCTAATGTAAAGACGGCTTTGTTCGCACACCAAAGAAAATGAGAATCAAGCCGATTAATCCTGTAGCATAAGGATAAAGGATTGGAAAAATGAAAGATGGCCATGCAAATAACAAATCGGTATACCGGCCGACCGGATGCCCTGCATATTGAACCAGAAAAGTTTGAAGATCGGTCCTCCCACCTTTATATCCGAACTCTTCTTTTGTACAGGTACCGTCTTCACGAACCTTCCATAAACGAAACGTTAACATTTCCTTCATCCCGTCACGGTAATATTTGTAATGCAATTCATTTTCATTCCTTACTTTATAGTCAGAGATCTCTGCCAAAATGAAGACATGACTTTCCTTTGTTTTGGAATCGGTGACGGCGAAGACAGAAACGTCGTCAGCTGAGGGGGGGGAGGAATTCGGGAGGTTCATTTTCATGATTGGTGACGCTCTCCAGCATTCGATTTTTAAATGTATCTAACCGTTTTCCATTCAAGTAAACCTCGACATCGCCTGTGAACACGGATTTTTTGATCTCTTTTTGCGGCTTGATTTTCAATTCCACTTGGTTTCTGCCATATTTAAAATGAGGCGTGCCGGGGTGCCAGGGATCGTCAAAAGGATTAAGGGTCAGTTGTAAATGATAATCAGCGACGATTTTGTAGCGTTGGTTCATTTTTGAATTCCAAGTTTTTTCCATCGTCATTAAGGTGATTAAGGGGAAGGAAAAAAGAGAAAGGACCAAACAACCGGTTCAGGCGGATTTTCCCTGTTCGCATTTGGTTCACTCCGATCATGGGGAAGTATGGACACGCATATCCCGGTTCAGCTCTATTATTATATTTTAAATATAAATCATTTTTCGAATTAATAGAATGAAAATAACACCAGCGGTTGTTTCGCTTTCCCGATATTTCATTTTGTTAATGAATGATCATTCTTGTGCGTTTTCTTCCGGAAAAGGATTATGGGGGATGTATGATTTCAAATCAGGATATTCACTTGAATTCCGGGGTGGAAAAAGGGATTTATTCTTTGGGTGATTATGTGATTTTTTTCACAAAAAAGCCATACTCGCCCGCAAAAATTGGCAGCGCTTCATGCCATAATAAAGGTGAGAAGGATTAAAGCCAACGTGATTGGCAAATTGGCGGGAAAGGTGGAGAGAAGCAAATGGATTTGCTCACTTTGTCACGAATTCAATTTGCCGTGACGACGATTTATCACTTTATCTTTGTGCCTTTGTCCATTGGCTTGGTGTTTTTGATTGCTGTGATGGAGACGATGTACGTTGTCAAAGGCAAAGAAGAGTACAAAAACATGGCAAAGTTTTGGGGAAAGCTGTTTTTGATCAACTTTGCCGTCGGTGTGGTGACCGGGATCATCCAAGAGTTTCAGTTTGGGATGAACTGGTCGGATTACTCCCGGTTTGTCGGGGATGTGTTTGGTGCGCCACTTGCCATTGAAGCGTTGTTGGCTTTCTTTATGGAGTCGACGTTTATCGGGCTTTGGATTTTTGGTTGGGACCGGTTGTCCAAAAAATTGCATTTGGCTTGCATCTGGCTGGTGTTTATCGGGACGACACTGTCGGCGTTTTGGATTTTGGCGGCCAATTCGTTCATGCAACATCCGGTCGGATTTACCATCAATCAAGGCCGCGCGGAAATGAACGATTTTCTCGCCCTCATTACAAACGGGCAATTGTGGGTGGAGTTCCCGCACACGGTGCTCGGGGCGTTGGCGACCGGGGCGTTTTTGGTGACCGGGGTCAGTGCTTACAAGCTGCTTAAAAAACAAGATGTCCCATTCTTTAAAAAATCTTTCCACATCGGAATTGTCGTTGCACTCATCTCATCTTTCCTGGTGGCAATATTCGGACATCAGCAAGCGCAGTACCTGATGCATACCCAGCCCATGAAAATGGCGGCCAGTGAAGGGTTATGGGAGACCAGTGAGGATCCTGCGCCGTGGACGGTTTTTGCCGTCATCAATCCGGAAACGATGGAGAATAAATATGAAATTAAAATTCCGTACATGCTCAGCTATTTGACCTACAGCAAGTTTTCCGGATCGGTGGAGGGCATGAAGGAACTGCAACAAAAATATGAGCAGACATATGGAGCGGGAGATTATATTCCGCCGGTAAGAACCACGTTCTGGAGCTTCCGGATCATGGTTGGGGCCGGCGTGGCGATGATCCTGTTGGGAATGTACGGAACTTACCAGGCCTTGCGCAAAAAACTGCCGGATGTGAAACCGTGGTTTTACCGCATCATGGTCTTCGCCATTTCTCTTCCGCATATCGCCAATGCTTCGGGATGGATCATGACCGAGATCGGCCGCCAGCCGTGGACGGTTTTCGGGCACATGACTACCGCAGACAGTGTTTCGCCGGGTGTGACGGCAGGGGAAGTACTGTTTTCGCTCATCGCTTTCACGGCGATTTACACGATCCTGGCGATTGTGATGGCTTACTTGTTTGTCCGGGTCATTAAAAAAGGGCCGCATGCAGCCGTTGAAGAGGAAGCCCAGTCGGAAGACCCGTTTGAAATGGGGGGACAACGCCATGCTGTATCTCAATGAATTGTGGTTTGTGTTGGTGGCCGTGCTCTTTGTCGGGTTCTTCTTTTTGGAGGGATTTGACTTTGGGATCGGGATGTCGACGAAGTTTCTGGCCAGAACGGACGGGGAGCGGAGGGTTTTGATCAATGCCATCGGCCCGTTCTGGGATGCGAATGAGGTGTGGCTCCTGACTGCCGGCGGTGCGATGTTTGCCGCATTTCCGCACTGGTATGCCACGCTGTTCAGCGGATATTATTTGCCGCTGGTGATCGTCCTGCTGGCTTTGATCGGCCGGGGCGTTTCCTTTGAATTCCGCGGGAAAGTGAACAGCGAAAAGTGGAAAAAAACCTGGGATGAAGTGATTTTTTGGGGAAGTTTGTTGCCTCCGTTTTTGTTCGGGGTTTTGTTTGCTGGTTTGATCCAAGGGTTGCCCGTGGATCATCAGATGGAACTGAATGCCGGGCTGTTTGACATGGTTAACTTGTACACCGTGACCGGCGGCGTGACGGTTACCGTTTTATGCCTTGTGCACGGTCTCCTGTTCGCCACGCTGAAGACGACGGGGGATTTGCGGGACCGGGCGCGGAAACTGGCCAAACGCCTGTTGGTTCCGCTGGCCATGTTGCTGGTGGCGTTTGGGGGCATGACCTGCTTAAAAACCGATTTGTTTAACGTGCGCGGGGACATTTTGACCGTGACGTTCCTGTTGGGGACGGCGGCTTTCCTGGTGGCCGGAGCGATGATTTCAAAGAAAAAAGACGGCTGGGCTTTCGGCATGATGGGCACGGTGATCACCCTCGCGATTGCCTCGGTCTTTACGGGCATGTTCCCCCGCGTGATGATCAGTTCCATTGACAGTGCCTATAACCTGACGGTTTATAATGCGGCTTCCGGACCGTATTCGCTGAAAGTGATGACGATCGTGGCTTTGACGCTGTTGCCTTTTGTGTTGGGATACCAAATTTGGAACTACTACATTTTCCGCAAAAGATTGTCTGAAAAGGAGCACTTGGAATATTGATGAACCGCAATTGGTTGAAGCTTCAAGGGGTGAAGGGCTTCCTCTTGAAGCTTTTCATCATGACAGTCATTCAAAGTGTCGCGATCATCATGGCGGCGAAGTGGCTCTCCGGTGTGGTTTCGGCTTTGTTTGCCGGGGAGCCGCCGGCTGAGCAAGCTGTTTTAATGGGACTGTTTTTGGTGTTTTTCCTTCTGCGCCACGGGATGCAGTTTCTGATGGATCAATCGGCCTCCCGTTTTGCGGAGCGGACGGGAGCCGGGGTGAGAAAACAACTCCTGAAAAAGCTGGTGCAAAACGGGCCGCGCTTTGCCAAACGGGAAGGGACGGGTAACTTGGTGACGCTGGTGTTGGAAGGTGTCACGCAATTTCGCACGTATTTGGAACTGTTTTTCCCCCGCATGATTTCCGTCGCCGTGACACCGGCCCTCCTGTTGGTTTATGTGTATACGCTGGATGTGACCTCCGGTCTGATTTTAACGGTGACCCTGCCCGTTTTAATCGTGTTTTTGATTCTTGTCGGTATGGCGGCGCAAAAGCATACGGAAAAACAGATGGCCTCGTTTCGGGTTTTATCCAATCATTTTGTCGATTCGCTGCGCGGACTGGAAACGTTGAAATTCCTCGGGCGGAGCCGGGCACACGGCCACACGATGGAAAGGGTGAGCAACCGGTACCGGGAAGCGACCATGCGCACCTTGCGCGTTGCTTTTTTGTCCTCGTTTGCGTTGGAGTTTTTCACCATGCTTTCCGTGGCCTCGGTGGCGGTGCATCTGGGACTTGAACTGATCAAAGGACACATGTCGCTGGCGACGGCACTGGCCATTCTGATGTTGGCGCCGGAGTATTTCTTGCCGGTCCGGATGGTGGGAGCGGATTACCACGCCACATTGGACGGAAAAGAAGCAGGGGAAGCGATTTTCGGGATCATCGGACAAAAAGAAGAACCCGTCACTGCCAAGCTTCCCGCTTCGTTTGTCTGGGACAAAGACAGCTTCTTGTCGCTCACTTCGCTTGTGGTTCGCCATGAAGAAAAAGGATCGGCTTCTTTGGAAAAGGTGTCGTTTGAGATCCGAGGATTTCAAAAGGTGGGGATCGTCGGGGAGAGCGGAGCCGGCAAATCGACATTGATCGATGTGCTGGCCGGCTTTAAGCGGCCGGAGTCCGGTTCGGTTTGCATCAACGGAATAAAGCTCTCGTCTTTGATGGAAGAAAGATGGCGCGGGCAAACGACGTACATCCCGCAACATCCGTATTTGTTCAGTGCCTCTTTGGAAGACAACATCCGGTTTTACAAGCCGGACGCCACCCGGGAAGAAGTGGAAAAAGCGGCAGCGTCCGCCGGCCTCACGAAACTGATTCAAACATTGCCCGGCGGATTGGATCAAATCGTCGGAAACGGCGGCAGATCGTTAAGCGGCGGCCAGGAACAGCGGGTGGCATTGGCCCGGGCTTTTTTAAACGACCGCCCCGTTGTGCTGTTGGATGAACCGACGGCACATTTGGACGTGGAGACCGAGTATGAACTGAAAGAAACGATGCTTCGTTTGTTTGAAAACAAACTCGTCTTCCTGGCCACGCACCGGCTGCACTGGATGCCGCACATGGATGTGGTGTTGGTGCTGGACAAGGGGAAAGTGGTTGAAACCGGAACCCATGAGGAGCTGCTGGCGCAAAAAAGCTTGTATTATCAGTTGTTTCAAGCGCAAAGGGAAGGGTTGGCATGAAAAAGGAACAATGGATTTTCGCTTATCTCCGGTCTCACCGTCTGCGGTTTTTGCTGGTCATTGGATTGGGGATTTTGACGGCCGGTTGTGCGGCGGCCCTGATGTTTACTTCCGGTTTTTTGATTTCCAAATCGGCGCTTCGTCCGGAAAACATTCTCATGGTTTATGTGCCGATCGTTCTGGTTCGGACGTTTGGGATCGGGCGTGCGGTGCTCCATTATGCGGAGCGGTTGATCAGCCATGATATGGTGTTGCGCATTCTGGCCAAGATGCGTGTCCGTCTGTACCGGATCTTGGAACCGCAGGCACTTTTCCTTCGCTCCCGTTACCGGACAGGGGATATGTTGGGGACGCTTGCCGATGACATCGAACAATTGCAGGATGTGTATGTGAGGACGATTTTCCCGGCGGTGACCGCGCTGGTGATTTACGGGTTGGCCGTTGCGGCTTTGGGAACGTTTGACCTTTCGTTTGCCCTTTGGATGGCTTTGTATCTGTTTTTCCTGGTGGTTCTTTTGCCGCTTGTCTCGCTTTGGGTGACACAGGTGAGGCAGCGCCGCATGAGGAAAAACCGGAACCGTTTGTACCGGGAGTGGACGGATGCGGTCATGGGGCTTTCGGATTGGGTGATCAGCGGGCGGTCGGCAGAATTGATTGCGTCGCATGAGGCGGATGAAGACCGGTTGGCTGTTGAGGAGAGAAGGTTAAAGCGCTGGAAGCAGTGGAGAACGCTGGTCGGACAAGTCATGCTCGGAGTCCTGGTGATCTTCATGGTTTCCTGGGCCGGTGGCCACGCACAAAACGGCCAACTTGCCGCCCCCATGATTGCCGCGTTTACGTTGATTGTCTTTCCGTTGACGGATGTGTTTCTTCCGGTGTCCGAAGCCGTGGAAAAAATTCCGCAATACCGCCATTCGCTGAACAGGATACATCGTTTCGGCAGATCGGGTTTCGTTCCGCCATCCGAACCGGAAGTTGCGGAAGAAGAGTTGCAAAAGGCGAAACAAAAAGCGGATATCCGGTTGAAAAAGGTGTCCCATCGGTATGAAGGTGCTGATGAATGGAGCATGGACAACATTTCCCTGGATATTCCCCACGGGAAGAAAGTGGCATTGATCGGACGGAGCGGAGCCGGAAAGTCGACCCTCATCAAACTGATCCGGGGCATGTTGGCTCCCGAACGCGGACAGGTGACCATCAACGGGGTGGATGCCGTCCGGTTCGGCGGGGAAATTTCAAAAGTGATTTCCGTGTTAAACCAGCGGCCGCATTTGTTTGACACCACCGTAGCCAATAATATCCGGCTGGGCAAACCGGATGCGACCGATGAAGAAGTCCGCCGGGTGGCCCGGCAAGTCCGACTGGATGCACTGATCGAATCCCTGCCCCTGGGGTATGACACCCCGATGATGGAAACGGGAGAGCGATTTTCTGGCGGGGAACGGCAACGGATTGCATTGGCCCGGATATTGCTGCAAAACACGCCCGTGATGGTTTTGGATGAGCCGACGGTGGGACTGGATCCCCGGACGGAACGGGATTTGCTTGCGACGATTTTTCAGGTTGCCGCCGGAAAAACCCTGATCTGGATTACACACCATTTGACGGGAGTGGAAAAAATGGATGAGGTGGTCTTTATTGAAAACGGAAGGATTGAAATGATCGGTCCGCATGAAGAACTGCTTGCCTGTTTGCCACGTTACCGCCGTTTATATCACTTGGATCGTCCGGTGATGCCGGAAGAAGCCAGTGGATCCGGACGATGAAGAAAGCCTCCTTTGTCCCGGGTTTAAGCCCGGAGCAAAGGAGGCTGTTTTCTTACCAACCATATGGGAATTTCATCAACACAAGGATCAGATACATGCAAATCGAGGTCAGGATGGCATGAAAGCGCACTTTTTTCAGCCAGCCGGTCCGGTCCTCTTCAAAGGACGGGGGAGCTTTCCGGCAATAATATCCGAACATCCCGCCAAATGCGCCCACACCGGTAAATACAACCGCCACAAGGATGATCCACAATACCGGATAATTTCCTTGAAGATACATGATGAGGCCCGTGACGAATTGAGCGACCAAAATCCATTGGACGGTGAAGTTCATCCAGTAATAAACTTGCAGAACCCCCCGGTTTTGTAACCACGTTTTGCGCAAGAAGAAGGGCAATAACAAATAGAAGCCCATGCCGACGGCTCCCAAGAGATGAAGAAACAGCATGATCCGGTTCAAGAATGCTTCTCCTTTCTTTGAGTGATGGTGAACATTTTATTCTATCATGGAAAGGCCGATGGGTTTGTGAGATTTATCGCAAGACCAAAAAGATTTTGATGCAGCCGATCAACCGTCCGGTCGGGCGCGGCGGTCCGCACAACATGATGCTTTGGCTCCAAATCGGTTTCCTGTCTTTTTATATCAACTTATAATATACTAATAAATAAAACTTTTGTGGAATCAGCTTGAAAGGATTGGACAAGCAGATGATCAATCAGCAGGGGCATGAAGCATGGCGGGGGATTAAACAGGGTTTTGCGGAGGGAGTCTTAAAGTCCGTTCCCATCGTCATCGGTTATCTCCCGGTGGCGGTTGCTTTCGGCCTGATTTCCACCCAATCCGGTCTTTCTCTTTATCACACGGTGCTGATGAGTGTCATGGTTTATGCCGGAGCCAGCCAATTCATGGCCGTGTCGATGTTGGCAGGCGGAGTGGGGGCAATGGAGATTATCTTGGCGACCTTTATTTTAAATTTCAGGCATTTTATCATGAGTTTATCTCTGATGAACGGAATAAAATCCGTCCCGAATCAATGGAAGTGGGTTTTGTCTTCGTGGATCACGGATGAAACGTTCAGTGTGGCTTCTTTTCATAAAGAAAAAGCCGGTCCCGGGTTTTTGGCGGGTTTGATGCTCACCGCTTACGGATCGTGGATTTTTGGCACCTTGTCGGGCGCGCTCCTCGGGGATTTTATTCCGCCGGTCATCGGGGAAAGCATGTCCATTGCTTTGTATGCCATGTTCATCGGGCTGTTGGTGCCATCCGTGCGGAAGAACTGGAGAATCGGGTTGATCAGCGTTCTTTCCATGCTTCTTTGTTACCTTTTCAGCCAATTTACAAGCAGCGGCTGGTCGATTGTGCTGGCAACCGTATTGGGAAGCCTGGCAGGTTTGGTTCTGAAACGGAGGGAGACTGATGAATGAATTCTTGATCATCCTCGGCATGGCAGTGGTGACTTTGATCCCGAGATGGTTGCCGGTCCTCATTATCGGGCGCTTCACTTTTCCCAAACGGGTGAATGACTGGTTGGGCTTCATTCCTTATGCTGCACTGGGCGCTTTGATTTTTCCCGGGATCTTAAGCGTGGATGCCGAAAATCCTTCCACCGGACTGATCGGCGGTCTGGTCGCCGCCCTGTTGGCGGTTTTTCGCGCCCCGGTTCTGTTGGTGATTGCCGGTTCGATTTTAACGGTCATGATTTTAAAAGGCGGATAAAAAGGGAGGGAACCTGGTTCCCTCCCTTTTTTCCGGTCAGTCCATCATCCGCACCAGGATGCGGTTGATGGAAATCAACAAGAGGCCGAAGAAGATGGCCAGTCCTCCAATGATGGCGAAAATCTCCATGAAGCCGAACGATGTGGTCAGTGCAGCGATTTGGCCGCCCAAGATATTGGCCACCCCGGTGCTGGCCAACCAGACTCCCATGAGAAGCGAAGCCAGTTTGACCGGCGCAATGCGGCTGACCAAGGAAAGCCCGATCGGAGACAAGAAAAGTTCTCCCAAGGTATGGAACAAATAAGTGAACACAATAAACAGCAGGTTGGCTTTGACCGTGATATGTTCCGCATCACTGCCGGTTTGAAGCACGGCAGCCATCAGAATCAAAAAGCCTGTGCCCAAAAGAACCATTCCCAGCCCCATTTTGATGGGAACGGGCAAATCTCCCCGCTTGGAGTTGGCCAGTTTGGTCCACAGCATGGAAACCAAGGGTGCCAGCAGAATGATAAACAACGGGTTGACCGATTGGAACCAGGAAATGGGGATTTCCCATCCGAAGAGGGTCCGGTCGATAAAGTCCCGGGTGTAAAGCGTCATGGAGCTTCCTGCTTGTTCAAAACCGGCCCAGAAAAAGACGACAAAACAAGTGATGAGGATGATGGCCAGTGTCCGTTGTTTTTCCTTTTTGGTCAACGGTTCGTTGGCTTTGGGATTGGCGGCCGTTTTCTTGCCGGCCGGTTTCATCCCGATGTCCCCCAAATAGCGTTTTCCCAACAGGTTAAAAGCCAGTTGTCCCGCGATCATTCCGATGGCAGCGGCAAGAAAAGCGTATTTAAAGCCGTATTGCACCACTCCGTTGACGGTGGTTTTAAAGAAATCTTCGGCCAAAAAACCGCAAATGAGCGGGGCAAACAAGGCGCCCAGGTTGATGCCCATGTAAAAAATCGTAAACGCTGCATCGCGCCGTTTGTCTTGTTCGCTGTAAAGTTCGCCCAAGAGGGTGGAGATATTGGGTTTAAAGAAACCGTTCCCCAGGATGATCAGCGCCAGTCCGATATATAACGCCGCCTGACTCTGGTTAATGAACAGCACCAGGTTTCCGAGCGCCATGGTGACACCCCCGATGGTGATGGCCAGGCGTTTTCCGATGAAATGGTCGGTCAGCCAGCCGCCGGCAAGCGGTGTGAAATAACAAGCGCCGGTGTAAAAGCCGTAAATCATCGATGCGGTCGCAGGATCAAATCCCAAACCGCCGCTGACCAGACTGGCGGTTAAATACAAGATCAACAAACTCCGCAATCCATAGTAACTGAATCGTTCCCACATCTCCGTGAAAAAAAGCAGTTTGAGTCCGGGAGGATGTTTTTTCGTGGGTGCCGATTCCGCTATGTTTTCTTCAATTTCCACTGCTGCTTCCATGTGATGATCCCTCCTTGAATGTTGCCTGATTGCCTGGCTGGTTGATTGATTAGGTGAAATACTTTGGAAAAAAATAAAAATCCAGCAGAAAAAAAGGCTTGTCGTTAAAATTTTGGAACAATTATAGAAAAAACATCGAATATTATCTTTGAAAATTTTAAAGGAAATATTTCTGTTCGTCAAAGGTTAATGATTGGGAAAAAGATTGCCAAGCGAGGAAGAGATCTTGGATGAATATTTAAAACTTATGGACAAATTTTTCTGACTATTAATTGTTGCGGGCAAATATGTTATGCTGGAGATGAAGATGAAATGATCCCTTTTAGGGATCATTTTTTTGTTTATCAGTGCATTGGCTGTGTCTTAAGGATTGGGGAAATGTTTTGCAGCAAGAGGAGGATCGGGATGAAAAAAAGAATTGAAGAAGCGGATTACATGAAAGGCGTCGCCATTTTGGCCGTGATTTTGATTCATGTAACCGCTTTTAGCATGCGTTCATTTCATCAATTGACAGACGGGGGCGTGTTTTTTGCGATCAATCAGTTGGGCAGGTTTTGTGTTCCGGTTTTCTTTATGATCTCCGGCTTGTTTTTGTTCTACCGGTACTATGACAATGAACCGTTTCCGGTCAAAAGCTTCTTTAAAAAGCGCACCATGTATATCCTGATTCCCTATCTGATCTGGTCGGTCATCTATCTGATTTACGGAAAAATGGTTCATCCGGAAACCGCTCCCGGGCCGGGAATCAAAAGCATTGAGGCGATTTTTACGGGAGGCGCCTATTATCACTTGTATTTCTTGGTGGTCATGGTTCAATTTTATGTGTTGCTTCCCGTTTTGATCTGGGCATTCCGCAAGTTTGGAGGCATCACGGTGGTTGCCTTCTCACTGCTCGTGAATGTGATCGCCGGAAGCATGACTTGGTGGGAAGTGGTGGACAAGTTGCCGTGGCTTGCGTCCTATAACCAAAATGCCATGTATTACTTTCCGGTTTGGTTATTCTACTTTTGTCTGGGCGGTTGGATCGGCCAACATGCCGACCAGGTATACCAATATGTCAAAAAAATCCCTTTTTCGGCGACGGTCCTCTTTTATCTGGCCTCGGCCGTTGCGATGATGATCGAGGGATTCGTCCGCAAACACACCGGCTTCTTTAATTATTCGGTTTTTGCTTATTCGATTTGCACGCTGATGCTGCTGTATCAGATGTTTTGCAAATGGAAGTTTTCCTGGATGTATATGTTGGGGAAATATTCGTTTGGCCTGTATTTGATTCATCCGATGTTGTTAAACTTATGGAGCCAAGTCAGTTCCAAGCTGTTCCCAGCTGCCTCCTGGACGGAGTTTTTCATCATGTTGTTCGTCGTGACGCTTTTTTCCTTGGGATTGGCCAAGCTGATGAAGCGTCTTCCCTACCATTATCTGATCACGGGAAAATAATACGGGAAATGAAAAGGGAATCCTGAACGGATTCCCTTTGCCGGAGCGAAACGACGGGACGGATGTTTTGAATCAGGCGGTGCCATGCGGTAACACATCGCCTTGAACCGGTTATTTGCGAGGGGTGGAAGGGATGCTGGGCAATGCTTGATTCCACTGTTCGATCACTTGATTCGCCAAATCTTCCAAAATTTTCGCTTCATCAAAATAAAGGGAAGGGCAGCTGTTGTCCGGGTTTCGCTTCAATTCCACCTTTCGCAAAGTCTTATGTTTCTTTAAAGCGTGCAACAAAATCTGTTTGGCGTTGTTATCCAACTTCAAAACAATTTTACGCTTCACCTTGATCTTCCTCCGATCTTCTGAATACGAACCCGTTGATCCGTCGGGGGCGGTTGGTGAACGATGATTCACAGGTATCTAGTACAAGTATAAGAAATAGAAGCCGTTTGATGCAATGAATTATGGGAATTAGATAAAAATATTTGCTAATCTTAATTTTTTATCTTCTTATTTGTATATTTCGGTTTTGAGGCCGAATGAAAAAGCGGAATCTCCCAACCGCGGAGATCCCGCTTTTTTTGTGTTTTACGGTTCAATCAGCCTGGAAAGTTGTTGATCCAACACGGCTGGGGTGAGTTCGCCGATTTGGTGGTGGATGATGCGCCCGTTTTTGTCGATGAAAAACGTTTGGGGCAAGGCCGACACGCGATAAAGATCGGAAACCCGGCCATCCGTGTCCAGACCCGCCGGGAAGGTGTAGCCATGCTGTTTTATGTATTGTTGTGCCGCCTCTTTCCGGTCCAGATGCGTGGTGTGAACCATGATGATTTGGACTTGATCCTGTTTGGATTGGTAAACCTTCTCCAACAGCGGCATCTCCCGTTTGCAGTTTTCGCACCAAGTCGCCCAAAAATTAATGATCGCGGGTTTACCGGAGTCCGCGGAAAACCGGACCGTCTCTTGAAAAATGCCGGGCAGCTCAAATCCCGGCGCTTGGGACTGTTTGGGAAGCGCATGGGACGCAATATATTCTTCGGCGGTCATGTTTTGCGGGTTTTGGGATTTGGAGGGGGAACTCCTGAAAGACCAGATCGCATAAACGGTCAGGACGGCCAGGATGAGCAGAAGGGAGATCTGAAGCAGCGGCTTTTTCTTGTCCATCCTCGTGTCAGCTCCTTCCGTCAATTTATCCCTATTGTAGCGGTCGGCACGGAAAAAGGAAAGGAGAACGAAGATGGGAAGTTTTTATAAAAATATAAACAATAACCGGCGGAATCGGGCCGAAAAACAAAAAATTTTATGAGTAACCATTATTTTCCTGGCATTTTCAAGAAAAGATTTACGGAAATGTCATATTTCATGTGATCAATTGCACATTTTTTTCTATACAATGTCTCTAGTAAAAACCGTAAGCAATTATTGTGAGAGTTTACTATTTTTATCCATTGTTTGTAAAAATATTCTTTCTATTGTATTCAGGCGATGATGTTTATTTACGCAAGGAAGGATGGGGTATCAGCAATGAATAAAAAGCGCCTGCTGCGATGGATGCCGCTGACGGGATTGTTCCTGTTTCTGTTGACGGGCTGTTCGATGAAAACAGGCATTTTGAATCCGCAAGGTCCCGTGGCACAAAAACAGTATGACTTGATCTTGTGGTCTGTGATTTTGATGATGATTATTTTCGTCGCGGTTTCCGTCTTGTTTGTTTACATGATTGTGAAATACAGAGCAAAGCCGGAAAACGAAGGTTACGAGCCGCCGGATATTGAGGGAAGCCGCAAGCTTGAAGTGGTCTGGACCTTGATCCCGGTGGTGATTGTCGCCTTGTTGGCCGTCCCCACGGTGAAGGCCACGTTTGACTTGGAAACATCCCCGAGTCCTCACAAGGAACCGATGGTGATCCAGGTGACATCGGCTGACTGGAAATGGATTTTCAAATATCCGGAACAAGGGATTGCCACTGTCAACCACTTGAAGATTCCGGCCGGGGTGCCGGTCAAATTCGAATTGAATGCGGTCGGGCCCATGAACTCTTTCTGGATCCCTGAATTGGGCGGACAAGAGTACACGATGCCGGATATGGAGATGGTTTTGTGGCTGGAGGCGGACCGGCCGGGCGTGTATCAGGGCAGAAGCGCCAATTTTTCCGGTGAAGGATTTACGCATATGACCTTTGATGTGGAATCCGTTCAGGCTCCGGACTTTGATCAATGGGTGCAAAGCGTGAAAAAATCTGCACCGGCCATGACGGAGACGGAGTATCAGCAGTTGCTCGAACCGGGACTGGTGGAGGAGAAAACTTACTCTTCTTTCCCGGAAGAAAAAGAAAAAACAAATGCCCATGGATCGGATCATCAGGGCTCCGCAGGCACTGATCATCACGGTAGCCATGGAAGCCACCATTAGAGCAAAGGAGGGCTAACGAAGTGGATCTGTTCAAGTTTAAGATACCGGACCCGTTTTTGATTACCAATGAACCGATGATTGTCATTGCGGAGATATCCATTGTTCTTGTCACATTGGGAATTCTGTTTGTGCTGACCTACTTTAAAAAGTGGCGTTGGCTGTGGGAAGAATGGTTAACCACGGTGGATCATAAAAGAATCGGGATTATGTATTTGATTTGTGCGTTGTTGATGTTTTTCCGGGGCGGGGTAGACGCACTGTTGATGCGGACCCAATTGGCCCTGCCCGATATGAATTTTCTCAATGCCCAGCATTATAACGAGATTTTTACGACGCACGGAACCATCATGATCATCTTTATGGCCATGCCGTTTCTGATCGGTTTGATGAATATCATCGTTCCGCTTCAGATCGGTGCGCGGGACGTTGCGTTCCCCGTGTTGAATGCGGTCAGCTTCTGGCTGTTTTTTGCCGGAGCCATGCTCTTCAACCTGTCCTTTGTCATCGGGGGGTCTCCGGATGCCGGATGGACCAACTACACTCCGCTGGCAGGCAATGATTTAAGCGCAGGCCCCGGAATCAACTACTATCTGTGGGGACTTCAAATATCCGGGATCGGCACCTTGATGACCGGGATCAACTTTATCGTCACGATCATCAAGATGCGTGCACCGGGAATGAAACTGATGAAAATGCCGATGTTTACTTGGTCGACGATGATTGCATCTGTCATCATTGTCTTTGCGTTTCCCGTTTTAACCGTTGCTTTGGCGATGCTCAGCATGGACAGGCTGTTCGGCACCCATTTCTTCACCATTGACGGCGGCGGTATGCCGATGATGTGGGCCAACCTGTTCTGGATTTGGGGACATCCCGAAGTGTATCTGGTGATTTTGCCCGCATTCGGGATTTTCTCGGATGTGATTACGACTTTTGCCAGAAAACGGCTCTTCGGATATGGCGCCATGGTTTGGTCGATGATTTTGATCACGGGCTTGAGTTTTCTCGTGTGGGTTCACCACTTTTTCACCATGGGTTCCGGACCTTGGATCAACTCGGTCTTTTCCGTCACCACCATGCTGATTGCCATTCCGACCGGTGTGAAAATCTTTAACTGGCTGTTTACCATGCACAAAGGACGGATTGAATTCACCACGCCGATGTTGTGGGCAACCGGATTTATTCCCACCTTCCTGATCGCCGGGATCACTGGTGTGATGCTGGCGGCAGCAGCGGCGGATTACCAATTCCACAACACGTACTTTTTGATCAGCCACTTCCACTATGCATTAATCGGCGGAACGGTCTTCGGATGTATGGCGGGACTCACTTACTGGTGGCCGAAGATGTTCGGGCATATGCTGGACGAGCGGCTGGGGAAATGGTCGTTTTGGACCTTCTTCATCGGGTTTCATCTTTGCTTTTTCCCGCAATATATCCTGGGCTTCCAGGCGATGCCGCGGCGCATTTACACGTATCCGGCCGAAGCGGGTTGGACGGCGGGCAACTTTATCAGCACCGTGGGCGCTTTCGTGATGGGAATCGGTTTTCTCATCCTGGCTTACAACATCTATTACAGTGCGCGTTACGGCGAGCGGGATACGACCGGGGATCCGTGGAACGGACGCACGTTGGAATGGTCCATTCCGTCACCGGCTCCGCATTACAACTTTGCCCGCATTCCTGTGGTGAAGAAGCAGGATGACTTCTGGTACCGGAAAAAAGAAAACCGCAAAGACAGCGACGAGCCGCTTCAACCGATTCATATGCCGAATAACACCGGAATGCCGGTCATCTTTGCGGCGTTCATGTTTGTTGCCGGATTCGGGTTTGTTTTTGAATGGTATCTCTTGGTGGTCATCGGCTTGTTGGGAATCTTCGGATCGATGCTGTGGCGCACGTTCAACGATTATGACGCCGATCATTATATCCAGGTGGAAGAAATTGAAAAAGATTTAAGGGCCGGTTGATCAAAGGAAGAAGGAGGGAATGAAGATGCCTTTGGAATATTCAACGAAGGAAGGCCGGATGAAAATTTTCGGCTTCTGGATCTTCCTGGGGGCGGAAGTTGTTTTGTTTGCCACGTTGTTTGCCGCGTATTTGGTTTATCATCATCAGACGGCGGGCGGCCCGTCCTCGCGGGAGCTTTTTGAAGTCAAAGAATTTATGATGGAAACGCTCCTTCTTTTGACCAGCAGCTTTACGTGCGGGCTTGCCATGTTGGAAATGAGAAAGGATCGGCAGAAGGGATTTATGGCATGGATGGGTGTCACGCTTTTGCTGGGTCTCGGCTTTCTCTACATGGAGATTCATGAGTTTATCGCATATGTGAATGAAGGGGCAACCATCGGAACCAGTGCATTTTTGTCTGCCTTTTTCACCTTGCTCGGGACGCACGGTTTGCATGTATCCTTGGGGATTGTATGGGTGTTGGCGGTCATGCTGCAGATTTCCCGCCGCGGTTTTACGCCCATGACGGCGAGAAAAGCGTTTATCACCGGTCTTTACTGGCATTTCCTTGATGTTGTGTGGATCTTTATCTTTACGGCGGTTTATTTGATGGGAGTGATGTGACAATGAAACAACATGATCTTTCGCCCAAACAGCATATTATCGGTTTCCTGTTGTCACTCCTTTTGACCTTTGCCGCACTCGGTGTGACGCTCAAAGCGCCGTTTTCCGAGTCTGTCAAAATCACGGTGATTTTTGCTCTGGCCTTCGTGCAATTCATCATTCAGCTCATTTTCTTCATGCACCTCACCGAAGGAAGAGTGAAATTCTTTCAGGTTATCAACATGTGGTTTGCCGTTTTCATTGCGGTGGTTGTGGTGGCAGGTTCCGTTTGGATCATGCTTTATAATACAATGCATTTGTAAAAATGAGGGATGACTCACCGGCTGGTGGGTCTTTTTTTCGCTTTAAACGTTCATATGATCGTTTGCATGATCATTTTGCATTGACTAAAATGAGAAGGCATCGAAAAAAAGATGGAGGGATATTATGGCAAACCCCAAAAAGCTTTCAGACACAGTCAAACTGGCAAACGGTGTGGAAATGCCCCGGTTGGGACTGGGGGTTTGGAAAGCCAAAGACGGTGAAGAAGTGCAAAACGCAGTCAAAGCGGCAATTCAAACCGGATATCGGTTGATTGACACGGCAGCGGTTTACAAAAATGAGGAAGGTGTCGGAAAAGCCATCAAAGAATCCGGGGTATCAAGAGAAGACCTGTTCATCACCACCAAAGTTTGGAATGATGACCAAGGTTATGAGTCGACGCTTCAAGCTTTTGAAGAAAGCCGCAAGAAACTGGGGTTGGAATATATTGATCTTTATTTGATCCATTGGCCGGTGAAAGGGAAATATAAAGAAACCTGGAAAGCCTTGGAGAAACTTTACGAAGACGGATTGGTCAAAGCGATCGGGGTCAGCAATTTCCAAGTTCACCACTTGAAAGATTTACTGTCGGATGCCAAAGTCAAACCCATGGTGAACCAAGTGGAGTTTCATCCCTATTTGACCCAGAAAGAACTGCTTTCCTATTGCAATGAGGAAAACATTCAATTGGAAGCATGGAGTCCTCTGATGCAAGGCGAAGTGGTCCGGGTGGATGTGATCAAGGAGTTGGCGGAAAAATACGGAAAAACCCCGGCCCAAATCGTATTGCGCTGGGATTTGCAGCACGGGGTCGTGACCATTCCCAAATCAGTCAAAGAGCATCGGATCCAAGAAAACGCAGATGTGTTTGACTTTGAGTTGAGCCGGGAAGATATGGACAAGTTGGATGCACTGAACAAGAATCACCGGTATGGTCCGGATCCGGACAACTTTGATTTTTAATCCGGCCGTCGCGGGAGGGGAAAAACGTTTGGCCAACAGGCGGATCAAAAAACGGATCCGCCTGTTTCTTTTTTTATGTTTACGGAGGAATCAAAAGTGTATTGGGATGCGCATATTCATTTGGAGAAATACGAGGATTCGGAAATAGAGCGGTTTTTATCCGACGCACGGTTGGAAGGGGTGATCGCGGTGTCGATGGATCTTCCGTCCAGCCGGCGCACGTTGCAACTGAAGAAAAGATTTCCGGGCAAGGTTTTTGCCGCTTGCGGTTTTCATCCGGAACAGCCGCCTTGTTTTGACCGTGACAAGTGGTTTTCATTTCTGAATGCCCACCGGGAGGAGATCGATGCCATCGGTGAAGCGGGGCTTCCCTATTATCTGGAGCGTGAGCGGAAAAAAGAAGGAAAGCCATTTGACAAGCCGGCATATCTCCACATCTTGCAAACCCTGTTGAAATGGGCGGATGAGTGGGACAAGCCGGTGATTTTGCACGGGGTGCATGAAGACGTGCCGCTGATTTGCGACTTGCTGGAGGAAACTTCCATCCGCCGTGTTCATTTTCATTGGCTGAAAACCGATCCGGAGACGTTAAAACGGATGGAGAAGTCCGGATATTATGTTTCTTTTACGCCAGACCTCCTTTACAATGAAAAAACGCGTCAAGTGGCCCGGAGTTATCCGCTGGAGCGGATCATGGCCGAAACCGACGGTCCCTGGCCTTTTGAACATCCATTTGCAGGCAAGCGAACCGAACCCCCGATGGTTTGGGCGGTTTTGAAAGAGCTGGCCCGGTTGAAAGGATTGCCGTTTGAAAAAGTTGCCGGGCAAGTGCGGGAAAACACCCGGCGCTTTTTGCGGATTTCATGAAAAGAGTCCCTTTTTTTGAAAAAGAGACTCGCGGAGCAGCGGATATTATTTATTCATAGAGTTCCGGCCGGCGGTCCGTGAAGACCGGAATGGTGGAACGGACTTTTTGCACCAAGGACAAATCCAGATCAGCAAAAAGAATTTCTTCGTCTTCTCCGGCTTCTGCAATCACTTCTCCCCACGGATCCACCACCATGGAATGGCCGGCGAATGTATTGTTCGGATCTTTTCCCGTCCGGTTGCAAGCGACGACATAACATTGGTTTTCAATCGCGCGGCTGATTAAAAGGTGACGCCAGTGAGAAAGCCGCGGCCCGGGCCATTCGGCCGGCACAAACAACACATGGGCGCCGCGGAGCACCATTTTCCGGATCCATTCCGGAAAGCGGATATCATAGCAAATGGCTGCCGCACACAACAGGTCGCCCCATGGGAAGACCCCTTCCTGATCGCCGGCTTTCAGATATTTTTCTTCTTCCATCAGACGGAATAAATGCACTTTCTTGTATTCCCCCGTCTGCTTGCCGGCAGGATCGAAGGCATACAATGTATTATACGTACCGGTTTCCTCCCGGTTGGAAACGGAGCCGCCGATGATGGCCACTTGATGTTTTCGGGCGAGATCCCGCAAGAAGGCTTTGTTGGTTTGACCGTGGTCATCCGCGATTTCATCCAGCCTTGTCAAATCGTATCCGGTGTCCCAAAGTTCCGGAAGCATGATCAAATCCGGTTGTTGTTCCATCGCCTGCGCGACTTTTTCCTCCACTTTTTTCCGGTTGGCTTCCGGCCGTCCGTAGGCAATGTCCATTTGAATCAAGGCAACGGTTTTTTGCATGGTTTTCCTCCAGATCCTTTGACAGATTTTCTTTTAACATATAACATAATTCAATATATTTTCAAGAATATTTGGATAGACGGGATGTGGTCAGGATGGAGAGATTTGAACAAGCTGATGCCTTAAAACGATTGCCGGAGCAATTTTTTGCCAAACTGGTCCGAAAAGTGGGGAGGGCGGTGGAAGCAGGCCATGATGTGATCAATCTGGGACAGGGAAGCCCGGATCAACCCACACCTCCCCATATTGTCAAGGAACTGCAAGAAGCGGCTTCAAATCCCAAGTACCATAAATACCCGCCGTTTCACGGTTTTTCTTTTTTAAAAGAAGCCGTCAGCCAATTTTATGATCGCGAGTACGGGGTCCGGCTGGATCCGGAGAAAGAAGTGGCGGTGTTGTTCGGGGGAAAAACCGGATTGGTTGAAATTTCGCAGTGTTATTTAAATCCGGGGGATGTGGCATTGGTTCCCGATCCGGGGTATCCGGATTATTGGTCGGGAATTGCCTTGGCCGGCGGCCGGATGTACATGATGCCCCTTTTGAAAGAAAACGGGTTTTTGCCGGATTACGGGCAAATCGACCGCGAAAGTGCGGACCGGGCAAAATTGATGTTTCTCAATTATCCCAATAATCCGACGGGTGCTTTGGCCCATGCGGCGTTTTTTGAAGAGACCGTGCGTTTTGCCAAACGGCATCATGTTTTGGTGGTTCATGATTTTGCTTATTCCGCCATCGGTTTTGACGGGCAGAAACCCCGCAGTTTTTTGCAAACGCCGGGGGCCAAAGACGTTGGCGTCGAAATTTACACCATGAGCAAAACTTACAACATGGCCGGCTGGAGAATCGCTTTTGCTGTCGGGCATGAAGAAGTGATCCGGTCCATCAACCTGATCCAGGATCACTTTTATTGCAGCTTGTTTGGCGGCATTCAACAAGCGGCGGCCAAAGCGCTTTTGGGGCCGCAAGACTGTGTGCGTGAATTGGTCGGGATGTATGAAAGAAGGCGGGATCTCTTTATCCGTCATTTGAGGGAAATCGGCTGGAAGGTGGAAGCACCGCAAGGCTCCTTCTTTTGCTGGTTTCCGGTCCCCGAAGGATATGATTCGGAGACGTTTTCCGATCTGTTGATCGAAAAAGCGCACGTGGTCGTCGCTCCGGGCGTGGGCTTTGGACAGCAGGGAGACCGGTATGTCCGGGTCGGATTGTTGACCTCGGAAGAACGTCTGCAAGAGGCGGCTCACCGGATCGGCCGGTTGGGGATTTTTTAAAAAGGGCCAATGGAAAAAGGGCGTTTTCCCCGGGAAGCCCCTTTTTATTCTGCGGGGATTAAGCCCTTTTTTGCGTTTTCCAATCCCAACCGGCTTCGGTGTGAAATACCGGCGGGCAATGGGATGAATCAAAGTGTTTCAAACAACGTTCGCAAAGCAAAATGTTTTTTCCCTCCAAAACAAAACGCGCTTCATATTTGGCTTCCTCTTTCCCGCAATGTTCACACAAGTATCCGTTATGATTCATGGCAGGTGTCCTCCTTCACAGCAAGATGAATCATAATATTTTATAAATACTATATATTCCCTTATTTTTTCGATCGAAACCATTAATTTTTTGACAAATGACGGGCTTGACCGGTTAATTTGTTGGAAAAGGTTCGGTTGTGGTATGATTTGATTAAAAAAGAGGGAGAAAAAATGATCCAACAACAACGACTCGACCGGTTGACGGACTGGCTGAAAGCCGGAGGAATCGATGCGGCTTTTGTCCATTCGCCGGAGAATGTATATTATTTCACCAACTTTATGTGCCACCCCCATGAACGATTGTTGGGGTTATTTGTGTTTCCACAAGCGGAATCTTTTTTAGTTTGTCCGAAAATGGAAGAACAAGCCGCGAGGGAAGCCGGTTGGACCGGTCACGTGATCGGCTATGATGATGCGGAGGACCCGTGGGCATTGATCCGTGAGGAGTGGAGCCGCCGTTCTTTCAAAAACCGTCTAAATATCGCGATCGAAGAACATGTGGTTTCCTACGCAAGGTCCCAAGAACTTCAAACCCTGGCGGAAGAAGTCCGGTTTTGCTCCTTGGACGAAACGCTGAACCAATTGCGTTTGGTCAAAGATGAGCGGGAACGGCAGATTTTGAAGGAAGCGGCCCGCTTGGCGGATGAAGCGGTGCAAGTCGGGATTGAGCATTTAAAAGAGGGTTGTACGGAGATGGACATCGTGGCACAAATTGAACTTGCCATGAAGAAAAAAGGCGTCGCCGCCATGTCCTTTCCCACCATGGTGTTATTTGGCGAGAAAACCGCATTGCCGCACGGAAATCCGGGGCTGAACCGCCTGAAAATAGGGGATTTGGTATTGTTTGACCTGGGGGTCGTCTGGAACGGATATTGTTCGGACATCACCCGGACGGTGGCGTTTGGATCGGCCGGTTCCAAACAACGGGAAATTTATTTGCTTGTCCAGGAAGCGCAACAAGCCGCCATCGATGCGGCACGGCCCGGTGTGCGCATGGGTGATCTGGATCAAATCGCCAGGAAAAAGATTTCCGATGCCGGCTATGGGGCTTATTTCACGCACCGGTTGGGGCACGGGCTCGGAATCAGTGTTCATGAATATCCTTCCCTTCACGGGAAAAATGACCATCCTCTGAAAGAAGGAATGGTGTTTACCGTTGAACCGGGGGTTTATGTTCCCGGAGTCGGCGGGGTCCGGATTGAAGACGATGTTTATATTGCCAAAGACGGCGCGGAACTGTTGACTTCCTTCCCCAAAGACCTGATCTTTGTGTGAGACTTTCAAGGGTTGTTCACTGGTATTGGTTCCGATTCTTGTTAAAATGGATTTATTAACAAACGAAGGTGGAAGCTGAAAGTAACGAACCATTGATGCAGATGATTTCATATAAAAAAGACAGGTGATGAAAAATGGCACGACATCATTTTCATTTGAAGGCAAGCTGGGATGGAGGCAGAAACGGGCAAGGCACGATTGAAGCGGGAAACTTGAAACAGACGATTTCCATTCCAAAAGAGATGGACGGCCCCGGTGTCGGAACCAATCCGGATGAAATGTTGATCGGTGCGGCCGCCACGTGTTATCTCATCACGTTGGCGGCGATGATTGAAAGAGGAAACATGCCGGTTCGTGAATTGTCGCTGGAAACCGAAGGCATTGTCCATGTGGATAAAAAATTCACCTTTGAAGCGATCATTCATCGCCCGAAATTGATTTTGGAAGAAGGAACGACGGACGAAGAGCTGAAAAAAATCGAGCGGGCGGTGGAGTTGGCCGAGAAGAATTGCATGATTTCCAATGCGCTTCGGGGGAATGTACGGTTGGAAGTGGAAGCGGAGGTCGTCAAGCATTAGATAAGCCGGTTTCATTCATGTTTATTTCTTCTATTTGTAGTATGTTATAATGAAATCGAATTGTTGATAAGGTTCGGTTTTTTATTTCGAGAAAAAATCAGAGCGGCTGGCTTTGAAACATATAGTCAATGAGGAGTGGAGATATGCTGCAAACGGCATTGGACTTTCTGGAGAAATGTGGCGTATGGGGGCTTTTTGCAGCAACGGCGATTGAAGCTTCATCACTTCCGTTTCCCGGGGCGACTTTTGTTTTGATTTACGGGTATTTGATGGATGTGAGTACGTGGCAATTAGTGGCGATCAGTGCGCTGAACAGTCTGGTTTACGTCGTGTTCAGTTTGATTCCTTATTATATCGGGAAATATTTGGGAAATTTAACCCAGAAGAAATTTGATGAGAAAAAAGTGAAAAAAGCCCAGGAATGGTTCCAAAAGTACGGAGAGTGGAGCATCACCCTGTCACGTCCCACCGGATTTGGGAATTATATCTCTTATATATCCGGCATCAGCGATATTTCCATCTGGCGGTTCGGGCTTTTGAGTTATCTGGGTGTGTTCCCGTGGAATACGCTTTTGTTGTTTATCGGAAATTACGGGAGTTTGGAAACGGTTGAACATTTTCTTGCCATGACCCGAAAAGTCGGAGTGATGATCACCATTATCCTGGTGTTCGCTGCAGCCTTTATTTTGTGGTATTACTTAAAAAAAAACAAAGAACAGAAACAACACATCTGAAAAAGAATGCAGAAAATGAATGACGGATTCGGCGGTGACGATGACGGATGCACCCTGTCAGATGGAAAAAATTGAAAGGATTTGAGAATAAAAAGGAGCGGGAATATCCCGCTCCTTTTTCCTCAGGGCATCGATTGGGAACGGACCGGAATGGTTCGTGCCTCGAACTTTTTCAGCGGATAAGAGACAAAGGTGGCAACGGTGCTGGCGACTGCGGCGATGATATAAACCCATTGCACGGAAAAGTGGTCGGCAACCCAGCCCATCAAAAAGCAGGAAGTGCCGTATGCAACACAACATAACGCATATTGCGCCGAAAATACTTTCGGCATGGTGTCCAGCGTGGTGTGGAGTTGATACAGTGTCTTTTTGGCCACGCCTTTTGCCTGATAGGGAAAACTGAGCAAAAAGATGGTGATGAGCGAAATGACAGGGAACGTGACGAAACCGAAAATGAGTTTGAACAAGATGGAAGCAAAACCTGAAAATATTAATATTTTGTATAATCTTTTTTCAATGGAGTGGCTGTAACGAATCACCAACATTCCGCCGATCATCGTGCCCAAAAAGTAACTGCTGTTGATAAACCCCCACCAGGTATGCTGCTCGTGCAACACTTTGTCGACAAAAGTCAGGGTGATGGCGCCGATCCATACCGATGAAGCGGTGTAATCGAGAAAATCGATCGCTGCAAGCCTTTTCAGAACCGGATGATTGAATAACAGCAGCCAACCCTCTTTCATCGCTTTCCGGTGAGATGTTTTTTCAGGCGAAACCCTTTCTTTGTGATGGGGATCATGAATGAAAAACAAAGAAAGGGTGGAAATGAGAAAACAAACGGCAGTCAGCCAAAGCACCTGATGGGCCCCAAGCAATTCAACCAACAACCCTCCGGCTCCCCAGCCGACCAGCAAGACGGTTTGGTCCGAAGTGGATAAAAGGCCGTTGGCTTTCACCAGTTGCTCTTTGGTGACCAGACGCGGAACCAGTGAATTTCTTGCCGGGTTGGTCTATCCGTCAAAAAAAGCAAGGAGAATGATAAACAGCCAAATGACGAGCGTCAATGACGCGGAGTCCTTCCACCAATCGATGCTCAAGATCAAAAGTCCCAACAAAAGGGTCTGGCTCCCTTGGGAAGTGATGAGCAAAGGGAGCAGCCGGTAACGTTCCAGTAACAGAGGCGAGATGATGCCGCTGATAAACTTGGCGATGATGCGAATGACCGGGATGAAAGCTGATATCGCGGCAGATCCCGTCTTTCCGTAAATCAGGGTGACAATGGCCAGCATGTAAAATGAATCCGCCAAATTAGCCAAAGATTGTCCCAACCACAAAAATTTGAATGAGTATGAATAATTCATCGCCTGAACCTCATGGAATATATTTTTTGTAAAAAGATTTGCTATACAAATAAAATTATAACATTAGCAAGGGCGGTGTACCAGCGATTTATCCGATGATTTGGTTGAATGTGCTTGGGACTCGAAGTAAAATCGAAATGGAAAATCGCAAAAAAATTAGGAGGATCGGTATGCGTTCCAGATATGTGATTGAACGGGTCGGTGAACTTTTGGAGGATAAAGGGTATAATGTGATAGATCAAGATGCGGATGAAGTGATTGCATGGTTTCAATATTTATCCGATGCCGATTTGTTCCTAGCCGTTTTGGAGGAACAAGAGAAAATCGGGAAAGAGCAAGAAGCGAATTTGGACCGGTGAGGAGTTTTTGAAAACAGTTTTATGCCTGTGATATATTATTTGCCGATAAGCTTTGAATGGACGGTGTAGCCTTTGTTGAAACAAATGATACCTGATTTGTATGTTCAATCGATCTATGAGATTGATTTTGCCGCACTGAAAAAGCGCAATATCAAGGCAGTCATTGTGGATTTGGATAACACCTTGGTGGAATCGACACGCCCCGATGCCACCCCGGAGTTGGTGGAGTGGCTGAAAGAAGTGCAACAAATGGGATTAAAAGTGATGATCGTATCCAATAATACCAAAACCCGGGTTTCCCAATTTGCTGATCCGCTTGGAATCCCTTATATTCATGCGGCCAAAAAACCGTTTTCTGCTGCGTTTCGCCGCGCGCTCAAAGAGTTGGGGGTTTCCAAACAGGAAACGGTTGTGATCGGGGATCAGTTGTTGACGGATGTGCTGGGCGGAAACCGGATGGGCTTTTTCACCATCTTGGTGGTGCCGGTTTCCGAAGTCGACGGGTTTTTCACGCGAATAAACCGGAGGGTCGAACGGTTTGTCTTTCATTTGTTGGAAAAGAAGGGGTTGATTCCCTGGGATATTCATAAAAGTTGAAAAGAAACGGACAAGAAAGGAGTCAGATGATTGGATTCAGAAACGAAACATTGTGAAGGATGCGGAATTGCCCTGCAAACCGAAGATCCGGATCAAGCGGGATATATCCCTGAACAAGCGTTGACGCGGGAAGTGGTTTTGTGCAAACGTTGTTTCCGGATTCGCCATTACGGGGAAATGGCCAAAGTGGAACAAGATCCGGATGCGTATCTTCATCGCCTGGACGAAATTGCCCGCAGTGAGGGCTTTGTGGTATGGGTGGTGGATCTGTTTGATTTCGCCGGAAGTTGGATTCCGGGATTGGCTCGCCGGATCGGAAATCTTCCGGTTTTGATTGCGGCCAATAAAGTGGATTTATTCCCGCCCAGCGTGAAACGGGAACGGCTTAGGGGATGGATTTTTCAGTCGGCAAAAAAGTTGGGGATTCGTCCGGTGGATGTGGTGTTGATCAGTGCAGAAGTTGGGATTGGCATCCGGCAGGTGATGGAAGCGATTGAATTTTACAGAGATCACCGGGATGTCTACATGATCGGAACGACCAACGTGGGAAAATCGACCCTGATCAATCAAATTCTGAAAAAAGCCAAGCTCACGGAAAAAGAGATCATCACCACTTCTCCTTACCCGGGAACGACTTTGGACGCCATCCGGATCCCGTTGGAAGACAGGAAATTTTTGGTCGACACACCGGGGATTGTCCGGGAGGACCGGGTGAGCGAATGGGTGGAGCCCGGGGAATTGAAATCGGTGATTCCCCACAAAACGATCAAGCCGCGGGTGTATCAGTTGAATGATCAACAAACGTTGTTTTTCGGAGGATTGGTCCGCTTTGACTTTGTCCGGGGAAACAGACAGTCGTTTGTTTGTTATTTATCCAATCAGTTATACATTCACCGGACGAAATTGGAAAAAGCGGATGAAGTGTGGGACAAACACCGCGGAAAATTGTTGTCCCCGCCCAAACGTCCGGACAATTTGCCGCCTTTGAAAAAGCACGTGATCCATTTAAAAGGGGAGAAGAAGACGGACATTGTCATTCCCGGCTTGGGATGGGTGGCGTGTGGTAAGAATGCGGTGTGGGTTGAAGTTTATGCTCCGGAGGGGACCGGAGTGAGCACCCGTCCGTCCATTATATAAATAAAGAAAAAAGAGGGGGGAGCCCAAGTGGACAGTCAAACAGGACTTCTGGCGCTGATCGGGGATCCGGTCGGCCACTCCAAGTCACCGGAGATGATGAACCGGGCGTTAGAGAGCCATGGATTGCCTTATGTATACCTGGCTTTTCAAGTGGCACCGGAACGGTTGAAGGAAGCGGTGGATGGATTTCGGGCCCTCGGGGTGAAAGGATGGAATGTGACCATCCCTCACAAAGTGGCGATCATGAAACATTTGGACGCGATCGATGAATCGGCCCGGGCGATCGGCGCGGTCAACACCGTCGTGTGTGAAGAAGGAAAATGGGTGGGATATAATACCGACGGGCCCGGTTATTTAAGGTCGCTGAAAGAAGAGTGGGATCTTCCCTTTTCCGGGCTGAAAGCCGTGATATTGGGAGCCGGCGGGGCCGCCCGGGCGGTCGGGTATGCTTTGGCAACCGCAGGTGTTCCTGAAATTTCCATCGCAAACCGGACGGTGGAAAAAGCAGAAGCCCTGGCAAACCACTTGTCTTCGTTTACCCAAACCCGGGCTGTTTCTTTAAAAGAAGGAAAAGATGTGATTGAAAAAGCCGATTTGGTGATCAATACCACATCGGTGGGCATGCACCCCGACCGGGATGCAACACCGGTACCGGCAGAATGGTTCCACGAAGGCCAATATGTGAGCGATTTGATTTATCATCCGCGGGAGACCGCGCTGTTAAAAGGGGCCAAACAACAGGGAGCCAAGGTGCATGAAGGATTGGGCATGCTGGTTTATCAGGCGGCGATCGCCTTTGAAAAATGGACGGGCGTCCCCGCACCCGTTTCCTTGATGAAGCAAGCATTGGCCAATTCCTTAAAAGATGATTAAAGGATGAATGATGGTATGAAGGTAGGGATTTTTGGAGGCACTTTTGATCCCATCCATTTCGGGCACTTGTTGCTCGCCGAACAAGCACGGGAAGCAGCATCCCTCCATGAGATTTGGTTTATCCCTGCGGGCGAGCCCCCGCACAAGCAAGGAAAACCGGTCACCCCGGCCATGGAGCGAAAAAAAATGGTGGAGCTGGCAATCGAGGGGCATCCGCAATTTAAAGTCAATCCGATCGAGTTGATGCGCTCCGGCCCCTCCTATACGGTGGACACGATCATGGAGCTGAAAAAACAAAATCCTCATGTTGAGTTTTTTCTGCTAGTGGGGGCGGACATGGTGAAAAATTTACCAAAATGGTATAAAATAAAGGAAATCATACAAAATGTTCAAGTGATCGGTCTTGGACGCCCCGGGTTTGATCACGATGCGTTGCCGGAATATATTGAAGAACGTTTGATGTGGATTCCGGACGCCGTGGAAACCAATATTTCCTCAAGCATCATACGCGAGCGCCTCATGCTGAACCGGTCGGTTCGTTATCTTGTCCCCGATTCCGTATACAAATATATAAAGGAGCAAGGGTTGTATGGATCTTGAGTATTTAAAGCAAGCTACAAAGAAAGAGTTGCCTCAAAAAAGATGGGAGCATACCCTTCGTGTTGCAGAAACGGCCGTTCAACTGGCCAGGCGGGAGGGAGTGGATCCGCACAAAACGGAAGTGGCTGCCATTTTGCATGATTTTTGCAAGTTTTGGCCCGGGGAAGTACTGACCGAGTGGATTTTACAAGAAAACGAGCGGCAGGACTTGCTCCTGTACAACAAAGAATTGTGGCATGGCCCCGTTGGCGCGGCCGTGGCCCGGAAACGGTTCGGGATTGAGGATGAGACGGTCTTGAATGCGATCCGGTACCATACCTCCGGCCGCCCTGACATGTCGAAAATGGAAAAGATCATTTTTCTGGCCGATTATATTGAGCCGGGCCGACAATTTCCCGGGGTGGAGGAAGTCCGGAGGATTGCGGAAAAAAGCCTGAATCTGGCCGTGCTTCAATCATTGGACAACACCATTGTCTTTTTGATCGAAAAAGGCCGGAAGGTTTATCCGCTTACACTCGATGCACGCAATCACATGCTGGATCAGATTGCCCAAAAGGATTCAAGGGAGGAATCTGTTTGAAAGTCGTGGAAATCGCTCAGTTAGCAGCCACCGCTGCCGAGGAGAAAAAAGCACAAGATGTCACGGTTCTGGATATTCGCGGATTATCCGTCTTTGCGGATTATTTTGTGATCTGTCACGGAAATTCGCAAACACAAGTTCAAGCAATCGCCACCGCAATCAAAGAAAAATTATTGGAAAACAACGTGGAACTCAAAGGGATGGAAGGTTATCAGGATGCCCGTTGGGTTCTGATGGATCTCGGTGATGTGGTTGTCCATGTTTTCCACAAAGATGATCGTGAATTTTACGGCTTGGAGCGCTTGTGGGGCGACGCCAGGCAGGTCCATGTCCAATAGGTCGGGTTTGTATGAAAAACAGGCGGTCCGTCCGCGTTGAAATTGGAGAAAAATGTTGACACGGATCTGTTTGTTTTCATATAATCTTAAAAAACAACTTTTGAATGCGACAGCGATGATGAGGAGTAGTAATTTGCCCTCTCCCGGCTCAGAGAATTGACGGATGGTGCGAGTCAATCCGGGAAGCAAATGAACTCGCCTCATTGCTCCAAAGAGGAACGCGGTCACGTCAGTACTTTTTGGCGGTTCATCCCCGTTACCGGATCCATGAGGGAGTGTTTTTTGAAACACTAATTAGGGTGGTACCGCGGGAATTTGGAAACAACCTCTCGTCCCTAGCCGAAGATGCTGGGGGTGGGAGGTTTTTTAATTGATCGCATGAAATCAGATTGATGGAGGTTTACAGGCATGAAGGAGTACTCTCCAAGGGAAATTGAAGCCAAATGGCAAGAACATTGGAGAAAAACAGAGCTTTATCAAACGGGTGAGGATACAAACAAACCGAAATATTATGTGCTGGAACAGTTCCCTTATCCTTCCGGGGAAGGGTTGCACATGGGACACACACGGGTCTATTCGATTGGCGATGTGGTGGCACGGTTCAGGCGGATGAACGGTTATAACGTGTTGCACCCAATGGGGGCGGATGCCTTCGGATTGCCGGCTGAAAACGCAGCGATCCAGCGTGGCGTGAATCCGCGGGAATGGACACTGAACAACATGGAACGCATTCGCCGCGAACAATCGCTTTTGGGTGCTTCTTACGATTGGGACCGTTATGTGGGAACTTGTCTCCCGGATTATTACAAGTTCAACCAATGGTTGTTTTTGCTTTTCTATGAGCGTGGACTGGCTTACCGGAAAAAAGCGATGGTCAACTGGTGCCCGTCCTGCGGTACGGTTTTGGCCAATGAACAAGTGGAAGAAGGAAAATGCTGGCGCTGTGATTCGGAAGTGATCAAAAAAGAGCTGGAACAATGGTTTTTCAAGATTACCGATTATGCAGACCGTTTGCTGGAGGGACTGGACCGTTTGCCGAAATGGCCGGAACGGGTCAAAGCCATGCAACGCAACTGGATAGGCCGCAGCGAAGGGGCGCACGTCACGTTTACGGTGCCGGAGCTGTCCGATGAAAAAATCACGGTCTTCACCACCCGTCCGGATACGTTGTACGGTGTCAGTTACTTGGTGTTGGCTCCGGAGCATCCGCTGGTTCCCCGGCTGATCAAAGGAAAAGAAAACGAAGCCGGGATTCTTGAGTTTATCAACCAAACCCAAAAACAATCCGAAATTGAACGGACCAGCAACGATGCCGAAAAAGTGGGCCATCCGACAGGAGCGTATGCCCAACATCCATTGACGGGAGAGGCCATCCCGATCTGGGTGGGCAACTATGTGTTGATGGATTACGGAACGGGCGCTGTCATGGGGGTACCGGCTCATGACGAGCGGGATTTCGCGTTTGCGTCCAAATACCAATTGCCGGTGAAACCGGTCATCCGTCCGGAAAATGAGAGACTCAGCGAACCGTTGCGTGAAGCATACACCGGAGACGGCGTGTTGGTTTCTTCGGGCCAATTTGACGGCATGAAAAACCGGGAAGCCATCCATGCGATTGCGAAGTTCCTGGAAGAACGGGGACAAGGGAAATGGACGGTGAATTACCGGTTGCGGGATTGGTTGATTTCGCGGCAACGCTACTGGGGAACGCCAATCCCGGTGGTTTACTGCGATGATTGCCATATCGTGCCGGTTCCCAAGGATCAATTACCGGTTCTGCTGCCGGAAGATGTTGTTTTTGACGGGAAAAACAATCCGCTTGCCACTTCGGAAAGTTTTGTGCACACCACTTGCCCGAAGTGCGGAAAACCGGCCCGCCGCGAGACGGACACGATGGACACCTTTGTGGACTCTTCGTGGTATTTCTTGCGGTATACTGATCCGCATAATGAAGAAATCCCGTTTGCAAAAGAGAAAGCAGACCGCTTTATGCCGGTTGACGAATATATCGGCGGCATCGAGCATGCGGTGTTGCACCTGCTTTATTCCCGGTTCTTTACCAAAGTGTTTTATGATGCCGGCATGGTTTCGTTCGATGAGCCGTTTGAAAGCTTGTTGACACAGGGAATGGTGTTGAAAGACGGGCTTAAAATGTCCAAATCCAAAGGAAATGTGGTCAGTCCTTTGGAAATTGTGGAGAAATACGGTGCGGATACCGCCCGCCTCTTCATCCTGTTTGCGGCGCCCCCTGACCGCGATCTGGATTGGAGTGAATCCGGTGTGGAAGGGGTTCACCGTTTCTTGAACCGGGTATGGCGTCTGGTCGTACAGAACGAAGAGCTGTTCAAGCAACCGGTCCCGTCTGGTGCGAAAGCGGATGGCAAAACCAAAGAGTTGCGCCGTCTCTTGCATCAAACCATCAAAAAAGTGACCATTGAAATCGGGGAAAGAAACCACTTCAATACCGCGGTGAGCGCGATTATGGAGCTGGTCAACGGATTGTACCAACATGCGGGCGAAACGGATCCCGCCTTGTACAAAGAAGCGTTGGAGACGCTCGTGGTCTTGCTCGCTCCGTTTGTGCCCCATATATCGGAAGAATTGTGGTCCGTGATGGGGAAAGAAGGAAGTGTCCACCAGACAGCGTGGCCGTCTTATGATGAATCGGCGCTGGTCTTGGATGAAGTGGAATTGGCTGTTCAGATCAACGGGAAAGTGCGGGATAAAATCGTGGTGCCAACCCAGGCTTCCCGGGAAGAGATTGAAAAACAAGCGCTCGACAATGAACGGATTAAACATTGGACGGAAGGAAAAACGGTGCGTAAAGTGATCGTTGTGCCCGGAAAATTGGTGAATATTGTGGTGAAATAGATGACCACAGAAAAAACGGTTCGCCCATTTTGGCGGACCGTTTTTTATTTGCTTTGGAAGAAGGTTTTTTTGTGGAATCATGGAATAATTTGTAAAAGCATGTCCTTTGGCGAAAACGGAAAGGGGAAGGCCGATGGTGCAATGGGAGTGGGATTTTACTTCCCGGGAAAAGAAATGGATGATCTTGTCGGGCGGTTTGGCATTGGCGTTGATCGTTTGCCTTGTTTTTATCTGGCAACAGGATGAAAACCCAAATGAATCAGCGTCTCCGCTAACTCCTTATCAGCCTGTGGAAGCGGACGCACCCGATTCGCCGGACACGGCTGAAGAAAAAAATCCATGGGTGATGATCGATGTGAAAGGAGCCGTCAAAAAACCGGGGATTTACCGTCTGGATCCGGAGTCCAGAGTGCATGACGCCATATTGAAAGCAGGCGGTGCCCGGTCCGATGCTGATTTGGACCAAGTCAATCTGGCCGAACGCCTGACAGACGGAAAAGTGGTTTACATTCCCAAAAAAGGAGAAACGCAGCAAGGGATGGCATGGATGAATCCGTCCGCAGACGGAACGGGCGGAAAAATTAACATCAATTCGGCGACGGCTGAAGAACTGCAACAATTAAACGGTGTGGGAGCCAAAAAAGCGCAAGCGATTGTGAGCTATCGTGAGGAAAACGGGCCCTTTCAAAGCATTGAAGAGATCTCCAACGTCCCCGGAATCGGAGAAAAAACACTGGAGCAGTTTCGTGAGCAAATCACTTTGTAGCTCCTTGACTTTTTATTTTGTGAATCGGTATAATGTTCATATCACTTACGGCAACAACTTCATATGGATCAGGAACGATTCTCTTATCCAGAGTGGCGGAGGGACTGGCCCGATGAAGCCCGGCAACCTCGGTGCAGATCAGTGTACCGGATGGTGCCAATTCCTGCAGAAACCCCGGTTTCTGAAAGATAAGAGAAGAAGCTTGAATTTGCGTGCGATTGTGTTCAGCATAAAAGCCTCTTCTCTTATGGGAAGAGGCTTTTTTCATGATTGTCAACATCAAGGGAGGGGCAGCCATGAGATTGGAAACCAGGTTGGCGCAGATCGGCAATAAAAAAGAAAGGACCACCGGCGCTGTCAGTTTTCCGGTCTATTTTTCAACCGCCTATGAGCATATCTCCGGAAAAAGTACAGGCTATGATTATTCGAGAACCGCCAATCCCACCCGTGAGGTGGTGGAAGCCAGCATCGCCGAATTGGAAGAAGGAGATGAAGGATATGCCTGTAGTTCCGGCATGGCTGCGATTCACACCGTGATGGGATTGTTTGAAAAAGGCGACCATTTCATAGTGTCGCTGGATTTATACGGCGGAACGTACCGGTTGTTTGAACAAGTTTTGTCACAATACGGGTTGACGTTTTCTTATGTGGATTTACGCAATCCGGAAGAAATCGCGGAAGCGCTCCAGCCGAACACCAAAGGCCTTTTTATCGAATCCCCCACCAATCCGCTCATGCAGGTGGTCGATATCCGGTCGTTGTGCCGATGGGCCCGGCAAAAAAATTTGTGTGTCATTGTGGACAATACGTTTATGACTCCCTTTTTCCAAAAGCCGCTGACGTTAGGAGCCGACATTGTGATTCACAGTGCCACGAAATACTTGGGCGGGCATAATGATGTGCTGGCCGGATTGATTGTGGCCAAAGGAGAAGAATGGACCGAACGCCTGCGGTTTGTCCACAATTCCATCGGGGCGGTGTTGGGCCCTTTGGATGCCTGGTTGTTGATGCGGGGAATGAAAACAATTGGCGCTCCGGATGCAAAAACACCAGGAAAATGCACACAAGCTGGCCAAATTTTTGGCCGCACATCCCCAAGTGGAACAGGTTTTTCATCCGGCCTTCGATCCGGCCGGGCGAAAAATCCTGGATGAACAGGCGGAGGGATACGGAGGCATGATTTCATTCCATGTGAAAGATCCGGATCAAATCCCCTTTATCCTTAATCATTTGAAGATTATTACTTTTGCGGAGAGTTTGGGCGGAGTGGAAAGCCTGATGACTTATCCGGTCACCCAAACGCATGCCGATATTCCCGAAGAGGTGCGGAAAAAGGCAGGCGTGACCGACCGGTTGCTTCGTTTGTCGGTGGGGATCGAACATGCTGACGATTTGATGGATGATTTGGTTCAAGCTTTCCGACAAGCCGCTTCAAAGACGAAATAAAGAGAGGAGATAGATGATGAACTTTGAAACGCAACTGCTTCATAACGGAAATGAAGTCGATCCTGTAACCGGGGCAGTGGGGATTCCTCTTTATCAGTCATCCACCTTTCATCAAAATGTGGACCGGCCCGGGGAATTTGATTACACCCGTTCGGGAAATCCCACAAGAAAAGCGCTGGAGGACACCATTGCCAACTTGGAAGGCGGTGAACGGGGATTTGCCTTTTCCTCCGGGATGGCTGCCATCTCCACGGTGCTGTTGCTCTTCTCGCGCGGGGATCATCTGATTGTTTCCCGGGATGTTTACGGGGGAACGTTTCGTGTCCTGACACAAGTTTTCCGGCGGCTGGGCATTGAAACGACGTTTGTCGATACCACCCGGACCGGGGAAGTCGAACAAGCCATCCGGCCCCAAACCAAAGCGATCTATGTGGAAACCCCGTCCAATCCCCTGCTTAAGGTGAGCGATTTAAAAGAAATTATCTGGTTGGCAAAAAAACACCGATGTTTGACCATTGTGGACAACACCTTTTTAACGCCTTATTACCAACAGCCGCTGAAGTTGGGAGCCGATATCGTCATTCACAGTGCGACGAAATTTATCAGCGGACACAGTGATGTGCTGGCCGGGTTGGTGGTGGCCAAAGACAAAGAGATGGCGGAACGGCTGGAACTGTTGCAAAATGCGTTTGGTGCCGTATTGGGCGTCCATGATTCCTGGTTGGTGTTAAGGGGTCTGAAGACATTGAAAGTGCGGTTGGAACAATCCACGCAAAGCGCGGAAAAAATCGCGTTGTGGCTGAATCAGCATCCATTGGTGGAAAAAGTTTATTATCCCGGCCTCCCGTCAAATGAATGGCATGATTTGCAATGCCGGCAGGCGACTGGGCACGGAGCGGTTCTCTCTTTTGATGTGGGCAGCAAAGAAAAAGCCCGGCAAGTGTTGAAACGGGTCCAACTGCCGGTCGTTGCCGTCAGCCTCGGAGCGGTTGAAAGCATCTTGTCCTATCCCGCGGTGATGTCGCATGCTTCCATGCCGCCGGAAGCAAGGCAAAAGCGCGGCATCACCGACGGTTTGTTGCGGCTTTCGGTCGGATTGGAAAATGCGGAGGACCTGATTGGCGATTTGGCCGCTGCCCTTCAAGAAGAAACGGTTGTTTCTTTTTCTGGAAAATAATACGTCTTTTTCGGGAGACGTTTTTCTTTCAGCCGTCATCATGTAAAATGAGAAAGGAAAATTGATGTTAGAAGGGGTACGTAAAACGATGGCGATCAAATCAGACAAATGGATTCGGAAAATGGCAGAGCAATACAAAATGATTGAACCATTTATTGACCGGAATGTCGGGAAAGGAGAAGCGGTCAGTTACGGATTGAGCAGTTACGGATATGACCTCCGGGTCGCTGATGAGTATAAGATCTTTCACAATGCCTTAAACCCGGTGATTGATCCCAAAGCAATCGATTCGGATTCTTTTCTGGATTATAAAGGGGATGTGTGCATTATTCCGCCCAATTCATTTGCTTTGGCCCGGTCCGTGGAATATTTCCGCATTCCGGAGAACGTGCTGGCGATTTGTGTGGGTAAATCGACCTATGCCCGTTGCGGGATCATCACCAATGTGACCCCGCTTGAACCGGGATGGGAAGGATATGTGACCTTGGAGATTTCCAACACCACGCCTCTGCCGGCCAAAATTTACTCCAATGAAGGGCTTTGCCAGATTCTTTTCTTGGAAAGTGATGAGGACTGCGAAGTTTCCTACCGGACGAAAAAAGGAAAATATCAGTTCCAATCCGGTATTACATTGCCGAAAGTATAGCCATGCATAGAAAACGTGCGGGAAATCCGCGCGTTTTTTGCTGAAGGAGGCTGAAGGTTCAACATGAGCCGGAGAACTTACATCATGGTAGATCATGTTCATTGCCACGACGACATGCCCGTGAGAATCTGTTCCGAACTGGACGAAAACCGGTACGAACTGCGAAAAGTGGAAGTGTTCCGGGACGGAAGCATTGGATATGCTTATGATGATATCGAGGCAGGTCCGACCGGATTGGGAAAGTTGCCGGTTCCGCCGCTGGAGGAGATCGCGCAAGACCCGTATGAAATCTTTTTTCCGAAGGAAATCACCCAAGAAGAGTTTGAACAAATTTGGAAGGAGATAGTGGAGGGCGCACGGTGAATCCGTGCGTTTTTTGGAGTGAAGATAGGCGGCCAAAAGGAAATCGTCGGAAAATGTCGAAAGGAATGGAAACGGAAGAAAGGAAGATGGGCATTGCAGCGTCCTTTTGTGGTTGCAGGAATTGCCTGGGGAGCCGGGATTTTGTTGGCGGACCGGATGGGGAACCATGCGGCTTTGTTCCTCGGACTGGCCGTTTCTTTCTTGCTTTCGGGCGTCTGCTATGATTACCTCTTTCGCAAGGGGCGGCCGGTTTGGATTTTTTTGTCGGCGCTGTTTTTGGCCGCTGCGCATTTTTCCTGGGTGGACGGGCAGAATCGGAGCCAAATCCCGTCAACGGTGGAAGGGGAAGAAATGACCGTCGCCGGAACCATCATTTCTTCGCCCGTCGTGGACGGGGATGTGCTCCGCTTTGACCTGAAACTGGACCGCTTGCAACAAAAGGATCGTGTGATCAACGGAAACCGGGAAAAAATCCGGGTTTTCCTTTCACTCCAATCAAAAGAAGAAGCGGAAAAGGCTGGACAATTGCGTCGTTATTCCCGGATTCGGCTTCCGGTCCGGATGGAAAAACCATCTCAACGTTCCAACCCGGGGGGAATGGACTACCGGGCTTATTTATTTCGGCAAAAAATTCATTGGACGGGAAAAGGAAAGGGTTTGCATTCTTTGGTGATGTTAAAAGAAGCCCCGCCACATCCGGTGGGATGGGTGGATGCATGGCGGAAGAAGTTGGCCGGACAATTGGAAAAACTGTATGACGAGCCGGTGTCCGGTTATTTGCGCGGCTTGCTGCTGGGGGAGCGCTTGGAAGTGGATCCGGACTGGGAACGGCAATACACCCGGTTGGGCTTGGTTCATTTGTTGTCGATTTCCGGATTGCATGTTACGGTTCTGACCGGGATCGTATATTATATTTTAAAATGGATCGGCCTGACCAGAGAAAAGGCGGCATGGGTTGTCCTCGGATTGCTGCCGGTCTATGCGGTTCTCACCGGTCTCGGAGCCCCGGTGGCCCGTGCGGCGGTCATGGCGGGGTTGACGATGGTTGCCTTGATTTTCCGCAAGCCGGGGGACAGTTTGTCCTTTTGGGGGATTGCTCTTTTGCTTCTGTTGGTGTGGGATCCCTATCAATTGTTTGAAGCCGGATTTCAGCTCAGTTTTTTGTTGACGGCCGGATTGATTGTCTGGACGGAACCGGTGTCCGGACAGCTCACATGGCTCCCCTCACCGCTTCGTTATCCGGTCGCAGGGAATCTGGTCGCGGAATGGCTGTCTTTTCCATTGGTGATTGATCACTTTCATGAATACTCTTTCATGTCTTTGCCCGCTAATCTGCTGTTTGCTCCCATCGTCAGTTTTGTCGTGCTTCCGGTCTCTTTGCTCCTTTTGGGGTTGAGCTGGATCTGGGAGTCCGGGAGCATGGGGGCGGCCAATGTGATGGAAACGGGGATCCGGATGATGCAGGGAGGGATGGAGTGGCTGAGTACATGGAAGGCATTTTGTCCGGCTTTTCCATCTCCTCCAGAGTGGTGGATCCTCCTTTACTATCTCTCTTCGGCGATGGCGCTTTGGTCATGGCTTCGGCGCGGAAAACCGGTTTTTCTTGCGGCAAGCGTGGCGGCACTCAGCCTGCTGTTGTGGGCGGAGCCGGGAAAAGAAGACGTTTTGGCACGCCTTGCTTTTCTGGATGTGGGCCAAGGGGATGCCACGGTCATTGAGACGGCAAACGGTCAAACCGTTTTGGTGGATGGAGGCGGCCATGTACGTTACGATAATCATGAAGCATGGCGAAGGCGAAAGCATCCGTTTCGGGTTGGCGAGGATGTGATTGTGCCTTACTTAAAATCACAAGGAATCCAAAAAATCGATTGGTTGATCCTGACACACGGCGACCAGGATCATATCAATGGATTATTGGATGTGATCCGGCGGTTTCCGGTGCAAAAAGTGGTGCGTAATGCCCGTTTGCCTGCAAATGAGGAGGAACGGCAACTCATGACGGAGCTCCACAGACAAAAAGTTCCGGTCTATGTGTCCCCTGTGGGCCGCACGTTGGAAATTGAAAGGGGAACGGGGTTTGCGTTTTTGCACCCGGATCCGGTCCGGCATGGAGGCAAAGGGGAAGCAACCAACGAAGATTCGGTGGTCTGTTTGTTTTCCGTTCACGGCATCAACGTTTTGTTTCCCGGAGACATCGGCACGGAGACAGAAAAAAGGTTGCTTCAACGCTGGCGTTGGCCGGCAGTGGATATTTTAAAAGTCGCCCATCACGGCAGTGGCTCTTCCACCCATGAAACCTGGCTGGACGTGCTCAAGCCCAAGCATGCGGTGATTTCGGCCGGACGTTACAACACCTATGGACATCCTGCCCCGGAAGTGATTTCGCGGTTGGAGAAAAGAGGCATTTCCATTTGGCGGACCGATCAACAAGGAGCTGTGATCTTTGAGATCGGGAAGAAGGGAATGACCGTCAGTTCCGTCAGGGATGCAACCCGGAAGATGTTCCATTTAAAATGAATCCGTTTTTTCTTTATACTACTTTTGTATACATAAATCTCCTGTTTGCAACTAACATGTGGGAAAATAGGTCAATAAATATGGGGGGTTATTTTTTTGCTTGACTCGGAATTGATTCAGCGGGCACAGGCAGGGGAGCGAAAAGCACTGGTTGAGATTTTGCGACAGTTGGAAACGCCGCTCTATCGCACTGCTTACTACATCATGGGGAATGAACAGGATGCGCTGGATGCAACCCAGGAAGCATTGCTGAAAGTGTATCGGTATTTGCCTTCGTATAAAGGGGATGCCATGATTTACACGTGGGCGCAACGCATTGTCACTAATGTGTGTATGGATATGTTTCGCAAACGGAAGAAGGTGGTGTTCATGGAGGAGGATTTTGTTCAGGAAGATTACCATGCAGGCAAAGAGATAGAAAAGGGCGCCATCATCTCCGATTTAAAGCAAGCGATCCGGCGTCTTCCGATGCCCCAGCAAACAGCGATTATTCTACGGTATGTCCAGGACTATAATTACAAGGAAATTTCAGAAGCCATGAATTTGCCGTTAAATACGGTGAAATCTCATTTGTTCCGGGGACGGAAACAATTGCAAAAGTGGTTGTCCGAATATCAGGAAGGAGGGGATTACCTGTGGCGGATGAAAAAATAAACGAATGGGTGCAACGTGATCTGGATGATGATTTGTCAGAAGCGGAAAAAAAGATGCTAAACAAACATCTGGCAGAATCAGTGAAAGATCGCGAGAACGCTGAGAAGCTGATGGAGGTTTCGCGTCAGCTGTCCCTTCTTCCCAAAGTGGATCCACCCCGCGATATTGTGGGCGATGTCTTGGCTCAAATCGATCAAGAGGAGGCTTCCCGTCTGAAGAGAGAAGCTTCCGTCCGGCGCCGGTTTGGATGGCCGCTGGCGGCAAAGGCATTGGCGGCAGTGGTGGTGATCGGTTTCATTGGCTTTTATGCGTGGATGAATTTTCAACCGGCGGAGAAAGAAAACGGAACCTTCATGGGAGATTCCACCCCGAAGGAAGAAGTGAATGTCCTGATGGAGAAAACGGATGGTCCGGCACCGGACGGGGAATCCGGTGCACAAGTTTGGTCGCCGGATGAAACCTATCAGGCGGAATGGAGACAAGGAACGCTGGTTGTCACCAAAGCGGACGGGACCATTCAATTTGAGCGTTCTTTTGCGGGAACGGGTGCGCGTTTGCAAAAAATCGAGTGGTTGACCGATCAAACCCTGAAAATGACCATTCAGGAAGACCAAAAAGCTCCTCAATCGATCACCATTGATGTGGAGAAAAAGGAAGAAGTTCATCATTAGGGCAAGAGGTGGAACAAGTGGATCATTCCCGTTTGGAAGAATTGAAAAGAAAAGGGCCGCATCCGGTATATTTGCTTTACGGAACCGAGTCTTTTTTGATCGAGGAAACGGTTCGGTGGATGAAAACCAATTGGATGCCTGCCGATGATCCGTTTGGCAACATGATCGCTTTTGATCTGGAGGAAACGCCGGTTCAAATGGTGGTCCAAGAGGCGGAAACACTCCCTTTTTTTGGTGACCGGCGGTTTATTGTCGGGCATCATGCCCATTTCCTCACAAGCGAAAAAAAGGCTGCGGGGATTCAGCATGATGCGGATGCCTTGCTGAAGTACCTGGAAGATCCTCTTCCATCCAGCATTCTTGTGCTGACGGTTTATTCCGAGCAACTGGACAAGCGAAAAAAAGTGGTAAAGGCCTTGCAGAAAAAAGCCTTTACCCTTTCGTTTCCCCCTCTGAAAGGGAAGGAATTGACGGATTGGGTAAAAGGGCGGTTTGCAGCACATCAAGTTGCCATCGATCCTTCCGCATTGAAAGAGTTGGTTCTTTTGGTCGGAGAGAACTTGCAATTGTTGAATCAAGAATGTATGAAGCTGGTCACTTACGCGGGAAGGGGAGGAACGGTGACGCGGCAAACGGTGTCAGAGCTTGTCCCGCGGACACTGGAGCATAATATATTTAAACTGACGGAAAAGATGGCCGAGCGGAAAATTGATCAGGCGCTCATGGTTTGGCAGGATTTGTTGTTTCAAAAAGAAGAGCCGATCCGGATTCTTGCCTTGATGATCCGGCAAATCCGGTTGATGTTGCAAGTCAAAGCCCTGGCAAAGAAAGGGATGCCCGAAAAAGAGATGGCGGGTTTCTTGAAAGTCCACCCTTATCCGGTGAAACTGGCCTTGAAAAACGGTGCCAAATTTACAGAGGACCAACTGCGGCAATTTTTGATTTCCGCCATCGCCACCGACCAAGATATCAAATCCGGAAAAGCGGATAAGGAACTGGCGGTTGAACGGTTACTGTTCGCCATTCATCATTCCTTTGCTTGAAGAAGATGTGCCGATCCTGTTTCCTTCATCAACACAGCAATGCTAAGATACTAAAGAGAAGGGAAGCTGTGGAAGGAGTTGATCAAAATGGATCCGGCAAAACGGAATGAACTGCGTAAAAAGCAGCGGATTTATACCAATGTGCTCATTCTCGTCTATCTGGGGATTCTTGCTTTGCTGTCTCTGGCACAACTGTCATCGCTTGTGATCTACACGCTTTTGGGCATTTTGTGTTTTCTTGTTGCACTCAGCAGCTTTTGGCTGAAAACCTTTCACCCGACCTTGCTGCTTTTTCCGGGGATGAAAGAATTGATCCGGTACGAGAAAGAAAAGCTGGGTGAAACTTGGAAGAAATATCATCTGTCATCGGTGATTTTGGCCGTTGTGTTGGGGATCTTTTTCTTGGGGCAGGCTCGGTTTCGCCAGGATTTGTACTTTTTGGAAGGGATCCCGGTTTGGTATATCGCGGTTTTCATCGTGGGAGTGTTTCTGATCGGGAATTTGAGTTTGATTGCCCATGCCCGCCGCTTTGACCGGTTGTCGGCGGAACAAATCCGTGTACATGCGTCAGAGCGGAGTTTGTTTACCGTTATTTTTGCTTGTGTTGTATTAGGCATGACGTTGTTGGGATCCGTTTTTATCCTGCTCATTTCTTGAACCGGGTGAAAAAGGCCGGCGATGAAGGCGCCGGCCTTTTTGTTTATGATGCGGTGGTTTTATTCATGATCCGGTTGGTGACTTCATAGGCCGAGGAGAAGGAAAGTTCGGAGAGTTGGCCTTCACCCTGGCACCAGTCTCCGGCGAAATACACATTATCCAAACTGTACAGTTTCACCGGCAGCAGTTTTTGGTCATGAATACATTTAATTTCCTGAACAACCGCTTTTTTCGAAATTCGTTTGGCGACGAGTTGATCCCGCCAGCCGGGGAAGTGTTTATCGTAAACGGATTCAATGTCCGCCACTTTCTCGTTGGCCTTGTTGGCAGCCGCTTCTTCATCATTGAGATAAGCGATGGCTTGCATCAACTGACCGCCTTCCGGGATGCAGGTCGTATCATAGTAGGAAATGTCTGTGATAAACACTTTCTTTTCTTTTTGATATACATAGGTATACGGGCTGGGGATCCGTTCTTTCAATCCCACATCATAGACGACCACTTGGGTGGGCGAGTAGTTGCGATAAATTTCGAATGTCGATTCATACGGGGTGTCGGCAAAAAGCTGGTGTAACTCTTTCGGCGGAATGCACAAAATGAACTCATCGGCTGTGTAAGTGGTTTCTTTCCCGATGATTTTGGAAATTCGGTTGCCGTCCAGTTCGATGCCGCTGACTTTTTCTTTGGTGATGATTTTTCCCCCGTGATCTTCAATGATTTTGGAGAAGGATTCCACAATCGCCTGCCAGCCTCCCCCGATGTAACTGACGGCACGTTGTGTGGAGAATAAGCGTTTGTAATATTGGAAAAACAGCGGGGAAGGAATTTTTTCAGGCTCATTGGTAAAGAAGTTGGATGATGCAATGGTCAACAGCAAATCCCTGACTTTTGGGGGCTCTTTCTCCAAATATTGCCCGATGGGAATGCCTTCTTCCCCTTTTTCGATGGAAGCCATGGTTTTGAACACTTCATAGGCGAAACGCCATTTGTTTTGGGAATCCAAAATTTTTGTGCGGTAAAGCCCTTCCAATGTGGCAGGCATTAAGGTTGTATAAGACCCCAGATCGTAATAAGCTTTGGATGGGGAAAAATTTTTCCAGTCCACTTCCAATCCGATTTCGCTTTCATAACGCCGCAAAACGGATTTGTCCCGGGCATAAATGGCATGGGCGCCAAAGTTAAAGTTAAACCCTTTCAAAGGGATGGTGATGGCGCGTCCGCCCAGTTTCGGTGCTTTTTCCAGCAAAGTCACATCATATCCATTGTAAGCGAGTCGGGCTGCTGCGCTTAAACCGGCCAAACCTCCACCCGCTACAATCACTTTTTTAGACACAAGACACACTCCCTTGAGATCGTTTGCAATTTTTATAAAGAAATATCGATCTACTTGTAATATTGTAGCAAGTTTAATCACAAGAGGATAGTTTTTTTAGATATTCGAAAATTTCAATCGAATGAAACAAAAAAATCTCCCGCGATCAGGGAGATTTTTGGGGCATGGGTTTTCGGGATGCATCTTTTTCTGTGGACAAAAGTTTTTTATATTGGATATACATGGCGATCCGCCAGGGCAGCAGCATGCCGAAAGCCAGAATAAAAAACAAACTGGCCGTTTGGTAATAGCTGATGAAATGTTCGATGTATGTGTGCAGTGACATGCGGATGACAAACAAGATCAACAGAATGTAAATGAACGCCCGGGAACGTTTCAGGTAAACTTGTCCGTCGATGATTTCATATTTGGACGTTTGAATCAAAGGAATGGACAAAAAAAGAGCCCCGACCAAGAAAGATGCGATGGCCCAAGACCAAGGGATATGCACAGGCGGGTACAGGAACATTAAAAAACCTGTGCTCATTCCAAGCGGTGGAATGAGTATTTTTTTGGCGTTGGTCGGTTTGTCAGCCGCTTTGATTCGAACGAAAATCACGGTCAGTGCCATGATGAAGGCAAAAATGGGTGCAATGACTTTGACATTCACGGGGATAGAATGCATCATGCCCGTCCCTCCTTGTATGATAAAAAAACTAGCACAATTTAAGAAGCTTGTAAATAATATATACTTGACTTTTCCGGATCGTTCTAGGAAAATATTCTTCAATCGTCAGGTACAAATGGATAAGGACAGAAAGTGTTGAAAAAGAGGAGTAGCACAGGGGAACTGTTCAGAGAGTTGGCGGGTGGTGCAAGCCAATCAGGGACCTGTGTGAATGGACTTTGGAGCTTTTTTTCCGAACGGGGCATGAGTCCTCAGTAGGGAAAAACGGGAAGACCGTTATCTGTTGAGTGCACCTTGATTTCTCAGGTGAACGAGGGTGGTATCGCGGGCAAAAACCCGTCCCTTTTGGGGGGCGGGTTTTTTATATGAATATTTTTTGCATGGCAAAGGAGTGATTTTGGATGACGCGAGTATTGTCCGGAGTGCAACCGACGGGGATGTTGCATTTGGGAAATTATCTCGGGGCCATCAGGCAGTTTGTCGAGTTGCAAAATGAAGCGGAATGCTACTTCTGCGTTGTGAATCTGCATGCGCTCACCATTCCGAAAGATCCCAAGGAGGTTTTGGAAAGAACCAAAGATGTCGCCGCTTTGTATCTGGCGGTCGGGCTGGATCCCGAAAAAGTGACCTTGTTTGCCCAGTCACAGGTGAAAGCCCATGCGGAAGCAAACTGGCTGCTTCAATGTGTCGCCCGTGTCGGGGAATTGGACCGGATGATTCAGTTTAAAGAAAAAGGAAAAGGATCGGAATCGGCACTGGTCGGATTATACACGTATCCGGTGCTGATGGCGGCGGATATTCTGCTGTACCAGGCGGACAAGGTGCCGGTCGGGGAAGACCAAAAGCAGCATTTGGAACTGACCAGGGATTTGGCACAACGATTCAACCGGGATTATGCGGAAGTGTTCACCATTCCCGAACCGCTGATCGGAAAAGTGGGGGCCCGCATCATGGGGCTGGATCAACCAAAGAAAAAAATGAGCAAAAGTGCGGAAAGCGCAATGAATTACATTGCGATGCTGGATGATCCGAAAACCATTGAGAAAAAATTGAAACGCGCGGTGACCGATTCGGACAACCAAGTCCGTTTTGACGTGGAGAACAAGCCGGGGATCAGCAATTTGCTGTCGATTTACAGCCTGCTCTCCGGAAAGTCCATCCCGGAATTGGAGAAACAATACGAAGGGGTGGGCTATGGTAAATTTAAAAAGGATTTGCTCGAGGTGACGGTCGATCATCTCACGCCAATCCAAGAGCGGTACCGGGAAATCCGGCATACCGATTATGTGGACAAAGTATTGGATGAAGGAAAAGAAAAAGCCCGGCTCGTGGCCGAGGACACTCTGCGCAAAATGAAAGATGCGATGGGAATCTTGTGAGGCAAAAAAAGATGCCCCGGAATCTCCGGCGGCATCTTTTTTGTATAAAAAAGCGACCCGGTCAAAGGGGTCGTTTTATGGAACCGTGCATCAGGCCAAAGCGTTCAACTTTTTGGCAAGACGGGATTTTTTGCGGGCAGCTGCGTTTTTATGGATTAAACCCTTGGTTACAGCTTTGTCCAAGCTGCGGGTTGCTTGACCGAAAAGAACTTGTGCTTGTTCTTTGTCCTGATTTTCCACAGCGGTCAAAAACTTTTTCACAGCCGTACGCATTGCCGATTTTTGGGAAGCATTGCGTTTGCGGCGCTCTTCGTTGGTTTTCGCACGTTTAATTGCCGATTTGATGTTTGCCAATGAATTCACCTCCCGTACAAGGATTCCGCATCCCTAAAATGCAACATGCAATATTCTAGCATGGGAAGGGGCAAAAAGCAACAATCCCCCAAGAATAAATCCAATGACATCAAGCAAACTAAAAACAGGAGGAAGTGAATGGAAGGAGAAAAGAAACATGAATCAGGATCCATCGCAAGGTCATCAGGTTGATTTGAGCCGGTATAACATCCGGACCGATTTGGCGCGTGAATCGCATGAATTGGCAACCAAAAGAAACAGGAGCGGGAACGGTTCCATTCCGGGAGTGCGGATCGAGGAAAAGACGGAGGACGGGATCACAACCAGCTGGATTTGGATTGAAAATGACCGGGGTGCGGAAGAGATGGGAAAAGTGCCAGGCACTTATTTAACCATTGAAGCTCCGGAACTGAGATCGAGAGATTCCGTCTTCAGCCAGAAAGTGGCGGGCCATTTTGCAGAACAGTTTGCCCGGTTTTTAGATGAAGCCGGAATTGGGAAAGATGATTCCTGCCTGATTGTCGGGTTGGGTAACTGGAATGTCACGGCCGATGCATTGGGGCCCCTGGTGGTGAAGCACACCATGATTACTAGGCATTTGTTTGAGCTGGAACCGGAATCCGTTGAGGAAGGATACCGGTCGGTCAGTGCGTTGTCCCCGGGCGTGTTGGGGTTGACCGGACTGGAGACGAGCGATATTGTACGGGGAGTGGTTGACAAAGCCAAACCGGATTTTGTCATTGCTTTTGATTCGTTGGCTTCCCGGGCTTTGACCCGTGTGAATACGACCATTCAGGTGGCGGATACCGGCATCAATCCGGGATCCGGGGTGGGAAACAACCGGAAAGCGTTAACCCGGGAAACGTTGGGGGTTCCCGTGATTGCCATCGGTGTTCCCACCGTGGTGGATGCGGTGACCATTGCCTATGACACGATTGATTTTGTCATCTCCCATCTGGGAAGAGAAATTCATGGCGAAAGAAACAACCCGCTGGATCCTTACAACCGCCCGACAGTGAAGGATTTGAAAAATTATCAGCTTCCTTCCGGCACCGCGCGGGAAGTGTTGGGAATGTTCGGTCGTCTGAATGAACAGGAAAAACGCCAGCTCATTCATGAAGTTCTTTCCCCGCTGGGACAGAACCTGATCGTGACCCCAAAAGAAGTGGACTCCTTTATTGCCAATGTGGCCAAAATGATCGCCAACGGTGTCAATTGTGCCTTGCATGATGCGGTGACGATGGATAATGTGGCTTCGCACGTCAATTGAAGACGGCGTACGGGATCAAAAACGGAAGCTTGTGAGCGGAACAGGCTTCCGTTTTTATGTCCGCCTGTTTGTTGAAGGGGCGGGGTTTTGTTCCGGATTTCTATCAACCCTTCTCCTGTATTTTTTAAGTCTCATAGGTTCTACTTTTGCCGGTTTTTTCATAGCTTAGGGATGAGAGACAAGCTGGCAAAGGGTGAACCGGATGAATCATCGGTATCGAAGGTTTATGACGTTAAACTTGGCACGTCCGCGGACCAGAAGAATCTTGGTTTTTTTATTTTTGGCCATCGCGGTGTTGTTTTCATTTGCGGGAGCCTGGGTCATGGTTCAGGCTGAAAACAGCATGCAGGGTTCGGATTTTAGCCGGGTGACTTCCCGCATTTCGGCCAAAACCCTGGCCATGGTGATGGGGGAGAACATCCCGTATTTTCAGGAAGAAATCGGTTCGGCCGGATTGGACGGGATTGTGTCCCGGATGACTTTTGAACTTTTAACCAGCATGAATTTACAAGATCCCCGTACCTTTCTGGGCCGGGAATTGCCGATGTACGCACTTTTTGACAGCGAAATTGACGTGGCGAGCGCCGATGTCGATTACACATCGATTCCCATTGAATCGGCTCCTCCTCCCGAATTGGAAAAAGAGATCATCAAAGCGATGGAAAAGCCGGATCAGGACCGCGCCAGCACAACCCAAAGCGGGATCAAACAGAAAAAAGTATTGATTTACTCGACGCATTTTTGGGAGTCTTATCTTCCGGAGTTGGGAGAAAAAAATCCGCAGAAAGCATCGCATATCGAAAAAAACATCACCCTCGTTTCTCAACATCTGGCCCAAGTGCTCGAGAAGATGGGCATCGGGGCGGTCACGGCGGAACGGAAATACACTTGGGATTCGGGAGCGTACAAGCAATCGAGGAAAATGGTGCAATCCGTGATGGGGCAGCATGAAGGGATCACTTATCTGATCGATTTGCACAGGGATGCGCAACGAAGGGACAAAACCACCAAAACTTACAACGGGAAAAGCTATGCCCGGTTAGCTTTTGTCGTGGGAAAATCGAGCAAGCATTTTGAGCAAAATCTGAAGCTGGCCCGTGAGTTGCACAAAGAAATCAACAAACAATATCCCGGATTGTCACGGGCGGTGATTATTAAAGAACGGACAAATGGGAACAACGGTGAATATAACCAGTCTTTATCCCCCAATAGCATGCTTGTGGAAGTGGGAGGGGTGGATAACACCTTCGAAGAAGCATACCGGTCGGTCGAAGTGTTGGCGGAAGTGCTGGCGCAACGGATTCATGATGCCACGCCGGTGATGCGGCAAGAAGGATCTTAAAACAGTTTTGAGGTGGAGAAACATGCGGGTTTGGGTGCAGATAATCGGGCTTTTGGCCATGTTGGTTTTCGGTATTTTTATCGGGATGGATGTTGCGGAACGGAATATGCAAAAAATGCAAGGGATCGAAGGGGCGCCACGGGCCATTCAAATTACTCCACAGGAAGGGAAAATCGAAATCTCCGTCTTCGGACAAACCATCGGATCCGAAGAAGCGTCGGCGAAAGCCGGTTTAAAGAATCCGGAAAAAAGCGCTGGTCAGGAAATGAGGGAAGGAACCAATTATCTGGCTGAAACCGGAAATCAGGTCGGCACGATGATCCGTGAACTGTTGCGCGAGTTGGCCGACCGGTTGTTTGCCTGGACAAGATCATAGTTTTTTCCATCTCAAATCCGGCGGATGCATGGGGGTCGCGGTCCCATGCTTTTTTTATGTCGTTGAAACCTCCTGTGTCTGCTGATATAATTTAGGAATGCAGTCTTGCATTTTGCAGGAGGGAAAAGAACGGGAATGGAAAACAAGAATCATCAGAAACAAATACGTAATTTTTCTATCATCGCCCATATTGACCATGGAAAATCGACGTTGGCAGATCGGATTTTGGAGAAAACGGGTGCTTTGTCCGAAAGGGAAATGCAAGATCAATTCCTGGATCAGATGGATTTGGAAAGAGAACGGGGAATTACCATCAAGTTGCAGACCGTGCGTATCCCCTACAAAGCCAAGGATGGGAAAGAGTATGTGTTAAACCTGATTGATACGCCGGGACATGTTGACTTTTCCTATGAAGTTTCCCGTTCTTTGCAAGCATGTGAAGGAGCGTTGTTGGTGGTGGATGCTTCCCAGGGGGTGGAAGCGCAGACGCTGGCCAACGTTTATTTGGCTTTGGAAAACGATCTTGAAATCATTCCCGTTATCAATAAAATCGATCTACCCAGCGCGGACCCGGAGCGCGTGAAGCAGGAAATTGAAGACGTGATTGGTTTGGATGCCAGTGATGCAGTCTTGGCATCGGCGAAAGCCGGCATCGGGATTGAAGAGATTCTGGAGCAGATTGTGGAAAAGGTTCCCCCGCCGGAAGCGGATGAATCCAGTCCGCTTAGGGCGCTCATTTTTGATTCGGTTTATGATTCCTATAAAGGCGTCATTATTTATACCCGTGTTTTTGAGGGGACGATCAAAAAGGGCATGGGCATCCGGATGATGGCATCGGGAAAAACCTTTGAAGTGACCGAAGTCGGCGTTTTCACACCGCGCCCCGTGATCACCAATGAGTTGAAGGCCGGTGAAGTGGGATTTGTCTGTGCCAACATCAAAAACGTGCGCGACACCCGGGTGGGGGACACGATCACCGACCGGGACCGTCCGGCTGCAGAGCCGTTGGCCGGTTACCGGCGCATCAATCCGATGGTCTTTTGCGGGTTGTATCCGGTGGATTCGTCCGACTACGACAATTTGCGGGAAGCCCTTGAAAAGCTGGAATTGAATGATGCTTCCTTGTCTTTTGAGCCTGAGACCTCACAAGCGCTCGGATTCGGTTTCCGTTGCGGTTTTCTGGGGCTTTTGCACATGGAAATTGTCCAGGAACGGATTGAACGGGAATTTGGAATTGAATTGATCACCACCGCTCCCAGTGTGGTATACCGGATTCACAAAACCGATGGCACGATGTTGGAAATCGAAAATCCGACCTTGATGCCGCCGGTGCAGGAGATTGACCGGGTGGAAGAGCCGTATGTGAAAGCCAGCATCATGGTTCCCAATGACTATGTCGGTGCGGTGATGGAAATATGTCAAAATAAAAGAGGACAATACGTCAATATGGATTACCTGGATCAAAACCGGGTCAACCTGGTTTATGAGTTGCCTTTGGCCGAGATTGTATACGACTTTTTCGACCAATTGAAATCCAACACCAAAGGGTATGCCTCCTTTGATTATGAATTGATCGGTTACAAGGAAGCGAATCTGGTGAAACTGGACATTCTCCTCAATGGAGAGATTGTGGATGCCTTGTCGTTTATCGTCCACCGGGATCGTGCCTATCAGCGCGGCCGGGCGTTGGTGGAAAAGCTGAAAAGCCTGATTCCGCGGCAAATGTTTGAAGTGCCCGTACAGGCGGCCATCGGCAACAAGGTGATCGCAAGGGAAACCATCCGTGCCGTACGGAAAAATGTTTTGGCCAAATGCTACGGCGGCGACGTCAGCCGCAAAAGAAAGCTGCTTGAAAAGCAAAAAGAAGGAAAGAAAAGAATGAAGTCTGTGGGAAGCGTGGACGTTCCCCAGGAAGCATTCATGGCCGTGCTGAAGATTGACGAACAGAAATAAAGAGGAAAAGCCGCAGGCGGGTGCAACGCTTGCGGCTTTTATCAAGGAGGTGGGGGTTTTGCCGCCCAAATCGGTTTATGTTCATATTCCTTTTTGTACAAATAAATGTTATTACTGTGACTTTACGGCTTATGTCGTGGGCGGACAGCCGGTGGATGATTATTTGGATGCGCTGAAGCGGGAAATGGAGATGGTGACGGAAGCAGCCAAGCCGCAAGAAATTGAAACCATTTTTATCGGAGGCGGCACCCCGACCGTGTTGACTCCAAAGCAAATGGAAAAACTCCTTCGGGATTTGCGTCTTCATTTTCCGGATTGGTCCGACCAGCTTGAATTCACCGTTGAAGCCAATCCCGGCACCACCAGTCCCGAACTGCTTTCCGTCATGCGCGAAGGCGGCGTGAACCGGATCAGTTTTGGGGCGCAAACCTTCCGGCCGGATCTGTTAAAGCGAATCGGGCGCATTCACAGCGCCGGGGAAATCCGGGAAAGTGTCGACGCCGCCCGCATGGCCGGTTTTGACAACATCTCACTGGATCTGATGTTCGGCCTCCCGACGCAAACCGTCGACGATCTGAAACATACATTAAATGAAGCCATGTCACTCGATCCGGGTCATTTTTCCTGTTACAGTCTGAAAATTGAAGAGGGTACGGTGTTTTATCACTTGCACCAACGGAAGGAATTGCCGCTTCCGACGGAGGACGAAGAGTTTGAGATGTACCAATGCATCCGTTCGTTTATGCGGGAAAAGGGGTATATCCAATATGAAGTGAGCAATTTTGCCAAACCCGGAAGGGAGAGCAGGCACAATACCACGTATTGGCTGAATGAGGAATACTATGGTTTGGGAACCGGGGCGCACGGCTATGTCGGTTCCACCCGCTACGCGAACGTGACGGGGGTTCGGGCCTATATCGATCAAATCCGGCAGGGGCATTTGCCGGTGAAAGAATCGTATCAGGTCAGTCCGGAAGAAGATATGGAAAACTTCATGATCCTGGGGCTTCGCCTGTTAAAAGGGGTGAAACGATCCCGTTTTGACCGCCGGTACGGTTGCCGGCCGGAAGAAGTGTTTGATACGGTTTTGAGGAATTTGCAAAGTCAAAAATTCATCAAAATGGAGGGAGACTGGATCTCCTTGACGGAAAAAGGGCTTTTGTTTGGAAATGAGGTGTTCGCCTCATTTCTCAACGGCGTGGAATTATAGAGGCATCCGTTGACATCATTTCAGCCGTTTGGTAATTTAAAAATAGTATTTTTAGCACTCGTCCTTCAGGAGTGCTAACAAGGAGGGAAGGCAGATGTTAAGCGAGCGGCAGAAGATGATCCTTTGGGCAGTCATTGATGATTACATCTTATCGGCTGAACCGGTTGGTTCACGCACGGTTTCCAAAAAGGAAGGAATTCATTTTAGTGCCGCAACGGTTCGCAACGTCATGGCTGATCTGGAAGAGATGGGATTTTTGGAACAACCGCACACATCTGCCGGAAGAGTACCTTCACAAAAAGGGTATCGTTTTTATGTCGATCATTTGTTGAAGCCGTATATGTGGTCAAAGAAGGATTTAATGGCTTTGCATGATTATTACGTCACACGGATGGATCATGTCGAGCAAGCAATCAAACATACCAACTCGATTTTGTCACAACTGACCAATTATATGACCTTTATCTTGGGGCCGAAAATTTCGGAAAGCAGATTGAAACACCTGCAAATCGTTCCGCTGAATGACCGGACCGCAGTTTCCATATTGGTTACGGATACGGGCCATGTCTATCAACAGCACATCACCGTTCCTGAAGGGGTATCATTGTCGGAGATTGAGCGGTTGACGAATTTCCTCCGTTTCCGTTTGACCGGTTCTCCCATTTCCAAATTAAAGCGGATTGTCGTCAAAGAGCTGGCTGACGAATTGCAGAGACATGTGGACCATTTTGAAAAACTGACAGACTTGCTGGACCAAATTCTGCTGGCCCGGCCGGACGAACGCTTGTATACCAGCGGGACGACGAAGATTTTGGAACAACCTGAATTCCGCGATGTGGATAAAATGAAATCCCTGCTCGACTTCCTTGAAAATGACGATGAGATCATATCCCTTCTCCAAACTTCTTCCGAAGGGGTGCAGGTCCGCATTGGGTATGAAAACCATTTGGAAGCAGTGAGGGATTGTAGTATCATTTCCGCATCGTATATGATTAATGGGGAACCTGTTGGCACAATCGGCGTGTTGGGCCCGACCCGGATGGATTACGGGCGGGTGATCGGAATCATTCAGTTGTTGGCAAAAGATTTCTCAAGGCGTTTGGATTCGTTTTTTTGAAAATGGAGATTAATGGATTATCATGGTTTTGAGAGGGAGGGGGATCTGAATCCCCCGTCCCTGTGTATAGAAAGGGGGGAATACCCGTTGCCCGAAAACGAGTCTTTTGTCCGTAATCCGGATGCGCGGATTTCGGCGTTGGAGAGTAATGCCAAAGCCGTAAAAGAGGTGGCTTCAGCCGTATCTTCCACCCTGGGGCCCAAGGGGCTGGATACGATGCTGGTCAACTCCAAAAACGAAGTGGTGGTCACCAATGACGGCGTTACCATCCTCGAATTGATGAAGACGGAGCATCCGGCTGCGAAAATGATTGTCAACGTTGCCAAAGCACAGCAGGAGGAAATGGGGGATGGAACGACCACCGCCACGTTGCTGGCCTCCGCGCTGGTGGATGAAGGGGTTAAACAAGTGGCGCACGGGGTTCCTGTAACCAAAGTCATTGACGGGATACAAAAGGGAATCCGGTTTGCATTGCACAAAATGCAGGAAAAAGCACGTCCCATTTACGAATTAGATGATGAATGGCTGCAGCGGATTGCCTTCACCGCCTGCCGCGAGGATGAAGACATCACAATGGCGGTGACGGAAGCCGCGTATATATTGGGACGGGAAAAGTTGTTGGATAAAGGATTTAAGTTTTCATCCTGTGTAATGGCCCATCCCCGTAGCGAGACACGGGTGGTTCCGGGGGTCCTTCTCAAGCAGCCTCATATGGACAGTGAGGTGCAGCGGAAAAAAGGAGAGACGCTTGTGCTCGTTTTGGCGGATTCTCTGGAGCCGGATCAAGATCCGAAAGATTTCGCGTCGGATGATGAGAACAACAAACAAGAAAGATTAAAAGAAGAGTTTTATGTGATGTTGGAACACATCATCCATTTAAATGTGGGGCTGATTGTGGCAGGAGGTTCTGTTGATCCGTATGCAGAGAGTGTTTTTGCGGATGCAGGGATTGTCGTGGTGGAAAACGTGGCAGAGGATGATCTGAGAAAAGTCGCGGAACACACCCGCGCGAGGATTGTGAAGCGGAGTGCTTTGCGCCGCAGCTTGCCGGACGGCATGAAGCCGTTTTTGGGTGTGTGCAAAGAGGTTGCCGGCGACAACGAGCTTCAATGTGTGAGCGTGACCGGCGGTCAAGGAAAGCCGTATGCCACCATTGTTGTCGGAGCGACCACGGAAGATGTGATTAAAGAGCAGGAACGCATTGCCAAAGATGCGGCATCGGCGGTGCAGGCTGCCATCCGGGGCGGTTTTGTGCCGGGAGGAGGCGCCGTTGAGTTGTTTATTGCCCGCCATGTGGAACATTACCGGGAAACCATCCAGGGAACGGAACGGTTTGGCGTGTCTGCCGTGGCGGAAGCTCTCCAAAAGCCGATGAAACAAGTTGTGGCCAATGCAGGCTTTAATCCGTTGGAAAAGATCGAGTCCGTCAAGGTTTTTCAAGCCAAACGTCAATCCGACTCCTTGGGGGTGGATTGCGATCGTGGCACAATTGTCGATATGATTGAAATGGGTGTGGTCGATCCGTTGTTGGTGAAAGCACATGCACTGAAAACAGCCGGTGAGGTTGCGATCGCCATCTTGCGAATTCATGCCATTGTGAAAATGAAGGAAAACCCCGTTTCAAAAACTTAGGAGGATTTTTAAGATGAATCAAGAAAAAGATGAGCTCCAGCATCAACCGGAAGAAGCCCGTTTAGAGCAGGAGCAAAATCGGGAAGAAAAAGAATTACATATCCAAAAGGAACCACCGAAGGAAGAGGCAGTTTCCGAAGAAGAAAAAGACGGCGGGAAAGTGCTTGAAAAGTTGGAGGCAGAGTTGGAAGAAGCGAGACAATCTGCAGATCATTGGAAAAAACAAGCAGAAGAAAACAAAGAATTGTATTTGCGGGCGTTGGCCGATTACGAGAACTACCGCCGGCGTGCCCGCAAGGAAAAAGAGGAAGCGTTGAAATACAGTGTGGTTCCTTTTTTGGAAAATCTGTTGCCGGTCCTTGACAATTTCGAGAGGGCGCTTGATGCCGCTGACGCCAATCAGGATGTCCAGGCGCTTCAAGAAGGCATAGAAATGGTGTACCGGCAATTTTTAAATGTGTTGTCCCAAGCGGGACTCACTTTGATTGAAACTGAAGGGAAACCATTCAATCCTCATGAACACAATGCGGTGATGCAGGTTGAAGCGGATGATGTGGAATCCGGAATGGTGGTTGAGGAATTGCAACCGGGGTACCGGTATTTGGATCGCGTCATTCGTCCTTCAATCGTGAAAGTCAGTAAATAGATAACATCTATCTTCATATTTGTCACTGAAGTGGGAGGTAGCAGTTTATGGGTAAAGTGATTGGAATTGATTTGGGTACAACCAACTCATGTGTCGCGTTTATGGATGGTAAAGAAGCGGTGGTCATTGCCAATGCGGAGGGAGGGCGCACCACTCCTTCGGTTGTCGGCTTTTCGAAAACCGGGGAACGTTTGATCGGGGAAGCTGCAAAACGGCAAGCAATCACCAACCCGGACAAAACCATTGTTTCGATCAAACGTCACATGGGAACGGACTATAAAGTGGACATTGACGGAAAAAAATATACTCCGCAAGAAATCTCGGCGATGATCCTGCAAAAGCTGAAACAAGACGCTGAAAGCTACCTGGGGGAAGAAGTCACGCAAGCGGTCATTACCGTGCCGGCTTATTTTAATGACAGTCAACGTCAAGCCACCAAAGATGCGGGAAAAATTGCCGGGCTTGAAGTGCTTCGGATCATTAACGAGCCGACGGCCGCCGCGCTTGCTTATGGTTTGGACAACACCGATGATCAAAAAGTTTTGGTGTTTGACCTCGGTGGAGGAACCTTTGACGTTTCCATCTTGGAGTTAGGCGATGGGGTTTTTGAAGTTTTGGCCACCAGCGGAGACAACCAATTGGGTGGGGACGACTTCGACCAAGTGATCATGGATTATCTGATCGAAGAGTTCCAAAAAGAAAACGGAATTGATTTGCGGAAAGATCCCAATCACACCCAAGTGATGCAACGTCTGAAAAATGAAGCGGAAAAAGCGAAAAAAGACTTGTCCGGTGTGTTGACCACGACGATTTCCCTGCCGTTTTTGACCGCTGATGAAACCGGACCGAAACACTTGGAAGTCACCTTGACCAGAGCGAAATTTGAAGAGCTGAGCGCGGATTTGATTGAAAGAACGATGGTTCCGACTCGCCAAGCTTTGAATGATGCCGGATTGAAACCGGAAGACATTGACCGGGTTCTCCTGGTAGGGGGATCGACACGGATTCCGGCCGTTCAGGAAGCCATTAAAAAATTGATCGGAAAAGAACCCAGCAAAGGGGTCAATCCGGATGAAGTGGTGGCCATGGGTGCGGCCATTCAAGGCGGTGTCTTGTCCGGCGATGTGAAAGACGTTGTTCTTCTGGATGTCACCCCGCTTTCCCTTGGAATCGAAACCCTCGGTGGCGTCTTCACCAAATTGATTGAACGGAATACGACCATCCCGACGGAGAAATCTCAAATCTTCTCCACTGCCGCCGACAACCAAACCACGGTGGATATTCACGTTCTGCAAGGGGAACGGGAAATGGCAGCGGACAACAAAACATTGGGACGTTTCCAATTGACCGACATTCCGCCGGCACCTCGCGGCATCCCGCAAATCGAAGTCACCTTCAAAATTGATGCGAACGGGATTGTCAATGTATCGGCGAAAGATAAAGCAACCGGAAAAAGTCAAGCCATCACCATTCAATCTTCCAGCGGTTTGTCCGACGAAGAGATTGAACGGATGGTGAAAGATGCCGAATTGCATGCGGAAGAGGATAAAAAACGAAAAGAAAAAGTGGAGCTTCGTAACAAAGCCGACCAGCTGATTTTCACCACGGACAAAACCTTGAAAGATCTTGGCGACAAAGTGGACGCCGGAGATAAAGACAAGGCGGAAAAAGCCAAAGATGAGTTGAAAAAAGCCTTGGAAAAAGATGACGACGAAGCCATCAAAAAAGGCATTGAAGAACTGGAACAAGCCGTACAACAACTTTCCATCAAACTGTACGAACAAATGCAACAACAAAGTGCCCAACAAAGCCAAGGGGGCAGTGACAACTCCGGTCAGAAGAAAGATGACAATGTCGTGGAAGCCGAATACGAAGAAGTGAAAGAGGATGAGAAGTAAGGAGGAGCAGGAAGAGTTCTCCTCGACTGGAAAGTCAGCGTCGGGGCTCTGCCTTGAGTTGACTTTCCCTTTTTTTGTGAAAGGTCAAAACCAAATCGTTTCATCAATGAAGGGGAGGTGACCCGGTGAGCAAGCGCGATTATTATGAGGTGCTTGGCGTGAGTCGTGATGCCTCGGAAAGCGAGATACGGAAAGCCTATCGGAAATTGGCGCGTAAATACCACCCGGATGTAAACAAAGAAAAAGATGCGGAACAGAAATTTAAAGAGATTAAAGAAGCTTATGAAGTCTTGAGCGATCCGCAGAAAAAGGCACAATATGACCGCTTTGGACATGCCGATCCCAACCAGGGGTTCGGGGGGGCTGGCGGTTTTGAAGCCGATTTTGGTTTTGGAGACATTTTTGACATGTTTTTCGGCGGCGGCCGCCGCAGCACCAATCCGCATGCTCCCCGCAAAGGGGCTGATTTGGAATACCGTTTGACAGTGGAGTTTAAAGATGCGGTTTTTGGGAAAAATGTGGAAGTGGCGATTCCGCGAACCGAAACGTGTGAAAAATGTCATGGTTCCGGGGCCAAACCCGGAACCCAACCGGAAACCTGTTCCACCTGTCAAGGAACCGGTCAATCCGAAGTGGTGCAAAATACGCCTTTCGGCCGCATTGTGAACCGGCGGATTTGTCAGGTATGTAACGGATCGGGTAAAATCATCCGTGAAAAATGCAGCGGATGTTCCGGAACCGGCCAAGTGAAACGGAAAAAGAAAATCAACGTCAAAATTCCTGCCGGGATTCATGAAGGTGCCCAACTGCGCGTGAGCGGGGAGGGAGAACCCGGCCAAAACGGCGGACCGGCAGGGGACTTATACATTACCGTTTATATCAAACCGCATGAATTCTTCAAAAGAGAAGGTGACGATTTGGTCTGTGAACTGCCGATCACCTTTGGACAGGCTGCATTGGGAGATGAAGTGATCGTCCCCACCTTAAACGGCCGTGCCAAACTGAAAGTTCCTGCCGGCACACAGACCGGAACCGAGTTTCGCCTTCGCGGAAAAGGTGTTCCCCGTTTACGCGGATACGGGGAAGGGGATTTGCGCGTGAAAGTCCGTGTGGTCACACCAACCAAATTGACGGAGGAACAAAAAGAAGCCTTGCGCCATTTCAGCCATTTATGCGGCGAATATATCAAACAAGAACAAAGCACGAACTTTTTCGATAAGATGAAACAGGCATTTCGAGGCGAGTAAAGAGGGAAACGGGCAATTTCGCCCGTTTTTTCTTTGAGGTGAAGGGAGCAATGAGCGGATGGATTGGCTGGAAGTGAGTGTCCGTACAAGCCACGAGTCGGCAGAAGCCATCAGTGAATTCTTACAGGAGATGGGGGCCGACGGGGTTGCCATAGAAGATTCGAACGTCTTGAATCAGGATTTTGAAAAGCGTTATGGGGAAATCATCGAATTGACCCCGGAGGATTATCCGGAAGAGGGCGTGGTCATCAAAGCTTATTTGTCTGATTTGCAATCGGTCGATCCGGAAATCCTGAAAAAAAGAATCAAGGAGAAATTGGAATCGCTGAAGCAATACGGATTGTCCCCCGGGCAAGGGTTGGTGGGGATCCGAAGCGTGAGTGAACAGTCTTGGGAAAATGAATGGAAAACATACTACAAGCCGGTCCGGGTGACGGATACGATCACCATCAAGCCGGTGTGGGAGGATTATCAGCCGGAAAGCCCGGATGAAAAAATCGTCCGGCTGGATCCCGGAATGGCCTTTGGAACCGGGACGCATCCGACAACCAAACTGTGTATCCAGTGTTTGGAAAAATATTTGCCGCGCGATGCCAAGGTGATAGATGTGGGATGCGGAAGCGGCATTTTAAGCATTGTATCCGCCATGCTCGGTGCGAAAAACGTTTTGGCGTTGGATTATGATCCCCTGGCCGTGGAAAAGGCAAAAGAAAACATTGGTCTCAATCCAATCGAAAGCGGGATCCGGGTGGAAAAAGGCGATTTGTTAAAAGGGGTGTCCCAAACGGCGGATGTTGTCGTCGGCAATCTGTTGGCCGAATTGATTCTGCCGATGGTTCCGGATTTGCCGCGTGTCTTGGTGCCCGGCGGCATTTTTATCGGCTCGGGGATTATTGAAGAAAAAGCCGATGCAGTGGAACAGTCTCTGGTTTCGTGCGGGCTTCAAGTGCTGGAAAAGATTCATATGGATGGCTGGGTAGCCATTGTGGCAAAAAAATGGTAAAATGGCAGGAGTGTCAAATGCAAAGATATTTTGTATCCGAAGACGCATTTCAAGGTGAATTCGTTTGGTTAACAGGGGAAGAAGTGCACCACATTCGCAACGTGATGCGGTTTCAGCCCAATGATCAAATCATTGTCTGTAAAGAAGATGGAATGGATTATCTGTGCTCCATTTCGGAAATCAACCGCAACGAAATCCTTTGCGAAGTGGTGGAAAAACGGCCTTCGAAAGGAGAGCCGAAAACTAGGATTACTGTTGCCCCTTCTTTGGTGAGAAGCAATAAACTCGAATGGATCATACAAAAGGGGACCGAAATCGGTGCTGTTTCCTTTCAGCCCTTTTGTTCTGAACGTTCATTGATCCATATAGATGATAAAAAGGAAAGAAAGAAGCGGGAGCGTTGGCAACGGATTGCAAAGGAAGCGGCCGAACAGTCGCATCGCGGCAAAGTGCCGGCTGTCTTGCCTGCTTTGTCATGGAAAGAATTTCTCGCTGAGATGGAAAGGTTTCCGCTTGTTCTCATCGCGTATGAAAAAGGGGGAGTCCCCATCCGTCAAGCGATGGCCGGCTCGCAAGCGGATGAAATCATGCTTGTGACCGGACCGGAAGGCGGGTTTACTGAAGCCGAAATCGATGAGGCCAAAGCAAGGGGAGCCGTGCCGGTCACATTGGGAAACCGGATTCTCAGAGCCGAGACAGCACCGCTGGTTGCTCTTTCTTGCATATTGTTTGCAAGACATGAATTGGGAGGTGAAACACAGTGAAAACGGTGGCTTTTCATACGTTGGGTTGTAAAGTGAATGCCTATGAAACCGAAGCCATCTGGCAAATGTTTAAAAAAGCGGATTACAAACGGGTGGAATTTGAAGAGGAAGCCGATGTTTATGTGATCAACACTTGTACGGTCACCAATACGGGAGACCGGAAAAGCCGGCAAATGATCCGCCGGGCGATCCGGCGCAATCCTGACGCGGTCATCGCGGTGACCGGTTGCTATGCCCAAACCTCCCCTGCCGAAGTGGCTGCGATTCCCGGGGTGGATGTCGTGGTCGGGACACAAGGGCGCGAAAAGCTGATCGATTATGTGGAACAATACATGCGGGAACGTGAACCGATCAACGCTGTGGGGAACATCATGAAGCAACGCAAGTTTGAAGAATTGGATGTGCCCACGTTTTCGGACCAAACCCGGGCATATCTCAAAATCCAGGAAGGATGCAACAACTTTTGCACGTTCTGCATTATTCCCTGGGCGAAAGGGTTGTCCCGCAGCCGTCAGCCTGAAAATGTCCTGAAACAAGCGCGCCAGTTGGTGGATGCCGGTTATAAAGAGATTGTCCTGACCGGTATTCACACAGGTGGTTACGGGGATGACTTTGAAGATTACAAGCTGGCTGACTTGTTGTGGGATTTGGATAAAATTGAAGGGTTGAAAAGAATCCGGATCAGTTCCATTGAAGCCAGCCAGATCGATGACCGGGTGATCGAGGTGTTGAACGCATCCGAAAAAATGTGCCGCCACCTGCATATTCCGTTGCAGGCGGGAGATGACGCCGTGTTAAAACGGATGCGCCGCAAATATACGACAGAAGAATACAGGGAAAAAATCATGAAGTTGCATGAAGCCATGCCGGATGTGGCGATCACCACCGACGTGATTGTCGGCTTCCCGGGAGAAACGGAAGAACAATTTGAGCGCGGATACCGTTTTATTGAAGACTTGAAAATGTATCAGCTGCATGTCTTCCCATACTCCAAAAGAACCGGAACCCCCGCCGCCCGCATGCCGGACCAAGTGCCGGAAGAAGTGAAACACGAACGGGTCCGCAAGCTTATTGAACTGTCCAAACGGTTGACGGTGGAGTATGCCCGGCGTTTTGTGGGCGAAGTGGTGGAAGTGATTCCGGAACAACCGTTTAAAGAGGACCCGGACAGCGGGCTTTATATGGGTTATTCGGATAACTACCTGCAAGTGGTTTTCCCGGCTGATCCCGAATGGGTTGGAAAAGTTTGCCGGGTGAAAATTGATCGTGTTGATCCGGAGTATTGTTACGGCACTTTCGTGCGTGTGGTGGATGAAGTGCCCCGTCCGGCCAGGGTTGGTTGAGGTCGGGATGGAAAAAGGTTGTTAACCGGTCGGGGTTGACAACCTTTTTTCTTACCTTTTTTTAAAGGAGGAAGGAAGTTGAAAGAGATTTCTGCAGGCGGTGTTGTGTTTCGGGAAAAGCACGGAAGATACGAGATTTTGATGATTAAAGACCGTTTTGAACATTGGACGTTGCCGAAAGGAAAACAAGAGCCGGGCGAAACCGTTGAGGAAACAGCCTTGAGGGAAATCGAAGAGGAAACGGGGATCAAAGGGGAAATTCTGCGTCCCCTGGTGACCGTGCAGTATACATATGAACATCTGCAGCACGGGGAAACGGACAAGGTTGTGCACTATTTTTTGGTGAAAGCGATGGACGGAACAGAATCCCCTCAGTTGGAAGAGATAGATGATGTCACATGGCTCACGGTGAAAGAAGCGTTGTCAAGACAAGCGCTTCACGGCTATTCGAATAATCAGGAGGTCATGGATCAGGCAGTTGATTTCCTGACCAATGAGTGCGGTTAAAAGCTTGCTTTTTCGGGAACCAGACGGGTGATAAAGCGGGCGAATTGGTCGCAAAACGGAAGCACCGCGATGGAACAAATGAGATTGAACAAGGTCTGAATGTGGGCGATTTGCGTTGCCGGATCTCCGGACAAATACGGAGCCAGCCGGGCGATGACCGGTATGAACGGGGTGAACAAGATGGCGCCTGCCACATTTAAGATCAGATGGGAAAGGGCGACTTGTTTGGCGGCAGGGATGGTGCGGATGGACGCCATGAGTGCTGTGACGCAGGTGCCGATGTTGCTTCCGAACACAACGGCAATGGCAAAAGGAAGCGGAATCACCTGGGCGGCATAAAATCCCATGGCCATGGCGATGCAGGCGCTGCTGCTGTGAATCAGCGCCGTAACCAGGATGCCTGCGGCAAGACCCGAAACAATGGGGTTTCCGCCGTGATGGATGAGCCAGGAAACCCATCCTTGTTCCTTCAGGGATTCCGTGATGCTTTGCATCCATTCGATTCCCCAAAAGATGGCTCCAAATCCGAGACAGACCGAGCCGGTGTTTTTGAGGAACGGATTGGAAAGCAAAGTGAGGCCGCCGCCGATGACCAACAGCGGAATGGCAAAATCTTCGATTTTCAAGGCCAGGATTTGGGTGGTGATGGTGGTTCCCACATTGCTTCCCAGGATGATTCCCAACGATTGGGAAAAAGTGAGCATACCGGCATTGACGAAACCGATGGTCAACACCGTCACGGCACTGCTGGACTGCAAAAAAGCGGTGGTGACCGTTCCGGTCCAAAAACTGCGCACCGGTGTTTTCGTGAATCGCAGCAACACGGACTGCAAGCGGTCACGGGCCAGGTTTTCCAAGCCTGTCCGCATCTTGGAAAGTCCCCATAAAAAAATAAAAAGACCAAACCCGAACGGAACCAACAATTGAATCGGCATCGGCTTGTTTCCCTCCTTGATTTGATTTATATGTGGACATGCGGAGGGAATGACCGATAAAATAAATAAAAGCCCTGCAACAGGGCTGGCGCATTATGCTTTTCTTTCTTCCGGTGCTGTTTCAACGGACAGGTCGCCCGGCTTTTCCCGGGGATGTTTCGGGATGAACGGGGGAGCGTCAAACCCGGTGAAGTCTGGGCGGTACAATTCCGGAAAGCCGGGCAAAGCACGTGCATGTTCTGAGCGGGTTTGGACCGGTGCCAGTTCCGGTGTCCCGAAAATGGCCCAAGTGCCCGTATGGGGATCTTCCGCCATGCGCGGCGGTTTGATGGACGGCCCGTCTTCCATTTGTTCCGGCAGCGAAGCGGAATTGTTTTCCTTTTTTGACTCCGCAAAGAATTGGCTCAGTTCTTCCCGGACGATTTTCCGGATCAGTTTCCGCAGTTGCGATGCCGATGGATGATTGCGTTGTGTCATGGTTTTCACCCCTTTTTTCCTTTCAGGCTGATATAGTGTATGTCAAACGGGAAAAATGGGTGAATACATAGATTGCCCTGAAAAAGTAGGGAGGGAACTTGTATGGCGGATTGCATTTTTTGCCAAATCGTGGAAGGGAAAATGCCTTCCAAAAAAGTGTACGAAGATGAATATGTTTACGCTTTTCATGACATTTCCCCGGCTGCTCCGACGCACATTTTGGTCATTCCGAAAAAACATATTCCGACGATCATGGACTTGAAGGAAGAAGACCAGATGCTGGCAGGGAAAGTGATGGCGGCAATTCAAAAAATTGCAAAAGAGTATCATTTGGATGAAAGAGGATTTCGGATTGTAAACAATGTCGGAAAAGAAGGCGGACAAACCGTCTATCACATTCATTTCCATTTGTTGGGTGGACGGACCCTGACCTGGCCTCCGGGTTGATTTTGACAGGAACCATTCTTATAAGATATAATATAAAATGATTATTTGTGTCTCCAACGGTGGTTCTCAGACGACTGTCTTGGAACCTTATTTTGGGCATCGTTGGCTGATTTTTTGAGCAGGTGTTGTTGTGCTGACCCTCCTCTGGGGGAAGGCCGCTCTCTTGTTTTTTTGCTTGAAATGTGTGGGTCTTTTTCCTTTGTTAGGCTGCCGGCCCAAAGCGGTCTAGCTGACCCGTGGAGGGAGGGAATAGCATGGTTGAAACTCGCGTTCGCAAAAACGAATCACTCGATGCCGCTTTGCGTCGTTTCAAGCGTTCTTGCGCCAAAGACGGGATTTTGGCCGAATACAGAAGACGCGAGCGCTATGAAAAGCCGAGTGTAAAACGCAAAAAGAAGTCGGAAGCGGCACGTAGAAAGCGCCGTTAGTGAGGTGGCATTTTTTGAGTTTGACGAATCAGTTGGATCAAGAGATGAAAATGGCACTGAAAAATAAGGATAAACAAAAATTATCCACCATTCGCATGTTGAAATCAGCGATAAAAAAAGAAGAAATCGATAAAAAGCGTCCGTTAAACGACGATGAAATCATCAGTGTCATCATGCGTGAAGTAAAACAACGCAAAGATTCATTGGCTGAATACAAAGCTGCCGGACGCGATGATTTGGCAGAGAAAGAGCAAGCTGAAATTGACATCCTCTCTGCTTATTTGCCGGAACAAATGTCCGAAGAGGAATTGAAAGCCCTTGTGCAACAAGTCATTGATGAAGTGGGGGCCGGTTCCAAAGCGGACATGGGCAAAGTGATGAGTGCGATCATGCCCAAAGTGAAGGGACGGGCAGAGGGAAGATTGGTCAATCGAATGGTTCAAGAAGCACTTCAGTAATGATTGCAGCGTGTTTATCCAAACACGCTGTTTTTTGTACCGGGAGGGGAGGGCGAACCGGGATGGAACTATCGGAATTTTTGATGAATCCCGCGGTGATGATGGTTATCCTTACCATCGGGCTCGTGGGTTTGCTGGTGGAGTTGTTTTCCCCGGGAGTCGGGCTTGGAGCGTTCATCGGTTTGGCCAGTTTTGCCGTTTTTTTCGGGACTTATATTCATGCCGGAACGGCCGGTGCAACCGAACCTTTGCTTTTTATCGCCGGAATCATTCTGATCTTGTTGGAAATTTTTTTGCCGACACTGGGGATTGTTGGAACAATTGGTTTGATTTTGGTGGCGGTTTCCATTTTCAATGCCGTTCCCATATTGAGCGAGGCCATTTGGATCGTGGCCGGAGCGGTCCTGCTCACGGCGGTGATCGTGTGGATCTTGATCCGTTTTTTGGGATGGGAAGTGAAATGGAACCGAGTGGTGCTCCGATCGTCTCAATCCAATGAGGAAGGGTATACGTCTTCAAAAGACCGGAACGAATTGCTCGGGCAAGTCGGAATCACTTTGACTCCGTTGCGCCCGTCCGGTTTTGCCAAGTTTGGCGATCGGAAGGAAGATGTTGTCAGTGAAGGAGAAATTATATCAAGAGGAGAAGAGGTAAAGGTTATTCATGTTGAAGGAATGCGTGTGGTTGTGAAGCGTGTGAAGGATTTGGATTCTGACCATTAACAACAAAAAGGAGAAATGGGTATGGATTTTGGTTCGTTGTTTTCGGTTATCTTGATTATCATCGCGATTTCCCTGTTTTTTTCCTTTGTTCCGGTCATGCTGTGGATCACGGCCATGGCCTCGGGGGTTTACATCGGTTTGACCACCCTGATCGGTATGCGGTTGCGCCGGATTACTCCTGCCCGCATTGTCAATCCGTTGATCAAGGCGCGTAAAGCCGGATTGAATGTGGATATTTCCCAATTGGAAACGCATTATTTGGCAGGCGGAAACGTGGATCGTGTGGTGGATGCTTTGATTGCGGCACAACGTGCCAATATCGACCTGGTGTTTGAACGGGCGGCGGCCATTGATTTGGCTGGACGGGACGTGCTGGAAGCCGTGCAGATGAGCGTCAACCCCAAAGTGATTGAAACCCCGGAAGTTTCTGCAGTTTGTAAAGACGGAATCGAAGTCAAGGTGATTGCGCGGGTGACGGTGCGTGCCAACATCGACCGTTTGGTCGGAGGCGCCGGTGAAGAAACCATCATTGCCCGCGTGGGGGAAGGGATTGTCACCACCAACGGATCGGCGGAAAACCACAAAGAAGTATTGGAAAATCCCGACATGATCTCCAACACTGTTTTAAGCAAAGGTTTGGATGCAGGGACAGCGTTTGAAATCTTGTCCATTGACATTGCGGATGTCGATATCGGAAAAAACATCGGCGCTTCTTTGCAAATTGACCAAGCCGAAGCGGACAAGAAGATTGCCCAGGCGAAAGCCGAAGAACGGAGGGCCATGGCGGTGGCCGCGGAACAGGAAATGAAAGCACGCGTTCAAGAGATGAAAGCCAAAGTGATCGAGGCGGAGTCCCAGGTTCCATTGGCTTTGGCCGAAGCGTTGCGTTCCGGAAAAATGGGCTTTATGGATTATTACATGTTGCAAAATATTGAAGCCGACACCAAAATGCGCCGTTCCCTGCGCGGAGATGACCTCAAGGAGAATGGTGGAGATAAAGAATGATTTTTGAAGAAGTGAAGGAGAAGGTGGAAGGGAATCAGAGAGAGGAGACAAAAAATGATCCGGAGGCATCGCTTTGGCTGACCCGTTCCGAGCTTCGCCGGGGATTTTTGATGAGTGAAATTTTGGGAGCGCCCCGGGCCTTGAAACCATTTTCCTGGGTCCGGTATCGCCGCTTTTAATGCATATCAAACAAAAAGTCCGTTCCTTGCGGGGGAACGGACTTTTCTTTTTTATCCCAACCAAGGAAATAAATCTCTGTCATGGATTCAATCCGTACACTCATACTAAAAAAAACAAAGGAGGTGAAGAAGGTGGCCAACCGTTCCAACCGATTGCTCGTTCCCGGTGCCCGGCAGGTCTTAAACCAGTTCAAAGAAGAAATTGCTTCGGAATTCGGAGTGAAGTTGGGTTCTGACACGGCGGCCCGTGCCAATGGTTCCGTCGGCGGTGAGATCACGAAACGGCTCATTTCGCAAGCGCAAAAACAATTGAATGAATAAACGGGTTGACAAGCATGGGTGATTCACGGTTCCCATGCTTTTTTGGTTGGAAGGAACGAAACATAACGGAGTACATCGAAGCATAAGGATGGTACAAAAGAAGGGGCGGGTGGAGAGGAAGGCTGAAAACCATGCGCAAATGGGCTTCGGATTGGTTGGATTTACCGGTTCATGTGGCAAGTGATGCTCCGCGGATTGAGATCATCGGCTCAATGACCATGCAAGTGGAAAATTATCAGGAGATTGAGAAATTTAACGCCGATGAATTGTTGCTAAAGACAAAAACCGGAATTTTGAAGATCGAAGGAAAGCAATTAAAAATCAAAGCCATTCAGCCTGAAGTGGTATGGGTTGAAGGAAAAATTCAGGGCTTTCAATTTCAGGAATAAGAGGAGGACCCGGCGTGTCATCCAACATCTTACCATCCAATTTCAAAGGAAAAATCGAATGTATTTGCGAAGGGGAGCATTTGACTTCTTTGCTAAACCAAGCGGTTCAGCAGGGGATGGAACTGGAAAATATCGAATGGCTGGACGGGCATCGCATCCGGTTAAAAGTGCCACTGTCGGAGTTTCTCTCTTTCTACCGGATTGCGCGTAAATCACGCAACCGGGTGAGGATTGTGAAAAAAGAAGGACTTCCTTTTTTATTAAAGCGCTTGAAAAGGAGGAAGTTCTTCGTTGCGGGCTCTGTTTTGTTTTTTGTCTTGATTCTTTTGTTCACCTCGCTGGTGTGGAATGTGAAAGTGGAAGGGACGGAGAAGATTCCCGTGCAACACGTACAAGCTTTATTAAAAAAAGAAGGCGTGTATCCAGGCCAATGGAAGATGCGTTTGCCGGACCGGGAAGAAGTCCAATACCGTTTGCTGTCCCAACTGCCGCAGGCTTCCTGGGTCGGCGTCCGCGTTGAAGGGACACGGGTGGTGGTGACCGTGGTGGAAAAAAGGGAGAAGGATCCGTCCGGGGAACAAAACGGCGATGCCGGACCCGTGCATTTGGTTGCCACCAAAAACGCATTGATTTACGATCTGAAAGTGGAACGGGGCAATCCGATGGTCGAGGTGAATGATGTCGTCAAAGAAGGCCAAATTTTGGTATCGGGAATTTACGGGGACTTAAATGATTCAAAATCGAAAAAAATAGTGGGTGCAAAGGGAAAAGTATGGGGAGAGGTTTGGTATGAGTCCAGTGTCGAGATTCCGCTCGAACGAAAAAGAAAAGTGTATACGGGACGACGCGAAAAACATGTTTATCCTTATCTGTTTTCCCATGTGATGAAAAATCCTTTTCACAGAAAACCGCCGTATAAATCAACCGAGGTAATGGATCATTTTCACTTTCTGAAGTTGGGCCGGTGGGAACTTCCTGTTGGCTGGGTGGAACGGGAAGAGTTGGAAATGGAGTGGATGAAAGAACGGTTGTCGGTTGATGAAGCCGTTCAGGAAGGACTGGTTCACGCCAAGGAGGATTTACTTAAAAAAACCGGATCGGACGGGCGGATTTTGGGGCAAAAAGTTTTGCAGAAGCGCCAAGAGAATGGTAAAGTTTATTTGAAAGTACACTTTGATGTGATTGAAAATATCGCTAAAATCCAACCGATTCTGCAAGGAGAATGAGCCATTGCAAAATCCACGTGAAGAGAACAAAACCGTAAAAATTCATTTGCGCAACGGGGCGGAAGCCCTGAGCCTTTTTGGCCCCCATGATGCTTATTTGAAACAAATTGAAAGAAACACCAATGCCCAAATCATTTCGCGCGGGGGAGAGGTGCTGATCCAAGGTCGGCCCGGGGATGTTGAAATATTGGAGGAATTGTTCCGGGTACTGATCACCCTCATTCGCCGCGGGATGCAAGTGACCGAAAGGGATGTGGTGTATGCTCACCGCCTGGCGGAACAGGGGATGGCCGATGAATTGCTGGAATTGTACCAGGAAGAAATCGGTGTGACCCAAAAAGGGAAAGCCATCCGGGTCAAAACGTTGGGACAGCGCCATTACGTGACGGCCATTCAAAAATCGGACATTGTTTTTGGTGTGGGTCCGGCCGGAACCGGTAAAACGTTCTTGGCGGTGGTGATGGCCGTGTCGGCACTGAAAGCCCATCGGGTGAAACGGATTGTTTTAACCCGCCCGGCTGTCGAAGCTGGAGAAAATCTGGGCTTTTTGCCCGGGGATCTGCAGGAGAAAGTGGATCCTTATTTGCGTCCGCTTTATGACAGCTTATATACGATGCTGGGCACCGAGCAAATGAATAAAATGATGGAACGGGGGTTGATTGAAGTTGCCCCGTTGGCTTACATGAGGGGCCGGACCTTGGAGGATTCGTTTGTGATTTTGGATGAAGCGCAAAACACGACCCCTGAACAGATGAAAATGTTTTTGACCCGTCTAGGTTTTGGTTCCAAAATGGTGGTCACGGGAGATGTGACGCAGATTGATTTGCCGAGAGGCAAAAAGTCCGGTTTGAAAGAAGCCGAACGGATTTTGAAATCGATTCCGGAAATCAGCTTTGTTTATTTGGGACAAGCCGATGTTGTCCGCAATACCTTGGTACAGAAAATCATTGATGCTTATGAAGCCGATTCAAAAGAAGAGGAGAACAGATAAGGAGCCGGTTTCGATGAAAGAGAGCAAAGAACCGACCTCTGGTGTGAGCCATTGGTTTCTTTTAAAGGATTGGAAAACAAGCTGGCGTGTTAAGATTCTGATGTACGCGATCTTCGGGATCGCGTTCTATTTATTGCTGATCCATCATGTGTTGCCCGACCAATATGATATCACCCTCGGGGAGCCCAGTCCGGCTACGGTGGTGTCCCCCGTTACCAAAGTGGATGAATATGCGACCAATCAGGCAAGGAAAAAAGCGGCTGCATCCGTGGAGCCGGTGTACATCAAAGATGATCATTTAACCATGCAGCAAATCGGAAAGATTGATTCCATTTTTGTGATGGCCAAAGAAATTTTGGAGAAGCCGGTCGATGCGGATGAAAAGCGGGAGAAATTAAAAAATGATTTTGAAGCCACTTTTTCCTTGGGGTTTTCAGACGGGTTTTACCAAAAACTGTTGAATGTTTCGCTGAACCGCCTGCAAGTGATTCGTTTGACCGCCCGCCAAATTGTGTCTGAAATCTTACAAGAAGGGGTTCGGGAAGACGAACTGAAAAAAATGCAGGAAAAAGTGGATCAGACCTTATATCTCAGCGTTAACACCCTGAACAATGAAGAGCAGGCCCTGGTGAGTGAACTGGCGAAAAAAAGCCTGGTTGTCAATGAATTTTATGACAAGAATCAGACCGAACAGCAAAAACAGGCTGTACAGGAGGCGGTCAAGCCGATTCCCATCAACAAAGGGCAAATCATCGTCGCTTACGGAGAAGTGGTGACGGATGACCAGTATCGAAAATTGCAAGAATTGGGCCTGCTGAAAAAAGATACCCAATTGCAGACACATCTGGGAATCCTTTTGTTTGTCTTTACCATCATGGGTCTTTTATATTATTACATTTACCGCTTTGATCAGGAAAATCACCATAATAACCGGAACTTGTTGTTGCTGTTTTGCATCTTGCTGCTCACGCTGATCGGGATGAAAGTGGTGTCTTACGGCCAAAATCTCGAATGGAGCAAAATCGGATATCTGGTTCCGGTCGGATTGGGATCCATGCTGATCACTTTATTGCTCAACATACGCTTGTCTTTGATCTGCACGGTCTTTTTGTCGATCTTCTGCAGTGTGTTGTTTAACGGGGATAATCATTTGCTGTTTGATTACCGATACGGTCTGGTTTCACTGGTGAGCGGGATGACGGCGGCGTTTGCGTTGGGCGATGTGCGAAAAAGAAGCGCCATTTTGAAGGCGGGGCTTATTTCTTCGCTGGCTTCCGTGATTCCGGTGATGGCCATCTGGTTTATGATGCCGGTGGAGGGAACCTTGAATGAATTGTTGCAGTCGATCGGTTTTGCCATGTTGGGCGGGATCTTTTCGGCTGTTTTGACCATGGGTTTTCTCCCCTATTTGGAAACGCTTTTTGGCATTTTGTCCCCGATGCGTCTCATTGAACTCGGAAATCCGAACCATCCGTTGTTGCGAAAGTTGCTGATTCAAAGTCCGGGGACTTACCACCATTCGGTGATGGTCGGAAACTTGTCGGAAGCGGCGGCCGAAGCGATCGGCGCCAACGGATTGCTGGCGAGGGTGGGGGCTTATTATCATGATGTGGGCAAAACCAAACGTCCGCAATTTTTTATCGAAAATCAATTGTCCAAGGAAAATCCCCATGACAAAATATCGCCCAATTTAAGCAAAAGCATTATCATTTCCCATGCCAAAGACGGGGTGGAGTTATTAAAGTCCCACAATATCCCCAAACCGATTCAGGATATCGCCGCCCAACATCACGGAACCACCTTGATCAAATATTTTTATTTTAAAGCCAAAGAACAAATGGAGAATGTGCGTGAAGAAGATTACCGTTACCCCGGGCCCAAAGCACAATTTAAAGAGGCCGCGATTGTCGGAATCTGTGATTGTGTGGAAGCAGCTGTCCGGTCGCTGTCCAGACCGACTCCGTCCCGCATCGAAAACATGGTCAAAAAGATCATTCGGGAGCGGTTGGAGGACGGACAGTTCAATGAATGTGACCTGACCCTGAGGGAGCTTGATTTGATTGAAAAATCGGTTTGCGAAACCTTGCAGGGAATCTTTCATTCGCGCATCGAATATCCGGATGAAACAGGAAATGCCAAAGGAGTCAAGAAAGAATGAGTTTAGTCATCGATTTGCAAGTGGAAACTCCCTTAAACGAAGCCGAACAAGAGTCACTTTCGGTGATATTAAAAGCGCTCCGGGCCGCCGCCCGGGCTGAAAACCTGCCTCCGGCGGATGTGGCGGTCACGGTGGTGGACAATGAACAGATTCATGCGTTGAACAAGGAGTATCGCCAGGTGGACCGTCCCACCGATGTCTTGTCGTTTCCCCTGTGGGAACCGGGGGAGGAATGGGTGATCTCGGAAGAAGAAGAAACCGTGCCGCTCGGGGATATTGTGATTTCTTACCCCAAAGCGAAGGAGCAGGCGGAAGAATACGGCCATTCCCTCGAACGGGAACTGGGCTTTCTGGCCGTACACGGTTTTTTGCATTTGTTGGGATATGATCATGAAACGGCGGAAGAAGAAAAGGAAATGTTCCAAAGACAGGAGGAGATCTTACAGCAAGCAGGTTTGCACCGGTAAAAGGGAGGATGTCTTTCATGAAAGTGACCAAACTGTTACGCAGTTTTGTCTACGCTTTGGAAGGATTAAAATACACGATTGTGACGCAACGGAACATGCGGTTTCATTTTTTGGTGGCATTGGGGGTTCTTTTGCTGAGCCTCACGCTCCCGATGAACAAAGTGGAAGTTCTGGTCTTGTTTGTCGCAATCGTCCTCGTCCTGTTTGCTGAATTGATTAATACGGCCATTGAAGCCGTCGTCGATATGGTCACCGGTGAGTATCATCCGCTTGCCAAAGTGGCCAAAGATGTCGCAGCCGGTGCGGTGCTTCTTACCGCCGGATTTGCCGTGATCATCGGAATCAGTGTTTTTTATCCGCATCTGGATGCTTTGTTTACCCTGGCCATCAACCAAAAGACGATTCCGGCCAATATCAGTCTTGCAATCATCATTGTGTTTGACTTTTTCCTCACGCTTTTCATAAAGGGCTGGTTGCAACGTATGGATCGTGGAAGTTGGGAGCCCAGTATGGTTGCATCCATTGCCGGTTGTGTTTCGGTATTACTGATCGGTGTCATCGGTCATTTTTTGATCACCTTATTGGTCCTTGTGCTTTTTGCCATGTTGATCGGCACCCGCCTCCGCTTCCGTTCTTCGCGGAAACCGGTGTTTTTTGGCGTCTGCCTGGGGATTTTGGTGGCCCTGATTGGCGCGCAGTTCTTGTAAGAACCGGCCGTTTCCGGTGAAAATAGATAAAGAAAAAGACCATTGCTTGGCAACCATTCTTTACAAGAAGGGCCAAGCAATTTTTGAAAGGGGATATTGACTTGGGAAGTGAATTTCGTTCAGGATTTGTAGCCTTGATCGGGCGACCGAATGTGGGAAAATCGACTTTGATGAATCATGTGATCGGGCAAAAGATCGCCATTATGTCCGACAAACCGCAAACCACCCGCAACAAGATCCGGGGGGTTTACACCGAAGAAAACGGACAAATTGTTTTCCTGGATACACCGGGGATTCACAAGCCGCAATCCAAATTGGGGGAAATGCTGGTCAGGGCATCGCACAATGCCTTGGAAGAAGTGGATTTGATCCTGTTTCTGGTGGATGCGGTCGCAGGAAAAGGTCCCGGGGATGAATTTATCATGAACCATTTAAAGGATGTCAAAACACCTGTTTTTTTGGTTGTCAATAAAATCGACCAGGTGCATCCGGATGATCTGTTGCCGCTCATTGACAAATACCGCAAAGATTTTTCGTTTGCGGAAGTGGTGCCGATTTCGGCGCTGAACGGAAATAATACGGGAACGCTGATCCAACAGGTTTTTCAGTATTTGCCGCAAGGGCCGAAATATTATCCGTCCGACCAGGTGACCGATCATCCCGAACGGTTTATCGTCAGTGAATTAATCCGGGAAAAAGTCCTCGAACTGACCCGGGAAGAGATTCCGCATTCGGTGGCGGTCGTTGTCGAGGAAATGAAGCGGAGACCCGGGAAGGACATCGTGGATGTGTTGGCAACGATATATGCTGAGCGGCCTTCACAAAAAGGCATCCTGATCGGAAAAAAAGGAGCCTTGCTGAAAGAAGTCGGCACGCGTGCCCGGGTTGAAATCGAGCGTTTGCTGGGTGTGAAGATTTTCCTTGATTTGTGGGTCAAAGTGAAAAAAGACTGGACCAATGAAGATATCATGTTGCGTCAACTGGGTTACACGGAAGAAGAGATCTGAAAAAATGACAAATTTTCCTTCTTATACTCTCCCGCTCAAAAGGTCATCCTAAAGTTGTAAAATACGGAAAGGGTGATACTGGTTGCGCAATTTCTTATGGAGTTGCTTTGAAGTGACTGGCAGTATCGATGCATATCTCTTGCTCAAAAGCCTCGAAAACATAAAAGAGAATGAAGAAAAAGCGCAAAAAGAGCGGGATGAGGAGGAAAGCGGCTGACACGGGAAAGGGCGGTTAACCGGTGTTAAACAAATATGAGGGGATTGTCCTGAAAGCTCGCGATTACGGAGAGAGCCATCAAATTCTAACCGTTTATACGAAAAACCAGGGGAAAGTTTCTTTTATGGCCAGAGGCTCCAAGAAAACGAAAAGCCGTTTTGGAGCCGTGACCGAGCCGTTTACCCGGGCTCATTTTGTCAGTTTTGGAAACGGGAACATCGCGACGTTGTCGCAAGCTGATCTCATTTCTTCTCATCATTTATTGCGTTCTGATCTCTTGTTGACGTCATATGGCGCCTACTGGCTGGAGTTGATCGACAAAACGACGGAAGAAAAAGAAGCGGATCCTTCTATGTACGATTTGTTGACCAGCTTGTTGGAGCATTTGGAACAAAAAAAGGACCCTGACATCTTAACCTTTATTTTGGAACTCAGAGTGTTGAGGACGGCGGGATACACTCCGGAGACGGACCGGTGTGTTTCTTGTTGTTCCGGACGGCGTCCTGTCCGTTTCAGTATCCGTCAGGGCGGTTGGTTATGCGAAAGTTGTCAGGATCAGGATCGAGACGGGATTTTGGTATCGGAGGCAAGCATCCGGATTTTGCGGATCCTGCAACAAGTCGATCCGCACCGGCTCGGTAAAATCGATGTGAAACCGGAGACCAAAGAGCAGTTGGAAAAAATGATCCGGGGATTTGTTGAAGAGTATTTGCCGGTCCGGCTGAAATCCTTGCAACTGCTGGAGCAGTTCAAAAAAATCTGGACGTGAGACTTCCGGATTTTTTCATGGATATTGACATTTGAAAGGATTTTTGCTATACCATTATTAAAATTTGAAGATCGGCGCGATGAGAGAAAAGGAGTAGCCAAATCTGTCTGTGTGAACAGCGAGCCGGGGATGGTGGGAGCCCGGTCCGGGCAATTGGTGAAGGCAGTTCTTAAGCGCTGTATGATAAAAAGCGGGCCTGGACCAAGTCCGGGTCAAATAGGGTGGAACCGCGGGAAAACCTCTCGTCCCTATGAGAAAACCATGGGTTTTGTCAGGGATGAGAGGTTTTTTAGGTGGAAATTTGACGGAGGTGGAAAGCTGTGAACATGCAGGAGATGATCAAACGATTGCAAGATTATTGGGCTTCGCATGGTTGTATCCTCGCCCAGCCCTACGATACGGAAAAAGGGGCCGGAACCTTAAATCCAATGACTTTTTTAAGGGCGTTGGGTCCGGAACCGTGGAACGTGGCGTATGTGGAACCTTCCCGGCGTCCGGCGGATGGCCGTTACGGGGAAAATCCCAACCGCCTTTACCAGCACCATCAATTTCAAGTGCTGTTAAAGCCGGCACCGGACAACATTCAGGAAATCTATTTAAAAAGCTTGGAAGCGTTGGAGATTGACCCGTCCAAGCATGATATCCGGTTTGTGGAAGACAACTGGGAAAACCCGACATTCGGCGCGGCCGGACTGGGATGGGAAGTATGGCTGGACGGGATGGAAGTGACCCAATTTACATATTTCCAACAAGTGGGCAGTCTGGATGTGGATCCGGTTTCCGTGGAATTGACTTACGGATTGGAACGCTTGGCCTCTTACATTCAGGAAAAGGAAAATGTCTTTGACCTTGAATGGGTGGATGGCGTAAAGTATGGCGATGTGTTTGGCCAGCCGGAATATGAGCATTCCAAATATACCTTTGAAGTCTCCAATAAAGAGTGGCTCTTCCGCCAGTTTGACGACTTTGAGAAAGAAGCGATGAGGGCTTTGGAGGACCAATTGGTTTTCCCGGCATATGACTATGCGCTGAAATGCTCGCATGTCTTCAATCTGCTGGAAGCCCGGGGAGCGATCAGTGTGACGGAGCGGACCGGTTATATCGGACGGGTGCGAAACCTGGCCCGGAAAATCGCCAAAGCTTTCGTCGAGCAAAGGGAGAAATTGGGTTATCCCTTATTAAAACAAGAAGGGGGAAGAAGCAAATGAGCAAGGATTTGTTGCTGGAAATCGGTTGCGAGGAAATTCCGGCCCGGTTTGTGGATGATGCGGCGGCCCAGCTGAAAGACAAGTTGACCGGTTGGCTGGAAGAAAACCGGGTTCAATACAGCCATTGCAAAACCTATGCAACCCCGCGCCGGTTGGCCGTTTGTGTCACAGGCGTTTTGGAACGGCAAGAAGACGTGTATAAAGAAGTGAGAGGGCCTGCGGAAAAAATCGCCAAGCTGGAGGATGGCACCTGGAGCAAAGCGGCTCAGGGATTTGCCAAAAAACAAGGGGTGGATCCCGAACAACTTGTTCTCAAAGAGGTGAAAGGGGAAAACTACGTTTTTGCCAAAATTCACCAACCTGGAAAACGGACGGCGGAGTTGTTGCCGGAAGGGATTCCGTCTTTGCTGAACCAATTCCATTTTCCAAAGACCATGCGCTGGAATTCGCGGGTCAGGTTTATCCGTCCGGTGCGCTGGCTGGTTTGTCTGTTGGGAGACGAAATCATTCCCGTCCGGTGGGCGGGGCTGACGGCAGGCAATCAAACCAGGGGGCATCGCTTTTTGGGAAGCGAAGCGGTGATTCCGGAAGCCGGTGCTTATGAAGAGGTGATGAATCAGCAATATGTTTTGGCCGACGTGGAGACGAGAAGAAATGCCATTTTGAACCAGCTGAGAAGGTTGGAGGAAGAAAAGGGTTGGGTGATTCCGACAGAGGAAGGCTTGTTGAAGGAGATTACCCATCTGGTGGAATACCCGACGGTGTTGTACGGGCAATACGATGAAGAGTTTCTGATTCTGCCGCGTGAAGTGTTGGTCACCACCATGCGGGAACATCAACGTTATTTTCCGGTGGAAGATCAAAACGGCCGGTTATTGCCTTATTTTGTGACGGTCCGCAACGGAGATGACCAATATTTGGAAACGGTGGCCAAAGGAAATGAGAAGGTGCTCCGTGCCCGCTTGTCTGATGCCCGCTTCTTCTATGAAGAAGATTTAAAGCTTGCGTTGGATGATGCCGTACAAAAATTGGATCAGATTGTGTATCAAGATGAATTGGGAAGCCTGGGAGATCGGGTGCGCCGGCTCGTAGCACTTGCCGCACAACTGGCTGACGGGATCGGCCTTTCGGAAAAAGAGCGGTCTCAATTAAAACGGGCGGCGCACATTTGCAAGTTTGACGCCGTGACCCAGATGGTCGGGGAATTTCCCGAACTGGAAGGAATCATGGGGCGCACTTATGCACTGAATGCCGGAGAGGAAACGGAAGTGGCCGAAACCGTGTATGAGCACCATTTGCCCCGTTTTTCCGGAGATGCCCTCCCAAGCCGGAGAATTGCCGGATTGCTCTCGCTTGCTGATAAAATCGATGCAATTGTGTCCAGCTTTGGAATCGGGATTCAGCCGACCGGATCACAAGACCCCTACGGCTTGCGCAGAAAAGCGCAGGGGATCATCCAGATTTTGTTGGCCGGGGATTACCACAAGCTTTCTTTAAAGCAATTGTGGCAACTTTCCTTGGCGCAACTGGACGATGCCGGATTGCTTCAAAAGCATCCCGGCGAACTGGAAAAAGAACTGCATGAATTCTTTGCGCTCCGCCTGCGTACGGTATTGCAGGAGCAGCAAATCCGGTATGATGTGATGGATGCGGTATTGGCCTCCGATCTTTCCCATCCCGTGCAAGTCGTGGAAAAAGCCCGGGTATTGATGGGGCAAGTCGGACGGGAAGCGTTTAAAGAAGAAGTTGAAGGGTTTACGCGTGTTGCGCGATTGGCGAAAAATGCCGAAGATTCCACGCCGGATCCGTCCCTTTTCCGGGAGGATGCTGAAAAGGCGCTTTACCGCCGGTTGGAAGAAGTGAAAGCCGGTTATGAGGAAGCGGAAAAGCAACAAGATTTCCTTGGCATGTATCAAGCCCTGGCGCAAATGGCACCCGATATTCATCACTTCTTTGACCGGGTGATGGTGATGGTGGAAGAAGAGGAAATCAAAAGTAACCGCCTTGCATTGCTTAGTGACGTCACCCGATTGATTCACCGGTTTGCTGATTTTAACCAGATCGTTTTCGCTTAAAAAAGAAACAGCTTCAAAGCTGTTTCTTTTTTTGCTCAGCTTTTTTTCAATTGATGGAGGGTTTGGATCATTTCCTCCAAATGTTCCCCCGGGAGAATGACGGGGGTTTGCTCCCGGATCAGCTCGGCAAATTGAATCAATTCCCCGTAAGCAGACGGAGGGAACGGGATGTGGTGAGTGGTTTTGGTGTCCCCCCAGCTGTGGGCATAAGAAAGGCGGACCAATCCCACATGGTTTTGAATCTGTTGATAAAAATCCACCCAGTTGTTGGTTCTGTGGGTGATTTCTTGTTCGGTTGCCCCAGCAAACAAACTCCGGGATCGGTGCATGTAGGTGAGCACATTGGACGTGATGCAGGCGTTGGCAGTGTCAAAACAAAGGCGCACACCCGTGTTTTCGGCGATTTCCAGTAAATGTCGGGGGGTTCGCAGAGCCGGATACAAATCGGCGCGTCCCGGTTCAAAGTAGTGTTCTCCCCCCATCGGGGCATTTTCCAAATACAGTTCAAACCCAAGGGGCCGGCAAAGTTTTTGAATCTCTTCCAGTTGGGATGCGATGGTTTTCACATATTGATCTTTAAAGTCCTGCAATGCGGAAAAGTCCGTGGGATGACGGTCCAGGTATTCAAATATAATGCCGAGCGGAACTTTCCGGCCGCTGCAGATGAGGCGGCGGCCTTTTTCATCGGTGGATTGATGCAAAAGATGAAGCCATTTTTCCCAGTCTTCAGGGTTGAATGCCCCGGTTCCAAGCCCCGCGGAAGGCGGCATCCGAAAAGCGACGGGCCGGAGCCGGCCGGTGTTGATCATGTCCCGGAATTGGCCGGGATCAAAGGGCTTTTCAGGAAGTTGAACTTCAATATACTGCACATCATGGGCTTTGGCATGATGAAAACAAGAATAATCACACGAACAACTGACTGCAATCGGATGGTTGAATAACATGGTGTGTCCTCCATCATCGGGATTCAAATCTACCCTTATGTTAACTCAAAAAGCGATAAAAATTACACTGGTAAGAAGGATGAAAAATGTTATATACTAAACATGGATTTTTGATCAAAAGTATGTCACAATTAATAAAAGCAAGGCTTTCGTGGGAGGTGTGAAAAAATCGAGCTCACAAAGCGTCAAGAGAAAATCCTGGAGATTGTCAAGGAAGAGGGTCCGATTACAGGAGAACATATTGCCGACAAACTTCACTTAACCAGAGCCACGTTGCGGCCTGATCTGGCAATCTTGACCATGGCCGGTTTTCTTGAAGCCAGACCGCGTGTCGGCTATTTTTACTCGGGAAAGACCGCGAACCAACTGATGGGGGAACATATCCGTCATTTGCTGGTGAAAGATTACAAATCCCGCCCGGTGGTCGTACAGGAACACACATCGGTTTATGACGGGATTTGCACCATGTTTTTGGAAGATGTCGGTTCGCTCTACGTGATAAAAAAAGAAGGCAATCTGGTCGGTGTTGTGTCACGGAAAGACTTATTGCAGGCGGCGATGGGAAAACAAGAATTGCAATCGATGCCCATCGGGGTCGTGATGACCCGGATGCCGAACATCATCACTTGCAAGCCGGAAGATACCCTTTACTATGCGGCGAAACAGATGATGCGCCATGAAGTGGATTCTTTGCCGGTGGTTCGCCCGGTCGACGGGGATGAACAGCAACTCGAAGTGATCGGCCGGATCAGCAAAACGACGCTGGTCAAAGTATTTGTCGAGCTTGGACAACCTTGAAGAAATTAAGGGAGGGAGTATGACCTTATATGTCAGAAAAGCAACGAGTCGTATATGTCGTTTCCGATTCCGTGGGAGAGACAGCAGAACTGGTGGTCAAAGCTGCTTCCAGCCAGTTTAACGGGGGAGAAATCGAAATCCGCCGCATCCCTTATGTGAACGATGCGGATACCGTCATTGAGACGGTACAAGCCGCCAAAGAGGAAAAAGCGCTGATCGCTTTTACTTTGGTGGTTCCGGAATTGCAAGAGCTCCTGATCACAGAGGCCGGACGCAAGCAAGTCCCTTATGTGGATATCATGGGGCCGATGATTCAAGGCATGTCTGAGCTGTTTCAGCATGAACCCAAATACAAGCCGGGGCTGATCCACCAGTTGGATGAAGATTATTTCCGCAAAGTGGAAGCGATCGAATTTGCCGTGAAATATGATGACGGCAAAGATCCGCGGGGCCTTTTGAAAGCCGATGTCATATTGGTGGGGGTTTCCCGGACTTCGAAAACACCGCTGTCCATGTATTTGGCCCACAAGCGCTTTAAAGTGGCCAACGTCCCGCTTGTTCCGGAAGTGGAACCGCCGGAAGAGTTGCTGCAAGTTCCCTCACATCGCATTATCGGCCTGACCATTGATCCGGAACAATTAAATCACATCCGGACGGAAAGGCTGAAAGCATTGGGGCTGGCTTCCGGTGCCAACTATGCGAGCATGGAGCGGATCCTGGAAGAGCTGGATTATGCAGAACGGGTGATTCGCCGCCTGGGATGCCCGGTGATCAACGTATCCAACAAAGCCGTGGAAGAAACAGCAAATCTCATACTGGATATCATTCAAAAAGGGGGACAATAGCAGTGGGTTTGAAACAGGTTTACCGTTTTCATGAAGGAAACAGGGACATGAAAGATTTGTTGGGAGGCAAAGGGGCGAATCTGGCAGACATGACCCGTGTCGGTCTGCCCGTTCCGCCGGGATTTACCATCACCACCGAAGCGTGCAATGACTTTCTGAAAAGCGGGGAAGGGTTAAAAGAAGAATTATTGGAGCAGGTGAAAGAAGCGATATCCGGTCTGGAAAAAGAAACCGGAAAAAAACTGGGCCATCCCAAGCGCCCGTTGCTGGTCTCGGTCCGTTCAGGCGCCAAATTTTCCATGCCGGGCATGATGGATACGATTTTGAATCTGGGGCTCAATGACCAAACGGCGGCCGGCCTGGCCGGGCAAACCGGCAATCCCCGCTTTGCCTATGATTGTTACCGACGGTTTATCCAAATGTTCGGGGATGTCGTGTTGGGCGTGGATCATTACAAATTCGAACAAGTCATCCAAAAGGTGAAAGAGAAAAAAGGCGTTGAACTGGATACCGAACTGGATGCAGAGGATTGGCAGGAAGTGATTCGCGCGTTTAAAGAACTGATTTGGAAGGAAACCAAAAACCCTTTCCCCCAGGAGCCGATGGAGCAATTGAAACAAGCCATTGTAGCCGTGTTCTCTTCATGGAATAACAACCGGGCCAAAATTTACCGGAAAATGAACGGAATTCCGGATGATTTGGGAACGGCCGTCAATGTGCAAACCATGGTTTTCGGGAACATGGGGAATGAATCAGGGACGGGGGTTTGCTTCACACGAAACCCTTCCAGCGGGGAGAAAGAGTTATACGGGGAGTTTTTGTTTAACGCGCAAGGGGAAGATGTGGTGGCCGGCATTCGCACTCCCAAACCGATCGCCGATCTGGAAAAAGAGATGCCGGATGTTTATGAGGAGTTGGTCCGCATCTGCAACCAATTGGAAAGCGCTTACCGGGATATGCAGGATATTGAATTTACCATTGAAAATAAAAAATTATACATTCTGCAAACGAGAGTTGGCAAAAGAACTTCGCAAGCTGCGGTGAAGATTGCCGTTCAGATGGCCGGGGAAGGAATCATCTCGCGCGAAGAGGCCCTGATGCGGGTCGAACCGGAGCAATTGGAACAGATGTTACACCGCCGGATCGACCATAACGCCAAGCTGACCGCATGGGCCAAAGGATTGCCCGCATCGCCTGGAGCGGCTTCCGGACAAATTGTTTTTGACGCGGACACGGCGGAAGCCTGGGCCAAAGAGGGCAAACGGGTGTTGTTGGTCCGGCCGGAAACGACGCCGGAAGATATTCACGGTGTTTTGGCGGCACAAGGGATTTTGACAAGCCGCGGCGGAATGACAAGCCATGCTGCCGTGGTCGCCAGGGGAATGGGAAAAGCATGCGTATGCGGATGTGAACAGTTGAAAATCGATTTGCGCCAAAAAACGGTGACCGTAGAGGATGTGACCCTCCGGGAAGGGGACGTTTTGTCCATCGACGGGGGAACCGGACAAGTGTTTATCGGCGAAGTTCCGATGAAGGATCCCGAATTGACTCCCGAGTTCCGGGAATTGCTGAAATGGGCGGATGAAATCAGAAGGTTGAAAGTGCGCACCAATGCTGACAATCCGGAAGATGCGGAAAAAGCACGGGAACTGGGGGCGGAAGGAATCGGATTATGCCGCACGGAGCACATGTTTATGGATCCCAAGCGGATTCCGATCGTGCAACGGATGATTCTGGCCGATGACCAGGAAGAAAGACAACAGGCGCTCGATGAGCTTTTGCCCATGCAAAAAGAAGACTTCAAAGGAATTTTCCGGGCGATGGACGGATTGCCGGTCAACATCCGGCTGTTGGATCCACCGCTGCATGAATTCCTGCCGAATATGGAAGACTTGCTGGTGGAAATCACCAAAATGCAAGTGGCGGGGCAAGAAGGCACCGGGGAGTACCGCCAAAAAGAACATTTGCTTAAAAAAGTGCGTTCCCTCCATGAGTTTAACCCGATGCTGGGGCACCGGGGATGCCGTCTGGGGATCATTCACCCCGAAATTTACCGAATGCAGGCAGAAGCGATCTTCCAAGCGGCAGTGGAATGCATCAAAGAAGGCATCCGGGTGGAGCCGGAGATCATGATCCCGCTGGTGGGGCATGTGGAGGAATTGAAACGGATGCGTGCCTTGGTGGAACAAGTGGCGGCTGAAGTCATGGCGGCTGAAAATGTAAGCGTTTCATATCAGGTGGGAACCATGATCGAGATTCCGAGAGCAGCCTTGACGGCAGACCAAATTGCAGAAGAAGCCGATTTCTTCTCTTTCGGAACCAATGATTTGACCCAGACGACGTTCGGCTACAGCCGGGATGATGCGGAAGGCAAATTTTTGCATACCTATGTGGATCAGAAAATCCTGCCGGATAACCCGTTCATCCGCCTTGACCGCGAAGGTGTCGGGGAGCTGGTTCGCATCGGGACGGAAAAAGGAAGAAACACAAAGCCAGCCTTAAAGACCGGCATTTGCGGGGAGCACGGCGGAGAAAAAGAATCCATCCGATTTTGCCATGAAGTCGGGATGAATTATGTCAGCTGCTCTGTCTTCCGGGTTCCGTTGGCAAGGCTTGCCGCCGCACAAGCCGTCATTTTGGAGAAATAAGCTTGCAAGAATATGAAAGTAGTACTAGAATAAATTTATTTAAAAAAATACCCACGCGTTGGGTATTTTTTCTTTAAAAAGATTTCTTTACAAAATTAAAATAAAATGCAATGATATGATGATGAATTCATTCCCCTGGTTTTTTATCCTCCTGATTTTTAAAAGAAGGCACCTAGAAGGAGAAGCGATTTTTAATGTAGAATAAGGGGATAGGGAAAGGTCAAAGCACTTTTTGCAGATATTGCCATTTTATAAAAAAAGGATTGAAGGAGGAGTTTGCCGAATGTTGGCGAATAGTTAACATTCGTGCAGGGGAATCAATCCATCCATACCTTTTATTAGGAATTCTTTAGAAAGCAGTGATGGATATGAAAGGAAGGATTCCTGATGAAGTCATTGACCAAGTCAGAAAAGAGTATGATATTGTCGATGTGATTGAACAGACCGTTTCCCTGAAAAAAAGCGGTAAGAATTATTTTGGATTGTGCCCTTTTCATTCAGAGAAAACTCCTTCCTTTTCGGTCGCGCCTGATAAACAGATTTTTTATTGTTTCGGTTGCGGGAAAGGCGGAGATGTGATCAAATTTGTCATGGAGCTGGAGCAGTACACGTTTGTCGAAGCCGTGACGCATTTAGCTGAACAAGCCGGCATTCCCGTTCCCAAGCCGGTTGCGGAAGATCTTTCCGATGAAGAGGAACAAATGCGCCGGCAAATGAGAAAAGCTCTCGATCTGACTGCAAAGTTGTATCATTATGTGCTCCTTTCCACAAAGTACGGCCGTGTTGCAAGACAATATCTCAAGCAACGGGAAATCCTGCCGGAGGCCGTCAAAGAGTTTCAACTTGGCTATGCACCTTCATCTTTTCAATTTCTACTGTCATTCCTTAAAAAAAGAGGGTTTTCCGAAGAGATCCTCGAAAAAGTTGGATTAATCACATCGCGTGAACAAGGATACACTAAAAAATATTATGACCGTTTTCGACATCGCCTGATGTTTCCGATTCATGACGCCCAGGGAAAAGTGATCGGCTTTGGCGGACGGGCATTGGGAGACGGACAACCGAAGTATTTGAACAGTCCTGATACAATATTATTTCATAAACGGAATCATTTATATAATCTTCATCGTGCACGTTCTCACATACGTAAACATTCCAAAGCCGTTCTGTTTGAAGGATACATGGATGTGATCTCTGCCTGGCAGGCAGGGGTTCCCAATGGTGTTGCGACGTTGGGAACGGCTCTGAGCGAAACCCAAGCACGAATCCTGAAGAGAAATTCAGACCATGTCATTTTGAGTTACGATTCCGATGAAGCCGGGCAGAATGCGGCTTTCAGAGGAATTGAATTGTTAAAAAATGAAGGATGCACGGTCAAAGTCGCGCAAATGCCCTTGGGATTGGATCCGGACGATTACATCCGGCGGTTCGGAAAGACGGCGTTTAAAGAAGAAATTTTGGCGGCGGCCATGCCATTAACGGCATTTAAATTGGAAATCCTAAAGAAAAAATATGATTTGCAGGATGAAGACGAACGCATGAAATATCTGGCCGAAGCGGTCGGTGTCATTGCCAGGTTGCCTCAAGCCATTGAACAAGATCACTATCTTCGCCGGTTGGCCGGAGAGTTTCATCTTTCATTGGATGCCCTGAAAGATGAACTGCGGAAAGCAAAGCGGATAAAGCAGAAAAGCAAAAGGGATAAAGATGGCTCCAAGTGGAATAATGGGTATCAAGAGATTGGCAAACATTTGATCGGAGGTGCTCAACCCCGGTCGATTGCCGAGAAATCGGAGATGTATCTGATTGCCCATATGATGAGAAGCAGATCAGTGACGGAATGGGTGAAAACCCATTTGGGAGCTGATTTCAATACAGAAATTTATGCCGTGTTGGCAGCTTATCTTTATTCTTACTATGACCGGGACAGCCCGGAAGATCCCGGAGCCTTTATCCGTACATTGACCGACCCCGATCTGGAATCAGTGGCCGCAAAACTTGCTTTCATGGAGTTGCCCGATGAGATTTCGGAAAAGGAATTGAGGGATTGTGTTCACCATATACGAGATGTTCCTCTCCTGAAACAGATTGAAGAAAAGGAGAGACAGATTGAACAACTATCGCGTGCTGATGAACCCGTCAAAGCCGCAAAGTTGTTAAAGGAAGTTACGCAGTTGCGTAATCAGTTGCATATGCGGATTTAGGAAACGAGTTCATCAGAAAGGAGGAGGAAAGGAACTTGGCGAACAAACAAAATGAAATGGAACTAACTTTGGATCAAGCCAAAGAACAATTGGTGGAAAAAGGCAAAAAGCAAGGTGTTTTATCTTATAAAATGATCATGGAAAAAATGTCTCCTTTCGACCAAAGTTCCCAACAAATGGACGAGTTTTTTGAACACTTGCATGATCAGGGAATCGAAGTGGTCAATGAAGAAGACGATTCGGATTTTGATGAAACCGAGGTCGATGACGAGGAGTTTGTGGATGATGATTTAAATGTTCCGCCGGGAGTTAAAATCAATGACCCTGTCCGGATGTATCTCAAAGAGATTGGCCGTGTTCCTTTGCTGACTGCGGAAGAAGAAGTCGAATTGGCTAAACGGATTGAACAGGGGGATGAAGAAGCCAAGCAGCGGCTGGCTGAAGCCAACTTGCGCCTGGTGGTCAGTATCGCCAAGCGGTATGTCGGACGGGGAATGTTGTTCTTGGATTTGATTCAGGAAGGAAATATGGGGCTGATTAAAGCCGTTGAAAAGTTTGATTTCCGTAAAGGATTTAAATTCAGCACGTACGCAACCTGGTGGATCCGGCAAGCCATCACCCGCGCCATTGCCGATCAGGCCCGCACCATTCGAATCCCGGTTCATATGGTGGAAACCATTAATAAATTGATTCGCGTGTCCCGTCAATTGTTGCAAGAACTCGGCCGGGAGCCGACACCGGAAGAAATTGCCGAAGAAATGGGTTTAAGCCCTGAAAAGGTACGGGAAATCATGAAAATTGCCCAAGAACCCGTTTCGTTGGAAACGCCGATCGGAGAAGAAGATGACTCCCATCTGGGCGATTTCATTCCGGATGATGATGCACAAGCACCAGCGGATGCCGCGGCTTATGAATTGTTGAAAGAACAGTTGAAAGATGTGTTGGATACCTTGTCGGAACGGGAAGAAAATGTTTTGCGTTTACGTTTTGGATTGGATGATGGACGCACCCGCACTTTGGAAGAAGTCGGGAAAGTCTTTGGCGTGACACGGGAACGGATTCGTCAGATTGAAGCCAAAGCACTTCGCAAATTGCGTCATCCAAGCCGCAGCAAACGTTTAAAAGATTTCCTCGAATAAAATTTGGCGGTTTGACGCACCCAACCGGGTGCGTTTCTTTTTTGTTGATTCAATTTTATCCCTTTTCAACCCTCATTGCAAATAAGTTTCGGACAATTTTGGGCCCGTTTGGGGCGAATAACCGAAAATTATTGAATAAATAGAATAAAAAAATTTATAATAAAAATGAAAACGCTGTCATTCGGACCGAAGGAGTGGGGAAACATGAACTACGAATTGACATCCGAGCAACAAATGATCCGATCTTTGATGCGTGATTTTGCCGAAGGAGAGGTGGCTCCGGGAGCGGATGAAAGGGATCGAAGCAAGCAATTTCCCAAGGATATTTTTCAGAAAATGTCCAATCTTAAATTAATGGGGTTGCCCTTTCCGGAAGAATACGGAGGAGCGGGTGCAGATACGATCAGCTTTGCCATTGCCGTGGAGGAATTGAGCCGGGTTTGTGCTTCCACCGGAATCACTTATTCTGCTCACATCTCATTGGGGTGTGCTCCACTCTATCTCTTTGGAACCAAAGAACAAAAAGAAAAATATCTGGTTCCGTTGTGTGAAGGAAAGACCTTGGGGGCTTTTGGGCTCACCGAACCCAATGCCGGTTCCGATGCCGGAGGAACCAAAACCCGCGCTGTCAAAAAAGGGGACGAGTGGGTCATAAATGGCAGCAAATGTTTCATCACTAATGCCAGTTATGCAAAGTATTTGGCTTTGACCGCCGTGACCGGCCAATCCGGAGACCGCAAAGAAATCACCGCGTTTATCGTTCCGACGGATGCGCCCGGGTTCCAAGTGCTGGATCATTATGTGAAGCTGGGGTTAAACAGTTCCAATACCACCGAATTGGTGTTGGAAGATGTGCACGTTCCGGAAGAAAATATTTTGGGGGAAAGGGGAAAAGGGTTTAAACAGTTTTTGATCACCCTGGACGGGGGCCGGATCGGGATCGGGGCCATGGCGGTCGGAATAGCGCAGGGAGCCTATGAATTGGCTTTGAAGTATGCGAAAGAACGGAAACAATTTGGCCAATCTCTGTCCAAGTTTCAGGCGATTCAGCATAAATTGGCGGATATGCACATGAAAATTGAATTGGCCCGGACTTATGTATATAAAGCTGCCTGGTTGAAGGATCAGGGAAAACGGTTTACCAAGGAAGCTTCCATCTGTAAATTGTTTGCTTCGGAAGTGGCCATGGAAGTTGCCAATCAAGCGGTGCAAATTCATGGCGGCTGGGGATATATGCACGATTATAAAGTGGAGCGGTATTTCCGTGATGCCAAATTGACCGAGATCGGGGAAGGAACCTCGGAGATTCAGCGCAATATCATTGCACGTGAAATCGGCTGTTGAAAAGGGAGGTCATATCTTGGCGGAACTGGTTCATTACACGCTGGGGGATTTGTTGGACGAACAAGTGAAGCTCCATGGAAAAAAAGAAGCGGTGATTTATCCGGAGAAAGGCATTCGCTGGACTTATGAGGACTTTCAAAAAAAGGTGATCGAAGCTGCCAAAGGATTGATTAAGCTGGGGTTGGACAAAGGGCATCACCTGGCCATCTGGGCTCTGAACCAACCGGAATGGTTGATTTCCCAATTTGCCACCGGCATGACCGGGGTGGTTTTGATTACGGTCAACACCAATTACCGCGTGCGCGAACTGGAATATTTGCTGAAGCAATCGGATACGGAGACACTGATTTTGGAGAGGGAAGTAAAAGGCGTTTCCTATGTCGATATGCTTTATGAAATATGCCCGGAGTTAAAAGAATGTCCGCCCGGCCGGTTAAAATCCAAGAGATTGCCCAAATTGAAAAATGTCATACTGCTCGATGATGAACCGGCCCCCGGGATGTTTTGCTGGAAGGACCTGATTGAAATGGGGAGGGAGGTCCGGGAGGAGGAAGTCAAAGCCCGTCAGGCATCTTTGCATCCGGATGATGTGATCAACATGCAGTACACGTCCGGCACCACCGGATTTCCAAAAGGCGTGATGCTTTCTCACCACAATATCATCAACAACGGGCGAAATATCGCAGAGTGCATGAAATTGACGGAGAAAGACCGCCTCTGTATACCGGTGCCTTTTTTTCATTGCTTCGGGTGCGTCCTGGGCACCCTAGCCGGCATCAGTGTCGGGGCGGCCCTGGTTCCCTTGATCACCTTTGACGCCGGAAAAGTGCTGGAGATTGTGGAAAAGGAAAAGTGTACAGGCCTGCACGGGGTGCCCACCATGTTTATTACCGAATTGAATCATCCGTCCTTCCGAAAGAAAAAGTACCCCCATTTGCGAACGGGGATTATGGCCGGTTCCAATTGCCCGATTGAAGTGATGCGCAAAGTGACCGAAGACATGGGGGTCCGCGAAATCACCATTGCTTACGGCCAAACGGAGTCTTCACCGGTCATCACCCAGACCCGGACGGATGACCCTTTGGACGTGCGTGTGGCCACCGTGGGAAGGCCCTTGCCGCATGTGGAAGTGAAAATCATTGACCCCGAAAGCAACAAGCCGTTGCCTCCGGGAAAGCAAGGGGAGCTTTGCACCCGGGGTTACCATGTGATGAAAGGCTATTACAAAATGCCTGAGGCGACCCGGGAAGTGATTGATGAAGAAGGATGGCTTCACACCGGTGATTTGGCAGTGGAAAATGAAGATGGAACCTACCGGATTACCGGACGTTTGAAAGATATGATCATTCGTGGGGGCGAAAATATTTATCCGCGGGAGATTGAGGAATTTCTCTATACGCATCCCAAAGTTTTGGACATTCAAATTGTGGGAGTGCCGGACGAAAAGTATGGTGAAGTTTCGGTGGCTTTCATCCGGAAGAAAGAGGGGGTCGATTGTACGGAAGAGGAAATCATTGAGTTTTGCAAAGGGAACATTGCCCGGTACAAAATCCCTTCCCAAGTCATTTTTGTGGACAAATATCCGATGACCGCCAGCGGAAAAATCCAAAAGTACAAGTTGCGGGAAGCCTTTATCCGAAAGGACTTGTCCGCCTATCAACAAGCGGGCGGCAAAGCTTGACCCTTGTCTTTTTTCCGGCTTCCCGGTACATTTAGAATGAATATCATCGGTCTGTATGGATTACAGCAAGAAATGGAGAGTCAAAAATGGAGCGAATCCCTCCGATCTTGATGGATTTTCCGCATTCTTTCGAAACCGAACGTTTATGGATTCGTTTGCCTTTGCCGGGAGACGGGGAAAAAGTGTATGAAGCCATGGTGGAAACCGAGGAGCTTTTGCGCCAATGGATGCCATGGGCGCAAACTCCCCCTTCCAAAGAACAAGCCGAAATCAATGTCAGGCAGGCACACAGCAAGTTCTTGGAGCGAACCGACTTGCGTTTCCATTTGTTTCACAAAGAGACCAAGGATTTTGTCGGGAGCAGCGGACTGCACCGGATTGACTGGAGCGTACCGAAATTTGAAATCGGTTATTGGTGCCGCAAGTCTTACATGAGACAGGGGTACATCACTGAAGCGGTCCGGGGGTTGTCCGTATTTGCTTTTGAAATTTTAAAAGCCAACCGGGTGGAGATCCGCTGTGACCAACGAAATGTACGCAGCCGGAAAGTGGCTGAACGTTTGGGGTACCGGTTGGAAGGGATCCTGCGGAATTTCCATGTGTCCCCGGATCGCCAATTGGAAAATACGTGTGTATATGCAATGATTGCTGAAGACTTCCACAGTCTTTCATTACGGAAAAGCGGCGGTGCATCAATGTAGATGCTTGCGCTGTTTTTTTTTGCATATTAATCTATAAATGACAGATTATTTTATAAAGGAGGAATATTCTTACATGAGCGATTTTTTCCCAATCCATGATGTAGACTATTTAGAGTATTACACAGGAAATGCGAGGCAAGCTGCATCTTATTTTTGCCAGACGTTTGGATTTCGTCCGGTTGCTTACAGCGGATTGGAAACCGGAAACCGCGAAACCGTTTCGTATCTGGTGGAACAAGGGAATGTGCGCTTTTTGATTACCGGGGCTTATTCTCCGGAGCATGAGATTTCCTCCTTTGTCAGGCAACACGGTGACGGAGTCAAAGATATTGCCCTTTTGGTGGACGATGTGGAAAGCGCTTTCAAAGAGGCGGTTTCCCGCGGAGGCATTGCCATCAAAGAACCGTATGAATTGAGGGATGAACAAGGGGTTTTGAAAAAAGCCGTCATCGGCACCTATGGGGACACCGTCCATACGCTTGTGGAGCGGAAAAAATACAAAGGGTTGTTTGCGCCGGGCTTTATTCCGTGTGAAATGAACCTCCCCGTGCGGAATGCCGGCATCACCGGTGTGGACCATGTGGTGGGCAATGTGGAAAAAATGGAGACATGGGTGGCTTATTATGAGAAAGTCATGGGCTTTAAGCAGTTGATTCATTTTGATGACGAGGATATCAGCACGGAGTATTCGGCGTTGATGTCCAAAGTGATGCAAAACGGATCGGGAAGAATCAAGTTCCCCATCAACGAACCGGCGGAAGGAAAGAAAAAATCACAAATCCAGGAGTTTTTGGAGTTTTATCACGGTGCGGGCGTTCAACATGTGGCGCTCCTTACCGATGACATTGTGAAAACCGTGGAAACGATGCAGAAAAACGGCGTGGAGTTTTTGGACACCCCGGATACGTATTATGAAGATTTGTTTGAACGCGTCGGCGACATTGATGAAAAGCTGGATGATTTGAAACGGCTCCGGATTTTGGTGGACCGGGATGATGAAGGATATCTGTTGCAGATCTTCACCAAACCGATTGTGGACCGTCCGACCTTGTTCTTTGAAATCATCCAGCGCAAAGGCGCCAGGGGATTTGGTGAAGGAAACTTTAAAGCTTTGTTTGAGGCGATTGAGCGGGAGCAGGCCCGGCGAGGCAACTTATAAAGAGAAAATCATGAGACCCTGAGATGACAAGGCGGCTTTTCTCTGTCATAAATCCTCAATATTAAGGTCATCCTATGGAAGAATCCAATTGACCAAATTGAGGTGACACAGATGAAAGGCCGTGTATTTTCGCTCGTTCTCTCTTTGATTTTCGCCTCTTCGGTTTTGACCGGAATGGCGCCCCGTGTCAATACAAGGGAAGGGGTCGCTTATGCGGACCGCCCTTTTTATCAGATGGATACAACCTTTTATCCGGAAAAGGATGAGTTGACGGGACATATGGTGGTCACTTTGCCGGAAAAAAGAAACGAACCGCAAAATGAAGTATATTTCAGGCTCTATCCCAATGCATTTCAAAATTGGAAGCACAAAGCCTCCAAACCGGAAAAACCGGGTTACATCCGCGTTTTTCATGTGAAAGTGGATGGCAAAAGCGTGCAGCCCGATATCAAGGAAACGGTGATGAAAGTGCAGTTGCCCCGTTCCCTTCAAGACGGACAATCCGCCCGCATTGAGATGGATTTTTTATTGCATTTGCCCCGTGGAGGGATGCGGCTGAACACTTTCAAAAACACGGCCTTTTTGGCTCAGTGGTACCCGATGCTGGCCGTCAGGGATCAACACGGATGGCATACCGAACCGTACACCACGACCGGCGATCCCTTTTACTCGGTGATGTCTGATTTTGAAGTCACTTTCCGTCTCCCCGAAGGTTACCGGGTGATTTCCACGGGAAATGACAAAAATCAACCGGTACGCTCCAAAATCACCATCAAACAGGATCAAGTCCGCGACTTTGCAGCGGTTTTGACCAAAGATTACCGGTCGGTAAGCGGAAAGTACAAAGATATTCAAGTCAACCTTTGGTATATGAACGGGATGGAGGATGTGGCCAAACCCTTGTTGGAAGCAGCGGTATCCGGAATGAAATTTTACAGTGAAAAATTCGGACCCTATCCTTATGAAGAAGTCGATGTCGTGTTGGGGGAAACCGGTGAAGGAATCGCCGGGATGGAATATCCGGGCCTGGTGACCTCCATTCCAAAAATCGGGACCAAAAAAGGGATCCAACCGGCCGTCAATGTGGTGGTGCACGAGCTGGCGCACCAGTGGTGGTACGGGGTGGTCGGCAACAACCAAGCCAAAGAACCCTGGCTGGATGAAGGGTTGACCACCTTCTCCGAGTTTTTGTATATGGAAGAGCAGATGAAAGAAGATGAACGGGAGCTTTTGAAGAAAGCATCGGAAAAAGCCGATGAAATTCATCAAACGGTGGGGATCAGTTCGGCTCAACCGTTGTATGATTACCCGGAACCGGTGTACGGTCTGATGGTGTACATTCGTCCGGCAGCCATGTTGTATGAACTGATGGACGAAATCGGAAGAGAGAAAGTCCTGGAGATCTTAAAAACCTATTATCACCGTTATCAATACAAAGTCGCCACCACCCGGGATTTTATCCGGACCGCAGGTGAAGTGGCCGGCAAAGATTTGACTCCTTTTTTCCAAAAATGGTTGTACTTCAAGGAAGCTTAAATTCGAGGGGGAAGGAACCGAAAACAACCAAGCGAAGGAAGTGATGACCCGTCACTTCCTTCTTTGCTGTCCGGAGACGGCTCAACCAAACCGGTTGCTTTTTTGTTTAAAGGGTTCGTGCTATTATTCTAAGAGGCGTAAAGGTCTAAGTTTCAAGGGGGAGGGAAGAGGTTGTCGGATGATCCAATTGTCCTGTCGGCGCGCCTTCAGAAATTGACGGAATGGATCCCTTCCGGTGCGCGGGTGGCAGACATCGGCGGAGATCATGCCTATTTGCTGATTCATCAGGCCAAGGCCGGTTGTTTGTCACATGGAATTGTGGGAGAGTTAAACAAGGGGCCGTTTGAAAATGCCCGCCGCACCATCCGCATGGCAAAGGTGGAAAAGATGGTGGAAGTCCGCCTCGGAGACGGATTGTCAGTGTTAAAGCCGGATGAAGTCGATGTGGTTGTGATCGCCGGAATGGGCGGGGCTTTGATTGCTCAGATTTTAAACGAGGGCAAAGAAAAACTGCACGGTGTGAAAAGGTTGATTTTGCAACCCAACATCGGCGGCCACAATGTCCGCAGGTGGTTGAAAGAAAACGGATTTTGCCTGGTGGATGAATCATTGGTGGAAGATGCCGGCATCTTGTATGAGGCGATGGCGGCCGAACCCGGTGAGGAGAGGATTTATCACGAAATGGGCGGGGAGTTTTCGGAATCCACCTTAATGGAAGTGGGGCCGCTGCTTTTTAAGAAAAGGCATCCGCTTTTGAAAAGAAAAGTGATGCAGGAATGGGAATCGAAACAAAAGGTGTTTCGTTCATTGAAAAACGCGAAATCGGCGCCAGCTGTCACCAAAAGAGAACAACTGGCGGAACAATTAAAAGAATGGGAGAAGGTGAAAACATGTCTGTTCGCGGAGTCGACCTGATCAAAGCGATGGAATCGTATGCCCCTTCCGCTTTGGCTGTCGAAAAAGACCGGATTGGTTTACAGGTGGGGGATCCGCAAGGGGAAGTCCGGAAAGTGCTGGTCACCCTGGATGTGAATGAAGAAGTGGTGGATGAAGCGATTCGCATCGGGGCCAATTGGATCGTGGCTCATCATGCGGTGATTTTTCATCCGTTGAAAGAAATCCGGACCGATGAGCCGGCAGGCAGAATGTTTGCCAAGTTGCTGGCACACGGCATCCATGTTTACATCGCGCACACTAATTTGGATGCGGCTGAGGGTGGAGTGAATGATGCCTTGGCCGACCGTCTCGGGCTCACCGGCACCAAGGTTCTGATCGGCTATAAACAGGATGCATTGAAAAAACTGGTCGTCACCGTGCCGGTGGCTCATCATGAAGCGGTGCTGAATGCCATCAGCAGGGCCGGGGCCGGATGGATCGGGAACTATAGCCACTGCACGTTTAATGTGGAAGGAACCGGAACCTTTTTGCCGCGCGACGGGGCCAATCCGTTTATCGGCCAAACGGGGGAACTGGAAAAGGTGAAAGAGATCCGTTTGGAGACCATCATGCCGGCATCGATCGAAAAACGGGTGCTTGAAGCCATGTTCAAAGCCCATCCATATGAGGAAGTGGCTTATGACATTTATCCGTTGGATTTGAAAGGCGAGCCGCTCGGGTTCGGACGAATCGGATCCTTGCCGGAAACGATGAAATTGGATGAATTTGCCCGTTTCGTCAAAGACGCTTTTGAATGTGACGGGGTTCGTGTGGTGGGGGACCCGGAAAAAGAAATCCGGAAAGTGGCGATTTTGGGAGGATCTGGCGGCCGTTACCTTCGCGATGTCAAACGGCAGGGGGCCGATGTTTACATCACGGGGGATGTGGATTATCATACGGCGCAAGAAGCCATGGATTTGGGAATTTCACTGGTGGATCCGGGACACCATGTTGAGCATTGGGTGGTTCCGTATGTTTGCAAGGAGCTGGAAAAACGGTTGAACCGCCAGGTTCCGGTCGAACCGTCGAAAGTGAACACCAACCCCTTTCGGTTTTGTGTTTGAGCAAGTGGAAAGAGGTTCCTGTTGATATGACCCTGCTCCATTGTTATAATTAAATTTACTGTACAAAGGAAAGTAAACAAGGCAATCGCCGGTGGTGTACCGCAAGGTCCCACGGGAGGAAAGTCCGGGCTCCACAGGGCAGGGTGCCGGCTAACGGCCGGTGGGGGCGACCCTAAGGCTAGTGCCACAGAAATGCAGACCGCCGATGGGGACGAATTTCGTCTCACAGGCAAGGGTGCAACGGTGCGGTAAGAGCGCACCAGCAGCATGGAGACATGCTGGCTAGGTAAACCCCACCCGGAGCAAGACCTGATAGGAGATCAGCATCTTTGGATGCAGCTGTGGCCCGCAGTGATCTCGGGTAGGTCGCTGAAGTTGTGTAGCAATACACAATGTAGATAGATGATTGCCACTCCAATGGGTGGGAGACGTTCAAGCCGTTGCTTGGACCACCCGGAGAACAGAACCCGGCTTATTGTTTGCTTTCCGACAAATCGCTTGAGAAAAGACGCGAACGCGTCTTTTTTTATTTTTACGGACTTTTGCGGACTTTGAATAGGAATGAAAGGGAAGGCCATGCTAAACATAGAATCTTTCAAAATGAGGTTGGTTCAGATGAACGGGGACTTTACATCTTACGAGGCTTATTTGGAGCGTTATCAGACTTTTTACGATGAAGAATTGGATGACCGCCCTCCCGTGTTGGATCGTGAGCAATTCACCCGCTTGTTTCAGTTGCTGAAAGAAAGTTACCAAACCTATGAGGAAATGCTGCGCATGGGAAAACAGGAGCAGGCGGGGCAGTATTACCGCAGTGTGATTAACGGTTTGGAAAATCAATTGGCCATCAGTGATGCTTCTGACAATTTCCGTATACAACTTCTTCATTCAATGTAACCGGCCGGGAAAAACAATGGCTTGTTTTCAAGCCATTGTTTCTCGGGTGATATTTATCGGAAAATTCACGCGAAGAGAGAGGGTTTTGGCGGGCAATTGCCGGTGTTGTGAATTTTTGCCGCGGAACAGGCCGGACCGGGGTATAAATCGCAAAACGTTGCAAAACTTAACAAAAGATGAACATGAAGGAGGATATCTATGCAGCTGTTGAAGGAACTTACCGAAGCCAACGGGGTATCCGGGTTTGAAAAAGAAGTCCGCGAAGTCATGAAAAGGGAACTGAGCAAAGAAAATGTGGAAATTCAAACCGACGGGCTCGGAGGCATTTTCGGGATTAAAAAAGGGACAAGTGACCGGCCGCGTATTTTATTGGCCGGACACCTGGATGAAGTCGGCTTTATGGTGACCGAAATCACCAAAAGCGGTTATTTGCGTTTTACTCCGCTCGGGGGATGGTGGAGTCAGGTTCTGTTGTCACAGCGTGTTTTGATCATTACGGAACAAAGAACCTTTACGGGGGTCATCGGTTCCCGGCCGCCGCATGTGTTGACACCCGAAGAAAAAGGAAAATTGATTCCGATTCGCGAAATGTTTATTGATATCGGTGCCCACAGCGATGAGCAGGTGAAAGAATGGGGGATCCGCGTCGGAGATCCGATTGTGCCGGTGTGTCCGTTTGAAATTTTGCCGGATCGCGACACCATTCTGGCTAAAGCGCTGGACAACCGTGCCGGTTGTTATCTGGCTTTGGAAGTGTTAAAACAATTAAGTATGGCGGATCATCCCAATACGGTGATTGCCGGGGCCACGGTGCAGGAAGAAGTGGGCCTCAGGGGAGCGACAACCGCCCCGCGCCTGCTGAAGCCGGACGTTGCGATTGCTCTGGATGTGGGGGTTGCGGAAGATTCCCCGGGCAGTGAAGGACAAAACAAAGCCAAGCTGGGCAAAGGCCCGTTAATCACATTTTTGGATGCGACGATGATTCCCAATCTGTCCTTGCGCAATTATGTGGTGAAAGTGGCCGAAAAACATGGAATCCCTTTCCAAATCGACACGATGACCGGGGGTGGAACCGATGCCGGACAGTTCCATCTCTACGGCAAAGGCGTTCCGTCGATCGTCATTGGTGTGGCGGCACGGTACATCCACAGCCATGTTTCCATGATCAGCAAGAGTGACTTGGATCATGCCGTCCGCTTGCTGGTGGAAGTGGTCAAAGGGTTAAATCAGGACCAATACAATGAATTCATTCAATATGTCTGACTTGTACCCATCATGGGACGGTGACTCCATACCGTCCTCCTTTTATGCTATGATGGAGAAAGATCAAAAGGAATGGGGGAAATACAGCACGGTAAAACGAAAGGATTCAGGCGGGATGGATGAAGTTCAGGGAGCTTGCCGGCCAGGATGAACCGGCGGACAAAAAGCAGTATTTTTCAGCATCGGAATTCGTAAGATATTTTTAGAATGAGACGTGTCCAAAAACGGGGTTGAGTTATGGAACAAGCATTGTATATCTTGCAGGAATACGGGTATATAGGAATCTTTCTGTTTCTGGTGTTGGGGCTGATCGGACTTCCGTTGCCCGATGAGATTATGTTAACTTTTCTTGGTTATTTGACAACCATCGGACAATTGAATTTTTACCTCACCATCCTTTGTGCGTTTCTCGGATCGGCGGGTGGAATCACCATCAGTTATTTGCTCGGCATTTGGTTGGGATACCCGTTTTTGAAAAAATACGGGCCCAAGCTTTTCATTACCCGCCGGCGATTGCGAATCACGCAGTTGCTGTTCCGTAAATACGGAAATTGGCTGTTGTTTGGCGGGTATTTCATTCCCGGCGTCCGCCATGTCTCGGCCTATCTGGCGGGGATAACCCGGATTTCTTATTGGCGTTTTGCCATACATGCCTATGCAGGCGCCGTTTGCTGGTGCACTGCTTTTATCGGTTTGGGGCATCTTCTGGGAGCCAATTGGGAATGGGGGTTTTTTCTGTTGCACAAGTATGGGACCCGGATTTTATTCATTCTGTTGCCGGTTGCTCTGGTTTTTGGCGGATGGTATTTTTGGAGTCAAAATAAATCGTTAAACACAAAATAGAAAGTGGCGAACGTACCATCATCCCCAAAAAAGTTGGTGGTGGCTTTTCTTTATGGAATCCGGTGATTGCTTGTCAAAGGTGGAGAGATAAAGATATAGTGGAAGAGGTTAAGGAGGGATGGGGATGACGATACAAATTTTGTCGCTCATGGATGATAAACATCTGATCCAAATCTTATCCACACAGCAAGCGGCGTACCAGGTGGAAGCAGAGCGAATCCGTTCCTACAATATTCCCACACTGAAAGAAACCATTCAATCCATGCGAAAATCGAAAGAAACGTTTATCGGTATATATAAAAAAGATCAATTGGCCGGTTTTTTATCGTACATAAAAGAGAAAGACCGGATGACGATCTGCCGTCTGGCGGTTCATCCGGACTATTTTCGGCAGGGGATTGCCTCCCGGTTGTTGACGGAGGTTTTAAACCAACCCGGGATCAAAAGCTGGGTCGTGACCACGGGAAAAGAAAATGAGCCGGCCATTCGATGTTATGAAAAGCACGGATTTCAGAAGCAGGAAGAAATCATGACAAGAGAAGGGATTCCCATCGTGCGAATGTTTAAAAAAGTTGACGGGTAGATCATTCTATGTTTAGAATAAAGAAGATAACATCATATTGAAATTATCCACTAGGGGTGCACGGACGTGCTGAGAGGAACATGGTTCCAACCCTTTGAACTTGAACTGGGTCATGCCAGCGAAAGGAAGTGGGGAAGGTTCGTTATGACTTGATGATGCATAAAAACCGGTATCCCCATGGATGCCGGTTTTTTTGATGGGGGATTCGTGTATGGAATTGCATGTGATATCCAGCCCTTGTCAAACACTCAGTGGTTTGATCGAACAATGGACCCGTTTGGCTCCTTATGCCGATGCTTTTCATCTGCGCTACAAAGAAAAAAGCGAAGGGGAAATCTTGGAGATGGCCCGTCTGCTTTTGCAAGAAACCCCGATTGAGGCAAAATCGTTGATCATTAACCGGCATGCCGCTGTGGCGGAAGAATTGGGGGCAGGGGGCCTGCATCTGACCGAACATCAAGTGATTTCCCGGGAAATGTTGCAACGGTTGCAACGAAAAATGCGGGTGGGACGTTCCGTTCACTCTGTCCGCCGCGCGGTTGAAGCAAATCAGGAAGGCATGGATTATCTGATGGCAGGGCACATTTTTCCTTCCGCTTCCAAACCGGGATTGCCTCCCTTCGGGGTGGAATCGTTGCGGCGATTGGTACAAGCCTGTTCGCTGCCTGTCATTGCCATCGGCGGGATCGGACCGGACAATGTGAATCAAATCCGACAAACGGGTGCTGAAGGAGTGGCTGTGATTTCAGCCGTCGCACATCATCCTTCCCCTGAAGAAGCGGCAAAGGAAATGAAAAGAAGGTGGGTTGATGAAGCACAGTGATGTTTTAATTATTGGCGGAGGGATCATCGGCATTTCCATTGCTTATCACTTGGCCAAAGCAAAAGTAAAAGTCGTTATCCTTGAACAAGACCGGGCAGGCGCTCATGCCTCAAGGGCGGCCGCGGGAATGTTGGGGGCCCAGGTGGAGATGCATCATCCGGGGCCGCTGGCCGATGTTTGTTTAAAAAGCAGGTCCATGTTTCCTGAACTGGCGGAAGCATTGCGGGAGCAGACCGGGCTGGATATTGAATTGAACCGTTCCGGGTTGATCAAACCCGCCCGGTCGGAAGAGGAAGCGGCCGGTTTAAAAGAACGGATGAAATGGCAAAAAGCCGTCTGGCTGGATCGCAAGGAATGCCTGGAGAAGGAAAGAGGGCTGGGCGAAGAAGTGATCGGCGGCTTGTTTTTTCCTGAGGAATTTCAAGTTTCTGCCCCCCGGTTGACCCAAGCTTTGATCCGGGCTGCGCAACAGCAGGGAGCAAAATTGATCGAAGATTGCAAAGTCATTGATTTTTGCGTTGAAAACGGACGGATCCGGAAAGTGGTCACCCCGCATGAAGAATGGGCGGCGGACACGGTGGTGCTCGCTGCCGGTGCTTGGACGGGGATTGCTTCGCGGCGGTTGGGATTGAACCTGCCGGTCTATCCGGTCAAAGGCGAGTCCTTTGCCCTGAAAACCACCCGTCCTTCCCTGAAACACACGATATTCGGCAATGATGTGTACATCGTGCCAAAAGCAAACGGTGAATGGATCATTGGCGCCACCGAAAAAGAACATCAGTGGGATCCCGGCGTGACAGCCGAAGCGGTTTACCGGCTTATCGCCGATGCCTCCCGTTACTTGCCTGGTGTCAAAGAATTAAACATCAGCCGGATGTGGGCAAGCGTCCGTCCCGGAACGCCGGATAAGCTTCCTGTGATCGGCCGGCTGGAAAACATCGATCATTGCATTGTGGCCACCGGTCATTTTCGAAATGGCATTTTACTCAGCCCTTGGACCGGTCAAGTCGTGGCCCGTCTCATTTTGGGAGAAACAGAAGAAGAATGTCTCCCGTTCAGTCCCCGGAGGTTTACCGGATGAAAAGGAGGGTGTTCAGTGCAAATTCAGTTGAACGGGGAGATGCAAACGGTCCCCCCTCATCTGAAAACGGTGGATGATCTCATCAAACACTTCAAATTAAACAACAAAATTCTTGTGGTGGAACACAACCGCCATGTATTGACAAGGGAAATGCATCCCACGACCCGGTTGTCGGATGGCGATTGCATTGAAATTGTTCATTTTGTCGGAGGGGGATAAGCCGGTGTTGAAAATCGGAAAACATACTTTTCAATCGCGTTTGTTTCTCGGCACAGGGAAATTTTCCAGTTTGGATGTACAAAAAAAAGCGGTGGATGTTTCCGGAACCGAGGTGTTGACTTTTGCGGTCCGCAGAATGAATCTCTTTGATCCGGAGCAACCCAACTTTTTGGAAATGCTTGATTTGAAAAAATACAAACTGCTGCCAAATACAGCAGGGGCCACAACTGCGGAAGAAGCCGTACGGATCGCCCGTTTGGCCCGGGCCTCCAACTTGTGTGATATGATTAAAGTGGAAGTGATCGGCGATTCCAAAACCTTGTTGCCTGATCCCGTTGAAACGTTAAAAGCCACCCGGATGTTGGTGGAAGAAGGATTTACCGTTCTTTCTTACACTTTGGATGATCCGGTTTTGGCCCGCAAATTGTGGGAAGCCGGGGCCCATGCGATCATGCCCGGAGGGTCGCCGATTGGTTCGGGGCAAGGGTTATTGAATCCCCTTTATCTGAAGTGGATCATTGAGAATTCGCCGGTGCCGGTGATTATCGATGCCGGAATCGGTTCGCCGAAAGATGTTGCGGAATCCATGGAATTGGGAGCGGACGGGGTGTTGCTCAACACGGCCGTATCTCAGGCGAAAGATCCGGTCAAGATGGCAGAAGCCATGAAATATGCCATTATTGCGGGAAGAATGGGATATGAGGCCGGAAGGATCCCAAAACGGGAATATGCCAGTGCCAGCAGTCCTTCCGAGGGATTGCCGGCCAATTAAATAACTCTTTCAACGAAAAATCCCCTGGCCGGATGAATCCGGCCAGGGGGATTTCTTCTAACTATGTACCTGATGAATGGTGGGTGAGGAAAATTTCACTTTGCTTTTTACATTCCGGTAGCGGGAGATGTTCAGCAAAATGCCCAACGACACCAACTTAAACACCAGTGCCGTTCCCCCGTAACTGATCAGCGGAAGCGGAACTCCGGTCACCGGAAGCAATGCCGTGACCACGCCCAAATTGAAAATCGTTTCGATTGCAATCAAAGTGACGATCCCTGTTGCCATCAAGGTTCCAAACTGATCCGGTGCCTGGAGGGCAACCAAGATGCCGCGTACAATGAGCAAGGCAAACAAAGCGATAATGATGAACCCTCCGATAAACCCGAGTTCTTCGGCAATGATCGAGAAGATGAAATCGGTATGGGATTCCGGAAGGTAAGCCAGTTTTTGAATGCTTCTTCCAAGTCCCACTCCCGTCAAGCCGCCGGGGCCGATGGCCATCAGTGATTGCATGATTTGATACCCGTTTCCGGTCGGATCACTTAACGGATTAAGCATCGATTGAATCCGGTCGACGCGGTAGTCTCCCAACAACATGACGCCAATGAGAACGGGAAGGCCGGATAATGCCAACAAAAAAAGATGTTTCAGCCGGGCGCCGGCGCAAAAAATGATGGTGAAACATATTCCCATGATAATCACCGTTGCGCTAAAATGAGGCTGTAACATTAAGAGTCCCAAGATCAGAAACAGGACGATCAGGGGAGGGAGCAAACCACGCCGAAATTGATGCAAGACCGGTTGCTTTTTGACCATGATGGAGGACATGTAAATGATCATCCCCAGCTTGACAAATTCCGAGGGTTGAAAAGAGATGGCCCCGTAACCCAGCCAACGTTGCGCTCCGTTTCTGACCAGACCGATCATCGGGACGAGGATTAAAAAAATGAGCGAAAGGAGCAAGATCGGGCCGACCCATTTGCGGTAGGTGTGATAGGGGATATTGGAAACCGTAAAAAATAAAATCAAGCCAATCAGGGCATAGATGGATTGCTTTTTGAAAAAGTAATAGGAATCATGGATGCCCGGATCGATATATCCATTGAAATAACTGGCGCTAAAAACCATGACAAGTCCAATTCCCAACAGCAAAAAGGTGAGAAAAATCAACCAAAAGTCTGGTTTGCCACGCTTCATAGTAAAAAATCTCCTTCTGCAAAAGGTTTTGATGTTTCATGCATTATGATAGGATGAAATCCGAGCAGAGAAAAGGAGAATGGAAATCGTGATGAACAAGAAGCACCAAATACAACAAATTGATTTTGCCACCGTGTTGATCTTCATCCTGCTTGCGGCTATTAGCATTGTTGCCATATCGAGTGCGACTTACACCGGAAACCAGGATTTTTACGAAAAACAGATCATGTGGTACATAGTCGGGTTTCTCTGTATGTTCGGTGTTCTCCTGTTTGACTATAAAATTTTGTTACAAGGGAAACTCTTGTATATTTTATACGGGATCGGCATTTTCTTAAATCTGCTCGTCATGATCCCGGGCATCGGCCAGGAAGTGAACGGTGCGCAATTGTGGATCCGGATTGGCGGTTTTTCCCTGCAGCCGTCGGAGTTGATGAAAATCTTTGTTATCTTGATATTAGCAAAAATGATGTCCCGGAAAAAAGGGGAGATGTGGGAGGATTTTCATACGCTCGGAAAGAGTTTGCTGGCTGCGGGCGTCCCGTTTCTGATCATTTTGATGCAACCCGACTTGGGTACGGCACTGATCTTGTTGGCCATCACCGCAAGCATTTTACTGGTGGGCGGCTTGCACTGGAAATGGTTGGTTGGCGGCCTGACGGTGATTGCAATCATCGTCGGCTCGGTCGTTTTTCTTTACCTGTCGGATTCTCCTTTGCTCCACCTCTTGTTGGCGGATCACCAAATTGAACGGATTCAGATCTTTTTGGATCCGGCATCCGACCCGACGGGAGCGGGATATCAGGCAACCCAGGCCAAAATCGCCATTGGTTCGGGAATGCTTTTGGGAAAAGGCTATCAGCAGGGAACGCAAGCTCAGGGCAACTGGATTCCGGAGCCCCACAATGATTTCATCTTTGCGGTGATTGCCGAAGAGTTCGGCTTTTTGGGTGCCGGTTTCCTGCTTGCATGTTATTTGATGTTGCTGTACCGCTTGATTCGCATTGCATTAAAATCAGCCAATTTGTTCGGAACCTGCATCGTCAGCGGAATCGTTGGTATGTTTGCTTTCCAAATATACCAGAATATTGGAATGGCGATCGGTTTGATGCCGATTACCGGTATTCCGCTTCCGTTCATCAGTTACGGAGGCACTTCCATTGTCACGCAAATGATGGCGATCGGTTTGGCATTGAATGTAGGAATGCGTTCCAAGGCGGAACAATTGCAATTTACCATTCATTAAAGGGAGGCGAATCCATGAAAATCACTTCTTTGTCACTGGATATCCGGGAAAAGGATTTTGAAGAGTATGAGGAGACTTTGATCCAAAGAGGATGGAAAAAGGTGAAAGGCCAGCACATTTATCAAAAAACATTCGGCGAGACGGAAGTGGAAATCCGGGAACATATTGCCGCATTCAGTGCCGAAGTCACGTTGAAATTGACGGCGCGAAACGAGCAGGGAATCAAACTGGACCGGATCATCCAATTGCTGCAAGAGTTGGACAAAGCTGATCACACCCCGGATCAAGAGTAAAAAAGCCGCCCTTTTCGAGGCGGTTTTTTTGTACTTTTTTTGCTTTTTGTCCCATAGAATCATAAGGGGTTCAGGAAGAGGCGGATTTTTTCTCCGGCTTTGGCAAAAACACCTTTAAAAGCGGCGGAGTCAAAACGGTGGTGATCAAGATTACTGCGACCATGACCGGAAACAGGGAGGCCGGGAACAGCTTGTTGTTTAAACCGATGCTTGCAATGATCAGCCCGACTTCTCCCCGGGCCACCATGCCGGCACCGACGGCGAAAGAATCCTTTGCCGGGAAACCGCCCAATTTCGCCCCGATGGCACCGCCGGCCAATTTGGTCAATACCGCGATGACGGTAAACACAATGATCTGAATCAAAATGGTGGCATTGACGGACTCAATTTCGGTCATTAAGCCGATACTGACGAAGAAGACCGGCACAAAAAAGGAAAAAGAAACCGTCTCCAGTTTCGGGAACAGTTCGTCCTGAAATTTGCTCGTGCTGAGTATGAGTCCGGCAAAGTATGCACCGACAATCCCGGCCAGCCCGAACATTTCGGCAAGAAAAGCATAAACGAGCGCCACGATGATGCCGATGGTCAGGATGACTTCTGTCGTCATCATTTGGTTGGCCCATTGAAATATTTTCGGAAGCGGCTTGCGGCTCAACCAGATGAATAAAAAGAAGACGATGATTTTCACAATCAATACCGGAAGCGACGGGCTGTCGTCCCCGTTTTTTCCCACAAAGCCAATGACAATGGATAACGTGATGATTCCGAGAATGTCATCCAGGACGGCCGCACCCAAAATGGTGTTGCCCGCTTTCGATTTTAAACAGCCCAATTCGCGCAACGTCTGAACCGAAATGCTGACGCTTGTCGCCACCAATGCGGTTCCGATAAAGATGGACGTGGCAAACCGGTAATCAAACCAGAGACCGCTGGCCAGTCCGCCGAGAAACGGAAAAATCACCCCGATGACCGCCACCATGGTGGAGGCAAAAGCGGCTTTTCGGAATTCCTTTAAATTTGTTTCCAGCCCGGCCAAAAACATCAACAAAATGACACCGATTTCGGCCGCTTCTTCAATAAACGCATTCATATGGATCCAGTCGAGCACCATCGGCCCTAAAAGGATGCCGGCCAAAAGTTCCCCCAGCACGGAGGGTTGCCCCCATTTTTTGCTCAGATGCCCCATGATTTTTACTGCCAGCAGGATGATTCCCAGCTCATACAAGAAGCCGAATTGTTCCAGTTTGCCGAAGTCGAAGAATTGATCTGCTAACATGGTAACCCTCCCTGTTGTTAGGATGGATTTTTTTGTTTATAAAAATACATAGGTGCCCGCTTTTTATCGCTTAGTTTTCATTTTGGTTTTTGTTAGAATAAGAGTGGGTATAGTTATTATGTGTATACAGGCTTGAGTTGAGGAGTGAAGGGTCATTGTTTGGATTATTTCTGTTGCTGTCTTTAGCCGGTTTGGTCTTGACCTTATGGGCACAGGCCAAAGTGAGGGGAAATTATTCTAAATGGTCAAAGGTGCCTGCACGATCCGGATTGACCGGTGCAGAAGTGGCGCGGCGCATTTTGGACCAAAACGGATTGTACAATGTGGCGGTTGAACCGGTACGCGGGATGTTGACGGATCATTATGATCCGGTATCCAGAGTGGTCCGGTTGTCGGAAGGAGTATACAGCTCCAGTTCCATTGCTGCCATTTCGGTGGCCGCGCATGAGTGCGGGCATGCCATTCAACATAAAGAAGCTTATGGCGCGCTTGTCCTGCGCCATCGGATGGTTCCTGTCTTAAACATCACTTCGGGATTGGCTCCTTTCTTGTTGATGGCCGGTATTTTCTTTAAAATGACGGGCATGCTTTTGCTCGGATTGATTTTCTTTTCCGTGGCTGTTTTGTTTCACCTGGTGACATTGCCGGTTGAGTTTAATGCCAGTTCCCGGGCCAAGACGATCATGGTCAGGGAAGGATTTATTAACGGAGCCTCGGAAGAAAGAGGCGTCCGCAAAGTCTTGGGAGCGGCGGCGCTCACCTATGTGGCCGGTGCGGTTGTCGCCTTGGTGGAACTGTTGCAATATGTTGCTTTATTTTTCCTGCAACAGGACGATTAAAGAAAAAACCCTCTTCTGAGGGTTTTTTTTTGTGAACGGTTGATCATCTTTTCCTGTTTTTCCCTCTTTTGCCGTCTTTATGACAGAAACCGGGTACATAGTTTGAGGGCCGGATAACAATAATAATGGCAAATCAAAAGCAAAAGGGGGGAAAACAAATGAACCGAATGGCCTTGTGGATGCGTAGCTTCATGAGTTTATGCCTGGTTTTTGTATTGAGTGCGTGTGCCACTTCCCAAGAGCAAGGAGTGGACCGGGACACGCTGAGGGATGACGTGACAAGAATTGCCAACCGAAACAACATGAACGAACGTGCACAAAACTTTACCCGGATGAATGATACGGATGACAACAACTTGGCTCGTGGTGTCCGGGTTTCGGATGAAGTGGCCGGCGAAGTGGCCGGTTTGCCGGAAGTAAAAAGTGCCGCAGCTATAGTGATGGGCAAAACGGCTTATGTGGCGGTGGTTCTGGATAAAAAACGCGGAGACGGAAAGGTGACGGACCGATTAAAAGAAAAGATCACCAAACACGCCAGAGCCGTGGATCCCACTTTGCGGGATGTGTATGTTTCCGCCAACCCGGATTTCGTCAAACAAATGAATAATTATGCCAATGACTTGCGGAACGGACGTCCGGTCAGCGGATTGATCAAAAATTTAAATGATATCATTAAGAGAACATTCCCGGAAGCCAAATAAGCCTTTTTACGGATATAGACCTCTTTTGAGGTCTGTTTTTTTTATATATAATTAGGACAAAGAAGGAAATTGAAGCAGGGAGTGTCGGTTTGTGAAAAGGTTAACGCCCATGGAGATTTTCAATAAAGATTTCAAGCAATCGTTGCGGGGTTATGACATCGAAGAAGTGAACAAATTTTTGGATCAGGTGATTGCAAGTTATGAAGATGTATTGCAGGAAAATGAATATTTGAAGGAAGAAATCAAGAAGTTGAAAAGCGGTGGAAAAAAGGTGTCCCAGGCAACGGGCCGCAATGCCGCCGTTAAAAACGATGACGTGATCAGTGACATCCTCGCCCGGTTGGATCGTTTGGAGAAAATCGTCCTTCGCTAATACATAAAAACAAGTGTGAAAAATGGCTGGCATCCGTATCAGATCAAAATCAATCGGTTTCCTTCGCTTTCGTCATGGATATATATTTTTATTAAAAATAATAATCAAACCTTCTTCTAAGGAGGTTTTTTGAATATTTTGCTGAATTAAAAAATAGTTTGATGAAAAAAGGGGGGCATCGATTGAGAAAAATATTGACGATGGGGATGGCAGCCATTTTTCTTTTGGCTGTGATGCTAAGCGGTTGCAGTTCAAAAGCGGATCAAGGCGACCAAACGTTGAATTTGAATATCACCGGCGAACCGACTTCCTTGGATCCGGCGCAAGCTTTTGATGAAGATTCCCTGGATATCACCCATAATCTGTTTGTCGGGCTGATGCGCCTGGACGAAAATCATCAACCGCAGCCTGCCATTGCGGAGAAAGTGGAGACCAGTGAAGACGGACGGGTCTATACCTTTACGTTGAGGCAAACCAAATGGTCCGACGGAAGTCCGCTGACCGCCCATGACTTTGAGTTTGCTTGGAAACGGGTGTTGAACCCGGAAACGGCTTCAAAAGCGGCTTTTCTGCTTTATTTTATTAAAGGAGCGGAAGCGTACAATCAAGGAAAAGCCGGTGTGGAAGGAGTCGGAGTTCAAGCGTTGGACGATGACACGTTGCGGGTGGAGCTGGAAAAGCCGACGCCTTCTTTCCTCGAACTCACTGCCTATCCGGTTTATGCCCCGGTGAGCAGGCAGGCATATGAAAAAAATCCCGACATGTTCGAAAATACCCAAAACTATGTGATTAACGGCGCTTACCGGTTGGCTGAATGGAAGCACAACAATTATGTGAAAATAACCAAAAACGAAAATTTTTACAAAGCCAATGAAGTCAAACTGGATGGAATTCATTTTTCGGTGATTACGGATAACCAGACCGTTTATCAAATGTTTCAAACCAAAAAATTGCATGTGGCGTCCAAAAGTTCCATCCCCGGGGAGATGTTAACCCGGCTGATCGGGGAAGAGAAAGTGAAAACCATGGAAGGAAGCGGGCTTTCCTTTTTTCGGTTTAACGTGAAAGAGAAACCGTTTACCAACAAGAAGATCCGTCAAGCGTTTGCGCTGGCGGTGGACCGCAAATTGATCACGGAACAGATTGTGGGAAGCGGGGAAGAGCCGGCATACGCTTATGTCGCTCCTTCCGTGCCGGACAATTTCCGCAAGGAAGGGGGAAATCTGATTTCGGACGGCCAGTATGAAAAGGCACGGCAACTCTTGGCTGAAGGGATGAAAGAAGAAGGATGGGACCGGTTGCCGACGGTGACGCTTATGTACAGTAATGCCACTGACAAAAACAAAAAAGTGGTGGAAGCCGTACAGGAAATGTACCGCAAACATCTGGGCGTGGAAATTCAATTGCAAGCCAAGGAGAAAAAGGTCTATTATGCCGATCAGGAAAACACCCGGTTTGTGATGAGCACCTCCAGTTTCTTGGCAGATTACAACGATGCTTATAATTACTTGGAAAGTTTCCAAACAGGTCATCCGATGAACCGAACCAATTGGAGCAATGAAAAATATGATGCGCTTCTCAAGCAGGCTTCCGAAACGGCTGATCCTGAATCAAGAAAGAAACTGCTGCATGAAGCGGAGGCGATCTTGTTTGAGGAAATGCCGGTATTCCCGCTTTACTATTACAACACGGCATATATGGAACAGCCGGGAGTCAAAGGAATCATCCGCCATCCGGTCGGCCCGAAAGATTATACGCATGCCGAAGTGAATTAAACCCTCTTGGCATCCGGAAGTCCCAAGTGGATTTTTTTTACAAAGTAATTTTGCTTGAAACACACATACTAAGGACAGATCCGGACCGTTTGGAGGGTAATGATGGAGAATCGAGACAATCAATTTCAAAAGCAAGAAGAACGTCAGGAAGAACGTATGGAAAATCGCACCTATCAGGAAAACAATCACAATCCTCAGCTGGATGAAGAGGTGGCACAGGAGGTTGCTCCCAATCCGGCTCTGGCGAAGGACAGAAGGGAGAACAATAAAAGAAAGGAAGAGGCGGGAGGATTCGGCATTGGTTTAACCGCCTTGATTCTGTCCGTTCTTTCATTTTTTGTCTGGCCGTTTGTTTTATCCATTGCCGGGATTATTGTAGGGATTTTTGCCGTTCGGAGAAGAAGTGCTTTAGGATGGTGGGCGATTGCAGTCGGGATCGTTGCCCTGATCGTCGCACTCTTTTTATTTCCGTTCCGACTACTTTTTTAATCACGTCCGGATCAGGTGAACAAGCCTTTCTGAAAAAGAAAGGCTTGTTCTTATGATAGGAATATGTTATAATTTAAAGTGAAATTAGCGGATGTAGTTCAATGGTAGAACACTAGCTTCCCAAGCTAGGAACGCGGGTTCGATTCCCGTCATCCGCTCCAGTTTATTTTCTGAACGGACTGGAAGCGCTTTTAGGAAATGCACAAAAAAGAGGGAATTATCCTGGAACCCCCTCCGAAATAAAAGCAGAGGCATTACTGTTTTCAGTAGTGCCTTTTTTATTTGATTTCAGAAAAAGTAGCCAAGGGTGCGCCCGATCGAATAAAATAATAAAAATAGCGAAGAAGGAGGGGCTTGCATGCAGGAAATACAATATATCCGTGAGCAATTTACGCGTGAAGAAGATGAAGTGCTCAAGTCGATCAGCGCCGGGTTAGAAAAACAAGGGTTCCCGCAAATATCCGTGCCGCCGGAAGTCGGAAAAATGTTACATATGCTTGTTAAGATTTCCAATGCATCCTGTATTTTGGAAATCGGTGCATTGGGGGGCTACAGCACGATCTGGATGGCCAGGGCGTTGCCGGAGCATGGGAAAATTATTTCGTTGGAGTTAAAGGAGGAGCATGCACAATTTGCCCGCGAGAATATTGCCAAGGCGGGGCTCAGTGAACAGGTTGAATTGATCGTCGGCGATGCTTTGGAAAGTTTAAATCAATTGGAGAAAGAACAAAAACGGTTTGATTTCTTTTTTATTGATGCGGACAAGCTGAATTACCCGAACTATCTGGAGAAAGCCATCCGTCTGTCAAATCCGGGGGCCGTGATCACTGCTGACAATTTATTTCTTCGCGGCCGGGTGTTTGATGAGAAAAATCAGGCGCCTTCTCCGGTGACCATGCGCCGGTTTCACCAGCAGATCGCCTCGGATGACCGCTTGGAGTCCCTGATTCTTCCACTGGGTGATGGTTTGGGCGTTTGCCGGGTAAAGGGGTCCCGTTAAAGTTAAAAAAGGAACCCGAATTTTCCGGATTCCACGGTTTCTGTCTGATTCTAATTTTTCTGTGCCGAGCCGGACTTCACAAGAAAACGAGCCATCCATTCATCTGATTTTCGGGCGATGTTCGGATATCGTTTCCGAAGTTTGAGTACGATTCGTGCTGCCCAAGGAGTGGTTTTGGAAAGCAATGCCAATCCGATAAATGTGAACAAAAATCCTTGGAGAAATGGTGCGAAAAAACCAATGATTCCCAATATTAAAAAGGTCCAACCGAGAATGTTTGTCCAAAGTGTTTTCATGTGATGTTCAAACCCCTTCAGCCCGTTAATATATTTTTAGTATATCCCAGACCTCCGGGAATCAAAATGAAGTTTTTTTGGCAAATGTAACATAAATATGACCGTGACGAAGGGGGCAAAATGATGAGTTGTTTGGAAGAAATTTTGTCATATAATGAGAGGTTTGTAAAAAATAAACAATATGAAAGTTACACCACGGACAAATATCCCAATAAACGGTTATTGATTGTTACTTGCATGGATACCCGGTTGACGGAGTTGTTGCCCAAAGCCCTGAATTTGAGAAACGGGGATGCCAAAATTCTCAAGACGGCCGGTGCATTCATATCGGAACCGTATGGAAGCCTGATGCGAAGCCTTTTGGTGGGCGTAACGCTTTTAAAAGTGGAAGAAGTGATGGTGATTGGTCATCATGACTGCGGGCTGGTCGGTTTGACGGGCGAGCGGGTGCTTGAAAAATTAAAAGAGAGAGGAATCACCGAAGAGAAAGCGGATGAAATAGAAAAACAAGGAGTGGATGCCGCGAAATGGTTGTCCGGCATTCAAAGTGTGGAAGAAGGCGTGATGGAAAGTGTCCGTTTGATCCGAAACCATCCTTTTTTTCCCCGGGATGTGTTGATCCATGGCTTAACCATCGATCCCGAAACGGGAAAATTGGAAGTGGTTGATGACGGTCGGAAAAAATAATCTTCTTCTTTTCAGCAAAAACTGATAAAATATGTGGTAATTAAAAGGAGGCACTGCTTATGGCACTGGCTACTTTTGGAGCTGGATGTTTTTGGGGGGTTGAAGAGGTGTTCCGCCAAATTCCCGGTGTGAAAAACACCACTGTGGGTTACATGGGTGGAACCACGGAAAACCCGACGTATGAAGAAGTTTGCACGGATCAAACCGGCCATGCCGAAGTGGTTCAGGTCGAGTATGATCCGGAACAAGTCACCTATGAAGATTTGCTGGATGTATTCTGGAATAATCACAATCCGACGACACTGAACCGTCAGGGCCCTGATGTGGGAACCCAGTACCGTTCGGTCATTTTTTACCATACAGATGAACAAAAGCAGGCTGCGGAAGCGTCGAAAAAACAATTGGATCAATCCGGCAAATGGAAAGATCCGATTGTGACACAGATTGAACCAGCCGGCACTTTTTGGCGTGCGGAAGAATATCATCAACGTTACTTGCAAAAACGCGGCTTAAATGCCTGCCATTTATAATCAGAGAGAAAAGGCGCTGACATCGGGCGCCTTTTTCTGTAAGGAAGTGAAGCGTGTGAAAGAAATGGTTGTCAAAGGCAAAGTCGTGGATGGTATGACCCGTTGTATCCATTACCATTCGGAGTTGGATATCATAGCGGTTAAGTTTGCCTGTTGCGGGCAATACTATCCATGCTATTTTTGTCATCAGGAAGCGGAGAATCATCCGGTCATTCGCTGGTCGGTCCGCCATCTGCATGAAAAAGCGGTCTTCTGCGGTGTGTGCCGGCATGAAATGACCCTGAAGGAGTATTTGCAGGGGACGGGAGCTTGTCCCTCTTGCCGCGCCAAGTTTAATCCGGGTTGCCGGAAACACTGGCAATATTATTTCGACAGGTCTTTGCTATCTTGTATCCGAACAGAAGTTTGAACAAAACAGGCGGATCTCCCGGCACCTGAATGGATGGCAGGTGTTTTGTTTTGTGTTAGAATGATGGAGTTATGAAAACAGGCATTCTTGTACAGCAGAAAGGAGGGGGGATCGGTGGTTTATTTGGATAACAGTGCAACGACCCAAACCGATCCGGCTGTGATTAAGGTCATGGGGGATGTCATGCGCGAAGTGTACGGAAATCCCTCTTCATTGCACGGTATCGGAGTGAAAGCCGAGCGGTTGCTGCAGCAGGCGCGCAAAGTGATTGCCGATCAACTCGGCGGATCGCCGCAGGAAATCATTTTTACTTCGGGAGGAACCGAAGCCAATAACATGGTGATTCGCGGAATTGCCGAATCTTACCGCAACCGGGGAAACCACATCATCACGAGCCAGGTTGAACATCCGTCTGTGTATGATGTTTTTCAGTACCTGAAACAAAAAGGGTGGAAAGTCACTTTTCTGCCTGTGAATGAAAAGGGGCAAGTGAGGACCGAAGACGTCAAAGCCGCTTTGACCGATGAAACGGTTCTGGTTTCCATCATGCATGTCAATAATGAGACGGGAAGCATTCAACCAGTCGGGGAAATCGGGGAATTATTAAAATCTTATCCCAAAGTGATGTTTCATGTGGATGCGGTCCAATCTTTCGGGAAGATCCCGCTGAAACCGGCCGATGCCCATATCGACTTTTTAACCATGTCCGGCCACAAGATTCACGGACCGAAAGGCATTGGTTGTTTATATAAACGGAAAAACCTGACCCTTCCGCCGCTTTTGATCGGCGGGGGACAAGAACAGGGATTTCGCTCGGGAACCGAAAATGTCCCGGCTGTTGCCGGCCTGGCCAAAGCGGTGGTGATGGCTGGCCAATCGGAGAAAGATTTTATCCAAAAATGCCAACGATGGAAAGAAATGCTCTTGGAGCGGGTGAAAGAGTTAAACGGTGTGAAAGTGAACGGAGATACGTCTTCCCGCGGTGGAGCCCCGTATATTTTAAACTTGTCTTTCCCTGGACTGAAGTCCGAGGTGGTGGTTCATGCCTTGGAAAAAGAAAAGGTTTATGTCTCCAGCAAATCAGCATGCTCCTCGAAAAAAGAAGAGCCTTCCAGAGTGTTGAAAGCGATGGGGTTGACCGATCTGGAAGCGATCGGCTCCATCCGGATCAGCATGGGGAGGATGAACACGGACGAAGATATCCGCCGATGCGGCGATGCACTGGTGCGTGTCATCCCGGAATTACAACAAGTCATGAAGGTGCATAAAGGATGAAAAAGAACTGTATATTGTTGCGATATGGAGAGCTTGCATTAAAAGGCAAAAATAAAAAAGAATTTGAGAATCAGTTGGTGAACAACATCCGCCAAAAAGTGAAACGGTTTCCGGGCACGGTGGTGACCAAAAGTCCGGGCCGGATTTATATTGACCTGAGTGAAGAACACTTCGAGCCGGTCATTCAGGCTTGTTCGGAAATTTTCGGTCTGGTGGGGATCAGTCCCGCCATCCGGGTGGAGAAGGATTGGGAAAAAATCAAAGAGGCGGCATTGGCGCTGTTGAGTGAACAAAAGGAACGGGTGCACACGTTTAAGATCAATGCGAAACGGGCCGATAAGCAATTTCCCATCCCCTCCCAGGAGATGAATCACCGGTTGGGCGGATTTTTGCTGGCCAAGCTGCCGCATTTGAAAGTCGACGTCCACGATCCGGATCTGACATTGTTTGTGGAAGTGCGGAAAGAACATGCTTATGTATATGGCGAGGATCTCCCTGGCTTGGGCGGTTTGCCGGTTGGAGTCAGCGGAAGGGTTTTGTTGATGCTCTCCGGAGGGATCGACAGCCCGGTCGCCGGATATCTGGCGCTGAAACGGGGCGTGGAGCTGCAGGCAATTCATTTTCACAGTTATCCGTATACCAGCGAACGGGCCAAACAAAAAGTGATCGACCTGGCCAAAATCTTAACCCGTTACGGGGGACACATCCGGTTGCATGTGGTTCCGTTCACCGAGATCCAAACGGAGATCAACAAGCATTGTTATGAATCGTACAGCATCACCATTATGCGCCGCTTTATGTTCCGCATCGCGGAGCAAATCGCCAAAAAACACAAAGCGTTGGCGCTGGTGACCGGAGAAAGTCTCGGCCAGGTGGCCAGCCAGACACTGGAAAGCATGCAAACGATTAATGCCGTAACGACAATGCCCGTACTAAGGCCGCTGGTGGGGATGGATAAACAGGAAATTATGTCCATCTCCAAGCGTATAGATACTTATGAAACTTCCATTTTGCCGTATGAAGATTGTTGTACGGTTTTTCTCCCGAAAGCACCGAAAACCAAGCCTCATCTGGACGTGGCCGAAAGGCAGGAGCGTTTGCTGGATGTGGAACGGTTGATCCAAGAAGCCGTGGAAAACACGGAAATCATCGACTTGCGCCCGGAAGATGAAGAAGAATTTTCCTACTTTTAAGGTTGCGTTTGGCATGCGGTTTCCGTTCCGCATGCCAAACGGTCAAAACAAACATGACCGAAACGGGGGTCCGATGTATGATTCCATTTCAAGAGGAAGTATACCGATTGACAAAAAAATTGGTTGAACACCCCAGTATTGTCGGAACTTTCGGTGAACGGGACATGGCTTATCTGATTTATGAAATATTGCAAGAGACCCCTTATTTTCAAGAACATCCGGAGTATTTGCAGATGACGCCGACCCGGCAGGATGACCTGGAAAGATATAATGTGCTCGCTTTGCTGAAAGGCGGCAAAGAGAATGAAAGCGAAACCGTGATATTGATGGGGCACATGGATACGGTGGGAGTGGAAGATTACGGGAAGTGGATGAATCTTGCTTTTTCGCCGGAACAATTATTGGAAGAGTGGAAAAAGAGCAAACTGCCGGAAGAAGTGAAAAAAGATCTTGACACCGAAGATTACATCGGCGGACGCGGGGTGCTGGACATGAAAAGCGGGATTGCCATTCATTTGGCGATTGTCCGGTACTTTGCCCGGAACCGGCATTTATTGAATGGGAATTTGCTGTTTGTGGCCGCTTGTGATGAAGAACGGAATTCGCGCGGGATCCTGTCTGCCCTTTCCGATATCTTGAAATGGGGAAGGGAAGAAAATCTTACTTATATTGCGGCAATCAATTCGGATTACACATCGCCCCGATTTCCGGGGGATCGCGACCGCTATATTTATCTGGGGACGGTCGGTAAATTGTTGCCGGCTTTTTATATCGTGGGCAAGGAGACCCATGTGGGGCAGGCATTTGAAGGATTTGATCCCAACTTGATTGCGTCGGAGTTAACGGCGCGAATCGATTACCAAACCGATTTGTGCGATGAAATGTTTGGCGAAATTACTTTGCCCCCGGTTTCATTGAAACAAACGGACCTAAAAAAACAATATGATGTGCAAACGCCCAAAACCGCACTGGTCTACTATAATTTTTTCGTTCACAGTTGGTCGCCGAGGGATGTGCTGGAAAAGTTGAAGCAGGTGGCTATTGACGCCTTTGAATCAGCCGTCATGAAGTTTCGGGGCCGGTCGCGCCGGTATCATGAATTGAGACGCCGTCCGTACCGGGACATTGACTGGAAGCCGCGTGTTTATACATATGAGGAGTTTTACCGGAAATGCCGGGAAAAACACGGACAGGAATTCGAACAGGAAGTCTTGCGATTGACCCGTAACATGCTGAATCAGGAAAACATGGATGTCCGCGAGCATTCGCTGCGGATGGTGGAGGAGTTGTGGAAATGGGGCGGCGACGATGAACCGGCGGTGATTCTTTTTTATGCGGCTCCTTATATTCCCCGTGTGGTTTTAAATGAAAAAGATCCGCGTGATCTCCGCCTGATCCGGGCCGTAGAAAAATCGGTCAAAGAGATTGAGCCTTTGCAGGAGAAAAAGATCAAAGTGCGCAAATTTTTTCCGTACATTTCGGATATGAGCTTTGTGGCAATGAGCGATGATGAACGGGAAATTCAAACGTTTGAAAAAAACATGCCGGTGTGGGGGGCAAAATACCATATGGACATGGAGGCCATCCGGCAGCTGGATGTCCCGGTGATCAACATCGGCCCTTACGGAAAAGACGCCCACAAAAAATGGGAACGGTTGGAAATTTCCTATTCGATGCAATGGGTCCCCAACTTGACCGTGCGTGTGATACGGTATCTTTTCAATTCTGTGGATGCTTTTTGACAACGTCTCATCGGATGAAAATTTGTGTTATCGTATAAAGGAGCAGATACCGAAAAGGAGAGTCGACATGGATACGAGTTGGATGGAGCCTGCCTTATGGCTTGCTTTTTTTAATATTATCATCATCGATTTGATTTTGAGCGGGGATAACGCGGTTGTGATCGGGATGGCTGCACGCAAACTGCCGCCGGCACAAAGGAAAAAAGCGATCGTGTTCGGTGCGGGTATCGCCGTGTTGTTACGGTCCACCCTGACGGTCGTGGCCGCATATTTGTTGAACATTCCTCTGTTGATGACCGTGGGCGGAATCTTGTTGATTGGCATTGCGGTGAAATTATTGGTTGAGGAAGATGACGGAGTGGATGTCCATGCCGGGGACACTTTGAAAAGTGCCATTAAAACCATCATCATCGCTGATGTGGTGATGAGTCTGGATAATGTATTGGCAGTTGCCGGCGCTTCCCACGGGAATGTTTTTCTCGTATTGATGGGACTGGCATTGAGCATTCCGATCATCATGTGGGGAAGCAATATCATTGCCGGATTGCTGAACCGGTTTCCCTGGCTGCTCTATGTCGGAGCCGCCGTACTCGGGTACACGGGCGGACAATTGATCGTGGAAGACCCGTTCGTTCATCAATTGCTGGCCGGGCTGGATGTCTTGAACATGATCATCCCGGTGGCGCTGGCAGCGATTGTCGTTATCAGCGGCTATGCGTGGAAACATAGAACCAAAACAGTGTAAATCAAAAGCCGGCTTGTCCGTTGTTGCGGATGAGCCGGCTTTTTCCGGTTAAAAGGAGCCAATCTTTTTTGGCTGGGGAAGCAGGATTCGAACCTGCGCATCACGGAGTCAAAGTCCGTTGCCTTACCACTTGGCTATTCCCCATTGCTTTCATTCTTAGAATGGATCCATCCGGACCGTTTTATACATCGCACAAGGCATAAAAGAGAAAAAAATCGAAAACAACCAAAATCAAAAAAATGACAAAATTCAGGAGGATCTTCCCTTTTAAAGGGGAAATTGTAAAAATATGTCGTTTGCATGGGGAAAGGGGTATTCAGCGTGGACATAGCTTCTTACATCAATCAATTGTTGCATCAGGCCGTGCAGCTCCGGGCAAGTGATGTCCATATTGAACCGCAACAGGATGCATTGCGCATCCGCATGCGGGTGGACGGACAATTGACGGAGACCGGAAGGGTGGATCTCTTCCATGCGACAGCGATTGTCTCAAGGATCAAAGTGATGAGCCGGTTGGATATCGGGGAAAAACGCCTTCCGCAGGACGGGGTTTTTGTTTTTGAGCGGAACAAACAACCGCTTGAGATCAGGGTATCCACCCTGCCGACGATTTACGGGGAGAAAGTGGTGATGCGGCTTCTTCGCCTTCGCGAGAATCCTTTCACCATGGAAGAGTTGGGGATGGAGAGCGACCAGCAACAAAAAGTGAGGCATCTGTTAAGCAAGAACAGCGGCCTCATGGTTGTCACCGGCCCCACTGGCTCAGGCAAAACCACGACGCTTTACACCTTGTTGCAGACATTGAATCAAAACCGGACCAACATTGTTTCTTTGGAAGATCCGGTTGAATTGCAACTGGACGGGATCAATCAAGTGCAGATCCATCCCAAATCCGGCCTCACTTATGCCTGCGCATTGCGGGCGGTGATGAGGCAAGATCCGGATGTGATCATGATCGGGGAAATCCGGGATGAGGAAGTGGCAAAGATTGCCGTGAGTGCCGCATTGACCGGCCATCTGGTTTTGACGACGTTACACACGCCCGATGCGGCGGGAGCCGTGATACGTTTGCTTGATTTGAAAGTGGAACCGTACCGCCTGGCCGCATCGCTCATTGGGGTGATTGCGCAAAGGCTCGTGCGGCGGATCTGCACCGGCTGTGGCGGTGAGGGGTGCCATCATTGCCGGCAAACCGGGTACCAGGGAAGAACGGGAATCTTTGAAGTGCTGGAGATGAGTGATGATCTGGCCGGGCAGATTGCCCGTCAAAATACATGGATGAAAATTCGCAAGACGATGAAAGATTCGGGGATGAAAACGCTGGAAGACAGGATGAAGGAGTATGTCCGTCAAGGCGAAACGACACTGGAAGAACGGGTGAGGAAGGTCGATGGGGATGTTGTGGATAAGGAAACGGTGGAATGCGGAGCAGTACATGGTGTTTAGCCAACAAATGGGACATCTGTTGGAAAGCGGAATACCATTATTGGCCTGTTTGGAATTGCTGGCGGCACAACGTTTGATCGACGAACCGGTTTATCAACGGCTGAACGGGTTGCTGCAAAAAGGGCAATCGTTGTCCGCTGCTTTGAAAAAACTCAATTTTCCGCCGATTTACATCGCCTTTGTGCGGGCGGCGGAAGAACACGGGGATTACGTATCGGGGTTTAAGCGCTGTGCTTCTTACTATGCAACTAAAGCCAATTGGCAGCGGGAAGTCAAAAAAGCATGCACTTATCCGGCGATCGTTTTTCTCCTTGCCGTTTGCGCTTTTGTCTTTATGTTTGCAGTGGTGATGCCGAGGTTTTCCCATCTGTATGCATCCATGAATATTTCCATGCCGCTGGTCACACGCCGTTTGTTTCGGGTTTATGATGCGATGCCGCAGCTTTTGGCAGGGGGGATGCTTCTCATCCTTCTGGTGGTGGCCGTGGGTTTCATCCTTCGGTTGAGCCCTTTTCCGGTCCGGGTTTGGTGGGGAGCCTGCTGGATCCGTTTGCCGTTGGTCCGGCAGATTTGCCGGTACCGGCACACTCATTTTTTGACCATTCAGCTGTCTTCTCTTTTAAAAGCCGGGGTTTCGTTGGTGGATGCCCTGCAGTTGATCCAAAAACACACACCATGGCCGGTGCTCGTTCACTACCTGAACCGGGTGAACAAAGAACTGTTGACGGGGAAATCTTTTGCTGGTGCCTTGAGCCAAAAGGGCAAATATTTCTTTTTGCCTTCTTTGCCCCGGTTGGTTGCCATTGCCGAAGAATCGGGGAAATTGGTGGAAACCTTGACCAATCTGGCGGACGGGACCGAAATGATGATCCGTTACAAGTTGGAACGGGTGGCCAAAAGCATTGAGCCTGTTTGTATTTTTGTGATCGGCCTTATGATTGCAGTCTCGGTGGTTGCTTTGTTTTTGCCGGTTGTAAAACTGGTGCAGGCGCTCTGAAAAAACGAAAGGGGGAGGAACATGAATGTTCGTCGTTCGCATGGAGAAAACGGGTTTACTCTGATTGAAATGTTGGTTGTCCTGTTTATTATCGGTTTGATTTTGGCAATTGCCATTCCCAATTTGAAAGCGGCGGGATTAAAAGCACAGGAGAAAGCGGATCTGGCCAACCGGCAAATGATTGCGGCCCAAGCGGATCAGTATTTTTTGGAGTACGGGGAATATCCGACGGTTGAAGAATTGGTGAAAAGGGGTTATTTGCGTTCCATCCCTCCATGTCCGTCCGGAAACGGGAAATATGTGATCCATCCGGAACCAAATCTTCCTTTTGAACGGAGAGTCACTTGTCATGCCAAATGACGGAAAGTCGGGCGGCCAAGCGGGATGGACGCTGATCGAAGTTATTTTTGCTTTGTTTTTGTTTGGATTGTTGGCCGCTTTGTGTGTTCCCGCCGTCATGTCGCTGGGGGAGCGGGTGGAAAGAAAGCTGTTGATCGAGGAGCTTGCGACCCAACTGCAACTGGCGCAAATGGAAGCTGTCACGAGACAAGCGGAAGTGACAGTGCAGTGGGAAGCAAAGGAAGTGAAAGTGATCGAGGATGGGACGATATTAAGGAAAATGGATATCCCTCCGCCATACCGGTTGGACAGCAACTATCCGGGGCAACGGCTCACTTTCCGGGAAACGGGACAGGTGCGCGGTGGCACGGTCACTTTTTATGTAAAAGACAAGCCCGTCGGCCGCATTGTGATTCAAGTGGCTTCAGGACTGCCGATGATCGAGGTGTTCGTCAATGCCGTCTGACCGTTTCAACAGCTCAAGCGGATATTCGCTGGCCGAACTGGTCAGTGCCGGCTTTGTCCTGGGGGTGTTTGTGTTTTTTGCTTTGCCTGTGATGAAAGAAATGCGGATGCACTATGCTTCACAAATGTTGCAGATGGAGATATCAGAGGCCATGCAAAGCAAAATGGAAGAGCTTCAACATGCCGATCCAGGGCAATGCAAGGGGCAAGAAAAAGTAAAAAGCCGCAAGATCCCGCAAAAAGAAATCCTTATGCGCTGGGATTGCAAAAAGGTGCAACCTTTCTTATATCAATTGGAGTTGAAGGCTGAATGGGAAGGATTCGATGGAAAAACCGAAAACCGGCGATGGTTCACCCACCGGTTTTACCCGTGAAAAAAGAAGCCGGATTTACATATATTGAATTTTGTATTGTTTTGTCCGCTTTGATCGTTTTTCTGCCGGCCTTGTTTTTTGTGTCCTCAACCACCGAGAAAGAAATCAAAGAAATGATTCATCACTCCCGGTTGGAGATGGATTACCTGTCTTTTCTGGTATGGCTGGAAAAAGACGTCCAAAAAGGAGTTCATTTTCGGGAAACGGATGGCGTGTTATACATTGAGCAGGATCAACAAGTGATGATTCGCTACATGCTGAAAGACCGGCGCTTGATCCGAAGCGTCAAAAAGCCGGAAGACAAGGGTTTCAGGGGCACGACCATTGTTCTGAACCATGTTTATTATGCGCATTTTTTACCGGATGGAAACGGGGTGAAGTCGGATGTCGGATTGCAAAACTGGTATGCCCATCAGGAATTTCAAACGTACTTTTCAAAACGGTCACAGGAGGCAGACCCATCCCGGTGAGTGCGGCATGGCTCTGCCGGTCACTCTCATGGTCGTGACGTTTTTATTCACGCTGATCATGCTGTCGGTTTCGCAAATGGTTCAGGTGAGAAAGATGCAAACGCTGTATCAGGAAAGAGTGAAAAGCCGGTATGTGGCTGAAAGCGGGATCGCCGTCGTCCAGCAACAATTGCGGTTGAACGGGCAAAACCGGGCAGACGCGCCGGATGAAACCATGATTCAGGTGGAGGACCGGTATGTCTTGGTAAAAGTGGAAGTCAAGCCGTCCCGTGTCCATGTACAAGCCACCACGTGGGGGGAACAGGGAGTGGTGCAAACCGTGGAGGCCTTTCTCCATCCGGACACCTATGCTGTTTCGCGGTGGATCCGGTAAACCGGTATTTCCTGGTTTAAAGTTTTTTGTGCCGGGTCATGCTAAAGGCTGAGGTGATTCAATGTCATTCAGGGATTGGTTTACCTATTTGTTGGAAAGATTCATCTGGTATCTCGAAACCCCCCGGACCGAACGGAAGAAATTGAAACAATCGCGAAAAGAGCCTTGGAGTGTCCGCTGGTTTGGATTGATCCCTTTCTCGATGAAAATGACCATTGACAAACAACGAAGCAGATTGCGAGGGAAGCAAAGTGGAAAATAATTACCGGTTGATGAATTTGAAACAGGAGCCGAAGTTGTTGGAGCAAATTCAAAAATGGGAACGGGAACTTCATGAAAAGACCGGAAGCCATGTGGCCCTGATTGCTTACGAAGAAAAGCAAACGGAACAACTTCACAAAAAGGAGCGGGAGTGAAGCTCCTTTTCTTTTTGTTCTGTGTTATACTTTATAATTGAGTTTCGACCTTATTAATCGATTATAGATTTACCTATATTTAAAAGGAGCGAATCCTTGATGGTACATCGTACAAAAACCCGACCGGTAAAAGTGGGAAATATCCAAATCGGGGGAAACGACCAAGTTGTGATACAAAGCATGACCACAACCAAAACCCATGACGTCAAAGCAACCGTTGAGCAGATTCAGAAGCTGGAAGAAGCCGGATGCCAGATTGTACGCGTGGCTTGTCCCGATCAGCGTGCGGCAGAGGCCATTCCGTTGATTAAAAAAGAAGTGAATGTCCCCTTGGTTGCGGATATTCATTTTGATTATAAGTTGGCATTAAAAGCGATTGAAGGCGGGATTGACAAAATCCGTATCAATCCGGGAAACATCGGTCGCCGCGAAAAAGTGGAAGCGGTCGTCAAAGCCGCCAAGGAACGAGGGATTCCCATTCGGATTGGTGTGAATGCCGGATCTTTGGAAAAACGCATCTTGGAGAAATACGGCTACCCGACGGCAGAAGGCATGATTGAGAGCGCATTGTACCATATCGGCATTTTGGAAGAGTTGGATTTTCATGATATTATCGTTTCGTTAAAAGCCTCGGATGTCCGGTTGGCGATTGATGCATATAAATTGGCGGCCGAAACATTTGATTATCCTTTGCATTTGGGAATCACTGAATCGGGAACGTTGTTTTCCGGAACGGTGAAAAGTTCGGCCGGTTTGGGTGCACTCTTGGCGATGGGAATCGGAAACACTATTCGGATCAGCCTGAGTGCCGATCCGGTGGAGGAAGTGAAAGTGGCCCGCGAATTGCTGAAATCGTTCGGATTGGCAGCCAATGCCGCCACTTTGATTTCTTGTCCCACCTGCGGCCGGATCGAGATCGATTTGATCTCCATTGCCAACGAGATTGAAGAGTACATTGCAAATATCCAAGCGCCCATCAAAGTGTCTGTGTTGGGATGTGCCGTAAACGGTCCGGGTGAAGCTAAAGAAGCGGATATCGGAATTGCCGGGGCCCGTGGAGAAGGATTGCTGTTCCGTCACGGCAAGATTATCCGCAAAATTCCCGAAGAGAAAATGGTTGAAGAACTTAAAAAAGAAATCGACAAGCTCGCGGAAGAGTATTATAAAAAACAAGAAGCAGAGAAACAAAACGTTCTCAATGCTTAAAGAACAGCCATCCTTAAAAAAGGATGGCTTTTTCATTGGCACGGAAAACGGGTTTCCGGCATTTTTCCAATTCCATGTATAAATCCCGCTTTTTTTTGTGATACTATTGCTGATCCCAAGTTAAAGGAGGGACCTCATGAGAAAATTAGCTTTGATCTTGGTGATTATTGGCGCATTAAACTGGTTGTTGGTAGGACTTTTTCAATGGGATTTGGTATCGGCCATTTTCGGAGGCGAAGCTTTCAGGGAATCCTCCTTTCTCAGCCGCATCATTTATGCCCTGGTCGGGATTGCGGGGATTTATGCGATTCGCTTCCTCTTTGACGACCGTACAAAAGCCGAATCCCAATAACATGAGTGAAACTCCGGGCAAATCCGTCTGGAGTTTTTTCGGGGATAAAAAATTTGATTCTTTCGTAAAATCAGGAAATAAGTTAAGATCAAAAAAGAAAGGGGGAGGCAAAAATGAAACCGCTCATCGGACTGACGATGTCTTTGGAAAACGAGATCAAACAATATCTTTCCAAAGCTTACAGTGATGCGGTGTTTGAAGCCGGAGGGATCGCCCTGGTCATTCCCTATACCGTGGAAGATCACGTGATTCAACAACTGAGCTTAAAATTGGATGGATTGATTTTGACCGGGGGAGGGGATATCGATCCGACCTTGTTTGATGAAGAGCCGCATCCCGGATTGGGTGAAATCGTTCCGGACCGCGATGAGATGGAGATCGCGTTAATTGAACAGTTCATGGAGCAAAACAAGCCCATCCTGGGGATTTGTCGCGGTTGCCAGATCTTAAACATTGCGCTCGGAGGAGACATGTACCAGGACCTTGCCGCCCAAAAGCAAACCCTTTTGCAGCATGCACAGCGGGCGCCAAGGGATCATGCTTCCCACACCATTACCATTGTGGAAGATACCTTGCTCCAATCGATTTATCAAAAAGGGCTGGCCAAGGTGAACAGCTTTCACCATCAAGCGGTCCGCAATGTCGTGGAACCTTTTCGTGTTTCGGCCGTGTCTAAAGACGGGGTCATTGAAGCGTTCGAAAGCAAAGAACACCCTTTTATGATGGGAGTGCAATGGCATCCGGAGGACATGGTGAAAAGGGATGCCGATGCACACCGTCTCTTTTGTGCTTTTGTGGAGGCTTGCATCAGAAGAAAAAGGGGGGAAACCTGAATTCGACAACCTCCGGTTCCTGTGTTAATATGCGGAGTATGGTGATGATTTTATTGATTCTTGCTTGGATGATTTTAAACGGATTTGGTTTTTTGCTGATGGGATGGGATAAAGCCCAAGCCATGAAACGGAAATGGAGGGTCAGAGAAAGCGCCTTTTTTTTGCTGTCTTTTTTTGGAGGGGCCACCGGGGTTTGGATGGGGATGAAAGCTTTTCGCCATAAGACCCTGCACCGGTCTTTTCGCATCGGGGTTCCTGTGCTCTTTGCATGGAACTTGTTTTTTCTTTATGTTTTGTGGGAAATCATCTAGCCGTTTTTTCATACCCGCCTCCTTTTTGATGCAAACTATGGATCAAAAAGGGGGTTTCATTTATGAAGCGAACTAAACCGATTTTTCTCTTTATTCTTTTTTTGTCAAGCTTGTTTTTCTTTCCGGAAGCGGCATGGTCTTTTCAGGAAAAAAAGGATCCGGAAGTCCGGTTGATGGTGAGGTTTGGCGAAAACGAGTGGAGTTTGGATTTGCGTGAAATCGGCTTTGACGGGATCGACCCGACCACTTTGAATCAGGATGCGCTCATGAATCAAATCCGTGAGACTATCGAAAAAGAGGTGAATCGCAAGCCTCAACCGGCATACTACAAGGATCGCAAGGTGGTTCCTCATCAACTTGGAGTCAAGGTGGACCGCCAAAAAATCAAATTATGGTTTGACGAAATTCATGATTACATCAATCGCCCGGTTGATTTGCCCGTTCAGTGGTCCATGCCGGAACTTACCACGAAGGAACTATTGCAATTAAAAGAAAAAGTATTGGGCAGTTATACCACATTTTTTAATTACAGAAATGTAAACCGCTCGCATAATATCTATTTATCCGCCAAAGCCATCGACCATCATGTGCTGATGCCCGGGGAAACCTTTTCCTTTAACAAAGTTGTCGGAATTCGTTCCAGAGCGCGGGGATACCGGATGGCGAAGATCATCGTAAAAGGGGAATACAGCGAAGGGGTGGGCGGCGGCATTTGCCAAACTTCATCCACTCTGTTTAATGCCGTTGATATGGCGGGGCTTGAAATTGTTGAACGAAACAGCCACAGCCGCCGGGTGGCTTACGTGCCCAAAAACCGGGATGCCACCGTATCCTGGGGAGGGCCAGATTTCAAGTTTAAAAATACGCTTTCCAAACCGATTTTGATTGAAGCCGGCGTCAGGAAAGGAATGTTGACGATTCATATTTATGCTCCGAGCGATGCCCGTCATTTTCCGCGTGAAGTTCCCGAGCCTCCGAGTGAAAAAGAATCCATTCGGGAGGAAGTGAAAGAAAAAAAGGCGAATCTTGGATAAGCCGGCGACATATCTTTAATAAAAATGGGTGATTATTTGACAAAAGTTGGTGACTCGTAGATCATTCCGGGAACATTTGCTATAATCAAGTCATTGTTTCAGGCTCACCGAAGGAGGTATTGGATGAACAAGACCCTTCTCAGCAGCCTTGCGATGATTTTTCTCCTGCTGGCAGGATGTTCCGGGTCTTCCCAACAAGTGGAAGTCACGTTCAGTGACCAATCCAAAATGATCAAGCTTGAATCAAGTGATCATACTTTGGCAGAGGCGTTGGAGGGGGCTGGTTTGAATGTGGCGGAGTTGAAACGGAAATATTCGCCGAGCATTCAGTGGAACCAACCTCTTAAAGGACATAACCAAGTTCAATTGATCTGCAAATGTGAAGTCTCGCTTCAAGTCGGCGGAAAGGACATGGGAACGTTCGAGACTTCGAAGACGACCGTTGGTGATGTCTTGGAAGAAAAAAACATTCAAATTTCCGAGTGGGATGAAGTCAATCAGCCTCTGAATCAGAAAATCAAAGACGGCGTGAAAATCGTCGTGGATCGTTATGAACAGCGGATTCAGAAAAAAATAGAACTGGTGCCTTATAAAACCAAGGAAGTTGAAGATAAAGAATTGGCCAAAGGCGAAAAAGAAGTGGAGCAAGAAGGGAAAAAAGGGAAGAAAATCTACGAAGTCGCCATGATGTATAAAAACGGGGAGCCCATGGAGGAAAACGGGAAACAAGTGGTGAAGCAAAGATTGGTGGATACGGTTCAGCCTGTCGAAGAAATTGTAAAAATTGGCACGAATGAAGAATTGGCTGAAAAAGAAGACACCCAATTGGCGTCTGCCGGCACATTGACCGTTCAGGCCACTGGTTACACCCATACAGGCAGCAGAACCGCAACAGGTACATACCCGCGTCGTGGAACCATTGCCGTGGATCCGGATGTGATTCCTTTGGGAACAAAACTGTATGTTCCGGGTTACGGTTATGGAGTGGCGGAAGATACCGGAGGAGCAGTGCAAGGCCATATCATCGATTTGTTTTTTGAAACAAGAAGTGAAGCGATCCAATGGGGAAGAAGAACGGTAACGATCAAGATTTTAAAATAAAATAGAAAAAAGTGGACCTGCAATCAAAAGAATTGCAGGTTTTTTTTGTTGAATAGGGAATTATTTTTATAGCAGGGAGTTCTTCTTGGGTGAAGAGACATCGTTTCCTTCGCAATGATCTCCAAACGGCCCCGGCTACACCATCCTTCCATGAAGCATTCAAACCATCCGATCATGCCGTCACATTTTGGTTTAAATTTCCTCAGATAGAGGAATATTGTTAGTGAGAATAAAGTGATGTATGGGGGAAATGCAAGCAGATATTTGGTATATTTTGTGATATTTTCTTTGTTTTCGGTAGCTGATTGAGCTATACTTGAAAACAAGGAATCTTTCATCCGAGGTGTGACGATGGTAGGTCGGAATGAATCCTGCCCGTGCGGCAGTGGAAAAAAGTACAAAAAATGTTGTGAAAGGGTAGTGACTCTGTCTGTAGCTGAAAAAGCAAGAGAAGATCGGGAAAGTCAACTGAAGAATGATTTGCTGCATGAGTTTAATCAATGGTTCCATCGACACATGCCACCAGAAATGCAATTGGATTGGGTCGACCGTTTTAAGCAGTTGCTGAACATTCCGCCTGAAAAGCCGATTCCGCACGACATGTCCGCTTTCTTCCGATTTTGGCTGTTGTTTGATGCACCCAGCCTGAATCATAAACGTCCCGTAGAGATCTGGGCCTCCACACTTTTGAAAAAAAATCCCTACCAAAAACGACTTGCAAAAAGCTTTTGCCAATCCCGCTTTACTTGTTACGAGTTGTTGGATTTTGATGAACAAAAAACGGTCTATCGGATGCTGACGGGCGGCGGGGAGATGACGGTGAAGCATCCGGCAGGAGAATATCCGCCGGCACCTTTGATTTTCGGGCGGTTTGTCCGAATCGGCAATCATTATGAACTGATTGGCCCTTATACATCCTTCTTGCATGAGATGAGAGGGGAGATACTTTTGCAACTAGAGAAATACAACCACTTGGAAGAAGAAAATAAGTATACGACTTGGGAGAACGGTTGGAGAGTTTTTGGTTGGTCCATTCAACGTGCAGAAGAAATGGAAAATTCAAAATCTGTTCAAACAGGGCCAAAAGTTTCAGAAGAAAAAACCTCCGGATGGCCTGTCTTGGAGGAGAAAAATGAAACGTTGCCTTTGTATGTCATGCAGCAATTTGAACAATTTTTCATTCAATATGTTTCTTCTTTCCAAAAAGGGACGCAAGCTTTGTACAGCCAATCGATCGATAAATTGTACCAATACCTGTCCTCCCGGTTCGGAAACCGGTTTCGCTGGGAGCATTTGGATGAAGAGGCGTTTATTCATTTTCTCAGTAAATGGTATTTGGATCAGGGAAAATGCACACCTCAGGGTTCCCGCGTTTTCCTCAACACACTGAAGTATTTTTTCCGCTGGTTGGAAAGCGAAAAGATGGCTCACGTTTATCCGGTGTTCCGGAAAGTTTACATTTATTTGATCCGTACCTTGCCGGTTGCGGTTGAAGTGCGTAAATGGCTTTTGGATCATGGCATTTGTCAGGCTGAAAAGAATCCGGAAACGGTTGAAGAGAAACAGGAAATGTCGATGTTTACTTTTTCTTCTTCCGGACCGGTGGTCTATCTGGAAGGGAAATGGAAACCTGTCCATCTGTCGGCGGTTCCCTCGTTTACAACAGAACAGCGTTTTTGGATCCGGGGAAAGCTTGCAAAAAATGAAACGGGTTGTTATTTTACGCAGATCGACGGGGTCTATCCGGTGGTGGTTTTTGACAATCCGGCACAACTAATAAGTCAGAAATGATAAAAAGAAGCCATAGCAAGGAGTGGCTTCTTTTTTGTATGCAAAAGAACAAAAAAGAAAATAATAAGCATATCACTCAACCAAAAGGGGGATCTTCGAATGTTCCGCTTTCTCAACCAATTATTTGGACGGGAAAAAGATCAAAAACAACAACGCAACAATCAACAAGGGCAAAATAAAAAACAGGTCGAAGAACTGATGAATGAAGTGGGTCGTGAGTTGGGTGTGAATGAAAATACGCGTTCAACCAATCAGGACCCGAAGCAATTGGCGGAACGGATGAAAGAGGAGATCAAAAAACGGAAGTAAAAGGTGTTGAGTGAGGAGAGTACCCGGTCTGAAGCGGGTACTCTTTTTTTGTACTACAAAATTCAACGGGCCTGGATTCCTTTGTCCGGATGAAAATCCTGCCCGCAGGAGGGATTGAAATGCGTTGTTTGCCCCTGGACATGCCTCCATCGAGTTTGATTTCATGCCGGACTTCGTGTTTGATGTTACAGAGGGAGTGAATCCGGATGCATTCCAATTCCAACCATGAAATGATTCACTTTACGAATTGGCGGGAGCAATGGCAGCGGCAAAAAGAAAAAGAGTTTCAAACCATGCTTCAAGAAGTGGAGCAATGGGCCCGGCGGTTGATTTCCATCCGGGAAAAGATGCGGGCTCTTTATTGGTTTCAGCGATGTACCGGTTACCAACGCACCAAAGAATCAACAGCGGACATTCTCCCCGAACAAATATTTCAGCAGTGGTTTTTGTATGACTATTTTAATGTCAAACAGGAAAGGATGGTGGAATTCGTACTGAAAGAAGCCAAGCTTCATGATTATTGGGAATATGCTTCCAAGTTGATTGCGTCTTATTATTCGTTATATGAGATGCAACAAGAAGGCCAAACGGTGAAGCTTCGCTCTTTGCTGGAAGATGCGACCGAATGCCGTGTTGAGTGGTCCGGGACGGATGGACCGGGGACAGGGTGCACATACTATGCCTTGTTGAGGCCGGTCAAGGTGGGAGTCAGGTTTTATCCATTAAAGCCGGTTGTTTTTTTGACGAAAGAGCAGGCACAAAAGATGCAGGCATGGTCTTTTGAAAAGCGGAAGAACCGGACGGTTCCGGTGCGGATCTGGATGAAAGGCGAAGGGATGGGGCTGTTTCGGTTTGTTTTTTGAATCAATGAATGGAGGGGTTTTGCATGGGGAAAGTGGATTTACATGTGCATACAACGGCTTCGGATGGCTTGTTTTCTCCCGCCGGTGTGGTGCAGCTGGCGGAGGAAGCCGGGTTGAAAGGGATCGCCATCACCGACCATGATACCGTTGAGGGAATCGAAGAAGCCCGGGCAGAAGGAAAAAAACGGGGAATTGAAGTGGTGCCCGGTGTGGAAATCAGTACAATGTGGCAGGGGAAAGAAATTCACATGCTGGGATACCATATTGATATGTATGACAACCGTCTCCTCAAAATATTAAAGAAACAGCAAGAAGCCCGGCATCAACGCAATTTGAAAATCATCGACCGTTTAAACGAATTGGGGATTCCGGTTACTTATGAGGAGGTCATCGCCAAAAAGAAAAGAAATGCCCGAAAAAATCCGGGGAGGCCGCATATTGCCGAAGTATTGATCGATAAAGGCGTCGTAAAAACGATGGACGAAGCGTTTGATCAGTATTTGGGGAAAGATGGGAAAGCTTATGCGGTGGTTGAGCGGATTTCTCCGTTTGAAGCGATTGAATGCATTCATCAAAGCGGAGGAGCAGCCGTCATTGCTCATCCCGGTCTTTATGAGCAAGACGACTTGATCCCGCTCTTGGTGGAGAAAGGATTGGATGGCATAGAGATGAACCATCCTGATCATCCGGCTGATCAAAAAAGACATTATGAGGAGTTGGCGGATCAACTGGGAGTGCTGAAAACAGCGGGCTCGGACTTTCACGGGGAGCGAAACGGTTCCATGTATCACGCGCCGCTGGGCACATGCACAACAGACATCTCCGTCATAAAGGACTTGAAAAAACATCGCCTTTATCTTTAGAAAATTTTTTCCATCCGCATGTGTAAGATCCCGGCATCTTCAAACGGGGTGCCAAAAGCGACATAACCCAACTTCTCGTAAAAGGGCAACGCGGAGACTTGCGCATACAGCAAGACTTTTTTGGCCCCTTTTTGCCGGGCGAAGGTTTCCAATGCCTCCATCAATTTCGTGCCGGCACCGGTTTTTCGGTACTCTTTTAAAACGGCCACTCTTTCCGCTTTGCCCGTATCATGGTCAATAAAACGGAGGCGGCAGGTTCCGACGGGAATGTCTTCCAGCCAGGCAAGGAAATGGACGGATTTTTCTTCCCATTCGTCCATTTCCAAGTCTTTTGGCACTTGTTGTTCCTCGATGAACACCTTGGTCCGGATCGAATAGACAAGCTCCATTTCTTTGGAGCCGGTCGCTTGTTTTACGGTGGTGTCTGCCAATTGCATACCTTCCTTTCTCAGTCCTTGGCCAGCAGGAAAGATTGATGAATGCTCCAAGAACCGTTTTCCAATTGGTACATCAAATGAAAACGGTCAATTTTTGATTCCATTTGCACATTTTTCATTCGCAAGCTTCCGTAAACATCATGCAACTCATCTTCCGCCATTTTTTGCCCGATCGTGAGATGAGGGATGTATTTGTAGGGAGCTTCGACGCTTTCAAACACCTCGCTGATTTTATTGTGCAATTTGACCAAAGGCTCTCCATTTTCAATGGCATAATAGATGGTGTTGCTGGTGGGATGAAAGTGGCTGATTTTATGGAATTTAATTTGAAACGCTTTGACTTCTTTGGCGATTCTCTCCAGATCTTGAACCGCTTTCTCGAGTTTGTCGTCAGAAAGTTCGAATTTCTCTTTTAAAGTGATATGCGGGGGAATTAAGGAATAATGCGGATCATAGCGTTTTCGTAAAGCGTTTACTTTGTCTTGGACATGTTTCTGTGGAAAGGCAACAATGCCGTAGTACATCTGAATCCCTCCTCAAAATAGTGACTCCTATTATTATAACTTTTATTTAAGCAGAACGCATCTGTCTGCAAAGAATAAGACAGGCCGCAAAGATCCGGCCTGCCTGCTCAGAGGAGGGAATGTAGAGGTGTTGCAATGGTTGTTTTATTTTATGCGTTTCACATTGAACGGTTATGAAACCAGGCAAAAATATGCGTTTATCCAGGCATGAAAAGGAAGCGCCGCGGAAAAAATAGACATACAGGGAGGGTGTGAAAAATGACAAAGTGGATTTATTGGGCCAAATTGTTTGACAGTTCGTTTCAAGCGCGCTGCCTGGCAACACGCATGCAGGAAGATTGGTGGCTGTATGGTTACGACAGCCCGGAGGAAGTGGAAGTATTCCGCTCCAAAAAAGGGAAATACGGGGTGCGGTACATTTGGAGAAAAAAATTTTAAAAAACCCCTTGCATGTTCCAGAGAATTATTGTATATTAAAACATGTCGCTGATGACAAAGCGGAAAACGACGCGGGGTGGAGCAGTCAGGTAGCTCGTCGGGCTCATAACCCGAAGGTCGCAGGTTCAAATCCTGTCCCCGCAACCAAATGTGGAGCTGTGGTGTAGAGGCCTAACATGCCTGCCTGTCACGCAGGAGATCGCGGGTTCGAATCCCGTCAGCTCCGCCATCTTTAATGGGCCTATAGCTCAGTTGGTAGAGCAGTCGGCTCATAACCGATCGGTCACAGGTTCGAGTCCTGTTGGGCCCACCATATCACTTCCTTTTCTATTCACAAACTATTCAAAACTTGGGCAGTTAGCTCAGGGGGAGAGCGCTTCCTTGACACGGAAGAGGTCGTTGGTTCGATTCCAATACTGCCCACCAAATCGAACCCCTTCTTTTGCGAAGGGGTTTTTGCTTGGTAAACGGATACGCTGTGTCAGATCCGTTTCAAAATTGACGCCGGCCGGAGCCCGCTTCTTTTCATGGGGGGGATTTCCATGAGGGGAGCGGGCTTTTTGTGTCTTCATCCAATCCCGGTTGTCCGGTCCGGACAAAAACTTTTGATTTCAATACGAATGAATTATCCGGAGACCAAGGTAAGGAGGGATTGGATGAAGCGATGGATCTTATGGGGGGCAACGCTTTTGTTCGCAGGGGGTGTGTTGACGGGTTGCTCCACGCAAGGACAAAAAGCGGAGCCGAAAGCGGAAAATCTCGCGGCGGTCAGTGAGGAAAAAACGGATGCCGAGGAGAAACAAGAACCGACCAAAGAGGAAAAAGTGTTTCAAACCGGTGAAACCGCGGCTGTTGACGGGCTGGAGATCACCGTCCAAAGCGCCGTTTTAAAAGACGGAAACAAATATATTCCGCCGGAGAAGGGAAAAGTGTTGGCGGTTCAATTTCAGTTGGCCAACCAGAAGGATGAACCGGTGAGTGTGGGGGTAGAAGCGTTTAATTTATATGATGAGGACGGGAACGCATTGCAAAGTTATTTTTCCTATGATGACGGGTTTATGAAGGCCGATTTGCAAAAAGGGGAGACGAAAAAAGGCGTCCTCTATTTTGATGTTCCCCAAAAAGAAAAATATGTGCTCCTTTATAAGCCTAATCTTACGGATGAAAAAGAAATCAAATTTGAAGTGGCATTGCAACACTCCTGATGACAGCTGATGATCCGGGCAGGGAGAAATGGAAGCACCGTTTGCCCGGTTTTTTTGATCCACTGTGAAAGCGGATTTATCAGCGCAAAGGAAAATGGTTTAATAGGAGTAAGTGGTTATACAGCCTGTCCGGATCAAAATGGAACGCCTGTTGTTTTGTTGCATGGGGGAGGCATCGATTCCGCCTGCCTGTCCTAGGGAGTACTGGCACCGTTGTCAAAAAATTTCAGGTGTATGCGCCGGATCTCCCCTTGGCGATCTTTGAAAAATGCAAGCATTGGCCGCAAAGAGAACAGCCGGACAAATTCGTGCGGACTGTTACATCGTTTCTCAATCAAAAGGAATAACATTTACAATCGGGTGATTCAATGAAGTATCATTATGAAATCGAAAAGAAAGATTATCGTGATTTTGCAAGCGGACGGGTGTTGTACAATGTCCCCGGTTCCGCGCCGTTTCCCGTCCGGTTGGCAAGCGAAATTTTTTACCGGGCGCAATCGTTTTTAAATGAAGAAAAAAACGGGTTCAAGCTCTATGATCCGTGTTGTGGTTCGGGTTATCTGTTGACCGTGTTGGGTTTTTTGCATGCTTCCAAGATCCGTGAAATCGCGGCTTCGGATGATGATGAAAAAATGGTGGCGTTTGCGCGGAAAAATCTGTCCTTGCTTTCTTTTGCAGGGCTTCGTCGCAGAGAAGAAGAAATCCGGAAATACGTTAAGGAGTATGGAAAACCTTCGCATATAGAAGCGTTGGACAGTGTGCAGGTGTTAAAAGCTTATTTGAAGAAGGAACCCATCCAAATCACTTGTTTTCAAAGGGACATCACGAAGCCGGATGAAAACCCGGTCCAACGGGTCCAGGTCATCATCACCGATCTTCCATACGGGAATCTGGTTTCCTGGCGTGGAAATGATGAAAATCCGGTCCAATCCCTGTTTGAAAATCTGCGGAAAGCGATGGACTTAAACAACTCCGTCGCCGTCATTATTACCGGTCAGAAGATAAAACCGGAGCATGAGGGATTCAACCGGGTTCATCATTTTAAAGTCGGCAAACGGCATGTTTCATTTTTTAAACCGGTATCCTCATGAATTTTTTCAGCCGCTGATCAAAAAAAGCTGTCTGTGAAATCACAGACAGCTTTCGACTTCATTATTGAGAGACAGATTTTGCGGCATTGACACGGCCGTGTGCCCAATATTGGCCGGTTCCGGAGATTTGGTCAGCCGTTCCTTCGATGGCTTGACGGATTTCACTCGCACTTTTGCCTTGGGAGGCGAGCAATGCTGCCTGACCGGCAACCAGCGGTGTGGCCATGGAAGTTCCGGAAGCCGTTTGGTATCCCCCGCCGGGAACCGTGGATAAAATGTTTACCCCCGGAGCGGCTACATCAACCCAGCTTCCATAGTTCGAGAAGGAAGCGATTTTATCGTTGGAGTCGGTTGCGGCAACTGCGATGGCTTTTTCATAATAAGCCGGATAGCTGGGAGCGCTGGTGGATTCGTTCCCGGCTGCCGCCACCACAACAGCTCCTTTGCTTGCGGCATAATTCACGGCATTTTCCAATGTTGAAGCGCCTTGGGGAGATCCCAAGCTCAAGCTGATCACGTCAGCACCTTGGTCAGCGGCATGGGTGATTCCTTGTGCAACGGAATCCAGGGTGCCGGATCCGTTCGCATCCAAAACACGTTCTGCCAGAATTTTCACTTTCGGAGCCATACCGGCAATCCCGACGCCGTTGTTGGTCAAAGCAGCCGCGATTCCGGCACAGTGCGTTCCGTGCATATTTTCATCCATGGGGTCGTCATCGTTGTCAACGAAGTCTTTTCCTTTGATCACTTTTCCTTGCAGGTCGGGATGGTTGTAGTCAACCCCGGTGTCCACGATGGCCACCGTCACATTGGAAGAACCTTGGGTCACATCCCAGGCTTCTTCAGCACCGACGAGTTGAGGAGCATATTGCTCGCTGTATCTGGGATCATTCGGAGTGAAAAAGGCATGCACTTCATGGTTGGGTTCCACATATTCCACATTGGGGTTGGATTGGTATTGTTTCAGTACGTCTTCCATGTTTTGACCTTCGTTTACTTTCACCACTTGATAACCCAGTTGTTTATTGGTGGAAGTGATGGAGGCTTTTGCTTTGGCATGCAAGGCGGAAACGTCAGAAGATGTTGCGTTTTGTTTGAATTTTACGATAATTTCCTGAGGCTGTTTTTGAACCGTCTCCGCGTTGGCGTTGGATACGGTCGGAATGGACATAAACGTTCCCAATGCAAAGATGGCCGCCAGAGACAATACACGTTTCAGCAATGGGCTCATCCTTTCTATACTAAAATATTTTCAGTTAGGATTCTATTTTCAATTTGTTACAAAAGTTTAACGAATTTTATTCATTATTGTAAAAATGAATTTATATTAAAAAATAATAAAAATAACCTTTCAGAAAATAGAGCGTTGCCGGAGTTCCCGTCGAAAAATGCGGAAGTGTTTTCTTGTCCGCTTGACCGAAAGACGGAAGGAAACTTTTTTTTTCATCGTATGAAGGCGGCGAAAGATGAGTTCCGGATTCCATCCGTGCTATAATGGGCGTGACGAATTGATGATGGGTGAAAATATGGACCAAACAAAACTCAAGATGTTGATACAAGCAGCCAAAATGTATTACCAGGAAGATTACAACCAGCAGGAAATCGCCAACCAGTTGGGGGTTTCGCGTCCGACTGTGTCGCGCCTTTTGCAACAGGCCAAAGAAGAAGGAATTGTGCGGATTGAAATCGTGGATCCTTCTCTTCGTTTGGATCAACTTGCAGCTGCTTTAAAAGAAAGATACCGGATGAAAAAAGTGTTGATTGTACCGGTTCACAACTATGACGAAAAAACGGTGAAAAAAATGCTTGGCAGGCAGGCGGCCTTGTACTTGGACCAAATCGTTGCAGACGGGGATTTGATCGGTGTTGCCTGGGGGACAACCTTGTATCAGGTTGCGCTTCATTTGAAGCACAAGCCGGTCAATCATGTGCATGTGGTGCAATTAAAAGGAGGCGTCAGTTACTCGGCGGAGCATACTTATGCCTCGGAAATCATGCAAAGGTTCGGGCAAGCTTACGGAACGATTCCGCATTATCTCCCGCTTCCCGCCATTGTCGACAAGGCGGTGGTGAAAGAAGCAATCGAAGCCGACAAGCACATTCAAAAACTGCTGAAAATGGGGAGACAGGCCAATATTGCGGTTTATACCGTCGGGGAAGCGTTGTCCGATTCCCTGTTGTTCCGGTTGGGTTATCTGAACAAGGAAGAGTTGGAACTGCTCTCCGCCAAAGCCGTCGGGGATATTTGCTCCCGTTTTTATGATGAAAACGGCAAGATTTGCGATGAACGTTTAAATCAACGAACCATCGGCATTGAATTGGACGAATTGAGAAAAAAGGAGCACTCCGTTTTGGTGGCGGGGGGATTGAATAAAGTGAAGGCGATCCGCGGGGCTTTGCGGGGACGGTATGCCAACGTGTTGATCACAGATCAGCACACGGCCCGATTGCTTCACGAACAAAGCGGCGGAGAAAACGAATGAGCGACGATACGGGGCATTCGGATTGAATGCTCTTTTTTATTTTCCGTTTCGCCGATCATAATAAGGAGAAAGAGGATTGGAAAGATGTTGGTTTTACATTTGTTAATATTTTAATTTACATATGTTCACCCCTTTGATATATTTGCTTTGAAGGCAGGAATGGAATAAGTCGGATGGCTTTGTGCGATAAAGAATGAAGGGAGTCGTTAGGAAAATGCGGATGATCGATTTGATCGAAAAGAAAAGAGATAAAAAGGCGTTGACCGAAGAAGAGATTCGGTTTTTGGTGCAAGGTTACACCCGGGGAGAGATTCCGGATTATCAAATGGCCTCCTTTTTGATGGCGGTTTATTTTCAAGGGATGACTCCTGAGGAAACCGCTCATTTTACCATGGAAATCGTCCGCTCGGGAGAGCAGATCGACTTGTCTTCCATTGAAGGGATCAAGGTGGATAAGCACAGTACCGGAGGCGTGGGGGATACCACCACATTGGTGCTGGCGCCGCTGGTGGGTTCGGTCGGTGTGCCGGTTGCCAAAATGTCCGGCCGCGGGCTGGGGCATACCGGCGGAACGATTGATAAACTTGAATCCTTTCCCGGATTTCATGTCGAGGTGGATAATGAGCAATTCATCCGGCTGGTGAATCAAAATAAAGTCGCCGTCATCGGCCAGTCCGGAAAGCTGACGCCTGCCGATAAAAAGTTGTATGCCTTGCGGGATGTGACCGGAACCGTCAATTCCATTCCGCTGATTGCCAGTTCGATCATGAGCAAAAAAATTGCTTCCGGTTCGGATGCCATTGTATTGGATGTGAAGGTGGGAGCCGGGGCTTTCATGAAGAGCATGGAAGATGCGCGGCAACTTGCCCGGACCATGGTGGAAATCGGCGGCAATGTGGGAAGAAAATCCATGGCGGTGATCTCGGATATGAGCCAACCGCTCGGTTTCGCCGTCGGAAATGCCCTCGAAGTCAAAGAAGCCATTGACACGTTGAAAGGAAAAGGGCCGAAAGATCTGGAAGAGCTTTGTTTGACGTTGGGCAGCCACATGGTTTGCCTGGCCGGCAAAGCCCAAACTCCGGAAGAAGCCCGATCATTGCTCAAAGAATCCATGAACAACGGAAAAGCGCTTGAAACCATGAAGCAATTTATCCGGGCGCAAGGCGGGGACGACCGGTATGTCGATCATCCGGAGCAGTTGCTGACCGCAAAGTATACGATGGAAGTGAAAGCGAAAGAGGACGGATATGTCTCCGAAATCACAGCCAATGAAATCGGAACGGCCGCCATGATGCTGGGAGCCGGACGGGCCACCAAAGAATCCGAAATCGATTTGGCGGTGGGATTGGTGTTAAACAAAAAGATCGGCGATTCCGTCCGCAAAGGAGAGACACTCGTCACCATTCACAGCAACCGTTCGTCGGTGACAGACGTCATTGAAAAAGTGGAACAGGCTTATGCGATCAGCCAAAAACCGGTTCAACCGCCTGCTTTGATTCACGACATTGTTCAAGGATGACAGGAGGAAGAAGAAATGGAAAAAAGTCAAATTGCCAAACTGATCGATCACACTTTGTTGAAACCGGATGCAACCAGGGAACAGATTGTCCGTCTTGCGGAAGAGGCCAAAAAATATGATTTTGCGTCCGTATGCGTCAATCCGGTTTGGGTTCCGCAGGTCTGTGAAATTTTAAAAGAGACTGATGTGAAGGTGTGTACGGTGATCGGATTCCCGCTCGGGGCAACCACACCGGAGACCAAAGCCTTCGAAACCCGCAACGCAATTGAAAACGGGGCGACGGAAGTCGATATGGTGATCAATATCGGTCTGTTAAAAAGCGGCCGGTATGAAGAAGTGGAAGAAGACATTCGTGCAGTGACCAAGGCGGCCGAAGGAAAAGCGTTGACCAAAGTGATCATTGAAACCTGTTTGTTGACGGATGAAGAAAAAGTCCGGGCATGTGAAATCGCTGCCAGAGCCGGGGCGGATTTCGTCAAAACGTCGACCGGTTTTTCAACAGGAGGAGCCACCGTGGAAGATGTCGCACTGATGCGCAAAACGGTGGGAGACGATCTGGGCGTGAAAGCATCCGGAGGCGTACGCAGCCTGGAGGATCTGATGAAAATGGTTGATGCCGGAGCCAACCGCATTGGAACCAGTTCCGGAGTCAAAATCATGGAAGCAAAATAAGCATTAAGCAGAAAGGTTGAGATCCATGGACCGTGACCAACTGATTGAGGAAGCCAAAAAAGGGATGGAACGGGCTTATGTCCCTTATTCCAAATTTAAAGTCGGCGCCGCTCTTTTGACCAAAGAGGGGAAAGTGATCCGCGGGGCCAATATTGAAAACGCTTCTTACGGACTGACCAATTGTGCCGAACGGACCGCCATCTTTAAGGCCGTTTCAGAAAACGAACGTTCTTTTTCCGCCATGGCCGTGGTGGCGGATACAGACGGGCCGGTTTCGCCTTGCGGTGCGTGCCGCCAGGTGCTTTCAGAGTTTTGCGATACGGACATGCCGGTTTATCTGTCCAATTTGAAGGGGGATGTCATGGAGACGACCGTTGGAAAACTGCTTCCCTATTCGTTCTCCAAAAAAGACTTATAGATCCACGATCTCTTGAGCCTTGCGAAGCCGGTTTCGCAAGGTATTTTTAATTAAAAGAAAATTAATCATTTTCTACATATATTTATTGACATAAAATAGCGTTTTTTCTAATATTAAGAGGAGCACCCTGAATGTCGGGGGTTCATGAATTTGCTTCATTTATCGGTGTTTTGAGATCCTCAAGAAGACAGAAAAAAGGGGGAAACAATTTGAGTATACTGATTTTCAACCGATTGCCCCATTATGATGTTCCTTATAACCAATGGTTGAAGGAACTGAATGAGGATCTGTATCTCATGACAAACACCACTTATGCCAAGGATTTTACTCAATATGCCCAAGTTTTTGCTTTTGAAAATTATGATTATAATTCTGCCATTGAATTTCAAGCTTTGCAATTGTACCGCGAACATCCGTATCACACCATCATTGCAACGGCCGAGAGAGATATCCTGAGGGCAGCCAGGCTGAGGGAATATTTGGGGATTGAAGGGCAATCCTGGGAAAGTGCCATCGCGTTCCGCGATAAAGTCAAAATGAAATCCATTCTAAGCGAGGCACGCATTCGGGTTCCTCAATATGCCCGTTTGAATTCAGCCATTGATTTGTATGCGTTTATTCAGGATCATCATTATCCGGTGGTGGTGAAGCCGGTTGACGGAATGGGGTCGAGGAACACCACCGTTCTGGAGAATGACCGCGACACCATCCGGTACCTGACCAAAGGCTTGGAGCATAATCTGGAAGTGGAACAATTTATTGAGGGAGAAATGTATCATATTGATGGTTTGATTCTAAACGGCGAAATCGTTTTATGCTGGCCGTCCAAGTATTTGAATGATTGCTTGGCTTTTCACGAGGGCAAATATTTGGGAAGTTATTTGTTGTCACCGCAAAATCCGCTGACGGCGCGTATGCAAGAGTATGTTTGTTCCGTTTTGAAAGTAATGCCGACGCCTGAGCACACTTCTTTTCATGCCGAAGTGTTCCATACACCGGATGATGAATTGGTCTTGTGTGAGGTGGCTTGCCGCACCGGGGGATCCCGGATTTGCGAAGAGTATCGCCAAGCTTTCGGGGTTGATTTGACGAAATTTTCTGTACAAGCCCAGTGCGGGATACCGGTTCAGCTGCCAAAACGGTTGCAGAAAGAGAAAAAACCAAAAACCCAATTTGGTTTTGTCGGGATTCCCCCGAAATACGGCACGTTTGTAAAGGGACCCAAAGCGGAAGAATTGCCGGAATGGATCACGGAATACCGGTTGCTCGCCAAACCGGGGCAATCTTATGCCGGAGCCAGCACGAGCGTGGATTACGTCGTGACCATGGTGATTACCGGACGGACGGAACAAGAAGTGCTCAGCCGGATTGAAGAGGCGGTCGAAATGGTGAACAGAAAAACGGAGTGGAAGTAGATCAGTATCGTCTTGGATATTTTTATCCAAGACTTTTTTTATTGAATGTATGATAATGGTGGAAAAGCAAAGAGTTTGAAAAGGAGGAGTTGGATGAATCAAGATGCATGGATCACCAGCCCTTTGGGAGTGGGGGCCGTAATCACTTTACTTATTTGGTTTTGCTTTTGGCTGGATCAAAAATACCGTTTTTTCTCTTTTCTCGGAACCGCGATCCTGGTGATCACCGGCGGGGCGGTTTTGGTCAATTTGCATGTGATTCCTTCTTCTTTGGGGGAATCAAATCCCGTTTATCAATTTGCCGGAGATTACGGTGTACCGCTGTCCATTGTCCTGTTACTGTTATCCACGGATTTTCGAAATTTGCGCCGATTGGGAAAACCGGCGTTTATCGCTTTTGGCCTCGCCGCCATCGGTACCGTTTGCGGGGCAGTGTTGGGAGGGCTTTTGACGGCCGGCCGGATCGGGGAAGAGAGTTGGAAAATCACCGCCCAATTTGCGGCCAGTTACATCGGCGGCGGGATTAATTATGCGGCGGTGGGAAAAGCGCTTGAAACATCAGAAACCATGTATGCGACCGGAGCTGCCGCCGACAACATCATGACCAACGTCTGGATGGTCGCGACAGCCGTGATTCCGGTGTTATTCCGCCGCTTTTACCCTTCGGTTCAGGACAAGGGAGAGAAAGGGGAAAAAGCCGGTGAAGGTTTCTTCCAACCCAAAAAAGTGACGATTTTTGATCTGGCGGCAATGCTTGCGGTTGCCTTTTCCATCGTGGCAGTCTCCGAATGGGTCACGCCATGGATTCAGCAAGCCAGCGGCCTTGAAATTCCAAGTGTGATCTGGTATACCACATTGGCTCTGTTGTTGGCCTGGTTTACGCCGGTCTCCCGGTTGCAAGGGGGAGAGGCGATCGGGAATTATTTGCTTCATCTGTTTTTTGCCACCATGGGCGCCGGGACTATCTTGAATACATTGGTGGAAAAAGGACCGGTGGTGTTTCTATTTCTCGTTCTTGTCATCGCCATACATGCACTGATTGTTTTCGGTGTGGGGAAATGGTTCAAACTGGAAGTGGAGATGTTGGCGGTGGCCAGCCAGGCGGCCATCGGAGGGCCATCGACGGCCCTTGCGCTGGCATCGTCCAAAGGTTGGGCTTCATTAATGACTCCCGCCGTGTTAATGGGGATCTTCGGTTACGCGGTGGGCAATTATATCGGGATCATGGTGGGGAACCTCATGAGAATGATTATCTGAGATTTTTGGTTTTCGGTCAAAGGGACTCCATCCTTGGGCAGCCGGTGCGTCGCCTGTCTGTGTCTGCCCAAGGAACACCCCGTTATGTGTTGAACCACCCGCCCGTTTCCGGCCGGATCGGTTTCACCACATGATAAAACCTGTTCCACGGTCACTCCCCCTGATCCGTTAATTCATCCGTTTCGGGATCGGCCGGAGTCGGGGGGATGCTTTTGGGTTGGGGCAGGTTTTCCACTTTGTTCAGTTTCTTTTTCATGGTTTCCGTTTGCCGGCTCGCCTGGCCGATGGTTTTTCCGGCTTCTTCAATTTTTCTTTGTGCTTTGGCCAGGTAGTCTCCGAACCGGTACAAATCATTTTTTAAAATGCTGAGCCATTCCCAAGCTTCATGGGTATGCTTTTCAATTGCCAAAGTGCGAAAGCCCATTTGCAAACTGTTTAAAAAAGCGGACAATGTTGCCGGCCCGACAATGGAGACACGGTATTTGCGCTGAATGCTTTCCCATAATCCCGGACGGCGCAAGATTTCGGCATATAAACCCTCCAAAGGCAAAAATAAAATGGCAAAGTCCGTTGTTTTCGGGGGGGATATATATTTTTCGCTGATCTTTTTGGCTTCTTGTTTGACCCGGTTTTCCAGGTTTTTTCCGGCCTGGGCCATTTGATGGACATCTCCGCTTTCCTGCGCTTCCAACAGGCGCTGATAATCTGCGAGGGGAAACTTGGAGTCGATCGGAAGCAATACAAATTTCCCTTCTTCCTGTTTCGAAGGCAGTTTGATGCAAAATTCCACATTTTCCTTGCTGTTTTCTTTGACACGCACATTTTTTTCATATTGTTCTGAAGACAACATTTGTTCCAAAATATTCTCCAGTTGAATTTCGCCCAACACCCCGCGGTTTTTGACATTGGATAATATTTTCCGCAAATGGTCCACACCGGTGGCCAGATTTTGCATTTCCCCCAAGCTTTTATGTACTTGTTCCAGACGTTCGCTGACCAATTGAAAGGATTCACCAAGACGTTTTTCCAAGGTGTTGTGCAACTTTTCATCCACCGTTTTGCGCATTTCCTCCAGTTTTTTCTGGTTTTCGGTTTGGATGGCCGCCAGTTTTTCTTCGACTTGGGTCCGGAGATGATCAAATTTTTGTTCGTTCATCCGGGTCAGATCATTCAGTTGTTTGGAAAAGCTGTCCAAGAGATCTTTTTGTTGCGATGCAGATTCGCGTAGCGTGGATAAAGTGGCTTTGGTCAACGTGGTGAAAGACTGCTGCAATTCTCTCCGGTTTTCCAGTGAAGACGTATTCCACTCCTGACGGTTGTACCCCATTTCTTCCCGCACTCTTTTTTCCAATTTTTCTTGCTGGGCTTGGAGCGTTTGCAGCTGGTAAAAAAGATCGTTCCAAGGATTTTCTTTCGTTTTCGTGAGCGATTGCCGGTACAAAAAATAGAGAACCCCCCCGTTCAGAAGAAGAGAGAGGATGGCGATCAGTGTACTCACTCTGCATCCCACCTTTTTGTCTTTGGTTAAAAATTCCTTATCTTATTATAGCGATCTTTTTTTCTTTCGTCTCCGGGAGCGGAAGATCAAGGATCGGATTTGTCGTTTTTTTAGGTGTTGGAAAAAATTTAACAGTTTACCGGACCTGAATGTTTGTTTTCCACAATTGTGACCAGATTGATCCATGTTGTTCAATAAATCTTATAGAATACAAGCCGTGGAATCTTGACCCTCTCCGTATTCCTTTTTAAAATGAAAACACAGGACGAAGCGTTTTAATATAAGGAGTGAAAAATGAACAAAACGTCTTTTTTGATCATCGTAGCTTCTGTCATGACTCTGATCGTACTGATGCCACCAAGCAATAAAATATGGCTGAATCATTGGGAAATGCTGCTTCAGTCGGGAGGAATCGAAAAAGGCGTTTCTGCTGAGAAAAATCCGGAAAAACAAACCACCCTGTGTTGTTACATAAAAGAACGGTTGGAAGGGTTGGCGACGGAATGATGGATATATCCTTTTTGGAAGAGTTGCACCATGGCAATCACCAATGCTGAAAACGGGTGTTAATCTTCTCCCAAGATTAACACCTTATTTACTTTTTCTTTTTATCGTTTTTCTTCATCAGGGGTGCTGAGACAGACGGAGGTGAGGTCTGATGAAAAGTTTGACATCCTGGTTGTCCCGATCGGATCAATTTTTGATCCAACTGGTGAATTGCCATTTCAAGTGTCGTTTGTTGGATTGGCTCATGCCCCGGGTGACCCATTTGGGAGGGGCCACGGCGACCATCGTTTTTTTGTTGGGCTGGCTTCTTTTTATGCCCAAGCCGGTGAAAGGATGGGCGTTGGAGGCATTGATTGCGCTGGGGACAAGCCATTTGGCCGTCCGGTTTTTGAAAAAGTATAAGCCAAGAATCCGCCCTTATCTGAAATTAACGCATTTGCACACATTTCCAAATCCGCTGACGGATTATTCTTTTCCTTCCGGCCATACCACAGCCGCTTTTTCCATTGCCATGACGTTTGCCCTTCATTCGTCCGTCATGATGATGATTTTGATTCCATATGCCATGATCATTGGATTCTCCCGCATGTATCTGGCTTTGCATTATCCGACCGATGTGTTGATCGGAACCTTCTTGGGAAGCAGTTTTGCTTTCATCGTGGTCAATCTATTTGAGAGGATATAAAGGGAGAGAATTTCCTTTTTTTGATTCATTCTTTTTTCTTTTCAAAAAAATATGGTAGAATAAGCGTATCTAAATATTTAATTACCCCATAAAATGTTGGGGTTTTTTCTTTCTTCAGGGGATGTTTGGGTGCTTTACCCCGTCATGACATAAAAATTAGCTGAAAATTTTATATAGTGTTACATATGTGGTGAAATTTGATCAGGTGTCAGGGATGGTGAAGAACGTGGACTATATTCATCCAATTCAAATCGGGGAATTGCTCCGAAAAAGGAGAAAGGAATTGGGACTGAGGCTGGAAGATCTGGCCGACGATTTCATCTCTCCTTCCACGATCAGCAATATCGAACGGGGGATTACTTATGTCAATGAAGAAAAAGTGCGGTATATTGCGGAAAAGTTAAATGTGAATCTGGATCGGGCCCATGATTTGTTGGCCAAAGAAAAACAAGAAGAAGAGCAAATGGTTTTAAAGTTGACCGCCATCGAGAGCATGGTGGATTTGATGAATCCGGACAAGGGATTGGAACGGCTTCGCAAATTGGATGTGCCCGCCAATCATAAGCTGGCCGGCATGATTCATTATTTGCGGGGGAAAATTTATTTAAAGAAGAAAAACTGGGTGAAGGCCAAAAACTACTTTCTGGAAGCGATCCGGATCATGGAACAACGGGAAGACCGTTCCATGACCAACATCAAAGCAGCCAGTTACCATGAATTAAGCCGCATTGCTTATGAAAACAGAGAATGGAATCAAGCATTAAGCTATATCGAGGAAGGAATCAGCCACTTTAAGGAAGAGGGACAACGGAGCCATTACAAATATCTTTTGCAGGTTTCACGCATCATCTATCTGAATGAAGCCAACCGTCTGGAAGAAGCGTTGCGCCAAATCGAAAAATTCTGGAAGGAGATCAGCTGCATTGAGAGCGTTGATACTGTGTTGGAATTATACATGGTTCGCATCAAGGTGTTAATGAAGTTGAAGTTGCATGACGAGGCCATCCGGTATGCCATCCAAGGAATCGAACTGGCGCGGATCAACGGGAAAGCGGGAAAAGCGTGCAGGTTATGGCAATTGATGGGAAAGGTGTATTTGTTGATCAAAAAATGGGAAGAGGCCGAAGACTGTTTCCTGACGGTATTGAGCCTGCAGGAAAGACTGAAAAACGATCTGTTAAAAATCCGGGGGCAAACGCACCTGGGCCTCAGTTATTTGGGGCAAAACCGATGGAGCGAAGCGGAGGAAGTCTTGAAAGAAGCCGCTTTGGGTTGCGAACGATCCCGGCAGACGGAAGTGAGCCGGGAAACGTACATGGCTTTGGGCGATTGCTACCTGCAACAAGCCAGATATCAAGAAGCCATTTTGTATTATGAAAAAGCGCGGGAGTTGGCGGGAAAGGAAGGCGACCGGGAGGAGGAACACAAAATCATTTTAAAACTGGCACAGTGTTATGAACGGGTGGATCTCAACAAGTTTCAGGAGTATGTGACCGAGCTTTACAAAATCGAGATGGCCGTGGAACAAGAAAAAGAATTGTCCGTCCATTGATTGTTTTAACCGTTTTCCTCCACCTGAAGGGACAAACAGGTGGAGGAAAAAAATTATTTCCGGTTGTTGTAATACATGACCCGGCCGTTAAACAAGTGGAGTTCTCCCTTTAACTGTTTGGCAAAAAACTTGGAAAACTCATTTCCTTTGGCAAGGTCCCCGTGGGATGCATTGGCAGGAAGAACAATTTGGATATAATGGACGCCCGACGCTTCTTCCTTGCTTGTTCCAATGATTAAGCCGTTATATTTATCCGGGCTTTTGCCTTTGAGGTATAGATAAGAAATGCCGTCTTGCTCCTCGTGGCTCACCTCATAAGGAAAAGCCGCCGCTTCATAAGACCACCCCAATTGTTTTCCCGTCAGACCGGTCATTTCGCAGTAGGTGTCGAGCAATTGTTTGACCCCGTCCAAATCAATGGTTTCTTGTTTGGAACCGGGAACCAGTTTTATGTATGCGCTTTTACTCACGGCGATCGCTCCTTCATATCAATACTTCTTTCGTTATATTAACATGTGTATGAATATTTCATCAAATTGTTTGATGTTTTGTTGGCTTGATCAATAAATTTATGTTTGAGCATGATAATATACGGGTATATATTATTTATCTTCTGTATTTTAGGATTCGCGTTTGAAATGATATTCTTCTAAATTAAAGCGAGGAGGAGATAAGATGAGCCTTTATGAACGTTTGTATGACGAGGCAGAAAAGGCCAAAGTGCGATTTGTCGGTTTTATTTCGGATAACGGCCGTTATGATTATGGCATCGTCTACACCAATCTGTTCTTTGGAAAGCCGTTAGTGGTTTGTATGCAGACGGGACGCTCCTCGTTGCTTTCTTTAGAAGACGCCGAAAATTTAGATTATTTGAAAAGAATTTTCCATCTCCGATCCATGGATGAAGCGAGAGAAGTTTCGATCTTTTTGAAAAGCTGTCTCCCGGCATTGGGGAACCAGGCCGAACGGGAATATTGACAGAAAGAGCAAGTCTCCGGATTTGCTCTTTTTTAATGGAAAAATGAAGAATATGACATCCCATCCTCTCCTTTGACAAAATTAGTATATCATAATATACTATTAATACATCACAATTGAATCGTTTTCACTCTTTATGAGATGTTATTGGAGGGGGTTCCTGTGTTGGAAGTCATCGTATGCCAAACCTGCGACAAAGTGATTGCTTATGTCGAATCAGAAAAAGCAGGCACCTTGTACGGTTCCTGCCAAGGTTGCGAAGATCATCCGTCCAAATCGTCTGAAAAACAAGTGGAAGGCGTGGCTTAAAGATAAAGAAGGACAAAGGTGGGTATAAAAAAAGGCCGCATCAAGCGGCCTCTTTTTTATTCAATCACCCGGATCATTTTTACGTTCGGATCTTCCGTTCCTTTGACAGGCAATCCGGCGTGGATGTGCTCTTTGATATAGTCGATGTTTTCTTCCGTGATCCGTTCACCCGGCGCAAAAACAGGGATCCCGGGCGGATAAATCATGATGAATTCGGCACTGATTCTTCCGGCGGCTTCTTCCAGCGGAACCGACACCGTCGGGCTGTAAAACGCCTCGCGCGGCGACAAAACCAGTTCCGGAATTTCCGGGGTTTGAATGGGAACATGATTGGAACGTCCAGGCTGATAAAAATGATCGGATAAATCCTGAAGGGCATCTATTAACGGAAGAATCGTTTCTTCGCTGTCGCCCGGCGTGACCAGACACAAAATGTTGTATAAATCGCTCAATTCGACTTCAATGCGATGATGTTCCCGCAACCATTTTTCTGCATCATATCCGGTGATGCCCAAATGTTTTAAATGGATGAGCAGTTTGGTTTCATCGATGTCATATAATGCATCGCTTCCCAGCCATTCTCTCCCGATGCAATGCAGCCCGGGGATTTCATTGATCCGTTTTCGTGCCGTATCGGCCCAATATAATGTTTGTTCAATGATATCACTACCGTTTACGGCCAGATAACGGCGGGCGGTATCAAGGGATGCCAGCAAGGGATAGGAAGTGGAGGTGGTCGTCAACATGCTGATAATGGATTGCACCCGGTGGGGATTGACCAGTCCTTCCCGTAAGTTGAGCACCGAGCTTTGCGTGAGCGATCCGCCCAATTTGTGGACACTGGTTGCGGCCATGTCCGCACCGGCATCCATAGCTGACAAAGGTAACCGGTCATGAAAATGGGTGAGCACGCCGTGTGCTTCATCCACCAAGACGGGAATGCCGTGCCGGTGGACAACCTCGACAATTTCGCGCAGATTTCCGGCGATTCCGTAATAAGTGGGATTGATGACCAGCACCGCTTTGGCATCCGGATGTCGGTTCAACGCTTTTTGAACCTGACTGGCGGTGATGCCGTGGGCGATTCCCAACCGCTCATCCATTTCCGGGTGGACAAAAACCGGGTAAGCACCGGCCAGAATAATGGCTGTAATCACTGATTTGTGCACGTTTCTCGGCACAATAATTTTTTCCCCCGGATGGACGACGGACATCACCATGCTCATGATTGCTCCGCTGGTTCCCTGAACGGAAAAGAAGGTATGGTCGGCCCCGAAAGCTTCGGCAGCCAGCTCCTGAGCTTCCTTGATCGCCCCCTTGGGAAGATGCAAATCATCCAACGGCTCTATGTTAATGAGGTCGATCGACAGGATGTTCGACCCGACAAACTGGCGAAATTCCGGATCCATTCCCTGCCCTTTTTTATGGCCGGGGATGTGGAATTGCAATGGATTTTTTTGTGAGTGTTCAATCAGCTTGGAAAACAGTGGTGTTTGATATTGTCTTTGGTTCATTGCTGTTGCCTGCCTTTTCGAGTAAATCATGCACGACCGTTAGTATAACAAAAAGCATTCTTAAACAAAAGAAAAAAATCCATAAAAAAACCTGCAAAACCCTCAGGATTGCAGGCAAGAATCAAGGTCAGGAAGAAACTGCCAACCGGTACAAAGGATAAAGCGTTTGAAAGACCGATTCGCTACGTTGGATGATGTCTTTACCTTTTAGGGAAACCGCTTCATCCCGGGGGATGAGAATTCCGCACAAAAACTCGGCTTTTTTCACCTTTTCCAGCCGGTCCAGCCCTTTTTCCACATCCCAATCCTTTTTGGGAGTGGTTTCAGGAACGGTGTGATCTTCCGAAATGTGGAAGTGGTCAGGAATCGCCGGCCAGATCTCGTCCAATTGCATACGAAGGTTGCGGGCAAAACTTGGTTTGCGTCCGCATTCATAAATCAAAGCAAACCAGATGAAAAGATGCGTGTCGCGGATTCCCAGTTGAAAATGCGGATGGGCTTTATACCCGCGTTTGTTGGCGGCCCAGGCCATCCAAGTTTCATCCGGCGGATTCACGGTCCGGCGGGCATGTTTTGCAATATGCAGATAAAACGGTTCTCCGATCATTTGCTCAAGAAACGGAGTAATTTGTTCCCCGATGCTTTCAAACTTCGGCCGGATCCGTTTCTTTAACTCTCCCATGCGTTCTTCAAGGCCGTTTACTTGAAAGACAGCAAAATCTTCTTCCGTAAATGAAGGAATTGCCATCGATTTTCACCACCCTTTTCCGTTTTGATCACTATCTTACCACAAGGCAGTTCCATTCTGAAAATCATCCACTTTGTCAAGTGTCGTTCCGTTTGCAAGTTTTTAAGCATAGATTATAGAAAATCAGAACCGGAGATTTCGAAGGGACAAAACGTTTTTCCGGGCAGGTTTATTTCTTGAAAAACAGGCAATGCTGTAGCCAAGCAACAAGATGGCAGGCATCCTAAGATACCCGATTAAAAAATAAGGGGTGTAGCGGAACCATGGAGGATTTGATGAAGGCTTACCGTTGTCGGGATGCGGAAGAAAGGATCCTGGTGTTGAGAATGGAGTTGGATTATGAGCTGTTAAACCTGTACGATGCTCTCAAAGAAAACCATCCCCATAAAATCGACCAATGCAAAGCGCGACTGGAGGAAATCAGAAAAGAGATGATGATGCTGGAAGCGTTATGATCTACATCCGGACCCGCTCACGTGGGTCTCTTATTTATGGCGATAAATTATTTAAATATTATAAAAATTAAAAGGGATGAGAATTATTGATCGTGCGAAAACCGGCGAAAGAACAAACATGCCAAAGATGTATATAAGTATATATATTGTATATATTCATATTTCAATCCGCTTGATGCTTAGTTGTGTCTGTTATAAAACAATTTCGTCTATTTATCCAAGACAGGAAACGGGTCTGATTTTGTCGAAACTGTTACATGCAAGAATTTTTACAGAGATAATGCACTTTTAATTTAAGACATCCAGAAACCGATTTGGGGAGGCGTTTGAATGGAATGGAAATTGACGAGAGAACCGCTTGCTTCATTGTCTGCGGATGCGATTGTGGTTTTTCATTTTCAAAAGCGCGAATCTTTGCTGGGCGTTACCCGGGAAATCGATGAAGCACTCGGTTTTCGGATTTCCAATCTCATTTCGCTGGGGGAAATCACCGGAAAGTTCGGTGAGATTACGACTCTTCACAATTGGGGGAAAATTCCGTCCGGTCGTGTCTTTGTCGTCGGTTTGGGCAAAGAGGGCAAACTGGATTTGCCGGCGTTTAAAGATGCCGTGGCGGCCGTGGCCCGCACCGCCAAAAAGAAAGGCATTGACAGTTTGGGAATCGGTTGTCCTTCCATTGTCATTGAAAGGTACAATCCGGTTGATGTCGTACAATCGGTCGTTGAAGGCATGGAATTGGGTACTTATGAGCATCACACCTATAAACAAGAGCAATCGAAAAAGAAAATCAACGCTGTGTGGATTTCCGACGCAACGCTCCGGGAATCGGCGTTTGAAGCCGGAAAACAACGCGGCCAAATCTTTTCCAAGGCCACCAATTACGCCCGTTATCTGGTACATGAACCGGGCAACCGCATGACTCCGGACCAATTGGCCGAAGAAGCAAGACAAATCGCCGAAAAACGCAATTTGAAAGCTGATATCATCACCACCGGCCGGTTGGAGGAGCTGGGGATGTACGGGTTATTGAGTGTGGCACAAGCCGGAGCCCATGATCCGTACATGCTTGTGCTGACGTATCAAGGCGCGCCGGACAGCCAGGAAGTTCTGGGGCTGATTGGAAAAGGAATCACTTTCGACTCCGGCGGATTGCAAATTAAACCGGCACGCTTGATGGGGGAAATGAAAGACGACATGGCCGGGGGGGCAGCGGTCTTGGCGGCGATGGATGCCATCGGTGAATTGCAGCCGCACTTTAATGTATGCGCTGTCATTCCGGTGTGCGAAAACGGAGTGGGTGCGAAAGCATACCGTCCCGGCGATGTGATTTCCACTTTTAGCGGCAAAACGGTTGAAATCCAACATACCGATGCGGAAGGCAGAGTGGTGTTGGCTGATGCGATCGCTTATGCGAAACGGTTGGGAGTGACCCGGATTGTTGATGTTGCGACGTTAACCGGGGCGGTCCAAGTGGCGTTGGGCTATGAGGTGACCGGTTTGATGAGTAATGATGAGAAGTGGGCAGAGGAAGTGAAAGCAGCTGCACGCATCGCGGGGGAAAAGGTGTGGGAGCTTCCGCTGTACGAAGAATATGATGAATATCTGAAAAGCGATATTGCCGACTTGAAAAATGAAGGAGGTTTTCCGGCCGGAGCCATCCAGGGGGGCATGTTTTTAAAAGCTTTTGCCGGAGACACCCCGTTTGTCCATTTGGATATCGGCGGAACGGTTGAATCCCCCAAAGAAAAAGGGATATTCGTCAAAGGGGCAACCGGCGTGATGACGCGCACGTTGATCCAACTCGCCGTCCGGTTGGGATGAGGGCATCTTTTTTCCCGAATTGACAAGGAATGCCAAAGCGGCGTGTGGAAATCAACAGGAAAGAACGAAAGTATTGTGGGTGGAATCGGTGAGTTTGACCAAAGTGTTTGCCCACCGGGGCTTTTCGGGGGCGGCTCCGGAAAATACGTTGTCTGCCTTTGAAAAAGCCGTGGAAGCCAAGGCGGACGGCGTGGAGTTGGATGTGCATTTAAGCCGCGACGGGCATGTGATTGTGATGCATGATGAAAAAGTGGACAGGACCACCGACGGAACCGGATGGATCAAAGACATGACGCTGGCAGAGCTGAAACAACTGGATAATGGAAGTTGGTTTCATCCATCCTTTCAAAACGAACCCGTTCCCACATTGGGTGAAGTGCTGGAAAGGCTCGAAGGGGTTCCTGTTGAGATCAACATCGAGCTGAAAAACGGCATCATCCGGTATCCCGGATTGGAACAGAAAGTGATTGCAGAAGTGGAGCGGTTTCACGTGCAGGGCCGGGTCATTCTCTCTTCTTTCCGGCATGAGTCGCTGTTGGCTGTGAAACAAGCCCGTCCCGGCATGCAAACCGGTGCGCTTTACGCCTGCGGCATGGTCGATCCTTGGGTGTATGCAAAGTATCTGGGGGTGGATGCGGTTCATCCGCATCATCTGGCCGTCACCACCGGGATGATTGACGGTTGTCACCGGCATGGAATCCGGGTCCGTCCGTATACGGTGAATGAGGAAAAAGAGATGAAACGGTTGATGGATGCCGGGGCGGACGCAGTGATCACCAACTATCCGGACCGGATGAGAAAGTTGCTATCGCCAAAGGAAAAGTGATAAAATATGAACGTGAACGGCGCCTTTACCTCAGGCGCTTTTTGTCTTTACAGGAGGAGAAGTCCATGAAAATCGGTTGTCATATCAGCGTTGCCAAAGGTTTTTACAAAGCTGCGCAAAAAGCCCGCGAATTGGGAGCGGATTCGTTTCAGGTGTTTACGAAAAATCCGCGTGGCTTACGCCCCAAAAAATTAAATCACACGGATGCCGGGCGGGGAAGGCGATTTTGTGAAGAGCACGGCATTTCGTTGGTTTGCCATACACCTTATATCACCAATTTGTCCACCCCCAAACCGGATCTTCATGAAGTGACCATTCGTTCCATCAAGGAAGATTTAATGATTGCCGAAGCTTACGGCGCTGTCGGAGCGGTGGTTCATTGCGGAAAACATGTGGGGGAAGGGGAAGAGTACGGTCGTGAAAGAATGGTGGAGACACTGAATAAAATTTTGGCGGATTATGAAGGAAACACCAAGCTGCTGCTGGAAAACACCGCCGGGCAAGGCAGCGAATTGGGACTTACGATTCAGGAGCTTGTCGACATTCGGGAAGCCACCGATGCGCCGGAGAAAATCGGATTCTGTTTTGACACATGTCACGGGTTTGCCGCCGGGATCTGGACGGAAGAAACCTTTTCAGATCTTGTGAACGAAATGGAAAAGACGAAGTATCTTGAAAATTTGGTGGCGATTCACTTTAATGACAGCAAAGCCCCGGCCGGAAGCCGGAAGGACCGGCATGAAAAAATCGGCAAAGGGGAAATCGGGGAAAAAGCCTTGTCCCTGTTTCTGAAAGAACCCCGTTTTGAAGGATTGCCCGTGGTTCTGGAAACGCCGGTGGAGGATGAACAAGAATACAGTGAAGAGATGAAATATCTCCATCAATTGAAAGGATAAAAGGGGTGTAAGATGTTGGCATGGCTCAATAACTGGTTGAATTCTTTACCGATTTCAGGCATTTATCTCGTGATTTTGGTGTTAACGGCCGTGATTTACAAAACGGCATTTGCGGTCCGGCTGCCCGTGTTAAAAACGGTGTTGGTTTACATTACTTTGGCTGTCGGCTGTTGGCTGCTCGCCCTTTTTCATCTGATGGGACTGCCCATCGTTCCCGCGCTGCTGGTCACGGTGGTGTTGATTGCAGTGACGCGGTTGCGGCTTTATCTGGTGCGAAAGAAAGAACAAGACGAAAAAATGGCATGAAATCAGGGAGAGATGACCATGCAACTCAAGGATGCTCTGTTTAACTGGCTGCAAATTCAAGTGGTTCAGGATGCAAGGCCCAGCGATCGTTCTGCACGGGACACCGTGCAGTTTTTTGAGGAAATGTTGCGGGAAGATCACCGCGTGGAAAATTTGGAAAAGAGAAAAGAAAAAGACCGGTATGTGGTTTGTTATCAGGTGGATGGAGAAGAAAAAGAGGAGATTTTCCCAAAAGACACGGCGGAACAATTGCTCCGCGACATCATGGCGGAACCAAAGTACAATCAAGTCTTTGAAGATTGATTTTTTTTCCGTTCCGTCACTTGTTTGGTGATTCGTTCGTGACATTGCGGACAAATTTGAATCCGGTGCGGATGCTTTTTGATTTTTTTCTCTGTGAGCGGGTCCGGACGGAAAACTTGGTCACACAAAATGCAAATCACTTTCATGAGGCATCTTCCTTTAACGGATCAAATAGGCTATTTTCTAGTATACTATATTTTATGAAAGCGGAAGGCAAACAAGTTTGATCAATTGATTAACAAAAGAAAAAGAAGAAAAGCAAACATGGGAAAATCCCGATGTTTGCTTTTTTATTTCAGCCGCTGTTGATCTTCCTTCGAGGGGGGGTGTTCGTTTTTCTCGGTTTCCCTGGAAGGTTGCGGAACGATACGGGCTGCGATTTCGGCCAGTTCTTCCATCACTCCTTGAACCGGACGGCCGTTTTGAAGATCTTCATTCAGTTCCCGGATCCGCTGTGTGATGTCGGGGTCCGCGGTGACCAGTGCATTGGCTCCTTGCGGATCTTCTTTCAGGGCTTGGGCCACCGTATATTTGATGGTGCCGGTTCTTCCCCGGTCCAGGGTCGGATCCAGGTCCACCCCGACAATGGTGTATTTGCCAAGCACGATGGCGGAGGCCCCTTTGACGTTCGGGACGTTTTGAGCAATGGTCACCAGGCGGTTTGCAACGGCCTGGGACGACTGGTCTTTCTTTTCGTTCGGAGCGGTCTGCCTGACTTTCACAGTTTGCGGTGGCTGATTGGGTGAAGGCGATGCATTGTCCGCCGGAGGTTCATTTTTTTGCGAACAAGCCGAAAGAATCAAGACAAGGCCGGCAAGACCGCTGATGGTTTTCAGAAGTGTGTTCATCCGGTCCCACTTCCTTTCCGTATATTTGTGTTTATTTTGTCCGAAAACGGAACTTCCATGTACCGTTTTGCTGAAAAGCGCATTTTCAGTGTAGAATGAGCATAAATCCGATGAATGAGATGGGGTGAGAAGATGAAGGTGGAATCTTTTGTATTGGGGCCGGTGATGGTCAACACTTGGTTGCTTTATCTTCCGGATGAAAAACGCGGTGTGGTGATTGACCCGGGCATGGAACCGGCACCATTGGTTGAACGGATTCAGGAATTGGAACTCAAGATTGAAGCGGTGCTGTTGACGCACGCTCATTTTGACCATATCGGCGGGCTGGAAGAGGTTCGTTCATTGACCGGGGCTCCGGTCTATGTCCATGAGGCGGAAGCGGATTGGCTGACCAATCCGGATCTGAACGGCTCCTCGTTTTTCGGGTTGCCGAAAGTGCAAGCGAAACCGGCGGACCATTTGCTGAAAGGCAAAGAGGTGCTGACTTTGCTCGGAAAATCATGGGAAGTGATACATACGCCGGGCCATTCGCCGGGCAGTGTGACTTATGTGGTGGATTCCCTTTTATTGAGCGGTGATGTCTTGTTTCAAGACTCCATCGGGCGAACGGATTTGCCGGGAGGGGATCACGAGACCCTGATGCGCACCATTCACGACATCATCATGGAGTTTCCCGAAGAAACCCGTGTTTTGTGCGGACACGGACCGGAAACCACGATCGGGAGGGAACAGATGCATAATCCGTTTGTGACCGGAATGCTGTAAATAAGGTTTAAAGAATCCGGCCGTTGACATATACTTTGGACAACGAAGCAATGAGTCCATCATCAAAGGGTGTTTGCAATGAACAAGCGACAAACCGTTATTGCCGCGGTTTTGGCTGCAGCGGTGGCAGGAGCCGTCTTCATGGCCGTTGACAAACCAAAAGGAAATTCGACTTCCGTGATGAACCGGGTGGTGTGCCAAGGGGAACCCAAACCGGCACAAGGATTTTGTGCGCCCAATTTTAAGTTGCCCGTCTTATCCGGTGAAGAAGTGGAGTTATATCAAAACCAGGGGAAACCGACCGTCGTGAATTTCTGGGCTACCTGGTGCCCGCCATGCAAGGAGGAGATGCCTTATTTCCAAAAATTGCATGAAACATACGGCGAAAAGATCAATGTGATCATGGTGAATGAAACCGCGATGGAGCGCGATGAAAGCGATGTCAAACCTTATCTTGACAACCACCGGTACACGTTTCCGGTCGCCCTTGACCGGGACCGGAACGGGACGGTGGTCGGTGTGGACCAATATCAATTGTTCAGCATTCCCGCCACGTTTATCATCAATGAAAACGGAAAAATCACCCATCACTTTATGGGGGCCGTTTCGGAAAAACAGCTTTTTTCTGCGGTGCAAGAACTGATGCAATGAAAAAGGGAGGGAAGAAATCATGGTTGAGCAAGTCAGCTGGTGGTTGGCTTTTGGAGCGGGGGTGCTTTCCTTTGTCTCTCCGTGCTCTTTGCCGCTGTATCCGTCCTATCTTTCCTACATCACGGGAATTTCAGTCAACCAGCTGAAGGAAAAACGCCGGATGCGGGAAGTCATGTTGCATACCGTTTTTTTTCTTATCGGTTTTTCCATGATTTTTTATGCCATTGGATTCAGCGCAAGCTGGTTTGGCGCTTATTTTAAAGAATACCAGGATCTGATTCGGATGCTGGGGGCCGTTCTCATTGTGGCGATGGGTTTGTTTATGCTGGGGATTTTTCGGCCCGCTTTTTTAATGCGTGAGTATAAATGGCAGGTGTCCAAAAAAAATGTCAGCTATTTGGGTTCGCTGGCCGTGGGGATCGGTTTTTCCGCCGGATGGACCCCCTGCATCGGCCCGATCTTTGCCGCCATCATCACGCTTACGGCTTTGAATCCGGAAATGAGATTTGTTTATGTGACGGCTTATATTTTAGGATTTTCGATTCCATTTTTGCTGATGGCATTTTTCATGGGAAAAACCCGTTGGATTTTGCGGTATTCGGAAAAATTGATGAAGGCCGGCGGGGCATTGATGGTTTTGCTGGGGGTTTTGTTATATACTGATCAGATGACGGTTTTCACCGCCTGGCTGGCAAAAGTCACAGGTTTTCAAGGATTTTGATTTGAGGTACATTGGATTAGAAAGTCGGGTGAGGCCATGGACAAAAAAACGAGGTACTGGGTGCGGCGCATCTTGTTTCTTGTGATGGTGGTTTTAATTGGTTATGCTTTATATCAGGCCGTGACCCAGGATTCAAAAAGCAGATTGCAGGAAGGAGAACCGGCACCCAACTTTACCCTGACGACATTGGACGGGAAAACGGTGCAGCTGAGCGATTACCGGGGAAAAGCCGTTTTACTCAATTTCTGGGGGACATGGTGTGAACCTTGCCGCACAGAAATGCCGGCGCTGCAAAATGCTTATGACCAGTACAAAGACCAGGGGTTTGAGGTGTTGGCCGTCAATATTGCGGAAACCGATGTGGCTGTTTCTTCTTTTGTGGAGCAATATCAATTGAATTTTCCGGTTTTGTTGGACCGAAATCGTGAAGTCACTGAGCTTTACGGCATTGTTCCGATTCCGAGCTCTTTTTTCATTGATAAAGAGGGAAAAATCTGCAAGATAGTGGAAGGTCCCTTGAACCTTGACCAACTTCGCATTCATATTTTACCCATTTTACCAAAGGAGTGACCGGTGTGAGCAAATATCAGGATATTGAAGCCAAAGAATTAAGCAAGGCTTTTGACCCGGAGCAATATGTGGTGGTGGATGTGCGCACGGATGAAGAATATCAAGAAGGGCATATTCCCGGAGCGGCCCACATTCCATATGATGAAATGGAAAACCGTTTTCATGAATTGGAACATGCCAAAGACAAACCGATCTTGCTGGTTTGCCGGAGCGGCCGGCGGAGTGTGATCGCGGCAGAGGTTTTGTCCCAAAAAGGTTTTGAACAATTGTTTAATTTAAAAGGTGGAATGTTGGAATGGAACGGACCCGTCAGCAAAGAGTAAGCGTTGCGGAAAATATTTTGGAATTGGTGGGCCGGACCCCGATGGTCAAATTAAACCGTCTGGTTCAGCCGGACTGGGCGGATGTGTATGTGAAGCTGGAAAAATTTAATCCCGGTGGAAGCGTCAAAGACCGCACGGCGCTGAACTTGATCCTGGATGCGGAAAAACGGGGAGTCTTAAAACCGGGGGCAACCATTATTGAGCCCACCAGCGGCAACACCGGAATCGGATTGGCACTGGTCGGTGCCGCGCGCAACTATGAAACCATTTTGGTTATGCCGGACAATATGAGCCAGGAACGGATTAAACTCTTAAAAGGCTACGGGGCCAAAGTGGTGTTGACACCGGGCAGGGAAAGGATGCCCGGGGCAATTAAGAAAGCGGAAGAACTGGCCAAAGAAATTCCGAATTCCTTCATGCCTTATCAGTTCCAAAATGAGGCCAATCCGGAAGTTCACCGCAACACGACCGGACCGGAAATCTTGGAGCAGATGGAAGGAAAGATCGATGCATTTGTGGCAACGGCCGGTACGGGAGGAACCATTACGGGAACCGGAGAATATTTAAAATCTCATTTGCCGGATTTATTTATTGCGGTGGTCGAACCCGAAAACTCCCCCGTCCTGGCGGGCGGCAAACCCGGACCGCACCAAATTCCGGGGACAAGCCCCGGGTTTATCCCGCCGGTGTTGAATCAGTCCATTTATGATGAAATTTTTCATGTCAGTGATGAAGACGCCATTGAAACCACACGCAAGTTGGCCAGCCAAGAAGCCCTGCTGGTCGGCCCTTCATCAGGAGCATCGGTGTGGACGGCTCTGCAAGTGGCGAAGCGGTTGGGAAAAGGCAAGAAAGTGGTTTGCATGGCTCCGGATACCGGCGAACGGTACCTGAGCGCCAATGTGTTTGATTTCTCATAAGGGGAGCTTGTCATGAGTAATTCTCTCTTGGACGGGTTGATTCAAGAAATTGAATCGACCCGCCTCCGTGCCATCGGGTTTCCCCGGTTTATGGAACAGGCGTTGTATCATCCGGTATGGGGTTATTACGCAAAAGAACAGACCAAATTGGGGAAAAAGGGTGATTTTTTCACCAACGCGCACGTGGGTGACCTGTTTGGCAAGGTGCTCAGCCGTTTTTTTGCAGACTGGCTGAAAAGAAACCAAATCCGGTCCCGTTGGACGATTGTTGAATGGGGAGCCGGTGACGGCCGCATTGCCGAACAGTTTGCGCAAGGTTTGATGGAGCAGGGTTTTTCCCCGGAAGAGATCTCATTTTACTTAATCGAAACCAGCCCGTATCATCGCCGTTTGCTGGAAGAACGTTTCGCCTCGTCCCCGGTCGGTTTTCGGACCGTCAACCGCTTGAGCGACATTCCTGCACGGCCTTTCTCATTTATTTACAGCAACGAGCTGGTTGACGCTTTTCCGGTTCATCGGATAAAAAAAGATCAGGGCAGATGGACTGAGGCGTTTGTGACCACCATGAACCGGAAGCCTTATTTGAAGGAAAAGTGGATTCCTTTGTCTGAAGACAGTCCCGTCCGTCAACAAATGGAAAGTTGGCTTATGAAATTAAAAGAAGGCCAAGAGATGGAAATCTGTCTGGCGGCGCGTGACTGGCTGCAGGAAATTGCCGGCTGGATGGAGCAAGGAGTGCTGGTTACCATTGACTATGGCGGGACCGGCGAACAATTACTGCAAAAGGGAAAAACCATCCGCGCCTATCAAGCGCATCGGGTTTGCCATGATTTCTATTCGGATCCGGGTGAAAAGGATCTTACATATGACGTGAATTTTTCCCATTTGATCGAATGGGGCCGGGAGGCCGGGTTTACGGGGGAGCAGTTATGGTCCCAGTCCCGGTTTTTGATTGAGGCGGGCGTGTTTGACTGGCTGCCTGAATCCCCCGGGAGGGATCCGTTTGGCGAGGATGCAAAGCGGCTTCGGGCCATCAAGCAGCTCATTCATCCCGAAACCATGGGCGAAGCATTCCAAGTGCTCATCCAGACTAAATCCACTGGTGAAAAAAAATGAATGAAAGAGGATGAAAGATGATCATTAAACCGAAATTTCGCGGCTTTATCTGCACAACGGCCCATCCGGACGGTTGTGCGAAGCAAGTGCAAAATCAAATCGATTATGTCAAAAGCAGGCCCAAAATTGACGGGCCGAAAAAAGTGCTGGTTATCGGTTCTTCAACCGGTTACGGACTGGCTTCGAGGATAGTGGCGGCTTTTGGTTGCGGAGCCGACACCATCGGGGTGTTTTTTGAAAAACCCAGTGTGAAAAACCGGACGGCCACGGCAGGCTGGTACAACACGGCGGCTTTTGAGAAAGAAGCCCGTAAAGCCGGATTGGTGGCAGAGAGCATAAACGGGGATGCATTCAGCAAAGAGATCAAAGAACAAACGATCCAAAAGATCAAAAACCGTTTGGGGGGCAAAGTGGATATGGTGGTTTACAGCCTGGCGGCCCCCCGGCGAGTCCATCCGGAAACGGGAGAGACCTTCCATTCCGTTTTGAAACCGATCGGAAAACCCTTTAGCAACAAAGCGGTGGATTTCCACAGCGGAAACGTGTCCGAAATGACGATTGAACCGGCCACCGACGAAGAGGTTCATGACACCATTCAAGTCATGGGCGGGGAAGATTGGCAGATGTGGATGGACGCTTTGAAAGAAGCGGATGTGTTGGCAGAAGGCGTCACCACCATTGCCTATTCCTATATCGGTCCGGAATTGACTTTCCCCATTTACCGGGAAGGGACCGTCGGAAAAGCCAAAGACCATTTGGAAAAAACCGCTCATGAACTGGACGCAAAACTGAAAGACTTGGGCGGACGGGCATTTGTGTCTGTCAATAAAGCCCTGGTGACGCAATCCAGTGCCGCGATTCCGATTGTTCCGCTTTACATTTCCATCTTGTACAAAGTGATGAAAGAAAAAGGGTTGCACGAAGACTGCATCATGCAAATGTACCGTCTCTTTTCGGAAAGACTTTACCAAGGCGGAGAAGTGCCCGTGGATGAAAAAGGGCGCATCCGGATTGATGATTTGGAAATGATGCCGGAAGTGCAGCAGGCGGTGATGGAGCAGTGGGAGTTGATCGACAGCGCCACTTTGGAAGAAATTTCGGATATTGAAGGATATCGCCGCGATTTCTTCCAGCTGTTTGGTTTTGAAACAGAGGGCGTCGACTATGATCAAGAAGTGGATCCGGCCGTGAACATTCCAAGTATCGATGAAGCATGAAAAAGAGCCGTCAAAAAAGACGGCTCTTTTCTTTTGCTTTCACCACAAAGAAAAGAGCCGCCGGGATGAGGTTTTTTAAAGTGAAAACGCTTTGCAATCTTTTCGTAAATATTACATCATGAAAGTGGCATACCCAACCATACCGATAAAGGAAATAAACATATAACCACCAAACAGATACATATATGTTTTTTCCGTGAAACGCATGTAACCCAATACCGTGAAGAGGATGGTTTGCGCGATGAAAAGGAAGGCCGGGATGTACATTTGGCCAGCCAGGAACATGAGGGCGATCGCAAAAGCCCAGAAACCGAGAACACGAAACATGCGGTCCATGGTCCCACTCCTTTCTATGTACCCTGATACGTTGAGATCTCAGAAGACGATGACAGATTTATTATACCCTCAGTGTCATGCGGCTATCAAGCAATGAAGAAAGGATGTTCCATGATGGAGACAATTCAAGTGAAAAAAACGGGGAAAACCGGATGGATCCGTTTTCACCGGCCGGAAGTCCGAAATGCAGTGAATCAGAAGATGATGGAAGAGTTGGAGTCCGTATGGAATGAATGGGAAAAGGATGAACAATTGCAGGCGGTTGTGTTTTACGGCGATGAGAAAGCTTTTTTATCCGGAGGCGATGTGGGGGAATTTCACCAAATGACCAAAACGGAAGAAATCCGGCCCGTCATGTTGCGGATGGGAAAATGCCTGGAACGGATTTACCAGTCGCATTTGCTTTCGATTGCGGCGGTGGAGGGGCCTGCCGTGGGAGGCGGGTGTGAGTTTGCCACCAGCTGCGACCTTTGTGTGTCTTCGGATTCGGCACGGTTCGGGATGATCCAGGTGAATTTGCATATTACTTCCGGGTGGGGAGGCGCCAGCCGGTTGATGAAAAAAATCGGACCGGGACGGGCCTTGCCGGTTTTGTTGTCCGGAAAAGTGATGGAGGCAAGAGAGGCTTTTGAGACGGGACTGGTTGATCGGGTATGGGAGCGTGACCGGTTTTGGGATGAAGTCAAGCGGTTTGTTGATTCCCTGGTGAAAGGTTCTCCGGAAGTCACTGCCCGATATAAATTGCTTGCCAAAGCAGTCCGGGAGGGCAAAGACACTGCGGAGCTTTTGCATCAAGAGGCGGAAAATTGTGCCGCTTTGTGGGAAAGCGAGAGTCACCATCGGGCGGTTTCCGATTTTTTAAAGCGTACCCGCACGAAATGAACAAAGGAAAACCGTAACTTCGATTTCTTTTATTTCGCCCTGCTGGGGTATACTTCTACATTCGGATGGTAATAAAAATTAGTAGATCCATATACTATGATTTATATCAATTGCATATAGTAAGGATAAGGAAGTTGACCTTGTGTGAGAGGGGCTTAAGAGGGATAGGAGGTACGGTTTATGGCAGTGAAACGCCAGGATGCTTGGACTCCTGACGATGACATGATTTTGGCGGAAGTGACTTTAAGGCATATCCGGGAAGGAGGAACACAATTATCCGCGTTTGAGGAAGTGGCCGAGAAGTTGGGGAGAACCCCGGCTGCTTGCGGATTCCGATGGAACAGCACGGTACGCAAAAAGTACGAATCCGCCATTCAAATCGCCAAGCAACAGCGGCAAAAAAAGTTACAGGAACGGGGCAAAACCGGTTACCGTTTCCGGCCGGATTCTTTGTCTTCCGAAAACATGGTTCAGTCCATCGATAAGATCATCCGCTTTTTGCGTCAATATAAAACGGAAGTGAGTGAACTGCAAAGGCAACAACAACAATTGGAAAAGGAATTGAAGGAACGGGAAAACCAGATCCGGAAGCTGGAAAAAGAAAACCAAGAGATGAAAGAACAACTGAATGATGTAAAGAGCGATTACCGTCTTGTCAATGATGATTACCGCACCCTGGTGCAAATCATGGAGAGAGCCCGCAAGCTGGCGATTCAAGGGGATGGGGAATTGCAAGACAAGAGCCGGTTCAAACCGGGGGAAGAATCCCTGGAGCAGATCGACAAGTAAAAAAAAGACCCGCATATTGAAACATGTGGGTCTTTCCGTTTATGGGTGTGAAAATCCCTCAATCTTTTAAAGCGACCCCTTCCGGCAACCAGACATAGGGACTTTCGCCGCGGTCGCGTTCCGGGTGGTATTTGACGGGGATGAAGCCCATTTTTTTCCAAAATTCATCCGTCCGGCAGCGGGCATTGGTTTTGACCGGCAATCCCAAACTTTTGGCGTAGGAGACCAGCGCTTTTCCCATGCCTTGTCGGCGAAACGGGGGTAACACTTCCAACTTCCAAATTTCATAATAATCCTGAGCGGGTGAAAAATAGCGGTCATATTTGGCATCCACCCGGTATAAGCTGATTCTGGCCGCCAGTTTTCCATCTTGGTATATGCCGTAAAAAGGGGAATGGCTGTTGTTTTCCACCATATTCTCTTGCAGATCTTCCAACATGGATAATTCCGGAAGTCCGAACTCATGGAATTGTTGGAATTCCTCGAATGTTTTATAATTAATTTTCAATCTTTCGACTTTTAAAGCATTCATGGTTCCTGCCCCCTGAATTTTTAAGATTTTTATTCTTGTTCCCCCTATTTTACCACAAAACTTTGATTTATTTGAGAAGGAGTAAAAACCGTTTTTGTAGAACAATTTAAAATATAATCATTAATAATGATTATATTTATTTTAGAATAAAGAGGTGAATTATGTCGATAAAAAAGGTACTTGTTGCAAACCGGGGAGAAATCGCCTGCCGTATCATCCGAACGTGCCGGGAAAAAGGGTTAAAAACCGTGGCGGTCTTTTCCGAAGCGGATCAGGAAATGCCGTTTGTCCGGATGGCGGATGAAGCCGTCTGCATCGGTCCACCCCCGGTTCCCAAAAGCTATCTGAATATGGAAGCGATCTTGGATGCCGCTTTTCAAACCAAGGCGGATGCGATTCATCCGGGTTACGGCTTTTTATCGGAAAATGCCGTGTTTGCCGAAAAAGTGCAAGCCAACGGGCTGATTTGGATCGGATCGGATCCTTCCGTCATTTCGCGGATGGGCGATAAAGTCGTGGCCAGAAAAACCATGAAAAAAGCGGGAATTCCGGTCATTCCGGGCTCCGACGGTTTGTCCCGCCCGGATGACGCCGTCGCCGTGGCCGGGGAAATGGGTTATCCGGTTTTGGTCAAAGCAAGCGCCGGCGGGGGCGGAATCGGGATGCGAGTTTGTTTGAGTGAAGAAGAGCTGAAAAAGCATTTTCAATCGCTGAAAAGCCGGGCCAAGGCTTATTTTGGCCATGACGGTTTGTTTATCGAAAAAGTGATCTCTCCTGCAAGGCACATCGAAGTCCAAATTGCCGCAGACCAACACGGAAATGTGGTTCATTTGTATGAAAGAGAGTGCTCGGTGCAAAGACGGAATCAAAAAGTGATCGAAGAGGGATTATCGCCGTCCATTCATGAATCCACCCGCGAAAAATTGAGAAAAGCGGCGGTCCAAGCAGCCAAAGCGGCACAGTTTACCGGAGTGGGCACGGTTGAATTTTTGGTGGATGCATCCGAACAATTTTATTTTTTGGAAATGAACACGCGCTTGCAGGTGGAACATCCTGTCACGGAAGCCATCACCGGTGTTGATTTTGTGGACTGGCAAATCCGGCTGGCGGAAGGAAATTGCTTGCCGCTAAAGCAGGAGGAAATTTCGTGCCGGGGCCATGCCATGGAGTTTCGCATCTATGCTGAGGATCCGAAACGTTTTTTGCCTTCGCCGGGTAAAGTGACCCGACTCTCTTTTCCCGAAGGAGAAGGTGTGCGCGTGGATACGGGGATTCAGGAAGGAAACGTGGTTTCGCCCTTTTATGATCCCATGATTGCCAAGTTGATTGTAAGCGGTTGCAGTCGGGCGGAAGTGTTGGAAAAAGCCGGAGAAGCTTTGCGAAAGTGTAAGGTGGAGGGGATCCAAACCAATCTTCCGCTCTTAAAAAGCGTGTTGGAGAGCGAACTGTTTCAGCAAGGGAATTATGATACGAAATTGATCCAAAACATTTTAAAATGAGGTGAGTCAAATGGCCAAAGTGGAAGCGACCATGGCGGGAACCGTCATGCAAGTATTGGTGGCCGTGGGGGACAAAGTGGAGGCCGGACAGGATGTGGTGATTTTGGAATCGATGAAAATGGAAGTGCCGGTACAGTCGGAATATTCTGGCGTTGTCAAAGAAATCAAGGTGGAATCCGGTTCCTTTGTCAGTGACGGAGATGTTTTGATCGAGCTTTCTTAAAAACTCTGATCCGAGGTGGCGTAATCCAAGTGGATGTCAAAATTGTGGAAGTCGGCTTGAGGGACGGGTTGCAAAACGAGCCCGTCACGTTGGCAACCGAAGTGAAGCAGGAACTTATCGAGCGCTTGTTTCAATCGGGGGTAAAGCATCTGGAAGTGACTTCGTTTGTCCATCCCAAATGGATTCCCCAATTGTCCGATGCCGATCGGTTGGCTTCCGGTCTTCCCCGTTTGCCGGTGACCTATCGAGCGCTCGTTCCGAATCTGCGGGGGTTGAAGCGAGCCCTTGACACCCGCGTCGATGAGTATGCCGTGTTTTTGTCCGCGAGCGAAAGCCATAATCGGAAGAATATCAATAAAAGCATCCGGGACACGATTCCGGTTTTAAGGGAAGTGGTTCAACTCGCACACCAACATGGGAAGAGGGTGCGGGGGTACGTTTCCACCGTCTTCGGATGTCCGTATGAAGGGGATGTTCCGCTTCAAAACGTGGTTCACATTTGTGAACAGCTTCTGGATATGGGGGTTTACGAAATTTCATTGGGCGATACGATCGGGGTTGCCGCGCCTCTTGAAGTGAAAAAACGGTTGAAAGACCTTTTGACAGCGGTTCCAGCTTCGAAACTGGCCGGTCACTTCCATGACACCCGCGGGACCGGATTGGCCAACGCCTATGTTTGTCTGGAAGAAGGAATTCACACCCTGGATACTTCCTTCGGCGGCTTGGGCGGTTGTCCGTATGCACCGGGAGCGGCGGGGAATCTGGCCACCGAAGACCTGGTTTACATGCTGAAGAGACAAGGTATCGACCCGGGAATCGATCTGGACCGGCTGTGTGAAACCAGCCTGTATGTGCAGAAGTATTTGGGAAAAACGTTGCCCTCCAAAGTGTTGCAAAGTTATGTGGCCAAGAAAAAAGAAAGCGGGGGAGGGAATGAAGATGGCACCGGTGGTCACTGAGTGGAAAGAGCATACGGCCATTGTCACGATCAACCGTCCTGAAGTACACAATGCCCTGAACATGCCGGCACTTCAGGCATTGCAGTCGGCGATTGAAACGTTGACCGATCATCCGAAGGCACGGGCCGTGATTATTACCGGAGCCGGAGAAAAAGCTTTTTGCGCGGGAGCCGACCTCAAGGAGCGCCGCACGATGGATGACAGGGAGGTTCGCCGTTTTATCCGGTTGATTCGGGATACCTTCACCCGCATCGAACAAATGCCGCAGCCCGTCATTGCCGCCATCAACGGGTTCGCTTTCGGGGGCGGGACGGAACTGGCTTTGGCCTGTGATATCCGGATTGCCGAACAACATGCGGTGATGGGGCTGACGGAAACGTCGCTCGGGATCATTCCGGGAGCAGGGGGGACACAGCGCCTTCCACGGTTGGTCGGAAAAGCAAAGGCAAAGGAATGGATATTCACGGCACAAAAAATCACCGCATCCGAAGCGGAAAAACGGGGTCTCGTCAATGAAGTGACGGAGAAAGGAAAAGCTTTGGAGACGGCTTGCCGGTTGGCCGGACGAATCGGAGAAAATGCACCGCTTGCGGTCCGGCAGGCCAAGCTGGCCATTGATCGCGGATTGGAGACTGATCTCATGACCGGGCTGGCTCTGGAAACATCGGCTTATGAAACGCTGATTCCGACAAAAGACCGGCAGGAAGGGCTCAAAGCATTCGCAGAAAAAAGAAAACCCCGCTATACCGGGGAATAAACCGGGAGGGATGGTTTGTGAAAGAATCCGTTGTCGGGCAATTGCGCAAAAACAAAGAAATCGTGCAAAAAGGGGGTGCCCCCAAATATCATGAAAAGCTGAAGCAACAAAACAAGCTTTTCGTGCGGGATCGATTGAAACGGTTGTTTGATGACGAATTTCAATTGGAAGACGGGTTGTTTGCCAACTTCATGGCCGGTGATCTTCCGGCGGACGGTGTGGTGACGGCGATTGGAAAGGTCAACGGCCAAACGGTTTGCGTCATGGCCAATGACTCCACTGTGAAAGCCGGTTCCTGGGGAGCGCGGACCGTGGAAAAAATCATACGAATTCAGGAGACGGCCATAAAATTGAAAGTCCCCATGATTTACCTGGTGGACTCGGCCGGTGCCCGGATTACGGACCAAATTGAAATGTTTCCCGGCCGGAGGGGAGCGGGCCGCATTTTTTACAACCAGGTAAAAATGTCCGGAATGGTTCCGCAAGTCTGTCTTTTGTTCGGGCCTTCAGCGGCCGGCGGAGCTTATATCCCCGCTTTTTGCGATATTGTGATCATGGTGGACAAAAACGCGAGCATGTACTTGGGTTCCCCGCGCATGGCGGAAATGGTGATCGGGGAAAAAGTTTCCCTGGAAGAAATGGGCGGAGCGCGGATGCACTGTACCGTGAGTGGATGCGGGGATGTGCTGGTTTCGTCGGAGGAAGAAGCGATTCAATCCGCACGAAAGTATTTAAGTTATTTCCCGGCCAACTACCAGACAAGCCCGGAGCCTGTTGAAGCGAAGGAACCGTCCCCAAAGGCGCGTCCCGTTTCGGAAATTGTCCCGGATCACCAAAACACTCCTTTTGACATGATGGAAGTGATTGAAAGCCTGGTGGATGAAGGGTCGTTCTTTGAGATCAAAAGCTTGTTTGCCAAAGAATTGATCACCGGATTGTCTCGGATTGACGGGCAGGTTGTCGGGATTGTGGCAAACCAGTCAAAGGTCAAAGGCGGGGTTTTGTTTGTGGACTCGGCGGACAAAGCAACCCGTTTCATCAACTTATGTGATGCTTTCCATATTCCGTTGTTGTTTTTGGCGGACGTCCCCGGTTTCATGGTCGGGACGCAAGTGGAGCGGGCCGGGATTATCCGGCACGGAGCAAAGATGATTTCCGCCGTTTCGGAGGCGAGCGTGCCCAAAATCTCGGTCATTGTCCGGAAAGCATATGGCGCCGGATTGTATGCCATGGCCGGCCCGGCCTTTGAACCGGATTGTTGCCTGGCCCTCCCGACGGCACAAATTGCCGTGATGGGGCCGGAAGCGGCTGTCAACGCGGTGTACAGCAACAAAATCCGGGAGTTGGAAGAACCGGAGAGAACCCGTTTTGTCATGGAAAAGCGGGAAGAATACAAGCAAGACATCGATATTTACCGTCTGGCCGGCGAAATGGTGATTGACGGCATTGTGGAGCCGGATGAATTGCGGACGGAATTAAGCCGGCGCTTCGAGGCTTATGCGAGCAAACAGCTTCAATTCAGCCAACGGAAACATCCCGTTTACCCTGTATGAGAAAAAGGTTATGATAGAAAATGAAGACGTTTACGAGCCATGATCCCAATGGCTCTCTTTTTTTAGCCAAAGTGAGGGATGAAACGGTGAGAATAGCAGTATGGGGAGGCGGAGCGCTGGGATTGTTATGGTCTGCACGCCTTGCACCCCGAACCGGTCCGTTTTTGCTGGTCACCCGTACGGCCGGTCAGGCCCGGCAAGTGAACAATACGGGAATCACCTTGACAACGTTGTCGGGAGAACGGAAAAAAATCCGGGTAAAGGCCCGGCCGGCCGGTTGGATCCGGGAAGACCCCCCCTTTGATGTCATTTTGGTGATGGTGAAACAACACCATTTGCCATCGGTTATTCCCCTGTTGAAAAACGTGATTCACCCGGAAACACAGGTGTTGTTTTTTCAAAACGGATGGGGCCACCAAAAATGGTTGGAACAGTTGTCTTCCCGTTGCGAAACCTATTTGGCGGTTACGACGGAAGGCGCATTAAAAAACGGCAATCATGTGAGGCATACGGGAAAAGGAACGAGCTGGATCGGCTCTTATCCCGATGGGGATAAAAAAACGTCGCCGGCACTCAGGTCTTTGCTGGAAACAGCGGGAAAAGACCTTCTTCAATATGATGAAGACATCCGGCAAAGGCTTTGGGGGAAGTTGGCCGTCAATTGCGTGATCAATCCGATGACTGCTTGGTATGAAATCCGAAACGGTGCGTTGTTACACCCCAAATATGATGCGGAAAAAGAGGGGATTTTAACAGAAGTGGCGGAAGTGGCGTCACTGGAAGGGATTTCGCTTCCGTTCCAGCAGATGTGGGAACAAATTCATGAGGTTTGCCGGCGGACTTCCGCCAATTTTTCTTCCATGCTGCAGGATGTGAAACACCACCGGCCGACGGAAATTGATTATTTAAACGGGGCGATTGTCCGTTTGGGGGCCAAACACCAAAGAAATTTGCCCGTCAATCAACTGTGGACCGGACGGATTCGGGAGAAAGAAAAGTTCATGATATAATGGGAAGAATGAAGACAATTATGGATAGGAGTACTGTGGGGGGATTGGTTTGTCTCGTCCCAAATCGTTGTCATTTGATACGTATATCATCAGCATGGTTTTCAGCACATTCGATTTGTTGACGGTGGTGCCCGTTTTATCTTTGATTATCCAGGAGTACCATTTGTCGATGAATTGGGCGGTGTGGGCCGTTTCACTCCATTTGGCTTTTTTTGCCTTTTCTTTGCCCATGATGGATAACTGGGTGGCTTCCAAAGGGAAAATGGAAGTATTGTGGACGGCTCTCACTTTCTTTGTGCTTGGAACCTTGCTCGCCGGATTGGCCGTGGAGTGGGTATGGTTCATGTGCGGCCGTGTCATTCAGGCCATCGGAACCGGCGGCATGGTGCCGGTTGTCTCCTCGCAATGCCGGCGCAAACTCGGCAAAATGCCCAAAGGCAAACGCAGTTTGATCATGCTGGCATTTGCAGTCACATGGTGTTCAGTTCCCTTGGCATCCGCCGGGCTGGCAGGAGCCCTGGGATGGAAATCGGTTTTTATTTTGCATATTTTGTTTGCTTTTTTGGTGCTGTTGATATCCCAAACGTGGAAAATCGTTGATCAGCCGAACCGCAAAGGGGTCGGCGGCGAATCCATCGTATTTTTCGGGTTGATCGTCTTGTTTTTGATGATGGCCGTCACCAGCACCGATTTTTCCGGAGGGATCTCCTCAGTCTTGCATAAAGAAGTGTTGCCGCTTTGGATTGTGGCCATTGGAATGGTGGTTCCTCTGTTGATGGTTGAACGCCAGGGAAGCTATCCGTTTTTTGAACCGCATCTGTTTGCCAATTGGCGTCTGTGGATTTTATATATACAGGTCACTTTGCAAGGGTTTCTGTGGACGATTCTGACCTTGCTTCCTTTTTGGTTTGCCCGGCAGTATGAAACCGGGACATACGGCACAGCGGTCTGTTTGAGTTTGATTGTGACCGGTGCCATGATGGCGCTATCTGTCATCGGTTTTTTGTCCAATCCTGTGTATGTGCACCGTCTGGCTTATACGGCTTTTTTGCTTTCGGCCGTCACTTGTGCGGGTTTGATCTGGGTCCCGGACAGCCGGTGGATGCTTTTTGCGTTCAGTTTCTTGGGATGGTTTCTGAGCTTTGCAGTGGCTGATCCCGTTCACCGATATATGTTCAAATGGGTATCGCCCCGCCGGATCCGTTCAGGATTGATGGCTGCCGGCATGTTCAGGGCGGCCGGGGGAGCGCTGGGATTTGTGACGGCGGCCCGCTTGTTTGAACCCGGTGTGCTCATCGGTGAAGAGGTGCGCATCTTTTTGTTTGTTGCAGGAGTTTCTTTTCTGGGATTTTTGTTTAGTCTGTTTTTGGGGACAAAAAAAGTTAGCCACTATAATAATTGAAGTGATATACTTTGTAACGGTGGAGCATCAGACTTTTCTTTTAAAGAGGAGTTATATATGAGGTTACAAAAGATAGCAATGACCAAGAAATCCAGTATATTTGATGAATTTCTTCACGACCGGGAGTTTGCCGGTTCGTTTTATCAGTACCATCCTTGGCAGGAGGAAAGCATTTACGAACGCGCCCGCGATTTGAAAACATCGAAACCGGCCGTTTCGCGTCAGGAATTGGTCAGGGTGCTCCGGTCTTACCATCAGCCGGATTTGTTGCATCCCGAAGTGGAGCGAAATTTGAACCGGTTGGCCAAAGAGGACAGCATGGTCGTGATCGGGGGCCAACAAGCCGGTTTGTTGGGCGGACCGTTATATACTTTTTATAAAGCCATCACCATTATCCGGTTGGCAAAACAGGCAGAGGAACAACTGGGACAGCCGGTGATTCCCGTTTTTTGGATTGCCGGTGAGGACCATGATTTGGAGGAAGTGAACCATGTATGGGTGCAAAACGGCGAGAAAGAACCGGTGAAACACCGGTTTGCAGTGAAAGATCAGCGGAAAATCCCCATTTCCCGGCGTAGGCTGGATGAAAAACAGTACCGGGACTGGCTGGATCAATTGGCCAAGATCCTGCCGGACCGTCCTTACAAAGAAGAATGGCTGGCACAGTGCCAAAAGTGGGGAATTGGCACACGGTCATGGACCCGCTTGTTTGCCAAAGTGTTCCATCATTTTTTCGGCCCGTACGGATTGTTGTTGGTGGATTCCCATGACGAAAATCTGCGCCGGCTGGAGGTGCCGGTTTTTAAAAGCATGATCCGGCAAAGCCAAGCGATTGCCCGGGCGGTGCAGAACGCTTCCGGCCGTCTGGCTGCAAGGGGACTGGAAGTTCCGGTCGATTTAAAAGAGGATCAGGGAAATTTGTTCATTCAAGTCGATGACGAGCGGCAGCTCCTGTTTCAAAAAGGGGGGCAGTGGACCACCAAAGACGGCCTGAAAAAGTGGTCGGAAGATGAATTGATGTCATTGGTCGAACAAGAGCCTGCATTGTTCAGCAATAATGTGATCACCCGTCCGCTCATGCAGGAAGCCTTGTTCCCCACCCTTTACTTCGTGGCCGGACCCGGTGAAATTGCGTATTGGTCCCTGTTGAAAGAGGCGTTTTACGAACTCGGCCTGAAAATGCCGATTGTGATTCCGCGCGTGTTTGTCACGATGATGGACCCGGCGTTGGAAAAACGGATGGACGAGTTTGCTTTGGGGCTTGAGGAACTGGATAACTTGAATCAGAAAAAATTGAAGTGGATTGATGAGCAACAGCCTCCGGATCTGACCGACCGGTTTCAGGAAGCGGCGGATGCCATCATAGTGCATCATGAGCAGCTGGTTGGTTATTTGCACCAAACCATCGGCATGAATATGAGGGAAATCGGAAAAAAAAATGAAGAAAAAATCAAAGCGCAAATCGATTACTTGCACCGTTTTGCCAAAAAAAGCCTGGAAGAGAAACATCGCGCATCGTTACGGAAATGGGACGAACTGATTCACGGAATTTATCCGAACGACAAACCCCAGGAAAGGGTTTACAATATGATATGGGCATGGAATGAACACGGGATGGATTGGGTTGACTTTTTGCTGCGGGCGCCTTCTTACGAAGTGCGGCTGGATGGTTCCGTCCATGTCCTGTTGATTTAGTCTTTTTCCTTTTGGAAGATAATCGTGTATAATAACCACGATTATCGGATTTACATATGGGAACAGGGGGATTTATATGTCAGCAGAAAACAGCATTGTCCGTGATATGAACCTGGCCCCGCAAGGCCGCTTGAAAATGGATTGGGCTTGGGATCATATGCCGGTGCTGAGCCGGTTGCGGGAACGGTTGAGCTCGGAAAAGCCGCTGGCCGGAAAAAAAGTGGCGATTTCCCTGCATTTGGAGGCAAAAACGGCTTGCCTGGCTGAATTGATTCGGGATGCAGGAGCGGAAGTGGCCATTACGGGAAGCAACCCGCTTTCCACCCAGGATGACATCGCCGCAGCCTTGGCTGATTCCGGCGTGACAGTGTTTGCCAAATACAACCCGTCTCCGGAAGAATATAAAGACCATTTGATCAAAACGCTTGAAACGAAACCGGATTTGATCATTGATGACGGCGGGGACCTGGTCAGCATTTTGCACTCGGAACGTCCGGACCTGTTGGAAAATGTTTTGGGCGGATGTGAAGAAACCACCACCGGGATTTTGCGTTTGCGCTCCCTGGAGAAAGAGGGGACATTAAAATTCCCGATGGTGGCGGTCAATGATGCTCATTCCAAATACTTGTTTGACAACCGGTACGGAACCGGGCAATCTGTTTGGGACGGAATCAACCGCACAACCAACCTGGTCGTTGCCGGGAAAACCGTGGTCGTTGTCGGCTACGGATGGTGCGGACGGGGCGTTGCCATGCGCGCCAAAGGCTTGGGTGCGAAAGTGATCGTCACCGAAGTGGATGCTGTCAAAGCAACGGAAGCATACATGGACGGCTTTGAAGTGATGCCGATCAAGGAGGCGGCCCGGCACGGAGACTTCTTCATCACCACCACGGGGAATAAAGGAGTCATTTCGGGTGAGCATTTCCAAGTGATGAAAAGCGGAGCCATCATGGCCAATGCAGGCCACTTCAACGTCGAAATCGACGTGGAACAGTTGGAAAAAGCGGCCGTGAAACAACGCGTGGTGAGAAAAGACATCGCGGAGTATGAGATGGCTGACGGACGGAAACTTTACCTGTTGGCCGAAGGGCGTCTGGTGAATCTGGCCGCGGGAGACGGGCATCCGGCCGAAATCATGGATATGACCTTTGCCCTGCAGGCGCTTTCCCTGCTGTATGTGCATGAACATCATGGCGAATTGGGACCGAAAGTGTTGGATGTGCCTTATCAGATCGACGAGCAAGTGGCCCGCTATTTCCTGGAAGCCAATGGAGTGGCGATCGACCGCTTGACGGAAGAACAGGAAAAATATCTGGCAAGCTGGCAGTTGGATTGATTGGAGATGAAAGGAAATATACGGTTGAATCCTGCACATTGCGTGCAGGATTTTTTATATTCCGTGTGGTATAATTACCAGTGTGGTGGAGAGTGGTGGAAAGTGGTGAGGAAGGGAGGCCAGAGGGGAGGACAGCGGTATGTTCATGGGTGAATTCAGGCATAATATCGATGATAAAGGGAGATTGATCATCCCTGCGAAGTTTAGGGAATCATTGGGATCTTCTTTTGTGATCACCCGTGGCTTGGACCGCTGTTTGTTTGCTTATCCTCCTTCCGAATGGACGCAACTGGAACAAAAATTAAAAGCTCTTCCTTTTACCAAAGCGGATGCACGTAAATTTACGCGCTTCTTTTTTTCTGGAGCAAGCGAAGTGGAATTTGACAAACAAGGCAGAATCCATATTGCTCCCCATTTGCGGGAGTATGCTCGTTTGAAAAAAGAGTGTGTGATCATCGGTGTCTCCACCCGTGTTGAGATTTGGTGCAAAGAACAATGGGAAGAGTATTACTGTAACTCCGAAGAATCGTATAATGAAATCGCAGAAAGTTTGATTGATCTGGATTTGTAGCAAAGGATGAATGAAAGTGTTTAAACATGAAACGGTATTAAGAGAAGAAGCAGTCCATGGACTTTGTATCAAATCGGATGGCATCTATGTGGATTGTACGCTGGGCGGAGGGGGACACAGTCAGTTGATCGCCGAGCAACTGTCTCCATCAGGAACCCTCATCGGATTAGACCAGGACAAGCAAGCATTGGATCATGCCAAAAATAAATTAAAAGAACACACATGCAACTTGCATTTGATAAACACCAACTTTCGACATGTCAGGAAAGTTGTGAATGAACTAGGTTATGAAAAGGTCGACGGCTTGTTGTTTGATCTGGGTGTTTCATCCCCCCAGCTCGATCAGGGAGAACGGGGCTTCAGTTATCACCAGGAAGCTCCGCTCGACATGCGGATGAATCAGTCACAGGAATTAAGCGCCTTTCATGTTGTCAATGAATGGCCGGAGGAAGAATTGGCTCGCATCTTGTTTGAATATGGCGAAGAAAAATTTTCCCGGCGAATTGCCGGCGAAATTGTCCGGACGAGAAAGCAAGCACCGATTCGCACCACTTTGGAGCTGGTGGACGTGATCAAGCAGGCGATTCCCGCTCCTGCACGCAGAAAGGGGCCTCATCCGGCACGTCGTTCGTTTCAGGCGATTCGGATTGCCGTCAATGATGAATTAAACGCTTTTCAAGAGGCGTTGAAAGAAAGTGTGAAATTGCTCCGCCCGCAAGGGCGCATCAGTGTGATCACCTTTCATTCTCTGGAAGACCGGATTTGTAAACAGTTTTTCAAGGAACAATCCCGGGGATGCATTTGTCCTCCTGATTTTCCTGTCTGCACGTGCGGCAGAAAACCGGAATTGAAGATGATTACAAAAAAACCCGTCCTGCCGAGTCCGGAAGAAATAGAGAGAAACCAACGGGCCCGGTCCGCAAAATTGAGGGTCGCGGAAAAAATATAAAAATGAAAGAAGCAGGTAGTGTGAGGAGGATTTATATATGAGAGCGGATCGTTTTCATGGTTCGGCTGCAAAACAGCTCCATAAGCCTTACAGAGTGGAGCGGAAGCAAAAAAGGCCAACCCCTTTTAAAGCGTTTCCGACCGGTGAAAGACTGCTTTACCTGTTCAGCGTTATTTTGTGCGTTGCTTTGGCTGTTCTGGTTTTGTCGCGTTATGCCAAAGTGTCGGAGTTAAATGTGGCGATTCAAAATACGGAACTTGAAATCGAAAAGGTGGAAAAAGAGAATCTCCAATTGGAAACAGAAGCCAACAAATTAAGAAGTGTGGAGCGTATTCGCAAATTTGCTGAACAGAAAGGATTAGAGTTGACAGCACCAAAATACTTACCTTCAACCAGCCCCTGATGCCGAAATAGACACAATATTTGTCAGAGAGATGGGAGAGGCTTGACATGGGTTCGATGTTTAAGAAGAGCAAACGGCGTTCTCTTCTGATCGGGCTCGTTTGGATCGTGGGATTCATCATTGTGATTGGAAGATTGTTTTGGCTGCAAGCGGTGGACCATAACAAATTGCTCGCGGCGGCCAAAGAAACGTGGATCAAAGAAGATGCACTTCGCCCCAAACGAGGCACTGTTTATGACCGGACCAAGCAGCAGCAATTGGCATGGGAAGTGGACGCTTATTACTTTGTCGCAGACACCCGGCAGGTGAAAAATCCTGAAAAAACCGCAAAGTATCTGGCACCGGTGTTGAAAATAAAAGAAGACGAGTTGGTCAAATTGCTGTCGAAGGATTCAGACTCTGTGGAACTCCGGTACAATGGGAAGTACAAGTATCCGGAAGAGACACTCAATCAGGTGGAATCCTTAAAAAAGGACGGGCTTATCCAAGGCATTTATGCTTTTCCCACTTTCATGAGGCAGTATAACGGAACCATGGCCGCTCATGTTTTGGGATTTTTGCGGTATGATGACACAGCCGTTGGCGGCATCGAAAAATATTACGATAAATGGCTCAGGGGAAAAGAAGGTTACATCAAATACCTGAAGGCCAGAAACGGTGTGATGGTCACGGATCAGCCGGAAAAAAACCAGCCTCCGGAGCATGGGAAAGATCTTGTCTTAACCATTGATTCGCGCATCCAACATCAAGTGGAACTGGAGTTGGACGAAGCGATCAGTGCTCATGAGGCCAAAGGGGGAACGGCGATTGTCGCTGATCCCAATACGGGAGAAATTTTGGCCATGGCATCCCGCCCGACTTTTGACCCGAACCGGTATGCCGAGACCCTGAGTGACGAAAACAGTATCAACCGGGCCGTGCAAGGACAGTTTGAACCTGGCTCCACCTTTAAGATTGTGACTTTGGCCGCGGCGATTGAAGAAGGCATATTCAATCCGGATCAAACATTCCCGTCCGGCTCGATCCGGGTGGATGACCGGGTGATCCATGATTGGAACGGAAGCGGATGGGGAAACATCACGTTTCGGGACGGAATCAAGCTGTCCAGCAATGTCGCTTTTGTCATTCTGGGGCAAAAGTTGGGCGCACAGAAATTAACGGATTACATCAACCGGTTTGGTTTCGGAAATATCACGGAGCAATACGGGAAAAAAACCGGAATCGACCTGCCGGCAGAGGGAAGGGGATACTTTTTCGGACGGAACCTGTATGCCACGGAATTGGCCACCACCTCATTCGGACAAGGGATTTCGGTCACACCGATTCAGCAAGTTGCAGCCGTGAGCGCCATTGCCAACGGCGGTGTCTGGAAGACCCCCCATATCATGAAATCGATATGGGAACCAGGGTTGAAAAAAGAAGTGAAATCTTTTCAACCCGAAAGCCGTCGGATCGTAAAAGAATCCACGGCAAAACAAGTGCGGGAGTTATTGCGTGGGGTGGTACAAAACGGAACCGGTGTCGAAGCCGATTTACCGGGCTATGGTGTGGCCGGAAAAACGGGGACGGCACAAAAACCGGATCCGGACGGGGGATACATGGAGAATCAATACATCGTATCCTTTATCGGTTTTGCCCCGTATGACAAGCCTGAAGTGGTCGTATATGTCGCCATTGATGAGCCGTCATCGTCCAAAAATGCCACCGGGGGAACAGTGGCCGCTCCGATCGCCAGGGAGATCATGAAAAAATCGCTGCAAATCAGGCAAGTACAACCAAATGACAAATTCGCCGAGACGATTAAATAAAGGGATGGAAAGACCCGCTTTTAAAGCGGGTCTTTTTTTTATGGAAGAAGACAGGCTGTGTCATTTTTTTCCGGCGGATTTCATAGTTTTAGAGTAAGAGATGGGAAGGAGAGGAAGGGGAAGATGCACGGCCAACAAATCACCGTTCGAAAACGATTGTTTTCTTTGTTTTTGATTTCCGTATTTGTATTTATGGTTTTGATGGCACGGCTTGCTTACGTCCAATTGATTGCCGGCGGGGAATTGGCGGAAAAAGCCAAAGACCTGTGGAGCCGGAATATTCCTTATGAACCGAAACGGGGAAAGATATTGGACCGGAATCAAAAGAAGCTGGCATACAACATCAGTTCCCCTTCCGTCATGGCGATTCCGGCCCAAATCAAAGATCCGGCCGATACAGCAAAGCAATTGGCCCGTATTCTCCAGGCACCCGAACAAAAAATCTATGAAAAAATCACACAGCGGCAATTGATTGTTAAACTTCATCCGTGGGGGAGAAAGATTTCGGAAGAGAAAGCACGGCAAATTCAAGGGCTCAGGCTCCCGGGGATTGCCATTGCAGAAGACAGTAAACGGTATTATCCCCATGGCAGTTTTGCCGCCCATCTTTTGGGATTTACCGGGATCGACAATCAGGGGCTGGCCGGGTTGGAATTGATCTATGATGAAAAATTGAAAGGAAAAAAGGGATATGTTTCGTTCAGTGCCACCGCCAGCGGGGACAAATTGCCGGGAGGGGTGGACCGGTTTATTCCCCCTCAGGATGGTCTGGACTTGATGCTTACCCTGGATTACCAGATTCAAACCATCATCGAACGGGAATTGGATCAGGCGATGGCCCAGTATCAACCGGAAAATGCCTTGGCCATTGCCATGAACCCCAATACCGGTGAAATTCTGGGGATGAGCAGCCGTCCCACTTTTCACCCGGATCAGTACAAGGTGACCGACCCGTTGATTTATAACCGGAATCTGCCGATCTGGAAAACATATGAACCGGGATCGACTTTCAAAATTATCACTTTGGCCGCGGCACTGGAAGAAAAGAAAGTGAATTTACAGGATCACTTTCATGATCCCGGTTACATCAAGGTGGGCGGTGCCCGGTTGCGTTGTTGGAAATCGGGAGGCCATGGACATCAGACATTTTTGGAAGTGGTGGAAAACTCCTGCAACCCGGGATTTGTCACGTTGGGACAGCGGCTGGGAAAAGAAACATTGTTTTCCTATATCCGCAAGTTCGGGTTTGGGGAGAAAACCGGGATTGACCTGAATGGAGAAGCACGCGGAATTTTATTTGAGGAAAGTCAAGTGGGGCCGGTTGAATTGGCAACCACGGCATTCGGACAAGGGGTTTCAGTGACCCCGATTCAACAGGTGGCTGCCGTTTCGGCCGCGATCAACGGCGGGAAGCTGATGGTTCCCCACATCGCCAAGGCATGGGTGGATCCGGAAACCGGAAAAGTGGTGGAAGAAGTCAAACCCAAAGTCAAACGGCAGGTCATTTCCGAAGCGACTTCCGCCCAAGTCCGGCAAACCTTGGAGAGTGTCGTGGCGAAGGGGACGGGACGGAAAGCGTTTGTGGATGGATACCGGGTGGGCGGAAAGACCGGAACCGCACAAAAGGTGGGACCGGATGGCAGATACATGCAAAATAACCACATCGTCTCGTTCATCGGCTTTGCGCCGGCGGATGATCCGCAATTGGTCGTCTATGTGGCAGTCGACAATCCCAAGGGAATTCAATTCGGCGGAGTGGTTGCCGCCCCCATTGTCGGCAATATTTTGGATGACAGCTTGCGGTATTTAAAAATCCCCAAACGAACCAAACAAATCCCGCCGGAAAACGGACCGGCAGAAATCCCGATTGTCCCGGCACCCAATTTGGTCAATCAAGACATCGATGAAATTCGTTCCAGTTTATATTCCTTTCCGCTGCAAGTTTATGGAAACGGGCAAAAGGTGATTGATCAAATGCCCAAGCCCGGGCAACGTGTCAAAAAAGGAACGACCATCAAAATCTATTTGGGGGATTCATAGAAAACCCCCGATTGGCTCGTCAACCAGCGCTTCTTTGTTACTTAAATGCAAACAATTTGCAAACAAAATGCAAACATTTCTAAGGGGATTCTGTGGCTTGATTTTGCTCACTCCTTGAATTCTCGGGGGTTTATCCGGTAATTGCAGGAAAGTGCGTACTTGCCAAGGAAAGTGACAAATGATAGAAAGGAGATTAAAATAGGGTATGTGAATAGACCATGCCAGGAATACCCCTGGCATTTTCTGTTGTCTTTCTGTTGTCGAAAAGGAGGAAGAAGATGCGAATATGTGAGTTAATCCGGCCGTTAATGTTGTACAAGACGACAGGGGATCTGATGACCGAAATTCATGGCATCCAAATCGATTCCCGTCAGGTTCAGCCGGGAGACTTGTTTATTGCTCTGAGAGGGACGAAGGTGGATGCCCACCGTTTTGTCGAGCAGGCGGTGGCCAACGGCGCCGCGGCGGTCATGGTGGAAAAACCGGTTGATTTGCCGGGCATTCCCGTGATTCAAGTGCCTGACACACGCAGAGCGATGGCCGTGGTGGCTGCGAAATTTTACCACTATCCGACGCAAGAATTAAAGCTGATTGGAGTGACGGGAACAAACGGAAAGACAACCACGACTTATCTGATTGAACAGCTTCTCAGACACAAAGGTTCTCTAACCGGCGTGATCGGAACCATTCAGACAAAAATCGGAAAGAAAAAGTTTGCAACCAAAAATACAACTCCCGAAGTGACAGATTTGCAAAAAACGTTTCGAATGATGAAAGATGAGGGTTGTGAGTATTCTGTCATCGAAGTTTCATCGCATGCTTTGGACATGGGAAGAACCAGAGGTTGTCAATTTCGGATCGCTGTTTTCACGAATTTGACGCAAGATCATTTGGATTATCATGAGACGATGGAAAACTACCGCGAAGCGAAAAGTTTGCTGTTCAGTCAATTGGGAAATGCTTATGCGGAAGATTTAGAAGATAATGCGTTTGCCGTTTTCAACGCGGATGACAAAGCTTCCGGTTATTTCATGCAACGGACGCCGGCGCAGGTGATTACCTACGGCATCGAGCAGCCTGCTGACGTCACGGCGGAAAATATCCGGTTTTCATCTTCGGGAACGACCTTTACGTTAAAGACATTTCGCGGAGAAGTTCCCATCCGGTCAAGATTGGTCGGCAAATTTAATGTATATAATGTATTGGCGGCCGTTTCCGTCGCGCTGATTGAAGGCATGGACCTGAAACAGATTCAGTCGGCCTTGGCCAAAGTGGAAGGAATCAGCGGACGGTTTGAACCGGTTGATTTGGGACAGCCTTATTCGGTTCTTGTGGATTACGCCCACACACCGGACAGCCTGGAAAATGCGTTGACCACCATTCGCGAATTTGCCAAGGGTCGGGTGATTTGCATTGTGGGTTGCGGTGGGGACCGCGATCGCAGCAAGCGTCCGCTGATGGCGGAGATTGCGGTGAAAAACAGTGATTTGGCCATTTTCACCTCGGATAACCCTCGTACGGAAAATCCGGTCACGATTTTGGAAGATATGTTGGTCGGGGTGGATCAGTATCCCAAAGACCGTTATTTGGTGGTTGAAAACCGCAAGGAAGCGATTTATGAAGCGGTGGCCAAAGCCAAACCGGAAGATGTGATTTTAATTGCCGGAAAAGGTCATGAAACCTATCAGGAAATCAACGGCGTACGCCATCATTTTGATGACCGGGAAGTGGCCGCCGATGCCATTCGATCCATGTGGGCAAAGTGAGGAATGATGAAATGCAACGTACATGTCAATGGATTTTGGAAACAACCGGCGGAAGCTGGAGGGGAAGCCCTGTCGATCTTCACCGGCTGGTGTGCGGGGTGTCGACAGACACGCGGAACATCCGGGCCAATCAGCTTTATGTTCCGCTTGTTGGCGAACGTTTTGACGGGCATCAGTTTGTAAAGGATGCCGGAGAAAAAGGGGCGGCAGCCGTCTTGTGGCAGCAGGACCGGCCGTTTCCGGAGCTTCACCTCCCTGTCATTGTGGTTGAAGACACGTTGAAAGCATTGCAACAACTGGCTGCCGGATACCGCGCGGAATGTCAGGCCAAAGTCGTAGCGGTGACGGGAAGCAATGGAAAAACCACCACCAAGGATCTCATCGCATCTTTGTTGGCTGAAAAATATGCGGTGCATAAAACGAAAGGAAATCTTAATAATCATATCGGTGTGCCTTTAACCTTGTTATCGATGCCGGAGGAAACGGAAATTGCGGTGATCGAGATGGGAATGAACCATCGCGGGGAGATTTCCGTCCTTTCGAACATTGCCCGTCCGGACGTCGCGGTGATCACCAACATCGGCGAGTCCCATATCGAACATCTGGGGAGCCGGGAAGGAATTGCGAAGGCAAAATTGGAAGTTAAAGATGGACTGTCCCCGACGGGGGCACTGGTGATCGACGGAGATGAACCGTTGCTTCGGAACTTGTTGAAAGAGGAGTCCAGGCTGTTGATCAAAACCGGATGGGAAGCCGATTCTGACGAATCTCCGGAACAAATAGAGGTCAGGGGAACCGAGGGGGTTTCTTTTCAATCCCGGAAAACCGGTACCCGTTTCACTTTGCCGTTATTGGGAAGGCACAATGTCAAAAACGCGTTGCTTGCCATCGAGGTGGCCCGGTATTTTAAACTTCGGGAAGAGGAGATTGTCCGTGGCCTGGCAAATGTGACCCTGACCGGCATGCGTTTGGAGACGAAGATGGCAAGAAATGGAATGTTGCTGATCGATGATGCCTACAATGCCAGTCCCACATCCATGAAAGCAGCATTGGACTTGTTGGCAGAGATTGAGCCGGAAAAAGAGAAATGGGCTCTTCTGGGAGATATGCTTGAAACCGGAGAACAAGAGGAGCATTATCATAGAGAGTTGGGGGTGTATGCCATGGAAAAAGGCATTCACCGCTTATATACGATTGGCGAACGGGGCCGGTGGATTCATGAGGGAGCTATGAAAGCAAAAGCTTGTGACAATCAAGCCCTCGTTCATTTCCATACGCCGGATGAAGCTGTAGAAACATTGCTCCGGGAAGGACATCCAGAGACCATCCTCTTAGTCAAAGCTTCACGTGCAGCGAGGCTCGATCAGATTGTCAAAAATATGACTGAAGGAGCGTAGGGGAAGAACTATGGGGAATCTAGAATTTCGATTTATTTTAATTCCACTTGCAGTTGCTTTTGGTATTGCCGTCATCCTGGGACCGATGATCATTCCGGTGTTAAAACGGTTGAAATTTGGTCAAAGCATCCGTGAGGAAGGGCCGCAAGCCCATTTGAAAAAAGCGGGAACCCCGACGATGGGCGGAGTGATTATCCTCACCGCGATTGTGTTGACGGCCGTTCCGCTCAGCAGTTTGACCTTGTTGAACAACAACGATGCCATTATTAACGCAGACCTGTTCTTTTTGGTGTTTGCGACATTGGGTTACGGAATTCTCGGCTTTTTGGATGATTATATTAAAGTGGTTATGAAACGGAATCTCGGACTGACCGCCAACCAGAAATTACTCGGTCAGCTGTTTATCGGTTTGGTTCTTTTCTGGGTGCTTTTGGAAGTGCGGACAGGCGGTCCCAACAACTATATTTTCAGCTTGGACATTCCTTTTACTGATTTGACCATTCATCTGAATTGGTTATATCTGCCTCTTCTCTTGTTAATGATGATCGGTGCTTCCAATGCCGTGAACCTGACGGATGGTTTGGATGGCTTATTGGCTGGAACAGCAGTGAGTGCGTACGGCGCTTATGCCGTGATCGGGATTTTGCAAAGCAACCCGACGGTGACGATTTTTTCCGTGGCCGTGGTCGGAGCGCTTCTGGGATTCTTGGTGTTTAATGCCAATCCGGCTAAAGTGTTTATGGGAGATACCGGTTCATTGGCTCTCGGCGGCGGCATTGCAGCGTTGGCCGTGATTACGAAAACGGAATTATTGTTACCCATTATCGGTGGAATTTTTGTGATTGAAACATTGTCTGTGATGATCCAGGTGACTTCATTTAAATTCCGTGGCAAACGGGTGTTTCGCATGAGCCCGTTACACCACCACTTTGAATTGTGCGGCTGGTCTGAGTGGCGGGTGGTGACCACCTTTTGGTTCTTCGGTCTGGTACTCGCCGGTTTGGGTGTCTTCTTGGAGATGTGGTTGTAATGAAAAATACCGGAATTTGGGCGGGCCGCCAGGTGGTTGTTTTGGGGCTGGCCCGCAGTGGAGTTGCTGTTGCAAAATGTTTGCATGAGTTGGGCGCCAACGTGGTGGTCAATGATTTAAAACCGCGGGAAGCATGTCCCGAAGCCGAAGAATTGGAAGGAATCGGGATCCCGGTTCTTTGCGGAAGTCATCCGGATGATTTGATCCATGATGAAGTGGATTGGTTGGTGAAAAATCCGGGCATTCCTTATCATGCCAAACCGGTGGCTCAAGCATTGGAAAAGGGGATCCCCGTCATAACGGAAGTGGAGATCGCCGGACTCCTTTCCGATTCGCCGGTCATCGGAATCACGGGTTCCAACGGAAAAACCACCACCACAACCCTGGTGGGGGAAATGTTGACCAAAAGCGGAATCCAAAATCAGGTGGCCGGAAACATCGGACAAGCATTGACGGAAGCGGTCCGCTCCAACCCGGACAACGGGTGGCTGGTTGCGGAGCTCAGCAGCTTTCAGTTGAAAGGCACCCGCACATTCAAACCTGACATCGCTTGTCTCCTGAATGTTTATCCGGCGCATTTGGACTACCATTCGAATATGGAAGATTATATTGCTTCCAAAATGAAATTGTTTCAAAATCAGACGCCGGAAGACATCGCCGTCCTGAACCGGGATCATCCGGTATGTCAAGAGGCGGCCGGACAAATCAAAAGTGAGGTTTGGTGGTTCAGCCGGAAGGAGGAAGTGCCGGAAGGAGTGTTTGTCCGAGAGGGCATGGTGACCGCCCGGATCGGGGACAAAACGGAACCCGTCCTTCCGGTGAATGACATTGCCCTGCGCGGTGAATTCAACCTGGAAAATGTACTGGCGGCCACCGCGATGAGTCTGGCAGCCGGAGCGGACGTGTCTGCGATCCGTGAGGTGCTGAAAAACTTTCGCGGGGTGGAGCACCGCTTGGAATTTGTGGCTGAGATCAACGGAGTCCGTTTTTACAATGATTCCAAAGCGACCAATCCGCAAGCGGCTTCCAAAGCCTTGGAATCCTTTCGTGAACCCGTCATCTGGATCGGGGGAGGATTGGACCGGGGCATCGACTTTAAAGAGTTGATCCCGGTTTTTAACAAAAGGGCGAAAGCGTTGATTGCATACGGCCAAACCAAAGAGATCCTGACCCGGCGGGGAAAGGATGCCGGGCTGAAAGATGTGTATTCCGTGGACGGTTTGGAAACGGCTGTGAAACGGGCATTTGACCTGGCCCGGCCCGGGGATGTGGTGTTGCTCTCCCCGGCATGTGCAAGCTGGGACCAGTTCACCTCTTTTGAGGAAAGGGGAAGCATATTTAAGAAGACTGTGCATAATCTTCAAGTATAAGAGCTTGCCCAAATTTTCAAGAGGTGAAAACGCCCATGAATCCAAAGAGCCAAACACCCGATATCGTCATTGTGGTTGCGATCGTTTTGCTTTTGACCATCGGTGTATTGATGGTGTACAGCGCAAGTGCCGCTTTTGCTTATCATAAATACGACGACGCGTTTTATTTCGCCAAGCGGCAATTCTTGTTTGCATCTTTGGGTGTTTTCTTGATGTTTTGGATTGCAAAACTGGACCCGGAAAAGTTTCGTGAATGGGCGAAACCAGGGATTGTGATATGTTTCATTCTGTTGTTGATCGTCTTGATCCCCGGGGTTGGAATTTTGCGTAACGGTGCAAGAAGCTGGTTGGGAATCGGGGCTTTCAGCATCCAGCCTTCCGAGTTTATGAAACTGGCCATGATTATGTTTTTGTCCCGCATATTTTCCAACCCCGACTATGACATCAAACATTTTACCCGGGGTTTTTTACCTGCACTTCTGTTGTTGGGGCTCGCTTTCGGGCTTATCATGATGCAGCCGGACCTGGGAACGGGCACCGTTTTGATGGGAGCCGGAATTATTTTGATTTTTGCTGCCGGAGCCAGAAAAAAACATTTGGCTTTCTTTTTCTTATTGGGTGTGGTCGGATTCGTCATGCTGATACTGGCTGCACCTTACCGTATTCAACGGATTGTCGCTTTTTTAAATCCGTGGCAGGATCCGCTTGGTGCGGGTTATCATTTGATCCAGTCATTATATGCCATCGGCCCCGGCGGGCTCATGGGGCTGGGGCTTGGCATGAGCAAACAAAAACACCTGTATCTTCCCGAACCGCATACGGATTTTATTTTTTCGATTTTAGCCGAAGAGTTGGGTTTTTTGGGAGCGGCCACGGTGATTTTGCTGTTTGCCGTCCTGGTATGGCGCGGCATCCGGGTGGCCATGGGTGTTCCCGACATGTTTTACAGCTTGGTGGCAACAGGGATCACGGCGATGATCATCATTCAGGCCGTGATCAATATCGGGGTTGTCTCCGGGGTTTTTCCAGTGACCGGAATCACATTGCCTTTTTTGAGTTACGGAGGTTCTTCCCTCACATTGACATTAGCAGCCGTAGGAATATTGATGAATTTATCGCGGTTTGTACGTAAATCCAAATAATCAGGAGGAAGGATCATGAAACGAATCTTGTTATCCGGTGGCGGAACCGGCGGGCATATTTACCCGGCTTTGGCAATTGCCCGGGCAGTCAGAAAAAAATTCCCGGATGTGGAAATCGCTTATATCGGTACCAGTGAAGGATTGGAATCACGAATTGTTCCCAAAGAAGGGAACATTCATTTTTATACCGTGGAAATCCAAGGGTTTAAGAGAAGCGTTTCTTGGGAAAACGTCCACACCTTGCACAAATTCATCAAAGCCGTTCGCAAATCCAAAGAATATATGCGCGAATTTGAGCCGGATGTGGTGGTGGGAACCGGCGGTTACGTCAGTGGTCCGGCTGTGTATGCGGCCCATCAGATGGGAATTCCGACCCTGATTCATGAGCAAAATGTCGTGTTGGGCTTGACCACCAAATTTTTATCGCGGTTTGTGGATGTGGTTGCCATCAGCCTGGAGGAATCGCAAAAATATTTGAGCCGTGCCAACCGCATTGTATTCACCGGCAACCCGAGGGCGACCGAAGTGGTACAAGCCAATGCCGCGAACGGGAGAAAATCTTTGGGAATCACGGATGCCCACAAACCGATTATCTTGATTTTCGGGGGAAGCCGGGGAGCCAAAGCCATTAATGAAGCGGTTCTCGAAATGATCCCCCGCATGAAAGAAATGCCGGATGTCCATTTTGTCTATGTGACTGGCGAAGTTCACTATGATAAAATTCGTGAAATGGTTGAAACCGATGATATCCCCAATCTGGATATCAAGCCGTTTATCTATAACATGCCGGATGTGCTGGCAGCCACTTATCTGGTGGTTGGACGAGCAGGGGCTTCGACGCTGGCCGAGTTGACAGCATTGGGTTTACCCTCTATTCTGATTCCGTCCCCTTATGTCACCAACAACCACCAGGAAGCCAATGCAAGATGGCTGGAGGAACAAGGGGCATCCAAAATGCTTCTGGAAAGTGAATGCACGGGCGAAAACTTGTGGCGTGAAGTGAAACGGCTGATTGAAAATAAAGAGGAACATCATGCGATGAGTGAAGCGGCCAGCCGTCTGGGGCGCCCCCATGCGGCGGAAGTATTGGTCAGCGAGTTGGAAAAAATTGCAGTTACCCATGAATGAGAAAAGTAGGGTCTCTACCAATTAGACGTTCGTCACAATCAGTACGGACCGGCATAAACTATGTTAAGCCAGTGGTTGGAGGGACTCTTTCGGGGTAGGCGAGGAGGGACGATCAAGTGGAACAAATCATACAAGAGATGAAAAGCATCGGAATTCAGGATGTGCGAGTCAATGAACCTTTGTCCCGCCATACGACGTGGAAAGTGGGAGGCCCTGCCGATCTCCTGATCTATCCGCGCAATAAGGAAGAATTGGAACAGGCGATGCAGGTGGTGTACCGGCATCAGATTCCTTGGAGAGTGATTGGCAGAGGGTCCAATCTGTTGGTGCGGGATGGTGGAATCCGGGGTGTGGTGTTCAAATTGGATGAAGGGTTTAACGAGTTGAAAGTGGATGGAACCCGGGTCACCGCCGGCGGCGGGTATTCCACCATCTTGCTGGCAACCATGACCTCCAGACAAGGGCTGACCGGATTGGAGTTTGCGGCGGGAATCCCCGGTAACGTGGGGGGCGCCGTCTACATGAATGCGGGTGCGCATGGTTCTGACATTTCTAAAGTTCTTCATTCCGCGACTGTGCTTTTGGAAACCGGTGAATGGGTGACATTGTCGAATGAAGAGATGGAATTTCGCTATCGTACTTCCGTGCTTCAAACCAAACTGAAAGGAATCGTGACCGAAGCTTCCTTCACATTGGAGTACGGTGAACGGGATGAGATCATGTCGCGGCTGACTTCTTATAAAGACCGCCGGAGAAAGACACAGCCATTACAATATCCTTGCGCTGGTAGTGTTTTCAGAAATCCGCCGGGGGATTACGCCGGCCGCCTGATCCAGGAAGCCGGTTTAAAGGGCTTTCGGATCGGGGATGCCGAAGTGTCTACCACGCATGCGAACTTTATTATCAACCGGGGTAATGCCACGGCCAAAAATGTTTTGCAATTGATCGAGCACATCATTCAAACCATTGATGAGAAATACAATATCCGTCTCGAACCGGAAGTGCAGGTGGTGGGTGAAGAGTAAACGGAGGTGACACATTGGAACGGTTTGTGATTGAAGGTGGCAAACCTCTGTCCGGATCTGTTCGTGTCCAAGGATCAAAAAATGCAACCTTACCCATCCTGGCTGCTACGGTTTTAGCCGAAGGAATTCACCAAATCGAAAACGTTCCCGGACTGACCGACATTTTTGCAATGTGTAAGATTTTGGAGTCGTTGGGGGCGGAAATCGTTCGTGAACGGTCGACGTTGTATGTGGATACACGGAACATGGAAAGACATTGCATTCCGGAACATCTAATGAGGCAAATCCGGTCATCGGTTTTTCTGATGGGGCCGTTGCTTTCACGCCTTCAGCGGGTTCGTGTGACCAAACCCGGGGGATGCAATATCGGTGCACGGCCGATTGATCTCCATCTCAAAGGGCTTGCCATGTTGGGAACGGAAATTGTGGAGACGGATGGGATCATTCAGTGCGAAGCGCCCAAACTGACCGGCACACACATCCCGTTGGAGTTTCCGAGTGTCGGCGCCACGGAAAACATCATGATGGCGGCGGTGTGTGCCGAAGGGGAGACCATCATTGAAAATGCAGCTTGTGAGCCGGAAATCGTTGAGTTGGCAACATACCTGACCAAAATGGGAGCTCAGATTGAAGGAGCCGGCACGCCCGAGATTCGGGTCATTGGGGTCGATTATTTGACAGCCGCTTCCCATCAGGTCATGTCCGACCGGATTGCCGCGGGCACTTTCGCAATTGCCTCGGCAATCACCGGGGGAAAATTGGTTATGAAAGGGATCAAGGAAGCTGAGATGGAAGGGCTCGCCGAACATCTTGAGCCATTGGGGGTTCATTTCAGTCGGGATCCGGAGGGCATCCGGGTAAAGGCGGGTTCATCCATCCGGCCGGCTTCTGAATTGGTGACAAAGCCGTTTCCCGGATTTCCGACCGATATGCAACCACAAACCATGGTCCTGCTTGCGCTGGCGGAGGGCGAAAGCCGGGTGACCGAAAACATTTTTGAACGGCGCCTGAAACATGTGCATGAATTGAAGAAAATGGGAGCGGATATGCATTTGAACGGGCGTACGGTCACGATTCGCGGGGTAAAAAGACTGAAGGGAGCGGAAGTGTTTGCATCAGATTTGCGTTCCGGAGCGGCATTGGTGATCGCCGGATTGGCGGCTTGCGGCCGGACCATTGTTCATGGCGTTCATCATATTGACCGGGGTTATGAGCCAATGGAGGAAACATTCGGACAATTGGGAGGAAATATCAAACGGATCAAGAAGGATGCTGAACAGTAGCACAGATTGTGCCGCTGTTTTTTTGTGCGAAAACCTTTCAACATCCCATATTTGTGGTAATATATAGGGAAGATTATATTTTTTGCATCTTGGTCAGTCAGGCGAAAGCAGAGGAAAGGAGTATCATTTGGTGGATGAACGCATTCCTCCCTTTCGCAATTGGATTGGCAAAAAACGGTCCCCGTCACCATGGATTTTGGCATTTATCTTTTTGTTTTTTATGGGAGCGTTGTTTGCCATATTCTTGCGATCGCCGCTGAGTAAAATCAAAGAGATTCAAGTGTCCGGAAACCAATTGGTATCAACCGAAACGATTTTAAAGAAAGCGCAGATACAGGAAGGGGTTTCTTTTTTTGGTGTCCAACCCGACGAAATCGCAAGTCAAATCCGGACCATTCCCGAAGTCCGTCACGCAGAGGTCAAAAAATCGTTTCCGGACAAAGTGACCATTTTGATTCGGGAAAAACCGGTTGTCGGTTGGTTTGAAACCAAAGATCAGAAACATCTCCCCATTTTATTGGACGGTACTATTTTACCTCACCGGCAGCTTTCATTCAAATCTGACCGGATTTTATTTAAAGGATGGGATCTTGCCTATCCCATGCTGCAACAAACAGTGAAAGAAATTGGAAAAATCCCTCCGATGATTCAACGTTCCATCAAAGAAGTCCGACCCGTTTCCAAACACCAGGATCAAGTGGAAATTTTAACCGGTTATCATCACCGCATTTTTGTGCGAGTGGAAGATCTTTCACAAAAAATGAATTACTATCCCTCGTTTTTTAAACATCCGCAAGGTACACTGTATTTGTTGGAAAGCATCTGGTTTATTCCGGATGACGGAGCGGAGCCGGCAACCTGATATGAGGTGGAAGATTGTTTAAAAAGAAAAACATGGAAATAGGAATATAAATAAAAATGTTTTGCTTTAGAGGGGATCACTCTGTGATTGTTGAATATGGTTTGTAAGAGTTTCCTCCCTTTTCCTTAATATATTTTCATTCTAAAATGGATACCCATACATTAAGACTGACTCCCGGGCAAGGAGGTGCCCAGAATTGAGCAATGAGGATTTCGTTATCACTTTGGATATTGGATCTTCACAAGTTCGTGTCATCGTAGCCGAAATCAACGCAGACGGAACACCACACATTGTGGGAGTAGGGACGGCAGAGTCACAAGGAATGAAAAAGGGAGCTATCATCAATATTGATCAAGCCGTACAATCAATACGTGAAGCGGTGGATCATGCTGAACGCATGGTTGGCATAGAGATTTCCGAGGTGTTTGTCGGAGTGTCTGGACACCATGTCTCTTTGCAGCCGAGCCATGGTGTTGTTGCTGTTTCCAGTGAAGACAGGGAGATCAGCCTTCATGACATTGACCGTGTGTTGCAAGCGGCGCGTGTGATTGCGTTGCCGCCGGAACGGGCAGTGATTGAAGTCGTTCCAAAGCAATTTATTGTTGACGGCCTCGATGATATCAAAGATCCAAACGGAATGGTCGGTGTCCGGTTGGAAGTGGATGCGATCATTGTCACCGGGACCAAGACGATATTGACCAATCTGCTTCGCTGTGTGGAGCGGGCGGACTTAAATATCGCCGGAATGGTGTTTTTGCCGCTGGCCGTCAGTGAGCTTTGCCTGTCTGATGATGAGAAAAATCTGGGTGTCGTCATGGTGGACATGGGTGGCGGAACCACGACACTGACGGTTTATCAGCACGGTCACCTTGCAGGAACTTCCGTCATTCCGATTGGTGGGGAATACATAACCAATGACATTGCGATAGGACTCAGGACACAGACCAGTTCAGCCGAGGAAGTGAAATGCAAATACGGGGTTGCCTGTAAAGAATTTGCGTTGACAGACAAGATGTTTAATGTGCAAACGATTGGAACGAGCAGAGACCGGATTGTAACCCAACTGGAGTTGGCGCAAATCATCGAACCCCGGCTGGAAGAAATGTTTCAGTTGATCCGCCAACAGGTCAAAGCCATGGGCTTTTCGGAAGAACCTGCCGGTGGTTATGTGTTGACGGGAGGAGTCATGGCAACACAGTATATCCTGCATGTTGCGCAAAACCAATTGGGCGGAGCCGTACGGATTGCCACTCCCCAAAATATTGGCGTCAAAGAACCCTCATACACCGGCGGAGTCGGCATGATTCACTACTTGCATAAACGCGGGGCTTTCCAAACCGAGTCGCATCGAACCTCCCATCACCCTCCTCGCCAGAAAAAGCAGCGTGGACCGTCGGCTTTTGAAAAAATGAAAAACTGGTTAAATGAATTCATTTAAAAAGATTTTGGTAAGCTTTTGTATTGGAGGGACAAGAATATGTTGGATTTTGATCTTGAAATGGAACAAATTGCCCAGATAAAAGTCATTGGTGTCGGTGGTGGCGGAAGCAATGCAGTCAACCGGATGATTGAGGCGGGCGTGCAAGGGGTCGAATTTATTGCCGTCAACACGGATGCACAGGCTTTAAACCGCTCCAAGGCGCCTGTCCGCCTGCAAATCGGGGAAAAATTGACCAGGGGGCTCGGAGCCGGAGCCAAACCGGAAATCGGAAAAAAAGCGGCTGAAGAAAGCCGGGAACAAATCGAAAGCGTCTTAAAGGGAGCCGACATGGTGTTTGTCACCGCCGGAATGGGTGGAGGCACCGGAACCGGAGCGGCACCGGAGATTGCCGCGGTGGCCCGTGAATTGGGGGCGCTGACTGTCGGTGTGGTCACCAAACCGTTTACTTTTGAAGGACGGAGAAGAGCGAATCAGGCGGAACAAGGGGTTGCGGCATTAAAGGAAAATGTGGACACGTTAATCGTGATTCCCAACGACCGGCTGTTGGAAATCGTTGATAAAAACACCCCGATGCTGGAAGCGTTCAGAGAAGCGGATAACGTGTTGAGACAAGGGGTTCAAGGGATTTCTGATTTGATTGCCGTCCCGGGGCTCATTAACCTTGACTTTGCGGATGTCCGCACCATTATGACGGAACGGGGTTCCGCCTTGATGGGAATCGGTTCGGCCAACGGGGAAAACCGCGCTGCCGATGCGGCCAAAAAAGCGATTTGCAGTCCTTTGCTCGAAACCTCGATCGAAGGAGCCCGCGGTGTGTTGATGAATATCACCGGCGGCACCAATTTGAGTTTGTACGAAGTATATGAAGCGGCGGATATTGTGACCCAGGCTTCCCACTCGGAAGTGAACATGATTTTCGGGGCTGTCATTAATGAAGATCTCAAAGATGAAATTTTGGTCACGGTGATTGCCACCGGCTTCGATCATGAAGAGCAAGAGAAAAAGAGCGCCAAACCGCAATCACAGGGAAAACCTTCATTTGGCGGAAGGGAAGATAACAATTTGAACCCGTTCCAACGCTTGCAAAAAGACCCTGCCCCCAAAAAACCGGATGAAGAAAGCATCATGGATCCTTACGGCAACTTGGAAGTGCCCACTTTCTTACGCAACCGCAAAAACAAATGAACGCCTGTTTGTTGCAACCGGACTCCTTCGGGATTCGGTTGCTTTTTTTGTGCATGCCGTGCGGATGGAGCCTGCATGTTGTTTCCCGGTTCGACGAAAAAAGTCAAATGGGGTTGGCAAGTTTAGACAGACTTTGAAATATAGATTAAGATATACTATTCTCACCCCGATTTGGAGAGAGAGCTTATGACAGTGTATGCGGATGTGATTTTCTTTCTCAACAGCGCAATTGATTTTTTGCTCCTTTGGCTTACTTCCGGGATCCGGAAGCAAAAGGCTGTCTGGTGGCGGTTATTGCTTTCTGCCCTTCTGGGCGGGTTTTACTCGATGTTGCATCTGTGGCCGCAATTTTCCATCGCTTACTTTTTGCCGGTGAAAATCATTGTTTCCATTTTTATGATTTGGATTGCTTTTGGTTTTAAGGATCCGGTTGCTTTTTTCAGGAATTTGGGAATGTTTTATCTTATTTGCTTTATTACGGGAGGAGCGATGGTTGCTTTTCACTATGTCATGACCGGTGACAGCCAGGTGGCCGGAGGCATTTTTTACACGGAGTCCCAACATGGTTGGGGATCCCCGGTCTCATGGGGGCTGATCATTTTCGGATTTCCGTTTGTGTGGTTGTACACCCGCTTGTCATTGCGTTCGTTGGATGAGCGGCAAATGTTTCACCAATTCACAGCCGATGTGAAAATCCGTCTGAAGGATCAAGAATTGTGTTGTGTGGGATTGGTGGACACCGGAAATCAATTGCGGGACCCGATCACCCGCGCGCCGGTGATCATGGTGGAATTGGAGCAGTTAAAACCGCTGCTTCCGGAACCTTTGTGGAAAATAGCAAAAGAGCCGGGGTTTGAAAAAGACTGGGATGAGCTGCCGGCGGATTGGATGAATCGCATTCGCCTGATTCCTTATCGGGCGGCCGGAACAAAGAATAATCTCCTGATGGCCCTCAAACCGGATTATGTCATCATTTCGCAAGGAGAAAATGAGAATAAAATCAAGAAAATTCTCATAGGTATAGATGTCGGAAGTCTTTCATCCGACGGGACTTACCAGGCGATCATTCATCCATCCTGTGTATCAGCCGTTTAAAAGAGGGGGTAAATGGGATGTTTGCCAGATGGAAAATGGCGTTTCAATTATTTTGGTATCGTATTTTAATTCATTTCGGGCTGAAGGGAGAAGAAATCTATTATATCGGAGGCAGCGAAGCCCTTCCGCCGCCGCTGAGCAAAGAAGAAGAAGCCCATTTGTTAGAACGGCTTCCAAGCGGGGATTCGGCCGTCCGGGCCATCCTGATCGAAAGAAACCTGCGCTTGGTTGTGTACATCGCAAGGAAGTTTGAAAACACCGGGATCCATATCGAGGATCTGGTTTCGATCGGAACCATCGGTTTGATTAAAGCGGTGAACACCTTTGATCCGGAGAAAAAAATCAAATTGGCCACCTATGCTTCCCGTTGTATCGAAAATGAAATTTTGATGTTTTTGCGCCGCAACAACAAAGTCCGGTCGGAAGTTTCGTTTGACGAGCCCTTAAACACGGATTGGGATGGAAATGAGTTGCTGCTGTCTGATGTATTGGGGACGGATAATGACATCATTTGCCGCGACATAGAAGAAGAAGTGGATAAAAAAATTTTGCGGACGGCATTATCGCATCTATCAGACCGGGAGCGGAAAATTATGATTTTGCGTTTTGGTCTGGATGGCGGTGAAGAAAAAACACAGAAGGATGTCGCGGATCTGTTGGGAATCTCTCAGTCCTATATTTCCCGTCTTGAAAAAAGAATTATTAAGAGATTGCGTAAAGAATTCAATAAAATGGTTTAATTTCATTTTCATTATAAATTCTCCTTCGCAGGACATACTGTAAGTTAGTTCCATCCTGAGGAGGAGAATTTTTCATGGCACGAAACAAAGTGGAAATCTGCGGTGTGGATACATCAAAACTCCCGGTCCTGAAAAACCAAGAGATGCGTGTATTGTTTCAGAAATATCAAGCCGGAGACCTTGAAGCGAGGGAAAAATTGGTCAATGGGAACCTGCGCTTGGTATTGAGTGTGATTCAGCGTTTTAACAACCGTGGAGAATGCGTGGATGATTTATTCCAAGTCGGATGTATCGGATTAATGAAAGCCATTGATAATTTTGACCTCAGCCAAAATGTTAAATTCTCAACCTATGCCGTGCCGATGATCATCGGAGAGATCCGTCGATATTTGCGGGATAACAATCCGATTCGCGTATCCCGGTCGCTGCGGGATATTGCATACAAAGCACTGCAGGTTCGCGATCAACTAACCAACCGGCATTCCAGGGAACCGACGATCTATGAGATATCGGAAGCATTAAATGTCCCAAAAGAAGATGTAGTGTTTGCACTGGACGCAATTCAAGACCCGGTTTCGTTGTTTGAACCGGTTTATCAGGATGGCGGTGATCCGATTTTTGTCATGGATCAATTAAGTGATGACAAATCCAAAGATATGCAGTGGATTGAAGAGATTGCGCTGAAAGAGGCGCTGAACCGGTTAAACGGAAGAGAAAAAATGATTTTGTCCATGCGTTTTTTCGAAGGAAAAACACAAATGGAAGTCGCGGATGAAATCGGCATTTCCCAAGCTCAGGTTTCACGCTTGGAGAAAGCAGCCATACAACAAATGAATAAATTTATTAATTAAAATAAACCGGAGCTTGCCAACGGGTGGAAATGGCAAGCTTTCTTTGTTACGGAAAAAGTTCCACTTAAAAAAGGGATGTCCCAATTACATTTTCCAGCCTGTTTACATATATATAATAAAAATGAAATGGCAAACGGAGGGCATCTTCCCATGAAAATATCCGAGTTGCAGGAAAAAGATGTGGTGAATATTGCAGACGGGCGCAAGTTGGGACAAATTTATGATTTGGAGTTGGATATGCAAAAAGGCGTGATCCAAGCCATTGTGGTTCCCGGGGAAACGAGATGGTTCGGGCTGGTTTCCGGGGGGCATGAGTGGGTGATTCCATGGCGTCACATTGTAAAAATCGGTTCGGATGTGATTTTGGTCCGGTTGGACAGCGGCCGCTCCTCCCCGATGGCACCCCCTTCCCATTCCATGTTACCGGACGGTGATGAGTACCGTTAATCGGTTTGTTCCGGTGTGAAGATATGGTAATATGGTTGGAAGGGAGGGTGTATATGGAGCCTTTTCGTTATCAACAGAAAAGTGGCGTGCCTTATTTTACGGTGGATGCATGGGAAAACGCATTTCCTCATCTGACCGTGGGTTTTAGCGCCAAAGATCACAGAGAAGATAAATTTTGCCGAAATTACGCACTTCATGTCGGTGATCAACCAAAACAAGTCGTATCCAACCGGAAAGAACTGTCTTCTGTGCTTCAGATGCCTTTTTCCGCCTGGACTTGCGGCGAACAGATCCATGGTGTCCATATCGAAACGGTGGAAGAGAAACACCGGGGATATGGAAAAGACGCGCGGAAAACCGCTTTCCAAGACACCGACGGTATGGTGACAAACGAAACCGGAATCTTGTTGGCGGCCTACTTTGCCGATTGTGTTCCGCTTTATTTTTATGCCCCCGATGTCGATTGGATCGGGATTGCGCATGCCGGTTGGAAAGGAACGGTCGGGGGAATCGGTTCAAAAATGGTCAGACGTTTGCAATCGCTTGGAGCAGATCCCGGAAAAATCCGTGTCGTGATTGGTCCGTCGATCGGCTCCTGTTGTTATGAAGTGGATGAACGGGTATACCGGCCGCTGGAAAACATATTGTCTGATGAAGAAGCCGTAAATGAAGTCGCAGTAAGTCGGGGACGGGGCCGCTGGCAACTGGATTTGAAAAAAGCCAATGCTAAAATTTTGGAAAAAGCCGGCGTCCATCCGCGACATATCCTTTTGTCCCGATTTTGTACAAGCTGTGATAAAGATTATTTTTATTCCCATCGTCGCGATCAGGGAGAAACCGGACGAATGGTTGCATACATCGGAAAGAAGGAAAGGGGATCGGAATGAACGAATTTGCTAACCGGTGGGAAAAAGTGAAACAACGAATCGAGCAGGCGTGTCAGCGTTCCGGCCGGGATCCAAAGGAGGTTCATGTGCTTGCGGTCACTAAATATTTAGATACAGAAGCGACTAAAAACATATTGGACCTGGGGTTGGAGCATGTCGGCGAAAACCGGGTGCAAAACGCCCTTCCCAAATGGGAGGAGTTAAAGGACCGGGGAACTTGGCATTTTATTGGCCATTTGCAACGGCGGAAAGCAAAAGATGTGGTTGGCAAGTTTTCCTATATCCACTCGCTGGACCGTTTTTCCCTCGCGGAAGAAATCAACAAACGGGTTTTGCAAGGCGGATATCCGCCGCAACGTTGTTTTTTGCAAGTCAATGTCTCGGGAGAAGAATCAAAATATGGAATTTCTCCTCAAGAATTAGAAGAATTTGCCCGTGAGGTGGCGAATTTAAACACCATTGACATCACCGGCCTGATGACCATGGCACCCATTGCGGACAACCCCGAAGAAGTGAGGCCTGTCTTTCGTGAATTAAAACGATTGCAAGGAAAATTACAACGGTTAAACCATCCCCGTTTGCAAGTACCTCATTTATCCATGGGCATGTCCCAAGATTTTGAAATTGCCATCGAAGAAGGAGCGACTTGGGTGCGATTGGGCTCTGTTTTGATTGGGGGTGAAAAACGGGGTGGCTAGCCTTTGTGTCGGGAGGCGATTTCCTAATGACATTCATGGATCGGATTATGGGTTTTTTCGGCGTGACCGATGAGGATTTGTACGAAGAAACGGAAGAAGAGCAAGGAACTTCCAGTCCGAAGGGACGAAACAATGTGGTTTCGCTCCATACACAAAAAAACATTCGTATGGTATTATTTGAACCGCGCGCATATGAAGAGTCGCCGGAAATTGCGGATCACTTGAAAAGCCACCGCCCTGTGGTTGTCAACCTGCAAATGGTCCGCCGCGAACAAGGGGTGCGGATCATCGACTTTTTAAGCGGTACCGTCTATGCTTTGGGAGGAAACATTCAAAAACTGGGTGAAAATATCTTTATTTGCACACCGGCGAATGTGGATATCCAGGGATCGATCACAGATCTGTTCAAAGAGGAAGAGGCAAAAAATTTGAGGTGAAGTGGAAAAAATGATTTACTCCATCGTGAACCAGTTTTTCAATATCTATTCGATTGTGCTCATCATTTATGTTTTGTCTTCGTGGTTTCCCAATTTCAGGGACACTCCGGTGGGCGTTTTTCTCGCGAAAGTTTCCGAACCGTATTTGAGTGTGTTTCGCCGCTTCATTCCACCGATCGGCGGGATGATTGACATCTCCCCCATCGTGGCGCTTTTTGTTTTGCATTTCGTAGAATTAGGCGTTTATACAATTATCGGTTGGGTGCTATAATTCTGTGATGTCAAAAGAGAATATTTTTATGCATTTTCGTCCGGAAGAACGCCCTTTTGTGGAACGTTCTTTGGACTATGTGCACCGCGCATCCGACAAAAACCAATTCGTTGTCACTCCATTTTTGGATCCGAGAGAGCAGTTTATTCTGACGTCGGTTGTCAAAAGGGAGCCGGCTCTTCTCTTCTGTCTGGATGGCGGGTATCCGGAAGCAGAGCGAAAGCGCGCTTTGATTGCTCCCGATTATTACGGGGAAAATCCGGAATGGACGGATTTGGTTTTTTACAGACTTGAAACAAAAGATTCAAAAGAACTGAAACACCGTGATGTATTGGGAGCTTTGACGGGTTTGGGAATCAAACGGAACATGCTGGGGGACATCCTGCCACACGCAAAAGGATGTGATATTATCGTTGCCGGCGAGATGGCGGAATATATTTTTTTGGGTATTGGACAAGTCGGACGCCATCGTGTTAGTATAAGGAAGATTAATCGCGCGGAACTGACTCTTCCCGAAAGAAACGGAAAGATCCGGACGGCTTCTGTGGCCTCGATGCGTGTCGATGCAGTAATATCAGAAGGTTATCGGGTCTCTAGAACAAAGGCTGCGTCCATGGTGAAAAGCGGTAAGTGCAAAGTGAATTGGAAATTAGTGGATCAACCGGATTATCCGGTGGCGCCGGGCGACTTGATTTCACTAAGAGGATTTGGACGTTTGGCTGTAGAAAGTATTGAGGGACATAGCAAAAAAGGAAGAATATGGATAAAACTGAGTACTTATCATTGATGGGAGCCCGGATGGATTTTTGCAGGCTTTCGGAAGGACGTTTTTTCATTTTGTAGAATAAGAATGCGTGCAATTTTTTCAGGAGGTGCGAAAGATGCCATTAACACCTTTAGATATACACAATAAAGAGTTTAAAAGATCTTTCCGTGGATATGATGTTGATGAAGTGAACGATTTTCTTGACCAGATTATTAAAGATTTCGAACTGCTCACACGGGAAAAACTGGAACTGGAACAACAAGTGGAAGAGTTACAGGCAGAGATTGAGCGTTTGATGGAAGACGAGTCCATGTTCCAAACCGGGCCGCAGCAAATGCAACAACAGCAGCAAGCCGCACAACCGCCGGCGCCGGCACCGGCACCGCAACCGATGCAACGTTATCCGGAGCCTGTTCAGCATCCGTCGCCTCAAGCATTGAGCTCGATGGAACAAAGCATTCACAAGTCGATCCGTGTGGCTCAGGAAGTGGCCGAGGAAGTTCGCTTAAACGCCAAGAAAGAAGCCGAGTTGATTGTTCAGGAAGCAGAGAAAAATGCCGACCGGATCATCAACGAAGCATTGCAAAAGGCCCGTGCCATCCACAGCGAGCTGCTTGATTTGAAACAAAAAGCCACCGTCTACCGTGCACGTTTCCGCACACTGGTGCAATCGCATCTGGACATTCTGGAAAACTCCGATTGGGAATCTTTGGAAGAGTTGGAGTCCGGTTTGGAAGAGCAAGGTAAGAAACTTGAACAATATGCGGAACAGGATCAATCCCGGGAGATGTTGATGGATCAAAACACCCAGGAGTATAAAGACTTCAACACCCAGGAGTATCAGGATTTCAACACCCAAGAGTACCAAGATTTCAACACGCAGGAATTCCAGGATTTCAATAACATGAACAATGTCGAAGATAATGCCGTCATGGACGAAGTCGCCGCTTCTTCTTATTATGAAGAAGAAGAACCACGCCGCGAGTTGCGCAGAACATCCAGAAAACTGAAGAAGAAAGCCATGTTTTAATGGACACGCCGATGTTCTGGGAGATCAGCAAAAGAGAATCAGGGCTAATGGTAAAGAAAGGGAAGAGTAGATAGGTAAACTCGTGTTTGCAGCGAATTAGGGATGGTGTAAGCCTAATCCGAGTTTCTATCGAAAATCACCCTGGAACTGTCACCTGAAATTGGAGTAAGGTCGACCGCGTCATCCACGTTAAGGATGGTTGAGAGGTTTTGTCTCCAATTCAAGGATACGAAGCCAGTAGGGTGGTACCGCGGGAAACCTTCTCGTCCCTAGAGGATGCAGAAGGTTTTTTTATGTTTTTAGAAAGGATAAAGGAGTGATCACACATGCCGGACTACCGTCAAACATTAAACCTGCCGAAAACCGATTTTCCAATGCGCGGGAACTTGCCCAACCGTGAACCGGAAATGCAAAAATGGTGGGATGAGATCGACATTTATCAGCAAGTGCTGGAAAAAAGAAAAGGAGCCAATTCCTTTATTCTGCATGACGGCCCTCCTTATGCCAACGGGGATTTGCACATCGGGCATGCTCTGAACAAAATTCTCAAAGATTTCATTATCCGGTATAAATCGATGAAGGGATATTATGCTCCTTACATTCCCGGTTGGGATACCCACGGTTTGCCGATTGAGCATGCCATCGTCAGCAAGAAAAAAGTGGACCGGAAAAACGTGGATCCGGTCAAATTCCGGGAAATGTGCAAAGAGTATGCTTTATCCTTTGTCAATAAACAAAAAGAACAATTCAAACGCCTGGGGGTCCGGGGAGACTGGGACAACCCTTATATTACGTTGAAACCGGAATATGAAGCCGAACAGATCCGTGTGTTCGGGGAAATGTTGAAAAAGGGTTATATTTATCGCGGGCAAAAAGCCATTTACTGGTCCCCGTCTTCCGAGACGGCACTGGCCGAAGCGGAAATTGAATACCGTGATAAACGCTCGCCGTCCATTTATGTTTTGTTCCCGGTGAAACGGGGCAATGATGTGCTTTCGGATGACAACACCTATGTGGTGATCTGGACCACCACGCCTTGGACGATTCCCGCCAACCTGGCCGTTGCTTTGCATGAGGATTTTGAATACAACCTGGTTGAGGCGAATGGACGCAAACTGGTGGTCGCCAAAGCATTGTTGGAGAAAGTGATGGAAGAGGCCGGCATTTCCGATTACCGGGTGCTGTCAACTTTTAAAGGGAAAGAGCTGGAAGGCGTCATTTGCCGGCATCCGCTGTATGACCGGGAAAGTCCCGTCATCTTTGGAGATCATGTCACTTTGGATGCAGGGACCGGTTGTGTTCATACGGCTCCGGGACACGGGGAAGAGGACTTTTATGTCGGACAAAAATACAATTTGGGAGTGCTTTGCCCGGTGGATGAGAAAGGGCGCATGACGGAGCAAGCTCCCGGCTTTGAAGGATTGTTCTATGACGATGCCAACAAAAAAGTGACGGAAAAGCTGGAGGAAGCCGGTTACTTATTAAAATTGGGCTTTATCACCCACCAATATCCCCATGACTGGCGGACCAAAAAACCGGTCATTTTCCGGGCGACCGAACAATGGTTTGCTTCGATTGACGGATTCCGTGAAGCAATGTTGGAAGAGATCCGGAAAGTCAAATGGACACCGTCCTGGGGAGAAATCCGCCTTCACAACATGATTGCCGACCGTGGAGATTGGTGTATCTCGCGGCAGCGGATTTGGGGCGTCCCTTTGCCGATCTTTTATTGCACCAAATGCGGCCATCCTCATGTGACCGATGAAACCATTGATTATATTGCCAATCTGTTTAAAGAACGGGGCTCTTCAGTCTGGTATGAAAAACCGGTTGAAGAATTGATGCCGCCAAATTCCACCTGTTCCGAATGCGGTCATGACAAGTTCCGCAAAGAAACCGATACGATGGATGTGTGGTTTGATTCCGGCAGCAGTCATCGTGCGGTTTTGGGAGGACGGGAAAACTTGCAATGGCCGGCGGACATGTATTTGGAAGGATCAGACCAATATCGAGGCTGGTTTAACTCGTCTCTGTCCACCGCCGTGGCAACCAAAGGGCAAGCTCCATATAAAGAAGTGCTGAGCCACGGATTTACCTTGGACGGAGAAGGGCGGAAAATGTCCAAGTCCCTGGGGAACGTGATTGCCCCGGCCAAAGTGATCCAACAATATGGTGCGGATATCTTGCGCCTGTGGGTGGCTTCTTCGGATTATCAGGCTGATGTGCGGATTTCGGATGCCATCTTGAAACAAACAGCCGAAGCTTACCGGAAAATCCGGAACACGTTCCGCTTTTTGCTGGGCAACTTGAACGGATTTGATCCCGATTCGGATCGTTTGGCTCTGAATGAACTGACCGAATTGGACCGTTATGCGCTCATCAAGCTGAATCGTCTGGTCGAGCGGGTGAGCAACTCTTATGATGAATATGATTTTCACCAAGTATACTATGACATCCACCATTTCTGCACGGTGTTTTTAAGCCAGTTCTACCTGGATGTGTTAAAAGACCGGCTGTATGTATTGCCCACGGATTCGGAAGTGCGCCGTTCGGCACAAACCGTGTTGTATGAAGTCTTGCTGACACTGGTGAAAATCATCAACCCCATCCTGCCGCATACGACGGAGGAAGTCTGGAAATACATTCCGGGCGATCGTGAAATCAGTGTGCAACTTTGTGATTTCCCGGTTGCAAGAGAAGATTGGTATGACGAAGCTTTAGAGAAAAAATGGGATGAATTGTTGACCATCCGCGATGTGGTCTTAAAAGCGCTGGAAGAAGCGCGGGCCGAAAAATTAATCGGAAACTCGCTGGGAGCGACTGTCGAAATCACACCGAATCCGGAAGCCGGGGAGTTGCTCAGGTCGACAGATCATTTGGATCAACTGTTTATTGTCTCCGATGTCGTCCTGAACGAAGCTTCTTCTGAAGTGACGGCGGAGGAGAAGGTGAAAGTGACGGTTCGTACGGCGGAAGGAGAAAAATGCGAGCGCTGTTGGGTGATTTCCCCGACTGTGGGTCAAGATGCCGACCATCCGCATCTGTGCTCGCGCTGTGCCACCATTGTGAAAAAATTGGGTGTCGATTTGAGCGAATAAAACAGAAAACGCAACAAATCAAAGCCCCCTTCTCAATAAAGAGAAGGGGGCTTTGGATTTGTCGTGCGTAAAATCAAGAAGAAGAGTCGGGCAACGGCTGATCCGCAAGGCCCGATTTGAACCGGGCCGCGCAAAACAGTACGATCATCATGGACAGGAAGACCATGCTGTTAATAATGTTATCCGGATTCAGCAACAGTGTGATGAAAATCACTGACAATACGGCCAGGGTGAAACCTGTCAAATACGGGTATAAAGGAATTTGGAAAAAAGGTTTTTCCTTGTATTGCTTCCGCAATTTCAACTGAGAAAGGCAAATGATGATCCAAAGCATGATGGTGGTGTAACCCGGAATTCCCATCAGATATTGAAACACGCTCTCTTCAGCCGCCATGGCGACAACCGACCCCAGAAGCAGGCTACCGGCGCACAGAATGAGGCTGTAAATGGGCACGCCGTTTTTGTTCAACCGGCTGAAAATCGCAGGGGCCTCTTTTTGTTTTGCCAACGAATACAGCACCCGGGAGCTGGAGTAAATCCCGGTGTTGGCTGCCGAAGTCACGGCGATCAGCAGGATAAAATTCATGATGTGCGCCACGCCTTTTAATTCCAAAGCGGAAAAGACGGTGACAAACGGGCTTCCTGCCTCGCCGACCTGATTCCAGGGCACCAGTCCCATGATGATAAACAATGGCAATACATAGAACAGGCAAATCCGGATAATGATATCTTTAATCACTTTGGGCAAGGATTTTTCCGGATCTTTCATTTCGGTGATGGTGAGCCCGATCATTTCGGTTCCACCATAGGAGAAGATTACAATCAAAAGGGAGGAAATCACGCCTTTCCATCCGAGGGGCAAGAAACCTCCGTGTGCCGTCAGATGGGTGAGATACGGCGGATTTTCCGTCGGAAACCATCCAAACATCAATCCGGAACCCAAAATGACAAAAGCCATCAGTGTGAACACTTTGATGCCGGTCAACCAAAATTCCACTTCTCCGAACAGGCCGACACTCAAAAGGTTTAAACCGACCAGCACCAAAGCGACCATAAAGCTGAGCAGCCAGACCGGAAGGCCGGTAAACCAGTAATGCAAAAAGGTTCCGGCGGCCACGATTTCCACGGCCATCACCAAAATCCACATGATGAAATAAATCCAACCGACCACAAATGAAACTTGGTATCCCAATGCTTTATAAATGAGTCCCCTTATGTCCAATCCTTTGTTGGCCAGCGCCATTTCCGCAAGCGATCCCATCACGATAAACAACAAAACTCCGGCGATCAGATAAGCGATCAGTACCCCGGGGCCGGCGGATTGGATCGTTTCTGCACTGCCCTGAAAAATTCCCGCTCCGATTGCGCCTCCCAAGGCAATCATTTGAACGTGGCGAGGGCGTAATTTTCTTTGCAATTGGCTCATTCGATGTTTTCACCCCACTTTATTACCCAAAAGCATAACAGTATAAAAGTGAAAAAGAAAGGGGTTTAATAAATTTGCGTTTATTCGAAATTATCAAATCGTCAACGGATGGGATACATGAAAAGGAGGTCAGGCGGAGAAGATATTGCTGACTCCATCAAACAGGAGGTGAAATGTAAAGTGGCAAATCCGGTTGTCCAACAAAGGCTGCGTCAAAAATTGGAACAGGAAAAAAGCCAAATTGAAAAACGGTTGAAACAAAACGATTCATACAGCATGGATCAAAGCATGAACGGATCGATCGGCGAATTGTCCGGTTATGATAACCACCCGGCCGATTTGGGGACGGAGATTTTCGAGCGGGGCAAAGATTTGGCCCTGAATGAAAATGATGAGCGCCGGTTGAAGGAAATTGACAAGGCGCTGGAGAGGATGAATCAGGGAACCTACGGGATCTGCAAAGTTTGCGGCCAAGAAATCGCGGAAGACCGGTTGGAAGCGGTGCCGACCACAGAGTATTGCGTGAATCACCATCCGGAGCAACATTCCTCCATCAGGCGTCCGGCGGAAGAAAAAGTGATGGATTCCGGCGGACGCAATCAGGACCAAAGTGACAAGAATTTTTACGATGGAGAAGATGCCTGGCAGGATGTGGAACAGTACGGCACTTCCAATCCCCCGGATTTTTTTGTGGAAGAAAGAAATTATAATGAGTTGATGATTGATTCGCATGAGCACCGGGGGTATGTCGACTTGACGGAAGGGTTTTCGATTACGGATTTATCCGGGAAAACGGATGAGATCACAGAAATCACCCACAATGATGCCTATGCTCAAAAAGAGCGGGAAGAACGGGAAGACGACCCGTTGTCGTAAGCTTGTGAGAAGACTCCGGCCTGTGCTACAATCGGAGGGATAAAAGGATTATCGACGGTGGGGGACAGGAGGAGGACTCTTGAGATATTATTTGATTGCGTTACTCATTCTTTTATCGGATCAAACCACAAAATGGCTCGTTGAACATAAAATGAATCTGTATGAATCGATTCCGGTGATTGACGGTTTTTTCTATCTGACCTCGCACCGGAACCGGGGAGCCGCATTTGGCATTTTGCAGGATAAAATTTGGCTGTTTGTCTCCATCACGCTGATTGTCATTGGCTTTGTGGTTTATTACTTATGGCAGGTCAAAGATGAAAAAAACCCATGGATGCCGACGGCGTTTTCCCTGATTTTGGGCGGTGCCGCCGGCAATTTGATCGACCGGATCCGGTTGGGAGAAGTGGTGGATTTCCTGCATTTCCAATTCGGTGCTTATCAATTTCCGATCTTTAATCTTGCGGATTCATCGATCGTGGTCGGCGTTTTTCTGCTCGTGGTGTTGACTTTTGCCAGTCCCGCGGCAGAAAAAGAGCCTTTAACCAAAGTGAGGGACACACAATGAACGAGTCATGGGAAAACATGGAGCATTATGAATGGACAATCGATGATTCTGCAGACGGGGAGCGGTTAGACAAATTCCTTCCCCAAAAAAATGAAGAATGGTCGCGTGCACGGGTTCAAGAATGGATCCGTGCCCAATTGGCTTGGGTGAACGGAAAAAATAAAAAAGGAAATTACCGTTTGAAGCAAGGGGATGTGGTCACCCTCAATGTCCCGCCGGTCACAGAGGCCGAAATCCGCCCGGAACCGATTCCCTTGGACATCCGTTATGAAGATGAGGATGTCATTGTGGTGAATAAACCCCGGGGGATGGTGGTGCATCCGGGACCGGGAAACAACTCGGGAACGTTGGTTCATGCGCTTTTGGCCCATTGCGGGGATGAACTGTCGGGGATTGGAGGGGTTGCCCGCCCCGGAATCGTTCATCGCATTGACAAGGACACCTCCGGGTTGTTGATGGTGGCTAAAAATGATCTGGCACACCAGTCGTTGGCGGCACAATTGAAGGAGCATTCGGTTGAGCGGGTGTATGTTGCTTTTTGCCATGGCGTGATTCCGCACGATCACGGCACAGTGGATGCCCCCATCGGAAGGGATCCCAAACACCGTCAGCGAATGGCTGTGATCTCTCAAAACAGCAAACCGGCGGTGACGCATTTTTTTGTGCGGGAACGATTTCAACAGGCGACATGGGTGGAGTGCCGGCTGGAAACGGGCCGGACGCACCAGATTCGGGTACATATGAAATATATCGGGCATCCGCTCATTGGGGATCCGGTCTACGGTCCGAAGAAAAATCCCTATGCGATTGAGGGGCAAGCCCTGCATGCACAAGTGCTCGGCTTTACGCACCCGAGAACGGGCCGGCGTATCCGTTTGGAAGCGGAGTGGCCGGAGGATATGAGAAAAATTTACAAGGCATTAAAGCAGCCGTTTTGTTGACAATCACAAAACCAACCGGTATGATACAGATAAGTGAAAAGGAACCTTTAAATCCAGTCCAGTGAGGCTGGCAAGGGCACGGAAATGTAAAAAAGGGTTGGTATGCCCTTTTTCAGGAGGTCTTTGTCTGCCGTCTGGCAAGACAAAGACTTTTTTTGTGCCGCCGAAATCAAAGAAGGGAGTTCTTGAAAGCATGGGAAAGGAAAAAGTGATCTTGGATGAAGCAGCGATTCGCCGGGCGTTAACCCGAATTGCACATGAAATTTTGGAGCGGAATAAAGGCGTGGATGACTGCGTTCTGATCGGGATTAAAACCAGAGGGATTTATCTGGCTGACCGGCTGAAAGAACGGATCCATCAGATTGAGGGAAAATCCCTTCCTTGCGGTGAGTTGGATATCACGCTTTATCGCGATGATTTGACGGAAAAAAATGATCAACCCGAAGTGCGGGAAACCAACATCCCGGACATCAACGGAAAAAAAGTGATTTTGGTCGACGATGTTTTGTTTACGGGAAGAACGGTTCGGGCCGCCATGGATGCTTTGATCGACCGGGGACGGCCGCAGATGATTCAATTGGCTGTCCTCATTGACCGCGGGCATCGCGAACTGCCGATCCGCCCCGACTATGTCGGCAAAAATGTTCCCACCTCCCGGGCGGAAGTGGTTTCGGTTTATCTCTCGGAAGTGGATGAGGGAGAAGAACGGGTCAGTATCCGACAACAAAATCAAGGATAGCATCAATCCCTTTTAAATCGGTCCAGTGAGTCCGGCAAAGGGATGCGGTTGACAAACAAGCGCTGTATTGTTTTACTGCGTCTCTTTGCGTATGGGCAAAGAGACGTTTTTTTATCCTCAACAAAGGAGTTAAGGCCAATGAGTTCACAAAAAATTGTCATGGATGTGCATGAAAAACCCAAAGCTTTGTCATGGCTCTTTCTCAGCTTTCAACATTTGTTCGCCATGTTTGGCGCCACGATGCTGGTGCCGTTGTTGACGGGGATGAATCCGGCCGTCGCACTGTTATCCAGCGGAATCGGGACGCTGGCCTATTTGATTGTGACACGGGGCAAAATCCCGGCATATCTGGGGTCTTCGTTTGCCTTCATTGTTCCGGTGATCACCATTTCCCAAGGAGGAAAGCATCTGGGTGAAGCGTTATTCGGATGTTTCCTGGTCGGGATTGCCTACGGAGTGGTGGCCCTGATTGTATACCAGTTTGGCGTGAAATGGCTGGATCATTTGCTGCCCCCGGTTGTAATCGGCTCGGTGGTGATTGTCATCGGCCTTTCGCTGGCAGGCACGGCGGTGGACATGGCCAGCAAAAAAGAAGTGATCGTGGACATGCCGCAAACCGCAAGCGGATGGGCGGCATTGGACGGAACCATTCAATCCGTCGATCCGGAAAATGAAAAGGTTCAATTGCAGGTTTATTCTTTGGAGAACTTTATCGTGGCACTTGTCACCTTGGGAATCGCCATCACGGCCAATTTAGCATTCAGCGGATTCCTTCGCTTCATCCCGATACTGCTTGGGCTGATTGGCGGATACCTGACGGCTTTGATGATGGGGATGGTGGACTTTGCCACGGTGAGGGAAGCCCCGTGGTTTGCCGCTCCTGAGTTGACGGCACCGGTCGTTTCGTGGCATGCGACTGTGGTGATGTTGCCGGTGGTGTTGGTGGTGTTGGCCGAACACATCGGACACTTGGTGGTACAAGGAAACATCATGGGCAGAGACTTGGTGAAAGATCCCGGATTGCACCGTTCTTTGTTGGGGGATGGGCTTGCCACCAGCATCGCTGCCCTGGTCGGCGGCCCTCCGGCCACCACTTACGGGGAAAACATCGGGGTGATGGCCATGACCCGCATTTTCAGTGTCTGGGTGATCGGAGGAACGGCTGTCCTGGCTGTCATGTTCAGTTTCGTGGGAAAAATATCGGCACTCATTCAAACCATTCCCACTCCGGTGATGGGCGGCGTTTCGATCCTGTTGTTTGGTGTCATCGCCTCCAGCGGGTTGCGGATGCTGATTGAAAATCAAGTGAACCTGGATAACCGTCGCAACCTGGTGATTGCATCGGTCATTCTGGTGATCGGAGTCGGAGGGGCGTTGCTGAAATTGGCCAACATCCATCTGGAATTGGAAGGGATGGCGTTGGCAACCGTCACCGGCATTCTGCTCAATCTGGTCTTGCCTGAAAAAGATTCGCGGCAAAAAGAGTTGGCGGAAGCAGCCTGACAGACAGGAGGGATTCAGTTGACTGTGACGAAGCGAAGGTTCGCCCCCAACCATTTGTTTGATACCAAGGATTTATCCAGAAATGAAATACAAACGCTTTTGGACCGGGCGCAGTATTGGGAGGAGCATTGGCAACCGGGACATGCACCGTATCAAGGGCGGTTTGCGGCAAATCTGTTCTTTGAGCCGAGCACCCGGACCCGCTTTTCCTTTGAAGTGGCCGAAAAAAAGTTGGGAATGGAAGTGATTCATTTCTCTCCGGAAGTTTCCAGCACGGCCAAAGGAGAGTCGCTGTATGACACGGTCAAAACCTTGTCTTCGCTCGGAGTCCGTGTCGTGGTGATCCGGCACGCCGACCCCTGTGTTTTTCAGGAATTGGCCGACCGGCTGCCGGAATGCGCGCTCGTCAATGCCGGAGCCGGATGCCTGGCCCACCCGACACAAGCCTTGTTGGATTTGTACACCATGAGGAAGCATTTTAAAGAGTTGGAAGGAAAGAAAGTAGCGATGATTGGCGATATCAAGCACAGCCGGGTGGTGCGTTCCAGTCTCTGGGCGTTGTCCCGGTTTGGCATGGAGATCATGGTGAGCGGTCCGGATGGAATGCGGGATGAAGAGATTGAACAACTGGCGCCTTATGTGCCGTTTGAAGATGCTCTCCGGGAAGCTGATGTGGTGATGATGCTGCGGGTGCAGTTGGAACGGCATGACCAAACGCTGTTTTCTTCTGCACAAGCGTATTTCAGGCAATTCGGGCTGACCCGTAAACGGGCCCGGCTCATGAAGCCGGATGCCATCATCATGCATCCGGGACCGGTCAACCGGGGCGTGGAAATTGCAGATGAAATGGTTGAAGATCAGCGTTCGAAAATTTTCGAACAGATGAAAAACGGAGTTTGGGTGCGGATGGCGGCCTTGGAAAGAGCGATGGGAGGGGATTTTCGTTGCGTATCCTGCTGAAAAACGGGAACTTGTTGGATCCGGAAAGCAAAGAATTGGTGCAAAGAGATTTGTGGATTGACGGGCAAAAGATCCGGGCGATTGCCCCGGAGATCCGTCCCGATGAAGAAGTGACGGTGATTTGGGCCGACGGAAAACTGGTTTGCCCCGGGCTGATTGATATGCATGTTCATTTGCGCGAGCCCGGATTTGAGCAGAAAGAGACGATCGAATCGGGATGCCGGGCGGCGGCGCGCGGCGGATTCACAACGATTGCGCCGATGCCGAACACCAACCCTGTCACCGATTCGCCGGACAAAATTAAAGAAGTGATCAATCGCGCAAAGAAAACCGGTTTGGCCCGGGTTTTGCCTTATGGTGCCATCACCATCGGACAGCGGGGGGATGAATTGACCGATATGGCCGGCATGAAGAAAGCCGGGGCAATCGGTGTCACTGATGACGGGGTCGGCGTGCAAAGCGCCAAAATGATGAAAGAAGCGATGAAGAAAGCCGTGGCGGCAGACCTTCCGGTGGTGGCCCACTGTGAGGATGACACGCTGGCCAAAGGCGGATGCGTCCATGAAGGCGTGTTTGCAAAAAAGCACGGCCTGATGGGAATCCCTTCGTCTGCAGAAGCGGTCCATGTGGGGCGGGACATTTTGCTGGCGGAAGAGACAGGGGCGCACTACCATGTTTGCCACATCAGCACCAAAGCGTCCGTCCGGCTGGTGCGGGAGGCCAAAGCCCGCGGGCAAAAAGTGACGGCCGAAGTGACTCCGCATCATCTGTTGTTGTGTGACGAAGATATCCCCGGACCCGATCCCAATTGGAAAATGAACCCGCCCCTCCGCTCCAAAGAAGACCGGCAAGCATTGATCGAAGGTTTGAAAGACGGTTCGATCGATTTGATTGCGACGGATCATGCCCCGCATACGGCGGAAGAAAAACAGGCGGGAATCGAACAGGCCCCGTTCGGCATTGTGGGTTTGGAAACGGCATTTCCGCTGCTTTATACGCATCTGGTCATAAAAGGTGTGATTACGTTGCACGAATTGGTGGACAAGATGACCTTGAAACCGGCGGAAGTTTTCCGGTTGCCTTACGGCCGCCTGGTGGAAGGGGGACCGGCCGATATCACGGTCATTGATCTGGACCGGGAAAAAGTGATTGATCCAAAGGACTTTGCTTCCAAAGGCCGCAACACCCCGTTTGCCGGTTGGAAATTAAAAGGGTGGCCGGTTCTGACCATCTTGAACGGAAAAGTGACATGGCAAGATGACGATTGCCTGATGTAGTGGAAAAGGAGGAGCGTCCGTGAAAGCAAGATTGCTGTTGGAAGACGGTACGTTATTGGTTGGCGAATCATTCGGGGCAGAAGGGTTTAAAAGGGGGGAAGTGGTGTTCACCACCAGCATGACCGGTTATCAGGAGATTTTAACCGACCCTTCTTATTGCGGGCAAATGGTGGTCATGACATACCCGCTGATCGGCAACTACGGGATCTCGCGCGATGACAACGAATCCCTGCGCCCTTACGCTCACGGTTTGATCGTGCGCGAGTATGCCGAATATGCCAGCAACTGGCGCAACGAATTGCCGCTGGGAACGTTTTTGAAGGAATACGGATTGATCGGAATTTCCGGAATCGACACCCGGATGCTGACCCGCAAAATCCGGATGCACGGAACGATGAAGGGAATCATCACCACCGGCGAAGAGAGTTTGGAGGAATTGAATGAACAGTTGAAGTTTCCGTTGATGCGTGACCAAGTGGCGCGTGTCAGCACCAAAAGCATTCATATTTCCCCGAACAAGGGAAAACGGGTGGTTTTGATGGATTTCGGAGCCAAACACAACATTGTGCGGGAGTTGGTGAAGCGCAACTGCGAGGTGATTACCGTTCCCTACAGTACCTCAGCCGAAGAAATCATGCGCTTCCGGCCGGACGGGGTGATGTTGTCCAACGGTCCCGGGAACCCCAAGGACGTGCCGGAGGGAATCCGAACGATCCAACAATTGATGGGGAAAGTGCCGCTGTTTGGCATTTGCATGGGCCATCAGCTGGTCGCGTTGGCCGCCGGAGCCGACACGGAAAAAATGAAGTTCGGGCATCGCGGCGGAAACCATCCGGTGAAGGAGCTGGCAACCGGACGCACCGTGATCACTTCGCAAAATCATGGGTATGCCGTCACTTCTGACTCGGTGAAAAACACCGGATTGGAAATCACGCACATTGCGTTGAACGACGGGACGGTCGAAGGGCTCCGGCACAAAACCCTGCCGGTGTTCACCGTCCAATATCATCCGGAATCGGCACCGGGCCCGCTTGATTCGGGTTATCTGTTTGACCGTTTTCTTGAGATGATGGAGTCTTTTGCACGGAAGGGAGAGACCGTCAATGCCTAAAGATTCGACCTTGAAGAAAATTTTGGTGATTGGTTCGGGGCCGATTGTGATCGGCCAGGCCGCGGAATTCGACTATGCCGGGACGCAAGCGTGTCAGGCGCTGAAAGAAGAAGGATTGGAAGTGGTTTTGGTCAACAGCAATCCGGCCACGATCATGACCGATACCAACATGGCAGACCGCGTCTATATTGAACCGCTGACTGCCGAATTTATCACGCAAGTGATTCGCAAAGAGCGTCCGGATGGTCTTTTGCCCACCCTGGGAGGGCAAACCGGCTTAAACTTGGCGGTGGAATTGGCCAAACAAGGGGTTCTAAAACGGGAAGGCGTCCGTCTTCTGGGAACCGATCTGCAAGCGATCACCCGTGCAGAGGACCGCGATTCGTTCCGGGCATTGATGCAAGAGCTGGGAGAGCCGGTTCCGGAAAGCGCAATTGTGCACACGGTCGATGAAGCGCTCCGGTTTGCCGGAGAAGCCGGCTATCCCGTGATCGTCCGGCCCGCTTACACACTGGGCGGAACCGGAGGGGGCATTGCCAAAGACGAAAAAGAATTGCAAGAGATTGTTGAAAACGGGCTCCGTTACAGCCCGATCACCCAATGCCTGATTGAACAGAGCATCGCAGGATACAAAGAAATTGAATATGAAGTGATGCGCGATGCCGCGGATAACGCCATCGTGGTGTGCAACATGGAAAACTTTGATCCGGTGGGCGTACACACCGGGGACAGCATCGTGTTTGCCCCGAGTCAGACCTTGACGGACCGGGAACACCAGATGCTCCGGAATGCGGCGTTGAAAATCATCCGCGCCCTGGATATTCGTGGCGGATGCAATATCCAGTTTGCACTCGATCCGCACAGCTTCCAATACTATGTCATTGAAGTGAATCCGCGGGTGAGTCGTTCCAGTGCGCTGGCTTCCAAAGCGACGGGATATCCGATCGCCCGGGTGGCTGCCAAAATTGCACTGGGCTACACACTGGACGAATTAAAAAATCCGGTGACCGGACAAACCAGTGCTTGTTTTGAACCGGCCATCGATTATGTGGTCTGCAAAATTCCCCGCTGGCCGTTTGACAAATTTGTCTCGGCAAACCGGGAATTGGGAACCCAGATGAAAGCAACGGGGGAAGTGATGGCCATCGGGCGGACATTGGAAGAATCGCTTTTAAAAGCGGTGCGTTCGCTGGAAATCGGGCAGGATGATTTGAACCTGCCGGGAGCCGGGGGAATTCCCGGCGACAAGTTGAGAAAACGGCTGCAAAAACCGGATGATGAGCGGCTGTTTTTGCTGGCGGAATGGTTCCGGCGCGGACACAGTCTGGAAGAAGCCCATCAACTCACCCGAATCGACCGTTTTTTCCTGCATAAAATCGGACGCATCATCCGGATGGAAAAAGAGTTGCAAGCATCCGGTTCCCTTGCCCCGGAGTTGCTCAGAAAGGCCAAGCAATTCGGGATGACGGACCGGGCGATCGGCCGCCTTACAAACCGGACGGAAAAAGAGGTTCGCGCGTTGCGGAAACAACACCACATTGTCCCGGTTTATAAAATGGTGGACACCTGCGCCGCGGAATTTGCCGCAAATACCCCGTACTATTACTCGTCTTATGAATCTGAAGACGAAGTGGCGGTAAGCAAAGCAAAAAGCATTGTGGTCCTCGGCTCGGGGCCGATCCGGATCGGTCAGGGAGTCGAGTTTGATTATGCGACCGTGCATGCGATCATGGCCATCCAAAAAGCCGGCTATGAAGCGGTGATCATCAATAACAATCCGGAGACGGTCTCGACGGATTTCAATATCTCTGACCGTCTGTACTTTGAACCTCTCTTTAAAGAAGATGTTCTCAACATCATTGAAAAAGAAAATCCGCTCGGGGTGATCGTGCAATTCGGCGGGCAAACCGCTTTGAATCTGGCGAGGGACTTGCAGGATGAAGGCATCCGGTTGTTGGGCACCTCTTTGGAGGAAATTGACCGTGCGGAAGACCGGAAAAAATTTGAACAGTTGATGAGCGACCTCCAAATTCCACAGCCTCCGGGAACGGCGGTCACTTCGGTGGACGAAGCGGTAAAAGCCGCCCGGATCCTGGGATATCCGGTGTTGGTCCGTCCGTCCTATGTGCTGGGAGGGCGTGCCATGGAAATCGTCCATAACGAAATGGAACTGCGCTCTTACATGGAGCAAGCGGTCAAAGTGAATCCGGAACATCCCGTCCTGATCGACCGTTACTTGTTGGGCAAAGAGGTCGAAGTGGATGCGATTTGCGACGGGGAAAGAGTCCTCATTCCCGGTATCATGGAACACATCGAACGGGCAGGGGTCCATTCCGGGGATTCGATTGCTGTTTATCCCCCGCAAACCCTGACCGGGGAGCAAAAAGAGCAGGTTGCCCGGATCACGGAAAAAATCGCCAAAGCGCTTCACATCAAGGGAATCATCAACATTCAATTTGTTCTGTATCAAAATGAACTGTACACCTTGGAAGTCAATCCGCGGTCATCGAGAACGGTTCCCTTCTTAAGCAAAGTCACGGGAATTCCCATGGCGCAAGTGGCCACCAAAATCATGCTCGGAGTCAATTTGCGGGAGCAAGGATATGATCAGTCCGGATTGTGGCCGGAAAGTGAGTTTATTTCAGTGAAAGTGCCGGTCTTCTCCTTTGACAAGCTGACGAAGGTGGATATCGCCCTCGGGCCGGAGATGAAATCCACCGGGGAAGTGATGGGAAAAGACCGGGATTATGCCCGGGCGGTTTACAAAGGCCTGATGGCCGCCGGCATCCAGATGCCGCGCTTTGGCACAGTGGTGGCAACCATCGGGGACAAAGAAAAAGAAGAAGCACTTCCCTTGATGAAACGTTTCTATGAGTTGGGTTACCACATTGTCGCCACCCAAGGCACGGCGGAAGTTCTGGAAAAAGCCGGCTTGCCCGTGAAGCGGTTGAACAAGTTGAAGGAAGGATCGCCCAACATTTTGGATTGGATCCGCCAGGGAAAAGCCGATTTGGTTGTAAACACTTGGACGCGGGGAAGAACGCCGGAGCGGGACGGTTTCCGGATTCGCCGGGAAGCGGTGGAACATGGCGTTGCTTGTTTGACCTCGTTGGATACGGTGCAAGCTCTTTTGGAAACCTTGGAATCGATTCAATTCCATGCGGAACCGCTCAAAAAGCCGGATTTCGCCCGAGTGTTGGTGTAAAGGAGGAAGGAGGAGGAACCATGGAAAATCCGCAAAATCGTATCTTTCTCGCGTTGGATGTTCCGGATGAGAAGCAGGCAGACCGCTTGCTTTCCCTTTGGGACCCGGGCGAACGGCCATTGATCAAAGTGGGGTATCAGCTGTTTTTCTCCGCGGGACCCCAATGGGTGGAGAAACGAAAAAATGCCGGCGATACCATCTTTTTGGATTTGAAACTTCACGACATCCCCAATACGGTGGCCAAGGGGATCGAATCGCTCAGCCGGTTGGGGGTGGATTTTGTCACCATCCATGCTTCCGGCGGCAGAAAAATGATGGAGAAAGCGCGGGAGATTGCCGAGAAACATGCCGGTGGATCCCGCCGGTTGAAATTGCTGGCGGTGACCCAGCTGACAAGCACGGATCAGAGGATGTTAAACCAGGAACTCGGCATCCCGGGGAATGTACGTGAGTCCGTGCAGAAATTGGCGTCGTTGGCCTGCGATGCCGGGATGGACGGGGTGATTTGTTCGGGGTTGGAAGCCCGGTGGGTCAAACAAGCGGCCGGACCGGGATTTTTGGCGGTGACACCCGGCATCCGCCCCCAAGGCTTTTCAAATAACGATCAGAAACGAATCGTCACTCCCCGGGAAGCTGTGTTGAACGGAGCCGATTACCTGGTGGTCGGCCGGCCGGTGACACAAGCGCCGGATCCGAAAAAAGCCTTTCAGTCCCTGGTGGAAGAGATTTGTTAAAAAAGGAGTGGAACAGATGGCTTGGTCCTTGGAAAAAGCGATGAAACGAAGAGAGGTGCTGAAAGAAGGACACTTCCTTTTGTCCTCGGGTCGCCACAGCGCCCGGTATATGCAATGTGCACAGCTTTTGATGCATCCGGATGATGCCGAAAAAACGGGACAAGCGTTGGCCAAAAAATTTGCAGGCATTTCCGTGGATCTGGTGGCCGGGCCGGCACTCGGTGGAGTCATCATCGCCCATGAGGTGGCCCGCGCCCTGAATGTGCCATGTATTTTTGCTGAGAGAAAAGACGGGGTGATGCAACTTCGGCGTGGTTTTGAAGTCGCTCCCGGCCAAAAGGTATTGGTGGTGGAAGACGTGGTGACCACCGGAGGATCGGTCAAAGAAGTGATCGGGCTCTTGGAAGAAAGAAAAGCAGACGTTGTGGGCGTCGGTTCCATTGTGGACCGGACCGGCGGGCAAAATCCGTTTCGCCAGCCTTACCTGGCTTTAAAGAAGGTGGAGATCGAAAGTTTTGACTCCAAAGATTGTCCCCTGTGCAAAAAAGGGATCCCCGTCACAAAACCGGGAAGCCGCGGAAACCGATGACGATCGCGGTCCCAAAGGCTTCGCCAAGGCGGGGCCTTTTTGTTTTGCAAGCCGGTCGGGGGAAAACCCGGAAAAAGCATGGAGCAAGAGCGTGTTCATTTTTCTCATTTCATCATCTGCTAAACCGGTCAACTGCCCAGGTGACCAAAGACCAAAATCCACCGGGGCGCTCAGGCGGCTTGATCCGGAAAAGTGATCCATGATGAAGGGGCAGGCTGCATCCTGTTATTAATTGCGTTTTGCAAAATTTAAGGAGTCAGAGGAAATCTGACTCCTTTCTTCTGTTATTTTAGGTTTTGATTGTTTAAAAGCCGCATAATCACTTCTTTTTCCGGCGTGACATAGATCGTTTGTTGATGATCGTAAGTGACAAAGCCGGGGCGGGCGCCGGCCGGTTTTTTGACATGTTTGATCTGTGTGTAATCGACCGGCACTTGGGAGGAATCCCGGGCTTTGCTGAAATAGGCGGCCAACATGGCGGCTTCCAAGAGCGTTTCGTCCCGGACCTGGCTGGCGCGAATGACGACATGCGAACCGGGAATGTCTTTGGTGTGCAGCCAGATATGGGAGGAAGCGGCCAGCTTGTGGGTTAAATAGTCGTTTTGTTTGTTGTTCTTCCCGATCAGAATCGGGGTTCCGTCACTTGCCGTCGCCTCATAAGGGACGGGAGCTTCTTTTTTACGCGGCTTGTTTTGCCGGGAAGTTTTTTTCAGCCACCCTTCTTCCGCCAATTCTTCCTGAATCTGCTCAATATCTTTTAACCCGGCATTTTCGATTTGGGTAAGGACCGATTCAAGATATTCGATGTCGGCCCGGGATTTTTCGATCTGTTCTTGGTTCCATTTTAGGGATGCTTTTAATTTGTTGTATTTTTTAAAGTATCGTTGCGCGTTTTCCGCCGGGCTGAGGGTGGGATCGAGTTCAATTGTCAGGGCCGGGGCATCCGGGTCGTAAAAATTGATCACCTCAACCGTTTTTTCCCCCCGCTTGATTTGGTGCAGGTTGGCTGTGACCAATTCTCCCAGAATGCGGTAATGGTCCGCTTTTTCTGCTTGTTTCAATTCTTTTTGCAAGATCTTGATCTTTTTCTTGTTTTTATCCACTTCGTTTTTTAACTTGCGCATCAGCTGGGAGGTTTGCTGGCGGATCCGGTCGCGTTCGGCTTTGCCGTAATAAAAATGGTCCAAAAGTTGGCTGATGGAATCCGTGCGATAGACGGTTTCTTCCATATGGGAAAGCGGCCACACGGAAAATACGGTCTTTTTCCCTGTTTGCATGATCGCGGGGGCATACTCGTGATTCTTGGCCTTCTCCATCAATCGGGAGAAAGCTTCCCACAGTTGGTCACGGCTGCCCAATCCGGCCCGGTGAATGATTTCTTTGGCAATGAGCGGGCTGATTCCGGTGAACCGCTGGACGATTTGTTTGTCCAAACGGCCTTGGTTGTAATCAAACCCGGCGATAAACCGCTCTTTTGTCACTTCCAGCGGATTTTCCTTGTTTTGCGATGGCGGTTCCGTGTAGGAAGCCCCCGGATAGATTTGCCGGTATTGGCTCATGGCATGGCTGACCCGTCGAATTCCGTCAAGGACGGTGCCTGTGTCAGGATCCACCAAAATAATATTGCTGTGCCGGCCCATGATTTCGACGACCAGCTTGCGCGAAACGAAGTCCCCCAATTCATTTTTGGCGCGAAGATGGAGGTGGACGATTCGTTCCAATCCGATTTGGTCCACGCTTTCTATGATTCCGCCGTCCAGGTGTTTCCGGACCAAACGGCAAAACATCGGAGGTTCTTTGGGATTCTCGTAAGAAGACCGGGTCAGTTGGACACGGGGATAGGCCGGATGGGCCGAAAGCAGACATTTATGATTTTTTCCTTGCGAGCGAATCACCAAAAGCAATTCAAATTCACCCGGTTGATAGATTTTGGTGATTCTGCCGCCGGCAAGTGCCTGATTGAGTTCCTTCACCACAGCCCGGGTGACCAATCCGTCATATGACATAGGTTTCATCCTTTATTCCAGTTTCAAAAGTCATCACACTTTTCCATTTTACAATATCTTGGTTCCGACGGAAATCCGATTGTCCGGTTCAGGTATGTTTGACAGCTCGTCTGAATACATTGAAAGTAATCGTTCCGGAAAAAGGAGGAAGAATCTTGGCAGAGCAAGGACGTTGGATTGACTGGGAGACAGAGGATGTTGCTTCTCACTTTCAGGTGAATCCATCCGTTGGACTCCATGACAAAGAGGCGCAAGAACGACTTAAGCAGACCGGACTCAATCAGTTGTCGGAAGGGGAAAAATCTTCCCTTTTTGCTTTGTTTGTCGATCAATTCAAGGATTTCATGGTTTTGGTTTTATTGGCGGCGACGTTGATTTCCGGATTGCTGGGAGAATACACCGATGCCGTAGCCATCATTGCAATTATCATCTTAAACGCGGGACTGGGATTTTTTCAGGAGATGCGTGCGGAAAAGTCCCTGCAGGCTTTGAAAAAATTATCGGCGCCGGTTGCCAAAGTCAAACGGGATGGGGAGTGGAAAAAAATCGAAGCTTTCCGGCTGGTTCCCGGGGATATCGTGTCCGTAGAAAGCGGGGACCGGATCCCGGCCGATGTGCGCTGGATCCATACGGAAAGCTTATACGTTGAAGAATCAGCCCTGACCGGAGAATCGGTTCCGGTTAAAAAACAAAGCGAAGCGCTCTTGCGGCAGGATGTGGCCATCGGTGACCGGAAAAACATGGGATATATGGGGACCATGGTCGTGCGGGGGAGTGGAACGGGCATTGTCGTTTCCACAGGAATGGCCACGGAGATGGGAAGAATCGCCCATTTAATCAAAACGGCCGAAGGGACGGACACTCCATTGAAGCGCCGGTTGGAGCAACTGGGAAAAGTGCTGATTGTTGTGTCCCTCATTTTGACCGCGATGGTTGTTGTGACCGGAATCATTCACGGGCATGATGTGTATCAGATGTTCCTGGCCGGGGTTTCATTGGCGGTTGCCGCCATTCCTGAAGGGTTGCCGGCGATTGTGACGATTGCGCTGGCCTTGGGTGTGCAACGGATGATCAAACGGCAGGCTATCGTCCGCAAACTTCCGTCGGTGGAAACTTTGGGCTGTGCAACGGTGATTTGCTCGGATAAAACCGGAACATTGACGCAAAACAAAATGATGGTGACCCACATTTGGGCGGATCAGGTGCTGTTTCAAGTGACCGGGAACGGTTATGATCCCGGGGGGGACATTTTGTTGGAGCAGAAAAAAGTGGATGTCCAAAAGTGGGAGTCCTTGAAAAGGCTGATGGAGATTGCGGCCTTATGCAATAATGCGTCATTTATCCAAAAAAGTAAAAAAGGGTTGTTAAACAAAAAGAGTCAATGGGAATTGGACGGCGATCCCACGGAAGGAGCGCTGCTGGTTGTTGCGCAAAAAGCGGGATTTGACCGGAAACATTTGGACAAAAAGTGGGAACGGGTAAAAGAATTTCCTTTCGATTCCGAGCGCAAGATGATGTCGGTCTGGGTGAAACAGGCGGGGAAACATTTTCTTTTTTCCAAAGGGGCGCCGGATGTTCTGTTGAATAAATGCACCCATCTTCTGACGGATGGGAAAGTGGTGCCTTTGACGGAAGCCAAGCGCAAAAAAATCATGCAAATGAATGAGCAATTGGCAGCCAAAGCATTGCGGAATCTCGCCTTTGCCTATCGGGAAATCAAACCGGCCAACCCGGACTCAATAGATTGGCAAATGGAACAACGCTTGATTTTTGTCGGGCTGACGGGCATGATGGATCCGCCCCGTCCCGGCGTGAAAGAAGCCATCCAGCAGAGCCGGCAGGCCGGGATCAAGACGGTCATGATTACCGGGGATCATCAGGCGACGGCCGAAGCCATTGCTGCTGAGCTGGAGATCAAGCGGCCCGGCGGTTTGACACTGACCGGACAAGATCTTTACAATATGAAGGACGAAGAGTTTATCAAGATTGTCAATGATGTGGATGTGTATGCACGGGTCTCGCCCGAACATAAATTGCGGATTGTCAAAGCATTGCAGAAAAAAGGACATGTTGTTGCGATGACGGGCGACGGAGTGAATGATGCCCCGGCGATTAAAGCGGCGGATATCGGGATTGCCATGGGAGGCATGGGGACGGATGTGTCCAAGGAAGCCTCTTCGCTCATCCTGGCCGATGATAATTTTGCCACCATCGTAGCGGCCGTGGAAGAAGGCCGGAATATATACGAAAATATCCGGAAATTCATCAGTTATTTGTTGGCAAGCAATGTCGGGGAGATTTTGATCATGTTTTTGGCGATGCTGGCAAGTTTGCCTTTGCCGCTTGTACCGATCCAGATCTTGTGGGTGAATCTGGTGACGGACGGATTGCCGGCCATGGCCCTCGGAGTGGATCCGGCGGAGGCAAATGCGATGCAGCGGCCGCCGCGCGACAGCCGGGAAAGCATTTTTGCCCGCGGCGTCGGATGGAAAATTGTGACCCGCGGTCTGCTTATCGGATTTTGCTCTTTGGCCGCTTTTTGGATTTCTTATGTCGAAACGCCGGAGAATCTGGTGCGGGCACAAACGGTTGCCTTTGCCACACTGGTCCTTTCCCAGTTGATTTATGTGTTTGATTGCCGTTCGCAAGGGACGATTTTCCAACGCACGCCGCTGGATAACCCCATGTTGGTGTTGGCTGTGTTGTCTTCGGCTGTTCTCTTGCTGGGTGTGATTTATTATCCGCCGCTCGGGCCGGTCTTCCACACGGTCCCGCTCGGTCTCAGGGAATGGATCCTTGTAACGGTGACTTCCACGATGCCCGTCATTCTGGCCGGATTGTTCGATGTCCTGCGCACGGTTTTTTACCGCAAACCGATGAAAACCGTCGTACAGTGATGATGGGAAGGAGAAAAGAACGACATCATGAATTTCACGAAAATGCACGGACTTGGAAACGACTTTATTCTCATCCACCAGACCCAAAAGCCGTCTTTTGATGAATGTTCGGCGTTGGCACGGAAGATGTGTGACCGACACACGGGAGCCGGTGCGGATGGCCTGGTGGTGATGTATCCGTCCGATCAAGCGGATCTTTCCATGCGGATCTTTAATTCGGACGGATCGATGGCGGAACAATGCGGCAATGCCATGCGCTGTGTGGCCAAATATTATTATGAAAAAATTTCAAGCCGGAAAAATACGTTTGCGATCGAAACCAAAGTGGGGGTGCAACCGGTTTGGACGGATGGGAAAAACGTGAGGGTGGATATGGGGAAACCCGTTTTGGCACCAGCGGAGATTCCCGTCCGGTTGAGCGGGGAAAAAGCGGTGAACCAAACGATTGAAGCGGACGGGGTCTCATTTCGGTTTTCGGCCGTGTCCATGGGGAATCCTCATGCGGTGATTGAAGTGGAGGATTTAGACAAGTTTCCGGTCGAAAAGTGGGGACCCGTTCTGGAAAAACATGATATGTTTCCGCAAAAAGCAAACATCGAGTTTGTCACGTTCCAGTCGCCACAAGAGGTATGGATGCGTGTGTGGGAGCGGGGCGTCGGGCAAACCATGGCTTGCGGCTCCGGCGCTTGTGCGACGGTCGTGGCGGGGGTGCTTGCCGGCCGCCTTGACCGGACGGCCCGGGTAAAGCTTTTGGGAGGCGAATTGCTCATCGAATGGAATGAACAAGATCAACATGTTTATATGACGGGGCCAGCTGAATTTGTTTATGAAGGGGTATGGCTGGACTGACGCCATACCCGTGGCTGATTACTTTCGGTTGTCCCAACGGAAGGAAACGGGAGGTTCTGTTGTGGAATCTCCTGTTCTTTTTTTGCTGCGGCGCATGCGGATCCCCCAAATGATCCCGGCGACCAAACCGATGATGGCGATCAGCAAAATCACACTCCATGTATAGGGATTGGGAATGACATAAACAACATAGACAGGATTGGGCTTGGCCGGATCGATCTGCCATGTCAAGGTTTTTCCGCCGTTTTCCACGGAGGTTGCGTTATGTTCGTCCGCTTGAAGCGGAGTGGTGAGATGAAAACGGAAATTCATTTGTTCCAGAATCCATTCCGCCAGGTCTTGCCGGGGCATTTCATCCGAAAAGTCGATCACATCCCGATAAATGATCTGGGAGGTGAAAAATTGATGTTCCACGTTTAAACCGCCGTCGTCTTTTGGCCCCGATGCAGGTGCAGAGCCGGTCGGTTGCAGAGACTCAAAGGTTTTTGATGGTGGTTCCTCGATCACGCTTTGGACCCTTTTTTCGGCCACAAAGCCTTTTTGGGATCCTTCTGAAATCTCCCGCAGCTGAAATCCTTGCTGCTTCAGCCGGGTTTTGACATTGCCCAGATTGGTGAGGATCAAATCATTGGTGAGGATTTTCACTTGGTAGGTTCCGGATCCGTCGCGGTGGATGTCCACATGAATGTCGGCTTGGACACATCCGGTGAAGAACAGAAAAAAAGACAGACAGATCAGCGTCAGGATCAGATGATTTCGTCTGTGCATAACAATCCCCTTTGACTTTTTTCTGGATTATACACGGAATCATCATTTGCTTCAAATGAACCGGAACAAATCGGGGAAATGTAGAAATGGGAACGCTTTCGTTTGAACATGCTCCTTGATTGTTTTTTGAAATGACTTATCGGTTACATTAAAATGAAGATTGGTTTATTCATGGAAAAACCGTAAAACCAGGAATCGGAGAATGAGGGTGAAAAAACATGAAAAACGTGATTACGTTTGATTACACCAAAGCCAAAGCTTTTTTCAGCGGGCAGGAAATCGATCAGATGGCTCCGGCGGTCAAAATGGCGCACGAATTGCTACATACGGGCACCGGAGCCGGATCTGATTTTCTCGGTTGGCTGGAACTGCCGGAAAAATATGACCGCGAAGAGTATGAGCGGATTAAAAAGGCGGCGCAAAAAATTCAATCCGACTCGGACGCCCTGGTGGTGATCGGGATCGGCGGTTCCTATTTGGGAGCGCGTGCAGCGATTGAAATGTTGACCCATACGTTTCATAACCAATTGGCGAAAACCGGGCGAAAAGTGCCGGAAATCTATTTTGTGGGCCATCACATTGCTTCCACTTATGTGGCGGATCTGTTGGAGGTGCTGGAAGGAAAAGAAGTCAGTGTCAATGTGATTTCCAAATCCGGAACCACAACGGAACCGGCCATTGCTTTCCGGATTTTCCGTGAGTACATGGAGAAACGCTACGGAAAAGAAGAAGCCCGTCGCCGGATTTATGCCACCACCGACCGGAAAAAAGGCGCTTTGAAAAAATTGGCCGATGAAGAAGGATATGAAACATTTGTCATTCCGGACGATGTGGGCGGACGCTACTCGGTGTTGACCGCTGTCGGGCTTTTGCCGATTGCCACGGCCGGAATCGACATCGATGAAATGATGGCGGGAGCCCGGGCTGGGATGAAACGGTACGGGAATCCGGAGTTGGCGGAAAATGAGAGCTACCAATATGCATTGGTGCGAAATGCGTTGTACCGCAAAGGAAAAACCACCGAGATTCTTGTCAACTATGATCCGTCTTTGCAATATTTCAGCGAGTGGTGGAAACAGCTCTACGGGGAAAGTGAAGGAAAAGACCAAAAAGGAATTTTCCCGGCATCAGTCAATTTCACCACCGACCTGCATTCCATGGGGCAATACATTCAGGAAGGCTTGCGCAACATTTTCGAAACCGTGGTGTTTGTGGAAAAATCCCGCAAATCCGTCACCCTTCCGGAAGATGCCGGTGACTTGGACGGACTGAACTACCTGGCGGGCAAAGAACTGGATTTTGTCAATCGCAAGGCTTTTGAAGGAACCATGCTGGCCCATACGGACGGCCATGTGCCCAACCTGGTGGTCTCCGTGAGCGAGCACAGTCCGTATGCATTCGGACAACTGGTGTATTTCTTTGAAAAAGCGTGTGGAATCAGCGGGTATTTGTTGGGGGTTAATCCGTTTGACCAACCCGGGGTGGAAGCTTACAAAAAGAACATGTTTGCCTTGCTCGGAAAGCCAGGGTTCGAAAAAGAAAAAGAAGAATTGCTCAAACGGTTGAATTTCTGAAACGTTGCCACTTGGTTTGGACCCATCCGGTTTCATCCTTCCGATGAGCCGGATTTTTTTATTTGCAGGCTTTTTAAGCATGAAAACGCGAGCGGGATGGAGAACCATCCAGAAGTTGATTGACAAATCCGTTTGGAGGCGTGCGGAGCGATTTGCTCTGTTATTGCATATATTATAAATTTTATGTGATAATAAAAAAATAAGTCATTTTTATCGATCCATCACAGAGGCTATAAAGGCAGGAGGACAGATTCTATGGACGCTTTGCAAAATTTGATGGAGGAACTGGTCAATGCCAAAGGGGTTCCAGGAAATGAAAGAGGAGTCAGGCAAGTGTTCCAAAAACATTTGGAACCGTTGTCGGAGGAGATCCTGACCGACCGTCTCGGGGGACTGGCCGGGAAAAAAACGGGAGATGCCGCCGGACCCAAAATCTTGCTTGCCGGGCATCTTGATGAAATCGGTTTCATGGTTACATACATTACCGAGAAAGGCTTTTTAAAGTTTCAACCATTGGGCGGTTGGTGGGCACACAATATGTTATCCCACCGTGTGGTGGTTCAATCCCGCAAAGGCGAATACTTGGGAGTGATCGGTTCGAAACCGCCTCATGCCTTAAAAGCGGAAGAACGGAAAAAAGTCATGAACATCAAGGAAATGTTCATTGATATCGGTGCGAAAAGCCGGGCGGAAGCCGAAGAAATGGGGATTCGTCCGGGAGACAGCGTGGTTCCGGTATCCGATTTTTTCACCATGCAAGACGGAAAGATTTGGGGAGGAAAAGCGCTGGATAATCGCGCGGGTTGTGCGCTGGCCCTTGAGGTGTTGAGGCAACTGAAAGATGAGGCGCATCCCAATGTTGTCTACGGCGGAGCCACCGTGCAAGAAGAAGTCGGCGTGCGGGGAGCGGGAACGCTCGCGGAATTGGTGAAGCCCGACATTGCCTTTGCGTTGGATGTTGGGATGGCTTATGACATTCCGGGCTTTGAAGGACATCCCGGGGAAGCGGCGATGGGGGAAGGCCCGTTGATGTTTATCATGGATTATACCATGATCCCGCATACCGGATTGAGAAATTTGGTGATGGATACCGCTGAAGAGTTGGAAATTCCATTGCAGGTGGATGCTTTGATGGGCGGCGGGACCGACGGGGCAAAATTCCATTTGCACGGAACCGGATGCCCGACGGTGGTGATCGGTTTCCCCACCCGGTATGTACACAGTCATAATTCATTGATGTCCAGGCATGATTTTGAACAGGCTGCCCGGTTGTTGACGGCCGTCATCAAAAAATTGGACCAAAACACGTTGGACAGCTGGTTATAATTACCGGCGGAGATTGGCTGGATACCGTTTATCCGGCCAAACTCCGCTGAAACCGCTTACAAAAAGGATCCTGTTTGTGAAGCCATTTCCTCCAAGTTATACCAAAAATATTTTTTATTAGTTGAAAATAACAAGCAAATTAATTAATATATAAATAGTTTTATTTGAAATCATATTCGTGTTTTTTGTTCCAAAAAGGATGAATTGTTGGAAAAATGGCTAAAGTCGATCAAAGGGAGAGGTGGTTCGTTTTATTTCATCAGTGTATTTTGAAATATTCAAATAAAAAAACAATGGCGTTTTTGTGATGGTTGACCGATTTCGGGACAAAATGAAAAAAGCTGTGACGATTAGTTGATTTGATTGAAATGGACGCCCTATATACAGGAGGAGAGACAGGTGAATTTATTCCGGAAAAAAGACATTTCCAATGCACTTGCGGAGTCGCAAAAAGGAGGAAAATTAAAGCGGGACTTAGGCGCCTTTGATTTAACCATGCTTGGAATCGGGGCGGTCATCGGCACAGGCATCTTCGTGCTGACGGGAGCCGGTGCACTCAAAGCGGGTCCGGCCCTTGCCGTTTCCTTTGTCATTGCCGCCATCGCTTGTGCGTTTTCGGCACTGGCTTATGCTGAATTCGCATCGATGGCTCCGGTTTCAGGATCCGCTTATACGTACAGTTATGCAACCTTGGGAGAAATTATCGCATGGATTATCGGTTGGGATTTGGTGTTGGAATACATGTTCGCAGTCAGTTCGGTTTCGGTGGGTTGGTCGGGTTATTTCCAATCCTTGCTGGGTGGTTTTGGTATTCATTTTCCGGATGCACTGACCGCGGCACCCGGAGCGGTGGAAGGAGTCACCACCTATTTTAATTTGCCTGCATTTTTGATTGTCATGATCATTACGTTTTTGCTCTCGCGCGGAATCACGGAGTCGAAAAAGGCCAATAATATCATGGTGATCATTAAAGTGGCTGTGGTTCTGCTCTTTATCATCGTGGGGGCATTTTATGTGAAGCCGTCCAACTGGGAGCCGTTTGCCCCGTTTGGATTTGAGGGGATTTTTTCCGCAGCCGCTCTTGTATTCTTTGCTTTTATCGGGTTTGATGCGGTTGCTGCAGCTGCAGAAGAAACACGGAATCCCAAACGGGATTTGCCGATCGGTTTGTTGACCTCGCTCGGGATTTGCGCGTTGCTGTATGTGATTGTAACACTGGTGATGACGGGGATTGTTCCGTATCAGGAGTTTGCCAAAGACCTTTCTCACCCGATTTCGCTGGCCTTGCAGAAAGCGCAGCAAGATTGGTTTGCCGGTGTAATCGATCTGGGGGCAATCATGGGGATGACCACCGTGATTTTGGTAATGCTTTACGGGCAAACCCGGATTTTCTTCTCCATGTCCCGGGACGGTTTGTTGCCAAAGGCGTTTTCCTGGGTTCATCCCAAATATAAAACACCGTACACCAGCACATGGATTATCGGAACCATTGCGGCTTTTGTCGGAGCGCTTCTGCCTTTGGAGAAATTGGCGGAACTTGTGAACATCGGAACGCTCTTTGCGTTTACGGTTGTTTCGCTCGGCGTGATTATCCTGCGTTATACCCAGCCTGATTTGCCGCGTCCGTTCCGTTGCCCGGGAGTTCCGGTGATTCCGGCAATCGCCATTTTTGCCTGTTTGTTCTTGATTTCCAATCTGGCTGTCTTTACCTGGATTGCCTTTGCAGTCTGGTTTTTGGTCGGACTTATCATTTACTTCACGTATTCCCGGAGGCATTCTTTGTTAAATCAACAATAAGACAAAATAAAAAAGGCATCTTCAGTTTGCGAAGATGCCTTTTTATTTTTTTATGCAGTGATCCCCGGTTTTTCCGGTCTCAACAGCCCGGTTTTTTTCAGGAAGGACAAAATCAGATGGCCCTTGGGGAGTAGGCGGATTTCATTTTCGCCGATGGTTCGCGTCATCAACAAGAAAATGCCGTAGATGAGAACGGCCAAAATCCCCAAAACAACGCTCAGCAAGGCGTTCGATATACGCGAAATGTGCAAGGGATCAAACCATCCGGTTGTCAATGTATACAAGCCGATTAAAAAGATCCCCATCAATCCGCTGCACAGGGCCGGTTTGACAAACTGACGCGTGACATCGACGTGGATGCCGGTTTTTTTGACCACCATCCAAGTGTTTAAAAAGCAGACGATGATATATGCCAAAACCATGGAGACGGCAGAACCGGTAATGCCAAACCACGGCACGAAGACGAAATTTCCGGCCATTTTGCAAACCGCTCCGATCATCAAATGGCGAACCGGCAATTTATTGTAGCCCATTCCCTGAAGGATGCCGGAACTGGTGACCGCCAGGGTGCTGAAAATGGCGGAGAAAGCCAGAACGGACAAGGTCAGGGTTCCGCTGTCGTTTTGATACATCATGATATTTAACGGCCGGGCCAAAATGACGAGGCTGATGACGGACGGCAAGCTGACGATCAAGGTCATCAACCAGGCTTGTTTGACTTTGTGCTCGACCGCTTTCATCTCCTGTTTGGCAATATGGGCGGAGATGGTGGGAATCAGCGCCAAAGTCAACGAAGAGGAAAAGGTCGAAATCACATTGACAAAAGGTTCCCCGCGTCCGTAAATCCCGAACAGCGTGTTGGACATGCTTTCCGAATATCCCATATTCATCAATAACCGCGGGACGGTGAAGGAATCAATCAAGCCGATCAACGGCAGGACCAGGGAACCAAGTGAGATCGGCAAAGCATAAAGGACGATTTGCTTGGCCAGCCGGCCCAAGGGCTCTTTTGGTTTGGAGTCTTGCTCCGTGGTGACGGGTTCTTTTTTGAGTTTCTTTACGTCCCGGAAGTTATACCAAAGCACGACGGCCAGCCCGCCCAGCGCCCCGGCAAAAGCTCCGGAAGTGGCTCCGGCGGCGACCAGTTCTTGCGAAAATTGTGCTTCAACCATCCAGTATGTAAGACCGATCACCACACCCACGCGAACGATTTGTTCCACAACTTGCGAAATGCCGGTTGGCATCATTTGTTGATGTCCTTGGAAATATCCACGGTAAACCGCCATCACTGGAACAATCAAAATGGCCAGGGCCAAAACTTTCAAGGAAGACTCGGTCGGCGGGTTGTCAAGCAACACATGGGATATGAATTTTGCTCCGAAAAATAAAATGCAAAAGGCGACCAATCCGGTCAGGCTCAAAATGATGGAAGCCGCTTTTAATACCCGCCGGGCCCCCAAACGATCCCCTTGGGCCAGCCGTTCCGCAACAAATTTGGAAACGGTGATCGGGATTCCGGCGGAGGCGATCATGAGCAAGATCGTGTAAAATGGGAAAGATATGCGATAAAGACCAACGGTTTCGTCCCCGGCAATATTTTGAAACGGGGCCCAGAACAAAGCACCGAGAATTTTGGTGAATAACGTTGCAATGCTTAATATAACGGTTCCTTTGACGAGTTTATTTGCCATTTTCCTTCTTCCTTTAATTTTAAAATTTATATGGATTTATTCTATCAGGAATCCGTCCGGAAGCATACAATCGATTGGGCGAGAATCGTAAAATAAAATGAAATTCTGCGTCCATCCTCCGTTTGATTTCACCAGAGCAAGTTCATTATCATTAAGATGAACAATGAGATGGAGAGGGCTGGATAGATGGGTACGATAACAAATGCAGTCAGTATGACAGGATATGGACGCGGCGAAATCGAAAGGGACGGAGTCCGGATTGTCACCGAGATTCGCACGATGAACCATCGTTTCCTCGATATGGTGATCCGCATGCCAAACGGGTGGATGGTACTGGAAGATTTGATCCGGAAAAAAGTCCAGCAAGCGATCCGCAGAGGCAGAGCGGACATTTTTGTCACCATCGAAGGGATGAAGCCCCCCGAACGAAAAGCGGAAGTGGATTGGAACCTGTTGGAGAGTTTTATTTCTGCCGGCAAAACTTTAAATGAAAAATGGGGGATTGCTCCCGGATTAACCATGGCGGATTTGATCAACAAGCCGGAGCTGTGGCTGATTGAGGAAGTGAAGCCTTCGGTGGAGGAGTATGAAGAGTCCGTTTTGGCTTCGGTGGAGACGGCTTTAACGTCTTTGAAAAAAATGCGAAGACAAGAAGGCATCCATTTGAGCCGGGATCTGATGAAGAGAGTGGACCGCCTGGATGAGTATGTGGAGGAAATGGAAGAGCTCGCTCCCGAGGTGAGCCGGCATGTCGGAAACAAATTGCGGAAGCGGCTGGAGGAATGGCTGGGTCATTCTGACATTGATCCCGACCGGATCTTGACGGAAGCGGCGATCTGGGCGGAAAAAGCGGATATCACCGAAGAGTTGATCCGGTTGAAAAGCCATATGGACCAATTTCGAAAAACGTTGGAAAAAGAAGAACCAATCGGGCGGAAACTGGACTTTTTGATCCAGGAAATGAACCGGGAAGTCAACACCGTCGGCTCCAAAGCCAACTTAAAGGCGATCAGCAAGTATGTCATTGAATGCAAAAGTGAACTGGAAAAAATGAAAGAACAGGTGCAAAATATTGAGTAATACATTGATTATTAAGGGGAAACGGTCTAAAATAGCGTAGTAGGTAATCAATGGTTTAAGAAATTCAGGCTCTTTCCCAACGAATATTGAACATGGGTGAGGAGGCACTTTGATTTGGGTATTAAATTAATCAACATTGGATTTGGAAATATTGTATCTGCCAACCGTATTGTATCGATTGTCAGTCCGGATTCGGCTCCCATCAAACGGATCATTCAGGAAGCGAGGGAACGCGGTGTCCTGATTGATGCTACATATGGACGCCGGACCCGGGCGGTCATCATCACGGACAGCGACCATGTCATTTTATCCGCGGTTCAGCCGGAAACGGTGGCTCACCGTTTGGCGAACAAAGAGCAACATGAAGAAATTGTGGAGTAGGAAGGGCTTTGAGATGAAAGCAAATTATGTCAATGAAGGGCTTTTGGTTGTGATTTCCGGACCTTCCGGTGTCGGGAAAGGAACGGTTTGCAAAGCATTGCGTGAAATGATGCCCGAACTGACGTATTCGATTTCCGCAACCACCCGTTCCCCCCGTGAAGGAGAAGTGGATGGAGTCAACTATTTTTTCAAGTCCGTCCAAGAGTTTGAAAAAATGATTGAAGAAGATGAACTGATTGAATGGGCTCAATATGTGGGAAACTATTACGGCACGCCCCGGCACTTCGTCGAGGAGACACTGGCAAAAGGCCGGGATGTCGTTTTGGAAATTGAAGTGCAAGGTGCCATGCAGGTGAAGGAAAAATATCCGCAAGGCATTTTCATCTTTTTGGTTCCCCCTTCGTTTGAAGAGTTGCGTCAACGGATCATCCATCGGGGAACCGAAAGCGAATCGGTGTTGAACCTCCGGCTTGAAGCGGCAAGCGATGAATTGAAACAAATCGATCAATACGATTATGTCGTCATCAACGATGAAGTGGACAAAGCTTGCGAACGGATCCGCGCCATTGTGATGGCGGAACATTGCCGGACGGATCGGTTGAAAATCAGTGAAGACGCGTAGTGGATGGAGGGTTTGATCATGTTATATCCATCGATCGATTTATTGATGCAAAAAGCGGACAGCAAATATTCATTGGTGGTGTTGGCGGCCAAACGGGCCCGGAGCCTGTTGGAAGGTGAAAGCACGCAATTGGAGCCCAAATCCCAAAAATATGTGGGAATGGCGTTGGAAGAGATTGCAGCTGATATTCTCGTCCCGACATCACGCGAATGAAAAATAACAACCTGTACAGGTTGTTATTTTTCTATGTGGCACTCATCCTTCATTTCACCATTCATTCCCAGCGGTTGTTTGGATTGGAACAGGCGAAGGGATGTGGTGGCAGAGGGCGAAAGAGCGTATTGATCCGGTGCACCGTGTCACACGGTGCACGGCGTTTGTGGTCCCGATTGCGGACGGATCGAAGAGAGGAGGAAACATCATCGTGAAGGGAAAACGAATTGGATTGGGCATCACCGGAGGCATTGCAGCTTACAAAGCGGCGACCGTGGCAAGTCAGTTGACCCAGCGCGGAGCGGATGTCCGTGTCATCATGACCGGGTCAGCGACGAAGTTTATCACTCCTCTCACTCTGCAGGTGTTATCGCGGAACCATGTAACGGTGGACACGTTTGACGAGCACCGGCCGGAAGTGGTAAATCATATTGACTTGGCGGATCATGCCGATTTGTTCGTGATTGCTCCGGCCACGGCAAACATCATTGCCAAAATGGCTCACGGCTTGGCCGATGACATGTTGTCCACCACGTTACTTGCGACCCGGGCGCCCGTTGTTTTGGCGCCGGCAATGAATGTCAATATGTATGAAAACCAGGCAGTGCAAGAAAACATCGCGATTCTGAGAAAAAGGGGCATTTTGTTCATTGAGCCGGGCGAAGGACAACTGGCTTGCGGTTACGTCGGCAAAGGGCGCATGGCGGAACCGGAGCAGATTGTCGAATGGGTGGAGCACTTTTTCTCCAATCGCCGGCTTTTGGCGGGAAAAAAGGTTTTGATCACGGCCGGCCCCACGTTGGAACCCATTGATCCGGTCCGCTATATCTCCAACCATTCTTCGGGAAAAATGGGATTTGCCTTGGCGGAAGCGGCCCGTGAGGCAGGAGCGGAAGTGATTTTGATCACCGGCCCGGTCTCCTTGAAAACGCCTCTCGGGGTCCGGCGGGTGGATGTCCGGCGAACGGGCGAAATGAAAGAAGCCGTCCGGAAACATTTGCCGGAGGTGGATGTGATTTTCAAGGCGGCCGCCGTTTCGGATTACCGTCCCAAAGAATTTATGGAACAAAAAATGAAAAAAACCAAAGACGAGATGACGTTAAACCTGGTCAAAACGGAAGACATCGCCAAATGGGTCGGAGCGCACAAAAAGCCGCATCAATTATTTGTGGGCTTTGCCGCCGAAACCGAAAATCTGGAAGCTTATGCAAGTGACAAATTAAAACGAAAAGGGATGGATTACATTGTGGCCAATAATGTAACCATGCCCGGAGCCGGATTTGGCAGCGACACCAATATTGTCACGGTGTATGACCGGCACGGAAAAGTTTTTTCCCTGCCCCGGATGAGTAAATTGGAGGTGGCACGGAAGTTGATGACCTTGGTTGGGGACTGGTTTGCAAATGATTGCTGAAGTGATCGTGGATGTGCCGGCTCAGGCCGCAGACCGCCCGTTTGATTATTTGATTCCAAAAGAGCTGGAACCGGATATCCGTGTGGGCAGCCGGGTCCATGTTCCTTTCGGGAACCGCAAGCTGATCGGATATGTTGTGAAAATCAAAGAGAAGGCGGAAACCAAGCGGGTGAAACCGGTTATCGAAGTGATGGATTTCATCCCGCCTCTTACGCCTGAACTGGTTGAGCTGGCCGCCATGATGGCGGAAGAATATATGTGCCACACGATTACCGCTCTGCAATCCATGGTGCCGGCGGTTTTGAAAGGAAAGTACCAAAAAGTGGTTCGTTATGCGGATAATCAGACGGACGAGATCGCAGACGATCTGTCTCTGATTGATTGCGAACCTTTTTTGACCCGGTTGAAAGAGAAAGGCGAGTGTACCTGGGATGAGGCGTTATCGCTTGGCATGAGTGCCTCCCGGTTGCGAAAACTTGCCGCCGTCGGACGGATCATTCTGGAAGAAAGAGTGGGAGACCGGGTGACCCGGAACAAGGTGACCTGGGTGTTTCCCAAAAGCCGGGAAACCCTGCTCCAAGCTTTGGAAGGATTGAGCAAAAGGGCAACGCGCCAGCGGGAAGTGCTCCGATATTTTTTGGCTCAAGAAAGCGAAATTCCGCTTCCCCGGTTGCTCAGTGAGCTTCAAGTATCCCGTTCGACGATCCAAAGCCTTGTCCAAAAAGGAATTTTGATGGAAGAGGAGCGGGAAGAATTCCGGGATCCTTATCGGCATCAACAATTTCAAAAAACCAAGCCGCTTCCTTTAACCGGCGAGCAGCAGAAGGCTTATGACGCCATGATGGAATCCATCCGTGAGAACAAGCCCCGTACCATCTTGTTGCAAGGGGTGACCGGAAGCGGAAAAACCGAAGTTTATCTTCAAGTGATTGCGGAAGTTTTGCGGCGGGGACGGGAAGCAATTGTGCTGGTTCCGGAGATCTCCCTCACCCCGCAGATGGTGGAACGGTTCAAAGGCCGCTTCGGTGATCAGGTGGCGGTTTTGCACAGCCGTCTGTCCGGCGGCGAACGGTATGATGAATGGCGAAAAATCCGCCGCGGGGAAGTGAAGGTGGCCATCGGTGCCCGGTCCGCCATTTTCGCACCGTTTCAACAGCTTGGATTGATCATTATTGATGAAGAACATGAGTCTTCCTATAAACAAGAGGAAAATCCCAAATATCACGCGCGGCATGTTGCACAGTGGCGGATTCAAAAACACGGGGCAACCTTGGTATTGGGTTCCGCCACGCCGTCGTTGGAGAGTTACAAGCAAGCTTGCGAAGGGCATTTTCACCGGGTGGAGTTAAAAGAACGGGTTCACGGACGCCCCTTTCCGGAGATGAAAGTGGTGGATATGCGAAAGGAGCTGGCCGACGGCAACCGGTCGATGTTCAGTGCATGTTTGCGGCAGGAACTGACCCGGTGCCTGGACCAAAATGAGCAGGCGGTGTTGTTTTTAAACCGGCGCGGCTTTTCCACTTTTGTCATGTGCCGGGAATGCGGCGAATCGGTGATGTGTCCCCATTGTGACATTTCGTTGACTTATCACCAGACGAACCGGACGGTGCGTTGCCATTATTGCGGATATGCGGAGCGTGTGCCGGAAGTTTGTCCGTCATGCGGCAGCAAATATATCCGCCATTTCGGTGTCGGAACGCAAAAAGTGGAGCAGGAATTGGTCCGCCATTTTCCCGGTATCCGCGTGATCCGGATGGATGTGGACACCACCAGTCGCAAAGGGGCGCACGAACAGCTCTTGAGCCAATTCGGGAGAAAGCAGGCGGATGTTTTGCTTGGAACCCAGATGATTGCCAAAGGGCTGGATTTTCCAGATGTTACATTGGTGGGGGTCATTGCGGCGGATTCGATGCTTCATTTGCCCGATTTCCGCTCGGCGGAACGCACATTTCAATTATTGACTCAGGTCAGCGGCCGGGCAGGACGGCATGAAAAGCCGGGAAAAGTGGTGATCCAAACCTATAGTGCCGATCACTACAGCATCCGGATGGCAGTCCGCCGCGAGACGGAACGTTTTTACCGGCAGGAAGCGGAAGTCCGCAAAAAACATTTTTATCCCCCTTATTGCGGATTGTTTTCTTTTTTGATCAGTCATCCGGACCGGGTGAAGGTGATGCGTGCGGGGCAAGAGCTGGCTTTTCACCTCGGAAAGGATTTTCCGTCCGATTGTGAGCTCTTGGGACCGGTACCGGCTCCCATTCCGCGGATCAAAGACCGTTACCGCATGCAAATGTTGATTAAATATCCGCCCGGCAGCCCGTCCGTTCAGTGGTTGAAACACCGGGTGAGAGAAATGCTTTATTCGATGGAGGATCCCCAATTGAAAATCAGTTTGGACCGGGATGGAATGGAATCGTTGATTCCGGCCACTGCTTTATAAAGAAAAGACAGGAAAGGAGCTTGATGATGGCAATTCGCAACATTGTTCAATACCCGGATCCGGTCTTGAAGAAAAAAGCCCGGCCGGTTCAAAAATTCAACGCACGGCTTCACAAACTGCTCGATGACATGGCAGAAACCATGTATGATGCAAAAGGTGTCGGGTTGGCGGCTCCGCAAGTCGGGATATTAAAAAGAGTGATTGTCGTCGATGTCGGGGAAGGGTTGATGGAAATCGTGAATCCCGAAATCGTTGAGAAGAAAGGGGAACAACTTGCTCCGCCGGAAGGGTGCTTGAGCATTCCCAATCTGTTGGGGGAAGTGCGGCGGGCACAATGGGTGAAAGTCACCGGGCAGGACCGGGACGGAAATCCGGTTGAAATCGAGGCGGAAGGTTATTTGGCCCGGGCATTGCAACACGAAGTGGATCATTTAAACGGTGTATTGTTTATTGATATTGCTGACCGCGTATTCCGTCCGGAGGAGGAATTGGATTGAGCAAAGCCAGAGTGTTATTTATGGGCACGCCGGATTTTGCTGTGCCCTCTTTGCGTTTGTTGCTGGAAGAGAAGGATCAGGTGGAAGTGATCGGGGTGGTGACCCAGCCGGACCGCCCCAAAGGCAGAAAAAAAGTGTTAACGCCGCCCCCAGTCAAGGTGGAAGCCATAAAACATGATCTGCCGGTGTTCCAGCCGCAAAAATTGAGATCAGAAGAAGCCATCCGTCAGGTTTTGGAACTTCAGCCGGACTTGATTGTGACCGCGGCATACGGACAAATTTTGCCGGAGCCGGTTTTAAATGCCCCCAAATACGGATGCATCAATGTTCATGCCTCGTTGTTGCCCAAATACCGGGGAGGGGCTCCGATCCACCATGCCATTATCAACGGGGAAAAGGAAACCGGGGTGACGATCATGTACATGGTCAAAGCGCTGGATGCCGGGGACATGCTCTTGCAACGGGCTATTCCGATCACCTCCGGGGATAATGTGGGGACCATGCATGATAAATTGGCAAATCTTGGCGCAGAATTATTAAAAGAAGTTCTTCCTTCCATTCTGGACGGCACGGTGCAGGCCGTTCCTCAAGATGATGAGCAGGCGACTTTTGCCCCCAATATCACCCGCGAAGATGAAAAAATCGACTGGGAACGAACTGCTCAGGAACTGGATTGTCAAATCCGCGGCTTGTGCCCGTGGCCGGTGGCCTATACATTGTGGAAGGGAAAACCGTTTAAAATTTGGAAGGCTTCGGTGGTGAATGAAGAAACCCAAGGCGAGCCCGGCACGGTAATCCGGCTTGATGCCGATGGCATTGTGGTGGCCACCGGCAAAGGATTGCTGCGATTGACGGAGGTACAGCCTTCCGGAAAAAAACCCATGCCGACCAGGCAATTTATCAACGGCCGGCAGATGAAGGCAGGAGATCGGTTCGGTGACTAAACAAAGGGAGGTCAATGCCCGGGAAACCGCTCTTTCCATTTTGGAGAAATGGGAAGAAAGACAAGCATACAGCAATTTGCTTTTGAATCAGGCGCTGCAAGCGTCCCCGTTGAATGAGAAGGACAAGCGCCTGGTGACTGAACTGGTTTATGGAACGATCCAACGGAAAAACACACTGGATTGGATTTTGAACCAGTTGGTGAAAAAAGGTGTCGGCTCTTTGGAACTCTGGGTCCGCCAATTGTTGCGGCTCGGGATTTATCAATTGCTTTATCTGGATAAGATTCCGGAGCGGGCGGCGATTTACGAAACGGTGCAAATCAGCAAAAAGAGGGGGCACCGGGGCATCAGCGGCCTGGTCAACGGGGTGTTGCGTTCTTTTTTAAGGAACCGGCACCGGTTGACACCGAAAAAGAATCCGCAAACCCTGGCGGAAAAAGCGGTTTCGTATTCCCATCCCGAGTGGATAATCGAACGGATGGAACAGGCATACGGGGAGGAAGAAACGAAAGCGGCATTGCTTTCCAATCACCATCCCCCCCGGGTGAGTGTCCGGGTGAACAGGCTGAAGATGGATCCGGATGTATTCATCAAAGAGTGGAATGCAACCGGAACCGGCCAGGCAGAGGCATCCGGAATCGCACCGGAAGGGGTCACGATTTCAGGCGGTGGAAACCCGGCGTTCACCCCGTGGTTCCGGGAAGGGTATTGCACCATTCAAGATGAAAGCTCGATGTTGGTGGCGCGAGTTTTGGCGCCGGCACCCGGAATGAAGGTGTTGGATGTCTGCGCGGCTCCCGGAGGGAAAACGACGCATTTGGCGGAATTGATGGGGAATCAGGGACACATTGTGGCCTGTGATGTCCATGACCACAAACTTTCCCTGATCCGGTCCAATGCTTCGCGACTTGGAATTGATATTATTTCCGTCCGGCAACTGGACGGGCGGAACCTGCCCGGACCCTTTCAACCGCATATGTTTGATGCCATTTTGCTCGATGCCCCCTGTTCCGGATTGGGAGTGATCCGGCGCAAACCGGATTTAAAATGGGGCAAAGAAGCGGAGAATATTGAGGCATTGGCACAGTTGCAAAAAGAGTTGCTGGATGCGGCTGCCCCGCTGCTGAAACCGGGCGGGGTTCTTGTGTACAGCACCTGCACTTGGGAACCGCGTGAAAACCGGGAGCAGGTGGAGTCCTTTTTAAAAAGGCATCCGGATTTTTCCGGTGACAACACCTGGAAGGAAAAATTGCCGGACCCGTTGAAAAACCGGGTCCATTCGGGGGACGGTTGGATTCAAATCCTGCCGCACGATTTTTTAAGTGACGGTTTTTTTATTTCACGGATGATCAAACATTGAAAGGTTCAGGGCGATGCGCCCATGTGCCGGAAATCAGCGGGAACAACATCCCGCTGATTTTTTTATTCCATCCCCCCATGCATGATTTCCCGGGCTTGGTGGGAAGTTATGGATGGTGATGTTTAATGAGAAGACCCAATCGTGTTTTAAACAGGGAACGCAAAAAGAAAAAGAAATTGGAAGAACATAATGAACAACAATTAAATAAAGCGGTGAAAGAGGAAACACCCGTCTATCCGGATTTGGATCAGAATCTGGAGTTTATCAAAAATGTTCTGGGTGATTCCTCGGATCTGGTGATACGTGAGTTCACGATTGACCAACCCCGGAAAAAAGCGGCCGTGATTTATTTTGATGAGTTGATCAATAAAGAGTTGGCCCATAATTTTTTAATCCGGCCGCTGATCAAGCTGGAAAAAACAGGAGAAGAGCTGTCGGATCCGTGGGAAACGATTGTCAACGAAGTGGAGGCCGGAGAGACGGAAGAAGTCGATCAGATGAGAAAAGTCTTGGAAGGCGTGTTGGGAGGGGACACCGTTTTATTGGTGGATGGTTCCGAAAAAGGGTTGATTGTCGGCTCGAAAGGTTGGGCTACCCGGGGTGTTGATGAACCACGGGCAGAACAAGTGGTGCGAGGGCCCCGTGAAGGATTGAGTGAAACCTTAAATTTCAGTTTGTCCATGATCCGCCATCGTCTGCGGGATCCATCCCTGCGTGTGAAGTATATCGCGGTGGGAAAAAGGACCAAGACGACGGTTGCCGTCTTGTATATTGAAGAGATCAGCGAAAAACAAATCGTGCAAGAAGTGGAAGAGCGGATCAAACGGATCAAAATCGACGGGATTCTGGAAGCCGGTTATATTGAAGAGATGATCCAGGATCAAATGTGGACGCCGTTTCCGCTGTTACAAAACACGGAACGGCCGGACACGGTGGTCTCGCATTTGTTGGAGGGGAAAGTGGCCGTGATGGTGGACGGGGCTCCCCAAGCGTTGATTGCCCCGGCGGTGTTCAGCCAGTTTTACAACAGTCCGGAGGATTATTACGAGCGTTATTTGATTTCGACGTTCCTGAGGTTTATCCGTTTGCTCAGTTTGTTTATCGCCTTATTGTTGCCGGCACTTTACATCGCTTTCATTTCGTTTCATCCTGAAATGATCCCTTCCGACTTGATGCTTGCGATGGCTGCGGGACGGGCCACCGTGCCGTTTTCGGCAATTGTGGAGGCATTGATCATGGAGATCAGTGTGGAAATTTTGCGGGAAGCCAGCATTCGCCTTCCGGGACCGATCGGGCCGACCATCGGGATTGTCGGGGCGCTGGTCATTGGGAACGCGGCGGTGACCGCCGGACTGGTTTCCCCCGCCTTTGTGATTGTTGTCGGTTTGACGACGATCAGCTCGTACGCCAATCCCAACTACAATGCAGCCATTTCGGTCCGTCTGCTGCGCTTTCCGTTCATGATCGTCGCAGCGATGTTCGGGTTGTTTGGCATCATGATCGGATTGATGCTTTTGCTTTTGCATCTGGTTCAGCTCCGGTCTTTTGGCGTGCCGTACATGGCTCCGTTTGCCCCCTTGAATTTGAGGGATCTCAGAGACTCCCTGATCCGCATCCCGTGGCCGTGGATGAAAAAACGACCGACCATCTATCAGACACATAATAAAATCCGCTTGAAAAAGGGAGGAACCAAAGATGGATCGTAAAACCGCATCCAAACAAGTCATCACTTCCTATCAGGCTTTCACGCTTCTTTATTCCACCATTTTTGGAGCCGGTGTCCTGAGTTTGCCGAGGTCGGTCGGGGAATCGGCCGGAAACGATATGATTTGGGTGATTCTTTTGTCCGGGGTGGTCGTGGCGATCCTGGTGTATTTGATGACCCGGCTTTGTCAGCGGTTTCCCGGGATGACACTGGTGCAGTTTGCCCCTTACATTTTGGGTTCCAGAAAAAGAAAGTGGGTCGGATATGTCATCAGTTTTCCCTTTTTGTTGATGGTGGCGCTTTTTTTTGTCATGGGGACGGCATCAGTCGTGCGCATTTTTGGGGAAACCGTGGTGACGACCATGTTGCCGCGCACCCCTGTGGAAGCCGTGATGCTTATTTTTCTTTTGGCGGCGGCTTTTGGTGCGGGAAGTGATCTCGGAGTGATTGCCAAATTGAACGAGTTTTTGTTCCCGATCACGTTGATCCCTTTCTTGTCCATGATATATGCTTTGTTTCAAAGCGGGGAAATCACCAACATTCTGCCGCTCTTTCAACTGGATCCGATGGTCTTGCCGAAAGCGTTGATGGGAGGCGCTTTTGCTTTTGCCGGATTTCAAGTGGTGATGATTTTTTCCGGGTTTTATCAACAACCGGAGAAAATGAAAAAAGCAAATATGATTTCCATCCTCGCCATCACCATTTCGTATTGGTACTTGTGTGCCATTTCCTTGAGTGTTTTTGGGATCGACGAAGTGAAAAATTTGATGTTTCCTGTTTTGGAAGTGGCCAAAGTGGTCAAGATGGAAGACATTTTGTTTGAGCGGATCGAATCGGCCATTTTATCAATTTGGCTGGTTGCGGGTTATACATCGGTGGTCAATTTGTTTTCGGCTTTGGTTCAAATCATCATCGAGTATTTTCGCCTTTCCGAAAGGTACCGCCGCTGGATTGCTTTTCTCGCCGTCCCGGTTTTTTTGTACTTGGCATTGATCCCGGAGAATACACAGGAAGTGGGGATTTATGCCGATCGGATCGGGCTTTATGACGGCGTCATTTCTGTCATCATTCCCGTGGTTCTGTTGCTGGTTGCCGTGATTCGCAAGAAGAAAGGAGAAGTTCGCGATGAAATTTAATCTTCTCCAAAGAAAAAGATGGGTCATCATACTTTCGGTGTTGTCCCTGATGTTGACCAGTGGATGTTGGGATGCGATCGAAATTGAAAAACGGGCGGTTGTCGTGGCATTGGCGGTGGACCAAAGCCCGTTGGGGCATAAAGTGTCAATCCAAGTCCCGAACCCCCGCAAAACCGTCGGCGGCGGTGAAGAAGGTGGGGGAGGAGGCGGAGGTGCCGGAGCTGTCGAATTATTTTCGGAGGAAGGACGCACCCTCCAGGAAGCATTCATGCAAATCGAGAATGAAACCAATTATCCTTTGTTTACGGGACACACTCAAATTTTGTTGATCGGTGAGGAGTTGGCGAAAAACGGGACCAGGGATTTGATGGAAGGATTGAGGCGAAATCAACAAATCCGGCGCCATTTGTGGCCGGTGATCATTCAAGGCGAGGCGAAGGATGCCTTGGACGTTCAGGTTCGTCTCGAAGAAATTCCCATCGATTATTTGCGGGAAACGATCGATACCGGAATCAAAAATGGGCGTTTTCCGTCGATGGTTTTGGGGGAGTATTTTGAGGAATTGTCCAACCCGGCCAAACGGGCCCCGATTTTGAATGTTTTCCGCGTCTCTGACAACCGCTATGTTTGGAACGGAATCGGCATTTTTAAAAATGACCGCCTGCTCGGGGTTTTGAAACCGCCTTTGGTCAATGCATTGCTGCATGTCCGGGAACACAAACCCGGATGGCCGGTGATGATCGATTGCCCCCAACAACAGAAAGGGCAAATCGTGTTTTTTCCAAAATCATCCTCCAGCAACATTCACATTTCGGACAAGGAACCGGCGATCGACGTGAACGTGAGCATGGAAGGGGAAATCACGGTCAAAGAATGTACTTCGTATAAGCTGGATCAACCGCAAAAATACCAGATGCTCAGTAATATGGTCCAACATGAATATGATAAATCTGCGAAAAAGCTGATTGATCTGGCCCAAAAAGAGTACAATACAGATATCTTTGCCCTTGGCAAATTTGTAAAGGCTTATTACCCGAAACTGTATCACCGGTTGAACTGGGAAAAAGACTTTTCCCAAATACCGATCCGCATTCATTATGACGTGGATGTGCGAAGAGCCGGTTTGGAGTCGAAGTGACACAGGGGGGAGGAGAAGCCGCAATATCTGTCAGAAAGGACACAAAAATCTTCACGAGCTGTCCCTTTTCTTTCATTGGGACTATGATATAATAAGAAAAGTTTTGAACAGGCGTTCCCTGTTCAAGATGGATGGCTAGTTAGGAATTGGTGAGATCATTTATGAAACCTTTTGCATACGATTTGACTTATGAAATGTGGATGGAATGGATGAAAGAAAGGAATCAACCGGCATTCCGGGCCAAACAGGTGATGGATTGGCTTTATGTGAAACGCGTTGATTCATTCCGGGAGATGACGAATCTTCCCAAAACGTTGAGGGAAACCTTGGAGGAGCATTTTCAACTGGCACCGCTTCAAATCATCACCCGCCAGGTTTCCAAAGACGGTACGGTGAAATTCTTGTTTGGTTTGCATGACCAACATGCCATTGAGACCGTGGTCATGCGGCACAATTACGGAATCAGCGTTTGTGTGACCACCCAAGTGGGATGCCGGTTGGGATGTACATTTTGTGCATCCACACTGGGCGGATTGAAACGGAACCTTTCCAGTGGAGAAATTGTCGCGCAAGTGATGATGGCTCAAAAATATTTGGACCAAACGAATGAAAGAGTGAAATCGGTTGTTGTCATGGGTTCCGGTGAGCCTTTTGAAAACTACGATGCCACCATGCGTTTTGTTCGCACGATCAATGATTCGCATGGTTTAAATATCGGGCAAAGACATATTACCGTTTCCACCAGTGGAGTGGTGCCGAATATTTATCGGTTTGCTGATGAAAATTGGCAAGTGGGTTTGGCCATTTCTCTGCATGCGCCCAATCAGGAATTGCGCAAGAAATTGATGCCCATCAGCCGGAAGTACCCGCTCGCTGAACTTTTGGAAGCGTGTTGGTACTACATCAATGAGACCGGACGCCGGCTCACTTTTGAATATGCCTTGATCGGCGGGAAAAACGACCAGGATGAACATGCCCACGAACTGGGGCAACTGCTGCAAGGAAAAAATTGTCTGGTCAATTTGATTCCGGTCAACTACGTTCCGGAACGCAATTACACCCGGACGCCGCGGGAACAAATTTTTGAGTTTAAACGGATTTTGGACTCATATCATATCAATACAACCATCCGCAGAGAACAAGGACATGACATTGATGCGGCATGCGGACAATTGCGGGCCAAACACAACCAGTCAAAATGAGAATTTTTCGGGCGGCATGCAATCGATTCCCGAGGAAAACGCGAAGGTTGAGAAACGTCATTTCCTCTATATTGCATTTCAACCAAGGGAAACTGAAAGGGAAAGGGGTAACCGGAATGGAGCTAGCTCGGCGCACAGACATCGGACGTGTGCGTGATCTGAACGAAGACAGCACAGGTCTGATTGTGACCAAATCCGGGGCTGTGATTGCCATTGTTGCGGATGGAATGGGCGGGCATCAGGCTGGAGACGTAGCCAGCAGCAAGACCGTGGAAACCATTGAACAGGTGGTCTCAGCCCAACCCTTGGATATATCTACGGATGAAAAAAGTGACTTACTTCTTCATGCAGTAGGGAAAGCGAATGAAACCGTATATAATATGGCAGCTGAGAATAACCAATATAAAGGGATGGGTACAACGGTGATCGCATCCATTGTAGACACCAAAGAAGTTGTCTTGGCCCATGTGGGAGACAGCCGGGCATATATGCTGCATAATGGCGGACTCTATCAATTGACCGAAGATCATTCCTATGTCAATCTTTTGAAAAAACATGGGCAAATCACTGAAGAAGAAGCGGCAAATCATCCGCAACGCAATATGATCGTCCGGGCAGTCGGAACCAGTGAAGAAGTGGAAGTGGATTTGATCAATACACCATGGAGTCAGGGAGACACGTTGCTCCTTTGCTCAGACGGACTGACTACAATGGTTAGCGAGAGGGAAATCGGGCTTGTTTTATCTTCCAAAACCATGTCCTTGGATGAGAAAGCGGATCAGCTGATAAAAATGGCGTTGGACGCCGGCGGAACAGATAATATTTCCCTTATCTTACTAAGGCATACAGGAAGGTCAGCGACATCTTAATCGGGTGCAAGGAGGAACGAGGTGACCATGCAGATGGAAGGGAAGAAGCTGGGGGGACGTTACGAAATCGTCAGCCGCGTCGGCGGCGGAGGGATGGCCGTTGTATATAAAGCAAAAGATGTGCTTTTAAACAGATATGTCGCCATCAAGGTCCTGAGTGAATCCCTCAGTAATGATTCGGAATTTATACGTCGATTCAGCCGGGAAGCCCAGGCTGCTGCAAGTTTGTCTCACCCCAATATTGTCAATGTTTATGATGTGGGGCGCGATCACTTTACGCATTACATTGTGATGGAATTGGTGGAAGGTCCGACCTTGAAGCAGTACATTCAGGAGCGCGGTCCCCTGCCCGTTCAGGAAGCGGCGACGATTGCCGTTCAGATTTGTGACGGATTGGCCCATGCCCACGAGAATCAGATTGTGCACCGGGACATCAAGCCCCACAATATTTTGCTCGGTCCCAACGGGCGCGCCAAAGTGACAGACTTCGGAATTGCCCGTGCCGCCAGCTCATCCACGATTACCCAACAAGGATCAGTGATGGGGTCGGTTCATTACTTTTCACCGGAACAAGCCCGGGGCGGGGTGATTGGCGAAAAATCGGACTTATATTCGTTGGGAATCGTATTGTATGAAATGTTGACCGGAAGAATTCCGTTTGACGGGGATTCAGCCATCAGCATTGCATTGAAACATTTACAGGAAACACCTGAAGACCCCCGGAAATATAACTCGAATATTCCGGATAATGTTGCGGAAATCGTCATGCGGGCCTTGAGCAAAAATCCGGAAGACCGGTTCGAATCGGCCCGTGACATGATGAAAAGCATCCAGTATGCGGTACAATTGACGCCCCATATGGAAGCCAATTGGGTGAATCACCAACGGAATCAAGGACAGGAAATGTACCAGACGATTCCGTTGAATGAAGAATCGTCGAACAATGACGAACAATATGAGTCGCCGGTACAGCGTCCGGAGATTCGCTCCGGCAAAAAAGAACCGTCCCCGCAAAAGAGCCAAACGCAAGGACTCGGGGAGCGCACGCTGACCAATCTGGAGCGGCTGAAGAATGTTTCCGGTGACAAAGAAAAAACGGTCCTGCAACGGACGGTTGTCTGGCTCGAAAATGTGCAAGCCAAGTTGCCTTGGTGGCAAAAGCTGTTGTTTGGCCTCTTTACCATTGCAGTCATCGTCATGTTGAGCATCTGGGGCTTTACCACCGTTTGGGGACTGTTTACCGGGGATGGAAGTGAATCCGAACAACAACAAGCGCAGGAAAATGTGATTCCAACCTTTGCAACAGAAGAAGATGCCGTGAAGTTTGCAGAGAAACACGGTTTGGGAAAACCGGAAATCAGCTATGTCGAGGGAGATCCGGGAAAAGTGGTGGAACAATCCCCGAAACCGGGAACAGAATTTTCATCGGATACAAAAATTAAACTCAAAGTCGGAATTGACGGTGTAACAGTTAAGAATTATGTTGGAGGATGGGAATCTACTCCGAAAGAAGACAGACTTAAGTCCGATCAACTGGGATATAAAATCAAGGTATACTGGTGTTCCGAAAGTGGTGGGCAAGATGCATACCATGTTTTTAAACAGGAACCTAGTGGTGGTCAACCTATTAAACGAGGTGAAACAGTCAAGGTTTATACCTATACCCCGAGTATAAGTTCAGGGTGTGTACCGGCTGATTATAACCGATAATTTTTTTAAAAGGAGGTCTCCGATGCCCTTTGGTCAAATCGTAAAAGCAATCAGCGGATTTTACTACGTGCGCACGGATGAAGGGAAAGTGATTCAATGCCGGGCGCGTGGTGTTTTTAAATTTGAAAAGAAAAAGCTGACTCCGCTGGTTGGCGATTTGGTGGAAATCGAACAAACGGGGTTGGACGAAGGCGTGGTGACCTCCGTTCAACCCCGTTCTTCTGAATTAATCCGTCCGCCGATCGCCAATGTGGATCAAGCGATTGTGGTGGGTTCCCTCAAACGTCCCCGTTTTCAGCCCATGCCGCTGGACCGTTTCCTGGTTCACGGGGAACGCGAAGGGTTGAAGATGGTTATTGTTTTGACTAAAAAAGACTTGGTGAAAAATGAACAAGAAATTGAAAAAATCCGGTCGGTATATGAACCGGCAGGTTATCCCGTTATTGAGACGAGCATCAAAACCGGAGAAGGAATTGATGAACTGAAACAACACCTCAAAGGAAAAGTCTCCGTTTTCGCCGGTCAATCCGGTGTCGGAAAGAGTTCTCTGTTAAATGAATTGCTGCCCGGGCAAAAGCTTGAAACCGGGAAGGTGAGTGACAAAATCGGGCGTGGGCGCCATACTACCCGGCAAGTGGAGCTGCTTTCTTTGCCGGAAGGAGGTCAAGTGGCGGATACGCCCGGTTTTAGCCAACTCCATTTCAAAGGCATGGAACCGGCTGAGCTGGGGGATTGTTTTCCCGAGATCCGCCAGCGCGCTCCGGAATGCCGGTTTCGAGGTTGCCTGCACATTAATGAACCGGATTGTGCGGTCAAAGAAGCGCTCCGTCAGGGACAGATGGACGAAAAGCGGTATCAGCACTATACACAGTTTTTGACAGAGATTAAAGAGGCATTGGAAAGGAGATATACCTGATGATTAAGATTGCCCCCTCGATATTGTCCGCGGACTTTGCCAATTTGAAAAAGGAGATTCAGGAAGTGGAAAAAGGCGGAGCCGACTGGATCCATGTGGATGTGATGGATGGGCATTTTGTGCCGAATATCACGATGGGGCCACTGGTTGTCGAAGCGATCCGCCCCCATACCGGTTTGCCCTTGGATGTCCATTTAATGATCGAAGAGCCGGACCGGTATATTGACGATTTTGTCAAAGCCGGGGCCGATTTGATCTCCGTTCATCAAGAGGCCTGCCGGCATTTGCACCGGACGGTTTCTTATGTGAAAGAACGGGGAGTGAAGGCCGGCGTGGTGATTAATCCGGCAACGCCCGTGCAAATGCTGGAACCGGTTTTGCCGGAGGTGGATCTGGTTTTATTGATGACGGTGAATCCGGGGTTCGGCGGACAACGGTTTATTCAAAATGTGTTGCCGAAAATCCGGGAGGTCCGGAAAATGTTGGACGAGCAGGGCCGGATGCATGTGGATATCGAAGTGGATGGCGGCATTCAGCCGGAAACGGCCCGCTTGGCGGTGGAGTACGGAGCCAATGTGTTGGTGGCAGGTTCGGCAATCTTCGGACAGAAGAAGCGGGCAGAGGCGATCAAAGCCATCCGGCAGGCGGCTGAAAAATAAACAAAAAGGTGGAGAAAATGGCGGGCAAAAAACTGGTCACAATGATTGAAATCGCAATGATGGCTGCAATTGCCATAGTACTTCATAAGTTGATGATTCCGTTTCATTTATGGCCCAACGGTGGTTCGGTGACCTTTTCCATGGTTCCGATTGCGGCAGTGGCTTTTCGCCGCGGGGCCAAAGCGGGGGTCATTTGCGGAGGAATCACCGGGTTGTTGTTATGGATGTTGGGAGGCACTGTGATTCATCCGGCTCAGGCCGTTCTGGACTACCCGCTTGCTTTCGGGGCCTTGGGGGTTGCCGGATGGGTCCGGATGGGTGAAGCAGCGAAAAGGCCATTGCTCTTCCTTTCTTTGGGACTTCTCTTGTCCGGCGGATTGCGGCTGACGGCCCATTTCCTGTCCGGGGTTATTTTTTTCAAAGCATTCACTCCCGCCGGCCAATCCGTCTATCTGTATTCGCTGGTGTATAACCTGTCGTACATTTTGCCGGAAGTGATCCTGACCTTCCTCATCATGGCGGGAATTTGCCGGTCGGCGCCGCAACTGATCAGAAGACAGGGATAGATGGTGAAGAGATTGGAAAAAAACAGGGTGGTTGTGATTGCCGGCGGTGATTTTACCCGTTTTGAGGCGGGACTCATTCGTCCGGAAACGGATCTGATTATTACGGCGGATGCAGGGGCCATGAGCCTGGAAGCACACGGATTGGTTCCGGATATTGCCGTGGGGGATTTTGACACCACGGGCATTGGCTATATCGAAACGTTGAAGCAAAAGGGAGTGCGGGTTATTCCGCTTCCCGCCGAAAAAGAAGTGACCGATTTACATTTTGCTCTCCTTTGCGCCATCCGGCAAAAACCGAACGAAATTTTGATCCTGGGAGCGCTGGGCGGAGACCGGGCGGACCATATGCTGGCCAACATCGGATTGTTGGAATGGTTAAAGGAAGAGGGCAAAAATGCAACCATGCTTCATCCTGCGAACCGGTTGCGGTTGCTTTCGGGACCGGGAAAGATGAGGATAGACAGCAAAGATTTTCAATATGTTTCGTTGCTTCCGGTTTCCCGGAAAGTGACCGGGATTGAGACGGACGGATTGAAATATCCGCTCAAAAAGGAAACGTTGTACCGGGGACGAACCCGGGGGATCAGCAATGAGTTGGTGAAAGTGCCGGCTTTCGTTTCGGTTGAAAAAGGGATTTGTTTGGTGGTCGAAAGCCGGGAATAAACAAAACCTGCGGTGTGCCGCAGGTTTTTCTTGTTTCGGGAAGAAAAATTCAGGCTCGTCTTTCAGGATTTTTCCGGAGGTTCTAGGTACACATTCTCATCTATAGAATATAAATAAGTTGAAAAATAGGGTATTCTTCCTTTTGTCGATCCTGGTGAATTGTTGAAATGAGGGGTGATCCTGGTGAAATTTTACACGTTTAAATTGCCGAAGTTTTTGGGCGGGATGGTAAAAGTTATCCTGGCCGCTTTTAAAAAAGATCCGCAATAAAAAAAGAAACCACAAAAAAAGCACCTCTTCACGGTGCTTTTTTCCTGGCATTATACACGGGTAACCTTGCCGGATTTCAATGCGCGGGTGCTTACGTACACGCGCTTTGGTTTTCCGTCTACAAGAATGCGGACTTTTTGGACATTGGCGCCCCATTTTCTCCGCGTTTTGCGGTGAGAATGGCTTACTTTATTTCCAGCATGCCCTTGTTTTCCGGTTACAAAACAACGACGAGCCATGTCGACACCTCCTGTTTCTCACTCGTTCCAACCGATGAAACGTTACCAACCGGTAACTTTATGGACTAAACACCTGGTCATTTTAGCATACCTCCCCGCTGCTTGCAAGGAGTTGACAGGTTCAGTATGATGAATATTATTGCTCTTTTATTCGTTATGTTAATATTGTACAATTGACCTAGCTGGAATAAGTACCTCATTTGGGAGGAATCAAAATGAGCGTTGAAATAGCCACACAACTTGGACAGATTGAAGTGACCAATGATGTGATTGCCACGGTTGCCGGGATCGCGGCAATGGATTGTTACGGATTGGTCGGCATGGCATCACGCAGTCAATTGAAAGACGGGATTACGGAATTATTGCGAAAAGAGAACTTGAGTAAGGGAATCGAAGTCCGTGAAGAAAACGGCGAGATTGTGATCGATCTGTACATCATTGTCGGCTACGGCACCAAAATTTCGGAAGTGGCGAGTAATGTGCAGTCAAAAGTGAAATACACGCTCAGTGAAATTATTGGAGTCAAAGCCAATAAAGTGAACATCTTTGTACAAGGTGTTCGACTGGTGAATGAAGAGTAAGGAGGAGCATTGTGACAAAGCAACAAATCCATACATCACAGTTTTTACAGATGATGCGGGCGGGTGCCAGGGCACTCAACAAAAACGCAGAAAAAGTGAATGCATTAAACGTCTTCCCCGTGCCTGACGGTGATACGGGAACCAACATGAGTTTAACCATCAGTTCCGGTGTCAAAGAGATGGAAAAAGCTTCTGCAACCGCCGGGACCGTTGGGGAATTGGCGCAAGCGCTCGCAAAAGGTTTGTTAATGGGAGCACGAGGAAACTCCGGCGTGATTCTTTCTCAGCTATTTCGTGGTTTTTCCAAAGCAGTGGCGGATAAGGAGTTTATTTCGTCTCACCAGCTGGCCGATGCGTTTCAGCGAGGGGTCGATACGGCTTACAAAGCAGTGATCAAGCCGGTGGAAGGAACCATTCTGACCGTGGCGCGCGAAGCGGCAGAGGCTGGAAAGAAACAGGCGCTTGCGGCCGATGATCCGTCCGTTGTGATGAATACCGTTTTAACCGAAGCAAAAAAAGCGTTATCAAAGACCCCGGAGTTCTTGCCCGTGTTAAGGCAAGCCGGGGTGGTGGATGCCGGTGGACAAGGCTTGGTCTATATTTATGAGGGAATGCTTGCCGCCTTGAGAGGGGAAGAGGACGATGCTTCCGAAGTCCTCCCGGATGATCTGTCGTCCATATCGGATCTGGCTCATGAGTCGGCGCAGTCCAAATTGGATCCGGCTGACATTCAGTTCGGATATTGCACCGAATTTATGGTGAACCTGATGACGGACCGCCGGGAAACCGAAGTCTTTGAGGAGGCGGAATTCCGACGGGCATTGGAGCAATTTGGGGATTCCATCTTGGTCGTCTCCGATGACGAGCTGGTGAAAGTCCACATTCACGCCGAATATCCCGGAGACGTGCTGAACTTTGCAATGAAATTCGGCGACCTGAAAAAAATCAAAATTGAAAATATGCGCGAGCAATATGACGATGTGGTCAACAAAACACCGGCACCGAAGGCCAAAGCGGAAGAAAAGCCGGCTGAAAAGACTCCATATGGCATTGTGGCCGTCGCGTCCGGGAAAGGAATTGCGGACATTTTCCGTTCGATGGGCGCGGATGTGGTGATTGAAGGCGGCCAAACAATGAATCCGAGCACGGAGGATTTGGTTCGTGCCGTGGAACAACTCCATGCAGAGCATGTGATTATCCTCCCGAATAATAAAAATATTATTTTAACCGCAGAACAAGTGGGAGAAGTGGTGGGCCAGCCGGTGCATGTTTTGCCGACACGCACGATTCCGCAGGGGATGGCAGCGTTGTTGTCTTTTGATGCAACCGTTTCGCCTGAAGAAAACAAGGAGAATATGACGGAAGCTTTCCAAGAAGTGAAATCGGGCGAAATCACCGTGGCTGTACGTGATTCCCAAGTGGATGGGTATCAGATTGAGCAAGGAAATTATCTTGGCATCCTGGAAGGCAAAATCGAAGTCGTCGACAAGGACTTAAAGCAAACGTCCTTGGCTTTGCTGGCTGACATGATTGAAGAGGACACGGACATTGTGACGATCTTCTATGGAGAAGCGTTGGAAGAAGCTGAGGCACAAGACCTGGTGCAAACCTTGGAAGATCAATATCCCGATGTGGAAATCGAATTGTATGACGGCGGTCAGCCGGTTTATTACTACTTGTTTGCGGTTGAGTAAGGGGAGGATCAAATGGGGAACGTTAAAATCATTACAGACAGTACGGCAGATATTCCCAAGTCACTTGCAAAAGAATTGGACATCACGGTCATCCCGATCAATGTGCATTTGGATGGGGAATCTTATCAGGACGGAATCAACATCACTCCGGATGAGTTTTATCTGAAAATGAGCCGGACGGATCAATTGCCAACCACTTCACAACCTTCTCCGCTGGATATTGTCAGCGCGTTTAAACGAGCCGTTTTTGACGGGGCCAAAGAAATCATATCTTTTCATATTTCATCGAGAATGAGCGGGACTTATCAATCTGCTTTGCTGGCAAAATCAATGGTGGAGGAAGAATATCCCGATGTCAAAATTGAAGTGGTTGACACCAAAACCGTCACCTACTGTTTGGGGGTGATTGTCGTTCTGGTGGCGCGTGCCGCCAAAGAAGGCAAGCCGTTTTCGGAACTGTTGTCCATGGCGATGAAGATCCGGCAGGAACAAAAATTGCTTGCTTTGGTCGATACCCTGGAATATTTGCATAAAGGCGGCCGGATCGGAAAAGCGGCTGCCTTTGTCGGTACCTTGTTAAACATCAAGCCCATCATTACTGTCAATGATGACGGGGAAGTGGAAGCTGTTGATAAGGCGCGGGGAAATAAAAAGGCGGTCCAAAAAGTGTTTGACGGTTTGAAAAAGAAAGCGTCGGGCCGTCCGGTTGCCTTGGCGGTGATCCATGCAGCCAAAAGAGAGCAAGCGGAACAATGGATGGCACGGGCTCAGGAACTGTTTGACATCCGGGAACAACATGTAGTGGATATCGGGCCTGCCGTGGGGACACATGCCGGGCCCGGAACCATCGGCTGCATCATTGTGCCCCTGGACCGGCTGTGAGCCGGGAAAGCAGTCTGAAGAGGTGGAGTTTATGAAATATCGGACGGTTTTTGATATTATCGGCCCGGTGATGATCGGGCCGTCCAGTTCCCATACGGCAGGTGCAGCCCGTATCGGCAGAGCGGCACGGACCATTTTCGGACGAAAACCGAGCCGGGCAGAGATTACATTGTACGGCTCCTTCGCCAAAACTTACCGCGGCCACGGGACGGATGTCGCTTTGGCAGGCGGATTGCTCGATTTTGACACTTTTGACAAGCGGATGGTGCATGCGCTTCAAATCGCCGAACAAGAAGGCATAACAATCCGCTTTCATGAATCCGATGAAATCACGGACCATCCCAACACGGCCCGGATCCGGCTGGAGGACGAAGCGGGAAGTCTGGAAATCGTCGGGGTATCCATCGGTGGCGGAAAAATGGAAATTGTGGAATTAAATGGTTTTGAACTTCGTCTGTCAGGGAACGGGCCGGTTTTGTTCGTATTGCATCAAGACAAATACGGAGCGGTCGCGCGTGTTGCCGGTGTCCTTGCCGAGCATCAAATTAACATTGCATTTATGCAGGTGTCGCGCAAGGAAAAAGGTTTGCAGGCACTGATGTCCATCGAGACGGATCAACCGGTGGACGAAAAGGTGCAAGCGGAAATTCGCGACTTGGAGGATATCCATGCTGTAACGGTTTTATAGTTTCACCACCGCCGTTTCTTCACAGATGACGGCGGTTTTCTATGAAAAGGGGGTTTCGTTGATGAGATTTCGTACCGTGAGGGAATTGACAGAAGTGGCTCAAACCCTGAAAATCCCGATCTCCGAAGTGATGATCCGGCATGAGGAGGAAGTGATGAATCGTCCGCGGGCAGAGATCGTGGAGGAAATGGGAAAAAATCTGGATGTGATGACAGAAGCGATCGAACGGGGATTGACGGAAGAAATTCGGTCTCACAGCGGCATTACCGGTGGCGATGCGAAAAAAATCCGGGAATACCGGAAAAAAGGCGTGTTTTTATCCGGCACCACGGTTTTGGATGCGGTTTCAAAGGCCACGGCCGTGTCCGAAGTGAATGCCGCCATGGGAACGATTGTCGCAACCCCAACTGCCGGAGCTTGCGGGATTTTACCCGGAGCCATTCATGCAGCGGCTGACAAATTGCAATCGGACCGGGAAACGATGGTTCGCGCTTTATTTACAGCCGGGGCCATCGGATTTTGCATTGCCAATAATGCATGTATTTCCGGAGCCGCCGGGGGATGTCAGGCTGAAGTGGGTTCAGCGACCGCCATGGCCGCCGCCGCTGTGGTGGAGATGGCCGGAGGAACCCCTTCGATGTCGGCAGAAGCGGTTGCCATTGCGTTAAAAAACATGTTGGGGCTGGTTTGCGATCCGGTTGCCGGTTTGGTGGAAGCGCCCTGTGTGAAACGAAATGCCATGGGGGCTTCCATTGCGCTGGTTGCGGCAGATATGGCGATGGCCGGAGTGAAGAGTGTGATTCCTGCCGACGAAGTGATTGATGCCATGTACAAAATCGGCCAATCCATGCCGGCCGCCTTGAAGGAAACGGCTCTGGGAGGGCTTGCGGACACTCCGACGGGAAGGGCATTGGAACAGCGGGTTTTCGGGAATTCCGGAAAATGAAGAAACTGAAAGAGATTTCCGTGGAAGTTCTTCCCGGAGTGGGGAAACAGAAAAAAGAAGCCCTTGCCGAGTTGGGGATCCATTCGATCGCTGATTTATTGTCCTATTTCCCATATCGTTATGAAGACTATCGACTGAGCGACTTGTCTGAAGCCCGGCATGAAGAGCGGGTCACGGTGGAAGGGCAAGTTTACGGGCAACCAAGTGTTCGTTGGTACGGAAAGAAAAAATCAAGAATGACGCTGAAACTCCTGGTTCGAGGCATTCCCGTCCAAGTGGTTTGGTTTAACCAGGCGTTTTTAAAAGATAAACTGCAAGCCGGCAAAACGATTGTCGTCTCCGGAAAATGGGACCGGAACCGGATGCAACTGACAGCGGATCGCACGTGGATCAGTCCGTCGGAAATCGAAAAATATGCCGGCCGGTTTGAACCGGTTTACTCCGTCAGCGGAAAAGTCAAGGTGAACTGGCTCCGCAAATTGATTCATTCAGCCTTTCAAGCGTACGGACAGGAGATCGGGGAGATTTTGCCGCATGCATTAAGGAACAAGTACCGGTTGATTCCGCGGGCCACCGCCATGTATTATCTGCATTTTCCCAAAGGAAAAGAAGAAGGGAGACAGGCGCGGAGGCGCATGGTTTACGAAGAGCTGTTTCTGTACGAATTAAAAATCATGTGGTTGCGCCGGATCCACCGGACGAAGGGAAAAGGGCTGGCGCATGCGTTTCCGGATGAAAAAGTGGAGCAATTCATCGCCGGACTTTCCTTTCCCTTGACCGGAGCCCAACAAAGGGTGACACGCGAAATTCTCAATGATCTCCGCGAACCGGTTCAGATGAACCGCCTGCTGCAGGGGGATGTTGGTTCCGGAAAAACGGTTGTGGCCGCCATCGCGTTATATGCCAATTATTTGAGCGGGTATCAGGGGGCAATCATGGTGCCCACCGAAATTTTGGCGGAGCAACACGCTTCTTCGTTGCAGGGGTTATTGTCTCCTTGGGGGTTAAATGTGATTACGCTGACGGGAAGCATGACGGCGCGGGAAAAAAGAGAGGCGCAAGGCCAAATCAAGATGGGGCTTGCGGATGTGGTCGTGGGGACCCACGCTTTGATTCAGGAAGTGGTGGAATTCCGGAAATTGGGCTTGGTTATTACCGATGAGCAACACCGTTTCGGGGTGAAACAGCGGGCGATGTTCAGGGAAAAAGGGGAAGTGCCGGATGTGTTGCACATGACGGCAACGCCCATTCCGCGGACGCTGTCCATTACAGTGTTTGGCGAAATGGATGTTTCCACGATCGATGAGATGCCAAAGGGAAGACAACCGGTCGATACGTATTGGGTAAAAAAAGAATTGTGGCCGCGCATCGTGAATTTTATCCGGGAAGAATGCCAAAACGGGCGGCAAGCCTATGTGATTTGCCCGCTGATCGAAGAATCGGAAAAACTGGACCTGGAAAATGCGCAAGAAGTGTTTGAACAGCTTGTGACCGAGTTGGCGCCCCTTCGGGTCGGATTGTTGCACGGGCGCATGTCGCCAGCGGAAAAAGAAGAAGTGATGCGTTCGTTTGCCGAAAATGATGTGCAGGTTCTTGTATCCACCACCGTGGTGGAAGTCGGAGTCAATGTTCCCAATGCTACCGTCATGGTGATTTATGATGCCGACCGGTTCGGGCTGGCTCAGTTGCATCAGTTGCGCGGCCGTGTGGGCCGGGGAGGGGGGGCTTCCACCTGTATTCTGGTGGCCAACCCCAAATCGGAAACCGGCAATGAGCGGATGCGGATTATGACCGAAACCACGGATGGATTTGAGATTTCCCGACGCGATTTGATGCTGAGGGGGCCCGGCGATTTTTTGGGGGTGAAGCAAAGCGGGCTTCCTGATTTTAAAGTGGCGGATCTAAACCAGGATTTGACCGTTTTGGAATACGCCCGCGCCGATGCGGCGGAATATGTCAGCCGCGATGATTTTGCGACCTCGGAAGAAACCAAACCTTTATATGAATATCTGTGTGCACAAAACCTGACGGAAGTCAATTTTGACTGAAACAGGTCTGAAACCGGTCATGGATGGCCGGTTTGTTTTTTTATCACAAACTTTTTCTTGCCGAAGACATAAGATATATTGTTCGAAACCGATCCGCCGACGGGTAAAGGTGGTGGATATCACGGCAGGAGGAGTGTTTTATGAATCAGCGTGACGCTTTTTATGTGGAGCTGGCAGAGGAGATCAACCGGACAGTCGGCAGAAATGCCGTTTCTCCCAAAAAAATTAAATCCTTGATCAAACAGGCCAAACAAATTCGCAGATCTTACGGCAAGATGGGGCTTTGGGCTTTTGCCCGGGAATTGCCCTGGCAGATCTTCACCCCCCGGGAAATCGACCGTTTGCAACGTTCGCCGCGTTGGCATGAATTATCCAACCGTTTTGTGGATGCGATGGTGATGGAAGGGGTCATTACTCCGATTGAAGCCAACATGATCCGCCGTTATTTGTAAAAAAGCATGGGCCTTTCAATCAGACGGATGCCGGGGTGTTGTCATATCGTATAGAGAAATCCAAGTGGAAAGGAGGAGAAGGATGGGAAAAAGAAATCGGGCAAAGAAAAAAGCGATTCGCAAGGCGAAGGCCCCTTCCGACAAAGTTGACAATCTGAAGGTCGAAGAAAATTGGGATGATCCCAAGCCGGAAGAAGCAGCACCGGTGGCTGTCAACGAATGGGAAGAGGACTGGTTGTTCGGGGATTTGTTTTTGCAACCGGAAGCAGATGAGCCGGCAGAACGCAAAGACTTCGAAGAAGAAAGATAGGATCGTTTCCATGCAAAAAAAAAAATGGCTCGCCTCAATAGCGAGCCCCATGTTTCTTACGCATCCATGCGTAAGTCTTCAATGGGAGAGGAGAAACCGGAGGAAGAGCTTATTGGGGAAACGTAAGTCTTCTCCGCGGTTGACAGCATCGCAGCAGATGCTGTCATCATTTATGATTTCCATTTTTCGGGCGTTCATACCTCTTCTTTGAATGTTTTTTACAGATTTTCTTTTGCCGGTTCTTTATGGTAGGATAAGAAACGTAATGCATTCATAATCCATTCATAAAGTCAGGTGTAAAATGATATGCGAATCATTGCTGGAAAAGCCAAAGGAACCCGTTTGAAAATGGTTCCCGGCAAGCATGTTCGCCCGACGGCAGATCGTGTCAAAGAATCCTTGTTTCAAGTGATCGGTCCTTTTTTTGATGGCGGCATGGCCCTGGATTTGTTTGCGGGCACCGGCGCATTGGGGCTGGAAGCTTTGAGCAGGGGATTGGATAAAGCCGTTTTCATCGATTCTTCGCGGACAAGCTGTGATGTGATCCGGATGAATGCCGGTGCTTCCAAATTAAGCGATTCCGTTGAGGTTTACCGGAATGACGTCCAACGGGCGTTGCCGCTTTTAAAAAAGCGCCGTTTACAATTCGATTATATTTTCTTGGATCCTCCTTATAAAAAAAATTTACTGGCTCCCACGATTGAAAAGATTTCCAAGCACGGGTTGTTAAAAGGGGATGGCTTGATTGTTGCCGAACATGAGGCGGAATGCGTTCCCCCGGAAGAGATAGGGGCTTTCCGACGTTATCGCTTGCTAAATTACCGGGATACATCGATTTCTTTATACGAATGGGGTGAGCCGAGTGAAAGTGGCAGTATATCCGGGAAGTTTTGACCCGATTACGTATGGCCATTTGGATATCATTGAGCGCGGAAAAAAAGTGTTTGACAAGATCATCGTGGCTGTCCTGATTAATTCTTCGAAAGATCCATTATTTTCAGTAGAAGAAAGAACGGAAATGATCCGGGAGGCGACCCGGCATCTTTCCAATGTCGAAGTGGACAGCTTTAACGGCCTGTTGGTCGATTACTTGAAAAAAAGAAATCCCCATGCCATCTTACGCGGCCTTCGGGCGATTTCCGATTTTGAGTATGAATTGCAGATTGCCTCCATCAACCGAAAATTAAACGACAAGGTTGAAACCTTTTTTCTGATGACAAGCAACGAACATTCCTTTATCAGCTCGTCGATGGTCAAAGAAGTGGCCCGATACGGGGCGGATGTCAAAGATTTGGTTCCCGGGACCGTGGAGAAAGCGCTCAGAAAAAAATTCAGTGAAAAATTTGCCCGCTGAAACCAGGATCAGCGGGTTTTGTTGTAACGGAAGGATTGGGCGACGGCTTTCGTTTCCTGATAAACCAGCGCCAAAAACCAAATCAGGGTGACGGTGACCGCAAAACCCTGTAAGATTCCCCAGACGGAAAAAGCCACTGGGGAGGTGACCGGGTGAAAGACGGAAAGAATGGTTGTGTCATTTTGCAGAGAATAATTGAAAAACGGAAAAATGATGATGGTGATCAGTGCCGCAAGGAACCCGTGCAGGATTTTGGCGGCAAAGTAAGGATAATACCGGATGTCTGTCCGGCTGATCATGCTGGCGATTTGGGCATGGATGGAAAGGCCGTTCCATCCGATGATCAAGCTGACAATGGCCAATTTATAAAGAATCGGGACGGACGGGTCGACGGAACTGGCAACTTGCGAACCGACGGTGATTTCAAACAACCCGGCTAAAATGGATTCGGACAGTTCCGGCGGAAATGAAAAAAAGGTCAACAGATTGGAGATGCCTTTCAATAGCGGTGCCGTGACCCCCACATAGTTGATCAGATGGGTCAACACGGAAAACATCATGATAAACCCGCCGATTAAAAGCAAGGTCTGAATGGCGGATGTGACGGATTGCCCGATGAGTTGCCCCAGTGTCCGGCCGTCTTGAATCCGGGCCCGGTGCATTGCCGCCATGGCACGGGTCAAAATAAACCCTTTCTTGATGCCGGGGGGAGGGGTCGGCGTGGCTTGTTTTTCATAAAAGCGCATGGAAAATCCGACGATAAATGCGCTGATGTAGTGGGCAACGGCCAGGATCAAGCCGACGGATTTATTTTCAAAAAAACCAACAGCCACCGCTCCGAAAATAAACAAAGGTCCGGCGGTGCTGGTAAAGGATATCAAACGCTCCCCCTCTTCTTTGGAAACCAGATTTTGTTCCCTTAAACGGGCGGTCAGTTTGGCGCCCATGGGGTTGCCGGAAATCAAGCCCACGGCCATGACAAAAGCACCGGCACCCGGAACACGGAAGATGGGGCGCATCAAAGGCTCCAACAATACGCCGAGAAAATGGACCACTCCGAAGCCCATCATCATTTCCGCCGTGATAAAAAACGGCAACAATGCAGGAAAAACGACGTCCCACCAAATATGTAATCCTCTTAATGATGATTTCACGGCTTGCTCCGGGTACATGACCAGGATCACCGCGATGAATAAAGCGACGGATGCCAGCAAAACGGTTTTTAATTGACTTCGGAGAAGGGCTGGATTCATATGCATTCTCTCCTCACAGTAGCTGCATCAATACCATGTCTACGCAACGGGATGGTGGATTAGACCGCTTTGTCCAAATGTTTCGGAAATGCAGATGAGAAAGAAAGGTGGGAAAGGGATGACCAGACCCAAAATCGGATTGGCTTTGAGTTCGGGAGGGGCCAGGGGGTTTGCCCATTTGGGCGTTTTGAAAGTCCTGAAAGAAGAGGGTATTCCCGTCGACTGTGTGGCCGGAAGCAGCATGGGAAGCATCATGGCTGTTCTTTTGGCCAACGGCCTGGATCTTGACATGTGCGAAAAACTTGCTTGTTCTTTAAAAAGAAAATATTGGCTTGATTTTACGGTTCCGCGAAAGGGATTTGTCCCGGGGGAAAAGGTGAAAGCGTTGATTTGCCTGCTTGCACATCATAAGAAATTGGAAGAATTGCAGATTCCGACCGCGATTGTGGCCACTGATCTCGTTACAGGGGAACCGGTTGTGTTTACCGAAGGGCCTGTCGATCAAGCGGTTCGGGCCAGCATTTCCATTCCGGGCATTTTTGAGCCGGTGATCCGGGGAGATCAGGTGCTGGTCGACGGAGGGGTGGCGGACCGCCTGCCCGTTTCGGTGGTGAGAAAACTGGGGGCTGATTTCGTGATCGCCGTGGATGTCATCCCGAGGGCGCCGCAAGCTGAGATCCGAAATATTTTTGATGTAATTACACAAACTTTAATTATCATGGAAAAACAAATAACCGGCCAAAAACGGTCAACCGCCGACTTTTTGATCCATCCGGATGTAGGGGACATCCAAGTGACATCTTTTTCCAGAGTGGAAGAATGCATCCGGCGGGGGGAAGAAGAAGCCAGAGCCCAAATCGACAAATTGAAAGAACGAATCCATCACTGGCAAGGAGAGAAAGCATTGAATGAATTCATGGACTAAACGGGAACGGATTCCTGTCATTGCCTTCATCGGACTGGTGGCGGTCATCGGAGCCCTGTTTCTTGTTCCCATCCCGTATTACACGATTTCGCCGGGATCGGCTGAAGATGTGAGTCCGTTGGTGAACGTAAAGGGGCATCCGCCTGATGAGCAGGGGGATTTTTATCTGACGACGGTCTCGATGAAGGAAGGGGTCCTGATTGATTATCTGTACAGTTTCCTGTCCGGGAATGTGGATTTGATTCCCGAAGAGAAAGTGCTGGCCGAAGGCGAGTCGGACGAAGACTATGAACGCAGGCAAGCGGAAAGCATGCAAATGTCACAAAATCATGCTGTGATCGCCGCTTACCGGTATGCCGGGAAACCGGTCACGGTCCGGGTGCGGGGAATCGAAGTTTTGCGTTTGATCGACGGGTCCGGCGGGCTTGAGGAAGGGGACCTGATTACGCAAATCGATCATCAACCCGTCCGGTCGGTGGAACAGTTGACCGGTTACCTCAGCCGGAAAAAAGCCGGGGAGAAGGTTCATGTCCGTGTCGTCCGCCAACAAACCCCCCGGGACCTTCTGGTCCGATTGACTTCCCTGCCGGCAACGAAAGGAAAAGAAAAAGCCGGCCTCGGCATTGTGCCCGTTTTAAAAACCGAAATTCAAACCGATCCTTCTGTCCGGATTGACAGTGCAAAAATCGGAGGGCCTTCAGCCGGGTTGATGTTTTCCCTGGAGGTGTTAAACCGGTTGATGCCGGAAGATTTGACCCGTGGTTACCGGATCGCGGGCACCGGCACCATCTCGCCGGACGGGCAAGTCGGGCAAATCGGGGGCATTGAGTATAAAATCACGGCGGCGGCCGAAAAAGGGGCGGAACTCTTTTTTTGCCCCGCAGACAAAACCCCTGCTGACCAAAATGAAAAGTTGGCAAAAGCGACGGTGAAAGCAAAGAAATTTCCGATGAAAGTGATCCCGGTCCGTTCTTTAAACGAGGCCGTGGAGTATTTGAAACGGTTGCCAAGTCAAAAACATTGACAGAGATTGGTTTGATATCTTATAATAACCCTGTTTTTATACAAGGAGTGGAATTATGCAGATTTCTCTGCACCAATTAAACCAGGCAAAAGATGGGCTGTTGTTTGTAGAGGATACGATTCACTTGACATTGGATGAAGAAGTATCCGGACTTGAACAATTAGCGCCGGTTGACGTGAAAGCCCGTGTGGAGATGGTTGATCCTCATTTTTTTGTTGCCAAAGGGGAATTATCAACCACCGCTGTGTTTTCTTGCGCCAAATGTTTGAGTGAATTCAAGCAGGAAATCAAAGCGAGCTTTGAAGAACATTTTACAGATGATCCGCACCGGGCCGTGGAATCCGAGGAGCAGGAAATTCATTTGGCCGATGAAAATAAACTGGATTTGACTCCGTTTATTCGGGAAGCCTTGTTGCTCCAATTTCCTTATATTCCTGTGTGCCGGGAAGATTGCAAAGGGCTGTGTCCGGAATGCGGAAAAAACCGGAACACCGAATCGTGCCGGTGCCGGGTTGAAAAAATCGACCCCCGGCTTGCGGTTCTGGGGGACTGGTTTCAAAATGATGCGTAACAGTATATGAAACTTCCCGGGCTTGTGTTACATTCTTAGAGGGGGTGAAACAAATGGCAGTACCTTTTCGGCGTACATCTAAAACGCGTAAACGCAAACGTCGTACTCATTACAAACTTTCTGTACCGGGTATGGTAAATTGCCCGCAATGCGGAGCACCCAAATTATCCCACCGCGTATGCAAAGAGTGTGGATATTATAAAGGCTCTGGAGTGGAAGGAGTCGTGAACGACTGATTCACGGGCTCCAAAGACAACAGGACTGGCGCTTTGGTTCGCCAGTCTTTTTTTTGTTGTCAAATGACTCTTTTTTTTATATACTGAATTAGTACCAGGTATTAATAACTGATCATAAAAACGGGAAAGGTGGTGACTCCGTTATGCGGTTATCCAAAAAAGAACGGCAACAGCAAGTGATCCGGGCTTTTGAAGACGAACCGTTCTTGACGGATGAAGAATGTGCCAAACGATTTGGCGTGAGTATTCAAACCATCCGTTTGGACCGGTGGGAGCTGGGGATTCCGGAATTGCGCGAACGTATCAAGCACATGGCTGAGAACCATTTGGATCGTGTCCGATCCTTGTCGTTGGATGAAGTGATCGGTGACGTGGTGGATTTGCAGCTCGACCATAGCGGAGTTTCCATCCTTGAAATAAAAAAGGAGTATGTTTTTGCCCGCAATCACATTGCGCGGGGGCATATTCTGTTTGCTCAAGCCAATTCGCTGGCCATCGCCGTTGCCAACGCGGAAGTCGCCCTGACCGGGGCGGCGGGAATCCGTTTTGTCAGACCGGTTTATCTGGGGGAAAAATGCATTGCCAAAGCCAAGGTCGTCAAAAAATTATCTTCCCGGTTGCAGGTGGACGTGCTGACAAAAGTAAACGGCGAAACCGTTTTTCAAGGCACATTTGATGTGTATTGCCTGGAAGATAAGGAGCTTGTTAAGGAGGAGCTTTGATGCGGATAGCAATTGATGCACATGGAGGAGATCATGCTCCGGACGCAGTGGTGGAAGGGATCAGACAGGCGAAAGAAAAATGGCCGGATTTAAAGATCATTTTAATCGGCCTGAAGGACATGGAAGATCAATTGGCCTTGGATGGCGTTGAGTTCCGGCCGGTGACGGAAAAAATCGAACCGGAAGACAAACCGACCCAAGCCGTTCGGCGGAAAAAAGATTCTTCCATCGTTGTGGGTTGCCAGATGGTCAGAAAGAAAGAGGCCGATGCGTTTATCAGCGGGGGAAACACCGGTGCGCTGATGGCGGCGGGTTTTTTCCACGTCGGCCGGTTGAAAGGAGTCGACCGTCCCGCACTGGCTCCCGTTTTTCCGACCCTCAACGGAAAAGGAATTCTCGTGTTGGATGTCGGCGCAAACCCGGAGGCCAAACCGGAGCATTTAAGGCAGTATGCGACGATGGGAAGCATTTATGCCGAAAAGGTGTTGGGTTTTGAGTCTCCGCGTGTCGGGTTGCTCAATATCGGGACCGAAGAGGGGAAAGGAACAGAACTTACCCGGGAAGCCTATGCGCTGATCGAAAAAGATTTGGCAGCCCGGTTTGTGGGAAATGTGGAAGCCCGCGACATTTTGGAAGGGCCTTGTGAAGTGCTCGTCTGTGACGGTTTTACCGGAAATGTGCTTCTGAAAAACACCGAAGGGGTGGCCAAAGCGGTTTTTGGCCGTTTGAAACAGGAACTCACGGCCAATTTGATGACAAAGTCCATGGCGGCCTTGTTGAAACCGCGCTTGAAAAAGTTTGCCCAAGCGATGGATTACAAGGAGCATGGAGGAGCTCCGCTTTTGGGGCTTAAGGGGCCCGTGATCAAAGCGCACGGTTCTTCCGATGCCAGAGCCTTTTGTAATGCCATCCGGCAAACACGCCGTTTTTTGCAACACGATGTGATTTCGCGGATGGAAGAGGAATTGTCTTAGGAAGAGAGGAGCTGGAAAATGAGGTCAGTGGGTATATTGGGAACGGGATCCTATTTGCCGGAAAAAGTGTTAACCAATGCCGATTTGGAGAAAATGGTGGATACCAATGATGAATGGATCGTAAGCCGGACAGGCATTCGTGAGCGCAGGATTGCGGCTCCGGAAGAAGCTTCTTCCGATTTATCCGTCAAAGCGGCGGAAAAAGCACTGAAAAAAGCCGGGATCCGTGCCGAGGAGCTTGACATGATCATCGTCACGACCGTGACACCGGATATGAATTTTCCGGCGACGGCTTGCTTGGTGCAAGACCGGCTCGGTGCCAAAAAAGCAGCCACGTTTGATTTGTCGGCCGCATGCACCGGTTTTATTTACGGAATATCAACAGGTGCACAGTTCATTGCAACGGGTGTATACAAATATGTGCTGGTGATCGGGGTGGAATGCCTGTCGCGCATTGTTGACTGGACCGACCGGAACACTTGTGTGTTGTTCGGCGATGGTGCCGGAGCCGCGGTGCTCGGTCCGGTGGAAGAAGGATATGGTTTCTTGTCTTTCGAATTAGGAGGAGACGGTTCGGGAGGCAATTTGTTGAATTTGCCGGCGGGAGGATCCCGTCTTCCGGCTTCTGAGAAAACCATCCGGGAGCGCCTTCATTATGTGCATATGTCCGGACGGGAAGTGTTTAAATTTGCGGTGCGCGTGATGGGAAATGCCACGGAAGAAGCACTGGCCAAAGCAGGTTTGTCAAAAGAAGACATCGATTTTCTTGTTCCTCACCAGGCGAATATTCGCATTATCGATTCTGCAGTGAAACGGCTGGGCCTGACCGAAGACAAAGTGGTTGTGAACCTGGACCGCTACGGGAACATGTCATCCGCCTCGATTCCGGTTGCTCTCGATGAAGCGGTGGAACGCGGACTGATTAAAAAAGGGGATACGATGGTTCTCTGCGGTTTTGGCGGCGGCCTGACCTGGGGGGCAACCGTTTTGAAATGGGCGTTGGATTAAAGAAGAGGGAGGAATCCGAGTGAGCAAGATCGCCTTTGTTTTTCCGGGCCAAGGTTCGCAAAAAACCGGCATGGGATTGGAAATATACAAGGCCACGGAGACCGCGAAACAAGTATTTGCCGATGCGGACAAAACGTTGGGGTATGCCTTGTCGCAACTTTGCTTTGAAGGGCCGGGAGAACAGCTTCGCTTGACGAAAAACACACAGCCTGCCATCCTCACGACAAGCATCGCCTTGTGGAAAGTGCTGGATGCGCAGTTGGACCGAAAACCGGATTTTGTAGCCGGACACAGCTTGGGGGAATATTCCGCATTGGTGGCTGCAGGCTCCCTTTCTTTTGCGGATGCCGTTCTCACTGTACATAAACGCGGAACCTACATGGAAGAAGCGGTTCCGGCCGGTGAGGGGGCAATGTCTGCCGTAATGAACCTGGATCGCGACAAACTGGTGGAAATTTGCAAAGAAGTGTCGCACGAAGGACACGTGGTGGAACCGGCAAATTTCAACTCCCCGAACCAGATTGTGATTTCCGGTCACCAAGCGGCGGTCAAAGAGGCAGGGGAAAAAGCGGTGGAAGCCGGGGCGCGCCGTGTGATTCCGCTTTCGGTCAGCGGACCGTTCCACTCTTCGCTGATGCAACCGGCCGCAGACCGTTTGGCGGACCACCTGGCATCGGTTCCGATCCGCGAGGCGAAAGTGCCGGTGGTGGCCAATGCCACGGCACGGGGAGTGACGGATTCCGAAGCGATTCAGCAACTGTTGGTGCAACAAGTGGCTTCCCCGGTTTTGTGGGAAGACAGTGTGCGATACATGCTGGAGGAAGGGGTCACCGTCTTTGTCGAGATCGGAGCCGGAAACGTATTGTCCGGACTGATCAAAAAAGTGGACCGGAAAGTCAAGACCCTCTCCGTTCAGGATCCGGAATCGTTAAAACAAGCGGTTGAAACCTTACAATCTCTCAAATAGGGAAGGAGAGACTGCGGATGTTGACAGGGAAAATTGCATTTGTGACGGGCGGTTCGCGCGGGATCGGACGAGCCGTGGCGCTGTCTTTGGCCGATGCCGGTTGCGACGTGGCCGTCTTTTACGCGGGAAACCATCAGGCTGCGGAAGAAACGGTGGCGGCCATCAAAGAAAAAGGGCGCAATGCCGTGGCGGTTCAAGTTGATGTTTCCAAAGCGGATCAAGTGGAACGCGCTTTTAAGGAAGCGGAATCCACTTTGGGGAAAGTGGATATTTTGGTGAACAATGCCGGCATCACGCGGGACAACTTATTGATGCGCATGAAAGAAGAAGACTGGGAACAGGTGATTGACACCAACTTGAAAGGGGTCTTCCTGTGCACCAAAGCTGTTGCCCGCACCATGATGAAGAAGCGGAGCGGCCGGATCATCAACATCAGTTCCATTGTCGGCATTGTCGGCAACCCGGGACAAGCCAATTACGTCGCGGCCAAATCCGGAGTGATTGGGATGACCAAAACGATTGCAAAAGAACTGGCCGGCCGCGGGATCACCGTGAATGCCGTGGCACCGGGTTACATCGATACCGACATGACCAGCCGGTTGGATGACACGATCAAGGAGCAGATGTTATCCGCCATTCCGCTGGGCCGGTTTGGCAAACCGGAAGATGTGGCGGAAGTCGTCAAGTTTTTGGCTTCCGATGCCGCCGCTTACATCACCGGTCAAACCATTCAGGTGGATGGCGGCATGGTCATGTAATCCGTTGATTGCTTGTCCACAATCAAATGCGTATAATACGAAAGGGAGGTGAAAGAAATGGCAGAAACAACGTTAGAACGAGTGAAAAAAATCATTGTGGAAAACTTAAGCGTTGAACCGAGTGAAGTAACGTTGGAAGCAAACATCAAAGAAGATCTCGGTGCAGACTCTCTCGATGTGGTGGATCTCATCATGGAACTTGAAGATGAGTTTGACATGGAGATCTCCGATGAAGAGGCTGAAAAAATCGCCACGGTCGGAGATGTCGTGGAATACATCGAAAAAAACCAACAATAAGCATTTTTTGTACTTATTCTAAAGTCCCGTATCATGCGGGACTTTACACACCTAATCGTATGAATGAGGAAAGGCGGTGGACCAGATGAACCGGGTTGTCATCACTGGTCTTGGAGTCATTTCTCCTCTGGGCAATGATATTGATACCTTTTGGAATCATTTGATTCAGGGAAAATCCGGAGTGAGTACGATCACGCGGTTTGATACTTCGGATTTTGCAGTCAAGATTGCTGCGGAAGTGAAAGATTTTAATCCATTGGATTTTATGAATAAAAAAGATGCCAAAAGAATGGACCGCTTTGTCCAATTTGCCGTGGCCGCATCCAAAATGGCTCTTGAGCATGCCGGACTGGACATGGACAAAGTGGAAAAAGAACGGGTCGGCACATACATCGGCTCGGGAATCGGCGGACTGGAAACGTTGGAGGAACAGCACAAAGTCATGATGAAACGGGGACCGCGGCGGGTCAGTCCTTTCTTCGTTCCCATGATGATTGCCAATATGGCATCCGGTATCGTTTCCATTCAAATCGGGGCCAAGGGACCCAACAGCGCGGCCATTTCGGCATGTGCCACCGGAACGCACTGTGTCGGCGATGCTTTTAAAATTTTGCAACGCGGCGATGCAGACGTCATGATCGCGGGTGGAACCGAAGCCACCATTTTGCCGATGGCAGTTGCCGGTTTTTCAGCGATGGGGGCATTGTCCACCAACAATGAGGCTCCGGAAAAAGCCAGCCGTCCGTTTGACAGGGACCGTGACGGATTTGTCATGGGGGAAGGCGCCGGCGTGTTGGTTCTGGAAACCTTGGAACATGCACAAAAACGTGGAGCCAACATCATTGCGGAAGTTGTCGGATACGGCATGACTGCGGATGCTTATCACTTGACAAGTCCTGATCCGGAAGGGGACGGGGCAAAACGCAGCATGCTGATGGCTGTCAAAGACGCCGGACTGGAGCCGGAAGATGTGGACTACATCAATGCACACGGCACGTCCACCGATTACAATGACAAATTTGAAACCATGGCGATCAAAGGCGCATTTGGCGAGCATGCCAAACGTTTGGCCATTAGCTCGACCAAATCCATGACCGGCCATTTGCTGGGAGCAGCCGGCGGCATTGAAACCATTGCAACGGCACTCGCCATTAAAGAAGGCATTGTTCCGCCGACCATCAACTTGGAAAATCCGGATCCTGATTGTGATTTGGATTATGTTCCGAATGAAGCGCGGAAAATGCGGGTGCGTGCGGCCCTGTCCAATTCGCTCGGATTCGGGGGGCATAATGCAACCATTGCCTTGAAAGAATATCAGGAGGCATAAGGAAAAGGGGTGAAACGGAATGGATCTGGCACGATTGGAGCAAATCACCGGATTAAAGTTTCATAACCGAAAACTATTCCAACAAGCGTTCACCCATACTTCATTTACGCATGAGAAAAAGGCGACCGGCGTGCATCCGGATAATGAGCGGTTGGAATTTTTGGGGGATGCCGTTTTGGAATTGGCGGTTTCAGAGTATTTGTTTCAACAGTATCCCAAAATGAGCGAAGGAGACTTGACACGCACGAGGGCCCGTGTCGTGTGTGAAGCTTCATTGGCCTCCTTTGCCAAAGAGTTGGGATTTGGTGAACATGTCCGCTTGGGAAAAGGAGAAGAGATGACCGGAGGACGTTCACGGCCATCTCTTCTGGCTGACGTGTTCGAAGCGTTTATCGGAGCGCTCTTCTTGGACAGCGGGCTGGAGCAGGTGAAAAAGTTTTTGGAGCGCGTTGTGTTTCCAAAAGTGAATAGTGATTGGCTGAAAAACATGCTGGATGCCAAAAGTCAATTGCAGGAAGTCGTTCAGCAAGGACGGCTGGGAACTTTGGAATACCGCATTGTGGATACAAAAGGTCCGGCTCATGACCGCCATTTTGTCGTCGAGGTGTGCTTGGACCAAAAACCTATCGGGAAAGGGACGGGCCGGTCCAAAAAAGAGGCGGAACAACGTGCTGCTTCAGAGGCGTTGGCAAGATGGAGAACTTAAGCGTATGAACCACCGCAAATATACATTACGGTGGTTTTTGTTTTTGATAAGAGGGGGGGAGAAACATGGAAGTGATTGCGCCTGTTTTTTTTCAAGTTTTTTCAATCATGGCCATCATTCTCCCTGTTTCCGGGGGGATTTTTGCTTTGTTCCTGTTGTACAGAGGGGTGAAAGCATTGGAAGGGATCCGGGACACCTTGGAAAAGTTTGCAGGTGGCCAAAACCCGAAAAATGAGGAGCACCCAGATGAACAAAACTGAAAAGGGGATAGACCTTTCCGTTTGCATCCATTATAATTGATAATAAATATCATTTTCAGCAAGCGGAAAGGGGTTTTCAACATGCCCCCTGTCAGTTATGCAGTGGATATCTTACCGACGCAATTTCATATTGTCTTTCCGGAAGAAAATGATTCCTCTTTCATGTTGCTTTCCGGGCGGGAACTGTTGAAACATGAAGTGTGCGTTCGTTTGTTGGAAGAGTGGTCGGAACGGATGAAGGTGAATTCCTTGAGCGTTGTGGCTTCTCAATTTTCCAAACATTACAGTTTTACGGTTGTGGTTCCTGCTTTGTATGCGATGAGCGCATTAAATGAACGATTGGATTTTTCGCCGGACAATGTGCGGATTCAAACCACTTGGCAACATCAGCGTTTGAACATGCAATTGCAATTGCGCGATTGGAAAGCACAACCGATGAGGGAGAAAAACCGGAAGTTTTTGCGTGAGCAATTATTGACATCATTATTTACTCATCATATTGCTCCCCTTTGGCATCAATTGCACCGTCTGACCGGCATTCCTTTATCGATTTTGTGGGAAAACCTCGCCGGATATATTTATTGGTTATATGAATCCAAATTAAAAGAAGATGACCAGGTGAATCCGTCCTTGGCCCAAGATGATTTTCATTATTTGCTTTCCGGGGCGGAGGCCGGCATGTTTCGCGAAAAAGTTCAACCCATTGGCCGTTACTATGCCGGTGCTCAGGCAAGAGTCCGAAAAACTTGTTGTTTGTATTATCTGGCCAGTGAAGATCAGGTTTGTTGCCAAAATTGTCCGCGCTTACAACAACGCGGCCCGGCAAATGGATGAAACAAGGACGATATTTCAGGAAAAGCCGCTTCGACATTTACCGGGAGGCGGCTTTTTTTTAGAGGAAATAGCGGTTAAACCGGAAAATCAAGTAATAAGCGGTCTGAAAGGAGAGGAAGGATCATGGATTTTTGTTCGTATCAGGACTTTCAAAAAGTGGAACTGAGGATCGGGCAAATTGTCAAAGTTGCTCCTTTTCCCAAAGCCAAAAAACCCGCCTACCAATTGTGGATCGATTTTGGCGAAAAGCTGGGAGTGAAAAAAAGCAGTGCCCAAGTGACAAAACGGTATCAGCCGAAAGAGCTGGAGGGCCGGAAAGTGGTCGGTCACCAATTTGCCGCCCAAGCAGATCGCCGATTTTCAATCGGAAGTGTTGGTGCTCGGAGTTGATTCGGTCCAAGGCGGGGTGACACTCTTGGACATCGATCATGAAGCTCCTTTGGGAAGCCGGGTTTATTGACAGACGGATGTTGATGAATCTGTGATCAATATGAAAAAAATCAATCCCGCCCGTTTTTTTGTGCTAAAATATATCAGTTCATACACTTTGTAAGGGTTGTGCTCTTTCTTTACAGACATGAGAAGAGCATTATTTTTTGGGGAGAGGAGGGCTGTTTGTGTATTTAAAACGACTGGAGATGAATGGTTTTAAATCCTTTGCCGACCGGACGGAATTGGAGTTTGTTCCCGGGATCACCGCCGTGGTCGGGCCGAACGGCAGCGGAAAAAGCAATGTGACCGACAGCATCCGCTGGGTACTGGGGGAACAAAGCGCCAAATCCCTGCGCGGCAATAAAATGCAGGATGTGATTTTTGCCGGCAGTGACACCCGGAAACCAGTCGGTTTTTGTGAAGTCTCGATGACGTTTGATAATTCGGATCACCGCCTGCCCCTGGATTATTCCGAAGTGACTATCACCCGGAGGGTTTACCGTTCAGGGGAAAGCGAGTATCTCTTGAATAAACAACCCTGCCGGTTGAGAGACATTCATGAGCTGTTCATGGACACCGGAATCGGGAAAGATGCCTACTCCATGATTGGGCAAGGCAAGATTGATGAAATTTTAAGCTCAAAATCCGAAGACCGCCGCATTATTTTTGAAGAGGCGGCCGGGATTGTCAAATACAAAACGAGGAAAAAAGAAGCCGAAAAAAAACTGGAGGACACCGAACAAAACCTGGCGCGCATCCATGATCTGATCCATGAAATTGAAAGCCAGGTGGAGCCTTTAAAAGAACAGGCCGATAAAGCCCAAAGATTTAAAGAATTGAAAGAAACCTTGAAAAATGTGGAGATCGGCTTATATATACATAAAATTGAATCGTTGCACGATGAATGGGAAAAAGTGACGACGCAAGCGAAAAAATTGAAAAATACACAGGTTTCACTGGCGGCCGAAATCACAAAAAAAGAAACCGCTTTGGAAGAATTAAAACAAACACTGCACGAAGTGGAGACCCAATGGGAACAGGTCCAAACCCGTTTGATCACCATCAGCGAAGAGCTGGAAAAAGCGGAAGGACAAAAAGAAGTGCAATTGGAGCGGGTGAAAAACCGCAAAGAAAACAGACAACAATTAATTGAACGGATTTCCCTGTTGAAGGAAGAATTAAAGCGGTTGAAAAGCGAAGAAGAGCAGGCAGCCGGGGAACTGGAGCGGAAAAAACAAGAATTAAAGGAAAAGGAAAAAGAGCTTGCGGTATTTAAATTGCGACTGACGGGAGTCACCGGTGATGAGGGCGAGCAGCTGCAATCATTAAATGAGAAGTGGCAGGCCCATGAGAAAAAATTGGTGGCTCTTTCCAGTGAAAAGCAATATACGAAAGATCACCTCAAACAGTTAAAAGAACGGGCCCGGTCGCTCGGTGAGACGAAAAAGCAATTGGAGAAAGAGGAAGAAGAACACGAAAAGCAATCGGAACAATTGGCCGCTTCAATCCATGAAGTGGAGCAGGCATTGAAACAGGCGGCGGATGAAGTGCGCACCCTTGCGGAAGAACGCGAACGGTTGGAAGAAGAAGAGAAAAAATGGACGGGGGAATTGCGCCAAGCCGAGCAGGTGTTTAACCGCCTCCGCTCCCAGTTGGAATGGATGAGGGAAGTGGAAGCGGAGCATCAAGGGTTTATGCAAGGAGTGAAAGAAGTTTTGCGTGCCCGTGACCGGGGCGTTCCTTCTTTGAAGGGGGTTCACGGGGCGGTGGCCGAACTCCTTCAGGTGCCGGAAGAATATGAGGCGGCGCTGGAAACCGCTTTGGGAAGTGCATTGCAACATATCGTCGTGGAAGATGAAGCCACCGGACGCGGCGGAATCCGGTATTTAAAAGAAAGAAGATTGGGACGGGCCACTTTTTTGCCGCTTTCTGTCATCAAGCCACGGAACATGGAGTCATGGGAATTGGACAGTTGCCGCCGGGTGGACGGTTTTGTGGGCGTCGGGTCCGACTTGATTCAGTATGATCCGCGTTACCAAGCATTGTTTTCTTATTTGTTGGGCAGAGTGGTTGTGACACGGACCCTGGAACAGGCCAATCAACTGGCGCGGATTTTATCTTACCGCTACCGGGTGGTGACCCTGGATGGAGACGTTGTCAATCCCGGGGGATCGATGACGGGAGGAAGCCGCAAACAAAGCAAAACCAATCTTCTGGGCCGAAACCGCCAATTGGAAGAATTGGAAACCCGGTTGAAAGATGCCGAAACAAAGGTGCGCCAAGTACAGCAGACCTTGGATGAGATCAACCGCCGCAAGCAGGAATTGGAAGACAAGTGGGAACAGGTCCGCAAACAAGGAGAAGAGCGGAGGCTGAGAGAACAGGAGCTGCGCAGCCGAGAACGCGAATGGTCTTTGGCCCGGCAAAATGTGGTGCAGAAAAAAGAAGAAATCCTGGCAGAGATCGGGCAGGTGCAAAAGCAAAAAGAAGCTTACCGTGCGCAGTTGGAAAACATCGACCGGGAAATCGCCGCGTTGCAAAAAGAGCAGGAAGCTCTTGAACAACTGCTGAAAGAGTCGCAGGAAAAAGCAAAAGAGCAGGCCCACACCCGGGAGGAAGTCAGCGAAAAAATTACGGAATTGCGCATTCAAGTGGCCCAAGTCAGCCAGGAGATCACAAACTTGGAACAAAACTTGCATCGCACGCGGAAAGAAATCAAGCGGGTCACCGGTCAAAAAGAAGCGGCCGCCGGGGAACTGGAGGCGCTCGAAGACCATCAGGAGAATAACCAGGTTCAAATGGACCGGTTGGAAGAAACCATCCGGCATCTCAAAGAAAACAAAGAGCAAGTCCAGATGCAATTGAATGAAATCCGCAAGCGGCGTGAACAGATGTTGCTCATGCGGGAGAGCCAGGAAAAAGAAGTCAGACAGATGCAACAGTCGCACCGGCAACAGGAGCAAGATTTGCATGAATTGGAAGTGCGCGGCAACCGCCTGGATGTGGAATTGAATCACCTGTTGAACAAGTTGGCGGAAGAATATGAGATCAGTTTCGAACGGGCCAAGCAACAGTATCCCGTCCCGGAAGAACCCAAACAGGCGGAAAAGGAAGTCCGTTCACTGAAAGGAAAAATCGCCGCCCTCGGCGATGTCAACCTGGGAGCGATTGAAGAGTATGAACGGTTGAAAGAACGTTACGACTTTCTGAAATCGCAAGAAACCGACTTGCTGGAAGCCAAAGAAAAACTTTTTGAGATTATCCATCAATTGGTTGAAGAAATGGGCCGGCGGTTTGAAGAAAGTTTTGAACTGATCCGCATCGAGTTTCAAGATGTGTTTGTGAAAATGTTTGGCGGCGGCCGGGCCGATTTGAAACTCAGCGAGCCGGACAATCTCTTGGAGACCGGCATTGACATTATTGCACAGCCACCCGGAAAAAAATTGCAAAACCTGAATCTGCTCTCCGGCGGGGAAAGAGCCCTTGCGGCGTTGGCACTTTTGTTTGCGGTGCTCCGGATCAAGCCGGTTCCGTTTTGTGTGCTGGATGAGGTGGACGCGGCTTTGGATGAAGCCAATCTGACGAGATACACGCAATATATGCAGGAATTTTCGGGGGAAACGCAGTTTATTATTATCACCCATCGTAAACATACCATGGAAGGTGCCGATGTGTTGTATGGAATTACCATGCAGGAATCGGGCGTATCCAAACTGGTATCGGTGAAGCTGGAAGAGTATGATGATAAAGTGGAAGTTGCCGCCACAAAGGAATAATGCAAGAGATGGGAGGAACAACATGAGTTTTTTCCGGAAATTAAAGGATCGCGTGTCCAAAAAAACGGAGACGGTCACCCAGAAGTTTGTGACCGGATTGAGCACGAGCAGGGATCAATTTGTCGGGGCCATCTCCAACCTGTTCAGCGGACGCAGCAAAATTGACGAGGATTTGTATGAAGAATTGGAGGAAATTCTCATTGGCGCCGATGTGGGGGTCCAAACCACGATGTACTTGGTGGAGCGTCTGCGCGATGAGGTGAAAGAGCGGAAAATCAAAGACCCCGTGGAATTAAAACCGCTGTTGTCGGAATTGATCGCCGAGATTCTCACGAAGGATGAAGAGGAACAGGGATTGCGGTTTAATGAAGACGGCCTGACGGTCTTTTTGTTCGTGGGAGTCAACGGTGTCGGAAAAACCACCACGATCGGAAAACTGGCACACCGGCTTAAGAATGAAGGGAAGAAAGTGGTGTTGGCCGCGGGAGACACCTTTCGCGCCGGGGCCATTGAACAACTGGAAACCTGGGGCCGACGTGCCGGGGTGGATGTGATCAAACATCAAGCCGGTTCCGATCCGGCGGCGGTCATTTATGACGGCATTCAGGCGGCCAAGTCCCGCAAAGCGGATGTATTGCTTTGTGATACGGCCGGCCGGCTGCAAAACAAAGTGAATTTGATGGAAGAGTTGAAAAAAGTTCACCGCGTGGTGACCCGGGAGGTGCCCGGAGCGCCGCATGAGGTTTTATTGGTGCTGGATGCCACCACCGGACAAAATGCATTGGTACAAGCGAAACAATTCCGGCAAGCCGTCAATGTTTCCGGAATCGTCCTGACCAAACTGGACGGCACGGCCAAAGGCGGAATCGTGATTGCCATTGACCATGAGCTGGGATTGCCCGTGAAATTGGTCGGGCTGGGGGAACAGGCGGATGACTTGCAGGAATTTGATTCTGAACAATTTTTGCACGCCTTGCTGCAGGACATGATGGAAGAGGAAGCTTCCGAAGGCTGAAAAATTTTCTCTTGCAAGGAAAAATCCTTGACATCGCTTTGGGTCTCCGATATATTATACAACCGTAAAGGTTATTGCCTTGACGGCGTTTGGGGGGATCACTCCCGTGTTGGATCAAACTACCCAAATGAATTTGCTTTATGATTTTTACGGCACGTTGTTGACGGAAAAACAACGTTCGTTGCTTGAACTATATTATGTGGAAGACTGGTCATTGGGTGAAATCGCTGAGCATCAGGGAGTCTCCCGACAGGCAGTCTATGAGGCGATTAAGCGAGCCCAATCCACCATGCTTGATTTGGAAAAAAGTTTGGGATTGGTGAAAAGTCACCTGAAACGGCAACAATTGATCGAAACGATCAAGAGCCGGTTAGATCAAATGCCAGAAGCAGCCAAAGCAATCGGGCCGTTGATCCGGGAGTTGGAGAAGCTCGATTAATCAGCCATGTGAGGAGGGGGCCATCATGGCGTTTGAAGGTTTATCGGAAAGACTGCAATCCGTCATGCGGAAGTTGCGTGGCAAGGGGAAAGTGACTGAAGCGGATGTAAAAGAAGCGATGCGGGAAGTCCGCTTGGCATTGCTCGAAGCGGATGTGAACTTCAAAGTCGTGAAACAGTTCATCGACCGTGTGAAAGAGCGGGCGGTCGGACAAGAAGTGATGAAAAGTTTAACCCCCGGCCAGCAAGTGATCAAAGTGGTGAATGAAGAGTTGACCCGGCTGATGGGGGGAGAACAAAGCAAACTGCATCAAGCCCAGAAGTCACCGACGATCATCATGATGGTTGGATTGCAGGGTGCCGGTAAAACGACCACTTCTGGCAAATTGGCCCGCTATCTCAAAAAGCAGAATCGCCGTGCCCTCTTGGTGGCGGGAGACGTTTACCGGCCGGCGGCGATCAGACAATTGGAAGTGTTGGGGGAAAGTTTGGACACGCCCGTTTTCTCCATGGGAGATCAAGAAAGCCCCGTGGTGATCGCGGAGAAAGGCGTCCAAAAGGCCAAAGAAGAAGGCTTTGATTATGTCATCATCGATACGGCGGGGCGCCTGCACATCGATGATGAGATGATGGACGAGTTGAGGCAGATCCGCGAAAAAATTTCGCCGCATGAAATCCTGCTTGTGGTGGATGCGATGACCGGGCAGGATGCGGTCAATGTGGCAGAACACTTTCATCAGCAACTGGGGCTGACGGGTGTGGTTCTGACGAAGCTGGATGGCGACACCCGCGGAGGAGCGGCTTTATCCGTCAAAGCGGTGACCGATTGCCCGATCAAATTTGTCGGAACGGGGGAAAAAACGGATTCGCTTGAACCGTTCTTCCCGGACCGGATGGCATCCCGCATTTTGGGAATGGGCGACGTGCTGACGTTGATCGAAAAAGCCCAGTCTGCGGTGGATGAGGAAAAAGCCAAAGAGATGGAACGGAAAATGCGCACCTTGTCTTTTACTTTTGATGATTTTTTGGATCAATTGCAACAAGTGCGCAAGATGGGCCCGCTCGAGGACATGCTTTCCATGTTGCCGGGAGCGGGGGCGATGAAAGGTTTGAAAAACGTTCAAGTGGATGAAAAACAGCTGGTGAAAGTCGAAGCGATCATCCGTTCCATGACGCCACAGGAAAAATCCCATCCGGAAATCATCAATGCCAGCCGGCGCAAAAGGATTGCACAAGGCAGCGGTACCACGGTGCAAGATGTGAATCGCCTGTTGAAGCAATTTAATGACATGAAGAAAATGATGAAGCAATTCTCCCAAATGGCAAAAGGCGGGAAGAAGAGAAAACGCAGAGGTTTTCCTTTCCCCTTTATGTGATAAACATCATTCTTGACTTTGATGAGGAGGTGAAAAGTGATGGCAGTGAAAATTCGTTTGAGAAGAATGGGAGCCAAAAAAGCACCATTTTATCGTGTGGTCGTGGCTGATTCCCGCGCTCCCCGTGACGGACGTTCCATTGACGAAATCGGATACTACAATCCGATCACGGAACCGGCCACAGTGAAAATCGACGAAGAAAAAGCCCTCTCTTGGTTGGCCAAAGGTGCGCAACCTTCCGACACGGTTCGCAACCTGTTCAAAAGAGAAGGGATTCTGAAAAAAGTTCACGAACAAAAACATGGCAAATAATGAAATGGTCTTGATCCGACAGGAGGACCAAGATGAAAGAACTGAAAGAACTGATTGAATACATGGCGGCGCCACTGGTCGACCATCCGGAAGAAATCCGGGTGGATGAAGTGGAGAAAGATGATGTCATCATCTACCGATTGTCCGTCACCAAAGAGGATTTGGGAAAGGTTATCGGCAAACAGGGACGGGTTGTGCAGGCGATCCGTTCCGTGGCCAAAGCTGCTGCCTGGAAGGAGAAGAAACGGGTATGGGTGGAAATCATGAATACTTAAATGTGGGCCGGATTGTCGGAACACATGGCATTCGCGGGGAAGTTCGTGTCCAATCCAACACGGATTTTCCAGAAGTCCGTTTTGCACCCGGCAGCCGGCTGATCCTCCTTCCTCCGCAAGAAGAGGAACCGATGGTGCTGACGGTGGAAAAAAACCGCATCCATCAATCCGTCTATTTGGTCAAGTTCCGCGAATGGGACAATATCAACCAAGCCGAACCTTTCAAAGGAGGACGATTGGTGGTCCATAAAGAAGATCAGGTGCCTGTCGATGAAGAAAGTGGAGAATATTATTTCCACCAGATTGTCGGCCTGACGGCTGTCACGACCGATGGACAAGAACTGGGCCGGGTCAAAGAAATCTTGCCGCTTCCGGCCAATGATGTTTGGGTGATTCAGCCGGCCGATCAGAAAAAAGACATTTTGATTCCTTATATTTCCGAGATTGTCAAAGATGTCGATCTCAAGGAAAAACGCATCACGATTGAGTGGATGGAAGGACTGGCGTAACCTTGGCACACATTCATTTCGATGTTCTCACCCTTTTTCCCGAGATGTTTGAAGGCTTTATGCAAACCAGCATGATTGCTAGGGCTCGTGAAAAAGGTTTGATCTCAGCGAATCTGGTCAATTTTCGTGAATATGCAACAGACCGGCATCGTACGGTGGATGACACGCCGTATGGTGGCGGCGGCGGCATGGTCTTAAAACCGGAACCGCTGTTTCGTGCCGTCGATGATCTGACACAAGGCTCACCACGTCCCCCCATCCTGTTGATGTCACCGCAAGGTGAAACCTACACGCAAAAAAAGGCCGAGGAATTGGCACAGCACTCCCGGTTGATTATCCTTTGCGGTCACTATGAAGGATTTGACGAGCGAATCCGGGAGCATCTGGCCACCAAGGAAATTTCCATCGGCGATTATGTTCTGACCGGCGGAGAATTACCGGCGATGATTTTAATTGACAGCATCAGTCGTCTGGTTCCCGGAGTACTGGGGAATGAAACTTCAGCGGTGACCGATTCTTTTTCCACCGGGTTGCTGGAGTATCCCCAATACACGAGGCCGGCGGATTTCCGCGGTCTCAAAGTGCCTGAGGTGCTGTTGTCCGGGCATCATGCCAAGATTGAAAAATGGCGGCGTGAGCAGTCATTGCTTCGGACTTGGCAAAGAAGGCCCGATCTTCTGGAAAAAGTCCCATTAACCGAAGAGGATCGCCGCTTTTTAAAAAAGCTGTCGGATTAGGATGGCGAAATTGTATTCAATTAGTGGCTGTGGTAAAATATCCCCGTTCTGGTCGTTCGACGGCATTGGACGGAGAGACTGATGAAAGGAGGTTTGGATGAGATGCGTCCAATCATTCGTGAAATTACCGAAGAACAACTTCGTAAAGATATTCCTCAATTCCGTGCAGGGGACACCCTCCGTGTTCACGTGCGCGTTAAAGAAGGACAACGGGAACGGATTCAGGTGTTTGAAGGCGTTGTGATTCAACGTCGCGGCGGAGGCATTTCCGAAACATTCACCGTTCGCAAAATTTCTTACGGGATCGGTGTGGAACGTACCTTCCCGTTACATTCACCGCGCATTGAAAAAATCGAAGTGGTTCGCCGTGGTAAAGTTCGTCGCGCCAAATTGTTCTACTTGCGTGAACGCCGCGGAAAAGCCGCTCGTATTAAAGAACTTCATCAAAAATAATAAGACAGAAGAAAAAGGGCTTGAGGATCAAGCCCTTTTCTCACATTGACGAGCCAATTGGGGGAAATCCAATGACCTCATATGTCCCTCGTACAGAGAAAAACAATCAGGAATACGGGAAAGGCGGAAAAGTGCTGGATTGGGTTCGTGCATTTCTGATCGCCGTTCTTTTGGCGGTGTTGATTCGTATCTTTGTTTTTGAACCTTTTGCCGTATCCGGTCCGTCGATGGAAGAAACGATGTATACCGGAGATCTGGTTTTGGTCAATAAGTTGATTTACAAAATGAGAGAGCCTGAACGAGGAGAAATCGTTGTTTTTCACGAAAGTAAAGACAAAGATTTCATCAAACGGGTAATCGCCTTGCCGGGGGAGACGGTCGAAGCCAAAAACAATAAAATTCTGATCAACGGGAAGATCGTGGATGAACCTTATCTTTCCGACCATATGCGCACCATGGATTTTGATGAGGTGCAAGTGCCGCAAGGCAAGGTTTTTGTTCTGGGGGATAACCGGTTGAACAGCACGGACAGCCGGGTGATCGGAGCGGTTTCGATGTCTCAACTGGTGGGAAGGGCGGAATTTATTTATTGGCCCGTTTTTGAAATGAAATGGTTGTGATTTTTTCAATTGAAGGAGCCTTTTTGAAAGCTCCTTTTCCATTTGACACCGATTGGAAAAATCCCCCTGTTGGCAACAGGATAGAAGAGGTGTGACGTACATATGACCATTCAGTGGTTCCCGGGACATATGGCAAAGGCGCGCCGGCAGGTTGAAGAGAAACTGAAGTTGGTCGACATCGTGTTTGAATTGTTGGATGCGCGTTTGCCGTTATCCAGTCGAAATCCCATGATGGATGAAATTCTGAAAGACAAGCCCCGTCTCATTTTATTGACCAAATGCGATTTGGCGGATGAACAGGCGAATCAGGCTTGGATGAAATATTTTCAAGCCCGTCGGATGCCGGTGCTTCCGGTTGATGCACAAACAGGGAAAGGGGTCCAACAGATTATTCCGGCGTGTGAAAAAGTCCTGGCCCCGCTGTTCCAACAAAGAGAGAAAAAAGGGATTCAGTCCCGCAAATTTCGAGCCATGGTGACCGGAATTCCCAATGTGGGAAAATCTTCGTTGATCAACCGCCTGGCCAAACGTTCCGTTGCCGAAACCGGTGACCGGCCCGGGGTGACCAAAGCACAGCAGTGGATCCGGGTCGGAAAAACCATGGAACTGTTGGACACCCCCGGGATTTTGTGGCCCAAATTTGACGATCCCGTCACCGGCTTGCGTCTGGCGGCAAGCGGCGCCATCAAAGAAACGATTTTGCCGATCGATGAAGTGGCTTTGTATGTATTAAATTATTTAAAAGACCGGTATCCGGATCGTTTGAAAAAACGGTACAAACTGGAGCAAACGGAACAAGACGGAGTCACGTTGATGGAGGAGATTGGGAAAAAACGGGGGTGTTTGTTGCGGGGCGGAGAGATTGATTATGAAAAAGTGGCTGAGCTTTTGTTGCATGAGTTGAGAGTCGGTCGTTTGGGGCGGATTTCTTTTGAATTTCCGGAGGATTGGATCGGAAAAGAGGAGATGGGAAATGCAGGGGACGATCGCGGAAATTAAGAAATGGTTGGAGAAGAAAGAGAGGCTGAGCCCGCAGGAATTGGCGGAACTTCAAAACGATTCGCGGGCGGGTGTGCAAAAATTGGCGGCCCAATATATCAGAAAACAGGAACGAAGAAAAAAAGAAGAAGAACGCTTGGAACAAATGTGGCATTACGAAAAGAAATATCGCCAACAAGGAATCCGGATGATTGCGGGGGTGGATGAAGCCGGACGGGGGCCTTTGGCCGGTCCCGTGGTGGCGGCGGCGGTGATCCTGCCGGAATCGTTTCCCGTGGAGGGGTTAAATGATTCCAAACAAATGACACCGCAAAACCGGCAACGCCTGAAGGAGCGCATTGAGTCCGAAGCGATTGCCATTGGTGTGGGAATGGCGGATGAGCTTTATATTGACCGGCACAATATTTTGCAAGCCACGTACCATGCGATGCGAAAAGCCATCGAACAATTGCCGGTGAAACCGGACATGGTGTTGGCTGACGCGGTGACCATTCCGGATCTCGGCATCCCGCAACAAGCGATCATCAAAGGAGATGCCAAAAGCCATTCGATTGCTGCTGCATCCGTCATTGCCAAAACGGTTCGTGATGAGTGGATGATGCAAATGGCCGAAAAGTATCCAGAATACGGGTTTGACCATCATATGGGATATGGAACGCCGGAACATCTCAAGGCGCTTGAAGCGTTCGGCCCTTCACCCATTCACCGGAAAAGCTTTGCGCCGGTCCGCTCGTGTATGAAAAACACCGCCCGTCTTTTGTTGCAAGGAGAATCACGATGAGAAAAGACAAAAGAAAACAGGTCGGCCGGCTTGGGGAAGAGCTGGCGGCCCGGTTTCTGTCGGAAAAAGGGTATATCATCTGGGACCGGAATTGGGCAACCCGGATGGGAGAACTGGATATCATTGCGATGAAAGACGGGCAACTGGTGATTGTGGAAGTCCGGACGACCCGGAGTGCCAAATTTGGTTACGGTCTTGAGTCGGTCGGTTTCCGAAAACAACAAAAACTGCGACGTTTGGCGGTGCTGTATGTGAGCCGGCACCGTCTGCACCATTTGCCGCTTCGTTTCGATGTCATTTCCGTATTGTGGGATGAAGAAAATCCGCAACTGAATCATATCGAAGGCGCTTTTTAAATAATGAAAACCACCACTTTTCACGGTGAAAGCGGTGGTTTTTGTCAAACAAAGAGTCAGATTAACAGATGGAACAGGCGCGGATCGTTGTTGATTTCGATAAACGGGAACCCTTTCTTTTTCATCCGCTCAATGAGTGAAGGATAATCCTCCCGGTATTTCAGTTCGATTCCCACCAGTGCCGGCCCGTTGTCTTTGTTGTTTTTCTTGGTATATTCAAAGCGGGTGATATCATCATTTTCGCCGAGGACATCATCCAAAAACTCGCGCAAAGCGCCGGCCCGTTGGGGGAAGTTGATAATGAAATAATGTTTTAACCCCTCGTAAATGAGAGAACGTTCCTTGATTTCTTGCATCCGGTCGATATCATTATTGCCGCCGCTCATGATGCAGACGACATTTTTTCCGCGAATGGCTTCCCGGTAAAAATCCAGGGCGGATATGGCCAATGCCCCGGCCGGTTCCGCAATGATGGCATTCTGATTGTATAAGTTCAAGATGGTGGTGCAAATTTTTCCTTCCGGAACCAAAACCACCTCATCGATATTTTCCCGGCAAATTTGAAAAGTGAGCTCGCCGACATGTTTCACTGCCGCTCCGTCCACAAAAGGGTCGATTTCTTTTAATTCAGTAACTTTTCCGTTCTCAAAAGACGTTTTCATCCCCGGGGCCCCGGCAGGTTCCACACCGATCACCTTGGTTTGGGGATAAACGCTTTTTATGTAAGAACTGATCCCGGCAGCCAGTCCTCCGCCGCCGATGGCGACAAAAACATAATCCGGGGGTTGGTTCAGGTCATTCAGGATTTCGATCCCGATGGTTCCCTGCCCGACAATGGTGCGGTAATCGTCAAACGGATGGATAAAAGACATGTGATGTTTTTTGGCATAAGCCACGGCTTGATGATAAGCGTCATCAAAGGTGTCCCCGGTCAAAACCACTTCTACAAATTTGCCACCGTAATGTTTGACTTGATTGATCTTTTGCCTCGGTGTGGTGGTCGGCATGAAAATTTTGCCGGGAATTTTTAAATGATTGCATGAATAGGAAACCCCCTGGGCATGGTTTCCTGCACTCGCGCAAACCACCCCTTGTTGCCGTTCTTCCTCCGGGAGGCTGATGATGGTGTGATAAGCCCCGCGGATTTTAAAGGAACGGACCACTTGCAAATCTTCCCGTTTCAAATGGATTTGACAGCCGTATTTGTCGGACAAAAGGGGATTGTGCTCCAAAGGAGTATGCCTGCAAACTTCTTTGAGCCGCTGATTGGCAATGAGGATGTCCTCCACTTTGACCCGTTCGGTTCTCAGATCCAACACTTTGCTCATCTCAACTCATCCTTTGGCTAAGAAGTATTTAATGAAGTATTTTAGCACAATCCTCTCATTTTTGGGAATATTAAATGAAAATTTTAAAGAGGAGGACAGAAAAAAGAAAAAGCGCCGATGATGCGGCGCTTTCCACCGGTTAACAATGTTTGCAACGAAGCAGAACGGCTTCACCCGGTTTCAGACAAAGACGGTGGACTTTCCGGCATCGATCCGGGTGCCCGCAGGTGACCACCGCTTTGCTGTGTCCACAATGAACTTTGACGGCTTCTCCCCGTTCCAAAACACAAGTTTTGGTATGGTGTGCATGGTGGCAGCATTTGATCAGGACGGATTGCCCGCGTCTTAAATGGACAAATTTTCTTTTTCTTTTCTCCGGATCCAGTACAACCCGCCTTCTCCGGTGATGGCATGAACATGAATGGCTCATCATCTCTTCCTCCTTGTTGGAATTTGGATCCTTCGGATCCTCTATTAAGTTATGAAAAAACAGAAAAATTCGTTTGTATTCTTGTGGAGAAAGACGAAAGAAAGCGATGGATTGTCAAAATATAGTAAAATATGAAAAAATAGAGTTGGTTTGTCGCAAAGTGAGAAACAGGGCGGGGGTGAAAAAATGTACAGCAAATTATACAGTGCCAGTTTGATGGGCATCGACGGGTTGATTGTCGAAGTGGAAGTGGATATCAGCAACGGGCTTCCTGTCTTTGATATTGTCGGGTTGCCGGATTCTTCCGTTCGCGAGTCCAAAGAACGTGTCCGGGCTGCGTTAAAAAACAGCGGGGTTTCGTTTCCGCTGCAGCGGATCACCACCAACCTGGCCCCGGCTGACGTGAAAAAGGAAGGGGCCGGATTTGACCTGGCGATTGCCATTGGTGTGTTGGCGGCCAGCGGTCAATTGGAAGGGAAGCAACTGGATCGCTTGTTATTGATCGGCGAGTTGTCATTGGAAGGAGGGCTTCGCCCTTTGAGTGGGGTGTTGCCGATGGTTATGGCAGCCAAAAAAGCGGGTTTTACGGAAGTGATTCTGCCAAGCCGGAATGCGGGGGAAGGGGCACTGGTGGACGGGATGAAAATCGTGCCGGTGGATTCCTTGAAGCAGGCGATCGGTTATTTGCGCCAAGAATGGAGCCCTCCGGAAGTGTCCGGCGAAACAGAAGAAGAACCGGAACATTTTTTGGCTGACTTTTCGGATGTCCAAGGGCAGGCCCATGTGAAAAGGGCCATGGAAGTGGCCGCTGCCGGAGGGCATAACCTGATGTTGATCGGTCCGCCCGGTTCAGGCAAAACCATGCTGGCCAAAAGAATTCCCACCATTCTGCCGCCGATGGATTTGGAAGAGTCCTTGGAAGTGACGAAAATATACAGCATTGCCGGATATATCAAGGAAAAGGGAAGATTGATCCGCTTTCGCCCGTTCCGGTCTCCCCACCATACGATTTCCAGCGCCGGTTTGATCGGTGGCGGAGCCGTTCCCAGGCCGGGAGAGATCAGCTTGTCGCACCAGGGTGTTCTTTTCCTGGATGAATTGCCGGAGTTTTCCAAAACGGTGCTGGAAGTGCTCAGGCAGCCCTTGGAAGACGGGACCGTCACCTTGGGAAGGGCAAGAGCGGTTTACACTTATCCGGCGGAATTTATGCTGGTCGCTTCCATGAACCCGTGTCCATGCGGTTTTTTTGGTTATGAAGAGGATCGCAGTTGCACCTGCACCCCGCACCAAGTGCAGCGATACCGGTCCAAAATTTCCGGTCCCTTGCTGGATCGGATCGACATTCACATCGAGGTACCGAAGGTGGATTTTCAAACATTGAGCAAAGGGGAAAGCGGAGAATCCTCCGCTTCCATCCGAAAACGGGTAAACCAGGCGCGAAAAAGACAGCAGGAACGTTTCCGGGGAAGCGAAACGAAAACCAACAGCACCATGAGCACAGCCGATATCCGCAAATACTGCAAGTTGGATCCGGCGTCGCTCCGGCTGATGAAGCAGGCTTTTGAAACCCTCGGTTTGAGTGCCCGGGCACATGACCGTATCCTCAAGGTGGCCCGCACCATTGCCGACTTGGCAGGAGAAGAAAACATCGGGCCTGCCCATATTGCCGAAGCGATCCAGTACCGGAGCCTGGACCGGAAGTTTTGGGAGTGATTTATCTTAGACAAAGGGATTATGCGAAAAAAAAGGCTTATCGCGTGTCCGGGGATTATCAGTGAACAACGAATGACGGCGGGCTTCCCAAGCCGAATTCTCAAAAACTCGTGTGCCTCAGTTCGATGAACGTCGGATGGAGAGCGGAGTTGGGTGTCTGTTTTGACACACTCTCCGCTTGTTAATCAAAGCGGCTCCATATCAAAGCAAACTCACAAGCAATTCAAGCCGGCTGGGGTGCCACCTCATGTTGCAACATCATAAAAATCCTGCTCTACCATCCAGGAGCACAAAAGTGGTTTGATGGATTTGGCCAATATAAATATGGAATGGAAATAAAGCAGAGAGGAATGAATCATGCAGATACCACCAGAAATGCAATTGGCACCGGAGATCAGGGCAGCATTGGAGAAGATTGATTTTATTAACAGGTACAAAAATATGTCTGCGAAATATGACTTTGACGAAGAATTTGATTATGATAATGAATTGGGTTATCCGGCCCGTAACGATAAAAGGGAAAATTTCTTTCAAATTGTGGAGGAATACCCTCCTTTTCAATTTAAATTCAATATTTCTCTCAGCTATGCTCTTTTGGATTTTATCCGGTGGTCCGAATGGATGGGGAGTTGCTGATTGGTGATCCATGGGACTAGGTTAAAGCAGTTATTGGATGGTACAGACGAACGTTTCAGAGCAGCCGGATTCCGCAATTAAGATGATTTAAGGGAAATATTGAAAGAAGCATTTGAGATGGATGAGGATTTCAAACGGACTTTAATGTAAATGCTCTGATCCGGAAAGAGGATTTTGTTGGGCGATAAAGAGCTATATCGCCCTTTTTTGGTTCTTTTATATCTTGGCGTTTGGATTTCACAAACCCATCATCTTCAGCGGGAAAGATAAAAATTGAGGAGGAAAATTTTTTGGAGAAAAAAGGATATGTATCCATGTTCATTGGTGACGTAAGTTCGTTTGAAGAGCTGGAAAGCTATGTGATGCAAAGTTATACAGAGGACGGGGATTGGGTTAATTCGCAATTTGAAAAGGATTTTAGCATTGAATATTACGATGAAGATTTTTTAGAAGTGGAGTTTTACAATGAACCATCAAATGATTTGAGAGTTATTCTTAAGGGGTTTTCATATGATGAAAAGATAATTCCTGGATTTATCGGGATTTGCGGTGAGTATCTGGATCAAGAAGTGAATTCAGTTATTTTACTTTATAACTTTGCCTATGATGGAACCGTAAAAGAAACAAATCGGTTTCGGTTTTTGGGGGCGTTACCATATATGTAAATGAATAATGTTCCCATTTAAAGCATTGTGATTCCGTTTACAGGGACAACCCCAACACCATGGATCACTTCACATGGAAAGGAATTCAAAAGGCGTTAACCTTGGATGTGAAATAACAATTTTCCTGGCGGGTAAGATATGCCACGAAGTTGCTGAAATATGGTCTTTCGGGTAACGATTTGGGATCAGAAGGAGTAAGAGACTTGGATGAAGAGGATCCCACTGAAAAGTGGATTAAAGAAGTTTGTGATTTGACTGTTCATTGAAACCCATAATCAACTTTTACCCTTTTGCAATGGTTAGAACTTAAAAGGCTTAGAGGATTATTGGGAATTATTAGAAGAAGATGTCTTTCAGGATATCACCATCGATTTATGGTTATGAAGAATTAGTTGTTGTGTCGTTTGGTATAGAAGAGTCAAATTACGCAATCCGGTACCTCAAGCCTCTTATTGACTGGTACCATTAGCTCTGGGGTTGATCGACCTGTTAGATTATAGAAAATTTTTTCAATTCGCTTTCGGGGCCGCTTTGGGGAGGTGTCGGTCGGGTTTATTGCCGCTTGGTTAGGCATTCCCTCCTTTTCCTATCCGGTTGTGTTGGCGGGACCATGCTTTTTTGTCTGCGGGGGTGGTCCTGCTGGGGGTCATCAGCGGTTTGATCACCAGTATGTTGACCCCTTTTTTGCCGGTGATCATTAAAAACAGCGGATTCTCCATTACCAGTGTCGGGGTCCTCATGGCGGTGATCACGTTGGTTTGGGTGATCGTCTCTCTTTTTATTAGTGGAGAAAAAATCCATCACAGAAAAGTCCTGTTGTTTACCGGATCCCAAATTTTGACCGGTGTGGTGGTTTTGCTTTTGATGGTGAAATTCCCGCCCCTTGTGGTCATTGCCATTTTGGTTTTACGATCCGTTTTTTTATCCGTCTCAATCCGCTTTTTTCGTCGGAGATGCACTCGGGGGATCGGTGGGAGGATGGCTGTACAGTTATCACATGAATGTTGCCATTCTCGTTTGCGGGGGGCTGACTTTGCTGAATGCGCTGTTGGTGCCTTTGTTGTTTGCAATCGTCAAAGCCAAAGAAAAACACCGGCTGGTTCATGATCAGTCTTTTCATAAGAATGTGTGAACTCCATGAAACCGCACAAATGTTGCGGGAGCCGGGTGCACCTTCAGACGTGAAAAACATATGATAAAAAGAGACACCAGCACGGTGTCTCTTTTTGAGAGAAGAAAAAAGGGTGTTGAGAATGTGATCTATGTGAGTTGTCCGTCCATACAGAGATGGTTGTCTTCGATGTTCAGAATGGATCTCTTATGTGATGTTGCTGAAAACGGTACTTTGCAAGTGCCGCTGCGATATTTCCACAGCGATGGCAGCAATCAATATCTGTCCGTATTTCAGAATCAGTAAGAGAGATCGGCAGTGGACCAGGTTTTGCATTTGGGGCAGCGGACCATGCTGCCGGGAAGTGCTTTGCACACTTCGGTTTTACATTTGTGGCAAATCACTGTGACGAGCTGGTCTTTTTTTGAGTGCATGCTGCTTCCCCCCAATCGGGAACGTGACTCCTAACATCGATTGTACATATTTTTATCAATTTGTAAATAATATTATAATTTTTCAGTAACCTGGTGGGGGGTTCGTAATTGGGTTTTACATTCGGTAAAATAAAACAGGCAATTTGATTTTAAAAGAAAAACAAATAGGCTGTCCAAAACGGCCGGCCCATTTAAGGAGGGGTGATGAAATGGATGAGAAGTTGATCCGGGTGTTGCTTCATGCGAGCATCTGGTTTGCTCCGATTTTGGTGCCGTTGATTGTGTTTTTGTTTGGAAGTGACCGGGAATTAAAAAGATTGGCTTTGCAAGCGGTGGTTTTTCATGGTTCCGTTTTGTCGCTGTTATGGATTTCTACAAATTTATTGTGGATTCTGATCGGGTTCCCGTTCATCGTGGTTTTCGGACTGGCGGCTTTGTTTGTCCCGTTGACGGGCATTATTCGTGCGTTGCAAAATCGTCCGTTTCAATATCCGATCATTAAGAAGTGGATTTAAATTTTCTTTACCGAATTTGATTTTTAATCGGGAGTGTGGTAATTTAGAAAAGAAGTACAAATGGAAATATATACAGTTGGATCATGAAAAAAGGAGTAGGAATGGTGAGGAGTTTCAAAAAGCTGTCGATTTTGGGTTTGTTGGTTGCGTTGCTCATGGCTGCCGGCTGTGGAAATGATGAGAAAGTGGAAGTGCCGAAAAAATCCGTCACCGTGATTGACGGGGACACGATTAAAATCAAGTTGAAAAATAAAGAGGAGACCGTCCGGTTGCTGTTGGTGGACACGCCGGAAACCAATCATCCTCAGCTGGGAAAACAACCGCTCGGAGAGGAAGCCACAGCATTTACCAAGCAATTGATCGAAAAAGCCAATCAAATTGAATTGGAAAAGGAAGAGAACAAAAGAGACAAGTACGGGCGTTTCCTTGCCTATGTCCATGTGGACGGCAAACTGTTGCAGGAAGAGTTGGTGAAAAACGGTTTTGCCCGGGTGGCCTATGTGGATGATCCAAAAGCCAAGTATCTGGAAGACCTGAACCAGGCCCAAAAAGAGGCGGAACGTAAGAAAGCCGGCATTTGGCAATGGGATTCGTATGTCCAGAAAAACGGATTTAAAGTTGAATCTTTACAAGATGAAACCAATATTTTTGTTGCAAGCAAAAACAGCGATGTTTATCACCCGATCGGATGTGAAGCGGTGAAAGACATCAAACCGGACAATATCATTTATTATTATTCCGAGCAGGATGCAATGAAAGACAAGCGCAAACGCAGTCAGGTGAAAGAATGCTGGGATCGGTATCATGAATTGATGATGGGAAGGTGATAAAAAGTGTTGAAAGATCTGATGGCCCGGTTTGGCAAAGGGGCTGCAAAGGTGGATTTGGTGCTGGATGAGAGCCGGTTCCAATTGGGGGACACAGTGGAAGGAAAATTGCTCATTCATGGTGGCGAGGTTGAACAAAAGATCAACAAGATTGATGTGAAGCTGGAAGTCATCATCCGGCACGGGGATACGGATCATGTTCATACCATCACATCGATTCCTTTTTATGAATCATTTACCATCCGCCCCGGCGAAACCAGGGAATTTCCGTTTGCATATCAATTGCCTTATGACCTTTTGATTTCAGGAAACTACGTCACCTATTATTTTCACACTGATTTGGATATTGCCGGCGGGGTGGATCAAAAGGATCGCGATTACATAGAAATCCTTTGTCCCGCGCCATTGCAAAAAGTGCTCGACGCTTTGGGCCAATTGGGTTTCAGGGAAAAGCATGACTCCCGGGAGTTTAACGGACGGGTGCAGGAATTTGAACTTTTCCCGACCGGTTTCTTGCAGGGGCAAGCGGAAGAATTGGAGTTTGTCGCCGCCGTTCAGCCGGACGGAATCAGGTTGTTGCTGGAACTGGAACTTTACTCTTCTTTTGGAGGCAAACAAGAGATCAAGCGGGAAGTTTTCATTTCCAATGAAGAATTGGAGCCTGAGTCTGAGTTGGTCGGGCGGTTGCAGCAAATTTTGAGCGAAATGGCGGAGGCCCAAGGTGGATATCATGGAAGCTTTTCTCATGAACCGGTTTACCATGAACACAGTCACGGTCACAGCCACAGTCAAGGTTCTTCCGGGTTGGCCGGAGCCATTGGCGGCTTTGCTGCCGGCATGATCGGCGGGATGATCATGAATGAAGTGATTGATGGATTGATGGATGATGACGATGATGACGACGATGATGAAGCATTGGAAGCATTGGAAGATTTCTTTGAAGATGAAGATTAATCCAAAAAGTGGTGAATGACCCGATGGTTATTCATCACTTTTTTTATTTTCGGGCGGTTCACAGTGGAAGAAATCGAAAGAAAGAATATTATAAAATGATAATGGTAGAATTTAAGATTAACAGATTCCAATTGGAGTAGAAGGGTTTATTTTTTGTTATGAAGAATTAATTCTAATGGAGAATGAATTATCTGAATATTGTGGTTGTCAATCTGTTTCAGGGGGAATGTCGATGAGCGTGTATGTTGTGATAGACCCGGGGCACGGCGGGAAAGACCCGGGAGCAAGTGCTCATGGATTGGCGGAAAAAGACGTGGTTCTTCAAATTTCCAAAAAAATGAATGATTATTTTGGGGAGTATAAAGGGGTTACTGTTTCCCTGACCCGTTGGGATGACCGTTATCTGGATTTGAATGAGCGGTCCGATTTTGCCAATGCAAGAAACTGTGATCTCTTTTTATCAATTCATATCAATTCGGCCAGCTCTTCGCAAGCAGAGGGATTCGAAACGTATATTCACCCCAATGCCGCTTCCAAAACCAAGAATTATCAAAATCAACTGCATTCGACCATCACCAATTATTTATCCCAATACCAAATAAAGGACCGGGGAAAAAAGCAAGCAGACTTTGCGGTGCTTCGCAATACAAAGATGGCGGCCATATTGATTGAAAATCTCTTTGTCACCAATGAAAGGGAAAATCAATTATTAAAAGACGGCAAGTTTATTGATGGTTTGGCCCAATCCATTGTGGAAGGGGTTGCCCGTATTTACGGATTGGAAAAGAAAAAAACGGAACCGAAACCAATGTACCGCATTACGGTGAATGGAAAAGTGGTCTATGACACAGCGTATGAGTCTAAAATCACGGAAGCCATTCTCGAGGCGGTAAGAAAAGGAGCCGATGAAATCCAATTGAACAAATTGAATTAAAGAAAGGGAAGGAGGATGTATTCCTCCTTCTTATATTTTATTCACCATATCCAAGCGGTATTCTGAATAAAAATAACTATATTTATTTTGCATATATAAGATCTTTTATAATAAAATATTTTAAAATATTGAAAGAGAAAAGAGATCCATTGGACAAGGCTTCGGATGAAGGATGGAGCAATTGTTCAGACAGGGGGGTAGTGGAGGTGTACCGGATGAAGAAATTGTTGAAAAATATGACTTTTCAAGTTCTGTCAGCCATTTTTATCGGGATCTTGCTGGGAGTCTTTGTTCCGGATGTAGCCAAAATGATGAAACCATTGGGAGAAATGTTTATCAACATGGTAAAAATGGTGATTGCACCGTTAATATTTTTTACCATCGTGCTTGGCATTGCCAAAATGGGAGACATGAAAAAAGTGGGCAGGGTCGGGGGAAAAGCGCTGATCTATTTTGAAATCGTTACCACTTTTGCTTTGGTTATCGGACTGATTGTTGCCAATTTGGTGGAACCCGGTGAAGGAGTGAACCTTCAAGCAACCCAAGCCGAAAGCGACCAAGTGAGTGAATACGCCCAAGAAGGGGAAAAAATGAAGCTGTCCGATTTCATCATTCATATCATTCCGTCCAATGCAGTGGAAGCTTTCGCGAAGGGGGATATTTTGCAAGTTGTTTTCTTTGCGGTTTTGTTCGGGTTTGCCCTGGTTTCGCTGGGAGAGACGGGAAAGCCTGTGATTGATCTGTTTGACCGGATTTCCAATGTATTCTTTAAAATCGTCAACATCGTGATGAAAGCGGCTCCGGCGGGGGCATTCGGGGCGATGGCTTTTACCATCGGAAATTATGGTTTGGCGACGTTGGTTCCGCTTGGTAAATTGATGTTGTCGGTTTATGCAACCATGTTTTTGTTTGTGTTCGTGATCCTGAACCTGATTTGCAAAATGTACGGTTTCAGTCTCCTGAAATATTTAAAATTTATTAAGGAAGAATTGTTGATTGTGCTCGGCACTTCTTCGTCGGAATCGGTCCTGCCGCAAATGATGAAAAAAATGGAGAAGGCAGGGTGTTCCAAATCGGTGGTCGGCTTGGTCATGCCGACCGGCTATTCCTTTAATTTGGACGGAACCAGCATTTATTTGACCATGGCGGTTGTGTTTTTGGCACAGGTCAGCGGAGTGGATTTGACCCTGACCCAAGAGCTGACCATCCTGGCCATTTTGATGTTGACGTCCAAAGGTGCCGCCACCGTAACCGGGGGAGGATTCATTGTTTTGGCTTCCACCCTGAGTGCCATGCAAGTGATTCCCATGGAAGGGTTGGCGCTGTTGTTGGGAGTGGACCGGTTCATGTCTGAAGCACGGGCCATCGTCAATATGATCGGAAACGGGATTGCCACCTTGGTGGTGGCCAAAAGTGAAAAAGAGTATCATCCGGACGGAGAATATAATTTGGAATGACAGAAAAACCACACCTTTAAAAGGTGTGGTTTTTTATTAAAACCCGTCAGAAGAGAGGGAATCAGGGGATGTCGGATCGAATGTGCCGTTTTTGGCCCGGGACAATATCTCGATGCGGACGTTAATTTGTTTTTCGGCAAAGCGCCGGAGTTTTTTCATATCCACTCCCAGCGGGCTGACACCTTCCTGGTATCGGGATACGATTTCCAAACCGTATGGCGCCAGTTCTTCCATTTTTTTGACGAACTGGTCAAACAGGGAAGGTTTTTCGTGAATCAACCGCTGCAAGAGATAGGTTCCATAGCTGATGTGGCGCGATTCGTCCAATTTCAAATAACCGATTCCTTCCATCAATCCCGGCATCAAACCGGATTTGTCCAGCCCTTCATGGAAACTGGTATAACCGGTTTCCGCCAACACGCCTTCCACAAACATGTTGTAAATGGTGGCGGCATCCACAATCGCTTCGGGCGAAGCATCATGCAACAAGCGGTTCAAGGATTCCGGAAGCATTTCGTTGAAAATTTTGCGGTATGCGGGGGAATGGTATCGGGAAAGATCGCCGGTTTCCCCGATAGCATTGAGAAACAGTCGGAAAAATTCGGTATGTTTGGCTTCATCGAATAAAAATGTCGTCAGATACAATTCCTCTTCCAAACGCCCTTCTTTGGCGATGACCATGATCAGAGGCAGCAAATCAATGGTGACCGCTTCTTCTCCGGCCAAAAAACTGGACGACCGTGCCCGGATTTCTTCTTTTTGTTGTTCGGTCATCTGTTCCCAATCTTTTTTGTCTTTTGAAAAATCGATGGATTCCGGGTTCCATGTTCCTGCACGTTTGGCTTTTTGATAAAGCTGATATGGAAATGAATCAAACCGGAGACCTCCCGGACGGGTTGACTGAAATTCTTTGCGCATGTGTTGCATCGCCTCCTCCGCATTTCAAGTGTTGATGGATTGGTCAAAAACTTCACGAACGATCCTTAAGATGGTCTCATCAGGAATCGGATAAATTCCTGCCGGATCCTGTTTCACCAGCGAGACCAATTCCTGCTCGAGTTCAGGGGTGAAATGCCAATCAGCAAATGTATCCGGCAATCCCACGTTTTTTCGGAATTCTCTCAGGAACCCGGTGACTGCATCGATCGCCGGTGGAATTCCGATGATTTTGGAAAATGACTCGATTCGCGGCTGATAGAATGAGGGCAGGCCTTCCATGACAGTGGGCAACAAGACCGCATTGGCCAGCCCGTGCGGAATCCCGAACCGGGCGCCGAGGGCGTGGGACAAATTGTGAACGGGGACGGCCGTCAACGAGAAACAAAAAGCAATAATGGCCATTGAACTGGCAATCAGCATTTGTTCACGGGCTTCGAGATTGTTTCCATCTTCCACCGCCACAGGAAGGTGTTTTAAGATCATTTGCATGGCTTGGATGGCAAAAGCATCCGTATACGGATGAGCGGTCGGTGAAAAAAAGGCTTCCACTGCATGGGTGAGTGCATCCATTCCGGTTGCAGCTGTCATTTCAGGCGGCAGACTGACGGTCAGCTCCGGATCGAGAATCGCAATATCGGCAGCGATATAGGGATGAAACAGATTGGCTTTTTTCTGATATTTCTCATGAAAGATGACAGCCACCGGAGAAACTTCGGATCCCGTGCCGGCCGTGGTCGGGATGGCGATATGCGGAATCGGAATGGGTTTTGCTTCCGGCAGGGTTATTTGTTCAACCGGTTTAAGGGATTCGTGAATATCTTGTTTTCCCAAATGCAAAAGCCATTTGACCCCTTTGACGGTATCCAGGACACTCCCGCCTCCCAAAGCGATGAGTGCATCAGCTTGGCGGTCACGGAAAAATTGGGCCGCACGATTGATTTTTTCTCCCTTGGCGTCTTGCTCGATTTCATCGAATATTCCGACCAATTGCACCGGTTTGACCGTCTGGTCCAGGAGCTTTTTGATTTTTTCCGTGATGCCGGCTTGGGTTAAACCTTTGTCAGTGAAAAGGACCACCCGTTTTCCTCCCAGTCCGTGCACGAATTCAGCCAAACGGGAACAAGTCCCTGAACCGCTGTGGACTTGGGAATGGAGAAAAAATTGGAAGGAAGAAAAAGTCATTTTTTCACCCCTGTATATGTTATATTGATAAAAACAAATGAATATTTACAAGGATCGGTCGGCCTGTGGCTTATAAAAGCAACCTCCCTATTTTATTATACAATGTTTTCTTTTTTGAAAGCGATTAATATTAATAAGATTCTAATTGTCTTACATTAATATTTGTGAGATATTTAGAAATATATTTGTTTAGATTATAATGTTTGTAATGGAGAGGTTAGACTTTTTTTCGCGAAAGGAGTACAGGTATGAAGCATTTTTCGAAAGTTTTAGTAGCCAATCGTGGCGAAATTGCTACCCGGATTTTTCGCGCTTGCACCGAACTGGGGATTCGCACGGTCGCTGTCTACACCGAGCAGGACAGCTTATCCCTCCATCGTTACAAAGCGGATGAAGCTTATCTGATCGGCGAGGGAAAAGGCCCGATTGAAGCGTATTTGGATATTGATGCCATTTTGGAAGTAGCAAAACGCCATGATGTGGATGCTATTCATCCCGGTTACGGCTTTTTGGCGGAAAATACCGAATTTGCCAAACGGTGCGAAGAAGAGGGGATTGTATTTATCGGTCCGTCCCCGGAGCATATCAAAATGTTTGGCGATAAGGTGGAAGCCCGTGACATGGCTGTTAAAGCCGGGATTCCGGTCATTCCTGGTACCCCTGATCCGATTCAGTCACTAAAAGAAGCGCAAGAGTTTACAGAAAAGCACGGATTTCCGGTCATCATCAAAGCAGCTTCCGGTGGAGGCGGCCGCGGGATGCGGATTGTCCGCAAGGCGGAAGAATTGAAAGACGCGGTCGAACGTGCCCGGTCCGAAGCGAAATCCGCTTTTGGAAATGCCGCGGTTTATATCGAGAAATATTTGGAAAATCCGAAACATATCGAAGTGCAAATTTTGGCAGACTCTTACGGGAATGTCATTCATCTTTATGACCGGGATTGTTCCATCCAACGCCGCCATCAAAAAGTGATTGAAGTGGCGCCGAGTGTGTCGTTGGATGAGAATTTGCGCGAACAGATTTGCGAAGCGGCTTTGAACCTGATGAAAAAAGCCGGTTACATCAATGCCGGAACGGTTGAATTTTTGGTCACCGGCGATCAAAAGTTTTACTTTATCGAGGTGAATCCGCGGGTGCAGGTGGAGCACACCATTACGGAATTAATCACCGGTGTGGACATCGTGCAATCCCAAATCCGGATTGCGGAAGGATATGCTTTAACCGATCCGGAAGTGGGCGTGCCGGCGCAGTCGGAAATCACCACCCGCGGGTATGCGATTCAATGCCGTGTGACCACCGAGGATCCGGAGCGCGATTTCCTGCCGGAAACGGGAAAATTGCTTGCGTACCGGTCCGGAGGCGGATTTGGCATTCGTTTGGATTCCGGTAACGCGTATCCCGGGGCTGTCATAACACCGCACTATGATTCCTTGCTGGTGAAAGTTTCTTCTTGGGCGATGACTTATGAACAAGCAGCCCAAAAAATGTTGCGCACGTTGAGGGAATTCCGGGTTCGCGGAGTGAAAACCAATATTCCGTTTATGGAAAATGTGGTGCAACATCCGGTGTTTTTAAGTGGGAAATATGATACTTCGTTCATTGACACAACACCGGAATTGTTTGAGTTTCCAAAGCGGAGAGACCGTGGAACCAAATTATTGAATTATATCGGTCAGACGGTTGTCAACGGGTATCCGGGATTGCCCAAAGACAAAAAGCCCAATTTTCCCGAACCACGTGTGCCCGTTGTTCCTTATGACCGGGAATATCCGTGCGGAACGAAACAAATTTTGGACGAGCAGGGAGCCGAAGGACTGATTGACTGGATTAAAAACAGCGAGCGCCTTTTAGTGACGGATACGACCTTTCGCGATGCCCATCAGTCTTTGTTTGCAACCAGAATGCGCACCTATGATTTGTTAAAAATCGCTGAAGCGACGGGAAAACTGGCTCCGGGATTATTCTCGCTGGAGATGTGGGGAGGAGCCACTTTTGATACGGCAATGCGCTTTTTAAATGAAGATCCTTGGGAAAGGTTGCACTTACTTCGTGAACGGATTCCCAATATTTTATTTCAAATGCTGTTCAGAGGCGCCAATGCGGTGGGTTACACCAACTATCCCGATAATGTGATCCGGAAGTTTGTGCAACTGGCTGCAAAGAGCGGCATTGACGTTTTCCGGATTTTTGACAGCTTAAACTGGATTGAAGGCATGAGGGTGGCAATCGATGCCGTGCGTGAAACCGGGAAAGTTGCCGAAGCGACCATATGTTACACCGGGGATATCACGGATCCGTCCCGCAACAAATACTCGCTGAAATATTATGTGGATCTGGCCAAAGAGTTGGAAAAAGCGGGGGCGCAAATCCTGGCGATCAAAGATATGGCCGGATTGTTGAAACCATTTGCGGCATATCAGCTGGTCAAAGCATTAAAAGAAGAGATCGGCATTCCGATTCATTTGCATACGCATGATACCAGCGGGGTGCAGATGTCGACGCTGATCAAGGCTTATGAAGCCGGGGTGGACATTGTGGATACCGCCATCAGTTCCATGTCCGGATTCACTTCACAGCCCAGCCTGAATGGTTTGGTTGCCGCATTGCGCGGTGATAAGAGAGAAACCGGATTGGATTTGCAGGAGATCCAAAAGCTCTCGGATTACTGGGAAGATGTGCGGGCTTATTATGCCGGTTTTGAAAGTGACATCAAATCGCCGACCGCCGAGGTGTATGTTCATGAAATGCCGGGCGGACAATATTCCAACTTGCGCCAGCAGGCGAATGCGGTCGGTCTGGGCGATCGCTGGGAAGAAGTGAAAAAAGCTTATGCCACGGTAAACAAAATGTTTGGAGACATTGTCAAAGTCACTCCTTCTTCCAAAGTGGTCGGGGACATGGCCCTGTTTATGGTGCAAAACAACCTGTCGGAACAGGATGTTTATGAAAAAGGCCACCGTTATGACTTCCCGGAATCGGTCATTCAGTTTTTCCAAGGATATTTGGGACAACCGCCGGGGGGATTCCCGGAAAAGTTGCGGGATATTATCTTAAAAGGCCGCGAATATTTCACTTGCCGGCCGGGCGAATTGTTGGAGCCGGTTGATTTCGGGGAAGTCCAAAAAGAGCTGGAAGAAAAAACCGGCCGGACGGTCAATGAGTACGATGTGATGAGTTACATCATGTATCCGAAAGTGTTCTTGGACAAAGAAAAGAAAACCAAGGAATTCGGGGATCTCTCCGTGTTGGATACACCCACGTTTTTCTACGGGCTCCGTTACGGGGAAGAGATCAAAGTGGAGATCGAAACGGGTAAAACCTTGATCGTCAAATTGATTACAGTCGGGCCGTTGGCTCCGGACGGGACACGGACGGTGTATTATGAATTAAACGGACAACCGCGTGAAGTGAACATTCGCGATTTGTCAGCCAAAGCAACGGTCGATTCGCGCCGCAAAGCGGATCCGGATGTGGAAGGCCATGTGGGAGCCACGATGCCGGGGCATGTGGTGAAAATCCTGGTTGAGAAAGGGGACAAGGTGAAGAAAGGAGAACACCTTGTCGTCACCGAGGCCATGAAGATGGAAACGACGATCCAGGCGCCGTTTGACGGTGTGGTCAAGGAAATTCATGTGAAAAATGGAGATGCCATCGAGACCGGGGACTTATTGATTGAAATGGAGTAGAGATTGACAAACCGGCCGGATGTCATGTATATAAATGTATAAAACTTGCATATCAAAGTGCGATGACAGAGTGAATCAATCCGGAGCGATGCACAGAGAGCGGGTTTCGCGGCTGGAAAAACCCGTCATTTAACCGGATTGTCCCGCCTCTGGAGCGATCCGTGAAAAGCGGATTCGGTGGCATGGCCGTTATCCAGTAAAGGGGATGCGTCTTACGGTGGATGTGGGACGCATCAATGAAGGTGGTACCGCGAAAAAGCCTTTCGTCCTTCAGGGATGAAAGGCTTTTTTTGTTTAGAGGGAGGAAGAAGCATGGGAAAAAAGCGTGTTGTGGTGAAAGTCGGCTCCAGCAGCCTGACGGAAGCAGGCGGCGTCCTGTCAGAGAAAAAAATCAATCCATTGGTCGGGCAAATCGCCGCCCTGATCCGGCAAGGAATGGAAGTGATCCTTGTGTCGTCCGGTGCGGTTGCCGCCGGGATCGGACGGTTGGGATGGACCCCGGCTTCGATTACCATTCCGGAAAAGCAGGCGGCTGCCGCTGTGGGCCAAAGCGCACTCATGGATACGTACCAGAAATACTTTCAACAACATGGTCTTCCGGTGGCCCAATTGTTGCTCACACGCTTGGATTTGGAAGACCGGAAACGGTTTATTCACATTCGCAATACCATCGAAACGTTGTTGAAAAAGGGGATTGTACCCATTGTTAATGAAAATGACACGGTGGCCGTTGATGAAATTCGCGTGGGGGATAACGATACTTTGAGCAGTCTGGTGGCCATTGTGGCCCAAGCAGACCTTTTGGTGATGCTGACAGACATTGACGGTTTGTATACCAAAGATCCCCGAAAAGATCCCGAGGCCGAAAAAATTGAGGAAGTGCATGTCATCACCAAGGAATTGGAAGAGATTGCCGGGGGTTCCGGAAGCATCGTGGGAACCGGCGGAATGCGGACCAAAATGACCGCGGCCAAAATCGCGGTCCAATCCGGAATGAAGGTGGTGATTGCGTCCGGCAAAGAACCGGATGTATTAAGAAAAATTGTGCAAGGGGAAAAAGTGGGAACCTGTTTCCATCCGCACAGCCGCTTGCCGAGCAAAAAATCATGGTTGGCGTTCAGTACCCGTGTCAAGGGGAAAATCACGGTGGATTCCGGTGCGAAAGAGGCGCTGGTCCGGTTTAACAAAAGCCTTCTGTTGGGCGGAGTGATCCGTGTCAGCGGAACTTTTTTGGAAGGAGCCGTCGTGGAAATTTGCGATCCGTCCGGCCGCTCTATCGGCAAAGGGATCTCCAGCTTTTCCAGTGCCGACCTCAATCTCTTGCTGGAACGGAAAGCTTGGAATCAGGGGAATGAACGGATTCATGAAGTGGTTCACCGGGATATGATGGTGATTTTGAAGGAGGAGGAGCTAGTCTTATGATGACGGTTGATTTGCAAGACATGGTGAAAAAGAAAACATGCAAAGCCAAACAGGCTTCACGGAAGTTGACGATGGTTTCCGCCCGGGAAAAAAACGAAGCATTGATGCGCATGGGCGAGAAATTGTGGCAGATGCGGGAACGGATTTTTGAAGCCAATCAAAAAGATTTGGATGCCGCCATCCAAAACGGATTGTCCAAAGCGAAACAGGACCGGCTGCTGTTGAATGAGAAACGCCTTGCCGACATGATTGAGGGGCTGAACGTATTGGTCCAAAGCAGCGATCCGGTCGGCGAAGTGATGGAAACCCATTGCCGCCCGAACGGATTGAAAGTGGATAAAGTGCGCGTTCCGTTCGGGGTGATTGCCATCATTTACGAATCACGTCCCAATGTCACCGTGGATGCCGCCGGTCTGGCATTGAAAGCCGGCAATGCCATTGTCCTTCGCGGGGGGAAAGAAGCAATCTTCTCCAATCAGGCACTGGTTCGGGTCATGTGTGAAGGGCTGGCGGAAACACAGATTCCGGTTGATTCCATTCAATTGATTGAGCGGACCGAGCGGGACACGATTGATTATTTGATCCGGGACAAAGAATCGGTCGACTTGGTGATTCCGCGCGGGGGAGCCGGATTGATTCAACGGGTCGTGCAAAATGCCCATGTGCCGGTCATTGAAACCGGTGTGGGAAATTGCCACATCTATGTGCATGCTTCCGCGGATTTAAAGATGGCCCGGTCGGTGGTGGTCAATGCCAAAACCCAACGGCCTTCGGTTTGCAATGCCATGGAAACCCTATTGGTCGATCAGGGCATTGCGGAGGAATTTTTGCCTTTTTTGGCCCGGGAGTTGGCGGCCCGGGGGGTGCAGGTGAAAGGATGTGAACAAACCTGCCGCATTTTGCAAAATGAATCTTCGCTGAAAATCGAACCGGCCGCAGAAGAAGATTACGACACCGAGTTTTTGGATTTGATCCTGGCTGTGAAAGTGGTTCGGGGAACCGGGGAAGCGCTCCGGCACATTGAACGGTTTGGGACGGGCCATTCCGAAGCCATCATTGCCGAAGATCAAAAAGCGGCGGATGCCTTTTTGACACAAGTGGATGCGGCGGCCGTGTATCATAATGCTTCCACCCGTTTTACCGACGGGGCTGAGTTTGGATTCGGCGCCGAAATGGGGATTTCCACCCAGAAGTTGCATGCACGGGGCCCCATGGGATTGAAAGAGCTTACCAGTTACAAGTATGTGATCCGGGGAACCGGCCAGGTCCGGGAATAAATAAAGAAAGGGAATGGCAAGCGTTGCCGCTTTGCCATTCCCTTCTTGATTACATACTAGGTAGCATCCAGTGATGGAGAAAACTCAGCTTTTCCCCATACTGTTGTGTCGCCCAAAACAAAAGTCCGGTCAGAATCGAGATGATCGGAATGATTTTAAACGAGAATTTGAGGATGGGCGTTAATTTTAAGTCGTTGAGCACTTTGTATATGATCAACATGACGCCGATGCCCTGTTTTTTCATGTATTTGCGATAGCCGACGGCATAGAACCAAATAATATGTAAGGCAATCAACGCAATGATCCACCACATCACCGGCGCCCCGACTTGATTGTACAGCCAGCTGCCCACCAACGGCCCCCAACTCAATCCGATCTGGGCCAGATTGGCGGCTCCGTAATAGGCACCGCGAAACCGGTCATTGCTCAACTGGTCAATCATTTGGCTGCTTACCGGGAAAATGAAAATCTCCCCGATGGTGAATAAAATGGTTCCGCTGATAAAGATCAATTCCCGGTCTCCCAGCGAAAGCGAGGCATATCCCGCGGAAAACAGCAGGACCCCCAGCAAAATACTGCTCAACGGGTTTCTCTGTTCCGCCCAGTTGGTGATAAAGGGCTGGAACAAGATGACAATGGCTGCATTGATCATTAACAAGAAGGAATAGATTCGTTCCCCGTTCACGATTTCGTTGGTCAGAAACATCGGCAAGCTTGTTTCCAATTGTGCATAAATGCCGTAAAAGATCATACTGCCTATGATGTAGTATCCCAATGTTTGGTCTTTTCTCATGAGATGCAAGCATTCGGACAACTGAACCTTGCCTTCATCCCTGGAATGTCGGATTTTCTCCTTGTACTTGAGCAAAAACCCGATTTGCATTAGGGAGTAAAGAGCATATAACAAACCGGTAAGGACAAAGGTGTAAGGACCGATCGACTGGAACAAAAAAGTCCCCAGCAAAGGACCGATCACCATGCCGATATTGATGGCCATATAACGGTAACTGAATACTTTCAGTCGTTTTCTTTGTACGGTTAAGTCCGCCATTAACGCTTGGGAAGTGGGTTCAAAAAAAGCGCGCCACAAGCCGTGGAAAAAGCTCAACAGGATAAACGTGACATACCCCTGTGCCAATACGAACCCGAAAAAACAAAAGGTCCAGGCAACCAAAGAAATGACGATAATAAACCCGCGACCAAACAAGTCAGACAGATAACCGCCAACAAATCCCCCTAATGCCGCACCCAATCCCATCACTCCGAGGATGATCCCGACCTGCATCGGGGTAAACTGGATGTGATGGGTTAAATAAAACACCAAAAATGGCAGGCTCATAAAAGAGGCAGTTCTGGTAAAACCGGTTCCAAAAAGAAGAAACAGAACCATTGGATGCATTCGTTCTTGTTGATGCCGTTCTCTTCTCGACATCAAAACGGGTTGATGGTTTGTAATGAGACACCACCTCTTTGACGGGGATCAATCGTTCAACAAAATGATGCTCATGCTACACTAGTAAAAACAAAAACAGGAAGAAAACATCCCATCTCCATCTTAACGGTTATTTTGAAAATTACAATATATAAATTTTGAAGTTCCTTTTAAATAGCTCGCCGATTTTTCTATTAACACCCTGTTTTGAAATAATTTAGGTGATTAGACTATAAAATATATAATATTATTATATAAAAACAATTTATTAATAAAATAGAATATTTTCAAACATAATTTCGCGGGAATTTGGCGGTTTCGGATTTGGTTGAGTTTGTATTCATTTTTTATTAGAATTTATTCATACAGTTTTTGAATTGTTGAGTTGATCAAAGAAGAGACAGGTGGTTGAGGAGAGTATGAGCAGAGAACCAGTCGGAGCGAAGGAAGATGTGTTGCAGAGAGAGTTGACGCCCGGGCAGTTGACGATGATCGGCCTGGGAAGCGCCATCGGCACCGGACTGTTTATCGGTTCCAGTTTGGCCATTCATTATGCCGGACCTGGTGTCATTGTGAGTTATGCTCTTATTTCTGTAATCGTGTTTATGATGGTGTTTTGTCTTGCAAAATTGTCCATGGAACATCCGACGACGGGATCATTCGGGATTCATGCCGAGAAATATCTCCATCCGTGGTTGGGTTATCTGGTCCGGTATACGTATTGGGCGGCCAATGCCATTGCCATCGGAGGCGAAGCGACGGCTGTCGGGATTTACATGCAGTATTGGTTTCCCGAAGTGCCCCGGTGGATCTTTGTGGTTGCTTTTTCACTGATGATTATTTTGATCAATGCCTTGTCCGTCAAAAATTTCGGCATGTTTGAATTCGGGTTTTCCACGGTCAAGGTGACCGCATTGTCGGTCTTTATTGTTTTGGGGTTGCTACTCATTTTTGCTGAACCGGCTGAAAGCATGAACCGGCTGGCCGGTGACGGACAATTTGCTCCTCAGGGATGGTTTGGGATTTGGATGGGAATGGTGATGGCCTCCTTCAGTTTCATGGGAACAGAAATTGTTGCCGTCACGGCTGGAGAAGCCAAAGAACCCCGTCGGGCCTTGTCCAAAACCATGAAATGGATGGCACTTCGATTGATTCTTTTTTATTTGCTGTCCATGGCCGTGATGCTGGCTTTGATTCCCTGGCAACAAATTGGCGGGGAACAGTTGGAACAAAGCCCGTTTGTTAAGATGTTGCAGCTTTTGAACATTCCCTATGCCGCCGGCTTGATGAATTTTATTGTGTTGACGGCCGCTTTGTCGACCATGAATGCCAATTTGTATGCTTGTACGCGGATGATGTTTTCGTTGGCCAAAAGTGAGTTTGCGCCCGAAAAGTTGGGGAAGGTCACCCGAAAAGGAGTGCCGGTCCCGGCATTGATCATTTCGTCCTTTGGACTGATGATTGCCATCTTGCTCAATGTGACGGACGCGAAAGCCTATCAAACGTTGTTTGGCATCGCGATTTTCGGCGGGATCTTCACTTGGATGATCATCTTTTTAACCTATTTCCGCTATCAATGGTTAAAAACGGCACGTTTTTCACCGGTTGCCACCATTGGGTTTGTCGTGCTGCTTTTGGTATTCATCACCATGTTTTTGCATCCGGCGTGGAAATACGCGATTTATATCGGGGTGTTTTGGGTGATGATTTTAAGCGTCTTTTACGGGCTTCAGAGATGGCGGAAAGCGAAAAAACAGGAATAAGCGGAATCAGACTTTCATAATTTATAGCGGGTGATGCCGAATTTTGGCATGACCTGCTCTTTTTGTTTGAAGCGGAAAGATAGGATCCGGAAGAACCGGTGGAGAATGGAATAAAAAGGGAAACGAACAAAGATGGAGGTGAACCGATTGCCTGAGCCCCGAGTAATTCAGAAATCATCTGAAAATTGCTATCATTTGGAGGATTTCCCCCGCCTTCCCGATGAAACCGATGATATCGGGAGATTTCGGCGGGCCATTCATGCAATGCCTTCCGGATCCCGGCTCATGGTTCCGCCCGGCCGTTATTTTTTGGAGGAGATTTGCATTCGCAAACCGATTTCCATCTGTTTTGACAAAAAGGCGGTCGTGGAACCTGTGCACGTCAATGCCCCTTATATTTTGAAATGGGAGGGCGGGACGGGTTACCATGATTATTGCCTCGCCCATGACCTGAAAAGAGGGGACCGGAGTTTTTGGATTTTGCAAACCCCGTGGGATATCAAAGCCGGAGACATGATTGCATTGACAGATGATTCCACGAGATGGTCGGACGGTCAAAAAAATGTGAATGTGGAAATCCATGAAATCAAAAGCATTCATCCGTCAGAACAAGAATTGCTCCAGGACGGCCTGAATGAAAAAAGTTGGGCCGGTCCGGTTTGGAATCACCAAAGCACGTTGGGCAGGAATGCTTCTTTTGCCTGGGATCCCGGGGAATCTGCTTTAAAAATGGAATTAAAACCGGTGACGGAACCGGGATATGTTTCCTTCGAACAGAAGGTTTTCGGGATCCAGGAAGGCGAACGGTATAATTTGCAGTTGATTTGCCGGGTGAAGACAAGCCGGTCGGTCACGGGAAGCTGTTATGTTGCTTGGTATGACAGACGGGATCAATTTCTTTCCCGCTCAAAAGTGAAGGAATTTGACCCGTTACATTGGCAGAGAATCGTGAACGGGAATCTGAAGGCGCCTTCCGGTGCGGCAGCGGCGCGGGTGATTGTTTCCGTCCATGCGTTAAAGCCGGGGGATTGCGGTACGCTTTGGGTAAAAGGGGTATCCTTTAAAAGCGCAGTGACCCGGATGGTCTTGAAAGACCGGGTCCGCCTCCCCAAGCGTGCTTCCGGCCAAAAAAATGTTTACAAGATCAACCCGCTCCGGTCCGTCTGCGTGGAAAATTTTTGTTATCGCTTAAAAGAAGGTTCCAGTAAAGGGTTTGGTATTTTGGCCTTCAATATGCATGGGTTTTTCGTCCGGGGATTGAAAGGGGAAAGAGGGGCGGAATCGGCCATTCAAGTGCAGCGCAGCATGGATGTGACCGTGGAGGATTTTGATTTGAGGGATCCGCAGGTGGTGGGATCCGGTCAAGGTTACGGGATCCAATTCTACGGCGGAAACCGGAAGATTGTGGTCCGGAACGGATATACCCGGCGGATGCGCCACAGTGTGGATTTAGAAGGGACTTTTGATGCATGGGTGGAGAATGTGGTGGACGAAAAAGGAAAAGGGGCTTCATTCATGATCTCGCATAACGGCTGGTGTTCGGATATCACGTTTATCCACTGTCGGTCCGTCGACTCCGGTTCGTCGGGATTTGTTGCGGAAGCCCAAGGGGTGAAAGATCCTTTCTCTTTGAAGCATCACAATATCCGGATTCTCCATTGCGAATGGCAACGCACACGCCGTCTCGCCGATCCCGTTTGCTATGGATTCGGCATTTGGCTGAAAGCGCCGGCGACCGGGAAAATCATGCATTTTAAGGCGATGTGCGGAAATGGCGAAAACCCCACGGCTCTTCAGGACAACGGGGCGATTCGGTTACTCCCTGTCGGCAATGACCTTTTGGTCAAGCACGTGACAGGCGAAGGATTGAGGCGGGGGGTGTTGATCGCCTTCCCGTCGGCCGTTCCGGAGCAGGAATACCCGGGGAAAATGGTGTTTCGCGACATCTGTTTGCGAAATTGCCGTACCGGCTTTTTGATCAATGACGGTGAGGGAAAAAGGGTGTTTCTTTATGATTTGAAGTTGGATCAAATCGATTCCTGGTTGTTTGAAGGAAACGGGCGGGGCAGTTACGAACAATTTGTGTTGGACGGATTGAAGGTGGTGCGTTCCGGCAAAGCCGGATTGATGCAGTCCAGGCCGCAGCCGGTCCAAGGTTCGGTGCTGCAGGGAAAGATTGCCCGCATTGTGTCGGATCAAAGGGGGGCGTTTTGTTCGCTGAAAAAAAATTGGGCGCTGTCTTTAACCGACTGTTTGTTAAAAGGAGACGGGGAGACCATTTGGTTTTCAGGAAAAATCAAAAACTCCTGCGCCCGGGGGATTCCGGACGGGATTGTGGAGGGGCAGCGGTTAAAATTGGTTTCGTCCTCTCCGGATACGTTTACGGTGTTTTCGGACAACATTGCGGGGGGCAAGGGGCGCGGCATCACCCTGTCTCCCGACAAGCCGTCCGTTCTGTTGGTCTGGCAGGAGAAAAAGTGGATTCCTGTTCAATAAAATTGAGAAAAAATATGTTAATATTTTATGGTGTCTGTTTGGGGTATGGATCAAAGAATCAGAATTAGAAAGTGTGAGTGAAAATCAAAACAAAGCAAAAAACCGTAGATTTGGACAAATTGGAAGAGACGAGCAAGAATCCCATGGTGAAGGAGTACGGCGTGACTTGGACGTTATACAAATGTGAGACATGTAAATATTTAGAAGCGCATGGTAAAAGTTTTCGTTGCAGTCACCGCAAAGGACGCCACTATCCCAGTTGGGATGCTTGCGGCTTATATCGTCCGCGCTCTTAAAACTCTCGCAAAAAGCGAGAGTTTTTCCTTATAAGTAATCCATGACAATTTGTGCGCCATGGATGGCGGAGCCGGGTTTTCCGACAAGGGTTGCATTGGTCTGCATTTCTTGGAGGGGATCCGGGTGTTCGATCAAATAGGTGAGTTGTTTGGGTAAATGTTGCGGTTGGTCTTCCCGGATAGCCACTTGCTTGTTCAGCAAAAAACGGCTGTTTTTTTCTTCCTGGCCGGGGATCGGTTTGCAGATGACCATGGGGAGTCCGGTGGCCAAGGCTTCTGAACTCGTCATTCCGCCTGGTTTGGTGACGATGAAATCCGATGCGCACATAAAATCAACCATGTTATGCACAAACGGGAAGAGATGGACATGGGAGAGGTTTTTCAGTTCCCGGGATAATTCCTTATATAACGGTTGATTGTTTCCGGTGATGATGAGCAATTGATAATCTTGTCTCAAAGCCATGTTTTTTAATGCGTCCAGACAAGAGTAAAACGGCCCGATTCCGCTTCCGCCGCCCATCAGCAAGATCGTAAAGCGGTCGGGAGAAACGCCGATCTGTTTTCGCGCTTCCTTTTTCTCTTTTTGTTCCGTGAAAAAAGCCGGGTTGATGGGAATGCCTGTGCTGTAGAGATCGGCCTGGCTTCCTTTTTTTCGGATCTTCAGCCCGATTTCTTCATGTGCGGTAATATAAAAATCAACTGCGGGATGAATCCAGAAGCTGTGAACATCAAAGTCGGTCACCACGCCACCCAACCGAAAGCGGCTGCAGGAAGTATGGCTTTTCAAGTAGGCGCAGGCGCTCAAGCAAAAGGCATGCGTACAGATGATCACCTGTGGTTTTAATCCCTCGATGAGAGTCCGGAGTTTATGAGCCACAAATTTTCCCATCGGGTCCCGAAACAGTTTGCTGAACCGGGAATCCCATTGATAGCAAGCGCCCCAGAGGTTCGGGGCATAGCGCAACGTCTGCAAATAGCTTTTTTTGATCAATGATTTCAACTGCTTGCTGATCATTGGCAGGATGGAAACGATTTGAACTTCACTGCTTGGATATTCAAGTTCAATCCCTTTCTTTAATGAGCTGGCGGCGCTGTAGTGACCATAACCGGCAACGGTTTCGGTTAAAATGAGGATTTTGTCCATGGCTCAGTCACTCTCCAAATCCGTTTTAATCCTTCTTTCAACATTAATACCCGCTGAGCAAGCAAAGTCCTTTCCGTCTGAAAAAAATTATCCGGACCGGCAGGCGGCATCCGGGTCCGAATCCGCGTATATAAAACGGTCGGATCCCGGAAGGGGCGGGGCGACGCCCGTTGCAGAGATCTTTCCGACGGGGTGGTCCGGACCCGAAATATGTTATTACCTTTATCTGTATTGATTAAACCCGTGCATCATTGGGTATTGGGCAAAAGCGGCCGGGGATGTGACGATGAACGCAATCATGTGTTCTATTTTCTCTTTAACATAGAAAATTATTCAAATAGAAAGAAAGCCGGGGCATAAAAAAAGAACCCTGCATGGTTCATGGATGCAGGGTTCTTTGCGGGCTTTTAATCCAACAAAAAGTTTTTGACTTTTTTCAAAAATCCTTCTTCCTGTTCACTCACGTTGAGTGTTTTCCATTCGGAAGGGGTGGCATATTTGACCTGCATTTGGAGCATCTTTTTGTTGGAGCCGTCTTTATTCATGATGTAAAAAGAGCTGGAGTCTTTCTCTTTTTCATTTTCTTCGTTGATGGTGAACAAAATTTGTTTCCCGTCTTCCGACCAAACGGCCCCGGAAGCGGCTTTGTCAAGATCCGCCGTGATGTTTCGGGCCTGTTTGGTGGCCAGATTCATGACATAAATGTCGGTTTGTCCGTTTTGGCTTTTTTCAAACAAAACCGATTTTCCATCGGGTGAAAAATGCGGGGAATACTCAGAGGATTCCTGATCATTTTGGCCGGTTAAAGGCGAAATCTGGCTGCCGTCGGCGTTCATGATGAAAAGGCCGGTATTCCCGTCTTTATCCGTGGAATGGAAAACGATTTTTTTCCCATCCGGAGACCAGTCCGGGCTGGAATGAAAGACTCCGTCTTCGGCTTCGGTAAGCTGTGTCACTTTTTTGGCTTCCAACTCGATGGTGTATAAGTTTCCGTCGCTCCTTGCAAAGACAATTTTTTCCCCGTCGGGAGAAAAGCGTGGGGAAGAATCGAAATGGGGAAATTTGCTGCGGGTGAGACGGACTGCGTTTTTCCCGCTGCTGTCGGCAACATAGACGCTGTCATGCTTAATATAAGTAATCATGTCACCGGAAGGAGAGACATCGACGGAATTTCCCGAAGTGATCCGTTTGGTTTGCAAAGTTTCAGGGTTGAATTGATAAATGCTCTGCGTATGTAAACCGCCACTGAACAAAATGGTGCCGGGTTGTGTTTCTTGATTGGCATAAACCGGCAGAGCAAGAGAGGTGGAAAGAATGAGTGCCCCCATCACCCCTGTTACTTTTTTGGAAATTTTTTTCATGGATTCTCTCCTTTCTGGTACCGCATTTAAAAATTATTATAAAGGATTTTTTTATGTTTGCGGATGTTTGTTGCAAAATTTACAAATATTTTTTCTCATATTTTCATTTTGTTTTCATAGAGAAAAATTTTGTTTGATTTCTGTCTATGCATTCGCTAGACTGTGTAAAGAAATTGGAAAGAAAAAGGAGGATATGCATCGGAAACCGGATGCAGGATGAACATGAAAACGTTCGTGATTTCAGGTCTCAAACCGGAATTTTTTCGGGATATTGAACTGATTGCTCAATTGTTTTTTGAAAAAGTCCGTGTCATCGACAGGGACGAAGAACAAAACGGTGATTATTTTCTGGCTTTTTCCATCCATGAAGGAAAGCCGGTGGAAGTAAACATCCGGCTCGAAGATTTAAAGAGCCGCCAATGCCATGAATCTTTTCACCAACGCGAAGTGGAAGCGGAAGTGGAAGGAAAGGAATATGTGAAACGGGTCCGGCAAGCGGTGAAATATGTGTTTTTGGAAGTCATGGAAAAAGCGACCGGAATTGATCAGCCTTGGGGGATCCTGACGGGCATCCGTCCGGTCAAATTGTTCCATTCATTTTTGCAACAAGGCTTTTCCGAAGAAGAAGCGGCGCAAAAATTGCAAAAAGATTATTTGCTGCATCCGGAAAAGACGGAGATTCTGGCGGAAATTGCCCGGCGCCAAAAAAGCGTTTTGCCCGATTTATATGATCTGGACCGGGAAGTCAGCATATATATCGGCATCCCGTTTTGTCCGACCAAATGCGCGTATTGCACATTTCCCGCTTATGCCATTCAAGGGAGAAACGGAACCGTCGAAGATTTTTTGGCAGGTCTTCATGAAGAAATCAAAGCGGTTGGCAAGTGGTTGGAAGAAAAACAGTTGAAGGTAACCACCATTTACTTTGGCGGGGGGACGCCGACGTCCATATCCGTCCCGCAAATGGATGGTCTCTTCCGGCTGTTGAAAAAGCACATCCCGCATTATGAAAACGTGCGTGAGTTGAATGTGGAAGCCGGGCGGCCGGACACGTTGGATGAAGCGATGCTGGATCTTTTGAAATCTTGGAACGTGGACCGGATCAGCATTAACCCGCAAAGTTTCAAAGAGGAAACCTTGAAATGGATCGGCCGGCACCATACAGTGAAAGAAACCTTGGACAAATACCGGCTCGCACGGGAGAAAGGATTTACAAACATCAATATGGATTTGATCATCGGGCTCCCGGGAGAAGATATACAAACGTTCCGGGAAACCCTGAAGACCATGGGGGAATTGAAACCGGAATCGGTGACCGTTCACACCCTTTCCTTCAAAAGAGGTTCGGTGATGACGCAAAACAAAGACAAATATCAAGTGGCCGGGCGCGAAGAAACGAGAACCATGGTGAAGTTGGCGCGGGAGTGGGCCAAAGCCTCCGGATATGTTCCGTACTATTTGTACAGGCAAAAAAATATCCTGGGAAACCAGGAAAATGTCGGGTATGCATTGCCCGGGCAGGAAAATATGTACAACATTATCATTATGGAAGAACGGCAAACGATCATCGGATTGGGATGCGGGGCCGTCAGCAAAATCGTTTCTCCGCATACGGGACGGATCACGCGTTTTTCCAATCCCAAAGAACCCAAGGCCTATATTGATTCCTTTGCCCGCTATCTGGATCAAAAGATCCGTCACTTGGATGAAATCTACGGTCAAACCGGTTCCCTTTAATGGCGGAGGCGAAGAGGGTGTCCCGCCCTCTTTGGCCTTCTGAATCATTCGCAGATCAAACAGGAAAGCCAACGATAAACCCCTTGGCAGTCGGTACCCCGTTTAAATTCCAATTCATAGGTTTTCCCTTTGGTCCTGATTTCCAAGACATGTGCGCGGTTCCAGAACCCTTTGACATACAGCCCGATGCTGTCGATGCGTGAATACGGGATGGAAAGAATCCCTTTTTCCCTTCCGAAGAGGGTCCGGTCGATCAAGACGATCCGCCGGGTGGTCAGGACAACCATATCGAGCAGCAACCCGTAAGTATATATGGTTTCTTCACCCTCATACAGCCATTTTTGTATTTGTTCCCAATGCTTTGCGGAATTTTCAACACGGTTTTTTTCCATCTTTCCAGCATCCTCCCCTTCATTCATCATAGCCGGAATTTTTCCATTTCAACCGGTACGACGCCTGATAAAAAAAGATCCACCTTTTTAAGATGGATCGGACTCTTCGGGTTTTCCGCGATTCATTCCTCTTTCCGGTTTAAACCGGCCACTTTGACACCCAGGACGGCCAACAGGATCCCGATGACGGGAACTGTATAATTGAAAATCGCGTAGGGAGCATATTGAAAGGTGTTCACGCCCAAGGTGGAGGTGATGAAAACACCGCAAGTGTTCCATGGCACCAGTGCGGATGTGACCGTGCCCCCGTCTTCCAGCGCACGGGACAGGTTTTTGGAATGAAGGTTTCTTTTTTTGTAAGCGCTTGCAAACATGCGGCTCGGAAGCAGAATGGAAATATATTGTTCCGCGGCGGTGACATTGGTGACAAAGCTTGAAAGAATGGTGGTTGGAATCAGGCTTTTTGCCGATTTGGCCAATTTCAGGATTTGATTGACAAGGGCTTTTTGCATGCCGGTGGATTCCATGATTCCCCCGAATGTCATGGCCACAATGGTCAGGGAGACGGTATACATCATGCTCTCGATTCCGCCGCGGTTAAACAATTCATCGACCCATGCCTGTCCCGATTCAATGGTGTAGCCGTCATACATGGCCCGGATCGCATCGCCGGCCGGATCTCCCTGGACAAAGACCTGGCAGATGAATCCCGACAAAACCCCCACCGCCAAAGCAGGCAACGCCGGAACTTTTTTGGCCACCAGAAAAATGACCAGCATGGGAACCAATAAGAGCCAGGGCGAAATGACAAAATGTTTTTCCAAAGTGGAAATCATGGTCTGGATATTTCCATCCTGGATGTTGTGGGCGCTGAACTGCATTCCTGCAAAAAAATAGAAGGACAGCGCGATGACAAGTCCCGGAATGGTGGTGTAAAACATATGCCGGATATGTTCGAACAAATCGGTTTCCGTCACCCCCGAAGCCAAATTGGTTGTATCGGAAAGTGGGGACATTTTATCGCCGAAATAGGCTCCGGATATGATGGCTCCCGCCACGAAAGGGGCCGGAATGCCCATGCTGATCCCGATTCCCATGCCGGCGACGCCGATGGTCCCCATCGTGGACCAGGAACTGCCGATCGCAAGGGACACGACACAACAGATCAAACAGATGCTGACCAGAAAGAGGGAAGGGGTCATGATCTTCAGTCCGTAATAAATCAAAGAGGCGATAATTCCTCCGCCGATCCAAGTGGCGATGATCAGTCCGACCAGAATGATAATTAACATGGCGGGTAAAGCCAGGCGGATGCCTTGATACATCCCTTCCTCCATATTCTTCCATGAATGGCCGTGAAAGTGTGCGACCAGTCCGGCCGTGATGGTGCCGACGATCAGCGGGATGTGGGGGGTTCCTTCAAACCGGATGATCGTAACGGCCATGGTGACGATCATCACCAGAAGCGGGAACAATGCCCAAAGAAACGGAATATCCTGTTGCTTGGAATGCTTCATAAACTTCCTCCTTTGTTTCGCCTTGGATAAATGTTGATTTTTGGGGAATATCTATTAGTTTATAATAAATTAATTCAGAAATAAAATTTAGTTACGATCATTTAGCCAAGTCTTTTTTTTGTGGAAACGAAAAATATTGCATCAAAATCCACGCGTAAAAAAAAGAGGGCGGTTGCCCTCTCGTGTCGGATGGAAGCGCAGTTGCGCTGGTTATAAGAGGTTGCTGGTGGAGTTGCCGCTTCCACCGCAGATGGTTTGTGCATCTCCCAAGTTAATCGGGATTTGCAGGTTCAAGTTGATGAGACCGGCACTTTGAGCTCCGGTGGTGGCTCCGTTATTCACCCGGGCTTGGCATCCGCCGCGGCGGCGTCTGCGACGGTGTGGCACAACCACTACAACTTTCTTTCTTCTCGTGCAGCAGGACATACCGCGTCACCCCCTTTCACAAGGATTGCCGGACAAAGACGGGTCGGGAGAAGTGGATGTCAAATCAGGAAGGGAAGGGGGAGATGAACTCCCCCGGCATCATTCATCAGAGGAGATTGCTGGTCGAGTTACCTCTGCCGCCGCTGAAGGCCTGAGCATCTCCTAAGTTAATGGGTACTTGCACGTTCAGGTTGAGCAAGCCGGCACTTTGTGCACCGGTCCGGGGAGCGTTGTTGACGGATGCGCGTGCGCTGAAGGACCGGCGGCGTCTGCGGCGGGCTACAACGACCACGACTTTCTTTCTTGCATGGCAATGCATAAGCCTTGCACCTCCTTTCAGGGAAAATGATCACATTGGATTCGGATTACTCTTTCTTTTCAGAATCCGCAGCGGATTGCTTGGAGGAGAATTGTTGTTTGATTTGCTGTTCAATTTGCTTTTTTTGTTCTTCCGTCACCGGAACTTTTTTCGCGATGACATTGACCAGATTGGGAGCCAGGGATTGCATCAGGGATGCGCCGGTTGTCGTTCCTCCGTTTCCGTTGCCGATGAGGATCGACATCAACAGGTTGACGAGTGCCGTGATGAAATCAATGAGGATGCCTGTTGCATTCGCTACGGCTACTCTGGCAGATCCGGTGAGGGCTCCGGGCAAAGTCAGGATATAATTGAGAAAATCAATCGCGGTTTGTTGCGCTTCCACTTGTTGGGATTGCGGGACATTTTCCCGGATGGCTTCGTCCAAAATGGCGCGGATTTGTTCCAACTCTTCGGGGGTAAAGGAGTTTTTACTCATCCTGTTTCACCTCCTTTCAATGGGGTTCACAGAACTTACACGGCATTGGATACCGAGTTTTGGTCACTTTCATTCAACGATGTGGAATCACCTACATTGACGGGGATTTGGACGATGATATTAATCAGACCGCTGATCGCGCCATCGATGGTCGCGGCGTTGTTGACGGAGCTGTCTGCGGAGGAAGGGCGTGTCGGACGTCTTCGTTTTTTGCGGGGGGAAACGTTTTTTAGCAGAAGCAGTCTGCGGCAGTGCCTGCACAAAGTCGGTTTTTTCTTCCTTTTCCGGAGTTTCTTTCGCCGTCTATAACAGGTCATTGTTTGCGCCTCCTCTCGTCCGGGAGGGCGCCGATTTGTTTCGGTGCAAGACATCTTGTTGGATGAGTTGCTTTATCTTGTTTTTGGTCCCTGGTTGGAACACTTCTGCCAAATTGATTAAATTCTGCAGTTTTGGGGGGAGTTTTTCATCATCCAGACTTTTGATCAATAAGTTGTATATTTTCATTCTCATGATTTGTTCCATTTGTCCCGAAAGTTGATCGAGGTGTTTCCGGTTGCCATTCAATGACGACACCTCCTTGTTTTCAACTGGCATTCTTTGAAGTTACTATAGTATATTATTTGCTCGCAAAAAGGTGATTATATATTTTATAAATAGTTTAGTATCTTGGTAGAAAATAAAGCCGCCTTCCATTCGGAAAGCGGCTTTTCATCAGCCGGGGGTTTCCGTGAAATATTCCGGAAATTCCCGCATAAATGTTTGTACGACTTCCGGATATTCGTTTTCGGCGATTTCGAAGATTTCCTCCCCTGAATATTCAAAAAAGAACAGGGATTTGTCGGGATGATCCGGGTCATAATACATGGCCATGGTTCGCTGTTGATGGGTGAAAGTGGCGCCCAAAACCGCCAGGAATGTCCTTCCTTCCACTTCCAGCCGTTGGAAGAAAAGCGGTTCCAACTCTTGCAGAATCAAATCGCTGTAGGTTTCCCCCGGATAACGCAAGACCATTTCGTCTTCTTTTTCTTCTTCAATAATATAGATTTCTCTTTTTCGTTCTTTTTTCCACAACAGCAGCAAATGCTTGATTTCTTGATGGATGAAAACATATTGATAAGGCGTTTGAAAGCGGATGTTCAATGATTTTCTCCCCTGTTTTAAAATCGTACTCTTTTTATATTAAAACACGGACGAGCCTTAAAACAATGGACTGGCTTGAAGAAAAGGCCTGCGGAAATGCGGTTGCTAGAATCCGGCAGGCAACAGTATAATACCAACGTAAGGATTTATGAAAGGGACCATGATTGGGAAAAATGGAATGGGAGAAGGAGGGAAATCCATGAACACGTCCGGCAAGGAAACGCCCCGTAACCAGGAAAATGATTTTATTGACGCCGTGAAAGGTGCATTGGGAGCCGCCGGGGTTTTCTTATTGATCTTTATTATTTTAACTGCGATTGACTTATTGCGGTAAAATTTTTAAAAACGGGAGGGTCTGAGGCGGAATCCTCTCGTTTTTTTGTCGGGAACCGGAAGTGCCCGGTTTGCTCCCGGTTGGCAAAAGCAAAACCGTGAGATATACTTCAGAATGTGGCCAAACATTAAAAAAAGATTTTCTGTCTGACTGGTACCCGGTTATGTAAGGGGATACAGAAGGATGGAATACATAAATCATGAACCAGGGTTTGGCGTGTTTTTTGTGGTTATGACCAAGGATTGGGGGATTGCGGAATGAATGTTCATGAGTATCAAGGAAAGCAAATCCTGAAAAAATATGGCGTTCAGGTTCCGAACGGCTTTGTCGCGTTCACAGCCGATGAAGCGGTGGAAGCTGCGAAAAAGCTGGAAGGAGACCTGTGGGTTGTCAAAGCGCAAATTCATGCCGGGGGCCGCGGAAAAGCCGGTGGCGTGAAATTGGCCAAAAGTTTGGAAGAAGTCCGTCAATATGCGGATGAATTGCTCGGGAAGACGCTGGTGACCCATCAAACCGGTCCGGAAGGAAAAGAAGTCAAACGATTGTTAATTGAAGAAGGACTCCCAATTGAAAAAGAATATTATGTTGGAGTGGTGATTGACCGGGCCACCCAACGTGTCGTCATGATGGCTTCCGAAGAAGGAGGAACCGAGATCGAAGAAGTGGCCGCCAAAACTCCGGAGAAAATCTTTAAGGAAGTGATTGATCCGGCGGTTGGAATGATGCCGTTCCAAGCGCGCCGTTTGGCTTATTCGATCAACATCCCGCAAGAGAAAGTCAATAAAGCGGTAAAATTTATGTTGGGCCTTTATCAGGCGTTTGTCGACAATGATTGTTCCCTGGCGGAAATCAACCCGCTCATTACAACGAAAGACGGACGTGTCATGGCATTGGACGCGAAATTGAATTTTGATTCGAATGCATTGTTCCGCCATCCTGATATTTTAGAAATGCGCGACTTGGATGAAGAAGATCCGAAAGAGGTTGAAGCTTCCAAATACGATCTGAACTATATTGCACTCGATGGAAATATCGGCTGCATGGTGAATGGAGCCGGCTTAGCCATGGCCACCATGGACATCATCAAACATTATAACGGAGAACCTGCCAACTTCCTGGATGTCGGGGGCGGCGCAACCGCGGACAAAGTGCGGGAAGCTTTTAAAATTATTTTGTCGGATGAAAATGTCAAAGGAATCTTTGTCAATATTTTCGGCGGAATCATGAAATGTGACGTGATCGCCAGCGGAGTGGTGGAAGCGGCAAAACAAATCAAACTGGACCGGCCGTTGGTGGTTCGTCTGGAAGGCACCAACGTCGAACTCGGCAAGAAAATCCTGCAGGAATCCGGCCTGGAAATTGTAGCAGCCGATTCTTTGGCGGATGGCGCGCAAAAAATCGTGGAACTGGTGAAGTAAGATTTTGATGACAGATCGCCCGAGAAAGGTGGGAGTTTTAGATGAGTATTTTTGTAAATAAGGATACAAAAGTGATCATCCAGGGAATTACAGGGTCAACCGGATTGTTTCATACCAAACAGGCGATTGAGTACGGGACACAAGTGGTCGGCGGTGTCACCCCGGGGAAAGGGGGACAGGAGATCGAAGGAGTTCCCGTTTTCAACACGGTGCAGGAAGCCGTGGAAGCGACCGGGGCCAATGCTTCTGCGATTTATGTGCCTCCGGCCTTTGCAGCCGATGCCATCATGGAAGCGGTGGATGCCGGATTGGAGTTGGTCGTGTGCATCACCGAAGGCATCCCGGTATTGGACATGGTGAAAGTAAGACGGTACATGGAGGGGAAAAAGACACGCCTGATCGGCCCGAACTGTCCGGGTGTCATCACTCCGGGCGAGTGCAAAATCGGAATTATGCCGGGATACATTCATGTTCCCGGACATGTCGGGATCGTATCGCGGAGCGGAACGCTCACCTATGAAGCCGTCCATCAATTGAGCACACGCGGGATCGGCCAATCGACGGCAGTCGGCATCGGGGGCGATCCGATCAACGGGACAAACTTCATTGATTGTTTGAAAGCTTTTGAAGAAGATCCGGACACCAAAGCGGTGATCATGATCGGGGAAATCGGCGGTACGGCAGAAGAAGAAGCGGCCGAATGGATCAAAGCCCATATGACAAAACCGGTGGTCGGCTTTATCGGCGGACAAACCGCACCTCCCGGAAAACGCATGGGACACGCGGGTGCGATTATCTCCGGAGGAAAAGGAACCGCTGCCGAAAAAATTGCCACGTTGGAACGCTGTGGCGTAAAAGTGGCGGAAACACCGGCTGTCATCGGCGAAACCCTTGTGAAAGTCTTGGAGGAAAAAGGGTTGTTGGACGAAGTGACGGCAAAGTGATGAATGAAGGGAACCTTTTAGGTTCCCTTTTTTTATTGGGAAGGGCCGCGGCAGTGATGGTTTTTGGGGAAATCAGGATCCGGCGGAAGGAGAAATGGCGGGGAAATGGTACTTTGTAATATTGGAAAAAAGACCTGAACGCATCACAGGTGTCGACTTTAAGAAGATATTCATTTTCTTGCAAAAGAGGTGTTGGCCGTTGCATGCTTACTCTTGGCTGATCGCATTGGATCACATTCAGTCGGTGGGATGGCACACCATTCATTCATTGATTCAAGCGGGATGGAAACCGCAAGAGCCCGTGCCGGACGATTTATTGAACCGGTTGACGCGGTCCCAGGTGAGGCAAATAGTGATCAGGAAGGTGAAAAGCGAATTAACTTCCGCGTTGGTTGAAAAAGTGATGCGAAACCTGGGAAAAATGCAGATTCAGACCGTGACGTTTTTTGATCCGGCCTATCCTTCTTTGTTGAAAGAGATTGCCCAACCGCCGTGGGTGTTATATATTCGTGGGGATTCATCTTTGTTGGCGCAAAAATCGCTTGCCGTGGTTGGAACAAGAAAACCGACGCCTTACGGACTCCGGGCAACGCGGGAGCTGGTGACGCCGTTGGCGGAACGTGGGTGGACTATCGTCAGCGGGATGGCCAACGGAATCGACGGAGAGGCACACCGGTCCGCACTGCGGGTGGGAGGCAAAACCATTGCCGTTTTGGGGACGGGGGTGGATGTCATTTATCCCAAAAATCATCGCCGGCTTTATGAGCAGTTGGTGGAGCACGGGGCGGTAATTTCCGAAATGCCTCCCGGCACCCGGCCCCATCCCGGGGTCTTTCCCAGACGGAACCGGATTATCAGCGGCCTTTCGTACGGAACGCTGGTGGTGGAAGCTGCGGAAAAATCGGGGTCTTTGATCACTGCCGGGTTCAGCATGGAGCAAGGAAGGGAAGTTTTTGCGGTTCCGGGGATGATGACTTCCGTCCAAAGCCAGGGAACATTAAAACTGATCCAGGACGGGGCAAAATGCGTGCGCCAGCCGTCAGATATCCTGGAAGAGCTGGAGGGACTCCCTTTGACCGGCACCCTTCCGGACGGTTTGCATAATTTGAGTCCGATTGACTTAAATGATATAGAAGAGCAAATCTACGGACAAATTCCGTTGGATGAACCAATCCACATCAATCAGTTGTTGGAGCGGTTTGATCAACAAAGGGCTCCGGGAGAAATCCATCAGGCACTGGTCACCTTGGAGATGAAGCAGGTGATTGCCTCCCTTCCCGGAGCCCGGTATATCCGCAAGTGATGCAACAAAGCATCTTCAAACCAAGTGTCCGGAAGTTGAACACTTTGGTCACAATTTGGTATTGTATCAAATACGAGTGCAAATAAGAGAAGTGGCAAGAATGAGGGGAGGGCCATAGATGGCCGATTCACTAGTGATTGTTGAATCACCGGCTAAAGCCAAAACCATAAAAAAATATTTGGGAAGCAAATACATCGTGAAAGCTTCCATGGGACATGTGCGGGATTTGCCCAAAAGCCAGATGGGCGTCAATGTGGAAAAACAGTTTGAACCCAAATATATCACCGTCCGCGGAAAAGGGGATATCTTAAAAGAATTGCGTGATGCCAAGAAAAAAGTGGAAAAGGTCTATCTGGCGGCGGACCCGGACCGGGAAGGTGAAGCGATTGCCTGGCATCTGGCACACAGTTTGAATGTTCCGCTGGAGCAAAAATGCCGGGTCGTTTTCAATGAAATCACCAAACAAGCCGTCAAAGAAGCATTCAAGCATCCCCGGGAAATCAACATGGACTTGGTGAATGCCCAACAGGCGAGGCGGATTTTGGATCGGCTGGTGGGTTATAACATCAGCCCGCTGTTGTGGAAGAAGGTGAAAAAAGGCTTGAGTGCCGGACGGGTCCAATCGGTGGCGGTCAAGTTGATCATCGACCGGGAAAATGAAATCCGGGAGTTCAAACCAGAAGAGTACTGGACCGTGACGGCCGTTCTGTTAAGCGGCGAAGAGCCTTTTGAAGCCAAATTTTACGGTTACGGAAAAAAGAAAACGAAGTTGGGTTCCAAAGAAGATGTGGATCAACTGCTTGAAGCAATCAAGGGAAAGCGCTTCGTTGTCGAAGAGGTGAAAACCAGCGAACGCAGACGAAATCCGGCCGGCCCGTTTATCACGAGCACGTTGCAGCAGGAAGCCGCCCGGAAGCTCGGTTTTCGCGCCCAGAAGACGATGGCGGTCGCCCAGCAGTTATATGAAGGGGTGGACATTGGCAAACAAGGAACGGTGGGGCTGATCACCTATATGCGGACGGATTCCACCCGGATTTCGAAAACGGCCCAAAGCGAAGCGCGCGAATACATCACCGAAACATTTGGAGCGGAATACTTGCCGAAAACACCGCACTCGCACAAACAGAAATCGGGCGCGCAAGATGCCCACGAAGCGATTCGTCCGACCTCTGTCTTCCGGGTTCCGTCAGAAATCAAAAGTTATTTGTCCCGGGACCAATACCGGTTGTACAAATTGATTTGGGACCGTTTTGTGTCTTCTCAAATGGCGCCGGCCGTTTTTGATGCGGTTTCGGCAAATATTCGGGTCGGGGAAGCGTTGTTTAAGGCAAGCGGATCCAAAGTCAAGTTCCCGGGATTTATGAAAGTGTATGTGGAAGGCGAGGATCAGAAGAAAAAGGAAGAAGACAAGTTTTTGCCGGAGCTCGCCAAGGGGCAGGTGTTAAAGCGGAAGTCCGTTGAGCCCAAACAACATTTCACCCAACCTCCGCCCCGTTATACCGAAGCCAGCCTCGTCAAAGAGCTGGAAGATAAAGGGATTGGGCGCCCGAGTACTTACGCCCCGATTTTGGATACCATCCAGAAACGGGGATATGTCCTTCTGGAAGATAAACGTTTTGTTCCTTCCGAGCTGGGGGAAATTGTGATTGATTTAATGCAGCAGTTTTTCCCGGAAATCTTAAATGTGGAGTTTACGGCCAATCTGGAAGAAGACCTGGACAAGGTGGAGGAAGGAAAAGCCGATTGGATTGAAATTTTGGACCGGTTTTATCATCCGTTTCAAAAACAGTTGTCCGTGGCGGAAAAAGAGATGGAAGAAGTGGAAATCCAAGACGAAGTGTCCGGGGAAGTCTGTGAAAAGTGTGGCAGCCCGATGGTATACAAGTTCGGCCGCTACGGGAAGTTTTTGGCTTGTTCCGCTTTTCCGGATTGCCGCAATACCAAACCGATTGTCAAATCGACCGGGGTCCCGTGCCCCAAATGCAAAGAAGGGGAAATCGTTGAACGGAAGAGCAAAAAATCCCGACTGTTTTACGGATGCAGCCGATACCCGGAATGCGATTTTGTTTCGTGGGACCGGCCGGTTCCCCGTCCATGCCCGAAGTGCGGGAACCTGATGGTGGAGAAAAAAGCAAAGAAAAAGCAGACCATGATTCGTTGTACCGTTTGTGATTATGAAGAAGAAAAAAATTGACGGAGGGGACGTAAAAAGATGACACAAGTGACTGTTGTGGGAGCGGGGTTGGCAGGAAGCGAAGCCGCTTGGCAAATCGCCGAGCGCGGAATCAAAGTGAAATTGTATGAAATGAGGCCCGTGAAAATGACACCCGCCCATCGCGGGGGGCAATTTGCCGAATTGGTGTGCAGCAACTCGTTGAGAAGCGCATCGTTGACCAATGCGGTGGGCGTGTTAAAAGAAGAAATGCGCCGCCTCCATTCCATTGTGATGAAAGCGGCAGACCGGCATGCGGTTCCGGCCGGCGGAGCGCTTGCCGTGGACCGGGAAAGTTTTTCGGAGGAAATCACCCAAACGCTTTCCCGCCATCCCAACATTGAAATTTATCATGAAGAAATCACCGAATTGCCCGAGGGGCCGACCGTGATCGCCACCGGTCCGCTCACATCCAAGACGCTGTCGGAAAAACTGAAGGCTTTGACCGGCGAGGAATATTTGTACTTTTATGATGCAGCGGCTCCCATTGTCGAAAAAGATTCAATCGATATGGAAAAAGTTTTTGTCCAGTCCCGTTATGATAAAGGGGAAGCCGCTTATATCAACTGTCCCATGACGGAAGAAGAGTTTGACCGTTTTTATGAGGCGTTGATTCAAGCGGAGACAGCGCCCTTGAAGGATTTTGAAAAAGAAATTTTCTTTGAGGGATGCATGCCGGTTGAAGTGCTCGCCAAAAGAGGGAAAAAAACATTGTTGTTCGGTCCCATGAAGCCGGTCGGGTTAACCGATCCGCGGACCGGAAAACAGCCGTTTGCCGTCGTGCAACTGCGGCAGGACAACAGTGCCGGCACCCTTTACAATATTGTCGGCTTCCAAACCCATTTGAAATGGGGGCCGCAAAAAGAAGTCATCCGGATGATTCCCGGTTTGGAAAATGCCGAGATCGTCCGGTACGGGGTGATGCACCGGAACACATTTATCAATTCACCCAAACTTCTTCTTCCCACCTATCAATTCAGGAAAAATGACCAACTGTTCTTTGCCGGCCAAATGACCGGAGTGGAAGGTTATGTGGAGTCGGCGGCGTCCGGTCTCATTGCGGGCATCAATGCCGCCCGTCTGGTAAAGGGGGAAGAACTGACGGTTCCGCCCCGGACGACAGCCATTGGAAGCCTGGCTCATTATATCACCCATACCGATCCGAAACATTTTCAGCCGATGAATGCAAACTTCGGATTATTTGAAGCTTTGCCCAAACGGATCCGCAACAAGAAAGAGCGGGCGGAAAAATACGCTGAACGCGCTTTGGAAAGTATTGAGGAATTTCGCAAACAAGTCCCCGTCTCTTCTTGATGCGGCATTTTCAAACGATCATGCATGATTGACGGGAAATTTCGATTGGCCCGGAAAAAGGGGGAACCAAGATTGGGAGATTTTCATGCAACGACCATCTTTGCCATACAGCATGAAGGAAAAGCGGCCATGGCCGGAGACGGTCAGGTGACTTTTGGCAATCAAATGATCATGAAACACGGCGCGAAAAAAGTGCGCCGCTTGTATCACGGAAAAGTGGTGGCCGGTTTTGCCGGATCCGTCGCGGATGCGATGACGCTGTTTGAGAAGTTTGAAAGGAAGCTGGAAGAATACCATGGGAACCTGGCGAGGGCAGCGGTGGAACTGGCCAAGGAATGGCGTTCCGATAAGGTTTTGCGGAAACTGGAAGCCATGATGATCGTGATGAACGTGGAGAAATTGTTTTTGATCTCCGGTACCGGTGAAGTGATCGAGCCGGATGACGGGATGTTGGCGATCGGTTCGGGAGGAAGCTTTGCATTGTCTGCCGGCAGGGCGTTGAAACGGTATGCGCCCCATCTGTCCGCAAAAGAAATGGCTGAAGCCGCATTAACCATTGCCAGCGAAGTTTGCGTGTTTACCAACAATCAAATTCTGGTTGAGGAGGTCTCATGATGGCGCCCGTGTACAACCCTCGAGAAAAATGGACTCCCCGGCAAATTGTTGCAGAATTGGATAAGTACATCATCGGGCAGAATGAAGCAAAACGCGCCGTTGCGATCGCTCTCCGGAACCGTTACCGCCGCACGCTGTTGCCGGATGAACTGAAAGATGAAGTGGTTCCCAAAAACATTTTGATGATTGGCCCGACAGGGGTGGGAAAAACCGAGATTGCCCGCAGGCTGGCGAAGTTGGTCGGTGCGCCTTTCGTCAAACTGGAAGCCACCAAATTCACCGAAGTGGGTTATGTCGGCCGGGATGTGGAATCCATGGTCCGCGATTTGGTGGAGACCGGGGTTCGCATGGTGAAAAAAGAAAAGTTGGAAAGTGTGAAGGATGAGGCGCGTGCCATGGCCAATGACCGGATTGTCGAAATTCTGGCCCCCGGCAAAAAGGCCGCGCCAACTTTTAAAAATCCGATTGAGTTTCTATTCCAACAAAATCAATCCTCCCCCCCGGCCAGTCAGACGCAACAGGATGAAAGCAAGCTGAAAGAAGACCGGCGGATCCTCAAGGAGAAGTTATTGCGCGGAGAACTGGAAGACCGCGTGATCGAAATCGAAGTGGAAGAGCAGGCTCCGGCCATGTTTGACATGTTTGCCGGAACCGGCGCGGAACAAATGGGAATGAACATGCAGGAGATGCTCGGGCATTTGATGCCGAAGAAAACCAAAAAGCGGAGAGTCACGGTGAAAGAGGCCCGCGAAATATTAACCCAGCAGGAAGGGCAAAAATTAATCGACATGGACCAAGTTACCCAGGAAGCTTTGGAACGGGTGGAGCAATCGGGAATCATCTTTTTGGATGAAATTGATAAAGTGGCCGGGAAGGACGGACATGGCCCGGATGTCTCCCGTGAAGGCGTGCAGCGCGACATTTTGCCGATCGTGGAGGGTTCGACGGTGATGACCAAATACGGGCCGGTGAAAACCGATCACATTTTGTTTATCGCCGCAGGGGCGTTTCATGTGTCCAAACCGTCGGATCTGATTCCCGAACTTCAGGGCCGCTTCCCGATCCGTGTCGAACTGAGCGATTTGACGGCCGATGATTTTGTAAGGATTTTAACCGAGCCCAAAAGCGCGCTGATCAAACAGTACACGGCGTTGTTGGAAACAGAGGGCATCCGGGTGACCTTCACCGATGAAGCCATCCGTGAGATTGCCCGCTTGTCGGCGGAAGTGAACAGCGCGACGGAAAATATCGGAGCCCGCCGTCTCCACACCGTTTTGGAGCGGTTGCTGGAGGAATTGTCCTTTGAGGCGCCTGAAATCGGAGCCGGCGAAATCAAGATCACACCGGAATATGTGAGAGAACGATTGCAAGATATAGTGAAAGACCGTGATTTGAGCCAGTATATATTATAAAGAAGGAAATTCGGCGTTTTTTTCGAATTGACGTGTCACGGGAGTTTTTTTCTTGCGATGGCTTTGATGAATATGGTATATTCATCAATGGTGTAAAACACACGTCAAGGAAAGCAGGCAGTGGTGCCATGTGAAAGTGGTTTCTGCTTGCGATGACTTTGGCGGAGGAATAACCAATAAGGAGGATTTTTTAAATGGCAGTTGTATCAATGAAACAATTATTGGAAGCTGGGGTTCATTTCGGTCATCAAACACGTCGTTGGAACCCGAAAATGAAAAAGTACATTTTCACGGAACGCAACGGCATTTATATCATTGATTTGCAAAAAACCGTGAAAATGATGGAGCAGGCTTACAATTTCGTTCGTGACCTGGCTGCAAATGACGGAAACATTTTGTTTGTTGGAACGAAAAAACAAGCACAAGAAGCTGTAAAAGAAGAAGCCACCCGTTCCAACATGTTTTATGTCAACCACCGTTGGTTGGGAGGAACCCTGACGAACTTCCAAACCATCCGCAAACGCATCGAACGCCTTCATGAATTGGAACGCATGGAAGAAGACGGCACCTTTGATGTATTGCCGAAAAAAGAAGTGGTTCTGCTGAAAAAAGAGCAGGCAAAATTGGAAAAATTCCTCGGCGGGATCAAATACATGAAAAAATTGCCGGATGCCATTTTTGTGATTGATCCGCGCAAAGAACGGATTGCGGTTGCTGAAGCCCGCAAGTTGAACATCCCGATCATTGCCATTGTGGATACCAACTGTGATCCGGATGAAATCGACTATGTCATTCCGGGGAACGACGATGCCATCCGTGCGGTTCGTCTTTTCACCGGAAAAATCGCCGATGCCATTCTGGAAGGAAAACAAGGGGAACAACAGCAACAACAGCAACCGAGCGAAACAACAACGGCTTCCTGACCGGAAAATGAAGAGGGTGGCATGACAGGGCTCATGCCGGCCCCCTCTTTTTATACGCTATACCAAAAAAGGAGGAGCATTCATGGCAATCAGCGCACAACAAGTAAAAGAACTGCGTCAAAAAACAGGCGCGGGAATGATGGATTGTAAAAAAGCTTTAACCGAAACCAACGGAGACATGGAAAAAGCGATCGAATATCTCCGTGAAAAAGGAATCGCCAAAGCGGCCAAAAAATCAGACCGCATCGCAGCGGAAGGGGTTGTTGAATCCTACATACATGCCGGAGGCCGGATCGGTGTTCTGGTGGAAGTGAACTGTGAAACCGATTTCGTTGCGAAAAACGAAGACTTTAAAAACTTTGTCCGGGATATCGCCATGCAAATTGCCGCAATGAATCCGCAATATGTACGCAGCGAAGAAATTCCGGAAAGCGTTGTGGAAAAAGAACGGGAAATTTTAAAACAACAAGCGCTTCAAGAAGGCAAACCGGAACACATTGTTGACAAAATGGTGGAAGGACGTTTGCAAAAACATTTCAAAGACATTTGCCTTTTGGATCAACCTTTTGTCAAAGACCCGGATAAAACCATCGATCAACTGGTAAAAGAAATGATCGCCAAGATCGGTGAAAACATCAATATCCGTCGTTTTGTGCGTTACGAAATGGGCGAAGGTCTCGAAAAACGTGAAGATAACTTTGCGGAAGAGGTTATGTCCCAAGTCAAGAAAGGTTGACAAATTACATGGGAACACGAACTTGGTGTTCCCATTTTTTTAGAAGTTCTTTGAACAAACTGGACAAGTTGTATGATTTGAAGGAAAATTCATCTATATTGATTTTGTACGAACGGAGGAAAACGATGAGTACTCCCAAATATAAGCGAGTTATCTTAAAATTAAGTGGTGAAGCCTTGGCCGGAGAGCGGGGTTATGGAATTGATGCTAACGTGATCCAATCGCTGGCCAAACAAATCAAAGAAGTGGTCGAACTCGGTGTGGAAGTGGCTGTGGTTGTGGGAGGCGGCAATATTTGGCGCGGCATTCAGGGATCATCCCGCGGAATTGACCGGGCCACTGCCGATTACATGGGAATGCTCGCCACGGTGATGAACTCGTTGGCATTGCAAGATGCGTTGGAAAGCATCGATGTGCCGACCCGTGTGCAAACCGCCATTGAAATGCGACAAGTCGCCGAGCCGTATATCCGCCGGCGCGCCATTCGCCACTTGGAAAAAGGCCGGGTTGTGATCTTTGCCGGCGGAAACGGCAATCCGTTTTTCTCGACGGATACGACCTCGGCGCTCAGAGCGGCTGAGATCGAAGCAGAAGTCATTTTGATGGCCAAAAACAATGTGGATGGCGTTTACACTGCAGATCCCAAGAAAGAGCCGACCGCCAAAAAATATGATACGCTGACTTATCTGGAAATCTTGAACAAAGGCTTGAAAGTAATGGATTCCACAGCTTCGTCCTTGTGTATGGATAACGACATTCCGCTCATTGTTTTTAATATCTCCGAAGAAGGAAACATTCGGCGTGTGCTTTTGGGAGAGCAAATCGGAACATTGGTAAAAGGGAGTGTGTAAGCATATGGATGAAGTAAAAAAGCAAGCTCAGGAGAAGATGGAAAAGGCACTGCAAGTCTTAAAAAAAGATTTGGTTTCAATTCGTGCCGGACGGGCCAATCCTTCATTGTTGGATAAAGTGGTCGTGGAATATTACGGTTCGGAAATGCCCGTGAACCAAGTCGCCAATATTTCCACTCCGGATCCCCGCACCTTGCTGATCCAACCGTGGGACAAATCGGTATTGCCGGAAATTGAACGCGGGATTTTAAAATCCGAGCTTGGGTTGAACCCCAACAATGACGGTTCCGTGATCCGCATCACCATCCCGGCTTTGACAGAAGAACGGCGCAACGAATTGGTCAAACTGGTCCGTAAAACAGGCGAAGATGCCAAAGTGGCGATTCGCAACATCCGTCGTGATGCCAACGACACATTGAAAAAAATGGAGAAAAACGGGGAGATTCCGGAAGACACCCTGCGCCGTGGCCAAGATGAAGTCCAAAAACTGACGGATCAATATATTAAAAAAGTGGATGATGTGGTTGCGGACAAAGAGAAAGAAATTCTGGAAATCTGAGGAATGATCTCATCGGGTGAAAACCCCTTCTTCACAGAGGGGGTTTTCTGGCTAAATCAGGAAATTGTTGGAGGAAAAAGGTTGATTCGTACCTAAGATATTTTGAGACCTATTTGCGGAGGAATGTTCTATGATCAAATCCATGAAGCGTTTGATGGGATCCAAGGGGAATGAAACTTCATCCGCCGAAGATTTGTTAGAAAAGATCAAAAAAGCGCCCATGCCCAAGCATGTGGCGATTATCACCGACGGAAACGGACGCTGGGCCAAAAAAAGGGGAATGCCGCGCACGGCCGGTCATGCCGCGGGAATGAAACGGATCCGCGAAATTATCCGGGCCGCCGATGATCTGGGGGTTGAAGTATTAACCTTTTACTCCTTCTCAACGGAAAACTGGAAAAGACCCAAAGACGAAGTGGAGTATCTGATGAAGCTGCCCATGGAGTTTTTGAAAACCGATTTGCAAGAGTTGATGAAGCGAAACGTCAAGGTCCGGATTTTGGGCGGGATCAGCAAGACACCGGATTATACGCAAAAAGCGTTGATGGAGTTTGAGGAAAAAACCAAAGACAATACCGGGTTGATATTGAATTTTGCCATTAACTACGGGGCAAGAAGCGAGATCATAGAGGCTGTTCACCGGATTATAGAAGACATTGAAAATGGTCATATTGATAAAGGAGAAGTCAATGAAGAATTGATGAGCGAGTATCTGTTGACCAAAGGATTGCCGGATCCCGATCTGGTTATCCGGACAAGTGGTGAAATCCGGGTGAGCAACTTCTTGTTATGGCAGCTTGCATACAGTGAGTTGTGGTTTACGGATGTGTTGTGGCCTGATTTCTCGTCGGAATGTTTTTACCAGGCGATCGAAGATTTCCAGCATCGTTCAAGACGCTTCGGGGCGGTGTAAATAGACAGGGGAAATAGCGATGAAACAGAGAATTATTACAGGTACATTGGGCGCTGTGATTTTTCTGGGATTGATGAGCCAAGCCTGGTTATATACAATTTGCTTGCTTGTTTTAGGAATTGTGGCCTTTATTGAATATGCAAAAATGAAAAATATTTCGCCTCGCACCCCGCAAATTTTTATCGGGGTTGCTGTGATCTTGATGGTTTTTTTGAGTGTGCTTGCCAATCAACCCAACTTCTCCGGATTCGCTTTTTTGCAAGGAATCACACCGGTCATCCTGGGGCTGATTCTGTATTTTTTGTGGATGGTCTTCAGCCGGAACCAATTTGATCTGTTTCAAATGGCTTATTTGTTTGTGGGTGCCATATACATAGGATATGGATTTTCCTATATGATGGTGACGATTTGGCAAGAGAACGGTTTGGCTTGGTCCTTGTTGATCATTTTGGCCACTTGGGCAAATGATACCGGCGCTTATTTTATCGGCAAGCGATGGGGAAAGCAGAAGCTGATGCCGGAAATCAGCCCGAATAAAACCATTGAAGGATCTCTTGGCGGAATTTTGTGCGGAACTCTTTTGAGCATCATCATCTTTTTCATTTTTCCCGATCTGGGCAATCTGTTGTTTGCCGTGGCCATTGGCGTATTGATCACCATCGTCGGTCAAATCGGGGATCTCATCGAATCGGCATGGAAAAGAAGCACGGGTGTCAAAGACTCGGGTTCACTTTTGCCGGGGCATGGCGGATTTTTGGATCGTTTTGACAGTTTGCTGTTCACGTTTATCATTTTACACTTTGTTCAACTTCTGTGATGACTGAAAGGGGCTATGGAATGTTAGAAAAGGTGGCTATTCTCGGTTCCACTGGGTCCATTGGAACAAGCACACTGGCGGTAATCAGAGAGCACCCTGAACAATTTGAAGTGGTCGCTTTGGCGGCCGGGAACAATGCAAATTTGATGATACAACAAGTGAAGGAATTTCAGCCCCGGTTGGTGTCCATGGCCACCCGGGAAGCGGCTGAAGCCGTGAAGCGGGAAGTGGGGGACGAGGTTCGTGTCATGTGGGGAGACGAAGGCTTGAAGGAGGTTGCAGCAAGTCCGGACTCCACCTATCTTGTCTCCGCTTTGGTCGGAAGCAAAGGCTTGGTCCCGACCCTGGAAGCCATTCGGGCAGGAAAAAAGATTGGATTGGCGAATAAAGAGACCCTGGTCACAGCCGGCCATATTGTGACAGCGGAAGCCAAAAAACATCAAGTGCCGTTGTTGCCGATCGACAGCGAGCATTCTGCACTTTTTCAATGTCTTCATGGTGAGCGGATGGATGATGTGGAAAGGGTGATCATCACAGCGTCCGGGGGGGCGTTTCGTGATTGGAGCCGGGAAGAATTGGTTGATGCAACTGTGGAACAAGCGTTAAATCATCCGAACTGGGCAATGGGAAACAAGATCACCATTGACAGTGCCACGATGATGAACAAAGGATTTGAAGTGATTGAAGCGCACTGGTTATTTGATTTTCCTTATGAGAAAATAGATGTAGTCCTTCATCCGCAGAGTGTCATCCATTCGATGGTTGAATTTAAAGACGGTGCAGTGATGGCTCAATTGGGCACCCCGGACATGAGGGTTCCGATTCAATATGCTTTGTCTTACCCCAAACGGATGCAACTGACGACAAAACGCTTGGATTTTGTTCAATTATCCCGGCTCGATTTCAAAGAAATGGATTTCAAACGGTATCCTTGTTTGAAAATGGCTTATGATGCCGGGAAAACCGGGGGAACGGTGCCTGCTGTGTTAAATGCAGCGAATGAAGTGGCGGTGCAAACCTTTTTACAAGGAAAATGTACTTTTTTGGCCATTGAAGAGATTATCGAGCGGACGCTGGATGCACATCAGGCGGTCAGCAATCCGTCGTTGGAAGAAATTGAAGAAGCAGACAGATGGGCCCGCCAATTTGCACAAGACGGTCTTGTTCCGTTGGCTTAGATTTAAGGCGTGTGATCAACCAGGGTGGTGATGAATAGTCCATGCAAACCATAGTGATATTTGTGTTGGTCCTGAGTTTACTTGTCTTTGTACATGAACTGGGACATTTTATCTTTGCAAAACGTGCAGGGATTCTGGTGCGGGAATTTGCCATCGGTTTCGGGCCGAAACTTTTTGCAACCAAACGAGGGGAAACGCTTTATTCCATCCGGATTTTGCCCTTGGGCGGTTATGTCCGCATGGCTGGTGAAGATGCGGAGATGGTTGAAATCAAAACGGGGACGATGGTTTATGCGACCCAAACTCCGGAGGGGAAACTGAACCATTTGTACCTGTATGATCCGCAAGGGTTGGAAACAGAGTCTCTGATTGTCGGAAGGCTTGTGAAAGCGGATTTGGAAAGACAGCTGTATGTGGTGCTGGAAGATTCCGATGAAAATGAAGCAAAATATTTCCTGGATCCGCAAGCCAATATTCATTACAGTGAAAAAACGGAACTGCAAATTGCGCCGTATGACCGCCAGTTTGGCTCCAAAACTGCCGGACAAAAGGCGATGACCATTTTTGCCGGCCCGCTGTTTAATATTGCGTTGACCATTATTCTGTTTGCCATCTACACATTTGTAACCGGAATCGAAGATCGGTTGCCGGTTGATCAGGCCATTCCGGATTCACCGGCAGCCAAGGCCGGGATCCGGGAAAATGATTTGATTGTGGCCATTAACGGCAAAAAAGTGAATACCATGGATTCGTTGCGGTATGAGTTGTTGGAATCCAAAGGGGAAACGGTGACCATTACGGTGGACAGAAACGGACAAAAACTGGATTTTCCGGTGACACCGCAAAAAAGCGGGGAAGTCTACCAAATCGGGGTTTATTTTAATGTCAATGAGATGAAAAGAGACGCCACCCTTTGGGAAGCAGCCATTGACGGGTTCAGGCAGACGTATGATTGGTCTGTCATGATCATGGACGGATTCGGGAAGTTGGTGACCGGACAGCTGGGTCTGAAAAGTTTGGGCGGGCCTGTCCAGATGGGTTCCATCACCGGTGAGGCGGCTAAGGCCGGATATGAATCACTCATCCGTTGGACCGCTCTTTTGAGCCTGAATCTGGGGATTTTTAATCTGTTGCCGATCCCGGCTTTGGATGGAAGCCGTCTGGTTTTCATCGGGATCGAGGCGGTTCGCGGCCGTCCGATCAGTCCGAACAAGGAAAGTCTGGTTCACTTTATTGGGTTCGCTTTACTGATGATGTTGATGCTCGTGGTGACTTTTAATGACATAAAAAAAGTGTTCTTCACTTGATAAAGCGGAAACCCGGCTCTGATCGATGGGCCGGTTTTCCTTTTTTGTGGCGGATGGATCTTTTTTATTTCAATGGTTTTATGTATGATAAAAAACAATGGCATTTTTTGAAAAGAGAGGGATGAATATGCGGCAAAACAATATGATGGCTCCGACACTTCGGACGGTCGGGGAAGCAGAAATGATCAGTCACCAGCTGTTGCTGCGCGGAGGATTCATCCGGCAATTAGCTGCGGGGATATATACTTTCCTGCCTTTGGGATACCGGGTTTTACATAAGGTGGAACAAATTGTGCGCGAAGAGATGGATCGCATTGGAGGTCAAGAGTTGTTGTTGCCGACACTGCATCCGGCTGAATTATGGCAGGAGTCCGGCCGTTGGGACACTTACGGGCCCGACTTGTTTACGATGCAAGACCGGCATGACCGGCCTTTTGCGATCGGACCCACCCATGAGGAAGTGATCACCGATTTGTTGCGTGGAGAAATCAATTCCTATAAAAAACTCCCGATGATTTTATACCAGATCCAAAACAAATTTCGGGATGAAAAACGCCCGCGTTCCGGCTTGTTGAGAGGGCGGGAGTTTATTATGAAAGATGCCTATTCGTTTCATTCGGATCAGGACTCGCTGAATGATACCTATGAAAAGATGTATCAGGCATACAAAAACATTTTCACCCGCATCGGTTTGGAATTTCGGGCGGTGGAAGCCGACTCCGGTGCCATCGGCGGCAAAGGCACCCATGAGTTTATGGCTTTGGCGGACGCAGGGGAAGATACAGTGGTCATCTGTGAATCCTGTGATTACTCTGCCAATGTGGAAATGGCCGAAGTGGCCGGGGAAGAAAACACTACCGATGTTGCTTCCGTGGAAGAAATGGAAAAAGTGCACACTCCGCAAAAGCGCACCATTGAAGAGGTTGCAACATATTTGGATGTGCCGGTTTCAAAGCTTGCCAAAAGCCTTGTCTTTTTGGTGGACGGGGAACCTGTGCTCGTTTTGGTGCGGGGAGATCATGAAGTGAATGATGTCAAGGTGAAAAATCTGTTGAATGCCACGGTTTGTGAGCTGGCCGATGATCAAACCGTACAGGAAATCGCAGGGGCTCCTGCCGGGTTCGTTGGACCGGTGGGCTTGAAGAAAAAAGTGAAAGTGTTGGCGGATCAGGCTGTGATGAATCAGAGTGAACTGATTGTCGGAGCCAATGAAGCCGATCATCATTTCATTCATGTTCAACCTGTGCGAGATTTTGAAGTGGATGTGACCGGCGATTTGAGAAATATCCAGGAAGGCGACAGATGCCCCCGTTGCGGTGGTGCGATTTCTCTGCGCCGCGGGATAGAAGTGGGGCATGTGTTCAAGTTGGGAACCCGCTACAGCGTGGCAATGAAGGCCGGATTTTTGGATGAAAACGGCAAAGAACAGCCGTTTATTATGGGATGTTACGGCATCGGCATCTCCCGCGCGGTTGCATCCGTTGTGGAGCAGAATCATGATGAACAGGGAATCATTTGGCCCGCTTCCATTGCCCCTTATACGGTTCACCTGATTGCGGTGAATATGAAAAATGAAGTACAGGCCAAAACCGCGGAGAAGTTGTACCAAGAATTATTGGAAGCCGGATATGAAGTATTGTTTGATGACCGTAAAGAACGGGCGGGTGTCAAATTTAAAGACGCGGATTTGTTCGGAATTCCGGTTCGGATTACCGTCGGAGCCAAAGCCGGGGATGGTCTGGTGGAGATGAAACTTCGCCGCTCGGGAGATGCGCAGGATGTAGCCGTTGAAAATGTGATCCGCGATTTACCGGAGTGGATCAAACGGGCGGACAATCCATCGTAATTCCTCCAAGGATTTTACAACCCTTCTTTTCTGCATGAGAAGAAGGGTTTTTTGTTTGTTTATTGTGGGAATAAATGGTTTTATAAAAAAGGGTTGCATTTTTCTTGCGACCGTGATATATTACTCCTTGTCGCCGCGAAAGGCGGTGGACAAAAGGAAAAAGAACGCACCTTGAAAATGAGATATGGAAGAAGCAAGACGAGGTTGAAGAAGCTCGTTTGACGAGAATCTTCACACGTCGCTTGTCAAGTTGCAATCACCGGGAGAAGTAATCTCCAAGAGAGCCAGTAGGGTAAGCTACTAAGGGCACACGGTGGATGCCTTGGCGCCAGGAGCCGATGAAGGACGGGACGAACACCGATATGCCCCGGGGAGCTGTAAGTGAGCGTTGATCCGGGGATGTCCGAATGGGGGAACCCGCCAGCTTGAAGAGCTGGCACCGCCATCTGAATCCATAGGAT
>NZ_REFP01000009.1 GCF_003688725.1 Thermoactinomyces vulgaris
ATCCGCAAGTGACAGCCGAAGCCGCCTTTCCCCTTTTCCCCATGCGGGGAAAAGGACTATCCGGTATTAGCCCCGGTTTCCCGGAGTTATCCCGGTCTTGCGGGCAGGTTGCCCACGTGTTACTCACCCGTTCGCCGCTGGATCCTCATCCCGAAGGATGATTCTCCCGCTCGACTTGCATGTATTAGGCACGCCGCCAGCGTTCATCCTGAGCCAGGATCAAACTCTCCAAAAAAGTTTGATGTGAACTCTCAAGAATTAACGAGTCATGTCTTCACTCTTCAGTTTTCAAGGAACACTTCATTTCACTTTGTTTGTGCCGCTCTCTCGCGGCGACAAATATGATACTACCACCTTATTAGACATAAGTCAACACCTTTTTTCGATTTTTTTATAGCCCGATAAAAATTATTTTCACGGCCACCAGATAAGCGATTCCCGGAATCCCCAAACAGCCGGTGACAAACGCCGTCCAAAGATTAATCGGAATGTGGATTTGCACATATTGCCCCAGCAAGTTCAAAACAAACAAAACCAATGCCCCCACAGCGGTCGACAACACTCCTTTTCCCAACCACACCAGCGGCTTTTTCACCGACCGGTTGATCATCATAAAAAACACCACGCCCAACAAGCCGGCAGCCATCCACCATTGATATTCCAACAAACCCATCCCTCCCCGGATCATTTTTTTCGGAATCGGAATCAAGGCAAAAAGGCAAAACAGGAATGGAAACGGGAAACACATCCAAACGCAACCGGACATCCTTACAACCTCTGACACTCCTCCCCATGGATTCCGCTGAGACGCCTCCCAAAATAAAACCGGACACAATCTCCCCTTGATCGTTTTGACGTGGTCCGTTTCGTCCCATCCGGCATTTCGGCCTGCTTTTCTGGCAAAAATAAAAGCGACAGCTTCCCGGGAAGTGTCGCTTCCATTCTATGCACAAGGTTGTCTGTTTCATGACCAATTTTTATAACTCTTGTCTGCCTTCCAGCGCTTTGGCCAGGGTGACTTCATCCGCATATTCCAAATCCCCGCCGACCGGCAGTCCGTGGGCGATGCGCGTCACCTTCAACCCGAAAGGTTTGGTCAAACGGGACAAATACATTGCCGTCGCTTCCCCTTCAATGTTGGGATTGGTCGCCAGGATCAGCTCCTTGACTTTTTCGTCTTCCAACCGCTTCAACAGTCCGGGAATATTCAAATCATCAGGGCCGATTCCTTCAATGGGTGAAATCGCCCCGTTCAACACATGATACAAGCCATTATATTCACGAGTCCGTTCCATGGCGATCAAATCTTTGGTGTCCTGCACCACACAAATGGTGGACTGGTCCCGGTTTTTATCGGAACAGATATAACAAGGGTCCTGATCCGTGATATACCCGCATACGGAACAATGGCACAAATCCCGTTGTACCCGGACCAATGCTTTGGCCAAATCCAAAACGTCCTCTTCTTCCATGGTCAATACATAAAAAGCCAGCCGTTGAGCCGTTTTGGGGCCAATCCCCGGCAAGCGCATGAATCCCTCGATCAGTTTTGAGATTGGTTCAGGCACATACAACGTTCCCCACCTCTGGTCACTTTAAAATAGTCCGGGGATATTCAAACCGCCTGTGAATTTCCCTAAATCTTTGGCCACCAGCTCCTCGGCCTGTTTCATCGCTTCATTGATTGCGGCGGTGATCAAATCCTGCAACATTTCCACATCACCCGGATCCACAACTTCCGGGGAAATCTCAATCCCCAATAATTGCTTATGGCCGTTCATCCGCACTTTGACCACACCACCGCCGGCTGTTCCTTCCACTTCCTTTTTCTCCAGTTCTTGTTGGGCTTTCGCCATTTCCTGCTGCATTTTTTTCACTTGTTTCATCATCTGATTCATGTTCCGCATCCGTCATCGCCTCCTAAACTTTCGGTTCACTCTCATCGGAAACTTTGATGATTTCTTCGCCGAACAAATCCACGGCTTTTTTCACAATGTCTTCTTGCAAAGACTCCGGTTCCGGTTGCGGGCCGCTCTTGTTACCGGAAGCCGGAAGATTCTGTGCGGAAGCTTGTTTCTTCCAATCATCCAGCATCACGGTTTTCAGTTGCATCCGTTGCCCCGTCATCTGTGAAAGAATTCCTTCAATTAAAGACTTGTTGCTTTCCTTTTCCGTCGTTTCACGGTGAATTTTGCTTTTAAAAGCAACGATCACGGCATCATCGGTGGCTCCGACCGGTTCACCGTCAATCAACCAAGCATGAACCGTGATTTTTTCCTCTTTGACCCGTTGAAGCAATTCAGGCCAGATCTTTTTGATCCGGGCTCCTTGTTTCCCGGACAGCTTCTCCAACCATTGCCGGCTGAACGCCGGTTCGGAAGATTTGACAACCGGAGAAGACGGGCCTGGACGGTTCCCGGAGGCCGGGGAAGCTTCTTCCTTCACGGCCGCGGTGTTTTTTGCCTGGCGAATCCAACTTTCCAACTTTTCGATCCGCTCTTCCAGCCTTGCCACCAGATCCGGCTCCACATTTTTTGGATCGCTTCCAAAAACATCCGCCAAACGGACCAAGGCCATCTCCAATAACACGCGGGGATGGGTCACCCATTTCATCTGCTGTTCGGAATGAACCAACACATCCAGCATCCGGGAAAGACGTTGATGTGTCAACTCCCCTGCAACCTTTTCCACCGATTTCATCCACTGTGTTCTTCCTTCGTGCTCCATCAAAGAAGGTGCGGTTTTATACATCAACAAGTCCCGGCAAACATGGATGAAATCTTGAATCAACTTTTCCGGTTCCACGCCGCTTGCAATACACTCCTCCAGCTTTTGCAAGGCGGAAGGCATCTTCTGTCCGGCCAAATCAACGAAAATTGAAAGCACCATCTCCCTCGACGCACTTCCCGTCACGGCTTGCACCGCTTCAATGGTCAAGGAATCCCCACTGAAGGCCAGCGCTTGATCCAAGAGACTCAGCGCGTCCCGCAGTCCGCCGTCGGCGGTTTGCGCAATGGAGATCAAGGCTTCTTCATCAAAGGAAATATCCATCGACCGGCAGATCGTTTTTAAACGGTTCACGATCTTTTCAAAGGAAATGCGGCGAAAAGTAAATCGCTGACAGCGGGAAATGATCGTTGGAGGAAGTTTATGCGGCTCCGTGGTAGCCAGAATAAAAATCACGTGCTCCGGAGGTTCTTCCAATGTTTTCAACAGCGCATTAAATGCTTCTGTAGTCAACATATGAACCTCATCAATGATATACACCTTGTAACGGACTTCGGTCGGCGCATATTTCACCTTGTCGCGCAGATCACGGATCTCATCCACCCCCCGGTTGGATGCCGCGTCAATTTCGACCACATCCATCAGGGAACCTTCGGTGATGCGCCGGCAAGCTTCGCATTCATTGCAAGGCTCTTTGGCCGGACCGTGAACGCAGTTCACTGCTTTGGCCAAAATCTTTGCCGCGCTGGTCTTCCCCGTTCCGCGCGGTCCGTTAAACAAATAAGCATGGGAAAGGTGTTTTTCGCTTAATGCATTCATCAATGTTTTTGTCACATGTTCCTGACCGACTAAATCCTCAAAGCGTTGCGGTCTCCAAACGCGATACAATGCCCGATAGGACACACCCAACACTCCAACTTGTTCCCCCTCAACGGGGCATATTCATGGTCTTTACTATCATACTACACTGGAAACCTTTTTTCCAAAAGAAACAACCCACTGCCTGTGGGAAAAGATCCGTCGTCTTATCGGCAGTGGGTTTTATGTTTTGATAAGCGGCAAGCAGACTTTCACCTTGGTTCCTTTCGGTCCGGACTCAATTTTGATTTCTCCGTCAATCTCCCGCAAAATCTGACGGCAAATGGGAAGTCCCAGACCGGTTCCGTTCTCTTTGGTTGTAAAAAACGGTTCATATATTTTTTCCAAAACATGAGGTGGTATTCCGGGACCGGTATCCATGATCTCCACAACCACATGTTTTCTTTTTTCATATGTTTTGAGCCGAATCGTCAGCAGGCCGCCATCTTTCATTGCTTCAATCGCATTTTTGGAAATATTGAGAAAAACCTGTTTCAACAACTCCCCATCTGCTTCAATCATCGGAATCGTCGTCAGTTGCCGTTTGGTCACCACATCAATGTTATAAAGAAGTGCTTCGTTTTTGATGATGGGCAGGATATCGTTGAAGACCTTTGTCACATTCACGGATTGGACGTTTAAATGCCGTGGTTTGCTCAGCATCAAAAATTCCCCGACAAGGCTGCTGATCCGGCTGATCTCCCTTAACATGATATCGATATACCCGTGTTCTTTCTGCTGCCCGTTCTCCTTCATTTTGTGCCCGATCACCTGTAAAAAGCCCCGGATTGCCGTGAGGGGATTGCGTATTTCATGCGCGGTTCCGGCTGCAATCTGACCGATGGTCGCCAAACGGTTGTTTTGCTGAACCTGCTGCCTCAAAAGTTGCATCTCGGTTTGGTCCTCAATCATCAAAATTTGCCCTTTCAAGCCGCTTTCACTGTCTTCAAACGTGTGAAACCGCATCAGCAGGCACCGCGGTTCTTCCCCGTCCGGGCACCAGTCCAATTCCAGCTTCCGTTTCTCTTTGCGGGAATGCAAAATCGAAAACAACCGTTCCCTGTACTTTTTCGGCAACCCCAGCTGAATCACGGCATCCCGGAACGACCGGTACATCATCTTTGACTTTTCCAGCCCCAACAGCCTTGCTGCTGCTTGATTGATTTCCACGACATTCAACCGGTCATCAACCACGATAACTCCCAAGTGGATTTTTGAAATTAACTGGACGGCCAAACGCTCATAGGGTGTCACAGGATAAAATGTGTATAAATGGATTGACCCATCTCCATTTCCTGCTAACGCCTTTGTGTTCATATTCATCATCTTCGCACCGCCACATTAAAAGCTTCCCTTCTATCCTTCGTGCTTACTTTTTGCAACGAACGATTCATTGGAATCACATGAGATCAACAAGTGAACAACTTCTCCCATCACAACCGCAAACAACCGACATCAAAATGGGAAGTTCCCATCTTTTTTGACAACAACCTGCTGTGTACGGGCAACATGCCACAAATAATTCTACCTTTTTATTCGCTGTTTACCTTTTTCTTCCTTCTTTAAGAAAAAATTTTCCATTCAAAACCTAAAAAAAACACCTTGTGCCCAAGGTGCGTTTTTCAAAGATGTCTATGTACCGCGCACCTGTCTCCGACGTGTCTTGCCCGAGCGGCCCCTGAACCATCAGCTCAGACCAGGCACCCCTGCGGCACACGACCGGTCTCCCTTAGTGCTGCTTCCGTCAGGACCTGACACGGTTCGGAAGTGATCGTTGCGCAGGACCCGGTCATCAACACGGATGATCCAGACCAGCCTCGCACAAAGCACGCCTCGGACAGGCGTCAACCCCGTTATAGCGGATTACGGGTTACAGGGCACCGCTACCTCCCCGTCTAGCGCGGTGTATTCATCATAACACAAGCTTGGCGTCAGAATCAATGGCAGGATCAGGATTTCCCGGAACCTCCCTCCTCCATTGACAAACCTGTATAGACAGGAGTACAATTTGGTTAAATGAAAGGCTTTTCATTTTTTTATATTCCCTTTCCTGTATATACAGGCGACTGATTCCAACACGGGGATAGGAGGAAAATAATGGCGAAAGGTTTCTCTTTTGACTTTTTTCAACGTGTCGGCCGCTCCATGATGGCCGTGGTTCTCATTCTTCCGCTTGTTTCGATTTTGATGGGTCTGGGCGGTGTGATTTTAAATCCCAATGTTCAAGAATTGATTCCTTTCTTGAGCAGCAACGGCTGGCAAGTCACCGGGGAATTGATGCAACGGGCAGGACAAGCCGTTTTTAATAATCTTCCCGTCCTGTTCGCCGTGGCAATTGCCATCACTTGGACCGGCAAAGGAATGGCTGGTTTCTCGGCACTGATTTCGTTCTTCATCATGCATACCACCCTCGGGGCGTTGATTGATATCACCGGAATCAACCTGAACGAAAAACTGCTGGGAACCGAACTTGGCATCGAAACCATGCAAATCGGTGTGTTCGGCGGGATCTTAATCGGTTTTTTGACCGCCTATCTTTACAATCGCTTTCATAAAGTGGAATTGCCCGATTCGATTTCCTTGTTCAGCGGAGAACGGCTGGTTCCCATTGTTTCTTCGTTCGGGGCCATCTTGTCTGCGGTGGTTCTTTACTTCATCTGGCCGCCGGTCGGAAACGGGATTTTTGTTTTGGGGAACTATATTGCCACCCATACCAACCCGTTGATTGTGGGGTTGTACGGCGGGATTGAAAAACTGCTCATCCCGTTCGGTTTGCATCATATTTACAACACCCCCTTGCTGTTCACGGATATCGGCGGCGCTTACACTTCGTTGGACGGCGCCCGCATCGTGGGGGACCAAAACGTTTATATTTCCCAAGTCATCGACAAACTGCGTGACCCGTCGATTGCCATTACCGGAGGCACCTACATCGCTGGGAAATTCATCCCGGTGATGTTCGGACTGCCGGCTGCGGGACTGGCCATCATTCACACGGCAAAACCGGGCAAAAAAACAAAAACCAAATCCTTGATCGTGGCGGCTGCCGTCACCGCTTTGTTGACCGGAATCACGGAACCGCTTGAATTCACATTCCTGTTTGTTGCCCCGGTGTTATATGCCATTCATGCTGTTTTGACCGCCATCGCTTTCGGGCTTGTCAATGCTTTGGGCATGCACGGCGGTTTTGCCGGCGGATCCGGGCTGATTGACTTCATCTTGTTCAATGTACTGCCCAACCACTCCAATGCATGGCTTGTCACCATCGGACTCGGCCTTGTCTTTGCGGTTATTTACTATTTCACGTTCCGGATTTTGATCCAAAAAATGAACCTGAAAACACCGGGACGTGAAGATGATAACGAAGAAACCCGTCTCCGCACCAAAGACGAGTTCCGCGAAAAAATCGGCATCCAATCCGGAAGCAAAGAAAAAGAAAGCACAAGCAGCCAAGCCGCTCTCATTTTGGAAGCTTTGGGCGGCAAAGATAACATTGTCAAACTGGACGCGTGCATCTCCCGCCTCCGGGTCGGGGTCAAAGAAATTGACAAAGTGGATGAAAACCGTCTGAAAGCATTGGGCGCCGCCGGTGTCATCAAAAAAGGCGACGGGATTCAGGCGGTGTTTGGAACGAAATCATCCATTATCAAGGAAGAAATCCAAGAGTTGATGTAGCTTACAAGGAGGTTTTTTTGTTGGCGGAATGGTGGAAAAAAGCTGTTGTCTACCAGATCTATCCAAAAAGCTTTTATGACACGACAGGGAGCGGAACAGGAGATTTAAGAGGAATCATTCAGAAGCTGGACTACCTGAAAGAGCTGGGGGTCGATGTTTTGTGGCTGACGCCGGTTTATGAATCTCCGCAAAACGACAACGGGTATGATATCAGCAATTATCACAAAATCCATGAAGAATACGGAACGATGGAGGATTTTAAAGAACTTCTCCATCAAGTGCACCAACGCGGCATGCGATTGATCATGGATATGGTGGTCAACCATACTTCCACCGAGCATGAATGGTTTCAAGCGTCCCGATCTTCCAAAGAAAGTCCGTACCGTTCGTATTACATCTGGAAAGACGGAAAGGACGGAAAGGAACCGAACAATTGGCAATCCAAATTCGGGGGTTCCGCTTGGAAACGGGACGAAAAAACCGGCCAATACTACTTGCACTTATTTGATGAAACCCAAGCGGATTTAAACTGGGAAAATCCGGAGCTGAGACAAAAAATTTACGAAATGATGCGTTGGTGGCTGGATCTGGGCGTGGACGGATTCCGGTTGGACGTGATCAACCTGATCTCCAAAGATCAGCGGTTCCCCGATGACGACGGATCCGTCCCTCCCGGGGACGGCCGCAAATTTTACACCGACGGGCCGCGCATCCACGAATTTATGCAGGAGATGAACCGGGAAGTCTTTTCCCGCTATGATATCATGACCGTAGGCGAAATGTCGTCCACGACCATCCCGCACTGCATTCAATACACCCGTCCGGACAACCGCGAGTTAAACATGGTTTTTCAATTCCATCATTTGAAAGTGGATTATCCGGACGGGAAGAAGTGGGAAACAGGCCAAATGGATTTTGAAGCATTAAAACGAATCCTTTCTTCTTGGCAGACGGAAATGCAAAAAGGCGGCGGCTGGAACACCTTGTTTTGGTGCAACCATGATCAGCCGCGGGTGGTTTCCCGCTACGGCAATGACGGACCATACCACAAAGAATCGGCCAAAATGTTGGCCACCGCCATGTATTTGATGCATGGAACCCCGTTTATTTTCCAAGGGGAAGAAATCGGCATGACCAACCCGGATTTTACGTCCATCGACGAGTACCGGGATGTCGAAACAAGGAATATGTATCACATTTTGCGGGAGCAGGGGAAAACCGAGGAAGAAGTGATGCGGATCATCCGGCAAAAATCCCGTGACAACGCGCGCACCCCGATGCAATGGACAGCGGGGAAACACGGGGGCTTCACCCAAGGGACCCCTTGGATTCCCATTGCACCGAATTACCGGCAAATCAACGTGGAACAAGCCTTAAAGGACAACAACTCCATTTTTCATCATTACAAACGTCTCATTCAGCTGCGAAAAGAGCACGATGTCTTGATCAACGGCACTTTTGAACCCGTTCAATTGGATCACCCGGATGTCTTTTCTTATCTGAGGCACGGCCGGAATGAAAAATGGCTCGTCATCAATAATTTCTTTGCTCATTCCACCCGTTGGCATCTGCCGTCTTCCCATGTGCCGGAAGACTGGAAAGGAGAATTGGTGCTCTCCAACTATCCGGATGCGCCGGACCATTTCCGGGAAATGACATTGCGTCCTTACGAATCCCTTGTTTTCCGTTTAACGAAAACCAATCATTGAGGGGAAACAAAGTGGGAAACATTTATCTGACCATTTACCATGAACTTGCCGAACAAATCGAAAAAGGAAAGTTAAAACCCGGAGGGAAACTTCCCTCCGAACATGATCTTTCCAAACAATACCAAACCTCTCGTGAAACGGTGCGAAAGGCACTGAACTTGTTGTCCCAAAACGGCTATATCCAAAAAATCAAAGGCAAAGGATCTTTTGTGTTGGGAATTCACCGGTACGACTTTCCGGTTTCGGGATTGGTCGGTTTCAAAGAATTGTTCTCCAAATTAAATAAACAATGGAAGACCCATGTGAAGAAATTGGAATTAAAACCGGCGGATCCGACAATCCACGCGGAACTTGGGTTAAAGCGCAAGGAACCGGTTTGGGAAGTTGTCCGGATCCGTGAAGTGGACGGGGAAAAAATCATTTTGGACAAGGATTACTTCCGACAGGCTTATGTTCCCGAGTTGACCAAAGAAGTCTGCCAAGATTCCATTTATGAATATCTGGAAAAACAGTGCGGGCTTTCCATCAGCTTTGCCAAAAAAGTCATCACCATCGAACCCATTACGGAAGAAGACCGGAACTTCCTTGACCATCAAAAAGAGCCTTATGTGGCGGTGGTCCGAAATTATGTCTTTTTGGAGGACAACACGCTTTTTCAATACACGGAATCCCGCCATCTGCCGGAAAAATTCCGTTTTGTCGACTTTGCAAGGCGTCATTAAAAAATCTGCCCGCGAGGACAGAAAATCAAAAACGGGTCCGAATAATAATATGAGACCCGAGACCTTCTCGCATCCGTCTGTGCTGCAGCAGGCGGGTTCATTATAACCCAATCCCTTTTTCACAGCGTTTTCCTACGTGTTTAGCCACTCCTCACCGGAGTGGCTTTTTGTCATTTTCCATATCTTTTTTGGATCTTCGTCAACATTTCCCGAACCGGTCCTTCATACACCGGATCGTAATCATGTCTTTCCTTTTTCCGTCCGTCACCAACCACTTCTTTGACCCGCGATACAAACCGGTCAACGGTCAGATCCTGGTTCCATTCGGACAAGGCAGCCATTTTGCCGGGTTCCACTTTGGGGAAATCCGCGCTGAAATCGCCGCCTGACGCCAAATCATAAAATTGTTTCGCTTTCTTTCCTCTTTCCTTTCCGTTTCCTTCCACCAGAACAAATGCCTGAATCACAAAGGCCCGGATCTGTCTCCGCTGGGCAATGCCGCAAAACTTCCGCCCGTCAATGCTTAAATCATAATCCCCCGGGCAGTAGGATCCTTCGATTTCCCCTTTTTCAACGGGGGGAACCAAAGGTTTTAAACACTCCCGCATCAGCTGATACATGATTTCAAAGTCTTGTTTGATTTCCACTTTTCCCCTTGGTGAAGGCAAAATCAAAGAAAGATTGACCACCCCCGGATCCAAAGGAACAGCGGCTCCCCCGGAATTTCGGACTCCCACACGGGAACCAAGTGATTCCAACCAACCGATCGCTTTTTCAGCATGAGGCAATTTCCGGTCCCGGATTCCCAGGATAAAAGCATTTTGATGCCGCCAAATATGAAGCACCGGGGGAAGATGGCCGCTTCCCACTTCCTTGCAAAGAATTTCATCCACCGCAAATGGATATAAAGCCTGGCCGGTTAATAAACCGGCAGAGGTATCGATGATTTCCCGAACCTTTTTGTACGCATTTTGTCCCATTCGCTCGTACTCCTTTTTCTTTCAACCAAAATACCATGCTTCCCATTCATGCACAGCATTCCGGTTCCCTTCGGTTATCGTTCCATCCAAATCCAACCAGCCAAAAGTATAGCCCATTCCTCCTTCCGGCGCCATGGGAAGAATGACCATCCTGAATAATCCGCATGAAGTGCCCGTCCGTGAACCTCTTTTCAACCAAGGGATAAAACCGGCAACCGATGGGAACACTAATAAAAAACCACCCTGCATTTCACAGGGCGGTGCATTCCGGGACTTCGTTTACCGGTTGGATTCCTTATCTTGATTCAATTGCTTATGCATCGAACGAAGAACTTCCCGGTATTCTTGGTCACTGTACCGGTCGGGATCCCGGGGCGGCTCTTCTTTCGTTTCCGTATCTGTTTGTTTTTTCAAGCTTCTGCGCAAGGCTTCCCGATACTCATCATCGGTCATGGTGTATCCGGAGGAATCCGTTTCTTTCCCGGTCACTTTTTTCGCCGGAGATTCATTGTTTTGAGGCGCTTCTTTTTGGGACGGGACCTCCGCGGTTCCCGCCTGCTCTTCTTCCTCAACATTTTTCCCGGCACGGGAATTGATGGCATACAACACTATTCCGCCAAGAACAATGAGCGCCCCGTAAAAAAGAATCAAAAAAGTCAATCGACTCCCCCCTTTTGTTCCGGGTTTAAAGCATATCAACTTTTTACTTCAACTTTTTCGCAACGTTGGCCACACGGCGTCCCAATGCTCTTCCGAGTGACAAGTCATTTTCGCCCGGTGAATCTTCTTCCCCATCCGTGACCGGACAAGTCACAGACAATCCGTAATAAGAGCCCAACATGACATTTTCCGGCAAATTACTCGGCAGTCCGACAATAATCATTCCATTATGAAGCATCGGCGTAATCAAATTCCACAATGTCATTTCCGCACCGCCGTGCAGGGTTGCGGTCGTGCAGAAAACCGCTCCCACTTTTCCAATCAATTTTCCGTTCGCCCACAGATGTCCCAAACGGTCAATCCATGACTTCAATCCGGAACTGATTGTTCCGAAATGGCCGGGGCATCCCCAGATGATCGCATCCACATCGTTTAACTCCCGCACATCGGCTTCATTGACGTGACGGAGGATCACCTCCGCCCCTTCCACTTCGCGTGCGCCCTCTGCAATCGATGCGGCCACTTTTTCCGTATGTCCGCTTTCACTGTCATATACCACATAAATCTTCATGAATCACTTCTCTCCCTTCCACGACATTCCGAGTAATTTCAGGAACCATTCAACCGGATACTTTCTTGTCTTTCCGCACATCCCGCAAGAAGAAACTCAAAATCAAACCAATAAACGCAAAAACGGTGGCCCAAACAAAAGCATCATTGATTCCCAAAACTGAAGCATGTTGGGCAGCTTGCCCGTACAATGTGCTGGTCATCAAACTTTGTGCTTGTTCCGCCGGCAAGCCGACAGCTTGGGCAAAACCGCTCAGTGCCGAATAAAAATGATCGCTGTAAGCCGGATCCATCATATTGGCTTGATCCGCCAGTTTCCCTAAATGATATTGGGTGCGGATGGAAAAGATCGTCGTAAACACACTGATTCCAAGTGATCCGGCGATTTGCCGTGATGTGTTGGCCATCGCCGTGCCGTGACCGTTCATCTCTTCCGGCAATTGGTTCAAACCGGCCGTCATAATCGGCATCATCAACAGGGACATTCCGAAAGAACGGATCATATAGATGATCAAGATCCAAGTATAACTGGTTTCCAGGGTTAAATGCGTAAATTCATAAGTGGTCACCGTGGTGATCAACAGCCCGATCACCGCCAGAGGACGGGGACCCACTTTATCAAACAACACACCGGAAATCGGGGACATCAACCCCATGATAATCGCTCCCGGCAGCAGCAATAACCCGGATTCGAAAGCGGTAAAGCCGCGCAGGTTTTGCAAGTAAATCGGAATCAAAAACATGCCCGCAAACATGGCAATGGTGATAATCGCATTAATCACGCTCGACAGGGTAAACATATCAAATTTAAACACGGAAAAATCGAGCAACGGTTTTTTCGAACGAACTTGCAACAGCACAAACACATAAAGGAAGAACACACCCAGCACAAGGGTGGAAACCACCACCGGATCATCCCAGTCTTTGTTCCCGGCTTCACTCAATCCGTACAGCAACAGACCGACGCCGAGCGAAGAGGTGACGGCCCCCCAAAAATCAAATTGCGGCTTGGTCTCTTTTCTCAAACCATCTTTTAAAAGGAAGAATGCAAAACCAATGACGATCAGACCAAGCGGCACCATCCCGTTAAACAAAATGCGCCAATCGTAATGTTCAATGACCCATCCTGACAACGTGGGACCAATGGCCGGGGCAAAAATCATCCCGAGCCCGAACAGCCCCATTCCTTTTCCGCGCGCCTCCGGCGGGAAAATATGAAGGGTCACCACCATCACCAGCGGCATCAGGATTCCGGCACCAACCGCCTGAATCAGACGACCGATCAACATCATGGAAAACGTGGCGGCCAGCCCGCAGATGAGTGAACCTGCTGTGAAAAACACCATCGAAGCGATGAAAAGCCGCCGGATTCCGTAACGGTCAACCAAATAAGCGGAGAAGGGAATCAAAATCCCGTTGACCAACATATAACCAGTGAGCAACCATTGTGCCGTGCTTGCCGTCACATTGAATTCATTAATCAAACTGGGAATGGCCACATTGAGCAAAGTCTGGTTCAATACCGCCAAAAACATTCCCAGCATAATCACGATCATCAGCGGCAAATGCTGTCGGAATCCGCCGCCGTCCGCTGTATTTTGATTCGCACTCATTCTTTTCCTCCTTTCCTGACAAATCTGTTTAAATCAACTTATTTATGAATGAGGATCGTTGCATTCATACCCGGCACCACGGTATCCGGATAGCTTTCCATTTCAATGACCACCGGAATGCGTTGGACCACTTTGGTATAATCACCACTGGCGGTTTGTTGCGGCAACAGGGAGAAGACGGAGTTGGTCGCTTTTCCGATTTTCTTCACCGTTCCTTTGATTTTGGTGCCTTCTTCCGCATCGATCTTAATGTCCACTTCTTGTCCGACACTTACATCTTTAATCTCGGTTTCCTCGATGTTCGCTTCAATGTAAAGTTTGTTCAAATCCACCATTTGGACCAAGGTTTGGCCTGCGGCAACCATTTGCCCCTCAGAAAAATCGCTTTTCACGATGGTTCCGTCCATCGGAGCTTGAATGTCCACGGTTTGCTGTCCGGTGTTTACTTTCCCCAGAACCTGACCGCTTTTCACTTGTTGCCCTTCTTCAACCTTCCATTCTTCCAACTTTCCGTTTCCGACCGAAGCCACCGGAATCAAATCCCCTTTTACCCGGGCATCTTCGGTTTCAATATAATTGGATTTCATATAATAGAAGTAATAGCCGCCAATTCCCAATCCCATGATAATAAGGAACACAAGCGCATTCGTCAAAACAAGACGTCCTGTTTTCATGAGCCATCACCTTTCCCCTTGATTTAAGACTGTATTTTCACCTCAGCATTCATTCCGGGCATCAAATTCACGTTGATTTGGTCATCAAAGACGATTTGTACCGGAACACGCTGAACCTTTTTATTTTCATTTTGGCTGTCCGTGCTTGCCGATGGATTGGTGAAATCCCCGGCCGTCGAACCAATCTTTTGCACTTTTCCTTTAAAAATGCGGTCTTTGAAAGCATCCACCGTAATGTCCACTTTTTTGCCCGGTTTGACCCGGTCGATTTCTGTCTCATCAATGTAAGCAACGATGTATTTGTTCGATAAATCGGCAACCATCGCAACCGGTTGTCCCGGTCTGACCACCTTTCCGGGAACGGCATTGCTTTTGACAAGGACACCCGAATATGGCGAAGTAATGGATTGTGTCAACGGAGCATCGGATTCCTCGTCAGACGGCCGGCCGGACTGCAGAAGCGTCTCCGTTCCCAGGATCTGACCTTTTTCCACGGAATCCCCTTCTTCAACCGCCCACTCTTTCAGCACACCGGCCTGATCCGGATAAACCGGAACCATCTCTGCCGTCACTTGGGCAATTTCACTGGTCACATAAAGGGATTGATTGGTAAGATAGTATCCCGCACCGATAACCATCCCCAGCACAAAAAGGACCAAAATCAAGTTGTTCACCGCACGCTTCAATGCTTTGTCCCTCCTTTCTCCAACCGGTTTTCGTGTACCCCCTCGATAAACCTTTGCATATTTTCAATGAATCGCTCCATTTCCTCAGAAGAAAGATTCAACCTTTTGACATGCGCATAAATCTTGTTTCTCTGGGAGTCGGAGAGTTCATCAATCATCTCCCGGCTTTTGTCCGTCAGCCGGATCTGTACGATTCGCCGGTCTTTCTGATCCCGTTTCCTCAAAACCATACCCATCTCTTCCAAACGCCCGATCATTCCGCTCAGTGAACTCAGCGGTATATCCAGATGCTTGCTGATCTCCACCAGCGGGGAGGCTCCTTTGACATTGAGAAAATGAAGAACCAGCGCATGGGAAAAAGTTAAATGATGTTTTTTTAATTCTTCCCGCAGCAAGAGGTGACAGAGCGCCATTATTTGGTGAAACAGGCCAATCAAATTGTCCATTTGATCATCACGAATCACAATCACCTCCCCCAGGGAAATGATGTTTCGATTATCGAATGATTAATACAATAAAATATTAACCTGCATAAGTCAATATGCGTCACAAGATGTTCAACAACCTTCCAAAATTACTTCGATGACCGAATGATTCATATCATAAAATATCAACCTTTCAAAGTCAATCTCATCATCAAATGATTTGGATCTCTTTTTTCCGGTGCCACATAAAAGGAAAAACATGGATTGGAGGAATTGTTCTCTTTTGCAGGGTTTTGTTGGAAACCACGTTTAAATATTTATTTTCTATCGTGTAATAAAAACCCTCTTTTTTATTTCTTTTCTATCCTCTCGTTTGAATCCAGTCGTTTTCTGCTTTTTTCAAAAGGAAAAGAACGAAATTAATTCATATGGAAAATTATTCAGCCACCTTCCCATCCGCTTCAATTTGTTTTAATATGAATATGAATAATTTATTTTTTATTTAACAATTTATTTTGTTTATTGTATATATTCATAATGATAAGTGAATAATCTTTGTTTTTTCGGGATAATCCGAAAAAAGAGGGAGAAATAAACCATTTCCATCCATATCAAGCATATTTTGTGCGAAAAAAACCGCTTTATTAATGGATGATCTTGGAACCTAAAAACCGAACAGCTTTCCGGTTTCATCCTCTGTACGTTGGTTTTAATTTTTAGACATTTAAATATTTAAAACACGTATGAAATAATTGTGATATAATTAAAGAATCATTGTTATGGAAAGAAATTGAAAAGCTCGCCATTCCCTTTTTTGTAACCTGATCCCCTCTTGGATTACACACTGTCAAAAAGGGGTTGTGAATCATATGGAGTTATTAACTTCTTCCAATGAAATGGAACAAACGGAAAAGCCAAAAAAGTTGATTTGGTTAAATACTATCAAAAGAATTTTCTTTATCTTGGTCGGTGCCTTATTGTTTTCGCTCGGTTTGGAAGTTTTCCTCGTACCCAATCAGGTGATTGACGGCGGCATCGTCGGTATCTCCATCATCATTTCTCATTTAACGAATTGGAATCTTGGATTGTTATTGGTCATTTTTAACCTTCCGTTCCTCTTTTTGGGGTACAAACAAATCGGGAAAACCTTTGCTTTTTCCACCATGTTCGGGATTGTTGTGATGTCCGCGTTTACCAACATATTTCATCACGTTCCGGCTGTAACCAAAGATCCGCTTCTTGCCGCCGTGTTTGGCGGAATTATTCTGGGAGTCGGAGTCGGTCTGGTCATCCGGTACGGCGGTTCCTTGGACGGTACAGAAATCCTCGCCATCCTCATCAATAAGAAAGTTCCTTTTTCCGTCGGTCAAATCGTGATGTTTGCCAACCTGTTCATTTTAAGCAGTGCCGGCTTTGTCTTCAGCTGGGATCGTGCCATGTACTCTTTGATCACTTATTTCATCGCTTTTAAAATGATAGACGTCGTCATTGAAGGTTTTGAAGAAATGAAATCTGTTTGGATCATCAGTGACAAAACCGAAATCATCGGCCAGACGATTTCCAACCGTTTGGGACGGGGTGTCACTTATTTGGCCGGGGAAGGCGGCTACAGCGGAGAAAACAAAAAAGTGATTTTTTGTATCATCACACGGTTGGAGGAAGCAAAATTAAAATCCATTGTCGAGGATATTGATCCGAATGCATTTTTGGCCACCGGAAACATCCATGATGTGCAGGGCGGTTCCTTCAAAAAGAAAGATATTCACTAAGAGGAAAAAATTCAGAGGCGATCAGGTTATTGAAAAGCGGGATAAAGAGGCGTGTCCGAAGGCACGTCTCCATTTATACCCTCCGCGGTGGATGAGCCCGGGAACTCAGGTGGTAAATTTCCGGCCCTTCCGTTAAGATGATTTCAAACAAACCGATTGGCACCAAGGTGATGGCATGAATATCATCGAGTATTATTTGTTGCTCAGACTTCAATATCAAGAGTACCGTTGTCATCAATCGTTTTATGTCAGTTTGAACGAATTGGCCCGGGTCTTGTGTTGTTCCACCCGCAACGTAAAACGGTTGTTGCGAAAAATGGTGGATGACCAACTGATCTTCTTTAAACCGGGCGGCGGGCGCGGCAAACGCTCCAAGTTGCAATTCAGACGGCCGCTACACCATGTATTCCCTTTATACATACAATTTTTGATTCAACAAGGACAATTCCGGGAAGCCGTCCGCTGGATCAAAAGAGAAGGAATCCCGGCAAAAGTGCGCGAGCAGTGCTATCGCGAACTGCTCCGTCACTTGAGCTTTCCCGGAATTCCTCTTCATGAAATCAACGGGTTTCAACAACATCCCTTTCCGGTGACACCGACCATGATCGCTTCTTCCACCGGAAAATGGTATCTGGTGGAACGAAATGATTAATCCTTAAAAAGCGGGGCCATGCGATCAATCCGGTTTGTCCAGATCCACCGGTTGTAACCTTCGGGGAGACGGTATACATCTTCGGCTTGGTCAAATCCATCTGAAAAGCCGCCGCTTCCCTTCACCAGAATCACCCGGGTGTCCACCCGGTCCATCCTTTCCAGGAACCGGTCAGGCCATCCCCACAGCCAGGGAGCGATCTCATCCGGAATATGAATCTGGGTTTGCCGGCAACTTGCCGGGACATAACCGCTCCAACCCACGGCCAGATAAGAAAGCAGGCAACTTTTCAATGATGCTTTGCTCATCGTGCGGAGCTCCGGAAGCTGTTTTTGCAATTCTTCCACCGGTTGGTCTCCGCCATACACCGCCAATTGACGGAGGCGGTCTGCAGGGAGCGATTTAAGTTTTTCTGCAAGCACGATTCCCTCTTGGGGATCATTGCTTTTCACATGAATGAGCAGCATTTTTCCGGGGAAGGCCTGAAGCACTTCGTCCAGTGACGGCATCAAGCCGACGCCTTTCCCGCGAAAGGGATGCGTTTTTCCCCCATCGGCCGTATAACCATACCCCACATCCAATTTCTTCAGTTCATCCATAGTATAATCGCGTACTTTCCCCTTGGCATTGGTCCGGCATTCCAGCATATGATCATGGAACACGGCAAACTGATGGTCTTTGGTCAGCTGAATATCCAGTTCGACCATGTCCGCTCCGGCCTGAAAAGCCGCACGCATGGAAGGAAGCGTGTTTTCCAGATAAGAATGTTCCGGCGGATGGATCCGCTCGGCGGTGCAGGTGTCATTTTCCACCCCCTCCAAGTCAAAGGTTTGTGCCAGCCCGCGATGAGCCATGAGATACGGATCGCCAGAACGCGGTTTTGCCAAAAGAGAAGTGTTGTTGACATAAACCAAAGAGACGAACAGCAAAAGAACCACAAGAATCCAAATCCATTTGCGCTTGCTTTTTTTGATTCCTGCCAATTCCCTTTCACCCTTTCATGTGCATCGGTCGGTTGAATGATTCCTTTGTTTATCATAGCCGGCCGGCTGAATAAAAAAAGATCCTTCTTTCCCCGCTTTTGTCCCCTTTTTCAAGCAAAAAGCGGAAAGGTGTTTTCTCCTTTCCGCGCACCACCTTAATTTTTCTCTTGTCTTAAAGATTTGATCAGGGAAAAACTCATCAAAATCAAAATAATGGCAAAAGGAAGAGCTGAAATCAAGGCGGCGGTCTGCAATCCTTCCAAGCCGCTGCTGATGATGAGAACGGCCGTAATGGCGGCCATCAACGTTCCCCAGATGAAGCGGCGCAGGATGGAAGGATCGGAGTTCGCGCCGGATGTCATCATCCCCAGCACAAATGTTGCCGAATCAGCCAAACTTCCCGGGCCCTCAATTTGCACCGGCAATCCCTGGTGTACCGTCTGCGCAAAATTGAATCGTTGACCGGACGGTCCCTGGAAAATCCCGATGATCTGTTTCTGCTTGACCTGAGTATCAAACTGTGGACCACGGGAATGGTTTTGAATCAGAAATAAAAAAAAGCGGCCCGTTAGGGCCACGCCATCTGCCACTATTTGATTCCAAACGAAAAAACCGTTTTTTTGCGGTAAACTTCATCCCTCTTTAATAGCACGGACGGAAACCTCTGATCATGCAAGGAGGCAGGCGATGCTTGTGTTTCAAAACAAACTCCCAAATATTTTCTCGACCATCCCCCCGCCAGCATCCGGTCCTTTTTCATCTGATTGGATGTATACAAGACCATCCCCGGCTGGTTTGTAATGATTTGCATCATCCGGCCGCTTTTTATTTCTTCGACTGACACGCATCCCGGGTTGGAAGCAAAGAAAAAATAGTGGTCATATCCGCCGCCAACCATCCGGTTTTGCGGATGGCTGCCGGTAAAACCGTCTTTCAGATTTCGTCCCTGCCCAAAATCAAACGGGGTTTGGCGGACGGAAAGGATTCTTCCCGTCGGAAGCAACGCTTCGTCCAATTCCGCAAAACGGGAAGCATTCATCCGCACCCGGTGGTTTTCAACGGTATCCTTCAAGTTCCCCGACAAATTAAAATAGGAGTGGTTGGTCAAGGTAACCGGGGTCGTCCGGTCCGTGACAGCTTGATAATCCATGACCAACTCATTTTTCCGGTTCAGCCAATAGATCACCGTTACTTTGACGTTTCCGGGATATCCGCTTTCTCCGTCTTTGCTTTCATAACACAGCTTCACGCCGACACCCTCCGGTGTTTGAAGCGGTTCCGCTTCCCAAATCACTTGGTGAAACCCCTGCGATCCGCCGTGCAAATGATTGTTCCCCTCATTTTTTTCCAGTTTAAATGTTTGATCATTCCATTGAAATTCGGCCCCTTGGATCCGGCCTGCCACCGGCCCGATCAACGCCCCCAGATAATAAGGATCCGTCTCATAATCCTTCTCCTTTTCATATCCCAAAACAATATTTTCCACTTTGCCAAAGCGATCTGGGACCATGATTTTTTGGATGATCCCGCCATAATTTAATACATGGATTTCAATTCCTTCCCTGTTTTGGAGAATGAATTTTTTCCATTTTTCGTGGAGCCGGATGGTTTGAACATGCACCGGATTCCCTCCCTCAATGATTTCGGCTTTGAATTTCCTGTCTGATTTTCGGCATTTTTTTCTCATAATCCAACAACATGAGCACCCCGAGCATCAAGAGAATGACGAGGAACGGAAAATACATAAACATCGACTTGATCGCGAAAACGGCACTTTCCGACTGGACGCCGGCATTGGCCACGTACCCTCCGATTTGCAGGGCCCAACCGACCAGAGCGGAGGTGAGTCCTTGTCCGATTTTCATGCCGGCGCTGGTCAAGCTGAAGACCGAGCCTTGAACCGGCACGCCGGATTTCCAATAAACCAGATCCCCCACATCCGCCACGATGGCACTCAGCCCTGCCTGCAAGGGAACCAATCCGATGGCGTTGATCACAATGCCGATAATCAAGGCGATTAAATTTTCGGAAAACACCATCATGATCAAGGACCCGGCGGCTGAAATCAACAACCCGTAACAGGCGCTTTTTTTCATTCCGAATTTGCCTACCACATACGGGGCAAAAAAGAGTCCTGCCAGCAAAGGAATCAATCCGGCTGTGCTTAAGACGCCCATCAGATTCGGCTGATGGAAAATGTAAGACGCATAATAAATTCTTGCCCCTGTTTCCGTTTGGCGCAGATACCACAACAAGTACAAAATCAAAGCCAGAATAAAGTATTTGTTGGTAAACAGCACCTTCATGGTCGGGAAAAAAGAGGTTTTGGTTTCTGCTTTTTTCTTTTTGGCCACATTTCTTTCTTTGACAAACCAACCGGTGATCATCAGGGGAACGGCGCACAGCATCCCGTAAATGGCCGCGGTGACGGTCCAACCTTGCTGGCCGCCGCCGAATGTTCCGACCAACACGGTGGTGAACGTGGTGATAATCCATACCGCCGCATTGGCGAAAATAAACCGGATGCTTCCCAAAGCGACACGGTCTTTTTCACGGTTGGTCATGAATGAGGTCAACGAAGCATAAGCGACATTGTTCGCCGTGTAAAAAACCGCAGAAATTAAAAGATAAACCGTAAAAATATAAGCAATTTTCCAAATATCACTGATATCATCCGGCACATGAAACAACATGAATGTCAGGATTCCGAGAACCGGAGCCGTCCAAAACACCCACGGTTTGGCTTTCCCCATTTTTGTCCGGGTATGGTCAATGATGTTTCCCATGAACAGATCCGTGAAGCCGTCAAAAATCCGGGCAATCAAAATAATCGTTCCGATCACCCCGGCTTGAATCCCCACCGTATCCGTCATGTAAATCGTGATAAACGAAGCGATGAAGGTCCAACTGAAATTGGCACCGAAATCCCCGATCCCAAACGTCAGTTTCTCCAGCATTGTCAACTTCGGGGTTTCCCCGGCCTTCGGTTTGTACTCCCTGATGTGTTCCATACAAATCCCCCAAACACTTTAAATTTTGGTTGGGACACGGAAAAGACCCGTCCGGCCTTTTCCGCGCGCAAAAGAATCACAACGTGACCTTGCCTTTGATCAAATCCCGCTCATGGCTGCTGTTTCCGATATAGACTTCATACTCCATATGCTCCAGCTCCCACTGGCGGGTTTTGGGATTAAACCACTTCAGCTTATCAACGGGGCACCGGATCTCCACTTTTTTGGCCTCTCCCGGTTGAAGGCGGACGCGTTCAAACCCGCGCAACACTTTCACCGGCCGGTCCACTTTGGCCTGGCTGAATCCGACATACATCTGGATGACTTCATCCCCCGCCCGGTTTCCGGTGTTTTTGACCGTACAGCTGGCAGTGACCCACCCGTCGCCGGCGGAAAACCCGGCATCATACAGATCAAACGTGGTGTAAGACAAGCCAAACCCATACGGCAAAGACGGTTCGACCCCTTCTTTTTCCAATTTGACATAACCATGGTCATATCCATAGACAATCTCATCGGCTTCCCAATCGACCGGTGGGAGATGGCTCTCCTTTTTGGGGACAACAAACGGCAGCTTTCCGCCGGGATTCACATCGCCGAATAACGTTTTGGCAATCGCAGTTCCGCCTTCCATCCCCGGATAATAAGCCATCAGAATGGAGGAAACGAAATCTTTCCACTCCTCGATCATGATCATGTTCCCGCCGATCAAAACGACTGCAGAATTTTGATTCACCGGCCCCACGGCTTGAATCAACCGGATCTCTTCTTCATGGAGCCCCAAGGACCGGACCCGGTCTCCGCCCACCGCATCAAACCCGGCACCGATGGCGGACAATCCGCTGTCATCCTGAGCATTGTTGATATATTCACCTTCATCATCATGGTCATAGCCCACCGCAAAAATGACCGCATCCGCCGTGGCGGCCAATTTTCGGGCCCGCCCGATGTCTTGTCCGTCATCAAAAATCACTTCGGCACCGGGGACAATTCGCCGGATTCCTTCCACCGGTGTCACCACATATTCGGGATAAACCCGGCTGGAACCATGATCGCCCGTATTTTCTTTGCTCCCCAGCCGGCCGATTACTGCGATGCGCTTGCAACGTTCTTTGGAAAATGGAAGCGTCTCATGCTTGTTTTGTAGCAGGGTCATCGACTTTTCCGCCGCTTCCAGCGCCAAAGCAACATGTTCTTTGCAGCCGACAACCTCTTCGCCGTATTTTTTTTCATCCGCTTCCGAAAAAGCCAGAAGCGTCCGGACAATGCGCACGGCGGCTTCATCGATTTTCTTTTCGGGAACTTGGCCGTTTTTGACCGCTTCCACCAATTTTTCGCCAAAGTATTTCACAGCGTTCATTTCGATGTCCATCCCGCCGTTGGCCGCTTCAACCGTATCCCGGACTCCCCACAAGAAGTCGCTGATCACAAATCCGTCAAAGTCCCATTCGCCTTTGAGCACCTGATTCAGCAAATAATCATGATGTCCGCAATACGTTCCCCGGTATTTGTTGTAAGCACTCATCACACAAGCCGCCCCGGCGTCGATCACGTCTTTGAAATGGGCCAGATACACTTCCCGTTCCGTGCGCTCGTCCGCTTTCACATTGACCGTAAACCGGGCATTTTCCATGCTGTTAAATGCAAAATGCTTGACGCAGGCAATCACGTTTTCACTCTGGACTCCTTTGGCCAGGTGAGAGCCCATCACCCCCAGATGGAACGAATCCTCCCCGTACGTCTCCTGGCTCCTTCCCCATCCGGGATGGCGCGGAAGATTGATGCAAACTCCCCCGAACAAGTTCCCGCCAAGTGCTTTCACTTCTTTCCCGATCGCCTGTCCGATTCTTTCTTCCAAGTCTTTGTCAAAGGTCGCCCCTCTGGCCATGGAAACCGGGAAACAGGTGCTTCGATTTCCCGACACCGCCCCGCGCGGCCCGTCGACAAACTTGACGGCCGGCACGCCCAGGCGTCGGTTCCCACCCGCTTCATAAGGAACTTCATTGTAGCGGATGCCTTTTTTGTCTTCCTCAACCAAGTCTTCTCTCGTCAAATTCCCGCTCATCAGATACACTTTTTCTTCCAAGGTCATTTGGCTGACGATTTCCTTGGCCTTTTCGGTGAAAGATAACCGGTATGCTTTGTCTGCCTTCACCTACGCATCCTCCTCTTTAAAAGATCATCCTCCATGGCGGAACGCCTGCAATTGACGGCTCAGTCCGCTGGTAGCCGGATAAATTTCCCGGTAGATCCGAAACAGTTGCCGGTATTTTTTCACGTTTTCCGGAATCGGCTCGTAAACCCGTTCCTCTTTGACGAATTGCTCCGCACATTCTGATAACGATTCAAACCAGCCGCATCCGGCAGCCGCCAGCATGGCCGCTCCCATCCCCGGGCCTTGTTCGCTTTTCAGTTTCACGACTTTGGCCCCGAAAATATCCGCCTGCATTTGCAGCCATGTTTCATTTTTGGCCCCGCCGCCGATGGAGATCACCTGATCCACCTTTTTGCCGTTTGCACGAAACATTTCCACGGATTCATTCAGCGAAAAGGTGATTCCCTCCAACACGGAACGGACCAAATGCTCCTTTTGATGCGAACTGTCCAGTCCGATCCAACTTCCGCGAATCAAGGCATCGGCATGCGGTGTTCGTTCCCCGGCAATATAAGGGGTAAACAGCAGGCCGTCCGCCCCGGCGGGAATCCGGTCGATCCCGTTTAACAGTTCGTCAAAATCCCCGTCGTTGGCTAAGACCTCTTTCAACCAGGACAAACTGTACCCGGCGGCCAACGTGACGCCCATGGTGTAAAACGCATCGGGGGCGCCATGGTTAAAATAATGGACTTTTCCGCCAAAGTCTTTGGTTCCGTCTTTTTCATACGTTAAAACCACTCCGGAAGTCCCGATGCTGACAAGCGTTTTTCCTTCTTTTAAAATTCCGGCCCCAATCGCGCCGCAGGCATTATCCGCCCCTCCGGCAAAGACGCGGGTCGCCGGCGACAAGCCGGTCTCTTTTGTGATTTCCGGTGTGACCGTACCGACTTCATCTACCGAGTCAATAAGTGGCGGACACAGGCGCATGTCCACCCCGACCCGTTCCCCGATTTCCCGGCTCCATGTTTTTTCCGGCACATTCATCAAAAGGGTGCCCGCCGCATCGGAATAGTCCATATGAAGTTTCCCGGTGAGCTTAAAGCGCACATAATCTTTGGGCAGGACAAAAGCGCCGGCTTTTTGATACAAATGTGGTTCATGCTTTTTCACCCAGAGGAGTTTCGGCAAGGTGAACCCTTCCAAGGCCGGGTTTTTGGTGATTTCGAGCAACCTTTCTTTGCCCACCCGCTCTTCGATCTCCCGGCATTCTTCCGTCGTGCGCGTATCATTCCACAAAATGGCGTTTCTCAGCACTTCCAGGTTTTCATCCAGCAGCACCAAGCCGTGCATCTGCCCGGAAAAACTGATCCCCTCAATGTCTTCGGGATCCCCCGCAAATTGGTGCAAAAGCTCTTTTAATCCGCTGATGGTGGCCTTCACCCAATCATCCGGGTTTTGTTCGCTCCACCCAGACCTTTCCTGAATCAGCGGATAGGATTTGGAGACTTGTAATACCACTTCCCCCGGCTTGTTGACCAGAAGAAGCTTGACTGCACTCGTCCCCAAATCGACACCGATGACATATTTCATATTGAACCAGCTCCTGTCTCCATGTTGCCTGCAGGTTTCTTTCAACCGCAAATTTAGAAAGAATATTATGCCATTTGACGGAATTTCCTGACATCCCGGAAACCTTTCCAGCCCACACTCAGCGAAACTTTGTTTAATTGTTAAACTAAGATTAACACTTTGATGAAAGCGTTGTCAATAAAAATAAGAATATATCCAAATATATAATTTCTATATATAATAAAATACAAAATCCACGGCGGTTGGCAGCATAACTTTGTATAAACCATAAACAATCATTGCGCATGAACCGAACCATGGAGTATGATAAAATTTCAACAACAGAGGTTGCAGTAAGGAGAAAAAAGAAATGAAAGCACTCAGAACCGGTGATCAAAACCTGGTCAAACAGATCAATAAATCCGTTGTTTTCCACACCATCAAAAACAAAGGCCCGATCTCCCGGGCACAAATTTCCAAAGAAACCGGTTTGAATAAAGCCACGGTGTCCACCATGGTTGCCGAATTGTTGAAAGAATCCTTCGTCAAAGAAATCGGCGCCGGCCAATCCAGTGGCGGCCGGAAGCCTGTAATGCTTTATTTTCATCATCACGCCGGTTACGCCATCGGCATGGATGTCGGCGTGAACTATCTCTCGGGAATCTTAACGGATTTAAGCGGAAATATCGTCGAAAAAACCACGAGCAAATTAAAGTCAACCCGGCTGGAAACGGTCGTGGACCAAATGACGGCCGTCACGGAGAACCTTATCCAAAAAGCTCCCGACAGCCCGTATGGCATTGTCGGCATCGGCATCGGGGTCCCGGGACTGGTTGATTCCGGGGGACAAATTTTATTCGCCCCCAATCTGAAATGGAAAAACGTGGATTTAAAACAAGTGATGGAAGAAAAATTCCACATTCCGGTCAAAATCGAAAACGAAGCCAATGCCGGCGCCCACGGGGAACAGTTGTACGGATCCGGCAAACACATTGCCAATTCAGTGTATATCAGCATCGGCATCGGGATCGGAACGGGGATCGTGATCAACCATCAACTCTATCGGGGCTTTACGGGGATTGCCGGGGAAATGGGACATATGTCCATCGACTTTCAGGGCAGAAAATGCTCGTGCGGCAACCGCGGTTGCTGGGAATTATATGCATCGGAAAGCGCCCTTTTAAATGCGGCTTCCAAACGGAACCTCCCGGAAGGACATCCGGAAGCCGATTTGGATGTTCTTTACACCGAAGCCCAAAAAGGAAACGTTGAAGTCATTCAACTGTTGAACACTTTGGGAGAATACATCGGCATCGGCCTGACCAATGTCATGAATACGTTCAATCCCGAAGCCATGATCATCGGAAACCGGATCGCCCGCTTTGAACCCTGGATTAAAAACCCCATTGAACGCGTTTTGGAAGAGCGGCTGTCCAACCATCATCCCTTCCCAACCCGCCTTCGCTTTTCCAAGCTGAAAGATGATTCGACAGCCCTTGGCGCCGCTTCGTTTGCCATTTCAGCTTTCTTTTCCAATCAAAAGATCACGGAAATGGAATCCCTCTCCTTCACCTGAAAAGCATCAAAACCGGCTTTCCCCTTTTGATGAAAGCCGGTTGAAGTCGTGACAGCCCCTCTTTTCCTCTTCACGACATCGGAAACGGACCTTGCAGTTTCAATCCTCCCCGCCGGCTTTGACAGTCTGATCGAGGATCCGGATCAGTTCCCGGCTGTATGTTTCCAAATCCACTTTTTGCATGAGACCTGAATCCAGCATGTATTCTCCGATTGATCCCTGAATGACGTGAACCATCACATCCAAATGGAAGTCTCCAAAAACTCCTTCTTTCTGCCCTTCCCTAAAAAATCAAAAAGGAACATTCCAAACATGGATCCAAAAGATATTCAAAAGGATATTTGAATCTATGCCGCTTGGTGTTATCATATAATCAAACAATCATTTGAATATTTGATGGTAAAAACCGGCCTGTCCCCGATATTTCCAAAGAAACGAGGTGCCATCGTTGAGTAAAGACCGTTGTGAAATTTATTGTTTTGATGAAGAAAAAGTCGAAAGAGCCCGGTCTTCCCTGAAAGACACAAATTTCAGCGATACGTCACAAATGTTTAAAGCTTTGGCTGACCCGACCCGCTTGAAAATCGCTTATGCTTTATTAAAGGAAAGTGAACTATGCGTTTGTGATGTGGCCAATATCATCCGGTCTTCGCCGGCAACCGCCTCCCATCATTTACGCTTGTTGCGGAATATGGGCCTGGCCAAATACCGGAAGGAAGGAAAAATGGTTTTTTATTCACTGGATGATGATCACGTCAAAGACTTGATCCGGTTGGCCTTTGATCACAGTAAGGAGTTACGCGAAAATGGAAACCAATGAAGCGAAAAAAATTTACCGTATTCACGGGTTATCCTGCGCCCATTGCGCTGCACAATTTGAGAAAAATGTTTGCAATCTGCCCGGTGTAAAAGATGCCAAGGTAAATTTCGGGGCTTCCAAGATCACGGTGCTTGGCAATGCCACCATGGAAGAAATTGAAAAAGCCGGCGCCTTTGAAAACTTGAAAATCTCACCGGAGCATGAAATCCCGGGTGAAAACCGCCTTTCATTTTGGAAGAACAAAGCGAATTATCCCGTCTTTCTCTCTGCTTTCTTTCTGATTGCCGCCTGGATCTTGAGCCGGCAATCCGGCGAAAATCTTCCCGTCATCCTCTTGTATGCGGCTTCCATCCTCACGGGAGGATACCGGTTGTTTATCCACGGTTTGAAAAACCTCATCCGATTTGAATTTCAAATGAATACCCTGATGACCATTGCCATCGTCGGTGCCGTCGCCATCGGAGAGTGGGGGGAAGGCGCCATGGTCGTTATTTTGTTCGCCATCAGTGAAATGCTGGAATCATACTCCATGGATAAAGCGCGCACATCGATTCGCTCGCTCATGGATATCGCACCGAAACAGGCCTGGATTCGCCGCAACGGGGAAGAAAAACTCATTCCCGTCCAGGAAATTGAAACGGGCGACATTATGCTGGTCAAACCCGGGCAAAAAATAGCCATGGACGGGATGGTCATCAACGGAGCTTCCACGGTCAACCAGGCCGCCATCACCGGCGAATCCGTTCCCGTGGCCAAAAGCACCGGGGATGAAGTGTTTGCCGGAACCTTAAACGAAGAAGGATTCCTGGAAGTGCGGGTGACCAAACGGGTTGAAGACACCACCCTGGCCAAAATCATTCATTTAGTGGAAGAAGCCCAGGCCGGACGGGCTCCGGCGCAAGCCTTCATTGACCGGTTTGCACGGGTGTATACCCCGGCGATACTGGCTGCCGGCATTCTTTTGGCCATCCTCCCTCCCCTGATCTTCCGGGCAGACTGGAGCGAATGGATTTACCGGGGGTTGTCGCTGCTTGTTGTCGGATGTCCCTGTGCTTTGGTCATCTCCACCCCGGTTTCCATCGTCACGGCCATCGGCACGGCCGCACGGAACGGGGTGCTCATCAAAGGCGGAATTCACCTGGAATCCGCGGCCAAACTCAAAGCCATCGCTTTTGACAAAACCGGCACCCTGACCAAAGGGACACCGGCAGTCACGGATTTCGTGCCGCTTTGTTCAAGGTCCGCAGAAGAACTGCTTGCCATTGCGGCAGCGATCGAAAAAAACTCCCAACATCCGTTGTCGTCAGCCATTCTCAAAAAAGCGGAAGAATGGAATGTTCCTTTCGGCTCCCGCGTGGTGGAGGATTTTTCCTCGCTGACGGGAAAAGGCGTGCGGGCCAAAGTGGACGGCATCCTTTACGAAATTGGAAATCCAGGGTTATTCCGTGACCGGATGCCCGATGATCTCAAAGATCGGGTCCAATCGCAACAAGCCCAAGGCAAAACCGTCATGTTGATGGGGAACGAAGAAGAAATCCTGGCTTTGATCGCTGTTTCGGATGAAATCCGGGAGTCCGGGCAAAAAGTGATTCAAAAATTGCATTCCCTGGGAATCCAAAGAACCGTCATGTTAACGGGAGACAATGCTTCCACGGCACAAGCCATCAGCCAAAAACTGGGGGTCAGCGAAGTCCGGGCAGAGCTTCTGCCACAGGAAAAATTGAAATGGATCAAGCAGTTGCAACAAGAGACCGGATCCGTCGCCATGGTGGGAGACGGCATCAACGACGCCCCGGCGCTGGCTGCATCCACTGTCGGCATCGCCATGGGCGGAGCCGGGACTGACACGGCGCTGGAAACCGCAGATATTGCGCTGATGGGGGATGATCTGGAAAAACTCCCGTTCACCATCCGACTGAGCCGGAAAGCCCTAAACATCATCAAGCAAAATATCACGCTGGCCATCGCATTGAAATTAATCGCCCTTTTGCTGATCATTCCGGGATGGCTGACACTTTGGATGGCCATTTTCGCGGATACGGGAGCCACCTTGCTGGTCACGTTAAACGGGCTCCGTCTGCTTCGCAACCAAAAATGAATAAAAGAGGCCGGATGGTCACACCCTGATCTTATTGATAGATCAGGGTTTTCTTTATGAAACATTTGTTTCTTCCCACCAGACCGAAACCGTTTACAAACCAACCGTTTCCTGGTAGGATACTTGTATACAAGTATTCAAAACCAAAAGAGGTGATGATTTGAAAGGGCTTTATCCGGAAAAAAGACTCGCAAAGTCCTCGATCGGCCAACAAGTGGCTGCCGATTTGCGAATGAGGATCCTTTCCAGGGATCTTAAAAATGGAACCGTTTTATCAGAAAACCGGCTGTCTGAGGAATACAACGTCAGCCGCTCCCCCATCCGGGAAGCATTGAGGATACTGGAACGGGAAGATTTGGTGCAATTAAACCGGATGGGCGCCAAAGTGGCCGGCATCACGGAAAAAGACATTGATGAAATTTATGATGTCCGGCTGATGATGGAATCTTTTGTTTTTAAAAACTTATTGGAGCGGGAAAATAATGATTCTCTGCTCCGGGAACTAAATAAAATCCTGGAAATGATGAAGGTTGCCATCAAATACAAAGATGCCGATGAATTTTCGTTTCGGGATATCGAATTTCATGAAACAATCATCCGGTCCATCCAACACCGGTATCTTTTCATCCTCTGGTCCAATATCAAACCGGTGATGGAATGCCTCATTTTGCTGGACATGCGGCATCGGATGAAAAACAACGATGCGGATTTTGGCCGGATTATCCAAAACCACCAACTCCTGATCCAGTCCATCGAAGAAAAGGACATGCGATTGGTTGAAGAAGCTTTTTACAAAAACTTCAGAGACGTAAAGAGAAAATCGGACGGATTGTGGACAACCCCGGAATTTTTAAAGAAAGCGAATGAGCAATATGAATGAGAACAAATGGATGATGGGTGTGGATATCGGAACCACCAGTACGAAAGCGGTATTGTACAAGGAAAACGGAGAGATTGTCGCATCGGAAAACAACGGCTATCCATTGTACACACCGGACAGCCACACTGCCGAACAAGATCCGGAAGAAATCTTTGAAGCCGTTCTCCTGTCGGTTCGCCATGTCATGAAGAAGTCGGGAATCAACCCCGAGAATTTGTCGTTTATCGCCTTCAGCAGCGCGATGCACAGTGTCATTGCCGTCGATGCCAAGGGACACCCCCTGTCACGCTGCATCACTTGGGCCGACAACCGCAGTGCAAAATGGGCGGAAACCATCAAAACCGAACGGGACGGTCATGCCATTTACCAACGAACCGGAACCCCGGTCCATCCCATGTCCCCGTTATGCAAAATCGCCTGGCTGGAACATGATGTGCCGGAAATTGCCGTCAAAACCCATAAATACATCGGGATCAAGGAATATGTGTTTTTCCGTCTTTTCGGCGAATACGCCGTCGATGTTTCCATCGCCTCGTGCACCGGGTTGATGAACCTCGAATCAATGGACTGGGATCCGAAAGCGCTTCAAGTCGCGGGCATCACGGAAGAAAAATTATCTCGGATTGTCCCGACCGGGGAAGTGTTTACCGGATGCAACCCGTCTTTTGCCGAACAAATGGGAATCCTGCCTGAAACCCCGTTTGTCATCGGTGCAAGTGACGGCGTCCTGTCCAATCTGGGGGTTGGTGCCGTCAAAAAAGGGGAAGTGGCCGTCACCATCGGAACCAGCGGCGCCATCCGGACCGTGATCGACAAACCCCAAACCGATCCCAAAGGCCGCATCTTTTGTTATGCATTGACCGAGGATCACTGGGTCATCGGCGGCCCTGTCAACAACGGCGGCATTGTGCTTCGCTGGATCCGCGAAGAACTGGCCGCGGCGGAAGCGGAAACGGCAAAATCGTTCGGCATGGATCCTTACGATGCCTTGACCAAAATTGCCGGCCAGGTCCAACCGGGAGCAGACGGGCTGCTGTTTCTCCCCTACTTGTCCGGGGAAAGGGCGCCGCTGTGGAACGCGGATGTCCGGGGCTCCTTTGTGGGTCTCACCCTCAGCCACAAAAAAGAACACCTGATCCGCGCCGCCCTGGAAGGCGTGCTATACAACCTGTACTCCGTCTTTCTGGCTTTGGTGGAAGTCATGGATCATCCCGTCACTTCCATCAGGGCAACCGGCGGTTTTGCAAGATCCGAATTGTGGCGGCAGATGCTGGCAGACATCTTTGACCAGGAAGTGATCATCCCGGAAAGCCATGAGTCTTCGTGCCTGGGGGCCTGCCTGCTCGGGCTTTACGCTTTTGGAAAAATCGACTCCTTTGACGTGGTGACTGAATGGATCGGCAAAACCCATCAGCACAAACCCGTTCCTTCCCATGTCCGGGAGTACCGCAAATGGATCCCGGTCTTCATCCGCCTTTCCCGGGTTCTGGCACCAGAGTATAACCAATTTGCCACCCTCAAACCATAACGGATGGGAGTGAAAACCAATGCAAAACATGTTGCCGCTTTTGATTGTGGCACTCGGCATCATCTTTTTGCTTGTTTTGATCACCAAGTTCAAACTCAACACATTTATTTCTTTGATCATCACTGCCTTTGCCGTCGGGCTGGCGCTCGGTATTCCATTGGGTAAAATCGTCGAATCGATTGAAGGCGGAATGGGAGCAACCCTGGGCAGTATCGCTTTGATTTTCGGACTGGGAGCCATTCTCGGAAGATTGGTCGCCGATGCTGGCGGGGCCCGGCAAATCGCCGTGACGCTCATTGGCCGGTTTGGCCAAAAACGCATTCAATGGGCAGTGGTCATTTCATCCTTTATAATTGGAATTGCCCTGTTTTTTGAAGTGGGGTTGGTGCTGTTGGTGCCAATTGTATTTCAAATCGCCAAGGAATCCAAAGTTCCCGTTTTGTATTTGGGAATTCCGATGGCGGCGGCCCTTTCGGTCACCCACGGATTTTTGCCCCCGCATCCCGGCCCGACCGTGATTGCCCGGCAGTATGATGCAAATATCGGAATGGTGCTGCTTTATGGAACCATCATTGCCATTCCGGCCGTGATCCTTGCCGGACCGTTATTTGCCCGGTTGGTCAAAAAAATCAGCCCTGATTCTTTTCATAAATCGGAAGCGGAACAAATCGATTCCCTTGTCAGCAACAAAGAAATTCAACCGGAAAAGCTTCCCGGATTCGGAATCAGTGTTTTCACTTCCTTGTTGCCCGTGATTTTAATGGCCATTGCAACCTTGGTTGAACTCCTTCAGGATTTGGGGGTGGCAGGCGACAACCTGTTCTTTGACGCCATCCATTTGGTCGGAGAACCGACCACGGCTTTATTGATCTCCGTATTGCTCGCCGTCTATACCATGGGCATCAAGCGACACATTCCGATGAAACAAGTGATGCAATCGGCAGAGGAAGCCGTCCGTGCCATCGGGATGATGCTGCTGGTCATCGGCGGCGGCGGGGTCCTGAAACAAGTTTTGATCGATGGCGGTGTGGGAGACTCGGTATCCGCACTGTTTGCCGGCAGCCACATGTCGCCGCTTTTGCTGGCTTGGTTGATCGCCGCCATTTTGAGAATTGCGCTCGGTTCCGCAACGGTTTCTGCACTGACCACTGCCGGTCTGGTCATTCCCTTGATGCAAGGAGCCGATGTGGACCCGGCCCTGATGGTTCTGGCAACCGGCGCCGGCAGCCTGATCGCTTCCCACGTCAATGATGCCGGTTTTTGGATGTTTAAAGAATTCTTCAATCTGAACATAAAAGAAACATTTGCAACCTGGACTTTGCTGGAGACCGTCATCTCAGTCACCGGTCTGGCAGGAGTCCTGATTCTCAATCTGTTTGTCTAAAGGGTGGAATTCAATGAAGAACAGCATAGGTGTTTATGGTTTAGGTGTGATGGGGTCCAATTTGGCCAGAAACATGGCCAATCACGGCGAAAATGTCGCCGTCTACAACTACACGCCGGATCTGACCGACAAATTTGTCAGCCGACATGCACACAGCCGGATCGAGGCTTATTATGAACTGGAACCCTTTGTCCGTTCCTTAAAAAGCCCGCGCAAAATCTTTCTGATGGTATCCGCCGGGGCGGCAGTCGATTCCGTCATCGAATCCCTTCTGCCTCTTTTGGATCAAGGGGACATCATCATGGACGGCGGAAATTCCGACTTCCATGATTCCAACCGGAGATACCGGGCTTTAAAAGAACGGGGAATCCATTTCATCAGCGTGGGCGTCTCCGGCGGGGAAGAAGGTGCATTAAACGGTCCGGCGCTGATGCCAAGCGGCGACAAAGAAGCTTACCGCCAAGTGGCCCCGATCCTGGAAAAAATCGCTGCACAAGTCGACGGAAAACCCTGCTGCACCTACATCGGCCCTGAAGGTTCAGGGCATTATGTCAAAATGGTGCATAACGGAATCGAATATGCGGACATGCAATTGATTGCCGAAGCCTGGCAATTCCTCCATCAAATCGTCGGGCTTTCCATCCCGGAAACAGCTGATGTATTTAAGTCCTGGAATGAATCGGAACTCAAAAGCTACCTGATCGAAATCACCGCAGAAATCCTTTCCAAAACCGATCAGGAAACGGGAAAACCGATGGTGGAAGTGATACTGGACAAAGCCGGGCAAAAAGGAACGGGGAAATGGTCCAGCCAGGATGCGCTGAACCTCGGCGTTCCCACCACCATCATGACCGAATCGGTCTTTGCAAGATTTTTATCTTCCTTGAAAGAGGAAAGAATCCAAGCCGAATCCCTTTTGGAAGGACCTTCCCCGTCGGGAGAAGAAGCCGACAAGGCATACTGGATCGAACAAGTGAAGCAAGCACTTTTCATGGGGAAAATCTGCGCCTACGCCCAAGGGTTTCAGCAATACAAAACAGCTTCCGAACAATACGGCTGGTCGCTTGATTTGGGGGACATCGCTCTGATCTTCCGCGGCGGGTGCATTATCCGGGCCGACTTCTTAAACCGCATTTCCGAAGCCTACGAGGAAAACAAAGACTTGTCCAATCTGCTTTTGGCTCCTTATTTCTTGGAAAAAACCAACCGCTATCAGGCATCATTGCGGAAAGTGGTCATCAAAGGATTTGAAAACGGCCTGCCGCTGTCGTGTCTCAGTTCGGCCCTCGCCTTTTACGACGGATACCGGTCTTCCACCGGTTGTGCCAACCTGATCCAAGCCCAACGGGACTACTTTGGTGCACACGGCTTCGAACGCACCGATCAACAAGGAACCTTCCATGCCGGCTGGATGGAACCCGGAACCGTCATCCCATCCGTTAAAGTAAACAAATAGGACGCAAAAACCCCGACCGTTTTTTCACGGCCGGGGTTTTTTACAACAGAATTTTTATTCAAAATCCGGGAGTTGCAGCGCGTTCCGGTGAAGCCTTTTCCGTTTCGTTTTTTCGTACTTGCCACAGCTGTTCCGCCAGGGATGCCAGCTCTCCTTTGATTAAAATCGCTTCTTTATATTGCGGGGGAATGGATTCAAATCCCCAGTAAAGGCCGGCAAGACCGCCGGAAATAGCTGCGATGGTATCGGAATCTCCCCCCAGATTGGCCGCCTCTTGCACCACTTCTTCAAAAGAAGAGGCATGCCACAACAGGTACAACACCCATTTGAAGGTATTTTCCACATAGCCGTTGGGCGGAACTTGGGGTTTCTCTTTGACGGCCTCAGCATATCGGGTGTCTTGAATCTCCTCTTCCAACGCCGTTTTCAGGGATTCCCCGCAAAGAACCCGGTGAGCGATGCGATTGTACAGCACACAGGCTTCTGAAGCCAAATCATCATAATGCGTCATTTTCGATTGCAAGCGGCTGATTTCCGTGATTTTGGCCGGATCACCGTACACGAGGGCAACCGGCAAACAGCGCATCAAGGTTCCGTTCCCTGCACTTCTTCCGCTTAACACTTGATGGGCCTTTTCCGCTGCTTCAAACCAGTCCCCGTCGTAACAATCATATGTTGTGCGAATGATGTTCCCGATGTCCCGGGGATTCTTTTCAACCCACTTTTTGATCTCATCGCCAATCCATCCCAACGGATTGTCCGGGTTTTTCATCAACCCGTTGGCCACGGCAATGGTCAATTCCGTATCATCGGTCGTTTCCCCCGGTTTTAGATTCAGCCATCCTCCACCGGTGATTTCGGTCAAATATCCATATTGCTCCTCAATTTCCCCCCGGCTCATAAATTCGGTGGTCGCCCCCAATGCATCCCCGATTGCCACTCCGAATAAACCGCCTTTGATCTTATCCAGCATCTTCATAACTCCCTAAGCAAAACTTAAAAGTCTCATCATTCATTTTAGCGCAGAGCGGCCCCTTCCACATGTTCATTTAGCATGAGTCTTGTGACAAATCTTTTAAATCAAAATATCCTTTTTCATCCGGACCGTTCTTAGATCATGTCCGAAAAAAGGCTCTGTGTACACTTTCACCACCCGAAACCCCTTGGCTTGATAAAAGCAAAATCCCGTTTCATTGCCGGATTCCACATCCACGAGCCACGCTTTGGCCTGTTTCAGCTTCCCAAAAGCCGATTGGAACAGCCGGGTCCCCATCCCTTTTCCTTGGAATTCAGGCAACACATAAATCGCATCAATCACCGCCATCCTCCCTTTTTCCGTCACCTGAATAAAACCGGTTGCTTTTTCTCTTGCCACGGCCACCAAAAAAATGGATTCTCCGATTCGCCGCTTCAGCATTTCATCGGAATAAGCCACGGACAGAAACTGTTGCCGGACCGGTTCCGGAATCAGGTTTTCATACGTATGATGCCAGGTAATGCGGGCAATCTCACGAATCGCGCCGATATCGGAAAAAACAGCCGGACGAATTTGAACAGCCACACTGTCACCCCCCCTAAAATTTCACCTTGGCACCAACGATGCACACACCCTGTCAACTGCAAAACCGAATAAACTTATCCCACTGGTCATCACTTAAGTAAAAACCGTCCGCTCTTTGCTCAAACGTGATATTCTTTTTCTCCATGCATGGAACATGGGCCGACAAATCCCCCCGATTGGTCATTTTTTCTTCAGAACAACCTGCCACTCCCGTCAGCAGGAACGTACATACCAAGATCATCGATACTTTTTTCAACATCACATCGTTCCCCCATGTTGTTCTCGTGAAGCTGCTGTCATCCGTCACATGATAACATACCGACGCCGGGGGAACTCCCAAGCGATCGCTTTATACAGTCACAAAGCCGCTTTTTTTCATTATGTATTCGTGAAACTCCGTAAGCCCTTGGTAATCATCAACCGGCACTGGTATGCGCGGTTCCAAACCGATGCGGATATACATGCCGTCTTCTTTTGCTTCTTCGTACGGATACCTTTTAAGCAACCACAACGCATTTTCCTTGAAATCCGCGATATCCGAAGCAAACGAGCATCCGCTGTAAATCATACCGATTTTTCTGCTTTTCATTTGTTGATACGCTTGAGTGTTTCCTTTTCTTTTTTCCCTCATCATTTGGACATAAAAACCGACAGCTCGCGGCGGGAATCCCAAAGTCATCCCCAAAATGCGGTCTGTGTCCGCTAACGAAAAAGTGCTTTGTTTCAACTCTTCTTCAAACCGGTGACGCATGAAGTCGGTTTGAAAAAACAAATAAAACCGGTTACCGGACAATAAGTCGTAATCACGATGACTCACATGCGGATAGTTCGCCAATAAAAAATTCAAGTGCTTTGTCGTCTGTTTCAAGCCGAGTATTTCCAAAAATGCAGGCTTGTATCCCTTTAAAAAAGCATCTGCCGTTTTCAATGGACTTTGACTCCTTCAATGGATGTTGCTAATACTTATTCCACAGGATCATTCTTATTACCTTGGTATAAAAAGAAAACTCCCGCTGTGCGGGAACAACTCATCCCTCATATTCTTCATAATCACATTCGTCACAAACCACATATCCGTCTATGGTTTTATGCAGCTTCCCTTCTCCACAACGGGGACATGTTTTCAAACCGGGGCTTATCTCTTGAAAACGGCTCACGCCAACACACCTCCTCCTTTATTATATATAAAATTCAATCATTTCTGTATATTATTAATAAACTTGGAGAAGATTTGAATAAGACGCGACCCAATTATCAATCTGTAATTGGTATAAAAATAAGAATAACAATAAAAATCAAATTAAATATCATCTATATAAAACTCTTGAATATTTTTATAAATCTAGTGATAATAGAATTAATTAAGTGTAAAGGAGCTTAATATATGAAAAAAATTTTTATGTTATTCACATTACTAACACTAACAATTAGCTCTTTCATTCCTTCTTACAGCCATGCAGCAGGAATTAAAATGAGTGATGCAGAGCTGGACAGTACATATGAGGTAGTTGATGGAGATGAACTAGTAACAAACTTGCCGAGCACTGGGGAAAGCCTAACACTAGAACAACTCTTTCAAAAATACAATTTAGAACCCGCAACTAATATCCCTCAAGGAACAGAAGTCATTAAATTTGATAGTGTTGAGGCAGCTGATAAATTCTTTACAAAAATCAATAAGGACGCTGAAAACCCAATAATCGAAGACTCTTCATTTAGTACCCTTGCGTTAGGAACAACTCAAGTAAGATCTGTATCGTTTGGATTCTCAAAAATTAATCTTTATGCCGATATTACTTGGAATAGTAATAAAATAATTACAAGCTGCCGTGCTTGGACAACACATACAGGTGTGACTTTTTCTCTTGGGTGGGACCAAAAATATGCTTATTGTACTCCAACAAGCGGCTCAAGAACCACTATGGTAAAAGGTGGAGGAACAGGTAAATGGGTTGTATTTGTTCAGGGAGTCGGAACCGTTTACTCTAAAGACATCAATATTCACTATGGATATACTGTACCGTAAAATTTCAATATACTCCACCATAACAAAATCAACAGGAGTTGGTTAAAATATTTAGTATCGCTACTCTTCTGTACCAGACATTGATGTTTGTATTTGGCATTGTCATCATTGGGGCCATTATTTATTGGGTGAAGAAAAAAAACAAGTAATGCTGTGTAAAGGGGATTCGTCAGAAGGAATCCCCTTTACTTTTATATATTCACCAAAAAAAGAGGCGAGCCAAAGGTCACCTGAAAGGAGGAAATGAAATCACCTGTAAAAAATCGCACTCTATGTTAACAACTAAGAAAGTATCCTTCAATCCTATACTGTCTGTCTTGTCCATTTTGAAAGCAAAACAAAAAAAGAGCTCCGCTGTTGCGAAGCTCTTGGCGTTTGGCGGAGAGGGTGGGATTCGAACCCACGGTACGGGAAGCCCGTACAGCGGTTTTCGAGACCGCCTCCTTAAACCACTCGGACACCTCTCCAAGATGATATCCTGATCATACAGTTGTATATTGTACAGGAGAAATGGATGTCTGTCAAGGGAAAAAGAGAAAGAGGAATTGCCGTGAGTTTTGTGGATATGAGCGGCAATCAGGATTTTTCCTGCATTTTTTGTTCTTTTTTCCGGCGGCGGAGTTCTTTGAAGAAAGAAGTCAGGATGGTGCTGCATTCTTCTTTCATGACTCCGGTGATCATTTCGGTTTGGTGATTGAACCGCCCGTCCTGAAGGATGTTCATCAAGGTTCCGGCACATCCGGCTTTCGGATCTTCTGTCCCGTAGACCACGGTGTCGATGCGTGCTTGGATGATGGCGCCGGCACACATGGGGCACGGCTCCAGGGTGACGTACAAGGTGCAATCATTTAACCGCCAGCTTCCCGTTTTCGCGGCGGCCTCGCGAATGGCGATCATTTCCGCATGGGCGGTCGGGTCATTTCCCGTTTCCCTGAGATTGTATCCGCGTCCGATCACTTCCCCGTCTTTGACAATCACCGCCCCGATCGGGACTTCGCCAATTTCTCCCGCTTTTTTCGCTTCGGCCAGCGCTTCTTTCATATACGTTTCATGATCCATTCCGGACTTCACCTCCTTTGTGGACCGCCCTTGCAAAAAAGGACCTGCCTTTTCTTGCAAGTCCCAACCCATCCCATTTCTCTCTATTGTGTTGTCTGCTCTCCTCCGCAATCGGAACAAATCCCGTAAATCTCGAACTTGTGTCCGGTAATGGCGAAGTTTTCCGGCTCCCCCAAAATGGAATGCATCGGGCAAAGCTGGATGGCACGGGTCCGTCCGCACTCCGTGCAAATGATATGATGATGGTGTGAATCCCGGTCACAGTGAAAACGATACCGCCTTTCCCCGCCCCATTCCGTTCCTTCGATGATGCCCAACCGTTCAAAAAGGGAAAGGTTCCGGTACACGGTGTCAAAACTGAGCCCGGGAAAATCTTCCTGCATTTGGTCCAACACTTCTTTGGCTGTTAAATAGCGTCCTTCTTCCCAAAATATATGCATCATGGTTTCCCGCTTGCCGGTATATTTATATCCATTTTTTTTCAGCACTTCCAATGCTTGTTTTAAATCCATCCCTCTCTCTCCTATTTTCCACCATTACTTTCCCTTTATTTTATAATAAATTCTTCCCGTTTTCCTCGTCATTTTTTTGAAACACAAAATAAAAAGCCAAATGATCAGCGAAACGATGACAATGGTTCCTCCCGAAGCCCAGTCCAGATAATAAGCGGCAATCAGTCCGCTGAATACGGCCAACTCCGAAAAAAGCACCGACCAAAACAATGCTTCTTTAAAGCTTTTCGCCAGTTGCAACCCGGCCGCCACCGGAAGCGTCATGAGGGCGGAGACCAATAAAATCCCGACCACCCGGATGGAAGCCGTAATCACGAGCGCCACGATCACCAAAAACAAAAAGTGCAAGGTTTTGCGGGGAATGCCTGTTAAAACGGCATGTTCCTCATCAAAGGCAAGGGCAAACATCTCTTTGTAAAAGATCAGGATGAATAAGACCACGATTCCCCCGATGGCTGCCATAAAGCCCAATTCCTCACGGGTAACGGCCAGGATATTTCCGAACAAATACCCGGCGATATCGACATTGAAACCGTCCGCCGCACTGATGAGCACGACGCCCAATCCGATTCCGCCCGACAACAAGATCGGGATGGCGATTTCTTCAAAGGATTTGTACAAGCGGCGGATTTGTTCCACCAAAACCGAACCGGCGACGGCAAAAGCCATGCCGACATAAAGCGGGTTGACCGCATAAAAAAGCGGCAGCTCTTTTTGCAACAGCATTCCGGCCGCCACCCCCGACAGTGTGATATGGGACAACGCATCGGCAATCAAAGACATGCGCCGGACCACCAAAAATACGCCGACAAGCGGTGAAATGAACCCGATGATGATTCCGGCATAAAACGCGTTTTGCATCCATTCATATTGTAAGATCTCCATCATCATAGGAAAAAAGCTCTTCCCTCCCTGTCTTTCTCCGGTCAGACGCCCATCAGTTCATATTGATAGGCTTTGCTCAAAATTTCCTGCTGTCTTTGTTGAAACTCCCCGGGATCGCCGTGAAAGATCAAGCGCCGGTTGAGGCAGGCCACCTGATCCGCCAACCCGGACACCGCTTGAAGATCGTGATTCACCATCAGCAAGGTCAAACCCTCTTCCCGGTGAAGCCGGTTTAACAAATCATAAAACTGTCCGGTTGTTTTTTCGTCCACCCCCACGGTAGGCTCGTCCAATACAAGGAGCTCCGGTTCAGCCACCAATGCCCTGGCGATAAAAGCCCGTTGCTGCTGACCGCCGGACAGTTTGCCGATGCTCCTGTTTTGGACGGACGTCAAACCGACCAGATCGATGGCATTTTCCACCTGTTCGATATGTTCTTTTTTCAGCCGCCGAAATAACCCCAGTTTTCCATACAAGCCGGATTGAACCACTTCTTTCACCGTGGCAGGAAACATCGAATGGAAACTGTTCGCTTTTTGGGAAACGTAGCCGACATTCAGCCGGTCTTGCAGTTTGGAGACTTCCTCGCCTCTTACCCGGATGCGTCCTTGCCGGGTTTTTAAAAAGCCGAGCAGGCACCGGACCAAGGTCGATTTGCCCGATCCGTTTGGCCCCACGATCCCGAGGAATTCCCCTTCCTCCACAGTCAAATGGATATCTTCCAGTACGGGTTGTTCCGCATAGGCATAATGTAAATGCTCAATTTCAATCAGAGGCGTTTTCATCTGTAGAAGAAACCCCCAATGCTTTTGCAAGGTTTTCCTTATTTTCACGCATGACACTAAAATAATCCTTCCCTTGCTTCATTTCCTGTTCCGTCAATCCTTCCAGCGGGTTTAAAACCAGAACTTCGGCTCCGGCTTCCTTTTTCACCACATTGGCAATCCGGTTGCTGACCAGGGTTTCAAAGAAAATCACATCAATGTCATGGGATTTGACTTGTTCCACCACTTGTTGAAGTTCTTTGGGGCTCGGTTCGTCGGAAGGACTCAGTCCGGAAACGGCGATTTGCGTCAGTCCGTAACGCTTCGCCAGATAGGAAAAAGAGGCATGGGAAACGGCAAACTCTTTTTTGGCGGCTTTCTCCGTCATGTCCCGGTATTCCCGGTCCAGTTGATCCAGCCCGGCGGCCAACGCTTCATAATTTTTTTCATAGTCCTTTTGGTGTTGGGGATCCAGCTGAATGAGGGCATCCAAAATTGCCGATGCCTGCTTTTTCGCCAACATCGGATCCAGCCACACATGCGGATCGGTTTGTCCCCCGTGTTGATCATCACGGAGCAGGGATATCGGTTTGGATGCTTCGACGATTTTGGTTTTCTCCGGATTTAACATCCGGCTCACCCGCTCGATCCACGGTTCAAACCCGCCGCCGTTATAAACAAATAAATCCGCTTCACTCATTTTGCTCATATCACGCGCTGTGAATTCAAAGTCATGCGGCTCAACCCCCGGAGGCACCAGATTGGTCACCACCGCATGCTCGCCGCCGATTTTTTTCGCAAAGTCGTAGAGCGGGTATATACTGGTATACACTTGTATTTTATCCCCCGGCTGTTTGGCCTCCTTTTCCGGGGTTCCCGCCGAACAGCCCGTGAGCGCAAGGACCGTGAAAAGAATCCAGCACACGGCGCTTTTCAGGTGTTTCATGTTATGGATCACCTTCTCAAGACAAAATTCGTTCACAGATCTTTTTCATTATAACCCCCTTAGACATCTATGTAAATCGTAAATATTACGATTTAAATCTTTTTCGTTCCAAAGGAGAATTCTTTTCAAAATGGATAAGTATGCGAATTATAAAGAATTGTCGGCACATCAGCAAATCGGAAAAGACTATACGATTCACATTCAGTATGCCCTTCCCGACATCGTGATTTTAGCCATTCACGGCGGGAGGATTGAAGCCGGCACCAGCGAAATTGCCCGGGGCATCGCCGGCGAAAGGTGGAGCTTTTATGATTTCCGCGGGAAAAAAAAGAAAAATAACCGGGATCTCCACATTACTTCCACCTGTTTTGACGAACCGCGCGCCTTGAACCTGGTGGCCCATGCCTCCCGTGTGGTCACGGTTCACGGAACCAAAGGCGACAAACCGTTCGTTTATCTTGGCGGCCGGGATGAGGCGTTGTTGAAAAAAACCCGGCTTTACCTGTTGGATGCATCCTTTCCGGTCGGTGTCACCCCCGGCCGTCTTAAAGGAACAGACCCGAAAAACATCGTCAATCGCGGCGCCCGTGGCAAAGGACTGCAAATCGAACTGACCCGGGGCATGCGTTCGGAGCTTTTCAAGGATTTGAGCCGGCCCGGAGGAAGTGAGCCTTCCCCCCGCTTTCAACCGTTTGTGGAAGCGATCCGTTCCGCCATTCACAGTCTTCCCCAAAAAAAGCGTCCGGATTAATCCGGACGCTTTTTTTATGCTTTGCTCCATTTTAATTTGATTTGCTGCACGCCTTTTTTCAGCAACGGTTTTCCGATTTGAAGGTGGAACTGGGTGATCACAATCGCCGCGGTCATAAACGCGAGCAAAATATACATGCAGTGTTCCACGATCTCCATGTTTCCGCTGGACAAAATCGCACGCAATCCCTGAACGGTGTAAGTCATGGGCAAATAATCGTGGATCGTGCGGAAAAACGAAGGCAACAACTCCACCGGATATGTCCCGGCACTGGATGCCAGTTGCAGCATCAAAATCCCGATTGACAGGAAGCGGCCCACATTGCCCAAAAAGACATTTAACATATGGTTCAAAGCGATAAAGGTGATCGACATCACGATACTGAACAGATAGAGCCATCCCGGAAGTTCCGGCTCGATCTTCAGGCCCCAGATGATGGCCGTGATAAGCAACACTGCCTGCCCGATGCCGATCAATCCGGCGGCCGGCACGGAAAGCGGCTCTTTGCGGTGGGAAAACACTTGATACAAATCGACCACGGTAAACAGCAACATGGCGCCCACCCAGAGCGACAAAGAGATAAAATACGGGGCAAATCCGGTTGCATAGTTCGGTACATCATGATGAACATTTTCCTTTATCTGTACCGGATCGGAAATCACTTCTTCTTTTTGTTCCGAACCTTGAAGTTGGTCTTTGGCTTTATCCACCCCGTCACTCAAGCCTTGGGCCAACTCACTTTGTCCGGACTGGATTTTGCCCAATCCTTCCGACAGTTTTCCTGCTCCCGTTTCCAGCTGTCGGATGCCGCTGACCAGCTGTTGCTGTCCGTCAGACAGCTGGGAAGTCGCCTGAACCAACTGGCTCGCTTTTCCTTTTAACTCCTTGGCTTTCGCCACTGCCTGATCCACTTTTTGTGTCAACTGATTGGCATGGTCCGCCACTTTTTGTCTTTCGTTTAAAAACTCTTTCCAATGTTTTTCCCAGTCGGGGATTTTTTGGTCGATCTCGCGGAACCGGTTCATTCCCGATACGTTGCCCGCCTCCGCTTCTTTTAAAGACTCCTTCATGGAAAGAACCGACGGGTCTTGGGCCAGTTCCGGATGTTTTTCGATCAACCGGTTTAAATCCGCTTCGGTTTTTTGCAGATCCTCCGTGGCTTTTTTCACCGACCGTTGCCCTTCCGACAGCGGTGTTTTAAGATCCGGGGGATCCTCAGGCAGCGGAATCCTGGCAAGCTTTTGAATCTCATCATTCACTTGATGAATGATTTGTTGCGCCTTTTCCATATCCTCCATCGGAATCTTGTTGATTTCCTTCTCCGCTTGGGTTGCTTTTTGATTAAACAGTTGCAAATACCCGAGGATTTTGGAGGCGCCTTGATCCAACTTGGATAAGCTGCCGGTAATGGTTTCGGAACCGGATTGGGCATCCCCGGTTTTTTCCGCCAACAAGCCGGCCCCGTTTGCCGCTTTTTGCAATTCTTCCACTGAATCCGACAGTTGCGCAAAAATTTGTTCCACGTAAATTTTGCTTATCTTTTCATCCAGGTTCATCTCCAATTCCCGTTTGATGGAATCCCCGATCGTCCCGGACAAATAGTTGTTGCTCTTATCCACGTGATACTCCAACTGCCCTTTCAGCGGTTCCGGAGAATCCACGGAAACCACGGCTTGCGAGAAGTTCTTGGGGATGACGATTCCCATGTAATAGGTCCCTTTATCCAGACCTTCCTCCAGCTTGTTCCGGTCGGTCACTTCCCATTTCACCTTGGAATCCTTTTGCAGTTCCTCCACCAGTTCATTTCCGACATGCAAGTTCTCTCCGTCCCGAACGGCTCCCTGGTCTTCATTCACCAACGCCACCGGCAGGTACTCTAAATTTTCATAGGGATCATAAAACGCCGACAGGTAAATGACGCAGTAGATCAGGGGGATCAAAAGGATCCCGACCAAACCGAGGCGCATGGGCTTGGATGCCCATAACCGCTCCAAATCCTTAAAACCGGACAAAAACAAAAATTTGTTCTCTTTCCTCCTTTTCATCATTCCCCTCCTCACAGGGATCGCAAAAACTGACTGGTCAGTATAAATGATATTATACTACTCCTATTCGCATAAACAAGTATAATTTCCTTAAAAATATGGCGAATTTTTAATACTGCACAAAACAATGTGCTGGAGACTTTCAATCATTTGCGGAACATCTTTCTCGATTTGTTCGGAATCCAATTCTTCCAAACTATACAATTTTTGTAAAACCACCACGCTGGCCGCCCCAAAAAATGCACTGGCCGCTTCCGGAACATGCTTGACACAGAATTCACCGATCTGGTTTCCTTCCTCCATCACTTTCTCAATCAACTTCAAATATTCGCCAATTTTAATCCGGAACTGATGTTGCCTTGTTTTCGTTCCGAACGCTTCGCTCAACAACAGCTTGGCCAATTTTCCGTTTTGCACATAAAAATGAACCTGATTCTCCACCAATGCCAACAATTGATCCGTCGGCGACTCGTGTAAATCCACATTCCGCTGTGCACTGTCAATCAGCTTTTGGACGCCTTCATTCATCAAACCGACAAACAGTTCTTCTTTGCTTTTAAAGTGATAATAAATGGTTCCCTTCGCAACGCCGGCCGCTTTGGCGATATCATCCATTTTCGCCTGATCAAAACCGCTTTCCGCAAACACTTCAATGGCAGCTTTAAAAATCAAATCCACTTTTTCATGACGCATAAATAAGTCCTCCCAGTTTTCTGTCAATCCGATACAAACCCATTTAAAATCAGTATACGCTAAAACAATAATATATTGAAGTAATCAAACAGAAGTTTAGAAAAAAATAGAATCCCGTCTCCATTTGCGTTATACTACAAATAGATTTTCATTTTTTATTTACCAGCCAAATAAGCTATGTCTTTTCAGAAGACTACATAAGGCAAAAAGAGTCTGTCCCCCACAGACTCTTTTTCCTGCAATCAGGGACCTTTTCATCTTGTTCCAAATCGCAAGGAATAAGGATAGAATATTCTATATAAATCATTTATACAGAACCTTTTCACAGGAGGGTGGTTGCATGTTTGACATCGCCATCGTCGGAGCCGGTCCAACCGGTGCAAGCGCCGCGATTTTCGCAGCCAAAGCAGGAAAGAAAACCATACTGATCGATCATGAAAAAACCCCCATTGGAAGAGCTTTGTTAAAAAATTATCCCGGTATCAAGGAAATCAACGGGGCTGATTTGCTGAAAACCATTCAGGAACAAGCCGTTTCGTTTGGCGCGGAATGGGTGAAAGACAACGTGTCCGACATCCGCAGAGAATCGGAATATTTTGTCATCGAAACTGATAACAGAGAACCCATCCAAGCCAAGCAAGTCATTCTGGCCACCGGAATGGTTGCCAAACTTGCCGACAAAACCGGCATCCAAACCAAGCCGGGAACCGAACCATTCATCAAAACCATCTTTGAAGTGGATGAAAACGGAAAAACCAATATTGATGGGATCTGGGCGGCCGGAATCTGTGCCGGCGCGAGCTTCCACACCGTCATTGCCGCCGGGGACGGAGCCCGGGTCGCCATCAATGTAATCAGTGAATTAAACGGGGAAAGATATATGGATCATGATGCCCTCCCCAAAAAGTAAAAACGAAAGAAGGCATCTTCCCAACCTCCCGGAAGGTGCCCTCTTTTCTTCACTTGGCCAAGTATGACGTCAGCATCCAAATGTGTTTTTCAAGGTTTGTCCGTATGTCGGTCAACAAATCGGCACTGGAATCATCTTCGGCGCGTTCCGCTTCTTTGATGCCTTTTTTTGCCTCGTCCACCACCACTTGGAAATCTTGAATCAATTGCTCCACCATTTGTTCAGCGGTTTCGTTGCCCACCGCTTCTTGGATGGTGGCATGATCCAAATACTCTTTCATGGTGCTGAGCGGAATGCCTTTGATGGCCAAAATCCGTTCTGCAATTTCGTCAATGTAAGATGCCGCTTCTTTGTAAAATTCCTCGAATTTGGCATGGAGTTCAAAAAACTTTTCTCCTTTGACAAACCAATGATAATGATAAAGCTTAAAATAAAGAACGCCAAAATTGGCCAGTTGCTGATTCAAGGTCTTATGCAATTCTTGCATCATCATCCCTCTTTTCCATGCGAAGTCCACGTCCCTATTTTTTTCAAAACGCGTTTTATTATGCATGGATGAAGGAATTTCCGGCCAAATACACCTTTTTCGGCCATCCGCAATATCTGGACATTTTTATTCCCAAACGTTATAATGAAGATTGGATCATTAAACATTGAGCGCCCGTAGCTCAGCAGGATAGAGCAGCGGTTTCCTAAACCGCGTGTCGGAGGTTCGAGTCCTCTCGGGTGCACCAAGCCGGACAGGATGCAGGGTTTCACAGTTAACCGTGAAAATTCCTGATCCGTACGTACAGCCGCCACTTTACCATGCAATTGCCGGTAAAGAAAGGCGGCGTTTTATTTTATGAGAAGCCGGTAAGCCGACCGTCTGAAGAAGAACCGATGATTATTGAAGAAAATTCGATGATATGGTATATTTAGGGTATCGAAATATTTTAACCGTGTGATTGCGGATTTTCACCCGCGTGCCGGGGGTTCCAATCCTTCCGGTGCTCCAGGAAACGCGCTGACTCTGTTGTGGAGGGCGCATTTTATTTTGCTTTAAAAAGAAGTCGCCGATCGGGGCCGGCTTCTTTTTCATTACATGATAAAGGAGTGATGGTTTTATATGGAAAATGACAAGCTGTGGACGAAAAATTTCCTTTTTTTATTTTTGTCCAATTCTTTCGTGTCCCTAATTTTTTACTTATTGATGACCACCATGGCCGTTTATGCCGTGAAACAGTATCATGCCTCCGAAAGCTCGGCCGGACTGGCTGCGGGGATTTTTGTCATCGGGGCATTGGTTTCCCGGTTGTTTGCCGGAAAATACATTGAAGTGATCGGCCGAAGACGCCTGCTTTTGGGAGGATTGTTTTTTTACCTGATTGCCACCTTGTGCTATTTTCTTGCTGATCATTTGATTTTGTTGCTGTTGATCCGTTTTCTTCACGGAGCTGCTTTCGGGTGTGCTTCGACGGCCATGCAAACGGCGGTCATGGACATGATTCCTCATCATCGGAAAGGTGAAGGCATTGGTTATTTCACCTTGAGCACCACCGTGGCAACCGCCATCGGTCCGTTTCTCGGCCTTTTCATTTCCCAACACGCGGATTACCAAGTGATCTTTGAGTTTTGTGCACTCTTTTCATTCCTTTCCTTGCTCTTCGCTTTTTTTGCGGACATTCCTCAAGTCTCCGTCACCGAGGAACAGCTGCAGGCGATGAAAAGCGGATTCAGCTTCTGGGATTTTTTTGAAAAGAAGGCTCTTCCGATTTCTTTATACATGGTTCTCATCGGGATCACTTACTCCGGCATCGTTTCGTTTATCAATTCTTATGCCATCGAAGTGAATTTGACTGAGTCTGCCGGCTTCTTTTTTATCGTCTATGCCGTCATGCTTCTGATCTCGCGCCCTTTTGCCGGGAAACTGCTGGACTTGAAAGGGGAAAACATGGTTCTATATCCGGCCATCATTTTGCATGCGCTTTGTTTCCTGTTCCTCAGCCAAGCCCGGAGCGGATCCGTTCTGCTGTTGGCAGGTGCATTGCTTGCGCTTGGGTTCGGCGCCCTCATGTCCTGTTGCCAGGTGGTTGCCATTAAAGAATCCCCCAAGCACAAAGTCGGTTTGGCCACTTCCACCTTCTATTCTCTGGTGGATGGCGGCGTGGGCATCGGCCCTTACTTGATCGGGATCGTCATCCAGTACATGGACTTCCGGAGTATGTATTTGATGCTTTCATTCCTTGTTCTCCTGTCGATTTTCCTGTATTTCATCTTGCACGGCAAAAAAGCCGCCTTAAGAAAAAAACAGCAACAACGCTCCCAACAAGCGGCCTGATCCACCCGGGGGAAACCCCGGCTTTTTTCTGCCATGGGGCTGGATCCCCGGTTCCGGTAATACACGGCTGGAGAAATTCGGGCTATCAGGGATACAAAAAAAGTGTCGCCGGAGCTGAAATACCGGCGACACTTTTTTATTGATCCGCAAGTTTTTCTTTTCGTTTCATCCATCCGTAAAACGGCAAACCGGCCAAAGCAATGAGGATGGTGATCACGGCTCCTTCCAAGTCGTGGGTCAGCATACTGAAGACCACAAACAAAGAACCGATAATCGCCAGAACCGGAGTCACCGGATAAAGCGGCACCCGGTAATTCCCTTTTTCGCGAACCCATTCCGGGTCTCTTTTTCTCAGCAAGAATACGGCAATGAAAGCCTGGATGTAGAAAATAAAAATAGCAAAAATGGCGATTTCCGACAAACGATCCGGGTCACTCAACACCATGAACAGGACAGCCAGCAGGATTTGCAACAAAATCGCGCGGATCGGCGTGCCAAATTTGGGATGTACCTGCGACAAGAAGTTTCCTCCCGGCAGCAGGCGGTCATTGGCCATGGCAAACGCAAGCCGGGGATAGCTTAAAATTTTCCCGTTTAAACCGCCAAAAATAGAAATGATAATACCGATACTGATGATTTGTTGTCCGACCTCTCCAAACAAGAGACCGGCTGCCGTCCCCGCTGCATTTTCACCCAACGCTTGAATCTGGCCGGCCGGCATGACGGAAAGCAAAGCCAGATTGACCGCAAGATAAGCGACAATAATGACTACCAAACCGAGACTCAGCGCCTTGGGAAGGATTTTCGCCGGGTTTTTCATTTCCCCCGCCACTGATGAAGCCGCAATCCAACCGTCATAAGCAAACATGGCGGCAAGCATGGCAGCCCCCAGTCCTTCTTTGCTTCCCCCGAAGGTTGCGGAAGAAAAGATGTCGCCGGAACCTTGCCACAATCCAAATGTGGAAATCAGGACAATGGGCACCAATTTGGCAATCGTGGTGATCACTTGGATGATTCCGCCGTATTTCACGCCCAGACTGTTGACGATGGTCAGAAAAAGCACGGTTCCAATGCCAATCCACAGATGCCAGGATTCAGCCAAAGATAAATAATTCCCTGTCAACAATCCGAAGTAAAGCCCCATGGATCCGATCAGCGCCGGCTGATAAATCACCGTCTGCACCCAGCCGCTTAAAAAACCGGAAAACCTTCCGTATACGTTCTCCAAATAAATATAAAGCCCGCCGGTTTTGGGAATCCGGGCACTCAGCTCGGCAATGGTCAGGCCCGCGGCCAGCATCAATAAACCGCCCAATAACCAAGCCAATAAGGCCAGAGAGGAGTCCCCTCCCACATAATCCAGCACCGTACCGGGCTTGACGAAGATTCCCGAACCAATGACAACTCCCACCACCAAGGAAATCGCAGGCCAGAAACCGAGATCCTTTTTCAACTTTGTTTCTTGATTTTGCATCGTTTCTATCACCGTCCGATAAAGTACAATCATGCTCCATCCATTATAACGCCATTGCTTTAATGAAGTAAATTATTAATATAAAAAAGAACGGTGTTATTTTATGCCAAAAAACGCGGGATTGAATTCATTCCCGCGTTTATTGGATCACCACTTTATACCGTTTCATCCATTCATTGATTTGCCACCAGTAAGCCAACAAGGCCGGCACGTTCATCAATTGACCAAACCAAGGCAAATGCAACTGGGTCAAATCCTGATTCATGAAATTTTCGACTTCCTTTGGATCCAATAATTGAAATAACGGCGCCGACGGGTCATCCAGGATTTCGCGAATTTGTTTTTTCATCAGGCGCAAATAATCGGGATGATGGGTCTTGGGATAGGGGCTTTTTTTGCGCTCAACAATGGGTTGGGGGAGAACCTCTTTCATGGCATAACGCAGTAATCCTTTTTCCCGGTTTCCATGCTTTTTCATCGACCAGGGGATGTTCCACACATATTCCACCAAATGATGATCACAAAACGGCACGCGCACTTCCAAACCGAATGCCATGCTCATGCGGTCATTCCGGTCCAGCAAGGTGGGCATCCATCGGGTTAAATTCAAATAAAACATTTCCCGCATCCGTGCTTCCCGGGTGTGATCTTCACAAAAGCGCGGAACTTCCGACAAGGCTTCTTGATACCTTGCTTCCACATATTCCAACAGATTCACCCGTTCTTTTATTTCCGGGGAAATAAAAGGAAGCCGTTTTTCAACCAAGCGCGCCCAAGGGAACGTATCGGCATTCACCATCTCTTCCCGGTGAAACCACGGATACCCGCCGAACACTTCATCCGCGGATTCCCCGGAAAGAACCACGGACATTTCTTTCTTGATTTCTCTGGCAAAAAGGAGCATGGAAGCATCGACATCGGCCATCCCCGGCAAATCCCTTGCCTCCATCGCTTGGATGATACTGCGAAACAGTTCATGATTATCCAGTAAAATGGTATGGTGCTCAGACCCGATCTCTTCCGACATCATTTTGACCCAAGGGGGATCGGCATTGGGCTGAAATTCATTGACATGAAAGTATTTTTCATTATCAATATAATCCACCGAAAAAGTATGCAACGGCCCCCGGTTTTCTTCTTTATAAACCTGTGCCATGCATGTCGCGATGGCACTGGAATCCAATCCCCCCGACAGCATCGTGCCCACAGGAATATCCGAAACCAATTGCCTTTTCACCGCATCCCGGAAAAGTTCGCGCACTTTTTCGGCCGTGGTTTCCAGATCATCTTCATGCTCGCGGCTGGTCAGCTCCCAGTAAGTCCACGTTTTGAGGCCGTTCCGGTCATAACGGAGCATCTGTCCGGGACGCAATTCATGAATGTCTTTAAACACTCCGCATCCCGGGGTTCTTGCCGGGCCTATCACCAAAATTTCGGCCAACCCTTGATCATCCAATACCGGTTCCACTTCCGGATGGGCCAGAATGGCTTTCAACTCGGATCCGAACAGAAAAGCATCTTTTGTTTTGGTATAAAAGAACGGTTTTACCCCCAACCGGTCCCTGGCCGCAAAACAAGCCTGCTTTTTTCCGTCCCAAATGACAAAAGCGAAAATTCCATTTAAATGCTTGGGACAATCTTCCCCCCATTCCAAGTACGCCGTCAAGATCAATTCCACATCGGACCGGGTCTCAAAGGTATGCCCCAATGACCGGAGTTTGAGGCGGAGTTCCTCCATGTTGTAGATTTCGCCGTTATAATTAATGACAAATTCATACCCATCCACTTTTTTCACCATCGGTTGGTTTCCGCCTTCCGGGTCAATCACGATCAGCCGCCGGTGTCCCAAAGCGGCATGTTCGGAAAACCAAAACCCTTCTCCATCCGGTCCTCTGGATTGGAGCGTTTTATTCATCCGGCGTAAAATTTCCCGTTCCCGGGTCAAATCCCTCGTAAAATCTATCCATCCGGTAATTCCGCACATGGACATCCCCCATTTTTCTGATAAAGTGTCTTCTTCTCATACTATGTAGAAACCCCGGAAAAGTGCCCATAAAAAACAGAAAAATATTCAATATCGGGAAATGTCTTATTTTGTGTTATGATATAATTGGTCTTTTTAACCAAATTCTCGCCCAAAGGAGGGATACCTGTTGATTTTCAAATCATTAGCCAGCTTGGGAATCGGAGCCGCACAAGTGGACACCCGCCTGAACCAAGAAACTTTTTACGCCGGCGATTCAGTTCAAGGCGTTGTATTTATACAAGGCGGACAAGCCGAACAACAAATTGACGATATTTATTTGTATCTGGTGATTCATTATTTAAGATACAATAAAAAAGTCTCTTACATCCTGCAAGAATACCAGTTGTCCAAATCCTTTGTCATTCAAGCCAATGAGACCAAGGAAATTCCTTTTCAGATTCATCTGCCGATTGTCACACCGATGTCCACAGGCAGTTACCCCATTTACTTAAAAACCGGATTGGACATCAAAATGGCCATCGATCCCAGTGACGAAGACCTGATTGAGGTGCTTCCCCATCCAACCGTGCAAAATTGCCTGAAACAAATCGAGGAGTCGGAATTTATTTTGTATCAGATTTATAACCAATATGATCCGGAAGCCAAGCCTTTCGGTTTTCAACAAGTATTCCAATTCCGGCCCATCGGGCGTTACCACGGTTATATCGACGAGTTGAATGTGGTTTTCAATCTCTCTGACAGCGAAGTGTTGATGAACCTGGAAATGATCCGGGCCAATCAGTCTTTTTACACCACATTGTCCTGGAATCCTCACGAACTGGGACAGGTTTATGTCAACGGACAACAAACACTGACCAACCCCACCAACAAATTAAAGGAAATCCTGAGCCGAAAATTGGTTTAACCCGCAGGGCGATGCCCTTTTACCGGACTACATCGCCCTTTTTTTCGGCGGTGTTATGTTGTTCGACCAAGATGCGGGAAATGCGCCACTGGTCCATTTCTTTGACCGTGAACACAAATCCCTCAAACTCCACTTGATCCCCGACGCTCGGCACTTTTTCCAGCTTGGAAAACAACCAGCCCCCGATGGTGTCATTATCTTCGTCCTCAATATGGATGTTAAAATAATTGTTGATTTCTTCAATCAACAACCCGGAATCAATCAGGATGCCTTGTTTTTCTTTTTGGAAAAATGGCCTTTCATCATCAAATTCATCTTGAATCTCGCCGAAAATCTCTTCGATGATATCTTCCGTGGTAACCAGCCCGGATGTCCCGCCAAATTCATCGATAACAATCGCCATTCCTGTTTTCTTTTTCTGCAATTGGCGAAGCACATCCTTGATTTCCATCGTTTCCGGCACAACGACAACCGGGCGTACCAACGCCGTTAAATCGGGCTTTCTTCCTTCCACCAGTTGCTCATAAACATCCCGGATGTGAATCAGTCCCTGGATATTGTCTTTGTCATATTTGCACAAAGGAAAACGGGTGTGATGAAACTGCTTGATGATGTTCAGATTTTCTTCGAGCGGTTTTTCCACGTACATACAATGCATTCGCACACGGGGAACCATCACTTCCCTGGCGACGCGTTCGGTGAAATCAAACACATTGTCAAACAGCTTGAGTTCGGTCTGGTCAATGAAACCGCTGCGATGGCTTTGAGCAATCAACATGCGGATTTCTTCTTCGGTATGCGCTTGTTGCGTTTCGCTCGTTCCGACGCCAAATCTTTGGAGAAACCAATTAGCGGACTGGTTCAACAAAAAAATAAACGGGCGAAACAACCTGTAAAATCCGTGCAGAAAAACAGACGTCCATAAAGTGATCCGTTCCGACTGGCGAATGGCAAGCGATTTGGGGGCCATTTCCCCGATCACAATATGCAAAAAGGTGATCAAGGAAAAGGCAATCGCAAAAGAAATTGTATGAATCAGAAGTTCCGGAATCCCGACCCAACGAAAAAAGGGCTCCAAAGACCGTGCGATCGCCGGTTCCCCGATCCATCCAAGCCCCAAAGACGCCAAGGTGATTCCCAATTGAGTGGCCGATAAATATTCATCCAGATTGGACAAAACCTGTTGTGCAACTCTTCCCCGCTTGGTGTCAATCTGCGCGATCCGGCTGGAACGGACTTTCACAATGGCAAACTCGGAAGCCACAAAAAAACCGTTTAACAAGACAAAGATGAGGACCAACAAAAGATAAAAAAGATGGCTGATAAGCTCCTGCATAACAACTCCTCCACCTGAAGCGGACCACTTTTTCTTAGTATGTCCCGTCTTTTCATAAATAAATTTGCTATCATAACAAAAGAAACGAAACGATACGGAGGGTCATCATGCCATACCATATTTTGGTCATCGAGGACGACGCTGATATTCAGGAGCTGATTCGTGAATTTTTAACGGTTCAGGATTACTATGTCGATGTGGCCGGTGACGGAAAAGAAGGAATCCAAAAATTTATGGAAACGAATCCGGACCTGTTGATTTTGGATGTCATGCTCCCGGAGATGAACGGATATCAGGTATTGAAAGCCATCCGCCGACAATCCGGTGTTCCCGTGATCATGCTGACGGCTTTGGATGAGGAAGCCGACCAACTGAAAGGATTTGAGCTGGGGGTGGATGATTACATCACCAAACCGTTTTCTTTTCATATTTTGATCAAACGCGTCGAAGCCGTGCTGCGCAGAACCTATCAGACAGCAGAGTCAACGCGAAAATTAAAGTACCAGGAAATCACATTGGATTTGGACGGCTATAACGTTTATGTCGGCAAGCATCAAAAACACTTGACGACCAAGGAATTTGAAATTTTGCAAACCCTGATGAAACACAAAGGGAAAGTGTGTTCAAGAGAGCTTTTGCTCAACAAAGTTTGGGGATTTGATTATTACGGAGATCCCCGGGTTGTCGACACCCATATCAAAAACTTGCGCAAAAAATTGGGGGTCCCCTACATACAGACGGTAAAAGGAGTGGGCTACAAGCTTGATACAGCATAAAAAAAGCATTACCCTGAAAATTTTTTGGATCACCAGCCTGCTGATCGCTCTGACCACCAGCATCCTGTTTGCTGCCTTTTATTTTTTGTTGCCTTCTTTTTATTATGAATACAAGATCAATAAATTAAACCACGGCATCGACCAATTGTTGGCCGATGTTTCGGAGGTTCCCGTTTCCCAAGCACAAAACCTTTTATACGAATTCACCCATGACTACAACATCCATTTGCTGATCCGGGATCAACAGGGAAACATGATTTCGATTCCGTCTTCCTCTTCTCCTTTGGTTAAAATCCCGTACCGTAATAATTACGAAAAGGAAACAGATGGCATCCCGCCGATCCGGATCATCGAAAAACCCATCTCCTTTCAGGACGGCCGGTTTATCGCCATTTTTGTCGCCACCTTGCAGCCTATCGATGAGGCTTCCAATGCCATTTTGATGCTGATGCCGTACATGGGTTTTTTTGTCCTGTTGATCTCCATGGTTGGTGCATTTCTCTACACCAAACTGATCACCCAACCCCTGCTTAAAATTAATCAAGTGGCCAAGCGAATGGCCAAACTGGATTTCAGCCAGAGGTTGGAAAACCGGTCCGATGATGAAATCGGGGAATTGTCCCAGAGCCTGAATGAATTGTCGCAAAATCTCAAACAAACGATGTCCGAATTGCAACAAGCCAATGCGAAGTTAAAAAATGACATTCAACGCGAAAGGGAACAAGAAGCGAAGCGGAGGGAATGGATGGCGACCATTTCGCATGAATTGAAATCACCGATCACGGCCGTGATGGGGCAACTGGAAGGCATGATCCACCAAATCGGTGTGTACAAAGACCGGGATAAATATTTGCGCCGATCCTATTCGATTATCAAAAACATGGAACAACTGGTAAAAGAAATCCTGGAAGTCTCCAAACTGGAATCGGATGCATTTCATCCGCTGAAAAAAACCGTTTCTTTATCAGGCATGATTCAATCCGTCATCAAAAGGCTGGAATTTTTCCGCGAGGACAAACAAATCCGATTTGACGTGAACATCGAGCCGGACCTGTTTGTCACAGCCGATCCCGGCTATCTGCAAAAAGCGGTGGCAAACATCATCCACAATGCCATCAACTATGCTCCTTCCGGCGAAACCGTCCGGATTTCCCTTGCACAAAAAAACTCCCATATCGAATTTCACGTACTGAATACGGGAGCCTCCATCCCGGAAGCCGAACTGCAAAAAGTCTTCGAACCCTTTTACCGTTTGGAAAAATCCCGAAACCGAAACACCGGGGGAAGCGGTTTGGGGCTTTATATCGTGAAACAGATTTTGGATATCCATTCGTTCCCTTACCAGCTGACCAATGAAGAAAACGGCGTTTTGTTTACGATTCATTTTCCTTTTCCTGAACAAAATGAATAATTCCATTCTTTCTGCCGGACCGGGGCAATGCCAAACCCGGTTGTTTTCTGCCGGCAAAGTGAGACCGGTTCCACGGAAAAAAGCCGGATGATTACAACATCCTGTCAAACCAAAAACAGTTTCAAAAAAAGCTTTCAACCTTTGAATAAACCATCTTTTCCCTTGGTACAGATTTTTTAATGCATTTAAAACAGCTGATCCCGATGCCGGCCCATCAACATATCCACAACTTTATCCACATTATCCACAACATATAGTGCAATTTCGGAACAGCATGCTTTTCAACCCCAAAACAAGAACATACGTTCCTATTTCGCCGAATATATGATATAATAATAAAACAAAACCACTTCCAAAGGAGCCGATGGAATGCATAATCCATGGCTGATCTGGGCTGCCCGTATCATTGAAGAAACCCTTCCCTTGGTCCAAGAACAACTATCCCATAATCAAAGCGTGATCTTGAAAATGGAGAATATGTTTGAGGAATTAACCTTCAAAACTTCTTCTTCCAAAAACCATCATTCATAATTATGCATGTGTCTTTTTTATGACCCTTTCCATAATAATATTTCGAATCAACCGATGATTCGTTATAATGAAAATGTAAGATTTCAACGGGATTGAATCACGGGAAAAAACCGATACCCTCCGGTGAGTCGCGCTAAAAAGCCGGCTCTTTTTTTTCATTCAGTATGTTGTATAAAAATAAAATTTATCAACATATCCACAATTTTATCCACACTATCCACAACATCTTGTGCTAATATAAATGTTAAGATTGATAAAAAAAAGAGGAGGTTTCCCCCTCCCACTTTGATCATATTCAGCTTTTTGTCGGATTGTCTCAAACTTCAACCTGAACTTCTTTCCAATTGCTTTTGTCCGTACTGATATAGAAGCGGCTGGCTTCATGTTTTTTGGGAAACAAGCGAATCAGAGATTTTATGTATTCGTTGGCGGATTCTTCGGTCTCAAATCCGGCGGGGTATTCATGCGTTTTGATTTCCCCGTTTTTTTCAGTTTCAATTTTTAAGTAGAACATTCTTTACCCTCCTTGTTTTAAATGTTGAATGAGATTTTAACATTTGATCAAATCATTGTGAAAACTATATCTTTAATTCTGAATTTACATGAATCAGGCCGTTGGTTCAATCCTTTTATTTAAGAACCCCTGCTGATGAATGTCGATTCTCTTTCTATTTGATTAATTTTTTATGTTTTTTTAATGTTTTTTTCCATGAATGATATCTTTTGTGCATGAACAACCAGCAACAACATGGATCACACATCAAACGCATCCCGTAAAAATTTAACCTGGCAGTAAAGAAAAAGGTTTCGCTTTCCGCGAAACCTTTCTGTCCATTTGGCGGAGAGGGTGGGATTCGAACCCACGGAGGGCGTGAACCCTCGGCGGTTTTCAAGACCGCTGCCTTAAACCACTCGACCACCTCTCCACAATGTAAATATTCAATTACAAAGTTATATTATACTGATTTTTTGTGCGATGTCAACCAACCTCAAAAGATAAATCCCTGCAATATCTGCAGGGATTTATTTTATCCAATCTTCTCGATTCCGCCCATGTAAGGACGCAATGCTTCGGGAATCCGGATCGTTCCATCCGCTTGCTGGTGATTTTCCAAGATGGCGGCAACGGTCCGTCCCACGGCCAGTCCCGAACCATTGAGCGTATGGACATACTCCGGTTTACTTTTGGGACCGGGACGGAAGCGGATTTGTGCGCGGCGCGCTTGGAAATCTTCACAATTGCTGCAGGAAGAGATTTCCCGATAGCTTTGATTGCTGGGCATCCATACCTCCAGATCATAGGTTTTGGCGGCAGAAAACCCGAGATCTCCCGTACACAAAGCCACCACCCGATAGGGGAGTTCCAACAATTGCAAGACCTTTTCGGCATTCTCCACCATTTTTTCCAGCTCTTCATAGGATGATTCCGGATGGACCAATTTCAGCAATTCCACTTTGTTAAATTGATGAAGACGAATCAAACCGCGGGTATCCCGTCCGGCCGATCCCGCTTCCGAGCGGAAACAACTGCTGTAAGCCGTGTAATATTTGGGCAGGTCTTCCAAAGACAAAATCTCGCCGGCATGATAGTTTATGACCGGTACTTCGGAAGTGGGAATCAAGAAATAATCCGTATTTTCCGCCAGCTTAAAGGCATCGTTCTCAAATTTGGGCAATTGCCCTGTACCGGTCATGGTGCGGCGGTTCACAATATAAGGCGGAATAATTTCCGTATATCCATGCTCCCTGGTATGCAAATCCAGCATGAAATCGATCAACGCCCGCTCCAGACGCGCTCCCAGACCCTTATAAAAGACAAACCGGGAACCCGTTACTTTGGCGGCGCGTTCAAAATCAAGCAAATCCAATTCTTCCGCCAGTTCCCAGTGCGGCTTCTGCTCGAAGGAAGGAGCGGGAACTTCCCCCCATGTGCGAACCACTTCGTTCTCTTCTTCCGACTTTCCGACGGGAACGCTTTCATGAGGAATGTTAGGAAGTTGGAGCAGGATTTGATTCATTTCTTCTTCATACCGGCGCAATTCTTCATCCAACCGTTTGATTTCCTCTCCCACTTGGCGCATTTCCTTGATTTTGTCTTCTGCATCCTCATTGTTCTTTTTCTTTTGGGAGATTTCTTTGGATACCACGTTCCGTTTGTTTTTCAATTGCTCACTTTGCTGAATCAATGCGCGTCGCCGCTGATCCAATTCCGTGAAGGCGCGGAGTCCTTCCAATTCGTCATTTCTTGTCGATAATTTTTTCTTCACATCCTCCATTTGATTGCGAAGGATTTTCATATCCAGCACTCACACACACCTCCTATAAAATAATAAACCTTCCCCCCTCATACAAGGGACGGAAGGTTCCGCGTTGCCACCCTTCTTGGCCGTGGACGCATCCACCGGCCCGCTCTGACGAGATAACGGTTCGTTCACCGAAAACACTTATGCGAACCCGGTTCGCTTCGTGCCTCGCTCCAAGGTGGATTCACTGATCATTTTGGACGGTTCGCACCTTCCACCGCCTCTCTGGATGGCAAAACAATCAGCTACTCGCCTTTTCCTCGCGGCCTGCCATTTCAAATTTTACCTTTTATTATATCCGATTGTACACCCTTTGTAACCATCCCAACCAAAAAATCCTCCCCAAAACAGGGAGGATTCCGTCAAGAATGAAAATTTTCCGTTATACTGCTTTTTCTGCCATCGATTCACGAACCATTTCAGCAAAATAAGCGTGAACCCGCGGATCTTCGGTCAATTCCGGATGGAAAGACATCGCGAGCAAATTCCCTTGCTTGGCAGCGACAATTTTTCCGTCCACTTCGGCGAAGACCTCGACTCCCGGTTCCACCTTTTCGATGTAAGGAGCACGAATAAAGACCGCCGGGTAATCATCAGCAATGTTTTTTAACGCCAGCTCCGCTTCAAAACTTTCCCGCTGGCGTCCAAACCCATTCCGCTTCACCGTGATGTTCATGATGCCCAAATGGGGTTCTTCTTCCGGCCCGATATTTTTGGCAATCAGGATCATTCCGGCACAGGTTCCGAAAATGGGTTTCCCAGCACGATGAAGCGCGAGAATCGGTTCGGTCAGTTCATATTTTTTCACCAATTTGCCAATCGTTGTGGATTCCCCGCCCGGAATCACCAGACCGTCCAGATCCGACAACTCTTCCGCCCTCTTCACCGCCACGGCCATTGCCCCGGTTTGTTGAAGCAGGCGGATATGTTCACGGACTGCGCCTTGTAATGCCAATACTCCAATTTTCATCGGATCTGTCCTCCTTATGTCACCAACCGCGCTCTTGCATCCGTTCTTCCGCACTCAGTTTGGAAATTTCAATCCCGGTCATCGCCGAACCCAGATCTTTGGAGACTTCTGCAATCAAAGCAAAATCTTCATAATGGGTGGTCGCTTCCACAATCGCGCGCGCATATTTTTCCGGGTTTTCCGATTTAAAAATACCGGAGCCCACAAACACGCCATCGGATCCCAAGTGCATCATGAGTGCGGCATCCGCCGGGGTGGCGACGCCTCCTGCCGCAAAGTTGACCACCGGCAATCTTCCGGTCTCATGCACTTCCAGGAGCAGTTCATACGGAGCCCCCAGTTTTTTCGCTTCGGCCATCAATTCATCACGGGACATATTTTGCACTTGGCGAATTTGTGCCTGCATCTTACGCATATGGCGAACCGCTTCCACAATGTTTCCGGTACCGGGTTCCCCCTTGGTCCGGATCATGGATGCCCCTTCCCCGATGCGACGCAACGCTTCCCCCAAATCACGGGCACCGCATACAAATGGAACGGTGAATTGGGATTTGTCGATATGGAACAAATCATCCGCCGGGGTTAACACTTCACTCTCATCAATATAATCAACCCCCATGGATTCCAATACACGCGCTTCGACAAAATGGCCGATCCGTGCTTTGGCCATTACCGGAATGGAAACAGCGTTCATCACTTCTTCCACCACACGCGGATCAGCCATGCGGGCAACGCCTCCTGCCGCACGGATATCCGACGGAACGCGCTCCAGCGCCATCACTGCCACCGCGCCGGCTTGTTCGGCAATTTTGGCCTGCTCGGCGTTCACCACGTCCATGATGACGCCGCCTTTTTGCATTTCAGCCATCCCGCGTTTTACCCGGTCCGTTCCTGTTTTCCGTGTTTGACTCATCTTGCTGCCTCCTCTGTGATCTTATGGATGTCTTCAACTGTGATCGTCATGGAAGGGGGGTTTCATTTTGCAAGAGAGAAAATCCCCCTTTTCCTCCCTCTTTTATTATAATTGAATGGAAGCATTTGAAAAATAATCAATCAAACCAACTTGAAATTTCATCCCCCACCGAGCGGAAAAAGAGGCGAATCCAGCTCCCTTCTTCCACGGATTGAGAAGTGACCACATTGATTGGTTTGAAGCCTTCCATTTTCTTTCCATCATAAACGACATATGCTTTTCCGACAATGGTGCCTTTCTCCAGAGGGGCTTTCACGTTGGAATCAAACTCCACTTTGATGGAATATTTGCCTTGTTCTCCTTTTTGAACCGGCAGCGACACGGCTTTTTCCACTTCCACCGGGACGGTCCGTTCCACGCCGTTAGGCAATGTCAATGATTCTTGCCCTTTTACTTTTCCGTGTTCCGGGACCAAAGTGGTGAATGAAAATTGGTCAAATCCGTAATCCAAAAGTTTTTTCGTTTCAGAAAAACGCCTTTGATCATTCGCGGTTCCCATCACGACCGAAACCAAGCGGTATCCGTTCCGTTGCGCGGTTCCCGTGAAACAATAACCGGCGGCATTGGTATGTCCGGTCTTCATTCCGTCCACACCCGGATAGGCATACACAAAATCCGGAAGCATAAGGTTCCAGTTCGTCACCGTTTGTTCCCGGTTGGTTCCGGGCCGGACCTTATATTTCGCCGTCGCCGTTACCTTCAGAACTTCGGGGTGTCTTTGAATCAACGTCGAAGCAAGAATCGCCGTGTCCCGGGCCGACATCACGTGTTTCCCGGGCACCTTGGGCGGATCGGGATACAGATGCAGATCCAAACCGGAGGCTCCTTGAAAATGGGTGTTGTTCATCCCAATTTCTTTCGCTTTTTCATTCATCCGGTCGACAAATCCTTCTTCGCTTCCGCCCACATGTTCCGCCAAGGCCACGGTCGCATCATTGGCGGAATAAATCAACATCGCTTCAAAAAGTTCCTTGACCGTGATCTTTTCGCCTTCGGTTAAATAAATTTGTGCTTCTTCCACATCGGCCGCCCGTTTGCTGACCGTCACCACATCATCCCAATGCAATTTTCCGTCCTGAATGTCATCCAAAACCACCAGGGCCGTCATCATTTTGGTCATGCTGGCCGGGGGATAAGGGGTTTCTTCATCTTTCGCGGCCAAAACCACCCCGGAATAAAAATCCATCAAAAAATAAGAACGCGCTTCCACTGGAGGAAGCTCTGCCTGCTCAGCCTGCACCGGAACCGGAAACATCCATATGAAAAAAGCAAACGCGCTTAAAAACAACCAAACTTTTTTGTCATGAAAATGATTCATCGTCGCTCATTCCCTACTTCCCTGTCTCTGTTTTGAAATCGTCCTCTACAACAACATTCGAAAAGGATGAAAAGGATGAGAATCATTTTACAAAATTGCAATAAAAAAAGAAATGGACAAGAAAAGAAAAATTTCGCATCACGAAGAAAAGCTGTTGACCGAATCAACGATCAACAGCTTGCATTTTAACGGATGGATTATAAATGATAGTTGGGCGCTTCTTTGGTGATTTGGACATCATGCGGATGGCTTTCGCGCAAAGAGGCATTGGTGATCCGGATAAACCGGCTGTTTTCCTTCAGTTCTTTCAATGTGGCCGCACCGCAGTAACCCATTCCGGCACGGATGCCTCCGATCAATTGATACACGGTATCGGCCAAAGGCCCTTTGTACGGAACCCGTCCTTCGATGCCTTCCGGAACGAGTTTTTGCGCATCTTCCTGGAAGTAACGGTCTTTGCTCCCCTGTTGCATGGCGCCGATGGATCCCATTCCCCGGTACACCTTGAACCGGCGTCCTTGGTAAATTTCTGATTCCCCGGGAGATTCCTCCGTTCCGGCAAACAGGCTTCCCAACATGACTGCATCCGCACCCGCCGCCAAAGCTTTGACGATATCCCCGGAATAACGGATTCCTCCGTCAGCAATGATCGGCACACCGTACTGGCGGGCCACAGTCGCGCAATCATAGATCGCCGTGATTTGCGGAACGCCGATGCCGGCAACCACACGGGTTGTGCAAATGGATCCCGGGCCGATTCCAACTTTCACGATATTGGCACCTGCCTCGATGAGATCACGGGTGGCTTCACCGGTTGCGACATTTCCGGCCACAATGACCAAATCCGGATACTTCCGGCGAAGCGTGTGAATGGCATCCAAAACCCCTTTGGAGTGGCCGTGGGCCGTATCCACAACAATCAAGTCCACTTCGGCATCGATCAAGGCTTGAACCCGGCGTTCCATATTTTTGGACACCCCGACAGCCGCCCCGACCAAAAGACGTCCTTGTTTATCTTTGGCCGCGTCGGGAAACTGTGTCGCCTTTTCAATGTCTTTGATGGTGATGAGCCCTTTTAAAACCCCGTTTTCATCCACCAGCGGCAATTTCTCGATTTTATGCTTTTGCAGGATTTCTTCCGCTTGTTCGAGCGTGGTCCCGACCGGAGCCGTAACAAGCGGTTCGGTCGTCATCACTTCTTGAATCGGCATGGCATAATCCCGTACAAAGCGAAGGTCACGGTTGGTGATAATGCCAACCAGTTTCCGGTTTTCATCCACAATCGGCACACCGGAAATCCGGTATTTGGCCATCAGTTCTTCCGCGTCATGGACTTTGTGTTCGGGCGTCAGATAAAACGGATTGGTGATCACTCCGCTTTCGGAACGTTTGACGCGGTCGACTTCCTCGGCTTGTTCTTCCACTTTCATGTTTTTATGAATGATTCCGATTCCGCCTTGCCGGGCAATGGCAATCGCCAGTTTGGATTCGGTGACGGTGTCCATTCCCGCACTGATCAACGGAATATTCAATTCAATTCCTTCTGCCAGCTTGGTTCCCACATTGACTTCGCGAGGCAGTACCTCTGATTTTGCCGGCAATAGCAGTACATCATCAAAAGTCAATCCTTCTTTGGCGAATTTCTGTTCCCACATAGACGTTTTCCCCTTTTGGCCTAATAATTTTAAAGCAGTTTAACAGTCTCCTGCATAACTGTCAAGATTTTTCAAGATCCAGCCATGGCTGTATTGTATTTATCCATAGATTATCCACAAAAGCCTGTGGATAACTCACAAAGGCTTGTGGATAAATGTGTTTAAGGCAACAACTTGGATACAAATTCGGCAACCAGGGGGCTCTGGATCAACTGCAAATGGTTTAAATGCCAAAAAGTTTTCACATGGTAAGCGCCGGGAAGCGTGGCTTTTCCTTCTTCCACAACCCCGTCGCTGTCTGTATGATATTTCAGGGCCAGCAAGGTCCAACCGACGGCCAATTCCCCTTTCCATCCCCGGTCGCCCCAACCGTCCGCATCCCCGGCAATCGTGTACAGTTTTCCGTTTTGATAAAACGGGCTTTTTTCCACCGGAAAGCGCCGGTTAAACCGGGCCACTGCTTCCGGCGTGACATCTTTGATCCCTTCCTGTCCGTTGACAAACATCCCCAGCCATTCATATTCTTTCGCAAGCGGTGTCCCTTGATGCGGAGTCCCGAGCGTCACCAGGTCCGCCACTTCCCCGGGCCGCATGTAAACCAAACGCCGGGCAACGAGTCCACCCATGCTGTGAGCCAAAATGTAGTAGTTTTTCCCGAGTCCGTGCCTTTCTTGGAGAATCGAAATTTTCTCGGAAATCACCCGGGCCTGCTTCTCAATGGAATCATTCCCGGCCTGATGGTTTTTCGCCCCCATCATGATCACCCGTTTTCCTTGCACCGGCATCGACCAGACTTTCATGGACGAATTGGAATACACCACATAAACATTCCCGGAGCCCCAATTCCGGGCCAAACAGTTTAAAAATTCATACCCCCATTGATGGCGGTTGTTAAATCCGTGAATCAACACCAGATCATATTTTTTCGGAACCGTTGTCTTTCCGGAACCCGGAGGCGGCAACAGTCCAAACACAAAAACCGACAACAGACAAAGGCATATAACCTTTCTTTTCATGGATGCTGCCTCTCTCCCATTGCTCTTTCTTGTTATAGCCCTTTTTATTTTGTCAAACAATAAAAAAAAAAGAAAGAAAAATCGAGGTGACGGGTGTGCCGTTTTGCTCAGACCCTTCTTCCCGTGATGGCTTCCATGCACCGGATCTTTTTTTAAAACTGCAAAATGAAGAATGGGCACGCAAATTTCTGCAGCAAAAATATCAGGATGCTTCTTTCGGGGAACCGGGAGTTTTGGCTTACAAAAATGTCCAATCTTTTGCCGCTTACATTCGCCAAGCTTGCTCCCTGTTTCAAACAGCCCGGGCATGTGACAAATGGATGCAACCCCTTTTGCTCTATTATGGGATGATGGATTTTTTCAAAGCCTGGATTTTAACCAAAGACCCCGATTATCCAAAGAACACGGCCGTGTTGCGACACGGGCTGTCGACCCGCAAACGGAAAAGGGAACCCTTTCGCTTTTCGCAGGACGAAATCCGGATCCAAAAAGAGGGACTGTTTCCGTATCTGGCTGAAATGATGAACCTTCCGGTATCTGCCGGCGATTCCTATCGGATGAAGGAATTGCTCGGCTTTTTGCCTGAACTGCAGCCGACGTACTGGACGATCTTCGGTGAGTGCACTTGGTTTCCCGTGGATTGGATGCCTTCTTCCTCCCTTATGGTCATCCCTGAAAAAATTCTGGATCAATGCCACCTTGCTACCTCATCCTTTGTGGAAAAATTAAACGCACAAAGCAGGGAAATTCAGTTTTCATTGCACCATCAAGAGGAAGGAGCGCTTTACCTGAACTGTTCCGCCTCCGGCCCGCCGCACCGGCTTCATCCTTGGATTGAAAGAAACAAAAAGGGCGACCATTACCTGTATATCGGTAATCATCGCCCTGGTCCGCTTCCGCGGGTCATTTCCCTGATGATGCTGTGTTTTTCCATGAGTATGCTGTGCCGGTATGATCCCCCCTTGTGGGAAGAAATCATGCTGGCGTCCGTTCATCAGGAACAGCTGATGTTAATCCATCTGACTGATCTGATTCTTTACGGGTTCCCCGGCTTTATGGCCCCGTTTTGGGATTGGCCGGATTAAGCATCCGATTCTTTCTCTTCTTTTTCATCGTTTTCTTCCTCGGCATGCACCCGGGCCACCGCGGAAACTTCGTCTTCATCCACCCGAATCAGACGGACACCTTGGGCATACCGGCCCATGATGGAAATATCCGCGACTTTGATCCGGATCACAACACCCGATTGCGTGGCAATCATGAGATCTTCGTTTTCCGACACCACTTTGTGCGCAACCACTTCGCCTTTTTTCTCTGTCAGGCTTAACGTTTTAATCCCTTTGCCTCCACGCGATTGAATCCGGTACTCATCGATCGGCGTCCGTTTTCCGTAGCCGTTTTCAGTCACGATCATGACGTAGCTGTCCGGAACCACAATATCCATGTCAATGATGCGGTCTCCTTCGCCCAGGGTGATTCCTTTTACCCCGGTGGCGGAACGTCCCATTTCACGGACATCGGATTCATGGAAACGAATGGACATGCCGTGCCGTGTGCCCATGATCACTTCCTGGTCCCCGTCGGTCAGACGCACGCCCACCAGATCGTCCCCGTCACGTAGATTGATGGCGAACAATCCGTTGCGGCGGATGTTTTCAAACTCGCTTAATGCGGTTTTCTTCACCACCCCTTCCGCCGTGACAAAGAAGAGGAATTGGTTCGGGGTGAACTCTTTGACCGGAATGACGGCTTCGATCCGTTCCTCTTGATCAATTTGAATCAAATTGATCACCGGTGTCCCTTTCGCCGTCCGTCCCAGTTCCGGAACTTCATAAGCTTTCAGGCGATAAACCTTTCCTTTGTTTGAAAAGAAAAGCAGCGTGCTGTGTGAATGGGTGACAAACATGTGCTGAACGAGATCATCATCACGGGTTCCCATCCCCGTGATGCCTTTGCCGCCCCGTTTTTGCGCGCGGTAGGTGGAAAGCGGCACCCGCTTGATATACCCTCTTTGCGTCATCATGATGGAGACTTCATCTTCCGGGATCAGATCCTCAATGTCGATGTTGCCTTCTTCAATTTTGATCATTGTCCGGCGTTCGTCACCGTATTTTTCTTTGATTTCAATGATTTCCTTGCGCAACACACCCCGGATTTTGTTCTCATCGGCAAGAATGGCACGCAATTTGGAGATCAGCTGTTGCAGCTCTTTATATTCGCTCTCGATTTTTTCCCGTTCCAAACCGGTTAAACGGTGCAGCCGCATATCGAGGATGGCTTGGGCTTGTTTTTCGGACAGGCCGAACCGTTCCATCAGGCCGGTTCTCGCTTCCTGCGTGGTTTTCGAGGAGCGGATCAAATCAATCACTTCGTCAATCTGGTCCAAAGCGATTCGGAGCCCTTCCAAGATGTGCGCCCGGTCTTCCGCTTTGTTCAAATCATATTGAGTCCGGCGGCGAATCACTTCGATTTGATGGTCCACATAATGTTGGATCGTCTGCTTCAGATTTAACACGCGCGGTTGTCCGTCGACCAATGCCAGCATGTTGATGCCGAAACTGGTTTGTAAGTTGGTGAATTTGTACAGGTTGTTCAAAACCACCTGCGGATTCACATCTTTGCGGAGCTCAATCACCACACGCATTCCGTTGCGGTCGGATTCATCTCTTAAATCGGTGATTCCGTCGATCTTTTTATCCCGTACCAATTCGGCGATTTTTTCGATCAATTTCGCTTTATTGACTTGGAACGGAAGTTCGTCCACCACAATCCGCATTTTTCCGTTTCGGGCTTCTTCAATCCGCGTTTTAGCCCGGATTTGAATGCTTCCGCGACCGGTGCGGTACGCTTTGCGGATTCCGTCATAACCCAAAATAATGCCGCCGGTGGGGAAATCCGGCCCTTTGATCACTTTGATCAATTCCTCAACGGACACATCCTGATTTTCCAGCAACAACAGGATGCCGTCGATCACTTCCCTCAAATTATGCGGAGGGATGTTGGTGGCCATCCCGACCGCAATCCCCGAAGCCCCGTTGACAAGGAGGTTCGGAAAACGGGAAGGGAGCACCACCGGCTCCTCTTGTTGCCCGTCGTAGTTGGGTGTGAAATCGATGGTGTCTTTTTGGATGTCGCGAAGCATTTCCAGATTGATGGCAGCCATCCTTGCTTCGGTATAACGCATGGCCGCCGGCGGGTCCCCGTCCACGGATCCGAAGTTCCCGTGTCCGTCGACAAGCGGATAACGGTAAGTAAAGTCCTGTGCCATCCGCACCATGGAATCGTACACGGCCGCATCCCCGTGCGGGTGATAATTCGCCGTCACGTTTCCGACGAGACGGGAAGACTTTTTGTACGGCTTATCCGGGGTCATCCCCAACTCGTAAAAGGTGTACAAAATCCGCCGGTGAACCGGTTTTAACCCGTCGCGGACATCCGGCAACGCCCGGCTCACGATCACGCTCATCGCATAGTCCAGGAAAGAGGTTTTCATTTCCTTACTGATATTGACTTCTTGGATACGGTTCATTTCTTCCATTGTTCATCTCTCCGTTCTACACTCGCCTAAATATCAAGGTTCGCCTGTTGTGCATACTCCTTGATAAATTCCCGACGCGGTGCCACGCGGTCTCCCATCAACATTTCAAACACTTCATCGGCATCCATGGCATCTTGCAAAGAAACACGGAGCAAGGTGCGGCTTTCCGGATCCATGGTGGTTTCCCACAGCTGGGTGGCGTTCATTTCCCCCAACCCTTTGTACCGTTGGATCTCGATTTTCCCTTTCCCTTGGAGCTCGGCCACGATTTCATCTTTCATCTTGTCATTGAACGCATACCGGATCTTTTTGCCTTGCGTAATTTTATACAGAGGCGGTTGGGCAATATAGACATATCCATGTTCAATCAACGGACGCATGTACCGGTAAAAGAAGGTGAGCAGCAAAGTCCGGATGTGGGCACCGTCGACGTCGGCATCCGTCATAATGATGATTTTGTGATAACGGGCCTTTTCAATATTGAAATCATCGCCGATTCCGGTTCCCAATGCCGTAATGATGGTGCGAATCTCATCATTGGAAAGCGCCCGGTCCAGTCGTGCTTTCTCCACATTGATGATTTTTCCTTTCAATGGCAAAATGGCTTGGAACATCCGGTCCCGTCCTTGTTTTGCGGTACCGCCGGCAGAATCCCCCTCCACAATGAAAAGCTCGCTGTCCTGAGCGCTGCGGGAGGTGCAATCCGCCAGTTTCCCGGGCAATGCACTGACCTCCAACGCGTTTTTGCGCCGTGTCAATTCCCGGGCTTTGCGGGCGGCCTGGCGGGCACGGGACGCCATCACGGCTTTGTTAATAATCTTTTTCGCTTCCGCGGGATGCTCGTCCAAATAGGTTTGGAAATGATCGGCAAAGAGCTGCTCGGTTGCGGAACGGGCTTCGCTGTTCCCCAGTTTGGTTTTGGTTTGCCCTTCAAACTGAGGATCCATAATTTTCACGCTGATAATGGCGGTCAAGCCTTCCCGCACGTCGTCCCCGGTCAAATTGCTGTCATTATCCTTCAAAAGGTTGTTCCGGCGGGCATAATCATTGATCACGCGCGTCAGAGCCGATTTAAAGCCGGCTTCATGCGTACCGCCCTCGTGCGTGTGGATGTTATTGGCATAAGAATAGATGTTGGATGTAAAAGAGTCGTTGTATTGCAAAGCGATTTCAATCAGGATGGAATCCCGTTCCCCCTGAATGTATACCGGCGGTTGATTCAACACTTCGCGATTCCGGTCCAAATGCTCCACAAAAGACCGGATTCCGCCTTCAAACTGAAAAACCACTTCTTTTTCTTCTTCGCCGCGCAAATCCTTTAAAATGATCTTTACGCCGCCGTTTAAGAAAGCAAGTTCGCGCAGACGGTTTTGCAAAATGTTGAAATCAAACTCGGTGGTTTCCGTGAAGATCTCGGGATCCGGTTTAAAGGTGATTTTGGTCCCTGTTTCCTCTGTTTCTCCGATCACTTCCAAATCCGCATCCGGAACCCCTCGTTGATAACGTTGATGATAGATTTTCCCGTCACGCTTCACTTCGACCGACAGCCATATCGACAACGCATTGACAACAGAAACCCCCACACCGTGCAAACCGCCGGAAAATTTGTATCCGTCTCCGCCGAATTTACCCCCGGCATGAAGGACCGTCATCACAACCTCCACCGCCGGACGGCCCATTTTCGGGTGGATCCCGACAGGAATCCCGCTTCCGTTGTCAATCACGGTCACACTGTTGTCTTCATTGACAATCACCTGAATGGTATCACAACGGCCGGCCAGTGCTTCGTCGATACTGTTGTCCACCACTTCCCACACCAAATGATGGAGACCGCGGCTGGAAGTGGAACCAATATACATTCCCGGCCGCCTTCGTACGGCTTCCAGACCTTCTAACACCTGAATTTGTGTTTCATCATAATTTGTTTGTTGAATGGACACTCTCGGTCACCTGCTTCCTTCTTCCATAACTGATAAACTCGGTTCTATATCTTTTGAGTCAGATCGGCCCGTTTTTTCAATGTGGTTGAAGAAATGGGCGATGCATAGATGTGATGTGTGGTGATCACATACGATTTGATTTCGTCAGGAGACAAATGTTCAATTTTCTTTTTCTGATGGCAAGCGTTCAAAAACGGTGGCGTTGCACTCTTCGCAACATTGGCGTCCAATATGGCGATCACTTCGCGAATGCAAATCATCCGGCTTCCACCCAAGTGGATAAACACTTCTTTCACCCCGATTCCGTAATCTGTCCTTGCTTCACCTGATAGATTTTGGCTCCGGATAAGATATCCGGATGGATCCCGTCCAAACCGGTGGTGGTCACAAAAGTTTGGACACGTCCGGAAATGGCCTTCAATAAATGCGTTTTGCGCATGTCATCCAATTCGGACAACACATCATCCAATAATAATATGGGATAATAACCGATTTCCTGATGAATCAATTCGATTTCCGCCAGCTTGAGCGACAAGGCGGCGGTTCGTTGCTGTCCCTGGGAACCGTAATGATGAAGATCCATCTCTCCCAGAAACAACCGGATGTCATCCCGTTGCGGCCCGATGGCGGTACTTCCCCGCATCACTTCTTTTTGGCGGTTTTTTTTCAGTTCCGACCGCAAAATCTCCGCCCATTCATCCGGCCCGGATGGTTCGGGCAAAGGAAAAGAAGGGCGGTACTTGATTACCAGCTCCTCCGGCTGTTGCGTAATGGCCTGATGAATTTCACGCGCCCATCGGGTGAGGGATTTTAAAAACTGTTTTCTTTTTTTCCATAAATGGACGGACAAAGCGGCAAATTGTTCATCCAATACCTCCAATAAAGGGGAATCCTCCTGCTTTTGCCGGGAAAGTTGTTTCAACAGGCTGTTTCTCTGCACGAGCAATTTGTTTAATTGCGACAAATCATGCACATATTGAGGACTTACCTGGCCAATCTCCATATCTAAAAAACGGCGTCGAACCTGCGGGCTTCCTTTGACCAGCGCCAGATCCTCCGGCGCAAAGAGGACGGCAGGAAGCGAGCCGATATACTGACTCAACTTCCTTTGTTCAACCCCGTTCCGACTCACTTTTTTTCCTTTGTCCGATAAACTGATTTCCAGACGCTGGATCTCATTTCCTTTTTTTACTCTGCACTTGATGAACGATGCCTTTTGGCCGAAACGGATCAGTTCTTTATGAGTCCGTGTGCGGTGTGATTTGCCAAGCGCAAGGACATAAAGGGATTCGAGGATGTTGGTTTTCCCTTGGGCATTGGGGCCGACAAAGAAATGAAGCTCCTCCGGACAATGCAGATGAAGTTTCTCAATGTTTCGGTACTGTTTCAATTCCAGGGTTTGGACACGCAAAACGAAGATCCTCCCTTACCGGTCCGACACGACCACGGACCCGAACCCGGAGATATCCACTTGATCCCGGGGATAAATTTTTCTCCCCCGTCTCGTTTCCACTTCGCCGTTGACTTTTACCGTTTCCTCTTGCAAAAAGTACTTGGCTTGCCCGCCGCTGTCGATCACATCCAGGCGTTTTAAGAGTTGCCCCAATGTGATGTACGGTGTGTCAATCTTGATGGATTCCAATCCCAATCCTCCTTTTCGGGCGTCATCCGTGCCGGTCCGTCCTAACGGGTGCGGACCGGCACGATCAGATGGAGCGAGTCATCCCGGTCTGTCGGTTGGATCATAAACGGTGTCATCGCGCCTGTGAATTGAATCCGGATTTCATCGCTTTCAATGGAGCGGAGAGCTTCCATCATGTAACGCGCATTAAAAGAGATGCTCATTTCCGGCCCGTTCACCTTGGCATTCACTTCTTCAGAGACGCTTCCAATATCCTGGGCGGTGGAGTGAACTTCCACTTTTCCGTCTTTTATAGTCCATTTTATCACATTATCCCGGCCATCCCGACTGATTAGGGATGCACGATCAACGGATTGTAACAATTCCTTGGTGGAGGAAACGAGTTCCGTCTCACCACGTTCGGGAATCACCCGGTTGGTGTCGGGATAGGTCCCGTCCAACAAACGGGAATAAAACGAGAATTCATCGGTTTTTACCAGAATTTGATTTTCCGCGATCAGGATATCCACATATCCGGAATAATCCCCCAGGGTCTTGGCCAATTCCGACAAGCTTTTGCCCGGGACAATCACATTTTTCAGTGTCACTTCCGGGGAAGCTTCCACTTGGGCCTGTTGTTTGGACAAACGGTGGCTGTCCGTGGCGATGCAAGTCAACACCCCATTTTCAAGTTGGAACAGCACTCCGGTCAATACGCCCCGCGCTTCTTTGGCGGCCACGGCAAATCCAGTTTGCCGGATCAGGGATTTGAGTGCATCGGCGGAAATACTGAACATCTGCTCTGTGGATAAGTGCGGCAAGCGCGGATATTCCACCGGATCCAGTCCGTTCAGTTGAAATTCCGCCATATCCGATCGGATGGTGGTTTGGAATTGATCATTGGTGATCCATTCCACTTCATCTCCGGGCAATTTGCGGACAAGCTCGCCAAAGATGCGTCCGGGGAGTACGATACTACCTATTTTTTCCACGAACACCTGATCCAAGTCCTCTTTTTTGACGGGAACATGCACCTGAATGGTGATGTCCGAATTGCTTCCGGTCAGAGTGAGCCCATCTTCATCCACAGCAATTTTAATCCCGGTGAGAATGGGAATGGTTGTTTTGGAAGAAACCGCTTTGGATACTTGAGAAACAGCATCAACCAATGCTGATTTGATGACACGGAATTTCATATCGATCCTCCTTGATGGTGATAGAACCAAAAATTGTTTTGGGAAAAACATGACAGGCATGCATAAAGCAGGACGCTTGTACATATATTTATTTTTTAAAATTGCAGTAGCACTAGTAGTAGGGATTGTGGATAATGTGGAAAACCGGGTTTGGACCAGGTGTAAAGCGGATTGCCGGCTGTGGAGAAAGTGTGCATAAGCTTGTACACCTTATCCACAGTTTCCACAGGCGTTGCTTTTAAGCTTTGCGTTGAAGTTGTTGTTTCAACTGCTTGATCACTTCTTTGACTTGGGGGTCTTCTTCGATCATGCGGCTGATTTTCTCATGTGCATGAATCACGGTTGTATGATCGCGCCCTCCAAAATCTTCCCCGATTTTCGGCAAAGAGAACTCTGTCATTTCCCGGCACAGATACATAGCGATCTGTCTTGGAAATGCCACCGACTTTGTTCGCTTTTTACTTTTCAAATCCTCTATGCGGAGACGGTAATAATCACAGACCGTCTGTTGAATAATATGAATGCTGAGCATTCTTGGCTTTGAATCGGGCATGATATCCTTCAGTGCCTCCAGTGCCAGATCGGGAGTGATGGGTTGATTCAAGAGAGCTGAATAAGCCACAACCCGGATTAACGCACCTTCCAGTTCACGAATGTTTGTATCCACGCGATCCGCGATAAATGCAAGGACTTCACTTGGAACATCTAAATTATCAGCTATTGCTTTCTTTCGCAAGATCGCGATCCGCGTTTCCAAATCCGGCGGTTGCACATCGGTGATCAGACCCCATTCAAAGCGTGAGCGCAAACGGTCTTCCAGCGTGGGGATTTCCTTGGGCGGCCGGTCGCTGGAGATAATGATTTGTTTATTGGCGTCATGCAAAGCGTTAAAGGTGTGGAAAAACTCTTCCTGGGTCTGTTCTTTTCCCGCCAAAAACTGAATGTCGTCGATCAACAAGATATCCACGGAACGGTATTTGTTCCGGAATTGGATCGTTTTGTTATCCCGGATCGAATTGATAAATTCATTGGTGAATTTTTCGGATGAGATGTACACCACCCGGCTGGACGGATCATGTTTCAGTACATAATGACCGATGGCATGCATCAAGTGTGTTTTTCCAAGGCCGACGCCACCGTAGATGAACAAAGGGTTGTATGCTTTGGCAGGCGCTTCGGCCACAGCCAGGGAAGCCGCATGGGCAAACCGGTTCCCGGAACCGATGACAAATGTGTCAAAAGTGTACCTCGGATTCAGTTGGGAGCCGGGGTCTTTTTCGTCTTCCACGTTTTCCGCCGCCGGTTGTTGCGGTTCTTTTAAGGATTCATGATGGTTTTTTTCCTGGGTCTGGCTGACAAATTTCACGCCAATTTTTGAACCGCCGGTCACTTCTTTCAAGGTGTCCCGCACCAAATCGGCATAGCGCGATTCCAGCCAGTCCCGGGCAAAATCATTGGGGGCACAAACGATCAGGATGTCATTTTCCATGTTGATGGCTTCAGTCGCCTTGAGCCAGGTTTCAAAACTGGGCTTGCTGATTTTGTTTTGGATGGAATCCAACGTTTGGGACCATAATTCTTGGATGTGAATCACCCAAAGAACCTCCTTCCTGACAAAAAAATGAACAATACTTATCCACAGTCAAAAGCGACGATGCATCAGAGTCTATTGCATTTATTCACATTATCCACAGGCTGTGGATACTTTTTTCCACAACTTGTGGTTAAATGATCTCCCGGATTATCCACAACTGTGGATATTCACTGCTCCGCAACATATTTATCCACAGGAAAACAAGAATAGAATATCAAAATATACCAATATTTACAATGAAAAATAGTGAGTTATCCACAATTCACAAAGCGGAAAAAACCTTGTTATCCACACCAGGGGATTTGTGGATAAATCGTGGATAATTTTGGGATTACGGGTGGATAATGAAAAATTTATCCACATGTGGATAATCAGGAGTGGATCCGGCCGGATTCTTGACAGTGATTGCCGATGCTGTCTATAATGATAGAGATTGTCCATCGGTTATTCACGGACTTGATTGAAAGAAGGGAGGTATCCTGGAACGCGGTCCTCAGCCGGCAAATTTGCCGTGGCTGAGTGATGGGGAACCAGGGGAATGAAAATGAAACGCACATTTCAACCAAGTAACCGCAGACGTAAAAACAAGCACGGTTTTCGTGCACGCATGAGCACGAAAAACGGACGTCGTGTTCTTGCAAGACGCAGAAGAAAAGGAAGAAAAGTATTATCTGCTTAATAAATGCCGGCCACGTGTTTTGTGGCCTTTTTTCCTATTTAATTCACGTTGAAAGTGTTTAATCTGCTTCTTTTTGTTTTATAATGTGAAGAAAAAACGGGGATTTTAGCGAGGAAGGAGATTTTCATTGCAGCGGGAATACCGTCTGAAGAAGAGAAAAGATTTTCGGAGGGTTTTTCAGGCCGGTCAATCTTTTGCCAATCGGCAATTTGTCGTGATCCAGTATGGCCGTTCTCCTTCCGGGCCACCGCGTATCGGCATCTCCGTGAGCAAAAAGGTCGGGAATGCCGTGATACGCAACCGGTGCAAACGTTTGATCAAAGAGGTGGCGAGGCATTGGGTTTCCCATTTGAAACCCGGAACCGATTACGTTATCATCGCCCGAAACCCCGTTGCCCAAATGGATTACAAACAGGTGAAATCCAGCCTTTTTCACGTGTTTCGCAAGGGAAAATGTTTTGTGTCAAAGCCTTCGGAATAGGGGAGGAGGAGTGGAATGAAGTGGATTGCCATCGGTCTGATTCAATTTTATCGCTATGTCATCTCACCGCTTAAGCCCCCTGTCTGCCGCTTCGTTCCCACCTGCTCGGAATACGCTTTGATTGCCTTTCGGAGACACGGATTTGTTGTCGGGGGATGGTATACGTTGATCCGTCTGTTGAAATGCCATCCTTTTCATCCGGGCGGATTTGATGATGTGCCGGAAAAAAAGAAACCGCAAACAAATGGATTCAGAGACTGAAGAGAAGATGAGGAGGAGTTATCCTTGCAAAAACGGAGGCGCGGGATTGCTGTACTCTTGCTGATGATTATGGCTGTCACCATCCTTTCGGGGTGTGCCCCCGATCAAAACCGGTACAAGATCGATTACAACAATCCCAGCTTTTTTCAACAGATCTTGGTTATCCCGATGGTCAAATTGCTGGACATCTTTAAAGATGCTTTGGGAAATTACGGATTGTCGATTCTGGTGCTGACCTTTCTCGTCCGTCTGATCGTCTTTCCGCTTACCTGGAAACAGCAACAAAGCACCCAGCGGATGCAGGAAATTCAGCCGGAAATGATGAAGATCCGCAAAAAGTACGAGAAAAATCCGCAAAAAATGCAAGAAGAAACCATGAAGCTGTTTCAAAAGCACAACATCAACCCGATGGCCGGATGCTTGCCTTTATTGATTCAGATTCCCGTTTTGTTCGCTTTTTACCAAGCGATCATGGGAAATGAGCATATCAAGGAATCCAGTTTCCTTTACCTGCAATTGGGAAGTCCGGATCCTTATTTCATCCTGCCTTTGATCGCGGCGTTTACCACGTACTTGCAGTTTATTGTTACCGGAGCGCAAAGCAATCCGCAAATGAAAGTAATGGTCTGGATCATGCCGGTTATGATCTTTTTCCTGGCCTATCAGTTCCCGTCCGCACTTTCTTTATACTGGGTATACGGGAACATCTTCACCATAGCCCAATCTCTCATTTTGCAGAAGCTGAATAAAAAAAATGAAGTAAAGGGTGCAACTCGTTGAGCAAACGGATAGAGCGGGCCCGGTCCGTTGAATTGGCGATTGAAAAAGCATGTGATGCGTTACAGGTGTCACCCGGTGAAATTGGGTATGAAGTGATCCAACCGCCCAAAAAAGGATTCCTCGGTATTTTCGGGAGACGGGATGCCATCGTGGAAGTTTCCGTCATCCGGAAGGAAAGCCCCGGGGAATATGCCTGTCAATTTTTGAAGGGGATCGTGGAGCGGATTGGTTGGCCGTGCCAAGTCGAAATGAAGGAAGAGCCGGCGGAGATTTCCTTTGTGTTGAAAGGAGAGGACTTGTCTCTTCTGATCGGAAAACACGGCCGGACGTTAAATGCAATTCAAACGTTGGTGCAAACCGTTGTCTGGCGGAAATACAATAACGGCATTCGCGTGACGGTGGATGCGGGAGATTACCGCCGTCGCCGGAAGGAGTCGTTAAAGCACCTGGCGGCGAAGATGATGGAAAAAGTCCGTGAAACGAAAAAAGAGGTGACCTTGCATCCGATGTCCGCAAGCGAACGGAAAATGATTCATCGCTTGGTACAGCGGGAAAAAGATTTAACCACATACAGTGTCGGAAAAGAACCCCGGCGCTCTGTGGTGATTGATTTAAGAAAAAACCAATAGCAGACGGCGCCCGTAAACTCCCCGTTCAGGGGGGTTTTTTGTTTCGGCGATTTTTTTGATTGAATGAATCGGATTATGCTAAGATTAAGTATTAGGAATCATGTTGGAGTGTGAAAAAATGGAGACCGATACCATTGCAGCGATTTCCACCCCCGTGGGGGAAGGGGGCATTTCGGTGATCCGTGTCAGCGGACCCGATGCCATTTCGATTGCAGATCAGATATATCAAGGAAAAAAATCTCTGGACAAGGTGCCTTCGCATACCGTCCATTACGGATATATCGTGGATCCGGAAGCGGGAGAGCGGGTCGATGAAGTGCTGGTGACCGTGATGCGCGCACCACGAACATTCACCCGGGAAGATGTGGTTGAAATCAGTTGTCATGGCGGGATGATTCCCGTTCAAAAAACGTTGGAAATCCTGTTGGATCATGGAGCAAGATTGGCGGAGCCTGGCGAGTTTACCAAACGGGCTTTTTTAAATGGCCGGATTGATTTGTCCCAGGCCGAAGCTGTCATGGATTTGATCCGCGCCAAAACGGACCGTGCCGCAAAAGTGGCTCTGTCCCAACATGACGGGAAACTTTCCCGTTTGATTCAACGGCTGAGAAGCGAAATTTTGGAAACCCTTGCCCATCTTGCGGTCAATGTGGATTATCCGGAGTATGACGCCGAAGAGATGACGGCCGGATTTTTGCGTGAGCGCTGTGTTTACATTTCCGGTGAAATTGAACGGTTGCTTCAAACCGCCCGCCAAGGGAAAATTTACCGGGAGGGAATCAAAACGGCAATCGTGGGGCGTCCCAATGTCGGCAAGTCATCGCTGATGAATGCTTTGACCCATGAAAACAAGGCCATTGTGACCGACATCCCGGGAACCACACGGGATGTGATTGAGGAATTTGTCAATGTGCGGGGAATTCCCCTCAAACTGTTGGACACAGCCGGAATCCGCGAGACCGAGGATGTGGTGGAACGGATCGGGGTGGAACGTTCCCGCCAAGCATTGAAACAGGCGGATTTGGTGTTGCTTTTGTTAAATTACGCCGAACCCCTCACCCCGTTGGACCGGGAGCTGCTTTCGCTGATTAAGGAGCACAGTTCGATCATCATTGTGAACAAAACAGATTTGCCCCGGCAAATCGAATTGGATGAAGTGAAGCGCTTGGCCGGCGACGTTCCGATTATTTCCGCTTCCGTCAAAGAGGACCGGGGAATAGAGGATTTGGAAGAAGCCATTACCCGGCTGTTTCAGTTGGGAAAAGTGGAACTTGCCGATGCCACGTATGTCAGCAATTCCCGGCATATCCACTTGCTTCGCAGAGCTTTGACAAGTGTGAAAGATGTGATCGAAGGGATTGATTCGGGGGTTCCGCTGGATATGGTGGAGATTGATTTGAAAAATGCCTGGGAATCGTTGGGCGAAGTCATTGGGGACTCCGTCTCCGAAGATTTGATCGACCAGATTTTTTCGCAATTTTGCTTGGGCAAATAAAGAGAGGTGAGCAGGATGAGGGATGCATCCCAATCCCAAAAATTTGACGTGATTGTAATCGGTGCCGGTCATGCCGGATGCGAAGCGGCCTTGGCCGCGGCCCGGATGGGTTGTTCCACACTGCTGTTGACCCTGAGTTTGGATACCATCGCTTACATGCCATGCAACCCTTCGATCGGGGGCCCGGCCAAAGGCCATGTGGTGCGTGAGATTGATGCGCTGGGTGGAGAAATGGGGAGAAATATTGACAAAACCCATATCCAGATGCGGATGTTAAATACGGGGAAAGGGCCGGCTGTTTATGCGTTAAGGGCACAAGCCGACAAAGTGCTGTATCAGCAAGAAATGAAGAAAACCCTGGAATCAACGCCCAATCTCCGTTTGCAGCAAGGAATGGTGGAAAAGCTGATTGTGGAAGACGGCGTGTGCAAAGGCGTCATCACCCGGACCGGAACCCGCTATCTGTCCGAAACGGTGATTTTGACGACCGGAACCTATTTGCGCGGCAAAATCATCATCGGGGATATCAGTTATGAAAGCGGCCCGAATAACCAACAGCCTTCCATCCAACTGGCTTATCATTTGAAAGAACTCGGTTTTGAAATGGTCCGGTTTAAAACCGGCACCCCGCCCCGGGTGAATAAACGATCCATTGACACCGGCAAGATGACCATTCAGCCGGGAGATGAGGAACCACGGGCTTTCTCCTATGAAACGACGGAATACATCACTGATCAACTGCCTTGCTGGCTGACATACACCAATGAAGAGACGCACCGTTACATCCGGGAAAATTTGCACCGCGCCCCCATGTATTCCGGGATGATTGAAGGGCGGGGGCCCCGTTATTGTCCGTCGATTGAAGACAAGATCGTCCGGTTCGCCGACAAAGGGCGGCACCAGATTTTTATCGAACCGGAGGGACGGGACACGGAAGAAATGTATGTCCAAGGGCTTTCCACCAGCTTGCCGGAAGATGTCCAGTTAAAAGTGCTTCACACCATCAAAGGACTGGAAAAGGCAGAAATGCTCCGTACCGGCTATGCCATCGAATATGATGCCATCGTTCCGACGCAACTTTGGCCTTCGTTGGAGACAAAATTGGTGAAAAACTTGTTTACCGCGGGTCAATTGAACGGAACTTCCGGTTATGAAGAAGCGGCCGCACAAGGCATCATGGCCGGAATCAATGCCGCACGAAAAGTGCAAGGCAAGGAACCCGTGATTTTGGACCGTTCGCTAGCTTACATCGGTGTTTTGATTGATGACCTGGTCACCAAAGGGACCAATGAACCGTACCGGCTGTTGACATCACGGGCGGAATACCGCTTGTTGCTCCGGCATGACAATGCGGATTTGCGTTTGACGGAATTGGGCTATGAAATCGGGTTGATTCCGGAAGAGCGTTATCAGCGGTTTGTCAAAAAGAAAGAATTGATCCAAAAGGAAATTCAACGCCTGAGGGAAACCAAAGTCCGGCCGAAACCGGAAGTCCAAGCGATCCTGAAGGAAATGGGAACCTCGGAGATCAACAATGCGGTGGAACTGGCAAACTTAATCAAACGCCCCGAATTGGGATATAAAGAAATTGCCAGCATGTCCCCGCCGCCTGAGCCGCTCCCGGCGGATGTCATGGAGCAAGTGGAAATTCAATTGAAATATGAAGGTTATATCAAAAAAGCGCTCCAGCAAGTTGAAAAAATGCGCCGTATGGAAGAAAAACGGATTCCCGATTGGGTGGATTATGACAAAATCTCGGGAATTTCTTCGGAAGCACGGGAAAAATTAAAAGAAGTACAGCCGGTTTCTTTGGGCCAGGCTTCGCGAATTTCCGGGGTGAATCCTGCGGACATATCCATTTTGATGGTGCATATCGAGCAAGGCGGAAAAGCTTATGCCATATCGGAAAATCAAGCCTGACAAGTTTGTCAGGCTTTTTTAAAGGAGGTTTCAGGGGATGCATTGGGGGAGTTGGTTGCAACAAGAAACAGCGGAATGGGACATTTATCTGTCCCATGAACAGCTCCGGCAGTTCCACCGGTATTATGAGCTCTTGGTTGAAAAAAACAAAGTGATGAATTTAACGGCAATCACGGAAGAAAAGGAAGTCTACATCAAGCATTTTTATGATTCATTAACCTTGGCCCGCGTCATTCCGTTGAATCGTGTCCGGTCCGTGATCGATGTGGGGACTGGTGCCGGTTTCCCGGGATTGGCATTAAAGATTGCTTTTCCCCATTTGCAGGTGGTTTTGTTGGATTCGCTGAAAAAACGGGTCAACTTCTTAAACGAAATTGTGGGGGAATTGGGATTGACCCGGGTGGAATGCATTCATGGACGGGCTGAAGAGTTTGGAAAGAAAAAAGGATTCCGGCAAAGTTTTGATTTGGCCACGGCGCGTGCGGTCGCCCGGTTAAATGTATTGGCCGAATATTGCCTGCCGTTTGTCAAAGTGGGGGGGCATTTCATCGCCATGAAAGGGCCGGATGTGAGAGAGGAAATGGAAGAAGCGGGCAAGGCTTTGCACACCCTCGGGAAAACGACGCTGGATGTGAAGCAGTTTCGTTTGCCGGAAGAGATGGGGACGCGCAGTCTGCTGTGGATGAAAAAGCGGGATCATACGCCCAAAGCTTATCCGCGGAAAGCAGGGACACCGGCCAAACAACCATTGGTTTAAAAAGTCTGTTTCATATATAAAAAGAAAGCCGAATGCTCTTGGAGTCAGGGAGTGATTCGGCTTCTTTAATTAACCCATATTATTGATTAAATTGTGCAATCCACGCAAAGCGATTTTTCTCTTCTCAATTTTATCGATTTCTTGGCGCTTCCGGCTGTTTTGGGAATAAGGGGTCATGATTTCTTCCCACGAACTGTAGCCACCATAAGCATCTTCAAACTCAATGTCATCCCGTTTCAAACTGGATGCAGATTCTTCACTTTCATTCGTTTGAAAAGCGGAAACCGGTTGTTGCGCCTCGATCTTGTCTTCAATCCCGAAGGATTGGACACCGGATGAACCGTTGGGAAAGATGGGGTGCTTTTCATGGGTGGCGTGTTCTTCTGAAAACAGCATTGACTGGTTTCCTTGTTGTTGATGGTTTTCCGTCAATGATTGGTTTGTTTTTTCCGCAAGTGCTCCCCGCTTTTTTTGCAATCGGCTTCGCTTTCCCTGGCGGACCCGGCGGCGCGGCGAAAAAGGCTCAAACGGGACGAGTTCGTTTGACGGGTTGTCTTTGCTTTGTTCATTTGGTTTGAAATAATCCGATGGAAGGTTATTGTCGGACTCCGCATCGAATCCGTTCGAATAAAAATCAGGGAACGAGTCGGAAGAAAACGGGTCATCCGAAGTTCCGTACGTTTCCGGCGAAAAAGAGGAACGGTCTGATTGCATCGGCGATTCCTCGGCATCCTGGTTGAATGAATGGATCCACTGATTGTTTGTCCGTTTTTTGCGAAGTTTTGGTTCCCTTTCCAGAAGCATCTCTTCTTGTTTTTCCTGATCTTCGTCGATAAAAGGCGGATTCCAGGGATCTTCCCCGTGGTTGCTTGATTCTTCCTCTTCCCCCAACTGAACCCGTTCCAAGTGGTATACCGGATATTCATCCCCTGTTTCCGATGGTTCCTGGAAATTCAACTTTTGTTTACGGCGCAAAGTTTTTTTGCGTAAAGGGCCGCGATTGGTGAAAAAAGAATAGTGGGGAGGCGCATATTCCACTTTTTGAGCTTCGATGATCTCCATGTCTTTGGCGCTGGAGCTTTGGTCGGCCTGAGACGATTCATCATAAAAAGAGTCGGTTTGATAAGAAAAATCTTCAACCGGTTTGCTTTGGAATGTATATGTGTTGGTTTCAAGATGATTAGTATGTAAGGTTTGCTTTTGTACAAAGATTTCCCCGTTTCCATGCGTATCTGTTCGTGAGGAGGGGTCGCTTGATCCGGTGGATTGCCCGACTGCTTGTTGACTGATTAACGTTGCAATCATCTCGGGTTTCAATTCGATATACAGTGCGTTTTTCCCCTTTTCTTTGAGTGCATCGGCAGCCGCTTTTCCCGAATTGCCCGTACCGATAAGAATGCAATCGAATTGGGATTCAAATTGTGACATCTACTCCACCCTCCTTATAGTCGCCTGATCCCTTCCAACCTTCTTTCTCAATTATTATCTCTTTTTTCAGCGACAATCTCTATAATTTTTTTTGTTTATTTGACAAATTTCCTCAATGGAAAGCCCATGAAAAGTTTTCCCCCAAGGATTTCCTTGGGGGGTGAATCGCTTTTTTATTTTTTCCCGGATTTCCGATCTTTCTTTTGCTGGGTGTCCCCGAATTTATCAGGAACGTTAAACTCTTGGTGAATGGAGGCTGCCGCTTCCATCATTTCTTTGGATGATGCGGTGCGCGCTTTGGATTGGGCAAATTTGCACAATCCGAAGCCGTTGGCAAATTGGGCTTCGATTCCATAGTCTTCGGAGAAGATCAGTTTATCGCCGAAGCGTTCCCGGTAAAATGGTTTGAACGGAATCGAAGCTCCGCCGGTGAGGATGATATAAGTGATGTCGTCACCATAATCCAGGCGGTGCCAGACTTCATCCACCAAAGCTTCGCCCACTTCCTTGATCGATTCCTGAACGATGGCACTGACATCATATGATTTTCCTTTGAAACTGATTTCGCCGGAACGGACGATCCTAGGCAGGCTCCATAACGGATACTCTTTTCCGTTTCCGTCTTTATCCGCGTTCCGGGTGAATTCAAGCAAGCGCTTCGTCAGGTTTTGGTAAACGCCCAACATAGCATGGCGGGAGGTGAAGCTTTGGCGTTTGATGATCGTTTCCCCGTGCAGGGTTTCGATGTCCGAAGTACCAAAGCCCAAATCGTTGATGCTCACTTTTTGGATAAACAAGTCTTCATTGAGCAGTTTTCCTTCGCGGTCCAAGGCGATGTGGAACAAGGTTGCCATGGGTTGACTGATAACGAAAAGGTTTTCCTGTTTAATTTCAAACTCGATTTTGCGCCAAGGTAAGTTCCCTTGTTTCACTTCAAAACTGTGTTTCCCGATGAGACGGCGTTTCAATTCATCTTTGTAATCGATGTAGTTGTCCGTCGGCAGGGCCACCGCAACGACCGGTTCCGTCGATCCTTGCAGCATGAGGCCGGTGCTGACACGGAACATGATCAAGTATTCTTGTTCCCGGAACCAGGTCGGGCTGAAGAGACGACGTTTGTGTGAATCGAAAAGTTCGTCATCCCCGGCTTGCTCAATGGCCAGCTTTCCGCAGAACCATTCGCGGTCCCCTTCATGTTCCCGATACATGATGTTATGGGGATCGTTGTTATAGGTGATTTCTCCCACACGGTTTGGCACAACCATGTTCCGGATGAACATTTTATAAAACTTTCCATTCGCCCGGGTCACAACTTTGGTACCATAGTATCCTTGGTCATTTCCTATGTATACAGGTACGCTCATTTTTGAAATATCCTCCTCAAGTGATGAAATCCCCTTCTTCCCACGATTCTATCAATTGTGAAGGTAAAGGGTCAACAGAATAAAGTGAATCTTCATCAGCTTATAACGGGTTTTTTAGATTTGTAAATTCTTTTATATCGAAAGGCAGGGGGAGAAGGTTTGCGTCAATGTATCAGACCTTTCATTCCGTGATAAAGTTTCCGGATTCTCCCCTGTTTTTTAACCAAATGGTGAAAGGAACGGGTTGGCCATGATAAACTTCCCTCTCATATCATACAACGAAACCGGTCATGTTCCACGTGGAACATGTGAATCTTTTTCTATAATGTTTCGGCAAAGAAGGGGGTTGAACGATCAAAGCGAAAAGGTATATTAGGTGATTCCGTGACCTGAGTTGACCGTAAGGTGGTGTCTGTGTCCATGAGACAGTCTTTCACGAGATTATTCGGTCTGAAAGAGAAAGAACAAGAACAAGAGGTTCATCCGGATCAAGTCATGCAGATTCCCGTAAATGAAATTGAACCCAGTCCCTATCAACCCCGCACGATTTTTGATGAGGAACGAATTGATGAATTGTGCCAAACCATCCGTATGCACGGGGTTATTCAGCCTGTCGTGGTGCGCCGCACCGAACGCTGTTATGAGTTGGTTGCAGGCGAACGCAGATTGCGTGCGGTAAAAAAATTGGGGCTGGACCGGATTCCTGCAGTGATTCGGGAGATGGATGATCATCAAGCGGCGGCGGCTTCCCTCATTGAAAATTTGCAGCGTGAGGAATTGACAGCCATTGAAGAAGCACATGCATATCAACGGTTGATGGAGGTTCACCAGTTGACACAGGAAGGCCTCGCGCAAAAGTTGGGAAAAGGGCAGTCGACCATCGCCAACAAATTGAGGCTTTTGCAGTTGCCGGCCGAAGTGCAGGAAGCATTGCAGAAACGGATGATCACTGAACGTCATGCACGGGCGCTCCTTCCGTTAAAAGAGGGGTTTTTACAACAACAAGTCCTGGAAGAGATTTTGGCCAAAGGGTGGAATGTAAAGCAAACGGAAGAACGGGTCAAAAAGCTTCTGGTCAAAGAAACCAATAAACAGCAAGCCAAACGAAAGTCGGTCACGCGTGATTTTCGCATTGCCATGAACACCATCCGCCAATCGGTGGATCTGGTGAAGAAAACAGGCATGGATGTCATGGTGGATGAGCGGGAACATGAAAATTTTGTTGAAGTGATCATCCGCCTTCCCAAGTGACGGAAAACGGGTTTCTGAATTTGATTTTATCTTTTTTTCTTTCTTTTTTATCATTAAAATAAGAGGAGAAATGGATGGGTCTGTGAGGCAATGATTCGCCTCATTTTCTTTTCGTACATAGGCTGGTTCGGCGGTGTGGTTCGGAAAACAAAAAGTCCGAAAATGAGGTGGGATAATGGGCAAAGTAATTGCAATCGCAAACCAAAAGGGGGGCGTTGGGAAAACGACAACCTCAGTCAATCTGGCGGCAAGCCTTGCGGCGATGGGGAAAAAGGTTTTACTGGTGGATATTGATCCGCAGGGGAACTCGACCAGTGGACTCGGGATCAACAAAGCGGACGTGAAGCAGTGTGTATATGACATTTTGGTGGATGAAGTTCCGGCAGAAAAGGTGGTTTTGCCCACTGAGGTTGAGAATTTATCGATTATTCCCGCAACCATTCAGTTGGCAGGGGTTGAAATTGAACTGTCTCAGGCCATCTCACGGGAATTGCGGTTAAAAAGAGCATTGAAAAATGCAGCCCAACATTATCATTACATTTTTATTGATTGTCCTCCGTCGTTGGGGATCATTACGCTGAATGCGTTAACAGCTGCCAAATCTGTCCTGATTCCCATCCAATGCGAGTTTTATGCTTTGGAAGGATTGGGACAACTATTAAATACAATTCGCATCGTACAAAAACATTTGAACAAGGGACTGGAAATTGAAGGTGTGTTGTTGACCATGTTTGACGGGCGCACCAATCTGTCAGTCCAAGTGATGGAAGAAGTGAAAAAGTATTTTCAACAAAAAGTTTATGAAACGGTGATTCCGCGGAATGTCCGGCTGAGTGAGGCTCCCAGCCATGGCAAGCCGATCACGATTTATGATGCCCGCTCCCGGGGTGCGGAATGTTATAATCAACTGGCCAGAGAAGTGGTGATGAATAATGAGCAATTCTAAAGGTTTGGGACGGGGATTGGGTGCGCTGTTTCAACCGATTGATGTGGAGGACGGGGATGAAACCGTTCATGAAGCGGAGATTTCCGAGTTGCGCGCCAACCCTTATCAGCCTCGTAAAGAGTTTGATCCCGACTCCCTGCAGGAATTGGCAGAGTCCATTAAGCAACACGGGGTTGTCCAACCGTTAATCGTAAGAAAAAGCATTCGCGGATATGAAATTGTGGCGGGAGAGCGTCGTTTCCGGGCTGCCCAAGAAGTCGGGCTGGAACGGGTTCCGGTGGTGGTGCGCGATTTTACCGATGAACAGATGATGGAAATCGCTTTGGTTGAAAATGTTCAGAGGGAGGACTTGAATCCCATTGAGATGGCGCGTGCCTATCAAAAATTGATGGAGCATTTATCCATCACGCAGGAAGAGTTGGCGGCGCGGGTTGGAAAAAGCCGGCCTCATGTCGCGAATTTCCTTCGTTTGCTTCAACTGCCGCCGGAGATTCAGGAGGATGTTTCACGTGGAACATTGTCCATGGGGCATGCCCGGGCATTATTGGGGATCAAAGACCGTGATTTAATGAAGAAACTGGCGGAAAAAGCAAAAAAAGAAAAGCCCAGTGTCCGCCAACTGGAGGAATGGGTGCAGCAATTGAATCAATCCGTTCCGAAAAAGGAAAAGAAAAAGAAGAAAGCGGCAGATCCTTTTATCAAACAATATGAAAACATGTTACAGCAAGTGTTCAGCACGCCGGTGCGCATTAAACACGGAAAGAAAAAAGGAAAAATTGAAATCGAATATTATTCCGAACGGGAACTGGAACGTTTAATTGAAATGTTAAACCGGGATCAGGTGATGACGGATTAACAGTCAAAGGAGAAACGAACCATGATTTATTTTGACAATGCGGCTTCCAGCTGGCCGAAACCTCCGGAAGTGGCGGAAGCTGTGCAACAAGCGATCATGCATGCGGGAGCCAATCCCGGGCGCGGCGGGCATCAACTGGCCCGAAAAGCGGAAGACATCATTGAAGGGACGCGGGGACGATTGTCTGAATTGCTGGGGGTTCATGATCCACAGCATCTGTTGTTTTGTTTCAACACCACCCATGCCATCAATCTGGCGTTGAAAGGATTATTGAAAGAAGGGGACCATTTGGTGATCACGGGATGGGAACATAATGCCGTGGCACGCCCCGCCTTTTGGTTGCAGGATCATCACGGAATCGGTGTGAGTGTGGTGGATGTGGATGCCAATGGCGATTGGGTTTCGGCGATCAAACAAGAGATTCGTCCAAATACCCGCTTGTTGGTCACCATCCATGGATCCAATGTAACGGGAGAATGCCTGCCGGTGTTGGAAATCGGAGAGTTCGCCCGTGAACAGGGGATTTATTATCTGGTGGATGCAGCCCAAACCGCCGGTTTGTTTCCGTACCAACTCGATCAAATGCCCATTGACATGCTGGCATTTCCCGGACACAAAAGCTTATTGGGACCGCAAGGAACGGGAGGTTTATATGTGGCCCCGAATGTTCCGTTAACTCCCTGGATGCAAGGGGGAACCGGGACGAAATCGGAAGAGATGGAACAGCCGCAAATCCGTCCGACGGGTTTTGAAAGCGGCACTCCCAATACCCCCGGAGTTGCGGGATTGGGAAAAGGGGTTGATTTTTTATTAAAAACCGGTGTCGAGGCGGTCTGTGAGCATGAACAAGCTTTGACCCGGCAGCTTTGGGAAGGATTGAGGGGGATCGACGGGGTGGAACTGGTGACGGACGCCCCGCCCGCTTTGCCTGTGATTTCATTTAATGTTCAGGGTGTGGACAGTCATGAAGTGGCCATGATCTTGGATCAGCATTATCAAATGGCGGTGCGCGCGGGTTTTCATTGTGCGGCACTGAAACATCGCGGTCTGAAGACGAAAACAGGAACGGTACGGGTGAGCCCGGGGTATTTCAACACCGGGGATGAAGTGGATCAACTGCTTGCTGCGGTGCGGGACATCAGTAAGGCCTATTCCCTGTAAATCTCCAAAAGTTTTGCCGTCCTGCCGCAAGAGTGTTCCGGCTGTTTTGGGAAAGGACTTTCCCACGCGTCATGCGCCGAAAAAGGCGCCTTTTTTATGGTTGCAAATACACAGGTTTTTCTTCCGACAGATTGCACACGGCTCGTCTGATGGATGAGGAAATCAGCTCGGCCATTTTCATGACCAGATTCAGCCTCGTGTTCTGCAGGACAAAGTATTCCATAAATCCTGCCACGTTGACGATGCCGGTGATATGAATCTGGCCCACTTCCGGCAATTTTTTATGGACGCCGGCCCCGGGTTTCACAGGCCCCGGCCCCGCTTGAATCCAACCCACGTTTTTCATTTGTCCGAGACACGCATCGATGCCAATGATCAGTGCATGAGGGTGAGCGTCTTTAATCTTTGAAAGGGTTTGTTTCAAATTGAGTGCATGAACGGGCGCATCCAGTGTTCCGTACACCGAAAGTGAATCGGGAAGATCTTTCTCCAAAAGGGAGCCGACCAGCGGACCCAACGCATCCCCCGTGGAACGGTCCGTCCCGATGGAGACACAGACGACTTCTTCAAATGGAAAAAAAACAGACATTAATTTTTGCAATTGGCTTGAAAATTGATGTGGAGCATACGGATCACTGTATTCCACCCGAAAAAGGCCGGGGGGTTTCGCGCTGAACCGCGGAGGCATCGTTTCTCGCATTCGAGGGATCCCTTCCTTTACTCTGAAATCTCAAATTCAGTATACGGCTGGAGAGAAGAAAATATACATGCCGAAAAGTCCCACAGGCGTAAAATAAGGCGGATTCTTTTAAAATGAAATATAAATAGATTCAGAGGAAAAGAAGAATGGATCGCTGCAAGCTTCATCGCAAGCTTTTGTTTGCCGGTCCAGCGGCCGGTTCATTTGGGATCCGGTTCCGGGAAACCGGTCTTGTCAAAAGAGGCGGGGAGCCTCCGGAATGTCCGGTTGAATTTTAACGGGTCTCTTTCTATAATGAAGCAATAAAATAGTAAAGAGAGTGATTCCGATTGCAGAGGAAGGAATTTGGCTTAGGGGACATTGTGGAGATGAAAAAACCTCATCCATGCGGAACAAATGCCTGGAAAGTGATTCGCATGGGCGCAGATATCCGGATGAAATGCACCGGCTGTGACCATAGTGTCTTGTTGCCGCGCAGCCGGTTTGAAAGAAGAATGAAGCGGGTTTTGGTTTCGGCAAAAGACTCGGAATAAGAGAACCTCTCTCCCTGAATCGGCCCGGGAGGGAGGTTTTCTTTTTGCGGATGGAAGAGACCTCCCGTTTTACGCTATAATGGACGAGGATTGACGGGGCATAAAAATCCGGTGCGAAAAACCATTTTATAAATAGCAAGGAGGAGCCGATGTGGCGTTAGCAACAGGAATCGTCGGACTTCCCAATGTGGGGAAATCCACTCTATTTAATGCCATCACCCAAGCAGGGGCTGAATCAGCCAACTACCCGTTTTGCACCATTGACCCGAATGTGGGCGTGGTTGACGTTCCGGACGAACGACTGGAGAAAATCGCAGAAATTGTGGGTCCGCAAAAAGTCATACCCACCTCCTTTCAATTTGTCGACATTGCCGGGTTGGTCAAAGGAGCCAGCCGCGGGGAGGGATTGGGAAACAAGTTTTTGTCCCACATCCGCGAGGTGGATGCGATTATCCACGTGGTTCGCTGTTTTGAAAATGAAAACATCACGCATGTCGCGGGAAAAGTGGATCCGGCCGGTGACATTGAGACGATCAATCTGGAGCTGGTATTGGCGGATTTGGAAACCGTGGAAAAGCGGCTGGACCGCGTGGCACGCATCAAGAAAAGCGGAGATAAAGAAGCGGTTTTGGAATTTGACATCCTGACGCGTTTAAAAGAGGCGTTGGCAGAGGGAAAACCGGCCCGCACGGTGGAATTGGACGCGGATGAGAAAAAAATGATCAAAAGCTTAAACCTGCTGACCATGAAAAATATGCTGTATGCAGCCAACGTGAACGAGTCGGATATCGCCGATCCGGAGAATAACGAATATGTCCGGGTGGTCAAAGAGATTGCAGCTGCGGAAGGGGCTGAAGTGGTTCCGATCAGTGCGCAGGTGGAAGCAGAAATCGCCGAGTTGGATCAGGAAGAGCGGCAATTATTCCTGGAAGAGCTGGGACTCCGTTCTTCCGGAATGGACCGGTTGATTGCGGCGGCCTACCGCCTGTTGGGATTGATGACCTACTTTACGGCGGGGGAAAAAGAAGTGCGCGCCTGGACCATCCGCAAAGGAACGAAAGCGCCGCAAGCCGCCGGGGTGATCCACTCCGATTTTGAGCGCGGGTTTATCCGTGCGGAGGTTTTGTCCTATGAGGATTTGATCCGCTCCGGATCCCTGGCCAATGCCCGGGAGAAAGGATTGCTCCGGTTGGAAGGAAAAGATTATATCGTCCAGGACGGCGACATTATCACTTTCCGTTTTAATGTTTAAGGTTGAGAAAACCGGAAAGGGCAAAAATTTCAATGCCGGATGCGCATCCCCCGTATTGATTTATGACGGTGGCTTTGTTAGAATTAAATATCGTATTGTACATGGGCGATGATACGCTCCTTGCTCTGCCGGGAAGGCAGGGCCGAAAGTCCAGAAGGAGGTGGAAAGAGATGCAACACAGCTATGAAATGATGTATATTGTTCGTCCGGATGTGGATGAAGAAACATTGCAGGCAACCCGTGATAAAGTGGCGCAAACCATCAAAGCAAACAAAGGTGAAATCACCGATACCGATGACATGGGAAAACGCCGCTTTGCTTACGAGATCAATCACTATCGCGAAGGCTATTACACCGTTGTGAACTTCCAAGCGGATGCCGAAGTGATTGACGAGCTTGATTACACGATCCGGATCAATGACAACATTTTGCGTCATTTGATCATCAATGTGGACGAGAAAAAATAATTGGAACGTTGGAATAGATTCAAAGGTTGATCACGGGAAAGGGAGAGGTTTGTCATGATAAATCGGGTCATCCTGGTCGGGCGTTTGACGCGGGATCCGGAGCTTCGTTACACTCCGAGCGGTATCGCCGTGGTGCGATTCAATGTTGCGGTGAACCGGAATTACTTGAATCAGCGCGGCGAACGTGAAGCAGATTTTATCAATATTGTCGCTTGGCGGAATTTGGCGGAAAACTGTGCCAACTATTTGCGGAAAGGTTCGTTGGTAGGGATTGACGGACGTTTGCAAACCGGAAAATATGAGAACCAGGAAGGACGGACGGTCTATACAACCGATGTCGTCGCGGAAGATGTCCGGTTCTTGGAACCGCGCAACCGGAATGCGGAATCCGGCGGTGCTTTTGGAGCTTCTGACAACAGTCGGAACGGAAACAGTTACAGCCAGAACACGCCGTTGGATGACCCCTTTGCCGATGACGGACAACCGATTGATATCTCTGACGATGATCTTCCTTTCTGAGCACAAAAACGGTTTAAGGGAGGAGGGATGGTCTCATGGCACGCCGTCGTGGGAATAAGCGCCGTAAAGTTTGCTACTTTACAGCGAATAAAATCGAATACATCGATTACAAAGATGTTGATTTGCTGCGCAAGTTCATCAGCGAACGCGGCAAAATTTTACCCCGTCGTGTAACGGGAACCAGTTCTAAATATCAACGCCAGTTGACACGTGCGATCAAACGTGCACGTCAAATGGCTCTGTTGCCATATACCAATGATTGATCGAGAGCAGGGGTGGATGACGCCCCTGTTTTTCATATAAAAAGCAGGAAAACGCGAATCATCTGTGGAAACTTCTCCTAAATATGTTGGGTTTTGGAGGAGTGCAACCAATGAGTCGGCCTGAGCGGGGGTTACAATTCGCAAAGAGCATAAAGATTGTGGATTGGTTGAAGACAGAAATCCTGGATCAAATTGCCGCTTTGTTCCGGGCGATTTATTCAGCCAATCAGCATTTGATGATAGACAGTTTGTCCAGCTTGGTGATTTCGGTGTATGTATTGGCACGGAGAATGGGTTTTTCTTTCAGTGAATTGGATCAATCGGTTTCGCAAAAGTTGCGTGAACACGCCCGGGACGGGCACCAGCTGGAGAAATGGTATGGTGATTTGTCAAAACTGGACGAGTATCTAAACAAGAGGTGACGGATATTTGCCGCAAATGGACAAAGGTTGGATAAAAGACAGCTTCCTGTACACAGGGCTGTTTCTCTTCTTGCTGGCCTCCATTCACATTCCTTTTATCCAATGGCTTGCATTGTGGATCATTCCTTTTCCTTTTTTTATGTTGCGCGTGAAACAGCCGGTCAGTGCAATGGTTGTTCCGCTATTGGGCCTCTTCATCATGTTTCTCATCGGCATTCCGCTTTGGTACATCCTGCTCGGTGTTTCGGCCGGGTGCGTCGGCGTGGTGATGGGAAGCTTATACGCCCAAACCAGGATGACCGGAACCGATGTGGTATTGGGCGGATTGGTCAGCGGATTGATCGTCTCCGTCATGACCATGAGTGTGATGCAATGGGCCTTCGGGTTCTTTGACCGGTTAAATGCCCTGTGGTTGAATGAATGGCATCAGGCCCAAAAAATTTTGCAAGAATCGGGAGTGTCGGTGCCCGGGGAAATCATCCCGCCGTTGGAAGCTTTTGTGCTCATCTTTTTGTTGATGGCTTTATTGCCCATGGTATTGATAACGTTTGCGGTCGCCAAAAGACGGCTCGTATCCAAAGGATATGAAAGCAAATCGCTCCCTCCGTTTTATGAGTGGCGTTTGCCGAAGGTATTCTTTTATTTTTTTGTCATTGTGTTGCTGTTGCAGTGGCTTGCGGTCACGGAGGAGTACGGGGAAAATTTCCATTGGATCATCAGCGCCCTGCTGATTTTGCATGTCTTGTTTTTTATCCAAGGCTTGTCATTGATTGCGTTTTTGCTGAAACAAAAAAGAAAAAGCATGGTGTGGCTGGCACCGGCGGTTTTGTTGGCGTGGTTTCCCCCGGTTTCCTTTGTTATTTTGCTGATGGGGATGATTGATACAGGAACACCCTTGCGGAAAAGAATGCAGAAATGACAACAGGTACTTTATGGAACCGCGGATGTTTCACAAGGGGAGTTGCTCCTTGTGTCAACTAGGGTAAAATAAGAAGGAGAAACGGTTGCATATTGTGATGCATCGGATAGTTTGAGGGTGTATAGGATGCCGAAGTTTGTAATACAAAGATGGCATGGCTATCACATGGTTTTTGCCATGTGTTTCAGCCTGATTTTGATTGCGCTTTTATCGACGTACAAATGGATCTATGGAGTGATCGGTCTCGTTTTTTTTACGGTGTTGGCATGGGTCTTGTACCGGGCCGAGCGTGCCTTTCGCAAGGATTTTACCGAGTATGTGCTGACGCTTGGAAACCGGGTGAAGAACGCGGGACAGACGGCGGTGGATGAGTTGCCGCTGGGGATCCTGCTTTATGACCGGGACGGAAAAATCGAGTGGCATAACACCTTTGTCGAGCGCATGACAGGGCTTGACCGAATGGTGGGCAAGGAAATTGGTGAAGTGCTTCCCTCCTTGAAACAACATGCTTCGGAAAAAGAGGGGAGCTTTACCATGGAGCTGGGGGAGCATATCTATCAAGTCACTCCCCAGTCGGAAGAACGGTTGTACTTCTTCTGGGATGTCACCGAGTTGAGCCGTTTGAAAAAGCAGTTGCATGATGACAGGGCCGTTTTGGGATTTATTCACTTGGATAACTTTGATGAAGCCGGTCAAGGTTTGACGGATCAGGAAAGTACCTTGCTGTTGTCAAACGTGACGAGTGCGATCTCAAAATGGGCACTGGAATATGATATCGCCCTCAAACGAATTGAAACGGATAAAATGTTCTTTGTCACTCAACAGAAATCCTTGGAGAAGTTGATGAAATCCCGTTTTGGAATTTTGGATGTTGTCCGGGAAATGACCCGTCAAAATAAAATTCCGATTACGTTGAGCATTGGGGCAGCCAGTGTCGGCCAAACCATGGCGGAAAGAGTCCAGAATGCACAGGCGGCATTGGACATCACGCTGGCGCGGGGAGGCGATCAAGCAGCAGTCCACGCGGGAGAGCAGATTACCTTTTATGGAGGAAAGACCAATGCGGTTGAAAAACGGACCCGCGTCCGGGCAAGGGTGATTTCCCATGCCATGAGCAATTTGTTTCGCGACAGCAAACGGGTTCTGGTGATGGGACATAAGCGCCCGGATATGGATGTGCTCGGAGCGGCCGTCGGTGTGGTCAAATTTGCCACCCTCCATGATTGTGAAGCGGCGATCGTATTGGATGAGGATGAAGACAACCTTTCCATTCAACGCTTGCTGATGGCCTTGAAAAATCATGAGTACCTGAAAGATCATTTGATTTCTCCCGAAAAAGCGATGCATTGGCTGGATGATCCGGACACTTTGTTGATTCTGGTGGATACGCATAAACCTTCGCTCGTGATGGAACCCCGTTTGTTGGATAAGGCCAAACGGGTCGTGGTTATCGATCATCACCGGCGGGGGGAAGATTTTGTTTCGGATCCGGTGCTGGTGTATTTGGAACCCTATGCTTCTTCCACTTGTGAATTGGTGACGGAGCTGCTGCAATACCAAGATGGCCGCCTGCCCATGGATACGCTGGAAGCGACCGCTTTGTTGTCCGGTATTGTGGTGGATACGAAAAATTTTGCTTTTCGTGCCGGGTCCCGCACTTTTGAAGCGGCTTCGTTCTTGCGGCGCCACGGGGCGGACCTGATGATGGTGCAGTCTCTGCTCAAGGAAGATTTGGGGCATTATGTGAAAAGAGCGGAAATCATAAAAAACACCGAAATTTATTTTGAAAACATTGCCGTGGCTCTCGGAAAGGAAGATGAGGAATATCATCAATTGCTGATTGCCCAGGCGGCGGATACTTTGCTCAATATGCAGGGAATCCGCGCTTCATTTGTGATTGGCAAAAGAGAAGACGGATTGGTTTCCATCAGTGCACGGTCTCAAGGAGAAATCAATGTCCAGGTGGTCATGGAGAAAATGGGGGGCGGTGGCCATATGACCAATGCGGCTTGCCAACTGGAACAGGTCTCTTTGGCGGAAGCGAAAGAAAAGTTGCTGAATGTGTTGAATGAAATCTTGGAGAGTGGGGGAGTGAACAGATGAAAGTAATCTTGCTGAAAGATGTGAAAGGTACCGGAAAAAAAGGGGAAGTCAAAGAGGTTGCAGAAGGGTACGCCCGAAATTTCCTGATTCCGCGGAAAATGGCGGTGGCGGCCACACAGGGAAACATGAATGCATTGAAAGACCAAAAACAAAGAGAACAAAGGCGCAAAGAGGAAGAACGGAAAGAGGCAGAGGCTTTGGCAGAAAAGCTGAACAAGATGAAGGTTTCTATCTCCATGAAATTGGGGAAAGACGGAAGGACTTTCGGTTCCATCACTTCCAAACAAATCAGCGAGATATTGAAGAAACAGCATCAAATGAATGTGGATAAGAGAAAGATCCAATTGGATCAGCCCATCCGTTCGCTTGGAGTTACGAAAGTTCCCGTGAAACTTCATCCGGAAGTGACGGCGACACTCGCCGTGCATGTGGTTGAAGAATGAGCGGAAGCACTCCATTGATCTGGAGTGCTTTTTTATGGATCGGAGGGATGTATCATGAGTGATCTTTTCGCGGACCGGCTCCCCCCTCACAACCAGGAAGCGGAACAAGCCGTGTTGGGAGCGGTTTTACTGGACCCCTCTGTGTTAACAACCGTGAATGAGCGATTAAAGCCGGGGGACTTTTATCGCCAGGCTCATCAAAAACTGTTTCAAGTGATGAATGAACTGGACGAAAAAGGTGAACCGGTTGATCTGGTGACGTTAACGGCTGAATTGAATGACCGGAAACTGCTCGACGAAATCGGCGGCGTTCCTTATTTGAACGAATTGGCCAATGCCGTGCCCACCGCGGCGAATGTGGAGTATTACGCCAAAATCGTGGAAGAAAAGGCCATTTTGCGGCGGTTGATTCGCACAGCCACGCAAATTGCCGCGTCCGGTTATTCGGGCCAAGCCGAATTGACTCAAATTTTGAATGAAGCAGAGAGAAAGATTTTGGAGATTTCACAGCGGACGGTTCGTGGGGAGGATTTTGTTTCGATCCACGATGCCTTGATGGAATCCTATGAACAGATTGAGACGCTTCATTTCAACAAGGGCGGGATCAGCGGGATTCCGACCGGTTTTGTCGATTTTGACCGGATGACTTCCGGGCTGAAAGGTTCGGAGCTGATCATTCTGGCTGCGCGTCCCAGTATGGGAAAAACGGCATTTGCACTGAACCTGGCACAAAATGTGGGGGTGCGAAGCGGAAAGACCGTGGCGATTTTCAGCCTGGAGATGTCGGCTTCCCAACTGGTGACCCGGATGTTGGCGGCGGAAGGGAATATCGATGCCCAAGCATTTAGGACCGGTAATTTGAATGAGGAAGATTGGGAAAAACTAACCATGGCGATGAGCACGCTGAGCGAAGCACCGATTTTTATTGATGATACGCCGGGGGTGACGGTGTATGATATCCGGGCGAAACTCCGGCGGTTAAAAGCCGAACACGGTTTGGGGCTCGTGGTGATCGACTATCTGCAACTGATTTCCGGCCGGGGCGGAGACAGCCGCCAACAGGAAATTTCGGAGATCTCCCGTTCCTTGAAGTTGCTGGCCCGCGAGTTTGATGTTCCGGTGATCGCTTTGTCGCAATTATCCCGTGCCGTGGAACAACGTCAGGATAAAAGGCCGATGTTATCCGATCTTCGGGAATCCGGGTCGATTGAGCAGGATGCCGATGTGGTGACCTTTTTGTATCGCGATGATTACTACAACGAGGAATCCGAAAAGCAAAATATCGCAGAGCTGATCATCGGCAAACAGCGGAATGGTCCGGTCGGAAAAGTGGAGCTCTTGTTTTTGAAGAACTATAACAAGTTTTTAAGCTTGGAAATGAACAAAACGCCAATTCCCGAATGATATTTATTTTTTATTTATCAATGTTCGACTTTTGTTTGACTCTTTTTACAGGATATTGATAAAATGTGCTTGTGCTAAAGCGATACAAAACCTCGTTTCAGGAGGAACGATAAGATGTCTACAGTGGTTGTCGTAGGTACCCAATGGGGAGATGAAGGAAAAGGGAAAATCACCGACTATCTCGCGGAAAAAGCGGAAGTCGTAGCCCGTTATCAAGGTGGAAACAACGCGGGACACACCATTGTTTTCAACGGAACCCGCTATAAATTGCACCTGATTCCCTCCGGGATTTTTTACAAAGAAAAAATCTGTGTACTTGGAAACGGGATGGTGATTCATCCCCAGGCGCTTGTCGAAGAACTGGATTATTTACACCAACATGGTGTTTCTACCGATAATCTCAGAATTTCAGACCGTGCCCATGTAATCATGCCGTATCATCTGCGTTTGGATCTGGCGAGCGAGAAACTGAAAGGGAACGAAAAAATCGGAACCACCGGAAAAGGAATCGGACCGGCGTATATGGACAAAGCCGCACGGGTGGGAATCCGCATCAGCGATTTACTGGATCCGGAACAATTTAAACAAAAATTAAAAAGAAATTTGGAAGAGAAAAACCGTTTGTTGGAACAGATTTATCAAACGGATGGATTCACATTTGAGGAAATCTACGAGTCGTATTTGGCCTGTGCCGACCGTTTCCGTCAATATGTCACCGATACCTCAGTGGTGTTAAATGATGCGATCGATCAAGGAAAACGGGTATTATTTGAAGGGGCGCAAGGCGTCATGCTCGATATCGACCAAGGAACTTATCCGTTTGTCACTTCTTCCAATCCGGTGGCCGGAGGCGTTTGCATCGGGTCCGGAGTCGGCCCGACCAAAATCCATCATGTCATTGGGGTTGCAAAATCTTACACGACGCGGGTCGGAGACGGACCGTTCCCGACGGAATTGCATGATGAAATTGGTGACCAAATTCGCGAAATCGGGCGGGAATATGGAACCACCACCGGTCGTCCGAGACGGGTCGGATGGTTTGACTCCGTCGTGGTCCGGCATGCCCGCCGGGTCAGCGGCATCACGGGCTTGTCTTTGAATTCACTCGATGTGTTAACCGGGCTGGATACGGTCAAAATTTGTGTCGCCTATGAAGTGGATGGCAAACGGATTGAAAATTACCCGGCCAATTTGTCCCTTCTTGAAAGATGCAAACCAGTCTATGAAGAATTGCCCGGATGGAAACAAGACATCACCGGCGTTCGCAGCATTCATGAACTGCCGGAGGAAACGCGGCATTATATCGAACGGGTGTCCCAATTGACCGGGATTCCGGTGACCACTTTCTCTGTCGGACCCGGCAGGGATCAAACGGTTCAAGTCCGTCCGGTTTATGCTTAAAAGACGGATCTTTGTGAAGACAGGCATATGGAACAATCAAGGACATTACATCATGTAATGTCCTTTTTGCTTTTTTTGTATTTTACTTTGATATGATTTCTATTTTAAACCCGCTAGGTACTTTTACATAGAAAGTATATCCGTGGGATTTTACGGGAGGAGTCATTTTTCAAGCGCTCACGGATTTGGTCCACTTTTTCCCTGCTTTCTTGTGGAAACCCGATATGAAACGTTTTTGGATACCGGATCTCTTTTCCTTTCATCAATGTGAGGACAAATTGGTCATCATCGAACAATTGAGAGGATTATTTTCATACCATCCCTGTATGTCATTAAATTTCTCTTTTGTTTATTTGTGATAGGTTTCTCCCCGGTTGATTTTAAAGGCCCGGTAGATTTGTTCCAGCAAGAAGACGCGGATCAGCTGATGGGGAAAAGTCATCTTTGAAAAAGAAAGGGAAAGATCAGACCGTTTCAGCACCTCGGGCGACAAACCGTAGGATCCGCCGATCACAAAGAGGATGCGGCTTTTCCCGTAGGTGGCCAGCTGATCCAGTTTCCGGGCGAATTCGGTGGATGTAAAAGCTTTTCCTTCGATGGCCAGTGCGATGAGAAAGGCATCCGCCGGACAGTGGCGCAAGATCCGTTGCCCTTCCTTCTCCAAAATTTGCTCTTTTTGTGCCGGATGAACCGGGTCACTCGCCCTTTCCTCCGCCACTTCAATGATTTCCGTTTTGGCATAGGGGGTTAATCGTTTCAAGTATTCTTTGCAAGCTTGTTGTAAGTATTTTTCTTTCATCTTTCCCACTGTGATGATTTGAATTTTCATAAGATCTCCTGCTTTTGAATTTCAAACTGATATTTCGGTTTTTCCCCGCACCATTTGCATCGCGCCCCGGCTTGTTGCGTGTCGCATGGTTCCATGACCGGCGGGGCTTGGTAAGTATCGATGAAATCTTCCATGACGATCTCTGTGTGTTCTTCACAAGCATACCAGACGATTTTTTCTCCGTCCAAAACCTTTCCTCCTTTCGACCATCGGATGAAATGAAAAATGAAACGAGTGTTTCACCCGTTTCATTTAAACATCATGGTTGGAATGATTTCGGGGCTTCCCCCAGGGCAATGGATGCGGTTTGTTTTTCGCCGTGGCGATAGTAAGTAACGTTGACTTTTTGATGAATCTCTTTTTTCGTGTACAAATACTTCCGAAGCTCGGAACTGCTCGAGATTTCCTGGCCATCCAAAGCGACGATCACATCCCGCGGCTGGAGTCCGGCTTGGTCGGCTGGGCTGCTTGGAACCACTTCGGCCACAGCCACGCCTTCACGCACGGAACCGGGCAATCTCAATTCCTCAAGGACATAAACCGGAAGGTTGGAGAGGTCAATCAGACTGAGTCCCAAATAAGGGCGTTGGACTTTTCCGTCTTTGACCAGGCTTTCAATGACCGGACGTGCTTCATTGACGGGGATGGCAAATCCCAGTCCTTCCACACCCTGGTCGGAAATTTTCAACGTGTTGATTCCGATCACCTGGCCGGCAACATTGACCAGAGCACCGCCACTGTTCCCCGGATTGATGGCGGCATCCGTTTGAATGACATCGGTCGCCATATTTGAACTGACTTCGATCGTTCGTTTCGGGGAACTGATGACTCCGACGGTAATGGAACGCCCGAGTCCCAGCGGATTGCCGATGGCAATGGCGGGTTCCCCGGCTTTCAGCGAATCGGAGTTGCCGAATTCGGCCACTTTGGTGACATATTTATCATCAATCTCCAAAACGGCAAGATCTGTATATTGATCGCTGCCAAGCAGTTTGGCATCCACTTCATGATGGTCGCCGTCTTCGCTGGAGATGTTGACTTTAAAGCTGGATCCGCCTTCGATGACATGGTTGTTGGTTACAATGAGCGCTTTGCCGTTGGCTTTTTGAAAGATGATTCCCGATCCGGTTCCTTGTTGGACTTGTTCGGTACTGAAGAAATCTCCCGAAGTTTTTAAATTAATTACGGATACAACAGCCGGCCCCACTTTGTTGACGGCTTCCGTCACTTCGGAATTGACACGGTAACTGGCTGTTTTGGAGTCGCCAAATATAGGTTCCTGTTGTTTGGAATACTCGGGAATGATTCCTTTTCCCATCAAAAAAGTAGACAGGAACAATACAACGAGCCCGCCGATGATGGCCGAAACGAGCGGAACCCATATGGTTGACGGGGAAAATTTTTTCTTCGGCGGTGGATTTTGAACATCGGATTCATCATAAAATCCCATGGCGTTCCCTCCTGCAAGTTAATATACCCAAAATGTTCTTTTTTTTAAACGGCAGTTTGCAAGATTTTCCTGTGTTTCATGGTGTTTCTGTTTTCATTCTACCGGACTTGTGTGTAGTTCATGTGAAAAAGATCAATCAAATCTGGGAACATCAGGTTCCTTCCCACGCCTGGAATTCGCCAAAATCAAAGAGGAAAACGTATGGGATGAATGGAATAGGTTTGTAAAGATTAAAAAACATTCTAAAAGTGAAGGGGAGTGTTTGGATATTAAAAACCAACGGCTTTTCCGTCGGGCTGTCACAGGGTGGATCCTTTCACTTGTTTTGGTTTGCGGTTTCCCTGTCCCGCCCGTATTTTCCGAAGAGGAACCGATGGCTCCCGTCAGTACGAAACCGTTTGTTCTCACCCGCACCGCGACGAATTTACCCGGTGAGGTGAGTAAGCTGGAAGGGGAGCTCAAAAAAAGCGGCATTCAAAAATTGCTGGATGAGGCCAATCGTGAGGCAACGCGGGGATGCAGTTCCCCGGCGCTGAACCAAGTGTCGGGTATTCTGGACAACTGGTGCTTCAACAGCGGGGACAATCAGACGTCCGAATGGTATCCGCAAGGAGTGACGGGAACCGGCGATGCCCAAGCCGATGATTATCGGGGAAGCAAACAGGCGATTTTGGTCAGCTGGTACCATTCCCAAAAAGGGGTCCGGATCAGTTTTCTGGATACGGATACGGGAAAATACCGTCATGTCTTGTTGGTTGAACCTTACACCAACTCGTATGGAAATCCGAGCTACCGGGCAGTGAAAATTCATGCCGGCGGGATCGTATGGTATGGAAACTATTTGTATGTCGTGGATACGAAAAAAGGGTTTCGCGTTTTTGACATGAGGTATGTGTTTGATTTGGGGACCAGTTCAAACGGCGATACCTCCAACAAAGATTTAATCGGGCGGCAAAACGGGGTTTATTACGGCCACGGTTACCGGTATGTGATGCCCCAGATCGGTGCCTGGACAGTTTCCGGAGACCAAACAAAAGACAATTGTGAACCTTCGGGTCCTCCCCGGTTCAGTTTTGTCGGACTGGATCGCAGTACTGTGCCTGATTCGCTGATTACCGGTGAATATTGCAATCCTCCCAATCCGGAAGAGGACCGCACATTATACGGGCGGGTGGCAAGATGGCCGCTCGATGCCTCGACCGGGCAACTGAAAACGGCAGAGGACGGGAAAGTTTATGCAAGTGAAGCATATCGTCTGCCCAAAGCCCATGCACAAGGGGCCCTGGCTTTAAACGGCAATTGGTATGCGATGACCAGTGCCGGAGAGACCAAAAACGGGAAATTGTACAAAGGAACCCCGGGGAATGCACCTTCTTCCCGTGTTGCGGGGATCGGACCGGAAGATCTGTATTACTGGCCAAATCGCGATCAGCTATGGACGGTGACCGAGCATCCCGGAAAGCGCGTGTTGTATGCCGTCCGGCCTTAAAGGAGATACGTTGACCCCATCGGTATGAGGATGGGGTTTTTTGTATGACACAAAGCTCTTTAGGAACATTCACTTCCTGATCACAATTTTCTTACTTTGACTATATAAAATAGGAAAAAAGAGGAGATGAATAGAAAAAGTAAATATGCCAGGACAGATTAGGAGTTGAGAATATGGATCAACACAGACCCAAACGGGCGAAATTTTCAGGCTCGTTGGATTCGGTTGACAAATTGGACTTGGCAGGCCAGTTGGCAGAATTGAAATTAAGCTTTTACCAGCAAAGTGTGCTGTTATCCGCGATGATGGATTTGCTGATTGAAAAAGATTTACTGCAAAAAGAAGAAATAGCTCGTATGGCGATGAAAATAGATATGGAATTGGCAAAAGATCTGTATCCCCTGGAACAAAAGCCGACCGAAGAATAACAGGGCAGCCATTCACCGGCTGCCCTGTTTTGTTGCGCTTATTTCACTTCCCGTAAAGGGGTGGGACGATCATCGTAGGTTGTCCACAAATGGACATCCCGGCCGGTTTTGAGTCCGGTCTCTTCCAAAATGTTTTTTACGGTCAGATGGGCCAGTTCACTTAAATTGTTATCTTTGCTCAGATGAGCGAGATAAACATTTTCCCCCATCCCCTTTAAAATTTCCGCCAACGCTTCTCCGGCGTCTTCGTTGGACAAATGGCCGGTGTCGCTTAAAATGCGCCGTTTGACATTCCAAGGGTAAGAACCCATCCGGAGCATTTCCACATCGTGATTGCTTTCCCAAATCAATGTATCCACGCCTTGCAAAAAGTCGATGATGCGGGAGCTGACATAACCCAGATCCGTGACGGTTGCCAGCTTTTCCTTGCCGTGGTGAATCTGGTATCCCACGGGTTCGGCCGCATCGTGGGATACCGGGATGGATTCGATGAGCAGGTCTTTAAATTCCAAAGACGCTCCTGTTTCCATCACATTTTTTAAAGGCTCCGGAATTTCGCCCACACTGGACGGCAAATGTCGCCAGGTCGGTTCGTTCATATAAACGGGAATTTGCAGTCGGCGTGCCAACACGCCCAATCCTTTCACATGATCGATATGTTCATGGGTGACAAAAATCGCCTGGATGGTCGATGCGTCAACGTCCAGTTGTTGCAGGCGCATGGTCAGTTGTTTGGCGCTGATTCCGGCATCCACCAGAATCCTTGTTTGTTCCGACTCGATATATAAGGCATTGCCTGTGCTTCCGCTTGCGAGTACACTGAATTTCATGATTCATTCGTTCCCTTGCTTTATTGGTATTTTTTCAACCCCTTCATTTTGTCCGCGGTTGTTTGCCTGAATGAGGAGATAATCCGATCCCACTTCAAAGTACCAATAGGGAAGCAGGATATGTTCGTTGTTGACGCTGTTGTACAGTTTGGACCGGTAAGCGATGTTTGCGCCATTGATTGTCGCATTGTTGTTGAATTCCCAATTGGTGATCAGGCGGTACAAGGCCGTGCGCAGATTGACCGCGGAGATTGAAGACAGCTTTTCCAAGTGATTAAAATGCAGCACACGAATCGCTTCAATTTGTTTTCCGTTTAAATGGACTTCCACTTTTCCGTTGAAAAGTGGGATTTGGTTCACCACTTGGACATAGACACGCTTTTTGTCTGATGAAAATGCTTTGGAGTAACGGAAGTCCTGAAAAAACGGAATTTGTTGATTTAAAATCCGCTCCAAATCTTGTTCATTTTTAAACTCAAGCCCCGGGGAAAAGGTTTGGATGTAGCTTCCTTGTTTTTCTTTGACCCAGGGGTTCCCCAGTTCGGAAATCATCGCTTTGTACACCGTCAGTTGCCCGGGATAATCTTTTTGTTCCAGTTGGTCCAACTTTGCGTTTACATGGACCTGATCCAGCAACTGCTCAATCTGTTTGCGGTTGATTTGGTCTTCGCGGATGATTTTGGATTGTGTTTGCATCATTTGGCTTAATTGCAAGCCGAGAAAAAGATCGAGTATAAAAAAGGTGGCGATCAGGATACTTTTGGCCCGACTCCAATCCATTTGGGTTCCTCCCTGTCATGGAGAACTAATCCATACTTGCTGTCCGGATGTGGTTTTGACCACCCAGACGGGTGTCAACCGGACTTGTTGGTTGGTTGTGACAGCCTGATATCCCGGATGGATCCGTTTCACGTTGGAAAGGGAAAGATTCTGCCTGGACATTTGTTTGATCAGGGTCTCTTTATCCGGCAAGGCTGCCTGTTTTTGTTGCGGTTCTCCTGTGAGATAAAAGAGAGAACGCTCGTATTTATTGACATTGACTGCATTTTCAACCGGATTGGTTTGTAATTTGATTTCATCAGGGTGAATAAAATTCCTGTCTTTCCAATAAACCGGGTAGCCGTTCATGTAAAGACGGAATGTGAATTCGCTAAAAGCATTCTCTTTGTCTTCCACCTGATCGAGCAGATAATTGCCGGTCCATCCATGCGGCCGTTGCACAAAGTTGTTCACAGCCGACAAACGTTGTTCCACCGGCTGGATTTCTCCGGGGGACTCTTCCACGGCTTCGCTGTAGACCATAAACCGGTTGCTTTTGTTGACGGTCATCATTTGTTCGTCATACATGTACAGATCTTCATTTTTATTGATCGGGATCGGGCGAACCTCGGGATCTTTAAATAACCAGTCAATCATCGCATCCGCAGAGATGTCTTCCAACGGATAGGTTTTTTCGCTCAGAGAGACCGGTTGGGCCGGAAGGTAAAACATCCGCGGAAAAGGTTCGTCTTGATTGGCCGGATCCCACGGTGCTTTTCCGGTTGCAGGCACCGCCTCAAGAGACGGGGACAACGGATGTTTCATCTTTGAAAGCAGGTTTTCCAAGTCAATATCCGTTTTGGCTTGGATGATCTGCTGGTCTTGATCCGAAATAAACCAGACATAGTTTTGCTTTTTTTCCGGGTTGGAAAAGAACCAGATCCGGCTCACCGAGGAAAGGTGCGATATGGAATAATGTTGGGACAAAGATTCCTGGAAAAAGATGTCGGCGTATTCCAGGGAAACATCATCCGGAAAATAAAGTTCAACCCCCGTAAACCGGGTGAACATGTTTCTCCATGTGTCCGGGCTCACCTTCCCTATTTTTTCTATGTCACTGACAGACATGGATTGCATGGATCTTAATAATTGTTCATAACCGGCTTCCTCCGGCAGCAACCAATAATGGGCTCCCTTCCGGTGGACAATCATTTGGTTGGGAGCGGCCAGTTGATAAATTTTCCGGTCGTTGTATTTTTCGTCGTAAATCGGATTGATGGTGTAAGCATCGAGCGGATTGTAGGACCGCTTTTCCCCGGGTTGATTCAACCACAACAAGCCGGTCAGCAGGAAGCTGGCGAGGACCAGGGCAATGAGGAGCCCCGTTTTGATGTGCTCCACCCATTTTTCACTCATCGTTTTTCCCTCCTGTGACAGGGGGCAAGGTAAAGGTGACTAAAGTCCCTTTTTGGTAAACACTGTCAATCTCGATTTCGCCTTCGTGATGATGAACAATCTCTTGGGCGATGGCCAGTCCCAATCCCGTTCCCCCCAAGCTGCGGGAGCGCGCTTTGTCCACGCGATAAAACCGTTCAAAAATTCTTCCCAGGTCTTTTTTGGGAATCCCGATCCCCGTGTCGGCCACTCCGACTTCCACCATTCCTTGGCGGTTGGTTTGCAGCACCAAGGCGACCGATCCTCCGTCCGGTGTGTATTTCACGGCATTGGAGACCAGATTGTCCAAAACCTGATTCAGTTTGTCCTTGTCGGCGTAGACATTGGGAACCGGCGGATGAATGGACAAAGTGAAAGAAATGTTTCTTTCTTCGCATTGTAAACGGAAACGGTCGGCCACTTCCTCAAGCAAAGGTTCCAGAGAAATGGACTGTTTGTTGAAGGTCGCCTTTCTGGAATCCAAATGGGAAAGGTGCAACAGATCCTGAATCAGACGTGTCATCCGGTCGGCTTCCTGCAGGGACACTTTCAAGAAGCGACGGGCAAGTTCGGGCTCTTCCACCGCTCCATCTTCCAGTGCTTCCAGATAACTTTTGATCGTGGTCAAGGGTGTCCGCAGCTCGTGGGAAACATTGGCCACAAAATCTTTTCGTTGTTGATCCAGTCTTTTTTGCTCGGTGACGTCCCCCAAAACGGTCACCGTTCCGTACACGTTTTCTCCCTTCAGCTTGACCGGGGTGAAAGTGGCCCGCAAAATCACGGGATCTTCCGAATCCTGCTGACGGATCTCCAAATAAGTTTGCCACTCTTGGGCGAGCGGTTTGTCCAGGGGTTGATCCAGCGGGAGAATGTGATCGATTTTTTCCCCGATCGGAATCGGACGATCCAACAGTTTTTCCGCCCATTCGTTTTTCACAATCACTTTTCCTGCGCTGTCAAAAGCGATCACACCGTCGCTCATGTTGGAAAGGACCGATTCCAGCTTCTCTTTTTCTTCTTCTTTTTCAGCCAGAGCATTTCTGAGATGGGCTGCCAAATGATTGAAGGCGTGAGCCAGTTGCCCGATCTCGTCGTGACTGCGGACGTCCACTTTCCGGTCAAAATCCCCCGCTGCCATCAACGTGGCTTGTTCGGTGATCTCTTTCACCGGAGAGGTGATGGTGCGGGCCAGAATGACAATCAAAATGCAAGTGACCACCAGCGAGATCATGGTGATCTGAACCAGGATCACACTGATGTCTTTGATGTTTTCATAAGTTTGTTTTAAAGGCGCCTCAACATAAATCATTCCCACATAGTTGCCGGCATGGGACAGGCGTTCGGTGTAGAATTGATAATCCTGGTTTGTGGCCGGGTTGGTGCGTTTCAGCACTTCCGTGGGCTGTTGGGGCAAATTATAGGTGAACGGCCGCTTTTTCAGTTTGGATTGGTTGGGCTCCGTCGAAGCGATGATAAAATTGTTTTCGTCAATGATGTGAATGGTGATGTCGGATTGTTTCAATGACGGAGCCAGTTTGCCAAGCAACGTGTTCAGGTGATTGGAGCGCTCTTCGTCATTTTGTCCTTTCGCCAATTCTTCCGTGACGCCCATTTTCTTTAAGACCTCGGCTTGGGTGCGAAGGGTCTGATTTAAACTGCTCGTAAAATGATTTTCCAGCTGACGGAAGAAATAGACCCCGATCAGCTGCATGGCCATGATAATCATCAGCAAATAGATCACGACCAGTTTCCACTGGATACTGTTAGCAAGTTGTTTCCATCTTTTCAACATCCATCACCCGGCTACTGTTTCGAATAAGGATCCCGGATCGTGTAACCGATCCCGCGGCGCGTGATGATATATTGGGGAGCGCCCGGATCATCTTCAATCTTCTCCCTCAACCGCCGGATCGTCACATCCACCGTGCGTACATCCCCGAAGTAATCATATCCCCACACGGATTGCAAAAGATGCTCCCGGGTCAAAACCTGATTGACGTGTTTGGTCAGGTAAAGGAGCAACTCAAATTCCCGATGGGTCAAATCCACGGTTTGCCCTTTTTTGGTGACGACAAAGCTGTTGGGGTCAATCGAAATTTCCCCGACATTTAATGTGCCTTTCTTTTCTTCTTCGGCATTTGCCTGCTTCAGCGTTTGCGTCCGCCGCAAATTGGCTTTGATCCGGGCTAAAAGTTCCCGGTTGCTGAAAGGCTTGGTGACATAATCATCCGCGCCCATTTCCAGTCCGAGCACTTTGTCCAATTCCGAATCTTTGGCGGTGAGCATGATGATGGGAAATTGATAACGCTGTCGCACCTGCCGGCAAACTTCAATGCCGTCGGCGCCCGGCAGCATCAGATCCAAAAGCATGAGATCCGGAGGTGAGGACAAAGCTTTTTGAATGGCTTCACTGCCATCATGAATGCATTCCACGCTGTATCCTTCTTTTTCCAGATTGAACTGGATGATGTCTGCAATCGGTTTTTCATCTTCGACGACATAAATTTTGGCGCTCAAGCCCATCCCTCCCAAGGTTTTCAGGAATCGGAGAATTTATGGTCATCCACTGGTTTCAGAAACAAAAAAGAAAAAAGTTAAAACCATTTTCCCACAATTGCCTTCATGTGTACAATTTGTTTTTATGTCTTATTTTAACATCGGAATTCAGAGAAAACAGACGAAAAGATGGAAATCCACGGAACCTTAAAAAATCTCCCGGAGACCGGTTTTACGAAAATTGGGCTTTTTATTCCTGATCCATGCGACTTTCTTTGGAATAGGATACAAAAAAAAGGGGGGGAGCGCCATTGAAACCATTGCCGTATCAGCAAGTTGCCAGCAAAAGATTGAAGACCATGGTCCTGATGAAAAACCAACGGATCCGGCCCTACATTCCGGAAACAAGACTTTTCAGTCCCCGGAACCTGATCCGGATGCTCGGCCGCCACACTTCTTTGTTTCTCAAACCGGATAAAGGAGGAGGCGGTGCAGGGGCGGTCCGGTTGTTACAAAGAGGTTGGGGGCAAATTGAGATCCGCACTTTGAACCGCAAAAAAGTGATTGAGATCCGGAAGCTTTTCCATTATTTAAACCAATGCATGCACCCCGGGAAAAACTATATCATCCAACAGGGAATCGATCTGGGGGAAATCGGCGGACGCCCGTTTGATTTGCGGGTTCATCTGCAAAAGCCTTTTCATCGTTGGCACATCACCGGAGTTTGCGCCAAGGTGGCCGCTCCCGGCAAGATTGTCACCAACCATTGCAAGGGAGGATTGCCGGTGGAAGCAAAACATGCGTTGTGTCAGGTGGCGGGGCATCCAAGCCGGACGATTCATTTAATGAATGAGATCCAGGCGCTTTCCAAAGAGACGGCCCGCACATTAAATGCGGCTTTCCCCGGTTTAAAAGAGTTGGGCATTGATCTGGGGGTGGATAAAGATTTGCGGATCTGGATTTTTGAAGTCAACACCCGTCCGGACTTTAAAATGTTCCGATCTTTGAATAATCCCCGGATGTACCGTCGAATTTTGAAAAACCATGCCATGATCGTTTAAAAATTTAAGAAGAAAAATTATCACGCAAACCATTGCGGGTTAAATGATTTGTACATGCGCAAAGCATGTTTTTTTCGTTTTCGAAAATATATAACATGTTTCGACAAAGTCTTCCCGTTGACGTTCTTGTATAACACCTGTTACCATTAATATTAATTCTAGGTATTTAAAATTTTTTAACGATTTTTTGGAGGTGTATTTATGTCTTCCATTACGGTTGGCGTATATCTGGGGAAAAAGGACCGGTTGGTTCGTTATTGGTACGAAATTTTGCCGAAAGGCCAATTCCCGATGTTGGTCAAATACTGCATCCAGTCTTATCTGAGAAACAACTATTTCCCGTTGCAATCCATTTGTGATGCAAGACAGTTGAAAGAGCAAATCCAAAAAAGAAGCGAGTATGTTCCCACCCAGCGGAATGTCACGTTCACCCCGGAAGACGGTCCGGTTTATCAATGGATCAAAGGGCTGGAAAGCGGTTACCGCAGTGAGGAAATCAAAAACATTTTGAAGGAAACGGTGGTTCACACATTGCTGAATGAACAACCGCAATATCCGCAACGTATGATGGGACAAGTCCCTTACGGCGGCATGGAGGCCCATGAAGCCCAAGGCATGTACCGCCCTTATCCGGACGACACGCAAAAATTGACCCTGCTCAAACGGGAACAGATCGCGATGGAAGAACCGTACCCGACCGAAGGGGATGCAGAGGGGAAGGATAAAGCCACCAAAGGATTCAGCCATTTGGTCAACTATCTGGGATGACAAGCGGGTTTGATGACGGAAAGATAAATGCACACAAAGATGAACGACATCATGGGAAAAAGAGGAATGACAGTGTGGAGGAAAATCAGGCAGAAGGAATGAAAGAGTCCGTTTACTGTTGAGTGCGGGCTCTATTTTATTTGGCTTGATTTCAGACAGAGGATCGAAGTTTGACAATTTTTGTCGAATAAAACAAGGTTTGAAGGATTATTTTATTTGCAAGTGGAAGAAATCAACGAAGAATAATTGCACTGGATGTAGATAAAGAATGAATTTTGACAAAATATAGCAACTAAGGGAGTGCGGATCATCGTGTTGGATTATTATGCACTGGCAGAAAAGGGTTTTTTCTATTATGAAATCCAAAAATTATTTTCGGCCTACCCCTTTTTGCATTGGATGAGTGTCGGATTGGTCACGGGATTGTTGATCTTTTTGTTATTGATTCCGAAAAAAACGATGGAACGGTTTCCGCGCTACGGATATATGGCTTCCGTTTTGTTGACCATTGCATTATTGGATTTATTTACTTTATCCATCCCGATTTTAACTGTTTACCTGATTGTATTGGGATATGTCCTGTTTCGGTCCAATGAGGAAAAAAGCTATAAAGTGGCGGTTGCCTTTTTGTCTGTGTATTTGGTCATCTCGGCGTTGACGGTTTGGAACCGGTTGATGATCATTGAGCTGATCAGCCACGGGCTTTTATTTATATGGGTCACCTGGATGGCAAATCATGTGCGGGATATATTTTTTGAATTGCAAAAACAAAGGGAAAAAATCCGTTTCCTCGTTGATCAAAAGAATGAGGCAAATCAGCGTCTCCGGGATTTCCAGCGGGAACTGGATGAGACGTATCTCCGGGATTCGCTCACGGGACTGTATAACTTTCACGGTTTTCAGGAGCAGGTGATTCGCAGTTTGTCGCGGTTTTGGCCGGAAACGGCCTATCACGTGATTTGCATTGATTTGAATTCGTTCAGGCAAATCAACATTGAAGAAGGCATTGAGACGGGCGACCGCATTCTTGTGCAGATTGCCCGTCAACTGAAAAAACATCTTCCTCCTTCTGCCAAGCTGGCCCGCTATGACGGGGATCAGTATGCGATCGGATTGATGGGGGACGAATCGGTGTTGCGTCGTCTTTTGGAGACCATTGAAGCGATCATGGCCGGCATCCGCACCGAGCAAAGCATCATTCAATATTGCGTCGGGTTTGCCAGTTATCCGCGGGAAGCCAGCACCGGAGGGGAATTGATCCGCTTGGCTGAGGAAAGGTTGCGGATTGAACAGAACCGGATTCGCCACAAAGAGGAGGAGCAAAGAAGGCATATGGAAAAATTGTCGGCGGTCGGCCAACTGGCTGCGGGGCTGGCGCATGAAATCCGCAATCCGTTGACGTCGATCCGGGGATTTGTGCAGATATCGGCGGCGGAATCGGAAGCCGTGAAAAAATGGGAGTCCATCATTTTGCCGGAGATTGACCGGATCAACGATCTTTTGAAACAGTTTTTGAACCTGAGTGAATCCAAGCCGAAACAAGTGACGCGCTTTTCTTTAAATCAGTTGATGAGTGACGTGTTAAGCTTATTGGAACCCAAATCGTTGTTGATGGGGCATGAATTGAAACAAGATCCGCCGGAGGAAGACATGGAGATCGAGGCGGATCCGGAACAAATCAAACAAGTTTTGATCAACCTGATCCAAAACGGGTTGGAAGCCCTGAACGAAAAAGGAAGGGTGGAAGTGGGCTGGAAGCGGGTAAACCAGTATGTCCTGCTCACTGTCAAAGATAATGGAAACGGAATCAATCCGGAAGATTTCTCCCGGATTTTCGATCCTTTTTTCACCACCAAAGGCGATGGAACCGGCATGGGGCTTTCCATTTGTCAGCGCATTATTTCGGAGCATGGCGGGCAAATCACGGTGAACAGCCGTCCGGGCCGTGGGACCACTTTCCAGATTTATCTGCCACTTAAACAAGCAAGCTTGTGCCAAGAAGTTGATGAAGGCCAAAACCACCATCTGGAGGCGGATCCCGATCCGGGGGCACCGGAAAGAAACGTCGTTTCCGTTCAAAAGGCGGAACCGAGGAAAGAGGAGCAAAAACAGGGGGAAGTTGCCGTGTTACAGAAGCCGGCAGCCGGCGGAAAAAAAGTCTCGATCAGCCCGGAAGTGTCCCGGAAAATTGCCGCCATGATGCAAAAAGCGGAACGCACCATCGCCTTGAAATGGAAGGAGGAAGCAAAGGTAAGCCCGATCACCGGCCATAAGCGCCTGAAAGAAGAAAACAGGGCGGATCGAAAAGGGTTATCCGAAAAAAAGAAAACCGATTTTGCCCATCGGGCTGAACGTGCTGTAAAATAAAAGGAAGGAGGATGAAGAATGGCAGACAAAAAGAAGACGCAATTTCAGATTCTCGGTAACACATCCAACAGCATCCACGGCAGTTACTATACCGGAACTTTGAATCTCAGCAATTTGTCCTCACTTCTGATTGACGGGGATGAAGTAAAAATCGATTTGGGGCTTCTTCATGCCAAAAGTGCGGTGGAGCGCGGCATCAAATTTACGGCCAATCCGGAAGAAGTTCCGGAAGGAAAGGACTATTGGGTTATCTGGGTGGCCGCCGACCGGAGCGAAAAAGGGCCTTACTATGCAGGCGTTACCGCTTGTCCGATGCGCATTGACCGGGAAAAGCGGAAAGGGTGGAAAAATCTGGCCTTTCACGTGAACCGGATGGATGATGCCCTGAAGCGCAAAATCAAAATCAACGAGTTGGGCGGCCGGGAGAGAGAAGCCCTGAAGGAATTTTTGATCCGGCATAATAAGGAAATGTGGGAAAACAGTGGGGATGAGTTGAAGGAACAATTGTCCAAAAAGTGAACGGTTCGTGAACAAATCAACATATATCTTGCCGGGGTTGACCGGCAGGGGTACACTTGATTTGTGGTTTCGGAATCTTTTGCTAGGACACGGAAATGGCGAGCATACCCGCTCGCTGTTTTTTATTTGGAAATGGATGATATTTTCGTCTCCTTTGAGTCAACATAAATGGCAAAGGAGGCGTTTTTTCATGCGTGATTTCAATTCGGTCGATCTTTTTGCCAAACACGGGGGAGTCCATTACCGGGCCAATGTCCCCAAGCAACAAATCAACTTATATGTCCGGTCCTTGCCGGAACACAAAAGACAAAGCATGTTCCAAGTGATGCAAGAATTGGAATCAGCAGGGATGATCACCATCTACAATGACGGTTTGTTTGCCGATGGAGAGGGAGAAGTGGGAGGAAGCCAAGATTGTTGAAAATACGGGAACACCCCGGCATCCATAAAGCCGGGGTGTTTTTTTATCCGTGTTTCCACCAGCGGAGGAAACGTTCCAGCATGGAAGGCTTTTTCTTCCGGGGGATATGAGACGGAGTGCAGGACACGACCGGTTCGGTGCCGGCCACAAAATACTCCAAATATGCTTGTTTACCCATGCACCCGGGGGCGGCGATGTTCCCTTCTTCCGGATTCACATAGACGGCCTTTACACCGGACGGCATGGCGAAGATACGGGCCGGTTGCTTTCCGGTTGCCTTATTCATGTACTCGGCCCAAATGTTTTGAGCGAGACGCGCTTTGTGATAAGGAAGCTTTTTCCCTTGGTCATAACCCACCCACACTGTTGTGACCAAATTCGGTGTGTATCCGGACAACCATCCGTCCCAATCGGTGGTTCCGGTTTTTCCTGCCGCGGGCTGATGGAACAGATGTCCTGCCCGGTAACCGGTGCCACCCGGTTTCAACACATTTTCCAGCAGTTTTGTCAGCACAAAGGTGTGTGCCGGAGAAGCCACCCGCTCGGGTGCGGTCTTTTCTTCGACCAGGACCCGTCCAAACGGATCGACGATTTTGGTAATCCCGATTAGCGGTTTTTTGATGCCGCCGGCTGCCAGAGTGGCATATGCTTGCGCCATTTCAAACGGGGAAACGGGATAGCTTCCCAAGGCCAGCGAAGGGGTCGCTTGAATCGGGCTTTTGATCCCGAGCCGGCGGGCGGTTTCGATCACCGGTTCGGTGCCGATTTTGGCCAGCGTTCCAACGGCATAAACGTTATCCGAACGGGCAATCGCCTCTCTCAACGTGATCAGCCGGTTCGCATAGTGCTGATGAAAATTGCGGGGCGTGTAAGTGTCCCCGCCGAATTGAAAAATGGTGGGACGGCTCATGATTTTGGACAGGGGGGTAAAACCGTTTTCCAATGCACTTAAATAGACGACGGGTTTGAAGGACGAACCGGGTTGTCTCCGGGCAAAAACCCGGTTGTATTGAGATTGTTGATAATCCTTCCCCCCCACCATGGCTTTAATGTGACCGGTCGCCGGATCCACGGAGATCAGGGCTCCTTGCAGGTCTTTGTCATTTTGGGTATGGTTTTGCACCGCTTTTTCCGCCGCTTTTTGCATGTCTGCATTCAAGGTGGTGTAGATTTTAAGCCCGCCGCTTCTGACCAGCGATTCGTCCAGCCCGTACCGGGTGACCGCGGTTTGGATAATGTAATCGCGGAAATAACTGGCTTTGGCCGGCTTGGACCGGGACAAGGGATGCATGCTGACGGCCTGGTTCTTGGCAGCTTCGGCCTCTTCCGGAGAGATGAACCGGTTTTTCACCATGAGATCCAGGATGTGATGTTGCCGCTTTTTGGCCCGGTTGAGATGGCGGTAAGGGGAATAATAATAAGGCCCGCGGGGAATCCCTGCCAAGAGGGCGGATTCAGCCAAACTCAATTCTTCCGGCTTTTTGTTGAAATACATTTTGGAGGCCCGTCCGATTCCGTAAGCCCCGTGGCCGTAATAGATCTCATTGAAATACAGTTCCAGGATTTCATCTTTTGTGTAATGCAACTCCAATTGCAACGTATAGATCGCTTCTTTCAGTTTCCGGGTCCAGGTCCGGTCATGCGTCAAATAAAGGTTTCGGGCCAATTGTTGGGTGATGGTGCTGGCCCCTTGCACCACCCCGCCCGCTTTTAAGTTGGCGAGAACGGCCCGCACGATTCCGGAAACGGAAAATCCGTGATGGCGGTAAAAATCTTTATCCTCGGCCGCCAAGGTGGCATGGATCAAAGATTTGGGAAGTTGATTCAAACGGATGATGTCCCGGGGTTCCCCGTGATCCAAAGAGCCGATCACCCTTCCACGGTCATCCAGCATCATGGAACTGGCGTATGTATCGGGAGGAGGGAGCGGGCGCCCTTTCAGGTACAGTAAGGCAAGCCCGCAGAAAAGGGAAAAAAGGATGACGCTGATGAATGCCAATTTAATCATGCGTGCAAGACGCAGGATGATTTTCGCAAGGCGGGGGACATGCCCGGGTTGGACACCGGTTGGGAAATCCTGTTTATTCACAAATAGGCTCCTTCCTTCCAACAAGTTGACAAAGGGTATTATGCGGAGCCATCAGGAAAAATATACCTGAAAAAATTATGTTTGTATTTCCCGGGAAAAATGATTGTAACCACTTAAAACATGCATTATTCTTAGTATGTTATGGATCTGGTCAGTGTGGACAGGATGAAAGGAGATTGGATGGAAGATGGACATGGAATTGTGGTATACGGAAAAACAAACCAAAAACCACGGAATTACCACAAAAATTAAGCAAACCTTATATCACGACAAATCAGAGTATCAATCTTTGGATGTCATAGATACCATAGAATTCGGCAAGATGCTGGTTTTGGACGGAATGGTGATGACCACCGACCGCGATGAATTTGTTTATCATGAAATGATCAGCCATGTGGCCATGAACACGCATCCAAAGCCGAAACATGTTTTGATTGTCGGTGGCGGAGACGGAGGCGTCGTCCGCGAAGTTTTGCGCCATCCTTCCGTCGAAAAAGTGGTTTTGGCTGAGATCGACGGAAAAGTGATTGAAACCTCCAAAAAATATTTCCCGCAAATTGCCGGCAAGTTGAACGATGAGCGGGTGGACATCCAAGTGACGGACGGCGTGCGCCATATTCAGGAGAATAAAGGAAAATACGATGTGATTATTGTGGATTCCACCGAACCGGTCGGGCCGGCGGTGGGACTGTTCCAAAAACCGTTTTATGAAGGGATTTACGAAGCTTTGAAAGAAGATGGGATCATGGTTGCCCAAACGGAATCCCCGTGGTTTAACCGGCCGCTGATCCGCCAGGTGTTCCGGGACATTTCCCAAACGTTCCCGATCGCCCGCCTTTATACGGCCAGCATTCCCACCTATCCCAGCGGATTGTGGAGCTTTACCATCGGGTCCAAAAAATATGATCCGCTCGATGTGGATGAACAGTCCATTCGCGATTTGGACACCCGTTATTATCATCCGAAAATGCATCATGCTTTGTTCGATTTGCCCCGGTTTGTTGAGGAGCTGTTAGAGGATGGGGAGGAAAACGATGCGCTTTGACGAGAAGTATTCCGGAAACGTGTTTATCGGAGCAAGCGATGATTTTGACCGGGCTCAAGCCGTGATTTATGGCATGCCGATGGACTGGACCGTCAGCTTTCGCCCGGGTTCCCGCTTTGGCCCGGCGAGGATCCGGGAAAGCTCCCTGGTTCATGAGGAATACAGCCACTATTTAAAACGCGAGTTGTCGGAAGTGGTTTATTTTGATGCCGGGGACATTCCCCTTCCTTTCGGGAATGCGGAAAAAAGCTTGCAGTGTATCAGGCAGTTCGTGAGAAAAGTTCTGGATGCCGGGAAATTCCCCTTGGGGCTCGGAGGGGAACATTTGGTGACCTGGCCGGTGGTGGAGGAAGTTTATCGGGCTTATCCCGACCTGGCGGTGATCCATATCGATGCCCATGCCGATTTGCGTACCGATTATGAAGGGGAAATTTATTCCCATGCCACCCCTTTGCGCAAAATCGCCGAGCGGATCGGGGGAGAAAATCTTTATCAGTTTGGCATCCGCTCCATGACCAAAGAAGAAGTGATGTATACCGGGGAGGCCGGGATTCATTTTTATCCGTTTGATGTGGTGGAGCCGTTGAATCAATGCCTGCCGGAACTAAAAGGGCGTCCGGTGTATGTCACCATCGATATCGATGCGTTGGATCCTGCGCACGCTCCGGGAACGGGAACGCCGGAACCGGGGGGAATCACGACGCGGGAAATGTTGCAGGCCATCCATGCGATCGCCCGGTCGGAAGTGCGTGTGGTCGGTGCCGATTTGGTCGAAGTGGCGCCTTGCTACGATCACAGTGAGCAAACCCCCATTTTGGCGGCGAAACTGGTTCGCGAAATGCTGCTCGGTTTTGTAAAATCGTAAAAAAACGTCACGTCCGGTGCCGTTTCCCCCTTATAAAGGGGGTTTTTTCATATGCTGCCTTCAAGATTGGCAAACGGCAAAAACCAGTGATAAGATACTAATATTAGACAGAAAGGGGCAGGATGATGATTCCGGTCAAGATCTATATTGAATCGGTCATTCAATCGGAACCGGACCAGGAACCGGATGTGATCAAACAAGAAGTGAACGGCCGCTTTCAAGAAAAGGAAAACGGAGAGTGGATCCTGAAATACGAGGAAAACAGCGGAACCCGGGAGGAAGTGAAAACCTCCGTCAAGTCCATGCCGGAAAGAGTCACGATCATCCGGCAAGGCGCTGTTTCCTACCGGCAAAGTTACGAACCGGGGAAGACGTTGGGAAGCGTGGTTCACACACCTGCCGGGACCACGGAAATGGAAGTCACCACGTTGGCGTATGAGCGGAAACTTAAAGGGCAGGAAGGATGGATTGATTTTTCCTTTTTATTACATATGGGTCAACAAAATTTAGGAAAATACCAGTTGAGTTTACGGTGGATGGGAGGATCATGGAATGAGTCTGCTTGAGCAGAAAAAAGAGACGTTGAAACAGGAACTGAAACAAGCGGTGATTCAGTCCGGACTTGCTGAAGAAAAAGAGATTCCGGAGATTTTGCTGGAAGTGCCGAGGGAAAAAGAGCACGGGGATTGGGCCACCAACCTTGCCATGCAACTGACCAAAGTGGCACGCAGAAATCCGCGTGAAATCGCGGCCAAAATTGTGGAACACTTGGACAAAGAGAAGAATCACATTGAAAAAATCGAGATCGCAGGCCCCGGGTTCATCAATTTCTTCTTGGACCGCAGCTTTTTGGTCGATGTTTTGGATGAGATCGACCGCCAAAAAGAAAATTACGGACAATCCCCGGCCGGGAAGAACGAAAAAGTAAATGTCGAGTTTTGTTCCGCCAACCCGACCGGTTCCCTTCATTTGGGCCATGCCAGAGGCTCGGCGGTGGGCGATGCCTTGTGCAATCTGTTGGAAGCTGCCGGATATGATGTCACCCGTGAATATTACATCAATGATGCCGGAAACCAAATCCAAATGTTGGCTTTGTCGCTGGAAGCCCGTTATCTGGAACAGCTGGGGCAGCCCGTTTCCTTCCCGGAAAACGGTTATCGCGGGCAAGATATCGTCGACCTGGCCAAAGAGCTGGTGGAGAAAGAAGGCGACCGCCTGTTAAAGATCGACCGGGAAGAACGGATTCAAAAATTGCGTGAATACGGGAAAAAGCGCCTGCTTGACAAAATCCGGGAAGATTTGGCCAAATACCGTGTGGAATTTGACGTCTGGTTCAGCGAAACCTCGCTTTATGAATCGGGTGCCGTGGAAGAAACCCTGGAGGCGTTGAAGGAACGGGGTTACACCTATGAAAAGGACGGGGCTTTGTGGCTGAAGTCCACGGAATTTGGGGATGACAAAGACCGTGTCCTGATCAAAAAAGACGGTTCTTACACGTATTTAACCCCGGATATCGCTTATCACCGCAATAAATTCCACCGGGGATTCGACCGGTTGATCAATGTTTGGGGAGCCGACCACCATGGCTATATCGCCCGGATGAAAGCAGCGCTGGCTTCCTTGGGTTATAACCCGAATCAATTGGAAATCGTGATTACGCAAATGGTGAAATTGTTCCAAAACGGTGAACTGGTCAAGATGTCCAAACGGACCGGCAAAGCCGTGACACTTGTCGATTTGATGGAAGAAGTGGGAACGGACGCCGCCCGGTATTTCTTTGTCATGAGAAGTCCGGACACGCATTTGGATTTTGACATGGATTTGGCGGTTTCCAAGTCCAATGAAAACCCGGTTTACTATGTCCAATATGCCCATGCCCGGATGATGAGCGTGTTTCGCCAGGCGGAGGCAAAAGGCATCACTCCTTCCAGAGACCGCGAAGATTTGAAATTGCTCCGGGAGGAACAGGAATACGACTTGTTGGAGAAATTGGGAAGTTTTCCGGGCGAGATTGCTTCCTCGGCCGCACAGCTGGCCCCCCACAAGTTGGTTCGTTATCTGTATGAGTTGGCTTCCGACTTCCATCGTTATTACAACGCCCATCGCGTCATCAGCGATGATGTCAACCTGTCGCGGGCCAGACTGGCTTTGCTTCAAGGCATTGCCCAAGTGATCCGGAACGGATTAAATTTGATCGCAGTGGACGCACCGGAGCAAATGTAATGTTATACTAGCTAGAGGGGGAAATCCCTTCTGGCTTTTTTTATGCCATCATCACAGGGGTATTTTTCACATGTTGAATGAATGTTTGAAAAAATGTAACATTCTATCGCTGAAAACCGAGTTTTAATAGAGATGCTCAGACCTTTTTTCGTGGCTTGGGAATGAAAGAAATGATTTGGATAATAAACACTGCGATTAAGGAGATAGAATGATTATGGAAGGAATGAAGCTGGCGGAGAGATATGAGATCCTTCACTCTCTGGGCGGGGGCGGCATGGCGGTTGTATACAAGGCAAAGGACCTGGTGATTGACCGGTATGTTGCGATCAAAGTGATGAACAATTCGCTGATTCATGACCAGGATTTTGTCCGGCGCTTTATCCGGGAGGCGAAAGCGGCCGGCAGTTTGTCCCATCCCAATATTGTCAGTGTCTATGATGTGGGGCGGGAAGGTTCCATCTATTACATGGTGATGGAGTATGTGGACGGTCCGTCGTTGATTGACCTCATTAAAAAAGAAGGTCCTTTCCCGCCGGAAAAAGCGGTGAAAATTGCTTCACAGATATGTGACGGTTTGTCTCATGCCCATCGTCACGGGATTATTCACCGTGACATCAAACCGCACAATATTCTGGTCGGTTCCGACCAACGTTACAAGCTGACCGATTTCGGGATTTCGCATTTGCCCAGTGCCGCCACCGTCAAAACCAAAACTGGTTATGTCATGGGATCTGTTCATTATTTCTCCCCGGAACAAGCTTCAGGGAGAAAGGTGGACTACTCTTCGGATTTATATTCATTGGGAATCGTGATTTATGAGATGTTGACCAAAAAAGTTCCTTTTAACGGGGACAGTTCCATCTCCATTGCCTTGAAACATTTGCACGATCCGGTTCCGGACCCGACAACTTACAATCCGGATATTTCTGAATCGATGCGGCAAGTGCTGATGCGGGCGTTGGAAAAGGATCCGGAAAAACGGTACCAAACGGCAGTGGAATTGAAACACGCTTTGCAACAAGCCCTGGAAAAGCCGGATGCTTATATGTTGCCGGTGGACCGGCCGAAGAAGAAAAAATCAACCAAATTCAGCCCCAAAAAAATCGGGATCTTGTCCGGTGTGGCGGTTGTCGGACTTTTCCTGCTGACATTCGGCATCAAAATGATCGGGGAAACCAAGCAGGAAAAAAAGCCGGATCCTCCTTCATCCTCCCCGACGGTTTCGCAAACACCGGCAAACGAGTCGCGGCCTGAATGGAACCATAAATGGTGGAAGGAAATACCCAAAGAAGAAAAGACCGAAAGCAAAATGTTTCGTGATTTTGAGGTGAAGGGAGCCGACGGCGAGTACGAGGTGACCCTCAAAGTCAACAATGACCTTAAGGGACGGACTTTTTATTATGATATTTATGTGGTGGATGGATTCAGTTCTCGGTCGGTGTTAAACGGCCGTTCGGTCACCTTTCACAAAGACAAGGATCAAGATTTTACAACGGTGGATTTTGAAGTCAACATTCCCAAAGAAGCGATCATGCCCATATCGGGTGAGGGAATTGCCAAAATCACCATATACAGTCTCGACAAGAAATCAGAGAACCGGAAAGAAAAATACACCATCGACAATTTATTGCAGATGTGGGGAACGGTCCCCGAATCTGAAGGAGAGAAAAAATCCGATTGACAGGAGGGAAATCCCCTCCTGTTTTTTGTCCGGATAATGCGGTACAATGGATAGTGATGAATTTTAAGCACAATTCTGATTATTTTTAAGCACCAACCGCGGAAGGAGGAATTTGGTCTGATTCATACCCGCTTGTCCAAAAAAATGATTTGCCGGTTTCTGGATTGTTTGAATGAAGGGGTGCATATCGTGGATGCCCGGGGAATGACGGTCTTTTACAACAAAGCGGCTTCCAAGCTGGACGGGATGGAGATTGACGAAGTCATGGGCGTCCATGTGCTTGAGGCATTTCCCTCGTTGACACAGAAAACGAGTACACTTTTGAACGTGCTGCAAACGGGAAAATCCATCGAAGAAAAACAGCAGTCGTTTATGAACCGGAGAGGACAGAGGGTGCTGACCGTCAACCGCACCATTCCGCTCCGGGTCCGTGGGGAAGTGGTGGGAGCTGCTGAAATTTCGCGCGACATCACGCAGGTCAAGGAATTGTCCGACCAGGTGATTCACTTGCAAGAAAAAATGAACCCGACGCCTCGCCGCTTAACTTCAAAAAAACAATCCTTTTACCAGTTTGCCGATATTGTGACGCAAAACCCGGTTATGCTGAAGGAAATCGAGAAAGCCAAGCGGGCTGCGCAAACCAAATCTCCCGTTTTGGTGGTCGGTGAGACTGGAACCGGAAAGGAATTGTTTGTCCAATCGATTCACAGTGCCTCCGGTCGTGTGAAGGGGCCGTTCATTGTGCAAAATTGCGCGGCGATTCCGTCAACTTTGCTGGAGGGGATCTTATTTGGCACGGTGAAAGGAGCGTTTACAGGTTCCGAAGATCGCCCGGGATTATTCGAATTGGCAGATGGAGGAACGTTGTTCCTGGATGAAATCCAATCGATGCCGATTGAGTTGCAGGCCAAATTATTGCGGGCACTCGAGGAAGGCGGTGTCCGGCGCGTCGGGGATGCGAGATTCCGTTCGGTGGATGTGCGGATAATTGTGGCGACCAACGAAGATCTGCTCATCAGCATGCAAAAAGGAAAGTTGAGAAAAGACTTGTACTACCGCATCCATGTGGTGGGAATTCATCTTCCTCCTTTGCGGGAGCGAAAAGACGACATCCCATGTTTGACCCGTTATTTTTTCAGGAAGTTAAAGGCCGAAATCGATTCGCCGGCCGGAGAAATCGACGATGAAGTGTTCCGGCTGTTCCATCAGTACCATTGGCCCGGAAATGTCAGGGAGTTGGCACATACCATTGAAGGGGCTTTGACGTTGGCGACCGAAAAAAAACTGAGCGTCGACCATCTGCCCGCCCATTTCAAAAACAGAAAATCCGATGCCGGGATCCAATTATCAACTTTATTCAAAGAAAACAGCAAGTCGCTGCGGGAAGTGGTGAGAGAAGTGGAGACCCGGTTGATCCGGCAGGCGATGAAAGAAACCGGAGGCAATGTGTTAAAAGCAGCCCGCCGGTTGGGGATTCCGCGCCAGACCCTGCAATACAAATTGAAGAAAATCAACTCGGTTTAAAAAGTGCCCAAAAATGGGCTTTTTTTTATGTTAAAAAACCCGGGATGCCCCGTGTTTTCGGTTGGCACCGGATTTGCATGAATAAAGGGCGAGAGGAGGGAACGACTTGATTTATCCGAAAGGCCACCCCTATGGTTTGCATCGTGTGATGGAACCGGCCGGCGCGTTGCCGCAACCGGCTTGGAAGCTGAATGCGGATCCGATGGTTTATGACAATGAACTGCTGATTGAAGTGGATTGCTTAAACATTGATTCCGCTTCTTTTCAGCAATTGAAAGAAGAAGCACGCCATGACGCCGGCAAGGTGGAAGAACAGATTTTGTCCATTGTTTCCCGACGCGGTAAAATGCACAATCCGGTGACGGGATCCGGCGGCATGTTGATCGGCACGGTGCAAGAGGCCGGCCCCCGTTTTCCATCCCGTGACGTCAAAAAAGGGATGAAAATTGCCACCTTGGTATCCCTGACACTGACGCCGCTTCACATCGAAAAAATCAAAAAAATACACATGGATACCGGTCAAGTCGAAATCAAGGGGCGGGCCGTCCTGTTTGCAAGCGGACCATTTGCCCTTTTGCCGGATGACATCCCGGAAAAAGTGGCACTGGCTGTGTTGGATGTATGTGGTGCCCCTGCCCAAACGGCCCGTCTGGTCCGGCCGCAGGACCGGGTGGTGGTGCTGGGAGCCGGCGGAAAGTCGGGGATGCTCAGTTTGTATCAGGCATGGAAAAAAGCGGGCAAGTCCGGGCAAGTGATCGCCATTGAGGCCAGCGAAAAGGCATGTCGGGAAATCCGTTCCCTTGGGCTGGTCCATGAAGTGATCCGGTTGAATGCCACGGATCCGATGGCGGTTTATGAGGCGGTTCACAAAGCCACCTGCGGGAAGCTGGCTGATTTGACCATCAACTGTGTCAACGCTTGTGATACGGAGCTTTCCTCCATTTTGGCCACCCGGGATCAAGGATTGGTTTATTTCTTCAGCATGGCGGTACAGTTTACCAAAGCAGCTTTGGGAGCCGAAGGAATGGGCAAGGACGTGCAAATGATGATTGGAAACGGCTATGCTCCCGGGCACGCAACGTTGGCTTTTCAGTCTCTTCGGGAATGTGACCGGTTGTTTCAAGCTTTTGCCAAACGCTATCAATGAAAGGGGTCGGAGACAGATGAGAGATTGGCGTGAGATCGAACTGTGGAAAGATGTGACGGAGGAACAGTGGAATGACTGGCTGTGGCAACTGACGCACACCATCCGCACGTTTGAAGACTTAAGCAAGGTGATCCGTTTGACGCCGGAAGAGATCGAAGGGGTGAAGATCTCCAAACAGACCATTCCGCTGAATATCACGCCGTATTATGCACTGTTGATGGATCCCGATGATCCGCAAGATCCCATCCGGATGCAATCGGTGCCGGTTTCTGCCGAATTGGACCGCACTCCTTACGACATGGAAGATCCGCTGTTGGAAGATACCGATTCCCCCGTCCCCGGATTGACCCATCGTTATCCGGACCGGGTCCTGTTTTTGATCACCAACCAATGCTCCATGTATTGCCGCTATTGTACGCGCCGCCGCTTTTCCGGGCAAATCGGGATGGGCGTTCCCAAAAAACAGATGGATGCCTGCCTCGACTACATCCGAAACACACCCGAGGTCAGGGACGTGCTGTTATCCGGGGGAGACGGATTATTGGTCAACGACCGGATTTTGGAGTATTTGCTGAAAAACCTGCGCGAAATTCCCCATGTGGAAATCATCCGGATCGGAACCAGGGCCCCGGTTGTTTTCCCGCAACGGATCACTGAAAATTTGTGCAATATCTTAAAGAAATACCATCCGGTATGGCTGAACACGCATTTTAACCATCCGAAGGAAATCACGCCGGAAGCCAAACGGGCTTGTGAAATGTTGGCGGATGCAGGGGTGCCGCTGGGGAATCAGTCCGTGATTCTGGCCGGGGTCAATGACTGTCCGCATATCATGAAAAAATTGATGCATGAGTTGGTGAAAATCCGTGTCCGGCCTTATTACATTTACCAATGCGATTTATCGGAAGGCATCGGGCACTTCAGAACTCCTGTTTCCAAAGGATTGGAAATCATCGAGTATTTGCGGGGGCATACTTCCGGTTATGCCGTTCCCACGTTTGTGGTGGATGCCCCGGGAGGAGGAGGCAAAATTCCGCTCAGCCCGAATTATCTGATCTCGCAAAGCACCGAAAAAACCGTTTTGCGCAATTTTGAAGGAGTGATCACCAGTTATCCCGAGCCGACCCATTACCAACCACATAACAAAGAAGAATGTGAATACTGCAGAGCAGCCGGGGAGCAAGTGGGAATCGCCGCTTTGATGAACGATGAACGGATCAATCTGGAACCGAAACAATTGACACGGGAAGACCGGCGTGTCCATCCGTCTTAAGGAACCGGCCATGGGCTTAAAAATAGATATCTCCTCCTTGTCTGTCATCGGACTGTCCAAAAACGCCGGAAAAACAACCGTGTTGAATGCGTTGATCCGCGATGCCCCCAAGGCCGGTGTGCTTGGGATATTAAGCATGGGCGTGGACGGGGAGAAACATGATGCCATAAGCGGCAGGGAAAAGCCTTTGATCCGGGTGAGGGAGAATATGCTGGTGGCCACTTCCGCTCACTGGTTGAACCGTCAACCGGGGCACTGGGAAGTGATTCAATCCTGCGGAATCCAATCGGTGATGGGGGAAGTGTTCATTGCCCGCGCCAAACGGGAGGGACCGGTTCTGTTGGCAGGTCTTCCTTCCAAAAGCGGGGCGGAACGGGCGATGGAGTTTTTGAGGCAGGCCGGTGCACAAAAAATCCTGTTGGACGGGGCTTATGACCGAAGATCGCCGTCCAGTCCCCAACTGACCGATGCAACCATTCTCGTCATCGGGGCTTCCCTTGATCCAAATTTTGCAGAGGTCCTCCGCAAAGCCGGGGAATGGAGCCGCTTGCTGCGCTTGAAGGCATGCAGCCATTTTCCGGAACAAAAAGCCGGAGCCTTGGCTTTGGAAAAAAAGCGGGTGGTCGGAGTTCTCCGCAACCGCATCGAACTGCTTCCTTTCACCGGTTTGTTTTCCGTCCGGGAGGACGGAGAATGGTTGCAAAAAGAATGGCAGGCACTGGCGATCAGCGGAGCGTTGACCGATCGGATGTTGCAAACTTTTCTCCGCTCCCGGAGGGCCGTCCGCATCATCGTTCCGGACATTACGCATTTATTTGTCAGTATGCCGGTGCTTCGCCGTTTTTACAAGCAAGGAGGGGAGATTCGCGTCCTGAAACCGATCCGTCTCCTTCAGGTGGCCGTCAACCCGGAATCGCCGGACGGATATTCCTTTCCCCCCGGGGAAATGAAAGAAAAAATCGGCCGCCTTTTCTTTCCCGTCCCCGTGGTGGATGTGATGAGGGACCGGCATGAGCAGGGAGTGTGGTGTGATGTTTTGTGATGAGCGTACTGCCAAAGAAATCGGCCTCTCGGTTTGCCTGGACTTGTTTCAGCCGCTCACCCCTTACGGAAGAGAGCAAAAGGATTGCCGGCCGTTTTTGCCGGGAGAGGAAGAAGCCTGGCAGCAATGTTTACAAGAGCAAGCAGAGATCAAAAAGCAATTTGACGCTTTTTCCATACGGGAACCGGTTCATGCCCTTCTCACCGAAATCCCGGACATTTCCTCTGTATTACGGAAACTGGAGGAGTTCCGGTTATTGGACTTGACCGAATGGTTCCAACTGAAAACCTTTTTATACAGCACGCAGAAGCTCCATTCGCTGTTGAAACAAACCACGCTCTTCCGCATGATTCTCAAAAACAAAGCGATGGAAAAGCGGTGCGAAAAGGCTTTTCTCCTTTTAAATCCCGCCAAAACGCACACATCTTCTTTTTGGTTTGATGATGCCTATGATGACCGTTTGAGAGAAGCCAGAAAAACGCTCAGGAAATTGCAGGCAAAAGTCAAACGGGATCAGGAACAAAAGGCGGTAAGGATTGCGGAAAAAACCGGGCAAACTTGCAACCGGTTTGGAGAATGGGTGGTGCCCCGGGATACAGAAGGGGACCGGTTGTTAAAAGAAGAGGCGGAATTGATGCTGGTTCGGCAAACGTCCCATGAATCGGTTTACCGCTTAAAAAACGAGCATCCCTTGTCGTGTGAAATTGCCGCATGGGAAGAACAGATCGCCCGGATCGAACAGGAAATCAACTGGTGGTTGGTAAAAGAACTGGTCCCGTTGGTCCCGGATTTCCGTGAATGGATGGTTCACATCACCCGGCTTGATCTGCAATGGGCCCGGATCCGGGCGGCCGAACACTGGCAAGGAGTCCGCCCGCGCTGGTCCAAAAATCAATTCCGGGTGAAAGGCGCTTTCCATCCTGCCTTGGAGCAAAAGCTGAACGAACGCGGACAATCCATGACCCGTGTGGATTGTTCCATCCGGCGCGGGGTGACGGTGATCATCGGCCCCAATATGGGGGGGAAAACGGTCGGATTAAAAACATTCGGGTTGATTGCTGTCTTGGCGCAATACGGATTTTTTGTCCCGGCTGCCGCCTGTGACATGCCTTTGTTTTCCTGGGTTGCCGGTTTGATCGGTGACGGACAGGGAATCCGGCAAGGGCTAAGCCGTTTTGGTGCAGAAATGGTCCGGTTTCGTGAGTTTTTACAGCTTCCGGGAACGGGACTGTTGTTGTTGGATGAAACGGGAAGCGGAACCAATCCGGTGGAAGGAGGGGCATTGGCCCGGGCCGTCACGGCTTTTCTTGCCAAAGAGCGGCACTATTCCGTGCATGTGACGCATTATCAGGAGGTTCTGGAAGTCAAAGGCATCCGCCTGTACCAAGTGGCCGGGATTTCCGGGCGGATGGCCGAAGCCGGTGCATTTCTTCCCGATACTCTTGAAAAAAGGATGGATTACCGGCTGATCCCGGTCAAAGAGGGACGAAAAAGCATCCCGCATGAAGCCATCCGGATTGCTGAAGCCATTGGTCTGCCTCCCGAAATCATCCGGATGGCCAAACAACAAGCGGGGGAGAAAGCGGGGGAGGAACAGTGAATAAATTGAGGCTGGATCCTGAGAAAATCGCGCGTGCGCGTCAAGCGGCCAAAAAGATCGCCACCCAAGTGGACCGGTTGGTTTCCGATCACACCACGGTTGCGGTGGAACGGACGGTTTTGCGTTGTTTTGGAATCGACGGGGTGAATGAAGATGGAGTGCCGCTGGCCAATGTGGTTGTGGATCACTTGCTGGAAAGAGGACAATTGGAAACGGGTGCCGCTTATTGGGTTTTAAATGCGATGGTGATCAACGGGTGTTCGGCGCAGTATGTCGCGGAACAAGTGGCGGAGGGAAAATGGGATTTGGTGCAACTCCGCCGTGCCCCCTTGGCTGAGATTCAGGAAAAAGGAAAGCAAATGTCCGCTCTGGCTCTGGATGAGATTTGGAAAAACCGGATGGTGCGACAGCAGTGGACCGGGAAAACCGGGGAGAGAAAAAATCCTTATTTGTATGTGATCGTGGCAACCGGCGACATCTACGAAGATGTTGTGCAGGCCAAGTCTGCGGCCCGCCAGGGGGCGGATATTATCGCCGTGATCCGCAGCACGGGTCAGAGTTTGCTGGACTATGTGCCTTATGGCGCGACACGGGAAGGGTACGGGGGGACGTTTGCCACCCAGGAGAATTTCCGGATCATGCGGAAAGCGCTGGATGAAGTCAGCCGGGAAGAGGGGCGGTATATTTATCTGTGCAATTATTGCTCGGGGTTATGCATGCCGGAAATTGCCGCCATGGGAGCGTTTGAGCGGTTGGATGTTATGCTGAATGATGCCCTGTACGGGATTTTGTTCAGGGATATCAACATGCAGCGAACCCTGATCGACCAATCGTTTTCCCGCATGATCAACAGTTATGCCGGCATCATGATCAATACCGGGGAAGACAATTATTTGACAACAGCCGATGCCGTAAAAAGCGCGCATACCGTGCTGGCGTCGCAATTCATCAATGAACAGTTGGCGCTGTTGTCGGGACTTCCCCCGGAGCAAATGGGACTCGGCCATGCGTTTGAAATGAATCCGGATTTGGAAGACGGGTTGCTGTGGGAAATTGCCCAGGCCCAGATGGCAAGGCAAATCTTTCCCAATGCCCCCTTGAAGTATATGCCGCCGACCAAACACATGACCGGAAATATTTTTAAGGGCCATATCCAAAATGCACTGTTTAATTTGGTCGGCATCATGACGAACCAAGGGGTGCAATTGCTTGGCATGATGACCGAAGCCATGCATACACCACATATCCATGACCGGCAACTGGCCATCGAAAATGCCCGGTACATTTTCCGCAATGCCCGCCATTTGGGAGAAGAAATCTGCTTCCGGCCAGGGGGGCGCATCGAACAAAGAGCCCGCCATGTTTTGGAGGAAGCGATGAAACTATTGGAAGAAATTCGTGAAACCGGCTTGTTTTATGCTTTGGAAAAAGGCATGTTTGCCGATGTGAAACGGTCAAGGACCGGAGGAAAGGGGCTGGAAGGGGTTCTCAAAAAAAGCCGTGACTATTATAACCCGATTGAAGCGGAACTCCGGTTGCGTCTCGGATTGAAACCAAGGGAGGGGGTTGGACGTTGAAGGCGGATTTGACCCGTGTGAAACCGTATGGCGACACACTGAATGACGGCATGGTCCAGCTGAGTTTCAGCATGCCGGTTCCGTATGGTGAAGAAGCCCGGGAAGCAGCCAGACAACTGGCGATGAAAATGGGGCTGGATGAACCGCAAGTGTACCATATGAAAGACCTGACGGAAGGCTTCACTTTCTTCATCGTTTACGGAAAATGCCGCCATGCCGTTGATTTCACGGCCATCCGGGTTCCGAAAGTGGACAGTGTCCGCATGGATTTTGATCAGATCAATCAGTATATCCGGGAGAACATCGGAAGGAAAGTGGTTGTGGTCGGGGCGTGCACCGGAACGGACGCACACACGGTCGGCATTGACGCGATCATGAATATGAAAGGTTATCACGGGGAATACGGACTGGAACGGTATCCGGAAATCGAGGCTTACAATCTGGGAAGCCAGGTTGAAAACGAAGTGTTGATGGAAGAAGCTTTAAAGAAAAAGGCCGATGTGATTTTGGTTTCCCAAGTGGTGACCCAAAAAGGGGCCCACATCCAAACGCTTACCGGGTTGGTGGAATTGATGGAAGCGGAAGGGGTGCGGGACCGGTTTATCCTGATATGCGGAGGCCCCCGCATTCATCATGAACTGGCTTTGGAGTTGGGGTTTGATGCCGGTTTCGGCCCCGGCACATTGGCCCCGGATGTCGCTTCGTACTTTGTGCAGGAACTGGTTCGCCGCCAAAACCGGTCCCGGATGTTGTAAAAGGCTGACGCCAGCGCCAGCCTTTTTCTTTAAAACGAAAATTCGGGAGGAGACAAGGGGATTTCATTTTCCTGGTAAACTTTTCTTACATAGACCAGATAGTAGGATCGGAACTCCTTGTTGTTTAAGGGATGAATTTCAATCAATTCTTTTTTCTCCAACTGTTCCATGGCAAAGGAAACACGCGAATAGGGAAAATCCATTTCCTTGGCCAACCGGAAATGGTTGATAATCAGCCCCCGTGGCGGAATATTCACTCTGAAAATGGTATCTTTTTTAGCGACAGGAGAGGCCAAGCGGCTCAGTTCGTAGTAAACGAATCGTTCCATGGGAGGGAGTTTGTCAACGACAGAATACGGGATTTGAAAAGAATGAGGCTTCATATTCTCTCTCTCCTATTCTATATAAACTTAATAATCAAACGGGATGCCACTGGCTTTAATCTCTTGAAAAGAGGATGGAGGTACATTTTGACTCGACAGCATCCGGGAATTTTTCACGGGAGAAAGATCTTTGGCAGGTTGCAATTGGCCCATGCAATAGGCAAACAACAGGTTTTTGACAAGTCCGGAAAAGTTGATGTCTTCCCGGTCTGCCAACTTGAGCAGTTCCAGTTCCACCGCATCTTCGGTATTAAAGGAAACTTGTCTTCTTTCCCTCTTTTTATATTCCCTCATTCACCGAGCGTCTCCTTTCCCAGTGCATAATAACCGAGTGCATTGGCATATTGCGGATTGCCAAAACTGGTGGCGTGGATGAAACCCACATGTTTGAAGGGCTCCACCAATTCCGTTGCCTTTCCGCCGATCAACTCGACCACATCGGTCGTGGACCACATTCCTCCCAAATGTCCGACGATCATGGCCGCCATTTCCTCCGGATCGGCTTCCCGCACATTATCCCATCCTTTTGGCAACGTTCCGCTCTCCCGGTCAATAAAAATCCCGTCTTTAAACGTGGCATAGTTTGTCGTCCGGGCTCCCGGATCCACGATACGCACCGTTCCCATGCGCCGGTGCACCCAATAGGCCGCTCCTCCCTCAATGGTGATCGCGGCTTTGGTGATATTGATCTTTCGATATGTACCGTTTAAGACCACTTCGTGCTCTCCCTCCAACTTGGCACGAAGCCTCGCTCTTTCTTCCTCTTTATACATGTTGATCGGCACGCCGGTGACTAATTTTACATCCCCGATCGCTCCTGCTTTAAACAAAGCCGTCAGGATCAACAATACCGTTTCCACATTGACTTTGCTTTCGGTCATCATCTGTCTTGTGAAAGACCCTTCCCGCTCTGCCAGTTGCCCGATAAAATATTCCTTCCCTTGATACCGGAGCTCGATATCTTCCTCCAATGTCTGTACAAATGTTCTTTTTCTCGCTTTTGAAACTTTACTTGGAAATGAGAATTTTTGGTTTCCCGTTACTGTTTTTACAAAGGCACGTCCTGCATCCACCGCTATTAACATAAAAACGCCTCCTGCATCATTTTTGGCAAACGGAGACTGTCGTCATGACAAGTGTCATTCAATTCGTCTGTCCGGGGACTTCAGTCCGGACAAAAGTCAACGAAATGGAAAATCAGGTTGCCGTTTGTCATGACGACAGTCTGCATAAACGGAATAGAAATGTCCATAGTCCGGACCATGGTCTATTATAGCGCAAAAAAACGGCTTGGAGCATGAAAATATGCTAAAATTGAATAAATATCCATGGAAATGGATGAAGCTGGTTTTGATAAAAATTAATGAATGACTGCTCAGTTTATGATAGAATGTAAACAAACTGAATTTAAAGTAATTTTTGTGTGTTTGCAAAATCTTTTTTCTGAATTAACATAAATAATGGAAAGGAGAGAAAAGGATGTCGATGCTGCAAATTGTGAACCTCTTGGTCTTTTTAGGAGTTACCGCTTATGCCGTATACTTATTTGCCAGTGTTGTATATCGTCGGTATCAATATGTGAAATTGGGAAAGCCGGCCGATTTGGAGGTGGATTTAAAAACCGGAATCAATCAAGTGCTGGTAAACGTTTTTGGACAAAAGAAGCTGCTCAAGGATAAAAAAAGCGGGTTCATGCATGTATTGATGTTTTACGGTTTTATTATCATTCAATTTGGAGCGATTGATTTATTCATCAAAGGTTTGGCACCGGGACATCATCTTCCCGTGCCGGCATATCCGTTTTTTCTGTTCTTGCAGGAACTGACGACATTCATCGTCTTGTTGGCCACCCTTTATGCGTTCTACCGGCGTTATATTGAAAAATTGCCCCGGTTGAAAAGAGGTTTTAAATCCGGTCTTGTGATTATTTTTCTGACCTTATTGATGTCTTCCATTTTATTGTCCGCGGCCTTTGAAAAATTGTGGGCCGGCGAGGGGGTCACTTGGTACACCCCGTTTTCTTCCATCCTTGCCATGCCGTTTATGGATTGGATGAGTGCGGAGGCCGCCAAGGTGATGTTTTACGTTTTCTGGTGGATGCATGCCTTGGTCTTGCTGACTTTCTTGGTCTACGTTCCCCAATCCAAACACTTCCATTTGTTGGTGGCGCCGGTGAATGTTTTCTTGAAACAAAAACAGAAGCAGGCACCATCCAAGTTGTCTTTAATCGATTTTGAAGATGAATCCATCGAAGAATACGGGAAAGGAAAAATTGAAGACTTCAGCCAAAACCAATTGATCGATTTGTATGCCTGTGTTGAGTGCGGGCGTTGCACCAATATGTGTCCGGCTGCCGGAACGGGAAAAATGTTGTCTCCCATGGATTTGATCGTCAAAATGAGGGACCATTTGACCGCCAAAGGGGCAGCCATTACTTCCAAAAGCCCCTGGGTTCCGGGATTTGCCTTTGCCGGGGCGAATCAACAAGCTTTAAACACCGGGGAAGTCAATCTGATCGGGGATGTGATCACCGAGCAGGAATTATGGGCTTGCACCACTTGCCGCAACTGTGAAGACCAATGCCCGGTGATGAATGAGCATGTGGATAAAATTATTGACATGCGCCGTTACCTTGTGATGACGGAAGGGAAAATGAGCCCCGAAGTTTCACGGACTTTCTCGAACATTGAACGTCAGGGGAATCCTTGGGGAATCAGCCGGAAAGACCGGGCCAAATGGATTGAAAATTCGGATGTCCCCGTTCCGACCGTCAAAGAAGAAAAAGAATTCGAGTACCTCTTCTTTGTGGGTTCAATGGGGTCTTATGACAACCGCAGTCAGAAAATCAGCCGGGCTTTGGTGAAATTATTGAATCATGCAGGTGTGAAATTTGCCATTCTCGGGAATAAAGAGAAAAACTCGGGTGACACCCCCCGCCGTCTGGGAAATGAATTTTTGTTCCAACAATTGGCGATGGACAACATTGCTTTGTTCCAAAAGCATAAAGTGAAAAAAATTATTACGATTGATCCTCATGCCTATAATGCCTTTAAAAAAGAATATCCCGATCTTGGGTTGGAAGCGGAAGTATATCACCACACGGAAGTGTTGGCCGAACTCTTGAAACAAGGACGGATCAAGCCGACCAAAGAAGTGAAAGAACGTGTGACATACCATGATTCCTGCTATCTTGGAAGATATAACGGGGTGTTTGATCCCCCGCGTTATATCCTGAATCAAATCCCGGGCATCGAACTGGTGGAAATGAAACGAAACAGAGAAAACGGCATGTGCTGCGGAGCCGGCGGAGGATTGATGTGGCTGGAGGAAACCGAAGGGGTGCGCGTGAATGTCGCCCGTACCGAGCAGGCGCTTGAAGTGAACCCGACCGTGATCGGAAGTGCTTGCCCTTATTGCTTGACAATGTTGTCCGACGGAACCAAAGCCAAAGAAGTTGAAGACACAGTGCAAACCATGGATGTTGCTGAAATTTTGGCTCTTTCCATTGAGGATGAGCCGGGAGAAGTGGCAGAAGGCGTCCATTGATCAACAACGGGAAAGCGAATATGGGAAGAAAACTTCCTGTATTCGCTGTCTTCTTCTTTTGAGGAAAAAAAAGACAGGAAAGTGAAGCACAAATGCCAAAGATTTTGATCGTGGAGGACGAAGTGGAATTGGCCGGTCTGGTTGCAGGGGAACTGCGCCGCGACAGTTATGATACGTTGGTGGCCCACACGGCCGGCGAAGGATTGGAACTTTGGAAACAGGAGCAACCGGATCTGGTGATTTTGGATTGGGTTTTGCCGGATATGGAGGGAATCGAGGTCTGCAGAAAAATCCGGCAGAAATCGGTGGTGCCGATTTTGATGTTGACGGCCCGTGGCAGCGAGATGGAGAGGATTTGGGGACTGGATGTCGGTGCGGATGATTACATGATCAAACCTTTCAGCACCGGTGAATTGAGAGCCAGGGTTCGTGCCATGCTTCGCAGAATGGTTTTGATGGAACAGGAGAAGGGAAAACACGAACAGACCTGTATCGATTACGGGTTTATCCGCTTGAATGTGGAGACCCGTGAGGTTTTTTTGGAGGATTCCCTGCTGGAACTCACACCAAAGGAATATGAATTGTTGCACTTGTTTTTGGCCCACCCGGGCCGGGTGTTCAGCCGGAAATTTTTATTGGAACAAATCTGGGATTTGACGTATGATGGATTTGACCGGACGGTGGATACGCATGTATCGCGTTTGCGAAGAAAATTGGCGCCGTATTCAAAACATATTCTGACGGTGTGGGGAATGGGTTATAAGTTTGTGTTAAAAACGGCAAATAATGATTCATCACAGGAGTGAAAAGGTCTCTGCACAGCAGATGACCTTTTTTTAAAAGGGATTCGGGGGTCTCATTCATGCAGTTGAAAAGTTTCCAAAAAGCAGGAATCAAACGGGTATTGATTGAAACCTTTGCCCCGTTTTTGCTTTTATATGTGCTGATGCTCCTTTGGCAGGTCCGTACCTTTTATGAGTTGGTTTGGATGTATATATTGACGTTTATTCCCGAGTTTTGGATGAGTGTCTGGCCGGCTTATCGTTTCAAAAAAGGAGAAAATGCCAAAGAAAGTCTGGCTTTGTGGGCAAAGTTTTTGATCCCTTACCTGACGGGGGTTTTTTGTTTTGAATGGATCATGGAATGGCTGTTGAAACGGTTGCCCGTTTTCAAAGAATATCCGGTTCTTTTGCCGGACAATCAGGAAGTTTATATGGATTATGTCTGGATTTTGGCCATTGCGCTTTTCATCCTGGTTGCCTTCCGCCTGATCTTTTTCTTCCTGGGTGCCATTTGGGAATGGGCATCCGGCCGGTTGGTGCGCCAAATCACTTTATCACATGTCAATCTGTTTCTTTTTCTGGTGTTTTCCCTGGTTTCTTCTCTTGTTTTTTATACCGTCACCACCTATATCCCGAAAGTGGTCCGGGGCGAAAATGAAACGGTTCAAGTGGCCCGTTGGGCCTCCTACATGATGGAAAACCCACGGCTTCAGTCGTCGTTGCCCGAGTGGATCCGGCAGGTGGAATCCACGGCATGGAATGATTGGATTTTCCGGTGGTCTCCTTATCAGGTTGAACGGTATTGGACCATTTACAACCAAAAAGGCGAGTTGGTGGCCGACAGCACTTATCCGTTTTTGAAAGAAGCCCTGATCTCACAAGCGGCCCATCACGAAGAAAAAGCGTTTATCCGGGAGGTGCTGAAGACGCAAAAAATGATCAGCATCCCGTTAAAAAGCGGGAGCCGGTATATGACGGCCGCTCCGATTTACGGACACGACGGGCAAATTTTGGGCGTGGTCAATCAGATGATCCGCTTTGACGATTTCTTTTACGTGGATGCAGTGGTGTTGACCATGTTCTTTTCGTTTTTGTTATCCATTCCGCTGATCCTGTTGACGGTTTTGCTCGCGTTCGTCATTGCTCTTCCGTTTTCCTATCTTCATGCCCGCTTTGTCACCCGCCGGGTCGTCCAGGTGGGGGAAGCCGCCAAAGCCTGGTCCCGGGGAGATCTTGCTTTTCGGATTCGTGACGAACAAATTGATGAGCTGGGAATCTTGAGCCGCCAATTGAATCAGCTGGCCGGATCTTTGGAGGAAACGACGCAGAAGTTGCACAATGAAAAGAGACAAGTGGAGAGTTTATTGCGAAGCAAACAGGAGTTTGTCGCCAATGTTTCCCACGAATTGAGGAATCCCCTTGCCATTATCCAAGGGTATGTGGAACAACTGCACATGCATGACCCGTGGAAGGAGACGAAAGAGGTTCAAATCTTGAAACGGGAAGTCACCCGGTTGCAAAGGATGATTGATGACCTTTTTGTCATTGCCACCGAAGATGAAAAAAAATCGCTTGCTTCTTTTTTACAGCCGGAAACAACGCAGGTGGCCGGACTCATCAAACAAAGTCATGAAACTTTTTCCCAGATCGCATGGCAAAGCAAAAAAGTAAGTATTTTATTGGAGATCGAGCCCAAATTGCCCCTGATCCGGGTGGACCGGAAGAGGTTGTCGCAAATGCTGGACAATCTGATCCGCAATGCATTGCGTTTCACCCCGAGCGGATCGATGATCAAATTATCGGCAAGGCCGGCGGGGAACCACTGTGTCATTGAAGTGCAGGATACGGGGATGGGGATTTCCGAGGATGAACTTCCGTATATTTTCGAGAGATATTACCAGGGAAAAACCGGAGGGCGCGAACACGGGGCAGGGCTGGGGCTTGCGTTGGTCAAAGAATGGGTGGAGGCCATGGGCGGAAAAATTGAAGTGGAAAGCAAGGCCAATCAAGGCACTTTGGTTCGCCTTTGTTTTCCTGTGATGGATTCCAAATAACCGCACGCAACGTGCGGATTTTTTTATAGAAAATTTTATCTATACAGAATAAAGCATTTTATGGTAATAAATAAATTCGATTAACTATTGTTAAAAATAATAATTTCCGGTAAGCTAATGAATGAAGGCGTTTTCAACCGTATGCCAGCATATCGAACGAACGCTCGATAGAGTGCCTATTTACCGGAGGTGAAGAGATTTGTCCGAATCGGTGATTTTGGGTGGTGCACGAACTCCGATCGGGAAACTCGGAGGAGGATTAAAGGACAAAAAAGCAGTGGAATTGGGTGGCACGGCCATCCGGGCCGCTCTGGACAAAAGTGGTGTGCCGGATCAATCGGTGGACGAAGTCATCATGGGGATGGTTTTGCAAGGCGGAGCCGGACAAATTCCCTCCCGCCAGGCCGCCCGGCTTGCAGGGTTGAGCTGGGAAGTGGGAACGGAGACGATTAACAAAGTCTGCGCTTCCGGTCTTCGCAGTGTGACCTTGGCGGATCAGATTTTGCGGGCCGGCGATGCCGGATTGATGGTGGCAGGCGGCATGGAGAGCATGAGCAATGCGCCTTATGTTTTGCCCGGCGCGCGTTTTGGTCATCGGATGGGCGACGGGAGATTGGTGGATTTGATGGTGCATGACGGTTTGTGGTGTGCATTTCACGATGTTCACATGATCATCCATGGAAGCAATACGGCCAAAGAACAAAACATTTCGCGGGAAGAGCAGGATGAATGGGCTTTGAGAAGCCATGAACGGGCATTAAAAGCCATTCAATCCGGCCTCTTTGCGGAAGAGATTGTTCCGGTCACCGTCAAAACCAGAAAAAGTGAACATGTCGTGGATCAGGATGAATCGGTCCGGCCGGACACCACACTGGAGAAATTGGCTGCTTTAAAGCCCGCTTACCAAAAAGACGGCACCATTACAGCCGGAAATGCCCCCGGGGTGAATGACGGTGCTTGCGCATTGGTGGTTTCCACCGCCAAAAAAGCGGAGGAACTGGGCGTAAAACCATGGGCACGCATCTTGGGGCATGCATCCGTGGCGATGGAAGCCAAAGACTTTCCCATCACACCGGCATATGCCGTCCGGAAACTGTTAAACAAGCACCAGTTGTCGCCCCAAGACATTGATTTGTATGAAATCAACGAAGCTTTTGCCGCGGTGGCCCTGACCAATCAAAAACTTTTGGGAATCGATGCGGAAAAACTGAATGTCAACGGGGGTGCCGTGGCATTGGGGCATCCCATCGGAGCCAGCGGTGCACGCATTCTTCTCACCCTGATCATGGAATTAAAACGTCGTGGCGGAGGATTGGGGGTTGCCGCCATTTGCAGCGGAGCAGCCCAAGGAGATGCCGTCTTGGTCCGGGTGGATGGATAGAAAGGGAGTGGAATGATGGAAATTAAACGGATTGCAGTGATCGGTGCCGGGCAGATGGGGAGCGGAATTGCCCAAGTGGCTGCCCAATCCGGTTTTTCCGTTTCTTTGCATGACGTGGCTGAAGAGCAGGTGAAAAAAGGACTGGCGCGGATTGAAGGTCTCTTGGAAAAAGGAGTGGCCAAAGGGAAGTGGACCGGGGAAGAAAAAGAGGCGGTGTTGTCACGGATTCAAACCACCGCGGATTTGCAGGAAGCGGTCAAGGATGCGGATCTGGTGATTGAAGCCGTGGTGGAAAACATGGAAGTCAAAACCGATTTGTTCCGCCGGTTGGACCAATACAGTCCGAAGTATGCGATTTTGGCCAGCAACACTTCTTCCCTGCCCATTACAGAAATTGCCGCAGCGACTTCCCGCCCCGAATCGGTCATTGGCATGCATTTTATGAACCCGGTTCCGGTGATGAAATTGGTGGAAGTGATCCGGGGATTGGCCACATCGGATGAAGTGAATGAAACCGTGAGGAATTTGGCGGAAAAGATGGGGAAAGTTCCGGTGGAAGTCAACGATTTTCCAGGCTTTGTGTCCAACCGCATCCTGATGCCGATGATCAATGAAGCCATTTATGCCGTGCATGAAGGCGTGGCTTCGCCCGAAGATGTGGACACTGTCATGAAACTGGGGATGAACCATCCGATGGGGCCGCTGACGTTGGCGGATTTTATCGGATTGGATACCTGCCTGTATATCATGGAAACCTTGTATGAAGGGTTTGGCGACAGCAAATACCGCCCGTGCCCTCTGTTGAGAAAATATGTGAAAGCCGGCTGGCTCGGAAAGAAAAGCGGTCGCGGTTTTTATCAATATGACAATGAAAAATAGAGAAAAAGCATCCTGAACTTTCATTTTCACGGAGTGGAGTGATTCTCATGCGGCTTTCCTTTACGGCTGAGCAAGAAATGATGCGCAAGATGGTGCGGGACTTTGCAGAAACGGAAATCGCTCCGTTGGTAAACCGCATGGATGAAGAAGACCGGTTTCCGGGAGAAATTGTCAATAAAATGGCACAACTCGGTTTGATGGGAATTCCGATTCCCGAGGAGTGGGGAGGAGCAGGAGCGGATTTTATCTCCTACATCCTTGCACTGGAAGAGATCTCGAAAGTCAGTGCCACGGTTGGCGTGATTTTGTCGGTTCACACTTCCGTCGGCACGATGCCGATTTTGACATACGGGAATGAGGAACAGAAAAAGAAATACGTTTCCCGTCTGGCTGCCGGCGAGTATCTCGGGGCTTTTGCCCTGACCGAACCCCAAGCCGGCTCGGAGGCTTCCAATCTTCGGACCAGTGCCCGGAAAGCAGGAGACAAATATATTTTGAACGGGAACAAGATCTTCATCACCAACAGTGGGGAAGCGGATGTATATGTCACGTTTGCCGTAACCGATCCCGATCAGGGTTCCAAAGGGATTTCGGCCTTTATTGTGGAGAAAGACACGCCCGGCTTCCGTGTCGGTAAAAAAGAGAAAAAGATGGGTTTAAATGGTTCCAATACGTGCGAGCTAATTTTTGAAGACGCGGAAGTACCGGCAGAAAACCTGCTGGGAAGCGAAGGGCAGGGGTATGAAGTGGCTTTGTCCAACCTGGCGGGAGGACGGATCGGCATTGCCGCGCAAGCCATCGGAATTGCCCAAAGAGCGATGCAGGAGGCACTTTCCTATGCCAAAGAACGGAAACAGTTTGGCCGGCCGATTGCAAAGAAACAGGCCATTCAATTCAAACTGGCCGACATGGCCACGCAAATCGAGGCGGCCCGTCTCTTGATTTACCAGGCAGCGGAGAAAAGGCAAAAAGGAAAACCGTGCAAGAAAGAGGCATCCATGGCCAAGATGTTTGCATCGGATACGGCCATGAAGGTGACCACCGAAGCGGTCCAAATTTTCGGCGGGTATGGTTATACGCGCGAGTATCCGGTCGAAAGATTGTTTCGTGATGCGAAAATTACGCAAATTTACGAAGGCACCAATGAAATTCAACGGATTGTCATCGCCGGCGAACTGTTAAATGGTTAGAAAACGATGATGGATGGGAGTGAAACCCGATGGAGTTTCAGTTGAGTGAAGAGCATGAAATGATGCGCAAGATGGTGCGTGATTTTGCATTAAAAGAAGTGGCCCCGTCTGCAGCCGAACGGGATGAACAAGAGAGGTTCGACCGTACCATTTTCGAAAAAATGGCAACGCTCGGACTGACGGGCATTCCCTTTCCCGAAGAATACGGCGGAGGCGGAGCGGACTTTTTGAGTTATGTGATTGCCGTGGAAGAGTTGTCCCGGGTTTGCGCGTCCACCGGAGTGACCTTGTCGGCGCATATTTCCCTGGCCAGCTGGCCGATCTTTAAGTTCGGCACCCCGGAGCAGAAAGAACGGTTTTTGCGTCCGTTGGCCGAAGGAAAGAAGTTGGGCGCCTTCGGTTTGACCGAACCGGGATCCGGTTCCGATGCGGCGGCCATGAAAACCACCGCCGTCCGCGACGGGGACGACTATGTTTTAAACGGCAGTAAAATTTTTATCACCAACGGGGGAGAAGCAGAGATTTATGTCGTTTTTGCCTTGACGGATCCGTCGCTGAAACATAAGGGAACCACGGCATTCATTGTGGAAAAGGGAACTCCCGGCTTCTCCATCGGAAAAAAAGAAAAAAAATTGGGGATCCGGTCGTCCCCGACCACGGAAATTTTGTTTGAAGACTGCCGGATTCCGGCGAGCCAGCGCTTGGGGGAAGAAGGAGAAGGATTTAAAATCGCCATGATGACGCTGGACGGGGGCCGGAACGGGATTGCCGCCCAGGCGGTGGGAATTGCGCAGGGCGCTTTGGATGAGGCGCTTTCCTATGCCAAAGAACGGCATCAATTTGGGAAACCGATCGCGAAAAAGCAAGCCATTCAATTTAAACTGGCCGATATGGCCACCCAGATTGAAGCGGCCCGCCTTTTGACTTACCAGGCTGCTTGGAGGGAATCCGAAGGCATTCCTTACGGAAAGGCATCGGCCATGGCCAAATTGTTTGCCGGGGATGTTGCCATGCAAGTGACGACGGAAGCCGTTCAAATCTTCGGCGGCTATGGATACACCCGTGAATATCCGGTGGAGCGCATGATGCGTGATGCAAAAATCACACAAATTTATGAAGGAACGAATGAAATCCAACGTGTCGTGATCGCAAACCACTTGTTAAAAGAATAAACCGTCTCCGGGAGGGGGAGTGATGGAGAGTTGGATCCAAGCCATCAGGCAAAAAAACAAGCGGAAGATTGCCCGCCTGATCACACGGATTGAAAATCAAGATCCGGATGCGGACCAATGGATGGAAGCGATTTATTCCAACACCGGAAATGCATACATTGTCGGGATCACCGGTTCGCCGGGGGCCGGCAAAAGCACGTTGTTGGACGAAGCCATCTCTTATTTGCGTCGCCAAAACTTGACGGTCGGGGTCATCTCCATTGACCCCTCCAGCCCCTATACAGGTGGGGCCATTCTGGGGGACCGGGTGAGAATGACCCGCCATTCCCTGGATGAGGGGGTTTTTATTCGGAGCATGGGAAGCCGCGGATCTTTGGGCGGCATTTCCAAATCCGCCAGAGACGCCGTCAAAATTTTGGATGCGGCCGGCTATGACCTGATTTTATTGGAGACGGTGGGAGTCGGGCAGGCCGAACTGGATGTGATGCATGTGGCCGATACCGTGTGCCTGGTTCTCAATCCGACCGCCGGGGATGTTATTCAGGTGTTTAAAGCCGGAATCATGGAAATTGCCGATTTGTTTGTCATCAATAAAGCCGATTTACCGGGAGCCGGACGCTTGGAATCGGAGATCAATGATTTGCTCGATTTGTCGAAGCAAAAGGAAGGCTGCTGGCGCCCTCCCATTGTCCGGACGATTGCGACGCGGGGGGAAGGAATTGAGAAATGGTGGGAAGCGATTGAACGGCACCGCCGCTACTTGGAAGAAAACGGGGAATTAAAGAAGAAGCGGAAAAAACAGTTGGAGCTGGAAACCCGCCAAATCATCGAAGAATCTGTCCGGCGCCTTTTGGAGAGGGCATGGAGGAGTCCGGATTGGAAAAAAGATTTGCAAAATCTGGAATCCCGTGAGATCAGTCCGCGGAAGCTGGCTGAAAAATGGATCGGGGCATTGGGGAGGGGAGTCTGTGAAGAAACATTCCAAACTGATTCCTTCGATGATTAAGAATGAGCGTTTGATCGAACAAAGGCGGGAACAGATCATCGAAGGGGCGGTTCGGTTATTCGTGGAAAAAGGCTTTCACAAAACCACCACTCGTGAGATTGCCAGAGAATGCGGACTGTCCATCGGGACCATGTATGAATACATCCAGAGCAAAGAAGACGTTCTTTATCTGGTCTGCGAGCACATCCATTCCAAATTGGAGAGCCGGTTGCTGAAAGTCATGAACGAAGAAGACACCGGAATGGAATCATTGCAAAAAAGCTTGAAACAATTGTTCCGAGTCATGGATGAGATGCGCTCCTTGGTTCTTTTGATTTATCAAGAAACCAAATCATTGCCCAAAGACAAGATGAAATATGTATTAAAAAAAGAAGAAGAGATCACCAATTTATTTTCCCGAATTTTAGAAAAAGGAATGAACGACGGAACCATCCGAATCGATCCTTCCTCCATCAAGTTGATGGCCCACAATATCATGGTGATCGGCCAAATGTGGACGTTTCGCCACTGGGCGTTGGGGCGCGAGTATGATGTGGAAGAATACACAAAGCGGCAAATGGCTTTGTTGTTGGGAGAATTTACAGCAGGAGGCGATCGGGATGCAGGGGATTAAAACCAAGTATGCCATTCGGTTTGTGACCGCTGCGAGCTTGTTTGACGGACACGATGCTTCGATCAATTTATTCCGCCGCTTGTTGCAACAGGCCGGAGTGGAAGTGATTCATCTCGGACACAACCGGTCCGTGGATGAAATTGTGGAGGCCGCCATTCAGGAAGATGTGCAGGGGATCGCGGTTTCTTCGTACCAAGGCGGGCACATGGAATTTTTTAAATATATGATCGATTTGCTCAGAAAACGCGGCGCCGGCCATATTCAAGTGTTCGGCGGCGGGGGAGGCGTGATTGTCCCGCGGGAAATCAAGGAACTGGAAGAGTATGGCGTCAAAAAAATCTTTTCCCCGCAAGACGGGAGAAAGATGGGATTGGAAGGCATGATCCAAACCATGGTGGAGACGACGGATTTCCCCACGGTTCGCGACATTTCCCGGGAAATGAGTCGTGCCAAGAAAGGGGATAAACAAGCGATTTCCCGTTTGATCACTTGGGTGGAGGATGATCCTGACCAGCGGGCAAGGCTGGGGGAACAGTTATCCAAAGAATTGCAGGGATTTGTTCCGGTCATCGGGATCACCGGGACGGGGGGAGCCGGGAAAAGTTCATTGACCGATGAATTGGTCCGGCGTTTTATCCATGACTTTGAAGACAAAAAAATTGCGATTTTGTCCGTCGACCCCTCCAAGCAAAAAACGGGAGGCGCGTTGTTGGGGGACCGGATCCGCATGAATTCCGTCCATCATCCCAGGGTTTATCTGCGAAGCCTGGCCACCCGGAAAACCCGGTCGGAATTAAGCGGCGGAATCAAAGAAGCGATTCAAATCTTAAAAGTGGCCGGATATGATCTAGTGATTGTCGAAACCAGCGGAATCGGGCAGGGAAATGCCGATGTGGTCGAAGTAAGTGACTTTTCCGTTTATGTGATGACATCGGAATTCGGTGCGCCTTCCCAGCTGGAAAAAATCGAAATGCTGGATTACGCCGACATGGTGGCCATCAACAAATTTGACAGGAAAGGATCGCAAGATGCCCTCAGAGACGTGAAAAAACAATACCGCCGCAATCATCAGTTGTTTGACGCCGATGATGAGGAGATTCCGGTTTATGGCACGATGGCTTCCCGGTTTAATGATCCCGGAACCAACCGGTTTTACCAGGAAATGATCCGGAAATTGAATGAAAAGTTTGATCTCGGTTGGGAAACCAAAGTAAAAGCCCCGGTTTCGGAAATGGACATCCATCATATCATCCCTCCGGAAAGGAGCCATTATTTAAGGGAAATTGCGTCCACCGTGCGGAAATACCATCAAGAGACGGAAGCGCAGGCAAAGCTGGCCACAAGGCTTTATCAATTAAATGGAAGCCTGCAATGCATGAAGGAAGAAGCGGCCGGGGAAGAAAGCCTGACGGAACGTTTTAAAGAGACCATTCAAAAAATTGAGGAACGCCTCACCCCGGAGAACCGGAAATTGCTGGATGAATGGGGTTTGTTGGCCGATGCCTACCGGCAGGATCGATTCACCATCAAGGTGCGCAACAAGACAAAGGAGATTCCTCTTTATACCAAAACGTTGGCCGGAAGCAAAATCCCCAAGGTGGCCTTGCCCCGGTTTGAGGATTGGGGAGAACGTTTACGCTTTTTGCGCAAGGAAAATGTTCCGGGGAGATTCCCGTTTACGACCGGTGTGTTTCCGTTTAAAAGAACGGATGAAGACCCGAAACGGCAGTTTGCGGGAGAAGGAACGCCCGAACGCACCAACCGGCGGTTTCACTATTTGTCAAAAAATGATCAGGCCAAGCGGCTGTCCACCGCTTTTGACAGTGTGACCCTTTACGGGGAAGATCCGGACGAACGCCCGGACATTTACGGAAAAGTGGGTGAATCCGGCGTCAGTGTTTGTACCTTGGAAGATATGAAAAGGTTGTTTGAAGGCTTTGACCTTTGTGCTCCGAACACCAGTGTGTCCATGACGATCAACGGGCCGGCCCCCATTCTTTTGGCCATGTATTTCAATACGGCGATTGAGCAGCAGATGGTACAATTCCGCAAAAGGGAAGGACGGGAGCCCACGGCTGAAGAGGCGGAGGAAATCAAGAATCAGGCTCTGAAAAAGGTGCGCGGAACCGTTCAAGCCGATATCTTGAAAGAAGACCAAGGGCAAAACACCTGCATTTTCTCCACTGATTTTGCGCTGAAGATGATGGGGGACATCCAGGAGTACTTTATTAAAAAAGGCATCCGCAATTATTATTCGGTCAGCATCAGCGGTTATCACATTGCTGAAGCCGGCGCCAATCCCATTACCCAGCTGGCTTTCACTCTCGCCAATGCCTTTACCTATGTGGAGTATTATTTGAGCCGCGGAATGAAGATTGATGAATTTGCCCCGAATCTTTCCTTCTTCTTCAGTAACGGATTGGATGCGGAGTATGCCGTGATCGGCCGGGTGGCGCGCCGGATTTGGGCCATTGTGATGAAGCATTTGTACGGAGCCAATGAGCGGAGCCAGAAATTAAAGTATCATATTCAAACTTCGGGCCGTTCCCTGCATGCGCAAGAAATGGACTTTAATGACATCCGGACGACTCTGCAGGCATTGATGGCCATTTATGACCAATGCAATTCGTTGCACACCAATGCCTATGATGAAGCGATTACCACACCGACCGAGGAATCGGTTCGCAGGGCCATGGCCATTCAGTTGATCATCATGAAGGAACTGGGGCTTGCCAAAAATGAAAATCCTTTGCAAGGCTCCTACATCATTGATGAACTGACGGATTTGGTGGAAGAGGCCGTCCTCTGTGAATTTGAGCGGATCAGTGACCGCGGGGGCGTGCTGGGGGCCATGGAAACCCAGTATCAACGGGGGAAAATTCAAGAGGAATCCTTGTTGTATGAAACGAAAAAACATTCCGGCGAGTTGCCGATCATCGGCGTGAATACTTTTGAAAACCCCAATCCCCCGGAAGATGTGGAAGTTCCGCTCAGCAGGGCCACCAAAGAGGAAAAAGACCTGCAAATCCGCCGTCTCCGTGAATTCCAGGAAAAACACCGGGAAGAGGCGAAAGTTGCGCTGGAGCGTTTGAAAAAAACGGCCCGCGAAAATGGAAACATTTTTGCCGAGTTGATGGAAACCGTAAAAGTGGCAAGCTTGGGCCAAATCACCCGTGCTTTGTATGAGGTGGGAGGCCAGTACCGCCGGAATATGTAAAGGTTTTCATGTCCGGGATGGAGACGGTTGTTGCTCCATCCCTTTTTTTGAGCCGTCCGGCTTTGGATGTTTATGGTTGACTTCACCTGTTTTTTGGATAAAATAGTTGTACTAGAAACAGGATATACGGTCTTCACCTCTGGATGGAAGGATGTGTCCGAATTTGAGTGACAATCTCGCTGTGGAAAGAGTGCGAGAGACTGCCATGGTTGATTTGGCTTACGACCTTTTGAAACAAAAGGGAGAAGCAATGCTGTACCGGGATATCATGGACGAAGTTTCGAGCATGAAAGGGTTTACAAAGGAAGAAGCCGAGCATTACATCGCCCAGCTTTACACCGAAATCAACATTGACGGAAGGTTTGTCTGTGTCGGCCGCAATTTGTGGGGATTGAGGGAATGGTATCCGACGGACCAAGCGACGGATTCCGCGGTTGCAGCCAACGTCAAAGAAGACGACGAATATCATGACCTTGATGAAGAACTGTTTGATGAGGAAGAAGAAGAGTTGGGCGAGATCGAAAATACGGAAGATGAATTTGCAATGGATGAGGAAGAAAATGAATTTGACGACGGGGATGAAGTGATTTAGTTGCTTGACAATCGTCATTTCCTGCGATAAATTATTTTCTGGGCTCGTTATGAACGGAAATAAAAGAGCGCCCCTTGATTGGGGGCGCTCTTTTCTATTTTGCGAAAAGAAAGGGCATCCTTGTCTATAGGAGGAAGATAAAAATGGCGAAATATATTTTTGTTACCGGTGGTGTGGTTTCTTCTCTGGGGAAAGGGATTACCGCTTCTTCCCTGGGAAGATTGTTAAAAAACAGAGGACTGAAAATTACCATCCAAAAATTTGACCCTTATATCAACGTGGACCCGGGAACCATGAGTCCTTACCAGCACGGTGAGGTATTCGTCACGGACGACGGGGCGGAAACGGACTTGGATTTGGGCCACTATGAACGATTTATCGATATTAATTTGACAAAAAACAGCAATGTGACAACGGGAAAAATTTATTCATCCGTCATTAACAAAGAACGCCGCGGGGATTACTTAGGGGGGACGGTTCAGGTCATCCCTCACATTACCAATGAAATCAAGGACCGGGTCTTCCGTGCGGCCCGTGAGACGGGCGCCGACGTGGTGATCACGGAGATCGGCGGTACTGTCGGGGACATCGAAAGCTTGCCTTTTTTGGAAGCCATCCGTCAAATCAAAAGCGATGTCGGCCGGGAGCATGTCATGTATATCCACTGCACCTTGGTGCCAATGATGCGGGCCAGCGGCGAATTGAAAACGAAACCGACCCAGCACAGTGTGAAGGAACTGCGCAGTCTCGGCATTCAACCCGATGTGATTGTTTGCCGGACCGAATATCCTCTTTCGGAAGAACTAAAAAATAAAATCGCCTTGTTCTGTGACATTGATCGTGAAGCGGTGATTGAAGTGCGCGATGCCGAAACCCTTTATGAAGTCCCGCTGATGATCCAGGAGCAGGGGCTGGATGAAATTGTGGTCAAGCGGTTGGGCTTGGAATGCGGACCGGCGGAAATGTCCGAGTGGTTGGAGCTGGTCAACAAAGTGAAAAACCTGACCCATCAAACACGCATTGCCATCGTCGGAAAATACGTGGCTTTGCATGATGCTTATATGAGTGTGGTTGAAGCATTGCGTCATGCCGGCTTTGACCGGGATACGGAGATTGACCTCAAATGGGTCAATTCCGAAGACGTGTCCGATTCCAATGTCCATGTTCTTCTCGGGGATGTGGACGGCATTCTGGTCCCCGGCGGATTTGGCGACCGCGGAATTGAAGGAAAGATCTCGGCGATCCGGTACGCAAGGGAACAGCGGATTCCTTTCCTCGGCATCTGTTTGGGTATGCAGATGGTTTGTGTGGAAGGCGCCCGGAACCTCCTGAAACTGGAAGGGGCACACAGTGCGGAATTTGATGCATCGACGCCTCATCCGATTATTGATTTATTGCCGGAACAAAAAACGATCGAGGAAAAAGGCGGCACCATGCGCCGTGGCTTGTATCCGTGCAAGTTGGTTCCCGACAGCCTCGCACATCAGGCATACGGATCGGATTTGGTGTACGAACGCCATCGCCATCGTTACGAATTCAACAATGAATACCGGAAAGCGTTGGAGGAAGTGGGATACGTGTTCTCGGGAACTTCCCCGGACGGAAGACTGGTCGAGATTGTGGAGTACAAAGATCATCCGTGGTTTGTGGCTGCTCAGTTCCATCCGGAATTTGTATCACGTCCGACGCGTCCGCAACCGCTGTTCCGTGAATTTGTAAAAGCAGCACTTCAAATGCATTTAAAGCCGCAAGTGGAAGTTTGAGGCGAAAAACCCGGCTGATTTCAGAGCCGGGTTTTTTGTATAGGGATTCGCAAACATTGGCTATTTTCTGTATAATAAAAATAATCAGATTGAAAGAGCGGGGGTGCTTCCGGTTTGAAGACACAACTGCAAAACGAAGTGAAGCCGGTCAGGCAAAAAAGTGATACCGCTTTCAAACACGTGGTTTCTTTTTTATTCATGATTGTCCTGACGGCCGTTTCGTTTCTGGCCGTGATTAATCAATGGTTCAGTTTGCAGGGAACGCTCTTTGTGATTCTTTTTTTGGCGGCTGTTCAAGTGATTTTGCAGCTTTATATTTTCATGCATCTGGATCAAAAAGGGTACGGGATGATGAGGATTTTCATCTTTTTCGGTCTGTTGTGCGGAACGGTTTGTGCCGTGGGGATTCTCCTCATGTAATGGGGGAGAAGTGTTCATAAAATGGTTAAATAAGGATTTGATTCATCGTTGTATTCGCTTTGCAGCCTGGTATAATTTTGTGTTGGAGCTGTCATGTCATATGACAGCTCTTTTTTTTCGGGACTTTTATTATTGATTTTTTTGCGCAAATTAGTGACAACAGGAGGGACAGAAATGGAATTTGCAAAATCCGTACCATCACAAACCGATGAAGTTTTCCAAGTATACAAAGAAGCCACCAAAATCATGAATGCCAATAATATTTATCAGTGGTCTGAAAATTATCCGGTACGGGAGGATATTGAAAAGGATATCCAAAGCGGAAATTTATATGTGCTGATGAACGAAGGGGAAATCGTTGCTTGTGTTGTGTTGGATCAACATCAGGAACCGGAGTATGATCACATACCGTGGGAAGATTCATCCGGGCGGTTTTTAGTTGTTCACCGGCTTTGTGTGAACCCAAAGTACCAAGGAAAAGGAATTTCGCGCACTTTGCTGGCGGAAATCGAACGATTTGCCAAAAAAGAAGGGTATGCCAGCATCCGGCTGGATACCCAGATGATCAATGAAAAGGCCATGTATTTGTATGAATCTTGCGGTTACGAGAAAAGAGGAAAATTTTATTTTCCCCGTCATGATGAGCCGTATATGGCTTTTGAAAAACGGGTGACTTAGAAACAAGCAGGACAGCAGGTTTCACGAGGTGGAGCCTGCTTTTTCTATTGACTGGATTTCTCAAGTTCTTGCTGATAAATCGACAACCTGCTGTAGACCGCTTTTATGAGCGGCAGACGGGCATCTCCGGGTGCCATTTTGAGCAAGGCCCCGTGGAAATGGTCGGATTCCACCGGCTTTCCTTTTTCCATGTCCCTCAACATGGAAGATTTCATGCTTGGGGAAAGGGATTCCATGTTGTGGAGGATTTTTCCGGCCAGGGTGGTCGGGATTTCCGGTTCCTGATGATGGGCAACCGAGACAATCTCCTCCAGCAGCTGTTGGTACATTTCTTTTCCGTAAGGTGCGGAAAGGATCGGACCGATACTGCTGTTCATCAGGCAGGTCATTCCGCTCATGGCGCTGATGAAAATATATTTTTGCCACATTTCAATCCGGATTTTTTGGCTGTATCTCGCGTCAAAACCGGCACCATCGAACAACGCTTGGATGTCAAGGATCCGTTTTGTCACATCTCCGTTTAATTCGCCGTAAACGATTTCATGTTGCGGGCTGTATTGTTCAATCTCCCCTTTGTCATTCAAGGTGGATTCAATAAAGCATAATCCGCCCAGAATCTTTTCAGCGCCGAATTCGTTTTGTAACTGCTGAATGTGAATGATCCCGTTTAACAGGGGGAGAATGGTGGTGTTTTCCCCGACATACGGCTTCAAATCATTGAGAGTCTTCGTTAAGTGATAAGCTTTAACCGAGAGGATGATCAGGTCAAAAGCGGGGGCCGGTTGTCCGGCGGTCAGGGTTTTCACTTTTAATTCGGCATTGCCGTTGACGCTTTTGATCACCAACCCGTTCTGCTCCAATTGCTCTTGTCTTTTCTTTCGCACCAGGAAGGTGACATCTTCTCCTTTTTCAACAAGCCTTCCTCCGAAATATCCGCCTACCGCACCGGCGCCAACCATCAAAACGCGCATCGTATTCCTCCTTTTGTCAAACAAAGGTCCTCTTGTAAAGCTATTGTAACAAAGGACCGGGCGAGGAACCCAGACCTTTGTCTGCCGATTAATAATGATATGTATTTTGGTTATTTTTCATTAATTGCAGAAACTGGCTTTTGACACTGTGATAGCCGATTTGGTACCATCCGTTTTTCGGATCCCACTTGCCGTATACTTGGACGGCACGCTTGATTTTATTTGCATCCTGCGGAACCAGCAGTTTCATTGTATATTCTTTTTGTGTGGGTTTGTATTTTGTGAACCGTGTTTTGTAAATGGAAAGAAAATATAAAGTTTTTTCGCCCTGGATTTTGCCTTCTTTCTCAAATTCGCTCAGGACTTTTCCCAGCATCCTGTGATCCGGATGGTAATCCTCGATGCTCATCGTCCGGAAGTGGGCGTCCGGAAAACGTTGCAAAAGCTCGTCCACAATTTCGCGAATCTCTTGTTCCTGTTCTTCAAACCGGTCGTTTTCAAGATCATAGACATGGACGTGATCTTCAGGAATCCCCAAAAGCTTGGCAGACTCTTTGAATTCCCGGACCCGGGCTTCCCCCAGATCGTCCACGGTGAGATAGAGATCCTGGTAGTGTTCTTTTTCCGGATCATGATATCGCTTGTGCAGAGGGCAATAAACCGGCGTTTTAAAGAGGAAGGGCTCTTGGTCGGAGTCTTTGAATCCGTTGATCAAAAAGCGGGCGCGGGAGTGGCCGCCGGGACTCATCAAAACCAAATGCACATCATAGCGCAAGCGGATGTGGTTGACGATGTCGACACCCATGGACAACAATTCATCATCGGCATGAGGGACCAAATACACCACTTGCGGCTGGTGAGACAGGTCGGATCCGTCCCCGCTTAACGCATGCAGTTCTTGATCCTCCAGAGCGGATACTTTGTGAAAAATGAAAAAAGCGGAGAATAAAAGGACGGCCAGCCCTGTGATGATGGGAAACCATTTCCGTTTCATGAATGTCTGCACCTACTTTGTCCAAATAAAACTCTTTTGCAATGAATTTATTATACGATGAAAAGAGTCCCTCTTTTATAAGCTCATTTTAAAATTTAAAGGAATTTTCGTGGGAGAAGGGGGTGTCGCATTTTTCGCCAAGAAGCAGGAAATAAGTGAAGGAATCGATAAATATTAGTCATAAATCCCTTTTGATGTTCGAAGATGCAAAATGGAAGCGGGGTTTGCAGGGACGGATCTGAGAGGAGGCAAGAGGTGAAATGGATAAAAAAATACTTGTGGTGGATGATCAATACGGAATCCGACTTTTGCTTCAGGAAGTGTTCTCCAAGGAAAATGTACATATTTTTCAAGCTTCCAACGGAAAACAGGCACTTGAAATCATACAAGCGGAAAAGCCGGACCTCATATTATTGGATATGAAGATGCCGGGAATGGATGGTTTGGAACTGTTAAGGCGTTTGCGGAAGTTTAACACCGAATCGAAGGTGATTATGATGACGGCTTACGGCGAATTGGATATGGTTGCCGAAGCCAGCCGACTCGGGGCGCTCACCCATTTTACCAAGCCGTTTGACATTGAAGAGCTGCGTACGGAAGTGTTAAAGCAACTGGCATCATAATGAGAATAAAGGGGATCATCAGGATGGAAGCAAAAATTCGCTTGCGGATGAGTCAGTCGGATGCACATTACGGGGGCAATCTGGTGGATGGAGCCCGGGTGATGTCTTTGTTCGGGGATGCCGCGACGGAACTGTTGATACGCCATGATGGCGACGAAGGGTTGTTTGTGGCTTATGACCAAGTGGAATTTTTGGCTCCTGTTCATGCCGGCGATTTTATCGAAGTGACCGGACGGATCGTCAAAGTGGGAAACACGAGCCGGAAAATGACCTTTGAAGCGGTCAAGGTCATTGAAGGCGGCATTGACCCCGCTTGCCCGTCCCGTGCCCGGGTGCTCAAGGAGCCGGTGGTGGTTGCCAGAGCTTCCGGAACTTGTGTGGTTCCGAAAAAGAACCGGACCGGATCATCGGTTTGAAGGAGGGAGCCGGTTTGCAAAAGCTGATCATTACGGCGGCGTTGGTGGGGGCGGAAGTGATGAAAGAGGACACCCCCCATCTTCCGGTTACGGCGGATGAAATTGCCGCTCAAGCCGAAGAAGTGAGAGAGGCGGGCGCATCGGTTGTCCATCTTCATGTCCGTGACGAAAACGGCCGTCCCAGCCAAGATCGTTCGCTTTATCAGGAAGTGATCGAAAAAATTCAAAAACGGACCGATCTCATTGTGCAAGTTTCCACGGGCGGGGCGGTGGGGATGTCTCCGGATGAGAGGTTGCAGCCCCTTTCTTTGCGTCCGGAGATGGCCACGTTGACAACGGGAACCGTCAATTTCGGTCGGGAAGTGTTCATGAATTCTCCCGCGCATCTCACCCGATTTGCGGAAGAATTTGAACGGTACGGGGTCCGGCCTGAATTTGAAATCTTTGATGTGGGAATGATAGCTAATGCCTTGAAGCTTGTGAAAGAAGGCTATTTTACCGGTCATCTTCATTTTGATTTCGTGATGGGGGTTCCCGGTGCGATTCCGGCCACGGCGGAAAACCTGCTCCATTTGATCCGCCAGTTGCCGGAAGGGGCGACCTGGACGGTGGCGGGAATCGGGAGGCACCAATTGCCCATGGCTGCACTCGGCGTGATTTTGGGAGGGCATGTACGCGTCGGTTTGGAAGACAACATTTATTACCGGAAAGGGGAACTGGCAACCAATGTCCGGCTGGTCGAGCGCGTGGTCCGGATTGCCGGGGAACTGGAGCGGAAGGTGGCAACCCCGGATGACGCCAGACAAATATTGCATTTAACAAAGAGTCGGTTTTATTAAGGAAGTGCATCTCTTTCTACCCAATCCTCCGATCAAGTGTTATAATGTCAAAATGATGATTTTTTGAACTGAAGGAGGCTACATATCATGCCACTTGTATCGATGAATGCCTTTTTGCCGCAAGCCAAAAAAGAAGGTTTTGCTGTCGGGCAATTTAATGTAAACAACCTGGAATTCGTGCAAGCCATTATCGAAGCCGGGAAAGAAGAACGTTCCCCGCTCATTTTCGGAGCCAGTGAAGGTGCCATCCGCTACATGGGGTTGAACAACGTGGTGGCATTGGCCAAAGCCGCTGCGGAAGAAGCTGATGTACCCGTCGCCCTTCATCTGGACCACGGAAGCAGCTTTGAAGTGGTGATGAAATGTATCCGGGCCGGATTTTCTTCGGTGATGTTCGACGGTTCCCATTATCCGTTTGAAGAAAACATCCGCCTGACCAAAAAAGTGGTCGAAGCTGCCCATGCCGTGGGGGTATCTGTGGAAGGAGAATTGGGAACCATTGGTGGTGTGGAAGACGATTTGAACGTTTCCGAAGAAGATGCCGCATTGGCGGATCCGGAGCAAGCCATCCGCTTCTGGGAAGAAACCAAAGTGGACGCGATGGCGATTGCGGTGGGAACGGCTCATGGCATGTATAAAGGAGAGCCGAAAATCCGCTACGACATCATTGAAAAAGTTGCCAGCCAAATTGAAGCTCCGATTGTTCTGCACGGCGGTTCTGGCGTGCCGGACGAATCCATCCAAAAAGCCGTTTCCCTGGGTGTCGGAAAAATTAATGTGAATACGGAAAACCAAGTTGCCATGGTGAAAGTGGTTCGTGAGTTGCTGGATAAAAACCCGGATATGATCGATCCGCGCAAATACCTCGGGCCGGCCCGCGAAGCCATCAAAGAAACCGTTAAAGCAAAAATGCGTTTGTTTGGAAGCTCCGGCAAAGCGTAAGCGATTGAACAATTATGGTTAGAAGGTGGTTGCGATGAAATTTTTTTTAGATACGGCCATTGTTGATGAAATTCGCCAGGTTCATGAATGGGGACTGTTGTCCGGGGTAACCACCAATCCCAGCCTCATTGCCAAATCAGGACGGGATTTTGAAGAAGTGCTCAAAGAAATCACGGAGATCGTGGACGGTTCGGTCAGCGCGGAGGTCCTCAGCCGTGACGCGCAAGGGATGATTGAAGAAGGAGAGCGTCTCGCTTCGATTTCGGACCAGGTGACGATTAAAGTCCCGATGACCGTAGAAGGATTAAAAGCCGTCAATCATTTTGCCAAAAAAGGGATCCATACCAACGTCACTTTGATTTTTTCCGCCAACCAGGCCTTGATGGCTGCCCGGGCCGGAGCCACCTATGTCAGCCCCTTTATCGGCCGTCTGGATGATATCAGCCAGGACGGAATGCAATTGATCCGGCAAGTGGCTGAGATTTTCCGGATTCACGACATTTCCTCACAAATCATTGCGGCCAGCATCCGTCATCCGGTGCATGTGACGCAAGCGGCCCTGAACGGGGCACATATTGCCACCTTGCCGTATAAGGTGTTGGAACAAATGGTTCGTCACCCATTGACGGATCAAGGGATTGAAAAGTTTGAGGCCGATTGGGAAAAAGTGAAACAATCTTGATCGCAGACGGGTTTGGCCGGGAAGGAATCTCCCGGCCGGACTCCCCTTTTAACCGGTACATTCCTATTTTTGGGATTTTTCACTCTACTGTTTTTGATAGTCATGATTTATAAATATCTTCGTCGTTCCCTCGCATTTTCTGTGCACAACCACTTTGTGTTCTCGTGATTTTCTTCACCGAAAAGGCGTTTCCTCCATCGAGATATCAAAAAATTGATCCATCCCCGTACAATCGTGTAACATATATCATAAATATGTTACTCTGATTGGGAGTTTTGTTGTCATTTTGATGTTTATTTTAAACAGGTGAGGGGATCGATCATGGAAAGAAGTTTAACGATGGAACTGGTGCGTGTGACCGAGGCGGCCGCTATTGCTTCCGCACGGTGGATGGGCTGCGGCAAGAAAGACGAAGCGGATGAAGCGGCAACAGAAGCGATGCGCAAAGTGTTTGACACGATTCCGATGCGCGGGACGGTTGTCATCGGCGAGGGAGAAATGGATGAGGCCCCGATGCTATACATTGGAGAAAAAGTGGGCTTGGGTTATCTCCCGGAAGTGGATGTGGCGGTGGACCCGCTTGAGGGCACCAATATTGTCGCTAAAGGTTTGTGGAATGCGCTGTCGGTGGTGGCGATTTCCGACAGCGGCGGATTGTTGCATGCCCCCGACATGTATATGGATAAAATTGCCGTGGGGCCGCAAGCCGTTGGACAAGTTGATATTGATGCGCCGGTGGAGGATAATTTGAAGGCGGTTGCCAAAGCAACCGGCAAGGATGTCGAAGATTTGGTGGCGGTGGTGCTTGACCGCCCGCGACATGCGAAACTGATCGAGGATATCCGCAAAGCGGGGGCGCGGATCAAGTTGATTCCGGACGGGGACGTGGCTGCGGCGATTCATACCGGATTTCCCGACACCGGGGTGGATATTTTGTTCGGGGCCGGCGGTGCTCCGGAAGGGGTTTTGTCTGCCGTTGCATTAAAATGCTTGGGCGGGGAAATCCAAGGCCGGCTGTTGCCGGAAAATGAGGAGCAATATAACCGCTGTGTTCAAATGGGGATCAGTGATCCGGGCAAAGTCTTGCGAATGGAAGATTTGGTCAAGGGGGATGATGCGATTTTTGCAGCGACTGGGGTGACGGACGGCGAATTGTTGAAAGGCGTCCGTTACAAAGGAAACCTGGCCAAAACCCATTCGTTGGTGATGCGTGCAAAAACCGGAACCATCCGTTTCATGGACGGAACGCATAAACTTGAGAAAAAACCAAATCTTATTTTATAATTTTCTCCTCTTCCTCTTTCTGATCCGGAAAGAGGAAGAGAATTTCAATAGAATCGTGTGGTGATGCGACACATGGAGCTCACGTTAAGTGATTTGGAAAATCGCCGCTTGGTGGATTTGTATAAGCTGGCGAAAGAATATCAAATTCCGTACTATTCACAGATGAAAAAGAAAGAATTGATTTTTGCGATTTTAAAAGCCAAGGCGGAAAAAGACGGATATATGTTTATGGAGGGTGTGCTGGACATCCTTTCCGAGGGATACGGTTTTTTAAGGCCGATTAATTTCCTTCCGTCCTCCGAGGATATTTACATCTCCGCTTCACAAATCCGCCGCTTTGATTTGCGGTCCGGAGATCTGGTGTCCGGTAAAGTCCGGCCTCCGAAAGAAAATGAGCGTTATTTTGGATTGCTTCATGTAGAAGCAGTCAATGGCGAAGACCCCGACATTGCTGCGGAAAGGCTCCACTTTGCTGCGCTTACTCCTCTTTACCCGCAGAAACGTCTCTTTTTGGAAACCACCCCAGATCGGATTTCAACGCGGATGATGGATTTGATCGCCCCGGTCGGTTTGGGACAGCGCGGTTTGATCGTCGCTCAGCCCAAAGCCGGCAAAACGATGCTGTTAAAAGAAATTGCCAATAGTATTACCACCAATCACCCGGATATCGAATTGTTCGTCCTGTTGATTGACGAACGGCCCGAAGAAGTGACGGACATGCAGCGGTCCGTGGATGCGGAAGTGGTGAGTTCCACTTTTGATGAGTTGCCGGAAAACCATGTTAAAGTGGCGGAGCTGGTTTTGGAAAGAGCCCAACGTCTGGTGGAACACAAAAAAGATGTGGTCATTTTGCTGGATAGTATTACACGCTTGGCACGGGCCTATAACCTGGTGATTCCCCCGAGCGGACGGACTTTGTCCGGCGGAATCGATCCGGCTGCTTTGCACCGGCCGAAAAGATTTTTCGGTGCCGCTCGCAACGTGGAAGAAGGCGGCAGCTTGACCATTTTGGCGACGGCGCTGGTGGATACCGGGTCGCGGATGGATGATGTGATTTATGAGGAATTTAAGGGAACGGGGAACATGGAACTTCATTTGGACCGCCGTCTGGCCGAGCGCAGAATTTTCCCGGCCATTGACATCCGCCGCTCCGGAACGCGCCGTGAGGAATTGTTGCTCAGCAAGACCGAACTGGAAAAGTTGTGGATGATTCGCAAGTCATTGAATGATTCTTCTGATTATACAGAAGCTATGGTGAAACGGTTGAAAAACACCGAGTCGAATGAGGAATTCCTCGCTTCGATCGAGTTCAAGTCCCATCGCACCAAGACATCGGTCTCTTAACGCCGGCTTGTTGTCATATTAAAGAAATTCCTCACATAAAGATAAAACCGGGTGAACTTCACCCCATCCATTATCTTCTGTGAGGTGCTAAAATGTCTTCAAAACGTGCCTTATTGGCTTCTTCCTTAGCCATCTGTTCAACATCGGCTTCATGGATGATGGGGACGGATAAGCATCCGGTTTATGCCCGGGAATTGGCCGATGGAGCTGATCCGGAACCGGAGAAGGAGCAGATTGCACAGGAAGCAATGTACCAATTTTTAAGCCCCATTTCTCAGGTTGCCGAGGGGAATTTGGCTGCCACGGTGGAGACAAAGCCTCTCACTTATCGTGTGCAAAAGGGGGATACGCTGTCACAGATCGGCCGATTGTTCGGAATCCCTCATCAAGAGCTGGTCCGGTTCAACCGGTTGGAAAACCCGGACTTGTTATACATTGGTCAGGAGATCAAAATTCCTTTGGCGAAAAAATGGGTTCGCTTGGAGTCCGGGGATACCTTGTCGGCTTTGGCCGAGACGTACCATACATCCCGTGAACTGTTGCTTTATTTGAACCCGAAGCTGAAGGAGGCCCCGCTCACGTATGCCGGGCAACTCATTGCCGTTCCCGAGAAATGGAGGGAAAGCATTCCGGGGTCATGGCCGAAAAAAGCGGATGCGAACAAAAAGAAAAAGAATACGATCCGGTTGGCAGACCGTGAAGGGGCTTATGTGTTCCGGTGGCCGGTCAATGGGCAGATCACCAGCAATTTCGGCTGGCGAAACGGCCGTCAGCATAAAGGGATTGATATTTGGAACGCAAAGAAAGCCAAAGCTGAAATTTGTGCATCGTTAAGCGGAGTCGTGATCCAGGCGGGTTATTCCGGATCTTACGGAAATCTTGTGGTCATTGACCATGGCGGCGGATGGGTCACTTATTATGCACATCTCAGCCAAATTTTGGTCAGCAAAGGCCAGGAGATTGAAACAGGGAACGTTTTGGGGATGATGGGACAGACCGGTCGTGCCACGGGTTATCATTTGCATTTTGAGGTTCGCAAAAACGGGAAAGCGATTAATCCCTTGCGGGTTTTAAAATAACTTGCTCTCATATTGGTTTATTTTTATGGAAGGGCACACTCTCCTGAAACCGGAGAGTGTGCCTTTTTAAACGGCCGGTTGCGACGGGGGCTGGTCTCTTTTCTTGCTTTCTCATCATCAAACGTGCTATAATACACCAGTGGTTCTAAATGTACGTATGGAAGCGGCATTAGGAAAGAGGTGAGACGAATGAAACAAGGAATTCATCCGGAATACAAATTGACCAAAGTCACCTGTGCGTGTGGAAATACATTTGAAACCGGATCGACCGTTGAAAACTTGAGGGTGGATATTTGCTCAGAATGTCATCCGTTTTTCACCGGGAAACAAAAAATGGTCAGTGCAGGTGGGCGTATCGATCGCTTCAAAAAGAAATACAACCTCAAATAATATCCTGGCAAGTCAGGCAAGCAGAAAATCGGGCTTGCCTTTTTATTTTTCATTCAGCAAACTTGAGACTGTGTATGTTAAAATAAAGAGAGTTTGCTTGGGCATCCAGAAGGGCTGGGTGCTTTTTCTTTGTGTAAAGAAATGGATTGAGCATCAATTTTTCGGGAGTTGGAGGAACAACAATGAGAGATATTCATCCATTAAGTGGTGATCACAGCGGCTGGATTGAAGTGATTTGCGGCGGGATGTTTTCCGGAAAAAGCGAAGAGTTGATCCGCCGGATCCGCCGTGCCAAAATTGCCAGGCAGAAAGTGGCCGCCTTTAAACCGGCCATTGATGACCGCTACCATCAAGAAGCGATCGCATCACACAATGGTTTGATGGCGGATGCCCGTCCGGTGAAAAGTGCAAGTGAAATTCCCGGATTGCTGGAAGAAAATGTGGATGTGGTGGCCATTGACGAGATTCAGTTTTTTGAACCCGAAATCGTCGATATTTGCCAGCAGTTGGCCGATCAGGGAAAACGGGTGATTTGTGCCGGATTGGATCAGGATTTTCGGGGAAAGCCGTTTGGCCCGACTCCGGTGTTGTTGGCTGTGGCGGAATATGTGACAAAATTGCAGGCCATTTGTGTAAAATGCGGAGGTCCGGCAAGCCGCACCCAGAGGCTGATCGATGGACGTCCGGCTGCCATTGATGATCCGGTGATCCAAGTCGGGGCCAAAGAACAATATGAAGCCCGTTGCCGGCACTGCCATGAGGTGTTGAGACAGAAAGAAGGGATTCTTGAAATATAAAAAACCCGCCGTTTGGAGACGGGGGTTAACTGCCCAACAGGCTCACGGAGATGTTATACGTCGCATGAATGATCATACATACGGTGGTGTTATAACGGATCCGTGCCCAACCCAGTACCAAGGCAAGCAACAGAACAACAAGGGAATTGAAACTGAATCCGTAGTTAGCGTGGACCAATGTAAACAACAGACTGGTGTAGACGAAGCCGAACCGCGGGAGCAATGCCCCCCGGAAAATCATTTCTTCTCCAAGAGCCGCTGCCAGTCCGATGGTTAAAATGCCGGGAATGGATGAGAGTAACGGTCCGAGCATTTTGTCCGTCAACTCATTGGCATGCACGTTCTCGGACCAATTCAGGGTCTCTGCCACCGATTGTGCGATGATCGGGGCCAAAAGCATGATCAGTCCGATACTAATGCCGGCTGCCGCCTGCTTGAGGGTGATTTTTTTCAATCCCAAGCGGTCCAAAGATTCCTTGAATGATCGTCTGGACAGCCATCCCACCCCGACCAGTCCCAAAATGCCGAACAGGATGTCTTGCGACCAGATGGAGGAAAGCGTTCCGGCTTCATCTCCGGGAACCGTCTGTTCATTGATCGATTCCAACCCGAAGCTCTGAGTGACAAAAAACTGAATAAAAACCAGCATGGAAAGGGATAAGGCGACGGCATGGACCTTGCTCCCGGGGTGAATGCGGAGAAAACGGGCACAAAACCGGCGTACGGGCGGCAACAAAACCGACATGGCGATCAAGGACGGGATCCATAGTGACATACCGACGTTTTTAACCATGTTCACTGAATACGGATCGACATCGAAATTTTGTGTCCATGGCAAGAAAGCATGGCTGTAGAAAAAAAGCAAGAGACCGATGATGAAACTGGCAAGATAACCGATCCATACGATCAAGTAACACAGAAAACCCAAAATGTTTCCCTTTATATCGGAATCGGAGTATGTATTTTCGGAATGGTTTATCAGCCAAAATAAAACAATCAAAGGACCGATAAGCAACAGATTATTGATGATGTTAAAGATGACTTCGTTCATGATCGCTCTCCTTTTATATTTTTTAACCGGTCTTCTGCTTTTTTATCATACCATTCTTTCCAATCCATTTCCTTCGCTTTCTTTCAAGGCTTGTGGTAAAATCAATTGATGCCAATTCTTGATCAATCATCATACTTATATCTTATAGTTAGCCGATATGCATGGCAAAATGATCCGATTTTACGGGAGTGAGCACAGTGTTAGATCGTCTTGAGGCGATACATCAACGTTATGAAGAGTTAAGCCGCCTGCTTTGTGACCCGGAAGTGATCAATGATACCAAAAAGTTGCGTGAATACTCCAAGGAGCAGGCCGGGTTGGAAGAAAAAAATCAAGCCTATATTGAATATAAAGAGACGATTGAGCAATTGAATGATGCGAAATCGATGTTGGAAGATAAACTGGACGAAGAAATGCGTGAATTGGTGAAAGCCGAAATCGACGAACTGAGCCGCCGGAAAGAGGAGCTGGAGGAAAGGATCAAAGTCCTGTTGCTGCCCAAAGACCCGAATGACGAGAAAAGCGTGATCGTGGAAGTGCGCGGGGCGGCAGGAGGAGAAGAAGCTGCATTGTTTGCCGCGGATTTGTACCGCATGTATACGCGTTTTGCAGAAAGACAAGGATGGAAAGTGGAAGTCCTGGAGGCAAACACCACCGGGCTCGGCGGATTTAAAGAAGTGGTTTTCTCTGTGGATGGCAACGGGGCTTACAGCAAATTGAAGTATGAGAACGGGGCACACCGGGTACAACGGGTGCCGGAGACGGAGTCCGGCGGACGGATTCACACGTCAACGGCCACGGTTGCCGTTTTGCCGGAGGCCGAGGAAGTGGAAGTGGAGATTCATGATAAAGACATTCGCATCGACACTTTCTGCTCCAGCGGCCCCGGGGGGCAAAGCGTCAACACGACCCAGTCTGCCGTACGCGTTACCCATCTTCCGACGGGGATTGTTGTTTCCTGTCAGGATGAAAAATCACAAAACAGCAACAAAGAGAAAGCGATGAGGGTGCTTCGTGCCCGCTTGTTTGACTTGAAGCAGGAAGAAGAAATGGAAAAAATGGCAAACGCCCGAAGAATGGCCGTGGGATCCGGTGACCGAAGCGAACGGATCCGGACTTACAATTTTCCGCAAAGCCGGGTAACGGATCATCGCATCGGACTGACGTTGCACAAATTGGATCTGATTCTGAACGGAGAACTGGAAGAGATTATCGATGCGCTCATTTTGCATGAGCAAACCGAGTTGTTGAAGGAGCAGGAAACAAAGACTTCCTGATTCAAAGGGTGAGTTTGATGAAAAATAAAACGATCCGGGAAGCCTGGCAAAAGGCTTCTTCTTTTTTACAGCAAAGCGGAACCGACTCTCCGCAGTTTGAAGCGGAATACATGATGCGCCGGCTTCTCGGGGTGGAGCGGGCAGCGTTTTTTGCGAAAATGGCCGATCCTTGGCCAAAGCGTCTGGAACCCAAATTCCGGGAATGGCTGAAACGACGTGGCGAGGGGGAACCGCTGCAATATATCGTGGGGGATCAGGAGTTTTTTGGGCGGGTTTTTGAGGTGAAGCCCGGGGTGTTGATTCCCAGACCGGAAACCGAATTGCTGGTGGAAGCTGTATTGCGGGAAGGGGAAAAGCTGTTTGCCGGCCGTCCGGTACATGTGGTCGATGTCGGGACGGGAAGCGGGGCGATTGCTGTCTCGTTGGCACTGGAACATCCCCACTGGCAGGTCACCGCGATTGACATTTCAGAACAAGCATTGTCGGTGGCAAGGCAAAATGCCCGGAAATTCGGGGTGAAAGAGCGGATCCGGTGGGTTTTGGGAAGTTATTTAAAGCCGCTTGAAAAGGAGCATCCCCCCATCGACATTTTGGTTTCCAATCCGCCGTATATACGTTCCGGGGAGATTGCAAGCCTTGACAAAACCGTTTCTTGTTATGAGCCCCGCCTTGCATTGGACGGGGGAGCGGACGGCCTTGAACCGTACCGTCGGATCACCCGGCAACTTTCCGGTTGGCCAAAAAGCCCGCGGCTGGTTGCTTTTGAAATTGGCGCCGACCAAGGCGAAGAGGTTTGCGGGCTGGTTCGCCAAATGCCGCGCATCACCCGCGTGGAAGTGAGAAAAGATCTGGCGGGAAGAGACCGGATGGTTTTGGGATGGTTTCAGGACGGAGAATCAATTCTGAAAAAATAAGATTAAGTTTTCTCCTCTCTGTCCATACTGTGGGTAGGGATAAAGAGGAGGAATGGGCAATGCGTAAATGGACTTATTTCATTCTTGGTATCATCGTGCTTTCCGGAGGAATCTTTTTTTACCAACGGGTTTGGGAGGATACGACCCAAACGCAAATGGCGTCATCTTCGAACCGGATCCCGGATCAGGCCATCCGCCTCAGAATTTTGGCCAACAGCGACCAGCCGGAAGATCAGTGGTTAAAACGAAAAGTCCGCGACGAAGTAATTCACGAAATGAATACATGGGTGACTCAGCCCCGTACGATTGAAGAAGCGAGAAAACTGGTGAAAGAGCACTTGCCCCGTTTTGAGGAAATTGCGCGGAAAACGGTCAGAGAACAGGGGTATGATTACGCGGTCCGGGTGGACTATGGAATGGTTCCGTTCCCGACCAAATTATACGGAGACAAGGTTTATCCCGCCGGAGATTATGAGGCGCTTCGCATCCAGATCGGAAGCGGCAAAGGGGAGAATTGGTGGTGCGTGTTGTTTCCTCCCCTGTGTTTTGTGGATATGAGCAACGGGGATGCCGTCAAGGCCAAATCGCCCGAATCGTTCTCCACTTCCATGACATCGGCGCAACCGGTTTATGCTTCGGAAGCGAAAGCACAAAAAGAAGAACAGGACAAGAAGCCCGAAGTACGGTTTTTTCTCTTGGACCAGGCAAAGAAGTGGATGAATGACTGACTCTTTGGTTCTATGAAACCTTTTTCTTTCATACCGCTAATATCAAAGAGTTTCAGCGGAATGGGGGAAAGGTATGTTTATCATCCGTCAAGCGGAGAAAAAAGATTTGTTTCAGATTCGCAAATTGCTCAAAGAAGTCGGATTAAATGACCGGGGGATCGAGGAGCACCTGGATCACTTTTTTATCGCCGAACTTCCCGGCGGAGGGGAAGGGGATGTTTCCCAAATGGTGGGCATCGTTGGCATGGAAGTGTATCCTCCGTACGGGTTGATCCGGTCTTTTGTTTTGGAGCGGGCTCCCTGGAACAGCAAAGTGGGAGTCCATATGATTCAAGTCATTCTTTCTTATGCCGAACAGATGGGGTTGTCCCGGATTTATTTGCTGGCCGGTCAATCCACGCATTTTTTCACCCGGCTCGGTTTTGTCAAGACCGGCGAAGAACATTTGCCGGAAGAGTTGCATCAATCCGCCCATTTGAAACAGTCGATCCACCGGGGGCAGCCGATGGTATACACCTGTGAGAATCCGACCTCGTTGCCGCATTGAGAAAATGTGTTATCATAAGTGGATAAAACGTGGAAAAGAAGGGAGCCAATGTTGAAAAAGACAGAACGGTTTCAACTGGATTGCGGGATGGAGGAAAAACAGCTCATTCATTCGGAAGCCATCAAACGGGCGGCGGCTTATTTGCGCCAGGGGAAACTGGTCGCTTTTCCCACGGAAACCGTCTATGGTTTGGGAGCGATTGCCACATCCCGCGACAGTGTTGCACAGATTTATGAAGCCAAAGGAAGGCCTTCGGACAATCCGTTAATTATTCATATCGGAAAAAAAGAGCAGCTGGCCAAATGGGTCCGCCGGTTTCCGGAGAATGCGCAAAAGCTGGCGGAAAAATTTTGGCCAGGCCCTCTGACGATGGTATTGCCCCACCGTGATAACCTGGCGGAAAACGTGACGGCAGGACTTTCGACGGTGGCGGTCCGGATGCCGGATCATCCGGTTGCGCTGGCCTTGTTAAACGAGGTGGACATTCCGGTGGCGGCTCCCAGTGCCAATCGTTCCGGGAAGCCCAGTCCCACGACGGCCGAGCATGTTTTAAATGATCTGGACGGAAGAATTGACGGAATCTTGGATGGAGGTCCGACCGGCATCGGGGTGGAATCCACCGTGGTCGACGTCAGCGGGGAAATCCCCGTGTTGCTCCGGCCGGGAGGAATCACTTTGGAACAGTTGCAAGAAACACTGGGGGAAGTTCGCGTGGACCCCGGATTGATGGACGCAAGCCAAACGCCCCGTTCACCCGGCATGAAATACCGGCATTACGCCCCGCAGGGAGAAATGTGGCTGGTCAAAGGGAATCCGGAAGCGGTGATTTTGTACATACAACAACAAGTCCAAGAGGCCGTCAAAAACGGAAAACGGGTCGGGGTTCTCACCACGGAAGAGAACCAAGGAAAGTATGATCGGGCGGATTGTGTGATTGCAGCCGGATCCCGCCGCCATCCGGCCAGCGTTGCCCGCCATTTGTATGGTGCATTGCGCCGTTTTGACGAACAAAAGGTGGATGTGATTTTTGCGGAAGCTTTTCCGGAACAAGGGTTGTATGCTTCCGTGATGAATCGCATGAAAAAAGCGGCCTCCGGCAACATGGTGGAAGTGTGAGCCAATAGGCCCTGAAACCAAAAAACAGCTGCAATCTTCTGCAGCTGTTTTTTTCAGTTTATGTAAAATTCATCGTGATTTCCACGACTTCCGGCCGGTTTCCGATCCGAAGAGGCGGTCCCCATGTGCCGAACCCGCAGGAGACGACGGAATAAAAACCGCCTTTTTGCAAAAGTCCCCAGTCATTCTCGTAGATCATGGCGGTGATCCAGTTTCCGGGGAAAATTTGTCCGTGGTGGGTATGCCCGGAAAGCATCAGGTCAATGCCGTTTTTTTGTGCCTGTTCCAGCTCGATCGGTTGGTGATCCAGAAGAATCAAGGGTTGGGAAGAATCGGTTCCTTTCATCAAAGATGCCAGATCTTTGCGTCCCGGTTCCCGGATCAAATGAGGGTCATCCCGGCCGATCAGGGTGAAACGGTTTGGGAATACAACCTTCTCGTCTTTTAAAACCTTTATGCCGGCTTGTTGCAACGCCTGCATCAGTTCGCTTCCCCGTTCGGCAAGATCGCGGTCATGGTTTCCGGGAACGGCATAGACGCCATACGGTGCCTTGATATTTCCCAACGCGGTGGCCAATTTCCGGTCTTCCCCCGGCGGAAGAGGACCGTTGGTGATGTCACCGGCCAACAAAACCAAATCCGGTTTGATTTGATGAATCATCTGTTGCAAGGTTTTCAGTCTGTCCGTATCGATGACGGGACCGTAATGGATGTCGGATACCATGGCAATCCGGAGTTGTTTCATTTCGCCGGCATCTTTGTTGACGTGGACGTTGTATTTTTTGACCACCGGATGTTGTGCATTCCAACTGCCGTAAGCCACGGGAACCGTTGCGAGGAGAAAAACTGCCGCAGCCAGGGAATAAGGAGTGAAATGATGATTTTTAAAGGCGGGAGGAATGAATTTGGCCAGGCGGTCGATGAAGCGGACCACATCGAGCATCAGGATCAGAAAGAACAAATATAAAACGATGATCATGGAGTGTCCTCCCCAGATGCCCAACCAGGAACCGATGCGCTCAGGCAAAAGGTTTTTTCCCAGTTCGGACAGCGGGAAAGGGACGATCAGTGCCAACAGCGCCGCGATAAAAAGGACTTTGCTTACGGGGGAATCCTTACGGATCAAATATTTCCAACCTTTGCGGCCGATGTAATAACCCATCAGGCCATACAGTGTCAAAAAAATCAAAATAACCAGACCCCACATATGGCTCTCTCCTCTTAATTGATTGAAATGGTCTGTAGATGATTTTACTACAGATTCCGGTGGCCATGGCAAGCTTGGTTCTTTTTTTCGGGATCCGGCATATGATGGAATGTGACAAGCAGGCTCAGGGGGGGAACCAATGGAGCTTACACTCATTCAATGGGGTCAAGTGATGACTTTATCCATGATTGCGGTAGCACTCGGCATGGATGCTTTTTCCATGGGAATCGGGCTGGGATTGAAGCGGATTTCCGGTTCGCAAATGACGTTGATCAGCCTGTCCGTCGGCCTTTTTCATATCATCATGCCTCTTTTGGGAATGGGAATCGGGCACTTTTTAAGTGCTTTGTTGAAAGATATTGCCGTCATGCTGGGAGGCATCATGCTTTGCTTGTTGGGGTTGAATATGCTGTACCAGGTCGTCAAAGGGGATGATTCGGAGGAACTTCAAGTTCAATCGTTCTGGCAAACATTGATGCTTTCACTGAGTGTAAGCATGGATTCCCTTTCGGCCGGATTGAGTCTCGGCTTTTTTTCGACAGACATGGTGCTCGCGGTTTTGTTGTTTGGTTTCGCCGGACTGACCATGGCGGGAACGGGACTGATGCTCGGACGAATTTTCGGGGGATGGATTGGCCGCTACGGGGAAGTGATCGGAGGGTTTATTTTGCTTTTTTTGGGAGGAAAATTTCTGTTTTGACCGCTGGCGGCAGGAACAGAGAAGATGTGGAAGCCGCCGGGGATTTAGTGGTATGTTTTTAAAAGAAAGGGGGAAAGGGTATATCATCCATCTGTTCAACGGATACTGAAGAACAGGTGAAAATTGAGGTGAACATCATGAAAAGGGTGTTGTTTGTTTGCACGGGGAATACCTGCCGGAGTCCCATGGCAGAAGGATTGTTCCGTGAAACGGCCAGGAAAAGGAACATCCCGGTCGAGGTGAAGTCCGCCGGAATTGCTGCCATCGACGGGGTGAGGCCGTCCATGCAGGCGGTGGAGGTATTAAAAGAAAAAGGCATCAACTGCAATCATCGTTCCCGTTTATTGAATCAGCAACTCGTCGAATGGTCTGATTTGATTTTGGCGATGACGGAAGCGCATAAACAATTCATCGCACAAAACTTCTTGCAAAGCAGAGAAAAAATATACACTTTGAAAGAGTATGCTTTGTGGGGAGAAGAATCTGAGCAAATCCATAAAAAGCTGGATCAATTGTATCTGGAAGCGGAAAGCATCCGGGCAAAAATTCAGGCCCAGTTTTCCGTCAAAGCGGACGAGCCTTGGCCGGACGAAGCAAAGGCCGCCCTGGAAAAAGCCCTGAAGCCGCTGAGGGAACAGGAACAACAATATCTGGAAGAGATGAATGGGACAATGGATATTGAAGATCCGGTCGGCGGCAGCGTGGAGCGGTACCGGGAATGCGCCGCGGAATTGAAAAAATACATTAACCGGATTTTAGACCGGTGGGAGCAAGAATCATGACCCGGCGGGAAGGATTGATGATGTTATACTAAGATGGATCCAAGGAGGGAGATGAAGGGATGAAGCTGATCATCGGATCCGATCACGGTGGCAGAAATTTGAAAGAAGAGATTAAAGGACTGCTTGAGGAAATGAACATTGCTTATGAGGACGCAGGTTGTGATTGCGACACATCGGTGGATTATCCCGATTATGCCAAACCGGTGGCCAAACGCGTCGCCGAAGGGGAATTTGACCGGGGAATTTTAATTTGCGGAACCGGCATCGGGATGTCGATTGCCGCCAATAAAATCAAGGGAATCCGTTGTGCGGTCGTCAGCGATGAATACTCGGCGCGGATGAGCCGTGAACACAACAATGCCAATGTCCTGGCATTGGGCGAACGGGTCGTGGGGCCCGACCTGGCCAAATCCATTGTCCGCACCTGGCTGAAGGCCGAGTTTCAGGGAGACCGTCATCAGCGCCGTTTGGATAAGATCGAGCAATTGGAAAATGAAGGATGATCATGATGAAAGAGGAAGTGAAAAGGGCCTTACGTGATTTATTGGCGGCGATGCCCTTGGATGCCGGACATGTTTTGGTTGTAGGTACGAGCACCAGCGAAGTGGCCGGGAAACGGATCGGTTCCGGCGGCAGTGAGGAAATTGCGCGCGAATTGTATGAAGGAATTTCGGAAATTCAAAAGCAAGCTGGCTTTCATCTGGCATTTCAATGCTGTGAACATTTGAACCGGGCATTGGTGGTTGAACGAAAAACCGCCGAACGTTTTGGTTGGCCGGAAGTGACGGTGGTTCCCGTGAACAATGCCGGCGGAGCCATGGCCGCATATGCGTACAGACACATGAAGCAACCGGTGGTGGTCGAACAGATTCAGGCCGATGCGGGCATTGATATCGGGGATACACTGATCGGCATGCATTTAAAGCCCGTGGCCGTTCCCGTACGCTCTCAGCAAAAGACGATCGGACAAGCACATGTCACGTTGGCCAAGACCCGCCCCAAACTAATCGGGGGAGAGCGGGCCGTTTATGCGTTGGAAAAGTAATCCGAGTCCAAAAAAGAGAACTTGTTTGATAAAATAGAGAAAATTACCGAACAGGACAAGGAGGCAAATCATGAAGCAATTAATCACCAGCGATCCGCAAGTGGCTGAAGCCATCCAACAGGAACTGGGGCGTCAACGGGATAAAATCGAGTTGATTGCTTCGGAAAACTTCGTATCCCCGGCTGTGATGGAAGCGATGGGGACGGTCTTGACGAATAAGTATGCCGAAGGCTATCCGGGAAAGAGATATTACGGCGGCTGTGAGTATGTGGATGTGGTGGAAGACTTGGCAAGGGACCGTGCCAAGGAATTGTTTGGTGCAGAACACGCCAATGTTCAGCCTCACTCCGGCGCCCAAGCGAATATGGCCGTCTATTTTGCCGTTTTGGAACCGGGAGACACGGTATTGGGCATGAATCTTGCCCATGGGGGCCATTTGACCCATGGAAGCCCGGTGAATTTCTCCGGAAAAATGTACAATTTTGTCGCCTATGGGGTGGATCGTGAATCCCACCGGATCGATTATGAAGAAGTTCGCAAAGTTGCCTTGGAACATAAGCCGAAGATGATTGTGGCGGGAGCCAGCGCCTATCCCCGGATCATCGATTTCAAGCGGTTTCGGGAAATTGCCGATGAAGTCGGTGCATATCTGATGGTGGACATGGCTCACATTGCCGGACTGGTGGCGACGGGACTTCATCCCAATCCGGTTCCTTATGCCGATTTTGTCACCACCACCACACATAAGACGTTGCGCGGACCGCGGGGCGGCATGATCTTGTGCAAAGAAAAATATGCAAAGCAAATTGACAAATCCGTCTTCCCGGGGGTTCAAGGAGGACCGCTGATGCATGTGATCGCGGCCAAAGCCGTGGCGCTCGGGGAAGCCTTGACCGATGAATTTAAAACCTATACCCAAAACATTGTCGACAATGCCAAAAAGTTGGCGGAATCTTTGAAAGAGGAAGGGTTTAACCTGATTTCAGGCGGAACGGATAACCATCTGATCCTGATGGATGTCCGCAACTTCAACCTGACCGGCAAAAAAGCGGAACATCTGCTGGATGAAGTGGGGATCACGACCAATAAAAACGCGATTCCTTTTGATCCGGAAAAACCGTTTGTCACCAGCGGAGTCCGTATTGGCACGGCCGCTGTGACCAGCCGCGGCATGGACGGAAAAGCCATGGAGGAAATCGCGCAAATCATCGGATTGACTTTGAAAAATCCGGAAGACGAAAATGCACGGGAGGAAGCCAAAAAACGGGTGGCCCGGCTGACGGAAACGTATCCCTTGTATCCACAACTTTAACGGATTCATATGCCCGATCCGAGAGGGTCGGGTTTTTGGCAATAAGAAACATATATAAAAAAGTTGTGTACACAGGGTGAATTATGGTTATAATCAGTTGGATAAAAAATAGATGAGAAAGAGGTGAAGCAAGTGGGTCGTGTACATGTATTAGATCACCCGCTCATTCAACATAAGCTGACGTATATCCGGGACAAAAACACCGGCACGAAAGAGTTTCGCGAACTGGTGGACGAAGTCGCCGCTTTAATGGCTTATGAAATTACGAGAGACATGCCTTTGCGTGAAGTGGAAGTGGAAACGCCGCTGGCCAGGGCCAAATGTCAAGTGTTGGCCGGAAAAAAACTGGGCCTCGTTCCGATTTTGCGTGCGGGACTCGGCATGGTGGACGGAATTTTGAAATTGATCCCTGCCGCAAAGGTGGGGCATTTGGGAATGTACCGGGATCCGGAAACCTTAGAAGCGGTGAAATATTATTCCAAAATGCCTCCGGATATCGGAGAACGGGAATTGATTGTGATCGATCCCATGCTGGCAACGGGCGGGTCGGCCGCAGCGGGAATTTCCGTGCTGAAAGAAATGGGGGCCAAACAAATCAAACTGATGTGTTTGATTGCTGCTCAAGCCGGTATTGACCGCGTGCAAAAAGAACACGATGATGTGGATATTTATGTCGCGGCAGTCGATCCGGTTCTGAATGAAAAAAGTTATATCATTCCGGGACTGGGAGATGCAGGAGATCGACTCTTCGGTACAAAATAATTTTGAAAAAACCCGGTGTTTCAAGCGGAGTTTTTTAAATTGCGACAATTTGTTCATAAGTGTTTTTGAGAAAACGTTGACAAAAGATAGAACGCTTCGTTACTATAGGCAGGGGGAAGGATGGAAAACTGAGAAAACTTCACTCTTGTCAATCCGGCTCCCTACGGCGAAACTTCCCCTTTGAAAATGCCAAATGTTACGGGGGTTTTAAATTGAACGGAAATGCATGGCGGTTGTTTGCCGTGATCAGTTCCATGGGAATGGAAATCGTTCTTTTGACCTTGGGGGGAGCTTGGTTAGGGAAAAAACTGGATACGGTTTGGGGAACCCGGCCGTATCTTTTGATGGCTGGAGTGTTGCTGGGATTGGGAGTGGGTTTTTTCAGTGCCATTTACACCCTGAAAGCATTGTTAAAGGAATGAACCCTCATGGATACCGTGAAGACCATTCGGAAGCGAGTGGTATCCCTCACAACCGGACTCCTCACTCTGTTATTGATCATTTGGTTTATGACTCCGCACCAACGCATTGTTGCAGGCGTTTTCCTGGGTTTATGTGTAAGTTTGTACAATGTCTTAAACTTGTTGTGGAAAATAAAAATAGGTAGGGAAAGTGCCTTTCATGCAAAACCAAGATTTCGGGGAGTTGGAATGATTCATCGTTATCTCATGGTTGCCCTCGCTGTCATGATTGCTGTCAGATTTCCGGAATGGATTGAAGTCAAGGCAATTGTCGCAGGGTTACCAGTTTGCTATATATTGTTTTATTGCACTCAGTTTATCCAAGTGATTCGCTCTTCATCTTAAAGAGAAAGGAGTGAGGGAATGGAACTTACACCGAAGCTGGGATTTGAAGTGGCCGGGATTCCGATTCAATTTGACGTCACGGTCATGTTTACAACCACGGTCGCATGCATCCTGGTTTTTGTGATCGCCATGCTTGCTGCCCGTCGCCTTTCGCTTGTTCCGACCGGCATGCAGAATGTGGTTGAGATGGTGATCGAATTTACGCAGGGAATAGTCCGTGCCAGCATCTCGGGGAAAACGGCTGAACGTTTCTTCGGCTTTGCATTCACGCTTTTTCTGTTTATCTTTATCTCCAACCAGATGGGAGTCATGTTCAATGTCGTCGCCGAGTCGCATGTATCGATTCCGTTTTTGAAAATTTGGGCGGCCGATTCAGCCGGAGAAGGGGAACATTATGCGTATGCCCTGTGGAAATCGCCCACCGCCGACATCAATGTAACCATGGCCATGGCTTTGGCCATCACGCTGGCGGCTCATTTCCTGGGCTTCAAAAAATCTCCCAAGCATTATATTTCCCACTACTTCCAGCCTTTCTGGCCGATGGTCTTGATGCATGCGGTGGATGAAGTGGCGAAACCGTTGACACACGGCATGCGTTTATGGGCCAATATCTTTGCCGGTGAAGTGTTGATCATTGTGATGGTGAAAGGCAGCTGGTTCCTGACCGGGGCCCCGTTGATAGTCTGGCTGGGTTATTCCTTGTTCGTCGGAACCATTCAGGCCTATGTCTTCACCGTGTTGGCCATGGTTTACATGGCGCAAAAAATTGAATCATGACAATCAGAATGCAGTCTGAAGTCAGTCTTGTCTGATCCGCATATGGACTATCAAAAAAATTTTGAAACGAAAACAAATCAGAGGAGGAAATATCATGGATGTAAACATTTTGGCTGGTGCATTGTTGCTCGCAGTCGCAGCGATTGCCGGAGGATTTGGAAACGCAGTGGTATACAGCCGTTATTTGGAAGGGTCTGCCCGTCAACCCGAAATGGAAGGGAAACTTTTCACCCGGGCGTTTATCGGGATTGCGTTGGTTGAGGCATTGCCGGTTATTGCCGTGGCATTTGGTGTCATGTTGTTCTTCGGTGTAATTTAATGGATCGATCCGTATGATGGAGGCGGGGATTTGACTTTAAGTCCCCGTCTGGTCGTATTGAAGAAGAAACACGATCCCGAAGGGAGTGAGTTGGATTGCTGACCATCGAAATCGGTACGATGCTGTTTCAGCTGATTGCATTTATTATTTTAATGCTTCTTGTGTCCAAGTTTGCCCTTCGTCCGATGCTGCAGGTGATGAAACAACGCCAGGATCACATCGAAGGCCAGATCAAGGAAGCGGAAGAACGCAGAAAAGAAGCGGAAAAACTGCTTGAAGAGCAACGGCAGGAACTGAAAAAAGCGCGTCAGGAAGCCAAAGAGATCATTGAACGTGCCAAAGCGCAAAAAGACCGCGAAGCGGAAGCGATCATCAAGCAAGCACAGGAACGGGCAGGGCGCATTCTGGAAGAGGCGACGAACGAAATTCAGCGCGAAAAAGAAAAAGCGTTGGCCAGCTTGCGTGATGAAGTCGGCGGGCTTTCCGTTCAGTTGGCGTCCAAATTATTGGAAAAAGAATTGGACAAAAACCGGCATTCCGATTTGGTTTCCAGCTATCTTGACGAGGTAGGAAGATTGCAATGAGTAAGACGGTAGCGAGACGTTACGCCAAAGCGCTGTTTGAAGTTGCCTCTGAACAAAAGCAGATCGATGCCGTTGAGAAGGATTTGAAGCAAATCACCGATACATTGGAAGCTTTCCCGGAATTGACGGAATGGCTCAGCCATCCTTCAATCGGGAACGGACAAAAAAAGGAACTGCTCACCAAAATCTTTGATCAGTTGAATGCTTACACCAAGAATCTGATGTATCTGTTGGTGGATCGCCGGCGGGAAAACGTTCTCTTTGATCTGTATGAAGAATACAAAAAGCTGGCAAATGAATCCAGAGGGATTGTCGAAGCTGTTGTCACGACGGCATTTGAATTGACCGAAGAGGATAAAAAACAAGTCAAAGCAACCTTTGAGCCAATGATCGGGAAAACCATGGAACTGGTTGAGAGAGTGGATTCAGATATCCTGGGCGGCGTGGTTGTGCAAATCGGCGACCGTTTGTACGACGGAAGTTTGCGAACCAGGCTGAATCGTTTCCAAGAACAGCTGAAACAAAATCAAGTTGGATAGATCACAGACGGAAAGATTGGGGTGACATTTATGAGCATTAAACCGGAAGAGATCAGCTCTCTGATTAAAGAGCAGATCGAGAATTACCGTTCCGAAGTGGAAGTGACGGATGTCGGCACCGTCATTCAAGTAGGTGACGGGATCGCACAAGTTCATGGCCTTTCCAACGCAATGGCGGGTGAGCTGGTTGAGTTTAAAAACGGCGTCATGGGAATGGTTTTGAACTTGGAAGAACACCATGTGGGGGTTATTATTTTAGGACCTTATCAGGATATTCGTGAAGGGGATCAGGTCAAACGCACCGGCCGCTTGATGGAAGTTCCGGTGGGGAAATCGCTTCTTGGCCGTGTCGTCAACCCGTTGGGTCAACCGCTTGATGGAAAAGGCCCCATTGAAACCACCGAATTCCGTCCCGTCGAATCTCCTGCACCGGGTGTCATTGACCGGAAATCCGTCCATGAACCTCTGCAAACAGGAATCAAATCGATTGACTCCATGATCCCGATCGGACGCGGGCAGCGTGAGTTGATCATCGGGGACCGTCAAACCGGGAAAACCACGATTGCCATTGACACCATCATTAACCAAAAAGATGAAGACATGATCTGTGTTTATGTGGCAATCGGGCAAAAGCAATCGACTGTTGCACAAGTTGTTGAAAAGCTTCGCCGCTACGGTGCGATGGATTACACCATTGTGGTGGTTGCCAGCGCTTCGGATCCGGCACCGCTTTTGTACCTCGCTCCCTATGCCGGATGTGCAATGGGTGAATACTTCATGTACAATGGCGGTCATGTTCTCTGCGTTTATGACGACTTGACCAAACAAGCCGCTGCTTACCGCGAGCTTTCGCTCTTGCTCCGTCGTCCGCCAGGCCGTGAAGCTTATCCGGGGGACGTGTTCTATTTGCACTCCCGTTTGCTCGAGCGGGCTGCAAAATTGTCCGACGAACGCGGCGGCGGTTCCTTGACGGCACTTCCGTTTATTGAAACCCAAGCCGGGGACGTGTCCGCATACATTCCGACCAACGTGATCTCCATCACCGACGGGCAAATTTTCTTGGAATCCGATTTGTTCCACTCCGGTTTCCGTCCGGCGATCAGTGTGGGGACGTCGGTATCCCGTGTCGGTGGCGCGGCGCAAACCAAAGCCATTAAAAAACTTACGGGAACGTTGCGTTTGGATTTGTCCCAATACTATGAGCTGGCGGCTTTTGCCCAATTTGGTTCGGATTTGGACAAAGCCACCAAAGCAAAACTGGAGCGGGGAAAACGCACCGAGGAAATTTTGAAACAGGAGGAACACCATCCGCTTCCTGTTGAGAAACAAGCGGTTTCCTTGTATCTTGTCACTAAGGGGCACTTGGATGACATCCCGGTGGAAGATGTGCGCCGTTTTGAGAAAGAATTCCACAGCTATCTGGAAACCAATGAAGAAGGCATTCTGAAATCGATCCGGGAGAAAAAAGCGCTTGAAGACGAGACCGAAGAAAAACTGAAAAAAGCAATCGAAACCTTTAAAAAAGGGTTTGCGGTTACCGAGAAATAAGCCGTTTCAGATAAAGTAGAAAAGAGTCGCTGGTCGTCAGCGGCTCTTACGGGGAGACTGGCAGCGGAAAGGCGGTGAAAACATGGGTCAATCGATGCGTGAGATCAAAAGGCGCATTCGTTCGACGGAAAAAATGAGACAAATCACCAAAGCGATGAAGATGGTTGCAGCCGCGAACTTGCGCCGTGCACAGGAAAGAGCCGAAAAAGCGCGTCCTTATGCGGAAAAAATGCGTGAAGTGATCGTAAGCATTGCCCAAGGTACGACGAATGCAAAACATCCCATGCTGGTTTCGCGCCCCGTACGTAAAACAGGCTATCTTGTGATTACGTCGGATCGCGGCCTTGCGGGAGGATACAACAGCAACCTTTTGCGGATGTTGCTTCAGACTTTGAATGAACGGCATCAAAGCAAAGATGAGTACGTATTGTTTGTCATTGGCCGGAAAGGCCGGGACTTCTTGAAAAAACGCAATTATCCAGTCATTGATGAGATTACGGGACTTTCTGATTCACCTTCTTATGATGAAGTGCAAGAAATTGCGAAAAAAGCCGTTCGTTTTTATGCAGAAGAGAAATATGACGAGCTGTACATCGTTTACAACGAGTTTGTAAACCCGGTTGTTCAGCGGCCTTTGGACAAACGGTTATTGCCGCTTGCGAGCGAGGATTTGAGCGGGCAGAAACAAGGTCCGAAAACAGCTTACGAATATGAACCATCGCAGGAAGAAGTGTTATCCGTCTTGCTCCCCCGGTATGCTGAATCTCTGATTTACAGCGCCTTACTCGACGCGAAAGCAAGTGAATTTGCTTCCAAAATGACAGCGATGAGCAATGCAACGGATAATGCGACGGAGTTGATTGATCAATTGACGTTACAGTTGAACCGTGCGCGTCAGGCTGCAATTACTCAGGAAATCGCTGAAATTGTCGGCGGTGCATCTGCGCTAAACGGCTGAGCATGATCTTTTCACAAGTGAAGAAACCAGTGCATGGCAGTTTAAGGAGGGAATTCGATGAGTTCTGGACGTGTGCTTCAGGTTATGGGGCCGGTTGTGGACGTTGAGTTTGAACGCGGACATCTGCCTGAGATTAACAACGCGATTAAAGTCAAGCGGGCGGACGGAAGCGAGCTTGTTTTGGAAACAGCTTTACATTTGGGAGATAACACGGTGCGTACCGTAGCCATGGCATCCACCGACGGTTTGGTCCGGGGGATGGAAGCGATCGATACGGGAAGACCAATCTCCGTACCCGTCGGACGTCCGACATTGGGACGGGTGTTTAACGTATTGGGAGAGCCGATTGATGAGGCCGGAGAAGTAAAAGGAGCCGAAAGACACTCCATTCACCGTCCGGCACCGAGCTTTGAAGAACAATCGACTGAGCAGGAAATGCTGGAAACGGGAATCAAAGTGGTTGACTTGCTTTGCCCTTATGCCAAAGGTGGAAAAATCGGACTCTTTGGCGGTGCGGGAGTAGGAAAAACCGTTTTGATTCAAGAGTTGATCAACAACATCGCACAAGAGCACGGCGGATTGTCGGTGTTTGCGGGGGTTGGTGAACGTACCCGCGAGGGGAACGATCTTTATCATGAGATGAAAGACACCGGGGTCATCGACAAAACCGTCATGGTGTTCGGACAGATGAACGAGCCCCCGGGGGCGCGGATGCGTGTGGCTTTGAGCGGTTTGACCATGGCGGAGTATTTCCGTGATCAAGAAGGTCAAGACGTTTTGTTATTCATTGATAACATTTTCCGCTTCACCCAAGCCGGATCCGAGGTGTCCGCACTTTTGGGCCGGATGCCGTCTGCGGTGGGTTACCAACCCACATTGGCAACGGAAATGGGTCAATTGCAAGAACGGATCACCTCCACGAAGAAAGGTTCCGTCACCTCCATTCAGGCCATTTACGTGCCGGCTGACGACTACACCGATCCGGCTCCGGCGACCACCTTTGCCCACTTGGATGCGACCACCAACCTGGAACGTCGTTTGTCTCAAAAAGGGATTTATCCGGCGGTGGATCCGCTGGCATCCACTTCCCGCATCCTGACGCCGGAAGTGGTGGGAGAAGAACACTATCAGGTTGCCCGTGGCGTGCAGGAACTCCTGCAACGTTACCAAGAGTTGCAAGACATCATTGCCATCTTGGGAATGGATGAATTGTCCGAGGAAGATAAAATCGTGGTTGCCCGTGCACGGAAAGTGGAGAAGTTCTTGTCGCAAAACTTCCACGTTGCTGAGCAGTTCACCGGTAACCCGGGAGTATATGTGCCGGTGAAAGAAACGGTTCGCAGCTTCAAAGAAGTGCTGGAAGGAAAATATGACGACTTGCCGGAAGACGCTTTCTACATGGTCGGCGGCATTGACGAAGCCGTTGAAAAAGCGAAAAAACTGGGTTATACCCGCATGGTGTAGATCCCGGCATTTTTTGCGGCGGGTTTCCGGTTGAACCGGAATGCCGATCGATGGATACACGGCTCACTCCGCAGGACAAGGAGGTGAAGCCCTGCCACATCCCGTGGTTGTTCCCGGGATCAGCAGGTCATGATGGGGAATAAAGTGCAGTTGGATATTGTAACGCCTGAGCGGATTGTTTATTCCAAGCACATTGATATGGTGGTGACAAAGGCGGCCAATGGAGAGATTGGCGTGATGGCCAAGCATGTTCCGTTTGTGAGCCCGATTATCGGGGATACCGTTCGGGTGAAAAATGACGGATCGGAAGAGACGTTTAAAATCAGCGGCGGGTTCATTGAAGTGCGCCCTGATAAAGTCACCATTCTTGCTGAATCCGCAGAGGTATAAAAACGGATCTTCAAAAAGACACCTTTTCCGAAGGTGTCTTTTTTATTTTAAGGTTTGTGAAAAATATTTCCCGCTTTTGGTGAACCATCTCAGATAAGCGCTATTTTTCTCAAGGACACGATCCTTCTCACAATTGGGAAAGTAGTGTATAATCAAACAATAGAGGAGGGGATTGCCAACTTTTTAGCACTGCTTTAAAAAAGCATTTTATTACTGAAAAATTAGTATTTCATTTAAAGAATGTAAGCGTTTTATTTTTGTATAGATCAAGATGAAGGAGGGGTTTGTTTGTCTGCCGTCAGTCACGGGATCATTGCCATCTTTTTTATTCTCGGCATTGTTCTGCACATTGTGGCGCTTTCCATTGGAAAACTGCTTCGTCCCCATCAGCCCGCCCCGGATAAGGCCATTTCTTATGAAAGCGGTGTGGATCCGACCGGGGACAGTTGGATTCAGTTTAATGTCCGCTATTATTTGTTTGCGCTCTTGTTTGTCATCTTTGATGTGGAGGCGGTTTTTTTATACCCTTGGGCAGCCGGTTACGATGTTCTGCGCTCTGAGGTGGGGCTGTTCATTCTGGTGGAAATGGTTTTGTTTGTTTTCTTTCTGATCCTGGGTTTGCTTTATGCTTGGAAAAAGAAGGTGTTAGAATGGGAGTAAATTTTGAAAAATTGGCTCTGGTTGAGGAGCAGGAATTAAAGCGCAATGTGGTGACGACGAATTTGGAACAGATCAAAGCATGGGCGCGCAGCAGTTCTTTATGGCCCCTTACTTTCGGGTTGGCATGTTGCGCCATTGAAATGATGGGCACGGGGGCCCCGCATTATGATCTCGACCGGTTTGGCGTCATTTTTCGTGCGTCCCCGCGCCAGTCGGATGTCATGATTGTCGCAGGAACCGTGACCAAAAAAATGGCGCCTTTGTTGCGCAGATTATACGATCAAATGCCGGAACCCAAATGGGTGATTGCCATGGGGTCTTGTGCTACTGCCGGCGGACCGTATGTGAAATCTTATTCTGTTGTCAAAGGCGTTGATCAAATTGTGCCGGTCGATGTCTACATTCCGGGATGTCCTCCCAACCCGGCAGCCTTGATTTACGGAATCAACAAATTGCAGGAAAAAATCCGTTATGAAGCCAAACACGGGAAGAAGGTGACGAACCGGTGAGTTCTCATGAAGAGGATCGGAAAAAATCTGAAGAAAAAGAAAAAGGACTGGAAGAGAAAAACGCATCAACTGCTGGATCAAGTCCAAATGCTTTAGAACCGGAAAAACCGGCTCCCCAATCCCCGAAACCGAAAGACAAAGCAGTTCCCCGGCGGGCAAGGCCTGCTTCCGTCCGTTCCAAACCAGCCGACAAAGAGGAGAAAAAACCGGAAGAGCCGTCACCGCTTGAACCGGTTTTAAAACGTTTTAAGCAGGAAATCGTGGAAAAAGCAGGGGAAGACGCCGTGGTTGAAGATTATATCAACCGGGCCGGCGAACATATTCCCACGTTTGTCATCGCCAGGGAAAAGTGGCTTGAGGTGGCCCGGCTTTTGAAAGAAGATCCGTTGTTTTCCTTTGATTATCTGCGCAATTTATCGGCTGTGGATTACCAAAAAGAAATCGAAGTGGTATATCAGTTTTACTCTTTCAAAAAGAAACACCAGATTGCCATTCGCGTCAAAACAGACCGGGATGAAGCCAAAGTGCCGAGTGTGGCTCATTTATGGAAAGCAGCCGACTGGAATGAACGGGAAGCTTATGACCTGATGGGAGTGGTTTTTGAAGGGCACCCGAATCTGAAACGGATTTTGTTGCCGGATGAATGGGTGGGGCATCCGCTCCGGAAAGATTACGAACCACTGGATAAGGAGGTTTAATCCTTGTGCTTAGAACGGAAGAAATGTTGCTGAATGTCGGACCTCAACATCCCAGCACCCATGGCGTGCTCCGTTTGGTCGTGAAAATAGACGGGGAAATCATTGTGGATGCCGAGCCGGTGATTGGATACCTCCATCGGGGAACCGAAAAGCTGGCGGAGGATCTGAATTATACACAAATCATTCCCTATACGGACCGGATGGACTATCTGTCCGCCATGACCAACAACTATTCCATCGTCCATGCCACCGAAAAGCTGATGCAACTGGAAGTTCCGGAAAAAGCCCAATTTTTGCGGGTGATTGTGATGGAACTGAACCGGATTGCCAGCCATTTGGTTTGGATGGGAACTTATTTGTTGGATATCGGTGCTTTAAGCCCCTTTTTATATGCATTTCGGGACCGCGAAAAGATTTTGGATCTGTTTAATGAGTTGTGTGGTGCCCGGATCACGTTCAACTATATGCGCGTGGGCGGTGTCAAATGGGATGCGCCTCCGGGTTGGATTGACAAGGTCGGGCAATTCGCGGAGGACATGAAACGGCAAATGAAAGAATACCATGATCTCATCACCGGAAATGAAATCTTTATTCAACGGACCAAAGGAATCGGGGTGGTTTCGCCGTCGCTGGCCATTGAATACGGACTGTCGGGTGCCAATTTACGGGTGACCGGCGTGGATTGGGATTTGAGGAAGAACCAGCCGTATTCGATTTATGAACGGTTTGATTTTGATGTGCCGGTCGGGAAAACCGGAGATTTGTATGAAAAATATTTGTGTCGGATGAGGGAAATTGATGAATCCTTGAAAATCGTCGAACAAGCGGTTGCTCAGTTCCCCGAAAGCGGTCCGGTCATGGGAAAAGTTCCCCGGGTCCTACGGGTTCCGGAAGGAGAGATTTATTGCGGTATCGAATCTCCACGGGGAGAGCTGGGTTGCCATATTGTCAGCAATGGGAAAGACAAACCGTGGCGGTTGAAGTTCAGGCGTCCGTCTTTTTATAATTTACAGATACTCCCGACTTTATTAAAAGGAGAGAATATATCCAATTTGGTGGCGATTTTGGGCGGAATCGACATTGTGCTCGGGGAGGTGGATTGTTGATGAATCCGTGGATGATCATCGGACCGGTTCTGCTTTTGCTGATCGTACTCGGGTTTGTGACGTATGCCATTTTGTTTGAGCGGAAAGTGCTGGGCTGGATGCAGAACCGCATCGGCCCGAACCGGGTGGGGCCCCGGGGGATGTTTCAAACCGTGGCGGATGTTTTGAAGCTGCTCATCAAAGAAGATGTCATTCCCGCAAAAGCGGATGCCGGATTGTTTAAATTGGCGCCGGCGATTGCCTTTGTTCCCGCTTTTGCCGTGATGGCGGTGATTCCTTTCACCCCTTCCATTCAGTTTTCTGACTTTGCAGTCGGTTTGCTGTATTACATGGCAGTTTCCAGCATTACCATCATCGGAATCCTGGTGGGAGGCTGGGCTTCCAACAACAAATATGCATTGATCGGCGGGATGCGTTCGGCAGCGCAAATGATCAGTTATGAAATTCCGCTGGTGATGTCTGTCGTCGGGATTGCTTTGTCGGTCGGTTCATTAAATCTGGCCGAGATTGTGGAGGCCCAAAAAGAGGTTTGGTTTATTTTTCCGCAATTTATCGGTTTTGTGGTCTTTTTGATCGCGTCGGTTTCGGAATTGAACCGGACGCCGTTTGACCTGCCGGAAGCCGAATCGGAACTGGTGGCCGGTTACCATGTGGAATATACGGGTTTCCGGTTTGCGTTTTTTATGTTGGCGGAGTATACCTACATTTTTGCCATGGCATCCCTGACGACCGTGCTTTATCTGGGCGGATGGAATGCGCCATTCGGCTTCACGTGGGTTCCGCCGGTCCTTTGGTTTATATTGAAATTTTTGCTGGTCGTGTTTTTCCTGTTCTGGTTGAGAGCCACCATGCCGAGGATTCGTGTCGACCAACTGATGCAGTTTGCATGGAAGGTGTTGTTGCCGGTCGCTCTCCTCAATATTTTGCTGACTTGTCTTTTAAAAGAAGTGCCGGTGATCGGGACTTATTATTAACGGAAAAGGATTGGAGGGGAAAATGGTGCTTGGCTTGATCAAAGGGTTGGGAGTCACCCTCAAAAACATGACAAAGCCGAAGGTCACTTACCGGTATCCGGATGAGCCGCTCGAGATGCCGGACCGCTTTCGCGGAATCCAGCATTTCGATCCGGAAAAATGCATTGTCTGCAACCAATGTGTCCGCATCTGCCCGACCGATTGCATTTCACTGACGGGGAAAAAGCATCCGGAAAAGAAAGGGAAAGTGATTGACACTTACGATATTAACTTTGAAATTTGCATCTTATGCGATTTATGCACGGAAGTTTGCCCGACAGAAGCCATTGTCATGACCAATAACTATGAGCTCGCCGTTTACGGAAGGGATGAATTGTTTAAAGATTTGGAGTGGCTCAACCAAAATAATACAAAGATTCGAAAAGAAAACAGCACCAATCTCATCAAAAAACCGGGAGGAAAAAAATAATGCCCGTAAACGCTGAATTCATTGCATTTTTTATCCTTTCCGTCATGGCGATTGGCGGGGCCGTGTTTATGATCAACTTTACAAGGGTCATCCATATGGCTTTGGCGCTCGCATTCACTTTCTTCAGTATCGCAGGCATTTATTTGCTCTTAAACGCCGAGTTTTTGGCGGTGATCCAGGTGCTGATCTATACCGGGGCCGTTTCGATTCTCATGTTATTCGGGATCATGTTGACCAAACACCGGGATGAAGAGAAAAGTTCGATTGCGCCATGGCATGCCGTGCTCGGTTTTATCACTGTCGCTGCCTTTTTTGGCGTCATGATGTGGATCATTTATCAGGTGCCGGTATGGAGCGAACCGCATAACGGTGAAGGGTGGAACGTCGTCCGGTTGGGAGAGCGGGTCTTCACTGAATACGTGATCCCGTTTGAACTGGCATCGATCTTACTCTTGGTGGCACTGGTCGGGGCAGTCATTCTGGCAAAAAGGGAGGAGAAATGAGATGGTCATCACCTCATATCTTGCTTTGTCGGCCATCTTGTTCAGTATCGGTTTGTATGGCGTGTTGACGAAGAAAAACGCCGTGATGGTCCTGTTCTGCATTGAGTTGATGTTTAACGCCGCGAATATCAACTTTGTGGCATTTTCCAAATTTGGTCTGTTTCCCAATCTGGCGGGCCAGATCTTCACACTGTTTACGATTACGGTGGCAGCGGCGGAAGCGGCTGTGGGGATTGCCATTTTGATTGCCTTGTACCGGCAGGTGTCCACGGCGGAAGCCGACCGTTATCATTCGCTGAGAGATTAGCGGAAGCAATCAAACTTCTAAAAAGAAGGAAGGGTCAGAAATGGAAGCAAACATGGCTCTGTTGATTCCTCTTTTTCCTTTCATTGCATTTCTTTTGCTTCTGTCCGGCCGTGGATTCATCCAAAGGAAAATTGCGGCCGCAACAGGAGTGACGGCAACTTTTCTTTCTTTGTTGCTGTCCGTTTACGTTTGGTTGTCCGGGGAAACCGTCACATGGAACATTCCTTGGTTGAATCTGGGGGACGTTGTGGTTTCATTCAGCATCCATCTGGGTTCCCTGCAAATCTTGATGCTTTTGATCATCAGCATCGTCAGTTTTCTGGTTCATCTGTATTCGTACGGTTATATGGAACGGGATGACCGGATCCGGGTGTTTTATGCTTATTTGGCTTTGTTCACTTTTTCCATGTTTGGTCTGGTCATGGCGGCCAATCTGTTGTGGATCTATATCTTTTGGGAATTGGTCGGGGTTTGTTCCTTCTTGTTGATCGGGTTTTGGTACTTCAAACCGGAGGCCAGGGAAGCGGCACACAAAGCGTTTGTCGTTACAAGGATCGGGGATGTCGGCTTCTTCATTGCCATTCTCTTGGTGTTTTGGCATGTGGGAAGCTTTGAAGTTTCCGATTTGAAAACGGCTGTGGTTTCCGGGCAAATGTCCCCCGGCTTGATCACTTTGTTGGCAATTCTCATCTTTATCGGAGCGGTTGGAAAATCCGGACAGTTTCCATTACATACCTGGTTGCCGGATGCCATGGAAGGGCCGACGCCGGTCAGTGCCCTGATCCATGCGGCCACCATGGTAGCCGCCGGGGTTTATCTCGTTGCCAATCTGTTTTTCCTCTTTCAGGCATCTCCTCCGGCCATGGATGTGGTGGCTTATATCGGGGGGTTCACTGCGATTTTTGCCGCAACCATCGGATTGATGCAGCATGATGTCAAACGGGTGCTTGCTTATTCCACGGTGAGCCAGCTCGGCTTCATGATGTTGGCCCTGGGTTCGGCCGGATATGTGGCCGGGGTTTTTCATCTCTTTACCCACGCTTTTTTTAAAGCGTTGTTGTTTTTGGGAGCCGGCGCGGTCATTGTTTTGCTCGCCCATGAACAGGATTTGCGGAAGATGGGCGGGCTTTGGAAAACCCACCGCCAACTCGGTGTTTGGTTCTTGGCCGGTTGTTTGTCCATTGCGGGGATTCCGCCTTTCTCCGGGTTTTTCTCCAAGGATGAAATCTTGTTTTCCGTTTACCAGGATGGAAGGACGGGGCTTTTTGTCACCGGTTTGATTGCCTCCTTCTTCACGGCTCTTTATATGTTCCGCCTTTTCTTTCTGGTATTTGCCGGGGAACCGAGGGGTCCCAAGGCAGACCGTCCGGTGTCTGCCGTGATGATGATTCCGGTGGCCGTGCTCGGGATTCTTTCAATTGGAAGCGGATGGGTCGGTTTGCTTCCCGGCGGGGGGTTTGAAAACTGGTTGGCCGCCGGCAACGGATCCGTTTCGGATGCCGCATCGGTTCCGGTGTGGTTGGCGGTCGTGACGGTTGCGGTTTCCCTTGCCGGAATCGGATTGGCCTGGCTGTTTTACGGAAACGGTAAGTTCAGCGCCTGTCAGGCGGCACAAACCGTTCCTTGGCTCCATCGCCTGGTTTTGAACAAATATTATGTGGATGAATTGTATCAGTATTTGTTTGTCTGGACGATCAAAGGAATCGGCTGGTTTTTGTCCGGATGGGACCGGTTTGTGATTGGTGGGATTGTCCGGTTTGTCAGTTGGGTCGTCCAATGGATCGGGCGTTTGGGTTCCAGGATCCAAAACGGGCAGGCACAGACTTATGTGTTGGTGAGTGTGATTGGTTTTGTCCTTTTGATGGTAGGAATGACAGCGGGGAGGTTATTTAAATGAGTCGGTTTGATTGGATGCCTTCATTGGTCACGTTTCTCCCGCTTTTAGGGGCTTTGGTTCTCATTTTTCTTCCCCGTGAGAAAGTGCGCTGGCACCGGATTTGCGGGATTTTGTCCACACTTCCGCCGCTTTTGCTGTCCCTTGTGATGTATGCGCAATTTGATCAGGGGTTGAAAGGGTTACAGTGGGTGAAATCGGTTGTCTGGTTTCAAATCCCCCTCTTACAGGGAGAACCGTGGACTTTTCATTACAGCATGGGAGTGGACGGATTATCGCTTCCCTTCATCGTTTTGACCACCCTGATCAGTGCCGTGGCTGCCGCGGCATCCGGATTCATCAAGGAGGAGACCAAAGGGTTTTACCAGCTGTTTTTGCTCTTGGAGACAGGGATGATTGGTGTTTTTTCCGCATCCAATCTGTTTCTCTTTTTCATCTTCTTTGAAGTTACATTGATTGCCGCTTATTTTCTGATCGGAAAGTGGGGATTTTTGGGCAGGGAGAAAGCAGCCAACCAGTTTTTGTTGTTTAACGGGCTGGGATCCGGATTCCTTCTGTTTGCCATGGTGGGTTTGCTGCTTCTCTTTGGCACGTTGGATTATTCGGTGTTGCAAGACCGGATGGATCAGGTGATGGGGCAATTTGCGCTGTTGCCCCCGGTTTTGAAAACGATGTTGTGGGGAACGTTTGCGGCACTGGTAATCGCATTTTGCATTAAGTTGCCCGTGTTTCCTTTCCACAGCTGGATGTTAAAAACCCACGTCGAAGCTCCCATCCCGGTGGTGATGGTTCATGCCGGGGTTCTGCTGAAGATGGGGGCTTACGGTTTAATCCGGTTCGGGTTGGGGTTGTTCCCGGTGCAAATGAAGGAAATCTCCATCTATCTGGCTGTGTTCGGTTTGATAAACATCTTGTACGGAGCCTGTATTGCCATTGTGCAAAAAGAGTTGAAGCATGTGCTGGCTTATTCCAGTGTCAGCCATATGGGGATCATTTTGTTCGGGTTGGCCGCTTTAAATACGGCCGGACTAAACGGAGCGGTTTTCCAGGCGGTGTCCCACGGGATCATTTCGGCACTGCTTTTCTTCCTTGTCGGCAGCATTTATGACCGTGCCAAAACGACGGAATTGGATGATCTGGGCGGACTGGCCAAATCGGCACCGGTACTTTCGGGGATTTTCCTCACCGGTGGATTGGCGCTTTTGGGATTGCCGGGGCTGTCCGGTTTTATCAGCGAGTTTCTGGCCTATCTCGGCGTGTTCCAAAACCATCCGGTGATTGGGGCGGTCGGGGCACTCGGGTTGATTTTCACCGTGGTTTATGCATTGCGTGCTGTGTTGAAAACGACCTTCGGACCGTTGCCGGAACGTTTTCAGGCGGTTGGCGATCTGCATTTGCGCGAAAGCTTTCCGATGTTGGTGATGGTGCTGTTGATTGTCCTGATCGGTGTTTATCCGGCCGTTTTGAGTGCGCCGATGCAAGAAACGTTAGATCTTATTGTATCTCGGATCGGAGGGTAGGGGCATGATGCAAACATTGCTGGATTTTGACCTGAGGGTGATGGCCCCCGAGCTGACGATCGTCGTTGCCGCCGCTCTGTTGATGATTTTGGATTTGTTGTTGAAAGAAACGGTGTCAAAGAAATGGATGGGCATCTTCGGGCTCATGGCCATCTTGGCGGCAGGCGTTTTTGTCGGCATGGGTTGGGGGCATGAACCGTATCAGATTTTGGGGGATTCGTACCGGATTGATCATTTGAGCTTGACACTCAAAGGCATTTTGCTTGCCGGAACGGCTTTGGTTTTCTTGTTTTCCTTCCGGAAAGACGAAGAGTTAAAAGCGGAAAGCGAATATTATTCTTTGCTTCTTACCGCTTTGCTCGGTGCCATGATCATGGTGTCGTCGGCGGAGTTGATCACATTGTTCGTCGGTCTGGAGCTGTTGAGCCTCTCATCCTACATATTGACTGGGATTCGGAAAAAACGGACTGATGCGACCGAAGCGGCATGGAAATATGTCGTTTTGGGAGGGGTTTCTTCCGCTTTTATCCTGTACGGGATGTCCTTTCTCTATGGATTGACCGGAAGTACCCACTTGTTTGAGATACGGGACCGGGTTGCGGAAGTTTCGGCAACTGATTACCAGTTGTTCCTCTTTTTGTCGTTCTTTTTAATGATGGTCGGATTTGGTTTTAAAATTTCATCCGCGCCTTTCCACACCTGGGTTCCCGATGTTTACCAAGGCTCGTCAACCCCGGTGGCGGTGTTTTTGGCTGTGGTGTCCAAAACCGCGGCGTTTGCTCTGGTGCTCCGGATGTTGCTCGGGGCCTATATTCCGCTGGTGTCAAACGGTGTCTGGAATGAAGTGATTTCCTGGACATTGATGATCATGGCAGCAGCTTCCATGATTGTGGGAAACACGGTGGCATTGCGCCAAACCAATGCCAAGCGGCTGATGGCTTACTCCAGCATCGCCAATGCCGGTTATCTGCTGGTTCCTCCCGCAACGATGGGATTTGTGGGATATGATCTGTTTCCGAGTCTGGTGTATTACCTCATCGCCTACCTGTTCATGACGGCCGGGGCCTTTGTGGTGATTGAAGTCGTGGGAAAAGAGACGGGAACCTATGATTTGAAAGCTTTTTCCGGGTTGTACCAACGTTCGCCGGGGCTGGCGGTGATCATGACCCTGTTTCTTTTGTCTCTTGCCGGCCTTCCCGTGACGGCGGGGTTTGTAGGGAAATTTTACATTTTGATGAGCGCGGTGGCCAGTTCACACAACTGGCTGGCGCTCATCATGATCATCACAACGGTGATCTCTTATTACTACTATTTTCGCATCGCCCGGCACATCTATTTTAGAAGAGCCGGGGATGATGGGAAGCTGAACGTCCCTTGGACGGTGATGGCCGTCATCGGGATCGGATGTTTGGGCACCTTTTTGTTGGGATTGATGCCGGACTACTTCTTTCAAGCCTTGGGGGATCTGGATTGGATGTCTGCGTTCTCCCAAGCTGCCAATACTTCACCATAGGCGCTCTTTTCATCAAGCGGAATCTGAAAGCATACCCCTCTTCAGAAGGGGTATGCTTGTTTTGTTCATGCATTTGCAAAAATATCTTTTGCGCATTCGCCATTTTTTTTGTACCATGGTAGCATGTGAACATATGCCTGAGGGAGTGCATATTATGGATGGGACGACGCAGCTGGCCTTGTCGGGGCTGGTGAACATATTCCTCTCGATCTTAAGCATTGCCTTTGTCTGGTGGATCTTGCTGGGCGTGCGCATCGAGCAACTTTTCAAAAAGAATCACACGGCTCAGATCAGAGCCTTGATGATCGTCTTGTCGATCATTCTCGGGCATCAACTGGCGTCCTTTTTTATTGATTATCTCAGTTGGTCCAGGCTGATCAGCCAGCTGATTCACTGACCGGCTCCACGTATATCCTTTTCCCTGAATGTGAAGAATGGGAATAATAAGAATTCAGGGAGAGGGATGGAAAATGTGGGGGATTGTGAAAAAAGTGATTCTTTTTTGTGTTTTTTTGCCTTTTGTATTCATTGGATCACAGGAACAATCCCAACCCGAAGGGCAATTGATCAAAGCGTTCAAGAAAGTCGGGGTGGAACCGGAACGATATGTGTTGCATTATGGAAACCGGCTGCACCGGGCAATGAGCCAACAAGAGATCGAAGAGTGGACACAAGCATTGAGTCGTTCATTAAATATCGGGCCGTTGGAACGCAATGATGAATTTGCCGGAATAAAATTTTCGGCGGAAGGGATCATCGAGCGAAACATTTTGGTGAAAATGGCCGTGATCAATGATGAACCGTCTGAAGAATTCATCCATCCATATTTGTCCATTCAATTGGAAGGAAAAGGAAGTGACCGGGAAAACTGGCAAGCTGCCCGCGATCATGTGACGCGTGTTTTGTTAAATCATGGCATTACTCCATCTTATCATTATTCCGTTCAGGGAAGCAGGCCGGTGCAAAACGAACAGGAGGAACATTTACTCGCGGAGATTTTCCGGCTGTTGAAAGCGGAAGAGGTGGAAGCGATGCGTACGGATCATACCGTCAGCATCTCCGCACTTTCTCCGTTGTTGCCGGCAGGCATCAAGACAAGAGGCGGCATGATGAATATGCAAGCGGCCGTTCGGATGAATCAGGATGCCCATCGCATGGTTATCACTTTAGGCACGCCAATTATCACCATCGAATATTAGTTTTTGGGGGGAAAAGCTTTGGAAAAGATCATCGTTCAAGGCGGAACACGTTTAAAAGGAAGAGTGAAAGTACATGGCGCCAAAAATGCGGTACTTCCTTTGATTGCCGGATCCATTTTGGCATCCAGAGGGGACATCAGGATTACGGATGTTCCGCTTTTGGAAGATGTGAAAACCATCACTCAACTTTTGAAACGCTTGGGGATCCAAGCCGATCTGGGTGATGACCAAATTGTGATCAATGCAGAAAAAGTGGAATCCACCGAAGCGCCTTATGAACTGGTGCGCAAGATGAGAGCTTCTGTTTTGGTGATGGGACCCCTGCTTGCCAGGAAAAAACACGCACGGATTCCTCTCCCGGGAGGATGTGCCATCGGAAGCAGGCCGATTGATCTGCATTTAAAAGGACTGGAAGCCATGGGTGCCCGGTTTGACATCGGGCAAGGCTACATTGAAGGGACCATTGACGGGCGTCTTCATGGAGCGACGGTTTATCTGGATTTCCCAAGTGTCGGAGCAACCCAAAATATCATGATGGCAGCAACATTGGCTGAAGGCCGGACAGTGATTGAAAATGCCGCTTGTGAGCCGGAAATCGTGGATCTTGCCAACTTCCTCAATGCGATGGGTGCAAAAATCCGGGGAGCCGGTACCGATGAAATTCGCATCGATGGAGTGGATATTTTGCGGGGAACAGAATACACCGTGATTCCCGACCGGATCGAAGCCGGAACTTACATGGTGGCGGCTGCCATCACCCGCGGCGAAGTTTTTGTGGAAGGGGCCATTTCCGATCATTTGGTTCCGCTGATTGCCAAGATGCGTGAAATGGGAGTCCATGTGCTTGACGGCGAAAACGGGATTCACGTTCGTGCAGACGGGGATTTGAAACCCGTGGATGTCAAAACCTTGCCCTATCCAGGATTTCCGACGGATATGCAATCACAGATGATGGCTCTTTTGCTTACCGCAAACGGAAACAGCATGCTGACGGAAACCGTGTTTGAAAACCGGTTTATGCATGTGGAAGAGTTTAAGCGGATGGGGGCGCAGATTAAAATCGACCGGCGCACCGCATTGATTGAAGGTGGAAAACCGTTGTCGGGAGCTCAGGTGAAAGCCACGGATCTGCGTGCCGGTGCGGCCTTGATTTTGGCCGGATTGGCAGCGGAAGGAGTCACCGAAGTGACGGAGTTGCATCATGTGGATCGCGGTTATGTGGACATTGTCGGGAAATTGAGAGGCTTGGGAGCCAAAATTGAACGGGTGAGCGAGGAGAAAAGTTCCAGGACGGAACAAAAATCTTTTGCATGACCAAACGAAGGTCAAGCGGCTTCTTTGAAGGGAAGCCGCTTTTTTCTTTATCAGGGAATCTACGAATTCCGGTTCTAAAAAAAGGGGTTTTTTTCATAGCTTAGTAGTGAACGCTGTGATTCAAATGGAGGCGAAGAACAGATTGCACAAAGGATTGCTGATGGTATTGTTGGGGCTTGTGGGCGTTATTCTTTTGATTCCGGTGTTTCTGGTTGCTTGGGATTCCGATGTCCCACCGGAGGCATTGGCAAAAGAGAAAGCATTGCAAAGTGAAAATCAGGATATCCGGGTTAAAGTGTACCTGACAGAGTCGAAAAAAGTGATTCAATTGCCGTTGGAAGAGTACATTTACGGTGTCGTGGCGGCGGAAATGCCGGCGGATTTCCACAAGGAAGCCTTAAAAGCCCAGGCCTTGGCTGCCCGGACTTATATCGTGGACCGGTTGGAGCGAAAAGATTATTCGGATATGTCCAAATGGGGGGAAGAAGCAAAGAAAGCACATGTCACGGACACGGTGAACCATCAGGCTTTTAAAACGGATGAAATGTTGAAGCAGGAGTGGAAAGCCCAATATGAAACCCTCCGGAATTCCATCCGGGAGGCCGTGAGGGAAACCGACGGCCAGATCATTACCTATCAGGGAAAGCCCATTTATGCTGCGTTTTTCTCAACCAGCAACGGCTATACCGAGAATTCGGAGGAGTATTTCAAACAAAAGTATCCTTACTTGCGGAGTGTGTCTTCCCCATGGGATCGGATGTCCCCAAAATATATTCACCGGCATACGTTGTCATGGGACGAGTTTGTCAGCCGACTGGAAAAGAAAACCGGACAGGCAGTCAGCCTTCCCGCCACAACCGGTACGCGTTTGATCCAGGTGACCGAGCGTACAAAAGGAAAAAGAATCGCCAAAATCAAGATTGGCGATCAGACATTCACCGGCAGGGAAATCCGGGAAGCATTGGGATTGGCTTCAACCGATTTTGATGTGGCGGTACAGGGGAATCAACTTCAAATCACCACCCGCGGATACGGACACGGCGTCGGCATGAGCCAATGGGGCGCCAATTTGATGGCAAAGCAGGGAAAAAAGGTGGATGAAATTATTCAGCATTACTACCAGGGGGTAAAGATCGAGCCTTTCTCCCCCGATCAAGTGAAATAAAGAATTTCTGCCCGGGGAAAGTAAGTGGAAATGGTGCGGTGCATGAAATCTTTGATTTCGTCCATTTGCTCTTTGGGATAAACATACTTTATCCGTCCGTAAGGGCCCCATTTTTTTCTCCGCTTTTCATCGTCCATGTCCAGCTTGGTCTTGGGATAACGTTCTTCGATGACCCGTTTGGCGCTTTGCGTGTAACGGTGGGTGATGAGTTCAAAGGTCAAATCATCCACTTCGGGAAGGCGATTGGACAATTTTTTCAATAAGGCCTGGTATTGTTCTTTCCATCCGGAAAAAGACATGATGGGAGCGATGATGAATCCGAGCGGGTAGCCGGCTTCTGCCACTTTTCCGGCGGCTTCAATCCGGTCCGGCAACGGTGAGGTTCCCGGTTCAAAATGTTTGACCACATAATCGGCATTAATGCTGAAGCGAAAACGGGTATGTCCCTTGTGGTCGGCATTTAAAAGGGATTCCACATTGGCGTACTTGGTGACAAAGCGCAAACGGCCCAACGGCTGTTTTCCCATGAACTCGATGGTTTTGTAAAGCGACCCCGAAATATGTTCGATGCCCACCGGATCGGAAGTACATGCGGCTTCAAACCGGGTGATTTCCGGAGCACGTTCTTGGATGTATTTTTCGGCTTGGGAAAAAATTTCATCCAGGTTGACATAAATCCGGATATAAGGACGTTTTCCGAGCGTTGTTTGCAGATAACAGTAATGGCAATGCCCCATACAGCCGGTGGCCAGCGGAATGGCATATTCGGCTGAGGGCTTGGATTGTTCGAATTTTAATGATTTCTTCACTCCGATGACCAAGGTCCGCTTGGCAATCCGGTATTTATCCAACGGGGTCTCTCCCGGCAGGCCGGTCACCTGGTTGTGCGAGGTTGTTGGCCGGACCGGAATCTTCATGCTTTGAAACCTTGCCACCAATTCTTTTCCGAGTGGATAGTCCAAAGCTCCGGGCTCGTAGTAGACCAGATCAGGCTCAAAGGGTTTTATCACCGTTTCACCTCCTTCTGCCAAGCCTTTTCTAAAGTATGAGCCAAAGAAATGAAGATCATGTATGTCTCAGTTTTGACTTTGCTTCGAATTTACTAAAAGTTCCCATCTGTAGGTATAAAAAGAGAGAAGCTGGTCGACAATGGTTCCTGAGGTGATTTCCATGAAATCGAAGGAACCAAATGCAAATAACCAGATTTCTTCCTTTGAAAAAGCGAAGCGACGTTTGAAATGGAAAAAGTTAATGTCCAAAAAGTGGTTTTTCCCTGCTGTCTATCTCTTTGTGGCGGCACTGATTTTAAGTGTGGCATGGTGGTATCAGGATCATCAGGTGGAAAAAGCATCCAAAACCACCAGGGATTTGGTGGAACAAAATCTTCCCCAAGAGCCGATTCCGACCAATCCGACCGATGATGACATGATATTGCCTGTCGCCAAAAATGCCCATGCCGACAAAACCATGGGATTTTATAAGCAAGAAGATCCGGAAGCGAGCCGGGAATCCTCTTTGAACCAATATGCCAATACGTTCACGCCGCATTCGGGAGTTGACTTTGCGAAAAAAGATGGAGGAACCTTTGATGTGGTGGCGGCATTGGAAGGGAAAGTGGTGAAAGTCGAGGAAAACCCGGTTGTCGGATGGCAAGTGGTCATTCAGCATGAAAGCGGCATTCAAACGGTATACCAAAGTTTGGACGATGTCCGCGTCAAAAATGGACAAACCGTCAAGAAAGGACAAGTGATTGCCAAAGCAGGACGCAATCGTTTTGAAAAGGAAGCGGGTGTCCATCTGCATTTTGAAATCCGCGACCGGGATCAGAAAGCCATCAATCCGGATGTTTATTTAAGCGGGGAAAAATAAGGAAAAAGGCGTTTCCATCCAAGGGAACGCTTTTTTTTGTTCCCGAAAAAAGAAAAATTGCCAAACATGGCTTGTCATGGCTTGTTTAGAAAGAATAACCCGCCTCTTCCCTCAATATAATGTAGCAAATGGAGAAGAGAGGAGGTTTGGCGGGGTGCATGAATATATTAAGGAACGAACATTAAAAATCGGACATTATTTTGTGGAGACGCGAAATACGGTCCGGACGATTGCGAAAGAGTTTGGTGTTTCCAAGAGCACGGTTCATAAAGACCTTACGGAACGATTGCCGGAAATCAACCCGGAACTGGCTCGTCAAGTGAAAGAGATATTGGAATACCATAAATCGATTCGCCATATAAGAGGTGGAGAAGCGACAAAGATTAAATATAAGCAAAAAACCGGAAAAAAGAAGCAAGAAGTGTCCGTGTGACTGTGAAAATGAGACGGAAGCACCGGCAGTGTTTACATAAAAACAAGATCTCCGAATCATTGCCATAATATGTATCCTTTTTCCTTTCAACCCGGTGCTTCTACTGTATAAGAAACTTTCACACTCCTATAAGCTGTAAGTATAGACTTATGTTCATAGTTGCGATATATTCTATTATGAGTAGAATGGAGCTTATTTAAAAGTAAACTTGATTTTGTTGGACGAGCTTCATGAAATAGAGAGGATCGGTAATAGAAGTTAGCCTTGGAGAGGAATGCAGATGAGTTATTCTGATAAAGAAAAACACATGGACTACCAATCAGACGATGTGGAGTCTTCAGCAGAAAAATTCAATAATCCATCGGACCATTTGACAGTGGAAAATGAAAAAGTGGATGATATCTTGCCGGTAGGCCAATTGAAATGGCGAAGAGATGAAGAAGAAGAGCAAGACACCCTCGACAGTTTGGAGGATGCCCGGAAGTTTGAGCCTGCAAAGCAAGAAGGCGACAAAGAGAAAAAAGAGGAACAGACGGAGGAGAAGAAAGACTCCGGTAACCAGTTCCATTCCCATGAGTATGGCGCACCTCCAACCTTCGAAGTGGAACAACCTTCTTCCCCGCATGAAAAACGGCAGCTTTCATTAGAAGATACGTTAACTCCCATCGATTTTAAGGAATATTCCATTGATCCGGTCATCGGAGAGAACAGCGGCGACGAGAATTTCAAAGAAGAAGTGAAAAAACCGTCTTTTGTTGCAGAACAGCCAGTGAAACCGCGGGTGGAACAACTGGACTCCACCAAAGAAAAAAAGCAAAGTGCCGCTTCCCGTAGTGAAGATGATCCGCCGATTGATGAGAAAAAAGAGCAAATTCTAAAATGGGTTAAAATTCTTTGGCTGCCTGTTTCGCTCATTGTGGCTTTGTATGCGGGATTTGTCGTTGGTCATACCATCATTGGTGATCAACCGGCCGGCGATTTCTTGAATTTTGACATGTGGGTGCATATTTATCAGCTCATTTTTGGATCATAAGTCCCGTCTGTCACTTGGATGGAAGACGGGCTCTTTCCTTTTTTATTAACCATCCGTTCGGTAAACTGTAAGAAGGGGGGTCCTGAATGAATTTGCCCAATTTCTTGACCATGATTCGCCTTTTTTTGATTCCTGCGTATTTTGTTGCATTTTTTTCGGACACGCCATGGAATGTGTACTGGGCGTTTGGGATCATTCTTCTTGCGGGGTTAACCGATGTCATTGACGGGTATGTGGCCAGAAAGACAAAGCAAGTGACCCAGATTGGAATCATGCTGGATCCTTTGGCGGACAAATTAATGATGCTCTCTGTTTTTTTATCCCTGATGATCTCCGGAAAAATCGGAGTTTGGGCTGCCTTTATCATTGTCTTGCGCGATGTGTCCATGATCCTTTTTTCTGTTTTCCTGAAGCTGAGAGGCAAACGAACGGTCCCGGCAAACATTTTCGGCAAGCTGACAACCTTTTTGTTTTATGTCGCTTTATTTTTTATCATGTTTGAATTGCCGCTTGCACAAACTTTTTTATGGTCGGTCATTATTTTGTCCTACATCACGACACTTTCTTACCTGTTGCAATTGAAAACGGTGAACGAACGGGCTATGTAGGAAGAATCGGTGACCGGATCCGGTTCTTTTTTTCGATTTGACTTCAGACGGATTAGGGAGGTTAACGGATGGTACGGAATATGACACGCAGCATTATCGTGGAAACTCCTTCAAAGCCTGGCAACCTGGGAAAAGTGACCACAGCGATCGGACAAGCAGGAGGCGATATAGGGGACATCACCACCATCAAGATCGGCCCGTTTTCCACTCTCCGGGACATCACGGTCCAGTGTGAGAGTGAAGCACATCTGGATCAGGTGGTCACCAGCATTGAAGCGTTGGGGGGCGGCATTTACGTTCATTCCATATCGGACGAAGTGTTAAGTGCCCATGAAGGCGGAAAAATCCGCATGGTCAGCAAGATGGACATCCGGTCCTTGGCGGATTTGCGCCGTGTTTACACCCCGGGAGTGGCCAATGTATGCCTGGAGATCCGGGAGAATCCGGAAAAAGCCAATTATTATACAAGCATTGGAAACACCGTTGCCATTGTGACTGATGGCACCGCCATTTTGGGGCTTGGCAATATCGGTCCGTTGGCGGGAATGCCGGTGATGGAGGGAAAGGCCGCTTTGTTTGACCGCTTTGCCGGGATCAGCGGGATTCCGATTTTGTTGGATACAAGTGATCCGGATGAAGTGGTGAACATCTTGAAACACATTTATCAGGGATTTGGAGGCATTTTGTTGGAGGATATTGGTTCCCCGCATTGCTTTGAGATTGAAGAACGCCTCAAAGAAGAGTTGCCCATTCCGGTGATGCATGACGATCAGCACGGAACGGCGGTCGTGACACTGGCTGCCGTGATTTCGGCTTGCCGTTCCACCGGGATCAACCTGAAAGAAGCGTCAGTGGGACAAATCGGGCTTGGTGCCGCGGGTTTGGCTATTTGCCGCATGTTTAAAGCTTACGGGGTGCGGGAGATTTGCGGTGCCGACCGGCAAGAAAAAGCTTTGGAGCGTTTGGAGAATTACGGCGGCATACCGGTGGGCATGGAAGAATTGATGGAACGCTGCGACATTGTGGTGGCGACAACAGGGGTTCCCGGATTGATCAAACCGGAAATGATCCGGGAAGGTCAGGTGATTCTCGCCTTATCCAATCCCAAACCGGAAATCGACCCTGAATTGGCACTCAAATCCGGTGCTTCTTTTGCAGCAGACGGGCGTTCTGTCAATAATGTCCTCGGGTTTCCCGGGATCTTCCGCGGCGTGTTGAATGCCAATGCCAAGAAAATCACTCACCCGATGTTGGTGGCCGCCGCCGAAGCCATTGCAGATTGTACCAGTCCCGGGGAATTGGCGCCGCATCCCTTGGATCCCAAAGTCCATCGGGAAGTGGCCCGCGCGGTGGAAAGGGCTGCCGCTTTGTCGTGAAAAGTCACAGGGCGCAAGCATTGACACTTTGTTAAACGGACCGGAAAGTCCGTGTAACAAAGTGTTTTTTTATTCTCCAGATTGTTAAGAAACCGCCATTTTATGACGCCCGGATGTTTGGTAATTTAAATACGGTTTCGCTATAATGGTGACAAGTGATTTCAGAAGGTGAGACGGTTTTTTGAGAGGTGGATGACGATGTTAGATGCAAAACAGATTCAAGAAATTATTCCTCACCGGTATCCTTTTTTGTTGGTGGACCGGATCACGGAATTGGAACCGGCGAAAAAAGCGGTGGGAATCAAAAATGTGAGTGTGAATGAGCCGTTTTTCCAAGGGCATTTTCCGGACTATCCTGTTATGCCGGGCGTGCTGATTGTGGAGGCATTGGCGCAAGTGGGGGCCGTTGCCATTCTCAGTGTGGAAGAAAACCGGGGCAAAATCGCATTTTTTGCCGGACTGGATAAAGTCCGTTTCCGTCATCAGGTCAAACCCGGAGATGTCCTAACGCTGGAAGTGGAATTGACCCGGGTGAAAGGAAAAGTCGGGAAAGGCAAGGGTATTGCCCGTGTCGGGGAACATGTGGCGGTGGAAGCGGATCTGATGTTTGCGATCAATGATTAAAAAATACATAAAGCGGGAAGGTCCTTGGGGATGGACCTTCCTTGTCATGTATTTATTTCCATAAATGAAAAATGCGAAGTCCGAAATAAATCAGTCCCCAAAAAGGCAAGCTGATGAGAAAGGCATTCAACATGCCGAGGAATCCGTCATAGGAGTCGCTGGCGATTCTTTGTCTTTTCATGACAACGACCTCTCCTGTATGGTGTTGTACATAGTATCACCGGTTTGGAAAATGCTATTGACAGTAATCTTTCGGAAATGAAACCGGATAAAGGAAGTGGTTTCAATGAATGGGCGTATTTTGATCATTTCGCATATGTACCCGAATCCGGTCAATCCCATGGCGGGAATTTTTGTCCATAACCAGGCAAAAGCTTTAAAAAGAGAAGGGGCAGAGGTAAGCGTGGTGGTGCCCGTTCCTTCTTTCCCCTTTTACCCGAAGTGGAAAGGGTATCGTCAATTGCCGAAAAAGACAGAAAAGGATGGAATTGCCGTTTATTATGTTCCCACGCGAATGATTCCGGGGGGATTTTTTTTCCAACGCTATGGCAAGTATTATACAAAAGCCCTGCAAAAGGCAGTGGAGGAAGTACATAAAGCGTTTCCTTTTGATCTGATTCATTGTCACACCATCTATCCGGATGGTTATGCAGGAGGGGAACTGAAGAAAATTTGGAAGGTGCCGGTGTTAAGCACGATCCATGGCTCGGACATCATGTTGTATCCCAAACGAAAGCGTTCCGTTTATGAACAGACGCTTCGTGCATTAAAGGAAAATGACCTGGTCATCACGGTCAGCGACCGGCTGAAAGAAGAAGCGGAAAAAATGCATCCCGAGCTTGCGGCCAAAACGGTTTACAACGGTTTTGACCCGGAGAAATTCCGCCCCATGGACCGTCTGGAGGCAAGGAAACGTCTGGGGTTGAACAGGGAACAAAAAATTTTGCTTTTTGTCGGCAACTTGTATCCGGTCAAAGGCGTTTCTTATTTGTTGGAGGCTTTTTCCCGGATCCGCCAAGAAAGCCGGGACATTCATCTGTATTTGATCGGGGACGGGCCTTTGCGCCCCCGGCTTGAAAACCAGGCGGAAGAATCGGGATTAAGCGAAGCCGTCACCTTTTTGGGCAAAAAGCCGTACGCTGAGATTCCCGACTGGATCAACAGTGCCGATGTGATGGTTCTCACCAGTCTGAGCGAGGGGCTTCCCTCCATATTGCTGGAATCGATGGGGTGCGGCCGGCCCATGGTGGCGACGGATGTGGGCGGAATCAAGGAAATTCTTCAAGACGGGAAGACCGGATTTCTTGTGCCGGCCAAAGATGTGGACAAAATTGCCGGTTGCTTGCGCAAAATCCTGATCGATGATCCTTCCCTCATCGCCACTATGGGGAAAAATGCGTTGGATGCGTCCCGTGCATTGACTTGGAGCGAAAACGCGCGAACTACCTTACAAATTTATACATCTTTAATAGAACGGAAAAGTTTATGACTTTTTTGATGCAGGGTACTCAAGAGATTTCATCTATGTTACATTGAACATTAGATTTTGTAATGTTACTGTAATATAGATTGGATATGAATTGACTGACTGGGTAAAAGAAGAGAGGGAGATCTTTTGATACGCTATGGAATTGTAGGTTGTGGTCACATTGCGAAAAAGCACGTGGCAGCCATTAAAGCGGTGGAAGGAGCCGAGTTGGTTGCGGTTTGCGACACCAATGAAGAGCGTCTTTCCGAGTTTGCCGTCGACGGTGTCCGTGGGTATACCGATTTGAAAGACATGCTGGCTTCGGATGTGGATGTGGTTTGCATTTGCACACCGAGCGGGATTCATGCACCGCTGACCATTCAGGCAGCGGAAGCCAAAAAGCATGTGATCGTGGAAAAACCGATGGCACTGACCTTGGAAGATGCAGACCGGATGATCGATGCCTGTGAGAAAAACGGTGTGAAAATGGCGGTGGTTCACCCCAACCGTTTCCGTCCGGCTGTCGTGGAACTCAGAAAGCAGTTGGAACAAGGGGCTTTCGGCAAAATCGGGCATGCCAACGCAACGGTTCGTTGGAACCGAAACCAGGCTTACTATGACCAGGCTCCTTGGCGTGGCACGAAAGCAATGGACGGAGGCGTGTTGATGAATCAGGCAATTCACAACATGGATCTTTTGTTGTGGATGATGGGGGATATTGAAGAGATTTCCTCTTATCACGCGACCCGTATCCGGAACATTGAAGCTGAGGACACCTCGGTGTCGGTGATCCGCTTTAAAAACGGGGCACTCGGGGTGTTGGAAGCTGCGGTCACCATTTATCCGAAAAACTTGGAAGAATCATTAAGTATTTTTGGCGAAAAGGGGACCGCGGTGATTGGCGGGCCGACGGCCAACTGGATCAAAGAATGGAAATTTGAAGGCCTGCCGGATGAAGAGGCTCAAAACACAATCCGCCGGGTGGAACAAGATCCATTCGGAATTCCGGGACATCAGTGCATCATTCAAGATATGACCGAAGCGGTGTTAAAAGACCGGAAGCCGGTCGTTTCCGGCGAAGAAGGACGCAAGGCGTTGAGCTTTGTGATCGGATGCCAGTTGGCTGCCGAAAGAAACCGGCCGGTCCGGATGGACGAATTAAACCGAAAATAAATTGAAATGATTAAAGGAGTAGAAAGCGATGAAAAAGATTCCTTTATTGGATTTAACGGCACAGTTGCAACCGATTCGGGAAGAAGTTCTCCAAGCGGTGGAGCGGGTGATTGACAGCGGACAATATATTATGGGGCCCGAAGTCAAAGCTTTTGAAGAAGAAGTGGCCAACTATCTCGGGGTGAAACATGCCATCGGCGTTGGGAACGGCACGGATGCGTTGCTTCTGGCATTGGATGCGGCAGGAATCAAAGCTGGCGATGAAGTGATCACGACACCGTTTACATTTTTCGCCACTGCCGAAACGATTTCTCAAGTCGGGGCCACCCCGGTTTTTGTTGACATCGACCCGAAAACTTACAACATCGATGTGAACCAAATCAAGGAAAAAATCAATGAAAAAACCAAAGCGATCATTCCGGTTCACATTTTCGGCCAGCCTGCCAACATGGAAGAAATTATGGCATTGGCTGAAGAACATCAATTGTTTGTCTTGGAAGATGCGGCTCAAGGCATGGGTTCGGAATATAAAGGACGGAAAATCGGAAATTGGGGTCATGCGGCCACCTTCTCTTTCTTCCCCACCAAAAACCTGGGCGGCTATGGTGACGGGGGAATGGTTGTCACCAATGATGACCAACTGGCGGAGAAAATCCGGATCTTGCGGGTTCATGGTTCCAATCCGAAGTATTACCACAGCATGATCGGATACAACAGCCGCCTGGATGCTTTGCAAGCTGCTGTTTTGCGCATCAAACTGCGCCATTTGGATGCTTGGAATGACGGCCGTCGGAAAAAAGCGGCCCTGTACAACGAGCTTTTAAAAGATACACCGGTGGTTACTCCTCATGAAGCGGAAGACCGCAAACACATCTATCACTTGTATATCATTCAGGCAGAAGATCGCGACGAATTAATGGCTCATTTGAAAGAGCAGGGAATCTCCTGCGGAGTTTATTATCCGGTTCCCCTGCATCAGCAGGAAGTGTATAAAGACTTGGGATATGAAGAAGGAAGTTTGCCTGTTTCCGAATACATGGCCAAACGCACCTTTGCACTTCCTCTGTATGCAGAATTGGAGGATGAAAACATCCGTTTTATCGCAAATACCATTAAAAGTTTTTATGCCAACAAATCCAAGTGAAAGAAGGAATAACCGTGAGTGGTAAGACTTTATTGCAAAAAATCGATGACAAAACGGCTAAAATCGGTGTTGTCGGATTGGGATATGTCGGTTTGCCACTGGCTGTGGAGAAAGCCAAAGCCGGGTTCAAAGTGATCGGTTTTGATATTCTGCAAAACCGTGTGGACATGGTGAACCGGGGAGTGAACTATATCGGCGATGTGGTGGACGAAGAATTGAAACAATTGGTGGAAAGCGGACAAATGTCTGCGACCACGGACTACTCCTTGATTCGTGAAGTGGACGCGGTGGCTATTTGCGTTCCCACACCGCTTGACAAATATCAGCAGCCCAATGTTTCCTATGTTGAATCTTCAGCAGAAAGCATTGCAAAATATTTGCACCCGGGCATGCTGGTGGTTTTGGAAAGCACCACCTACCCCGGAACCACCGAAGAAGTGGTGAAACCGATTCTGGAAAAAACCGGCTTGAAAGCAGGCGAAGACTTTTACCTTGCTTATTCGCCGGAACGGGTGGATCCCGGCAATAAAGTGTTTAATACCAAAAACACTCCCAAAGTGGTGGGCGGTGTGACCGATCAATGCACGGAAGTCGCCGGTGCTTTGTACCGCGCGGTGTTGGACGGGGAAGTTCACCAAGTATCCAGCCCGAAAGTGGCCGAAATGGAAAAAATTCTTGAAAACACCTTCCGCAACATTAACATTGCCCTGGTGAACGAGATGGCCATTCTTTGCAACAAAATGGGAATCGATATTTGGGAAGTGATCGATGCCGCCAAAACCAAACCTTACGGTTATATGGCTTTTTATCCGGGGCCGGGTCTGGGCGGACATTGCATTCCCATTGATCCGTTCTATTTGACATGGAAAGCCCGCGAATATCATTATCATACGCGTTTGATTGAAGTGGCAGGCGAAATCAACAATGAAATGCCCGACTTTGTGGTGGATCGTTGCATGAAAATCTTGAACCGCTACGGCAAATCGTTGAATGGTTCCAAAGTGGCGGTACTCGGGGTGGCTTATAAAAAGGATATCGATGATTACCGCGAGTCCCCCGTGATTCAAATTGTCGAGCTGCTTGAGAAATATCAGGCAGAGTTCACGCTGGTTGATCCGCATGTGAAAACCTTCAAAGCCGGAGGCAAAGAATATGAAACGCAAGAGCTGACCACCGAACTTCTGGAGACGGCGGATCTTGTTTTGATCACCACGGATCACAGTGACTTTGATTATGAAGAAATTGCCGATAAAGCAAAAGTGATCTTTGACACGCGGAATGCTTTGAAAGATGTCCAAAACATCAAAGCGGATTACGAAAAATTATAAGAGGATGGGTTTTTCATGAAACAATCTTTCATTCATGATTCAGTCGAAATGGGAAAGAATGTCTCCGTCGGTTGTTTCTCTGTCATTGAAGAAGGCGTGGTTCTTGGCGACAATGTGACGATCGGCAACAATGTCACCATTAAAGCAGGAACCGTGATCGGTTCCGATGTATATATCTCTGACAACTGTGTGTTGGGCCGCTGGCCGAGACCGGCAAAGTCGTCCACCGTAAAGGTGGATGCCGACTTGCCGGTGCTGGAAATCGGCGACGGAACGACGATTGGTGCCAACACCGTTCTTTACCGGGGCAGCCGTTTCGGAAAAGAGGTGATGATCGGGGATCAGGCATCGGTCCGTGAAAAATGCGAGATCGGGGACCGTGTGGTGATCGGCCGTGGCGTTGCGGTGGAAAATCAGGTGAAAATCGGATCTTTTACAAAAATTCAAACCAATGCTTATATTACAGCTTATACCGTGTTGGAAGATCATGTCTTCATTGCCCCGACCGTCACGACCACGAACGACAACTTCATGGGGCGGACCAAAGAGCGTTTCAAATACGTGCGCGGTCCGGTTGTGAAAAGAGGAGCGCGTGTGGGCGGCGGATCCATCCTTTTGCCGGGGATCACGGTGGCCGAAGAAAGCTTCATTGCCGCCGGGGCATTGGTCAATCGGGACACGGAGCCGGGCAAAGTGTATATCGGGGTTCCGGCACGGGTTTTGCGCGATGTTCCTGACCGTGAGAAATTGGAAAATCAAGAGTAACAGCCTGCAGGCAGAAGGTGTTGTTTAATCATGAAACAACTCATTAAACGGCTTTTTTCTGATTCAGCCGCTTTTGCGATTGCAACGATGGGGAATAAGGTGGTTGCGGCCATGCTTGGCCCCATCTATGTTGCTTTTTTGACCGGAGAAGGGGAAATTGCAGAGTGGGGACTCACCAACACGCTGACTCTGATTTTGACTTATCTCAGCATTTTGGGAACGGATGCGGCCATGGCGTTCTATTTTTATGACGCCAAGGATGTGACGGAACGCCGCACCTATTTTACCAATGCGGTGGTTTTCAGTGCCGGGGTTTGCCTGATATTCACCGTCTTTGCATTTTTGTTTGGAGCCCCTTTGTCCGAATGGGTCTATGAAAGCACGCGGGATTATTCCAACTTGTTGCCGGTTGCTTTTATGGCCACGTTTGGGGCGATCATTATTCAGCATATTTTGGGATATGCCAGATACAGCCGCCGGGTATGGCTGTTTAATATTTTCAGCATGGCTTATGTGATTGGTTCCAATTTGTTGAGCATCTTTTTTGTCACTGTCTATGACATGCGGGTTATGGGAATTTTTTATGGACAATTAATCGGTCAATTGACAGTGGCATTGATTCTGATTATCCTATTTCGCAAGGAATTTGTTTTTCGTATTTCGCGTAAACATTTGATGGATTTGATTCGTTACGGTGCTCCGCTGTTGCCGACACTGCTGGCTTTTTGGGTGATGACATCTGTATCCCGGCCCATTTTGTATCACATGGATTCCCAACTGAGTGCGGATATTTACGAAACCTGCATCCGGATTGCAAGCATCATTGTTTTGATCACCTCACCGTTTCAACTCGCATGGCGCCCTTTTTCCATGTCCATCAAAGAGCGGGAAGATGCCCCGCAGTTGTTCGGGCTGGTCGGTCGCGCGTTGTTGGTGGTTGGAACGCTGGCTGTCATGATTCTGGCCTTCTTCATGAAACCACTGTATCATTTGTATATTATCGGTCGGGATGATCAGTCGCTTTCATCCGGTTATATCTATGTCTGGGCTTTATCTTTGGGAACTTTATTCAATGTGTTGCATAATGTTTTTGGTGTCGGTTTGTTGATCAAGAAAAAAACCCAGGTCATTTCCTACGGATTTATGATTGCCGCCGCCATTTACCTGATCGGCAATTTGATCCTGGTGCCGGTTTTCAGCATTTGGGGCACTGTTATCATGACCGTTGTGGCTTATCTTTTTGTCATTGTTTGGGTTTATTGGAAAAATCAAAAAGAATATCCGATTGATTTCCGGTTTCGTTCCATTCTCATCTATTTGGCTGTCTTTTTCATCTCAATGACCGGGGTTACCTGGGTCCAATTAAATGAGATGGAATATGCCTGGCTCTATTATGTGCTGGCTTTTGTTGTAACCTTCGGATCTGTGTTTGCGACAGGACTTTTTTCCATTTCTTCACTGAATCGGATCGGTCACTTGTTACCCAAACTAGGAGGAAAAGGGTGAGAGTTGGTGAGTGAACTGTTGTTTTCAAAGCAGAAGCGTTTGGATATATTGTTTTATTTGATGATTGTTTTTGCGCTGATCGGCCCCTCCTTGGGTGTACCGATATCCGATGGGTTTAATCTGACGTTTTTCCGCATCGCATTTCTGTTGGTGGCGGCGGGAATCGCGCTGAGATTTGCAGCGGAAAAGAAATTGGAAACTTCCTACATGTATCCGGTTCGGTGGTATGGAGCCTTCTTTTTGTTTTGGTTTGCATACGGAGTGATTGCGTTATCCTGGTCAGCCAGTCTTTCTGCCGGGGTGCGGTATCTCTTTTTATTGGGAATGATGTTGCCTCTTGCTTATTCGTTCCCGTTTTTCCTGAAATCAACCGATTATTTTTGGAAAACCCTGCGGATTTTATTTTGGGTTTTTGCAGCCATTATTTTGTTTGCGGTTTTTGAGTCCATCACTTTGATTCATTTGCCGCAATCACGTGCATTTGGTCGGTTATCGGCTTCGGTGACATCGGTGTTTCGCAACCAGAATGATTTGGCAACCTGCATCACACTCGGCCTTCCTTTCCTGGCCAGTTCCTTTTATATGCTGGATCTGAAACGTAAACACAAATGGTTTATCTATATTATCGGTATCCTGTCCATTTATACACTGATTGCGACCGGTTCGCGCAGCAACACCTTCTTTGCCCTGCCGCTTGCCGCTTTGCCATTGGTGGTGCTGTTGCCGCAGGTGATGGACCGGAGCAAAATCACGATGAAAAATGTATTTAAAGCCATTATTGCCGTTTTGGTGGCTTTCATACTGGCCAATGGTTTGAGCATGGTTTTCTTGAGCGCTGAAGCCAGGGAACAAGCCAAAACCAAACTGTCCAGCACTTTTGGCTTCTTGATGGATGTTCAAAACAGTCCGTGGACGGTGGAAGAAGGGGGAGAAGACCCCATTGATGCGGAAACCGGCCGGAGTGCCACGGTCCGGAAGTTTTTGATCATCAACGGACTCCGCTTCCTCCATCAAAGCCATTACATGGGAGTCGGTCCAGGAAACGTTGAAGTGTACATGGACGGCGCCCCCAAAGTGGATAAAGTCAATATGCACAATTGGTGGGGCGAAGTGTTGGTCAACTTTGGCGTGATTATCTTTATCCTGTATATGTCCCTTTACTTCCTTATGTTGTGGCGCTTGTGGAAATTGGCCAGCTTGAAACACTCGCCGGAATTGAACCCGGTTTTGCGTTGGGGCGCTTACGCCACCATAGCCGCATTGACCGGTTACTTCTTCGGGGGCATGGCACCAAGCACGGCCATTCACTATACGCCGATGTGGATTTGTTACGGAATCGGCTTGGCCATCATTGCCATCGGGGAAACTTTGAAAAAGAAACACTCCGGATCGGAGCGGGAAAAAGGGTCTCTGGAGGGAGTGTGAGGAGAAAGGAGTTGCTTGTGTGTCCGCTAAAGTAATGATCTTCAGTTCGGTTCATCCTTATGATGATTCGCGGATTTTCCACAAACAAGCAAAATCACTGGCGAAAAACGGATACCGGGTGGAGCTCCACGCCATCGCCGATTTTAAAGAAAAAGTGATCGATGGCGTAAAAATCCGGGGGGTAAAGCGCGTCAACAAAAAGTGGAAACGGCTTTGGACCGGATATGAGCTTTACCGGCGCGCTTTAAAATGCGGAGCGGATTTGTATCATTTTCATGATCCGGAGTTGTTGCCGTGGGGAGTGTTATTGGCTTGGCGGACCGGGTGCCCGGTGATTTATGATTCGCATGAGGATTTGCCCAAACAGATCCAAACCAAACCGTGGATTCCCGAAAAGCTCCGTGCCCCGCTGGCAAAAATCGTCCATAAAGTGGAAAAGGGATTGGCCCGCCGGCTGTCCGCGGTCATTACAGCGACGGAATCGATTCAAAGACAGTTCCATCAAGCCAAAAGAGTCGAAGTGATTAAAAACTATCCGTTGTCGATGCCGGAGATCGAAAAAGAAGAGGATGGAGTCAACCGGATTTTGTATGTCGGGGGCGTGTCGTATCTGCGCGGTTACCGGGAAATGATACAGATGATGGATTATTTGCCGGAATCCTTGCAAGCCGAACTTCACATCATTGGTCCCCTCCAGCATATCAAACCGGAAGACCGGGACAAGTCCGCACTGGAACAGAAGAGGGTTTATTTGCATGGCCGGATTCCGTTTGATGATGTGCAGAAGTGGTTGGGAAAAGGAAAAGTGGGATTGGTTTGCCTGCATCCGGTCGAGAATTACCGGGAATCCCTTCCCATCAAGATGTTTGAATACATGGCCGCCGGATTGCCCATGGTGGCGACGGATTTTCCGATGTGGAGGGAAATTGTGGAATCCAGCCATTCCGGGCTGGTGGCCGATGCTTTGAATCCCAAGGATATTGCGCAAAAAGTGGAACGGATCTTAAGCGATGACGAACTGCGCGGCCAAATGAGCACCGATGCGAGAAAAGCCCATGAAACCCGTTATAATTGGAAGGTTGAGGAAAGAAAAGTTTTTTCTTTATATCAGGAACTGCTTCAATGAAAAGGGATCCTGTGTCCATGATCAGGGCGATTCCCCTGTCCATGGCAGGATCCTTTTAATAAAGGGTGTCAGGAGGTCGGGAATAGTTCAGTTGTTCCGCCAGGATCCCCCGGATGCGTTCGATTTCTTCGGGTGACACCCGGAAATAATAAATGCCGTCAATGGTTGCATCTTCCCCTTTGAACCGGACCGTTTTGATATTTTCCCGTGAAAGATTGGCATAGCGGTTTTGCAGTTGCAAAAGCTGAAAGGGGGAAATGTCGGTTTTGACATTGGAGCCGAGTTTTTCCATGACCGTATCCAGTTTGGTGAATGTGGTCCAATCCGTTCCCTTGCGGACGATGGCCCGGATCACTTCTTGTTGCCGTTGAATCCGTCCGAAATCCCCCAGCGGGTCCTCTTTTCTCATTCGTGCAAAGGCAAGGGTTTCTTCTCCGTTTAAATGCATGGTCCCCTTTTTGAAAGTGTGTCCTCCATAGGAAAAGGTGAAAGGCACTTCGACATCAATTCCATCCAGCTCATCCACGATTTCTTTCAAGCCTTGCATATTGATTTGAACGTAACCATCGATGGGCAAATCCAAAAAATGCTCCACGGTCTTGCGGGTCAAATCCACTCCGCCGTAGGCATAGCTGTGGTTGATTTTGTCGCGGAAGTTTTTACCGGGGATTTCAACCCGGGTGTCCCGTGGAATATTGGTTAAGACAATGTCTTTTTCTTGCGGATTTAAAGCCGCAATCATAATGGTATCGGCACGTCCCTGATCTCCGTCCCGTTCATCCACGCCAAGCATCAAAATGGCGACAGGATCCTCATGCCATTTGATCGCTTCTTGACGTTTGTCCGATTTTTCCTGTTCAGGCGGGACATAGGACCGGTGAGCGGCGGACCAGATCAGGTACACATAATATCCAAATCCAAGCAGAACTGTTATAAACAAAAGCAGAAAAAAACGCAGGATCCATTTTTTCATTACGGAAAATCCCTCACAGGTGTTTGGTTTTATGTACTATATTATTCTTCTTTTCCATGGGAAAATACCTTCCAAAATATTGGGTGGGGAAGTGGGGGCCAAGGGGCTATTTTCGAAAAATATGGACAAAAAGTTTAAAACTTGTCTTTTGCTTCTGCCCGGCTGAATTGATAAGATAGACGGGAATACGTTGAAAATGGCCGACTCAATTGACAAAGTCCACTCGAGAGAGGAGTCTGTAACAATGAAGGTAATCGTGACAGGCGGAGCCGGTTTTATTGGTTCCCACATTGTCGATCTGTTGATTGCAAGAGGAGACCGGGTGGTGATCATCGATAATCTTTCTTCAGGCAAGAAAGAGCACATCCATCCGGAAGCGAAATGGATTGAAATGGATTTGACCAATCCGGAATTAAGTGATGTGTTCATGCGGGAAAAACCGGAAGCCGTCATCCATCAAGCGGCGCAAATCCGTGTGGATGTTTCCGTTGAAGATCCGGTTTTGGACGCAAACACCAACATTATTGGGACGATCAATCTGTTGGAAGCCTGCCGCAAAAGCGGGGTGAAGAAAGTGGTTTACGCTTCATCCGCCGCCGTCTACGGAGACCCGAAATATCTGCCGGTTGATGAAGAACATCCGGTGTCACCGCTTTCCGGATACGGAATTTCCAAACATACCGTGGAACATTATTTGGAAGTGTACGCCCATTTATACGGGTTGAAATACACCGTTTTGCGCTACGCCAATGTTTACGGGCTCAGGCAGGATCCCCGCGGGGAAGGGGGAGTCATTTCCATCTTGGTGGATAAGTACTTGAAAAAAGAGCCTTTCACCATTTTTGGCGACGGCGAACAAACGAGGGATTATATTTATGTGGAAGATGTGGCCAAAGCCAACGTCGCGGCACTCTCAAGAGGAGACGGGGAGATCCTGAATGTCGGAACCGGGGTGCAAACTTCGCTGAACCAATTGCTTTCCTTGTTTGATGAAATCGCTTCTTTTGAAAACGAAAAGGTTCACGGCCCGGACCGTCCGGGGGACATTAAACACAGTTATTTCAAGAATGACAAAGTTTGCCGCATATTGGACTGGAAACCGAAATACACTCTTATGGAAGGTTTACGCAAAACCTACGAATATTACCAAAACGAATATCGCAAAATGGACAAAGAAATGTAGAAAATAAGCATATGCTGTGATCGGTCAAGGATTTGACACGGTTTTCAAAAAAGAACCTATTGTCATTCCGTGGGTTCTGCAGTATACTGTTTTACAGTAATCGGTTTGAAATATTACTGTAATGTTACTGTTATTTTTGTAAACTTAGCGAAGAAACGGAAGGGATTCTGATTATTATACACAGCAGGGGTGGATAGCTGATGCGTTCCAAGTTAGCCTACGAGAGCAACAACACGGGTGCATTTTCCGGACAGACCATTTATCCGATTTTCAAGCGGGCTTTTGAGATTGTTTTTTCCGTTGCATTGCTGCTGTTTACATTGCCTGTGCTTGTACTGACCATGATCGCGATTAAACTGGAGTCTCCGGGGCCTGTTTTTTATAAACAGGAACGCGTGGGGTTGAACGGGAAACGGTTTGAGATTATCAAACTCAGATCCATGCGCACCGATGCTGAGAAAAATGGTCCGCAATGGGCGGCAAAAAATGACCCGCGTGTCACTCGAGTAGGTAAATTTATCCGTAAGACACGGATTGACGAGCTTCCACAGTTAATCAATATCCTACGTGGTGACATGAGTCTGATCGGTCCCCGTCCGGAGAGACCTGTCTTCACCGAGAAATTTGACAAGGAGATTCCTGGTTTTAAAAAGCGCTTGTTGGTGAAACCAGGTTTGACTGGGTGGGCTCAGGTAAACGGAGGATATGAGATGACACCTGCTGAAAAGTTTGAGTTGGATATGTTCTATATTCAAAACCAATCCTTTAAAATGGATATGCAGATTTTGTTTCGGACGGTTTGGGTGGTTGTTTCCGGAAATGGAGCCCGCTAAAGAGATGCTGCCAAAAAGGGTGGCATCTTTTTTATTTATCGGAAGGATGATGGATTTCATTTGGTGCGCTCATTCAGAAAATCATTTTTAAAAACAGGTACATGAGAAGCCACAGTGGCACACTCAAACAAGAAGCGTTCATGACTCCGATCCAGAAGGACTTGCCGACAACCGTGTGCTCCATATGCGCACCTCCAAAGGATGAATGTATTTTTATTATACGCCATCTTCATTTTGGATAGATCGAAGTAGCGGCTTTGTTAATGAAATGTAATCTGGGAGTAACAGTTGATAAGATGCTGAAAACAGGCATATTTTTCCATAAATCGAATGAAGTTATACATGACCTTAAAAAATCGTTTGCATTAGAACGCTAATTGTTGACTGGCATGATTTTATGTGATAATTTTAGAAAAGATCTTGAACAAAATTGTATACGGGAATGAAGTATTCTCTTATCCAGAGAGAGGGAGGGAACAGGCCTGATGATCTCTCGGCAACCCCCTGTTGGGTTTGAAGAACCCATGGGAAGGTGCCAATTCCTGCAGAGCTGTACACTGCTCTGACAGATGAGAGAAGGAGATTGAGCAAAGTGATCCTTTCTGCATCTGAACGAGCAGGAAGGTTTTTTTATGCTTAAAAAATGTTTGCAGATCGAAGGCGGTGAAGGAAATGATTCAGTTGAAAAATGTTGTCAAAACATTTCCGGCTGCAGGTAAAAACAAAGAAATTACGGCATTAAAAGAAATTTCCCTGGAAATCGAAAAAGGGGATATATTTGGAATTGTCGGTTACAGCGGGGCCGGGAAAAGCACGTTGCTCCGGTTGTTAAACGGATTGGAGACGCCGACAAGGGGAACGGTGCTGGTGGATGGAAAAGAAATTTCGCGGCTTAGTGAACGGGAATTGCGCTTTGCCCGGCAAAAGATTGGTATGATTTTTCAACATTTCCATCTGTTGTGGTCCCGGACGGTTGCGGAAAATGTGGCGTTTCCGCTGGAGATTGCCGGGGTTCCCAAAAAACAGATCAAGGAGAAGGTAAGCCGTTTGCTGGAACTGGTCGGGTTATCCGAACGCGCCGATGCTTATCCGGCACAGCTCAGTGGAGGACAGAAACAACGGGTCGGAATTGCCAGAGCCTTGGCCAATGATCCGGACGTGCTTTTGTGCGATGAGGCCACCTCGGCGTTGGATCCGGAGACCACGGCTTCGATTTTGCGGCTGTTAAAACAGATCCATCAAAAACTGGGGCTGACCCTTGTCTTGATTACGCACGAGATGAGTGTGGTACGTGCCATCTGCAACAAAATGGCGATCATGGAAAACGGCCGGATCATTGAAACGGGTCCGGTTACCGAAATTTTTCAAAATCCGAAGCATCCTTTGACGAAGAAATTTGTTCAGGATGCAGAACCCGGCCAGGATGGCATTTGGGTGCCGTGGTCCGGCCTTTCCAAACTGAATGAACTGGCCCGCCAATATAACGTGCATTTTCAACTGGTCGGCGGAGAAGTGAAAGGAAGCAACGATGAAGATGCAGTCCAAGTCAAAATCGGCGGAAATGAAGAAGCAGTGGAAAAAGTGCGGAAGGTGTTGGGAGGGGAACTTGAATGTGGGAGTCGGTAGATCTTGATCTGTTGCAAGAAGCAACCCTGGAAACTCTTCATATGGTGGGAATTTCCACCCTGATGACGGCGGTGCTGGGGATTCCGCTGGGGGTGCTTCTGGTGGTGACGGACCGCGGCTATTTCTGGGAAAATCTCGTTTTTCAACGTATCTTGGCCTTTGTGGTCAATATTTTCCGGGCCGTTCCTTTCATTATTTTGGTTTTGTTTTTGTTTCCGGTGGCCAAGCTCTTGGTGGGAACCACATTGGGGCCGACGGCAGCCACCATTCCGCTCATTGCAGGAGCCGCTCCTTTTTATGCGCGCATGGTGGAAACCGCCATCCGTGACATTGACAGAGGAGTGATTGAAGCCGCACAAGCAATGGGGGCCAGCCGGCTGACCATCATATGCAAAGTGCTGATTCCGGAGGCATTTCCTTCGATTGTCTCCGGACTGACCGTCACTTGTGTTTCGTTGATCAGTTTTTCCGCAATGGCCGGAATTGTCGGGGCCGGCGGTCTCGGGGACACGGCTTATCGTTTTGGTTTTCAGGCATTTAATGATGCGATGCTGTACAGTTGTGGAATTTTGTTGGTCGTATTGGTGCAATTGGTTCAAGCAGTGGGGGACTGGATTGCCCGTGCCCTGGATAAAAGATCTTAAGGAGGTCAAATGGGATGAAAAAGTTTTGGGTTTTGCTTGTCAGTGTGCTGGTTGCGGTATTGGGAGCCGCTTGCGGCAACCAAAGCAAGGAAAATACGCTTGTGGTCGGAGCCACGCAGGTTCCGCATGCGGAAATTTTGGAGCATGTCAAACCGCAATTGGAAAAACAAGGGGTAAACTTGGAAATCAGAGTGTTTACGGATTATGTTTTGCCCAATAAAGCATTGGAAGAAGGAGAAATTGACGCAAACTATTTCCAACACATTGTCTGGCTTCAAACCACCAATCAGGAAAAAGGATATCATTTGAGGGATGTGGCCCGGGTCCATCTGGAGCCGATGGGGGCTTATTCCAAAAAAATAAACTCGGTTGATCAATTAAAAAGCGGTGCCAAAGTCGCCATTCCCAATGGAACGAGTGAAATTACACGCGTTTTGCAGTTGTTGGAGAAAAACGGGTTGATCAAGTTGAATGGACATCAAGGGGAGATCACCCTGAAAAATATTGTGGAGAACCCGAAAAATTTGCAGTTTGAGCTGCTTGAGGCTTCTGCACTTCCACGGATGATCAATGAAGTGGATCTGGCTGTGATCAATACCAACTATGCGCTTCAAGCCGATTTGGATCCGCTCAAGGATGCACTGTTTATGGAAGAGAAAGACCAAAATCCTTATGTGAATGTTTTGGCGGTCAAACAAGGGAATGAAAATAACCAGGCGGTGAAAAAACTGGCGGAAGCCCTCACTTCACCGGAAGTGAAAAAGTTTATCGAGGAAAAATACAAAGGCGTAGTGGTTCCGGCGTTCTGAGGTGTAAAGAAATCCCCCTTTCCGGTCAGGAGGAAAGGGGGATTTCTTTATATTCTTTTTCTCCGCGTGTCACTTTCACTTGCCCGTGGGTCCAGTTGGTGACTTGTTGGATGAAGTCCTCTTCTTCCCCAACCGGGATCCACACCGGCCAAGACACCACCTCCTGATAGAGGGGTGTTTCCAAAAAGTAATCGGTTTGGCGGAATTCATGTTCCATTTTTCCCATAAAATGATAATCAAACGTAAAGGTGATTTTTTGGTGTAATTGGCAGCGGATGATCCCGGCTGCTTCAATTGCCGCGGAAGCCCCCTGGCTGTAAGCGCGTACGAGCCCGCCCGCTCCCAATTTAATTCCCCCGAAATAACGGGTTACAACAATGGCGGTTTTGACCAGCTTTTTGGCATGGATCACTTCCAGTATCGGACGTCCGGCGGTCCCGGCCGGTTCCCCGTCATCGGAGGATTTTTGAATGGTGTCGGACACCAGGTATGCATAACAGTTGTGTGTGGCATCCCAATGTTGTTTGCTGATTTTCTGGACGAATTGTTGCGCTTCTTCCTCCGTAGAAACCCGTTTGGCCCTGCAAATAAAGCGCGATTTCTGAATGACGATTTCCGTTTCCCCTTGAGGTCCGACGGTTAAATACTGTTTCTCAGACATCGTTTCACCTTCTTCCCTACTATCTTAATGAAAACGGCGGGGAAATACCAGCGGTTTGCCGGGGAATTCGATGGTAAAACGGAAAAGTGACGGCTTAATAGCTGCCGTCACTTTCTGTATCACCGTCATATGAATTGGTGTTTTCGGTATCCGACATGTCATCATCCGTTCCGGAGCCGGAGTCACCGTCTGTCTCCCCATTTTCAAGCGGAGGCAATTCCAATTGTTCCCGCAGGGCTTGTCGAATTTTTTTGCGGTCTTTTTCAGGCCAGATCAACACCGCACCTGCCCCTTTGATATTTTCGGGGTAGGTTTCAATATGCAGGGTTTCAATATTGCTCTTCGGTATTTTGGTGTAGATGTTCACCAATGCCGGGAAGTTGTCCAATTCAAGACTGTGTTCGAAGTTCTCGCCCACTGCATTCATCAGGTCGGAGAATTTGCCGACTCCTTTGAAACTGGCGATTTGGTCAATCAATTTGGCAACCACTTCTTGTTGCCGTTCGTTGCGGCCCAAATCCCCGCGGGGATCCTGCTTGCGCATCCTTACATAGGCCAGGGCTTCAGATCCGTTCAGTTTGGCCGGTCCCGGCTCAAAGTAAACCGTCTTGCCGCCGATGGCTTTTTGGTGGAACGCAAACGGTACATCCACTTCCACTCCGCCCAAGGCATCGACAATGTCTTCAAATCCTTGGAAGTTGATTCGTGCGTAATGATCGATGGGGACATGCAACAGATTTTCCAAAGTTTTACGGATATTTTCAACTTGCCCGACATCTTTCTTATATCCCCAATAAGCGGCGGCATTTAATTTTGTTTTTAAACCATCCGTGTTGGCGATCTCTGTATAGGTATCCCGGGGGATACTCAGGACTTTGGCCGTGTGTTTTTTTGGGTTGACGGCAACCAGAATCATGGTGTCCGCCCGCCAAACCGGATCCGAACGTTTCCGTTGGTCGGTTCCGAGAAGTAAAATGGTGAAGGGGTCGGATTCCATTTCCACTTGTTTATCCCGTAAATCGGATTTTCCGATATCGTTTTTCGTATTGGCAAAGACTCCCCATATTTCGGATCCTAAATAAAGACCGACACCTAAAAGAAGGATGAAGGCCAAAGAGATGGAACGGATGATCCATTTTTTCCGCTGGTTTTTTTTAACCCGATTTAATCGGCTTTGTTCTACTCTTCTCATCGAAATCCCCACTCGCGCTAAATGTTTTCATTCAATGGTAACATCGTGGTTTGGATTGGATCAAGTAAAGACCGGTTGGCAATGATCAAATTCACTGAAAATTAATATTTAGGAAAGAAAACATCAAATAGTGATTAAACAGATAATATTGACGCTTTGTTGAAATCTTTTTGAACCGGGAAGAAAGGCTCCCGTACAAACCATGGATCAAAATGGAAACAGAATTGAATGGAATCCTTTAAAGAGATTTACATATGTAGACGTAATCCGGTCAGGATGGTTGCGTAAAAATTTGTCGATTTTGAGAAAACGATGAAACGATGGGAACGGCGAAACGGACCTTTTCATCAGAATGGAGGAGTTTAGAAAAATCCGGAATAGCTTTCTTCAAAAATTGGAAAGCTGTGGAGTGTCAAGGAGTCCCCTTCTGTTTCCGCTTTCCCGACGTGTCTGAGACACTGTAATTCTTTCAAAAGAGCGGTGCAAAAGGTAGAGAAGCTTCAATAAAGAAAAAGAAAGATTCTATCTACAATTATTTATTTTATATAATAAATTCGTATGAATCTACAATCCAGCTTTATGTTTTTTGAAAATAATCGTACTTTTGGTGATTGACATGATAAATCGAAAGAGGGCCGTGGGGCTGTTTTTCCTGTTTTTTGTGTTTATTTTGTTGCTTTCAGCTGTAACCTTACCGATGATGTCCACCCCCGGATCGCTGATTGCAAGCCGCAAGTGGGTGGTGAAGTGGCGTCAGCCGGCCCCTTCTTCTTTCTGGATGGAAGCAGAGCTTTTGGAAGAAGGGGGAGAAGGTTTATATTTGGTGCAGACCAAACCGGGAACGGATGAAGAACGGTGGGTTGAAACGTGGAAAGAAGATCCGGGAATCGAATTCATCGGTCCCGATATCCGGTATGAACTGGGGAAAGAAAAAAACCGGAGACGTTCCCGGGTGGCGTTTGGCAAAAATTATTATTTGCAACAAATCCGTATCCCGAAGGCTTGGGATTATTTCCGAAAAAAGGCGGATCCCGACAAAATAAAGCCGGTGACGGTGGCGGTGGTGGATACCGGAGTCGATTTGTCCCATCCGGTACTCAAACCTTTTCTGACCGAAGGGGTGAACGTGAAAAATCCCGATCTTCCCCCGCAGGATCATTTCGGGCACGGAACCAAAGTGGCCGGGGTTATTGCTTCCACTTGGAGGGCCAGAGAGGGGAAGCCGGTTGGAAAGGGCAGGATCATGCCGGTCAAAGTGATGGAAAACGACGGGGATGGTGAAATTTTCTACACTGTGAAAGGAATCCGCGAAGCCATCCAAAGAGGTGCTGACATCATTGTATTGTCACAAGGGAGTTGGACTTATTCCAAGTTGATGGAGGACGCAGTGGAGGAAGCCGAAAGCCGGGGCGTGCTGGTGGTTGCGGCGGCGGGGAATGCGGAATTCGATGAAAAAGGGGAGCTTTTGTTCAGTCAACCTTTGTATTATCCGGCGGCATTCCCTTCGGTTTTGTCCGTGGGTGCCACGGATTTTCAAGGGAAACATGAGCCCTTTTCCAATACCGGTTTGGGTTTGGATATCGTGGCGCCCGGTGACATGATATATACCACGTCCAATGGACAGGATTATGCTTTTGATTCGGGAACATCCTTTTCCACACCGCAAGTTGCCGGAGTGGCGGCTTTGGTCTGGCAGCTTCGTCCCGATTACACGCCCGGGGACATCCGCATGTTGCTCCGGCAAACGGCTTCTTCTTCGCCGCATTGGAATGAAAAAACCGGGTTTGGGATGTTGGATGCGGATCGTGCGCTTCGGTCCCCGCTTGACCCCGATATTGGCGAACCAAATGACAGTGAACAAACAGCAACGCCTTTTTTTCTTTCCCAAGAAATCCGTCTGGTTCTGCAAAAAGGGGATCCGGATTGGTATGTCTTGGATTTAAACAAGGCCGGCCGGCTGCAAATTGATGTAGAAGTGCTCGATGGCCCGGGGAAGGATGTTATTTTGTCAATTATCCAGTCAACGACCGGTCAAACCCGTTCCCGTTCCCTTTTGGCCCAATCAGGCAAACAACGGATCATCACGCCGGTCTCCCAAGGGAAGATCTTGTTGAAATGGTCGGTGTCCCAAGCATCCAAACAAGAGGTTGCCTTGCGGTTTCATGCCGCTTATTTGCCGGAAGAGGATGAGTATGAAGCGAATGATTTGTTGTCCCAAGCCGCTTTGCTGCCTCTTTCGGAAACCAAAAACACATTTTCTGCAACCATTTCCCGTCCCGGCGATGCCGACTGGTACCAATTGTTGATTCCGAAAGAAGGAAGGCTGGTGGTGCAAGTTCAACCCCTGACCCCGCGTTTTGATCCGGTGATCTTTAAAATCCGGCAGGATGATTGGGATAAGATGCGACAAGATGAAGAGAGGGAAGGAAGAACCGAAACTTTGTCACTGGATGTGAAACCGGGGCCGTTTTATTTTCGCGTGACGGACTATGCAGGAAATTTGATTGAGGATCCGTATCATTTAATCGTTTCTTTTGAACCAAAGTGACAAGCGTATGCGTCAAAATGTGGAAGAAAAGAATACGGTTGTAATTCACGAATGATTAGGTTATTCTAATGTTAAATAAAAATAGGGGTTTTATGTATCTGGGTATCGAGGATTACGAAACAATAAAGCCTTTCCTCGAAGGAAGGGCTTTTTCTGTTTGCAGTTTCAGGGTAGATAGGGGGAGAATGAATGTCAGCAACAAAACGCAGCCTTTTCACCTCTGAATCCGTCACGGTAGGTCACCCGGACAAAATTTGCGATCAGATTTCCGATGCCATTTTGGATGCCATTTTGGAAAAAGATCCTAATGCGCGGGTTGCTTGCGAAACTTCAGTGACAACCGGTTTGGTGTTGGTCAGTGGTGAGATTACAACTTCTTGCTATGTCGATATTCCCAAAATTGTTCGCCAAACGATCAAAGATATCGGCTATACCCGGGCAAAATACGGTTTCGATTCCGAAACATGCGCTGTGCTCACCTCCATTGACGAGCAGTCGCCCGATATTGCCATGGGTGTCGATGTCGCCCTTGAAAAACGGGAAGGTTCCATGACCGAGGAAGAAATTGAAGCCATTGGGGCCGGCGACCAAGGGATCATGTTCGGGTTTGCCTGCAATGAAACGGAAGAATTGATGCCGCTGCCCATTTCGCTGGCACACAAACTGGCCCGTCGCTTGCATGAAGTCCGGGTGGATGGCACGCTTCCATACCTTCGTCCGGATGGAAAAACGCAAGTGACGATTGAGTATGAGGATGATAAACCGGTCTGGATCGATACCATTGTTGTATCCACACAACATGCGGATCATGTTTCATTGGAACAGATTAAGAAAGATCTGATGGAACATGTGATTCTTCCGGTTGTTCCGGGTGAAATGTTTGATGAGCGAACCAAAACCTTCATCAATCCGACCGGTCGTTTTGTCATCGGGGGTCCGCAAGGGGACGCCGGCCTGACGGGACGGAAGATTATCGTGGATACTTACGGCGGATATGCCCGGCACGGCGGCGGGGCATTTTCCGGTAAAGACCCGACAAAAGTGGACCGTTCCGGAGCTTATGCAGCACGTTACGTGGCGAAAAACATCGTTGCCGCCGGACTCGCCGACAAATGTGAAGTACAGCTGGCTTATGCCATCGGGGTGGCCCGTCCGGTTTCCATTCGTGTGGACACCTTCGGCACGGGAAAAGTGGATGAAGAAACGCTGGTGAAACTGGTGGAAAAACATTTCGACCTGCGCCCGGCCGGCATTATCCGGCAGCTTGATTTGCGTCGCCCGATTTACCGGCAGACAGCTGCATACGGCCATTTCGGGCGGAACGATGTCGACTTGCCTTGGGAGCGCACCGACCTGGCGGATGTGTTGAAGAAAGAAGCCGGATTATGATAAAGAATGGAAAAGAGTTTGTGACCGTCAGGCGCAAACTCTTTTCTTTATGGATTTTAAAAAACCGGCCGCTTTGGCTGTTTGGTTCCTGCATACAAGGAAACGTTCGGCCGGTGATGAAAAAGATGTGCGTTCTCTTTTGAAGTGAAGGATTGTCTTTAAATGATGGACATCTTATTTCATCTTGATTTTATTCATGGTAAAATTTAAATAGAGGCAATATTGCGAGAAAGAGGCGATTTCCTTGGAGAAACAGCGGGCTGAAGTAGAAGAAAATACGGAAATTTCACAACATCCTTCTCCGATCCGGATCATGATTGCCGATCAGGACACCCGATTTCGTGACCGGCTTAAAGAGGCCTTAAAGCGGGAAAGCGATATGCTGCTCGTTGGCGAAACATCCGAAGGGAACGAGGTTCCTTTGGCCTGTGGAACATTGAACCCGCATGTTGTCGTCATGAATTTATATTTGCCGCGGGTGGACGGAGTGGAGGTCACCTACCGGCTTTGGAAAATGAGCCCGCAGACAAAAATTATGATTTTATCCGATCACGCCGATCCCTATGTGTTGGAAACGATTCGTTCCGGAGCGTCCGGTTTCCTGTTGAAAGATACCGAAATCCGGACGATGGTCGATGCGATCCGTGTCATTGCCCACGGAGGCGTCTATATCCATCCCGTCATGATGGGAAGTCTGGTCAATGAATTTCGCAGATTGAGCCGTATGGAAGGGGCGATTTATTATCATTACATGACCGTCCCCAAGGTCTCTTGGAGAGAAGTTTTGACCGAAAGGGAAATGGAAGTTTTAAGACTATTGGCACAGGGAAAAAATAACCGGACGATCAGTGAGCATCTGTACATCAGCGAAAAGACGGTAAAAAACCATGTGAGTAATATTTTGTATAAATTGAATGTACAGGATCGGACGCAAGCGGTGTTGATGGCGATGAGATACGGATGGGTTCAATTGATATGACGAATATCCCGGCAATGGTCACAGTCCCTGCCTTTTTGCCATACGATGCTTTTTGAGGAGGGGCGTTTTGTATGGGAGAGTGGATTTTGTGGAGCGTTTTTTTGTACATTGCCCTCTATTTCCTGGTAAAGGGTCTTTCCCGCTATTTGGGCAACTATTACCATAACAAAGCCGTTCATCTGGTGATCATTACAAAAAACAGCCAACACGAAGTCGAGTGGATGATCCGTTCTTATTATGCATGGAACGGTTCACAGGGAAAGCCGGGGCAAATCACTTGCCTGGATGCCGGTTCCAAGGATGACACCCTGTTCATTTTAAACCGGTTGAAACAACGTTATCCCACATTGGAAGTGATTCGGCTTCATTCCGGTTTCGATGAAGATGAAGCGGTTTATCGCTGGCTTCAATCCCAAGAGAAAAACAGCGGAAAACTGATTGTGATGGACTTGAGAGAGGTGGATTCGTCGGATAAATCTGAAAAAGGATCCGCTTGATTTGATCAGGCCTTGATCCGGCCTGATTCATTTTTGGGAAGTGATGGAGTTGGAAATTTATTTTTATCGTCTGGAAGGGGAAAAACAGGGGCGGTTCAGCCTGGCAGTGGAAGTGGATTTCTGGTATTGGAAGAAGCGGGGGAAGACATTGGCGGAGGTGCATTGGACCCGTTCGATCCGGGAAGCCTGGTCCTTGGCCCGGGGAAGGAAAGAAAAATCACCGGAACCCGTTACCATGCCTGTTGGACATGAACTTCCGGCATGGATGGATCAAGCGGACCGGCTCTTTCCGGTTCTTGCCGGGAGAGCGTTGTTGTGGCAGGAAGTCCAAAACCTGGTGGAGAAACATATGTCGGGCATGGATTTGAAAACGATAAAAAGAGCCTTGCAAATCCTGATCCTGGAACAAAAATGTCAATTGAAACCGGGCGTGATCAAGCTGGGTTCGGTACGCAGATGGCGTTGTGAACGATGCCGTCATCAGGGGGAGGAAATCAAAGCGACGGTTTGTTCGTCATGCGGCGGCGAGTGTGCGGTTTGTGAACATTGCCTTTTGATGGGGCGCAGCCGTGCTTGCACCCCTTTTTTCTTGTTTGAACCGGAGGCAAATCAACCGGCAAAACCCGCATGCAAGGATCCGGCGTTTTCTTTGACCTTGAACCAGCAACGGGCTTCTTCCCGGATCGAAACCCTTCTTGAGAATCAGGAAAAAAAGGTATTGGTCTGGGCTGTCACCGGAGCCGGAAAGACCGAAATCATGTTTCCGGTGATTCAAAAATGGCTGGATCGCGGGAAAAGGATATTATGGGCGACGCCGCGCAAAGATGTCGTGTTGGAGTTGTACCCCCGGATGCGGGAATTTTTCCCGGCAACGGTTGCTTTGTACGGGGGATCCCCGCACCGGTGGCTTTCTTCCCCGCTTGTGCTGGCCACTTGCCATCAAATGTGGCGGTATCATCATGCGTTTGATTTGATGATCATTGATGAGGTGGATGCTTTTCCACTTGATGGCGATCCTGCGTTGGAAAGCGGATTGCACCGGGCGATGGCCCCGGATGGGCAACAAGTCTTGTTAACCGCAACACCGCCGGTTTATTGGCAGGACTCCGTCAAAAGAGGTCGTCTGGCCGCTGTGATGTTGCCGGCCCGGTATCATGGATGTCCACTTCCGCTTCCAAAGCTGTTTCTGGAGAGCCGGTTATGGACGAAAATCAGCAAAGGGAAACCGGTTGCCGTCTTGACCCGTTTTTTGCAACAACTGGATGAATGTCGGGGACAAGCTCTCATTTTTGTGCCCAGGGTTCGGGATGTCCGCTTGGTGCTTTTATGGTTAAAGAAAAACGCCCCTTCCTGTTTTGCCAGAGCCGGGGGCGTTCATGCCCGCGATCCTTTTCGTGAGCAAAAGATCCGGGAATTCCGCGAAGGAAAGTGGATCGTTTTGGTGACCACCACCATTTTGGAACGGGGCGTGACCGTTCCGCGTTGCCATGTGCTCGTCATGGGAGGAGATCATCCGGTTTTTGACGAAGCAACCCTCGTGCAAATCGCCGGCCGCGTCGGGAGAAATGCCGGGTACCAAAAGGGAGTGGTTTGGTTTTTGTCAGAGGAAAAAACCATGGCACAGAAACAAGCATTGAAAAAAATAAAGTGGCTGAATCATTTTGCTGAAAAAGAAGGATTTTGCTGAAAAAGGAGCGTATAATCAGAGGTGAAGTGGTGGTCATCTTTGTTTCCGGCTTTTCGTACTTGCTGGTTTTGCTCGTCTCCTGTGCAAAGGGCACTCCCCGTATCTGTATCGGATCATATCTGCCCGGTTTGTCTGGAGCAAGCGGAAGTGCTTCAAAAACCGTATTGTTCCATTTGCATGAGCCCCGGGGTATTCAACAGAAAGATTTGCGAAGATTGTCTGCGAATCCCCCCCGGTGAACGGGTCGTAAATCGCAGCGCTGTTTCCTATTCCCCTTTGGTCCGGGAATGGATGTGGACATTCAAATATGGCGGCAAGGAAAGCTTGGCGGTGCCGATGGGAAAGTGGATGGCGGAAGTGATCCGGGAACACTACGGGAGAAAAGCCGTTTCGGTGATCACTTATGTTCCGATGCATGGCGAAAGGCAAAAACAGCGAGGCTTTAATCAAGCGGAACGATTGGCTTTGACCATCGGGAAAAAATTGTGGATCCCGGTACATCCTTTATTGAAACGAGTAAAGGAAACCACTCCGCAAAGCAGGCGTACTCGCCGTGAGCGGCTTCATTCCATAAATGGCGTTTTTCAGTTGGCGGATCAAAGGCAAGCGCAAAAGGGCCGGAAACGGTCGGTATTGATCGTGGATGATGTTTACACCACCGGCGCCACGGTCAGAGAGTGTGCAAAAGTTTTGCGGAATGCGGGATTTCAAGAAGTTTTCTCTGTTACATTTGCCAGATAAAGTATTAGAATAGAAAAAAGTGGTCAACTCTTGTAGATAGCAGTGTAAATCAAGTAATCATGAAGGAGCGTTGAAAAATGAACAAAACGGAATTAGTGGAAAAAGTAGCTGAAAAAACGGGCAAAACGAAGAAAGAGGCAGGAATGATCGTCGACAGCGTTTTGCAAACCATTTCGGAAGCATTGAAAAACGGAGATAAAGTCACACTGATCGGATTTGGAAACTTTGAAGTCCGTGAATATGCGGCACGCAAAGGAAGAAACCCGCAAACCGGAGAAGAAATGTTTATCGAAGCAAGAAAAGCCCCGGCTTTTAAACCCGGAAAACAATTGAAAGAACTGATCAATCAGTAATTCGTCCCTATGGAATCACCTGAGGCGCTGAGCCCCGGGTGATTTTTTTTATTTCCGCCTTCCTGAATTTGCATTCATGCCAGGATTGAATAAATATACATAAATATGTATAATTAAATCGAATCTTTTCAAAGGAAATGATTAAATTTTATACGTTTTTAGCGGATAAAGGGTTTGGGAAGGGGTGTGGGAAAAATGCGCTTTTGCATGATTATACTTTCTTTGGTTTCTTCTTTGTTTCTATTGGCCGGTTGCGGCAGTCCGGCTGAAAAAGAAAATGACGTCAAAGTGGGAACCAATGCTGAATTTCCTCCGTTTGAAAAGTTGGAAGGGAACGGGAAGATCACCGGTTTTGATGCTGAAATTTTGTCGGCTGTGGCCGAAGCGGAAAACCTTTCACTGGACTTTCAACATGTCGGCTGGGATGTCATGTTAAACGGTGTGGCAAGAGGCCGGTTGGATGCAGGGATCTCTGCAATCACCATCACAAAGGAGCGCCAAAAGATTTATGATTTTACGGAACCTTACTTTGAAGCGAAACAAGTGATTTTGGTTCCGTCGGCTTCCCAGGTCAAAACATTGAAAGACTTAGAAGGGAAAAAGATCGGGGTGCAATCGTCCACAACCGGGGAACAAGTGGTGCAAAAAGCATTTGGAAACACTTATCCGGGATTGAAACGGTATGACGTGATTTCTTCAGCGGTGGAAGATTTGAAGCTCGGCCGCATTGATGCGGTGGTGGTGGATGAAGCGGTGAATGCGGAATATCTCAAAAAGCTGGGAAAAAGTCAATTCAAAACGGTTCAAGATCCGTCGATGCCGTCGGAATCTTACGGGATGATTGTGAAAAAAGGAAACCGGGAATTGTTGAACCAGTTGAATGCCGGGCTGAAAAAGATTAAACAAAACGGAACTTATGACAAAATTTATGCCAAATATTTTGGGGATAAGTGAAATAAATCTGTGGATAACTTGTGGGTAAGTTGTGAAAAGAGCCTGTTTTTAATTTTGTGGATAATGTGGATAACTATGTGAATAACTGTGGACAGGGAGAAGGAGACTGTGGATAAATGATGGATTGGGATTGGTCGGTTGTCATAGAATATAAAGATTTATTTATCCAGGGGTTGATCACGACCATCGAATTAACCACGGTGGCGGTGGCCATTGGATTGGTGATCGGGGTTTTGCTGGGGATGATGTTGATTTCCACGAAGAAATGGCTCAAGATTCCTGCCAGGGTTTATGTCCATCTGTTTCGCGGAACCCCGCTTTTTTTGCAGATTTTGTTTTTCCATTTTGCCGTTTTGCCCACGTTGGCGGAAATGTTTTTCATGGATCCGCCCGAAGCCGTCATTTCCGGATTCGTTGCTTTTTCCATGAATGCCGGAGCTTATATTGCGGAGATTTTTCGCGGCGGCATTCAGTCTGTGGATAAAGGGCAGTTGGAGGCGGCCCGTTCGCTGGGCATGACTTATCCACAAGCGATGCGGTTTGTGGTGTTGCCTCAGGCGTTTAAAAATATGTTGCCGCCGCTCGGAAATGAAATGATCACCCTTTTAAAAGACACCTCCTTGGTGACCGTGATTGCCGTCAATGATATTACGTATGCGGCATTCGTGACGGCCAAAAACACATTTGTCCGTTGGACCCCTTACATCACGGCCGGATTGGTGTACCTCGTGTTGACAACGCTTCTGACGCAATGGGTTTCTTATTTGGAAAAACGGTTTCGGACAAGCAAACGTTAATCCGTGGCACAAAAAAATTTATGATCGGTTCGTTTGCGCCGTTTCAAAGGCATGCATGTGATGCCTGACGGACTTCAACGGATAAGGGATGATGACAGGATGATCCGGACAGAAAAACTGGATAAATTTTATGGTCAGTATCATGTATTAAAAGAGATTGATTTGGAGATAAATGAAAAAGAACTTGTTTGTGTCATTGGTCCGAGCGGATCAGGCAAAAGCACGTTGTTGCGCTGTTTGAACCGGCTTGAAACCATTACTTCAGGCAAGTTGATTGTAAACGGACAAGATTTGACGCATCCCGGTACCGATGTGAACCGGGTGAGGGCTGAAGTGGGGATGGTGTTTCAGCATTTTGAGCTGTTTCCTCACCTGAGTGTGTTGGAAAACATCACTTTGGCTCCGATTCGTGTCCGGAAGATGAAAAAAGAAGAAATCGAGCCGAAAGCTTATGCGTTATTGGACAAAGTCGGATTAAAGGAAAAAGCGGGGAGTTACCCCGGTGAACTGTCAGGAGGGCAAAAACAACGGGTTGCCATTGCCCGGGCATTGGCCATGGAGCCCAAAGTCATGTTGTTTGATGAACCCACTTCCGCCTTGGATCCGGAAATGGTGAAAGAAGTTTTGGAAGTGATGAAAGGCTTGGCCCGTGAAGGGATGACGATGGTCGTCGTCACCCATGAGATGGGATTTGCCCGTGAAGTCAGCGACCGCATCGTCTTTATGGACGAAGGAAGAGTCTTGGAGACGGGCAGTCCGGAAGAGATCTTTTTTCATCCCCGGCACGAAAGATTAAAAAATTTTCTCAGCAAGGTTTTATGATTCAAAAAGGGTCTTCTTGACAGTATTTTTAGACAAATGATATAGTTAAATGGCGTAAGATGTATGTCTTGTGCAATCTGATTGAAGAAGGGAATGTATTTTTCATGCAAGGCAAAGTCAAGTGGTTCAACGCGGAGAAAGGTTACGGCTTCATCGAGCGTGAAGGCGGGGACGATGTGTTTGTCCATTATTCCGCGATTGAAATGGAAGGATTTAAAACATTGGAAGAAGGTCAATTGGTTGAATTTGAAATCGTGGAGGGTTCGCGTGGACCACAGGCTGCGAACGTTGTTAAATTAGGTTAACGTTTTATAAAATCGAAAATAAAGCTCCCTCGAGGTTTCCTCCGGGGAGCTTTTGTGTTTTCTGTGGCATGCGGCCGGATCTTTTCGAAAATTAAAAACATCCAATATTTACCTTATATTAATTGTAACAAATACTGGAGGAATTTTTTAAAAATCAGGGAATAGATAAAGTACAAAGCGGAAGGAGGATTTCCCCATGAAATGTATCGTTCGCGGTCACAACTTACAAGTTACAGACGCTTTGAGAGACTTTATCGAACGTAAGTTGAGCAAGTTGGAAAGGTACTTTGATCATTCCGCTGAAATCGAGGCACAAGTTTCCCTGAATGTTTTAAAAGATATGCACAAAGTCGAAGTGACGATCCCGTTTCCGGGACTTTTGGTCCGGGCCGAAGAACTGAGTGAAGATATGTATGCCTCTGTGGATCTGGTAATGGAAAAACTGGAAAGACAGATCCGGAAATACAAAACCAAAATCAACCGGCGTTCCCGCCGCGAGTCAGGCTTTCGTAACATGTTAAAAGAAAACGCTTTAGAAAAGGGAACCACCATGACCGCATTGACCGATGAAGAAGAAGGAGACGATGAAATCGTCCGGGTGAAAAGGTTTCAGTTGAAACCGATGGACACCGAAGAAGCGATTTTGCAAATGGAGCTGTTGGGACACAATTTCTTCGTCTATACCAATGCAGTCACGGATGAAATAAATGTGATCTATCGCCGAAAAGATGGAAAGGTCGGCTTGATTGAACCCGAATAAAAATCCAAACTGCGAAATCATCCCCCCTTGCTTGGGGGGATTGTTGCTTTTATGATGTTTTTATAAAAGAAGATTGAACTTGGACCATGCTGTGATATGATAACTTCATATTCCATGGGATCTCCCAAATTTCAGAGCACGCAGGGGGTTTATCCAATGAAAGTCTTGACAGTGGTTGGAGCAAGACCGCAATTTATCAAAGCAGCACCGGTTTCCCGTGTGATTCGTCGTCATGCCGAAGAAATTCTTGTACATACCGGTCAGCATTATGATCAGTCCATGTCGGATGTATTTTTTGATGAATTACATATTCCCGTGCCCGAATACCATTTGCATGTCGGTTCCAAATCGCATGGCCGGCAGACTGGTGAAATGCTGGGCAAAATCGAGGAAGTCCTTTTGTCTGAAAAGCCGGATTGCGTTTTGGTTTACGGAGACACCAATTCCACCCTGGCCGGGGCGCTGGCGGCTGCCAAGCTTCATATTCCGGTTGCTCATGTGGAAGCAGGGCTGAGAAGTTTTAACAAACGGATGCCGGAAGAGGTTAACCGGGTATTGACCGACCATGTTTCCAAATGGTTGTTTTGTCCCACGAAAACGGCGGTCAACCATTTGAAAACGGAAGGGATCACCGAAGGTGTCCATTTGATCGGCGATGTGATGTTGGATGCCGTGCTTTACAACCGCCGTCTGGCGGAGGAAAAAGCCGGTGCGCTCGAAAAACTCGGATTGGAACCCGGAAGCTATATTTTGATCACTTTGCACCGGGCGGAAAACACGGATGATCCCAAAAGGTTGCATGAAATTGTAAAAGCGATCAATGAATTGCCGGTGCCGGCGGTTCTCCCGCTTCACCCGAGAACGCGCGGAAAACTGAAAGAGTATGGTTTTGCCATTCAAAACGACCGCGTCCAATGCATTGAACCTGTCGGCTATCTGGATATGTTGCAGCTGGAAGTCAATGCGAAGAAAATTTTAACCGATTCGGGAGGCGTCCAAAAAGAAGCCATGTTTGCAAGGGTTCCCTGCATTACCATGCGCGATGAGACGGAATGGACCGAGACCGTTGAACTGGGAGCCAATCGATTGGTTGGTGCGGACTCCCGCAAGATTTTGGAAGCCGTTGAACAATTCGAAGTGGATTTTGACCAGGTGGAACCGGTTTTCGGAGACGGACATGCGGCGGAGAAAATTTTGGAACAGTTGGGCAAAGATATAGGATAAAGAAGGGATGAAGCCAGTTCTGAAAAAGGAACTGGCTCTTTTTATCAACGGTTTTAATCTTGACTATTTTGCGAAAAGGAATCGAAAGGATACCCAACGCAGAATGATTATGTTACATTGACGATAGTTTATTTCAGACTTTGTAATACAATGACGTTTATATTACAAAAGGAATTGATTTCCTTTTTTCATAAATTAAAAAAGTGAGAAACAAGGAAGTGAAGATCGTGCGGATATGGTTAGCGAATCATTATGCAGTTCCACCGAATATTGCAGGCATAACCCGCCACTATGAGCTGGCAAGAGAGTGGGCGGATGGCGAAGGGGCGGAAGTGACTCTGTTTTTGTCCAAGTTTGTGCACCCCCGCCGGACATTTATCACGGAGGAAGAAAAACGAAACATTGAACCGGTGAAAGGGCTGAACCTGGAGTGGCTGTGGTCCTTCCCGCATAAAACCAACGATTTCAAGCGGATTCTCAATATGGGAAGTTTTGCTGCCATTTTTTTTCTGGCCGGCTTTTTCAAAAAGAAGCCAGATGTGTTGATTGCATCTTCTCCCCATTTGTTCACGGCGTTTGCCGGATGGATGCTTTCAAAAGTAAAGCGTTGTCCGTTTGTTTTGGAAGTGCGTGATTTGTGGCCGGATTCGCTGATAAAAATGGGCGGTTTGAACAATAAATGGGTGGTCCGGATCTTGACTTGGATGGAATCGTTTTTGTATGAAAAAGCCGACCAGATTATCGTGTTGACGGAACATCAGCGCAAATTTATCGCAGACAAAGGGTTTGATCCCGATAAAATCCGGTTGATTCCCAATGGCATTGTGGTCGGCTCCTGGGAACCCGACCCGTCCAAACGGACTGAATTCCGCAGACGGATGGGTGTGAAGGAAGATGAGTTTGTTGCCATTTATACCGGGGCACACGGTCCGGCCAATGCACTGCAACATGTGGTGAAAGCAGGCCGCTATTTAAAACCGGGGGTTTCCATCGTTTTGATCGGAGACGGGCCGGAGAAGGAAAAATTGCTTCGATTAAAAGAAGAAGAAGGCTTGGATAACGTTCATTTGTTGGACCCGGTGCCCAAATCGGAGATCTTTGACTATACCCAGGCGGCTGACTGCGGAATCATTTCTTTGGCTGACAACGAGGTTTTCCGTGGCGCCCGGCCCAACAAATTGTTTGACTACACATTCATCGGCCTGCCGATCGTCACTACCGTTGACGGGGAAGTCCGGGAGATTGTGGAAAAGAATCAAGTCGGTTTCTTTGCGGGAGCGGAAAACCCGGAAGGGTTGGCTGAGGCCATTGAAAAAGTGCGTTCCCTGTCTCCTGAAGAGAGGGAAGCCATCCGGAAGCGGGGACGCGAATATATTGACCGGGAAGGGGACCGCAAGAAACTGGCCCGTCGTTTCTACGGATTCTTAAAAGAGCTGGTGAAGTAAAGCGCATACGCCGGATGTTTTTTTACTCTCCCCGGCGGTGAAAGCCAAATGAAAAAGGGGAAAAAATTTGTTAAACTATACAATATGGATTTGTTTGGATTTCGGCGAATATCTAATCCAGCTCAAGGTAGGAGATGATGAAGGTTGTTAAAAACCCTTCGCAAACTGTTTGACAATCAGGAAAGGCAACTGAAAAAGTTTTTTCAGATTGCCGATCAGATTGATGCTTTGGAACCGGATATGCAAAAACTGACCGATGCCCAATTGAGAGAGAAAACGGATGAGTTTAAACGGCGTCTCAAGGAAGGAGAAACATTGGACGACCTCCTGCCGGAGGCGTTTGCCGTGGTTCGCGAAGCCGCGCGCCGTGTCTTAAACATGCGTCATTTCCGTGTGCAGTTGGTCGGTGGAATGGTGCTTCATCAGGGCGATATTGCCGAGATGAAGACCGGGGAAGGAAAAACGCTCGTCTCCACGCTTCCTGCTTATTTGAATGCTTTGACGGAAAAAGGCGTTCATATTGTCACCGTGAATGATTACCTGGCCAAACGGGACCGTGAATGGATGGGGCAGGTGTTTGAATTTTTGGGCCTCACCGTCGGGCTGAATCTGCCGCACATGTCACCGGAAGAGAAGAGAGCCGCCTATCAGGCGGATATTACTTTTGGGACAAACAATGAATTCGGATTTGATTATTTGCGGGACAATATGGTGATGTATCCGGAGCAGTTGACGCAACGGGAACTGAATTATGCCATCATCGACGAGGTCGACAGCATTTTGATCGACGAAGCGAGAACGCCTTTGATTATCAGCGGGCAAGCCAATAAGGCCACCGATTTGTATTACGCGGCGGACAAAGTGGTGCGCCGCCTGAAACCGGAAGAAGACTTTACGGTGGATATCAAAACGAAGCAAGTGACGTTAACCGAAGACGGCGTGAAGAAAGTGGAGAACTTTCTCGGGATTGACAACCTTTATGACATGAAGCACATCATGTTGAACCACCACATTCAGCAAGCATTGAAAGCCCATGTTCTCATGAAACGGGACGAAGATTACGTGGTGAATGAAGACGGCGTGGTCATCGTGGATGAATTTACCGGCCGCTTGATGTACGGAAGGCGTTACAGTGACGGCCTGCACCAGGCGATTGAGGCCAAAGAAGGTTTGCAAGTTCAACGGGAGAGCATGACCCTGGCCACCATCACTTTGCAAAACTATTTCCGGATGTATGAAAAATTGTCGGGAATGACCGGTACGGCCAAAACCGAAGAAGAAGAGTTCCGCAAAATCTATAACATGGATGTTTTGCAAATTCCGACCAACCGTCCGATGATCCGGGAAGATTATTCTGATGTGCTGTACAAAACGGAAGAGGCGAAAATGAAGGCCGTGGTGGAGGAAATTGAACAATGCCACCAAAAAGGCCAGCCGGTGTTGGTGGGAACGGTGTCCATCGAAAAATCAGAGCGATTGTCCCGGATGTTGAAGCGAAAAGGGATTCCCCATCAAGTGCTGAATGCGAAAAACCATGAACGGGAAGCAGAAATCATTGCACAGGCCGGGCAAAAAGGAGCCGTCACCATTGCCACCAACATGGCCGGGCGCGGAACCGACATTGTTTTGGGAGAAGGTGTTGCCGAGCTGGGTGGTTTGCATGTGATCGGCACGGAACGCCATGAGAGCCGGCGGATTGACAACCAGCTCAGGGGACGTTCCGGACGTCAGGGCGATCCCGGTTCTTCCCGGTTCTTCCTGTCCCTGAATGACGATTTGATGCGCCGTTTTGGAGCGGAAAATCTGGAAGGAATGTTGAATAAACTGCCCGATGACGAACCGATCCGGGGGAAATTGTTTACCAAAGCAGTGGCCAATGCCCAGCGGAAAGTGGAGGCGAACAACTTCGATGCGCGCCGGTGGGTTTTGCAATATGACGATGTGTTGAACCAGCAACGGGAAATCATTTATAAACAACGCCGTGAAGTTTTAACCAGCCAGGATTTAAAAGATGTCGTTCTCGGCATGGCCAAATCAACCATCGAAAAAGTGGTTAAGGCCCATACGGCCGATGAACTGGAGGAAGAATGGGATTTGGATGCCATTGTTGATTTCGTCGAATCCAATCTGCTCCCGGAAGAAAGGATCTCCATCGATGAGTTGGAAAAATTGGATCCGGAAGAAATGATCGAATATATTTATGACGAAGTCGTAAGATATTATGAAGAGCGCAAGGAGGAAATGGGCGAAGAACGGCTCAATGAATTTGCGAAAGTCGTGACCTTGCGGACGGTTGACCGGAAATGGATGGATCACATTGACGCAATGGAACAATTGCGGCAAGGCATTCATTTGCGTGCGTACGGACAGGACAATCCTCTCCGGGCTTACCAATTTGAAGGTTTTGCCATGTTCGAGGAAATGGTGAGTGAAATACAGGAGGAAGTTGTCCGTTACGTGATGAAATCTGTCATCGACGAAAAAGAAGAAATTGAACGGGAAGAAGTCGCTGTCAACACCAAGGCGGTTTCCGGCCAGGAACAGAGCGAGACGGTATCGAAGAAGCAACCGGTTCGCCGGAGCGAAAAAGTGGGGCGGAATGACCCCTGCCCTTGCGGCAGCGGAAAGAAATACAAAAACTGTTGCTTAAAAAATGAAAAATCTGTTTCGGTTCAATGAAAGAAGCTCAGGGAACCCTGAGCCTTCCCTTTTCCAATCCGTTTTTTTGGAATAAGATATGTCATGAGGTGATAGGTATGGAAATCCATGAAATGAAACAAGCGTTGGAAAATACAGCCGGGAAACTGGCGGACATCAGGAGGTCTCTTTGACTTCGATCAGAAGAAATCGCGTTTGAAAGAGCTGGAAAGTGAGATGTCTCTTCCTGACTTTTGGGATGATCAGGAATCAGCCCAAAAAGTGATCGGTGAAATGAAACAATTGAAAGAACAGATCGAGAAGATGGAAGAGCTGGATGAAACCTTTGAGGAACAGAAATTGATGCTTGAACTGTTGCAAGAAGAAGGGGAAGACCCTTCCATGGAGAAGGAATTGGAAAGCGGAATCCGTTCCTTGCAAAAAGAGATCGACAATTTCGAGCTGACGGTCATGCTCAGTGAACCGTATGACCGCAACTCGGCGATTTTACAACTGCACCCGGGGGCAGGCGGAACCGAATCGCAAGATTGGGCGGACATGCTGCTCCGTATGTATACCCGTTGGGCGGAAGACCATGGATACAAAGTGGAAACATTGGATTATCTCGCAGGGGATGAAGCCGGCATAAAAAGTGTGACGTTGCTGATCAAAGGAAATTATGCTTACGGGTATTTGAAGGCGGAAAAAGGCATTCACCGTTTGGTGCGAATTTCGCCTTTTGATTCCTCCGGCCGCCGCCACACTTCGTTTGTATCGGTTGAAGTGATGCCGGAGATTGACAATGATATTGAAATTGAAATCCGGCAGGAAGACCTGAAAATTGACACCTACCGTTCCAGCGGCGCCGGGGGCCAGCATGTGAATACGACGGATTCAGCCGTCCGGATCACCCATATCCCAACCGGCATTGTGGTCACTTGCCAGTCGGAACGCTCTCAAATCAAAAACCGCGACCGGGCGATGAAAATTTTAAAAGCCCGCTTGTACGAGCGGCAATTGGAAGAGCAACAAAAAGAATTGCAGTCGCTAAAAGGGGAACAGAGCGAGATCGGATGGGGAAATCAGATCCGTTCTTATGTATTCCATCCTTACAGTATGGTGAAAGACCATCGGACGCAAGTGGAAGTAGGCAACGTGCAAGCCGTGATGGACGGGGAAATCGATTCGTTTATCGAAGCGTATTTACGTCAGCAGTTAAATCAAAAATCCTAGAGAAAAAATCAAAAACCAGGGAGGGCGGAAAATGTCCGACTGGAAATATTTAAACGTGGAGTTTGAGGGGAATACGGCGGTTCTGACGATTTCGCGGGAAAAAGTTTTAAATGCGCTGAATCAGGATCTGTTAAACGAATTGGAAGAAGCGGTTGCATCCATTGAACAATCGGAAGACGTCCGGGCATTGGTGATTACGGGAGCAGGGGGAAAAGCTTTTGTTGCGGGGGCCGACATCAAAGAGCTGCGCGAAATCTCCCGGCCGGATCAGGCTGAAGCCAAAGCCAAAAGAGGACAGGCCTTGTTCAACCGGATTGAAGATTTGAACATCCCGGTGATCATGGCCGTCAATGGATTTGCCTTGGGCGGAGGTTTGGAATTGGCACTCAGCGGGGATATGATCCTTGCATCGGAAAATGCGAAATTCGGGCAACCCGAAGTCAACCTGGGTGTCATCCCCGGTTACGGAGGAACGCAGCGCTTGGCCCGTTTGATCGGCAAGCAAGCTGCCAAATACCTTTGCATGACCGGGGAGATGATTTCCGCTGAGGAAGCCCGGCGGTTGGGAATTGTTTATCAAGTGTTCCCTTCCGACCAATTGTTACCCAAAGCAAAAGAGTTGGCTCAATTATTGGCCAAAAAGGCTCCGCTGGCCGTCCGTTTTGTGAAAAAAGCGATCAATCAGGGAGCAGAAGCAGATCTCCGATCCGGCTTGCAAATGGAAGCCGCGTACTTTGGTTTGTCCTTCGCCACCGAAGACCGTGTGGAAGGCATGGATGCTTTTCTTGAAAAAAGAGAGCCCCGGTTTAAAGGAAAATAAACATTGGCGGGCCGGCAAACAAAGCCGGCCTTCTCATTACATAGTCATGTTGGGGGAGCAGAGAAAAGAGGAGGTCGTCTTATGGATATGATCATGGAAAATCCCGTCTTATGGGGAACCGTTTTTGTTGTTGCATTGATTGTCATTATATTGGTCATCAGCATTATCGTTTCGAAAAAAAGAAAAAAAGAAGTGGAAGAAATCGAAAGAATGTTTCCGGATGGAAACATGTCCAGCGAAGATGTGCAGATTTCCATGGAACGATTTAAGCGGGAAAGGCAAAAAAGAAAACAAAAGCCCCGCATCCATCGTGAACGGCCGACGGAAGCACATCCGGATGAAGACAAAGAAATCATTGTGCGGAGTCCCGAGGAGTTACAAAAAAGAAAAGCCAACACCAAACCCGGTATCCAATCCAACACCAGCCGACCTGACGAGAAGAAGCGCGTCAATGCGAAGGCAAAACCGGCTGCATCCGAAGAAAAGATTCATTCCAAAAACGATGGTGCCGCTTCCATGACGTCAGAGAAGAAAGCAGAACAACCGAATGTCAACGGGAAACAAAGTTTGTTGAAATCTAAGCCGGAAGAGGTGTCCGGCCACAAATTGACATTAAACAAGAAGACACAAAAACCGGAAAAGAACCGTGGAGACGAAGAGAAGGCGACAGACGAAAAGCAACAGGAAGCATTGGATAAAAAAACAAACCGCCGTTTGTACAAAAGAAGTTTGTTAAAGCCGGAAAAAAGCGGGGAATCAACGAAAGATTCGGGGGAACACCCGAAAGCCAGCTTACTCGGCTCGCAAGCACCCGGCCATAATCAAGAGGAAGAGGAACAAGACCAAAAGAAAACGCCCTCCCGGGCCAAACATTATGCAGGGAAAAGTCTGTTTTCCAAAAAGAACAAGTAGGAGTGATACCATGAAAAGAACAGGTTGGTTTTTCGGAGCGCTTTGCGGACTGTTGCTCTTGGCCGGATGTAACTCCGGTGGAAATCCGAACACTTCGCAAAATCAAAACGGGACGACAACAGCTTCGGATCCCCAAACGGTTTATATGAACAACTGTTCTTCTTGTCATGGCGGAAACCGGCAAGGGGCCATGGGGCCGAGTTTGCAAAAGATCAGCGAGAAAATGAATAAAGATGAAATTCTTCAGGTTTTGGAGAATGGAAAAGGAAGCATGCCTGCTCAATCGCACATCCCCCAGGATCAGCGGGAAAAATTGGCTGACTGGTTGATTGGGCAGCCATAATCCGCACGTTCAAAAGCCAAGCGATCTGCTTGGCTTTTTTTGTTTCTCCTGAAATACGGTTGAATAAATATTATATTAAATGTATAATAATACATATCCAAAATGAAGGTGTGAGATTCTTTGAGAGTTTCAGTGATCGGTTCCACGGGCTATGGTGGCATGGAGTTGTTGCGAATTCTTCAGCGTCATCCGGAATTTCAAATTGCTTCTTATGTTTCCTCTTCCCAAGCCGGGCGGCCGTTAAACCGTTCTTTTCCGCATATGCCCCAATTGACGGAAACGTTTTGGGATCTGGATGTGAAACAAATTTGTGACTCGGCGGATCTTATTTTTTTTGCCACCCCGCCGGGCGTCAGTAAGGAGTACGCGTCTTTGTTTGTGGAAGAAGGAAAGATTGTGGTTGATTTGTCCGGGGATTTCAGGCTGAGGGATCCCGGCCGGTATGAAACGTGGTACCAAAAGCCGGCGGCGGACCGCAAATATCTGGACATGGCAGTTTACGGGTTGAGTGAATGGTTTTCCGAGGAGTTGAAAACGGCGCAACTCATCAGTAATCCGGGTTGTTATCCGACGGCCACGTTGCTTGCGCTTTTGCCGCTTTTAAAGGAAAAGTGCCTGGATCCGGCTTCGGTCATTATTGATGCCAAATCAGGTGTCACCGGTGCCGGACGGGCTGCCAGGCAGCAAAACTTGTTCAGCGAAATCAACGAAAATCTTCGTCCTTATAAAATAAGTCATCATCAACACATTCCCGAAATCGAGCAGGTGGCAAGCAGTCTTACCGGTTCGGATGTCCGGGTTCAATTTGTTCCCCATCTGGTTCCGATGAACCGGGGGATATTGGTCACGATCTATGCGCAGCCACTGAATAAATATACAAAGGCGGACCTTTTGCAACTTTATGAGGAAACTTATGCTTCGGAACCGTTTGTTCGTGTGTTAAAAGACAAATGGCCCGAAACCAAAGCAGTACAAGGAAGCAACTTTTGTGATATCGGGGTTCAAGTGGATGAACGGACAGGGAGATTCATCATCTTGGCGGCGATTGATAACTTAATGAAAGGAGCAGCGGGACAAGCCGTGCAAAATGCCAACATTCGCATGGGCTATCCGGTCACTGCCGGACTTGATATGGATCCGCTTTATCCTTAAACGGGGGGAGACGACATGATCACCGGAACGGATTGGTTTCAAATCGTTGAAAATCCTTCCATTGCATTGCCCGCAGGGTTTTCAGCCAAGGGAATCCATGCCGGATTGAAAAGAAAACGGAAGGATTTGGGGATGATTCAGTGCGAAGTGCCAGCTTCGGCGGCGGCGGTTTATACCGTGAATGCCTTTCAGGCGCCGCCGATCAAAGTGACGCAGGAAAGCATGGGCGTGGAAAGCAAGTTGCAAGCGATTGTGGTCAACAGTGCCATTGCCAATGCATGCACGGGGGAACGGGGATTGGAAGATGCAAGAAAAATGCGGGATCAAGCCGCTTCTTTATTAAATATTCCTTCGCATTTGGTCGCCGTGGCTTCCACGGGCGTGATTGGCGAGTATTTGCCCATGGACCGGGTCGCGGCCGGCTTAAAACGATTGGTGACGGAGACGGACAACCAACCTGCTGCATTTGCTGAAGCGATCCTGACGACGGATACATGCACCAAAGAAATTGCCGTCACCTTGGAAATTGACGGGAAGCCGGTAACCATTGCGGGAGTGGCCAAAGGTTCCGGCATGATTCATCCCAATATGGCGACCATGCTTTCTTTTATTACCACCGATGCCAAAATCGGGCCGGATCATTTGCAGAGATTGCTTTGGCAAACCACCGATGAAACATTCAACATGATCACGGTGGATGGCGATACCAGCACCAATGACATGGTGTTGGTGATGGCAAGCGGATATGCCGGTCACCGGCCCCTTACCCGTCAGCATCCGGAATGGGCACGGTTTCAAGCCGCATTCCAATACGTTTGCGGGGCATTGTCCAAAATGATTGCCCGCGACGGCGAAGGAGCCACCCGCTTGATTCAGGTCCGGGTTGAAGGAGCCCCGTCGAAGGAAGCAGCACGGAAGGTGGCCAAATCCGTGGTGGGATCCAACCTGGTGAAAACCGCTGTTTTCGGGGAGGATGCCAATTGGGGCCGGGTCATCTGCGCAGCCGGTTATGCCGATCCTTCGTTAAATCCGGAAAACATGGATATCTGGCTGGGACCGGTTCAGGTGGTGAAAAAAGGGATGGCTTCAGACTTTCGTGAAGAGCTGGCGGAGCAAGTGTTAAAACAGGATGTCGTGGAGATCCGGTTGGATCTGGGCGACGGAATGGAGGAAGCCGTTGCCTGGGGATGTGATTTGACCTATGAATATGTCCGCATCAATGCAAGCTACCGGACATAAACAAAGGAGGAACAGAAAGTCTCCAATGATTGTGTTCAAATTGGGGGGAAGCGTGCTGAAACGGCTTCACCCGGATTTTTTCCGGAAGTTGAGGGAGTTGTCAAAAGAAAACATTCCGTATGTGATCGTGCACGGCGGCGGTCCTTTTGTTTCAAACTGGATGAACAAACTGGGCCAAAAACCGGTGTTTATCGAGGGGAGACGGGTCACGGATGAAGGAACGCTGGATATCGTGCAAATGGTGTTGGCCGGCCAAGTGAACAAACAGCTCGTTTCGCGTTTGCTCCAAGAAGGGATTCCGGCGCTTGGTATAAGCGGAATCGATCTGAATTTGATCACGGTGAAACCCAAAGACGAAAAACTGGGTTTTGTCGGGGAAGTGACCGGACTGAACCGGAAAGTGCTTCATCAGATGTTGGAGACTGGCTGGGTTCCTGTCCTTTCATCCCTCGGAATCGGGGAAAAAGGGCAAGCGTTTAATGTCAATGCCGATGAAGCGGCCGCTTTGGTTGCACAAGGGATGGGAGCGAGACAATTGGTCATGGTCAGCGATGTGGACGGAATTTTCATAAAGGAAGGAAATGAAAAAAATCTGTTGCGCCATGCGACACCGGAAATGGTGGAGCAATTGATTTCAGATGGGCAGATCACCGGCGGTATGATCCCGAAAGTCCGGTCCGCGGTCCGTTGCTTGAACGGCGGGGTGGAGAAAGTGTGGATTATCAACGGGGAAAAAGGTCGCGACACAGATGAAAAAAGACCGGATTCCCCGGGAACATGCCTGATGAAGAAAGAGGTGAGCGAACGTGTCTCTGTTTCCAACATATAAGCGCCACCCCGTTCATTTTGTGGACGGCGAAAAGGCGGTGTTGACCGATGTACAGGGAAAACGGTATCTGGATTTTGGTTCCGGCATCGGGGTGACCAATTTGGGTCATAAACATCCCCGCGTGTTGGAAGCACTCATGGCGCAAGCCCGGGCGGTTTGGCATGTGTCCAACCTGTTTGAACAGCCGTTGCAGGAAAAAGTGGCGGAAAAGTTGTGCCAAATCACCGGGTTGGATGCCGTCTTCTTTTGTAACAGCGGGGCGGAAGCGAATGAAGCATTAATCAAATTGGCCCGGAAATGGGCGAAAGACGCAAAGATCATCCATGAGCCTGAAATCATCACATTCACCGGCTCTTTTCACGGCCGTACACTGGCCACTTTGACGGCCACGGGGCAAGAGAAAGTTAAAACGGGATTTGACCCTTTGCCTCCCGGATTCCGCACGGTCCCCTATGGAGACATGGAGGCGGTGAAAGGAGCAACCCGGACAACCACTGCGGGTGTTTTCTTGGAACTGGTGCAGGGGGAAGGCGGGGTCCGGCCGGCTGATCCGGCGTTTGTCCGGGAATTGGCGGATTGGTGTAAAGAAAAAGAGATTTTGCTGATGATCGATGAAGTGCAGACCGGAGTCGGAAGGACGGGTGAATGGTTTGCCTATCAGGCATATGGCATCAAGCCGGATGCAATCTCCGTTGCCAAAGGGTTGGGAAACGGGTATCCGGTCGGGGCTGTTGTGGCGGATTCCCGCTTGAAACCGGTGTTGGGCCCCGGCACACACGGGACGACATTTGGAGGTAATCCGTTGGCCATGGCCGTTTGTGATGCGGTTTTGACCGAAATCGAACAAACCGGATTGTTGGAACAGGTAAGGGAAAAAGCGGAGTATTTAAAGAAGAAGCTGGACGGTTTGATCCGATCCCTTCCTGCTGTCCGGGAAATCCGCCAAAAAGGATTGATGGTCGGCATTGAGCTGGATGAACCGGCTGCCCCGTTCATCCGTCAGCTGTTGGAAAACGGACTGGTTGTGCTTCCTGCCGGCGAAAAGGTTGTGCGCCTGTTGCCGCCTTTAATTGTAAGTGAAGAAGAAATAGACCAGGCGGCCTCCGTTTTGCACCAAACCTTGTCACAAACAAAAATCGGCATGTGAGGAGGGGCGATAGTGAAAGAGACTTTGGAAATGCCGTTATTAGCAGGGAAAAAAGGGAAGAGTTTTTTAACATTGATCGACTGGGAGCCGCATGAAATTGAAGCTTTGCTTCAATCAGCCCTCAAACTCAAATCACTGCGGAACAAGGGAGAACACTGTCAGCCGCTGAAAGGAAAAAGCCTGGCGATGCTGTTTGAAAAGCCGTCCACCCGGACCCGTGTCTCTTTTGAAGTCGGGATGAAGGAGTTGGGGGGATACACGGTCTTGCTCCGGAACGATGAGATGCAGTTGGGCAGGGGAGAAAGCATGGAGGACACGGCAGGTGTTCTTTCGCGGTTTGTGGATGCGATTTTGATCCGCACCCATGAACATGCAAGAATCGAGCGCCTGGCCGATGCCGCAACCATTCCGGTCATTAACGGGCTTTCCGATCAGGCCCATCCCTGCCAGGCGCTGGCCGATTTGTTGACCATATTGGAAAAGAAGGGATCGTTAAAAGGAGTGAAATTGACTTATGTCGGGGATGGTAACAATGTCCTTCACTCTCTGATCCAGGCTTCGGCGCTCACCGGCATCGATTTGCATGTTGCAACGCCGCCGGGTTATGAACCGGATCCCGCTGTTTGGGAATACTCGGAGCAAATCGCCGGACAAACGGGAGCCTCTCTCACTTTCCATTATGATCCGGCCGTTTCCGTGCAAGGGGCCGATGTGGTTTACACAGATGTCTGGGCGAGCATGGGACAAGAAGAAGAAAAAGAAGAACGAAACAAAACGTTTGCTTCTTATCAAGTGAATGCTTCGCTGATGGAAAAAGCGAAACCCGATGCCATCTTTATGCATTGCCTGCCTGCTTACCGCGGACTGGAAGTGACCGGAGAAGTTTTGGAGGGACCGCAATCCGTGGTTTTTGATCAGGCGGAAAATCGTCTTCATGCGCAAAAAGCACTTTTGGTAGCCATTTTGGCTGATGGTTGACCCGGATGAAAACCCCCGGTTTCTGAAATGAAAGAAACCGGGGTTTTTTTTTGCGTGGAGCGAATTTTGACAGGGATTTGATTTTATGTCAAAGTAAAAGGATTATGCGAATTAAAAATTAAAATAATAAATGTTATGATGTTGGTAAAAAGTGATAACCAGCCGTTGATCCGTGTGGTGTCGTCAGGATGATTTTGCAAAGGAGAACCGGTTATGGCTATACATGTTGGTGTTGAATTATCCTCTTCTTTTTTCAAATTGGTTGAAGTGAAGAAAAAGAGGAAGAACATGGAGCTTCTCCAATATGTGGTCCATCCGTTGCCCAGTGTGTGGGCGGAATCGGGCACGTTTTTGGATCGGGAGGAATTGATCCAAACCATCCAGGAGGCCTTGTTGGGGAGAAGACTCAATACAAAACGGGTGCATGTCAGCATCCATTGTCGTCATGTTTTGTTTAAACGGGTGATGTTGCCGGAAATGCGCAAAAGAAAATACCGGAGATGGATTGAAAAATATTTGATTCCCGTGTTGGACCTGCCTTTTTCCGATCCGGTGTTTGATTTCCGTTTGCTGGATCATGTCTGGGAAGACGGGGACCAGCAAGAGGTTTTTCTGGCGTTGATTTCTCAGTCATACATTGACTCTTTTGTCCGGTGTTTTCAATATTGCGGATTGGATCCGGTTCATATTGATCTGGCTCCTTTCGGTTTGTACCGATGGATCCATTATCACCGGAGCTTTCAGACGCCCCATACCCTGATGATTCAAATCTCCAAACAGGATGTGGAGGTCAGCCATTTTATCGATCGAAAACTGGAACGGGTTTATCATCTTCATCTGCCGATGGCTTCGTTTGCAGAACATGAGGACCGTCCGCATCCCGATCCGCTCCATCCCTTGTTGAAAGAGAAACAAGAGGTGGAGAGATACGGGAAAAGGTTGATGGAACAAATTTTTGAAAAAGTTTCGAACAAGGAGAGAAAATGGTTGAAAAGCTCCAGAGCGGAATGGTTTTTGTCCGGGGAAGGATTGGATTTTTATTTGTTGGAAAACTGGCTTCAGCAACATTTGGAGGCGTCTGTCAAACTTGCCCCTCCGGCAGAGATCATCATGCCCGAACCGTTGCGTGACCGCGCATCGAAATGGCTCGGAAATGCTTTGTCGATCCCGATCGGTCTGACGGTGGATGAGAAGGAAGGAATGGGACCATGAATTTTTTGCCGCCACAGCCGATATACAAACGGTTTTTTTACAGTTTTTTGTCCGGGATTTTGCTTTTGCTTTCAGGTTTGGGGGTGGGCATTCTATATGCCAAGAAGGTTGCCGGTGAACGCGTGTCGGCTTTGGAAGCGGAAGTGGCCCAAAAGCGAAAACAGTTGAATCAGGCCATTCAGCTTAAAAAAAACGAAGAGAAAATTTATGAGAGTCAGCAACCAGCCATGGATTATGAAAAAACGATCCAAAAAGTGGAGGCAAGTCAACAGCGTTGGAAAGAAGCGGCCTATCAAGTGCATCAAATGATACCCCGCGGCACGGACTTGTTTCGCCTGCAAGGAATAGGAAATCAATTGGAAGGTTGGGCCTATTTTTCTTCGATTCCGGAAGCGACGAAATTTCTTCAGGAACTGGTTGAAAAAAAGCCGGATTTGTATCAGGAAGCATGGATCGAGTGTGTCGGAGACCGCTGCATGAATGAAGTTTATGAAAAAAACGCCAATCAGGTATTGGTGCATTTCCGGCTGGATTTAAAAAGAGAGAAAGGAGTGGAAGAATCATCCGAAAACCAGTCAAGATCCGGCGATGGAAGTCCGGAAAGTTCTTAATCATGACCCTGGCGGCTGGATTCTTGCTCATCCTGACCCTCTATTTTTATCTGGTGCATCCCTTGGTTTTAAAACAAAAATGGCTGGAAAGGGAGAGGGAATCCCTGGCCCAAAACATTGAAAGGCATCAAAAATACCTGGCGCCTGATTACCAACCCCCGTCTGTGTTAACCCATATGGAGTTGAGACGGCTGGAGGAAAGAATTCCGCTGAACCGGCGGGATCCGGGCTATGTTGTCGATATTGAGCGGGCCGTCAAATCGTCCGGTGCCGATTTTTTGAAGCTGGAAAGCTTAGCAGATCTTCACCAAATTGCACGTCAGGACACTGCGGAGCAAAGTGAGGCCCGACCGGTCAGTGAAGAAGAGCTCATGCAACAATTGGGGATGGTGGTGCGCCCGGAATTGGTTCCTTCTTGGGTTCAGTTGGAAGTAAAGGCCAATCAAAAAGAGTTTGCTTCATTGTTGGACCAATTGCAAAAGAGTGATCGTCTGGTCAGCGTGATTGGTTGGGATTACCAATGGGCGGACGAGCACACGGAGGATAAGGGTGTGATTTATCTGGCGGTTTATTCTTATCATGATCAAGAGGTGAAAAAATGAGCTACTGTAAAATATTTATGAACTGGCAGAAAAATTATTGACGGAGGAACAAATTTTTATATAATGTTTGTATGAACTGAATAATTGAATCATTTTTTGTTCTTTGATTAAGGGGAGTAGCTATTTACAACAAAGTCGTCATTACGGGTTTATCCCCGGCTTTGTTGCAACATTTTTATGTTGTTGGCAAGACCTTTGCGTGATTTGTCATGCAAAGGTCTTGCCATTTTTTGTAATCCCCTGAATCCAATAACAAATGGAGGGAAAGAATTTGGACTTCTTGTCAGTTGAGTTTCTCACCGCTTTACTTTCCATTGTGATCATTGATTTGGTTTTGGCAGGAGATAATGCCATTGTTATCGGGCTTTCCGCCCGCAATTTACCGAAAAACAAGCAAAAACAAGTGATTTTTTGGGGGACTGTCGGTGCCGTTGTGATGCGGATCCTTTGTACGCTGGCGGTGGTCTGGTTGTTAAAGGTTCCGGGGCTTTTGTTGATCGGCGGGCTGCTTTTGATCTGGATTGCCATGAAATTGCTGATTGAAGAGAAAGGCGATGAAGATGTCGAAGCGGCCAGCAGTGTGATGTCCGCGATCCGCACGATTGTGATCGCCGACACCCTGATGGGCTTGGATAACGTCCTCGCCGTGGCCGGCGCTGCTCACGCAAGCTTCATGCTGGTGATTATCGGATTGTTGATCAGCGTTCCCATCATTGTTTGGGGCAGTACCTTGTTCCTTAAGCTGTTGGAAAAGTATCCGTCGATTATTTACATCGGATCGGGAGTTTTGGCCTTTACATCGGCAAAAATGATTGCAGATGACAAGTTCATCCGTCCCTTTTTCCAAGGAGCGGAATGGTTGCAATATGTTTTCTATCTCGTCATGATCGCGTTTGTTCTGTTATGCGGACGCTGGTTGAAACTGAAAAAAGCGAAAAAAGAGGTTCCCAACGCCTCCTGATGACAAGGAAAAGAAGCAGATGTTATCAATCTGCTTCTTTCTTCATGACAAAGAAGGGAAAACCCTTTCATATTATAGAACTATATTTTTGTTGAGTTGATTATTATTTGGAATTGAGGGTAAATATGGAGAAGCTGGAATATCATTTGATGGAAGACGGAGAGGAGATTTCCGTCTTGTATGAGTATCCGTCTGTTTCCAAGGAAGAAGTGATGATGCGTTTTGCGTGTGACTATTTTGTCAGGGGGAAAGACGTGTTTGAATGTGTTCACATCCAGGCGGACCCGCCCGTGCACAAGATTTATGTAAAACGAAGCGAAGAAGAAAAAGTGCTTGACGACCGCCTCCGTTTCAGCCCGACCTGGCAAGGAATCCGCATGGAAGTGCGCCATTTTGATGCACGGTGGTCCGGTTATCCTGTGGTTCATTGTTATCAATTTCATCATGCACAAGATGCTTTGCTCCGTTTGCTCAGCAGCCTGCACTACATTGACGGGCAATGGTGGAAAACGACATCAACGGAAGTGGATGAAAACCGGTATGTTTATGTGATCTATGCTGTTCCCGTTTTAAAGGAAGGAGGAGGAAACGGATGAAAAAGAGCCGCCATCTGGTGGGGTTGTTTACCCTGGCCATGCTGTCCGTCCCGCTGTCGGGATGCGATGACAAGAATGACTGGGAATTTTGCCGCGACCAGAATCATGATCTGTTATGCGATGATGACCAAAGCCGGGTGGATCCGGACAGTTACGTGGTGATCAACGGGAAGAAAATGTATTATATCAAAGAAAACTCGCTGGTTTCATCCGGTTACAAAAAAACGGGCAGCAGTTACAAATCAGGAATTGGCAAAATCCGTGGTTCAGGAGGATAAATTTTGAAAGATTTAAATTATGCCAAGCGCAGGGAACAGATTTACCATCTGCTGAGAGAAGAAAAGGTGTTTACCTGGGACGTCATGTACGGTCAGGAATATGCCCTCGCTTCGGTTTACCCTTTGGACCCGGCGCTTCATCATGAAATTCAACAAGCGACCGCGTGTTTGGGGAAAATCTATGAACGCACGGTCAAGGTTTTACAGCAGGCCGATGACCGGTTGTTGGAGGAGTTGGGAATTCCCGAAGCAGCCCGAAGAGCCGTCCGGCAACCTTTTCTGCTTGACTGGCCAACGGTGATCGGTCGTTTTGACTTTGCCTATACCCCGCAAGGATTGAAAATGCTGGAATTTAACAGTGACACCCCCACAGGCATTGTGGAAGCTTTTTATGTCAACGGGCGGGTTACGAAAGCGATGGGATATCAAGATCCGAATGAAGGCATGGAGCAAGATTTGACCGATGCCTTTCAAAACGTGGTGGAGGCATACCAGAAACGAGGCTTCCGAACCGATCACATCTGCTTCAGCGCGTTGGACTGGCATGAAGAAGATGCCGGGACGACCCGGTATTTAATGGAGAAATCAGGCCTTTGCGCCCGTTTTGTCCCGTTGTCGGCATTGGCCGTCCGGGGAGACCGGTTGTATGCCAAGCAGGATCATGCCGGCTATGGACCGGTGGACGTTTTATATCGTTTGCATGCCATTGAAATCATGGCCGAAGACACGGATGAGGATGGTTATCCGACCGGGGCGCATCTCCTTTCCCTCATGGCCGGTCAAAAGCTGGTTTCCATTAATCCCCCCTCTGCTCTTTTATCGCAAACCAAAGCTTTACAGGCACTGATTTGGAACTTATATGAAACAAATACTTTTTTTAATGAAGAAGAACGTGATGTGATCGCAACGTACATGTTGCCCACCTACTTGGAAAACAATTTTAAAGGTCATGCGGCTTATGTGAAAAAGCCATTCTTCGGCCGGGAGGGCGGCGCCGTTTCTTTGTATGACCAAAACGGGAATTTGATTGTCCGGGACAACCAGGATGCCTATTGGGATCAACCCATGATTTATCAACAATTGGTGTCCCTGCAAAAAGTGGAAGTGGAAACCCTCAAGGGAGCTTATCAGGGGGAATTGTTGTGGGGGTCTTTTTTGATTGGCGGAAAGCCTTCGGCCGTGATCGCGAGGGTGGATCGGAAAATCACCGGAAACCTTTCCTATTTTGTGCCGGTGGGAAGGAAAGATTGAGCCGTTCCATCCGGGGTGGATCATCGTTTCAGAGCAGAAACCGGAAAAAGGTTTCTGCTTTTTTTTAGCCGGTTCAAAAAATTGGGGGTGGATTTTTTATGCACAGGATGTATAATCATACATATAAATGAATTTTTATTAAAAGCGAGGGATACCCATGAGTAAGGAGAAAGTGGTCTTAGCTTATTCAGGTGGTTTAGATACATCAGTTGCGATTCCGTGGTTGAAAGAAAAATACGGCTATGATGTGATTGCGGTCGGATTGGACGTCGGGGAAGGCAAAGACATGGATTTTGTCAAGGACAAGGCGTTGAAAGTGGGAGCAGTCAAATCCGTTGTGGTCGATGCCAAAGCGTTGTTTGCTGAAGAATACCTGCTGCCGGCTTTGAAAGCCAATGCTTTATATGAAGGAAAGTATCCGATGCATTCGGCCTTGTCCCGTCCGTTGATTTCCAAAGTGCTGGTTGAAATCGCAAAAGAAGAAGGGGCCGTTGCCGTTGCCCACGGTTGCACGGGAAAAGGAAATGACCAAGTCCGGTTTGATGTTTCGGTTGCGGCATTGAATCCAAAGTTGAAAGTGGTGGCCCCGGTACGGGAATGGGGAATGACCCGGGATGAGGAAATTGCTTATGCAAAAAAACACGGGATTCCGATTCCGGTTGATTTGGACAATCCGTTCAGCATTGACCAAAACATGTGGGGAAGAAGTTGTGAATGCGGTGAATTGGAGAATCCGTGGCAGGCGCCTCCGGAAGCTGCTTATGAATGGACGTGTCCTTTGGTCGGCACCCCGGATCAACCGGACGAAATCGAGATCGCTTTTGAAAAAGGCGTTCCTGTATCCCTGAATGGAAACCGGCTTTCTTTCCCTGAGATTTTGGAGCAATTGAACAAGTTGGCCGGAAAACACGGGGTCGGACGGATCGATCATGTGGAGGACCGGCTGGTGGGAATTAAATCGCGTGAAGTTTATGAATGTCCGGGAGCGGTCACATTGATCAACGCACACCGGGAACTGGAATTTCTGACGCAGCCGAAAGATGTTTTGCAGTTCAAGGCCACGGTTGAGAAAAAGTGGTCGGAAATGGTTTATGACGGGCTTTGGTATTCGCCGCTGAAAAAAGCGCTGGATGCGTTCATTGAAGAAACGCAACAAGTGGTGACCGGAAAGGTTCGCGTAAACTTGTTCAAAGGCCATGCGACGGTGACGGGAAGAATTTCCCCTTATTCGTTATACAACGAAAAATTGGCCACCTACTCCAATGAAGACAGTTTTGATCATCAGGCGGCTGTCGGGTTTATTAAATTGTGGGGATTGCCGACGAATATTTATGCAAGCGTGCATAAAAAGGAGGAAGACCATGAAACTGTGGGGCGGGCGTTTCACCAAGACCACACACCAGTGGGTGGAAGCCTTTAATGCATCCATTGGATTTGATAAAGAATTGGCTGAAGAAGACATCGAAGGGAGCATGGCGCATGTGAAAATGCTGGGCGCATGCGGGATTATCACCGGGGAAGAAGCAAACCGGATACTGGAAGGTTTGTCAACCATCCGGCAAAAAGTCCGGGAAGGGAAAGCCGAATTTTCCATTGAACATGAAGACATTCACATGAACATCGAGAAGATGCTGATCGACGAAATCGGGGAAGTCGGCGGAAAATTGCACACCGGACGGAGCCGGAATGACCAGGTTGCCTTGGATATGCACCTTTATGTGCGCAAGGAGACGGTCGATCTGGCCGGAAAGATCCTGGAATTGCAGGAAGCTTTGCTCAAACAGGCCGAGAAACACGTGGATACCATATTGCCGGGATACACTCACTTGCAGCGCGCGCAACCCGTCCGGTTTGCCCATCATTTATTGGCTTATGTTTCGATGTTTGAACGGGATGTACAACGGTTCATCGACAGCTTCAAACGCGTCAACTGCTGTCCGTTGGGGGCCGGTGCCATTGCGGGAACGACATTTCCCATCGACCGGCAAATGGTTGCAAAAGCGTTGGGATTTTCCTCGCTTTACGATAACAGCATGGATGCGGTGAGTGACCGGGATTATTTGGTGGAGTTTCTCTCAGTCTGTTCCTTGGTGATGGTTCATTTGTCCCGGCTGTCGGAAGAACTGATTCTGTGGTCGAGCGAAGAGTTTCAATATGTCATCCTGGATGATGCGTTTTGCACCGGAAGCAGCATGATGCCGCAGAAAAAAAACCCGGATATCCCGGAGTTGATCCGCGGAAAAACCGGACGGGTGTTCGGGCATTTGATGGCTTTGTTGACCACGCTGAAAGCTTTGCCCCTCACCTACAACAAAGACTTGCAGGAAGACAAAGAGGGGGTTTTTGATACGGTCCGCACGTTAAAAGGTTCCCTTCGTTTGATGGCGGCCCTCATTGAAACGATGGAAGTCAACCAATCGAAAATGAAACGGCATGCCGGGCAAGGGTTTGCCAATGCAACGGATTTGGCCGATTATTTGGTGGGCAAAGGCATTCCTTTCCGCAAAGCGCATGAAATTGTCGGAAAGCTGGTTTTGTATGCCATTCACAAAGAAAAAACCTTGAGTGATTGCTCCTTGGAAGAGTTTCACCGTTTCTCCCCGGAAATCGGGGAAGATGTCTATTCCTGTTTGGAACTGGAAAATGTGGTGGATGCGCGCAAAAGCGAGGGAGGAACCGCAAAAGAACAAGTGTTGAAGACACTTTCAAACAAAATCGCCACGCTTAAAAAGCAGCGGGAAACCTTATCCAATATTTACTAGGAAGGAATTCTATGGTAAGATAATACCCCAAATCACCATCATTTGGGGTTTTTTGTATTTTTGAATAAAAAATGATTTTGCAAAATATTAACCCGGGAAATTGGTGAATGGTGTTATAATATTGAAGTAGTTTTTGAAGGAAAGTAAGCCATTTCTTTATTTGATATTTTTCTTCAAATTTAGGATGATAATGGGATGAAGTGGCGAACCATTTTTGTTACCATCAGTAAGCAGGAGAAAAAATGGAGAGAGATAAACTATATTGAAAATCATGTTTCCTGGGGTGAGTTTTCGTGATTGAAATGCATGATGTGTGGAAGGTTTATCCAAATGGGGTTGAAGCTCTCCGCGGAGTGGACGTACGGATCGACCAGGGAGAATTCGTGTATGTGGTCGGACCGAGCGGAGCGGGGAAAAGTTCATTTATCAAGCTGATGTACAGAGAAGAAAAACCCACGCACGGCGTTGTTCTGATCAACGGGGTCAACGTCAAACGGGTACGCGATTGGAAAATTCCGCATGTTCGCCGCAAAATCGGTGTCGTGTTCCAGGATTTCAAATTGCTTCCGCATATGACAGCTTTTGAAAATGTTGCTTTTGCGATGGAAGCGATCGAGGCTCCCAAACGCAAAATCAAACCGAGAGTCACCGAAGTCTTGGAGCTGGTTGGTCTGGCGGACCGGATGCATGCCTTGCCGTCGCAACTTTCCGGAGGGGAGCAGCAACGTGTGGCAATCGCTCGCGCAATTGTCAATAATCCAACTTTTGTGATAGCGGACGAGCCCACCGGAAACCTCGATCCGGAAAACTCTTGGGACATCATGTATCTGCTGGAAGAGATTAACCGGCGCGGAACCACCATCGTAATGGCGACACACAACAAAGAAATTGTAAACACACTCAGACAACGCGTCATTGCCATTGAACAAGGTGTGATTGTCCGGGACGAAATGGGAGGAGAATACGGCTATGAGGATTGAGACATTATCGCGACATTTTCGGGAAGCTTATCGCGGCGTGCGTCGCAATGCCTGGATGAGTTTTGCCGCGATCAGTGCTGTAGCCGTTACGCTGTTTATCTTCGGTATTTTCCTCATTTTTGCATTCAACGTCCGCTACATGGCGGTGGAGCTGGATAAACAGGTGGCGATTCGTGCAGCACTTGCCGAGCAGTTGACGGATGACCAGCAGCTCCAAGTATTGAAACAAATCGAATCGATGCCCGAAGTGAAAAGTGCGGAACTGGTGCCGAAGGAAGAAGGATTGCGTCAGCTGAAGGCCCAATGGGGAGAGGAAGGAACGGAAATTTTCCGCAGTTATGAAGGGGAAGGGAAAAACCCCTTGCCTGACGTCATCACGGTTGTACCCAAAGATCCCCATCAGATCAAAAGCCTGACCGAAAAGGTGAAATCGGTGACGGGAATTGACGAAGCGGATGACGGTGAATATGTGACCGAGCAATTGCTGACATTGTCCAGCTGGATTCGGAACATCATTTTGATTTTCGGATTGGGGCTGGCGACTCTTGCCGCCTTCTTGATTTCCAACACCATTAAGCTGACCATTATTGCCCGTCGGAAAGAGATTGAAATCCAACGGCTGGTGGGAGCCAGCAACTGGTTCATCCGGTGGCCGTTCTTTATTGAAGGGGCGTTTATCGGATGGGTTGGTGCCCTCGTTCCGACCATCCTGGTTTTGGTTCTCTATCAAGTGGCTTACACCATTTTGGGGGCCGGTGAAGCCCAATCCATTCTGAAAATGATGCCGATCCTCTCGCTGGGTACTTATGTGACCTTGTGCATTTTCGCTCTGGGAACAGCGATCGGGACACTGGGAAGCATTATTTCCGTGCGCCGTTTCTTGAAAGTGTAAAGAGGAGGAATCTAGTTCGAGGAGGAGCAAAGTGATTAGGAAAGAATTTGCAGGGATATTTTCTTTTTTGCTGGTTTTTTCTTTGATCCCCGTCAAAGACAGCTTTGCAATCACAGATTCCTCTTCCATCGATGAGAAAAAAGAGGAAATCCGACAACGGGATCAAGAAATATTGCAACTGGAAAAAAAGAAAGAACTAGCGCAAGAGGACATGAAACAAATTTTGGGTCAGATTGAAGCGAAAAAGAAGGAACTCAACCAGTTGGACATGCGTGTTTATGCACTGGAAAACCAAATAAAGGAAAAACGGGAAGAGCGCAAAAGCGTTGAGAGGGAATTGGATCTTTTGCGTCAAACTTACAAACATCGCATGCAGGATATTTATTTAAAAGGAAACAATTTTTACTTTGAGCTTTTGTTACAATCCGACTCCATCGGGGATTTCCTGAAACGGTACGATTATATCAGCATTTTGGCCCGGGCCGATCAGCGCGTGATCCAAAAATATACCGACAAACAAAAAGAATTGGCCGGAGTTGAGCAGGAATTACAAAAGGATTTGGCAAACTTACAAACAGCACAAAAAGAAGCCCAGGGCGTTTTTGCTCAACTCCAAAAAAAATACCAACAACATGAAGGAAAGTTGGCGGCGCTGGAGACGAACCTGGCGGAATTGGAGGACCAAAACATTCAGGCCCGGAAAGAATTGCGCAACTGGGTGGCCAAACGGGAAGAAGAAGCCCGCAAAAAAGAGCAACAAAACCATCCGGACGGCAATGTTCCGGCAAGCGACGGCTTTCTTTGGCCGGTAAACGGGACGGTGACTTCCCCGTTCGGCATGCGATATCACCCGGTTCACCGGGAATACCGGATGCATGAAGGGATGGATATCGCAGCGAAAATGGGGACCCCGATCCGTGCCGCGTCGTCCGGTGAAGTGATTGAAGCCCGTCCTTCAAATGGATACGGTTATGTCATTGTCATTTACCATGGGAACGGACTTTCCACGCTTTATGCCCACATGTATGCTCAAACGGTAAAAGTGGAAGTCGGCCAAAAGGTATCGGCGGGAGATGTCATCGCAGCTGTGGGAAGTAATGGATTTTCAACCGGACCTCACTTGCATTTTGAAGTACATAAAGGAAGTACACCTGTCGATCCCATCTCTTATTTGCCCCCGGAACAGGGCAAGTAAGCTGAATTGAAACGGGAGGAGTACGACCAAAGTGGTTCGAAAATGGTTTGTCACTACAATGATGCTTGTTCAGGCGGTCTTATTCAGCCTCGCAAGCCCGCTTTCGGTCAAAGCAAACAGTGAACACCAGAAGAACCCGGCATGGATCAAACTGGAAGAAGCCAAAAAACAGGTTATGGCCAGGGAGCGGCAAGTTGCGGGGTTAAATGAAGAAATCGCGCAAAAGAAAATGAACCTGTTGGAGAAACAAAAAAAACTGAGCATGCTGGAAGCGCGGTTTGAGGCGGTGCTGGTACATATATATAAGAGAAGTCACAAAAATCAATATCTCTATTATTTGTTGAGCGCGAATTCCGTTTCGGAGTTTTTGATGCGCCTGGATATTCTTTCTATGTTCGTGGAAAATGAAAGTGCCGTGATCAAGCAATATTTGAAAGAGAAAAAAGCTTTGGAAAATGAAGTGGCCATGATCGAGAAAAGCAAAAAAGAAAAAGAGGCTTTGCTGAAAGAAGCCCGGCAACATTTGACACGTTATACGGCGTTGTATCAGCAGCAAAGCCGGACGCTTCAGCATCCGGTACGGGAGCCGGAGCCCGAGAAAATGCAACCCGTTCGTCAGGAGGATAAAAACAGACAGGTTCGCAATTCCCATCCGCCGGCATCTTCTTCACCGGACCGGCATGAGAATGATACTTTGGCCTGGCCGCAACCGGGCGGAAAAGTCTCTTCTGAATTCGGGGAACGAAACGGAAGCCACGAAGGAATTGACATCAAAAATTCGATGGGCTCACCGATTGTGGCTGCGGCTTCAGGCATCGTTGTATTGACAAAATCGGACCCGGGCGGATACGGCTACTATATTGTGATTGATCATGGAAATGGATTCAAGACCCTTTATGCCCATATGTATCCAAGCACAGTGCAAGTTGAGGTCGGGGATCGTGTGGAAAAAGGGCAACAAATCGCTTCGGTCGGGAACTATCCCCAGTTGGTGCCCTACCTGCATTTTGAAATACATGAAAACGGGAAACCGGTGGATCCCTTGCAATATTACTAGAACAAATCATGGATAAAGTCGATCTAATCCTGGTGATTAGATCGACTTCCCATTTTCATTGACCCCATCAAGCAAATTGGATAAAAAGGATAAAATCGTCAAAATTTCTTTGTATGTTTCCATATAAAATAGAATTAAACTATATTCATATGTTTTGAGTGATATAAAAAAGAACAGAGAACAGGAAGGCGATGGGGAACTAGGAGAAAGACTGGGAGGCGCTTATATCAATGAGTAAGAAATGGTTAACCATGGCTTTGATTGCTTCATTGACGGCAATGATGACTCCTCCACAAACAGTGTCAGCCGAGTCGCTCCGGGAAAAAATCGACAGCGTCCGTGAGGACAAACAAGGAATCCTGGAGAAACAGCAAAGTTTGAAACAGAAGATGGAAGAGTTTAAAAGCAAGATGGACGAAGCAGATCAAAAGATTGAGTCCATCCAGAAGGAAATCGAGCCCATTGAGCAAAAGCGGCAGGAAGCGGAAAAAGATTTGCAAGAGATCCGGAAAGATTTTGATGTTCGCATCAGCCGGATGTATTTGCACGGAGAAAATAACTACTTGGCCCAGTTGCTGGCTGCAGAGGATTTTAATGAGTTTTTGAACCGCTTTGAAATCATTCGCCTTCTCGTCAAAGGAGATTATAAAATCGTGGCCGAATACCAAAAAGCGGTCGACGATCGCCAGAAAGCCATTGACGAAAAACAGGTGAAAATTGAGGAACAACAAAAGCTGATTGATCAAATTAACAAAGAATATCAAAAGTTGATGAAAGAACTCGAAGCGTCCGATGCCAGCCTGCAGCAGCTGGAAAGCATTCTGGAGGAACATAAAGACGAATTGATTCAGATCAACCTGGCGGAATGGCGTTCGGGCAAGCTTCGTTTTGCATACACCGGTCCGCTCATTAAACCGACCACTGTCACAAAGACTTCCAGTTACGGATACCGTGTGCATCCCATCTTTGGAACGAAAAAACTTCACGCGGGAGTGGATTACGGAGGACCGATCGGCACTCCGATCAAGGCCGCAGCTGACGGTGTCGTGGTGTCCAGCCGTGCGTCTTCCGGATATGGTTGGTTGATCACCATTTATCACGGACATTATAAAGGCATGCCTTTCTTTACCCGGTATGCTCACAGTTACCCCAACCAAGTCAAAGTGCAACCCGGGGAAGAAGTAAAAGCCGGGCAGGTCATTTCAGCGATTGGAAATAACGGAAACTCAACGGGACCGCACTTGCACTTTGAAGTACGGATCGGACAAGGGGCCCAACCGCCGTCTTATGACCCGGAACGGTATATGAACTAAAAATGTGATATAGTTAAAATAATATCCCGGACGACTATTTTGTCCGGGGTTGTCATACATTAAAGAGTATAAAGGGCTGATCCGGATCGCCTGCAAGGGGATCCAAAGGTGGGTGTTTACTGACAATGAATTTTAAAGGCAGGACCGTCGCGATCATTACGGTTGTGACAATGATTTTCAGCAGTTTGCTTACCGTGCTGGTTGTGGGTGACGGGGGGTTGATTGATCAACTGGAATCCGGAACCCTGTTTTCTTTTGACCGGTCTCAATCATTTGAAACACACGAGGGGAAATTAAAGCAAGCATATCAAACGATTACTTCTTCTTATTTACATAAAGTAAATGAAGAACAATTGATTGACGGGGCCATCAAAGGAATGATTGAATCCCTGGGGGATCCTTACTCCGCCTACATGAGTCCGAAAGAAGCAGCGCAATTTGAGGAAGATTTGCAGTCATCCTTTACGGGAATCGGTGCCGAAGTGACATTGACCAACGGCCAAGTGACCATTATTGCGCCGATCAAGGATTCGCCTGCGGAAAAAGCCGGATTGCGTGCAGGTGACCAAGTGTTAAAAGTCAACGGGCAAAGCTTGGAAGGAATGGACATTCAAGAGGCGGTCAGCAAAATCCGCGGTCCGAAGGGAAGCAAAGCCCAATTGCTCATTTCCCGTCCCGGCGTCAGCGAACCGCTAAACATTACGGTGGTGCGGGATGAAATTTCGCTTCAAACCGTGGAAGCAACGATGTTGCCTGACAAAATCGGACGGATCACATTGACGCAGTTTTCGGAAAATACAGCAGAAGATTTTGCCAAAGAGCTGAAAAAACTGGAGGATCAGGGGATCAACGGGCTTGTCATTGACGTCCGCGGAAACCCGGGTGGCCTTTTGCAGTCCGTATTGGAAATTTGTGACCAATTGGTGCCCGGCAAAAAACGCGTCTTGATGACGGAGGATAAGTCGGGAAGCCGCACGGAATATCATTCCAAACAGGAAACCAAAAAGCCTTATCCCATCACGGTTTTGATTGACAAAGGCAGTGCGAGTGCGTCTGAAATTCTCGCAGCCGCTTTAAAAGAATCCGGTGGATATCCGTTGGTCGGGGAAACCACCTTCGGAAAAGGAACGGTTCAGACCACCAAATCCTTTGATGACGGCAGCAACTTGAAACTGACCATCGCCAAATGGTTGACGCCGGAAGGAAACTGGATTGACCAGCATGGCGGAACCAAAGGGATCAAACCGGATGTTCCCGTGAAGAAACCCGCATATGCCAATGTGCTTCCTCCCCAGCCGGATGCACCGCTAAAAAAAGATGATAATTCAACCGAAGTCAAAAATATGCAGTTGATTTTGGATGCGCTGGGTTACCATCCGGGGCGCACGGACGGATATTTTGACGGTTCTACCGAACAGGCTGTCAAGTCCTTCCAAAAGAAAGAAGGAATTCCGGAGACAGGACAACTGGATGAGGTATCCTCCGATAAATTGCGACAAGCATTTATCAACTTTTTGCGCGACCCGAAAAATGATGTGACATTGCAGGTGGCAGTGGAGCTCTTGAAGAAAAAATAAAGGATTTGTCCCGGAAATATAGAAAATACCCCAATGATTTCCATTGGGGTATTTTTTATGATATGGAGGAAGGACAAATTGTGGTCTGTTTGGGAAGATCCGCTTTCTTTTTTGACCAAGTGGTTTTCAACGTTCATTCACCCGGCTTTTTGGCTGGGAACAGGGATGATTGTGGTATATGTGTGGGTGCGCAGGCGATATGAACTCAAAACGTTTCACAGTGTTTTGGAACCCAAGTGGGCTTTGTTGCTTCGGACAACTTGCTGGTCGTTGATTGTCGGTTTGGCCGGTTCCCTGTGTTTGTCCGGGGGCCGGTGGGAGATTCAACCCGGAGACTGGTTCATGGTTTGGAGCCTGACGCTCCTTTTGTCCGTCTTTGGACTGCGTTTTGCTTGTCTTGCTTATTCTGCCGGCATGTTATGCCTGGTTCACTATTGCGTGACGGAAACAACGTGGCTGGATCCTTTCCCGGTCCCCGAAATGGTGTATGCTTTCCCTGCCCGGGACTGGTTATGGCTGATTGCCGCCAGCCATTGGTTGGAATGGGCTTTGATCCGCTTGGATGGGGAAAACGGAGCTTATCCGGTCCAAGTCAATCAGGTGAGTGGTTTCATGCTGAAAAAAGGCTGGCCGGTTCCTTTGCTGTTGAGCGGTCCAAATGGTTGGATTCCGCTTCCGGTTTTTTTGAGTTTTGCGCGGATGAATCTGTCGGGAATGTTGAAAAAACAAAAAAGGCAGACATCCACCTTTACTTTTTTGTATGCCGTGATTTTAAGTTTGGGGCTGGCCTTTTTGGAAGGATGGGAGTCCGGCGGGTGGATCATGGCAGTTTTGGCGGTGCTGGGGCATGAAGGGATCTATCTTGGAACCAAGTGGATGGAAAAACGTTCAACGCCGTATTTTGTTTCCAACCATCAAGGTGTGAAGGTTCTGGCTGTGATTCCGGATTCCCCGGCAGAAGCGATGGGATTGAGAACTGGCGATGTTATTCAGCGCTGTAACGGACGGCCCGTCCGGAGCATGGAGGAGCTGACCCGGGTGGCGGAAACAGCGACCCATTGCAAGCTGGCAGTGTTGGATGAACATCAGAACCTGCACATCACCCAAAAAACTTTATTTGAGGATGATCCGGCTGATTTGGGAGTGATTCCCGCCCTTCCGGCGGACGAAAAAACCCGCGTCCGGTCCACGTCCTGACTTGGGCCGCAATTTAGAGATTCAGGCGCCCGTCGGGTGTCAGCCAAAAGCCTTTCCGGTCTGGAAAGGCTTTTTTTGGATTCGGAACGAATGTTCTTATAGGTCGTGTCCGTATGTTATAATACTTTCATGTGGAAATGAGGTGAGTCGGATGGGAAAACAATTCCAACTGGTGTCGGATTTTGAGCCGCGTGGGGATCAACCGCAGGCGATTGAGAAACTGGTCCGCCAAATTCAGGCGGGCAACAAGTACCAAACCCTTTTGGGAGCCACGGGGACGGGGAAAACGTTTACCATGGCCCAAACGATTGCCCGGGTCAACAAACCCACGCTGGTGATTGCGCACAACAAGACGTTGGCGGCGCAGTTGTGCGGGGAGTTGAAGGAATTCTTCCCCCATAATGCCGTCGAATATTTTGTCAGTTATTATGATTATTATCAACCTGAAGCTTATATTCCGGCAACGGATACTTATATAGAAAAAGATGCGTCCATCAATGATGAAATTGACAAGTTGCGCCACTCGGCAACCAGCGCTCTGTTTGAGCGGGAAGATGTGATTATTGTTTCGAGTGTTTCTTGTATTTACGGCTTGGGTTCACCGACGGAATACCGGGATCTGGTTCTTTCCTTGCGAGTGGGAATGGAAAGGGACCGGAACGAAGTGTTGCGTAAGTTGGTGGATATCCAATATGAACGAAACGATATCAATTTTGTGCGCGGAACGTTCCGGGTGCGGGGCGATGTGGTGGAGATTTTCCCTGCTTCCCGGAGTGAACAAGCGGTCCGGGTGGAGTTTTTTGGGGATGAGATTGACCGGATTCGCGAAATTGATGTCGTGACGGGAGAAATTATCGGGGAAAGGGAACATGTTGCCATCTTCCCGGCTTCTCACTATGTCACCCGTTCCGATGTGATGGAAAGGGCTTTGAAAGGGATTGAACAGGAGCTGGATGAACGGCTCAAGGAACTGAGGGAACAAGGCAAACTGCTGGAAGCACAACGCTTGGAGCAAAGGACGAGATATGATTTGGAAATGATGCGGGAAGTCGGATTTTGTTCCGGGATCGAGAACTATTCCCGCCACCTGGTCGGCAAAAAGCCGGGAGAACCGCCTTACACCTTGTTGGACTTTTTCCCGAAAGACTTCTTGATCATAGTGGATGAGTCCCATGTCACCATTCCGCAAATTCACGGGATGTACAACGGGGATCAGGCGCGAAAGGAGATGTTGGTGGAGCACGGTTTCCGGCTTCCGTCGGCCAAAGACAACCGGCCGCTCAGATTTAGCGAGTTTGAAGAAAAGATTAATCAGATCTTATTTGTTTCCGCGACACCGGGTCCGTATGAATTGGAGAAATCGCCGGAAGTGGTGGAACAGATTATCCGCCCGACAGGGTTGTTGGATCCGAAAATCCATATCCATCCGATCAAGGGGCAAATTGACCACCTGATCGGGCTGATTCATGACCGCATTGAACAGGATGAACGCGTGCTGGTGACGACCCTGACGAAAAAAATGGCGGAGGATTTGACGGATTATCTGAAAGAAATGGGGATCAAAGTCCGCTATTTGCATTCGGATATCAAAACCATTGAACGGATGAAAATCTTACGCGATCTGCGTCTGGGTGAATTTGACGTGTTGATTGGGATTAACCTGTTAAGGGAAGGATTGGATTTACCGGAAGTTTCCCTGGTGGCGATTTTGGATGCCGACAAAGAAGGATTTTTGCGTTCGGAGCGTTCTTTGATCCAAACCATCGGACGGGCTGCGCGGAATGCCCACGGAGAAGTGGTGATGTATGCGGACAAGATCACCGACTCCATGAAAAAAGCGATCGATGAAACAGAGCGCCGTCGGCAAATTCAAGCGGCCTACAATAAAAAACACGGAATTGTCCCCCAAACGATTCAAAAAGACGTGCGTGAAGTGATTGAGGCGACCAAAGTGGCGGAACAAACCGCTGAATATGTGACAGGAAAACAAACGAAGAAAATGAGCAAGTCTGAACGGAACAAGTTGATCCGCGACCTGGAAAAAGAAATGAAAGAAGCCGCCAAAGAGTTGAATTTTGAACGTGCTGCCGAATTGCGGGATTTGATTATCGAATTGAAAGCGGAGGTTTAAGACATGTCGCAAGAAAAGATTGTCGTTCGCGGTGCACGGGTGCATAATCTGAAAAACATTGATGTGACGATTCCGCGTGATCAGTTTGTTGTCATCACGGGGTTGAGCGGTTCCGGAAAGTCCTCACTTGCGTTTGACACCATTTATGCCGAAGGGCAACGTCGTTATGTCGAATCGCTTTCGGCTTATGCCCGCCAGTTTTTGGGGCAAATGGACAAGCCGGATGTCGATGGGATTGACGGGTTGTCCCCGGCGATCTCCATCGACCAGAAAACGACGAGCCGCAATCCCCGTTCCACGGTCGGAACCGTGACCGAGATTTACGATTACCTGCGCTTGCTCTATGCGCGGGTGGGACATGCTTATTGTCCGGTGCATGGAATCGAGATTAAATCGCAAACCGTTCAGCAAATGGTGGACCGGATCATGGAATTGCCGGAGCGTTCCCGGATTCAGGTTTTGGCACCGGTCGTCAAAGGGCGAAAAGGGGAGCATGTCAAGCTTTTAAAAGATATCAGCCGCCAAGGGTATGTGCGTGTCCGGATTGACGGGGAACTCCGGGATTTGTCCGAAGAGATCAAACTGGAGAAAAACAAAAAGCATACCATCGAAGTGGTGGTGGACCGGATCATCGTCAAACCGGGCGTGAACACGCGGCTTACGGATTCCGTCGAGACCGCTCTGGCAATCAGTGACGGTGAAGTGTTGGTGGATGTGATCGGCGGGGACGAGTTGTTGTTCAGTTCCAAGCTGGCTTGTCCGGAGTGCGGCTTCAGCATTGAGGAATTGTCTCCGCGCATGTTCTCTTTTAACAGCCCGTACGGCGCTTGTCCGGCTTGTGACGGACTGGGAAACCGGTTGGTGATCGACCCGCAGCTGGTGATTCCCGATCCGTCCCTTTCCCTGAATGAAGGAGCGATTGAACCCTGGTCTTCTTCCAACGGCAATCATTATTACGAGCAACTGTTGAAAGCCGCTTGCGACCATTTCCAAATTGACATGGATAAGCCGTTTCAGGATTTAAGCCAAAAGGAAAAGGATATTCTCCTTTACGGTTCCGATGAACGGTTTCCTTTCAGATATGTGAGAAACAGCGGTTTTGAACGGGAAGCCATGGCCCGGTTTGACGGGGTGGTGGGACATTTGAACCGCCGTTTTAAAGAAACCGGTTCCGACATGGTGCGCGAGTATTTGGAAACGTATATGACAACCAAGTCTTGCCCTTCCTGCAAGGGGGCCCGCCTGAAAAAAGAGATTCTTCATATCTACGTCGGCGGAAAAAACATCGATGAGGTCACTCGTCTTTCGATCAAAGAGGCACTGGAATTTTTCCAAAACCTGTCTTTGTCGGACAAGGAAAACCAAATCGCTTATCAAGTGTTAAAAGAAATTAAAAGCCGGCTCGGTTTTTTGGTCAATGTGGGACTCGGTTATCTGAGTTTGTCCCGCGCGGCCGGGACGTTGTCGGGAGGAGAAGCGCAACGGATTCGCCTGGCGACCCAGATCGGTTCCAAATTGATGGGGGTTTTGTATATTCTGGATGAGCCGAGCATCGGCCTCCATCAGAGAGATAACAACCGCTTGATTGCCACCCTCAAGGAGATGAGGGATTTGGGGAATACCCTGATTGTGGTGGAGCATGATGAAGACACGATGTTGGCTTGCGATTACATCATCGATATCGGTCCCGGTGCCGGAGCCCACGGGGGAAAAGTGGTTGCTGCCGGCACGCCGCAGGAATTGATGGAAAATGAAAAATCGTTGACAGGGGAATACTTAAGCGGCCGCCGTTTCATTCCCGTGCCACAGAAGCGGAGAGAGCCGAACGGCAAATGGATCAAAGTGTCGGGAGCACGGGAAAATAACTTGAAAAATATCGATGTTGCCTTTCCTCTCGGCGTATTCACCTGTGTGACGGGCGTTTCCGGTTCGGGAAAAAGTACACTGGTTAATGAAATTTTGTTAAAAGGTTTGGCGCGCCGGTTGGGCAAAGCCAAAACGGTGCCCGGCAAGCACAAAAAAATCGAAGGCGCCGAACATTTAAATAAAATCATTAACATCGACCAATCTCCGATCGGGAGAACACCGCGTTCCAATCCTGCAACGTACACCGGGGTGTTTGATGATATCCGCGAAGTGTTTGCATCCACGCCGGAAGCCAAGGTGAGAGGCTACAAGAAAGGGCGTTTCAGTTTCAATGTCAAAGGCGGACGGTGCGAGGCCTGCCGCGGGGACGGTATTATTAAAATTGAAATGCATTTTCTGCCGGATGTTTATGTACCGTGTGAACAATGCAAAGGGAAACGGTATAACCGGGAAACCTTGGAAGTGAAATACAAAGGAAAAAGCATTTCGGATGTCTTGGAAATGACGGTGGAGGAATCCTTGGATTTCTTTGCGAATATTCCCCGGATCCAACGGAAATTGCAAACCCTTTATGACGTGGGGCTGGGGTATATCAAACTGGGACAGCCGGCCACGCAATTGTCCGGGGGGGAAGCCCAACGGGTGAAATTGGCTTCGGAGTTGTATAAACGGAGTCAAGGGCGGACGTTATATGTGCTGGATGAACCCACCACCGGTCTTCACATCGATGATATCGCGCGGTTGCTCAAAGTGTTGGAGCGGCTGGTGGAAAACGGGGACACGGTGGTCGTCATTGAGCATAATCTGGATGTGATTAAAACAGCGGACTATCTGATTGACCTGGGACCGGAAGGCGGAAGCGGCGGGGGAACGATCGTTGCCAAAGGAACACCGGAAGAAGTGGCCAAGAGCAAAGGATCTTATACCGGACAATTCCTGGCGCCGATTTTGGAAAGAGACAAAAAACGCATGGAAACCCTGCTGGCAAAACGGGAAGAGACCGCAACCCCAAAGTAAGGAATCAATAATTGCACGGAATTGCGGACAAACTGAATAATGCAAGACGTTCATCACCACCTTACGACAAAGGAGTGATTCGAATGGCTAGAAGAAACAGGCTTGTTGTTCCGGGTGCCAGAGAATCATTGGAACAGATGAAGAATGAAATCGCTCAAGAATTCGGAGTCGAGTTGGGGGCTGACACCACAGCCCGTGCCAATGGGTCAGTAGGTGGAGAGATGACAAAACGTCTTGTGGCGCTGGGCTCGCAAGTCATGGAGCAACAGCGAAAAGGAAAAGCAGGGGAATGATTTCCCCTGCTTTTTTATGTCAACACCATCCCAAATCGCAATCGCTCACATACGAGTCAGGCGAAGGTTGGGATGGTGGGATGAGTGAAGAATGGATGTCTCCGTTTTTGAACTGATAGCCTTCTTCCAAATGAGGCAGCTTTTCGTCCAACGGAATATGGCCGATTTTTTTTCCAAGATGATATAAGACCACTTTACCATTTTCGATTTTTCCTACAACTTCGGATGTGATTTTTTGTTGGCAATCCATTTAGTCCATCCCCCTCCTTGCTGAAGAACCTAAAGATAAGTATACCCGTGGCATGATCCCTGAATGCAGGAAAGGGCTGATTCATTGTATTTTTACAATAGCACGGCTATATATTAAAGTCAATATCAATTTATAATAATTATAAAATGAGATTGATTATTAGTCAATTGAAGGGATCAAAGAGTGTGTTCGGTTTCATGATTCTATTCATTCATGAATACAGTGTATTAAAGATTGGAAAGAAATCATGATACAATAGGAAAAGAAGACCGGTTTGAAAAGAGGAGGAGAGAGATGTATTCATATGTCGTGGATGTGAAAGGCGCTTCGACGGAACAGGTGCTGAAGCGTTTGGAGGAAAAAATCGCCGAACATAAATTCCGATTATTATGGAAGTATGATATTTCCACAAAATTGTTTGAACAAGGAATCCGGTTCAATCAGCCTTATTACATTCTTGAGTTGTCTCACGCCGACTTGACGAAACAGCTGTTAACCGAACATCCCGACTGTGGATTTTTGCTTCCGGCCAAATGCATGGTTTATTGGGATCAAGAAAAAAATACCGTACGTCTCGGTGTTCTACGTCTGAGTGAACTTGCCAAGGAAGTGGAAAGTGAACGGGTGAAACGGATTGCCGGGCAACTGGAGAAAAGACTGGTCGAAATGGTGAACCAATGCACGGGAGAAGAAATGGCATCCTGAAGTTTGTGTGATACAGGAAAGCGGGACGCCGGCTTTTCCGGACGGCTTGATCCGTTTGCAAAAAAAGACAGCCATGGCGGTTGAATGGATTCCATAACTTTTGCTCCTTCTCATCCGGGACAGAGGGGGATTCAAGAAAAAGGTTGATTGTTCACAAAGCATTTTATATCTTTGAACAATCGGGTATGAATTAAGTAAGGAGGAGAATGTTTATGAGAATCCTGTTAAAAATCGTTGTGGGCGCCATTGCTGTCTTTCTTGCTTCCCATTTGGTTTCGGGAATTGAAGTGGAAAGCTGGAAAGCCGCTCTTTTCGCCTCGATTGCACTGAGCATCATCAATCTGATTGTCCGGCCGGTCATCAAGGTGTTGACTTTGCCCATCACCATTTTGACATTGGGCTTGTTTTCATTTGTGATTAATACGTTCATGTTTTGGATGGCCAGCTTCTTTGTGGACGGGTTTGAAGTGGAAGGATTTGTCGCCGCATTTTTGGGGGCGTTGATCATGACCGTGGCCAACTGGATTTTGGGTTGGTTTACGGATTAACCGGCAACATAAAAAGGCTTGTGGAAAACACAAGCCTTTTTATGAATGATGTTTGTAAAATTGGTATTGTCCGAAAAGCAGTTTGCAAACATGGATAAACATTTCTTTTCGTTTCACCTGGTTGTTGGTGAAGATGCCGACGGCTCCTTGATCCCGGCGAACCCCTTTTTGTTTGGAATATTCCTCCATGATCCATCCTAATTCCTTTCCCTGATTCAGCGGAGTCCTGAATGAATCCGGAAGCGGAATCCGGGCCCCTCCGGCCAGCTGCACACGGCCGTTTTCATCCACAAGGGCTCCCCAATTGCACAAAAACAAACCATTAGGCGTTTCGGTCACTCCGCCTTCCAAGCCGATTCCGATGGCTGCGTCCAAAGCTTTTTTGGCGCGGCGTGCACGGTGAATGGCCCCTTCGATGGTTTCCTCATCGGAAAAAGGCTGGTCTGAAACCCCGGAAGGAACGGAAGCGGATAAAACCGTTCCGGTCCGGTTAAATTCCTGCCACGCTTCTTCAACAGCCCCGACTTTAGCGGGATTGGTCGATCCGACTGCGATGATCATGTTTGTTTTCACCTTCTTGAATTTGAATCAATTCAGCCCGGATGATATACCGATCCGGGGCATCTCCCACGTAATCAAACGGATAACAAGTTGACAGGGTCAGAACCGGACGGGAAATGGGAACGATCACGGTCCGGTCATCGGCGTGGGTGATCCAAGATTTACGGATTTGATAAGTGAAGAGATAGTTCCCGTATTTTATGTATAACCGGTCTCCTTTTTTCAATTTGCCCAAATCCCGAAAAACAGTGTCCCGATGGCCGGACAGGACAACATGCCCGGTGTCCCCGGGGTAAACCGTGCCATGCCCTTGGTATAATCCGACCCCTTTTTTTAAGGAATCGGAATCCGTTCCTTTGACGATCGGGAGAATCCGGCCCAGTTTCGGAATCACCAATTCTCCCAGCTTTTCACCTTGGCGGACGGGAGGGGGCGGGACGGAGACTCCCTGTTTTAAAGAAGGCATCGTGGTTTGGACATGCCAGTCGGGGGCAATGGATGCCGCCAGTTGTTCATTCTGTTCCACGACCGATGCTTCTTTCTGCCAATGATACATATTGTAACAAAAGAAAATGCCGCCTGCCAGAATCAGGAGCCAAGCCACTATGCGCATCACGCGTTTCCTCCTTGACGGCTTCCATTTCCGTGTTTATGGTTTTTATTCGACAAGAAGCCGGATATTCCCTGTGTCACGCCGGGAGAGAAAATCTCTCCTTCCGTTTTGACAAAGAAACAGAAAAAAAGGTATTTTAGGATATGAAACAAGTCAAGCCGGCAGAGGAACGGCATCCGTGAGAATAAAAAACTGTCCGCCGGCAAAAAGGCAATCAAAGGCCGGTTGGATGTTAGGAGATACGGACGATGAGTAAAAAGGTTACACTGGAAAAGTTGATACAAGAGTTTCGCCTGGAAGTGATTTATGGTTGGGATCAATTGGACCGTGCCGTGACCGTCGCGGATTTGTACCGGCCGGGATTGGAGCTGGCAGGTTTTTTCACTTATCATCCGGTCGAACGTTTGCAGTTGCTTGGCAAAACGGAATTGTCCTTTATTGAAGGATTGACCAGGCAAAAAAGAGAGGAACGTTTGGAGCGGTTGTGCCACTCGGAAATCCCTTGTTTTATCGTAACGCGGCAGTTGGAAGTGCCGCCCGAATTGATCCAGGCGTCCAAGAAGAAAAAGGTGCCGATTTTGCGCACTTCCTTGGCAACCACCAAATTTGCCAGCAAATTGACCAATTACCTGGAAAAATACTTGGCCCCGGCCACAACGATGCACGGGGTGTTGGTGGATGTGTATGGAATCGGCGTGCTGATTACGGGTTCAAGCGGAATCGGCAAAAGTGAAACGGCATTGGAACTGGTGAAGCGCGGCCATCGGTTGGTTGCCGATGATGCGGTGGAAATCACCCAGTCCGAAGAAGGGACGCTGGTCGGACATGCCCCGGAATTGATCCGTTACCTCCTGGAGATCCGGGGACTCGGGATCATCAATGTCATGACGCTGTTTGGGGCCGGAGCCGTGCGCGATAAAAAGAAAATTTCGCTGGCCATTCATTTGGAGGCATGGAAGGAAGAACGCCAATACGATCGATTGGGTCTGGATGAAGAGAAAATCCGCATTATCGACACAGAAATCCCCAAGTTGACCATTCCGGTCCGCCCGGGGAGAAACCTGGCGGTGATTATTGAAGTGGCGGCCATGAACTACCGGTTGAAGCAAATGGGTTATCATGCCGCACAACAATTTATCCAGCAATTGGGTTCCGCGATTGATGACAGTGAGGAATTTGATTGATGGGGTTGAATCCGGGAGGAGGAGAAGAAAAATTTGATGAAAAATGAACATGCATGGATGAAAGAGGGTTTTTCCTTTTTGCAATGGGTGGTCTTCTTGTTGGCAAATGCCCTTTCGCTCCCCGTTGTCATCGGCCAGCTTTATCATCTCTCTGCTGCAGAAGTTGCCGGCTTGATGCAGCGGACTTTTTTTGTAATCGGATTGACTTCTTTTTTGCAGGGATGGCTGGGGCACCGTTATCCTTTGGCAGACGGTCCGGCGGGAATCTGGCTCGGCATGTTCACGGTGATGGGAACCATGGCCGGGGCCGGTGAAGCCGTGCTTTCGGAGACCTTACGGGTGTTGGAAGGGGCGATGATCTTGGCCGGAGTCATCATCATCGTTATTTCTGCCTTCCGCTTGCTTCCGAAAATCCTGTTTTTATTTACCCCTTTGGTGACCGGGTCCTTTTTAATGCTGTTGTCGCTCCAGTTAAGCGGTGTGTTCTTTCAGGGAATGTTCGGGATCGGGCAAGGCCGTGATGCTTTGGAGGGCAAATTGTTGCTCGTGTCGGTGGCGGTTTTTGTGTTGGTGTGGGTTCTTTCCGTTTGGGGAAAAGGCTGGATGAAAAATTATGCGGTTTTAATCGGCATTGCGGCAGGTTGGGCCGGTTTTGCAGGGTTGGGTTATGATGCGGCGCCGGTTTCTTTTTCTTCTTTTGTCACCCTTCCGTCCGTTTTTGCCTGGGGAACGCCGGTCTTTGATCCGAACATGATTTTAACCGTATTGGTGATTGTGTTGTTGCTTTTGTCCAATTTGATTGCAAGTGTGTCAGCCATGGAACAAGTGTTGTCCGGGAAGAATCGCTTGGAATCCGGGTTGTTGTCCCGTTCCGGAACGGTCAACGGGGTGGCGACGCTCGCTTCGTCTCTTTTTTCGACGGTCGGAATGGTTCCTTTGACGGTTTCCGCCGGCTTTGTCAGCATGACCGGCGAGAAGAGGAGACGTCCTTATCTGGCAGCCTGTATCGGGGTTGTCGCCATTTCATGCATCCCGCCTATCATCTCGTTTTTCGCCCAATTGCCGGGCCCGGTGGCCTATGCGGTATTGCTGGCTTCTTTCGGGCAAATGTTCGGCATCGGTTTGAAAGGCGTGTTAAAAGAAGCTCTGGATTCACGGAGATTTCAGATTTTAGGTATCACCATGTCGGCCGGGGTGGGAATGATGTTTCTTCCTGCCGAAGTGTTCCAAAACTTTCCCCCGGTGATTCAGTCCTTGATGAGCAACGGATTACTGGTGGGGATGTTGATCTGTCTGGTGCTGGAACAATGTTGGAGGCCGCGTGGGGAGGAATCGTTCAAAAAGGTGTCAAACCACGCATAAAGGCTGCTTCTTTTGTCAGGAGCAGCCGGCTGTGATCTATTATTCAAGCGTGATTTCGCGATCGGCGTGACAAGTTTTCGGCTTGCGCCAATGGGGAAGGTACACAAACTGGATGGGATCATTGGACAAACATCCGGGAGTGGAGCAAAATCCGCGATCTCCCATGATATACACACTTTGGCTGTTTCCGCATTCCATACAATCATAACGTTCTGCTTCTTCTCGGTGTAAATCGAACGCCAACAAAATAAATCCCTCCAATGATTTGTGTATACTATTTTAATGAATCAGACTTTTTATGTCCATAATAAATAATTCGATAAAAAAATGAAAAATACTGCACGGAAAGTCCGCCGGGATTTTTATGACGTTGCTTTGGACAGGCCAATCTGCTTTGAATGAAAACCGCTTGATCTGAAAGGGATTTTCTTTGTGAAAATTTTTAGGTTACAATGAAGACCAAATTTGTTCAAAATGGAAGGGTGGATCTGTGAAATTACTGTTTGGGGAAGAAGGGGGATGAAGGGAATGACGTTCATGGTGATTGATCCCGTGGCCTTTTCCATCGGCCCGATCCAGGTGCATTGGTACGGGATCATTATGGCGACGGCCGCCATGTTGGGTTTGTGGTTGGCGACAATGGAAGCAAAGCGCCAGGGGCTGGATCCGGATATTTTATTGGATATGATGATCTGGGTATTACCTTCGGCGATCGTGGGAGCCCGGCTTTATTATGTGCTCTTTGAGTGGGAGTATTATGCCATGCATCCCGGAGACATCATTGCCGTTTGGAAAGGCGGACTGGCGATTCACGGCGGATTGATCGGTGCTTTTACAGCCGGATACATATTTGTGCGCAAGCATGGTTTGTCATTTTTGCAAATGGCGGATATTGTAGCCCCGAGTATCATTTTGGGCCAGGCGATCGGACGTTGGGGAAATTTCGTCAATCAGGAAGCCCATGGTGGGGAAGTGTCGCGGGCTTTTTTGGAAAGCTTGCATTTGCCTTCATGGTTGATAGAGCAGATGAATATTTACGGTGTGTACTATCATCCGACGTTCCTGTATGAATCGATCTGGAATTTGGCCGGGTTCCTTTTGCTGATCGGTTTACGAAAGATACGCATCCGGCAAGGCGAGATTTTCTTCTCCTACTTGATCTGGTATTCATTGGGCCGCTTTTTCATTGAAGGCCTCCGGACAGACAGCCTTGCGTTTTCCGGCCCCGGCTTTTTGGAACAACTGCTGGCTGGGCTTTGGTCCCCGATGCAATTGTTGTTCGAACCGGGAATGTTAACCGGGGGGAACATCCGCATTGCGCAATTGGTGAGCCTGATCGGCGTCTTGGCGGGGCTGGTTCTCATCATTTGGCGTCGCATGAGCGGAACTGTCCCAAAGCAGGCCGGTGAAAGTAAAAAAGCTTAAATCCCGAAGGAGTGGAACAAGCGTGAAATATTCCGTCATCCTTTTTGATTTGGATGGAACGTTGATCAATACCAATTCGTTGATTCTTGCTTCTTTTATGCATACGCTCAGTCAGCATTGTCCGGGAAAGTACACTCGGGAAGATGTGCTGAAGATCATGGGGGAGCCTCTGCTCGACCAGATGCGCCGTTTTGATCCTGATCAGGCCGAAGCGATGGTGAAAACCTACCATGCCTATAATATCAAGCATCATGATGAATATGCCGAAGCGTTTCCCCATGTCCGGGAGGTTTTGCAAGCGTTGGATCAAGCCGGTGTGGTGATGGGGGTGGTTTCCAATAAACGGCGGGTCGTGGTGGAAAGAGGATTGGATCTGTTTCAACTGACCCCGTTTATGAAAACCATCGTTTGCATCGGGGACACTCCCGAGGCAAAACCGTCTCCGGACATGATTTTTCTGGCTTTGGAACAGTTAAAGGCGGCTCCGGAGGAGGCATTGATGGTTGGAGACAGCCGCTATGATTTGATGGCGGCCAAGCGCGCCGGGGTCGATGCGGCAGCGGTGGGTTGGAGCCTTCATGCGGAGGAACTGAAGAAGTATGAGCCAGCCTATTATTTGCATGATATGCGTGATTTGCTTCGCATTTTGGATACAGAGAAGGGGTAAGCGGACAACATGCGCAAGACGGAACGATTCAAAGTGAGCGGGCCTAATTCATTATGGCAGGTGTACCGGACGGTTCCCTTTTGGAAAGTGTTTAAAAACACCCTCGTGATCTTGGTTGCCCGTTATTTGCCGTGGATGGGGTTGAAAAGGTGGTTTTATCGCAAGCTGACCGGCATGGAAATCGGAGAATGCACGGCGGTTGCTTTCATGGTGATGATGGATATTTTGTATCCGGAGAAAATCCATATCGGGAAAAATACGATTATCGGATACAACACCACCATTTTGACGCATGAATATTTGATTGATGAGTACCGGTTGGGGGATGTGTATATCGGTGATCATGTGATGATTGGCGCCAATTCCACCATCCTTCCGGGAGTGACGATTGGAGACCGTGCGGTGGTCGGAGCCGGTTCCGTGGTCACCAAAGATGTGCCCCCCGGCACTTTTGTGGCAGGAAATCCGGTCAGGGTGATAAAAAGTACAAAACAATGAGGGATTGAACCAAAAACCGGAATCCGATTCCGGTTTTTGGTATTCATGGGATGAAAGATTGGAATTTATATGAACAACAGTGAGATACACTATTTTTCAATTTGCTTAGAAGTTATTATTTAATCAGATTAATTATTTATGGGTGATATGAAAGGGGAGTCAAGGTGAATTGGTTGACCCGTTTTTCACTGCGAAACGTTGCCGCAGTGTTGATTTTGATCATTTTGGTAACCGGTGGCGGTGTTTATACAGCAACCCAATTAAAAATGGAAGCCATGCCGGATATCAACTTTCCGGTGATTGTCGCAGTCACCCCGTATCCGGGGGCATCGCCTGAGGATATCGCCGAAGAGGTGACCAAGCCGATAGAAAGAGAAATCATGGGAGTCAAAGGGGTGGATAAGGTTACATCCATTTCGGCAGACAGTACTTCCGTGGTGGTTGCCCAATTTGATTTTGATGCGGATCTGGACAAGGCGCAGCAACAAATGAGGGACGCCCTGGACCGTTTGGATTTGCCGGACAATGTGATGGATACAATCTTTAACCGGTTTGGATTCAACACCTTCCCCATGATTAATTTTACGGTAAGCAGTGACAAGAAAAATGCCACTGAATTGGAGCAATGGGTAAAAGATGTGGTGAAACCCAAACTGGAGTCGATCGAAGGGGTCGGTGAAGTACAGGTAAAAGGAGAAGGGACCAAAGCGGTATACATTCGTTTGAATCCGGAAGCATTAAAGAAACATAATCTCACTATGCAGCAAGTTCAACAAGCTTTGGCCAGTGCCCAGATGTCTTTGCCGCTGGGGGATTTAAACACCGGCAATGTGGATATGCCTGTACGCATTCATCAGGAGATCACCTCAGTGGAAGACTTGAAAAATTTTGAGTTGACCGTTCCTGCCAATCCGACGGAAGGCATGCAGGATGCCTTCAACCAAATCGGTCAATCCATGGAGAGCTTGGGGCAGGCTGTAGGCGGCCTAGGTCAAGCTGTCGGAGGATTGAGCGAAGGGTTGGGGCAAATGAGCCAAGGACTGGGACAGGTGAGCCAAGGATTGGGGCAAGTCAGCCAAGGAACCCAGCAGTTGGCGAAAGTACAGGCCCATACGCAAAAAGTCCAAGCCGAAATGATCGGGATTCAGATTGAGTTAAATAAAGCGATGGAGCAACTGCAAAAAGATCCTGAAAATCCTGAGCTCAAACAACAAATCGCCATGTTGCAGGGACAGTTGAAGGCCAAACAAGCTGAACTGGTGGCGCTGAGCAAACAATTGCAAGCGATGCTGGCGAAGATGCCCAAATCTTCCGGAACTGTGCCGAAAGGAAACAGCCAATCGGTAAAAATGCCGGCTTCGCAAGGAAAAACTTCTGCCGGCACCGGCAAACCGGAAATGAAAGAACCAGAAATTAAAACCGTCAAACTTCAGGACATTGCCACCATTACGGAATCAGCAAAAGGTCAATCCATGATCACCCGGACCAACGGGAAACCCTCCATCAATGTGGAGGTCATCAAAAATCCGGATGATAACGTGGTGGAAACAGCAGATGCAGTGAATGCTGAACTGGATCAGCTGGCAAAAGCCAATAAAGACGTTCAATTCATGAAGTTGTTTGACCAGTCGGACAGTGTCAAAATGTCCATCCATTCCATGGTGCGGGAAGGATTGCTCGGGGCTCTGTTTGCTTCGGTTGTGATTCTTCTGTTCTTGCGGAATGTGCGCATGACATTGATTTCGATTGTTTCGATTCCGGTATCTGTTTTTGCAACCTTGATCTTGTTGAAACAAGCGGATGTGAGCCTCAATATCATGACCCTTGGCGGAATGACGGTGGCCATCGGTCGGGTGGTCGATGACAGCATTGTCGTGATCGAAAACATTTACCGCCACCTGATGAAAGGGATGGAACGCACGTCCGAATTGATTCTGTTGGCGACCAAAGAGGTTGCTTCAGCCATTACATCCTCCACATTGACGACGGTTGCGGTATTTGTTCCGCTCGGAATGATTGAAGGGATTATCGGTGAAGTCTTTTATCCCTTTGCACTGACGGTGACCATTTCGCTTTTGTGCTCGTTGGTGGTGGCTGTCACCATCGTTCCGGTCTTGGCGAAATTGCTGGCTTTGAACGGAAAGCCGTTGAAAAAAGACCGGACAAGGAGCCGGCTGGCGGAACAATACAAAAAAGCTCTCAATTGGTCTTTGAACCATAAAAAAATCGTTTTGGTCGGGTCGACTTTAATGTTGTTGGGAAGTTTTGCGCTCGTACCCTTTATCGGAACCATTTTCCTTCCTTCCGATAAAGAAAAAGCGATGAACATTGAATTGAAAATGCCTTCCGGCACGAATTTGGAAAAAACAAATCAAGTCGCCGAACAAATGGAGCAAAAGTTGAAACAGCACCCGGAAGTGAAAGTGATCAGCAGTTCGGTCGGGAACATGAGCAGCCAGATGACCAATGACGGTTCAACGGGCAGCAGCAACCGCGCTTCCATGTTTGTCACCTTGGCGGATGACACCGAAATGGACACCTTTTTGGAAAACATCCGCAAGGAATTAAATGCGGTGGATCAGGATGCCGTTGTGAATGTCAGTGAAGTCAACAGCATCAATCCCGCTTCCAATTCCATCGAAGTGGTGATTACCGGAGATTCGATGGACAAGATCCGGACATTGACCAATCAATTGACGGCAAAAATTCAAAAAGTGAACGGTCTTGCCAATGTGGAAAACAATTTGAGTGAACAGAAGAAAATCGTCACCATTGAAGTGGATGATGCCAAAGCTGCGAAGAAAGGTTTGGTGGCCCAACAAGTGGCCGCAAGTGTCCGCGGATTGTTGCAGGCGGATACGATCTTTGAAATTGAGAAAGGAAACGAATCGCAAGAAGTGAAATTGGGATTGAAACAAGATGAAGTCAATTCGGTGGATAAGGTGAAAGAAATCCGGATATTATCCTCCACCGGTGAACTGGTTCCGCTCAAAGATATTGCCAACGTCAAGGTGGAAGAAGGACCGGTCACCGTCAAAAGAGAAAACGGGCAGTTGGCTGCCACCGTTTCCGGGGATGTCACCATTAAGGACACCGGAGCCGTTTCCAAAGACATTCAAGCGCAAATTGACAGCACTCCGATCCCGCAAGGCGTTTCGGTCAAACTGGGCGGCGATATCGAACAAATGAACGAAAGCTTTGCTAATCTGGGGAAAGCCATGATCGTCGCGGTCTTTGCCGTTTATGTGGTCATGTTGATTGCATTTGGGGAAGCCACGGCACCCTTTACCATTTTGTTCTCTCTCCCGTATGCCGTCATCGGCGGTTTGCTCGGTCTGTGGATTGCCGGTCAGCCGATCAGTGCGCCTGCTTTGATCGGGGCATTGATGTTGATCGGGATCGTGGTCACCAATGCGATCGTCTTTGTGGATCGTGTGCAACAGATGAAAAAACGCGGGCACAATACCGTTGATGCTTTGTTGGAAGCAGGAGAAACCCGTCTGCGTCCCATTTTGATGACGGCTTTTGCAACGATTTTCGCTTTGTTGCCGCTGGCTCTCGGGTATGGAGAAGGTGCCGCCATGTCGCAAGGATTGGCGATTGTGGTGATCGGAGGACTTGCCTCGTCCACGTTATTGACTTTGTTTATTGTTCCGATCGTCTATCTTTTCCTCTCCCAATTGAAAGAAAGATGGCAGTCCAAAAGAAGTCGTCAAGCCGAAGCATAACCAAATCCCCCGGGGAAGACTTCCCGGGGGATTTTTATAACGGGTCCACCTCAATCAATTGATCAAAGGTGATTTTTTTCTTCCATTCGCCGTTGGCCATGATGAACCATTCTTCATACGGATGGATTTTTTTGATGCGTCCGTAAAACTGAAGGGGTGAATATTTCCCCGCATAGATCACGATGACAGGTTTTTGCAATTCATAAGATTCTTCCAGCAAAAAAGTCATGTATTGGCGCTCGTCTTCATCCCTTGCGGGGGGATGGTATGTTGCGGCCGGCCTGTTTGTGACCATGTTGTGCCGCTGGGTTTCATACCATTTGTGAAAAGAAGCTGCCAGCATCTTTCTCCGCCTCCTTGTCTATGATCATACACGAACACAAGTTCGCATTCAAGGAGGAACAGAGAAAAAATTATTGTTTAATCAGCTTGAAGGCATCAGCCACCACATAACCGGAACCGGATGACCATCTGGATACGGCAATTTTATAATCAGTGCCTTGCGACATGTGAAAACGGCCCAGATAGTTCCATTTGCCGCCGTTTTGTTGCTGATTGACATAAACTGTTTGGTTGCCGGAAGATGTTTTGATGATCACGGGCGTGTTGGAGTTATAGCCGCTGTTGGCTGGCCACCAGCCGTAAATATCATAGTATCCCGAGGAAGGAATGTTGATTTGGTACCAGAAAGGGTCGCTGGCAAGCACCGGTTCGGCAAAATGATAGTTGCTTCCGTATTTTTGGGAATTCCAGCTGCTGGTTCCCCATGCGTCGCTGGCCATTTTTGCGCCGGTGTTGTCAAAAACGAGTTCTTGAGACTCCTTGACCAAAGACATATAGTAGTTCCAATCCCAGTGGGAACCCGGATCAGTATGGGTTGCGCCCGGCACTTCATTGTGTCCGATAATATGGCTTCGGTCTTTGGGAATGCCGTACCGGTCACACAACCAGCGGGTCAGGTTGGCTGAAGCGCGGTACATGGCATCCGTGTACCAAGCCGGATCGCTGACGTATCCTTCATGTTCGATCCCGATGCTGTGGACGTTGTAGTTCCAGTTTCCCGCATGCCAAGCAATGTCCTTGTTTTGAACCATTTGGGTAATTTCTCCGTCACTGGAACGGATTACATAGTGGGCGCTGACACTGGCTGCCGGATTTTGGAACCAGCTGATCGTGCCGCTGTAAGAGCCCTGTGTCGTATGAATGATGACATAGTCGATGGAATTGCCGTCGCTTTCGCGATTGGCCGCTGTATAGTTGGAACTGGAAGCGGCCACCCATTTGGCACCAGGGTAATCGGGCGTTGCCTGTTTTTCCGGTTGCTTTTCCACTTGTTCATACTTTCCTGTATGAGGTGTTACCGGAGTCGGCTGAATGAAAACATCTTCCCCGTCAATCACCCGTTGTGCGCCTTCATTGATGATTTTGAAAACTTCATCGGCATACCATTTGGCAGCCAAGTCGGAGGATAACCCGCTGTAATCGGCCACGGTGGTATACCAGTCAGCCAAATTTTGCGGGATCTGGCCCTGATTGTTTTCCTTGGCCAGTTCGGCCAAAACGGCAGCGCCTCCCCGGATGTTTTGTTTGATATCTGTCTTCAATGTGGATTCGGGGAGATTCAACAGGCGGCTGGCTTCTTTCAATGATTGGTTGTACGGGTTGTCGGCCAGGTGCATCAACCCGTAGCCGTTGAGCTGGCTGGGTTGTCCGTGATGGTCTTGCCAGCGGGTTTCGGCATAACTGACAGCCAGTAAAATTTCATCGGGAACCTGAAATTCCTTGGCAGCCTGCTGGAACGTTTCATATAAAGTTCCCGGTTGAAAGTGATCGTCGGCTGCATAGCTGACCGGCGGACTGAAACTGAAAAAGACCATGCTGAAAAGAAGAAGCGAGATCCCCAAAATTCTCCTCAAACCGGATTCCCCCTTTTATGTCTGAAGTGGTTCTCTATCTTTAATTATATATCTATAGCATTTTTCATAACAATATTTTCATTTTAAAAATAAAGAATTTTCTATATAAAAAAGCAGCGGCCGGAGGAAGGATTTAAATACAAGAAAAAGAAACAAGGAAAGAGAAAGGGGAGTGACAGGGGATGAACCGAGAACAAGACCAAATATTAAGCCAATTAAAGGAAAAGGGGGATACCGTCAAAATATATTTGGTCAACGGATACCAATATCAAGGGAAAGTCAATGATTTTGACAAATACACCCTTTCCATCGAGGTGGACGGGGAAATGTTTGTCATCTCCAAGAAGATGGTCAGCACCATTGAAATGTCAAAGCCACCTGAAATGTTTTGACAGGAAAAAGACGGGCTTTTACAAGGGAACCCGTCTTTTTGTTTCCTGCAAGTGTTGGCCGATCCATTCGGTAAAATGGCTGATTTGTTCTTTTTCCATCTGTCTTATCAATTCCTGGTTGATTTGCTTGACGATCCCGGGTCCCTGATAAATCATGCCGGTATAGATTTGAACCAGATTGGCCCCCGCTTTCAGTTTCTCGATGACATGTTGTCCCGAAAAAATGCCTCCCGAACCGATGATGGGAATGCTGCCTTGTGTTACGGAATAAATGTGTCGGATCATTTCGGTTGATTTTTCCCGCAAAGGCTTTCCGCTCAAACCTCCGTTTTCATGTCGGGCCGAGGCGGTCAATCCTTTACGGGACAACGTGGTGTTGGTGGCGATGATGCCGTCAATCCGCAAGGAAACCGCCGTGGAGACAATCTCTTTTAATGTCTGGATTTCAAGATCCGGAGCGATCTTTAACAGAACGGGCTTTCTTTTTTGATCGATTTTTTCCAATTTCGTTCGTTGGTTCATTATTTCCGTCAATAACGACTGCAATGCCTCGATGTGCTGGAGGTCGCGAAGCCCTTTGGTGTTGGGGGAGCTGACATTGATTACAAAATAGTCGCCGTAGGGATACAGTTCTTGGAGACCGCGGGTATAATCCTCCACTGCTTTGTCATTGGGGGTGTCTTTGTTTTTACCCAAATTAATGCCGACCGGAATGGCGGGATGTCCCAATCGTTCAAAGGATTCTTTCGCCGCGGCAATCCCGTGATTGTTAAATCCCATCCGGTTGATCACGGCTTTATCTTCCGGAAGGCGGAACAACCGGGGACGGGGATTCCCGTTTTGCGGACGGGGAGTCAGGGTGCCGACTTCCACGAAGCCGAATCCCAAAGCGGCAAGTGCCGGATAAACATAGGCGTTTTTATCGAATCCGGCTGCCATTCCCACCGGGTTTGGAAAAGAAATACCCCATAATTCGGAGGCAAGGCGCGGATCTTGGATGGTGAATGGTTTGGAGACGGTCTTTTGAATCAAGGAAGCAGACTGCATCCATTTCAATCCCCGGACGGTCCAGTTGTGGGCGGTTTCCGGATCCATCCGAAACAACACTTTTCGAAATAACTGGTAGTTCATGGGTGTGACTTCTCCTTTACCGCAAATATCTGAAGGTAGCATACCACAAGGGGTGGACAAAAAAAAGCTGACTGGCTTGTACCGGCCAGTCAGCAGAATGTGTATCAAGAGTTTCCAAAACAGAGGGGATCGTCCGTCATATGTAATTAATAATTTAAATTGGTGAAAAGGTTCGCTCTGAAGACTTGTTCTTTCCCTACATAGGCCACCAGGTAATCGGCTGCATCGTTGATCCAGCTTTGGGCAACGGCTTGTCCTTCTTCGCTGGCTAAGACTTTTTGCAGGGCATCGGGGCTTGCGAAGTAAATTTCGCACATTAAAGCAAAATCGTTATCCGGTGTCACATCGGTCGGGCTGCTGTTGGAAACCATCAATTCCGTCACTTCCACTTTAATTACACCGTGGATTTTTAAGATTCTCGGGATCAATGTATTTTTTAATTCCTCTGCAAACTCTTCAATTCCATCTTTTCTTTTGTAGTAACCAATGATCTTATACATAAATAAAAACCCCTCTTTCCTTATATCTTTCTGGAAATATATTTGATCGGAAATAAGTAATTGATAATTAACAGATAAGTTCATTACTTAAACCCAATAATTCAATTTTAATACCTTTATTAATCATTGTGTAGAATTAATCGAATCTTTTCAAGATGATTTCATGGTTTTTATCACAAATTTGTTACAGCAAAAAGAAGAGATCGTTAAAATCCGCCGTTATTTGTAAACGTTTTCAAAAAAACACAAAAAAGCTTCGGGTTTTAAACGCCGGTTTTATATGGAAATCATTCCAACCAACAGGAAAACGAGGCCCATCATTATGGGTTCCAATGATTGGTTTTTTCCCCGATATACCAGAAAGATTCCGATCAGTTCCAGAACGATCCCGGTTGCCAGGAAAGAGAGTCCCAAGTAGCCCATTGCTTTCGCCTTCCTTGTTAAAGTCTCTAGTGTATTTATTCGCATTGAACCGATCGTTTATGTCTTTTTTGTAAAAATAATGCGGCTGGCAGTGTATTATTTATTTCTGATGCAAGAGAATTAGCGTTAAAATGAGAAAAAATCAAAGTCAGATCGAACCATCGGAGGGGAAAAAATGAAACTTTTTTTCGTGACTCAAAACAAAGCAAAAGTGGCAGAAGCCAAAGGAATCCTGGCGCCTTTCGGAATTGACGTGGAGCAGAAGACGGTTGCCTTTGTGGAACCGGATAAAGGAACGGTGGAAGAAACAGCCCGGGCCAAATTGAAACAAGTCCGTAAACAAGGGCTGGATCAATTCATGGTGGATGATGCCGGGATCTATTTTGCGGCTTACAAAGATTTCCCCGGGATTTTGTCCAAGCGGATTTATGAACGGATTGGCTACAAAGGAATCCGCAAACTTTTGCACGGGGAAAAGAGAGAAGCCTGGTTCCAGGGAGCGGTCGGCATCTGCTTCAACGGGGAAATGAAGATTTTCAGCGGAGAAACCAGAGGGCATATCGTTGAGCAAATCGAACAATCGGAAAGTCCCGTCACCGACTTCCCCTATGACCCGATTTTTATACCGGAAGGGGAGTCGAGGGTGCTGAGTGAGCTGTCCGAAGAAGAATGGCAGACTTATTCTTACCGCCGCAAAGCATTGATCGGTTTGGCCGAATGGTTGAAAGAAAAAACAAAACACTAGTCAATAAGAAGTGCTTCATGTTATACTACTTGAAACGATACTTTAACTCATTATCGATTTAATAAGATAAAGCGAAGCGGAGGGGAGTGCGATGACCAAACCGCAGACATTTGAAAAACCAATGGGTTTTCGGGACTTTCCGCCGCTCATTGCGGAAAAGAAACGTTTGTTGGAAGACCGGGTCCGGGATCATTTTGTCAAGTGGGGCTATCAGGAAGTCTGCACGCCGGCCTTGGAATTTTTTGATACAGTGGGACAATCCAGCCAGATTCCCGTTTCGCGGATGTTTAAATGCATGGACCGGGACGGGAATCTGTTGGTTTTGCGTCCCGACCAGACCGCTCCGATCGCGCGGTTGGTGACTTCGGTTTTAAAAAGGGAGCCTTTGCCGCTGCGCCTGTTTTATCACGGGACGGTTTTCCGCGCCCAAGAGAAGGAAGCAGGCCGAAACAGCGAAAAATTTCAGTCGGGGGTGGAACTGGTCGGACAAGCGGGGCCGGAAGCCGACGGGGAAGTGATCGCTTTGGCCGTGGAGTCGATCCAGGCTTGTGGCATCGGTGCTCCGACCATCGTACTCAGCCATGTCGGACTTTTGGAAGGATTTTTAAGGGAACGGATTCATCGGGATGAAGCGATTGAAAAGTTGAAAGAAACATTGGAAGTCAGGGATTTGGTTGCATTTCGCCGCATTCTGGAGGAGTTGGATCTTTCCCTTGAAGAACGGCAAGAAATCATGGAGCTGACAAAACCGGGACTGGAAGGGAAAGATTGGAAAAAACTGTCTGCGTCGGCCAAAACAGAAGAAGTGCGGGAAAAATTTTGTTATCTGAAACGGGTTTGGGACCAGTTGCAGATTTTTGGCTGTGTGTCGCAAGTGAAAGTGGATTTGAGCTTGGTGGGGAGTCTCGGTTATTATACCGGCGTTTATTTTGAGGGCTATGCAAAAGGGATGGGATTTCCCCTCGTCAGCGGAGGACGGTATGACCAGCTTTATCAATCTTTCCACACGGATCTTCCGGCAACCGGTTTTGCTTTAAAAACCGACCGCCTGTTGGAGGCCAGTCCGTTAAAACCGGCATCGCCGAAACGGATCGCAGTTTTTTATGAACCTCATTTGCAACAGGAAGCTTATCGGAAAGTGCGTTCCTTACGGGAGCAAGGTTGTGCGGTGATCATGCAGCCGGTGGGAAGCCGGGCAGACCGGACACCGGATGTGGATGAAGTTTTGACGATCGCCGGCGAAGGGGAGTGGTCCACGTGTTAACGATCGCCATGGCCAAAGGGCGGGTGATGGAGGAAGCTTTTGACCTGTTTCAACAAGCCGGCCTGCCGGTTCCGAAAGCGGATGATCTGGATTCGCGAAAACTGGTGGTGTCGGTACCGGAGAACGAAATGACCTTTTTTTTGGCCAAGCCGATGGATGTCCCGACCTATGTGGAATATGGAGTAGCAGACCTCGGTGTGGTCGGGAAAGATGTGCTGATGGAGCAATCCCGTGATGTTTATGAATTACTGGATTTGAAAATCAGTCCCTGCCGGATGTCTGTGGCCGGGAAGCCGGAATCCACCCTTTCCCCCCATCCGAAGGTGGCAACCAAATATCCGCGGATTGCAGAACAATATTTTAAGGAACAAGGACAGCAGGTTGAAATCATCAGCCTGCACGGATCAGTCGAACTGGCTCCGATCATCGGATTGGCTGAGCGGATTGTCGATATTGTCTCCACCGGCCGGACACTGAAGGAAAACGGTTTGGTGGAGTGGTGTTGTATTGCCGATATTACCTCGCGGTTGATTGCCAATAAAGGAAGTTACCGCTTGAAGAATGAACGGATCCAAAAAATTTTGGGTGATTTGGAACGCGTGATTGAAAAGGAGGGGCGTCTGTGATCAAAATTGTCTCGCGGGAGGATTTAAAACGTCTCCACCGGGCCGGGATTGAAACGGAAGAACCGTTGTCAGCGGTGCAAGAGATCATTGACCTGGTCCGGAAAAAAGGCGATGAAGCCCTGCGTACCTTCACACTTCAGTTTGACGGTGCCGACGTTCAAAAATGGGAAGTGAGTCCGGAAGAAATTGAAGAAGCCATGGAGCAGGCGGATCCGGAGTTGGTCCGGGTTTTGACCGAAGCGGCCGGACGCATCCGGAAGTTTCATGAACACCAACGGCAACAGTCGTGGTTTTTTACAGAGGAAGACGGAACCGTTTTGGGACAAAAAGTCATTCCTTTGGAAAAGGTCGGAGTTTACGTGCCGGGAGGAAAAGCAGCTTATCCCTCATCTGTGTTGATGAATGTGATTCCGGCCAAAACCGCCGGCGTCAACGAGGTGATCATGGTGACTCCCCCGCTTGAAAACGGGGAGGTGTATGTAACGACGCTGGTGGCGGCAAAAATTGCTGGTGCGGACCGCATCTTCCGGGTCGGAGGAGCTCAGGCGATTGCTGCCTTGGCCTATGGGACGGAAAGTATTCCCCGTGTGGACAAGATTGTGGGGCCCGGCAATGTCTATGTGGCGTTGGCGAAACGGGCGGTGTTCGGCCAAGTGGATATTGACAGCATCGCCGGTCCGAGTGAGATCGTGGCCCTTGCGGATGAATCGGCGGATCCGGTTTATGTGGCGGCCGATCTGCTTTCCCAGGCGGAACACGACCGGATGGCCTCCGCTGTGTGTATCACGCCTTCCCGCTTTTTGGCTGAACGCGTCGCGGAGGAAGTGGACAGACAATGCCGCCGGTTGCCGCGCCGCGAGATTGCGGAAGCATCCATCAAAAATTTCGGTGCCGTTTGTGTGGTGAAAGATATGGAAGAAGCGGTGTCAACCGCAAATCAGCTGGCGCCCGAACATCTGGAACTGATGGTTCGCGATCCTTGGCATTGGCTTGCCAAAATTAAACACGCGGGTGCCGTCTTCCTGGGTGAACACAGTCCGGAACCGTTGGGGGATTATTGGGCCGGGCCCAATCATGTGTTGCCGACCAGCGGAACGGCCCGCTTTTTTTCACCGCTGAGCGTGGATCAATTTGTGAAAAAGACCAGTGTCATTTCCTACAGTCCGGAGGCGCTTTACCGTGACGGGAACAAAGTGATGTACCTCGCGGAAGCGGAAGGACTGACGGCGCATGCCGAATCGGTCCGGGTACGGATGGCAAAGAAAAGGGAAGGTGAGGGAATTGGTGAAAACAGGGAAGCGGATGAGTAATATCTCCCGTCAAACCAGGGAAACCGAGATTTCTTTGGCATTGCAATTGGATGGGATGGGACAAACCAATTTGAAGACAGGCGTCCCGTTTTTGGAACACATGCTGGATCTGTTTGCAAAACACGGGAAATTTGATTTGTTTGTCGAAGCTAAAGGAGATACCCATATTGATGATCATCATACCGTGGAAGACATCGCCATCTGTCTGGGACAGGCGTTGAGGGAAGCGCTCGGGGACAAAAGGGGAATCCGCCGCTATGGCAATGCTTTTGTTCCGATGGATGAGGCGTTGGGCCAGGTGGTGGTCGATTTGTCCAACCGTCCCCATTTGGAATTCCGGGCGGAATTCCCGAGTGAGAAGGTGGGTCGTTTTGACACGGAGCTTGTCCATGAATTCTTTTGGAAATTGGCGCTTGAAGCGCGCATCACTTTGCATGTGATCCTTCACTATGGCCAAAACACCCATCATATGATCGAGGCTTGTTTCAAAGCATTGGGGAGAGCATTGGATGATGCGGTGCAGATGGATCCCCGCGTACAGGGAATCCCTTCATCGAAAGGAGTCTTGTGATGATTGTCATTGTCGATTACGGAATGGGAAATTTGCATAGTGTGTCCAAAGCATTGGAACGGATGGGCTATGACAGTGTCATCGCGTCTGACCGGGAAACAATTCTTGAAGCGGATGCGATTATCCTGCCGGGAGTCGGTGCGTTCGGAAAGGCGATGTATGAACTGACCCAAAGGGATCTGGCCGCGGTGATCAAGGAAGCGGCCCGCCGGAACAAACCGGTTTTGGGGATTTGTCTGGGAATGCAATTGTTGTTCACCAGCAGTGATGAACATGGCTATCATCAGGGATTAAATTTGCTGCCCGGCCACGTGGTCCGGTTTGAAGGGGAATACCGGATTCCGCATATGGGGTGGAATTGGCTGAGTTTTAAACATCCGCATCCGTTATTTAAGGGATTGGAAGAAGGACATGTTTATTTTGCCCATTCCTATCATATCCAAGCGGACAATCCCGAAGATGTGATTGCCACCACCGATTACCATCAGACGGTGGCGGCGGTGGTCACCCGCGGAAACATTTACGGCATGCAATTCCATCCGGAAAAAAGCGGCAAGCTGGGACTTGCCTTGTTGGAACGGTTTGCCAAGCTCAGTGAAAAGGTGGGGACATCATGAGTTTTGTCATCTATCCGGCCATCGATCTAAGGGGCGGCAAGTGTGTCCGGCTCAAACAAGGGGATTACGGTCAGGAAACGGTGTACAGCGAAGATCCGCTGAACGTGGCACAAACGTTTATCGAACAGGGAGCGGAATGGCTCCATATCGTGGATTTGGATGCGGCGCGTTCTGGAGGGATGGAAAATGCCTCCATCATTCAAAAGATTGTTGAATTCTCTCCGGTTCCGGTTCAAATCGGCGGGGGCGTCCGAAATATGGAGCGGTTGGAGCGGCTTTTAAAATGGGGTGTCCGCCGGGTGGTCATCGGTTCCGCAGCCATTGATGATCCGGCGTTTGTGAAAGAGGCATTGAAGCTTTATTCCGCGCATATCGCCATCGGTCTGGATGCCAGGGACGGATTTGTCGCCACCCATGGCTGGCTGAAGACATCCCGGGTGAAAGCGGGGGAATTGGCACAACAAATGAGTGACTGGGGTGCGGAAACGTTTATCTTTACAGACATCTCCAGAGACGGAATGCTGACTGGTCCGAATATCGGGGCCGTGCGGGACCTGGCGGGTGTATGCGGGAAAACGGTGATCGCGTCCGGGGGTGTTCATCGGGTGGCAGATCTGAAACAGTTGGCTTCTTATCAACATGAAGGCGTGAAAGGAGCCATTGTCGGAAAAGCGTTGTACACCGGAGCCATCGACTTTCCGTCAGCCATCCGTGCGACAAAGGAGGCGAATTTATGATAACCAAACGCATCATTCCTTGTTTAGATGTCAAAGACGGCCGTGTAGTCAAAGGGGTTTCTTTTGTTGATTTAAAGGATGCGGGCGATCCGGTGGAGCTGGCGGCTTATTATGACCGGAACCAGGCGGATGAACTCGTTTTTTTGGATATTTCCGCTTCCCACGAAGGGAGGAAAATCATGCTGGATGTGGTGAGAAGAGCCGCGGAGCAGCTGAGCATCCCTTTCACCGTGGGTGGGGGAATCCGTACGGAGGAAGACATGTATGACATTTTGCGGTCGGGAGCGGACAAAGTGTCGGTCAATACATCTGCTGTTTTGAATCCCGGATTGATTGAAGCAGGCGCCAAACGGTTTGGCCACCAATGCATCGTGATTGCCATTGATGCCAAGTATGACCCGGATGAAAAAGACTGGTTTGTTTATACACACGGCGGACGGAAACGAACGGACAAGCGGGCCGTGGACTGGGCCGTGGAAGCCGTTGGCAGAGGGGCCGGGGAGATTTTATTAACCAGTATGGACCGGGACGGGCACAAGAACGGTTATGATCTGCCACTGACCCGGCAAATTGCCCAAAAAGCGGGCGTTCCGGTGATTGCTTCCGGCGGGGCCGGCAAGGTGGAACATTTTGTGGAAGTGTTTCTGGAAACCGAAGCGGATGCGGCGTTGGCGGCTTCCATTTTTCATTTTCAAGAAGTCGGGATCGATCAAGTGAAAAAGGCTTTAAAAGAAAACGGGGTGAATGTGCGTTGATCCATCCGGATGATATTCAATTTGACGAAAAAGGGCTGGTGCCGGCAATACTGCAGGATGCGGCCAGCAAAGAAGTTTTGACCTTGGCTTATATGAACCGCGAAGCATTGGCATTGACGCTGAAGACAAAGGAAGCCTGGTTTTACAGCCGTTCCCGCAATCAACTTTGGCATAAAGGGGAAACTTCCGGAAATGTGCAGAAAGTGGTGTCCGTTCAGACGGACTGCGACCGGGATGCGATTTTGGTGAAGGTGCTTCCCGAGGGGCCGGCTTGCCACCAAGGAACCTACTCTTGTTTTAAGGAGCAACCGGAAGATACCGCCGGCCGCTTTCAGATGATCAATAAGTTGGAATCGGTGATTGCCAAAAAAGAAGCAGAACGGCCCGAAGGCTCTTATACGGCTTATTTGTTTGACAAAGGATTGGACAAGATCTTGAAAAAAGTCGGTGAAGAAGCTTCCGAGGTGATCATTGCCGCCAAAAACCGCAGCGCCGAAGAGCTGAGCAATGAAACGGCGGATCTCCTTTATCACTTGTTTGTTTTGCTGCGGGAACAAAAATTGCCTCTGGATGAGGTGCTCCGTGTATTAAAAGATCGGAATCAATAGCAAATCTTTAAAAATACAGACAAGGGATCATGTGTTCCCTTGTTTTTTATTTTGTTTGAGACTCTCCATATATTGATGTTTTGTTGTAATATTTAAATGGATCCATGTTAAAAAGATGGCTGTTAAAATTTGTTGGATCCTTTTAGAAATATTATCCATTTTTTTGCCAGGATTCTTGGTGATCCCCTTGTGTTTGCGCTATAATTGAATAAAATAATGAAACAACTTCATTCATGGCTTTCTTGTTCGGGTTTTGAAATTTATTTCTGTATTTGCATCATTTTATGTCAAATCGTTGACAATTACCCTGAGAATGTTACGAATTTGGTATACTACCAAAAAACCACACACCAGCCTGGCGAAAACATTGTGCTGGGTGGAGGGGAAATTCATGAGAAAATCACAGGCCGGAGCAGACCGCCAAAAAAATAAAAAAATCATCCGTTTGCGGATGGATGCCGGCTTTTTCTTTGAACGGGCCTTATATTACCTTGACCGCCACCGTTACGACAAAGCGGTCAAATATTTTCGTTTGGCGACGGAAAAGGAACCGGGAAATCCGGTGAATCACTGCAACCTGGCCGGCATTCTTTCGGAACTGGGGCGCTTTCAAGAGTCCAATCAAGTGCTGATGTCCGTTTTGGAAGAAGTGGATCCTGATTTATATGAATGCTGGTTTTATATGGCGAATAACGCGGCCAACATGGGCGATTTGGAACGGGCCGAAGAATATTTGTTGCAATATTTGAGCCGGGATCCTTACGGAGACTTTGCAGAAGAAGCAGAAGAAATGCTTTACATGATTGCCCAGGAGCTCGGACGTCCCCCAAAAGAATGGAAGCCGGTGAACCAGCCCGGCTATATTGAGGATCATGAAAGAGCACGCAGTTATTTGGAAGAAGGGAAGTTTCTCCAGGCCATACAACTGCTCGAAGAAATTTCCGAGGCGCATCCGGAGTTTTTGGCGGCGAAAAACAATCTGGCATTGGCTTATTATTACACGGGGGACTTGGAAAAGGCGACGGGATTGATCGAACATGTGCTGAAGATCGACCCCAATAATCTGCATGCATTGTGCAATCTGGCGGTTTTGTCCCGGAATCTCGGTGACGAAAAAAAGGAACGGGCCATTCTTGATATGTTGAAAAAACTGGTTCCGTTTCATCAGGAAAATACTTATAAATTGGCAACCACGCTGGGGATTTTGGGAGAACATGAAGTGGCGTACGCATTATTTTCCCGCCTTTTGAAAGTCGACGGAATTCAGGAACCCGGGTTTTACCATTACACGGCGGTTGCGGCTTGGAACTGCGGCCGCTTTGAAAGAGCCCGGCAATATTGGAAAAAGGCAATGAATCTCGAAGGCAGGGAAGCGATCGCGGCTTTCTATTACAAACATATGGACCAATGGGTGGAGTTGGATCAACCGCCGAAGCTCCCTTATCATTACCAGCTTCCGTTTGAAGAGCAATTAAACCGGATGGAACTGTTCGGCCCCAACGAGGAGATTGTCAAGCAATTACAGAGCAATCTGCTTTTGCGCTCTGCTTTTTTCTGGGCTTTGAGCCGGGGCGATCATCAAACGAAAAGGCAAGTCATCAAGTTTTTGACTTGGTTTTCGGATGATGAAGTGAAACAATTGTTGGAGCAGTTTGTGTCACAACCGGAAGAAGACGAGGAATTGAAACAGTTGGCGCAAATGGTGCTTCGCGAATTGAGCCGCACGGAAAGCGGGGAACCGGAAGATCCTCTTCCTTCGGTCATTGAAGTGAATCATAAGTGGAAAAAAGTGTTGGAATGCTGTCTGGAGCATGTTCAGGAAACATCCACCGCCCACCTCTGTAAGGAGATCGAACGGCTGTGGTTCGAATGGGCTGCAAGAAACCGTGACTTTTCGGTGGTTCGAAAAGTGGAGGGATGGGCGGCGGCTCTGGAATATTTGACGGCAAAATATCATGGGGTGGCCGTGACTCAGCGAGAACTGGCCAAAAAATACGAAGTATCCATGTCAACGGTATCCCGGCTTGCCAAACAGTTGGAAACCATCGCCAAAGAATGTTTTTCCTGAGGAAAGGGGAGGGATCGTTGTGAAAAAAGTGGACAAAGGAAACTTTCACGACTTTATTGCAGAAGGGGATAAAGTGGTCGAATTCAGTGCAAAGTGGTGTATTGATTGCAAACGGATCGCGCCTGATCTGCCTGAGATCACCGATCGCTTTTCCGGGCGGTTTGAATTTGCAGAGCTGGATGTGGATGAATCCAAGGAAATTGCCGATGAATACAATGTAAAAGGAATCCCGACCTTTATCGTTTATCGTGACGGAAAAGAAGTCGACCGGTTGCCGAGTCGCCATGCAAAGACAAAAGAACAAATCGAAAGCTTTTTGAGCCAGGTGTAAAGGCTTTGAATCCGAAACCGCCGGTGTTTGCCGGCGGTTTAGTTCTACATTGATGACATAAATTAATCATGATATTATAAAATGAATCAAAATATAGCTATTAAAACATTTTGAAAAAAGATTTAATCCAGCCGGAACGATGAGGGGTGTGGACGTGAAGCAGTATTTCGTCGGAATCGATCTGGGTGGAACCAATATGAAAATCGGATTGGTTCATCAGAACGGAAATGTGATCAAAGACATAGAAAAACCTACACTAAAAGAAGAAGGTCCGGACGGCGTGATTCGCCGGATGGTACGCCATACACAGGACTTGGCCAAAGAGGCCCGGGTGCCGTGGGAGGAAATCGGGGGAGTGGGTGTGGGATTGCCCGGCTTTCTCGATATTCCCGGCGGTGTTGTCAAGTATTTGACCAATCTGGGTTGGCGGGATGTCCCGATTCGTGATCAGCTGGAGTCGGCGTTTGAAGTACCTGTGAAGATTGATAATGATGCCAATGTTGCCGCGCTCGGAGAAGTATGGACCGGTGCCGGTGCCGGTGAGCAAAATGTGGTGTTGATCACACTCGGAACCGGTGTGGGCGGAGGCATTATTGCCGGCGGCAAACTTTTACACGGTGCCCGGGGCATTGCCGGGGAGATCGGGCATATTCCGATTGATCCGGACGGGGTGTTGTGTAACTGTGGACGAACCGGATGTTTGGAAACGATCGCATCGGCGACCGGAATGGTGCGGCTGGTTCGTGAAGCGGTGGAGGCAGGGGAAGAATCTTCGCTGGTACTTCCGGTTCAAAACGGAACGTTGTCAACCAAAGAAATTTTCGCCGAAGCGGAAAAAGGAGATTTCCTGGCCAAAAGAACAGTGGAAAGGGCCGTTGATGCGCTTGCCCGGGCGATGGCCATTCTTTCGGTCGTGGTAAATCCTTCGCTGTTCATTATAGGAGGCGGTGTTTCCAAGGCGGGGGATGCTTTGCTGAAGCCCTTGGAAAACCACTACCGGAAGCAGGTGCAACAAAATGCCGGCCAAGGTGTCCGGATCGAGTTGGCACGGTTGGGTAACCAAGCCGGATTCATCGGGGCTGCGGGTCTTTTAGCAAGGACGGGAAAATAATGTATAATAAGAGGAAATGGTTGCCTCAGAGGTGATGGCCGTGGAACAAAAACAAGAAGTGAATATGGTTGTCATCACCGGTATGTCCGGAGCTGGAAAGTCCGTAGCGATGCAAAGCTTGGAAGATCAAGGCTACTTTTGCATAGACAATTTGCCCCCGATCTTGCTGCCCAAATTTGCAGAGCTTCTGAAAGAATCAAAGAGCAAATACCATAAAGTGGCCGTGGTGATTGACTTAAGAGGCCGGGAGTTTTTTTCTTCTTTGCTTGATTCACTGGATCTGTTGGTTAAAAATCACGGGATTCACCCGCGGATTATCTTTTTAGATGCTGATGACAACACACTGGTTCGAAGGTTTAAGGAGACGAGGCGTCGCCATCCGCTTTATCCCGGCAGCACGCCGTTGGATGCCATTTTAAAAGAGCGCAGGTTGTTGGAAGAGATCAAAGGCCGTGCACACTATCTCATCGACACGAGCGATTTGAAGCCTTCCGATCTGAAGGAGAAAATCGCCGTCATGATTTCGGAGAAAGATTCGGCCAAAATGATGGTGACCTTTGTATCCTTTGGATTTAAACATGGCATCCCCATCGATGCCGATCTTATTTTCGATGTGCGCTTTTTGCCAAATCCCCATTATGTTGACTCCCTTCGTCCGCAAACCGGACGGGACCCCGAAGTGGCCGAATACGTCATGAAATGGACGGAAACCAAACAGTTTTTGGAGAAGTTGACCACTTTGTTGGAGTTTTTGATCCCCCGGTATGCACGGGAAGGAAAGTCGCAACTGGTGATCGGAATCGGATGCACGGGAGGAAAACATCGTTCCGTGGCCATTGCAGAGTATTTGTATCAGACTTTCAATAAACAGGAGCATTGTCGAATCGCACATCGAGACATGAAGAAAGGCGGATAGCATTGTCGGCAAAGAAGAACCTGAATTCGAATGTATTTAGGCGTCCGCGTGTGGTTTGCATTGGTGGCGGTACAGGATTGTCCGTTATTTTACGTGGTTTGAAAAAGTTGCCCATTGAGATCACGGCCATTGTGACCGTAGCAGACGACGGAGGCAGCTCGGGGCGGCTGCGCAATGATTTACGGATGCCTCCCCCCGGCGATATCCGAAATGTTTTGATTGCGCTTGCAGATACGGAACCTCTTTTGGAAAGTGTTTTGCAATACCGGTTCAAAAACGGGGATGGTTTGGCAGGGCACACATTGGGGAATTTAATGATCGCCGCGATGAAAGAAATCACAGGGGATTTCACGCAAGCGGTCAAAGAAATGAGCCGTGTTCTTGCGGTGCGCGGACGGGTTCTCCCTGCCAGTGAGCAGGATGTTGTGTTGATGGCGGAAATGAAGGACGGAAGCATTGTCGAGGGAGAGTCACAAATTCCGCAAACCGGAAAGCCGATTCGCCGTGTTTTTTTAAACCCGCCGGATCCGCATCCCCTTCCCGAGGCGTTGGAAGCCATCGAGGCGGCGGATGGCATCGTGGTCGGGCCGGGGAGTTTGTACACCAGCATTCTTCCCAACCTGTTGGTCAAAGACATGAGCCGGATGATTCGCAAGTCCGATGCCTGCAAGATTTATGTTTGCAATGTCATGACGCAACCCGGGGAGACCGACGGGTTTTCTGCCAGTGACCACATTCAAGCCATTTATGATCACGTTGGTGAACGCTTGTTTGATGTGGCCATCATCAATAATGAGGTCCCACCGCTTGCCATCCAACAGCAATATGCCGAACGGGGCCAAAAGATGGTTTTGCCGGACATGAAAGAGATTCACCGTCTCGGTTGCCATGTCGTTGCCGATAACTTGCTGTTGTATCAGTCTGTATTGCGCCATGACGCCGAACGGATCAGCGGACACATTTTCCGCTTGATACATGAGCGCATGAAAAAGCGGCAAAGTGGTTAAAAGAAGGGATGTTCTATGTCATTTACTGCGATGATCAAAAAAGAATTGACCCAGCTTCAGTCGGAGACTTGTTGCAAGACGGCTGAACTGTCGGCATTGGTCCGGATGAACGGCACGGTTCACATTATGCACAAGAAGCCCATGATCGATATTGTGACTGAAAACCCGTCGACCGCGCGATACATTTTTTCTTTGGTCAAAAATTTGTATCAGATTCATCCCGAGGTGTTGGTGCGCAAAAAAGTCCGCTTGAAGAAAAACAATGTTTATTTGATACGCTTGACTTCGGACACGAGCCGGATTTTGGAAGAACTGCACATCATGAAAAAAAATTCATGGGAAAGGGTCGAAGGAATCTCCCCTGACCTCATTGGCCGTCCTTGCTGCAAAAGAGCTTATTTAAGGGGAGCGTTTTTGGCCGCCGGTTCGGTCAACAACCCGGACAGCGCTTCTTATCATTTGGAAATTGTATCGACTTACCAAGACCATAGTCAATCACTTTGCGAAGTGATGAATCAGTTTCATTTGCATGCCAAAGTGATTGAGCGCAAAAAAGGCTTTGTGGTTTATATTAAAGAAGGGGACAAAATCGGGGAGTTTTTAAATATCATCGGCGCGCATCCTTCTTTGCTCGAATTTGAGAACGCACGCATCATGAAAGATATGAGAAATTCGGTGAATCGGCTGGTCAATTGTGAAACGGCGAATTTGAACAAAACGATTCAGGCTGCCATGCGCCAAATCGAAAACATCAAACGGATTGACCGGGAAATCGGTTTGGAACAATTGCCGAAAAAATTGCGGGAAGTCGCTGAAGCCCGTTTGAAATATCCGGAAGCCAACCTGGCGGAATTGGGCCAGTTGTTGCCGGAAGGAAAGATCAGCAAGTCGGCTATTAACCACCGTCTCCGCAAATTGGAGGAAATTGCGAAGAAATTGTGAAGTAAGGAGGATTGTGATGGTAGAAAAAAAAGTAACCGTTCAGTTGGAAACCGGACTTCATGCCCGACCGGCGGCTTTGTTTGTGCAAGAAGCGAACAAGTTTGCTTCGGATATTTTTGTGGTCAAAGGGAATAAAAAAGTGAATGCCAAAAGCATCATGGGAATTATGAGCCTGGCGGTCTCCCGCGGTACGGAAATCACCATCACCGCGGAAGGTTCCGATGAGGAAGAAGCGGTGGAAAAACTGGTGGAATTGGTCAGCAGACCGGAGTAAAAAAGGAAGCGGGCGTTTTCGGAAGAGAACAAGCCCGCTTTCATGAAGTGGAAAAGAATGTCAAAAACGACACGGAATCGTTGAAAGCATGTCACATTTCCCGGGTATGAATTGTTAAATTTTGACTATGATGGAATTAAATCTGGGGGGAACGTTTGGATAACCGACAAAGAAACCCTTGGATGGATACATATGATTGGAGGAAATTATGGATGCTTTCCTTTATCCGGTTTTGACAATTGGATATCTGGCTTTGTTTATCTGGAGTTTCCGTTCCTTTCGGGAATCTTTTTTTTGGGGGACTTCATGGATTTTATTCATCATTTTGGCATTCGTTTATGACAATTTGGTTTTGTCGCTCGGGATCTGGGTGGGGCAATCCGAATTATTTGAGATGCTGAGCATTGTCCGTTATTTGCTCCATGTTTTGCTGATTCCGACGCTGGTGTATGTATCCCTTGATATTATGCGGCGCATCCGTATTGAATGGTCGGAATACTTTGTGACCCATGTGGTGTATCACCTTTATACTTTTTTCTTGACGGTGCTCGGAATCTTCACCAATTTTTTGTGGGTGGAAATCGTCCCGAAAAAAGTGAGCGGAGTGGTGCAATATGTGCCGCAACAGATCCAATTTCCGGTTGTGTTGATGCTTGTGATGATCCCGCTTGTTATTTCCGGCTATTTGGTGTGGAAAAAGTTGCGCTGGCCCGTTTTGATATCAGGGATCGCATTGACCGTGATCGGAGGCGGATTGGCCTATGCACTGAAACTTCCGGGCATGGCCGCGCTGTTCCATTTTATCCTGATGGGAAGCCTGGTATTGACGGAACAAAGATTGAAAGCAGAGGATTATGAATAACAGGTCGAAGCCGTTGCTTCGGCTTTTTTGCGCATAAAGAACGCTTTCCTTCATCAAACTAGAAAGGGAGGTGTTCTTTGTGAAGCGGTTTTTTTGCCTTTTTCTTTGTCTTTTATCCGTCATGTTGTTTGCCTGCCAAAGGTTTGAAAAGCCCGCAGAACGGGAAGGGCTGGACAAAGACAGCCACTCTTTCACCAATATGGGTTTTCCGGAAAGCAAGATGAAGCAGGTGGCCAGAGATGTGGAAGGCGTGGAAGATGTCCGCGTGGAGTATAAACAACAAAAGATCATCATGTACATTTTGCCGGAAAAACACATTCCATCTTCAAAGTACCGGAATTTGGCCAACCGGGTTTATGAAAAAGTGAACGAGGCCACCCCGTCAAATCCGTTTCATGTGAAAATTGTCCCTCCTGAAAAGTGGATGGAGACGCCTTATTAATCCGTAGAAAGCATAAAAAGACCTTGGGAGGTCACCCAAGGTCTTTTGGCATCGAAGCTTATTTGTGTTTCATGACTTGGTCGATCAAACCGTATTTCAGTGCTTCTTCCGCACTCATAAAGTAATCGCGGTCGGTGTCCCGTTCAATTTTTTCCAACGGTTGCCCGGTGAATTCGGAGAGCAGCTTGTTCAAGCGGTCTCTGGTCCGCAAAATTCGTTTCGCCCGGATTTCTATGTCGGAAGCCTGGCCTTGCGCCCCGCCCAGTGGCTGATGGATCATGACCTCGCTGTTGGGAAGGGCAAACCGTTTTCCTTTTTTTCCGGCGGCCAGCAGGAATGCGCCCATGGATGCGGCCAATCCCACGCAGATGGTGGAGACATCCGGTTTGACGTATTGCATGGCATCATAAATGGCCATTCCCGCGGTGATGGAGCCGCCTGGCGAGTTGATGTACAGATGGATGTCCTTTTCCGGGTCTTCGGCTTCCAAAAAGAGAAGCTGGGCCACGATTAAGTTGGCGACTTCGTCGGTCACCGGGCTTCCCAGCAAAATAATCCGGTCTTTCAAAAGGCGGGAATAAATATCATAGGAACGTTCACCGCGATTGGTTTGTTCCACAACCATTGGGATTAGATTCATCTATCAGGGATGCACGGATCGTCCGGCACCCTTCCCTCCTTTCAAGGATCAAGGATGGTTTTCATTCGGTAAGGTTCATCTGTCCACATGGATGTTGCTTTACTTTTATGATACCCCAAAGGTCAAAAAAGGTCAAATCAATTTTGACGAATAAAAAAACAGGGCCTTCAAGGGCCCTGAAATAAAAGGGATTTATGTCATAAGGGGAATCCCATAAGAAAAAGAAGGGGGAGGACGAAGCTGGGACTTCGTCCATAAACAGAATTTAGAAACAGAGAAGGCCTTTTCTAACGTGACGAAAAAGCTTTGGGAACAAAATAGTCTGGTTAGGAGGACCATTTACTTAACAGACGCAAGGAACAGAAAAAGAGTTGCAGAGAAAAAATTTTTTTTCAAAAGTTTTTTATCGCTTTCATATTTGCAGAAATTCCGTCACGGTTTGGTCAATCTGCCGGACCAATTCATTGAATAACTTTTCCCCTTTTTCTTTGGAAGCACGGGTGGGATAACCGATGGTTCCCGTTTTGGTATATGCCTGCATTCCCAAAACTTCCAACAAGGGACGGTCGGAAACTTCCACATCTTCCGCTTTTTCCAATTGCACCGCTTGTTCCTGCAACAAATGGAGCAAGATGGAAGTTTCCCCTTCTCCGGCATGCATATCCTGAGAGGGGGTGGATGACAATCCCGCTTTTTGGTAAGCTTGTTCCCAGTGTTTCCGGCTCGGGGCGATCAAAAGTCTGCTTTTGCTTTGATTGAGCTCCTGGGCGAAGTTGGAAAGCAGTTTGTTTCCTCCGTGGCCGTTGATGATGACGCAACGCTTGACCCCGGATTGTTCCAGAGAAGAAAGCACATCTTTGACAATGGAGAACAGCGTCTCGATGCGGAGGGAGATGCTGCCGGGAAAGCCCGCATGCTCAAAGGAGCAAGAGTAAGGCAGAGTGGGAACGACAAATGCCTGATGTTTCATTGCCAGCTTTTGGGCGATGGCGGTCGCAATGAGGCTGTCCGTATTGGTGGGCAAATGGTATCCGTGCTGCTCGGTGGATCCGATCGGAAAAAATGCCAGCTCCATGTCTTTGAAATCTGGCCATGTTGGAAAATGGTTCATGTTTCGGCTCCCCTTTTCTTTTTTGAAATGTATTCTGGGTTTAGTGTAGAGCATCCTGCGGAAATTGGAAATAATTTTCCCAAAAACATCTTGCATGATTATTTTTTCCGTGATATAATTTCTTTCGTCAACTCGAAAAACGTGCGCCTATAGCTCAGGGGATAGAGCACTGGTCTCCGGAACCAGGTGCCCAGGTTCGAATCCTGGTAGGCGCACCATCAGAAGAAAAAGGTGCTTTTTATGCAAAAAGCACCTTTTTTTGTTTTTTTGCCCTTTTTTCAAGGAAGAGAGTGGTAAAAAAAGCGTAAAATGATGAATGGTATATTATGATAAAATATAATTGAAATTGTTTATTGAAGAAATTATTGAGCTGCATATATGATGAAGGCGGAGGTGGATGAGAGAATGGCTCTGCAAGTGGGTTTTGGCTTGATTCAGGAACAGCGGATGAAGATGGTGATGACCCCGGAACTGCGCCAAGCGATTCAGATTTTGCAATTCTCCGCAACCGATTTGCGAAAATATATAGAGGACCAAATGATGGAAAACCCGGTTTTGAATGTTTCCGAAGCAGAGAAAAAAGAGCCGGATTTGGACCGGTGGATGGAGTATATGCGTGACTTGCCCCGGCAAAGCAGGATCGGCTACCGGAAAGAACCGGACGAACCGTCGTTTGAGTCTTTTGTCACGGGACATCAAACGCTGGCCGATGAATTGGAAGCGCAACTTTGCGAGTATTCCCTGACTTTAAAAGAACGGAAGGTTTGTTTGTATTTGATTCACAATCTGGATGAAAAGGGATATTTGGATTTGGGTTCCGGTGAAGCATGTAAGCGCTTGCATATCGATGGCGGGATGTTTGCAAAGTGTTTGAAGGTGATTCAATCGATGGAGCCGGCTGGTGTGGGTGCCCGCTCGCTGGGAGAATGTGTGGAGCTGCAGTTGTGCCGGCGGGAGAGTGTCAATGAAACAGCCATCCGCATTGCCCGGGAGCATTTGCGGGATGTGGCGGATGCCAAATGGCGCAAGATCGCCGATGCCTTGCAAGTGGATCTGAGTGAAGTGTATCGTGCGGTGGAAGAGATTAAATCGTGCAATCCCAAACCCGGTCTTCAATTTCATTCATCTCCTCCCCGTTATGTGTCACCGGATGTGTATGTCGAGAAAATGGAGGATGAATACGTGATTCTCCTGAATGAAGGGGATATGCCGAATCTGACCGTGAACCGGTATTATCAGCAATTGTTGCGGCAAAAAGATGAGTTGGGCGAAGAGGTTAGCCGGTATCTGAAAAACTGGGTGCAGTCCGCTTTGTGGCTGATGAAGGGGATTGAGCAGCGCAGAGACACCATCTACCGTGTTGCCCAAGCCATTGTGAAGCGGCAGCGTGACTTTTTTGAGCTCGGGGTTGATCATTTGAAGCCGCTTACATTGAAGCAAATTGCCGAAGAAGTCGATCTCCATGAATCGACGGTCAGCCGGGCGACCCAGCATAAATACATGCAGACGCCAAACGGTTTGTTTCCGTTCCGTTTTTTCTTTCCTTCCGGCTTACAGACCGATACCGGAGTGGACATGGCGCAAAGTGCGGTGCAGAAAAAAATCCGGCAAATGATTGAAAACGAGGATAAAGCCAAGCCGTTATCCGATCAGAAGATTGCGGATCTGTTGAAGGCAGAGGGGGTTTCGATCTCCCGGCGCACCGTGGCCAAATACCGGGATGAAATGGGAATCGCATCATCTGCAAAACGAAAGCGTTTTCTGTGAATGTTCAATAAAATCAGGCCGGAGGAAACTTGTCAAAGACTGCCCTCTTAGGATAAAATAAAACTGATCCCAGCATCGGGGATTTTTTTTGGAGTGATTGGGACGATTTTTTCTACACGGGACATATCGCGTCCCAATGGTGGGGGTTTGATGAAAAATCTACTCAATTTGCAGAAACAATTATTGCCTGACTTGCTGAGGGTTATGCATAAGCGGTATGAGATACTGCGGCATATTCAATTGATGCAACCCGTGGGACGGCGGAGCCTTTCCGGCGTGTTGGATTTCACCGAACGCGTGCTTCGTGCCGAAGTCGATTTTTTAAGGACACAGGATTTGGTGGCTGTTGACTCCAGCGGCATGAGGCTGACCCAAAGCGGAGCCGATTTGTTGTCCGAGATGGAACCGATGATGAAAGAGCTGTTTGGACTCAATCAATTGGAGCGTGATTTGGAGTCCTGCCTCAACTTGAAAAAAGTCATCATTGTTCCCGGCGACTCGGATCAATCGGATTGGGTGAAAAAAGAAATGGGAAGGGCTTGTGCGCGATTCCTCCGGAAAATTGCAGAACCGGATCAGGTGATTGCCGTCTCCGGAGGGAGCACCATGTTGGCTGTCGCGGAAATGATGATGCCGTCTTCCGCTTTCAAATCCACCATGTTTGTTCCGGCCCGGGGAGGGGTCGGGGAAGCGGTGGAATTGGAAGCAAACTACATTGCTTCGCTCATGGCCAAAAAAACCAAAGGCCATTACCGCATGATGCATGTGCCGGACCAAGTCAGCGACCAGGCTTACCAAACGTTGCTTCGCGAACCGCATATTCAGGAAGTGCTGGAATCCCTTAAAAGAGCGCACATTGTCATTCACGGGATTGGCAATGCTATGACTATGGCAGTGCGGAGAAAATCAAGCCAAGCCGTCTTGGACAAGTTGCAGCGTGAACAGGCGGTTGGGGAATCTTTCGGATATTACTTCAACCGCAACGGGGAGATTGTTTACCGTGTGCAATCCTTGGGTTTGAAGTTGGATGATTTGGCCAATGCCAAAAATATCATTGCGGTGGCGGGCGGCTCGAGTAAGGCGGAAGCCATCCGGGCCATCAGCACCAAGGTTTCCAGAGATATTTTGATTACTGACGAGGGAGCCGCCAAAGCGATTTTGTCGCTGGAATGAGACCGCTTGGACGGTTCCGTCCTCAGTGATACTTTGCATAGATAACAAGGAGGAATTTTACCATGATCAAAGTGGGAATTAACGGATTTGGCCGTATCGGACGCAACGTTTTCCGGGCAATGATGAACCATCCGGAATTGGAAGTGGTGGCTGTCAATGATTTGACAGACTCCAAAACACTGGCCCATCTTCTGAAATATGATTCGGTTCATGGAAAATTCGACGGCGAAGTGGAAGCCACCGAAAACGGCTTCAGCGTCAACGGCCGGGAAATCAAAGTGTTGGCTGAACGCGATCCGGCCCAAATCAAATGGGCAGACTATGGTGTGGAAATTGTTGTTGAATCCACCGGGCGCTTCACCAACCGGGATGACGCCGCCAAACACCTGATCGGCGGAGCCAAAAAAGTGATTATTTCCGCTCCGGCCAAAGGGGAAGACATCACGATTGTGATGGGGGTTAACCATGAAAAATACGACCCTGCTTCCCATCACGTGATTTCCAATGCATCCTGCACCACCAACTGTCTTGCACCTTTTGCCAAAGTCTTGCATGAGAACTTCGGCATCCGCCGCGGTTTGATGACCACCGTCCATGCTTACACCAACGACCAACAAATTTTGGACCTGCCTCACAAAGACTTGCGCCGTGCACGTGCAGCGGGTCAATCAATCATTCCGACCACCACGGGGGCTGCCAAAGCCGTTTCCTTGGTACTGCCTGAATTGAAAGGGAAATTGAACGGTTTTGCCATGCGGGTTCCGACCAAAAACGTATCTGTTGTGGACTTGGTTGCCGAATTGGATCAGGAAGTCACCGCTGAACAAGTGAATGAAGCGTTGCGCAAAGCGGCAGAAGGAGAGTTGAAAGGCATCCTCAACTATTCCGAAGAACCGCTGGTGTCTGTCGACTACAACGGTGATCCTCATTCTTCCACCATTGATGCACTGTCCACGATGGTATTGGAAGGAAACATGGTGAAAGTCGTTTCCTGGTATGACAATGAATGGGGTTACTCCAACCGCGTGGTGGATCTGGCCAGCTACATTGCCAGCAAAGGTCTGTAAAGTTGAAAGATCAATAAGTTATACTAATTGAAAATATGCTATACTGATTTCGGAATTGAACCTGAAAAGAGGAGAACCATTCTCCTCTTTCTCATGCATTAAGGAGGGAGTCCCCTTGAACAAGAAATCAGTCAAAGATGTGGATGTACGCGGAATCCGCGTGTTTTGCCGCGTGGATTTCAACGTTCCGTTGCAAAACGGGAAAATTACTGATGACACCCGGATCCGTGCGGCCCTTCCCACCATCCGCCATTTGGTGGAACAAGGCGCCAAAGTCGTGCTCGCCAGCCATCTGGGACGGCCGAAAGGGAAAGTGGTGGAGGAGTTGCGTTTGAATCCGGTGGCCGAAAGGCTTTCGGAATACTTAAAGCAACCGGTGATCAAAGTTGATGAAGTGGCAGGTCCGGAAGTGGAAGAAAAAGTGTCAACGTTAAAGAACGGAGAAGTGTTGCTTTTGGAAAACGTCCGTTTCCATCCCGGTGAAGAAAAAAATGACCCGGAGCTTTCCAAAGCCTTCTCCCGTCTCGCTGATTTATATGTCAATGATGCCTTCGGCGCCGCTCACCGCGCCCATGCGTCCACAGCCGGAGTGGCTGAATATCTGCCGGCCGTTGCCGGGCTTTTGTTGCAAAAAGAAATTGAAACGTTAAGCAGTGCGCTCAACAATCCGAAACGTCCGTTCACGGCGATTATCGGTGGAGCCAAAGTGAAAGACAAGATCGGCGTCATTGAAAATTTGCTGGATAAAGTGGACCATTTGATCATCGGCGGAGGATTGGCTTATACATTTGTCCATGCCAAAGGATATGAAATCGGAAAATCGTTGTTCGATCCGGATAAAGTGGAATTGGCCAAATCATTCATGCAAAAAGCGGAAGAAAAAGGTGTCCGGTTTGAACTGCCGGTGGATGTGGTGGTTGTCGATGAATTCGGCCCCAATCCTTCCACGGTGAAAACAGTGGATATTGATCAGATTCCCGAAGACATGGAAGCGGTCGATATCGGCCCCAAAACAAGAGAACGGTACAAGGCGATTGTGAAAGAGTCCAAGCTGGTGATCTGGAATGGCCCCATGGGTGTTTTTGAATTTGATCAATTTGCCAAAGGAACCAATGCCGTGGCTGAAGCCGTCGCTGACAGCGAAGCCATGACCATTATCGGTGGCGGGGATTCGGCAGCAGCCATCAAAAAATCCGGATTGGCCGATCGGGTTGATCATATTTCCACCGGCGGTGGCGCATCCTTGGAGTTTTTGGAAGGAAAAGAATTACCGGGAGTGGCGGTGCTACAAGATCAATAACAGGAGGTTGCTTCGATGCGGAAGCCAGTGATTGCAGGAAACTGGAAAATGCACAAAACCATTGACGAAGCATTGCTTTTTGTCAAAGAGCTGAAGGAGACTGAGCTCCCTCAAGATGTGGAGACGGTTTTGTGCGCACCATTCCTGGCATTGCCTGCATTGGTGGAAGAGACCAAAAACAGCGGGATCGGAATCGGTGCGCAAAACGCCCATTATGAAGAACAAGGCGCATATACCGGTGAAGTGAGTTTGCCGATGTTAAAAGCTGCAGGCGTGCAGTACGTGATTTTGGGGCACTCGGAGCGGCGCGCTTATTACAATGAAACGGATGAAGACGTGAATAAGAAAACCAAAGCGGCTCACGCCCACGGCTTGATCCCGATCGTATGCGTCGGGGAAGTGTTGGAAGAAAGAGAAAGCGGCAAAACCATGGAAGTCGTTGCCGCACAAGTGAAATCTGCTTGTGAAGGGCTTTCTGCCGAAGAAATGAAAAAAACGATCATTGCCTATGAGCCGGTTTGGGCCATCGGCACCGGAAAAGCTTCCACGGCTGAAGATGCGGAGGAAGTTTGCTCTTTCATCCGGAGCACCATTTCCGACTTGTATGATGCATCTGTGGCCGAAGCGGTGCGGATTCAATACGGCGGCAGTGTGAAACCGGAAAACGTGGCTTCCTTCATGAAGCAGAAAAACATTGACGGAGCGTTGGTGGGCGGAGCCAGCTTGAAGCCGGATTCGTTTGCTTCGTTGGTAAGTCAGGCAAGTGAAGGTGAGAAACAATGAACCGACCCAAACCAGTGTTGTTGTGTATTTTGGATGGCTTTGCCCTTCGGGAGGCACGGGAAGGAAATGCCGTCAAGCAAGCCAACAAACCGAATTTTGACCGCTATTGGAACGAATATCCGCATGCAACGCTCGAGGCAAGCGGGGAAGCCGTCGGTCTTCCTGACGGACAAATGGGAAACTCCGAAGTGGGGCATTTGAATATCGGTGCCGGACGGATTGTGTATCAGGATCTGACCCGGGTGACCAAGGCAATTGAAGACAGCAGCTTCTTTGAAAACGAAGCGTTCCTTCAAGCGATTGAACACGTGAAAAAGAACCAAAGCCGCCTCCATTTGTTCGGACTGCTTTCCGACGGCGGGGTGCACAGCCACATCAACCATTTGTTTGCGCTTTTGGATCTGGCTGCCAAAGAAAAAGTGGAAGAAGTTTATGTGCATGCGTTTTTGGACGGGCGCGACGTGGCGCCGGACAGTGCCGTCCAATACATCCGGCAGTTACAGGAAAAAATGGATGAAGCCGGTGTCGGCAAGATTGCCACGGTTCAAGGACGTTATTATGCAATGGACCGTGACAAACGGTGGGATCGGGTGGAAAAATCCTATCGTGCCATGGTTTATGGAGAAGGTCCCCGGTACGGCGACCCGGTGGAAGCGGTACAAGCCTCCTACCAAGAGTCTGTCTATGACGAATTTGTGGTCCCGACGGTCATCGTGGATAAAAACGGAGAACCGGTCAGCCAAATCCGCGATCATGATGCAGTTATTTTTTACAATTTCCGTCCGGACCGGGCGATTCAACTTTCCCTCGCCTTTACCGATCCGGACTTTGACGGGTTTGACCGCGGTTCGGAGCATCCGCAAGACCTGGCTTATGTCTGCCTGACACATTACAGTGATGCGGTAAACGGCGAAGTGGCCTTTAAACCGACTGATCTCGCCCAAACGCTTGGGGAAGTGGTCAGCCGGCATCAACTGAAACAATTGCGGATTGCAGAAACTGAAAAATACCCGCATGTCACCTTTTTCTTCAGCGGCGGGCGGGAAGAGAAGTTTCCGGGTGAAGAACGGATTTTGATCAATTCGCCGAAAGTGGCGACTTACGACCTCAAGCCCGAGATGAGTGCCTATGAAGTGGCCGATGCGCTTTGCCGGGAAATCGAGGCGGAAAAACATGATGTGATTATCTTGAACTTCGCCAATCCGGACATGGTGGGCCACTCCGGAAAACTGGAACCGACGATCCGGGCGGTGGAAGCCGTTGACGAATGCCTGGGGAAAGTGGTCGACCTGACAATTGAAAAAGGCGGAGTGGCCGTGATTATCGCCGATCACGGAAACGCAGACATGGTGGTGAATGAAGACGGAAGTCCGCACACTGCCCATACCACCTTCCCGGTTCCTTTTATCGTGACGAAAAAAGGAGTGACCTTGCGGGAAAAAGGGATTTTGGCGGATGTATCTCCCACCTTGCTCCATCTGTTGAACATTGAACAACCTGAAGAAATGACAGGAAAATCGATGATCAAATCCAAATAAAAGTGAGGGATCAAGCAAATGACAACCATCATTGAAGTTTATGGCCGCGAGGTTTTGGACTCCCGCGGGAATCCGACGGTGGAAGTGGAAGTCGTATTGGAATCCGGTGCAACGGGACGCGCCATCGTACCGTCCGGTGCATCGACCGGTGCTTATGAAGCCGTTGAATTGCGTGACGGGGATGAAGAGCGTTTCTTGGGCAAAGGTGTGCTCAAAGCGGTTCAAAACGTAAATGACGTGATTGCCCCCCAACTCACGGGAATGGATGCACTGGACCAAGTGGCGATTGACCGTGCCCTGATCGAAATGGATGGCACCGAAAACAAAGGAAACCTGGGTGCCAATGCCATTTTGGGAGTATCCATGGCAGTTGCGCGCGCTGCCGCAGAGGCTTTGGGGGTTCCGTTATATACTTACTTGGGCGGATTTAACGCAAAAGTGCTGCCGGTTCCGATGATGAATATTTTAAACGGCGGCGCTCATGCCGATAACAATGTGGATATTCAAGAATTCATGATTATGCCCGTCGGTGCGGAAAGCATGCATGAAGCGGTCCGGATCGGCGCCGAAATCTTCCATAACCTGAAAAAAGTATTGAAAGAAAAAGGCTATGCGACCGGCGTGGGCGACGAAGGCGGATTCGCCCCGAACTTGAGTTCCAACGAAGAAGCTTTGTCCACGATCGTGACCGCCATTGAACGTGCCGGATACAAACCGGGAGAAGAAATCATGCTGGCGCTCGATGTGGCTTCCAGCGAAATCTATCGTGACGGCAAATATCACTTTGCCGGGGAAAACATCAGCCGCACTTCCGAGGAAATGATCGATTTCTATGAAGAATTGATTTCAAAATACCCGATCATCTCCATTGAGGATGGCTTGGCAGAAGACGATTGGGATGGATGGAAAAAAATGACCGAGCGTTTGGGTGACAAAGTGCAACTTGTCGGGGACGACTTGTTTGTCACCAACACCACCCGCCTCAAAGACGGAATTGAAAAAGGTGTTGGTAACTCCATTCTGATCAAAGTCAACCAAATCGGCACACTCACCGAAACCTTTGATGCGATTGAAATGGCAAAACGTGCCGGATATACCGCAGTGATTTCCCACCGCTCCGGGGAGACTGAAGACACCACCATTGCGGACATCGCCGTTGCAACCGGCGCCGGTCAAATCAAAACCGGGGCTCCTTCCCGCACGGATCGTGTGGCCAAATACAATCAATTGATCCGCATTGAAGATCAATTGGGCCATATCGCTCAATATCCGAAGCGTTCCGCATTTTACAACCTGCGCTCCATCGAAAAAGAATGACCGACATCTCATAAAGGGCACGGGGAAAATTCCCTGTGCCCTTTTTTGTTTGAATGTCCGACGGTCTTTTGTCTGTTGACGCCGGATTATTGAAATGCCGATTCGAATATGATAAAGTCATCTAGAGAGACGGCAAGGAGGTTGTGAACGTGGCGCTTGTTTCAAAATGGGTCCTTGCAATCATTTGCATCGGGTTGATTGTCGTTGTCCTGCTGCAACCTGGAAAAAGTGCAGGGTTGTCCGGTGCGATTGCAGGTGGAGCTGAACACCTGATGGGAAAAGCAAAAGCACGCGGTTTGGATGCGCTGTTGCACCGGTTAACCGTGGTGTTGGGAGCCTTGTTTATTATTGTTGCTTTGGTTGTTGCTTTCTTTTTGAAGTAATCTAAAGCTGGAATTCCTTAAGAGATATCTTTAAGGAATTCTATTTTATTTTTTTTAAAAAAAGACTTGCCAAGAGGATAAGGACATGCTATTATAATAAATGTCTGGTGACCATAGCGGAGGGGATCCACCCGTTCCCATCCCGAACACGGAAGTTAAGCCCTCCAGCGCCGATGGTACTTGGGGATGACCCCTGGGAGAGTAGGTCGTTGCCAGGCAAAAAAACCACGACGTTTGTACGTCGTGGTTTTTTTGTTGTTTTTACAAGGGTTGAAAAATGAAGCATTTATATGAATTTTCTATATGATATTCCGGTTTTTCTTCGTATAATGGAATCAGAAGGGGGCCATTCGCTGCCGGAAAGGAGAGGATTCCCGTGAAAAGAAGCTTTCGTCTTTTGTCTTTTGCATTGATAGCGGGGCTTCTTGCCGTTTTTGCGCTTCCCTTGTCATCTGCGGCGGCTTCCGCGAATAATGACGCAGGGGCGTACCTGGAACATATCATGTGGCTGGCGCAAGAAAAGAAAACCTTAAACAGCGGCCCTTTTCAGGTGGGCAGTTTGCTGGATGAGGTGAAGAAGTGGTGGGGCGAGCCGGATGACGACTCCGGTGTGGCGGCCAACTATTGGAACCGGAACATCCGCTTTATTTATGATCCCGATCAAAAGGGAAACCCCGTCACATGGGTGGAAGATTTTGATCCCGCCCTGCAAAAGATCACATTGGAAGAATTGCTTGACACATTGGGGGAAGCGGATCGGTTTGTGGAAGCGGAGGGAGATTATTATGTCACCTATTTGCTCAACGATGGCCATGAAATCACGTTTGTTTTAAATGTCCCCATGGAAGGGCAAACTTCGACAGTTCATCTGTATTATGTGACGGAACATACCCCATAATCCTTTGGTAAGTCCATCTTCGGATGGATTTTTTGTTTGGGAAGTTCCGGTCGGATTTCTTTCCATTTTTTCATCGGGTGTGCTATGGTTAGAATATTAAAAAATAAAATCCGAACCAAGGGGATGCACAATCATGAAAGTGGTACAACGTTCACCTGAACCTTTTTTTTATTCCGGGGGAAAAACGGGCATCCTATTGATACATGGCTTTACCGGGACGCCGTCTGAAATGCGGCCCATGGGGGACTTTTTCAAGGAGAAAGGTTACACCGTTTATGCGCCTCTGTTGGCCGGACATGGCAAAACACCCGAAGATTTGGAGCAAACCGGGTGGCGGGACTGGTGGCAAAGCGCGTTGGATGCTTATGATGAAATCCGCTCGAAAGCCGACTTGGATCACTTGTTTGTGGCCGGTTTATCGATGGGTGGCGTCCTGTCACTGCTTCTTGCCGCCGAAAAGCCGATGGATGGGGTCATTCCCATGTGCGCTCCAGTGTGGGTCCGGGACCGGCGGGCATTTTTGGCCGGGTTTGCCTATCGTTTTTACCGGTTTAAACCCAAAGGAAATCACCCCGATCCGGAAGTGGATGCCTATCTTGTCCCGTTTGACCGGACTCCCGTCAAAAGTGTCGGGGAACTGATGAAATTGCTTCGCCGGTTAAAACGAAATTTGCCCAAAGTGGAAGTTCCGGCACTGATTATTCAATCGCGGCAAGATGAAACCATCCGGTCCCGAAGTGCCAAATATATTTATGAGACCATTTCATCCAGGCACAAACATCTGTCTTGGTATGAAAAATCTTCCCATATCATTACGTTGGACAAAGAGAGAAAAAAATTATTTCATGAAGTGGATGACTTTATCAAGCACGTGTCTTTAACATCCATGAACGATAAGAAGTGAGGTGAAGCATCTGTCGCGGGGAATCTCCCCACAGCAGATGAGGTATGATCACAGAACAAGAGATTCGGCGTTTTATGTTGGAACAAGCTTATAAGCCGCTGATGCTGGAAGAACTGATCGAAGTCTTCGGCATTGGGGAAGAAGAGAGGGAAGCGTTTGTCAAACTGCTTCAGCAAATGGAAGAAGATGGAAAAATTGTGCAAACCCGGGCTAAACGGTACGGTGTCCCGGAGCGGTTCAACCTGGTGCGCGGCACTTTGCAGGGAACATCCAAAGGATTTGGCTTTGTCATTCCCGATGCGGCCCATCTAGATGATATTTATGTCCATCTGAACGATATGAACGGCGCGTTGGATGGCGATTTGGTGCTGGTGCGCATTCATAAAAGAAAATCGGAGCACCGGCGGCCGGAAGGGGAAATTGTCCGTGTGTTGAAACGGGGACGGGACCGCATTGTCGGAACGTTCCGCCGCTTGTCTTCCCATTTCGGCTTTGTGATTCCGGATGATAAACGGATTCCGGCCGATATTTTTATCGCTCACGAGTTGCAGATGAACGCCAGGGATGGGCAGAAGGTGGTCGTCAAACTGCACCAGATTGCCGGGCGCCACAGCGCGGAAGGGGAAATCATCGAGATCCTCGGGCATAAGGATGATCCGGGAGTCGACATTCTGTCGATCATCCGAAAACACGGATTGCCGGAAAAATTCCCCGAAGAGGTGCTGGCCGAAGCAGAGCAAATTCCCGGGGAAATCAGCGAAGAAGAAATCCAGGGAAGGCGCGACTTGCGCGAACGTACCATGGTCACCATTGACGGGGAAGATGCCAAGGATTTGGATGATGCCGTTTCGGTGGAACGTCTGGAAAACGGCAATGTCCGTCTGGGCGTTCATATTGCCGACGTGAGTTACTATGTCAAAGAAGGTTCCGCTTTGGACCGGGAAGCTTATGAACGGGGATGCAGTGTTTACCTGGTGGACCGGGTGATTCCCATGCTTCCCAAACGTTTGTCCAATGGCATCTGCAGTTTGAATCCCAAAGTGGACCGCCTGACCATGACGTGTGACATGGAGATTGACCCGGAAGGCAATGTGGTCGATTATGACATCTTCCCCAGCGTGATCCGTACCAATGAGCGCATGACTTACACCGATGTCAAAAAAATCGTCGTGGATGAAGACCCGGAACTGATCGAGCGGTACCGGCCTTTGGTGGAAGACTTCCGCCTGATGGCCGATCTTGCGAAAACCCTTCGCAGAAAACGTCTGCAACGGGGAGCCATCGATTTTAACTTTGCCGAAGCGAAAGTGGTCATCAATGAGAAAGGGGAGCCGGTGGACATTGTCAAACGTCCCCGGACCATCGCCGAACAACTGATCGAAGAATTCATGCTGAAGGCCAATGAAACCGTGGCCGAGCATTTTTACCGTTTGGAGGTTCCGTTCGTGTACCGGATTCACGAAAATCCGGATGCCGAGAAACTGAAAGCTTTCTATGAATTCATCACCAGCTTTGGCTACTCGGTCAAAGGGCGGCCGGATCAGGTCAAGCCGCACGCGCTCCAATCCTTGCTGGAGAAGATCCGGGGAAAACGGGAAGAGCATGTCATCAGCACCGTCATGTTGCGCTCGATGAAGCAGGCCAAGTATGCCGCAGATTGCATCGGCCACTTTGGTCTGGCGGCTCCTTTTTACAGTCATTTCACCTCGCCGATCCGCCGGTATCCGGACCTCATTATTCACCGGATCATCCGCGAAGTGTTGACAAAGGGCAGCTTGTCGGTGGAGCGGATTGATGAATTAAACGAAATCCTCCCGGATGCAGCTCAACAATCTTCCATCCGCGAACGCATTGCCGTGGATGCGGAGAGAGAAAGCCAGGATTTGAAAATCGCCGAGTTTATGATGGATAAGATCGGGGATGAGTACGAAGGAATCATCAGCAGCGTGACCTCGTTCGGGATCTTTGTGGAACTGCCCAACACCGTGGAAGGGCTGGTGCACGTCAGTTACCTGACGGATGATTACTACCATTATGATGAAAGTTCTTATTCCCTGATCGGCGAACGGACCGGCCGGATCATGCGCATCGGGGACAAAGTGCGGATCAAAGTGAGCGGGGTCAACATCGACGAGCGTAAAATCGACTTTGAACTGTTGGAACATTTCCCCGGAGAGGACGTGGTCTTGAAAAAGAAAGGGAAGAAAATCAAAGCCAAAAAAGCATCCGGGGAAAAAGAGAAAAAGCGCGGAAAAAAAGGCAAGTATTATGAAGTGGACCGTGAAGCTTTCCAATCAAAAACAAAAGAACAAAAGCAGCACAAGAAAAAGAAGAAGAAAAAGAAAAAATACCGCAATAAAGCAAAGAAAAAATAAAAAAATGCCCTCCGCCCAAAAGCGAAGGAGTTTTCCTTCGCTTTTGGAACGGACCGGAAATAATGATTGACTTGACAAAACATTTCTTGTTAGAATAAAATCTGCCATTCATTTCTACGGAGAACCGGGGCGAGGTGAAAACGATGAAAAACAAAGGCGTCAAGGTGATTGCCAAAAACAAAAAAGCATTTCATGATTATGAAATCAAAGAACAATATGAAGCTGGCATCGTTCTCACCGGAACAGAAATCAAGTCGGTCCGCAAAGGCAGTGTCAATTTGCGGGATGCCTATGCACGGATAGAAAACGGCGAAGCCTTTGTGATTGGCATGCACATCAGCCCGTTTGAGCAGGGAAACCGGTTTAATGTGGATCCCACCCGGACCCGGAAATTACTGATGCACAAAAAAGAGATTGACAAATTGTACGGCTTGATCAAGACGAAGGGGCTAACGTTGGTTCCGCTTGACATTCATCTGCGAAACGGTTTCGCCAAATTGCAGTTGGGACTCGCTCGCGGGAAAAAGCTGTACGATAAACGGGCAACCGCCGCCAAACGGGATGCAGAGCGCATGATCGAACGCAAACTCAAAGAACAAAATTATCGTTAAAAATGCTTGCATGATTTTCTATATGGTGTTATAATCTTGAACTGTAGCGAAAAGATTGCTCGATATTTCCTCAGAATCTCGGGGGCGTTCTTGGGATTCGACGGGGACAGATCGAGCGTCAGTAGCGAGCCGAGGGGTTGCGAACTCGTTAAAAACGCAAATGCCAAATGTAACTGGCAAACAAGAAAACTACGCTCTGGCTGCTTAATTAAACCAGCCAGGATCCGCCTCTCCATTGCCTGTGTGGAGTTGCCGGGTCTCATAACCAAGCAGGCTAGCTGACCGATCGGCCACTGGTCGGAAAGCGAAACTTGAGTGGCTAGTCTTTCATAACGCCTGTCACTGGGCAGTATGGAAGGCGAAGCTTCAATACAGTGACTGCGCTCGGAGAAGCTGGCGTGGCGATGTCTTCGGACAGCGGTTCGACTCCGCTCGCCTCCACCAAAAATGAAATACCATGCTGGAGTAGCTCAGCTGGCAGAGCACTTCACTCGTAATGAAGGGGTCGCAGGTTCGAATCCTGTCTCCAGCACCAAATCAAAACCTCTGCGGAATGCAGGGGTTTTTTGATTTTTAAATTCCAGCGATAAAATATGAATCCGTTTGATGAAATCGTGAGAATTTCTCCCGCTGCTTCCTGTTTCGAAAACAGATGATGAAATAAATTTATTGATAATGATATAATGTAAATGATTGTTGACGATGAAATAACAGTGGGAAAGAAGGTGTCCTTTATTATTCATAAAGAGCTTTTAAAATATTGGAATCTCAATCTGGAAGAAAACCGGTATATGGACATCAATGAAAGAAATATCAATCCCTTGCACAGCATTAGCAGAGAGGAATATTATTCGGGTAAAATTTCAGATTTTACGCAATTGGCTAAGCATTGCACTGATGAAAACAGTGAATTGTTTATATGCCCGAAGTTATACCGGAAAAAAGAATACCAAGAGAACGGGGAGTCGACATATGTCTATTCCGTTTGGTTGGTGATACCGGCCAAAGTGACATCAACAGGTGAATTGGTGGCCACACGTCAACCTTTTATCCCGAGAAAATATTTACGTCCTTCCAAAGGGGATTTAACATTTTCTTCTCTGGAACGAGTGGAAAGGTATTGGAAAGACCATCCTTTCCCGACAAATCCAAGCTGGAAGCGGACGTTGGAAATATGCGAGGATTTTTCCCGTCGTGTGTTGGATAATGTGATTTCGCTCATTACTTTAGGGACTTATCAGGAACTGAAAGAAGTCATTATATTTGATGCAAATGAATGTTTGGGATCGGCCACGGACCGTCATGTGAAAAATTTTTATGAAAATCATATTGTCAATAAGTACAGCAAAAAGAAATACACGGAGCTTTGTAAAAAAAGTCCGCTCGTTTCTAAATTGTTTCTCCCCAAAGAAGAATTGCAACAAGGAACATTGTCAAATCATGAAACCATGGCTTTAAAACATTTAGGGCAGATCAAAAACAAAGATCCGCTCACTGAATCCCAACGCAAGGCACTTCATCACTTTTTGGCGTTGCAGGATGGAGAGTTATTATCCATTGAGGGGCCGCCGGGAACAGGGAAAACGACCCTGTTGCAAAGTGTGTTTGCTTCGATGTGGGTTTGTTCCGCATTGGATCAAAGTGATGTTCCTCCGGTTCTGTTGGCTTCGGGCGGCACAAATCTTGCCATCACCAACATTTTAAAAACATTTGACGAGAACATTGAGCTGAAGAGAGACCAATTTCCAAGTGGAGACCATTTTCATAACATTGAACTATTGGCAAAACGATGGATTCCCGATGTAAAAAGTTTGGGGACATATTGCATCGCTCCGTCCAAACAGGGGGACCACCAAGATTACCAGTTAATTTTTTATGACAAAGAAAGTCTGAAAACAAACTGGATCCACTTCGAGGAGCTGGACGAACAAGATATAAAAAGATACGAAAAAGCTTTTTTGAATGCAACCTCCAGATACTTCGGATTCAGCATTCCTGATATTAAATCAGCGAGACAACTGTTGCATGCAAGGTTGCAAACAGCAGTCGGTGAAATAAACGAAGTGATGGGGGTTTTGACAGAGGATTATTTGACGGCAAAGCAAATCCACGAGTTACTGAAAGAATACAAGGCTGAAAGTTTGGACCAGGTTTTATCCCATTGGAGCAATCAGCTGAATGATTTGGAAAAAGAAAAACAGGCCATTGAAGCGAAAATGTATGCATGGGATAAACACAAAGGCATTCGAAAGCCATTGGAAAAATTTTTGTTGCGGCTACCGGTGGTAAACAAATTCTTCGAAAAATGGTTTGTTTATGCCAATCAACGGTTTGTGGACAGAGTTCTAAGCAGTGCTTCCATTCCTTCCTATGAAGATACAACCATTGAAACTTATTTGGAAGAATTGGAAAAAGAATGTAATCAAAAGATCTGTCAACTGACAGCCAAAAAGGCCAAAGCAGAAGAATTAAAACAGAGAAATGAGCAAGCACAAAATGAATTAACTCATTTGCAAGAGAAATATAAAAAATATAAAGAGATTCCCATGGATCTGTTTCGTGCACAGGAAGCGTTTGATAAAATGCACAGGGTGCTGGCCTTTCATCTTTCCACTCATTATTGGGAAGCAAGATGGATTGAACGGGCAAAAGAAAGAATCTTACAAAAGCAAGGAAAATTTAGTGATCGAAAAGATTTTTACCGGGAAGTGGCGATGTTGACTCCGTGTTTTGTATCGACCATGTATATGGCACCGGTATATTTCAATGAGAAGTACAATTATTTTTATGGGTTTGCTGATCTTTTGATAATTGATGAGGCAAGCCAGGTGTTGCCGCAATATATGTTTCCGGTTCTTTCGTTTGCCAAAAAAGGACTGGTGGTCGGCGATTCCAAACAATTACCACCGATTTCCAATTTGTCCCGCGAGCGATGCGAAGTGAATATCAAAGAGGCCGGTTTACATAAGACTTCGTTGGATATTGAAGCCATGGGGCTCCATCAACCGGATGGAAGTATGCTGAAACTTGCCAACTACTTGACACGTTATTTGGATGAAGACTTGAAACCGTTTATGTTAAAAGAGCATTTCCGTTGTCATCCTTCCATTGCAAAATATTTTAATCAGTTGTTCTATGGGAAAAACTTAATTGTTCGTTCGGGCCAGAATAGTCCATATTCCATTCCAAATCTCGGATTTGTCGATATTGAAGGACAGGAAGAACCCTCCGGCTCCAGTCGCATTAATCATATTGAAGCCGCAACCATTGCCTTGTGGATTCAGGATTTCTTTGACTTGTACAACATAAAGGAAGATAAACAAAAGGACACATTGGCCGTATTGACCCCGTTTGCCCAACAGGCGAGAGTCATTCGGAAATACTTAAAAGAATTGGGGATTGACCAAATTGTTGTGGGAACCGTCCACTCGCTGCAAGGGGCCGAGTTTGACGTGGTTGTTTTTTCCCCGACATATACTTCCAATACGGATCAACACTTTTTTGACCGGGAACCCTATATTTTAAATGTTGCCGCTTCAAGAGCAAAAAAAGCGTTTTTGACTTTTGGGGATTTGAGGTATATCGGTGTGAATCGGAATGAGCCTTCCGGCAAACTGAGAAAAATGAGTGTGTTGGCAACCGAAACAGCTTTTGCACCGGCACTTCCGGAAGAAGTAGAAGTGAATGATTTGCTTGAAAGGATGAAAAAAGATTTTTACCGGGAGTTGCCTGAGAAAACCCATCAGATTTATAAAATGAACATTGTGAATAGTATCATTGACCGCTCGCAATTTGGAATGAATGAAAATGCCACTTTATATACTTGAAAGGAGAAACGGATAATGGGAAACGGAAATTTTTCCTTAAATTTTAATAACAATGTGATGAATGGCACTCAAATCGGAGACAACCGCAATGCCACAATGGATAATAGAAATGCCAACATAAATATCAGCAATCATCTTGATCCCAAGGAAGAAAAAGTAGAGGAATTGAAACAAAAGCTAAATGAATTGATCCAGCGGATTGAAACGACAACCGAGCTTGATGAGGAAACAAAAGATGAATATCTGCTGAGTGTCAATGGAGCCAAAAGCCAGATTGAAAACGGGAAATGTACAAAAGGAGTATTGAAAGGGTTAAATAAGTCGTTAACGGAGTTTAGTGGCATCGTGGCCGGGATTTCTGCATTAGCCCCGGCTGTCAGCGCTGTGGTTGATGTGATAGAAGCCCTTTTAAAAAGTTCTTAAAAAGTCTGTGATTCAGACTCTTTTTTTAATCCGGGGAACTTACGGGAACGCCAGGTCAGGGATTGATGATATTATCAAGAAATTGAGATTATGACGATCAGGATGTGGAATCATGAAAAAAGGATTTGAAGATTACTTTTCAAAAAGGCAGAGGACGGAAGTGATTGGTGAACGTCTTGGATGTCCTGTAAATGATCTGGGGACTGCATTCATAAAGATTTATTGATGCGTGGAAATAAGGTGGTTTTTATGGAGATCCAAATTGGATGTGAATATGTCCCGGCTGAAATAACCGATTTGCTGAAAGGGATAGTCGGTGCCAAAGTAATGAAGTTAACAAGATTTAGTTGGTGGAAAGGGAGTAGGCTAAGGAGCAATTGCAGATTGAAGCAGATGCACGGATGATACGGTTGTCCGGGAACTGAGAGAGGCATTGGGGATGGATGAAGAGCTGGCGGGTTGGTACAGGGAAGAGCCCCGCGGATGGGTGAGCTGGATTTTGGCGGAAATCCAATTCAATTGTACGAGCCGGAGGAACTGATTGATTTGCAGATGAATTTCAGCCACGATTTGCAAAATATGAAAAGGGATCCGGAGTGGAAAGATGATTTGGATTGTGATTGCAGACAAAGGTCTCGATCCTTTGATCTACGACATGAAATCCAAAGGAATGTATTATGCGCGACACGGTCAAGGAGATATCACATTAAAAAGACTATCCCCCGATCTGGAAGGGTGGATCAAGGCGCTTGTTGTGCTGTGTGAGATTTGTTACTTAACCTATCATGGGCGGTTTATGGACGAAAACGGGGAATTTGTTCCGAGGATTTTGCAAGGAACCGAAGAAAAATTGGATGCATTCCTGCCCGGTGAGTGCATTCAAAATTGGCGGTGCCTTCTGGAGTAATTAAAAAGCAGGTCAAATCAAATAAAGATATTGCCTCTGTCCGTCAAGATGGATATCGGCGGAAGGGAGCAAGTCGGGCTCTTTGATCAGATCAAAAGAAGAGTTGATAGATATCGTAAGCAAGTTGCTCCACTTCCACTGAAAAAGAGGCGGAGGGGTTGTCCCTTATGGAGAGAACCGTCCCTAATTTCCAGAGTTCATGAGGTTGATTTATTGAAATGATCTGGAACTTTCTCTGGAAGAGATCGTGGAAAAAGCTTTGATCATTGAACCGGTTGTGACACCCGCTCCGGATAATGAAAAAGCATAAGCATAAGCACCAAAAATGCCTCCTCGATGGCAGGGGGTATTTTTTTATGCAGGAAGCAGATGACACAAGATTGTTAACATCATTGGATGGAGACATGTTAAAATGAATTTGTTTTAATAAATCTGTTATTTAAAAAATTTGAGGAGTGCATGGGAAAGGGATGAATAAGAGAGAAAGAGAGAATATGGGGAATGAAATTGATCCTGTGACTGTTGAGGAATTAGATGAAGCCAGACGAAGACGAAAGAAAAAGATTTTACGTCTGGTGTCTTCTTTTCTCAGCGTGATTTTGATTCCGGTGATCCTCACGGTTGTCCTCGCCGCTTATGAAGATGAGACGAATGAATGGGTGCGCAATTTGTTTGAAGGCGAAAAGAATGAAACCTACATGGAAAGCCTGAAGCGATTGGCTTCCGAAGGGAACATGCCTGAGTACGAATGCGGTGCGTTGGGTTCCGGCATTACCAATGTGATCAATCGTTGCGGGGAACCGATTGCGCGTAAAGATACATACGATGTCAGCTCGACCATGACAAGTTTGTACTATCAGTATGGGGATCACAAGTTGGTTCATTTGAACTTTGAGAATGATCGGTTAAAGGCGATCAAGGTGATGGATGAATCGAAGGAATCATTGTCTGTGGATGAAATGAAACGGGTCTTTGGGACTCCGGTTGAAACGGCGGAGAATCAAACAAATTTGAAATCGGATACGGTTTACTATCAATATCTTTTATCCGTATATGACTTGATGTTAAATTTTAGCAAGGACACAGGAAAATTGAAAGATATCAATCTGGAGATCAGAGAAAAGTTCGGCTATACCGGTTCTCCGCGAACACAATTTGAAACGGAAGTTCATCCGGTTGATCAAGCAAAGAGAATTTCCTCTGCCGGTGGCGTGAAGGCGGCCAAACAATTGCATGAATGGATCAGCCAAGGGGATTTGGGAAATTATGATTGCGGGCCGCTGGGAACCGCTTATCATGATGTTTTGTCCGGAAAATGCGGAACTTATCAGAATAATGTATCTCATAAAGAGGCGAATCAACAAAATAATGAAACGTTGTTGAAATATCAATTTAAAGACCGGGAAATAAAACTTAAATTTTTTAATGACGTTTTAACATCCATATCTATTCGGGAATTTGAAAATCTGTAACAAAAGATGACATTATTCAGGTTTTTGGCAAGCCGGCTCCGAAGAAAAGTCCGGCTGTCAACTTCGGGACTGAGATTGATAGTTTAACTTATCAAATCAACGGGAACAAAGTTCAAATGTTTTTCGATGAAGAAGGCAAAATCGACTATTTGTGGTTTTTTAAAGAGGGCTTGTATGATGAAGAATTCGGCTTTTTGTTGCCGCAAAAAAAATGATCAAACAAAAATCCCTGCACCGGACCGGATGCAGGGATTTTGTCGCGGCGGTGAAGCGGGGCCGTTTATTTGTTACAATACATATTAATGAAGGCAAATCGAGGATGCATCAGAGGGGGAACTTTGTTTGCGTTTAGTCGTTGGAATCACAGGTGCGACCGGAGCCATCTTTGGGATTCGATTGTTGGAATTTTTGCGGGAAACGGATACGGAAACCCATTTGATTTTATCCAAATGGGGGAGAGCGAACATTGAATTGGAAACGGATTACACGGTTCCGCAAGTGGAAGCGTTGGCGACGGTCTGCCATTCGTCACAAAATCTGGCCGCATCGGTTTCCAGCGGCTCTTTTCGTGTCGATGGGATGGTGATTGCACCTTGCAGTATGAAATCATTGGCCTCGATCCGGACCGGGCTTGCGGATAATCTGGTGACCCGGGCGGCGGATGTGGTTTTGAAGGAACGGAAGAAATTGGTCTTGTTAACCCGGGAAATGCCGCTGAATGACATTCACTTGGAAAACATGCTGGCTTTGTCGCGCATGGGTGCAACGATTTTGCCTCCGGTGCCGGCCTTTTACAATCATCCGCGAACAATCGATGATATTGTGGATCATGTGGTCGTGCGCACGTTGGATCAATTCGGGATCGAGGTGAGAAAGGCCAAACGCTGGCAGGGGATTGAAACGGGAAAAGACCGGAATTGAAGCCTGGAGGAAGACCGGGCTTTTTTATTTTCCCAAAATGGAAATCATTCATGGTAAAATGAAGAGAAACATCTTTATCCTTACAAACAGACCGGAGGTTTTTGAATGAAATTTTTTAAAATGAGGGAACCCGTCAATACTTGGACGCATTTTATTACGTTTTTGGCGGCTGTCATCGGGCTTTTTTTCCTGATCGGTTTCAGTTGGCCCGACCCCTCGACACTGGTCACGATGACGATTTACGGTGTGAGTGTGATTTTGCTGTATGGCGCAAGTTCTTTGTACCATTGGGTTGTGACGACTCCCGAAAAAGAATTGATCTTCAGGAAAATGGACCATTGTGCCATTTATTTGTTGATCGCCGGTTCGTACACTCCGGTCTTTTATTATGGCCTGAACGGAACCTTTCAATGGGTGATGCTCATCAGTGTATGGGGGTTATCGGTTCTCGGCATCGTGTTGAAGTTGTTTTTCATGCACATTCCGCGTTATGTTTCGACCGCATTTTACCTGACTTTGGGATGGATCGCCGTGGTTCCGTTTGTGCAATTGGTTCGTGCGCTTCCAACCGGTGCGATCTTGTTGATGGTTTTGGGAGGGGTGTTTTACACCGTCGGAGCCGTCATTTATGCGACCAAATGGCTGGATTTCTTTCCGGGTAAATTTGGTTTTCATGAAATTTTTCACTTGTTTATCATGGCCGGCACCGCTGTTCATTTTGCGATGATGGTGATATATATTTTGCCGATCGGATTGGGAAATGCATGATTCCGGTGGGGATGGCTGACCGGGAGGTCCTGTTCGGACTTGCCGGTCAGCTTTTATTTTCGGAAAGAGGCAAGTTCCTGCTTCAAAAACGCTAATATTTTTATATTATAATTGTATAGTAAAATAAAAGAATATATTATTTGTTTTAAATGTTAGTAAAGGAGGCGAAAAGACATGGTGATTGGAGACTTGCTGAACAGCCGGGCGGAACTGTCCCCACATTTGGAAGCGCTCATCTATAACGGCGAGCGCCTTACTTTCCGTGAATATAAACAGAAAGTGAACCAGCTGGCCAATTATTTGCTGAGTCTCAACGTGAAACATGGCGACCGTGTGGCCATGCTTTGCAAGAATACATACGCATTTCCGATCATATACTTAGCGGCAGCCAAAATCGGCGCGGTTACGGTTCCGGTGAATTGCCGGTTAAAACCAGTGGAGGTTCAGTATATTTTAAAAGACTGTCAAGCCAAAGTTTTATTATATGATGAGGATTTCAAGGACAGCCTGCAAGTGCTTCCGGATTGTGTGGAGAAAGTGATCTGTGTTTTTCAAGGAGAGCGGGTGTCGGAACAATTCAACAGCATTTTTTATACCGAATCGGATGAAGAACCCGATGTGGAAGTCCATGAAAACGATATGGCCACCATTATTTACACTTCCGGAACCACCGGAAATCCCAAAGGGGTGATCAGTACCCACGCCAATGTGTATGCGGCGGGATTGGCCAATGTGAACACGTTGGATCTTCGCAAGGCTGACCGTTTTTTGTTTGTGACGCCGCTTTTTCATATCAGCGGCATGATGTTTATCATCAACGCACTGATTCGGGGAATGGCCTTGGTGATCGCATCCAATTTCACTCCTTCCAAACTGTGGAATCTGATTGATGAAGAGAAGATCACCGGAATGATGTCGGTGCCGTCGATGTTGCCCTTTATGTTGGAAATGTTGAAGACCATTGATAAGGACATTTTTTCTTTGCGCGGAATTGTTTGCGGCGGTTCCCTGGTTCCGGAAAATTACATCAAGGCTTTTCACGATTTGGGATTTTCAGTGATCCAAGTTTACGGAGCTACCGAATTCACCGGTGCCGTCACTTATTTCTTGCCGGAAATGGACATCAACCGCTGTTATTCTGTCGGAAAAGGATTATATCTGACTGAAATCAAAATCATCGATCCGTTGACGGGTGTGGAGTGTGCTCCCGGAGAGATCGGAGAAATCCTGGTGCGCGGGGATCAGGTGTTTGCCGGTTATTGGAATAATCCGGAGGAAACGGCAAAGGTATTAAAGAACGGCTGGTATCACACGCAAGATTTGGGACGGGTGGATGAAGAAGGGTATTTGTATGTGATCGACCGTCTCCGTGACATGATCGTTTGTGGCGGGGAAAAAGTGTTCCCGGCCCAAGTGGAATCCGTGCTTCTGCAGATGGAAGGAATCGCTGAGGTGGCTGTCGTGGGTGTCAAGCATCCGGTTTGGGGAGAATTGCCCCGGGCATACATTGTGAAAGCGGATGGCCATGATATTACCAAAGAAGAAGTGATCCATCATGCGCGTGAAAATCTTGCGGATTATAAACTGATCGATGTGGAATTTATTAAGGAGCTTCCAAAAAACAGCATGGGGAAAGTTTTAAAATATGTATTGCGTGAGTATGCTTCCTGTGCCAATTAACTGCAAGGGACGGTTATCTGATCGGGTTAACCGTCCTTGCATGTTTTTTCAGGAGGGAAATGTCCTGCAAGGGGGCAATATTCAAAATAATGAATCTATTTATTAAAGGCAATAAATTTGAAGAAAAAGACTTTACAAACGTATGTTCGTATTTTAAAATATTATTGTCATCATCAGAAAAAGGGGAGCAATCATGAGCAAAAAAATCAATGAAAGAGACACAAAAGCGACCATTTTAAAAGCGCTTCGTGAAGCAGAAAAGAAAATTGCGGAACTGGAAAAAGGAAAATTGGATGCAGCCAAAGAGGCGAAAAAGAAGAAAGAAGCCGAAATCACCAACAAAGCCGATCAATTGATGGAAGGAAACATCGAAGGCAAAATCACCGATTTATCCAAATCTGTTGTTCAACTGCTGACGAAAATCGACAGTGATTTAAAAGAACAGACCAAGAACCTGCAGACGGTCAAAGAAGCCATTGCCATCAAAGAAGCCGAACTCAAAGAACTGTTTGATATCGAGAAACAAGCCCACACCCTTGCGGGATTGGTCAATGCTCATCAGGAATTGAAATTATCCCAAGAGAAAGAATTGGCTGAAGAGAAGGAAAAGGCGACCAATGAACTGGAAGAGATCAAAAAGCAAATTGAAATCGCCCGCAAAGAGTACCAAACCATGCTGAAAGAGCAAAAAGAAGCATTGGAATTGCAGAAAAAAAGAGGCGAAGAAGAGTTCAAATACGAATTCGCCCGCCAGAAAAAACAGTCTTATGACCAGTTGGAAGATGAACTGGCAAGCAAGCGGAAAGAATTTGAAGCGGAAGTCGAAAAAACCACGAAAGAACTGGATGCCTATAAAATGCAATTGGATGAACGCGAAGAAAAGCTCCTGAAGCGGGAAGAGAAAATGAAAGAGTTGGAAGAGGAAGTGGCTTCCATCCCGGACAAAATCGCGGAAGTGAAAAAAGAAGCGAAGGAAAAAGCGGACGCAGAGATGAAAAAAGTCTTGGCCATCCGCGAAGCCGCCTTCAAAAAAGAAGTGGAAGCGGACAAAAAGATCCTCGAAACCGAATGCGAAAACCTCAAAAAGCAACTGCAAGCATCCCACGAAACGATTACCGAACTGCAAAACAAGCTGGATGAAGCCTATAAGCGCATTCAGGAAATGGGGATCCAAATGGTTTCCAGTTCCAATGAGTCCAAAACCTTCGATAAAATCGCCGCACTCGTGTCAGAGAAAAATCATTCAAAATAAAACCGGATTCAAACCCATTCCTCCCCCAAAGGCAACACAAGTTGTTCATACAAATCGGAAGACGGCTCGACAAAATTGGACAGCGACACCCCGACCAACCGGACGCCGGCTGAATAATCAAAGGCATCAAGCAACTCCTCCAAAACTTTGGCCCAGTCGGCGCCCGGTATTGTTGTTCGTTGCTTGGAATGCATTGTAAAATCAGCGTATTTGATTTTCAGGGTGAGTGTTTGCGGCCTGATTTTTTTCTTGTTCAGTTTTTGCTCGGTCTCCGCGAGAAGATCGCGGGCGATCCGGGCGATTTCCTCCCTGTCATACAAGTCTGAGGGCAATGTGATTTCCCGGCCGTGGGATTTTGGGGAACGATCGGTGACAATATCGCGGTTATCCTGCCCGCGGGCACGATCATATAAATCATGACCAAACTTGCCAAACATCGCCGTCACTTCTTCCAAAGACAAGCGCCAGAAATCACGAACCGTTTCCACTCCCATGGCGTGCAAACGCTTTTGTGATTTTTTTCCGATGCCGTGCAAAGCGCCGATCGGCAAATTTTTTAACACCGCCATGGCTTGTCCGGGCCGTATGATGACAAAGGCATCCGGCTTTTTTAAATCACTGGCAATTTTGGCCATGGATTTGTTGTAGGAAAGCCCGATGCTGCATGTAAGCCCGGTTTCCTCCCGGATCCGCCGCTTGATTTCACGTGCGACGGGTACAGCATTGTCGTAATGGGAGACATCCAGATAGGCTTCATCCAATCCGACGGTTTCGAAGCGGTCGCTGTATTCGGTGTAGATGTTCCGTACTTCACGGGATTTTTCCCGGTAACGTTCATACCTTACCGGCAAAAAAATGCCTTTTGGACAGAGTTTCCGGGCCTTGGCGGTCGGCATGGCCGAGTGGATGCCGTACTTCCTGGCTTCATAGCTGCAGGTGGAGACCACACCGCGGTTTTTCAGTCCCCCGACAATGACGGGTTTTCCCCGCAGTTCGGGAAAATCGAGTTGTTCCACGCTGGCAAAAAATGCATCCAAATCCAGATGCAAGATTTTTTTCATGGTGCTTTCACCTTCTGTGCAAACCGCAGTGAATAAAATCAAACCGGTGTTTCGTCATGGATATTATACCAAAAGAAATGAGCGGTCATCATTTCAAAACAATGGGAGATTCGAAGCCATCTGACGGATAGATTTCTTGCGGCATTTGTGTGCGAATTTTAAAAATTCCGTTTGGAGGGCTTGAATGAGAAAATTCACTGCTGTGGCTTTTTCATTGATCACCGTGTTCAGCATGTCTTTTTTCAGTTTTCAGCGGGAAAACTATGCCTGGTCGGAGGATTGGACCGGAACCTGGCCGAATCAAACCGTATGTGCAAATAATGCGGTCACGGTTCAATCGGCAAGCATTGACGGTGATCATCGAATTGCGTTACAGTCCGTCCTGTGAGACGGTTTGGGCACGGATTACCGCCGACTATCCGCATGATCCGAACCGGGGGTTGGGCACAGCCAAAATTGTCCGCAACAGCGACGGGCGCACATACAGTTGTGATATTCCGAGAGGAGAGACGGTTTGCTTCACCCAACAGGTCAACGATCATCATGTGACGTCTTATGCGCATGGTATCCATGACAACGGGATCTATTTCCGGGGAGCAAGAACGGCTGCCTATTGACAGAAATCATGAGGGAGGGGAAAGCCTGTGTCCTTTTTTGGGGCACAGGCTTTTTCATTGGGAGGTGGTCAGGTCAAAGGTGGGAATTACTTCAAGGATTGCAGTTGCTTGGTCAGGATATCAGCGGAATGGTGTAATTTTTTTCGTTCTTCTTCCGTGAGATTAAGTTCGATAACTTCGCGAACCCCGGAGCGGTTAATGACAGCCGGGACTCCCAGACAGATGTCTTTCAGACCGTATTCTCCTTTCAGGAGCGTGGAGACGGTCAGGATTGCATTTTCATCGCGGAAGATGGCTTGCGTCAAACGCACCAGTCCCATGGCGATTGCATAGTAGGTGGCACCTTTCAAATCAATGATCTGGTAAGCGGCATCCCGCACTTGGGTGAACAGTTGATCCAACTGCTCTTTGTCCGGGCCTTTTCCTTCTTTCAAATAATCGGAAACCGGACGGGTGCCGATATAGGCATGGCTCCAGACCGGAAGTTCCGTATCGCCGTGTTCGCCTATGATATAAGCATGCACGTTTTGCGGGTTGATTTGGTAAGCTTCGCCGAGCAGATAGCGGAAGCGAGCCGTATCCAGAATGGTTCCCGAGCCGATGACGCGGTGAGCCGGGAAGCCGGAATACTTCATGGTGAGAAAGGACAAGATGTCAACGGGATTGGTGGCGACCAGAAACAGTCCGTCAAAACCGCTTTTCATCACTTCTGCAATGATGGTTTGAAAGATTTTCGCGTTCTTATTGACCAAGTCCAGACGGGTTTCTCCCGGCTTTTGATTGGCTCCGGCGGTTATGACGACCAAGTCTGCATCGTTACAGTCTTCATAATCTCCGGCCCGGACACAAATGCGTGATCCAAAGGGGGAAGCATGGTTTAAATCCATCGCATCCCCTTCTGCTTTTTTCTTGTTGATATCAATCAGGACCAGTTCATTGGCCAATCCTTGATTCAACACCGCAAAAGCATAGCTGGATCCGACAAATCCGGTTCCGATCAGAGCAATTTTTCTTTTCATCGTACAACACTCCCCACTTCTGTTTCAGCTTAGTGGAACAGAAAGCTCAAAAGGTAGGTAAAGATACAGGTCAGCAGCAGGAAGGAAAGGCTGACTTTTAACGTCTTGCGGAACAAACCGGATTCCTGTCCCGCTTTGCCGACAGCTGCTGTGGCAATGGCCACGGATTGCGGGCTTAACAGTTTTCCGATCACCCCCCCGCTGGTATTTGCGGCGACCAACCAAGCCGGGGATGCCCCGATTTGGTGTGCGGTCACCAGTTGCAAATTGGCAAACAGGGCATTGTTTGCGACGACCGACCCGGTCAGGAAAACGCCGAGCCACCCCAAAACCGGTGAGAAAAACGGAAAGAGTCCGCCGGTTTTGGCAAGGGTTAATCCCAAGGTGGAGGAAATGCCAGAGTAATTGGCGACATATGCAAAGGAAAGCACAAAACCTATTGTGATCACCGGTTTCCACAGTTCCGACCATGTTTCTTTGACCAGTTGAATTGTTGTTTTCAGATCCATCCGGAACAACCAAAGAGTCAAAAGGACGGAGAGGAAAATGGCGGTTCCGGTGGAAGAAACCCAATCCAGTTTTAAGATGGCATCATAAGGGGTCAATTTATCAGCAATGGGCGGAGCGATGAGAATTTTTTGATGCAACCCGGGGATTTTCAGATACGTGGTCAGAAAAGCCAGCGGTCCGCCGGGATCAAATAATTGCTTAAAGCCATGGCTGCTCCACAGTCCGATGATCCCTGTCAAGATGTAAAACGGTGACCATGCTTTGACCACTTCAAAAAGGGTGACTTGCTTCGGCGGTGCGGATGGCACGCCGTGTTGGAGTTGAAATATTTTTTTCGGTTTCCAGTATCTCGACAAGAGAACCAACGCCCCCATGCTGATGAGCGATGAAGTGATATTGGCCAGTTCTGGACCGATCCACGTCACGGTCAGATATTGTGTGAGTGTGTAGGAGCCGGCCACGGCCATCAGTGCCGGAAAGGTTTCTTTGATCCCCCGGAAGCGATCGATCATCCACACCATCAGGAACGGGACAAGGAAAGAGATGACAGGCAGTTGAATCCCGAGAATTTTGGAAAGCGTCATTTTGTCGATGCCGGACACCTGACCGGCGACAATCACCGGGATTCCGATGGCTCCATAAGCTCCGGAAGCCGCATTGGCAATCAGACAGAGAGAAGCGGCCTGCAAAGGCTTGAAACCGAGTTGCACCAACAGTGCAGCGGAAATGGCAATCGGAACCCCAAAGCCGGCGGCCCCTTCCAAAAAAGCGTTGAATGAAAAACCGATTAACAACAGTTGCAGACGATGGTCTTGGGAAATGGCGATGATACTGGACCGGATGACATCGAATTGTCCGGTCTTGACCGTGATTTTATACAGCAAGACGGCTGTGATGACGATCCAGGCAATCGGCCACAACCCGTATGCAAAGCCAAAACCGGCCGCGCCGGCAGCCATCGGGACAGGCATGTGATAGAAAAGGATTGCAATCGCCAAAGCAATCAAGGTGGTATATATAGCCGCGATGTGGCCTTTTAAGCGTAAGATTGTGAGGGATATCACAAAGAAGGCGATGGGAACGGCGGCAATCAGCGCCGACAGCCAAGAGCTTTCCAATGGATAATAAGTTTGGGTCCACAGATTCATGGGGAACACCTCGTTCCGGTCAAAGTGGCCTGGTTTTCCATACGCTAATGAATGGTTTCCAAAGAAAATCAATTTTATTCCAACGGCCTGCTGGTGACTGTTTCATGGAATGATGGATCCATCACCTACAGTATACTTCCGAAAGATGGGAAAAGAAATGGACATAATGTGAAATCTTTCACATTAAGGGTGCTTTTTTTGCTTATCACTATCAAAAAAACTAATATTTACAACGTTTATGACATGTTTAAACCAAGAGTTATTTGTGAATATATGAACATAAACTGTTTTATCCAAAGAAGTCAGAAGGGAAACCAAAAACGGCAACAACACGGAAATCGTCGGGGATTCCCAAATGTTTGCGGATATAATTTTCTCTTTTTTCGATCCCGCTTCGTTCTCGGATTGATAAACCGCTCCCCAAACCACCCCAGCCCGTGTCAAATTGAAGGACATTTGTGCCGGAATTGGTTTTTTGACAGATTGGTATAATAATTTGAAAACAGGAGGAGGCGGGAAATGGTTTATCAATTGAAATTGAAACGGATCTATGAACCACCTGTCCGCGAAGATGGGAAACGGATTTTGGTTGATCGCTTGTGGCCACGCGGAGTCAAAAAAGAGCAAACCCGTTTGGATGAATGGATGAAAGAGGTTGCGCCGAGTCCGGAGTTGCGCCGTTGGTTTGGCCACCGGCCGGATCGTTTTGAGAAGTTTCGCGTGCTTTACCGGAAGGAATTGGCCACTGATCCCGGATGCAGACAATGGGTCGACCGGATTTGCCGGTATTTGCAAGAGGATCATGTCACCCTCCTTTATGCAGCCAAAGATCCAATTCACAACCATGCCGCGGTTCTGCGGGAATGGGTGAAAAATCAATGCTTGGACAATCCATAACCCAAATTTGTACAAAGGGGTTGGACAAAAATTGGGATGAAAACGTTTTCTATATCCTGCGTTTTTTCCTTATACTGAAGAAAGAAAGGGATGATCCATGCAACTTGATGAACGCTGTATTCGATTGCTTCATGAAATTGCATCCCGCCCGGGCAGTTCATGGAAACAATTGCAGGAAAGGCTGGGGCTGTCCCGACGCCAGATCACCTATGATTTGGAGAAGATTAATTCCTGGTTGAAAGAAGAAAATCTCCCGGCGATTCGATATGTCCGGCAGCATGGATTTGTCATCCCTTCTTCATTGGAGGAATACTTGCAAAGATGGGATGCCGTCGAACAAAAAAATTATGTTTGGACCGGCACTGAACGAGTGAATATGCTCTTGCTTTCGCTTTTGATTGCAAGAGAACCGTGGTCGCTCGTCCATGTCACCAGTTTATTGGACGTAAGCCGGAACACGGCACTGGCCGATCTGAAAGAAGCGAGGAAAAAGGCTCGCAAAGCCGGAGTGAATTTGATCTATTCGCGGGCTGACGGGTACCGCTTTGCCGGCCCGGAGTGGAAGCAAAGGAACTTGTTAAGGTGGCTAGTGATCGAGTGCATTCGCTGGGATAACGGTGAAATGCTTTTAAACACCGTGTTGGATCAAGGCACGGGAATTTCCGCTGACCAAGTGTTGCATCAGTTGGAAGAGACCGAAAAACGGCTGGATATCCGTTATATGGATGAACATTTGAATCAGCTGAAATATTTGTTGATGTTTTTAATCCGGAGAATCGAAGAGGGGAACCGGGTCCGATGGCCGGAAAAGTGGGATGAAATTACGCGTACAAAAGCATTTGCGGCGGCCGGAAACCTGCTGAAAAGGCTGCTTCGTTTCCCGCTTTCCGATCCGGTTTTCAGTCGGGAACAAGCTTATATCGCCTTGCTTTTGCTGACGGGAAACATTTTTTCTCAGGCGGATCAGCCGATGCACGAATTGGCGGAAAAGATGATCGGGCGTTTTGAGCAAATCGGATGCCTTTATTTTTCGGAAAAGGAACAATTGGCTTCGATGATCGCCATGCATCTGGATCCGGCTTATTACCGGATTAAATACGGGCTGACACTGCCCAATCCTTTGAAGAACATCATTTTAGAGGAGCATGAAGCCCTCCATTTCCTGGTGAAAAAGTGTGCCGTTCCGTTTGAAGAAAAAGTAGGGAAACCCATTCCGGAAGACGAATTGGCTTATCTTACCATGCATTTTGGGGGATGGCTCCGACGACAAGGATTGGAATTGTCCAACCGGCCGAAAGCGGTGGTGGTTTGCCCCAACGGAATTGCCATTTCCAATTTGCTGACCCACGGGCTCAGGGATTTGTTTCCGGATATCCTGTTTTTGGATGCGGTAACGGTGAGGGAGTTCTTTTCCAAACGTTATCCGTGTGACTTGGTTTTTTCCACGGTGTTTTTGCGGACGCAAGCAAAATTATTTTTGATTCCTCCGATTTTGACCCAAGAAGAAAAAGTGCGTTTAAGAAGTGAAGTTTCCAGGGAAATTTACGGTTTTTCCACGAATGAGGAGCATATCTTGAACATCATTGAGCAGTACGCGGACATTCATGACCGGGCTGGTCTGTCCAAAGCGTTGGCTTCGCTGTTCGCGCAAAACCATTTCGCTCCTTCATCAATAAAGGAGAGTCAGAAACCGATGTTGAACGAATTAATCACCGAACAGACGATTCAACTGGCCAAGAAGGCTGATTCATGGGAAGACGCCATCCGGCTGGCTGCAAAGCCGCTGGTCCAAAAAGGATGTGTCAAAGAACAATATGTCCAAGCCATGATTGATTCGATCCATGAATTGGGACCCTATGTCGTGTTGGCACCGAAAGTGGCCATTCCTCATGCACGGCCGGATGACGGAGTTCATCAACTGTCGATGAGTTTTTTGCGATTGGAAGAAGGGGTGCTTTTTCCGCAACAGAAAAAGGTCCATTTACTCTTTGTGCTGGCGGCGGTGGACAGTGAATCCCATTTGCTGGCGCTTGCACAATTGTCGGAAATGTTATCCGATGAAGCGGAGATCGAGAAGCTCATCCAAGCACAAACCCCGGAAGAAGTTTTGCAGATGATTCACCAATATTCGAAAGGAGATGGCGTATCATGAAAATCTTGGTGGTATGCGGAAATGGACTGGGCAGCAGTTTTATCATGGAGCTGAACGTGAAAAAAGCATTGAATGAATTGGGCAAAGAAGCGGAAGTGGGGCATACCGATTTGGCGACAGCCCGTTCGGAAGAGGCGGATCTTTATATCGGAGCGCAAGATATTATTTCACAACTTGATGATGGAACCCGCAACATTGTCGCACTGGAAAATGTAATGAATCTTGAGGAAATCAAAACCAAAATCGCTCCTTATCTCGATTGACATAATGGACAGGAAGTTGGCGATGAAAATGGAACTTTTAAATGTTTTTCTCGATATTTTGGCAACGCCTGCGATCCTTGTGGGTGTTTTTGCCTTGATCGGTTTGCTGTTGCAGAAAAAAGAGGTTTCGCAAGTCATTTCGGGAACGTTGAAAACGGTACTCGGTTTTATTTTGATTACTGCCGGTGGCAATGTCATCATCAGTTCGCTGGATGTGTTCGGGCAAATGTTCAACCGTGCCTTTTCCATTACGGGGGTCATTCCGAACAATGAAGCCATTGTGGCTGTGGCTCAAAGCACATTTGGGACGCAAACGGCTTTGATCATGGTTTTCGGAATGGTCGTGAACCTGATTTTGGCCCGGTTTACCCCGCTCAAATTTGTCTTTCTCACCGGACACCATACCTTGTTTATGGCTTGCCTGATTGCGGTGATCTTGTCCACCGCCGGATTGAATGGGGCCCTGTTGGTGATTGTCGGTTCTGTGATTCTGGGGATTTTGATGGTGGTTTCCCCGGCGATTTTGTTCCCGTATGTCCGTAAAATCACGGGGTCTGACGATTTTGCCGTGGGTCACTTTGGTTCCGTGGGCTATTTGGTGGCAGGCGCCGTTGGAAAATGGACCGGGGATAAGTCAAAATCGACCGAATCGATCAAAGTGCCGAAGCAGCTGGGTTTTTTAAGGGATACGTCGGTTGCCGTTTCTCTGACGATGGCGATCCTGTTTATAGTGGTGGCGCTTTTTACCGGATCGGGGTATATTGAGTCGCAGCTTTCCGACGGACAAAACTATCTGGTGTATTCCCTGATTCAGGCCATTACCTTTGCAGCCGGTGTGTATGTGGTGTTGGCCGGGGTGCGGATGTTGATCGGCGAAATTGTCCCCGCTTTTAAAGGATTCGCGGAAAAACTGGTGCCCGATGCCAAGCCGGCGTTGGACTGTCCGACGGTGTTCCCGTTTGCTCCCAATGCCGTGATTATCGGCTTTTTATCCAGCTTTGTTGCGGGATTGGTCAGCATGTTTGTGTTGCCGCTATTCGGCCTGCGGGTGATTGTTCCGGGACTTGTCCCCCATTTCTTTACCGGGGCGACCGCAGGGGTGTTTGGCAATGCGACCGGCGGGCGCCGCGGGGCGATCTTGGGCGCGTTTGCCAACGGACTCATCATCAGCTTTTTGCCGGCTCTGTTGTTGCCGGCGTTGGGGGATTTGGGATTCCGGGAAACGACCTTTGGGGATGCCGACTTTGGCGTTGTCGGACTCATTTTGAGTTTCCTGGCAGATTTCTTTTCATAAAGGAAATATTTTAAAGGGATGCGGGCCGTTTTGGATCCGCATCCCTTTATTGTGCAAAAAAGAAGCAACGTGGGGAAAATTGCTTATTCACAAAATATACACGAGTTTTCCGTATTGATTATTATACATTTAATGATTAAAATTTATATTAATGGAATCCGGAGATTTTTCCTTTAAAAAATAAAAATTGTCATAGCAGGATGTTCATTCCTTGTGATTGGATGAAGGAAAGTATACATAATTTCATGATGGAGTCAAAAAGTGTGAAGTATTTGAAAATGTGGAAATTGATGCAAAAATGAGTCGATCGGTTTTTGAGGGGGAATCATTTCATTCCCCCCTTTCGGTTTCTTAAAAAGAAAGGAGGGAGCGGCGGTTGAGTGTGATTGTCACCGTGATTTACGGTTCCGACGAAAAAAAAGACTGGGTGGATTTGGAACTTCCCACCGATGTTCAAGTCGGAGAGTTGATTCCGATCATGGTTGAAACGCTTGAAGAACATCTGCAAAACATACAGGACCGGTTTGTCTTGGAGATCAAAAACAAAAACAGCAATTGGGAAAAAATGAATGAAAAAAAGACGCTTCAAAACTATGGAGTCATGGACGGGTTTTATCTCCGGATTCAAAGAAAGCCGTTGGAAGAAGAAAAACATGACGATCTGGCCGAACAGCTGGGCTTGATTGAAAAAGAAGAGATCAAGGGGATTCTTGAAACTTGGAAGACCGATGGTTAAACCGGTAAAGGAGAGAAAGTGATGAGCATTATTTTTCAGAGATCACCGAGGATCAAGGAAGAGATGCCCCGGGAAGTCATTGAGATCAGCGAACCGCCTCAAAAGCCGACGGCGCCGACTTTTTCTTACGTGCAATTGATCTTCCCCATTCTCATGACCTGTACCACCATCGGGTTGTATATTTACATGATTAAATCGGGGAAATTGGGGAATTCCAGTTGGTATATGTTTTCGATCATCTCTTCCGTTATGATGGCTTTTTCGTACATCCTTCCGTTTTTCACTTACTTATCAAACAAGAAGAAATATAAACAAGACTTGGTCGAACGGGAGAGAAAATACCGGAATCTCCTGAAAAAATACCAAGAAGATCTGGAACAAAAGGAAAACCGGCAAGCGGAACTGCTCCGGAAATGGAATCCCTCGCCGCATGAATGCCTGAGAAGAATGCAGCGGAGAGACAGTTCCTTGTGGGAACGTTCGCCGCATGACAGCGATTTTTTGTCCTTGCGGTTGGGAAATGGCGATGTGCCTTCAACGCTGACGATCGTGGCGCCGAAACAGGATGAATATGAGCGGGAACCGCTCATCGATGAGGCCAAAGAACTGGAGAAAGAATACGGTCTCTTGGAAGACGTCCCGGTGTTGCTCCCGTTGAACAAACGGCAAGTGGTGGGGGTTGTCGGAGACCGGGATTCGATTTTAAGCACCTTCCGCAATCTGATCATTCAAATCGTGACGCACCATTCGCCGGATGAAGTGAAAATCGTTTCTTTTTATAACGAGGAAGAAGCCGATCGCTGGGATTGGATCCGGTGGTTTCCCCATGTTTGGGATGACCAGCGCCGAGTGCGGTACTTGGCATCCAATTATGAAGAAGCCCGGGAATTGGTCGATCACTTGTATGAAGTTTTGCGCCGCCGGAAACGGAACAAAAACCGGGAAATGATGGGGATGGAACTCCCTTATTATGTTTTTCTCATTTCCGACCCCGGTTTGTTGGAAGATGAAGCGATCCTGCCTTTGATTTTGAAAGAGCCGGATTTAGTCGGTGCGCGTACCTTGTTGCTTGCCGACTCCAAAGAAGTTTTGCCCATGCAATGTCAGGCGGTGCTTGAAGTGCAAGAGGGAGGCGGCATCCTGAAAGAGACGAACTATACCAAGGTCGAAAAAGAAGAAGACAAGTGGGAATACAAGTTTTATCCGGACCATGTTTCGCTGGAAATTGCGGATTTGTCCGCACGGGCATTGGCTCCGGTCCGTTTGAAAGCCAACCGTTCCAATCAAATCCCGCAATTGCTGACTTTGTTCGACTTATTGGAAGTTGAGAAGATGGAGGAAATGGATGTCAAGCGCCTCTGGGAGCGGAACCGTTTCCCCAACACATTGCCGGTTGCGGTGGGAATGAGCGCCGGCGGGAAGAAAGTCCGCTTGAATATTCACGATAAAATCGAGCGGCAAGGACACGGTCCGCACGGGCTGATCGCCGGTACGACCGGTTCGGGGAAAAGTGAAGTGATTCAAGCCTTGATCGCGGCACAAGCGCTGAAATATCATCCGCATGATATCGCTTATTTGTTGATTGACTATAAAGGGGGCGGGATGTCCAATATTTTTGAAAACCTCCCGCATTTGGCCGGCGTGATTACCAACTTGGACGGAAATCTTATTGAAAGGGCCAAGATTTCGTTAAAAGCGGAATTGATGAGGCGTGAACGGATTTTTAAAGAGGCAGGAAACATTCAGCATATTGATGAATATTTCAGGTCGGGCCATGCCGAAGAAAATCCGCTTCCTCATTTGGTGATTATTATCGACGAATTTGCGGAGTTGAAAAAAGAGCAACCCGAATTCATGAATGAATTGATCTCGATTGCGGCCAAAGGAAGAACCTTGGGGGTTCACTTGATTTTGGCCACGCAAAAACCGGCAGGGGTTGTGGATGACAAGATTTGGAGTAACGCCCGTTTCCGAGTCTGCTTGCGCGTACAAGATGAAGCAGACAGCCGTGAAATGTTGAAAATCCCGGATGCTGCATGGATCACCAACCCGGGACGCGGTTATTTCCAAGTGGGTAGCAATGAACTGTTGGAGTTGGTTCAATTTGCATGGAGCGGTGCTCCTTACCGCCCGGATTCTTCGCAAAATCAAGAAGCATCCATCAAGGAAGTGCTCTTGACGGGAAGAAGAGTGGACCGGACGAAACGAACATCGTCCGTGAAGAAGAAAAAAGAAGGAAGAACCCAAAAACAATTGGATGTGCTGGTGGATTATTTGGCCGAACAAGCCAGAGAAATGGGGATCAAACCGGTTGGCGGCCCATGGCTCCCGCCTTTGCCCAAACAGCTCTTTTTGGAAGAGTTGCGTGGGGAAAACGCGCCCGGTTGGGACGGGGAAACCTGGCAGCCGACAGAAAACTGGCTGGAACCGGCAGTCGGTTTGTTTGACGACCCGGAAAACCAAAATCAGGATACGTTGCGCATTCCGTTGAACGAAGGCCATTTGCCGGTATACGGAATGCCGGGAACCGGTAAAACCACATTTGTACAAAATCTGCTGATGTCACTGGCTTTGGAACATTCACCGGATGATGTGCATATGTATGTCCTGGACTTTGGTCGCATGTTCCGTGATTTGGCAAATCTCCCGCATATGGGGGCAATCATTCAGGATGACGAGCCGGACCGGGTGAAACGCTTGTTCCGTTACCTGACGCAGGAAATGGAACGTAGGCGGGATAAAATCGTTGAGTCCGGAGCAAAAACCTTCCAGTCTTACCGCAAGTCGGCATCGGAAAAAATTCCGGCCATCATCGTGGTGCTGGACGGGTATGTCAGCTTCAAGTCGACGTATGAGGAAGAACATCATCAATTGGAGAAATTGCTCCGTACCGGCGTGGGCTTCGGAATCCACTTCATTGTCACCATGAACCAATTAAGTGACATGTTTGACCGGGTGAGAAACAACTTCTCCTTGGGGGTTTCCTTTGAGCTGGCAGATCCGAGCGATTATTATTACGCAGTGGGCCGTTTAAGGACACCGCCGGTAAGTTTGCCGGAAGGGCGCGGATTTGTCAAAGGACAGGTTCCGCCTTTGGAATTCCAGAGCGCACTTCCGTCCGAAGGTGCGGATGAAATCGAGCGGTCCCGGACATTGCGGGAGAAAGCGCAGCTTCTCGCGGATGCTTGGGCCGGAAAACGCCCGAAAGAAATCGGTTCTCTGCCGGAAGTGGTGGAACTGCAAGAGCTGATTGTCAAACATGAAGAAAACCAGGCTTCCTTGAATCATTTGGAAGCACCGGTCGCCATCTCCATGGATGATTTGACCCCGTTTTATGTCAGTTTGAAGGACGGTCCTTACTTTGTGGTCGGAAGCCCGGTGGAAGGTGGCAAAACGTCTTTCTTGCAAACATGGATGTTGTCCCTTTCCTATTTTTATTCACCGGATGAAATCGAATTTTATTTAGTGGACTTCCGCCTCGGGGATCAAGGGTTGGCCATGGTGACAGGACTTCCCCATGTGAAGGGATATGCCACCGACGAAGAGGAACTGAAGGAAGTTTTAAAGCAGATTGATGAGAAATTGAGCAAGCGCGTGAAACCGAAAGGGTTTGAAGCCGTTTTGGCTGCCGCCAATGAAAAGAAAAAGGAAGGCCCGGCGATTGTGCTGGTAATCGATGATGCCGATTACTTCAGCAAACGGATGAATAACTTTGATCTTCAAAATCAGCTGAACCAAATTGCAACGCAGGGGCGGAGTAAAAACTTCTACATGATCATCTCCGGAACCCCCTCGAACTTCCCGTACAGCAGTGATAACTGGCTGGCGGAAGTAAAAGCCATGGAAACCGGCTTTTTGTTTGCAAGTCTGGATCCGAATGATTTGTCGTTCTTCAAGATTCCAACATCGGAGTCGAGGGCTTACTCCATGGGGCCGATTCAGCAAAGTTTGCGGGCCGGTGAAGGGTATTTCGCAAAACGGCGTTACACCAAAGTGAAAGGAGCACTTCCTTATTCAGGGGATTGGACGCCGGTTACTTGGACGGAACGGATAAGACAGCGTTGGCCGTCTGTTGAAAAAAAACCGTCCGAAAGTGTTGATGAAGCATGATGAAACACTTTTCATATAAAATATAAAAGGAAGAATATTGCTATAACAATAATTTTTGTATATAATTTCAATGTATATATTTTGGCTTTTACGAAAGGAGTTATACGGAATGCCTCGTATTCAAATTGATCCGGCTCAGGTCGAGCAAGTAGCTAACCAATTCCAAGCAAAACGCCAAGAAAGTGAGCAAATCATCCAACACTTGAGAAGCCAAATCAACAGCCTCGAAGGTCAATGGGAAGGTATGACCAAACAACGTTTCTTTAATGATTTCCAAGAAGCAGAACAAAACATGAAAAACTTCACCTTGCTCTTGGAAAACATTTCAACCGCATTGAAACAAATCGCCACCAAATTCCGTCAAACCGACGAAGCTTAATGGGATTTGGGACAAGCAGATCCGACGCCAGACGGATCTGCTTTTTTTATGCAATTAAAAAAAACTCCTGATTTCCAGGAGGTTTTTATTCTTTCTTGGGAGAATCCGGCTGGTGATAGATGCCTTCCATCTCCCATAAGGATTCCATGTTTTTCAGGTGTCGGGTGATTTCGTTTTTGTTCATCCGTGCGACTGCCGTCAAAAGCGCGTTGATCAAGCTTAGCGGGGCAACAAATGAGTCCAAAAACGACGGCAGGTTACTCGCGGCCACCAGGCACACATCCGAGACGCCGGCCAATGGGGAGCTGTGTGCGTCCGTAATGGCCAAGACCGGCACGTTTCTTTTTCTGACGAATTGCATGGCTTGGATCGTCCGCGAGGTGTAACGGGGAAAACTGATGCCAATCACCAGGTCTTTTTCCGTCAGGGTGGATAATTTCTCAAACATGGTGTCCGATTCGGTAATCAACTCTGCATGCTTTTTTAACAATTGCAAGTAGAAGGTGAGAAAAAAGCCCAACGAGTGGGAACTGCGAAGAGCGACCACCGTGATGGTATCGGCATGATGAATTTGTTTGGCCGCCTCGCTGAAGTCTTTGGCATCCAGCATTTGAATCGTTTGGTTGAGATTGGCGATGTCGTCGTTCAGAATTTCGTAGGCAATCCGCTGTTCTTCCGGGTAAATGTCACCGGCCAGATCCAATCTCTCCACCGTGGTGATCCGTTTTCGCAGTTGTTCCTGTAAACTGTGCTGCATGTCGGTGAATCCGGAATAGCCGAGGAAAGTGGAAAAACGGATAATCGTGGCTTCCCCCACTCCCGCCCGTTCTGCCAACTTGGCCGTGGTCAGAAATGCAGCGGTATCCGGATTGTTTTCGATATAGCGGGCGATTTGGCGCTGGGCTTTGCTCATCTGACTGCTCTTCTGGCGAATTCTTTGAAAAATGTCCGGTTGTTTTGTCAAACCATCATCTCCTGTTTAATCAGTTTCAAAACCCCCTTTTCAAATTGTTCCAGGGTTTCATCAATGATTTCCGGAGTGTGTGCCACTGAGGTGGAAAAGCGGTTCAGCGGTTTTATATAAATCCCCTGTTCCAATAATAAAAAATCCAATTTTTTGCGTAAGTCACGATTGGAGTTCAATACATCGTAAACTTGTCGGATGGGGCGATTCGTAAACACCAGATTAAAGATGCTGCCCACTCCCACTGTTTTGCCGTCGAGACCGTGGCGGTTCAAGATTTCCTCGATTCCGTTCCGCAAGCGCATAGTATTCTTTTCCAAAGATGAATAAACATCCTTCTTTTCCAAGAGTTGCAGCGTGGCCCATCCTGCTGCAAGGGTTAAGGGATGACCATTGTGCGTCCCGCTGTGAAACAAAGGTTTTTCGCCGGCATTGCCCGATTCCATGGATAAGATGTCCGTTCCGCGGGTGGGGGAGCATAAATCCAGGATGTCTTTTCGTCCTCCGACCACACCGACCGGAAAACCGCCGCCCAACACTTTGCCCAGTGTGGTCAGATCGGGGGAGACCCCGTAATAGCCTTGCGCTCCCGCCAAGCTGATGCGGAAACCGGTTTTGATCTCATCAAAGATGAGTACCATGTTCCGCTCCCGGGTTACTTCCCGGAGTCCTTTTAAAAATTCCGGGTCCGGCGGGATGTACCCGGCTTGAACCGGTTCCAGGATCACGGCACCGATCTCCGCGTGATGCCTCCGGAGAAATTCGGCGGTTCGGTCCAAATCATTAAAAGGGAGAACCAGCGTGTTTGCCACGATGTCTTCAGACAATCCATAAGAATCGGAGGTGGCGACGGGCATGGCCCCGGAAACCGGGGATGAGGGATTGACATTGATCAAAACCTGGTCGAAACTGCCATGATAATGCCCGTCAAACTTGACGATTTTCTTTTTTCCGGTCCAGGCGGTTGCCAGCCGAATGGCCAAGAGGGTCGCTTCCATCCCGGAATGGGTATAGCGGACTTTCTCGATTCCGGGATACAGGCCTGCCAGGCGTTCGGCCATTTGTTGCTCCAAAGCGTGAGGAGTTCCAAACGAAGTGGTTCCCCATTCGTTCAACACCGTTTGGATCGCACGGTTGACAGCGAGATGGCCGTGTCCCAAGACAAGGGCTCCGTAACATAAGTTGTAGTCAATATAACGGTTTTTGTCTATATCCCATAAATAGGCCCCGTCAGCTTTTTCCATCATGATCGGATAAGGTGAAAAATATTTGATATTGGCGGTCACACCCCCGGGTAACCATTGGCAAGCCTCTTGGTAAGCTTGGGCGGAACCGGAAGTTTGTTTTGCAAAGGAAGAAGTGAACATCACGGGCACCTCGCTCAGAAATATTTACTCCATATAAATAAATAAACAGAGTATATACTCCATTTTTCACACAATGGAGCACTTGTAAAACCGGAAGAAGAACGAAAAGAAGCGGGAAATCCTGTGAAAACGGCGTTTTGATCCGGAAAACTCCGGCTCCCTTTGAATTCTGCACAAAAAAACATGTCTTTCCGACATGTGGAGTGATCACATTATTCAATTTGTCGGTTTAAATATTTCTGCAGAATGGCTTCCAGTTGTCTTCCGGCCGGCATCCGCCAGTCTCTTTGCATCCGGGCGGCGGTTTCCAATACGTTGGTCAGCAAAACTCCCGCAGATTGCAATTGCTGGCTGACCATCCATATTCCGCCGGCGGTGTGAGAGCAGGAAACGTCCATCAGGGCGTAAGAGGTGTAACCGTGTTGGACGGCAGTGGAGGCCGGCAGGGTTAAACTGATCTCTGCAATGGCTCCGGCCCAGAAAAGGTTTCTTCTTCCGGCTTGCCGGATGGTGCCGGAAAAGCAGGAGTCATCCCAGGGGTTGACGGTGGTGCGGGAAATGATGACGGGTTTGGAATGCAGTTTTCTCCATTCGGGGATGAGGGAGGCATCCGATAACCCCAAGCTGCCATAGGTCATGATGACGGGCAGATGGAAAAGGTTGATCACTTGGATCAAGGTTTTCAGATTGTCCCGGGTTTGCGTGTTTTCCGTAACCAAAGGTTCAAGATAGTCGTTTAAGATCACCAGACTGTTTTCCGGATCCGGCATTTCGGTTTGCCGGTTGTAACCGTTCCTGCTCACCGGCTGAGGCCTGCCCGTCCTGAAAAACGGCTGATTCTCATAGTGTACTTCATGATGAACTTCATGATGGACTTCGGTAAACCGGTTTCCTTCATGGGTGGAGGAAGTGGTTGAATGCTTCGGATACATAGAGATCCCCTTTGCCTTAGGATGTTAATTTATACGTATGCAACAGTCTGCAAAAAAGCGACGCATCAGATGGCCCCCGACGCAATCACCCGGATAAAAAATCATTTTTTTTATGTATTTTGACAAAAATGAAACATTTTTTCGGTATATTATATATTGTCCTATTGATACGAAAAGGAGGAATGATCATGAAACGTTATTGGTCTGTTGTGATGGCTTTTGTCTTCATTTTCTCCATTTCTTTGTCCCAACCGGTTTTTTCCGCGCCGGATTTGGCGGTCCATCCTTCCGCAACGTATGAAGCTGAAGCGGTGGACACCGTTGTTACGGTATCTGCAAAGATTGCGGAGATCCGCGGATATGATTCGGACTATGAACATCAACACATCCTGGTGAATAATATCAATGTGTTGGATATTGAAAATGGAAATGCCAGTGACATTCCCAGCCGGGCGTTTGTCGCGATTCGCATTGATAAATCGGGAATCGGCGGTGAAATCCCCAATCTTCGCGTCGGTGCTTCGATTGTGATCAAAGGGGAATTCATTCCGGAGGACGAAGCGTATAAAACGCCGCATAACTGCTGTGATGCCGTTATTCATTTCACCCATGACCCGGTCGGATATGTTCAATATGACGGGGTGACTTATCGCTAAACCTGAAAGAAGTTGCATATTCAAATAAACAAATCCGATTTACCGGGAGGATGGTATGTCCCGTTTCAGGGAATATTGTCCTCTCGTTTTTTACATACACGATACTCTGTATGATAAATATTTGAATTATGAACGGACAGAGGCCTTCCCGAAACAAAAAAGGACATAACACAGGTGTTGCATGCAATCTGTTATGTCCTTGCATTTGATTTTTTTGGCTGAGGGTGGTTTCTTTTTAAAAAATAAGGAGTTTAATAAACAAAATCGCGGCAAACGGAATAAAAAAGGGGAAGAAAAAAGAAGCTTTCAGTTGTGAATCTTTGTTTTTTCTGAGTGGTTTGAAGTGGATGCCGCCCTTGCTTACCCCTGTGATCACGCCGGTGATGGTGTGTCCGCTGATCAGTTTGATCCGCACGACTTTCCCCTTGTACAAACGGCTTTTCTTTAACCAATGTTTTTTGGCAGGCATGAAATCTCTCCTTTCTTTTCTTTATCATCATATGGAAAAAAGGAGAGACAGACAGGGCGTGTACCTTTGTGCAGGAAGAAAAAGGGATGCATCATTTTAACGAAGAATATCTTTTTTTAGAAACACAGCAGGATTTTTCGGGAAAGGATGACACACGTGCAAAATCCATATCAACTGAAACAGCTCCGGCTTTTTGCTTTTCCTTATGCAGGAGGTTCGTCGAATATTTATCACGACTTGAAATCATATTTGCCGGCGGAAGTCGACTTTTGTCCGGTGGAATTGCCGGGCCGCGGACGCCGGTTGACCGAACCGCTTTGTGAGAATATGGCTTGCTTGGTGGAAGATGTCAGTCAACAAATCAAGGGACAACTCGATCTCCCTTTTGCATTTTTTGGATATAGCATGGGTTCGTTGCTCGCTTATGAGTTGGCCGTCCGGTTTCAGAAAGAGGGGGAAACTCCGGTTGCGCTTTATGTTGCGGCCAGCCGCGCGCCGCATTTACCGCGCCGGGATCTGGACATCGGCGATTTGTCTGATGACGAAGCATTGATCACCAAACTTCGCCAATTAAACGGGACACCGGAAGAAGTCTGGCAAAATCCGGAGTTATTGGAGATTGTGCTTCCGATTTTGCGCGCTGATTTTTCGGTGGTCAGCCGCTATACTTATGAACCGGCAGCCCCGCTTTCATGTCCGGTCATTGCTTTTGGAGGCGAGCGGGACCTGGATGTTTCCGAAGAAGCGCTGCTTGAGTGGGAGCGTCATTCGAACGGTTCATTCCGCCATTACATCTACCCGGGAGACCATTTTTTTATCCATGGAAACAAAGATGACTTTTTCAAGACGTTGAGCCGGGAACTGAATCGTGTCATCAAAGAGAAAGTAAACGGATAAAGGAGCGGTTGTCGTTGCAAACGAAGGATTCATTAATCCCCGGCAGGGTCTGGATTTATCAAACGCCTCTATCAGCGGCGGTCCCGGAACTCGCCGCTCTGTTAAACCATACGGAATTAAAAAGATTTCGTTCATACCAAAAGGAAGAAGATCAAAAACGGTCGCTTTTGTCTTTTGCTTTGCTGCGTTTGTTGCTGTCCCGGTTTACTGGGAAAGATCCCCGAAAGATAAAAATTTCCCGAAATTGCCCTGCTTGCGGAAAGCCGCACGGCAAGCCGCGGGTGATGGATGAAGGACCCATCGAAGTGAACATTTCCCATTCAGGAAAATGGGTGCTGACCGCCATTGCCTGTCACACTCCGGTCGGCATTGACATTGAACAAATCAATCCTGATCTGGTTGAAGATGAAATGGTGAAAAGGGTGCTTTCCGCAGAGGAAATGAAAGAATGGGAGAAATTGCCCCCGGGGGAAAGAAAAGAGGCCTTTTACCGGTACTGGACATGGAAAGAAGCAATCTTGAAAGCGACCGGAGAAGGGTTGGCGGTTTCAATGCCCCGCTTGACGGTGACAAACCGGGATGGTTCTCCGCGATTGACCCGGTGGGAAGGCCGTGAAGACCGGGTCGGGCAAATCGGTTGTCACCCGCTGCAGGTGGATCCGCAATATGCTGCTTGTTTGGCCGTGATCGGACGGGCTGAAGAAATCCTCCTCAGGAAAGGGGAAGAAATTATACAAGCATGGACGAAAAATCAAAACATATGGAGGAGTGCCCGTTGATTTTTGCGGGCTTTTTTATCATGAAGAGAATTTCCCGGACACGGACATGGAGAAATCGCTGGATTGGCAGGGATGATGATGGAGTTCATTCAAATCGGGCCCATGTTGCTTCGCTTGGAGTGGTTTGTTTTTTTCGTGGGCGGAGGTTTGGGAATGGCATTGTCAAGATGGTTGGCGATCAAGAAGAAATTGGAGCCTGCTTGGGATTTGGATATTATCATCCAGGCGATTGCCATGGGAATGCTGGTTTGGAAATTAAGTGCGGTGATCTTTGAACCTTCATTGTTTTTGAAATATCACTGGACCATTGTTTACTTGCCTCCTTCCGGGAACGGGGATTGGTTGGGATTGTTGATTGCACTTTCCTATTTGGGGATTTATTTTTTCCGGTTAAAAAAACAGATGCGCCGCGGATGTTTGGACCTGTTCGGTGTTTTGATGGGGGTCGTGCTGGCGGTGAATCAATGGATCCGTGTTTTTTGGGATGGGGCTTGGAGCCTTCAGTGGATTCATTTGCCGGTGGCGGTTTTGCACAGCATGATTTTGTACTGGCTCTGGAGGCAGGGATTGAGAAAGATGGGAACGGGGGAAGTGTTTGCTGATTTTTTGGCTTTTTCCGGCTTGGTTTTGCTTGCCGGTTCCTTTCCGGTGTTTCACCCGGATCCCTTGATGTTTTTTGTGAAAACCGAATGGCTGGGCTTTTTCATGACCATTGCCGGACTCGTTTTGTACCTTATGCTTGATCAAGACAAAGGGAAAAACCGCTTCTAAGTCATTGGGCGGAAATGGCACGGCCTGGCCGGGTTATCCGGACCTTTGGGCATGAAGTGTTTATTGTCGGAAGCAGGGTAGCCATGGAATGGTTTTCACAATGAATGCTTTTATTTTAATTGTTGATAAAATAAAGTATTTATGTTATCCTTTTAAAAAAAGCATATTACGTTTTTCAGGGGGAGTCTGTCACTGGCAGGCTCCCTTTGTTCTTTTTGACCTAATTTTTAAAAAATTTGAGGGGTGAGGAGGAGAAACCATGTTTTTTGCACAATTACTGCTAATTTTGGTTGCAACAAAGTTGGCTGGCGATTTGAGCACCCGGATCGGACAGCCGGCTGTTTTGGGAAAATTGATTGTCGGTGTGATTTTGGGACCGGCGGTGCTGGGATGGATTGAAGAGAGCGACATCATCCATCAAATGAGCGAAATCGGTGTTCTCTTGTTAATGTTCTTGGCTGGTCTGGAGACCGATATACATGAGCTTAACAGAAATCGCACCTCTTCTCTTGCCGTGGCTGTGGGGGGAGTGATTCTCCCGTTGGTCGGAGGTTATCTGGTTGGGATCTGGTTCGGGATGGAACCGTTTACTGCCTGGTTTTTAGGTGCATTGCTTTCGGCCACTTCTGTCAGCATCACGGTTCAGACATTGCGGGATCTTGGCAAATTGCAAACCAAAGAAAGTGTCACCATTTTGGGTGCGGCCATTGCCGATGATGTCATTGTGGTGGTGTTGCTGGCCTTTTTGATGAGTTTTTCCGGATTGCAGGATGTCAGCCTCGGATTGGTGATCGGTCAAAAAATCTTGTTTTTTGCCCTGATTATCTTGTTGGGATGGAAAGTGGTTCCGTGGGCCATGAAATGGATGACCCGCATTCGCGCATCCGAAATTGTGGTCAGCTCTGCGTTGATGATTTGCTTTGCCTTTGCCTTTATGGCGGAAGAAATGGGCGTTGCAGGAATCATTGGCTCTTTTGCGGCCGGTCTTTCTCTGTCGCAAACCAAAGTGCGCCATGAGGTCGAAGAAAAGTTGAGTCCGATTGCTTATTCCGTTTTCGTTCCGATTTTCTTTGTAAGTATTGGGTTGTCTGTGTCTTTCGAAGGACTCGGCAGTCAAATTGGATTGATTGTTGTTCTTTCCATTCTTGCCATTTTCTCCAAATGGATCGGTTGCGGATTGGGAGCCCGTTTGACCGGATTTAACACCGCTTCATCTATCAGCATTGGCTCCGGCATGATTTCGCGTGGGGAAGTGGCCTTGATCATTGCTTCCCTTGGATTAAGTAAACATCTGTTGCCCGCCGAATGGTATACATCCACGATTTTGGTTGTGATTTTGACCACTATTATCACACCACCGTTGTTGAAAATCACCTTCCAGAAAATGAATCCTTCCAAAAAAGAGAAACCCCGACAAGAAGCAATTGCTTCCAAATAAAACCCATGTCAGGCCCCTTGATCCGGTAAGGAGCAAAGGGGCTTTTTTATGCGGGATGAATTAAATGATTTTTAAATAAATAATTTTCAAAAAAGTTAACTTTTTCATAAATTAATATGTTATATTTTTGAATATATATTATTTATATAATAATCAGATTAACATCTTTGGAGGAGGTTTATTCATTGTCAGAAAACAAGAAGGTTGACAGAATGGCCTCAACGCATCCGGATTGGGAGGAAATTTCCCGCTCACCGGAATTTCGCGAGCTGATGCAAAAGAAACGCCGGTTTATCATCTCAGCCACGTTCTTTTTCGCTCTCTATTATTTTGCCCTGCCTTTTTTCACCGGTTATTTTGAGTTTCTCAACACTCCGTTGATCGGATCCATCAATGGTGCCTATTTGTTTGCCATCTCCCAATTCTTTATGGCTTGGATCCTGGCGGTTTTATATGTTCGTCATGCCAACCAAACCGATCAATTGATTCAGCGTCTGATCGAGAAACAGAGGAGGGAAGCTTCGTGAACACAACTGCTTTTTCGCTGTTTTTGGTGATTGTGTTGCTGACGCTTTTGGTCACCTATTGGGCCGCCAAAAGGACGCAGACCACCACGGATTTTTATGCGGCGGGCCGGTCAATCAAGGGCTGGCAAAACGGGATTGCCATTGCCGGGGATTACATGAGTGCTGCCTCTTTCCTCGGAATAGCCGGGTTGATTGCTTTGGGAGGTTTTGACGGTTTTCTTTATTCCGTCGGCTGGCTGGTCGCTTATCTGGTCGTGTTGATCATCGTTGCTGAACCCCTCCGTAACTCCGGCCGGTATACGCTGGCGGACATGCTGGCCTACCGCATGAGGGCAAAGCCGGTCCGTTCCGCTGCGGCGCTGAGTACTTTGGCGATCTCCACCTTTTATATGATTGCCCAACTGGTCGGGGCAGGCGGGATCATCAAGTTATTGCTCGGGATCGATTTTGAGGTATCGATTGTAATGATCGGGATTTTGATGATTTTGTACGTGGCATTTGGCGGGATGCTGGCCACCACTTGGGTGCAGATCATCAAGGCGGTTTTGCTGATGGCGGGAACGGTTTTGCTCAGCTTCCTGGTGCTTGCCCGGTTTGATTTCAGCATGGTGGAGATGTTTAATCAAGTTTCGGACAAGCTCGGGCAAAGATTTCTCGAGCCGGGACTGTTGTACACCAATCCGCTGGACAACATTTCGTTGGGACTGGCCCTTCTGGCCGGGACGGCAGGCCTTCCCCACATATTGATCCGTTTTTATACGGTGCCGACTGCCAAAGAAGCGCGGACTTCCGTCGTCTGGGCCATGTTTATCATCGGGGCGTTTTATATCATGACCACGTTCCTCGGTTTTGGTTCGGCCATTCTGGTTGGCCAGGAAAAAATTATCGCCGCGGATCAAGCCGGAAACATGGCTGCCCCTCTGCTTGCCGAAGCATTGGGAGGAAATTTCTTTCTCGCCTTTATTTCCGCCGTGGCATTTGCAACCATCCTGGCGGTGATGGCCGGGCTTGTGATCTCGGCAGCCGGTGCCTTTGCCCATGATTTTTATTCCAATGTTTTGCGTGGGGGAAAAGCCACGGAAAAAGAGCAAATGCAGGTGGCCAAATGGGCTTCGGTGGGAGTCGGGATTGTGTCCATAATCCTGGCCATTCTTGCCAAGAACCAAAATGTCGCTTTTCTGGTTTCTCTCGCCTTTGCCGTGGCGGCCAGCGCCAACTTGCCGGTGATCCTCTTCAGTTTGTTTTGGAAGCGCTTTAATACAACGGGTGCGGTCACCGGGATCTTAACCGGACTGTTCAGCTCCATTTTCCTTGTTTTGATCAGCCCGAACCTGATGGATCCGGAAGATGCGCTTTTCCCTCTGGGGAACCCTGCCATTGTATCGGTTCCGCTCGGTTTTATCGGTGCCTGGTTGGGAACGGTGTTTTCCCGTGAACCGGAGGCGGAACAGAAATTTACGGAGCTCTATGTCCGGTCCAACACCGGAATCGGTTCCGAATAAACGAAAGAAGCCTGCTTCAAAAAGCAGGCTTTGCTTTTTGGAGGGCAGAAAATGCGGGAATTTTATTCAGGATTTCAAAGCAGGTTGACAGGAGGGAAGCTTTTTTCGTGGTTGCAGGGTTTGATACCACCTCCGGCAGAGGACGATGATGATCACCAAGTCGATCACGTCGCCCCCGTAGTACATCAGCATTCCTCCGGCTTCTGCCAGGTCCGTTGGAACTTCGCCAGGCGGATGGGCATAGATGAATTTGGCCAAAATTTGGTGCGCGGCAAGGGAGAGAACCAGGACAGCAGCCCGGAACGAAAAACGGTACCGGTCAGGGGAAGGTTCCAACTGCAAGAGGGAGGCGGTGTATACATAGCCGGCCAAAAAAATGTGAAGGTGGATCAAAAGATAAAAAAACGCATGTTGATGCATCATTTCCCAGAGGCGGGTGGTGTATAACACCCACATCCCGCCGATATTGAGGAGGGAAGCGGTGACGGGATGGTGGAGGGTCCGGATATACCGGGTTTTTAAAAAACGGACAAGCCTCCGGGCGTTTTGGATGCTCAGGGTGCGAAAAATGAGGGTGAACGGGCGGGCCGAGTGGATCAAAAGCGGGGACAGCATGCCCAGAATTAAATGGGTTCCCATATGAAACCGAAAATCGGCATGCGCAAGATGGGCCAAGGGTCCGGTCGCCGAAACGACGGCCATAAGAACCCCCACAATCCCAAAAACGGTACGGGATCGCGGCCATGCCTTTCCCCGACGGCGGGAATGGACGAAGGCACCATACAGATAGACAAAAAAAACCGTCCCGAACGGAAGGATGAACAGCAGGGTATAAACCGGATTCACGCTTCCCGCTCCTTCCGTTTCTTTTGTGAGCGGATGACCAGAAAGCCGGCGATGATCATGATCACGGCAAGCAAATTCCAAACCAGATCATAGATCAACACATTTTCCACATAACGAATCTGATGAATCCGCATCCACTTGTGCTGAATGATTCCGTCGTACAATTGAAACAGACCGGCTCCCAGCACAACGCTTCCCCACCATCTCTTTTTCCGCCAGGCATGGCGCCGGCGAAGATCGGCCAGCAAGAACAATGACCAGACCGTCGCAAACCAGCTGAAGGCATGAAACAGCCCGTCGGAGACAAGCCCGATGCTGCGGGTGGCCCGGTCATAAAAATGATGCCAGTGTAAAAGTTGGTGAAAGACCGCCTCATCGATAAAAGCAATCAATCCGATGCCAAACAACAAACCGGACCAGAAATTGCGCTTCCAAAAAACCGAATCCATGGATTCACGGGATAACGGACGACTTGTATCCATACGGATGCTCCTTTTTCTTTCGGGAATTTCGCAATTTATCCTCTAGGTTATCCCATGTGTATCCAAAGCAAACGTCTGAAGGATAATCAGGGTTGTCCACAATGTAATCTCTGATTTTCATTTATCTTCCGGTTATGGAACTGAGAGAGGAAATCGACGGTTTAACCAGCTTTCAGGGGGGGCCGTTCAGGATTTATTTTTGTTGACACAGATCAGCAAAACCCTGATGGCAAGGGTTAACAAGGAGATTGCCAAAATCCCGATTCCCAGTCCGGTCAGCGTGAGAGAGGTGATTTCAATTTCAAACAACGGATCGCACCCCACTTTCCTCTTTTAAATGAAATATTTCATCATAATAAAATTATGCTGAATATTTGATGGTTAAAATATAAAAAGATAAAGTCCCCCGAAAAAAATTGAAACATTTGGGGGACTGGATCATGGAATGAAACGTTTCAGCAGGCTGTTTTTGTTTTCTAATAAACGAGGTGTTTAAATTTTATGTTCTTGTCGTCCAAATAACTCTCCACTTTATACCGGATCTGATGCAATAAATCAGTCTTATCCACCTTTATATCAAACAAGTTCTCCCCGTAAAAACGCACAAAAATCTTACCGTCATTCAAATCCTCCACGTGATTTTCTCCGATTTCCCGGACAATCGTTTCCACAATGACTTCCCTGGGTAAGTGAGTTTCCAAAAGATCCAATAACTCTTGCCACTCTGGATGAGGTTCCAAAGAGGCCCGATAGTCATAGATTTTTTCCGGACGGTAAAGAAAATAGATATTTCCCATAAAACCAGCCCGCAAGTCGCCTAACCACAGTTCTTGAATCTCCCTGATCCGGGAAATGTCTTTCATCACCTGGATAAAATGACCGGTTAACGCTGGATTCTCCTTGAAATATTTCCCGCCATCATACTCGGAAATTGACAGGACCGAATCACTGATAAACATGCGGTGAACATATGGCTCCTCCTGTACCATTGGATTAAAAAAAACGACGTTAAAAGCGTCAAAGTTCTTTAACCGGGTCCCGGCGAGATGGATGAATTCAGATGAATATTTAATATCTCTTGCAATATCCCCCACCTTGTAATTGGTGATGGCTTTGATTCCTTCCCAATGCTTTAATAGTTTTTCACATATTTTGATTGCCGTGTTCCAATATCCATCCACCAGATATCTTCCCCAACCGGTATAAGCCAGATAAGTTTTTTCATCCATTTAGTCAATCCCCCTTATACCTTCACATTTTTACCCAAGAAATCAATATCTCATTTCCCGAATTTAACCTTGCGATATTTTACAACAATGCCAAGCTCTTTCTTAAAAGTATCCACAATCGTTTTCATATCTTTATCCTCTGCCCGGGAACCTTTATATAATATTCGACTATCTGCTCTATGAGTTATGCCAAGTTCCCGTGCTTTCTCTTGAATAATTAGGTCATCCAAGTGCTGATTTAGATAATCGATCGCATTTTTATGTTTATATAACTGAATAAAGGCATTAAATTCATTTCCTTTGCTATTTTTAACGAGAAGACCATCCTCTATAAATTGTTGAGGTTTATTCTCTGCTAACAGAGCTAAATCTTTGAGGGCATCTTTGGAATACAGTTTTGCTTCCTCTACAATAATGATTTTTCCGTTATCAACCACAATGTCATCAGGCAAACCAAAAATACCTTTTTTAGTTGGATCTTCTTTGTACGCTTTGTTGTAAACAGCTCGAAATAAGGAGTCTATTTTTCGTTTTCCTTCTTCTTCGCCAAATTTACTTCGGATACTGTTCTTTAACAAAGATTCCTCTTCAAAGCTAACACTGGCGTACTTTTTACCATTTGATTTGCTGGCAAACTTCTGTAACCACTGACCGAATGAGGTATCACCGATTGTCTTTGGTGCGGAAGCAGTTCCATCAGCAAATATTTCGAATGCCGTCGAAAGACTGAGTCCGTTAATTTTAGTTATAATGCCATCTAAATGGCTGCTTATGTACCAGCCGCCAAAGCTAAGGAAAAAACCGAATGCAGCGGCCACTATTGCTCGTTTTAAACTAAATATACCTGTTTTCAGGTAATCTGTTATGCTTTGGTCCGTTCCCGCAATCACTGCATTACCAAACATTTTGGGCGTAGCTCGGTTTAGCCAAGGAATTCTGGAACCGATCGAAGCTAGGATACTTGATTCACCGATCATGGCTATGAAGTAAGTGCACTGACGATTTCACCTAACACAATCCCAACACCTACAAAGGTGGCAATAGTAACCTCAAAAGCGAAAACAATGATGGCCACGATGATACCAGATCCTATTTCAATACCAATCCAATGTCTTTTTAGAATTTCGGCTGCGATATATGTTGTTACCGCTTCCACCAAATGGTTCAAATATCAAGTCACCTTCGTTTGTCGCAAACAAGCTAATGGTGTAAAGCCGATTAAACATGCATTTATTGAGAAGTTAAATCAGCTAGGTTGGGAAGATGAAAAGATTGTAAGTAAGAAGTCGATCAAAAATAGAAAGATTGACTCTTCCTTAGAATTAAGTGATGGAAAGTATTTTGGTGTTGAATGGGAAACAGGAAACATAGCTTCAAGTCATCGAGCAATAAACAGACTTAAACTTGGTATGTTAGAAGGTGATTTAGCTGGGGGATTCTTGGTATTACCTTCTCGTCAAATGTACTATTATTTAACTGAACGAGTTGGAAATTTCCAAGAGCTAGAGAAATATTTTCCTGTTATGTCGGATACTTCGAAAATTACCGGTTTTCTTGGTGTTATTGAAATAGAACATGACGGAGTAAGAGCTGATATACCTCCAATAAAGAAAGGAACAGACGGTAGAGCGCTAGTTTAAGGGTTAATCGATGTTGCATGATAAATCAAACGCTTGTATAAAGAGCTAAAAATGCTGAATACAAAAGCCAATTGTATACATAAGAAAGAAAAGACTAAAAAAAACTTTAGTCAAACTCCATAGATAACGTTAAGGGATGAACTCTAGCATAAAGTCCATCCCTTCTTGATCATAATCTCCCGTTATTTCATCAATAATAACTTTTCGAACTTAAAGTTTCATTTAAAGAAATATCCTAATTATTAGTGGTTGTATATCATGGTCTTGTATAAAGTGGAAAAAGGAGCAGTGATGTTTCAAGTCGTTGTTCCTTTTAACTTATTGTAAATAAAAACCCCCCGGAACATCCGAGGGTTTTCCTTTGGTGGAGCATAGCGGGCTCGAACCGCTGACCTCTACACTGCCAGTGTAGCGCTCTCCCAGCTGAGCTAATGCCCCGTGTTTTTCAGTTACATATTGTATTATAATCACCGGAGATCATTTTTGCAAGAAGAAAATTAAATTTTTTTCGTGTACTCGTTTACAAAAATTCTGTTCATTTCGTGATATACTCTTCCATATCCGAAAAACAACAAGAGAAAAAATGCCCTGACGGGGTGGAAAAGGCGGGAGGAACATGATTCGCAGGTTGACGGAAGAGGATCATGAAGCATGCATGAAGCTTTTGATGCCGAAAGCGGCGGAAAACTTGTTTATTCTCGGCGATATTGAGGCATATGGTTATGATCAGGCGTTCCAAAAGGTGTGGGGCGATTTTGATGATCATGGAAACTTGCGTGCGGTGCTTTTAAAATATTACCAAAATTACATCCCTTATGCGCCCGGTCATGATTTTGACCACGAAGGGTTGGCCAAGGTGATGGTTTCAGATCCGGAATTTCAAAACCTGAATGGCTTGGAGGATGTGGTTTCTTTTCTTATTCCGTGGATCGCTTCCAAGCCGTCTCAAATCCGGAAACTTTATTACGCCAAGTGCCGCGCGTTAAAGGAGTCTCAAGTAAATTGGCCGGTGAAAAAAGCAGGCGTTGAGGATGTCGGGAGAATCATGGAGTTATACCGGCACTTTTCATTCAGTAACAATCCGGAATCCATCAAAAGAAACATGGAAAAAGGTGTAGCCCGGACTTATTACATCGAAGTGGACGGACAGATGGTTTCTTCAGCTTCCAGTACGGCGGAAAATACGCTTTCTGCCATGGTGGTCGGGGTTTGCACTGTAAAAGAGCATCAAAAGAAGGGGATGGCTTCCGCCTGTCTGGTCCGGCTGTGCCAAGATCTGCTTCAAGAGGGAAAGGAACTTTGTTTGTTTTATGATAACCCGGACGCCGGGAGAATTTATGAACGTTTGGGATTTGTCCCGATCGGCCGGTGGATGATGGTTTCGTTTCAGTGAGTCCCGGTGAATGAACAGGAACCGGGGATGGGATTGGAAAGATTCTGCTTCAGGAATTAAAAGTTTGATGCCGGAAGGCTCCGAAGTGCACAAAGAACCCGGGGCTGTTGACGCTGTTGTCAACAGCCTGACCGATTTAAAACCACAAGGCCCCCGCGGAAAGTGCCAGAGACAGCAAAAACAGAATGGAAAAAAGAATCGTTTGCCGCTTTGATTTTTGTTGCCACATTTCTTCTTTTTCCAAAATGACTTTGTTCAATTGAGCCAGGTTTTCGGTCCATTTCTTTTGTTCCGCCTCGATGGTTTCCTTTAAGTTTTTCAATTTGTCATCCAGCTCTTCTTTTTTCTCTTCGTATTCTTTTTGCCGCTGATCCAGGGATTCCAATATTTTTTTGGCATGTTCATCCAGCTGTTTCTGCTTTTCTTCTTGTTTTTCATTCACCCAGTCGGTGAATTTTTCTTGATGTTGATCCAGTGCCCCGGCCATCTGTTTTTCGATTTCCTCTTGGATTTCCCCGGTTTTTTGATGCAGCTGTCCGATCAAATCTTCTATGTTTTTCCGTTGTTGGCGGATATAAGCGCAGGTTTCCTGATCATCCTTCTGGATGGATTTTTGGATCAGCTGTACATCCCGGTACGTTTCATTCAGTTTTTGTGAGATCATGACAGCCGATTGGTTGATCGTCGTGGCTTGTTTCAGCTTCTGGTCGATCTGGCGAAACGAGGATATTTCCCGCTTGATTCTTTCAATTTGGTGATACATGTTTCCGAGTTCTTCATAAATCTCTTGCAAAGCTTCGCCTGTGTTATTCGCGGAAAATCGGTTGAAAAAGCCCATATCACTCTCTCCTAGCTCTGGGTTGCTTAATCTCAAGTCACCAATACTATTCATCATATCAATAATTTAAATAGATCCATAATTATTTGTTTGTGAATCATTTATAAAATCTTTAAAGAACGTCCAACTATCAAGGATATGGTATGATGGAAAAACAGACAAGTGTTGAAGAAGGAGATTGAAAATGAAGCCAAAGCCGAGAACATACAAGGAGGGCGGTGCCAAGCGCCGGGTGCTGGTTGTGACCTCGGTACAGGCCGAACGGGAAGCTGTTTTACGGGGGCTGGAGCAGACCGAAGGGATTGAGGCCGAGGTCTTGGTGGCCGGAGTGGGATTGGCCCAAGCGGCTGCCTCCACAGCCATGGCTTTGTCTGCCGCCTCGTATGATTGGGTGATCAATGCCGGCATTGCCGGAGGGTTCCCGGGAAAGACGGACATTGGTTCGCTGGTGCTTTCCAGTGAAATCATTGCCGCCGACTTGGGCGCGGAAACCGGGGAAGGCTTTTGTTTTTTGGATCAATTGGATCTGGGAACCTCCCGGATCCCGGCGGATGCGGAATTTGTCTGTTGGATGGAACAAGCTTTGCAACATAAAGGGATATCCGTTACGACCGGACCGATCTTGACGGTGTCCACCGTCACCGGGACACAAGAAACGGCAGAGGAGCTGATCCGGCGTGTTCCGGAAGCGGCGGCGGAAGGGATGGAAGGTTTCGGTGTGGCCACCGCGGCCCGGTTGCAAGGCGTGCCGGTGCTTGAAATGCGGGCCGTGTCCAATTTTGTCGGCCCGCGAAACCGGGCGGCCTGGCGAATTAATGAAGCCTTGCAAACTTTGGAAAAAGCAAGCAGTGCATTGACGGAGGTGGTTCGATGAAAATCGCTTTTTCCCCTTGTCCCAATGATACGTTTGTATTCCATGCCTGGGTGCATGGATTGGTGCCCGGAGCGCCCAAACTGGATGTGACCTATGCCGATATTGATATCACCAACCATCTGGCGACACGGCCGGATGGACCGGATGTTTTAAAAATCTCATCCGCCGCTTTGCCGTGGGTATTGTCCGACTATGCACTTCTTCCCTGTGGAGGCGCGATGGGAAGGGGATGCGGGCCGCTCATCCTGACCAAGGATGCTTCCAAAGAAACGGACTTGAGCGGCAAACGCGTTGCCGTGCCCAGTGAACGCTCCACCGCTTATCTGTTGTTCCGTCTCTGGACCGCCCGGCATGTTTCAGGGGACTTGGATATCCAGGTGGTTCCTTTTGACAAAATCATGCCGGCTGTCCGGGAAGGTACCTTTGATGCCGGATTGGTGATCCATGAAGCCCGTTTCACCTATCCGTCTTATGGACTTCATTTGTTGGCGGATCTCGGGGAATGGTGGGAAGAGGACACCGGCTTGCCGATTCCGCTCGGTTCCATCATTGCCCGCCGCACCCTTGATGTGAAGTCCATTGCTGAATGGACACGTGCTTCGGTCGAATATGCCTGGAACCATCCGGAAGCATCCCGGGAATATGTGATGCAGCATGCCCAGGAAATGGATCCGGAAGTGGCCAAGAAACATATTGACCTTTATGTCAACGACTTTACCGCCGACCTCGGCAAAGAAGGGTATAACGCGATTTATGCACTACTCAGCCGGGCTGCCAAAGAAGGAATTGTTCCGGAAATCAAGCCCGAAATGTTGCGTTGAAAGATCCCAAAAGCAAAAAACGGATGGTTTGCAGGCCATCCGTTTTTTTGTTCTTTTTAATTTTTCTTTAATGGACCGACCGTAACCGATTCATCCCCAAACGGGATGGACCATACTTCCCGACCGCCGGTGATGGTAAATCGATCCTTGCTTACCATATTTAAGATTTCCTGATCCGAAAGGGAAGGGGCTGTTTTGATAATAGCCGTCAGATAAGTGGTGTACGATTCTCCTGATGGGATGTTTCGAGGAAACCATAATTGCTTTTCACTGACCACAAGCAGTTTCTTTGTATCTTCGGAGAAAAGTGGTTGAACTCTGTGGTGGACACTGTCATGAACACTGTCATTAATCCGGGATGCCGGCGATGTCGCACAACCGGTCCGCCAGCCGGCGCATGGGCATTTGTTTTAACGTCAGCCAAGCGTGACCGGTGACTTCTTCTTCCTGAATGATGACCTTTGCGGAAGATTTCAAACGGAAGGCAAACCGGAAATCGGCGTGCCAATGCGGAGGTTCGCCTTTTTCGGGATTTTCGGGGATCTCGTGCAAATCAATGTCAACGGGAACGTTTGGGGGCAGGACGGGTTGAAGTTGTTCCGGAGAGATTCCGGTTTCTTCACAGGCTTCCCGCAAGCTGGCTTCAATCAGTGAACGATCCTTCTTTTCACAATGTCCACCCGGAAGAAGCCAAGCGTTCAAGGTTTTATGCCTGATATGCAGAACTCTTTTTTGTTCATCCATGATGACGGCACTCGTTGTGACGTGACCGGGGAAAGTGGCGCGGGAAGTGATGTCCCGGGAATGATGAAGCACATCCATGAGAGGGTGGAGGGATTGCATGCCGGAGCCGGAAAACCGGTCGGCATAAGCGGCAATGGCCCGGGTGATTTCTGAATGCAAAATGGTCACCGGGATTCGCTCCTTTCCTTTTGAGGGTTCTATGAAACGTTCTCCAACCCGGCTTGAAAACCTTCCGGATCCGGACATTACAAAGGGCATCGATGGATGCCCTTAAACGATGATATAAAACGCTTTTAAGGGGCCGTGAACCCCGACGACCAGGTTCATCTCAATATCTGCCGAGTTGCTTGGTCCGGATATGAAATGGATGCTGGAGGGCGGGGTTTGGCCGTTTTCAATGGCCTGGTTGATGGCATGGACGGCCTGGGTCATCCGCGGGACGATGGTTTCTTTCGGGATGATGGCGATGTAATTCTCCGGCAGATAATGCAAAGCCCGGCCTTGATCATCCCGGGTTTGAAGAACCACGGTTCCGGATTCCGCCAGGGCATGGTCGCAGAAGACCACGCCGAATTTGGCTGACGCGGCCTGCCGGATGTTTTCTTCTTTTTTCCCTTCTTGCCATCGGTAAACGGAAATCCCCTGACCGGGCCAGGTTCCATGAAGCAGCTCGTGGAGCCCATATTCTTGAAAGCGCGGATCCCCGGAGATGACCACCGGGCCGCCCCCGTTTTCCGATACCAGCTTTTTCAGCGTTTCCGGCAGTTGTTCGCTTGTGGTTTCAATGACGGTTGTGTGGATGTTTCGGCATTGTTTTTTAAATATTTCCAGCAGTTGCTCTCTGCTTGCGTCTTTCAGCGTTTCCTGGTGAACCTCTGTTTTCCACTCCGGACGGGGAACCGGATCCGTCTTTTGTTTCCGTCCCAGCTTTCGGGCAATGTTTTTCAAAAAAGTGTCCCGGTTATGAATTGTTCCTTGCATCCGCTTTCCCTCTTTTCTGTTCCTGTTGATACCAATCACGGAAGCGCTCTTGGCTAGGGGCCGGAAATTCACGGGATGCCATCCACTGCTTTAACGGGCCGACGCCTTTTTTGAATTTTGCACCGGCAGTGAGTGGACGGGTTGCCGCAGAAGCCATTTTGGATCCCCACTGATACAGGGCACTGGAGGAAGCACCTATTTCAAACATTTTCATGGCCAGTTTCTCGGCCAGCGGGGCGCGCCCTTCTTGTTCCACAATCACTTGCCGGTGTTTGATCAACAATTCATGCAGGGGGATTTTTACCGGACAAGCCTCGGTGCATGCTCCGCACAAACTGGAGGCGTAAGGCAATTCCTGAAAGTCTTCGTACCCGGCCAACAAAGGGGTTAAAACCGCTCCGACCGGCCCGGGATAGACCGATCCGTAAGAAAGGCCGCCGATGTGGCGATAGACTGGGCAAACATTGATGCACGCCCCGCAGCGGATACATTGGAGGATGGAACGGAACTCAGAGCCTAAAATCTCCGACCGGCCGTTGTCGACGATCACAAGATGAAATTCTTCCGGCCCATCTCCTTCCCCTGACTGTTTGGGGCCGGCCACGGTGATATAGCTGGTTAACTTTTGCCCGACACTGCTCCGGCAAAGCAGGCTGACCAGAATATCCAGTTCTTCCATGGTCGGAACAATCCGTTCCATTCCCATCACGGCAATGTGGGTGTCCGGGATGGAAATGGTCAGGTCGGCATTTCCCTCATTGGTGACAAGACAAATGGAGCCGGTATTGGCCACCGCAAAATTGCACCCGGTGATGCCGATGTCCGCTTCCATGAATTTTTCGCGCAAAATCCGCCGGACAAATTTGGTCAATTCATACGGGTCGTCCGATTGGTCATAGCCGAGTTTGCTTTGAAAGGTTTCGCGAATTTGCGTTTTGTTTTTGTGAAGCGCGGGAGCGACGATATGGGAAGGGACATCGTCATTGATTTGCAGGATGTATTCCCCGAGATCGCTTTCCACAACTTCACAACCCGCTTGTTCAAGAGCCGGGTTCAAATGGATTTCCTCGGTCACCATGGATTTGGATTTGACGATTTTTTTGGCCTTTTTTTGCTTGGCCACGTCTTGGATGTATTGCACCGCTTCTTCCGCGGTTTGGGCAAAAAAGACATGGCCGCCCAGCTTGGCGACGTTTTCGCTGAGTTGCATCAGATAATGATCGAGGTTTTCCAGTGTGTGCTGGCGGATTTGCTCGCCCAAAAGCCGCCATTCTTCCCAGTTTCCCAATTCATCGGCGGCAAAAAGGCGGCGGTCTTGCAATCGTTCCTGGGCCGAGGCAACCGCCTGCCGCATCGTGACATTTTCCAATCCTTGTTGTACCCGGTGGCCAAATGGATTTTCACTGATTTTAATCGCCATTGTGATCTCTCCTTAACGGCTGTTTAAAACTTCCGCGATATGCATCACTTGAACGGGATGTCCCAGGCGTTCGAGCCGCCCCTTGATATTCATCAGGCATCCGCAATCCGCCCCGATCAGGTAGCCGGCTTTGGTTTGCAGGATGTTGTTGACTTTCTCATCGACCATTTCCGTGGAGACGGGGCTCATTTTCACGGAAAACGTGCCTCCGAAGCCACAGCAATTTTGGGCTTGGGGAAGCGGTTCGAGTTGCAATCCTCTGACATTGGAAAGAAGTGTGAAAGGCGCGTCTTTCACGCCAAGCAGACGGGTCATGTGGCAGGACGAATGATACGTGGCTCTCCCGTCCAGCCGGGCTCCGGTGTCCGTGATCCGGAGAACATCCACAATAAACTGGGTCAGCTCATACGTTTTGGCGGCCAAATGTTCAGCTCCCTCTTTCCACTCGGGATCATCTTCAAAAAGACGCGGATATTCTTTGAACATCGTGGCACAGGAACCGGAAGGCGTCACGATGTATTCCGCATGTTCAAAGGCTTGGATCATGTTTTTGGCGGCACTTTTGGCTTTCCGGACATAACCGCTGTTATAAGCCGGCTGTCCGCAGCACACTTGTTTTTCCGGAAATTCCACATCACAACCCAGGTGGTTAAGCAATTCAACGGTGGCTTTTCCGACATTCGGATAAAACATATCCACCAAACAAGTAACAAATAATGACACTTTCACCATCATCACCTGCCCGGTTCATCGAATGTTTTTTTGTTTTTCACGGTTTGCAAACAATTTTTCTTCCACGCCTGCCAAATGCATGAACATGGCATTTTCCGCTTCCTCGGCATTTTGGGCGGCAATGGCTTCACAAATCTTCTGATGTTCCTGAAGCAATTGATCCGGATAACCGGGAATCAAAAACAATTGTTGGCGGCTTTCTTTGAGGGATCTGGACAAGATGCCGTAAATGGATTCCATCATCCATTCCAACACCGGATTGTGGCTGGCGCGGGCGATGGCATAATGAAAAGCCAGATCCGCTTCATCTCCGAGTTCGCCTTTTGCCGCCGCGTTTTTCATGTCAAAAAGCGCCTTTTCCATTTGTTTTAAATCTTCCCCGGATCTTCTTTCGGAAGCGTACCGGGCCATTCCGGTTTCAATCACTTTGCGTGCCTCCAAAAGGGAAAGGAGATCTTGGCGGGTCACCGGCTGAAAAGGTTTGAATTCAGACAAAACCTTTTTGGGATCCAGCCGGGTGACGAAAGTTCCTTCTCCATGGCGAATCGACACAAGACCTATGGTTTTCAGCGAACTGACGGCTTCCCGGATGGTCGATTGGCCCACGCCCATTTGTTCGCTCAATTCCCGGAAGGAAGGCAACCGCTCGCCCGGTTGGTAGGTGCCGTTTAAAATGTGTTCTTTTAACAAGTCCGCCACTTCTTCATAGGATTTACGCACTCTTAAAGCAGATCTCATCTTCATTTTCTTTTCCATTTTTCACCTCATAAGGTCATCTGATGACTGGATGATTAAAAATTATCGTATGCCATTCATTCAGAGATGTCAATGTTTCGGTTTTTGCAGATTCATGCTTTTAAACGGCACTCACTGGCCGGCACCTTCAGACCGGTATGAAAAGAAAATCCCCCGAAGGGGGATCCCTGCGAGCAGGATGGAACCTGCAATTCCAGCGGGAAAGGCTGGCGTTTTCATTTAAACTATCGCAGGACACAGGAAGGATTGGTTACCTTCATCTCCTGCGTGGGGCAGGCGCTTTCATTAAGCGGCTGTGTGAAAAAATTCATCATGTGATATGATTTTTTTAAATATAAAATATTTTAATGGTGAGAGTTGAATGACGAATCCGCATCAACCGGCTTAGAGAGAAAAGAAACAAAAATGTTACATATGCAAAGAACGGATGGATTTCTCCCATCCCCGCTATTCCAAATTGTGTGGAATGCGGCAATTTCAACGAACAGAAGCGCCTTGCCCGCCATGATTTGACTTCTTATGTCGCATTGGTGACAGGCGGCAGGGTGAAAATCGGGTATCATACGGCATTGCGCCTGTTGCGCGAAGGCGCCCGGGTGATTGTCACCACACGGTTTCCTTATGATGCCATCCGGCGATACATTCAGGAGCCGGATTGGGAAGACTGGAAAGACCGGATTCACGTATACGGGTTGGATTTTCGGCGGATTGACCTCGTGGAGGCATTTGCTTTTTCTTTGAACAAGCAATTTCCCTATATTGACATCATTGTCAATAACGCAGCCCAGACGGTCCGGCTTCCGGATGAAGCGTACCAGGCCCTGTTGCAAAAAGAAAGGGAATGGAAAACGAATTGGTTGGGTTCCGGCGAAGAGCGGGGAAGGGAGTTGCCGGTTTATACATTTGCGCAAGGGACGGAACCGGATGATGAGAAAAATCTTCTCCTGCCCGTGGCCAGCCCGTCCCGGCATCCGGCGAATCTTCCTCCATTTGCCAACAATGCCTGGATTGCCAAACCGGATTAAATCTCGTTGACGGAAATGCTGGAAGTTCAACTGGTGAATGTCACGGCGCTCTTTTTGATCAGCACCCGGTTGAAACCGGCCATGCTGAGAAGTCCCCATCTGAACCGCTTTATCATCAATGTTTCTTCCAAGGAAGGGATCTTTCGGACCAAACGCAAAGGGCGCTACCATGTCCATACCAATATGGCCAAGGCTTCGCTGAATATGATGACATTGACGATGGCCAAAGATTACAAGCGGGATCGGATTTTTGTCAACAGTGTTGATCCGGGATGGGTGTCCAATCAACTCCCGGCCAAAGTCCGGGAACACATTCAACCCCCGCTCGACTGTGAAGATGCCGCGGCCCGGATTTGTGACCCGGTTTATCTCGGGATGGATGCTGAAAAACCGCCCAATGGACAGTTTTTCAAAGATTATCGCCCGGTGGACTGGTGATTTTTCTTCCTGTGTTCTGTCAATATTGAAACGGGCTGGACGCATTCGGGTTTGGCGGGGAATGGGGATGCAATAAACCGTTTAATCCTTTTAGACAGAAAGGGGATCGACAGATGGAAAGAAAGGTGACCATCGGGAAAACCGGTCTCACCGTCCATCCCATTGGTTTGGGGACCAATAAGGTCGGCAGCCAGGCGGGAAAAGAAGTGGTCCAAGCAGCCATTGAAAACGGGATCAATTTTTTGGACACCGCTTATCTGTATGGCCCCGAACGGTCGGAAGAGCTGGTTGGGGAGGCGGTGAAAGAAAGCGGCAAACGGACGGATGTGGTGATTGCCACCAAAATCGGCCCCAAATTTGTGAACAATCAGGTGGTGGCAGACAACACCCCGTCTTTTTTGAAACAGGAAGCCGAAAAAAGCTTGAAGCGTTTAAAAACCGATTACATCGACATTCTCTATATTCATGTTCCGGATCAGGATACGCCCAAAGAAGAGGCGGTCGGGGCGTTGCAGGAACTGAAGGAAGAAGGGAAGATCCGCGCCATCGGCGTATCCAATTTTTCTCTTGAACAGCTGAAAGAGGTCAATCAGGACGGATATGTGGATGTGTATCAGGGAGAATACAATCTGTTGAACCGGCAAGCAGAACGTATCCTGTTCCCTTATCTCCGTGAGCATCAGATTTCCTTTGTTCCATATTTTCCGCTGGCTTCCGGACTTTTGACCGGAAAATATGATGAAACGTCAACCATTCAGGGATACCGGGCCAATCTGCCTTATTTTCAAGGAGAAGCCTACCGCGAGAGTCTGGAAAAAGTGGAGAAATTAAAAGCAATGGCCAAATCCAAAGGGGTCAATACAGCCAATTTGGCGTTGGCCTGGTGTTTGCACCGGAAAGAAGTGGACGCAATCATCCCGGGGGCCAGAAACCCGGAACAGGTGCTCTCGAATTTGCGAACGTTGGATGTAATATTGACAGAGGAAGACATCAAGAAATTGGATACGATCTTTTAATCTGGATCGCGGAAAGTGGCAACCTCTCTTTCAAGAATGGAAAGATGGGTTGCCATTTTTTTATGGAACCGGGCGGAAAAGCTCCATCGCACCGTTTGGCACGGGTTTTGCATTTTATTTGCAATGAATGACGGAAAAGGGAGGAACCGAGATGGAAAAGAACAAATGGGGTTTTTCCACCCAGGCGATTCATGCCGGGGTGCGTCACGGGGAAATGGAAGGATCGTTGGCACCGCCCATTTTTCAAACTTCGACATTTGTGTTTCCCTCGGCGGAAACCGGCGGGAACCGTTTTGCCGGACGGGAGGACGGATTTATTTATACCCGGCTGGGCAACCCGACGGTCCGCCTGTTGGAAGAGAAAGTGGCGGTGTTGGAAAAAGCGGAAACGGCGTTGGCTTTTTCATCCGGGATGGGAGCGGTTGCCTCGGTTTTGTTGGGAATTTTAAAGGCCGGGGATCATGTGGTTTGTTCCAAAGGCTTGTACGGATGCACGTACAGTCTGTTTCATTGGTTGCAGGAGCGGTTTCAAATCCGTTTTTCCATGTGTTCGATGAAAGAAGAAGCCGCATTGGAAAAGTCGATCCGTCCCGAAACCCGTTGTTTTTATATTGAAACTCCCATGAATCCCACCCTTGAGCTGGTGGATCTGGAATGGGCCGCAACTGTGGCCCGCAGGCACGGGATCGTGACCATTGTGGACAATACCCTGATGTCTCCGTATTTGCAGCGTCCGTTGGAATGGGGCTGTGACATTGTGTTGCACAGCGCCACCAAATATATCGGCGGTCACGGGGATGTGATTGCCGGGATTGCGGCGGGCCCCCGCCATCTGCTGGAAAACGTGAAAAAAACCACCTTGAAAGATTTGGGGGCGGTTTTGTCGCCGATGGATGCCTACCTTTTGATCCGGGGATTGAAAACATTGGAGGTGCGCATGGACCGCCATTGTGAAAACGCGGGGAAGATCGCCCGTTTTTTGTCGGAACACCCCAAAGTGAAGCAGGTCTTTTACCCGGGGCTTTCTTCTTTCCCTCAGGTTGAGTTGGCCAAAAAACAAATGCGAAAGCCCGGCGGAGTCATCAGCTTTGAGATGAAGGGCGGATATGAAGCTGCCGTCCGGTTGTTGAATCATGTCTCGCTTTGTAAATTGGCCGTCAGTCTGGGAGAAACGGATACACTGATTCAGCATCCGGCTTCGATGACCCATGCGGTGGTTCCCCGGAAGGAGCGGCTGAAAATGGGCATTTCCGACGGCATGATCCGCCTGTCCGCGGGGATTGAAAACGCAGAGGACATTTTGGCGGATCTGGGGGAAGCGTTTTCATCTGTGTGATCGATCTTCCTCTTCCCTTCCGCTAAGATAAAAGTAAGAGGACGGGAAGGAGGAAACGAATGAAAACAATCGCCCTCTGCATTAAAACCATTGACCGGGTGGGCATGACGCATGAGGTGATTTCCTGTCTGTTGGCCGATCATGTCGACATTGAGCGGATGGAGGTGGAATCGGGAAGCATTCATCTGAAAATCCGGGCGGTCCCTTCCGGGGTGTTTAAAAAACTGACGGAACGGATCAAGCAAATCCCTGGTGTGAAGCAATTAGAACCCATTCAAATTCTTCCGTCCGAAATGCGCGAAGGACAAATGAACACCATTTTGGAAACGGTGTCCGAAGGCATGATCCTGGTGGACCAAAAGTTCAAAATTCAGGCGATGAACCGGGCGGCGGCCGAAATGCTGCGCCTTTTTCCGGAGGATTGGGAAGAAAAGGATCTTCCCGGACTTTGGGGAACGGACCTGAAATGTTGCCGGAAATGTTTTCAGTCGGGGAAAGAACAATTGAATGTCCCGGTAACCATCCGCCGCGGTCCGGACATGATTCAAGTGATGGCCAGTTTTATTCCGGTCCGTTCCGGTGAAAAACGGCAGTCCGGTTTGGTGATCGTCATTCGCGACATGAAACAAGTCCGCCAATTGCTGCAGTCTGTCAACCGGAAGGGAATGGTCCAGTTTCAGGATATTATCCATCAAAGTGAAACGATGAAAAGGTGCGTGGAAACGGCCAAAAAGGTGGCACAAATGGAAGCGACCGTTTTATTGCAGGGGGAAAGCGGAACGGGAAAAGAATTGTTTGCGCGGGCCATTCATTTTGAAAGCCGGCGGGCCAACGGCCCTTTTATTTCCATCAATTGTGCCGCCGTTCCGGAGTCATTGATGGAAAGCGAATGGTTCGGCTATGAGGAGGGGGCGTTCACCGGAGCGGGGAAAGGGGGAAAAAAAGGCTTGATGGAATTGGCGCAGGACGGGACGCTGTTTTTGGATGAAATCGGTGAGCTTCCGCTCAATTTGCAAGCCAAATTATTGAGGGTTTTGGAGGAAAGGGCTTTGAGGCGGGTCGGCGGAAACCGGTGGATTCCTCTCCGCGTGCGGATCATTGCCGCCACCAACCGGGATTTGGCGGATCTGGTGCACCGGGGCCGGTTCCGCAAAGACTTGTATTACCGCCTTCATGTGATCCCGATCACCATTCCCCCTTTAAGAGAACGCAAAGAAGACATCCCGCTTCTGGCTGCTCATTTTCTCCGGGAATTTTGCACCCGTTCCCGCCGTCCGCTTCTTTCTCTTTCATCCCAGGCTTTCCTTCGCCTGCAGGCACACTCCTGGCCGGGAAATGTCCGGGAACTGCAAAATGTGATGGAGCGGAGCGTTTACCTTTGTCCGGAAGGAGAAACCGAATTACAAGAAGTTTATCTGAGCGATGTATTGGATACGGATTGCTCATTTCCCCGGCGCAGTTTGAAAGAACATCTTGCGCAGTATGAAAAAGAACTGGTGCAGGCCGGGATCCGGCGGTTCAAAAGCATACGGAAAACCGCCCGCCATCTGGGGGTGAGCCATACCACCGTTTTGAACAAGATGAAGAAGTATGGAATTTCCAAAAAAGATATTTTTTATTGAAATCAGGGATGGATTGGTTACATCTTTCATACATTGTTCAATGCAACAGGAAAAAAAGCTGTTAAAATAACGTTGTCGCTGAAAACACCGTTAGAAAGGGAAACGACCGATGAAAAAAACCATTTTGTTTACAGGTGGCGGAACCGCCGGCCATGTCATGGTCAACTTGGCACTGATTCCTAAATTTTTGGAAGATGGCTGGAAAGTGATTTATGTCGGTTCCAAAGACGGAATAGAAAAACAATTAGTTTCCGAACTGAAAGATGTGGAATATTACAGTGTTTCGACCGGAAAACTGCGCCGGTACTTTGATTGGAACAACTTTAAAGATCCTTTTAAAGTCCTGAAAGGGATTTTTGAAGCATACCGGCTGATTCGCCGCCATAAACCGGGTTTGATCTTCTCCAAGGGAGGATTCGTGTCGGTTCCGGTGGTGCTGGGAGGATGGTTGAACCGGGTGCCTGCCATCATTCACGAATCCGACATGACGCCCGGGCTGGCCAATAAGATTGCCACTCCGTTTGCAACAAAAGTTTGCACCACGTTTCCGGAAACGGCCAAACATTTTTCCAAGGAGAAAGGAAAGTATGTCGGCGCCATCATCCGGGAAGAATTGAAACACGGGGACCCCGGACGGGGAAGGGAATTGTGCGGATTCACCCAAGAGAAGCCGGTGATCCTGGTCATGGGCGGAAGTTTGGGGTCTGGCGTTATCAATGAAGTGGTTCGCAACAACTTGGATACGCTTCTAAAGCGGTTTCAAATTGTTCATCTTTGTGGGCGGGGAAAGGTGGACGAGTCGATTCAAAAACCCGGCTATTGCCAGTTTGAATACTTGTCGGAAGAACTTCCCCATGTCTTGAACATGGCCGACTTTGTCGTGTCGCGTGCCGGATCCAACGCCATTTTTGAATTCTTGTCGCTGAAAAAACCGATGCTTTTGATTCCGCTTTCCAAAGCCGCCAGCCGCGGGGATCAAATTTTGAATGCGCGTTCTTTCGAAAAAATGGGCTATGCGGAAGTTTTGATGGAAGAAGACTTGACTGATGAAAGTTTCTTCCAACATCTGGAGAATTTGGTGGAAAATCAGGAAGCCTACCGCGAGAAAATGAGCCAAAATTCTCCCGAGCAAAACATGCAAGAAGTGATCCAATTAATCAAATTGACTGCCAAACCGATGTGAAAAGAAAAGGTCTCGTTCCCGGTTGTCACCAGAGGGAAGAGACCTTTTCAGGTTTAACGGATTTTCTTTTTGAAGAAACCGATCAGGACGGCCGTGACGAGCGAACCGGCCAGGATGGCGAGAAGATACAAAAGCGGTTGGTTGACCAACGGTATGACAAAAATTCCGCCATGCGGAGCCGGCAAGGTGATGCCGAACATCATGGTGACCGCACCGGCCACGGCAGATCCCACAATGCAAGAAGTCAGAACCCGCAGGGGATCGGCGGCGGCAAACGGAATTGCTCCTTCGGTGATGAAAGAAGCGCCCATCACGTAATTGGTCAATCCGGATTTGCGCTGTTCGTCAGTGAACTTGTTTTTGAAGAAAGTGGTTGCCAACGCAATGCCGAGCGGCGGAACCATTCCCCCGGCCATGACGGCGGCGTGGGGGGCGAGGTTGCCGGCTTCGATGGCGGCGATGCCGAAGGTGAAAGCGGCTTTGTTCACCGGACCGCCCATGTCGACCGCCATCATGCCGCCCAAGATCAATCCGAGGATGACGGCATTGGTGCCGCTCATCCCGTTCAGCCAATCCGTCAGCCACTGGTTCAGTGCGGCGACGGGGGTATTGATCACTAGCACCATCAACACTCCGGTGATCAGGATGCCGAAAACCGGGTAGAGCAACACCGGTTTAATTCCTTCTAAACTGTCCGGCAAAACGGAAAAAGCTTTTTTCAATAAAAGGACGACATAACCGGCAAGGAAACCGGCAATCAATCCGCCCAAAAACCCGGCTCCCGCGCTGGCGGCCAAATAGCCTCCGACCACCCCGGGGGCAAATCCGGGGCGGTCCGCCAGACTGCTGGCGATAAATCCGGCCAAAATCGGAACCAAGAAATGAAACGCTCCTTCGTCTCCTCCGATTTTCATCAAAAGTTCTGCCACAGGGCCCTTGGCATCAATGCCTCCAAAGACAAAGGACAACGCAATGAAGATACCGCCGCCCACCACAAAGGGCAGCATATTGCTGACCCCGTTCATTAAATGCTTGTAAAACCCGAAGGAAGAAGGCGCTTTCTTTTTCGCACCTCTTGTCTCTTGATGTCCCTGGTAGACCGGGGCGTCCTGTTTCAAAGCGCGCCGGATGAGGGTTTCGGCCTTGTGAATGCCGTCGGCCACCGGAACCTGAATCACGTGTTTTCCATGAAAGCGATCCATTTCCACTTGCTTGTCCGCTGCGACGATGATGGCGGTGGCCCGTTTGATTTCGTTTTCTGTCAAACGGTTTTTCACTCCGGTTGAACCATTGGTTTCCACCTTGAGGGAAACTCCCATTTCTTTCGCTTTGGCGGCCAAGGCATCGGCAGCCATGTAGGTGTGGGCGATGCCGGTGGGGCAAGCGGTGACAGCCAGGATCATAGCTCCGTCGTCACCGGGTTCTTTTTCGTCTTTCTTTTCTTCTCTGTCCTCATGCCCTTCTGCTTCCTGGCGGCGAACAATGTCCAGCAGTTCTTCTTCGGTTTCGGCCTCGAGCAAGCGTTTTCTAAAATCTTCATTCATCAGCAACGTGGACAAGCGGGATAACGTCTCCAAATGGGTCTCGTTGGCTCCTTCCGGCGCGGCAATCATGAAGAATAAGCGGGCCGGGTTGCCGTCCAGCGATTCATATTCGATCCCGGAACGGCTGCGGCCAAAACCAATCGCCGGTGTCCGGACCGCTTTGGTTTTGGCATGGGGAATCGCGATCCCCTCGCCGATGCCGGTGGATCCTTGCGATTCCCGTTCGAGGATGGCTTCTTTAAACAGATTTTTGTCGGATAAAACCCCGGCTTGATCCAGCTTGTCCACCAGCTCGTCGATCACGGCAGATTTGGTGGTTGCGCCGAGTTCCATCACGATCGTTTCTTTGGTTAACAAATCGGTGATCTTCATTGGATTTGCACCTCCTCAAAGCGCCTCAATGTCAATTTCCTGTCGTAATTGTTCAACCTGTTCTTTGGTGCACAAGTCGGGCGAAAACGCGGTTGCACTGCCGGCAGCCACGGCGGTTTTGAATGCGGAGACCGCATCGTTGGTTTTCTCATAGTCAGCGAGAAAGGCGGCAACCATCGAATCGCCCGCCCCGACCGGGTGAACCACGGTGCCTTTGGGAACGGTGGAGCGATATGTCGCATCCTCTGTAAACAAAAGCGCTCCTTGGCCGGCCATTGATACGATCACATGGGCTGCCCCCGCTTGTTGCAGCTTGCGTCCGTAAACAACCACCTCTTCCATGGTGTTTAAACGGACACCATACAATTGGCCCAGTTCATGGTGATTGGGCTTCAACAAAAAAACGGGACGGTTGGCCGCTCTTTTTAATGCCGGACCGGCAACGTCAACAGCGACACGGACGCCGCGGGCGCTAAGTATTGCGGCCCATTCCTCATAGACGGAAGGGGACAGCGACGGGGGAATGCTGCCGGACATCACCACGGTGTCTCCCGGCCGGACTTGTTCCAGCTGTTCGTTTAATTGCTGAAACGCTACCGGAGGGATCGCCGGCCCTTGGCCATTGATTTCCGTTTCCTCGTTTGCCCCGGTTTTGAGCTTGATGTTGATGCGCGTATCTTCGTTGACGCGGATCCACCGGGCAGAAATGCCTTCCCGTCGCAACGCTTCTTCAATAAACCTTCCGGTAAATCCGCCCACAAAGCCGAGAGCCGTGGTTTCGGCCCCCAGCCGGTGCAACACGCGAGCCACGTTGATCCCTTTGCCCCCGGGGTATTTTTGTTCTTTCTTCATCCGGTTGACTTGATGGAGTTGCAAGGTTTCCACTTCAACCACAAAATCGATGGAAGGATTCAATGTAATGGTATAAATCATGCCTGATCAACCTCAAATACATAAGTTTTTTGTGCAAGTTTTTCTTTGATCTCCGAGGAAAGAGGAAGTGTAATCAAGGAGGCTTCTTCCAAATCAGCGAATTTGGCAAAAGAAACTTCCGATAACTTGCTGGGATCGGCCAACACAAACGCCTGACTGGAAAGTTGAAGCGCTTTTTGTTTCAGGCAGGCTTCTTCGGGATCCGGCGTCGTGTATCCAAAATCCGGATGGATGCCGTTGGTTCCCAAAAAACACTGATCAAAGCGGTAACGTTCGATTCCTTGGAGTGCCACGGCTCCGATCAGCGCTTTGGTGGATGATTTCATTTTCCCGCCCAAAACATAGGCCTCGATGTCATATTCAACCAGCCGTTCCAAATGCGTCATTCCATTGGTGACCACTGTGACTTGTTTTCCGGCCAGCGCCGGGATCATTTCAAGCGTGGTGCTGCCGGCATCGAGATAGATGCAAGCTCCCTGATCGACAAAGGAACCGGCAAAGAGAGCGATTTCTTTTTTCTCGGGGGTGTGCCGAATCGCTTTTTCTTGAATGGGCATTTCCAAACCTTTGTTTTGAAGCAGCGCTGCACCGCCGTGAACCCGTTTTAAAAGATGTTGTTGCTGCAATTGATCCAGGTCGCGGCGGATGGTGGATTCGGAAGCGCCGGTTAAATGAACCAATTCCTGCACTTTTACGATACCTTGCCTTTTTAATAAACTCAGAATGAATTGGTGACGTTGGGGTGTAAGCGTGATCCATCACCTCGCTTCGGCCTTTTCTTGATTGTATCGAAAAAAGAGAGCAAAAACAATCATTTTAAATCATAACCAATCAAAAACAATCAAAAAACAGGATCAAAGAAGGAGATTGCGCTGTTAATTTACTGGGTAAAATAAGAAATACAGAGAAAAAAAAGATATAGAGACAATATTTGAAGGATGTTTGAGTAATAAACAAAGTATTTTAATTTAATACATAAAATATTTAATAAAGATGCGGAGCATGGGATTAAACATTGATTGTTATTTGTAAAATTCGAAAAAATATCCGACTCGAAATAAAGATGTGAAAGCGGTGTTTCGATTGTTTTTTTCAAGATGAAACCGGGGGCTTGTTTTTTGGGATGAAAGTTAAAAATAGAAATTGGTATAAATTACAATCCATAAAATGTTAATTTTTATATATTTATTTCTTTATAAAATAAAATGAATGAAGTAATATAGAGTTAACCAACAATCCGAAAGGAAAGATCGGCTATGAATATTTTGGAAATGAGTGAAATTGGCAAATTTATTCGTAAAGTCCGAAAAGAAAAAGGGTTAAGATTGGAAGATTTGGCAGATGAGCATATCTCCACGGCGACAATCAGTAATATTGAGCGCGGTGTTCCTCATGTCAACAAAGATAAAGTCTTGTATTTAATGAGCAAGCTGGAACTGGATTTAAATGAAATTCCGGAAATGATCGAAAAAGATACGGAAACTTTGGAAAGTATGCAAGTGCGGTTTGTCGCCATCGAAACCATGATCCAGATGGGAATGCCTGAACGGGCCCTTCATTTGCTTTCGGATATATCGGAAGAATCTTATTCCAGACATCAGGCTACGGTTCATTATTTGAAAGGGAAAGTGTACAGTCACCAGAAGGAATGGCGCAAAGCAGAACGTGAGTTGAGTGAAGCCATCCGTCTGGCTTATCAGGATCCCTATTCCCCGAAAAATCATTTGGAAGCTGCCGGTTATTGTGAACTGGCTTATTGCCGCTTTATGAACAAAGATTATGGACAAGCCCTCCGGTATGTGGAACGCGGGTTGGCGGCAATGGAGCAAGACAAATCCAATGAGTGTGATGACCGAACCTATTACTTGCTCTTGATTTCGCAAGTGGCTTACTTGGAAAAGTTGAACCGCACGGATGAAGCTTTCCGCCTGCTGGAAGAGTTGTGGGGGAAAATTCCCCGGATTCAAAGCAAAGACATCATCATTAAAATGTACTATTATCGCTCCAGGTTGTTACAGAGAATGAAACTTTACCATGATGCCATCCGCTATGCCAGAGAGGGGATTCAACGGTCGGTCGGCAGTAAAAACACGGAAGAAATGTTGAAGCTTTGGAGTGGATTGGGACTGTCTTACCTTGAAATTTCCCAATTGGATGATGCAGCGACCTGTTTCCAATTTGTCTTAGAACTGGCAGAACATGATGATAACTCCCAGGAAGTAGCACATGCCTATTGCCATCTGGGTAAAGTGTATATGTTGCAAGGCAAATACCACGAAGCTTATGATAAGCTGAAAAAAGCGCTGGAATGGGCGGAAAAAATTTATGATCCGCAACTGTTGAATGATGCCCTTTTCACCATGGGCAAACTGCTGAAGCAGATGAAGCATTACACTGAAGCGGTCGAATATTTGAAACGGTCTGCCCGTTTGGCAGCCAAAAACAAGCTGAAAACCAATGTTTACGACTGTTATTATGAACTGGCCGGCTGTTATGAAGCTTTGGATGATCAGGATGGCTTCAAATCGGCCACCGAGCAAATGTACCTGGCCCAAAAAGAACTCGAACAACAGCAACTGCGGCAAATTGGTTGACAACTTGCAAAAAGATTTATATATTATGAAGATAAACTGACATAATTTTTACAAGGATCTCTTATCAAGAGAGGCGGAGGGACTGGCCCGATGAAGCCCGGCAACCTGTTGGAACTTGCGTCCAATGTGGTGCCAATTCCAGCAGAGAGAGTTTCTCTCTCTGAAAGATGAGAGTGAGTCTGGCCGGGTAATCCACACCTTTTCATCTTTCAGAGATGAAAAGGTGTTTTTTATTTTGCGGACCTCTGCCTGGGAAAAAACGGTTAAAGGTGGCGATAGGTGTGGGGAAAAAACCGATTGAAGAATATTTGCGCGAAAAAATTGTCATTTTGGATGGCGCGATGGGCACGATGTTGCAGCAGGCACAACTGACGGCTGATGATTTTGGCGGAGAGCGGTATGAAGGTTGCAATGAAATCTTGAACCTGACCCGGCCGGATCTGATTCGAAACATTCATGAAAAGTATTACCAGGCCGGCGCCGATGTGGTGGAAACCAATACATTTGGAGCCACGCCGCTGGTTTTGGGGGAGTATCATTTGGCAGACAAAACCGAAGAAATTAACCGGGCAGCCGCCCGTTGTGCGGTTCAAGCAAGGGACAAATGGTCAACCGGTGACCGTCCCCGCTATGTGGCCGGCGCCATCGGGCCGACCACCAAGACATTGTCCGTCACCGGGGGGACGACCTTTGAAGCGTTGGCCGAGGGATACTATCGGCAGGCGAAAGCATTGATGGAGGGCGGGGTGGACTTTCTCCTGTTGGAAACTTCCCAAGACACGTTAAATGTGAAAGCTGGGGGGATCGGGATTGAAAGGGCTTTTCAGGACTTGGGCTTCCGTTTGCCTGTCATGATTTCCGGGACGATTGAGCCGATGGGAACGATGCTCGGAGGACAAACCATTGAAGCGTTTTATCTGTCCATCGAACATCTTCGCCCGTTTGCGGTCGGGCTGAATTGTGCGACCGGTCCCGAGTTCATGACGGATCACATCCGTTCGTTGTCCCGAATTGCCCGTTGCGGCGTCAGTTGTTATCCCAATGCCGGCTTGCCGGATGAAAACGGGGATTATCCGGAGACCCCCGAAGCCTTGGCGCAGAAATTGACCGACTTTGCGGATAAAGGATGGCTGAATTTGGCGGGAGGCTGTTGCGGAACCACACCGGAACACATCCGGGCCATTGCCCGGGCTTTGGAAGGGAAAAAACCCCGCCGGCCGGTTCAAAGCCATTTGCCAGGAATCTCGGGAATTGACCCGGTTTTCTTGGAAGAGGATGCCCGGCCGTTGCTTGTCGGGGAGCGCACCAACGTAATCGGGTCCCGCAAGTTTAAACGGCTCATCAGAGAAGGGAAATATGAGGAAGCCTCCGAGATTGCCCGCAAACAAGTGAAAGGCGGAGCCCAGATCATCGATGTTTGTCTGGCTGATCCGGACCGGGATGAACTGGCGGACATGGAAGCATTTTTGAAGCATGTGACCAAAATGGTGAAAGTTCCGCTGATGATTGATTCGACCGATGCCAGGGTGATTGAAAAGGCGCTTCAATATTCCCAAGGAAAAGCAGTGATCAATTCCATCAACCTGGAAAACGGGGAAGAACGTTTTCAAGAAGTGATCCCGCTGGTGAAAAAATACGGGGCGGCAATCGTGGTGGGATCGATTGATGAAGAGGGGATGGCGCAGACGGCCCGGCGGAAACTGGAAGTGGCGCTCAGAAGTTATGATTTGCTGGTTCATAAGTACGGCATTCCTGAAGAGGACATCATTTTTGACCCATTGGTTTTCCCCGTCGGGACGGGAGATGAACAGTACATCGGTTCCGCCCGTGAGACGGTGGAAGGCATCCGGCTCATCAAAAAAGCGTTGCCCCGGACATCAACCATTCTGGGTATCTCCAATGTTTCTTTCGGGCTTCCGCTGGCCGGGCGTGAAGTGTTAAATGCGGTGTTTCTCTATGCCTGCACCAAAGCAGGGTTGGATTATGCCATCGTCAATACGGAAAAACTGGAGCGCTACGCTTCCATCGGGGAAGAAGAGAGGGAGTTGGCGGAAACCTTCTTGTTTCACTCAGATCATCAAAACTATGACGATATCTTGATCCGGTTTACAAACTTTTACCGCCATAAAAAAGAAAAGAAAAAGCAAACCGGGGTTCGGATGACTTTGGAAGAGAGGCTTGCCAACTACATCCTGGAAGGAAGCAAAGACGGTTTGTACGAGGATTTGGATCAGGCGCTTGCCAAGTACAAACCGCTGGATATCATCAACGGGCCGTTGATGGCAGGCATGGATGAAGTGGGGCGTTTATTTAATGATAACCAGTTGATTGTGGCTGAAGTTTTGCAGAGTGCGGAAGTGATGAAAGCGGCCGTCCGGTATTTGGAACCCCACATGGACCGGGCGGAAAGCCATACACGGGGAAAAGTCGTTTTGGCCACCGTCAAGGGAGACGTCCATGACATCGGGAAAAATCTGGTGGAAATCATCTTGGCGAACAACGGCTATCAAGTGGTGAATTTGGGGATCAAAGTGCCCCCGGAACAATTGATTGAGACCGCCCGGAAAGAAAAGCCGGATATCATCGGGCTGTCCGGGCTTTTGGTGAAGTCGGCCCAACAGATGGTGGTGACGGCCCAAGATCTGAAAGAAGCGGAGATTGACATTCCCATCCTGGTGGGCGGGGCGGCTTTGACGAGAAAATTTACAGAAACACGCATTTCCGTGGAATACGACGGCCCCGTTTTATATGCCAAAGACGCGATGAACGGACTGGAACTGGCCAACAAGTTGATGAATCCGGAGCAGAGGGAGCAAATTGAGGCCGAAAAAAACGAAAAGAAAAAACAGCGGTCTCCCTTGCAAACAGACCGAAGGGAGGCGGGGCCCCCGGCGTCTTTGCTGGTGAAAAGCAAAGTGAACCGCAAGGCCCCTGTTTTTACTCCGCCGGATTTCAAAAAGCATGTTTACCGGGATTATCCGTTGGATTTGCTTCTTCCCTATATCAATTTGCAGATGTTGTTTGGAAAACATCTCGGGTTAAAGGGAAATGTGGAGCAATTGATCGAAGAGGGGGACGAAAAAGCGCTGGAAATGAAGGGATTGTTTAGCCAGTTTTTTGAAAAAGCCAAAAAAGAACGGTGGCTCACCCCTCACGGCATTTATCAATTTTTCCCCGCGCAAGCCGACGGGGATGACATTTTGATTTATGATCCTGAAGACCCCGGCGTGATATTGGAACGTTTTTCGTTTCCCCGTCAGCCTGAGGATCCGTATCTGTGCCTGGCAGATTTTGTGCGTCCGGTGGAATCCGGGGAAATGGATTATGTCGGTTTTCTTGCGGTGACAGCCGGGCAACACATCCGGGAATTGTCCCAAAAATGGAAAGAAAAAGGGGATTATCTCCATTCCCATTTCATTCAGGCCTTGGCATTGGAAACGGCGGAAGCCTTCGCCGAACAATTGCATCAACAGATGCGGAACCGTTGGGGATTTCCGGATCCGGCCGAAATGACCATGAAGGAGCGGTTCGGCGCAAGATATCAGGGAATTCGCGTTTCTTTCGGCTATCCGGCTTGTCCTGATCTGGAGGATCAGCAGAAGTTGTTTCGCCTGATTTCGCCGGAGGATATCGGCATTCAGTTAACCGACGGTTTCATGATGGATCCCGAAGCATCCGTGTCGGCAATGGTGTTTGCTCATCCGGAAGCTCGGTATTTTAATGCGATATAAGGGGGAAAGATTGATGGGCAAGCAAGGCTTGCTTCAATGCCTGCAACATTCTTTGCTGGTCGGAGACGGGGCGATTGCGACATTTTTGTATCAACAAGGCGTTTCCATCGGCCATTGTACGGAGGAATTGGTTTTGAGCAACCCGTCCCTGATCAGCGAGGTTCATGAAGCATATTATCGGGCCGGGGCGCGTGTGATTGAAACGCACACCTTTGGTGCCAACCGCGAGAGGCTGTCGCGTTACGGACTGGAGAGCAAGGTGACGCGGCTGAACCGGGAAGCCGTTCATATTGCCAAAGAATCGATTGGCAGCGATGCCTATGTTCTTGGGGTGATCGGTTCCATCTGTGCCGGGAAGGTGCCGGTGTACGATGAAGAGGAGTACCGGGTGATGTATGAAGAGCAAGCGGTGGCTCTTTTGCACGGAGGTGTTGACGGGATTTTGCTGGAGACTTTTTTGGATTTGAAAGAGCTGCAATTGGCGGTTGAAGTGATTCGCCCGTTGACGAAGCTTCCCGTCTTTGCCCAGCTGTCGATGATGGAAATCGGCCGGACCCGGGATGCCTTTACCGTCTCTGAAGCTTTTGAGAAGCTTGCATCGCTCGGGGTGAACGGGGTGGGAATCAATTGCCGTTTCGGTCCCGTGGAAGTATTGAGAACATTGGAAAAAACCATTGTTCCCGAGCAAATGATCCTCACGGCTTTTCCCAATGCCGGGCGGCTGGGGATGAGCAACGGGGAACTTCATTACAAGTCGGAGCCGGACTATTTTGAAGAAACAGCCGGTCTCTTGATTGATCAAGGAGTCCGCCTGCTTGGAGGGTGTTGCGGAACCACCCCCGGGCACATCGCCCGGATAGCCAAAGCATTGAAAGACAAATGTCCGGTTCAGCGGAAAAATCCTCCCCGGGATGGTTACAAACTGTCTTCCCATGAAACGATCGTCTTGCAAAAAAGAACGAAACCGACGGTCGTACAGAAAGTCCGCAACGGACAACGAACCATCATTTGTGAATTTGATCCGCCGAAAGATCTGGATACCATGCGGTTCTTGCAAGGGGCGAAAAAACTGAAACAAGCCGGTGTCGATGCGGTCACGATGGCGGACAATTCCCTGGCCACCGCCCGGATGAGCAATTTGGCGCTGGGCGCCATCTTAAAAAAATATGATATCGAGCCGTTGGTCCACGTGGCTTGCCGGGACCGGAATTTATTGGGACAGCAATCCCACCTGATGGGGCTTCACGCCTTGGGAATCGATCAAATTTTGGTGATTACCGGGGATCCCACCCGCATGGGGGATTTGCCCGGAGCCCATTCGATTTACGATGTCACTTCCTTTGAACTGATCCGGATGGCGAAACAGCTGAATGAAGGGATATCGTTCTCTGGAAGGAAATTAAAACAAAAAGCGCAGTTTGTGGTGGGCGCCGCCTTTAATCCGCATGTGCGAAAGCTGGATGCGGCGGTCAAACGTCTCGAGAAAAAAATTGAAGCCGGCGCGGATTTTGTCATGACTCAGCCGGTCTATGACCCGGACGGGGTGATTCGGATGCATGAGGCGACGAAATCGCTTGGCATCCCGGTGTTTATCGGTGTGATGCCGCTCACCGGGTATCGCAATGCATTGTTTTTGCATAATGAGGTGCCCGGAATTAAAATACCGGAAGACGTGTTAAAAAGAATGGAAAAAACGACCGACCGGCAGTCCGGAAAATCAGAAGGCGTCCAAGTGGCCAAGGAACTTTTGGAAGTGGCGATGGAAAAATTCGACGGAATTTATTTGATCACCCCGTTTTCCAACTGGCAGATGACAGAAGAATTGACGCATTTTATCCGGCGGCATGACAAAAAGATGCAAGCCTGTCTCAAGAGCCATACACATGCTTAAAGAACAAAAAAAGGCCCTCCTGTCGGTTCAGGAGGGCTGATTGTTTGATTACCCAAAACCAAATTCAAAAGAATAGAGAAACGAACCATTGGCCATTTGGGGGAATGATTCATCCGTTTGGAGAGGAAATGACGCCCTTTTGGAACGGGAGGGCTGTCATCCAATGCAAAATGCAAACCAAACAAAGGTGATTCACTTTTTAAAAGGCACATCCTTCGAAATATGGTCGAGAAACATATCTCTTGCCATTTTGAGTACCGTCCTTTTCACTGCGGGACGAACCCGCTTGTGAATGACACGGTACTTGTATCCCAGACGCTGGTCGGCAAAAGATTTCGAGGATCGATCACGTACGACCATATTCGCCCCCTCCTTTTTAACATTTATTAGACATCGGTAACCAACAATTCCTTCCTCGCGACATAAGTAGTCAAATCATTTAATTTTTTGACAAAAAAGGACATTGATGATAATGAGGATGATGGGGATTTTTTCGCATTCTTCCTTCTTTGAAAGGGGTTTGCCGGCTTGTTGACGAATGGATGATATAGTCAAAAATAACGAATTTTGCTTTTAAATATAAATAAAAAGATGCAGTGGATTGGTTTGTTCATGGAAAACGCGATTTTTTCAAAAGGGGAAATGGGTGAACAATGATGCAGGATCAAACAAAGAGAAAAAAAAGAGTGGAGCGTTTGGCGGACCAGATTGAAGCGGAGATATTAAATGCGATCCGGGAAGGCGGGCCTCAACCTTATTACACGGAAATGTATTTAAATTGCGCGATCTGTTATCAGGAAAAGAAGAGAACCGAATTGAGAATCGCCAAAGATCCCGACCAAATCTTTGATGAATTCGCCGTGTGCTTTGACTGTATTGCCCGGCGAAACCTGACGCTTTCCCATTCGGAACGGGCGCTTGATTTTGAAGCGAGAACGTTGGCCATCTTGCGAATCAAAAACGGTGTCATGAAACCCCAGAATTGGGAGGAAGAAGAGGAAGCTCTTTAAATCTGCACGAAATCACCCCTGTTTCATGGTTTTGTAATATTCCCATTCTGTACAAATTTATTTAAATGTAGTATACCTATTTACAGACGGACAAGATTCGGGGGGTTTTGATCATATGAATGGGAATATTCTGGATTCATCAGGAGTGATTATCCTTTTTTTGTTGTTTATTTCTTTTATTCTTGGTACCTTGTATGTCCGCGAAAGAATGAAAAATTAATCCGATACAGGTGCAATCAAGGCCATCCTTCCGGGAGAGAAATCAGGAAGGATGGCCTTTTTTCAGCAATGATGGTGAGAGCTTTCCCACCGGTGACGAGGGGATTCATGCGGATGACAGTGGTAAGGTCTTCTGCAGTGGGGATGGTGACGGTGAGGATGTCTGCAATCATGTTTGCTCTCACAATACCTCATATACCATTTAAGCATTTCCAATTCATACTTATGGCAAATTTTAAGGTGGTGATACATGTGCCGGAGCCATCTGGGATCACAGGGGATTTCATGCATGGGCGGCATGCAGGGCATGGGCATGGGGTGTTCCGGCATCGGCGGCATGGGATATTCCGGCATGACCGGCGGTTGCGGTTCGGGCCTCGGCATGGGTTTTGCTGGTTTTTCCATAATGCACACTCACTTCCTTCTGTTCATGATGACAGTGTATCTTATGAATGACCAAGGGTGGATGTTCCAGAAAAAATGCCTAAAAAATTGTGAAATCCTTTTGGACTTATCGGGAACAGGGAGGATTTGCATTTACCCGGAGCGGCCGTTGCGCTATAATGAGATGGACAAAAGCCTCGGATCCAACATCGGGGTCAGGAGGGAAAAACATGGAAGTCGTAAAAATCACACCGAGAGGATATTGTTACGGAGTGGTGGATGCCATGGTTTTGGCGCGCCAAGCCGCCCAAAACCTGGATCTGCCCCGTCCGATTTATATATTGGGAATGATTGTTCACAACAGCCATGTTGTGGAAGCATTTGAAGACGAAGGCATTATTACCCTGGACGGAGCAAACCGGTTGGAGATTCTGGAGAAAATTGACAAAGGGACGGTCATTTTCACCGCACACGGGGTTTCTCCCGAAGTCCGCCGTCGCGCCCGGGAAAAGGGTTTGACGGTGGTGGATGCAACTTGTCCGGATGTGACGCGGACGCACGATCTGATCAGGGAAAAGACGGCTGCCGGATATGAAGTGATTTATATCGGCAAACAAGGCCATCCCGAGCCTGAAGGGGCCATGGGAGTGGCTCCCGGGAAGGTTCACTTGATTGAAAAAGAGGAAGATATTGACCGGCTCCAACTCAAAACGGACCGGTTGCTCGTCACCAACCAAACCACCATGAGCCAATGGGACACCAAGCATTTGATGGAAAAGGTCAAAGAACGGTTCCCGACGGCAGAGATCCACAATGAAATTTGTCTCGCCACGCAATTGCGGCAAGAAGCCGTTGCGAAACAGGCGAAGGAAACGGATCTGGTTCTTGTTGTCGGAGATCCCCGCAGCAACAATTCCAACCGGCTGGCTCAGGTGGCCAAAGAGATCGCCGGCGTGGATGCGTACCGGATTGCGGATGTGACAGAAATCAATTTGGACTGGCTCAAAGGGAAAAAAGTGGTCGGCGTGACGGCGGGTGCGTCGACGCCAACACCGATCACCCGCGAAGTGATTCGCTTTTTGGAGCAGTTTGACGAAAATGATCCGAGTACCTGGGAACGCAAACAGGAAGTCAGCATGAACAAAATTTTGCCGCCGGTGCGAAAGAAAAAGTTACAACCGAAAAAATAACCGGAGACTTTCAAGTCCCGGTTTATTTTTCACTCATTTCTTTATACAATTCTGTCAATTTACAGACCTAAAAAAACATTATTTTCGGGGATAGTGTGCGGCCATAAAATCATAGCATTGATTCATGGTGCCGCGAAATTCAATGCGATGATCCTTTTTCATCGGATTATACCAAGCGAAATAGTTATCTTCATGAATGATCGATGGCGGGAGTTTTTCTGAATCGCGGACGACATAATACATTTTCGAACACACCTCCTAGTTGTATTATGTCCAATACAAATAAAAATTAACCATCATTTAACAGAACGGCGGGATACCGGTTTTTCCAACAAAGCCAAAGGAACGGCTGTTTTTTCACCGGAATGTTCCCAATTTCCCCAAGCCATCACTCCGTTCAGATATTCGACATAAAAAGGAATGTTTTTTCCTTCCACTTGATACCAACAGGAAGTTTGGACAGTTGAGGAATCGATCAGGTATGAACGCGCAAGATTGATTTTTTGTTCCAAAATGGCAAGTTGTGTATCCAAACCTTGGTCTTTTGCTTTTTGTTTTTCCCGGTTCAGGCGCTCAATTTCCATCTCAAGAGCATCTTTGGACATTTGGCTGAAACGTTGCATCGTATCCTCCTTTTTTGCAATACTCCTTTTTATTGTACCGGGAGGCCGGGATGAAAAACAACCTGGAGGACACAGACGGGGGGTGGGGAAGATCGCTGTTGTGCTGCTGTTTATTGACGGGGTGGGCTTGGGAGAGATGGCTGATCACAATCCCTGGGTGACGTATCCGACTCCTTGCATCCGTCAGTTGCTAGGCGGAATGCCGTTGGTGAGGGAAGCGGCCGGCCGCCATGGTCCGGATCTTCTTCTGCTCGAGACCGATGCCTGTCTGGGCGTGGAGGGGCTTCCGCAGAGTGCCACGGGCCAGGCGACGATCTTTACGGGAAAAAATGCAGCCCGTGAGATGGGAAAACACATGAGCGGGTTGCCGTTTCGAAGGTTGCGTGAATGGGTGAAAAAAGACAATATCTACTTACAGTTTGAAAAAAAAGGATGGAAAGCGACCTTTGCCAATGCGTACACCAAAGAGTATTTTGAACGTCCTGCCACCAAGCGCGGATGGGTGTCGGTCACCACGGCAACGATCCAATCCAGCGGGGAGCCGGTTCGGTTTTTCCCGGAATTGGTGGAAGGCAAAGCGGTGTATCATGACATTACCCGGACCATCCTGAAAAAATCAGGGACGGATGTGGAGGAAATCACGCCGGAGCAGGCTGCCCGCCACCTTTGGTCGATAGCCAGCGGTTATGATTTGGTTGTCCATGAGTTCTTCTTGAGTGACCGGGCCGGCCACAAACAGGATCCCTGGTTGCTTCAATATGTGACGCACCATTATGATCGTTTTTTGGGGGAACTTGCGCGGTTGAAAGGGCCGGAGGATACGATAGTATTGGTCAGCGATCATGGAAACAGCGAAGATTTGCGGGTGAAAACCCATACCGCCAACCCGGTCCCCACCCTGGTGATCGGGGATATTGACGCATTCTCGGAGGTTGACACGGGAGCGTGGGATTTAACGGGCATTGTTCCGCTGTTGCATCGGATCGTGTCCAGAAATAAAAATGAGGTAAAGGATCGGTGATTATGAGTTCAAGATATATACCACAGGTGACAGAAGCAGCCATTCCGGAGGACGGAGGATGGACCGAACTCCGTGCGGATGAAACGGATACGTTGGTGTTGTCCATTCCGGAGTGGGCCGGCGATGTCAAGCAATCGGAGGAAGCGGATGAATATGTCTGGATGTACGACCGCGGCAATGATGCTTACCTCTTTTGTTTCCGGTTGAAGGGGAAGCGGGAATATGCAGTTGCGTTTCCGAGGGAACATGCCGGGATCCTGCTGAAAGACAAACGTGCTTATGCGCCCTTTCATTTGTTGATCACCAGTCAACCTTTGTCGGGTTCCGATTCGTTGGATCCTTGCTTTTTGTTTCGGAATATCGAATTAAAAAGGCATCCCCAAGCCGGATGGTGAAGAAGACAAAAATCCCCTTTTTTTCTTTGAAAAGAAGGGGATTTTTTATGTTTCAGCCATCGTCCATGTTGTAGATGTATTCTTGCCGAAGATGGTCGTCGTCTTCCTTTTCTTGTTCGCTTTTGAGACGGTCCAATAATTTTTTATATTCATCGGCTCTTGTATAAGGCGGTTCGGTTTCCAACACCTTGGTTAGAGCCCGGATGACGATGCCGCGTTCTTTGGGTGTCAGGTACATAAAAGAAACCCCCTGGATTTAGGGTAATCAACATCTAAATTATATCCTACCCGCATTAAATAAAAATTACACGACGGATCTCCCTTTTTTGTGTTGATTTTATGTCCAATTGACATGAAACCGGGAAAAAGCCGTTTGTATTTCAGAAGACAGGGTAAAAGTTACTGATGATAATATCGGGCAGCTTGGCAAAAGCTAAGGACAGCGGAGTTGCAGAAAGAAAGATGATGGAGGAGAGTAGTTGAATGAAAACCACTCAAACCACTCCACATAATGTATCTTATGAAGTGGATGAATTTAATAGTCGCATTAAATTGATCCAATACAGCCGGTACGATGTGGAGTCCCTGTTGAAACACCTGGAAGAATTGGCCAAGGAAAAGGATATCGGTAAAGTGATGATTTATGCAAACCCTGAGGATATCTCCTTTTTTGAGAAGCTCGGGTTTCAAAGAGAAGGAGAAATCAGCGGTTTTTTCCAAGGAAATCCGGCTTGTATTTTGTCCCGCTTTCTGGAAGAGGACCGCGCGCATAAAAAAGATGAGGAGAAAAAAGATCAAATTGTGGAGATGGCAGAGCAGGCCGAAGCCATTAAAGAGCGTCCGCGTTTGGATCCAAAGTATCAATTGCGCCATGCCGTGAAAGAAGATGCCGAGGCTTTGGCGAAGTTGTATCAGCTGGTTTTTGAAACGTATCCCACCCCCATTCATGATCCGGATTTTATCCGCCAGTGCATGGACCAGGATGTCTACTTCACGGTGGTAACCGAAGGGGATCAGATTGTCAGCTCGGCATCGGCTGATGTTTTTCCGCATTTTCAATGTGCGGAAATCACTGATTGCGCCACTCACCCGGATCATCGGGGAAACGGACTGTTAAGTGCCATTATTTATGATCTGGAATTAAGAATGAAAGAAAAAGGGATCCCTCATCTGTTTTCATTGACCCGGGCGGTTTCGACGGGAATGAATATGGTGATCGCCAAGCTGGGTTTTGAATATAAAGGACGATTGATTCAAAACAGCCAGATCTCCGGGGATTTTGAAGATATGAATATCTGGGTGAAAAAGTTGTAAAAAGGCGGGCGTTGGCAAGAAGGAAATTAAAGCGGGACCGGATCCCGCTTTTTTTAACAAATGCTCCGGCAATGATTGGCCGTGGATGAGACACAGAAAACCTGGATGGACAGGTTCGTTGCAGGATGATTCGGATGATTCGAAATATTGGTTTTAAACTTTTTAAAAAGATCGCAGTGAAAGGGAATTTCGGTTAAAATAACTATTGAAGTTGTATACAGATTGTGTTAAGTTAATCACTGTGACATTGAGCTAGTAGGATCCAGGATTCACTTAAAGGGTTGGGACCTCACTGGACTAACCTTCCCCCGTGGTGAACAAGCAGATCCTAGCGGAATTTGGCTCACACCAACTTTTTGCTAGGAAGGGGGCCGAAAGAGATGGAATTTTCTACTTTCGGAAGACATGTAGCCATGGATGCATGGGGTGTTGATTTCGATCTGCTGAATGATGTCCAGCGTTTGGAGGAACACTTGAAAGATGCGGCAAAAGCCTGCGGAGCAACCGTTTTGTCCGTCCAATCGCATCAGTTTGAACCTCAAGGGGCCACTGTTTTAGTGTTGCTCTCAGAGAGTCATCTGTCCATTCACACGTATCCGGAAAAAGGGTTTGCCGCTTTGGATTGTTATACTTGCGGTCATACCGTTGATCCCATGATTGCCATTGAGCACATGTTCAATGTATTAAAACCCTCCCAAGCCTATCACAAAATGCTTCGGAGAGGTGTTAGGCCTATTGAGGTTGTCCAACCAGAACCAGCAATACGACCGATGAAAAAAATGACGGTTTAAATAAGGAACGGTGGGAATCCAAAAGCATGTTTTGGATTCCTTTTTCATTTAAAAAAAGCCGAAGAACATGTTCTTCGGCTTTTTTTCGTCTTTATGATTTTTGTTCTTGGATGAACCGGCGGACTTGATCCCCGTCTTTTTGGTTCAACAGTCCCGCCGCCAATTTTTTGGCTTTTTCCGAATCGGTTTGGCGGACTTTTTGTTTCACTTCCGGAATGGTTCCTGCACTCATGGACAATTCGTGCAGGCCGAGTCCGACCAACGCTTCTGTCATGGCGGTGTCACCTGCCAATTCCCCGCACATGCCGACAACGATTCCGGCTTTTTCCGCGGCGTCACAGGTCATTTTGACCAGGCGCAACACTGCCGGATGTGCGGCATCATACAAATGAGCCACTTTCTCGTTGCCCCGGTCTGCCGCCAGGGTGTATTGGGTGAGGTCGTTGGTTCCAATGCTCATGAAATCCACTTCCGGCGCAAGTAGATCCGCATTGATGGCGGCTGCCGGAATTTCCACCATGATGCCGACGGGAATGTTTTCTGCGAAGGAAATGCCTTCGTTTTTCAGTTCATTTTTGCACTCATCCAGCAGCGCTTTGGCTTGGCGGATTTCGGCGAGGTTTTCGATCATCGGGAACATGATCCACAGATTTCCGTGGGTGCTTGCCCGGAGCAGTGCACGCAATTGAGTTTTGAAGATGTCCGGGTTGGAAAGACAGAAACGGATCGCCCGGTGTCCCAAGAACGGGTTTTCTTCTTTGGGTAATTCGGCATAAGGCAAGTCTTTGTCGCCGCCGATATCCAAAGTCCGGATGACCACGGGGCGGTCGCCAAACGCTTTCAAAACTTTTGCATAAGCGTCATATTGTTCTTCCTCGTCAGGCCAGTGGTCATTTTCCAGATAAAGAAACTCGGTTCTGAACAAACCGACCCCTTCGGCATGGTTTTTCAGGGCGATTTCCACATCATTTAAACTTCCGATGTTGGCGAAAACCTGAATCCGTTTTCCATCAGCTGTATAAGCATCGGCTTTTGCTTCTTTCAATGCTTGCTCGCGTGCTTCGTTTTGTTTTTTGATCTGTTGGCGGATCGCTGCTTCGGTTTCTTTGTCCGGGTTGATTTGGATGGTTCCCTGATCCCCGTCCAACACAATGATGTCGCCGTCTTCAATTTGACGAATGGCCTCACCCAGTCCCAATACGGCCGGAATGCCCAAAGTCCGGGCCATGATGGCGGCATGGGCGGTTTTGCTTCCGCGTTCGGTCACCATCCCGCTGATTCCTTCCGGGAATTGGGCCGTGTCGGAAGGAGTCAATTCTTCCGCGATGACAACATGCCCCGGTTTTAACAAGGAAGGATCAAAAGGTTGTTTGCCGGATAAAATCAACAACAAACGGGTTCCGACATCACGAATGTCGTCGGCACGGGCTTGCATGTATTCGTCATCGAGCGAAGCCATTAACTGGCTCATTTCATCGGTGACTTCCTGGCAAATGGATTCCGCGTTTTGTTTTTTGCTTTGAATCCGGTTTTTCATTTCTCCCGTAAAACCGGGATCGTCCAAGAAGGCGAGGTGTGCATCAAAAACAGCGGCCTCTTCGTCACTCATCCGCCGGGAAGCGATCGAACGCAGCTCCTGGATTTGTTCCCTGGCTTGTTCAATCGCTTGATTTAACTTTTCCACTTCGGCATCGGTATCGGAGATGGAGCGTGTTTCCACAACCGGTTTTTCTTTGCGCCACCAAATGGCCTGTCCGATATTTAACCCCGGTGCAGCCCCCACTCCCTTGATGTGTTGGCTCAACATGAACCCTCCTTAAAGTTAAGCGTTGAGTTGTTCGATAAATTGTGCCAATTGGTTTACGGCTTCTTCAGCGTCTTCTCCTTCAGCCTGAATGACGATTTCATCATTTTGTTTGGCTGCGAGCGACATGACCCCCAATAAGCTTTTGGCATCCACTTCTTTTCCGTCTTTCACCAATTGGACTTTGCTGGAAAATTTTCCGGCTTCTTTCACCAAAAGTGCTGCCGGACGGGCATGCAAACCGCTTGGATTGGTAATGGTTACTTTCTTTTGAGCCATGTGACATGTTCCTTTCTTTTTATCATTTTGGATTTTGACTGGCATATCGTGTACAAGGTGGAAAGGATGACAACCTTTATTCTGTCCCATGCAATGAACGGTAAGTGGATAAAAGCAATGCCGCCTGTTTTAGCAACTGATCTCCGTTCATCGTGGCAAAAGCAACCGGGTCGACTTGCGCAAACGGTTTTCGATGGGCTTTTGCGACCGGTTCGATCTCGTTTCGGAGATGGCTGATTTGGGGTTCGATCATGATGAGATCTGCAGATTGGAGATGTTCGCTCCAATCTTTGACGCCGACTGCTTTTGCCCTTAAAGCAATCCCCTTTTGGGAAGCTGCTTCATTGATTTTCTGGCACAATACACTGGAAGTTGCCCCCCAGCTGCAAATGACGAGCAGGCGGATAGTGTGGTTCATTTCATTCCTCCGCTTCTGACAGAAACGATTTTCCACCTTGGTTTTAGTAATAAAAAATAATGCCATTTCATTTTAAATGCAAAAAGCATGCCAAACAATAAAACATACCGATTGGAAAGATTTTTCGCATCGGATGAGATTGGACACACCTGTGTGCAGCAAAATTACACACAAGGGTGGAACGGTTTAAACGGAAGACGCCGACAAACGGGTCATTTCTTGTGCCGTCATCGCCGGATATTGAACGGAAAAGACGGATTCCAGTTGGTGCAAAAGGTTTTTCCATAAATAGGATGGTTGTTCTGGCCGGGATTTATGCCCGCCGCCGTGATTTTGGCGGGACGTTTGATTGATTTGTTCTTTCAGCAGTTGATCGGTGTAAATCGCCAAATGCATCCAGATCCCCAGTTCGCGTTCGGGGGTCCACTGAAATGTTTCTTGAAACGGCGCGCGATGTTTTTGGATCAGGTCGATATATTTTTTGGGATTAAAGTGGGTGACCGTCTCCCGCAATCCTTGTTCCATTAACTGAAAGAGCCGGTTTTCGGGTTCCGGTTTCATGTCGCGTTTAAAAGATGAAGTGCCCGGGCGGCTATTGGATAACAGTTCCTTCAATTTGTCCCATCCGGCGGGTTGGTACAGTTCCCAAACCGGAATGTATGGAACATCTTTCATCTTGGGGGGAACCGTCCCGACCACGGCGACCAGATGACAGGATTTCGCCAGTTCTTCCAACTCCCCGGATTCGCGTTCAAGCGGATCGATCTGCACCGCACGGATCAACACGTCCTGGTCTTGCTCCGGCAAGTGTTGTTTCAGCCAAAGTTCCAATGAAACCGCCGCTCCTTCGCCAGTTAAACAAACCGTGGCAATCACCCGCGGCTTCGGATCGGATGAACGGGGTTGATACAACGAGAAAAAAAGGGAGATTAAATCCAATTCATCTTTCGGCAAACGGATACCCAACGCTTGTTCCAAAGCAGTTCCGATCTGACCGGCCAGTTCTCGGTAAACCGGTTCAATTTTCAACCCGTTCAACGTTTTTTTCGCACGGGGTCCGGGTTGTTCCAAATAAGACTGGATGTGCAGGGCCAGGGCGTTGATCTTCGTGCCGGATATCTTTTGGGCCAGAGGATGGTTCCAATGATCCACACATTGCCCGAGCACCTGCCGGATCGATTGGAACAGACGGGTTTCCTGATCCCCAGAGGGTTGTCGGTTTTTGGCTGAGTGCAAAAGACGGGTGATATATTCATTGACCGTTTCCTGCAGTTGCCGGTTTAATTCTGCAGGCGAAATGTTTTGTTTGCTTAATTGTTCTTTGGCTGCCAGCAGTTCACGGTAGATGTTGCCCGCTTCGTCTGTTGTTTTTGCTTTTGCCTCTATGGGTGCCGGTTGATCTTTCATTTTGGCTTCGATGGCGGCCGAGATCCAGCCTTGTTTGCGCAGATGGGCCGGCAAATCATGCAGTTGAATCACCACTTCTTGTCCGGAACGGTTCATGTGTCGGAGGAAAGCGCGGGCGCACGCAATCTGGATATCGCTTTTTAATTGGCCGATGTTTCCAAAACAAGGATAAGTCAAAAGCCGCGAGCGGCATTCGGGGGACAGGGAAACGGGAATGTTCATCTGTTTGGATTCATTGAGGAGAAATTTTTCGATCAATTGTTCCCTCACCTGAACCGGACGCTTTCTGAGCGGCGGAATTTCAATTTGCACGGAGAAACGGCGCTGTAAGGTCGGCAATAACGCCTGTTCAGGAGGTTCGGTGGTGGCGCCGATCAGCCGGATGCGGGCAGGGTGTTCCACGGAAGCTTCCCCCAGGCGACGGTAAAATCCTTGGTCCATCAGGTAAAAAAGCATTTCTTGTCCCGATGGGGGAAGACGGTGGATTTCATCCAAAAACAAAATGCCGCCATTGGCCCGCTCCACCAACCCGGCCCGGTTTTCCTGCGCACCGGTGTAGGCGCCTTTCTTCACGCCAAACAGTTGAGCCAGAAGCAATTCGGGGTTTTGGGCGTATTCCGCACAGTTAAAAGAGACAAACGGAGTGTTTGGCGGAAGGTAATTTTTTTCGATGGCCACTTCGACCAATTTTTTGGCCATATAGGTTTTTCCGACACCGGTTTCCCCGGTAAACAAAATGGGAAGCCCTTTGGGAGGATATAAAAGAGCTGCCAGGGCATCGTCCAGCAATCCGTCATCTTCAGCCGGTTTCTGGCGGGAGGTTGCCTGGATTTTGCCCGGGTCATCCGCAGGAAAATACCGCACCGGGCGTCCCGCCTGTTTCCGGGCGCGTCCCAGTTTGACCAATTCATTTAAATACCGGCTGGCGGTGGAACGGTTCAGGCCTGATATCTTTCCGACTTGTTGTGCCGTCATTCCTTCCGGGTTTTCCAGGCAGGATTGACGGAGAACTTGTTCGATCCAATCCCGCTTTTTCATGGTACCGCCTCTTTTTCTCATTCTTCTAAGTATCATACACACTTTGCACACTAATTGTCACCCGAGCGTGTAAAAAAGGCAAGAAAAAATGAAATCCAAATTTAACCGTACACCGGCAAAACCGATGATTTTCATTTTTTTCGGGCATCGCCTGGGATGTGATGTTTTGGTACAATAAACAAAGATTGACTGAATCTCCGGACTCTTTGCCCGGCAAACTGGAGGGAAATCGATTTTGCATGAAAAATGGGAAGCATTAAAAACGAAGTTGCGCGAAATATATGATTTGGAAGCAACGATGGCCATATTAAGCTGGGATCAAAATACATACATGCCCCCGGCTGCAGCGGAAGCAAGAGGACACCAACTGTCCCTGTTGGGGAAACTGGTGCATCAGAAAAAAACGGATCCACGGTTGGGCGAATTACTGGAGGATCTGGAAAAAGCGACGGCTTCTTCATCCTTGGATTCCGATCAGGCAGCCATCGTCCGGGTTGCCAAACGGCAGTATGAGGAAGCACAAAAAGTTTCGGCGGATTTCATGGCCCGTTTTTACAGGCATATCACCGAAACCAACCAGGCGTGGTTGGAAGCGCGGGAAGCCAATGATTTTGGCAAAGTGATTCCTTACCTGAAAAAGACGTTGGAACTCAGTTTGGAATATGCCGACTTTTTTCCGGAAAAAGAGCATGTGTCCGACCCGTTGATCAACCGTTCGGACTACGGGATGAAAGCGTCGATGCTCCGCAAGTTGTTTCATGAGTTGCGAAGGGAATTGGTTCCCTTTGTGGAAGCGGTGACGAAGAAGCCGGCTTCGGACCGTTCCTCTTTGGAGCAATCTTATCCGGTGCAAAAACAGCTGGATTTCAGCAAGGAAATTATCAAGCAGATGGGATTTGATTTCAACCGCGGGAGAGTGGATTTGTCGGCCCACCCATTTATGACGCGGTTTGCGGCAGGAGATGTTCGCATCACCACCCGCGTCAATGAACGGGATATCAGCGAAGCGTTGTTCAGTACGATCCATGAAGCCGGGCATGCGCTGTATGAATTGGGGATTCGCCCGGAATATGACGGAACCCCGCTTTATGACGGGACCTCTTCCGGGGTACACGAAAGCCAGTCGCGTCTGTGGGAAAATGTGATTGCCAGAAGCCGGGAGTTTTGGACCTATTTTTATCCGCAATTGCAGGCCACGTTCCCGACCCAGTTGGGAAGGGTGACACTGGATGAGTTTTACCGGGCCATCAATCATGTGGAGCGGTCGCTGATCCGTACGGAAGCGGATGAATTGACATACAACTTGCATGTGATTATCCGCTTTGATCTGGAACTGCACATGCTGGAAGGAAAACTCCGGGTGGAAGATTTGCGTGATGCATGGAATGAACGTTATCAGTCCGATCTTGGAATCACTCCTCCCGATGACCGTTCGGGCGTATTGCAGGATATCCATTGGTATGCGGATTTTATTGGCGGACAGTTTCAGGGCTATGCGCTTGGAAATATCTTAAGTTGCCAATTTTACGAAGCGGCATTAAAAGATGCCCCTCACATCCCGGATCAAATTGCACACGGGAGCTTTACCGCTCTTCATTCTTGGTTGAAAGAACAGATCTATCAGCATGGAAGCAAATATACAGCAGATGAATTGATCCGGCGGGCAACCGGATCGGAACTGACCATCCAACCCTATCTGGATTATTTAAGAAAAAAATACAGTGAATTATATTTATAGGAGATTCTGACAGCAAATGTCCCGGGGGCATTTGCTTTTTTCTATAGGAAAAAAGCCGGCTGTGGTATACTTATATTGTAAATGTAAACTATTTATTTCGATTTGGTTTACAATTGAATTGGCCCGACACCGGTTGATCCGGAGATTGGGTTCATGCATTTTTAAGGAGCAGGAGGTTTCTATGACACTTCATTCTTTCAGAAGCTTGTCCAAATGGGAAAAGTTGGCGGATAAGGCGCTTCAAGGAGAAACATTGAGCATGGAAGAGGGCCTTTCGGTGTTAAATGCACCGGATGATGAATTGCTGCCTTTGTTGCAAGCCAGCTTCCGTGTCCGGTGCCATTATTTCGGGAAAAAGGTCAAATTAAATATGATCATCAATGCCAAAAGCGGGCTTTGTCCGGAAGATTGCGGTTATTGTTCGCAATCGGTCGTTTCGCAGGCTCCGGTTGAGCGATACAGTTTATTGAAAAAAGAGGAATTGGTCGACGGGGCAAAAGAAGCCTTGGCACGAAAAGCCGGGACCTATTGCATTGTGGCAAGCGGGCGCGGACCGACCCGACGTGAACTGGATGAAGTGGTTCAAGCGGTTCGGGAAATCAAAGAAAAATATCCGCTAAAAATTTGCGCTTGTTTGGGGATCTTGAATGATGATCAAGTCAAACGGTTAAAAGAAGCCGGCGTGGACCGTTACAACCACAACCTGAATACCGGCGAAAAACACTATGAAAACATCACCACCACCCATACGTATCAAGACCGGGTGGAAACACTGCAATTGGTGAAGAAGGGGGGCATTTCCCCTTGCTCCGGCTATATTGTCGGCATGGGGGAAACCCAAGAACAAGTCGTGGAAATGGCTTTGGCCTTGCGTGAACTGGATGTTGATTCGATCCCGGTGAACTTCTTGAATCCCATCCCCGGAACGCCTTTGGAAGGGATGAATGAATTAAATCCGCGTTATTGTTTAAAAGTGCTTGCGTTGTTTCGTTTCATATGTCCGCAAAAGGAAATTCGGGTTTCGGGAGGAAGAGAAGTCAATTTGCGCCATTTGCAAGCATTGTCCCTCTATCCTGCCAATTCCATTTTTGTCGGGGATTACTTGACGACAGAAGGCCAATCGGCCTTGTTGGATCATCAAATGATACGGGATATGGGATTTGAGGTGGAAGAGGCAGAAGAAGATTGAACTTTTGCCTTGTGAAAACGGCCTGACAAAAATCCAAGAAAGCACATTGATTGATCCGCTCGCCGTGAGGAATGTATGGTAAGATGGGAGTAAATTAAATAATGATGAAAGGATGGAGCGGATTTGTTTAAGAAAATTCTAGCTTCTTTGGGAGTGGGAGCGGCCAAAATCGATTTGGTTTTGGATTCCGATGTGGTCACCATGGGTGAAGAGGTCACCGGAAAGGTGTATGTTGAGGGAGGCGAAGTCGAACAGCTAATCGAAGAGTTGGAAGTCCACTTCAATCTGGCGTCCTCTTTTAAAAAGGACGATGAAATCAAGTATGTCAATGAAACCATCGCAACCATTCCGGTGATGCAGGAAGAATTTGTGGTCCGGCCCGGGGAAAAAAGAGAATTTGATTTCTATTTTAAATGTCCTGAACTGCTCCCGGTTTCATCCGTCAACACCCGTTATTATTTCCAATCCAATTTGGAAATCATAAGCGGCATTGATGCCAAGGACCGGGACGTTGTCGATGTAAAGCCGTCGGGCCTTCTCAAAAACTTTTTGGGCGGTTTTGCAAAGCTGGGCTTTGTTCACTATGGAGAAGGGTATACCGGCCAACGGAACGGAGGCGTCCAAATCATCCAGTTTCATGCCACCGATTGGATGCGCGGCAAATTTGATGAAATCGTGTTTCAGTATAAACCGAAACAGGCGGTAAACAGCGTCAGAGGATTTTTTGAATTGGATAAGAAAACCAAAGGGTTGATCGGCATGCTGGCAGATGAGCTGGATTTGGATGAAAAAAAGGGAGCTTTTGAATTCCGTGCGGAAGAACTTTCCTCTGAAGAGGCGGCGGCAGAAACCATACGCAATTTCATCATCAAAAATTCTTCCGGATTAATTACCGGATAATTATGGAAATTAATGATTCCCTCGATCCCGATGGACGAGGGATATTTATTTACATAAAATAAACTTCTTGGAAACAAAGATTCAACCTGTAAAATCAAATTTTGTTTAATTTTAGTTGTAATTAAAATTACTGGTTAACAAAGACATGGAATTTTTAAATTTTCCCGGGAGGAAAGAATTATAAAAAGATATAAATATATATATAAAACTTTTTTATGACAAAGTTTTACGAAATAAAACAGAAAATCATCCAGGTCTTTGTGGGGGGAGGAGCAAACCGATGATATATATCTGTTTGCTGATACTGTCGTATTTGTTTATCAGCATCAACCGGGCGTTGTTGGGAATCCCGGGTTTTTTCTATTATTCCAGTGTCCGGCCGGTCTTGAAAATGTACTTCCGGGATAAGCTTTTTAAAGTGGAAGAAGTGTATTATTGGGAAATGGCCGAATCACTGGGAGACCGGGCTTTGTGGTCGATTTTGCCGGCGTATGTGTTGGCGTTTGACTTGTTGGATCTTCCGAATGTTTGGTTGAAAGCGGGGACTTTCCTTTTCATCAACTATTTGTGGTGCCTCTTTTATGCCGCGGCTTTGGTGAAAGAGTATATTCCCCAGACCCCCGCATTGAGACCGCGTGTGATGCGGGCAAGCAATCATTTATAAATTAAGGTGGAACGTTGCTCAGGCATCCGTCGGGGATGCACCGGGCAACTTTTTGCTTTCTAAAGGGATGTTTAAAATAACAAGGAATCCAACTGTTAATTAATAGATATTTTAAAACTATTTAGAAATATATGTTATAATGAATGTAACCATGAATGGAAAATTTCATGAAATCTGGGTTTTCTTTGGAAGGGAGGAAAGGGATGAAAAAGGGGTGGACCGCCTTTTTCGCTTTTTGGCTGGTTGTGGCGGCGCTTCCTTTATCACACAGCTTGGCTCAGGATGCCTATTCGATTCGGTGCAGTGTCGGTTTTGATGAACAAAGTGAACGGTATTATGTGTATGCGCGGCTCACGGTTGGATCCGGCGATCAAGTGGAAGGAAGCTGGTATTATTTTGACCGTGAACACAACCAATCGTTCCGCGAGATTGGCGATCGCGATGTCTCTTTTTTAAAGATCGGGAATGATGCCGGGAAAACCGCGGCACTCCTCAAGTTTGACGGGATTATCAACCGCAAGCCGTATATATTGGAAGAAAACTGCACGTTTACCCGGGAAGGCATTCGGTTGCAAGTGTCACCCTCCCAAGAGGGCATCCGCGCTTCCGGGGAAATTTTATATGGGAGTCAAGCGGCAGGAAAATGGCATTTTCAAATTTTTGATCAACAAGGACAAGAAAAAGCTTCCATTTGGCTCCGGCAAAACGGGGAGACCGCAAGCCACCGGTTTGAGGCGCTTCCTCCTGGCGCTTATCAGGCACAGCTCACCTTTGACGGGACGATCAACGGCGACCGGCGAATATTAAGAGATGCTTATTCGTTCCAAGTCTCTCCCGAAAGCTCTTCACCGGCTTCTGAAGACGAACCCGGCTTGCCGGATTCCGGTCCGAATCCTTCGCAAAGCAGCTCCACTCCGTTTTTCTTCACACCCGTTGCCATCTTTTCGGTTGTCGCATTGGGGGCGGGAATCATCATTTGGATCGTTATTTATCGAAAAATGTGACGAATCAAAAGGAACCGGATCGTTTTGAAAAAATATTTTTGTCAGAAGGAATTAAAAAGTCGATAAAAACCCTTGACGAAAATAAAAAACAGAGAAATAATATTATTGAAATTAATTATAAACAAAATAAAATTTGTTAAGTTATGAATTGGTGTCAATCCTCTTGTAGTCAAAGCCGATCCTTAGGGATAGGTTTTTTTCTATCCCTCAAGTGAATGACTGTTCATTCAGACGGGGTTTTTTAAAAGAAGAGAGGAGGAGAACTCTTGCGACGCATTCAAAAAGCAGCAGTGTTGGGCGCAGGTGTCATGGGGGCATCGATCGCCGGGCATCTTGCGAATGTAGGAATTCCCACTTTGTTACTGGACATTGTGCCGCGCGATTTGACGGAAAAGGAAAAGCAGAAAGGACTGACGCTTGAAGACCGGGCGGTTCGCAACCGTTTGGCTCAGGCCGGGAAAGACCGTTTGTTCAAGGAAAAGCCATCTCCGCTTTATACGAAGGAAGCGGCTGAACGGATAGAAATCGGAAACATGGAAGACGATTTTGACCGCTTGTCCGAGGTGGACTGGGTGATCGAAGTCGTTGTGGAAAATTTGGAAATTAAACAAGATTTGTTCAAGCGCCTGGAAAATGTTTGGAAACCGGGCATTGTGGTCAGTTCCAACACTTCGGGCATTTCCATCAATAAGATGGTGGAGGGCCGTTCCGAAGAGTTCCGGAAGCATTTTTTGGGGACGCACTTTTTTAACCCCCCGCGCTATATGAAATTGTTGGAGATTATTCCAAATGAAAAGACCGATCCTGCTATTGTCGAAGGCATGAAGTCTTTTGCCGAGGAGGTTCTGGGCAAAGGGGTGGTCATATGCAAGGATACCCCCAACTTTATTGCAAACCGCATCGGAACTTACGGGCTTCAAGTCACGTTAGAGGCGATGGAGGAAATGGATCTCGGACCGGCTGAAGTGGACGCGATCACCGGACGTGCCATGGGGCGGCCCAAAAGCGCCACCTTCCGTACCCTGGATCTGGTGGGATTGGATACGTTTGTCCATGTGGCAAACAATGTGAGAGAAAATGTGGATGATCCGGAGGAAAAAGCCGCTTTTGAGGTTTCTCCCCTCCTGAAAAAAATGGTGGAAAACGGGTGGCTCGGTGAAAAGAGCGGCCAAGGATTTTATAAACGGGTGAAAACGGAAAAAGGAAAAGAGATCTTGGTCTTAAATCCGAAAACGCTTACTTATGAACCGCGCCAAAAACTGAAAGCCCCTTCACTGGAAGCGAGCAAACGGGCAAAAGGGCTGCCGAAAAAATTGCGAGCTCTGGTTTATGCCGATGATGTTGCCGGAAAATTGGCTTGGACTATCACGAAAAAAGTGCTTCTTTATTCCGCTGCCCGTCTGGAAGAAATCGCCGATGACATCACCAGTGTGGATCGTGCGATGAAATGGGGATTCAACTGGGATTTGGGGCCGTTTGAAATGTGGGATGCCGTCGGGCTTGAAGAATCCGTCAACCGGATGCGCGAAGAAGGAGAAACCATCCCGCAATGGGTGGAAGAGATGCTTCAGTCCGGAAAAACCGCTTTCTATCAAACGGAAGACGGAAAAACCCGGGTGTTAGCGATTGGCGGCAAGTATGAAGAAGTAAAAGAGCATCAAAAAGCGATCTCTTTGGCCCGCTTGAAAGAACAAGGGAAGAAAATCTTCGGAAACCGGGGAGCCTCCCTGATTGACCTGGGCGATGACATTGCTTGTCTGGAAATCCATTCCCCCAAACAAGCACTGGGGCCGGAAGTGATCAGCATGATCAACAAATCGGTCAAAGAAGTGCGGAAGAATTACCGGGGACTCGTCATCAGTGCGGAAGCGCCCAACTTCTGTGTCGGCGCCAACCTGATGATGCTCTTAATGGAAGCCCAAGATTACAACTGGCCGGAAATCGATTTGATTGTTCATCAGTTCCAGCAAGCCATGGGCTCTTTGCGGACCCTTGAGAAACCGGTCGTTGCCGCACCTTATGGCATGGCGTTGGGCGGCGGCGTTGAGGTGTGCTTGCCGTGTGACCGGATTCAGGCAGCGGGAGAAACCTATATGGGGCTGGTTGAAGTCGGTGTCGGTTTGATTCCGGGCGGTGGCGGCAACAGCGAAATGTTGCTCCGCTTCACCGAAGGCGTGGATCCCAAAGACCGGATTTCTTTGCAGCCTCTGGTGAATCACATCTTTATGACCATCGGGCAAGCCAAGGTGTCAACCAGCGGTGAAGATGCCCGTAAATATAAATTCATCCGTCCGTATGACGGTATTACCGTCAACAAAGATCATTTGATTTACGATGCAAAACAAGTGGCGCTGGGACTTTACAACGCAGGTTATAAAGCGCCTCAACCGCGTAAAATCCCGGTGGTCGGGGAAACGGGATACAACACGCTGAAACTCGGGGCTTACGGTCTCTTGAAGTCGGGATATATCAGTGAGCATGACTACAAAATTGCAAGCAAACTGGCTTTTGTTCTGTCCGGAGGAAATGTGCCGGAAGGAACGCTGGTGGATCAGCAATATCTGTTGGATCTCGAACGGGAAGCCTTTTTGAGTTTGATCGGAGAACCCAAAACCCAACAAAGAATGCAACATATGTTGGCCAAAGGAAAGCCTCTTCGCAACTAACATTTGAAAAGGGGGAGAAAATATGCGCGAAGCAGTCATTGTGGCCGGCGCCCGTACTGCGGTGGGAAAAGCGGGAAAAGGGAGCTTGCGCAATTACCGGCCGGATGAAATGGCCGCAGCTGTTGTTTCGGATCTGATGCGGCGTGTTCCTCAGGTGGATCCCAAGGAAGTGGAAGATGTGATCTTGGGATGTGCGTTTCCTGAGGGAGAGCAAGGGATGAACCTTGCGAGAATCGTCGCTTTGAGGGCGGGACTTCCCACGGAGGTTCCGGGAATGACCGTGAATCGCTTCTGTTCTTCCGGCCTGCAAACCATTGCCATTGCGGCGGAAAAAATTATGTGCGGATTTGCCGACATCATGATCGCCGGCGGTGTCGAAAGCATGAGTATGGTGCCGATGGGCGGATATAAACCGGCGCCCAACCCCTATCTGATGGAACATTTGCCGGAAACCTACATGTCCATGGGGCATACGGCGGAAGAAGTGGCAAAGCGGTACAACGTGACAAGAGAAGATCAGGACCGTTTTGCCCTGGCCAGCCACCAAAAGGCGGCGGCAGCCATCAAAGCGGGGAAATTTAAAGATGAAATCGTTCCGTTGACCGTGAAGGAACATTTCTTTGATGAAAACGGAAAACTGCAAGTCAAAGAGCGGGTCTTTGACACTGATGAAGGCGTTCGTCCCGACACCAATCTGGAAGTGCTTGGGAAATTGCGTCCGGTTTTCCACGTGAACGGAACGGTGACCGCGGGGAACTCTTCGCAAACGAGTGACGGAGCGGCCGCTGTGATGATCATGTCCCGTGAAAAAGCCGAGGAACTGGGTGTGAAACCGCTGGCGATTTTCCGCGGATTCACCCTGGGCGGGGTGGATCCGGATGTCATGGGAATCGGTCCGGTGGCAGCCGTCCCCAAATTGCTTGAAAAAACGGGCATTCGCCTTGAGGACATCGATTTGATTGAGCTGAATGAAGCCTTTGCTTCCCAATCGGTGGCCGTGATCCGGGAGTTGGGACTGGATCACGAGAAGGTGAATGTCAATGGAGGCGCCATTGCCTTGGGCCATCCCCTGGGATGTTCCGGAGCGAAATTGACCGTTTCCATCTTGGGAGAACTGGAACGGCGCAATCTTCGTTACGGGCTTGTCACCATGTGTATCGGCGGCGGCATGGGAGCTGCGGGCATTGTGGAACGGGTAAGCTGACCCGGCCAATCCATCAGGTTTTAAATTAACGGGAGGGAAGAAAAATGACAGATACAAAAGCAAAAGGCGGAGCTTATTTACTGGAGCAAAGAGATCCGGAAACCGTGTTTACCCCGGAAGATTTTACAGAAGAACATAAGATGATCGCCAAAACGACCGAAGACTTTGTCAAAGACAAAGTATGGCCGGTTTTGCCGGAAATTGAGAATCATCAATTTGAACATACCGTGCGTTTGTTGAAAGAAGCAGGAGATTTGGGACTCCTTGGTGCCGACGTGCCGGAGAAATATGAAGGGCTGGGGCTGGACAAAGTCAGTTCCAGTTTGATCACGGAGAAAATTTCTCTTGCCCGTTCTTTTGGTTTGTCCCACGGGGCGCATGTGGGGATCGGATCCCTTCCGATTGTCTTTTTCGGAAATGAGGAACAAAAGAAAAAATATCTGCCGGATTTGGCCTCCGGACGGAAACTTTCCGCTTATGCCTTGACGGAACCCAGTTCCGGATCAGATGCCCTGGGGGCAAAAACGACGGCGAAATTAAGCGATGACGGCAAATATTACATCTTAAACGGGGAGAAACAATGGATTACCAACTCCGGCTTTGCCGATGTGTTTATCGTGTACGCCAAAGTGGATGGCGACAAGTTTACGGCGTTCATCGTGGAACGTGACTTCCCCGGTGTTTCTGTCGGGCCGGAAGAAAAGAAAATGGGGATCAAAGGTTCATCCACCCGCACCTTGATCCTGGAAGACGCCAAGGTTCCGGTGGAAAACCTGCTCGGAGAATTGGGTAAAGGGCACAAAATCGCCTTTAACATTTTGAATATCGGCCGTTACAAACTGGCCATCGGTACCGTGGGTTCCTCCAAACGGGCCATCGAGATCTCGGCGCAATACGCCAATGAACGGAAACAATTTAAAGTCCCGATTTCTAAATTTGGCCTCATTCGCGAAAAATTGGCCAACATGGCGACAAAAGTGTATGCTTCGGAAAGCTTGGCGTACCGGATTGCGGGAATGTTTGACGCCAACCTGGAAGGAGTGGAAAACGCGGAAGGTTCCGTGGTGGCCAATGCGATCGGAGATTTGGCGATCGAATGTTCCGTGTCGAAAGTGTTCGGTTCCGAAGTGCTCGATTATGTGGTGGATGAAGGGGTACAAATTCATGGCGGTTACGGTTTCATGAATGAGTACGAGATTGAAAACATGTATCGCGATTCCCGGATCAACCGCATTTTTGAAGGAACCAACGAAATTAACCGTTTGATCATTCCGGCCACCTTGATGCGGAAAGCATTGAAAGGGGAATTGCCTTTCTTGCAAGCCGCGCAAGACCTGCAAGAAGAATTGTTGACCATGATGCCGTACTTCCCGGATGAAGATGCTCCGGTCTTGGAAGCTGAAGAACATTATGTGGAAAATGCGAAGAAAATCTTCTTGATGGTCGCCGGACTGGCCACGCAAAAATACGGTGAGAAAATGCAGAAAGAACAAGAGTTGTTGCGTGACCTGGCGGATATCGCCATCGAAACCTTTGCCATGGAGAGTGCTTTGTTGCGCACGAAAAAAGCCATTCTTAAAAATGGTGAAGAAAATGAACAAGCCAAAATCGATTACACCGTGGCCTTCATCTATGATTCGATGCAAAAAGTGGATGCACTGGCCCGCCATGCTTTGGCAGCCATCGAAGAAGGCGATGTCCTGCGCACACAACTTTCGGTATTGAAAAAGCTGACCCGGATTCAACCGGTAAACGAAGTGGAACTGAAACGCCGGATTGCCGCCCGGATCATCGATGCCGAGAAATATGTGGTTTAATCGGCGTTTTCAGGCTGTTGACAAAATCGTCAACAGCCTTTTTTTATTGAAAAATTTCCTTTCATGTCTTTTCAATGACGGTTTCGTCCTGAAGCAGATGTTCGCTTTGCTCCGGGGAAGGCAGGTGAACGAGGAAACGTCTTCCGCCATGAACGTGCGTTTGAAATTCAGCGGCTTTCAGGAATTTTATATCCAAATATTTTTTATTATTTCTATATGATGAATCGGAATCAAATCCCCCTTTTGCATGTGTGAAGAAGAAAAGGGGAACGAAAGGGAAGGGTTAAAAAACCTCTTTTTTGCCAAGAAATTTAAAAAACCAGCGATGGTAAAACCATTCGATGACGGCATAGAGGATCCCGGCGGTCAAGGAAATTTGAAAAAGCGGCACTTGGTTGATTTTAAAGTTTTTGGTGCCGATATCCATATCAAAAAAGTAAGTCCCGATGAACCAAACAATGAGAAAACTTAACAAGGCATCCGACAGAGTGGTGAACATATTCCCCATTTTCGGCAGCAAAAAGAAATCCCCCAGATATCCGGCCAATGCAAGAACAATGCTGACAAACAGAATCGATTTATAATCAATGTCGTAAATCAATCCCAACGTAAGGTAGAGAAGCAAAGTGACATAGATAAACTTGATGATCAGATGGTAAGTATGATTCAACGCGCAAGCTCCTTTCCGGTTTTTTGTTATTATTTCACCGCCATAAACACCTATGCATGCGATGGATCAATCGGTGGTTTCATACAGCGCCAGCCACGCGCGGACGGCTTGATTGAGTTGCCGTGCAGCTCGGGTGATTAAGTGATGCGGCTTGTGGTTCAGCGGAAAATGAGTGGAATTGGGCAGGTTTTTGGTGAGAACTTCGGTATATTTGCGGAACCGGTCATTCCGGGTTCCCGAGAAAACCAAAACAGGTGCCTGAATGCCCGGCAGGAGCTTGGTGCCGTTAAATGTTTGGCTGTATTGAAAGTATTGCTTGATGTTTTCCGGGTTTCCCACGCGGGCTGCGGCATGGAGATAAGAAAACATTTTGCGGCTGCCGGCGTTGGCCATGCAAATGCCCCGTGACAAAAACGGAAAGCCGATGCGGTTGCACAAAGCCACAGCCAGATCCAATTCCGCTTGGATGATCGGATCGGATATTTCTGAAAGCGCACTGATTAAGATTCCGCCCAAAAATCGTTCGGGGTGGCGATGCAAGGCGTTTAACGCCACGCTTCCACCTGTGGAATACCCGGCCAGATAAGCTTTTTCGATTTGCAAGTGATCCATCAGGCGGCAAAGATCCTGGATGATTAACGGATAGGTCACCGGCTGGCGCGACGGGCCGCTGAATCCATGGCCGCGAACGTCAAAAAGGATCAGTTGATAACGGTGTTTCAAATCTTCTTTCTGATATCGGAAGACGCGGCTGGTGATCAGCGGAGGATGGATAAAAATGATGGCAGGGCCGTTTCCTTCCGATTCGTAGTAAAGCCGGGTTCCGCCGCAATCCAAAAAGGGCATTTTTTTTCGCCTCCTTCGCTTGTTGGCTTTATTTTGGCAAGAAGCTGGAAAAAGTATGAGAAAAATGCCCGCAATGGTGGCAGGATTTTGGGGGCGCCGGAGGGAAGATTAAGCAAAACCGGGTTTGCTTGTACAAGCCGGGAATGAAAGAAAACCGCAATTTTGATATTTTTGTCAAAATATCGACAAATTGCAGGGATATTTTTGACAAAAATTTCTATATAATGGAAGAAACAAAGGCAGAGTCAGAGATGGAGCTGATCGGCGATGGAAGAATTGCAATCTTTGTTGCATGCGGTGATGGAACGGATTGACATGCAGTCTGCAAGCATTGAACAGATCAAAACGGATATCTCGGATTTAAAAAAGAATTTGAACAAGGTGGAGCAAAAAGTCGACCGGATCGAATCGCACGTCAACGGAATGAAACAAATGGTGGGAATGATCAAAGAGGAACTTTCCTCTATCGACCGCTCAAAGGAGAGGCTGGATCAGGTTCTGATTGAGGAAGAAAATTGGCAGGAACAGATCACACAGGCTTTGGCCTTATGTTCCAAAGAAAAGAAGAATCAGCTTAAAAACATCATTGATCAGCATGTAGGGTAAGCCCGGACACGTTGTTTGGGTTTTTTCTTTGTTTTGAATCGGTGTTATAATGGATACGATCTGAAGTGCCCCTTGATAAAGGAGGAAGCAAAGTGAGCATCAATGGTGTGGAATGGCTGCTGATATTTGTGGTGGCACTCATTTTGTTTGGTCCGAAGAAACTGCCGGAATTGGGACGAGCCCTTGGGAAATCGCTTCGAGAATTTAAAAAGGCCACCAGCGGGGTTTTAAGCGAAGAAGATTCGGGACAAGGAGCAGAGGCCAAGCCGGATGCACCCAAAGCGGAAAATGCCAAGACCGAAAATCCGAAGGCGGAAACCCAAACCGTGAAAGACGAAACAAAAACACCCAGCCTCTAAAGACCAGAGGTGGGTGTTTTTTTGCTGTTTCCGTTCAGCAACAGCGGCGGATGTCGCCGCTTCCGTATCGTTCATCGATGGCCTGGCGGTAAAATTCGGCTCTTGTCATCGGGATTTGGTCCGGATGATGTTTTTTAAGGTGCTCAAGATATCGGTTGTAATTGGGGACACCGGCCATTTCATTTAAATAAAAAGCAATGGCCCGGCAGGATTTTTTGATCCATTTCACCATTCAAATTCACCCCTTCACGGTTTTGGGTTGATGCGGAACATACGGCGCTTCTTTTGCCGACAGGGGTTCGTGTTTGACCAGCACCTTGTACCAGATGCGGGCCGCATCCACAATAATCACAAGCACAAAAGCAATGAACAAGAAGGTTAAGACGGCATCAATCTGATTGTTCAAAACGATGCGTTTCATTTCTTCAATCGATTGCGCCGGACCCAGCAACTGGTTGTTGGCAATCGCTCCGGAATATTTGTTGGCCGCCGCGATAAATCCGATCGAAGGATCGGAATGGAACAACTTTTGCCATCCCGCTGTCATGGTGACGATGGTCAGCCATCCCAGCGGAATGAACGTTACCCAGGAGTAGGCGGCTTTTCCCATCTTGATCAAAATAGTGGTGCCGACAACCAGCGCAACGACCGCGAGCATTTGGTTGGCGATCCCAAACAGGGGCCATAACGTGTTAATGCCGCCCAACGGGTCGATGACGCCCTGGTATAAAAAGTATCCCCAGCCGGCAACGACCAGTGCGCTCGCCAGGATGTTTGCCGGATAAAACTTGGTGTCTCCCAGTTTCGGGACAACCCTTCCCATCAAGTCTTGCAAAATGAAGCGGCCCACTCGGGTACCGGCATCAATGGTGGTCAGAATGAACACGGCTTCAAACAAAATGGCAAAATGATACCAGAATGCCATCAACGATTGACCGCCGATCACTTCAGAAAAGATGACGGACATTCCGACGGCAAGGGTCGGAGCTCCGCCGGTGCGGGAAAGAATGGTGCTTTCACCGACCGATTCAGCCAGTTGCGACAAATCCTGTGGCGTTACGGTGAATCCCATCTCCGTCACGGCCCGGGCTGCCGAAATGACGTCATTTCCGATCACCGAAGCCGGACTGTTCATGGCAAAGTACACACCGGGGGTCAGGATGCATGCCGCGACCAATGCCATGATGGCGACGAAAGATTCGGTCAGCATTCCTCCGTATCCAATCATGGTGGCATGGGATTCCCGGGCGATCATTTTGGGAGTGGTGCCGGATGAAACCAAAGCGTGAAATCCGGAAATGGCACCACAAGCGATGGTGATAAAGACAAACGGGAACAAATCGCCGGAGAACACGGGACCGGTTCCGTCAATAAATTGGGTTAAGGCCGGCATTTGAAGATCCGGCAAGACAATGAGAATGCCGACAGCCAGTCCGAAAATGACCCCCACTTTCAAAAAGGTGCTTAAATAATCGCGTGGAGCGAGCAAAAGCCAAACCGGAAGAACCGAAGCGACAAAGCCGTAAATAATCATCATCCAGGCGATGGTGGTGCCTTCAAACGTGAAGTGGGAAGACAGGGCTGGATGAGCGGATACATATTGTCCCCCGTAAATGGACAAGAGCAACAAGGCAAACCCGATGATGGAGGCTTCCAGCACTCTCCCCGGCCGCAGATAGCGCATGTAAATGCCCATAAATATGGCGATGGGGATCGTCATCACAATGGTGAACATTCCCCACGGGCTGTGTGCGAGCGCTTGTACAACCACCAATGCCAAAACCGCCAGCAAAATAATCATAATTCCCAAAATGGCGATGGCAGCCGTGAATCCGCCGACCGGGCCGATTTCTTCGCGTGCCATGTCACCGAGCGACTTTCCGTTTCGCCGCATGGAGCCGAACAAAATGATAAAATCTTGCACGGCCCCGCCAAGCACCACGCCGACGATGATCCAAATCGTTCCCGGCAAATACCCCATTTGTGCCGCCAAAATGGGACCGACAAGGGGACCGGCGCCGGCAATGGCCGCAAAATGGTGGCCGAACAACACCCATTTGTTGGTGGGAACATAATCTTTGCCGTCGTTATGAATTTCTGCCGGAGTTTTCCGATTGTCATCCAATTCGAAAATTTTCCGCGCGATAAAACGGCTGTAAAAACGGTAAGCAACCGCATAGGTGCAGACGGCGGCGATAATCAGCCAAAATGAGTTCACCGATTCGCCGCGGTTTAAGGCCAAAACGGCCAAACCGGCGGCGCCTAATACGGATATTCCTCCCCATATGAGAATGGACAATAGTCGATTTTTCACTTTCAACCCTCCTGCTGATGAGAATTCGTCCGAACCGGTTGAATGGCGTTGCTTCATCGAATTCATCAAAATATTTATTGAATTTTATCATTATTATACTGGAGATTTTTCATGATTTCGACAAAAATATTTCCGGTTTTCGTCAAAAAATAAGGTCTCGGTTCCCACGGACCTGTATTTAAAAGGACGGAGCCAAAGAAAAACTAATGAAATTTACGGTTTTATGCTATACTGTGAGAAGTTAAAGTGGAAGAATAATAAGGCACGCGATTGTTTAGCGGAGGTGAACGAGATGGCGATTTCCAAAGAAGAGGTTTATAAAGTGGCTGAACTGGCCCGTTTGAAATTAAGTGAAGAGGAAGCGGAGCGGTTTACCAGCCAGTTAAATGATATTTTGGAGTTTGCCAATAAATTGAACGAATTGGACACAGATCATGTGGAACCGACCAGCCATGTTTTACCGATGATCAATGTGATGCGGGAAGATGAAGTGCGTCCGTCCCTGGACCGGGAAAAAGTATTGAAAAATGCACCGGAACATCAAGACGGAATGTTTCGTGTGCCGGCAGTTTTTGAAGAGTAAGGGGGAGAACGATGTCGCTGTTTAATGAATCCATAAAGAGCATACATAAACGCTTGGCAGATCGTGAAATTTCGGCCACAGATCTGGTGAATGAATCCTTGCGGCGCATTGAAGAAGTCGACGGACAAGTGAAAGCTTTTGTTCACGTGGATGCGGAAGGCGCCCGAAAGCGTGCGGAGGAGTTGGACAAGAAGCTTGCAAACGCTTCGGAAAAAGGTCTGCTCGCCGCTTTACCGGCAGGCATCAAGGACAATATTTGCACCGAAGGCATGACCACGACGTGTGCCAGCCAGCTTTTGTCCAATTACCAGCCGATCTATAACGCCACGGTGATGGATAAATTGGAACAGGCCGAAGCGGTGACGGTGGGAAAAATGAACATGGACGAATTTGCGATGGGTTCCTCCACGGAAAACTCCTCTCTCCACTTGACCCGCAATCCGTGGGATCTAAACCGGGTACCCGGAGGATCCAGCGGAGGTTCGGCCGCAGCGGTGGCCGCCCGCGAAGTCTATTTCTCACTGGGATCGGATACCGGCGGATCGATCCGCCAACCGGCAGCATATTGCGGCGTGGTTGGCATGAAGCCGACCTACGGGCGTGTTTCCCGTTATGGTTTGGTGGCTTTTGCCTCTTCGTTGGATCAAATCGGGCCGTTGACGAAAAACGTGGAAGACACCGCTTATGTCTTGCAAGCCATTTCCGGTCACGATCCTCATGACACCACCTCGGCCCCGGTAGAAGTGCCGGACTATCTGTCCGCTTTGACCGGAGAGATCAAAGGCATGAAGGTGGCCGTGGCCAAAGAAATGTTGGGAGAAGGTATTGATCCTTTCGTACGTGAAACGGTTCAAAAAGCGATTGACCAGCTGGAAAAAATGGGCGCACATGTGGAGGAAGTTTCCCTTCCCCATATGGAATATGCGGTAGCGGCCTACTACATCATTGCCCCGGCGGAAGCCTCTTCCAACCTGGCCCGCTTTGACGGCGTGCGGTACGGGGTTCGCAAAACCGGGAAAAACTTGTTGGATCTTTATCTGGAATCGCGCAGTCAGGGCTTCGGTCCCGAAGTGAAACGGCGGATCATGCTCGGAACTTATGCCCTCAGCTCCGGTTATTATGATGCTTACTACAAAAAGGCACAAAAAGTGAGAACATTGATCCGTCAGGATTTCGAGAACGTATTCAAGCAATTTGACGTGATTGTCGGACCGACCACGCCGACAACGGCCTTTAAAATCGGCGAACAGGCGGACGATCCGCTGACCATGTATATGAACGATATTTTGACCATTCCGGTCAATCTGGCAGGATTGCCGGCCATTAGTGTTCCGTGCGGTCTGGCAGACGGCATGCCGGTTGGTTTGCAGATCATTGGCCAGCCTTTTGCCGAATCGACGGTATTGCGCGTGGCTCATGCCTATGAACAACAAACTGAGTCATTGCCGGCTCCGATGGTGGGAGGGAACGCAGAATGAGTAAATATGAAACAGTCATCGGTTTGGAAGTTCACGTCGAACTGTCCACGAAATCCAAAATCTTTTGCGGTTGTTCGACTGAGTTCGGAGCTCCCCCCAACACGAATACCTGTCCGGTTTGCCTGGGGCATCCCGGCGTGCTTCCGGTATTGAACAAACAAGCAGTGAATTTCGCGATGAAAGCCGCCATGGCCCTGAATTGTGAGATTGCCGAATACAGCAAGTTTGACAGGAAAAACTATTTTTATCCGGACAGCCCGAAAGCTTACCAAATCTCTCAATATGATCAACCGATCGGCCAAAACGGATGGATTGAAATCGAAGTTGACGGAAAAAAGAAACGCATCGGAATCACGCGCTTGCATCTGGAAGAAGACGCCGGAAAGCTCAATCACAGCGATAACGGCGACGGTTCCCTGGTTGATTTCAACCGTGTGGGCGTGCCGCTGATTGAGATTGTATCCGAACCCGATCTCCGTTCACCGGCCGAAGCCCGGGCTTACTTGGAAAAATTAAAAACGATCATCCAGTACACGGGTGTATCCGATGTCCGGATGGAAGAAGGTTCGTTGCGTTGCGATGCCAATATCAGTTTGCGTCCGGTCGGCCAAAAAGAATTCGGCACCAAGACGGAAATGAAAAACTTAAACTCGTTCAAAAACGTGGAAAAAGCGCTGGAATATGAACAAAAACGGCAACAGGAAATTTTGGACCGCGGCGAAAAAGTGGTGCAACAAACCTTGCGCTGGCTGGAACAGGAAAACCGGACGAAAACCATGCGCAGCAAAGAGGAAGCGCACGATTACCGTTACTTCCCCGAACCGGATCTGGTTACGCTTCATATTGACGAAGCTTGGAAAGAAGAAATCCGCGCAAGCATCCCTGAATTGCCGGATCAGCGAAAAGAACGGTACCAAAAAGAGTTCGGGCTCAGTGATTATGATGCGGGAATTTTGACCAGCTCCAAAGCCGTTGCCGATTTTTATGAAGAGACAGTGACGAAAAAAGCGGATCCGAAACTGGCTTCCAACTGGATTATCACTGAACTGTTGGGATACCTGAACCGGGAAGGCATTGAAATCGAAGCCATCCGGATGACACCGGCTCATTTGGCTGAAATGATCTTATTGATCCAAAAAGGAACCATCAGCAGCAAAATCGCGAAAAAAGTGTTCAAGGAAATGCTGGATACCGGAAAAGACCCCGGCACCATCGTGAAAGAAAAAGGATGGGTCCAAATCAGTGACGAAGGGAAGCTGAAAGAGGAAGTCGCAAAAGTGATTGCCGCCAACCCGCAATCCGTTGAGGACTTTAAAAACGGAAAAGACCGGGCGCTTGGTTTCCTGGTTGGTCAGGTGATGAAAGCAACCCGGGGCCAAGCCAATCCGAAATTGGTGAATGAGTTGATCTTAAAACAAATTCAATCGTCCAATTAAAAAGCTCGCCTTTCGGCGGGCTTCTTTCTAATCAGAAGGAGGCTTGGTTGTGCTGCTTTTTCATCTTGTGATTATTGCGCTTCTGTTGGGGGCGGGGGTTTATTTTTTATTTTTGGTGCCGGCTCCTTATGAAGCGGTTACTTTTTTGATTTTTGCGTTGTACTTTTTGTTGACTTATTATGAACGGACGGCCCGGGCGTTTCCCAAACCGGTTTATTGGGTGACGGTTTTTTTGCTGGCTTTAAACGGAGTGGCTCAGGTCTTTTTTTATGCGGAAGGCCTGATGAATGGGATGATCAGCTTCTTTTTTGCTCTTTTGACATTTAAATCCATGCAGAAAGTGGCAGATCATTCAAAATAAGGGGATGTGTGATGGCGGAAAAAATCGGGGTGCTGGTGATTGCTCATGGTTCCAGAAGCAAACAGTGGGTCCGGTTGGTTGATGATGCCGCAAAACAGGTAAAAACGGACCATCCGCTTACGGTCGGTTTTTTGGAACTGGTGAAAGGGCGGAAGATTCAAGACGGAATTGATGCATTGGAAGCCCAAGGGGTAAACCGGATTTTCGCCATCCCTTTGTTTGCTTCTTCCGGCAGCAAACATATTGAAGAAATCCGGTTTATGTTGGGGCTGACCGGCCGTCTTCCGGCCGCATCCGATGCCGCACCGTTGAACGTGCATGCCAAAGTGGCGATGAGTCCCGCGATGGACGACCATCCGTACATTGCGGAAATGTTGGCCAAAAGAATCCAAGCTCTTATCCGGAAACCGGAGGAAGAGGCGGTTTTGCTGGTGGGACACGGAAATGGATTGCCTGGTTTCAAAGAGAAGTGGGAAGCCGGAGTGAACGGATTGGTGAAGCAGCTGCGGCGAAAGTTTCCTTTGGCCTGTATCACCTCTGCCTCCCTTTCATCGGACGAATTGCGAAAACGGGCTGATGCTTTGAGTCAGAAATACCGGGTGTTGGTTTTGCCTTTGTTTTTAAGCGAGGGGTACTTCACTGACCAACTGATTCCCTCCCGTTTGGAAGGATTGAAGGTGGAATACCTCAGGTCGGCATACTTGCCGGATCCGGGGGTTTCCCGTTGGATGGAGGCCATGGTGGAGGACCTGAAGAAAAAGACCAAGTCATAACAGATGACTTGGTCTTTTCTTTAAGATCCGGCAATTTGTTCAATCCTCCGGCAAACTTCTTCCGGGGTCAGGCCGCTTGCGCTGATGACCGGACAGTTTTCCACTTGGTCTTGCATGCCCATTAAATTCTGATCTTGTCCGGATATGACAATTGCGGCATAATTACCTTGATTTTGCAGTGATTCCGCTTGATATTCCTCCACTTGGAAACCTCTTTGGCTCAAGTAATCACGGACGGGCGATAATCCGGCTTCCACTGCAACGCGTTTCATGATTTAATCCCTCCTGTTTCTTGGTACGTTGTTAGTTTGATGGAAATGGCCCGGAATTATACGAAATGATGTGGGAGGAGAGAGGATGGAGAAAATCCGTTATTGGGGATGGATGGGATTTTTATTGTGGATGATCGTTTTTTTGCCTTTGTTGCCGGCAGAGGCCCATCCGTTGCATCTGGTGTCTACGGATCTTTCGGTCGAAGGCAATCAAATTCATGTCTCGATGCTGATCAATGAGCCCCTGTTGGAACAGGTGGCGGGGAAGCAGCTGGTGCTGAAGGAAAATAAAGTGCGTGAAGAACAGGAGAATCAAATCGAAAGCTATATAAAAACACGGTTTGTTGCAAAAAATAATAACCGTCCGATGCCATTCACATTGAAAGAAATCACCCGGCCGGAACCGGGGCACTACAGGGTGGAGGGAGTGTTTGTTTCCACGGAACCGGTTGGCAAAGTGGATTTGTCCTATCAAATGTTCTTTGAATTCAACAAAAGCCAACACCAAAACGTGGTCAAGATCCATAACGGGGATCAGGAAGGGCATTATGTTTTTCATGATGACAACCGGCATCTGACTTTTTCCAAACAAACGGATTTGTCGGTTTGGCTGACGGCCAAAGAGTTTGTTTATATGGGAATGACACACATTTGGTTTGGGTTTGATCACTTGGCTTTTTTGGCGGGTCTTCTGGTGGCCGCGGGAAACGCGAAAAACTTGTTGAAGGTGATTACTTGTTTCACCGTTGCCCATTCCATCACGTTGATTTTGGCCGTCATGGACATTATTGCAGCCCCCTCCAAGTGGGTGGAAGTGCTGATTGCACTGACCATTGTTTATGTTGCAGTGGAGAATTTCTTTTTCCGGACATACCCTCATCGACTGACGGTGACGTTTTTCTTCGGATTGATTCACGGTCTCGGGTTTGCCGGTTCGCTGGCGGATATCCACTTGCCCAAAACCAATTTTCTCACCGCCCTTTTTTCGTTTAATGCGGGGATTGAAATCGGGCAATTGCTGGTGGTTTCCCTTGTGTTCCCGTTGCTCCGGCGGATCCGCATGCAAAACGGGGCGCTTGAGCGCCGGGCCATCCGGTGGGTTTCGGCGGTGATGGCGGTGTTGGGAATTTTGTGGATGGTGGAGCGGGCTTTTGAGATTCAGATTCCGTTTTTCCCGATTTGAAGAAGAATGAATTTGTTTTTGTTATAATTAATTATTAAAGATGAACAATACTTTACATTTATAGAAGGATGTGTCGTTCATGGCAAAAAGTCATATCGGAGTAATCGGACTGGCAGTGATGGGCAAAAATCTGGCTTTGAATATGGAAAGCAAAGGTTATACCGTATCTGTCTTCAACCGTTCTCCGGAGCGGACGAAAAAGCTGACCGAAAAACACAGCGATTTGAATATCGTTGGTACATATACCATGGAAGAATTTGTTCAGTCTCTTCAAAGGCCGCGCCGGATCATGTTGATGGTCAAAGCCGGCCAACCGACGGATGACATGATTCAACAACTGAAAAAATACCTGGAACCCGGCGATATCGTGATTGACGGCGGCAATGCCTTTTACGAGGACACCATTCGCCGCAGCAAAGAATTGGAAGCCACCGGGATTCATTTTATCGGGGCCGGGGTGTCCGGAGGGGAAGAAGGAGCTCTGCACGGACCGGCCATTATGCCGGGAGGATCCAAAGAAGCCTATGAGCAGGTCCAACATATTTTGACCGACATTTCCGCCAAAGTAAACGGCGATCCCTGCTGCACCTATATTGGCCCGGACGGAGCCGGACATTATGTAAAAATGGTTCACAACGGCATCGAATACGGCGACATGCAATTGATCAGCGAAGCTTATCATTTGTTGAAACATCTGTTAAACATGAATGCCGAAGAATTGCATGAGGTCTTTAAAGAATGGAACCAAGGCGAGTTGAACAGTTACCTGATCGAAATCACGGCAGACATCTTTACCAAAGTCGATAAGGAAACCGGACAGCCGTTGGTTGAATTGATCCTGGATACCGCCGGGCAAAAAGGAACCGGAAAGTGGACGAGCCAAAGCTCCTTGGATCTCGGCGTCCCGCTCTCCATTATCACCCAGTCGGTTTATTCCCGCTTTTTGTCGGCCATGAAAGAAGAGCGGGTTAAAGCCAGCCAGGTCTTAAAAGGGCCGAAAACCGGCTGCCATACGGTGATCGAGGACCGGGAAGCATTGATCGAATCGATCCGCAAAGCCCTTTATGCCAGCAAGATCTGTTCGTATGCCCAAGGATTTGCCCAAATGAAAGCTGCATCCGATGCATTTGGCTGGGATTTAAAACCCGGGGAAATCGCGATGATTTTCCGTGGCGGATGCATTATCCGTGCCCAATTCCTGCAAAATATCAAAGAGGCATATGACCGGGATCCGAACTTGAGCAACTTGCTTTTGGACCCCTACTTTAAAGGGATTGTGGAAGAGTATCAGCAAGCTTGGCGGGAAGTGGTGGCAACGGCGGTGTTAAACGGCATTCCGGTGCCGGCTTTTGCCAGTGCCATCAACTACTATGACAGTTACCGCTCTGAGAAATTGCCGGCCAACCTGTTGCAAGCCCAGCGCGATTATTTTGGAGCTCATACTTACCGGCGCATTGACCGGGAAGGCGTGTTCCATACGGAGTGGACAAAAGAATAATTTGGAGACCCCGGGATATCATTTCCGGGGTTTTTTTCTTGCATTTTATACATAAAACGAATAATATATATCTGTGCTTCTAATAATATTCGTTTTTTGGGGGAGTTCATCCATGTTTCAATTGGAAAAACACGGATCTTCCGTTAAAAAAGAAATCATTGCAGGAATGACCACCTTTTTCACCATGTCTTATATTATGGTGGTGAACCCGATTATTTTGGCGGATGCCGGGGTTCCCTTTTCGTTGAGTTTCTTTGCCACCATCATTGCGACGGTGGTTGGAACGCTGGTCATGGGATTGTTCGCAAATTACCCGATTGCCATTGCTCCGGCGATGGGTTTAAATGCATATTTTGCCTATTCCGTGGTGAAAGCCCATCAAGGATTGGGATATGAAGAAGCGTTCGCGGCGGTCTTTGTCGCGGGGATTCTCTTTGTTCTGATTTCGTTGACGCCGCTTCGGACCAAGCTGATTGAAGTGATCCCTTCCAATTTGAAAAGCGCGATCACCGCAGGCATTGGATTGTTTATTGCTTTCATCGGTTTGCGAATGTCGGGATTGATTCAAGACCATCCCTCCAATTTGGTGGCGCTTGGCAATCTTCATTCTGCTTCGGCGCTGCTTACGCTGGCCGGATTGGCGATCACACTGGCTTGTATGGCCTTGAATCTTAATGGCGCTTTATTTATCGGGATGATCGGGACGGGAATCATTGCTTATTTGACGGGACAGCTTTCTTTTGACAGCGGCATTGTGTCGGCTCCCGAGATTCCAAACCGGCTCGTGGTGGACAATCCGGTTCATGCGTTTCAAATCGTGTTTGATTACGGTTTGTATGCAGTGGTCTTTTCCTTTTTGCTGGTCACTTTGTTTGACACCACCGGCACTGTCTTGGGGGTTGCCAAACAAGCCGGATTGATGAAGGAGGGAGTGCTTCCCCGGGGGGAAAGGACCCTGCTGGCCGATTCGGTCGCAACCTTGACGGGCTCCGTTTTTGGAACCAGTCCGACTTCGGCCTATATTGAATCGTCTTCCGGTGTGGCTTCTGGCGGGAGAACCGGGTTGACAGCCGTGGTGGTGGCCGTGTTGTTTGCCCTTTCCGCCTTTTTCAGCCCGTTGGTTCAATCCGTGTCTGGGATTGCGGCCATCACGGCCCCGGCTTTGATTGTGGTCGGCGCCCTGATGATGAGCCATGTCAGCCATATCCAATGGAACGAGATCGATGAGGCATTCCCGGCATTTATGGTGATTTTGAGCATGCCGCTGACGTCAAGCATCGCCACGGGAATTGCGCTGGGCTTTCTCACCTATCCGCTGATGAAAATCTTCCGCGGCAAGTGGAGAGAAGTTCACTGGCTGGTGTATCTCTTTGCTGTCCTGTTCTTTTTCCAACTGGTTTATCTGCCCCATTGACCCGGACATTGACAGGCTTGTGGGAATTTCCCGCAAGCCTTTTTCTATAACGAAATATTCACTTTGAAGTGGGCAGGGGTGTTGGGTAAACTAGTAACTAGGTGTTTGTTCCAACGGAATAAGGAAAAATGACGGCAATTTTTTTGAAAGTCCAAAGGAGCTGGCTCTATGAAACGGGCACGACTGATATATAATCCCACAGCCGGAAGGGAAATGATAGCCAGGAAGTTGCCGCAGTTGATCGCGGTATTGGAACAGGCCGGATATGAAACCTCCTGCCATGCCACCACGGGACGGGGTTATGCCACCCGGGAAGCCCGCATTGCCGCAAAACGGGGAGAGGACGTGGTGATTGCCGCCGGCGGGGACGGGACGATTCATGAAGTGGTCAACGGGTTGGCGGAGTTTCCAAACCCTCCCGCACTCGGCATTTTGCCCGGAGGAACCACAAATGATCTGGCCCGGGCTTTAAAACTTCCCCGGGATTTGGAAGAAGCTTGCAAAGTAATTGCCAAAGGAAACACCGTCGATGTGGATGTCGGTGTGTTTGGAGATAAATATTTCATCAATGTGGCGGCAGCCGGCCGGTTGACGGAAGTCACCTATGAGGCGCCCAGCCGTTTAAAGTCCATGGTGGGGCCGTTGGCTTATTACGCCAAAGCGATTGAAAAGCTGGGGAGCCTTCATCATCCTTTCCCGGTCGAGCTTCAAACGCCCCGTGGGAAATGGAAGTCGGAAATCTGGCTGATCATCATTGCCAACAGCGTCTCTGTCGGGGGATTTGAACGGCTCGCTCCCGAAGCCAGTCTGAATGACGGTTTGTTTGATGTGCTCATCATTCCCAAAGCCAATATCCCCGACTTGTTGCACTTGGCTGCCCTGGCCCGTAAAGGGGAACATATCCGGGATTCGAGAATCATTTATTTCCAAACGGATGAGCTCGAGATCAACACCCCGATTTCCCTGAAATTAAATTTGGACGGGGAGTGGGGAGGGGAGCTTTCCGGTAAGGTGAAAATGCTGCCGCGCCACTTGCAGATCTTTTGTCCATAGTCGCCGTTCATCCGGGTTGATGAACGTTTTTTTATGAAGGAGTTGTTCGGATGAAGAAAGCAAATCCGCCGGTAAAAACAGGCGATGTGATTGAAATGGAAATCACCGGCTTGTCCCATGACGGAGCCGGTGTCGGGAAATACCAGGGATTCACCATCTTTGTTCCGCAAACGGTTCCGGATGAGAAAGTCCGCGTCCGCGTTCAAGTGGTGAAAAAAACATACGGGAAGGGCGAGGCGATCCAAGTGTTGAAAAGCCATCCCCGCCGGACGGAGCCCCCTTGCCCGATTTACCATGAATGCGGGGGATGCCAGATCCAACATTTGCAATATCCTGCCCAACTGGAGTATAAACGGCAACAGGTGGCGGATCATTTTGAGCGGATCGGCGGCATGCAGGTGCCGGTTCTCCCCGTGTTGGGCATGGAAGACCCATGGCGGTACCGCAATAAAGCCCAGGTTCCTTTGGGATGGGAGGACGGGAAAGTGAAAGCCGGTTTTTATGCGGCCGGATCGCACCGGATCGTGGATATGGAGGCCTGCCTCATCCAGCATGAAGCCAATGATCAAGCTGTCCGGAAAGTCAAAGAACTGGCCCGGGAACTGAAAACCCCCGTTTATGACGAAACCAAACACCAGGGATGCTTGCGGCATGTGATGGTTCGCACCGGTTTTCACACCGGGGAAATGATGATTGTGCTGGTGACGAACGGCAAAAAACTGCCGCATCGTGACAAATGGGTGGAGGCGTTGCGAAAAGAGTTTCCCGCGCTCAAGTCATTGATCCAAAACATCAATTCCAAACGGACCAATGTGGTCTTGGGTCCGGAAAATGAAGTGTTGTGGGGCCGGGATTTCATTTACGACCGGATCGGGGAAGTGACCTTTGCCATTTCGCCGCATTCCTTTTTCCAGGTCAATCCCGTGCAGACCCAAGTGCTGTATGATCAAGTGGCCCGGTATGCCGGCCTGACCGGCCATGAAGTCGTGATCGATGCTTATTGCGGAATCGGAACCATTGCCTTGTACCTGGCGCAAAACGCCAAGCGGGTGTACGGGGTGGAGATTGTCCCCGCCGCTGTCCGGGATGCAAAAAGAAATGCGAAAATTAACGGCATGGATCATGTCACGTTTGAAACGGGAGCCGCGGAAGAAGTGTTGCCCCGATGGTACAAAGAAGGGATCCGCCCGGATGTCGTGGTGGTCGATCCGCCGCGAAAAGGCTGTGACCGGGTGCTGCTCGATACCCTCGTTTCCATGCAGCCTGAGCGGCTCGTCTATGTTTCCTGCAATTCATCCACGTTGGCCCGTGATGCAAAATACCTCGCAGAATGCGGGTACCGGGTGCAGGAAGTGCAACCGGTGGACATGTTTCCGCAGACCGGGCACATAGAAAATGTTGCAATGTTGAAATTAGAAAATTAACCAGAATAAAAAGATGTGAAGAAATAGGCCTTAACCTGTCCTTGGGGGGGGTCTATTTCTTTTAATATAGTGTCATTAGAGCAATAATTTCATTGACTCAAGCCGTAAATATCTTTTTATATTTGATAATTTGCCATATACCCATTACAAATTACAATAACTGTGCCTCCAGAAGGAGTCGAAACGGTCTGACTTTGTTCAGGGAGTTTCTGCTTTTGGCAGCGACTCAAAAAAATACATTCGTATTTTTCTGCGGTGTCATGCTCCGTAGCATATTCAAAGTCCTGCGGGAACAACACGATCCTAAAGACCTGAGCAAACGCGCTTGCGCGTTAACCTATACCCTTTGACAAAGGGTCGATATTTATATTAAAATTAAGAATATAAAGTTTATTTATTATATATTTTTTAAGGGAATAAAATGAATTCATATGTTAAGTTTTCAAATATAAACGGAAATAAATTAGTACAGTTGAAAACAGGAAAGAGCAAGAATGGCATTTATAATATCCAGTATATTAACAACTACCACAGATTACATTGAGGTCTGAAAAATGCAGTCAAATTCCAAGAGGCCAGCAATTCGTTCGTCTCATGGATTCAGATAAATAAGAATTTATTGAATGATATTGAAAGGAGATAATTATGGGAAATTCATTTCAGCGGGAAGATGTTGACTTTTATTCCAAGGGAACAAGATGCAGTGCATGGTTGTATTTACCAGCAAGCGATAAAAAATGCCCCATAATTGTAATGGCTCACGGATTGGGTGGAACTCGTGAAATGCGTTTATATGAATACGCTGAAAGATTTGCAGAAGCAGGATACGCTTGCTTTTTATTTGACTATCGTAACTTTGGGGCAAGTGACGGCAATAAAAGACAACTGATAAATGTAAAAATGCAGCTCGAAGATTGGAATAATGCCATCGAATATGTCAAAAAAGACAATCGCATTGACGGAGAGAATCTTTTGCTCTTTGGCACTTCATTCAGCGGTGGGCATGTAATATGGCTGTCGGCACACAGAAATGATATTAAAGCAACAGTAGCACAATGTCCATATACGGATACCATGGCCACAGTAAAAATGGTATCCCTGCCTTATATCCTGAAAAAAGTACCTTTTGTTATTGCTGACTTATTATCCTGTATAAGAGGATATCATCCCGTCATGCTGAAACTCTCCACATACAAGGGAGAAAATGCGTTTATGGAAGCCGATGAGGAAACCACAAAGAGATTTATTGGAGATGCAGAATTTAGAAATGAAGCACCAGCAAGAACATTACTTGAATTTGTCAAGTATTCTCCCGGCAAATATTTCAGTAAAATCAACAATCCGATTTATGTTGCGGTTTGTTCAAAAGATTCATTGGCTCCTGCAGAAAAAACCATACAACTTGCAGGAAACACGAAATACTCAACTTGTAAACAGTATGATTGCGGACACTTTGATATTTATTTAAATCCGTATTTTGAAGAAGCTATCAATGATTATATCAACTTTTATAATGAGATATTATTGTAAAACAAGACAGATCTGATTTTCGTATATGTCAGAACTAAGTTAAATGCACAAATCCCGGTTTGTAGAGGAAATAACGTCTCCTTTACAATTACACAAAAGATCAACCATATTTAGTAACAGAGCCTTTTTATTTTACATACTTTTCAAATCTCCATTGAGCTAAGGTATCATAAATTTCTTTTGTTTCTTTTATTGGTTCACCTCCACAATCGGATCCGTAACATAAAAGGTATTGAAAAGAAGTGATAATGCACCACTTCATCTCATTTTTTATAATTTGTCTGCCGTCAACACTCGAGATACGTGGAGTGCGTGGCATGGATGAAAAAAGATTGACAGAAAGACATTGGATCCGGATTTGATATAAAAGCACTGATCATTTCCGGATCTTTTTCAGTATCAATCCGGAGGAAATTTACAGGGAATGGATATGTGGAGCTAAAAAGAGTGGCTACAGGGATGGAGTTCGTCGAAGTCATCTTTCCTTTTGCGAATAAACGTTTCTGTTCTTCGCCCCGTTCTGAAAGAAGGGGTGGACAAGAAAACGGAATTCTTGCCCTTAAGTGGGAGGCGTCAAGCAAGATAAACCGGAAGCAATATTTCGTCCACCAGCCGTTCCAACCGTTTAGTGTCAATCGCATCCTTACGCAGAATATTTTCAATCCGGATCAGGTCAAAAGGCAAGGTCAGTGTCTCGTCGCTGACCTTTTTTATTTTTTCCCCCCGGTTTTTGGCGAACTCGAGCAGTTTCCGCATGACCTGGATGTTCTTATTGGTTGCGTTGATTTCAAGTTCAGCTGCGATTTCTTTGTTTTGCCCCATTTCAAATAAAATCGCATTCATGATTTCACGCTCACACCGGTCATAAATGCTTTGGTAAAGGGTGAGCAACTGCAACAAGTCCCCGCGCAAACTTCCGGTATCCTCAATTTTATCAATCAAAGCCCCGTCGAGTGCGTCGATTGCTTTATATGCCGCGATGTCACGGATCAATTCCAAGGGAGTTTTCCAACGGCGGTACAAGACCGAACGGCTGGTTTTGGCGGCCTGCGCGATTTGTTGAAAGGTCAGGTTGTTGTAGCCGACCTTTTTGATTAACTGAATCGTGGCTTCATAAATGCTTTCGGTCAGCGTGTCTCCTCTTCTGCGCGTATTCTTGTTTGGATCTTTCATTTCTTCACCTTCTTTCGGGAAACCTTAATCCCGGACCAAATTTTTCTAAAACATTATACCATATTGTTTTTGGAAATAAGGTACATATTGAATCTTATGGCGGCAGTGTGTATACTGATTAAAGTACAATGTGTATCCTAATAAGGTGGTGAGATGATGGAAAAAGATAAATTGCCCAAAGGATTGCTCAGCATTGCGTGGATTTTGGTACTTGGCGCACTGCCGCCGATGTTGGACTCCACGATCGTGAATATTGCGGTGAATGATTTGGCAAAAGTGTTTTCAGCCTCCTTCGTGGTTACGCAATGGGTTGTGACCGGATATGTTCTTGCGTTGGGGATGGCCGTCCCCTTCTCCGGATGGCTGATGCAAAAATATGACGGCAAGAAGGTGTATATGTACGCATTGGGACTGTTTTTGATCAGCTCTCTCCTTTCCGGATTTGCTTGGAACATTGAGAGTCTGATTGCATTTCGTGTGTTGCAGGGGATCGCTTCCGGGATCATCATTCCAACGCTGACGACCTTGGTTGCACAAGCTGCCGGCGGCGAAAACATCGGGCGTCTCATGTCTGTTGTCGGAATTCCGGTTGTTTTTGGCCCGATTGCCGGACCGGTGATCGGAGGGTTGATTTTGCAGCACTCCGAGTGGCAATGGTTGTTCTTTGTAAACCTTCCGGTCGGAGCCCTTGCACTCATCATTGCGCAATGGAAGCTTCCAAAATTTGAGCCGGTGAATCGATCAGCAAAACTGGACTGGATCGGTATTTTGTTGTTGGCGATGTTATCGGGAATGTTTATCTATGGCATCACAGAGATCCGGGCGGAAAGCAAGCATGCAGCCACAGGCATTCTGGCTTTGGGAATCGCTTTTCTGTCACTGATTTCCTACCTGCTTTATGCATGGAAGCAAAAGAGCGAAGCATTGATCCCGCTGGATCTGTTTCAATCCAAAAATTTCAGTGCCGTGTTCTTTTCCCTGTTCCTGGCCGGGTTTGCCACCAACGGACCCATGCTGCTTTTCCCGATGTTTTTTCAAAATGTACTTGGTCTGGACGTGATCACATCGGCGTTGTGGCTGATTCCCCAAGGCTTGGGGATGCTGGTGGCACGGCCGTTGATTGGAAACTTGACGGATAAGATCGGAGCCCGGTATGTTGTGCTGCCTTCGATTGCCATCACCATCATCGGGACGTTCCCGTTTATATTTTTTGATGTTGACTCGGCACAGTGGATCATCTGGATTGTACTGTTCATACGCGGAATCGGCGTTGGAGGGATCACAGTCCCTGTAATGAGCGACGCTTATGTGGGATTGGAAAAGTCACAGATGCCGGCAGCCAGCGTGGCCACTCGCATTATCCAAAACGTCGGGGCAGCTTCCGGTTCTGCCATTTTGGCAACCGTGGTGAGCCATGTCCTCGGGGGAGCTGCGGCAGCCAACTTGGCCGGAGCTTATCACTCCGGTTTTGTGACAAGCTTGATTTTCATGGGGATCAGCATCCTGCCGGCATTGTTTTTGACTGACAAACTGAAAAACCGGATACAAGGACCTCAGGTGCAAAATCAATAAGGAGATGAATTTGAAGCGAATTCAAGGAAGATCTTGTGAAGCCCGAGGTGGATTTGTCACTTCGGGCATTATTTTGGAAAAAGGCCGGCGGGGTGGGTTCCGGCATATTGAAACGCCTTCATGAATAGAATGACCTGACATATTCATGAAGGAGGAAAGCCATGGGTTACTATGTGAAGGCAAATCATATCAATATATATGTCGAAGATTTAAGGCCCGAATGCCAAAAGGTCATCTTGTTTTTGCACGGTTGGCCCGGCAATCATCATCTGTTTGAATACCAGTTCAACCGGCTTCCCAAATACGGGTATCGCTGTATCGGCATGGATATCCGGGGATTTGGCAAGTCTGACAAACCGTTTTCCGGCTATGATTACGATACGTTGGCCGATGATGTGAGAGGGGTGGTGGAGGCGCTCGGATTGCGTGATTTTACATTGGTCGGGCATTCCACCGGCGGTGCCATTGCGGCCAGATATATGGGACGGCATCAGGGTTACGGGGTGTCGAAGCTGGTTTTGGTCGCAGCTGCTGCCCCCAGTTTGATCCGCCGAACCAATTTTCCATACGGGGTTGAGAAAGAAACCATATTGCAGATCATCAAGGACACTTACCGGGACCGTCCCCGGATGCTTCGGGATTTCGGGGACCGTTTTTTTTACCAACATACATCGCAAGCATTTTCCGACTGGTTTTTCCAATTGGGGTTGGAGGCGGCGGGATGGGCCACGGCTGCCATTGCAAAAACCTGGATCCGGGAAGTGTTGTTTACCGATTTGGAAGCGATCCGGGTGCCGGTTTTAATCATTCACGGCATTCATGACCAAGTGGTTCCTTTTGAACTGGGAGAAATCCAACAAAGGATGATCCGGAATGCCAGGTTGGTCCCGTTTCAATTTTCCGGTCACGGATCTTTTTATGATGAGAAAGATGAATTTAACCATCAATTGGCGCGATTTATCGGTTGAGAAGAAAATTGAGGATCTGAGTAAGGTATGAAAACATTGTTGGTTTGGGATTGGCTGTCTCAATCGGTAAGCTTGCTGATTGGAGTGCGTTTCCAAGAAAAAGTGTGCCTCCGAAATGGAGGAGGCAAATTATGCGGGATGGGATTTACCGGAGATGGCGGACATCCCAATGATCAGGAACAAAAAAAGTTGCTCTACTTTAATTCAGTAGAGCAACTTTTTTCAATTAATTGCGGATCAGATAGTCAAATGCTCCCAATGCGGCGGTTGCACCGGAGCCCATGGAAATGATGATTTGTTTGTAGGCACTGTTGGTACAATCCCCTGCGGCAAAGATGCCCGGAACATTGGTGGCACCTTTGGAATCGACGATGATTTGGCCGCGATCCATTTCGACCGTGCCTTCCAACCATTCGGTATTCGGCACGAGACCGATTTGGACAAAGACACCTTGCAGTTTGATGTGATGTTCTTCACCAGTCTCACGATCGATATATTTGATTCCGTCCACTTTATCTGTGCCAGTGATTTCCTTGGTTTGGGCATTGGTAATCACGGTGACGTTGGGAAGGCTGTTCAGGCGTTTTTGCAGAACTTCGTCTGCTTTTAGTTCAGGCATAAATTCGAGGACGGTGACATGATTGGCGATCCCTGCCAGGTCGATGGCCGACTCGATGCCGGAATTTCCTCCGCCGATGACGGCCACGTCTTTTCCGGCGAATAACGGTGCGTCACAGTGTGTGCAGTTTGCCACACCTTTGTTCCGGAATTTATCTTCTCCGGGAACACCGACATTACGCCAACGGGCACCCGTTGCAATAATGACGGTTTTGCTTTTTAACACGGCACCGTTTTCCAGGAAGATGTCAATCATGTCGTCTTTCTTTTCGATCCGTTTAACCGTTTGTGAATCCATCACATCGACAGGGTAATCCCTGACATGCGCTTCCAGTTGGGAAGCCAGTTTTTCCCCGTCGGTTTGTTTGACGGAGATGAAGTTTTCAATGGTGGTGGTGTCCAAAATTTGGCCGCCAAACCGGTCGGCAATGATACCTGTGCGAACCCCTTTACGCGCTGCATAAATGGCCGCCGTTGCGCCGGCAGGCCCTCCGCCGATGACGAGGACATCGAACGGATCTTTTTTATTGAATTCCGACGGGTCGGATTCGCTTCCAAGTTTTTTGAGAATGTCGCCGATCGTCATCCGTCCGCTTTCGAAAAATTCGCCATTCAGGTAAACCGTGGGCACAGCCAGGATGTCTTTGCTTTCCACTTCTTCCTGATAGGCTTTTCCTTCGATCATGGTGTGTTTGATACCCGGATTCAAAACACTCATCATGTTCAAAGCCTGCACCACATCCGGGCAGTTGGTGCAACTCAGGCTGACATATGTTTCGAAGTGGTATTCGCCATCCAGATTTTTAATTTGGTCAATAATGCTTTGCTCCACTTTGGGCGGTCTGCCGCTGACTTGCAACAGAGCCAGCACAAAGGAAGAAAACTCGTGACCCAGAGGAATACCTGCAAAGACAATTCCTGAATCTTCTCCAACACGGTCCACGCTAAAGCTGGGCGTGCGCTCCAATGTGGTTTTTTCCACTTTGATTTTGGGGGACATGCCCGCAACTTCATCCACGAAGGCGAGCATGTCTTGGGATACTTTATCGGAGCCGGCGCTCACTTTAAGAACGATATCGTTTTCCAATAGTTGGAGATATTGTTCCAGTTGTGTTTTTATTTCTGCATCCAGCATGTATATCGCTCTCCTCAGATTTTTCCAACCAGGTCAAGGCTCGGCTTAAGGGTTTCTTCTCCTTCTTTCCATTTTGCCGGGCAAACTTCGCCAGGATGGTTGCGTACGTATTGAGCTGCTTTGATTTTGTCCACGATGGTGCTTGCGTCGCGTCCGATGCCGTCAGCGTTGATTTCGACAGCTTGGATCACGCCGTCCGGATCGATGATGAAGGTACCGCGGTCAGCCACACCTTCTTCTTCTCTCAATACATCGAACATGTTGATCAGCACATGAGCCGGGTCGCCGATCATGGTGTAGGTGATTTTGCTGATCGCTTCGGAATGATCATGCCATGCTTTGTGCACGAAGTGGGTGTCAGCGGAAACGGAGAATACTTCCGTGTCCAGTTTTTTCAGGGTTTCATATTGATCTTGCAAGTCTTCAAGCTCGGTCGGGCAAACAAAAGTAAAGTCTGCCGGGTAGAAGCAAACAACGCTCCAATGACCTTTGAAATCTTCTTCCGTCACTTCGACGAACTCACCATTTCTGTAAGCTTGCAATTTGAAAGGTTCAACTTTTTTACCGATTAAAGACATGGCTTGTTTCCTCCTGTTTTTAAGATATATGAAGCGCTTCGTGGGGATTGAAGGCTCGCTTCTTTAATTAATTCCTATTTAATAATAATTATAATTTATCTTGTTGTCAACGTTTAAGTAACTGAACCATTGAAACGGCTCCCGGCGCCGCCACATAAGCGGTTTTCCTGGTTCCATCCTCTTCCGGATGCAGGGCGGAGCTTCGGTTCCCCGTTGGTTGAAGCGTCTCCATTTTCATCTTTTATTTATTATTATCATAACTCATCATGAATAGTAATCATGCGCTTTTGATGAATAAAAAAATGCGGAATTTCTCTTGACCCTGACCTTGGGTAAGACTTTAGAGTGGATGGCGGGAGGTGAAGCGATGTGTCCTATACCGTGCAGGAAGTGGCGAAACTCTCCGGTGTGACCGTGAAGACGTTGCACCATTATCACAAAATCGGACTGTTGTTGCCAAAGAGGGTGGACGACAACGGATACCGTTATTATGGCGATCAGGAATTAAAACGGTTGCAGCAAATTTTATTTTATCGCGAGTTGGATTTTCCGTTGAAGAAAATCAAAGACTTGCTGGACCAGCAAACGGACCGGCTGAGCTGTTTGTTGGAACAGCATTCCCTCTTAAAAGAAAAAGAGCAGAGACTGGCCGGCATTTTGCGGACGTTGGAGGAAACCATCCGGCACGAAAAGGAGGAAATTCCGATGAGAAAGGATAAGATGTTTTCCGGGTTGAATGAAACCGAATGGAAAGAAGCGATGAAAGAGCAGAATGATTATTTGCAAAAAAACTACGGCTACGAAATTGGTTCAAGTGAAATCCATGCTGACGCGATGAATGAAAAGGCGAATGAAGCGGTTGAATTTATGTCGTTTATGGCCTCCGCCTTGAGAAACGGCATCGGTGTCAACGACAAGCGGGTACGGGATGCGATTGAAAAACACATCCGGTTCCTTCAAAAAGACATGGACATGGATGCAAAGGGTTTTTTGGCCCAAACCCGGTTTTTTATGATGGATGATTTTCACCGGAAGCAAATGGAATCGCAACAGACCGGCTTGAGTTATTATCTCTTCTGTGCGGCAGAGAATTATGCGTCGAATTAAACAATCCGACCGGGACCGCCGTCAAGATCCAATGCGAAAACGAGTGACAAAATATAGATCAGGTGATATATAAACATCTGCAAAAAAAGGGTTTTCCGTCCCTTGGCCGGAAAACCCTTATGTTTTACGTTCGTTTTTTGACCGGAATCCAAATCTCGCTGTAAGCATGGTCTTTTTGGTTTTGATCCCGTTTGGAAAAGGAAAAAGCAGGGGCATTGATGAGTTCATAATTGGAAGAGGGGAGCCATTCGGAATACACTTTGGCCATGGTTTCCTGCAGTGTGGAAGGGAAGGGACCTTCATTGGGGAAGACGGCCCAAGTGCATGCAGGCACCGTCACCTTTTCCAACCGGTCACTCACCTGATTTTTCGTCGTCAAAACCCCGATCATATGCGTTAATTCTCCTTCTTCTTTTAAGAAGTCAGCATCCGCTTCATAAGAAGCATTGACGACTTCATAAGGCTCGATGTTTTGAAGTGCATGCATTTCTTCTTTTTGCTCATCCGTGATGCTTTCTGCCAGTTTGACAATGTCTTGGTTGATTCCTTTGAATTGCATGGGAACCCGTTTCTTGACACCGACCAGATGAAAAGCCGGTTTGTCTTCGATCCGAAACTTCATGGAATGGCCTCCTTTGACTGTAATGACAAATGAAAGTTTGGGAAAAGATTGGCTGACGCCGTTCTTGATGACATCCGAGGGCAAATGACCGCTCCATTTTTTGAAAGCCCGGGTAAAGCCGTCGAGGGTATAACCGTATTTCAAAGCCACATCGGTCACGGTTTCTCCTTGCAACAGGTCCATGCCGGCTTCCGATAATCTTCGGTTTTTTATATATTCACTCAGAGGAAAGCCGGTAAGATAAAAAAATATCTTCCGAAAGTGGTAGTCCGAAACCCCGGCATATTCCGAAATCGATTCCAGAGTGAGTTCATCGGTCAAATGATCCTCAATATAGTTGATCACGTCATTCAATTCTTTTAACACATGGTTTCCCCCCTTCGGCATCGACATCATAACAAAACGCCATGCATTGCCGCTCGACTTTATTCATCCAAAAAAGATCGGATCATCAATCGGTATCTCATTGTCCGTTGTATACGTTTTCGATTGTTTTTAAAACCGATGGTGTGATGTCGGTCAAAGGGAGTTGTCATTGAGGAAGTTACAATGGAAATCAGCACCATGAAAAAGGGGAGGAGGAAGGAAACTGATCCAAAGATATATTGGCTGTTTTATGATAAAGGGTTTTCCGTCCCTTGGCCGGAAAACCCTTATTACGTTCGTTTTTTGACCGGAATCCAAATCCCGCTGTAAGCATGGTCTTTTGTTGGGAGTATTGCAGAGTTGATCATTGCCAGAAGGGGCAACCGGCATCCCTCATATTTACTTCACATGTAACAATCCTGTCAGTAACACGTTTAACCCGTACAGGAACTGCCGTTCAAAGTCCGGATCAAATGCATATTGCTTGCCAAAAAGCATTTCAAACTGCTTAAGTTCCTCTGAAGAAAGCTGCTTTGCCCGGATTTCATCGGCGACAAACGATAATATGTAATTATTGATGAGATTGGCTGCAGTCATACAATTTTTGTCAGATACCCCGAGCTTGGTCAGGGCAGATAAAACAAATTTGATGGCTTTGATTCTGCTCGGTGTCTTGGGGACAGATTGCGCAAAAATATCGACCGCATCCCGGGTATGAAGCAAAACCCTCCTGAATTCCAAAGCGATGGCTGTTAATGCTTCTTCAGGATGATCGACCGATTCGGGAAAAGATACATCCCGGGTGATGTGTTCTGCAATCAAATCATATAATTCCTGTTTATTTTTGATATGCCAGTACAAGGAAGCCGCCTTGATGTTTAACTCCTTTGCAAGTGCCCGCATTGTCAAATTCCCTATGCCATCCCGGTTTAAAAGATCCAGCGATGCTTGGATAATGGCTTCTTTGGTTATGGTCATCCAATCACTCCAAGAGAATATTTTCGAAACATTGACACTAACGGTGTTAGATTGTATACTGGCAGTATAAGCAGACTAACAATGTTAGGTGATTGCATTATAACCTGTTGCAACCGGATTATCAATACACCCAAGGCAGAGGAGCTTTGCCCCGGTGACTGGCAGATTGATTTCCGGTTGAAAAAGGATGGTGAAAAACATGATCAAGAACAGGAGAAAAAAGAAAGATGTCGGGATCTATGGTTTGGCGGCCAAATGGTATGACCGAAACACGCGTAAGAACCGGCTTGCGGAAATGCGGGAATATGCCAATGAAGTGGCATCGCATGTCGGCGAAAATGCAAAGATCTTGGAAGTCGCCCCCGGCCCGGGTTATTTGGCCATCGAGCTTGCCTTAAGAGGTTTTCATGTAACGGGTGTTGAGATCAGCCCCGATTTTGTGAAGATTGAAAAAGAAAATGCAAAGAAAGCCGGTGTATTTGTTGATTTTAAAGAAGGAAATGCATCCAGTTTGCCTTGTGACGACAATTTTTTCGATTTTGTTGTATGCAGTGCGGCATTCAAAAACTTCAAGGAGCCCTTAAAAGCATTGAATGAAATGCACAGAGTGCTGAAACCGGGCGGAACTGCACTGATCATTGACATGAATCACGAGGCCACCGCAGAAGATATAGAGAATGAAATCAAGAAGACAGGCATGAAAGGATTTGACAAATATTTTGTAAAATTCGCATTTAGAACTTTCCTGAGGGAAGGCGCATACACCAAATAAGGGTTTGAGGAATTAATCAACGAATCGTGTTTTGAAAATTACAAGATTAAAAAAGAAGGCATCAGTTTGTATGTCTATCTTTATAAGTAAATGAAACGGGTTGCTCTGGCGAATGCTGATTCACAAAATAAATGATTGTATCTGAAAAGTGGAAACGCCGATTCCATGCGCTCCGTTAAATTGCCTTGCCAATTCAGGGGATAAAAGCTGGCCTGATTGGCGTTTTTTTGTCTTCCATTTCACCATTCACCTCATTCAACTTCTCTCTGAATCCATCCTTGATGAAGATGTCCGCATGTCTTATCCTCACATCAAGAATCCGGCACCACTTTGCAACGGAAATCATGGATATGATCGCCGCAATTGAAGACAAGAGGATGCTCCCATTGACAAAAACAATGCTCCAAAGTATAATTTGTAATACAAGTAATACTAATTATACCAAACGTACCGAAGAAAAATATCTTGGATGAAGGAAAAGATCAAAGCGAAAGTACATCTGTCCGGTTACCACCGGTTCCAAAGGGGAAAGCATAATGACAAGTGTAAAGTCGGATGTCCATAAGGTTGGCAGAGTCCATTATTTGGACAATATCCGTTGGGCAACCGTGATTTTGGTCTTGATTTATCACGTGTTTTATCTGTTCAACACGGTCGGCGTGCCTTTTCCGGTTGCAGATGATGCCGGGGTACGCGCGTTTGATACGTTTTCTTATATCGTTTATCCGTGGTTTATGGTCATCCTTTTTTTAATCGCCGGGATCAGTGCCAGGTATGCGCTCTACAAGCGGACCCACCGGGAATTTTTAAAAGACAAAGTGAACAAGCTTTTGGTTCCGTCCACCCTGGGGTTGTTTGTCTTTCACTGGATCTCCGGGTACTTGAATATCAAGTGGGGAGGCGGGCTCGATTCCATTCCGGTTTGGATGCGTTATCCCGTTTTTGCCATGGCCGGAACCGGCCCTTTGTGGTTTATCCAAATGCTGTTTTTATTTTCAGTCTTCTTGGTGTTGATCCGCAAAATGGATAAAAACGATAAAATCTGGGCCTTTTGCGGGAAAATCAACATCGTCATGATCCTGTCGCTCGTTTTTGTCATCTGGGGGGCGGCACAGGTTTTGAATCCGCCTTTGATCACAACGTACCGGTTTGGGATCTATGGTGCCGCTTATCTGATCGGTTACTTTGTTTTTTCCCATGATGAGGTTCAAAACGCCGTCGAAAAGATCCGGATTCCCATGTTGTTTGCGGCCGTCATTCTGGGAGTGGCCTTTACCGTCTGTTACTTTGGGGAAAGTTTCGTCTCCACAAAGTGCCTGACAAGCTTTTTGACCAACTGTTATCTGTGGGCCGCCATCCTTGCGATCCTCGGCTGTGGCAAAGCCTGGTTTAATAAAACATCCGCTTTTGCATCCTATATGACCCGATCTAGCTTCGGTTTTTATGTGGTGCATTACTTGGTCGTTCAAGTGGTTTGTTTCTATGTTTACCATTTCAGTCCCTTGCCGAAGGCCCTGAATTACTTTTTGGCCTTGGCCATCGAACTGCCCGGCACGTTTCTCCTCTATGAGGGATTGCGGAGAATTCCTGTCATCCGCTATCTTGTGCTCGGGATGAAGAGGAAAAAAGTAAAACAACCGGCTCCCGTTTGATTCGAGGAGCCGGCTTCTTTTTTTAGATATGCTTCCAAAATGTTTCCTGTCCCTCTGATTTTCCGGATGAACCCGAAACAAAGTCAAATTAGTCCAAGGTTCCTGGTCATGTTCTCTGGAGGTACAAACTCTTTTCAAATAGTTGGTTGCCTGATTTCATCAAACTCCGTATCGCTGATATGAAATTTTTCGGGAAGTTAAACAGGATGAATGATGGACAGGGCAGTAGTAAAAGTAAACATAACTGAATCCTTCACTCACTTCCGCATACAAATAAACTTTCTCCCATTCTTCAGGAATCATTTCAACAATGGTTTCTCCAATCTGCTGATATATCTTTCCTAATTGATCTTCCATTGATTTTCCTCTGGCTCGTAGTTTATCGGCAAAAAAATTTATCATATTTTATAGTGAAAAACGTTATAAAAAATAAAGCCAGCTCCCTTTTTTTTGAGGGAGTCGGCTTTTTCATTTTCATCAGTCCGGATAAGTCCATACTTCGTTCACTAAATCACAGGCATCGCCTGAATAAGGATAGAACAGATAATAAGGGAGTGTCGATCTCTTTCCACCGGCTTGGTCAAAACACTCTTTAAAAAAAGGAAGTAAATATTCTTTTACATAATCATCCATATCACCTACGAGCTCGTCGTCTTCTACCATTTTCTCAAATTCCTCGGGGGGAAGCTCTTGCCTAATTTTTGTAAAAGCATCAAATCCGAAGCCTAATTCCGAATCGCCTCCATATACATCGATGGGGAGTTGTTTTCCCCATCCGTTCATGGGGGTAACCGATACACCAAAAATACCGCCATCCCCTCTGACTTCCAACAAGATAAAAGTGGCATCCGGATGAAACGGATATTGAAATAATTCCTGGAAATGCTGAATTACTTCATCTTTCTTCTCATCGATTGCCTCTTGGATAAGTAATTTAATTTTACAATCCATTATCTTCCCTACCTGTTTTTTTATTGACTACCGTCCACCCTCCCAAAATTTGGAGGAGTATAAAAATAAGAAATAGAAGGGGAAAGGGGAGATTTTACTTTTCTTCTTTATCCTTTTTTAAGTATTTTTCTAAAAATTTTCTGTCTTCTTGTTCCTCCGGGATCATTCCAAGGTATCGATACTTCCAAATAATTCGGCGATGCAGTGGACTGGCATCGGAAAGATCCTCGTAGTCGTAATCGATTTTAAACTTTCCGGATGAATCCATGAACAAAGTCAGATTGGTCCAAGGTTCTTGATCATGTTCTTTGAAGGTTTTCCACAGTTCTTCAAATTGATGAAATAATTTTAACGATTTTAATTTATACTCTCTTCGATCGATATAAAACCTCTCTGGTATATCCAAGTAATAGACAGGACATGCGTTGTCTTCAGGGTAATAGTAGAAATAAACATAACTGAGTCCTTCACTCACTTCCGCATATAAATATAATTTCTTCCATTCTTCGGGGATCAAATCATAAATGGTTTCTCCGATTTGCTGATAAAGTTTACCTAATTGGGCTTCGAATAAAAAAAGAAAACCGGATTCAATTCTACTATAGAAACCGGTTTTCTTGATCACGTTCATCAATAAGTGTCTAATCATAGAGAATTCTATTTCGAAAAGAAGAAATAGAAGTTTAAAAAATCTTGGGTTTATCTTACGACAAGGATTTTATTAATAATCTATTGGTTTAGATATTTACTCAGTAAGTTTAAAGTTATATACTGTATTTACAAATGAATGTCAAATATTAAATTTGACATTGCGAAGGGATGTATTATGAGGCTTGGTGAAATTGCCCAAATCAGAACAGGGCTTGTGTTAAGCAGGAAAAAGGCAGGGCTGGATACCACAAAAGTTACTTATCAATTGCTGACGCTTAAAAATATAAGTGAAGATGGAATGATAGTGAATAAAGATTTTGAAGTGTTTATCAGTCGTGATGAATTGGATGATCGTTATTTTACGGAAGAAGGCGATGTCCTGATGCGGTTAAGCCAGCCATATACAGCCATTTATATAGATCAGGAGTATCGCGGACTGTTGATTCCGTCATATTTTGCAATAATCAAAGTGGATCAGAATAAAGTGATGCCTCAATATATTGCATGGTATTTAAATACATTCAATGTGAAAAAGGATTTGGAACGATATCAATCAGGCAGCCGAATCCCAAGTACAAACAAAGATGTAATCAGGAAACTCCCTGTTATCATAACATCCATGTCTATGCAAAAAATATTAATCGAACTTTACAAAATTCATCAAACTGAAAAAAATCTTTACAAAAATTTAATAAAAGAAAAAGAGAAAAGGTTTCAAGGCATGACTCAATATATTATAAAAGGGCATTATCAGGAGGATTTATAATGGAAGAAAAAATAACTCAGGAAAAAGTTAATAGTGTCTTATGGCAAGCGGCTGATACTTTTAGGGGAAAAATTGACTCATCAACTTATAAAGACTACATTCTGACCATGTTGTTCATTAAATATTTAAGCGATACATATAAAGAGAACTTGGAAGAATATAAAAAGCGTTATGAAGGGGATGAACGACGCATCCAGCGGGCATTGGCAAGAGAACGGTTTGTGCTGGATGAAAAATCAACCTTTGACTATTTGTACAGTAAAAGAAACGATCCGGAAATCGGGGAAATCATCAACAAAGCATTGGAACATATTGAAAATGAAAACACTGGAAAACTTCGCGGCGTTTTCCGCAATATCGATTTTAACAGTGAGGCAATCCTTGGGAAGACCAAGGAACGAAACGCGATCCTTCGTGCCTTGTTGGAAGACTTCAATAAATTGTCTCTTCGCCCATCACAGTTAGGGGATGAAGATGTTGTCGGAAATGCCTATCAGTATATGATTGGCCTGTTTGCTTCCGATGCCGGGAAAAAGGGCGGAGAGTTTTATACGCCAGCCGAAGTCTCCGAACTGTTGGCGCGTTTGGTTAAACCCCGGGAAAATGACCGCATCTATGACCCGACATGCGGTTCCGGTTCCCTGTTGATCAAAGTGGCCAAACAAGTGCCAAGCGGAAAAGTGGCTATTTATGGGCAGGAACGGAACGGGGCTACCCACTCGCTCGCGCTGATGAATATGTATTTGCATGGGATCGATGATGCCAAGATTGAATGGGGCGATACTCTGGCCAATCCACTGCATCTGGAAGATGGGAAGTTAATGAAGTTTCAAGTCATTGTGGCCAATCCACCCTTTTCATTGGACAAATGGGCGATGGGCTTTGCAGGGGAAGGAACAAAAGATAAAAAGTTCAAAATGGAAGCCAGCCTGGATCCACACCGAAGATTTGAATGGGGCGTTCCGCCAAGCTCTAAAGGAGATTATGCCTTTGTCCAGCACATGCTGTATTCATTGTCGGGAAATGGCCGCATGGCAACGATTTTGCCGCATGGTGTCCTGTTTCGGGGAGCCAGTGAAGGAAAGATCCGCAAACAAATCATTGAAATGAATTTACTGGATGCAGTCATTGGGTTGCCGGAAAAACTTTTCTATGGCACGGGAATCCCGGCCTGTATCATGGTGTTCAAAAGAGACCGCAAACGGAAAGACGTTCTCTTTATCGATGCCTCGGGCGAAGAACATTACGAAAAAGGCAAAAACCAAAACAAATTGCGAGAACAGGATATCGAAAAAATTGTGGAAACGTATGAGAAACGGGAACCCATCGATAAATATGCCTATGTCGCAACATTGGATGAGATCAGGGAAAACGACTACAACCTGAACATCCTCCGCTATGTGGATACCTTTGAAGAAGAAGATCCTGTCGACATGGATGCGGTGAAAGAGAACATTCGACAGATCCAACAGGAGTTAAAAGAAGTGGAAACACAAATGGAACGGTATTTGAAAAAGCTGGGTATCTAAAATTGAAAGGAGGGAGTTATATATTGAATCAACAACAAATAAAAGAAAAAAACACAATAAAATATCCCACAGATTGGAAGGCTCAATTGCTTGGAGAAATAGGAGAGTTTATTAAAGGTAAAGGAATTTCTAAGCGAGAAATTAAGGTTAATGGAATCCCTTGTATTTTATATGGGGAGATATATACTGATCATCACGTGTTGGTAAGGAAATTCAAGTCATTTATAGATCAAAAGACTGCGTTAAAAAGTACGAGGATAAAAAAAGGGGATTTGTTGTTTACTGGATCAGGAGAAACTAAAGAAGAGATTGGTAAGGCAGTAGCTTTTCTTGGAGATGTAGAAGCATATGCAGGAGGAGATATAATAATACTAAGACCAAACAAAAGTGTTAACTCTCTGTATTTATCATATGCTCTTAATTCAGAGGAATTAATTAAAAAAAGAGCTAGATTGGGACAAGGACATTCAGTGGTTCACATATATCCAAAAGAACTTAAAAATATAAAGATATACCTTCCCCCCTTACCTGAGCAACAAAAGATTGCCTCAATTCTCTCCATTTGGGACAAGGCAATTGCTTTGAAAGAAAAGCTGATTGAACAGAAAAAAGAGCAGAAAAAAGGATTAATGCAAAAGTTGTTGACAGGTGAAGTGAGATTGCCCGGGTTTAAGAATGAGTGGAAAAGCATTAAACTTGGTAATTTGATAAAAGAAGTAAAAGAAAAAAGTACAGTGAATAATCAATTTCCAGTTTTATCTGTTACAAAGAATGGAATTGTTGCGCAAGAAGAACATTTTAATAAACAGGTTGCTAGTAAAAATAACATTGGTTACAAGATTGTGAGAAAAAATAACCTAGTTTTTAGTACAATGAACTTGTGGATGGGAAGTTTAGATGTTTTAACCACCTATAATATTGGTATTGTGTCACCTGCATATAAGGTTTTTGAGCTTAACTATCAAAGATTTCACCCTACTTTTGCAAAGTATTTTATGCAATCAGAATTTATGATTTGGTTATACAAGGTAAATTCTGAACAAGGTGCAAGTATTGTACGTAGAAATTTGGATTTAAAGGGATTATTAAACACTTTAGTTACTATCCCACCATTAAATGAGCAAATAGAAATTGCAAAGTTATTGATTAACTCTGATAGAGAAATTGATCTTCTTGTAAGTGAATATGAATTATTAAAACAACAAAAAAAGGGCCTTATGCAATTGCTTTTAACCGGAAAAGTACGGGTAAAGGTTTGATTGCCTTTACTCTTTTCCGTTCATTATAAGACAGAGGGTGGATCAAGTGGCAGAAGTGAACAGTTATGATGAACGGTTGATCAGTCAGGTACCTGCGATAGAAGTATTGCAAAAATTGGGTTATCAGTATCTCGATCCGGAACAGGCCGAACAGATGCGGGGAAACTTGTTTAATGTGCTCCTGAAGGAGATTCTTGAGGAGAAGTTGCAATCGCTCAATTCCTATGAATATAAGGGGCAAACCTTTTCATTCAGTGAGGCCAACATCCGGCAGGCCATGCGCGATCTGGATGAGCCCTTGACCAATGGTCTGGTGAAAACCAATGAAGCTATTTATGAAACATTGTTGTATGGCCGGAGTTATACAGAATTCTTGCCGGATGGGTCCAAAAAATCGTTTACGATCCAGTATATCGATTGGCAGCATGTCGAAAACAATGTTTTTCATATTGTCGAGGAATTTCGTGTTGAACGGATGGATGGACGGGAAACGATTCGCCCGGATCTGGTGTTGTTTGTCAATGGCATTCCTCTGGTGGTTATTGAATGCAAAAAGGCTTCCATCTCCATGGATCAGGGGATCAGCCAAATGATTCGCAACCAGGGGAAAAATTATGCTCCCCATTTGTTCAAGTATATTCAACTAGTGATGTCTACCAACAAAAATGAAACGAAGTATGCCACCTGCAGCACACCGAAACGGTTTTGGTCGATGTGGAAGGAAGAAGATGAAAAATGGCTGCAATCCTGGCTGGATAAAGCGGTAGAAAACAGACTGCCCACCATGCAGGATCGTAGTATCATTTCCTTGTTCCACCCTGAGCGGCTGCTGGAAATCATTCAGTACTTTACATTGTTTGACAAAGACGAAAAGAAAGTGGCTCGGTACCAGCAATACTTTGCGGTGAAAGAAATCACCAAAACCATCAAAGAACGTGATGAACATGGCAATCGCCAGTCGGGAGTAATTTGGCACACGCAGGGTTCTGGCAAATCTCTGACGATGGTGATGCTGGCCAGATATCTTCTTTCAGAATTGACAGATGTCCATCCAAAGGTAGTCGTGGTCACGGACAGAATCGATCTGGACAAACAAATCCACAGGACATTCAGAAATACACGGTTAAAAGCAAGCCGGGCTACCTCCGGCAATCATCTGGTCACTTTGATCAATGACCAGAACGCCGATATTGTCACCTCATTGGTACATAAATTTGATACCGCCTCCAAACAAAAAACAGCTGAATCCAGGGATATCTTTGTATTGGTGGATGAATCCCACCGCACACAATATGGCGAGTTGCACCTCAAAATGAGGAAAGTATTTCCCAATGCCTGTTATCTCGGTTTTACCGGAACCCCATTAATGAAAAAAGAAAAGAATACCATGATCAAGTTTGGAAAACTGATTCATACCTATACGATTGCCGATGGTGTCCGGGACAAGGCGATAGTTCCGTTATTGTATGAAGGAAAAATGGTTGAGCAAACAGTCAATCGGAAGGCCATTGACCATCGGTTGGGGATGATTACCCGCCATCTGAATAAGAAACAGAAAGAAGAAGTAATGAAAAAGTGGAGCCGGTTTGAAAAAATTGCCTCTTCGGATCAACGGCTCAGCATGATTGCCTTTGATATCAATGAACACTTCCTGAAAAACTATAAAACAGAGGGCAGCCAATTCAAGGCGATGTTGGCAACCAACAGCAAAATTGAAGCGATTCGTTATCTGGAGGCGTTTGAAGAACTGGGGGATTTGAATTGTGCTGTTGTCATTTCCCCGCCAGATGAACGTGAAGGACACGAAGCGGTTGATGCAGAATCAAAGGATAAAGTGCAACGTTTTTGGAAGCGGATGATGGATCGTTATGGCTCGCCGGAGGAGTATGAAGATGCGATCAAGGATGAGTTTGTCCATGGGGACGAACTGGATTTGCTGATTGTGGTGGATAAATTGCTCACCGGTTTTGATGCCCCGCGGGCGACAGTGCTCTATGTGGACAAGCCAATGAAAGAACATACACTTTTGCAGGCGATAGCGCGGGTGAATCGCTTGTATGATGGGAAGGATTATGGCTATATCATTGATTACAGAGGATTGTTGGAGAAATTGGATCAGGCGATGCAAATGTATTCGGGAGCAGGGTTGGAAAACTTTGATCCGGAAGACTTGAATGGAGCCATCTATGATGTGATCAGTGTGATCGGTTCTCTACGGCAGTACCATTCGGATCTGGTGCAAATATTTGCCCCGATCAGAAACAAACAGGATCTGGAAGAATATGAAGTCTGGCTGGCAGATGAAGAACGCAGAGAAGAATTTTACGGTGTGTTGAGCAAATTTGCCAGGAATCTTGCCATTGCCTTGCAATCCGAAAAAATCTATAATGCTTTGCCTGAGAAAGAACTGCAAAAGTATAAAAAGGATCTGAAATTTTTCCAGGAATTGCGCAGAAATGTAAAGCTCCGCTATTCTGATTCCATTGATCACAAGGAATATGAAGCAAAAATGCAGAAGTTGATGGATAATTATATTGCGGCGGAAGAAGTGATCCGTGTTACCAACCCGGTTGATATTTTAAATGAGCAAGCATTTGAAGAGGAACTGGAGCGGTTGGAGTCCAAACGGGCCAAAGCCGATGCGATTCGCACACGGTTAACCAAAAGTGTTCATGCCAAATGGGATGAAAATCCGGCGTATTACAGGAAGTTTTCGGAACGGGTTAAGGCGACGCTTCAAGCTTATAGAGATAAACGAATTTCAGAAGCAGAATACTTAAACCGCATGAAAGATATTATAAAGGATTATCGAAGAGGCCCATCCGATGATGAATTTCCGGATGCCATCAGGAAAAACAAAAATGCCCAGGCATTTTACGGAGTCACCAAAGATCTTGTGAGTCAATTAATGGAATCCTCAGCAACTTATCACACTGATCCGCTTGCAGAGTTGGCTTTGAAAATGGATGGAGTCATCAGAAAACACCAAAAAGTGGATTGGCACGATAATATGGAAATTCATAAACGGATTGACCAGGATCTGGATGATCTTCTGTTTGAGTTTAAAAAAGCGCATCAGATCGAACTCGACTATGATACAATTGATAAAATCATTGAACAGGTGAAAACAGTTGCCCTGAGGCGGTACTAAGGTTGTGAAAATGATGGAAAAGTATTCGATCCAGTATAAAAAGCAAACGATTGAGTTTACCGTTACACGAAAAAACGTAAAAAATGTCAACCTGAATATCAAACCGGATATGACCGTAGAAGTCTCCGCCCATCAACAAGTACCTCTTCCTTTTATTTGTGACTTTGTCAAGAGCAAAGGAGCATGGATTGAAAAACACATAAAAAGCTTTGCATCTGTCCAGCCTTATCAGCAAGGCAAAAGAGAGTATGTAAGCGGTGAGTCCTTCAAATATCTGGGCAAACAATACCGGCTGCGTGTGCGTAAGACGGAAGAGCGGGAAATGGTTAAATACTTTCGGGGGTTTATCTATCTTTATGTGAATGATCCCGCTCATTATCTACGGAAGGCCAAACTTATGGAGAATTGGTATCGCAGCAGAGCATATGAAATCTTTCATGCATCTCTTGACAAAATGTATCCGTTGGTGCGAAAGTACGGTGTTTCAAAACCTAAAATCGATTTGCGTATCATGAAAACTAGATGGGGCTCTGCATTGATCGATGCAAATACCCTGCTCCTCAATACAGAACTGATCAAGGCACCTAAATATTGCATCGATTATGTGATTCTGCATGAACTTATCCACTTTAAACATAATAATCATAGCAAAGACTTTTATAATCTGATGTACACCCTGATGCCTGATTGGGAAAAGAGAAAAGCGATCCTGGATGAAGAAGTGGTAAAAGACCTATAGGATGGAGATGCAGATGGGACGTTATAGGATTGAATAATGACTTGTAAGTGTTAGATCAAGACCCTCCGAATAACTGGGGGGTTCTTTTATTCATTGTTTAAAGATGTCCGGAACGCTGTTTAAATCGATTCCCCGAGCGACCCAAAGAAGGAAATAGATGATAAGTGAAACAATGAAAACAACGATCACGTTTAATGCGAAACCGGCACGAGTTATGTCTGGGATGCGCAGATATCCAGATCGAAACACGACGACAATCGGCGGGATAGCAACTGGTAGTATGAAAGAGTAAGATGTGCCACTACTGTGGTGATCATGAAGGAATATACTCCCAGTGCATCACTAAATTAAAGAGTTAATCCACCTTTCTGATATCAAGTCATAGACATCGCCATTGGTATAGCCAAGATAATAAGGGAGTTTTGAATTCTTTCCGCCGGCTTTGTTGAAGCATTCCTGAAAAAACGGAACAAAGGAATCTTTTACATAGTTGTCCATATCACCTACGAGTTCGTCGTCTTCTGTCAACTTTTCAAATTCTTCGGGAGAAAGCTTTTGTTCCAGTTTTTCAAAAGCATGAAATATAAATGGGGCTCCGCCTAATTTGAGCTCTTCTCCATTGGCGTCGATGGAAAGTTGTTTTTCGAATCCACTCATGGGGGAGATTGATATGCCAAAATCCCCGCCATCCCCACTGACTTCCAACAAAATAAAGGTGGTATCCGGATGAAACGGATACTGAAATAAATAAGGGAAATAAGCAATCACTTTTTCTTTTTTATCATTCATTGCCTCTTGTAAAAGTAACTTAATTTTTGGGTCCATTCGAATTCGCTCCTGTAATGCCTGTCTGTTAAAATTCGTCATTTCAAACTAATCGTGCCGGCTTCATTGCCAATGGGAAGCTGGCAAAAAAGCTTTGGGAGTTTTGTTATAAACTTGGAGTAAAACACGAGCATGATCAGTGAAAATAAGAGATAAAAGGGGAAATTTTACTTTTCTTCCTTTTCCTTTTTTAAGTATTCTTCCAGAAATTCTCTATCATCTTGGTCTATGGGTAAAATACCAAGATATTTATATTTCCATATGATTTTTCGATTATGAGGATTAGCATCCGAAAGATCCTCGTAGTCGTAATCGATTTTAAATTTTCCGGATGAATCCAAGAATAAAGTCAGGTTGGTCCAAGGTTCTTGATCATGTTCCTTGAAGGTTTCCCACAGTTCTACAAGATGATCAAATAATTGGCTTCTTAATTTTCGTTTTTGGGAACGTTTAATTTCTCTGTTACATCATAGAAATAAGCAGGAGAGATGCTGTTTTTTGGATAATAGTAGAAATAGGCATAACAGTATCCACCTCCTACTTCTCCATACAAATAGACTTTTTCCCATTCTTCAGGAATCATTTCATTAATGGTTTCTCCGATTTGCTGATAAAGTTTACCCAATTGGGTTTCGAATGGAGTATCCATGGATCTTCCCCCCGTAAAATAATAAAAAAGAAAACCGGTTTCAATTTTATAATAGAAACCGGTTTTTCGTGTTATTCAACCGAAAAGTCAATCCATTTTTCTGTTGACAAGTCATAGACATCGCCATTGGTATAGCCAAGATAATAAGGGAGTTTTGATTTCTTTCCGCCGGCTTTGTTGAAGCATTCCTGAAAAAACGTAACAAAGTAATCTTTTACATAGTCGTCCATATCACCTACGAGTTCGTCGTCTTCTGTCAACTTTTCAAATTCTTCGGGAGAAAGCTTTTGCTCCAGTTTTTCAAAAGCATGAAATATAAATGGGGCTCCTCCTAATTTGAGCTCTTCTCCATTGGCGTCGATGGAAAGTTGTCTTTCGAATCCGCTCATGGGGGAGATTGATATGCCAAAATCCCCGCCATCCCCTCTGACTTCCAACAAGATAAAGGTTGTATCCGGATGAAACGGATATTGTAATAAATACCGAAAATGCTGAATGACATTTTCTTTTTCTAAATTAATTCCTTCTTGGAGGAGTGATTTGATTTTACGATCCATTCGAATTCGCTCCCGTAATGCCAGTCTGTTAAAATTCGTCAAATTAATCATGCCGACTCCATTGCCAATGGGGAGCCGGCAAAAAACTTTGGGAGTTTTGTTATAAACCCGGAGTAAAACACGAGCATGATCAATGAAAATAAGAGATAAAAGGGGAGACTTTACTTTTCTTCCTTTTCTTTTTTTAAGTATTCTTCCAAAAATTCTCTGTCCTCTTGTTCTTCTGGGATCATTCCAAGGTATTGATACTTCCAAATGATTCGGCGATGCAGAGGATTGGCATCGGATAGATCTTCATAGTCGAAATGGATTTTTATTTTTCCGGATGAATCCAAGAATAAAGTCAGATTGGTCCAAGGCTCTTGATCATGTTCCTTGAAGGTTTCCCACAGTTCTACAAGATGATCAAATAATTGGCTTCTTAATTTGTGAAATTCGTTTTTGGGAACGTTTAATTTCTCTGTTATATCATAGAAATAAGCAGGAGAGGTGCTGTTTTTTGGATAATAGTAGAAATAGGCATAACAGTATCCATCTCCTACTTCTCCATATAAATAGACTTTCTCCCATTCTTCAGGAATCATTTCAACAATGGTTTCTCCAATCTGCTGATAAAGCTTTTCTAACTGGATTTCGAATGGTGTATCCATGAATTTTTCCCCCTGAAAAACAAAATAAAAAAGAAAACCGGTTTCAATTCTACTATAGAAACCGGTTTTCTTGATCACGTTCATCAAAAAGTTTCTAACCATTTTTCTGTTAACAAGTCATATGCTTCGGCTGAATTTGGATAGTACAGATAATAAGGGAGTTTCGATTTCTTTCCGCCAGCTTTGTTAAAGCATTCCTGAAAAAACGGAACAAAGTAATCTTTAACATGGGAATCCATTTCCTCCACGAGTTCTTCATCTTCTTCCAGCTTTTCGAATTCTTCTGATGAAAGTTCTTGCTCCAGTTTTTCATAGGCATAAAATCCAAAGGGAGCATTTCCAAATTTAAGCTCTTGTCCATTAGCATCGGTGAAAAGCTGGGTTCCCCACCCGTTCATGGGTGAAATCGTTACACCAAAAATGCCGCCATCCCCTCTGACTTCTAACAAGATAAAGGTGGTATCCGGATGAAACGGATACTGAAATAAATAAGGGAAATAAGCGATCACTTTTTCTTTGTTCTCATCTATTGCCTTTTGGAGGAGTAATTTGATTTTTTGATCCATTGTATTCCCTCCCTTGTTTTTATCTTTCGCCTCCACCCCAAATTACCCGTCCACCTGTATGCCTTATATTACCATGAATCCTTGTTTTGACTAATTGCATTTTTCCTTCGTCTTGATGATGATGCCATGTAAATCCAACCGGGTCATTGCCTTTTTCAATCCAGCTGATATTCGCTTCAAGAAATTTTTGTTTTAATTCAGGGTCTTTGTTTAGTTTCTCAATAATGGATGAACTTCCCTTTCCTGCAAGCAGATCCTCTATTTCTGTTTTGGTTAGATTTTTATTGATTACACTATTTTTCGAAATGAAGATTTTAAATTTCCTTTTTGCTGGCTCATTTTTCTCCCCAACACCTTTTTCTAATGTTTCCAAGAAGGTATCGTCAATATTATCTCTTAATTTTTGATTTTTTGTCATATCTTTGTACAATCTTTTGCTTAATAACTTAAACTGAGCTTTATCTCCTAAAAGATATTGATCCTGATTTAAGGTTGAAGCATAGGCTGTCCACTTTGTAAAATCAGGAAATCCGTTTTCATCAATAGGTACTTTATAATCTTCTCCATTCACAATTATAGAAACATCTTTGCCAGCATGTTCAGAGTGAATAATAGTCCTTTGTGTGCCATCATAAAGTGTTAAAACTCTTTTTCCATCTTCCCGAACCGTTATTTTACCCGTATCTTTGTGAGGGGAGTATGGTTTACGTGATTTACTTTCTTCCCCATACTTTTGAAAATTTTCTTCTTTGATTTTTTGTCTTATTTCATCGGTTAGCTGTTGAGTACGAACACAATTCGATACTTGAATAAAAGCCAAATAACTGTTTGATTGATATCGATAAGAAAAACAATCTGCGACTTGTTTTGCTGCGATTTCAACAGTTTCTGATTTTTTGAATGCAGTGGTTACTTTATCGATGATTGGGTCTAACTTGGGAACGATGAATGATCCTAATCCGACCAGTGCTGCGCCGCCTATTCCCGATAAGACTGCATTTTTCCAATTGATCTTCCGCCCATGCAGGATATCGTCTGCCACACTGGTGCCGGCACCCTCGGCTGCTCCGATGAATCCGCCTTTGGTAAACATTTTTTGAATGGGAGCAGGCATCTTGGAAACCAGTTTCTGTCCTCCGCGAAGAACAGGACCCAAGAATTTGGAATTTTTGGCACCCATGATCAGTTTTTGCCCGATGCCGCTGGCCAAGCCCCGGGAAGCTCCTGCCGTGATGCCTCCTCCGATCAATCCCAAGAGGCCGCCAATGGCTGCTTCAAGAAGGTCATTTTGTTAATTTCCCAACCATTCAGGGCCATACTGATCACAAATGACAAAGCCATACCACTGAGTACGGCAATCCCTAACGGTGTGGCAAAGATGCACAAGACAATGCCCAAAATCAG
>NZ_REFP01000010.1 GCF_003688725.1 Thermoactinomyces vulgaris
ACAACAGAATGAAAACGATCCAGCTTCTTTGGATATTCACCTTTTCCACTCCTTTCTTCTCATCAAACAATCGTTAAGACCATTATATAAATTCCGCTGTCCCATTGACTTAGCCATAAATTTAGGGATGGGCCAATATCTTTCTGCCCATCCCCGTTTCTTTATTCTTTGATTACTGTTTTATATTGATCCAGATCATGATGATCAATGTCTATGTTTTGGATATCTTCAAATGATATATTATAGCGGTATAAGGTATATTGACTTTCTTCGGCTTCCTTCGGTGCTGATTTTAATTCATCATCTGCAACAAAAATTGTTACTCCAACGTGGTTAAAGTTCAGCTTTTTTAGTTCTTCTAAAAAGCTCTTGATTCCTTTTTCATATTGGCCATTTTGTTCATAGACTCTCAATTTTACGATTAGCTCATAATCCGGAGCCCCTTCATTTTTCAAGACTTCAAACACCGATGGAATCTCTCCGGTATACTTATCTTTTTTCGGGCCATTTGAATAAGCAATGTGCTCAATCTTTCTCTCATCAAAATGTTTTTGAACCAATGACGTGATCTTTGGTTTGAGTTCTTCGGTCCATAATGTTTCCACATAAGTATCCCTGATTTCATTCTGTTCCATAATGATTGCTACATAAGTGTTTTTATCATCTTTTATATTTCCTTCAACTGTATATATCTGTCCGCTTAAAAAATCTTTCGTCACATCAGAAACTTCATATTCCTTATTATACGTATCCTTGATATACCGAATCGCTTTTTCTTTGATCTCTTTTTCTTCAGCTTTATCCATATCTCCCACTCCTCCCGTGCCTGTGCATCCTGCCAGCAAGTATACAAACAACAGGATGAAAACAATCCAGCTTCTTTTGAAATTCATCTTTTTTACTCCCTTCCTATCATCAATCAATTGTTAAGATCATTATATAAATTCCGCTGTCCCATTGACTTAGCCATAAATTTAGGGATGGGCCAATATCTTTCTTGCCCATCCCTGTTTCTCTATTCTTTGATTACCGTTTTATATTGATCCAGATCAAGATTATCAATATCCACTTTTTGAATGTCATCGATAACAATATTGTAGCGATACAGAGTATAGCTGCTTTCCTTAACGTCTTCAGGGGCCGATTTCAATTCATCATCTGCAACAAATACTTCCATCATAACTTTATTAAAATTCATTGATTGGGCTTCTTTCAAAAAGTTTTTCAGACCTGATTCATACAGCCCATTATCGTTATAAATTCGTGCAGTAATCACTAAAGTAAAGTCCTTATCTCCACCATTTTTCAACACTTCAAATACAGATGGAACTTCTCCGCTATATTTATGGGGCCTCTTCCCATTGCTGTATGAAATACTTTCAATCCGCCTTACATCCATATATTTGTTTATCATTGCTGTTATTTTGGGACTCAATTCTTGCCTCCATAACGCTATTACATAAGTATCTTTGATTTCATTGTCCTTCTCCCAAATCACCGTCACTTCCGTATCCTTTCCATCTTTCACTTTTCCCCGTACACGGATGAGTCCGGCAGCTTGTCCCTTGCTCACTTCACTCACTTCAAAATCTTTATTATATTTTTCTTTAATATATTTAATTGCCTTTTCTTTGAGCTGTTTCTCTTCTTCTTGACTCATTTGCTTTCCCTCTTCCTGTATTGTTTCTATCGAATTTGTCTGACAACCAGTTAACAACAAAGCAAACATAAATATTACAAGAAACCATCTTTTTCTAAACACCTTTAATTTACACCTCACCTTTTTACAATGTTTCCATCTTCATCATATACATCGGGAATAGGTGTATCTACAGGTTTTTTTTCACCTCTGTCATATCCGGTAAAGTTGGAAATCCCGTGACTGGATAATCCAAGTCCGATTTGATTATCCAATCCGGTTAACTCGTCCACCCTTTTCACACTTCCATCAGATTCTATCTCATAAGTTTCACCCGGACGATATCCTAATGAACCAACAAGGTCATCATCATAACGATAATTTCTAATTAGATCATCATAAGCACCTGCTATTTCCTTAGCAGCTATTTCACGAACTTCGGGATTTAACAGGTTTGTAAAATAACTTCTTAATGTTCCCCCAATACCTCCTAGGATAGTGCTGGCATTAACATTAGGAAACAAATTTTTTCCAGGAGCATTAAATGTTACTGCTGGAATTCCATATTTAGTTGCTGAATCTAATGCCAAATATCCTCCAAGAGAATGTCCAGTCAATACCATTTTGTATCCTTTATATTCTTCACTATTAACTATATTTGAAATCATTTTTCTTGCTTCGATTGCTTGTGGATTTATATCATTCCCTAAAGCAATCGGACCATCACCAATTACAATATCTTCCCATCGGTCTGGCTCAGTTCCTCGAAAAGCAATCACCATTTCCTTAGAATATATATTTTTGAATACATACATTTGTAATCCATTTTTTAAATCAAGGTTTAAATTTGAATCTATCTCCCACTCTTCACCTAAAACTATATCCAAATCATCTTTTATAACAGTTTCATCAGCATAAACTAAATCAGATAACTCAGCCAACTGTTTATCTGAAATATTGATATCACTCAGCTTTCCATAAGGATATTGGCTGTTCCCCCCTGCCATTCCGGCATTCCCCAGACTGGCGGTCAGATTTTGTCCTTCCAATCCCTTTCTCGCAAAAAGATTTTTCAAACTCGTATAGGCCGATTGGATTCCTCTGGCGAGGGGTTGTCCGAATTTACTCAACAATCCGGTAAGGGCTGTGATTCCAAGCACAATTCCCCCAGTAATTTTGCCTGCTGTGGAGGTCATCCAATCCCAGGCTTTTTGGGCCGCTTTCTTGGTGGCGGATGCGGCGGTGTCCCAAGCCTTTTTCGCGCCGTTTTTCAGGTTGTTCCAAGTGTTGGAGACCCCGTTTTTTAATTTGTTCCAAGAACCGGAGACAAAGTCTCCCACTTGGCTGAAGAAGCCTTTCTCCTGCTTGGACGGGGTAACGTTCAGCTCCTCCGTCGGCTTGGGAGCCGGAGCCGGTTTTCCTTGGTTGAAATCCTCATGGATCTGCGGAACATCGAAACTCCCGCCACCGGTTGCATAGGCAGTTGGTGTGGCCAGTACACATGCAACAAAAATGAAGCATAAGAAGAGTTTCCCATGATGTATCGTTTTCATTTTGGCAACCTTTCACCTCTTTTGCATGATGCGTCCCCTTGCTGAAGGGGAATTCTGAAAATCCTATGAAATTATATAATATATGACATTATTTTCAATACTCCTTTCTTTTTCATAATCTATTCACAAATTGTTTAACCGATTTATCTCATCAATTTCAAATGGGGATATTGAAATTTTATCAAGTAAAAAAACAAAGGGCGTGACATGCGCCTTGTTTTCCCCTTGAAAATGCATCTTTCCAACCGCCCCATAAGACAAAAGTTATCTTGGAACAAGATTCCCCTTCACTTTTCCGAAAAATTCAAAAAGGGGTGTGCCCTTTTTCCCGAACCGTCCGCCGGAATCATTCCCGCTTGTTTCCGGAAAACGATAGTTGCGGATCAGTTTGTCGTATGCACCGGTTGATTCTTTGACGACTTTTGCCGCACGGGAACCCTCTGTGATTTTGACCGCATAATTGCCCATGGGAGCCATTCCCACGGCTCCTTTGGACCCGCCCAATGCCCCCAACAATGTTTTCTCACTTACGTTTGGCAACTTTGGAACATTAAACGTCACGGCCGGGATCTTGTATCTGGCGGCACAGTCCGCAGCGACATATCCTCCCAAGGCATGTCCCGTCAGGATCTTGTCATAATGGCGGTATTTTTCTTCACTGAAGATCTTTTCTTGCAAATATTTACGGGCCGCAATCACTTGCGCATTGACGGCATCCTGATCAAATCCCGCAGCACCTTTGCCCGTTTTTCCCGGGAAAGTCTCCGTGTCCCGGAAAGCAATCATCATCTCGTTGGTGCGGGGGTTGACAAACACATCGGCTTGCAAGCCGTTCGGAAGCTCTTCCCTTAAACCGGAAACAGCCTCCCAATCTTTTCCCGGCTTGTCCACGGTTTTCTGCCCGACAGTTCCCCCCTTGGATGCCATGGCGGCGATCGCCAACTCCCGGTCAGTCACTTTCCGGTCTTTCAATGTGCCGTTCGGATACAGCCGGTTCTGCATCCTCTGCTTCAGACTGCTGTATGCTCTTTGGACGGTGCTTTGGATCTGCCGGCCGAACTTGCCGAACAATCCGGCGAGGGCTGTGACCACCAGCATCATTCCTCCCGTTATTTTCCCGGCAGTGGATGTCACCCAGTCCCATGCTTGCCGGGCCACATTTTTGGTGGCCATGATGGCGGAATCCCATGCCTTTTGGACCCCGCTTTTTAATTGGTTGAAAAAGCCGGAAATCCCGTCCGCCGCACGATCCGGAAAACCTTTCCCTTCCCCGGTTTCCGCCGTCGGTGTCCCTTTGTCGGGAGCCGGTCCTTCTTTGATCTCACGGAAATCCTCATTGATTTCGGGAACCTCAAACCCTCCGCCGACGGCATGGGCTGAAACCGGAAAAATAACCATGGAAGCGAAAAGAAACAAGAACAAAAGGCTCCCGTCACGTAATCTTTTCATCTTGGCAACCATTCACCTCTTTACCTGTGAGTCCGTTTCATTAAAGACTTTGAAATCGATGGATTTTCTTCCTTTTTCTTTTGCCAATATTAATAATTATAATAAAAAATTCCATATTTGAGTTAAAAAATGAAGGAATAACTTGATAAATTATCCTTTGTCGACTTGCGATAAGGCAAAAAGATGGACAGAACAAATTTTCTGCCCATCTTTTTTAATGTTGGATCACGGTTTTATATTGATCCAAATCAAGGTTTTCGATATTCACTTTTTGGATGTTTGGGATGTGAATGTTATAGCGATATAACAAATATTTATTTTCATCTTTGGCAAGATCAGCGTTTAACCGGTCATCGTAAACATGGAATTCGAATCCGATCTCATGAAAATTCATATCCCTTAATTCTTTTAGAAATGACTTGATATTTTCGGGAGTCTGTCCGCCGTTTTCATATATTTCACCGGTCACCTCCAAGATATACTTTTCATTCCCTCCATTCTTCAACACGTCAAAGATGGAAGGAATATTTCCGGTATATCTCGTGTCTTTGGCAGTTCCGTCATTATAGGAAACATGGTCAACGCTTCTCACACTCATATGTTTGTTCAACATATCTTTGATTCTCGGGGTCAATTCTTTCGTCCATAATTCCGTGAGATAGGTGTCATCCATTTCCTCTTCTTTTTTCCAAAAAACCGTCGCTTCCGTATCTTTTCCGTCTTTCACAAATCCCCGTACACGGATGAGTCCGGCAGCATGTCCCTTGTTCACTTCACTCACTTCAAATTCTTTGTTATATGTATCCTTGATATACTGAATGGCTTTTTCTTTGATTTTTTTCTCTTCTGCCTGATCTATATCTCCCATGCCTCCCGTTCCTGTGCATCCAGCCACAAGGAATACAAACAACAGAATGAAAACGATCCAGCTTCTTTGGATATTCACCTTTTCCACTCCTTTCTTCTCATCAAACAATTGTTATGATTAAAGATCATTATATAAATTCCTCTGCCCAAATTAAATTAGCCATAAATTTAGGGATGGGCCGATTTCTTTCTGCCCATCCCCATATTCATCTAAATCAGTATACAGTTTTATATTGATTCAAATTTATTGAATCAATTTCCGCTTTTTGAATATCATCAATTGAAATTACATATTCGTATAATAAGTATTTTCCTTCATCTTCTTTTGTTGTTGATGTTTTTAATTGATCATCATAAACATAAATCGTTACTCGTACCCTATTAAAATTCATTTCTTCGATTTCCTCTAAAAAGTTTTTTATTGATTGTTCATACTTCCCTCCGTTTTTATAAATTTCCCCAGTCCATTTAAACAAATAATCCTTATCTCCCCCGTTTTTCAGAACTTCATACACGGATGGAATCTCTCCGGTATATTTATTCGGTAATGTCCCATTGGTATAAGAGATGCTTTCAATTCTCTTTATATCAAAGTGCTTCTTTGAAATCTCCTTGATTTTTGGTTCTAACTCCTGATTCCAATAATTTAATACATAACTATCAGTGACTTGATCTGGTAACACCCAATACACGGTAGCTGGTGTATCCTTTCCATCCTCAACAGTCCCGCGAATGACATATCTGGATTCCAGTACTTGTGTGTGCTCCACCTTTGTTACCTTAAATTCTCTGTTATATGTATCCTTGATATGCTGAATTGCTACTTCTTTTGCTTTCTTTTCTGCTTCTTGATTTTCCTCAGAGGATGTATTGATTAAACTTGACTCACAACCCGTTAACGTTAAAGCAATCAAACAAATGACCAAGCCCCACTTTCCTCTCAACCATTTCCACTCCCTTTTTCTCATCAAACAATAACTAAGATCATTATATAAATTTCTCTGTCCTATTAACTCAACCATAAATCAGGGATGGGCCAATGTCTTTCTGCCCATCCCTTTTTGTTTAATGTTTGATTACTGTTTTGTATCGATCCAGATCAAGACTATCAATATCTACTTTTTGAATGTCATCAATCACAATATTGTACCGATATAATGTGTATTCACTTTCTTTAGTTTCCTCAGCTATTGATTTTAATTTATCATCAGACACATAGATCTCTATAATCACTTTATTAAACCCTAATTTCTCAATCTCTTGTAAAAAACTTCTAACTCCTTGTTCATATTGACCATTTTGTTCATAAACCCTTAATGTTAAATCCAATGTATAATCAGGATCTCCTCCATTTTCTAATACATGAAAGACAGAGGGAATGTCACCGGTATACTTATCTCTTTTTCTTCCATTAGAAAAAACAATATGTTCCAACTCTCTTACATCAAAATGTTTTTGAGCCAAGGTAGTCATTTTTGGTTTTAATTCTTCCGTCCATAACGTACCTACATATGTATCTCTGATTTCGCCTTGTTCCATAATAACTGATACTTGTGTATTTTTCTCATCTTTTATATTCCCTCTAACTGTATAATTCTGTCCTGTAAAACGATCTTTACTTACTTCGGATACTTCGAAATCTTTGTTATATGTATCCTTGATATACTGAATGGCTTTTTCTTTGATTTTTTTCTCTTCTGCCTGATCTATATCTCCCTCTCCTCCCGTTCCTGTGCATCCAGCCACAAGGAATACAAACAAAAGAATGAAAACGATCCAGCCTCTTTGGATATTCACCTTTTCCACTCCCTTCCTATCATCAATCAATCCCTAAGGTCATTATATAAATTCCTCTGTCCCATTACTTAGCAAATAAATTTAGGGATGAACCGATTTCTTTCTGCCCATCCCTGTTTGATTAATCTTTAAGAACTGTTTTGTATTGATCCAAATTGTAATGATCAATATCAATTTTTTGAATATCATCAATTGAAATGTTATAGCGATATAAGGTATATTTACTCTCTTCGGCTTTTTCTGATACGGTTTTTAATTCGTCATCGGAAACAAAAATCTCCATCACTACCTCATGAAAATGCATACCCCTTAGTTCTTTCAAAAAGCGCTTAATCCCTTGTTCATATTGCCCATTTTGTTCATAGATTCTTAATGAAATCGACAATGTAAACTGCTGATCTCCACCATTTTTCAGATGTTCAAAAACGGAAGGAATTTCTCCACGAACGCTGTCACCTTTCGTTCCACTTGTGTAAGCAATATCTTCCACAGTATTTATATCCATATACTTTTCCGCCAAAGAAGTGATTTCTGGTTTTAATTCCTCTGACCATAATTTCCCTACATATGTATCTCTGATTTCATCTGGCAGTTCTATAATTACCGTTACCCTGGTGTTTTGGTCATCTTTGATGTTCCCTCTGATTGTATAAGCCTGACCTGTTGCCGGGTTTTTGACTACCTCAGACACCACATACTCTTTTTGGTACTTATCTTTGATATATTGAATCGCTTTTTCTTTGATTTCTTTCTCTTCGGCTTGATCCAACTCTCCCATACCTCCCGTGCATCCAGCCACCAAACATGCAAACAACATGATAGTCAAGACCCAGATTCTTTTGAAATTCATCTTTTTTCCACTCCTTTCTTATCTTCAGTCAATCGCTAAAATCATTATATAAATTCCTCTGTCCCATTGACCTTAGCCATAAATTTAGGGATGGGCCGATTTCTTTCTGCCCATCCCTATTTCTCTATTCTTTGATGACTGTCTTATATTGATTCAGATCAAGATTGACAATATCTACTTTTTGAATATCATTGATCACAATATTGTAGCGATATAAGGTGTAGCTACTTTCTTTTACGTCTTCCTGTGCAGATTTCAACTGATCATCTACAACGAAAACCGTTATTATAATCTCATTTATGCCAAGCCCTTTAATTTCATCTAAATATTCTTTTAATCCTTTCTCAAACTGGCCGGCATGTTCATATACTCGTAATGTAACTTGTAGCGCAAAATCCGGATCCCCTCCGTTTTTTAATACTTCAAAAACAGATGGGATATTGCCTGTATATTTATCTATTTTTCCACTACTATACACAATGTCTTCAATACGCCTTACTTCCATGTGTTTGTTTGCGAGTGCTTCAATTTTTGGTTTCAACTCATTTGTCCATAATACAGAAACGTATGTATCCCCTACTTGTCCGTTACGTTCCCATATTATGCTAGTTTCCGTATCTTTTCCATCCTTCACGATCCCATCCACATAAACTGTGCCTGTCACCCTGCCTCTATTTATTCCTTTTACTTCAAATTCTTTTTGGTACTTTTCTTTTATATACTGTGCAGCTTTTTCCTTTAATTCTTCATCTTCCAATTGATACATCTCTCTCTCTCCTTCATTTGAACCTGTAGAACCAACCTGACAACCTGTCAATAACAATGAACACATAAAGAAGACTATTAAAAAGCTTTTTATAGTTCTCACTCCATTTTCACACTCCTTTTCCTCGATACAAGATTTCCATCCTGATCATAGAGATTTGGAATCGGTGATTTGCTACTATCAGTAAAATTACCTATTTTATGACCAAACTTCGCCGTTAATCGTTGATCTAATCCGTCTTTATCATCGGCTTCTTCAATGCTTCCACAGTTCCGTCATTATAGGAAACATGGTCAACGCTTCTCACACTCATATGTTTGTTCAACATATCTTTGATTCTCGGGGTCAATTCTTTCGTCCATAATTCCGTGAGATAGGTGTCATCCATTTCCTCTTCTTTTTTCCAAAAAACCGTCGCTTCCGTATCTTTTCCGTCTTTCACAAATCCCCGTACACGGATGAGTCCGGCAGCTTGTCCCTTGTTCACTTCACTCACTTCAAAATCTTTGTTATATGTATCCTTGATATATTGTATTGATTTTCTTTGATCTCTTTTTCTTCTGCCAGATCCAAATTACCTATGCCTCCGGTGCCTGTGCATCCGGTCGCCAAGAACACAAACAACAGGATGAAAAGAATCCAGATTCTTTGGATATTCACCTTTTTTCTACTCCTTTCTTCTCATCAAACAATTGTTATGATTAAAGATCATTATATAAATTCCTCTGTCCCATTGACTTTGCCATAAATTTAGGGATGGGCCGATTTCTTTCTGCCCATCCCCGTTTCTCTATTCTTTAATGACTGTCTTATATTGATTCAGATCATGATGATCAATGTCTATGTTTTGGATATCTTCAAAATGAATATTATAGCGGTATAAGGTATATTGACTTTCTTCAGCTTCCTTTGGTGCTGATTTTAATTCATCATCTGCAACAAAAATTGTTACTCCAACTTGGTTAAAGTTTAACCTTTTTAATTCTTTTAGAAAGTTTTTGATTCCTTGTTCATATTGACCATTTTGCTCATAAACCCTTAAGGTCACATTTAGCTTATATTCCGGATCAACTCCATTTTTCAAAACTTCAAACACTGAAGGAATTTTCCCTGTATACTTATCTTTTTTCGTCCCATCTGAAAAGCCAATATTCTCGATCCTTCTCACATCAAAATCCTTTTTGACCAACGACGTAATTTTTGGAGTTAATTCTTCCGTCCATAATGTCTCAACATATGTATCCCTGATTTCATTCGGTTCCATAATAACGGATACTTGAGTGTTCTTTTGATCTTTGACATTCCCTCTAACTGTATAAGTTTGTCCTGTGAAACGGTCCTTACTTACATCGGATACTTTAAAATCTTTATTGTATGTATCCTTGATATACTGAATGGCTTTTTCTTTGATTTTTTTCTCTTCTGACCAATCCATGTCCCTCATGCCTCCTGTGCCTGTGCATCCGGCCAACAGGAATACAAACAACAGGATGAAAACAATCCAGCTTCTTTGGATATTCACCTTTTTTCTACTCCCTTCCTATCATCAAACAATTGTTAAGATCATTATATAAATTCCGCTGTCCCATTGACTTAGCCATAAATTTAGGGATGGGCCAATATCTTTCTTGCCCATCCCCATATTCATCTAAATCAGTATACAGTTTTATATTGATTCAAATTTATTGAATCAATTTCCGCTTTTTGAATATCATCAATCGAAATTACATATTCGTATAATAAGTATTTTCCTTCATCTTCTTTTGTTGTCGATGTTTTTAATTGATCATCATAAACATAAATCGTTACTCGTACCCTATTAAAATTCATTTCTTCGATTTCCTCTAAAAAGTTTTTTATTGATTGTTCATACTTCCCTCCGTTTTTATAAATTTCTCCAGTCCATTTAAACAAATAATCCTTATCTCCCCCGTTTTTCAGCACTTCATACACGGATGGAATCTCTCCGGTATATTTATTCGTTTTTGTCCCATTGGTATAAGAGATAGTTTCGATTCTCTTTATTTCAAAGTGTTTATTTGAAATTTCCTTGATTTTTGGTTCTAACTCCTGATCCCATTTCACAAGCACATAATCATCTTTTATCTCTGGAGGCATCCAATAAACAGTTATTTCTGTATTGTTCTCATCTTTCACATTTCCCGTTATAAAACAATTGGAATTAAACTCTCGAACACACTCCACTTTTGTTACAACAAACTCTTTATTGTATGTACTTTTAATATGCTGAACAGCTTTATCCTTCAGTTGTTTTTTTTCCTCTTGACTCATTTGCTTTCCCTCTTCCTTTGGTAATGTATCAACGGAATTTGTTTGACAACCGGTCAGCATCATAACAATGACACAAACACAAATGATTGGTATCCACTTTCCTCTCAACCGAATTCACTCCCTTGGGGCAATATTTCCATTATTTTTCTCATATAAATTTGGAATGGGTGTATCTAATTTTTCCTTTGTATCTTCATCGTACCCGGTTGTGAAATTAGAAATGCCATGACTTCCCGAAAAAACATTGATATTTAATTTGTTATCTAGTCCCTCATCTAACGTTACTTTACCGGCTTTATCAATATCATAAGTTTCTCCCAGTCGATAGCCAACCGATCCCACTACATCATCATTAAAACGATAGTTGCGAATCAGTTTATCATATGCGCCTGTGGACTCTTTAATAATATCCACTTGTACATGAGGATCTGTAAGATTTATCACATAACTTCCAGCAGTTAACACAGCAGCCCCTTTAGGACCACCTAAAGATCCAAGCAAAGTACTCCCATTCACATTTGGGAACAGGTTGTTTCCCGGGGCATTAAAAGTGACTGCTGGAATTTTATATCTGGCTGCACAATCAGCAGCTAAATATCCTCCTAAAGAATGCCCCGTAATGGTCTTTTTATAATGCTTATACTTTTCATTACTTAAAATCTGTTCTTTCACAAAAATGCGTGCCTTATTTACTTGTGAATTAACCAAACTACTGTCATTCCCCAAAGCAATGGGCCCATCACCGATTACAATATCTTGCCACTGATCAGGTTCTGTGCCCCGGAAAGCAATAATCATTTCTTTTGTGGTGGAGTTAACAAACACATGAGCTTGTAGCCCATTAGACAAGTCAAGACTTAAGCTTTTATCTTCTGACCAATCTTCACCAAGATAAGTTTCTATATTTTTCTCTGAGATTACATCTTTATAAGTCATATCTGATGCAAATGCCAACTGTCTATCAGTCACTTCACGATCCTTTAACGTCCCATTGGGATATAACCAATTTTCTATTGACTGTCGAACACTGCTATATGCCCGCTGAACTCCATTTTTTATCTGGTGTCCAAACTTACTGAACAATCCGGTAAGGGCTGTGATTCCAAGCACAATTCCCCCGGTGATTTTGCCTGCTGTGGAGGTCATCCAATCCCAGGCTTTTTGGGCCGCATTTTTGGTGGCGGATGCGGCGGTGTTCCAAGCTTTTTTCGCGCCGTTTTTCAGGTTGTTCCAGGTGTTGGAGACCCCGTCTTTTAATTTGTTCCAAGAGCCGGAGACAACGTCTCCCATTTTGCTGAAGAATCCTTTTTCCTGCTTGGACGGGGCAACGTTCAGCTCCTCCGTCGGTGTGGGAGCCGGAGCCGGTTTTCCCTGGTTGAAATCCTCATGGATCTCTGGAACATCGAAACCCCCGCCGCCGGTTGCATAGGCGGTTGGTGTGACCAGGGCACATGCAACCAAAATGAAGCATAAGAAGAGTTTCCCATGATGTATCGTTTTCATTTTGGCAACCTTTCACCTCTTTACCTGTGAGTCCGTGTCATTAAAAACTTTGAAATCGATGGTTTTTCTTCCTTCTCCTTTTGCTAATATTAATAATTATAAAAAAATTCTAAATTTGACTTTAAAAAACGAAGAAATACGTTGGTGAACGATACTTTTCCTCCTGCAATCTGCAAAAAAGATGGACAGATCCCATTCTGCCCATCTTTTTTAATGTTGGATCACCGTTTTTGATCCAAATCAAGGTTTATCCATTTAACCTTGTTCTTTCGGTTTCCTTTTGTGATGATCCGAAGAATATAAAAAACCCCCGCCTTTTCAGCAGGGTTGAAAAGACGGGGAGAATTCTCATTCATTGGAGGAAAAGAGTTTGGACAAGGCTTCTTTGAGAGCCGGATTGGACAGTTCCTCCTGTTGTTTGAGATAGCGATTGATTTCTTTTCGCGAGACTTTGCTTTTTTGCTCTTTTTCCATCCGTTCTTTGAAAGAGGCGTATTTTTCCCGAAAACCGCAAGAACAGACAAAGATGCGCCCCTCTCCTTCCCCGCGCAGTTCCATCCGCTTTCTGCATTCGGGGCAGTGGACATTGGTGATGCGGGCCAGGTTTTTCCGGTAACCGCAGGACCGGTCCTGGCAAACCAGCATTCTTCCTTTTTTGTTCTTGACTTCAAGCAGCCGCTTGCCGCAGTCCGGACAGCGGGTGGCTGTCAGGTTGTCATGGCGGAAGGTGCGTTCGCTGGCTTTGATCTCATGGACCACCCGTTTGGCATAATCCCTCATCTCACGCAAGAAGCTTTCTTTTTTCAATTTCCCGTTAGCGATCGATTGCAGTTTTTGTTCCCATTTCGCAGTGAGTTCCGGCGATTTCAGCTCCTCCGGGACCAAATCGAGCAGTTGTCTCCCGGTGGAGGTGAGGTAAATGTATTTTCCTTTCTTTTCAATATAATAGCTGTCAAACAATTTCTCGATGATATCCGCCCGGGTGGCCACGGTTCCGAGCCCGCCCGTTTCCCCGATCGTTTTGATCAAATCTTTCCGGTCGGTTTCCATGTATTTCACCGGATTTTCCATGGCGGCGATCAAGGTGCCTTCGGTAAAGCGTTCCGGCGGCTCCGTTTCCCCTTGCGTCAACTTCAAAGACCGGACGGTCAGCTCCTCGCCGGGCTGAACCCGGGATAATGCCGGGTTCATGTCGGCTTCCGGTTCGCTGCCGGCCACTTGTTTCCAGCCGGGGGACAACACGGTTTTCCCGCCGGCGATGAATGGTTCCCCTCCGATGGTTCCCTCCAACTTGATCTCCTCATATTCAAAGGGTGGGAACAACACGGCAAAAAACCTTCGCACCACCAGATCAAAAATCTTTCGTCCCCGGGGGCTGAGGTCTTCCAACCGGACCGGCTCTTCGGTCGGAATGATGGCATGGTGATCAGAAACTTTCCGGTCATCCACGAAATGGGCGCCGGCTTTCACCCCTTGTTTTGCTTGCCGGGCAAACTCCGCATACGGACCCACCCGGCAGGCTTCGATCCGCTCTTTTAACGTATCCACGATGTCGGAAGATAAATAACGGGAATCCGTGCGCGGATAGGTGACCACTTTGTGTGTTTCATACAATTGCTGAAGCGTCGACAAGGTTTCTTTGGCGGAAAATCCGTACCGCTGGTTGGCTTCCCGTTGCAATTCGGTCAAGTCGTAAAGGGCAGGCGCCCATTTCTTTTTCTTTTTCCGGCTGGCATGGGTGATGGAAAGTTTCTTTCCTTTGCCTGCGGACACGATGTTTTCGCAAATTTCTTTGCGAAAGCTCCGGCCTTTTTTCCAAGTGAATTTCAACCCTTTGTCCGTGACCGCTTCCACCCCGTAAAATGTCTTCGGCTGGAAGTTTTTGATCTCCTCTTCGCGGCGGGCAATCATGGCCAACGTGGGGGTCTGGACCCGTCCGCATGAAAGCGAGGCATTATACTTGCTGGTCAACGCCCTGGTCGCATTAATGCCAACCACCCAATCCGCTTCCGCCCGGGCCACCGCGGAACGGTATAAGTTTTCGTACAGTTTTCCGTCCTTCAGTTTTTTAAAACCTTCTTTGATCGCCTTGTCGGTGACGGAGGAAATCCACAAACGCTTGACCGGCTTTTTGACCCGGGCTTTTTCAATAATCCACCAGGCCACCAGTTCCCCTTCCCGGCCGGCATCGGTGGCAATGACAATGTTTTTCACATCCGGTCGGGACATCAGCTTCTTGATCTGGTGAAATTGTTTGCTCGTTTTCCGGATCACCACTTGTTTCAAGGGTTGGGGCAAAATCGGCAGATCTTCCATCCGCCAGACTTTGTACTTTTTGTCATAGGCTTCCGGTTCCGCCAATGTGACAAGATGGCCGAATGCCCATGTCACGATATATTTGTCTCCTTCCATAAAGCCATTTCCTTTTTTGCGGCAACCGAGGACACGGGCAAGATCCCGGCCGACGGAAGGTTTTTCTGCAAGTACCACTGATTTTTTCATCTTGATTCTTAACATCCTTTCAATCCACGCAAAAAAGATTACCAATCTCACTCTACCACTGTTTTCGGCAGAGTACCAGTTTGCATCCCCCCCTTGTGGAAAACAGGCAAAAAAAATAAGCCTGATCCATCCCATACAGGCTTATGGTTCATCCCGCCGGTGGACATCGTGGGCTGCCCGGATTCCGGATTCAATCGCTCCCTGGATCCATGTTCTCGTATAGGAAGCATGTTCCCCTGCAAAGTACACCCTTCCTTCCGGCGCAATAACGGCCGGAAACAACTCGCTTTCCTGTTCCGGTTTAAACATCGAGAATCCACCGTTGGTATGCGGATATTTTTGCCAACTGAAGGAAGCGCCCGTCACGACATGGTTTTCGATCGAGGGGCCGAAAACTTTCATCAGCTCATCCATGCATTCTTTGATTTGTTGATCCAGGGACAATCCATCCCAAATCAATGCATGATCCTCCCATGTGTAACTGGCCAGCACCACGCCGGTGTCACTGCCAAACCCATGACTGGGAAAATAGGTGAAGCGGGTCGGCTGGTCGGTGATCATTTTCCCGCCAAACAGTCCCGCGTCTTCCCAAAACCGTTTGTTAAACTGGATTCCGATTTTGGTGGAAGCCACGTAATGCAATTGCCGGATCGCCTTCCATTTGGCATGCGAAAAAGAATCGTACGGCTCGACGTCCACATATTGAAAAGCGGAAAAAGGAATCGTGATGATGGCGGCATCTCCGGTCACTTGAACCGTCCTCGAATTTTGATCCAGGGCATAAATGGTGACTTCCCGTTCATTTTGCACAATCCGGGTCATCTTGTGCCGGAACAAAATGTTGGGCCGAAGTTGCGGCAAAAAGGCTTTCGGCAATTGATCCATCCCTCCGGCCACCTCATAAAAAGAAACATCCGGGCTTTCAAGAAGGATCAGTTCACGCAACGCCTCTAGAAAAGACAATTCGGGAAGCCCTTCCAAATCCGCGAGCACCAGGATTTGTTCAATCGCTGCCGGCGACAGGGTCCATCCCACCGGATTGTACCGGAAAAATGAATCGACAGAATATTTGTCAAATTCTTTAATCACCGTAATCCACCGCTGTTCCGGATCTTCTTCGATGAACTGAGTGATCGGGGAAACGGCCAGTTTGAGCAAATTGCTGATCGTTTTCCCTTTTTCATATGCATTGACCGGAAACCTCAAGACATCCGGATTTCGTTCATACTCTTTCTGCCGCACCAACACATTATTGACAAAAATCAGATCGTTGGGAGTGGAATTCACAAACGGCCGAAGCATCAGCCCGAATTTCCGGATATACGCCAATGTCAAATGATGGGTATTGGGAATGCGCATGGCTCCGGCCTCCATATACTCCCCGTTTTCAAACGGTGACCGGATGGTATAAACCCTTCCTCCCACACGATCTGAGGATTCCAAAAGGATCACTTCATGCCCGGCTTCTTTCAACAAAGAAGCAGCCACCAATCCGGCCATTCCCGCTCCAACCACAATGATCCGTTTCGGTTGGGATGTCCGGCCGAGTCCTTTTTGGATGATGGAGATCATTTCTTCATTGGATAACGAGGGGATAAAAGGATTCATGATTTACCTCCAAGGACATGGAATACTATATCCTATGCGTTTCCAGTCCTTTTAAGCATCCAAGTCCCCAGTTTTTCCCCATCCGGTCGGATTTACGCGAAAATATCGTAGGACTTAAATTTCCACACCGATTTTTTCTCTTCTTTGAAAACCTCCAAATCCCAACAGGGAATTTCAATCATTTTCCCGTCTTCAGTCTGAATCCGGACCCGGGTGTGTTTCACTTTTTTGGCCTCACAACAAACCTCGGTTCTTTCTTCATTGCCGTCGCGTTTGACCGCGACATACAAGTACATTTTTTGCATGTCCTGCAAAAATTTCTCCACTTCGCTTTCGGTTCCTTCGATGTTTAACTTCAACACGGTTCACTGTCCCCTTCCTTGGATTTTCCATGAAATGGTTGAAGATTTATCCGAAAATAGTATATAATTTACGAAAAATATTTGCAAATTTAGCAAAAATAATTAAATTCTCTTATTTATTCATGATATTTCTGAATGCGAATTAAATATTTAAACAAACCCTCCGGATATTTGGATTACCAAACCAAATAAACGGAATGTTCCCACAAATATATCAACAAAACCGGACGGAAAATTTTTTGAGGTGAATGGAATGAGCAAAGAACAAATTGATCGCTTGGCACTCGGGAAGTTTGTCCGCCAGCAGCGGAAAAAACGAAAACTCCGCCAGACGGATCTGACGGATGAAAAGTTGACCCAACCCGTTTTAAGCTCGATTGAAAACGGCAAAGGGCAAGTCAGTGAGGAAAAATTGGAATATGTCCTGAAAAAGCTGGGAGTGGAAGAAGACTTAACGTGTTTTTCCATGCAAAAGACAAAAGAAGAAAAGATCAATGAGACCGTCAAATTGAAGCTGACGGCCGTCGAAACGATCATCGATCTGATCAGCCCGGACCCGGGACTGGCACAATTAAGGGAACTGAACATTCACGATGACCATCCGCTCTCTGTGTGGGCGCATTATTTGAAAGGCAAAGCTTACGCCGGGAAAAAGAGGGGGAAAAAAGCGCAGAAACATTTTACGGAGGCGATTTTACAACTGGAACAACAATATCCGGAGATGGCCGAAAGCAACTTGCATTCTGCCAGTTATAACGGGTTAAGCCGGCTGGAGTACATGGCAGACCAATACGGTTCAGCACTCCGGTATGCCAAACAGGCACGGGAATGTTTTCAGGAAGAGGGGGAAAGAAGGTATTTAAAAGAAATCATTCTGGTCAATCAGGCCATTTATCTTGAAAAACTGAACCGCCTGGAAGAAGCGCAAAACACCTTGAATGAATTGAAAAAAGAGCAAGCCGGATATCTCAGCAAAGAAGCTCTCCTGCATCATTATGACGTCCGTTCTTCCATCTTGGCCAAAGCCCGGATGCACGCTCAGGCCATCCAATCGGCATTAAAAGGAATTGAACTGGCCCGCGTGGATAAGATGGCGGATCGCCTGATGAAGTTTTGGGGAATGCTGGGCCGGATTTACATCGATTCCGGACAGCTTCATCAAGCGGAAATCTGTCTGGAAACCGCGCAACAGTTGGAAAAAAAGGTGCGAAAGGCGGGATTGTCCGCTTATCTTTACATACAGCTGGCCACGTTGCATGAAAAAAAGAAACAAGCGGAACCGGCCCGCAATTATTCCCTCAAGGCGTTTGCATCCAGCAGAAAAGCAGGCCTGGCTTACCATGAGTGCGAAGCCTTGATGCTCATGGCAAACAGCTTTTTTCTGCAAAACGAAAACCTCAAAGCTTTTCAAACATTAAAGCAAGCGCTCCAAATCGCGACAAACTATTCGTTTTCCGACTTAACCGACCGGATCCATCTTCTGATCGGCACGCATCTGGACAAGCTGGGAGAACTTCATACCCATGCCTTTGCCTTGGATTTCCTCCATTCCCATGTCAAAGGCAGGAAGAAGGAAGAAACCCTGCCCGTGATCCTCCCCGCCGACTCCCCTTAAAAACACGAACACCTCCCGGTCTCATCCCCGGGAGGTGTTCTTCATGGGATATCAGCAATGTTTGTCTCTATAAATATAACATATTTTCGACTTGTCAATCTAAATGATCCACATCCCAGCCTTTAATTTTGCACCTTTTCTTCCAATTGCCGTAACCGCTTCTCCCCCAACAGGGCTTTTCCGGCTTCGCTCAGAACCAGCCCGATGCTGTCGCGGATGAGTTGATCCGCCAAGGAATCAAGCGGTGTGGCACTCTGGTTGATGATGATAACATCCGAACCGGTTTCATGGGCGATCTCCACCAACCCGGCAAAAGGATACACTTGCAAGGACGTGCCCATCACGAGAATCAGATCCGCTTTCTCCACTTCCAGAACTGCCTCATTCCAGGAAGCCGTGTCCAGCGGTTCCCCAAACAGCACAATCGGCGGCCGGAGAGGAGCCTGGCACTGCTCATCGGTACAATAATAAGTGCCTTCACGATACGAAGTGGCCGGATACTCTTTTCCGCAGCCGGAACAAACCAGATGGCGCATGTGACCGTGAATCTCGATCACTTTTTGGCTTCCCGCCCGCTGATGGAAACCGTCAATGTTCTGCGTCAGGATCGCTTTCACCATGCCTTCTTTTTCCAGTTCAGCCAACACATAATGGCCGATATTGGGATGATGTTTCAACAACTCTTCCACCCGCATCTGGTAAAACTCAAAAAAATCTTTCGTCCCGATGGCACCCGGGGTGGCAATTTCATTGGGATCCCTGCCGCTCCAAAGCCCGCCTTGTGAGCGGAAATCCGGGAGCCCGCTTTCCGTGGACATCCCCGCCCCGGTCAAAACCACGAGATGGTTGGCATTTTGAACCTTTTTCACCCATTCTCTCATGCCCTTACCCTCCTTCTCCCATCCATGTTAAGACGATTTTGATCCGGAAGCCAGTCTCGGCTTTATGAACAGATCCACCGGTTAACGCGGTTGATGATGTCTTGGTATTTCGGTTTGCACTGAATCATCATCCGGCTGACCGGATGATGCTCTCCATAGCGCTTCACCACGTCCCGGACCCTTTCATCCAAACTGACTTTTTCCCCTTGCGGCGAGGTTTGAACATCACAATAAGTGACCAAGTCTGTAAACAGCCGGTCTTGTTCATCCAACAGTTCATGATTCAAAGAATAGGTTGGAAGCAAATCGCTTCTTTTTTCCTTGACCGTTTCATAAGCTTCCGAATGAAAAAGGACTGCGGCAATCACCGGCTTGTTAAAACCGGCCTTAAGAGCAAAACAAGCTCCGTCAAAGGGATGAAAGTTGGTTTTGTTTAACTTGGGACTATAACCGATATCGTGGAGAAAAGCGGCTTGAATCAGTTCTCTTTTCACTTCCTCATTCAAGTTTAACTTTGGCAAAATCTCTTTCATAGAACGGACAACACCCAAGATATGATGATACCGGTTTTCTTCAGGCGAAAGAAAGTCTGCCAGTCTATCCGCATTAAACGGTTCGGGAGTTTTCCCGGACGATCTGAGAAGTTTCATCTTCACCAAAAATTTCCTCCTCATTCAAACCGCAATGATTGAAGAGCTTCCGGCCCGATCCCGTACCGGGCCAATGTTTTGATGGTACTTTCACCGGTTAATTGTTCTTCCTTCACTCCAAGCTGTAAAGCCACTTGGATCACATGCTCTTTGGACTCTCCTTCAATCTCCAGATACGGAGGGATACCCGGCCACTCGTCAATCTCCAGTCTCGCACCACTGAGCAAAAAACGGGTTCTCCGGTTTTCCTGGTACCCCTTGGAACGATACCCCAATTTCCCGAGCAACCGGTCGGCCTCCTCAAAGCTGCTCACGGTGATCTCAATCTCTTCCGTTCCGCCGATTCCGTCATGGTACACTTCTTTCACCGCCAGCGTGACTTCTTCACCCGTATCGCGCAGTCGGATCCATTTGCTTTGATCCCCCGGAGTGATTTCATAGACATAACGCCGCATCAAAAATTCGCCGGACTTTTCCCCGCCTGCTTGCAAGATCCGTTCCATCATTTCAGCCGGATCGATTTCCAGGACTTTGGCTTCAAATTCAATGGGCATATGGACTTCCCCCCTTTCTTTTTATTATAAAATCACGATGCTGCCGGGCCGAACCGATTTCCCGCAGGTCTGCACACCGGAAGACCATTTTGTCCAACACTTGGTCCCAGGCTTGAATGAATCGGCGGAGTTGATCCGCTGTCCATTTTTTCTCCCGCTCCCCGATGATGGCCTCAACCGCTTTCGGAGGTTTTTGACATGCACGGCCGATGACCCGGTTTTCGTATAGAAGATGCTTGTCCCGGTTGTATACTTCCAAAACATCAAAAAGTTTTTCTTTCTCAATCCGTTCCACAGTTTTCAGCATACCGCGATAAGCCGCATCATGCGACGCTTTGGCCACCGGCCTTCCATATCCGAAAATTTGTTTTTGTTCTTCATGCCGCTCATAAGTTCCCAACAGGCTGACTAACGCATGTACCGCCATCACTCGGACGATCACACGGTAGCCTTGTTGTTTCAAACGCTGAAGCGTGTTGCAAATCGGGCCGTCGGTTCTCATGGTTCCCTCAAAAACGAGATTCCGCTTGGTTTGGATCGCATATTTGAACACATCCCTTGTCCACCGGCGGACGTCAGGATCCGTCAACCGGGCGTAATCCTCCTCTTGCTTTAGCAAAATTTCTTTACTCATGGGATGTTCTTTCCGGAATTCATCGCCATTGATCACCACAAAAGAATGACCGGAAAACCCGTTTTCCGCAAGTGCAATCAGCCCGCCTTTCCCGGCTCCGGGCTGGCCGCCCAAAATCACGGCGGCCGGATGTTTTGCCGGAGCGGTGAACTCCTCCACTTCCTGTTTCAAACGCTCCAAAATTTCGTTATGTTCTTCCTCCGATAACGGATCCATGCATGAATCAACCCGTTCAACCCCCGTGTATTTTTTTCTCACCTTGTTTCCGTACACGGTTAAGATCTTGTGGATGACCTCCCGGTTTCCTGAGTACATGGCTTGTCTTTCTTGCAACAGTTTCCTTTTTTCGGCTTTTAACCGCTCCAGTTTCTCCCGATCGGGCTTTTCTTTCTTTTCCTCGTTCGCGATGGCCCGTCTTTGATCCGAGAGCACTTCGGCCATGACTTCAATAGCGACATCCAGTTTCACCCACTCCGGCATCGCCCGCACAACATCCTCCAAACTCCGGAAGCAAACATCCGACACGAGCACGTTCCCTCCTGTTCCCATAAATTTTGCCGATAAAACCACTCCTGTCTTTATTCGCCAGACTGTTGTATATTCTTTGTAACAACCTTAACAAGGGAGAATGGACATGACAAAGTGGACAAAAAAAGAGTTCGTCGATGAAGATTTCAGCCATCAACGCATTCCCGACGTATCCATGGAAGACTGCCATTTTCTCCGCTGCCGTTTCAGACAAACGTTTTTGAAGGAAATCAGCACCATCCGTTGTGTCTTTGATGAATGCCATTTTGCTCATGCAATCCTGAACGGCTCCACGCATCAGGGATCGGCCTTTTTCAATTGTCAATTTGAACACGCCCGGTTGTTTGCTTCGGTTTTTGAAAACTGCAAAATGACCGGCTCTTCCTTCGGCGAGGCCGATTTCACCGGGGTTTCCATCCAAGGCGGAGACTGGTCTTACACCTTGTTGCGAAATCAGCATTTTAAACGTTGCGACCTTTCCGGAATCCGGTTCAAAGAAGCCGACTTATATGGTACAGAGTTTGAAAAATGCAATTTAAAAGAGGCGGATTTATCTTACGCGAATATCCAAGGGGCTTCTTTCAAAGGATCCGATTTGAGAGGCGCCGTCTTGGAAGGAGTGGATTTGAAAAGCTCCAACTTAAAAGGAACCCGCATCGACCTTGCGCAAGCCATCCAACTCGCTCGCTCGTTTGGTGCAACAGTTGAGTAAATTTCAGACGGTTTATCTATGAAACATGTAACTACATCTATACTGATAAAATATCCGCCAGGTTAAAACAACAAAAATCAACCCGGTGACGGTTGGTTCGCCACCAGGTTGATGAAAAGGCTCCGGGCTTCAGATGGTAAACAGCAGGTACAAAGCCGTGCCCCACATAATGAAAGCCGACACCTTGTTCAACATGTTGATCACGTCGGCGGATTGATGGAGCCTTCCCACTTGCTTTCCCATCCATGCCAGGGAAAAGAACCAGATCCAGGATACGGCGACACAGGCAAGCGTAAAAGCAAGCTTTTCGACACCGGTGTAGGAAAGGGAACTGGTGCCGATCACCCCGATCGTATCCATGATGGCATGCGGATTGAGCAATGAAACGGAAACAGCAAAAGCGATTTGCTTTTTTGGGGAAAGCGATGACTTTTGCGGCTGATCCGGGTCCGGTTGGCTTTTGAAAGTCACCCATCCCATATAGATTAAAAAGAGGGTGCCTGCGAGGATCAGCATCACCTTGACCCAATATACGCCAAAAACCACAACCGATACGCCCAAAACAGCCAAAGAGATCAGGAGCGTGTCACAAACCGATGCAGTGAGAACCACCGGCAAAGCCCGGAGGAACTTGGGTTGCGTGGCCCCCTGATTAAAAACAAAAACATTCTGAACCCCGAGCGGCAAGATCAGCCCGAAAGACAAAATGATTCCATGAATCACGGCTTGGATCATTTTATACTGCTTTCCTTTCCGGATCACTTTCAGATTTCTGTTTCTTAACAGAGTAATTTAATTCAGCAAACGCTAAAGAATCCCCTTCTTGAAATCTAAAATCATTTCGCAAAAAAGCATATCTCTTCAGCTGGATCACAAAAGCAGCCGTCTTCTGAAATCAGTGATCTACTATTGATCTTTTTCTTTCAGTCCAACCGAAGCTGTCAAACCATTTGCCTTTTTTGTAGTTATCAATGGCCCTTAAAATATACGGAATCGTGTTTACCGGTAATTGATCCAACGGGAAGAACCTTAAATCATCTCATTTATGAGGTTCTTGATTCTTTATTTCTCCTTCCCATTCTTTCACGGTTGCAAAGAAATCGATCCGCTCATCCCCGGCTTTGCGATGCATGACACCGACGATTTCAATGTTCTCTTCTGTCAAATGTACTCCGGCTTCTTCCTTTGCTTCGCGAACGGCAGCTTGTTTAACGGTCTCTCCGCCATCCAAATGACCGGCGACAACAGAGTAATTTCCGTCTTCATAACCCGTATTGAAACGACGAAGCAACAAAATTTGATGATCCTTGATAAAAAAGAGATGAATCGTGACCGGTGCAGTAAATCGCTTGGTTGCCATCTCGGACAACTCCTTTTAGATCAAATCCCGAAATAATCATTATTTTACCAATTCTCTTTCTATCTGTCTATTTAGTACCCCAATCATTGTCCAAAAGAAAAAACACCTCCTCAAAGAGAAGGCGTTTTTTGATTCAAGTCTCTTTCTTTCCAAAAAAGTGCTTCAGCGCATCATAGACTTGCCCTTTTTCCCGGATGACAAAGTGGGCAAAGCGCGGCACTTTCAAATGGCGATACGCACTCATCAAGGTGGAATGGCGGTTATATTGGTTGACTTCCCCGTAGCCAAACATATTGGAACGTTTGAGGATTTCGCGCACCAATTGAACGCAGCGTTCATTATCCGAACTTAAATTGTCTCCATCCGAAAAGTGGAACGGGTAAATATTATACCGGTCATGCGGATAGCGGGAATCAATAATTTCCAGAGCTTTCCGGTAGGCGGAGGAACAAATGGTTCCGCCGCTTTCCCCTTTGGTGAAAAATTGTTCCTCGCTCACTTCCTTGGCTTCCGTGTGATGAGCGATGAACACGATCTCGACATTTTCGTACTTGGTGCGAAGGAAACGGGTCATCCAGAAAAAGAAACTACGGGCAATATATTTTTCAAAAACCCCCATCGATCCGCTGGTGTCCATCATGGCGATTACGACCGCATTGGAATGCGGCACGACGATGTCTTCCCATGTTTTAAAGCGGAGATCATCAACGGAGATTTGGGTCTTTTTGCTTCCTTTCAGTGCATTTCGTTTAATGGCCGCCAGCAACGTGCGTTTTTTATCGATGTTTCCCATCAATCCTTTTTTGCGGACATCATTGAAGCGGATGTCGTCCACCGACATATCCTGGCTTTCTTTACTTTCCAGGTGCGGCAGTTCCAACTCGGAAAACAACATGCCTTCCAATTCTTCCACGGAGACTTCCGCTTCATAATAATCGTGTCCTGCTTGATCGCCGGCTCCCTGTCCTTTTCCCGGCCCCTGATTGCCGGAACCGGGTTCTTTCCCCAACACATCTCCCACCTTGCTGTCCCCATTTCCTTGTCCCACATGCTTCCCTTTGTTGTAGTTATAACGGAAACGGTATTCTTCAATGGAGCGAACCGGGATTTTCACGATCTGCTTCCCGTCCGACATAATGATGCTTTCTTCACTGATTAAATCCGGCAGGTTTTTTCGGATCGCTTCTTTCACTTTTTCCTGGTGCCGCATTTGGTCCTGATATCCTTTGCGATGAAGGGACCAGTCTTCCTCAGAGACAATAAACGGGGGGTGCGCCATGGATTTCACCTCCCTGAAATCAAGCCCTTTAGACTGTTGCGGCAAGGATCCTCCTTCCGACAGAAGAATCCTTGCCGCAATTTTTTGACCATCAGCGGTTTAACAAACTGCCCACATATCTTAAAAGCTCATTGGCACTGGCAGGCGTGTATCCGTATTCGGTCACCAGCCGGTTGATCACTTCATTGATTTTTTTCAATTGGTTTTCATCCGGGGTTTTGGTGGATGTCGTGATTTTCACCACGTCCTTGAGATCGGCAAACAATTTTTTCTGGATCGCCTCACGCAGGCGGGGATGCTGTTTATAATCAAACTTTTTCCCTTTGCGTGCATAAGCCGAAATGCGAATCAAAATCTCTTCGCGGAACGCTTTTTTGGCGTTTTCCGAAATGCCGATCTGCTCTTCAATGGAACGCATCAACTTTTCATCCGGCTCCAGTTCTTCGCCGGTGATCGGATCGCGGATTTTTTGCCAGTTGCAATAAGCTTCCACATTATCCAGATAATTTTCCATCAGGGTTTCTGCCGACTCTTCATAAGAGTAGACAAACGCTTTTTGCACTTCTTTTTTGGCGATTTCGTCGTATTCTTTCCGGGCGATGGAAATGAAATGGAGGTATTTATCACGTTGCTCAGGAGTAATGGAAGGATGTTGGTCCAAACCGTCTTTGAGGGAACGAAGAATATCCAGAGCGTTGATAAAATTGGTTTCCGTCTTGATGAGTGCACTGGAAATACGGTTGATGACATAGCGGGGGTCAATGCCGGACATGCCTTCATCGAGATGTTCATTGCGCAATTCATCCACATCGATGTCTTTGGATCCTTCGACCACTTCCCCGTCATACAGGCGCATTTTCGTCAAAAGATCCACTTTTTTCGATTCTTTCAACCGGGTCAGAATGGAAAAGATCGCTGCGGCTCTGAGCGAGTGGGGGGCAATGTGGATGTGGGCCAGGTCACTTTGTCCAATTAATTTTTTATAAATTCTTTCTTCTTCCGTCACGCTTAAATTATACGGAATGGGCATCACGATGATCCGTGATTGCAGCGCTTCATTTTTCTTATTGGCAATAAACGCTTTGTACTCGGCTTCATTGGTGTGGGCGACAATCACTTCATCCGCGGAGATAAGTGCAAAACGGCCGGCTTTGAAATTGCCTTCCTGGGTCAGTGACAACAAGTTCCACAGAAACTTCTCATCGCACTTGAGCATTTCCTGGAACTCCATCAACCCGCGGTTGGCTTTGTTCAGCTCGCCGTCAAACCGGTAAGCGCGCGGATCGGACTCCGAACCGTATTCGGTGATGGTGGAAAAGTCAATGCTTCCCGTCAAATCGGCGATATCCTGTGATTTGGGGTCAGACGGGCTGAACGTTCCAATCCCGACCCGTTCATCCTCGGACAAGATGATCCGTTTCACGGGAACGTCTTCAATCCGTCCGTTGAATTCTTCCTTCAACCGGAACCGGCAAGACGGGCAAAGTTTTCCTTCGATCTTTACGCCAAACTCTTTTTCAAATTCGGGCCTCAACTCTTCGGGAATCAAGTTGAGCGGTTGTTCATGCATCGGGCATCCTTTAATCGCGTAAACGGCCCCTTCGTCGGTCATGGAGTACTCCTCCAACCCCTTTTTCAACAGCGTGACGATGGTGGACTTTCCTCCACTGACCGGTCCCATCAGCAGAAGGACCCGTTTTCTGACATCCAAGCGCCGGGCGGCGGAGTGAAAATACTCTTCGACCAGGCGGGTGATGGCCTGATCCAGCCCGAACAGCTCTTTTGTGAAGAAATGGTATTTTTTATTTCCTTGTGAATCGGTTGAAACACCGTCTTTTATAATCATATCGTAAACTCGGGAATGAGCGGTTTGAGCCACGCGGGGATTTTTCTTCACAATGTCCAGATAGTCAATGAAGGTTCCTTCCCATTCCAAGCTCTTCTCGCGGTTGCGATACTCCTCAAGGCGTCTGAGGAAATGATCCATGGAAAGCCTCCTCTCTAAACTTTCAAACCAAACCGTTGACTTTTCAAATCCCTGGTGACTAACAATCTGAAAAAGGAAAAGAGACTAAGGCGTGATTTTCTATCATATATATGCGCTATTTAGAAAGTTGTTACTTCTATTTTATCAGAATTTAAAGGAAAAAGATAGAAAAACCTCAGGAAAAAATCTGAGGTTTTTCAAAAATCTTCAGCGGATGGATGGCTCAGAATCTCTTTTTTCAAATACGCCGGTTTGCTGTTGGATCGATTCCAACAAGGTTTGAAGATCCCCGGCATCATCAACCGGATACGTCGGTTTTCCCCGGTCGATTTGGTATTCGGATTTCAAATAGAATGTTTTCATTCCCGTGGTGGAAGCCACCATGTCTTCCTGCATATCGTTGCCGATCATGACACATTCTTCCGGCCGGACCCCGATCCGCCCGGCAACTTCCAGATAATATTTGGGATTGGGTTTGCAATAGTGGGCCTCTTCATACACAGTCACCCATTGAAAGGGCAGATCATTGATTCCAGCCCATTTCAACCGCTCCATGATTGCGGCCTTCGGGAAAACCGGATTGGTTGCCACTGCGACTTTATACCCGTGATCCACCGCGGCTTGTACCACTTTCCGGGACAAAGGACTCACCTTTGTATATTTGGAAAGTTTCGGGAAATCTTGTTCATAAAATTGATTGAATAAAGGCCAGATGATTTCCCGGTCCAGCCCCGAACGTTTGAGAAACTCCCGTTCAAAAATTTGTTCGTTGGTCCTTGTCCCGTCCCCGCTTTTAATCATGGCTTCCGTCGCTTCCCAAATGGTTTGGATCAGTTGATCAGGAGCGATCAGGTGCTTCACCTTTCCCGCCAGTTCTTTTAAGTAAATGCGTACGAAAGACTCCGTGTCAAGCGGCAGCAGCGTACCGTCCAAATCAAACAAGCATGCTTTGATCATAAGATGTCCCTCTTTCTGTGTGAATCTCCGTCAGACCAGGTTCTTAAAGCCGGTTTGTCTCAACCCTTCATACAAAACAATGGCAACGGAGTTCGATAAGTTTAACGAACGGGAGACCGGCCGCATGGGAATCCGAATCATGGTATCCTTGTGCGCCTCCAAAATTTCAGGCGCCAATCCTTTGGTTTCTTTGCCGAAAACAAAAAAATCATTTTCCCGGTAAAACGGTTCGGTATAATGTTTTTTCGCAAAGGTTTCCACACAAAAAAAGCGCCCATCCGGGTACTTTTCCTTCAATTCGTCAAAGGAATCATGATATTCGATATCGAGTTCATGCCAATAATCGAGACCGGCCCGTTTTAATTTGCTGTCATCGATCTCAAAACCCAGCGGACGAACCAAATGCAATTTCGCCCCGGTCACCGAACAAGTGCGGGCAATGTTTCCTGTATTTTGCGGAATTTCCGGTTCAACCAGCACGATATGAAACGGCACAGTTTCATCCCTTCCATCTGTCCAAACTTCCTGTCTATTTTACCTGAAAAAGAAAATCCTCTTCAACTGTTCCTATTCAATGCGGAAAAACACATAGCGTGTCTGTGGTGTCCAGGCGGGGGAATCACGATACTCCCAACGGCGATGCAGGCTGTTTTGGGTATGCGCATTGACCAGCGGCTGTCCGTCTGCATCATACGCCGTTACAATCGTATTGTGATTGAAACGCCCGTCTCCTTCCCAATCATAACAAATCACATCCCCCAATAAAAGCTCCCCGGCCGACCCGACCATTCGGCATCTGCCCGTGGAACCCCCTTTTTTCAAAAACAGATACAAACTGTGGGCAACCGACCAGCTGAAACTCCATTGGTGGTTCCTGCTGTCTCTCCGGTACCACCATCCCTCGTTCCTGCTCCCGAAAACCATGGGCATTCCGCCTGCATACAGGCATTGGGAAACAAAATTGGTACAGTCATCTTCAAAAAGCAGATATCCGGGATGGTGGCTGTTCCAGTATCGATTGGCAAAAGCGACCGCCCGTTGCCGGTTGTAAACCATGCTCGTCATCCACAACGCTCCTTTTTCGGTTTTTACAAACATCCTATGAATCCGGCAACGGGATCATTCTCTATTTAAAGCGGCCCACCCAAACCTCTCCCACTTTGACACTGTAAATGGTCTCTTTCTTTCCTTCGCACAAGTGAAGCTCGGTCTGCTGATAAACTTTGCCCAAAATTTGCTTGATCTCTTGGGAAGCGAGGGAGCTTTTTTTCAAATCGCTTTTTGTAAACACATCACTTTCGATATGAAGATTCCAATCCAGTTGATCCAACCGCGCCTTCAACCGGGGAAACCAATTGCCGGGAAAAGGTTTCGGATCCGGATCGGGGTCAAACATCCCCCACGGCGGACGGGATTCACCTGTCGAGACAACAATTTGCGATTCCGTCATGTGCGGAAGAAAAAGCCACAGCTGCAGTTCACAATCTTTCCGGGCTTGCTGCAGTTTTTGCTGCCAGTATTCACTGACATCCAGCAATGCTTCCAATAACAATTGCTGATACCACAAAGGGGGCTTCCTTCTCTTTAAAACATGCAACGGGGGAACACGCTCGTATTCTTCCAATTCCCGAAGAGGTAACGCCATCGCCGCCTGTTTCCAGTGCTCGATTTTCCGGACTTGTCTTTTCCAACCCCGGATCTTTTTCTTTTTTTTCCTGTGATGTAAAATCATATGAATTCCCCCATTCAAAAAGAAAAACGGATGTTTCCATCCGCAGGATCCGTGTTTTGCTTTGTTTATGGTTTTAACCAACCTTCCAGTGTCAGCAGGTATTCTTTAATATGGAGGCCGCCTCCGTATCCGACCAGCGAACCGTTTGAACCGATGACCCGGTGACAAGGGATGACGATGGACAACGGATTTTTATTGTTGGCCCCGCCCACTGCCCGCACTGCTTTCGGCGACCCGATGGCGGACGCGATCTCTTTATACGTCCGGACTTCGCCGTAAGGAATGGTGGAAAGCTGCCGCCAAACTCTTTTTTGAAACGGGGTTCCGTACAGGTCAAACGGAATCTCAAATGTCTTCCGTGTTCCCTGAAAATACTCATCAATTTCGTCCATATACGGGAGCAATGCCTGCTCGTTCTTTTCCAGTGTGTAATGGCGAAACCAATGATTCAACCAGATCCCGGCTCCCAAAACGGGATCGTTTTGTTTGCAAAAGTCCAAGTAAATAAGCCCCCGCTGATTCGCCAACAGGGTGATCAAACCGACCGGACTTTCCATGTGACTCCAAACCATACGTTGCGTCCCTGAGGCCATGAAATAAACCTCCCATTCGGGATTTCGTCACTTGACAAAAAACATCTTCAGATTATAGACGAATCGATTTGCAAAATGTTGCAAGAAATTCATATTCAAGGGGTGCTGCCGTCCTGATAAAGGAATACCAACCATCGCATCTTCCGGATGATTGAAACCGAAGATCCTTAAAAACCTGTTTCACATGCATTATTCTCTAGTGTTTAGAATGAATTCTCTTTATCTGTAAAAACTCCTCTTGATCAACTTGGTTTCAATCGGATGAATCTTTCAGGAGACAACCGGGTCCCCGGCAAAGAATTCCAGACCTTTGTCAATTTCCCGCAAGACGTCCGGATCGGTTTCTTTTTCTTTGGCTTCAAGCAATGCTTCTTTCGCTTCATCTCCCCCGATTTTGCCCAACGCCCATGCCGCCGTTCCCCGGATGACCGGGCGCGGGTCGTCCCGAAGCAGCCGGACAAGACCGGAAACGGCGGAGCGATCCCGGAAGTGGGCCAAAGCCAAAATCGCATTTCGTTGGATCGGTTTTTTCCCCCGCCATGAACCGGCCATCGATCCGTACGTTTCCTTAAACTCCCGGTTGCTGATGGAAAGCAGCGGCTTCAAAAGCGGCTTCACTTTTTCCGCATCCGGGCGAAATTCCGGTTGATGGTCAAAATCGATCTTCCGGTTTTTCGGGCAAACGATTTGGCAGGTATCGCACCCGTAAAGACGATTTCCGATTTTCCCCCTGTATTCATCCGGCAAAAAACCTTTCGTCTGGGTGAGATAAGCAATGCAGGATTGGGCATTCAATTGCCCCGGTTGCACCAGCGCCCCGGTCGGACAGGCATCGAGGCAAAGCGTGCAATCGCCGCATCCGTCCGTCACCGGTTCATCCGGAGGGAGATACACATCGGTGATCATTTCCCCCAAGTAAACCCAGGAACCAAATTCCTCCGTGATGATCGCCGTGTTTTTTCCGCTCCAGCCGATGCCTGCTCTTTCTGCCACGGCCCGATCCGACAATGCGCCGGTATCCACCATGATCATGGTCCGCGCTTCGGGCACCCACTCTTTTAATGCCGCTTCCAATTGGCGGAGCCGTTCTTTTAACACATCATGGTAGTCCTGCCCCCAAGAAGCCCGGCAAAAATACCCCCGATAAGCCCCTTCTTCCGAGCGCGGGGCATTTTTTAACCGGGAGGGATAACTCAGGGCAATGGCGATGATTGTTTTCGCTTGAGGAAGAGACAGACCGGGATCCACCCGTTTTTCGATGTCCGGCTCTTCAAAACCGGATGCATATCCTTTTTCCCGGCTCTCCTTCAGTCTCTCCTTGAGCTCAGTAAACGGATCCGCGCTGGCAAAACCGATTTTGTCGATTCCGATTTCCTTTGCTTTTTCCTTCAACCGTTGCTTCAATTCCTCTGCATTCACCTTTCTCACCCCCTTTTTAACCTGTTATTATATCACTGTTATCTATCCATTTGATCCATCAGTTTATTCCATCACTTAGGTACAGCCGCACGGGCCAGCTCATCGCAGCGATTGTTCCACGTCACATTGCTGTGTCCTTTGACTTTGACAAACTCCACGTCATGCTTTTCCATCAACGCAAGCAATTTTTTCCACAAATCTTGATTTTCCACCGGCTTTTTCCCGGAGGTCATCCAACCGTTTTTTGCCCATTTCTCATACCATTTTTGCTGCATGCAGTTGACAATGTATGCACTGTCTGAATGCACCTTGACACGGCAAGGTTCTTTCAGCCGGGATAACGCCTCGATGACTGCGGTCAGTTCCATCCGGTTATTGGTGGTCACTTCCTCGCCCCCGGAAATTTCCTTATGGTGTTCTTTATACATCAATACGGCCGCCCATCCCCCCGGGCCGGGATTGTGGGAACAGGCCCCATCGGTATAGACAATCACTTCTTTCAACGCCCATTCTCTCCTTTGACCGCCAGCGTCCGCATCCGGTTGACAGCCGCTGCGATTTCGTATTTGCGGGGAAGTGCCAAATCCCCGGGATGCCCGCGAAACGGGGAAATCCAGTCCAATCCTTTTTCCTTGATTTCCGATTCGATTTCCTCCAGCAATTGCCGCAATGATTTCCTGCCATCTGCTCGCTCTCCGAGCAAACGCAAAATTTGGGCGATGGCACGGGTTTGGCTGGGATCGACCAACTGTTCCAAGTAGGTCAGATCAATCGTGCCGGAACCCAAAAGGATGCTTTTCAATCCTTTGGCTTCCGCCTTTTCTTTCCGGCCCTTTCTCGCATCAAAACTTTTGGCAACCGGGTTGCGGCGGGAAACCTCTCCGAAGGATTCTCCGCCTTCCGGTGCTCTGCCCGATTGATGGACACCGGCAATTTCTTTGGCCTGACGGGTCACATCATAAGGCAGGTAATGGTCCATCATGATCACATGATCCGCCACATCGAAGTAATCCCCGGATCCGCCCAGGACCAAAATGGTGGACACCCGGTTTTCTTCATAAAGCTGGCGCACTTTGTCAATAAACGGGGTGATCGGTTCTTTTCCTTTGGCCACCAAAGACTGCATCCGTGCATCCCGGATCATAAAGTTGGTGGCACTGGTATCTTCATCCACCAAAAGGCAGGTGCTTCCCATTTCGAGGCTTTCCATGATGTTGGCCGCTTGGGAAGTGCTTCCGCTGGCATCTTCGGTGGAGAATTGATCCGTATCTTTGCCCAGAGGCAACCGGCTGATAAACGGGGAAATGTTCACCTTTTCCACCCGGCGTCCGTCTTCGGCCCGAATCTTGACGGCATCTTCCACGGTAATCACATATTCCCTGCCGTCTCCGGCAACATGGTTGTACACCCCGCGCTCAATGGCCTTGAGCAAGGTGCTTTTTCCGTGATAGCCCCCTCCCACGATGAGGGTGATGCCTTCGGGAATCGCCATGCCGGAAATCGGTTCGCCATGCGGCACCGGAATCACCGCTTGCAATGACTCCGGCGAGCGGAATGGAACCACTTTTCCGCTTTTTAAGGGGCGGTTGCTGATCCCGCTTTCACGCGGCAAAACCGCTCCGTCCGCCACAAACGCAACCCATCCGTTTTCTTTCAGCGCTTTGCGGATCGCCTGCTGGTTGTCTGTCAGTTTCATCCGGTCTTCAATCTTTTTTATGTCCTTCTCCGACAGCTTCATTTCTCTGACAATCCGGGGCAGGAAATCAAGCAGCATTTGTTCCGCCTGCCTGCCCAAAACCGTCCGTCCCCGGGCCGGCAATCCGATATGTATCCGGGCTTCCATATATTCCGGTTCCACCACCACGGCCGTTCTCTCCAAAATTTCCTGTCCCGGCCGGTCCATGGTCATCAATCCGCTTTTTCCCGTGCCGGAAGCTTTAAAGGAATACTTCTCCAACCGGTGCGACCATTTCCGGGCCAACCAGTCTTCCAATGCCACTTTTCTCTCCCGGGTTTGAATCCAGGACAGATCGACGGGAACCTCTTTCCGCTCCAATCGCACCCGCACTCTGGACGGAGTGGCAAAAGGATCTCCCTGAACATAATCGATGAATAATTGAAAATCCGGAAATTGATAGGTCCCCTGCAAGTCTTTGTAGGCTTTGTACCCTTTTCCGTCAATGCGTTTTAAAATTTGGCTTAACTGTTTCATTGCGGTTCACCATCCTCATGCTTGTCCTGTTTGGAAGCATTATTTAAAAGTTTTTTGTATACATCCCGGATCTGCTTGAAATCTTCCCAAGACTCCCTTTTGGCGCTTGGGTTCCGGAGCAGATAGGCCGGATGATAGGTTGGCATGAAAAGCACCCCTTTGCGCCGGATCCATTTTCCCCTGACGCGGGTGATCCGGGCAGACGGATCGATTAAAGCCCGGGTGGGTGCTGCACCTAACGTAACAATTATTTTGGGACGAATCAATACAAATTGCTGCCGTAAAATGGAAATACATGTATTCATTTCTTCATCCTTGGGCGTCCGGTTTCCCGGCGGACGACATTTGACAATATTCGTAATAAATATTTCTTGACGGGGAATTTCGGCAGCTTCTAAAATTTTATTCAACAGTTGTCCCGCTTTGCCGACGAAAGGGCGGCCTTGGCGATCCTCATCGGCACCCGGTCCTTCACCGACAATCATCAAAGGAGAACGGGGATTTCCTTCTCCCATCACCACTTGGGTTCTTCTTTGGTGTAACGGACACATGGTGCACTGCTCGTATCTTTTCGCCAATGTCTCAAGGTCCATTCTCTTCTCTCCCTTTTCTTCTGGTTTCTCCTCTGTCAAGAAATATGTTATACTCTTAGGAATTCCATTTCAAAAGCTTTAACAAAAACTCAACCTCCTGTTGATCTTTCTGCTTTATTCCGGAAATAGCAAAGGAGTTGAAAATCATTGGAACTGTTACCTTATCCTTTCTTTGTCTCAGATATTGACGGCACCCTGCTTGACGATAAAAGACAAATTTCCGAAGCCAATAAAAATGCCATCGCATCCTTCCGGAAATCAGGAGGCGTTTTCACCCTCGCCACCGGAAGAACGTATATGGAAGCCAAACGGTTTATTGGAGAATTGGAGATTCAGGTTCCTGTCATTTTGTGCAACGGCGCCGCCATGTACGATCCGGTTTCCAACAAACAAATTCCGGTCAAAACCTTTGAGCGCCAAATGATTCTCCAACTGGTGAAGGAATGGAAGAAAACCATTCCTCCCCAAGTGGACATTTTTGTCTACGGGTTGGACCGGGTTTACGGAACCAAAATCGGGTATGTGACCCAAGCCAGCATCGACGAAGGATTTGAACCCGAAATCATCTCTTCTTTTGATAAATTGCCGGACATTCCTTATTTGAAAGTGGTGGCAATCGCCGAAAAGGAAGAGATGAAGGCCATGCTCGATTGGTCCAAGCAACGGTCGGACGCATTTCCGTTAGATTGCATCTTGTCTTCGGATGAATACTTTGAAATCCTGCCTTCCGGAATCTCAAAAGGAAATGCCGTGTTGCAACTGTTGGAAAGCATTCATCTTCAGGCCGGCCAAGCCGCGGCCATCGGAGACCACTTGAATGACTTGTCCATGCTGGAAATCGTCGGCTTGCCGGCCGCAGTGGCCAACGCCCATCCGCTCGTGTTGCAACAAGCCGCGGTGCATGTGCCGCCACATCACCAAGACGGGGTTAAACATTTCATCCAACACCATTTGCTTCCCCACAAAGCCAAAGCATCGTTATAGAAAAAAGGACGACAGGGACGGATCGGACTTCCTGTCGTCTTTCTTTTGAACATGATTTTTAACACGGAAACGGTTCGTTCCCAAACGGGACAATGCGGTATTCATCCAGAAAAGCCTGCATTTTGTCAACCTCTTGAGGGGTACCGGCCACAGCGATATAGCCGTCCGGCCTCACCAGAAAAACCGAGTTTTTCTGAATTCCTGATTTGCCCATGTCCGGCGTCCATTTCACTTCATGCAAAACCATCGCGTTTTTATCTGCAAACTTTCGCAGGGACGGGGTGGTTTCGCCATAAAGATGAAGTTGCCAATCCACCGATTGCAATGGTTTATAGTTTTCCCCGCCGCCGGTTTGCACCCACGGCAAACGGTCGCCCCCTTGGATCGCTCCGGTTTTTCCGGCGCTGAGCAAACTGCCCCGATAATTGACTTGTGTTTGTGAGACAGTTTTAAAGAACTTTTCTTTTGCTCCCGGAAGTTTGACCAGTTTGGGAAGGAGACGAGGAATAAACACTTCTTTATAAAAGGAGGAAGACAGTCCTTTTCCTTCCATCACCCGAATCACTCCTTTAAAGAACCGGTCCGTGGTGGCGACCAATGTTTTGGCAAAGCTCAACCGCTCCTGTTCATATGAATCCAATATTCGTTCATCCGCTTTCTTTTGCAAAACCGCGGCAATCTTCCAACCCAGATTCATCGCATCCCCGATGCCGGTATTCATGCCTTGTCCCCCTGCCGGACTGTGAATATGCCCCGCATCGCCGGCTAAAAAAACCCGGCCGACGCGAAACTTTTCACTGACTCGGTGATGGACTTTGTACGAAGAGTACCAGTTGACTTCTTCAATTTTCACCGGAAAGATTTTTTCAATCAAGGGAATCAGCGGCGTCAAGTCCTCCGGAATGCCCCGGCTTAAAACTTCTTTCGGAATCAGCCCGATAAACCGGGCATGCTCCTTGTCGCGGAGATTGACAGCCAGGCAAAATTCTCTTTCTGAAAATCCGGCTCCCATCCCTTGCAAAGGATTTTTGGTTTTGACATCCGCCACAAAAAAGACTTGCTCGTAGGTTCCGCCCGGAAAGCCGAGCCCCAACGCTTTTCGAACCGTGCTGTGCGCTCCGTCACACCCGCACACATAATCATAAGATGGTTCCTCTTTCATTCCCTGCCTTTGAATTATGACATGAACCCTGCCATCCGTTTCCTTTAAATCCAACAGTCCGGTTTCCCACTCGACCCCAACACCTTTGGCATTTAAATATTCGATTAATATGGCTTCATGCTCATCTTGGGCCAGACTTAACAGATAAGGATAAGGGCTGATGTTTTCCGCCATTTTTTCGCCCAATTCCACTTTGGATACCGATTCCGCATCTTTAAAAATTTGTAATTCGGCCACTTTGATGCCGGCCTCGATCAACCGGTCCGCCAAACCGAACTGGCTGTATAGCTCCAAGGTTCTGGCATGAACCGCCATGGCTCTGGAAAGTGTGCCGGGCCCCCGATTTTGATCAATGATCCGAAAAGGAATCCCTTGTTTTTGAAGCGAAATGGCCAGCGCCAAGCCGGTGGGGCCGGCACCGACAATGAGTACTTGGGGTTTCATTCCTTTCCCTTCTTTCCGCTTTAAAGTGAACCATACCATTTTTCACGCCGATTTTTACTTCCTGTATAATAAACAACAGGTTGTTCATTTTCATTATAATTTTTGGATTTCATCCGCAACAATGATCAAAACGGCGGAATCTGTCGGTTATGGAACACTTCCGGATGCAGTGTCGTACAAAAAGGGAAGGAGGAGCCCGATGCGAAAAAATCAAACGGATCTGCGTGTACTTCGAACGCGGAAAACGATTAAAGAAGCATTCGTGGAATTGATGGAGGAAAAAGGCTTTGACGCGATCACCGTAAAAGACATCACCACGAGAGCCGGGATCAACCGGGGAACCTTTTATGCGCACTATCAGGACAAGTTTGATCTCATGGACAAATATCAGGAAGAGATCCTGACGGAGATGGCAGAAATCGTCAAACGGAATCTGCCGAATGCCCTTTCTGAAATCAATGACTCGTCCCCCACTTTAAAACCGGTGAGCACGATTGTTTCCATTTTGGGATATATCAATCAAAATCACCGGTTTATGAAAACATTGTTGGGCCCCAAAGGAGACTTGACTTTTCAAAACCGATTGAAAGAATTCATGTGGAATGCACTCATCAAAAACAATCCAAACTCCATATTGAAAGAAGAAAATTTGCTGGTTCCGGGACATTACCTGATTTCTTATATTGCTTCCGCCCATATCGGAGTGGTTCAGCAGTGGTTAAACAGCGGAAGAAAAGAATCCCCCGAGGAAATGGCGCGTATCCTATCCACCATCACTGTGAACGGACCATTCTTTGCCGCCGGTTTGAAAAAAGCTTGACCTTCCCTTTGCAAATAAATAAAAAGCGCAGGCCTTTTCTCAAGACCTGCGCACATACCATGAATCCGTCCAGATATCGTTGGTCGGGACGACAGGATTCGAACCTGCGACCCCCTGGTCCCAAACCAGGTGCTCTACCAAGCTGAGCCACGTCCCGCTAACTGGTCGGGATGACAGGATTCGAACCTGCGACCCCCTGGTCCCAAACCAGGTGCTCTGCCAAGCTGAGCCACATCCCGACAATTCGGTTATTTCAGGGCCTCAATTTTCAAACGACGAGTCCCATTTTAACATGCCATCCTTTCCAATGTCAATCATCAATTCTTTCTGCCTTGAAGCCGGAAAGGCTGTCTTCAAAATGCAAAAAGACGTTCACGGAAGCATCCGTGTGAACGTCTCAAAAAATCCTTTCCATTATGATTTGGAATCATCTTTGTACCATTTGCTTTCCGTGGTGGGATCATTAATAATCCCGAGCGCTACCAGAATGGCGATAATCAGATCCACAATCGCATTTCCCTCAGTGATCCCCAGGTCAAAACCGGCATACCGAAGACCTCCGGCAACAAATGCCAACAATGATAACCAGAAACCATAGTTGCGAAACCGAGTCATCCAATCCATCCCGATTCGCCCCCATTCCCTGAATGTAAGCCGGCTGAAAAGCCAGCTCCAGCATCATCATATGCAGGGAAAAGAAAAACATTTTCTGATCAATACCCATTCGGTAAAAAAAGACGTCCGTCCAAGATCCGCCGAAATTCCTCCGGGCCCATCCAATCTCCTTTCATCCCGGAGCATCAAACAATAAAAAAACGGTTTCCTTCATCAGGAAACCGTTTCGCTTTGGTGCCGAAGGTGGGAGTCGAACCCACACTCCATAAAGGAACACGATTTTGAGTCGTGCGCGTCTGCCAATTCCGCCACTTCGGCATGACAGGCGGTTAAAAAATTTCAATCTCGCTTGGAACGATTTTTATTATATACGCTTTATTCTCGAATGTCAAATAAAATTTTTAGAGATTGCCGGACATCAACCGAAGATCCTATACCCCCGAAAACCCCGGATAAAAAGCGGATTTCGGCCCACCCTTCCGATCCATTTCCAACCCGCACTCTTTATTTACGCAATATTAAAAATATATTTTTTGGCAAGATTGACCCATTACGTTCCATCCACCGGGTCAGACGCTTTATTCAACCTTTCCGCAAGGCGGTGCAAAGTTTCATAATCGCCGTATTGGACCGGATATGCTTGGCGATCGTTATTGTGGTAAGTGGCAACTTTTGACTGATCGTGATATGGATACCGTTCCCACAACCAGCCCATGTTTTCGACGATATCGCGTTTATGCCCTGCGCACCAAACACCGGCATGATACAAGCCGACCTTTTGCTCATAAAATTGTTCCCGATTCAGTTCTCCGCTTATCCTCTTTACGTAAAAATCAACAGCCCGCGGAGGAAACCCCAGCGCAAGACCCAACAGGCGATGAAACTCTGTGCTGTCGCGGGAAAGGTTTTCGACTGCTTTGGCAAACCCGTCACGCTCCGGCTCATCCCGAAAGAAAATGTCATAGCCGGGATAAACGGAAAAACGCGGGAACTTTTCGAGTTTTTTCAAAGCATCTGGTGGCAATTGGGCCAAGCATTCATAGCAAGACGGCTTGATTCCCGCAAGAAAACTTTCAGTCGGCATCCATTCCATGAGCGATCCCTCCGGTTAGTTTGATTTCTCTCGACTATCTCATCTTTGCGTAGCATTTGATAGTCGCAACATTTAAAATGCAGTGCGTGTTTTAGTTATATTTTTTATGTATGAATTCATGAAAGAAAATTACTCACGTGATCATACACTTCTTTGGCTGTTTCCAGCAATCCTCGCACGGCTTGTACCCGTTCGGCTGCATCGAGTATCCCCAATACATTAATATTTTGTATTGAAACATTTTTATACCCATTAATGGAACCGTATCCTGTAACAGACCCGATACCTAATATCCTCGTCTTACGCACTTCGCTTGGCATCAAGCACAACCATTCGTGTTACGCCGGCAAAAAATCCTTATCCATTTTTGCCTCACATGAGCAGGCACCTGAAAGGCCTGCTCATGTTTTTCCGATCCGGATTAACAATCAATGACCAACAGGGTATGCGGATGTTGAGACCGGTATTCCTCTTTCCACCCGAGCTTGATTTTCTTCCATGTCTTTCCGGCATCAGCAGACCGGAAAAGCCCCAGATTGTTCAACGCGTAAAAAACCCCGGATTCCGACGGGTCGTTTGCCAATGCAGAAATCAGCATTCCTTCCGGTCCCGGCAAGCCGTCAACCGATTCCATCCATCGATCCCCTTCTTTTCGATAAATGGTGGATGAAGCCTGTTCCATTCTGGCGTGGTGAGCGTTATTCGGATGAATGGAGGCAGAGACAAGCACCCAATCCGGGTTTTTGACATCGACCGCCAACCCGTATAAATAAGGATGTTTCAGACCCTGGCCCAAAGGAATCCAAGATTGGCCCCCGTCACGGCTTTCCATGTAGCCGCAACCTTCACGGAACAATCCGTCGCCGCATGCCGCATACAAACGATCCGGTTGACTGGGATGCACCAACAGGGTATGAGCGTCCAGGGGACCTTGAAATTTTTTGTCTTCCCAGGTTTTTCCCCCGTCCAGACTACGCAGCACAGCGCCAAACTCGATCGAAACATAAATCCGTTCCGATTGCTCCGGATCCGGCGTAATCCACCGGACATGATGCGTGTGCGGCCGGGGAGGGAAACTCCAGGTCCGATGCGAAGGCACGAATTTCATCTCTTTATGTTCCCGCCAGGTTTGGCCTCCGTCTTCCGATGAAAAAAGCGCACTCGGTTCCGTTCCGACATATACCACCCCGTAACCATTCCCTTTTTGATGCGGGCTCACCGCCACGGCAGTGATTTTTTCATAAAGAATTCCTTTTTCTTTTAACGGCTCAAAATAATCACATCCATCCCCGACAGGGTACCATGAATCGCCAAAATCGTCCGAACACCACAAGCCACGGCCGAAGATCCCGCAGTACAACCGTTCCGGCCGGAACGGATCTTGAGCAATGCAAGTGGGTTGCATGCCTTTGAGACGGGAAGTTGTCCCGGCACTTTCCCCATCATCCAGGTCAGCCACCAATAATTCCCGTTCCATCCCCAGCAAAAGTCGCTTCATTCAATGATCCCTCCACACACTTGTTTTATGGATCAAACCCGATGGATCCATTTTTTCTTTTCCCGGTCATTAAAAAAAATAAAAGCTTGCCAACCCGTCAAACATGTCGGCAAGCTTTTCAAGGTACCACCTTCTGATTCAAAGATTTTTCACAGCGTCTATAGAATAAACGTAAGCCCCCTTAATTATTTATTCGCAAACCAGACGACATTTCAGTTCACCTTTTTCCAAATTTATTTCATTCGCTCAATATGCGCCTGAAGCTTTTCTTTCGGCCAGATCACTTGAACGAACTCGGCCTCTCCCACCAGCGCCTGGTCATGTTCGGCAATCACATCACACACCACTTTTTGCGGAGTCCATTCCTTGACCGTGGCCACAAACGTGACGGTTTTCCCGACCGGGGCCGGCGAGCGGTGGCGGACATTGATGGAAGCACCGATTCCTTCTTCCCCTTCTTCCAAAAACGGCTCGATGACTTTCCTTCCGACCCATTCCATATAATAGACCATGGACACGGTGGACAAGACCGGATGAATCATCTTGCCGTCAAACGAAGCAACCATCTCCCCGGTGACCGTCACGGACATTTTTTCCTGGTATCCTTGATGAAGACCCGGTTTCATGAAACAACCCCCTTCAGAATGGAACCCGATTTCTGCCAAAATCCATCCCTTTTTTCTCGCTTCTTTCCTGAATGAAAATATTTCCTTCTTCCCCAGTCCCGTTTGGGTACCACTCCCGTCATCTTTTCCGGCAGATCCATTCCGTCAAGACATCGGCCCCGGCATTTCCCCTTGTTTCCGGTTTGCCAATCCGTCCAGAAACAAATCCATAAACCGGTCGGCGATCTCCTCCGGCGGCAACTCTCCTTCGGGACGGTACCACTGATAAAGCCAATTTCCCACGGATAAGAGGAGTAACCGGACAAATTTTTCATCCACCTGCCGGAATTCCCCCTCCCGGATCCCTTGGGACACAAGCCGGGCCCACATTTTCTCATACCGGTCCCGTTTTTCCTGAATTTCACAAAACCTTTCCTTGGACAATCCCTTCCACTCATGAAAATAAACGGTTGCCGCTTCCAGGTTGGCTTCCACCACCTTGATATGGGCGATGACCGCTTGTCTTAACTTATCCACTGCCGGTGCATCGTTCTCGACAATGGGGCGAAGGGAATTTAAAAAAGCTTCAGCGCCTCTGTTTGTAATCTCATATAACAAATCTTCTTTTGTGCGGATATGCGCATATAAACTGCCGGATAAAATCCCGCATGCTTCCGAAATATCCCGAATCGTTGTCCCGTGATATCCTTTTTGGCTGAAAAGCCGGCAAGCCGTGCTCAAAATTTGTTCCTTGCGTTCCTGCCTTGTCATGTTTCATCTCTCCTGCGAAACAAGCGCTTGTTCGCTTCCATGATAATAGAAATTTCAGACATTTGTCAAGAATCCATTTATTCCAGAGAGTGTTATTCTTGTTTGGGCTCTGACAAGTGAACCAGTCATACACCGGCTGCCCCGTCAACCAAAAATGGCCCTTTCCTGAAAAAGGATTTTGTCCATTTTTATCTAAGTTTTAGATAAAAAAGATATCCCAAATTTTTGAAGCGGGGAAGAAGGGGGCTCATTCGTGTTATTTAAAAAGAGATCTCATCCTGCAAGCGAAGATGCCTTTATGTCCTTTCATTTCTGGTTAACCTTGGAGGAGATCGAGCAGTTGGAAGCCATCGCACGCGATCACCAAACCGATCCGGCGGCCGTGGTGCAAAAAATTGTCAAAAAAACATTGGAACACTGGCGCCAGTTGGAAACTGAGGAAGAAGAAAAAGAAACCGTGGAAAAATAGAGCAAAAAACGGAAGAAAGGAACCCCTTTCCTCCGTCTTGCTTTCAACCGGGTTCAGTAAATGAGGTCAATGAAATCATCTTTGGAAACGGCTCCGAAATAGTGCTTGATATCCAGGCCGTCCAAGGATTTTTCAATTTCATCCCGTTCATACCGGATTCCCGTCAAGCGGTCTTCAATGTCTTTCACATCGCCGATTCCAAAGAAATCGCCGTAGATCTTGCAGGACCGGATGATTCCTTTTTGCACATTCAACCGCACGTCGATGCTTCCGACCGGAAAACGGCGGCTGTGTTTGACATTAAATGCCGGCGACTCGCCGAAATTCCATTCCCATTTTTGATAGCGCGATTCGGAGATTTCCCGGATTTTTTCCCAGTCTTTCTCGGACAATACATACTCGGGAATCGGTTTTTGCCCCTGAAAGATATGTTCCAACAACAATTGGCGAAACTCCAAAATGGTCATAGGCTCTTTCAAAAAGTCAACGATATTGCCCACCCGGCTGCGAATCGATTTGATGCCTTTGGACTCGATCTTTTCCTTTTTCACTTGCAATGCCTTGGTGACGTGATCAACATTGACGTCAAACATCAGCGTTCCGTGGCTGAACATCCGCCCGTTGGTTGAAAACTGGGCGTTTCCCGATATTTTCTTCCCGTTTGCCAAAATATCATTCCGTCCGCTTAATTCCGCATCAATCCCCAGCGATCTCAGCGCCTCGATCACCGGCTCTGTAAACTTCCGGAAATTGGCGAAGCTTTTTCCGTCATCTTTCGTGATAAAGCTGAAATTGAGATTGCCCAAATCGTGGTATACGGCGCCTCCCCCGGATAAGCGGCGGACCACATGGATTCCGTTTTCCCTGACATAATCCACATGGATTTCCTCCACTGTGTTTTGGTGCTTTCCGATAATGATGGAGGGTTCATTGATATAAAAAAGCAAATAGGTCTCATCAATATCCAAATGTTTCAGCGCATATTCCTCAATCGCTAGGTTCATGCGCGGATCGGTCATATTTTGGTTATCTATGAATAACATGATAGATTCCTCCCGTCTTTGCCCGGACATTCCGTGATGGGTCCGGGCTCCTCTGTTTCCATTGACCATTGTACCCGTTTCCCGGGACAAAATCACGTTTGGGCGAATTTGAGCAAATCCCGGTTTTATTATACCTTTATTAAAGAGAACAGAGAGAAGAGCGAGCAGGGGGATCCGTCATGTCGATGGAACAAGCGGAATTGTTGTTGCAAAAATACTTTGGTTACTCTTCATTTCGAAGCGGACAAAAGAAAATCATCGAAAGCATCTTATCCGGCCACCATACCATGGGGATCATGCCGACCGGAGGCGGAAAATCCATTTGTTATCAGATCCCGGCTCTTATGTTTCCCGGGATCACGTTGGTGATCTCTCCGTTGATCTCATTGATGAAAGATCAAGTGGACCGTTTGCGCCAGCACAACATTTCGGCCACCTACATCAACAGTTCGCTTCCGCATGCCGAAATCAAGCGGCGCATGAAAAAGCTGAGAGAAGGGGTTTACAAACTGCTCTACATCGCTCCGGAACGCTTGGAATCCCTGGCCTTTCAAGAAATTTTCTCCACCCTTCCGGTTTATCTGGTCACCATTGATGAAGCCCACTGCATTTCCCAGTGGGGACACGATTTCCGGCCCAGCTACCGGTCCATGGCCAAACAACTTTTATCCCTGCCCCGCCGGCCGCTCATTGCCGCTTTAACCGCCACCGCGACGCCGGATGTGAAAGAAGATATTTCCCGGCTTTTGCAAATCGATCCGTCGCGGATCTATTCCACCCGGTTGGAACGGCCGAATTTGTCCTTTCAAGTCATACACGAAGAAAACAGGCTGGATTACATCAAGCAATATTTAAAAGACCATCCCCGCCAAAACGGGATCATTTATTGTGCCACCCGCAAAGATACCGATCATGTCTATGAAGCACTGGTGCAATCCGGCTTTTCCGCAGCCAAGTACCATGCCGGGCTGACCGATGAAGAAAGAGAAAAAGCACAGGAGCAATTTTCATATGACCGGGTGCAAACCATTGTCGCCACGAATGCCTTTGGCATGGGCATCGATAAATCCAATGTCCGGTTTGTCATTCATTATCAATTGCCCCGCAATCTGGAATGTTATTACCAGGAGGCGGGACGAGCCGGCCGGGACGGGGAAAAAAGCGAATGCATTTTATTGTTTTCGCCGCAAGACATCCCGATGCAACGTTACCTGATCCGGCATTCCGATCTTTCCCCGGAAAGAAAAACGTTGGAATTCAGCAAGTTGCAAAAGCTGGTCAATTATTGCCATACCCAACGGTGTTTTCAAGAGGAAATCGTCCGGTACTTCGGGGCCGACATCATGCAACCATGCGGAACATGCGGAAACTGTCGCAAAAAAATGGGGGATTTGGTCAATTATACAATTGAAGCACAAAAAATCTTCTCCTGCATCAAACGGTTGAACGAACAGTACGGACTCACCATCATCGCAAAAGTCCTCAGGGGTTCCAAAAACAAGCGGCTGAAGGAATGGAAGCTGGACCGGATTTCTACATACGGGACCATGAGGGAGTACACGGAGAAAGAAATCCAGCGGTTGTGCCAACTTTTGGCCTCTGATGGTTATCTCTCCCTGGTCTACGAAGGGCGCCCTTATCCGCTGGTCCGCCTGACCCCGAAAGCAGTCGCGGTGCTGAAAGGAAAAGAACCGGTTTATCTGCACAAAGAGACCGAAAAATGGCTCAAAACCCCCGAAACCAAAACCCACCGCCTCTTGGATGAGCTGGTATCCTTGCGCAAACAGTTGTCCGAAACCGAAAAACTTCCGCCGTACATGATCTTTCCGGACAGCACTTTAAAAGAGATGTGCCGCCGCTTGCCCGTCACGGAAGAGGAGATGCAAGCGATCTCCGGGGTCGGGGAAATGAAATTTCAAAAATACGGGGCTCATTTTTTAAAAATAATCCGGGAATATGTCCAAAATCACGGGGAAAAACCGGTCCGGGAAAAAAGCACGGGAAAACCGTCCAGCCATTTCATCACTTATCAGATGTTCCTTCAAGGCAAAACCATTCCCGAAATCGCCAAAGAGCGCAACCTGACGCGCGGCACCATCGAGGATCACTTATTGCGCGCCGGCTTGGAAGGCTTGGAACTCGACTGGGATGCTTTTATTCCCAAAGAATATGAAGCATTGATCATGGAGAAAGTGGAAGAACTGGGCGCCCAAAAATTGCGCCCCATCAAAGAAGCTTTGCCGGAATCCGTGGATTATATGGCCATTAAAGCGGTCATTGCCAAAAGAGAAAGATTGCAAGCTTTGAAAAAATAGCTTCATTCCATGAATCTGCGGTGGAATGAAGCTGTTTTTTCCCTGTCTTCCCTCCTTCAGGGAAACCGCCCGTCCGATATCATGACCTTTTTCCGCCAAACGTCCGTATTTTTATACCAGTCACTCCGCATCCAAAGCCACCACGATTGCATCCGGAGCCAGGCATCATATATGATACCCACAGGAAAACCAGAAAGAGTATAAAAAGAAAGAGTGAGAGCAATGATTAAACTATTTATCAGCGACTTGGACAACACCCTGTTCGACCATGAAAAACAAATCCATCCGGAAGACCAAAACGCCTTGCACAGACTGATGGATGCAGGCCTTGAAATCGGGTTGGCTTCCGGAAGAATGGACTTTGAACTCGTTCAGGTGATGAACCGGATTCAAGCCCGTTTTCACCGGATCAGCCAAAACGGGGCTTTCATCTATACCAAAGAAGGAAAATGTTTGCAAAGAGTCACCTTTCCCGGAAACATTTCCAAACAAATCTATGAAGCGGCCCGTCCTTTCGGGCTTGTTTGCTTTGTCAGCGAGGAAAACGAAATGTTTGTCGCCGAAAAGACGGAAAAAGCCCGGGCCATTGAAGAAAGGATGAAGATGCCTGTTCATTCCCGCCCCCAATTGCATGAAGAAATCGGAAAATCACTGTTTCCCAGCAAGGTTTGCTTCTTTGGGGACCTGAACGATTTAAAACGTTTGGATCAACATATTCACCAACGGTTCCCCTCCCAAGTCGACTCCTTTATTTCGGACACCGATTGCCTCGATTTCATGCCGACCGGCATTTCCAAGGGGAATGCGCTGGAAAAACTGGCGGATGAACTCGGCCTGAAACCGGAGGAAATCGCAACCGTCGGGGATTCGTTTAACGATGTTTCCATGCTGGAATGGACTCCCCACAGCTTTGCCATGCGCCATGCCCCGGAAGAAGTAAAACAAAAAGCCGGCCGGGTCGTTTCTTCCGTCCGCGAAGCCTGCGAATGGGTTCTTCAATATAACCAGTCTTCATAAGAAAGGAATGGGTTGCACGATGCAATGTTATTTTTTGGGTACCGGTGCCGGGGTTCCCTCCCGAAACCGCAACGTGTCCTCCCTGGCATTGATCATGCCCGAGTATAACGGGCAGATTTGGCTTTTTGACTGCGGCGAAGCCACACAGCATCAAATCTGGGACTCGCCGGTGAAACTCGCCAAAATCAACCGGATTTTCATCACTCATTTGCACGGCGACCATCTCTTCGGTCTGCCGGGGATTTTGGGAAGCCGTTCGTTCCAAGGCGCCACCTCCCCCCTCACCTTGTACGGTCCGAAAGGGATTCAAGCGTTTGTCGAAATCTCTTTAAAGACAAGCCGCACCTTTCTCCGGTATCCGCTGGAAATCGTCGAAATGGAAGGGGATTGCCAATTTGAAGCGCCCCCTTTTTCCATCCGGGCCAAAAAGCTGGATCACGGCATCCCTTCGTACGGATATCGTCTGGAAGAACCGGATCAACCCGGCAGATTGAATGTGGAAAAGTTGCAAAAAGCCGGGATTCCGACCGGTCCTCATTACCGCTTGTTGAAGGAAGGGAAAACCGTCACCCTTCCCGACGGACGGGTATTAAAAGGGGAAGATTATGTCAGCCCCCCGAAAAAAGGAAGAACCTTGGCGATTCTTGGAGACACCCGGTACACTCCCGAAGCCTGCATCCTGGCAAACCGGTGCGATTTGCTGATTCATGAGGCAACTTACCGCCGGGATCAAGAAGATCTGGCCCGAAAATATTTTCACTCCACTTGCACGCAAGCCGCCGCCGTCGCCAAAGAAGCCGGGGTGAACCATTTGATCTTGAATCATATCAGCACCCGGTTTCAAGAAGAAGAATGCGAGGCTTTGCTTCAAGAAGCCAGAGACGTCTTCCCGTCGACCGATCTCGCCCGGGACCGGTGGAGCTACACCCTTCCCCCGCACGGCACCTCCTGACCGGAAACACTTTTCCTTTGTTTCCGGTGTCTTTCTCCTGTCAAAATGGATTAAAATAAAATTAACCGATCAAAGAGGAGGAATGTGGGCCGTGTACAAAAAAACCGGCATCCATCTGTTGCTGGTCACCGCGCTGATTCTACCGTCCCTCGCTCCGGCAACCGCTTGGGGAAACGAATTTCATGGAAAGACTTCCGTGCAGCTTCATGCCTCCGACCGCCTCCCGGACAACAACCCGGTCTGGGGAGATTCACGCCCGACCCGTCCGGTTCTCCAACCGGGGTCTCCCGAATCTTGCGGCATGGTAAATAAACCGCTCCTTCACATGGACACCATTCTCCGTCAGACCATCCGGGAAAACATGACTCCGGGCGCCGTACTCCTCGTTGCACGCAAAGGAACCATTGCGAAACACCAAGCCTATGGATATGCCGTCCGTTATGCCGATGACCGACAGACTCCCGTTCATCCCCCGGTCCCCGCACGGAAAGACACCATCTACGACCTCGCATCCGTCAGCAAGATTTTCACATCCGTGGCCGTGATGAAATTGTATGAAAAAGGACGGTTTGAGCTGGATGATCCCGTAGCCAGATACATCCCCGAATTCGCCCAAAACGGAAAGCAATCGGTCACCATCCGCCAGCTTCTGACGCACACTTCCGGCTTTCGTTCCGGCATTCCGCTTTATCAAATGGGAAACAACCGGGAAGAACGGTTGCAAATCGCTTTGGCTTACCCGCTGGACCATCCGCCCGGAACCACTTACACCTACAGCGATCTCAACATGATTACACTGGGGGTTCTTGTCGAACGCCTTTCCGGTCTGCGGTTGGATCAATTTGTCCAAAAAGAAATCACGGGCCCGCTTCACATGCATGACACGTTTTACAACCCTCCGCAAAAGTTGAAACGCCGGATTGCCGCAACGGAATATCAGCCGTGGACCGGCCGGGGGTTGGTGTGGGGAACCGTGCATGATGAAAATGCGGCGGCACTGGATGGAGTGGCGGGACATGCCGGGGTTTTTTCCACTGCCCGCGATTTGGCCGTCTTCGCCCATATGATGTTGATGGACGGGAAATACGGATCCACGCGGATTTTAAAAAAAGAGACCGTCCGTCTGATGGAAAACAACTATAACACCGACTTTCCCGGCGATGATCACGGTCTCGGCTGGGAATTAAACCAAGGTTGGTACATGGACGCACTCAGCGGTCCGGATGCGATGGGCCACACCGGATTCACCGGAACTTCGCTGGTGATCAACCGCAGCCAGGGAACAATCGCCATCCTTTTGACCAATCGCGTCCACCCGACCCGGGAAACCGAATCCATCAATCCGCTGCGAAGAGAAGTGGCACGCATGGCGGCGGACGCCATTCCCGTGAAAATCCCGGGCAAGGTTCCGGCTTGGTTTTCCGGTTACGGCGACCAACTGTCCCGTTCGCTGGTGGCATCCCTGCCGCTTTCGACTCACGATCGCACCCTTGTATTTACGACTTGGCACCGGATTGAACCGGTTCATGATCAAGCCACGGTGGAATTTTCCGCCGACGGCCGGCATTGGTCCGCGGCGGAGCAATTCAGCGGAAACCGAAAAGATTGGAAGACTTACGCCATTCCGGTTCCCGAAGAAGCCCGTTTCATCCGCTTCCATTATCAGACCAATGAAAGTGTCAACGGACGCGGCTGGTACATCATGGATCCGGTCCTTGAAACCCGCGGAAAAACCATTTCGCTTCAATGGCAGGGGGAAGGATGGGAACGCCGGACCTATTAATTCAGCCGGCGGACCAGCTCACACCGCTTGTTTTTCTTTGGATTTGAACGAATTCATCCGGTTGCCCATCTTCTCCAATAAAATCATCAAAACATAACCGGCCAGCATGCATCCGATGGTGATGAACAACATTTCCCCGCCTGCTTTTTCAATGGAAAAACCGCCCAAAGAAGGGCCGAGAATGCTGCCCACACTGAAATGAACCGAAGCGATGGCATTGGCGGCAGGCAAAAAGCGGGCCGGCAGCAAGTCCGTGGCACAAGCCAATCCCATGGAGTAAAGGGAGCCGACCAATCCGCCAATCAATATGAAAGAAACAAAAAGATAAATCTCGTTGGACAAAAAATGCGGGATGACAAACATGCCGGCCGATCCGGCCGAACAAACCAAAATCAGCAGATTTTTACGGCCGATCCGGTCCCCCAACACCCCGAGCGGCACCTGAAAGAGCAAACTGCCCCAGACAAATGCGGAAATCAAAAGGGAAATAAAGCCTTGGCCCATGCCTTCCCGTATGCCGATCACCGGGAAATTCCCCGTCAAAGCGGTTTCCAAAAACCCGTAAATGAACGGGGAGCAAAAAGCAATGAAGCCAAGCCGGTAAACCGTTCGCAATGATCCCTGCCGGTTCGCATCCTTTTCTTTCCATTCGTTGTCCAAAGATTCGGCGATCGTTAAACGGCCGGTTAAATAAATGGAAAAAAAGAGGATACACAAAACAAAGAGAAACGGAACCGTTTCTCCAAAATGAACCAGATTCAGCCCCAGCGGACCGATCCCAAATCCCAATCCATAAGCAAACCCGTATTGGGAAATCCGGCGTCCCCTTTCTTTCACGGGAGCATGGATGGTGATCCACAATTGGGTGGCATAGTGCAACAAACTGTCGCCGATGCCGACCAGAAAGCGAAGCCCGGTCCATACCCAGAAACTTTGAAAAAACGGAAAAAAACAAACTGCAACAGTGACAATGTACAACCCGGCAAGAATCGATTTCTTCACGCCGATTCGCCGGACCATGGCCGGTCCGAGGGGAGCCGCGAGCAAGATGCCGAGATAAAGCGCAGAGGCACTCAGGCCGTTAAAATCGGCTTGCACTCCTCTTTCTTCCAGAAACATCGTCAACAGCGGAATCAATAACCCCTGGGTCATCCCGGCCACACAAATCATCCAGACCATTCCTTTGAACGTCCGGAGAGACCAGGCCATGTTTTCGCCCCCCTTTTCAAAATCTTTTCAAACCATTATATTGGTTTTAATTTGATTGCTCAACATCCAAAGAGGGGGACACGCAAGTGATAAACATGATATTGAAACTCGATTGGGGATCGATTCTTGCATCCGTCATCGCAATCGGGATCATCATTTTGCTTTCAATCATCAGCATCATCATCGCCAGAAAGTTGATCATCCGCCTGACCACTCACAGCCGTCTCAGCAAAGGGACGCAGCTGAGGTTAAAAACCATTCAAAGCATTTTGATCAATGTCACCACCTATGTGATCATCTTCATCGCATTGGTCTCCATCCTGGCCGAATTTCACATCAACATTTCTGCCATTTTAGCCAGTGCCGGCGTCCTGGGGCTTGCCATCGGTTTTGGCGCAAAAGATCTGGTTTCCGACATCGTCTCAGGATTTTTCATTTTGTTGGAAGACCAGGTGCAAGTCGGGGAAGATGTCACCGTCAACGGATTTTCCGGCACCGTGGAGCATGTGGGCCTCCGCGTCCTGAAAATCCGCGATCCGGAAGGGGATTTGCACTTTATTTTAAACCGGGATATCAAATCCCTCACCAATCATTCCCGCGGACACATGCTTGCCAAAGTAGACCTTCCGCTTTCAACCAAAACCGATCTGGATCAGGCCCTCGCTTACCTGGAAGAACAATGCCGGCACCTCCGGGAATCGTTGCCGGACGTGATCGACGGTCCTAACGTGCTGGGCGTGGTGGATGTGACCCCGCAGTCGTCCATTGTCCGGATCCAGGCCCGGGCAGAAAACGGGAAACAAGGTGAAGTGGAACGCCGGTTGCGCAAAGAATTGGTCCAAGCCACCGACAAAGCCGGTTATTTATTGACCGAAACCACATAACCATTAAAAATGATATAATAAAGTTATACTTTTAAATTTTCATTCGAGGTGATCCGGATCCGTGTATCACATGACGGTATATGATATGGATGGCCAACTGCTTTATGATGGTCCCATCAATGCCACGAGTGACGACGAAGCCAAAAAGCTCGGCTATGCCTGGATTTCCGAAAACGGCCATCAAGATAAACCTCACCGCATTTTCCATGTGACAGGACGTCTTGTTTCCTTCAAACCGCATCCCTACCGGGGAAATGCTTCATCCAACAAAGCCTGAAAGAGATTATCTTTCAGGCTTTTCCTTCATCTTAAAAAATACGGGTCTGAAGATTCCCATCTGCCATTCATTGAGCGGGATAAAAGCGGAAATCCTTTGTTTTTTACTTTGAATCGGCTTTTGTCTCACCCGACCCCTGATTGTAACAATTATTCCATTTATTTATAATATTCCCGTAACTGTACATACCGCCGAAGGAGGATATCGATGCGACATGCCAATGGTTTGCGAATGACTGTTTCTTTCCTGTCAACCCTTTTGCTGATGGTTCCCGCCTCTTGGTCCTTTGCAAAAGCCGATGCAGTGTTTGCCGAAGCTTCCCCCCACTCTCCCGTGGCCAGCGACGGCAAAATCATCAAACAATCCACGCAGTCGGGGGACATTGTCCAAACCTCCGGGGGCGCCTACAGCAAAGGGCATCAAGGAAACATGCTGAAAGCACGTGAAAAAAACCTTTCCCAAAATGGTGCATCCGCCGAATCTGTCATCGGGCCGGATAACCGGACGCGTGTAAAAGACACTTCCAAATACCCCTACAGCGCTGTCGTCCAGATCCAAAGCGATCTCGGAAACTGCACCGGTTGGCTGATCGGACCGGACACCGTTGCAACGGCCGGCCACTGCGTCTTTGACCCGGATGAGAAAAAATGGGCCTCTTGGGCAAAGGTTTATCCCGGACGGGACGGCGACCGTTTGCCATTTGGTTATGCGAAAGCCACCCGTTTTTACTCGGTTGTCGGATGGACCCGGTATGGAAACACCAATTATGATTACGGAGCCGTCAAATTGAACAAAAACGCGGGAAACCAAACCGGCTGGTTCGGATACCGCTGGCAGAGCGGATCATTGGACGGCACCCGGGTGAACATCAGCGGTTATCCCGGTGACAAACCGCAAGGCACCCAATGGGAACACAGAGACCAAATCCGCGAAACCACCCCATACAAGTTGCTGTATGACAACGACACTTATTCCGGACAAAGCGGATCACCCGTCTATCAGGAACAATATCAGAATTGCGGGGTTTGCAGCATTGCCATCCACACCAACGGAGTTTACGGAAATAAAAAGAGCAACCGCGGAACCCGCATCACCAAAGAAGTTTTCGATAACCTGAACACTTGGAAAGACCAATAGATTCCAACCGGTTGGAACTTTTTCCCCTGAAGGAAAGTCATATAAAGTAGCCGTACCATTCTGAGAGGATCTTTCCTCTCTCTTTTTATTCAAGGGGGGATTTTGCTTGATGAAATGGAAATGCGGATTCACCATCCTTCTGTTCACCCTTTGTTTCCCGCTCTTTTTCGGCTGTGAAAAAACACCGGATGCCGGACCCGTGTCCAAAGTGAAAGTCACCGGAACCGTCACGGATGAAAACCATTCGCCTGTCTCCGGCGCTTTGGTCGTCCCGAAACCGAAAGAAGACGTCAGCGGACCCGTCCCGGAAATCGCCAGATATACCGATGAAAATGGCCGTTTTACATGGTATGTGCCCGCCGGATCGTACGAATTTGTCATCGAAAAAGAAGGTTACAAACCGCGCCGCCTTCCGGTTCAATCCAAAGATGCCGGAAAACCCGTCCACTTGAACGTCATACTGGAAAAAGAATAAAAAAACAAGCTCCAAAAATCTCTTTTTGGAGCTTGTCATGATGCTTTTTACTGCAATTGTTTTTTCAGCTCTTCCAAATCGGTCACCGGCGATTGGCAGGCATAATTTTCACAGATGTACACTTTGGGGCCAAGCGTTTGGGACGCCTCTTCTTCAGACCGGGGAACAAACCATTTGATGGTGGTGGCATCACTTCCGCGCGGATCCAGGGAAATGACCGCTTCCGGCAAGTAAGCCCTTTGGATCAACCGGATCATTTCTTTGGTTTTCACATCATTGGGCGAACCGGAAATGAAAATTTCTTTGCTTTTCCCCAGCACCAACATCACCGCCATCAGGAAAAAGGAATGGGAAATCGGTGAAGCTTCCACCGCTTTGGCAAAAGCCCGGATTTGTTCCCGCGCCTCCTGAAGCAAAGATTCATCCGATGTCAGCTTGGCCAACCGGATCAAATTATAGGCCGCCACCGAGTTGCCGGACGGAGTCGCACCGTCATAAATCTCTTTGGGCCGGACAAACAAGGACTCTGCATCTTTTCCGTAAAAATAAAATCCTCCTTGTTTTTCGTCTTTGAACAGCGCCAGCATTTGCCGTGTCAACACCAAAGCTTGCTCGATAAACCGGGGCTCAAAAGTGGCTTCGTACAACTCCGTCAAACCCCAGGTGAAAAAGGCGTAATCATCCAGATAGCCGGGATAGGCCACTTCCCCGTCACAATAGCGGGCAAACAGACGGCCTTTCTCATCGATTAACCGTTCTGAAAGAAAGCGGGCCGCTTTGACCGCGGCATCGGTGTATTCCGTTTCTCCGAGAACCCGGCCGCCCCGGGCCAATGCCGCAATCATCAATCCGTTCCAGGACGTGAGGATTTTGGTGTCTTTTCCTGGGCGTACGCGTTGCTCTCTGGCTTCAAATAATTTCCGGCACCCTCTTGCCAGCATTTCCTCCAATTCATTCAGCGGCAGCTGATACCTCTCGGCAATCTCCCCGAGGCGAACGCCAATTTGGTTTAAGACGCTTTTTCCGTCTTCAAAATTTCCTTCTTCTGTCACGCCGTAAGCCGCACAAAAGATTTCAGCCTCTTTTTCTCCCAACACCTCCGCGATTTCCTGCGGGGTCCAAACATAAAACTTTCCTTCTTCCCCTTCGGAATCAGCATCCTCTGCCGAATAAAAACCGCCTTCCGGCGCCTGCATGTCTCTTGTCACATAACGGAAAATGCCCCGTGCCACTTCGGCGTAACGTTCCTCAAGGGTCACCTGGTACGCTTCCAGATAAGCCAAAGCCAGCAAAGCATTGTCATAAAGCATTTTTTCAAAGTGGGGAATCAGCCACTCCCTGTCCACGGCGTACCGGGCAAAGCCATGGCCCAAGTGGTCATAAATCCCCCCTCTGTGCATGGCTGTGAGCGTGCGGGTCACCATCTGGAGGGCTTCCTCTTCTCCCGTCAGCCTGTGGTACCGGAGCAAAAACAGCAAATCATGCGGGCGGGGAAACTTCGGCTCATCGCCGAAACCTCCAAAATCCGGATCAAACTGGCTGGCGAACTGTTCATACGCATGATCGATGACCCCCAAGTCCACCTCCCCGGCTTCCGCCGCATTTAAATAAGACTTGACCGCGTGGACAATTTTGTCCCCGACTTCATCGGCCCGGTTCCGCTCCTCTTTCCACAGCATCGAAACCCGTTTCAACAAATCAATCAGGCCCATGCGTCCGTACATGGTTTGCTTGGGCAGATAAGTGCCTGCAAAAAAAGGTTTTTGCTCCGGCGTCATGATGATGGTGAGCGGCCATCCTCCCTGGCCGGTCATCGCCTGACAAACGGTCATGTATACTTGATCCACATCCGGCCTTTCTTCCCGGTCCACTTTGACCGGGACAAAATCCCGGTTCAAAATGGCAGCCACTTCCTCATCCTCAAACGATTCACGTGCCATGACATGGCACCAATGGCAGGTGCTGTAACCAATACTTAAAAAGACCGGTTTATCCTCTTTCTTGGCCTTTTGGAAAGCTTCTTCCCCCCATGGGAACCAATTCACGGGTTGATGCGCATGTTGGAGAAGATAAGGCGATTTTTCCCGGATCAACCGGTTGGACTTTCGCTGATTGGATTGATGAACACTCATAAATCAGTCCTCCAAAATATTCATGTATGTCACCCGTCGGGATTTCCATAAAATTCTTGTCTCTCCCAGTAGTTTAGCACAAAAAAAACGGAGGCATGCAACCCGCCTCCGCAATCCGGTTGATCCAAATCAGTTCATCCTTGGCAAAACCAACATCCACCCGTCCGCCAAACAGCTGATGGCGGAAATCCCGGATTGAATTACTCAATGATTTTTAATGCTTCGAGAACATCTTTGGCACTGCTGACCAAAGAAGCGAGTGTAGCAGTCAGGGTGATCAAGCCGCCGTATTCTTTCACGAATTCATTGCACTGTTTTTTCAGCTTCCGGATCGTTTCTTTCTTGATCTTTTGCTGCTTCATTTCATTGAGGGCTTGTTCCGTGCTTTCTTTCAGTTTCAGTGCGCTCTGGAGATAGATCACATTGTCTTCCTGATAATATTTTCTGGCCCGGGGAATCGCCCGGCCGTATTTGAATCCGTCGCCCTGATCGGTTTTGGCTTTTTTTCGGGCCGGACGGGGCTTGATCTTCTCATTTTGATCCATGCTGGTTAAAAGAGCTTCCAATCGCGTACGGAGCAATTGATTCTGCTCCGGTGTCAAATCCATCGAAGATGCCATTTGATCGACTCCTTTATCTGCCGGATTCCACATGATGATCTCCCGATCGAAAAGAAAGTTTTTTCAGCCTCCATTCAAACCTGCTGATCCATTTCACTTTCATAAAAGCATTTATCACCCGCTGTGCCGATAGCCGCCCGTTACCTGTTGAGGATTTCAGAATCCGGCTTTTTCTGTTTCTCCTTGGATAGCATGAATGTATCCCCGTGCTTGCGGAAAACAATCCGCCCCGCTTCTTGCCCGGCGGCTTGCATCAACCGTTCTAACGGCTCATCCAAAGGTTCGGCCGACAATACAAAGGTGTCCCAATGAATGGGAGCCAACCATTTCGCACCCGTATCGCGAAACATGGCCCAAGCCTCTTCCGGCGTGCAATGTGCCCATCGCAAATGATCGGGGGAATAGGCTCCGATCGGCATAAAAGCAAGATCCACCGGCCCCGTATCAGACAACTTGCGAAATTGATCCGTAAAAGCCGTATCCCCCGGAAAAAAGATCCGGGTTCCTTTTTTCTCTATCAAATAACCGTTATAGCCGTACCGGCGATTCCAAGGGTAACGGTTCCCCCAATGTTTGACGGGGACGCCCAGAATCTTGATTCCCAGTTCTTCAATCTCCAGTTGTTCATCCCATCCCAGCTCAAAAACTTTTTTAAACGGCAAGTGTTTGATCAGACGGGCCGTGTTTTTGGGAGTCACCACATAACACCCTTCATGGGCCAATTGCGACAAGCTGGGAACGTCAAAGTGGTCAAAATGGGCATGGGACAAAAGGATCAACTGCACCCTCTCCAAATCTGAAAGAGAGACAGCCGGCTCGGTATGGCGTTTCATCCCGATCTGCCGGTTCAACCATTTGATGGACTCTCCCACGCGTTTCCCCAAGACGGGATCGGTGAGAATGCGTGTATCATAAAGTTGCATCAAAACCGTGGAATGCCCGACCCAGCCAACCGTCACCTCTTCCCGGCTCCATTCCTGCGGTTTCAGCATCTTTTCAGGCTTTTTCAATGGCAGCCGGGGCAAACGGTTGAACCGGAACCACATTCCCAAACCAATGATTCCAACCATCACCACAAGCAGAATGAACAGTATTTTCATCCCCAAACATCCTTTAAACTCTTGTTGTCGAATTTCTTTTTGTTTTAAAAATGCAAACGGCTTCGGAATTTTTCGTATACAGCTTTTTTATTTTACATTAGCGGTCTTTGGCTCATCAACCGATCCCGCAGCCACCATGCCGTTCTTCCCCCGCATCAAAAAGAGCCTGCCCGCCTCCAAAGGAAAAACCGGACGGTCCAAAGGGAGTTCCTTTTTTTCCGTCCGGCTTCCGTCTTGCCAAAATGTCCTGGCTTTCCATATAATTCTTTTTCCGGTTCAGTGAATCGTAAAGAAAGTTCCCCGATTTCCGATCAAGGCTGGCCGTGATGAGCGACAGCGGGGAAGTATCCGGAATGTTGCCCGGAAAACTGATCACCGGCAGGTTGTAAAACAGATGCTCCGGATCCTCCTGATGGATATTCCACCGCCCTTGTAGATGAATTTTAAAAACTTCGCCCACATACCGCAACAGGCCGTCCAACGTCATTTTTTCTTCATCTTTCAATATCTCATCCGGCGAGGAGTAATTTTCCAACACCCATGCTTCCACTCTCAGCAGGGACTCCGGAGTGTAATCCAGATCCAAATGCCCCAGCTTCTTTTGCAATTTTTCCAGTTCATCCGGATGGATCATCAGCCATTCTTCGAACCAGTCTCGCTGATTTTCCTGTACCACTGCCTTTTTCCCTCCTTTACGGTTAATTACCGGAATTCCACCTTAATTCCTGCCGCTTTTAATTCATTGATCAACGGCTGGCTGGCATCGGCATTTTCAAACACCCAGGTGATATCCCAATTTTCCACTTGCACCAGATATTTGTCCTTTTCCAGTTCATCCCGGATGTGCGCATCTCTTGAAAAATACCCTCTGCTTCCATCGGTTTTGGTCGTGGTCTTATGTTCAACCGCTTTTAATGTTTTGGGATCGGCAATGTCGATAATCCGCACACCAAGTGGGGTGTCCACACTGTGTTGCGTGGTGGAGTTTTCCCAGTTGAGGGTTTTCCGGTAATTTTCCACCAATTGGTGCGACCGGTTTGCTTTTTCCATGTTGGCATCATACGTTTTGCTCCATTGTTCATAACTCCATTTTCCGCCGTTTGCCTTGTAAATCTCCCACCGGTTTTGTTTATGTTCCGGGGTTCCCGGAACCAATGAGATGTCTTTTTCCACTTTGGGCGTTTTCGGATCCGGTGTGCGGTTTCCGCAAGGCAACTCGATCATTGCCGTGTAACGTTCGGTGGACCGGGCTTTTAAACACCTTTGAAAGCTGTCAAACAGTTCATCCGTTTCTGATTTGACCACCGGTATGCCGAGATCGAGCTGTTTCACTTTGTTAAACACGGGCACGGCAAAAGCGGTGACCCCGACCAACGCCGCACCACCGACACCGGCGATGATCGCATTCTTCCAGTTGATGCCGCGTCCGTGAAGCAGATCATCGGCAACGCTGGTTCCGGATCCTTCCACCGCACCCACGACACCAGCTCTGGAGAAAATGGAACGAAGCGGCCCCGGCAATTTCGTAACCCCATTCCGAATCCCGGAAGCCAGCGGCCCCAACAACCTCGAACCGGTGATGGATGCAATCAGCCGGCTTCCCAATGAACCGGCCAATGCCCGGGCCGCTCCCCCGGCAATAACCAATCCGATCGCCCCCAATACACCGCCGAGGGCTGCTTCCAAAAAGGTGTCCTGCGTGATTTCGCCATTCATCAACCAGCTCATTCCAAAAGAAAGGCCCATCCCGATTAACACCGAAGCTCCCAGCGGTGGAGCGACAAAACATAATACCACTCCGACCACCAACACCACTCCGGCCGCGATATATCCAATATTCTCCTTAACCCATTTCCAGGAAGCGGACAGTTTGTCCACCACCACTTCCTTCATCTTGGCACAAACTCCGGTGAATCAGTCCCATAAGTCCCCCAAAAATTCCTTTGTTCCTTCCCAAACTCCCTTTACTTTTCCCTTAAACCAATTTCACGCTTTACCAATCGGATTACCCGATTTTTCGGAAGAAGGGCTCTCTTTCTTCACTTCCTGTGAGACCGGTTGCTCATCCGCCGGACCCGGACCCGGATTCACTTCCTCAAAATGGTCATCCACCTTCGGGACCTCAAAACCTCCGCTTTCGGCAAACGAAATGGGAAAGCCGGCCGCCATCATAAAAAAAAAGGGCTGCCAACCCCGGAAGGATCAATTTTCGCATGTTCCCCGTTACGGAAAAAATTGTGTCTGCGCCCGTTTTTTCTGTTCTGTCGGTAAAATCGATCCGTACGCCGATAATTGATTAATCATCCCGTAGCCTGCACACCTCCTTTTTTAACTCTATTCAGCCATTTCACAAGAGACTGATTTATTCTATTTTACAAAAAGATAAGCCGTTTTTGTTAAAAATCATGAAGTTCGCTTTTTTTACGGACTTCTTTGGCTTCCCGGAATGTTCACGGGATGCTTTACACAAATAAAAAACCCCGTCCCCCAGAATGACAGACGGGGTTGGGTTTGCACTTGCCATTTCCGTTTGGCTCACCATGAAAATTGCCGGCCACTGCCAATGGTGCGGCGTTTTTCCATCGATTCTTCCTCCGGATTTCGCTTTTGATCCGGTCATGAGTTCGAAAAAATTTCAGAAAAAAGGGCAATTGTCAACAGAACCAGAATAACGTAAATGATCATATGAACCTCTTTTTGCATTTTCCAACTCCCTCTCGGTGAGTAAATGGATCCGTTTGAACGGAAAAAGAATCGAATTGCAACCCTGTGACATTGGAAAAACGGGTCGTTTACACCAACGGTTTGCCTTTTTTCTGAGCAATCATTGCAACTGGATTCATTCAATACACAAATCGATGTTTTATTTTGATTAAATAGAATATTTTTAATTTTATTTTAAATAAAATGATGGGCTTCATCAAGATCGCTTCCAAAAAAACCGGAGCAGACAAAGCTCCGGTTTTTTCTTTAAAGCGCAAAATGGGAATATTCCCCGACAATCCGTTTCATGAGGTCGCTTTCGGGCGGGATTTGTGTGATCTCATAAATGGTGTTCTCCAATCCCTTTTGCCGGATGCTTTCCTGAATTTGAACGGCCTCGGGATCTTCCTGGTAATCATACCGCAGGGCAGCGGCAATGCCTTTGGCCAGTGAAACCGGCTGCTCCTTCAGATACGTGATATATTGGGCAGCCGGACTGACCAGACGGTCTTGGGGTCCCAGTTTCCGTATGGGGGAACGGCCCACCCGGGTCACGTCATCAGAAATATGCGGGTTGACAAAACGCCGGATGATGGTGTCGATGTATTTTTGATGTTCCTCTGGGTTGAACCCGTGCTTTTCAACCAACAGTTTTCCGGTTTCCTGCAAAGTGTTTTTCACCAGGCTTTGGATCTTTGGATCCGCCATGGCTTCATCAATGGTTTGGTAACCGGCTTGGTAGCCGAAGTATGCGGCCACGGCATGGCCGGTGTTGACGGTGTACAGCTTTCGTTCAATATACGGCATTAAATCATCCACCAAGGTCATGCCGGCCACTCGAAGTTCTCCCACCACTTGTGAACGGTCCACCGCCCACTCATAAAAGGGTTCCACCACCACTTTTAACGGATCCGCATGGGACTGGTTGGGAACAATCCGGTCCACCGCCGCATTGGGGAAACCGACCATTTCATCAGCCTTTTCTAATTCTTCTTCATCCAGTTTGGAATAAACTTCTTTTTTTAGCAGGGCGCTGCCGCCAATCATGTTTTCACAAGCAATGACATTCAAGGGCTTGGTTCCGGTTGCCATCCGCTGTTTCAACCCTTCGGCAATCAGTCCGGCAATCAGCGGCAAGACATTGGGACCGACCGCCGTGGTGACCAGATCCGCACCGGCAATGGCCGACATCACTTGCTCCGGATGGTCTCCGCTGTGAATGGCGTAAACATTTTTGACGATGATTTCTTCATTGGAATCATCGGCCAACCCGATGGAATAGCTTTTCCGTTCGTTGATCAAATCCACTATCTCCCTGTTCACATCCACAAAACAAACCTCATATCCCGATTGGTGAAGCAGGCTGCCGATAAATCCGCGTCCGATATTTCCAGCTCCAAAATGTACTGCCAGCATGTGTGTCCACCTCTTAAAAGAATTTCATGATTTCTTCGGCTGTTTCCGCTTGAACAATTTGATGCACGTTTTCCTCCTCGGCAACCACCAGAGCGATCTTGGATAAAATCTCCAAGTGCTCATCGCCTTTTGCGGCAATTCCGATCAAAAGTTTGACGATGTTGCCGTCGCCAAAGTCCACGCCGTCAGGAACCTGTACGATCACAATGCCGGATTCGATAACATTTTCCTTGCCTTCTTCCGTTCCATGGGGAATCGCAACATAATTGCCCATATACGTCGAAGTCAATTTTTCCCTCTCCAGCATGGTATCCACATAAGCCGGTTTGACGTAACCTCTTTCCACCAACAATTGGCCCGTTAAGCGGATCGCTTCCTCTTTGCTGTCCACGCTTGCATTGAAACGGATGTTTTCCGGAGATAAGATCGATGATGCCATGTCAAACACTCCTTGTTTCTTTTAATTTCTCTTCAAAGAATCGTTCAAACCGTTTAGCGAGGTAAGCGGAAATTGCCTGGCGGTCTCCCGACTGAAACAAGGCAATCCCCTCATCATTTTCAATAAACAGGGAACTGATGAAACTCAAGACTTCCAACACCGGACCGGAAACCTTCTCCGGCGCCAACAACAACAGCAACGTATCGGCACGGATGTCCGATTGATCCATGCCCTTCATCACAAACGGCTGCTTCAGAAAACAAACCGTAAAGGAGGGGCGAACCACCTGTTTGCTCCGTGTGTGGAAAAGTGCGAGCCGTGTCCCGGGAATTCCCAATCCCCCTTTTTCCTCCCGCTTTAATAAAGCTTCCACCACCGGCGCCACCCTTTGGATCACCCCTTCATCCCACAATCGCAAACAGGCTGCTTCCAAGGCTTCCGGGACAGATCCGGCCTCTTCCGCAACAAAACATTGGAACCCTTGGAGGATGGTGGCGATCCCCCCCGAATACTGATGGATCTTTTGCATGTTGGAGACGGTTTGTTCCAGCTTTTGGGAAGGGGCCGGATCCGGACGCCCGGAAGAAGGTTTGAAGCCCTGTCTCTTTTTGCGCCTTTTTTCCCGGATACAGGCCCGGATCTTTTCCACTTCATCGCGGGTCAAAATGGGACTGACCACCAGATAATTCTCTTGGAAATAAGGCAGTTGGATGGTGGAAATGATGAGGTCAAACGCCTCCGGGTCCTCCTGATCGATTTCAAAAACCGACCGGTTGGTCAAATTTTTGATCTCAGGAATCTCCTGCCGGATCCGGGTTTCCAGCATTTTGGATGTGCCAATCCCGCTGGAACAAATAATGAGCGCATGCAAATCCTGATCTTGTTTGTTGAGCAATGCCGAACCGAAATGCATCACGAGGTATCCGATTTCTTCATCCGGAACAGAAACATCAGGGAAGACGGCCGCCATCCCTTTTTTGACGACCGCAAACAAATCCCTGTAATCTTCCATGATTTTGGGCAACATGGGGTTGGTGATTTTCATATTTCGCCGGATGCGGGTGAGGGCCGGCTTCAAATGAGAAATCAGCCCCTGAACCAGTGATGTTTGATCCGACAAGCGGCAATTCAGCTCTTCTTCCACAAACCGGATCAGCTTTTTGGTCCAAAGCAGAACGGGATAATCCTCTTCCTCGATCCGGTATTCCTGATCGTGTCTAAGCCGGGCCCCTTGCAGATGCATGGTGATATAGCCGACTTCCGCTTCGGGGATCGACAGGCGGAACACCGTTTGCAACCGGGCGATCAATTGCCGGGCGAACGCATACTCCGGCGTGTTTTTCAACCGGTTCAGATGAACGGGATCCATTTCAATGTTTTCCCCCTGCATAATGCGTTCGATCGCCAGCGCCAAGTGGACAACCAAACCGATGTAGGCACTGTCCGCAAGAGAATAAGGCAATTGTTTGCTGATTTCTTCAACCACTTTTTCCACCAGGATGAGCTTTCGCTTTTCAACCAACCCCAGCAATCTTCCGGAAAGGGATTCAGACGTTTTTTTTGTCTTGTTTTGAATGTTTTCGCGGATCAGGGATAAGAACTGGACTTCATCAATATTTTCGGCAATCAGGTTGCTCATGGCCCGCCGCTTGGCCGACTCGCTTCCGACAATTTCAACCCCGTATCCGCGTTTTCGAATCAACGACAAATCAAACTTTTCAAGCCCGCTTTCCAGCTTGGTCAGGTCATGGCTGACGGTTGCCATGGTGACGTCCAGTTCACTTGCCAGCGAAATCAGTTTCACGGGTTCTTTTGCTTCCAAAAGCGTGCATAAAATCAGGATTCTCCGTTCTTCCGGCGTATACTCCCGGCGGGATTGCCGAAACAGATCCTGTTTCAATGCCTCCATTTGGCCGGCTGCACCGGACAGCTGAATGCCGACTCCCGGCTTTTTGACCAGTTCCAGGTCATACTTTTGAAGCAATTGTTCAATCCCTTTCAAATCCCGGTGGATGGTGCGGACACTGACATCCAGTTCTTCCGCCAGTTGCTTCGTGGTCAAATTATCCACCCGGGTGGATAACAAACGTTTTAAAATCAACCTTTCCCTTGCAGTGATATACATCTTGTCCACTCCATTAAAACGACATCGCCCGGAAAGCTTCGGACAAGCCGTGCTTTCCCGTTATTCTTTGGCCTTTTTCAATTCTTCCACGAGTTCATCGTATTTCGGACTGCTCAAAAAGTTGTCCACGGAAATATGATGAGCATGGGGGACCTTGGCTTTGGCCCGGTCCGTCAGGTCTTTGTGTGTCACCACAATGTCGGCATCATCCGGCAGGTTGTTGATCGATGTGTTGGTCACAGACAGATCCAAGCCTGCTTTTTGCACTTTGTTTCTCAAAATGGATGCCCCCATGGCGCTGGAGCCCATTCCTGCATCACAGGCAAAAATAATTTTTTTCACTTTGCCGTACTCAACCGTCTCGGCTTTCGGCTCTTCGTCTGCCGGTTTTTCTTCTTTTTTCAGCAGCTCGGCCGCTCTGCCTTCTTTCCCTTTTAATTCACTGGTTTTTTCAACAGCTTTGTCCAAGTCTTCACCGCTTTGTTTGGATGTTTTCAAAATCAACGATGCGATAAGGAAAGAAACAAGCGTCGCCGCGATGACTCCCGCCAAAACACCGACATAGTTCCCTTTCGGCGTCATGGCCACCAAGGTGAAAATGCTTCCCGGTGACGGCACTGCGATCAATCCGGCGCCGGTCATCAAGAAGGTGAAGACGCCGGTGGCTCCGCCGGCAATGGCCGCAACCAAAAGGAAGGGTTTCATCAAAATATAAGGGAAATAAATTTCATGAATTCCCCCGAAGAAATGAATGATTGCCGCACCCGGCGCGGATTGTCTGGCCGTTCCTTTGCCAAACAACATATAAGCAAGCAAAATTCCAAGTCCGGGACCCGGGTTGGTTTCCAACAAGAACAAGATCGATTTTCCGGACTCAGTTACTTGTTCAATCCCGATCGGACTTAAAATTCCATGGTTAATGGCATTATTCAAAAACAGGACTTTTGCCGGCTCCACAAACAAACTGGCAAGCGGCAACAAATGCGCATCGATGATGGCTTGAACCCCCGCCGCCAGTGTGCTGTTCAACAACAATACCACCGGGCCGATGGCTTTATAGCCGAGGATGGTTAAAATTCCTGCGATGATCCCGGCGGAAAAGTTGTTCACAAGCATTTCAAACCCTTGTTTCACTTTTCCTTCGACCAATTGATCCCATTTTTTGATGCAATAACCGCCAAGCGGTCCCATCACCATCGCTCCCAAAAACATGGGAATACCGGATCCGACGATGACGCCCATGGTGGCCGTGGCTCCCACCACACCTCCTCTGACATCGTAGATCATTTTTCCGGCGGTGTATCCGATTAAAACCGGAAGCAGATATTGGATCATGGGGTCGACCAGTTTGGCCAAATCCTCATTCGGGAACCATCCGGAAGGAATAAATAAAGCCGTGATCAATCCCCAGGCAATGAAGGCGCCGATATTAGGCATAATCATTCCGCTTAAAAAACTCCCGAAACGTTGTACCTTCATTTTGACTCCGGGATTTGCCTGACCCGATTCCGCCATGTTCCTCTCTCCTTTCTCTTTTGGGAATATATATTTATATTTTGTGAACATCTCGTTACTTTTATCATAAGACGGCGATCCAAGCTGGTTCAATTTATAGAAAATCCTATTTTGTCCTCCTAATTGTTGACATTATTAAAATAAACAAAACCCCTTTCCATAAAAAATAGAAAGGGGTTGACGGGTGAAGGGATTCGATTTAACAGTTATAGCTGGCTTTTTCTCAAGGCCTGATCCAGATCGGCAATAATATCATCCACCGACTCAATTCCAACGGACAAACGGACCAGATCCGGAGTCACTCCTGCGCTTCTTTGCGCTTCTTCCGTCAATTGTTGGTGCGTGGTGCTGGCCGGGTGGATCACCAGGGACTTGGAATCGCCGACATTGGCCAGATGTGAAAAGAGTTCCAGGCTTTCAATGAACTTCTTGCCGGCTTCCAATCCGCCTTTGATGCCGAAAGTAAAAATCGCCCCTTGGCCTTTGGGGAGATATTTTTGAGCCAGTTCATAAGACCGGTGGTTCGGAAGCCCCGGGTGATTGACCCATTCAACCGACTCATGTTTTTCCAGATATTTTGCAACTTCCAGTGAATTCTCACTGTGCCGTTCCATCCGCAGATGCAATGTTTCCAACCCTTGCAACAACAAAAAGGCGTTAAACGGGGAAATCGCCGCTCCGGTGTCACGCAAAAGCTGCACCCGCGCTTTGGTGATGTATGCAAGCGGTCCGAGCGCTTCGCTGTACACCACTCCGTGATAACTCGGATCGGGCTCCGTGAAATCCGGGAACTTGCCGTTGGTCCAGTCAAATTTTCCGGAATCCACAATAACTCCGCCGATGCTGTTTCCATGTCCCCCGATGAATTTGGTGGCCGAGTGAACGACAATGTCGGCCCCGTGCTCAAAAGGACGGCACAAATACGGGGAAGCAAAAGTATTGTCCACAATAAGCGGAATTCCGTGGTCGTGAGCCACTTTCGAAACCGCTTCAAAATCCAGCACATCCAATTGGGGATTTCCGATGGTTTCGGCAAAAATGGCTTTGGTCCGGTCGGTGATCGCTTTCCGGAAGTTTTCCGGATCCGATTGATCCACAAATTTCACGCGAATCCCCATTTTGGGAAGAGTATGGTAAAAGAGATTATAAGTTCCTCCATATAACGCACTGGAAGCGACGATTTCATCTCCGGCTTTGGCAATGTTCAAAATGGCATAAGTGATGGCTGCCTGCCCGGAGCTGGTTGCCAACGCTCCGACTCCGCCTTCCAGTTCCGCCACCCGTTTTTCAAAAACATCCTGGGTGGGATTCATGATGCGGGTATAAATATTTCCCGTTTCTTTCAACGCGAACAAATTGGCAGCATGTTCCGTATTGTCAAACACATAAGAGGTCGTTTGGTAAATCGGCACGGCTCTCGATTTCGTGACCGGGTCCGGCACCTGTCCTCCGTGTACGGCAATGGTTTCGCTTCGATAGTTCGTGGATTCACTCATTGGCCTTTTTCCCCCTTTTGTTGTAAAAAAGCCTCTTCTCTGATCCAGAGAAGAGGCTTGATCACTCATCGAAGTCTCTCCTATCTTCTAGAAATCCCAAAGGATTTCTACAGGAATTGGCACCTTCCGGATCTTTATCCGGGGTTGCCGGGCGTCATTGGGCCAGTCCCTCAGCCTCTCTGGATAAGAGCAAAATCTGATAAGAATAGTATTATTTTATTGAATTGACTCTATTATAATGACTGGAAAGGACCATCGTCAATGATTTTTCTCAAAAAACCCATTAAAAAACCAGGGCAATTGCCCTGGCCAGATATAAACCCGGTTCGAATGGGGATTCGAAGAGATTTAATCGGGAGTCCATCTGATGATTTATTCGGACGGTCTTCCTAAATTATGGTCTTTTTGTACGAAAAAAGTTTTTTTGTCACGGATTATTCAATTTTTAAGACAAAAAAACAACCTCTTTTCCAAAACGCCTCTTTTTGCATTTAAGCTTTCATTCCTTGGGTACTGGCCCTTTCGTCCGGATCCTTCATACATATGTTATAGCGATTTGAAAAACGCGGAGGTGATTTTATGTCAGCGCTTGAGCGCTTATGCCGTCAATTCGCACGAATTGTCAACGGCCAGCCAAGCACCATAAACGGGGTTTGTTTTATTCAAAAATTCCGGAACATCCCCGTCACCATTTTGGGGAAACGGTCCCGTTCTCCGCTGGTTCTTCCCACCTTCTTCAGTTTTGAAAGCCTTGACCGCCAAGGCCGCGCGCTCAATTTGGGAGAAACGGTGATTTTACAAAGAGAGATTAATCCGTTCATCTCCGAATTGCGTAAACGGGGAATTATTGTAACCGCTCTTCACAACCACTGGTTGTTTGAAAACCCCCGTTTATTTTACATTCATTTTGAATCCGTCGAAAATCCGATCACTTTTGCCAGAAAAGTTGCCGCCGCCTTGAGGGTATTGAAAAGATGATGATTTCTTTAAAAACCACCCGGAAGCCGGGTGGTTTTTAAAAACTCCCGGTATAATAAACTTAATCTGAAGCAAGGGAGAACGTTGCATGGAAGAAATGTGGAGAAACATTTTGCTGGAACTCGGCATTTGGGCCATTCCAGTCAGCCTTTTGATCAATACGCTCGTCAACCTGACCGGCTTTCTCCCCTCGATCTTTATGACGGCAACAAACGTCTGGCTTTGGGGAGCTTGGTGGGGCGGGGTCCTGTCCTGGACCGCGGAAGTTTTGGGAGCTATGCTTGCCTTTGTGCTTTATCAGCGGGGCGTGCGCATGCTTCCCCGAAAATACCGAAACCGCTGGCATTGGCTGGAGTCCATCCATGCACAGCCGCAATGGCGGCAATGGACCCTGCTTGTTACTGCCCGGCTGGTGCCCTGGATTCCGACAGGGGCCGTAAACCTTTTTGCCGTATGGGCAGAAACCCGCTTTTTCATCTTCTCAAGTTCCACCGCCTTGGGCAAAATTCCATCCATCGCCTTGGAAACCGGAGCCGGGTATGGGTTCATCCAATGGATTCAACTTTTTTAAGGGAAAGAAAAATTTTTACATACAGATCCTTTTGGGTTAAAATAAATAATGTACGAGAAAATAGTAAGTAACTTGTAATAACAAGATGGAGGGATTTTTTATGGCAAAAGTGTTGATTTTGACCGGTGATGCCGTGGAAGCCCTGGAGATTTTCTATCCCTATTACCGGTTGCTGGAAGAAGGACACGAGGTCACCATCGCGTCCCCGAATAAAAAGAAATTGCAAACGGTTTGCCATGATTTTGTGGACATGGAAACATTCACGGAAAAACTGGCATACGGCATTGACTCCCATGCATCATTTTCCGAAATCAATCCGGCTGATTATGACGGCTTGATCATTCCCGGGGGACGGGCTCCGGAATACATCCGCATGGAAAAAGAAATCCCTGCACTGGTCAGCCATTTCTTCGAAAACAACAAACCGGTGGGGGCCATTTGCCATGCCGCACTGGTGTTCAGCGTGATTCCGGAATCCGTCAAAAACCGTTCGATGACGGCATTCACCACTTGCAAACCGGAAGTGGAAAGCGCAGGAGCAGAGTACGTCAACAAAGAGCTTCATGTGGACAACAACTTGGTATCGGCTCATGCTTGGCCGGATCTCCCCGGATTTATGCGGGAGTTTTTAAAGAAATTAAAATAATTTTGATCAAAAAAGGAGCCGGTTTTTCCCCGGCTCCTTTTTTAAAACAAAGCCAACTGGTTGCTTTCCGGAAGCCCCTTCAAACAACCCAGCCGCTCCAGCACTTCGATCACCGTGCTGGACAAACGGGCCCGCTTTTGCAAATCCTCAATCGACAAAAACTCTCCTTGCTCCCGGGCTTGGACGATGTTTTGCGCCGCACTCTCCCCGACTCCGGAAATCGAAGCAAAGGGAGGGATGAGGCGTTTTTGGTCATCCAGCCAAAACTTGACGGCATCCGACTGGTACAAGTCCACGGGCGCAAATTCAATTCCCCGTGCATACATTTCCATCACCAATTCCAAGGTGGCCGCCATGGCTTTGTCTTTCGCCGATGCCTGGAAGCCCATCTCGTTGATCTCGTTCAGTTTCCGTTTGACCGCATCATATCCTTTTAAAACCAGCTCAATGTCAAATTCATTGACGCGGGTGCTGAACAATGCCGCATAAAAAGCTTCCGGATGATACACTTTAAACCACCCGATGCGGACCGCCGCCGTCACATAGGCCGCGGCATGCGCACGCGGGAACATGTATTTGATCTTCCGGCAGCATTCAATGTACCAATCCGGCACGCCATGCTCTTTCATCAAGGCTTCCTCTTCTTCAGTAACCCCTTTTCCTTTTCTCACTTTTTCCATGATCTTAAACGCCGCTTTGGACGGCAATCCCATGCGGATCAGATACAACATGATATCATCACGGCAACAGATGGCCTCCGAAATCGTACAAACGCCGTCATTGATCAAATCCTGCACATTGCCCTGCCAGACGTCCGTCCCGTGCGACAGCCCGGACACACGAACCAATTCACTGAAACAACTGGGTTTGGCATCTTGCAAAATCCCACGCGCAAAATAGGTTCCAAATTCCGGAATCCCCAACGTGCCATGTTCAATTCCGTTAATGTCTTCGGGCCGGACACCGATGCTTTTGGTGCTGCGGAACAGTTCAATCACCTTGGGATCCCCGAGCGGAACCTTGGTGGGATCCACACCGGTCAGTTTATGCAACAGACGCTGGATGGTGGGTCCCGTATGCCCGAGCAAATCCAGCTTCAAAATCTTCCCGGAGATGGCTTTGTAATCAAAGTGGGTCGTGATCACCCCGGATTTGGTGTCATCCGCCGGGTGCTGAATGGGCGTGAAATCATAGACTTCCCGTTCCTGCGGCACCACCATCAACCCTCCGGGATGTTGCCCGGTGGACCTTTTCACCCCGACGCAACCTTGCGCCAGGCGCTCAATTTCGGCACGCCGCAAATTCAAATTATGTTGTTCCGCATACTTTTTCACATAACCAAACGCGGTCTTTTCTTTCACCGTGTTGATGCTTCCCGCACGATAAATGTACTCTTTCCCAAAAAGTTCCTCGGTGTACTGGTGCGAGCGCAATTGATATTCTCCGTCAAAGTTCAAATCGATATCGGGCGCTTTGTCCCCTTCAAAGCCAAGAAACGTCTCAAACGGGATGTCATGCCCGTCTTTCCACAGATCTTCCCCGCACCGGGGACATTTTTTGTCAGGCAGGTCAAATCCGCTTTCATAAGAACCGTCGGTAATAAACTCGCTGTACTTGCACTTTTTGCAACGATAATGGGGAGGCAACGGATTCACTTCGGAAATATAGCTCAAACAAGCAACGACCGAAGAACCGACCGATCCCCGGGAACCGACCAAGTATCCGTCTTCCAGCGATTTGCTGACGATTTTTTGTGAAATCATGTACAGCACACTGAATCCGTGTTTGATAATGGAGTTCAATTCCCGTTCCAACCGGTTCTTCACGATTTCCGGCAACTCTTCCCCGTACCATTCGTGAGCCGTTTGGTAACAAATCCTTTTTAACTCTTCTTCGGCTCCTTCCAAATGGGGCGTGTACGTTTCATCCGGGAACGGCTTGACCACTTCAATCTGCTCCGCAATCGCCCGGGGATGATCCACCACCACTTCTTTGCATTTTTTCTCGCCCAAATATTGAAATTCCCGCAACATCTCGTCCGTCGTCCGAAAATGCGCTTTCGGCAAAGGCCCTTGCGGTTTCGCGCCGGTTTGGTTTGCGGCGATGATTTCGCGGAAGATGGCATCCTGTTCATCCAAATAATGGGCGTTAGAAGTGGCAACCACCGGTTTGCCCAGCTTCTCACCGATCTCGACAATCAATTGATTCGCTTGCCGCAACCGCTCTTCATTTTCCACCAAGCCTTTTTCCACCAGATGCATGTTGTACTCCACCGGTTGGATTTCCAAGTAATCATAAAAACGCGCGATTTCTTCCACTTCGGAAGGCGACTTGTTTAACGCCGCTTCATATAATTCTCCGCGTTCACAGCCCGATCCGACCAAAAGGCCGTTCCGGTGCTTGACGAGTTCGCTGCGGGGAATGCGCGGCACCCGGTAAAAATATTTTAAATGGGACATCGAGATAAGCTTGTACAGGTTTTTCATCCCTTCCTGGTTTTGCACAAGCAAAATGGCATGGAAAGGGCGAACCCTTTTTAAATCCCGTTCCCCCCGGTTTTCATTCAACATGTGCAAATGGGTGATCTTCTTTTTCTCAACCGCGATTTGCAACATTTTCCACATCACATGGCCGGTGGCTTCCGCATCATAGATCGCCCGGTGGTGCTGTTCCAGTTTGATACCGAGCTTATCCGACAGTGTGTTCAAGCGGTGGTTCCGCATCTCGGGGAATAACATCCGTGCCAGTTCCAGGGTGTCCAGCACCGGATTTTTCACCGGCTCCTTGCCAATCCGTTTCACCGCTTCCTGCAAAAATCCCATGTCAAATCGCGCATTGTGCGCCACCAGTACGGTTCCTTCGATAAACTCAAGAAAATCCGCCACCACATCATCCACTTCCGGTGCGTCTTTCAACATGTCGTCGGTGATATGCGTCAGCTCGACAATATGTTTGGACAACGGGCGGTGAGGGTTGGCAAAGGAGGAAAATTTATCGATGATTTTTCCGTCTTTCATCTTGACTGCTGCCAGTTCGATAATGACATCGTGAACGGCGGACAACCCGGTGGTCTCCACGTCGAAGACGACATATGTACCCTCGAGCAAATCCATCTCAGCTTCATTCATCACAATGGGAATGCCATCGTCAACGATATTGGCTTCCACTCCGTAAATCACTTTGATGCCATGTTCGCCGGCCGCTTTGTATGCTTCCGGATAGGCTTGCGCAACGGCATGGTCGGTAATCGCCACGGCGGGATGACCCCATTCCGCCGCTCTTTGAATCATTTTCCCCGCACTGGCAATCCCGTCCATCGCCGACATGGAAGTGTGCAAATGAAGCTCAACCCGTTTTTCTGCCGCCGTATCCCGGCGCGCAAACGAATCGGGTTCGGTTTCTTCCAAGCTGTTCACCATCACGACCAGTTCGCGGGAAAACGTGTCATATTGAACACTTCCGCGCACTTTTAACCAATCACCGTCACGGATCATGGCCAAAACGGCGGCTTGCTCCTTGTCACGGGCAAACACTTTGCACGAAATGGAATCAGTAAAGTCGGTCAAATTGAAGGTTAACAACTTCCGACCGCTTTTTAACTCTTTCAACTCGCTTTTAAACACTTTGCCTTTGATGACCACATTCCGCTCTTCTTCGACAATGTCTTTGATTTTCACCGGTTCTCCCTTGATGCTGTAGCCCAATTTTTTGCTTACAACCGGTTCCTCCGGATGCCCGCTCTTTTCTTTCTGTTTCTTGGCCCGCTCTTTTTGTTCGGCCAACGCTTTTTGCATCAAGGTCTTTTCCTCTTGGATTTTCTGCTCGCGGAATTGTTCGGCGGCCTGCTCCGGTTCGGTTTCTTTTGCTGATAAAATGACGGGGAGTTTGGTTCCGGTGATGCGTTCGTAATACTTCATGATGTAGCGGTCTGTTTCCCGTTGTTTGGCCATTTTCAAAACAGCCGGGTTGGGGAAGATGACAACGATCCGGTCCCCTTCCACCTGCCATTCAGCCTGTCCGAACCAAGTGGCGGCGGCGGGTGTGACCTGTTCTTGCAAACATTTTTGGATAAAATATTTATATTTTTGCAAAACGATTTCATGTTGCAAGCGGTCGTAGGTAAAGTACATATTCACCCGGACCCACGGCTGAAAATGTTTTTTCACGCGCATCTGAAAATCCTGCCATAACTCCGCATTCATCGGCTCCACCAAATGAAGGTGAATATTCCATGTTCTGTCTTGGAGACGGACTTGCACCTCTTTAATCACACCATCCCGAAAGGCATGATTCAGCCATTCTTCCGGCAATTCGGCTTCATGGAACAGGTTAACCAGTGCTTGCCTCCCCTTCATTGCTAAAGACCTCCAAATACTTGGTTTCTCTTCCCATACCACATCGGAATGATTCGAGTCATTTACTTATTGTATCGAACATATACAAAGAGAGAAAGAGGCGATTTTTGTAAGGCCGTTTTAAAAGGATAAAACCCTGCGGTCAGGCAGGAATCAAACCATCTTTCAAGAAATTTATATATGGAACATTTATATTTTTCGAAAAAATAAGGAGGATGAGGCCATGAGCGTCAAACTTTCCGGTTACAAAGCCCCCAACACGGAAGGCAGCCTGCTTCACTTTAAACCCCGTTATGAAAACTTTATCGGCGGCGAGTGGGTTCCTCCGGTAAACGGCGAGTATTTTGACAATCCGTCACCGGTCGACGGCAAGGTGTTTACCAAAGTTCCGCGTTCACAAAAAGAAGATATCGAACTGGCTTTGGACAAAGCGCACCAAGCCAAGGAAAAATGGGCCAACACCCCGCCTGCCAAGCGAAGTAAAATCCTCCTTGAAATTGCCGACCGGATTGAAGCCAACAAAGAAAAACTGGCACTTTCGGAAACATGGGACAACGGAAAACCCATCCGCGAGGCACTGGCGGCAGACATCCCGCTTGCCGTTGACCATTTCCGGTATTTCGCCGGTGTCATCCGCGGAGAAGAAGGCAGCGTTTCCGAAATTGACGCCAAAACGCTTTCGGTTCACATCAAGGAACCGATCGGTGTGGTCGGACAAATCATCCCCTGGAACTTCCCCTTGTTGATGGCCGCATGGAAACTGGCACCGGCACTGGCGGCAGGAAACTGTGTCGTACTGAAACCTGCTGAACAAACGCCTGTCACCGTCCTGTTATTTGCCGAGATCATTCAAGATTTGCTTCCACCCGGTGTCCTCAATATTGTAAACGGTTTCGGCCCCGAGGCCGGCCAGGCGCTCGCCACCTCTCCGCGGATCGGAAAAATCGCTTTCACCGGTGAAACCACCACGGGCCGGTTGATTATGCAATATGCTTCTGAAAACATCATTCCGGTCACGCTGGAGTTAGGCGGAAAATCTCCCAATATTTTTACGGAAAGCGTCATGCGGCAAGATGATAGCTTCCTGGAAAAAGCCATCGAAGGATTTACCATGTTCGCGTTAAACCAGGGGGAAGTCTGTACCTGTCCGTCCCGTGCACTGATTCAGGAATCGATCTATGAAGAATTCATGGAACGGGCCCTCGAACGGGTGAGCAAAATCAAACTGGGGGATCCCCTGCATCCGGAAACGATGATGGGGGCGCAAGCTTCTTCGGATCAATTCCAAAAAATCCTAAGCTATCTCGAATTGGGGCGTGAAGAGGGAGCGCAATGCCTGACCGGCGGAAAACCGTATGACAATCCGAAATATCCGGACGGCTTTTATATTGAGCCGACCGTCTTTGTCGGAAACAACAAAATGCGCATTTTCCAAGAAGAGATTTTCGGACCGGTTGTCTCCGTCACAACATTTAAAGATGAACAGGAACTGTTGGAAATCGCCAATGACACGCTCTATGGCTTGGGAGCCGGATTGTGGACCCGAGACGTTCATCAAGCTTACCAGATCGCCCGGAAAATTGAAGCCGGCCGCGTGTGGGTGAACTGTTACCATGTCTACCCTGCACATGCTGCCTTTGGCGGATACAAACAATCCGGGATCGGGCGGGAAACCCACAAAATGATGCTGGAACACTACCAGCAAACCAAAAACATGCTGATTTCCTACGATCAAAACCCCACCGGATTGTTTTAAGGTGAACACGGATGAAAAAAGTGGAGCGGGTGTCTGTGACCGAAGAAGCAGCCAAAGTGATTGAGGCTTTGCGAAAAGAACATGGCGATTTAATGTTTCACCAAAGCGGTGGTTGTTGTGACGGATCTTCTCCAATGTGTTTCAAAGCGGGAACATTCCGGGTCGGAGCCAACGATATTTACCTCGGGGATGTGGCCGGTTGCCCTTTTTATATGTCACGGGCCCAATATGAATACTGGAAACACACCCACCTGACCATCGATGTCACCAAAGGCCGCGGAGCGTCTTTCTCCTTGGAAATCCCGCTCGGGATCCGGTTTATCATTCGTTCCCGTTTGTTTACCGAAGAAGAGCAAAAACAATTGGGATTCCTTTAAACGAAAACCCCCTGCCCATGCAGGGGGTTCACTTCGCCTCTTTATTTTTGAATAAACAATTGTGTCCAATAAGTGCCGTAATCTCCACCTTGAACATAACCGATTCCAATATGGGTAAAATCAGGATTCAAGATATTGGCCCGGTGTCCTTCACTGTTCATCCAGCCGTCCATCACTTCTTCCGCCGTTTTTTGTCCCGCCGCAATATTTTCTCCGGCCGCTTTAAAATCAATGCCTTGTTGTTTCATCATTTCAAAAGGAGAACCATAAGTCGGGGATTGATGGTCAAAATAGTGATGATCCCTCATGTCCTTGGATTTCATGTCCGCTGCTCCGGAAACCGCGGCATCCAGTTGCAACGGGTTCAAGCCGTGCTTCTCCCGTTCCTGATTCACCAAGGCCAAAACCTCTTTTTCAATGGGAAGGATCTCTGCATCTTGATCATCGGTTGCCGCCGCAGAAGACGGTTGCGTTTCACTTACTGCCTCCTGTTGTTGCGGTGTCACCTTTGGATCGGCTTGATTTTGGATTTCCAAAAACCCCAAACCGGAAACAGTGGACAACAGTGCCGTCAATCCGGCAAGAATCAATTGAAAACTCATGCTACATCCCCTTTCCCTTCAACTTGCTTCACAGTCTAACATAAATCCGAAGCAATAAAATTGTAGAATATTGGAAAGGAGTTTCATTTCCGTTTTATCAATGCATCAAACCGGTGCGAACTCAATTCTTGTTCAGGAGTGATCAGCATGTTCAGGCTGATGGGGTATTCCCGGTCCTGATGTTCCACTTGCACGGCAATGTGGGCATCTTGCACTTTCCACAATGCCATCCGGATGCTGACATACTGGTCACGCGGAAATTGCGGATCCCAAAATTCCCCATAAAAAAAAGGAGCTCCCCAATTGGTTGACAAAAAGCGCACAACAACGTCCAAACTCCTCAACATTTCCATGGTTAATTCGTTCATCCGGTCTTCACTTTGATCCTTCAGGATCTCATCCATTTCCCGGTATGTATCAATATCCAGCCATACAGATTGAATGCGCCCTTCCTTTTTTTCCAAAAGAATACGGGGATATCCGTCCAAATGATTGCAAAAACACACACCTTCTTCCTTTTCCCACATCATGCGATAATCCAAGAGTTCGGCAAGTACTGAAAATGAATGAACCATTTGCTCCTTATCCCAATCAAATTGAATACTTGGCAAATAGGAAGCAATCATTTGTAACTGGCGATGATGTTGTTCATTTAACATGATCCGGCTTCACCCTGTTTTCTAGTGTTCAAAAATCAAGAACCTATATATTTTAATTCAAAAACAATCATACAAAGATTATAATTATTTTTATATTAATTGATCAAGTATGGATCTACTACCTTTCTTTTCTTCAAACAAAGGTGATTTCAACCGGATCCATACCAGCCCGCCTGACGGGGAAAAACGCAATCATCCCGGGCGCCGGGACACACAAGGGAGGGATGGGAAAGAAACGGGAAACCAACAGGAGCGGATAAAAACCACAAGCAAATGCGAAACATTCAAATATTGAGATATTAAAAAGAAAAAATGGCAGATAAAATATCGGAGATTTGTTCTTCCTGATCATTTGAAACCTGTTTTTTCCGTTTCCGGCTTCAGTCGCCAGGCACCCCCGGTCAAAATTTTCGAATGTTTGCGGATACGATGGAGCGGCAGGATTTTCCGGCCGTACGACGTATAAAAAAAGCAGGTCTTTGATTTGTCACCCGTGGAGGTGGTACAACATGTCACGTCAATTTACCATCAAAGGATGGTTATATGAACATATCACTTTGACGTGGAAAGAAGGAGAATTATTCAGCGACTGCCCCGAAGTCTTGGAAGTGATTCAAAAAAGAATTGAGGAACTGGAAGAGTTAAAAGCGTTTATCTTCTGTCCCGACACAAAACGTTTTTTTACCGAAAACTATCTGGAAAAGCCTTACTCCGCCTATTTGGTGTTAAAACATGTATTGGAGGAAGTTTATGAACTTCCGGACAAAGAAGAGGTCCTGCGGTTGGAAGACCAATCTTCTTCATCCACTCCTCTTCTCAGTTCATAACATGAAAGATGCCCCGCTGTTCACGGGGCATCTTTCATTACCGGTCAAACCACGCAAAAAGCTCCGCTTGTTCAAGCGGAGCTTTTTTAACGGGCCGATTCACACTTTGGTGCTGAGGGTCGGACTCGAACCGACACGGTGGTACACCCACCGCAGGATTTTAAGTCCTGTGCGTCTGCCAATTCCGCCACTTCGGCTTGAGATGAAAATTCATTATCGAATCGACAAAAAATATCATATCAGCAACAAGAATAAATGTCAACGATTTTTTTAAAACAGGTAAAAACAAAGAACCGGTTAAAAACCAGTCATCATCAGCTTTTATGGGAGCTTTTCATCTTGAAAAAAACTTTTTCCAATTTTTTGCGTGCCAAAGCAAGTTCATGAAGGACGGCTTCTTCCGTCATCCACTCAGATAATGTCCCGGACCATCCGCAGGACGGACACACCATTTTCTCTTCGAGCGGCTCCGAATGTAATGTTTTAAACTGTTCCCGGCACTCCCGACATTGCAAACGATGGCTGACTGGCAACGGATCCGGTAAATAGTCCCTCATAAAAAAACTCCTTAATGAAACGTTTTTTGGAGACAATAAATGAAGTGCGTTTTTCATTTTTCATATTAATCCTTCGAAAAACACTCAGGCTTTTCCTGCAACAATTTGCCAAGAATCATTTAAAAATCGTCTCTTAATGAGATATAATAAAATAGTTTCACAAAGGATTCGGAAACAACGCATGGATAAAATAGAACCGACACCGAACGGAAAGGATGACCAGGCATTGATACCGGCTGAACTTATGGCCAATTTTCCTCTTTGGGCATCTCTCGCTGCCATTATCTTGGCACAACTGTTAAAAGTCCCTTGGAATTTTTTTATCACGCATCATTGGGATTGGAACTGGATGGTCAGCTCCGGGGGCATGCCCAGCTCACACACTTCCGCTGTGACCGCGCTGGCAACCTCCCTGGGAATCACGGAAGGATGGGATTCTTCCGCCTTTGCCATTGCAACTGTCATTGGAATCATTGTGATGTACGATGCCACCGGTGTCCGCCGACAGGCCGGCATGCATGCCCAGGCTCTCAACCAGTTGGCTGACGACTTCGCATTACTGTTGAAGGAACTCAGGAACATCAAAGAAAAGCCGACCTCGGAAACGCGGATCCGCTTGAAAGAAATCCTGGGCCACCAACCCATCGAAGTCTTTACCGGTGCCTGGTTAGGCATATTGGTTTCTGTTGCGATGTACTTTCTCTGGTATTAAGTGAAGCGGGACATTCAAGCAATGCCCGCTTCATCATTCTGAAGAAGCGCAATGCACTCAAAGGAGGGGATCAGGATGCGACTGGTTTCCATTTGTCCCAGCAATACGGAAATGCTTTATTTTCTGGGAGCGCACTCATGGCTTGTCGGAATTGATGATTACTCGGACTGGCCCCCGACATGCCAACACCTTCCGCGCGTCGGTCCGGATCTAAATGTTGATATCGAAAAAATCAAAGCATTGAATCCGGATCTGGTGATCGCTTCCCTCAGTGTCCCGGGAATGGAGAAAAATATCGAAAGATTAAAACAAGAAAATCTCCCCTTGATGATTCTGAACCCCAAAACCCTCCGGGATATTGCACAAGATTTGATCCGGCTCGGAGATGCTCTCGGCCTCCAAACCAAAGCGGAACAGACCGCCCGCCGGTTTACAGACCAAATCGACCGGCTCAAAGCCCGGATTCCCGGCAAGGAAACACAGCCGCGCCTGTATTGGGAGTGGTGGCCAAAACCGGTTTTCACCCCGGGCAGACGAAACTGGCTCACCGAGGTGAGTGAATTGGTCGGGGCAGTCAACATCTTCTCCGACATTGACAAAGAAAGTGTACAGACGGATTGGGAAACCGTACGGGATAAAAAGCCCGATTATGTTTTGACTGTCTGGACCGGGGTTCCGCTGAAGCGGATAAAAAAAGAGATGATCCAATCCCGTCCGGCCTGGCAAGGAACGCCACTTTCAAAGGAGCAAAATATTTTCCTGTTGGACGAGGGATGGTATTGCCGCCCCTCCCCCCGGATTTTGACCGGCCTTTGCCATTTGGCACACTTGTTATATCCGGAAACGTTTTCACCGCCGGATCCGGATCACCCTTTTCCCTTACAGGAGGAGTAAAGAACGGGGGTGCACTTCAATCCGGATTGGAGTCGTCCCCTTAACTTCCCCGTCAATATGGTAAGGAAACGATTCCGGTCCCAGGATTTCAATTTGTTGTGCCCGCTCAAACCGTATGGACGGGTGCCGGGCATGCCACCCGAAATAAGTTAATGGAAAAGCGCGAATAAACTGACCTTTCCTCAGATTTTGCACACAACAGACATCCAAATATCCGTCTTGAGTATCCGCCTGCGGACAAATCCGGATTCCTCCGCCGTATTGGCGGATATTGGCAACGGACACCATCCAACATTTCTCCAGCCGATACTCATTTCCGTCCATCCTCAGTGTCATGGACCGGGCCCTGTAGGAAAACAAACATTTCACCGCTTCCATCCCGTATGAAAACGATCCGAACCACTTTTTTAAGCCGGACCGGTTCACCCGCTCCACCACACTGACATCAAATCCCACCCCCGTGGATCCAAACATGGGTTTTCCGTTCACGGTCGCCGTATCCACCGGTTCCGGGTGAAAATTCAAGATACGCGCCAGCGCTTTTTCCGGCCGGGAAGGGATGGCGTGGGCAAAAGCAAAATCATTTCCGGTTCCGGACGGAATAATCCCGAATGGAACCGGAACGCCAATCAAGCCGCTCCCCACCTCGTTCACCGTTCCGTCGCCACCGATGGCAACCACCGCTTGCCACTTTTTCTGTTTGGCTCCGTCACGAATCCGGGAAGTCAATTTTTCGTTTTGCTTCGTATGCCAGACTTCATAAGCAACGGACCGGGCCTTGAGATATTTTTCTGCCTTTTCCCAAAAAACTTTTCCTTTTCCTTTTCCCGATTCCGGATTCACCACAAATAAAATCATGTTCTCACCTTCTGCCCGAATGCATTCTTGCTAAAAAAAACCCAGGGTGCATCCCTGGTTTCTAGAACATCCGATATCCTTTTAAGCGCAACGTACGAATGGTAAAAATCCCGCCCAGGACTCCCAAAAAACCCGAAAAGAACAAAACGGCATTGACAATGGTAAAAATTTGCGTCACATCCCGCCCCACATACAAAACAACCCCGAAAAAAAGGGCGAGCGGCAACCAAGTGGTTTTTAAAATCATATTCAGAATAAAGCCCAATCCAAAAAATAAAACAAATAACAACGGAATGGAAATGATCAATTGGGCGAGCGTCACTTGAGTCATCGCCTCCACATCTCAAAGTTCCCACTCATTTTACTGAATATCTTTCAGAAGGTCAACGATATAAAAAAACCCGCCAAAAGCGGGTTCACTTCATTTTTTATCTTCTTTTCCGGTTCCGTGACAGGCATAACACGCTTCCGTACCGCCCAGCAAAAGCTCCAAATACCCTTTTCCGCTGCAATAATGGCAAGTATTTTCTGATAGTTCTGACATGGCTTTTTTCATGGAATCGCCCCCTGTGGTCCCGTTTCAGAAATGATATAATATTCTAATCTAAATGAAAAATTCCATTCAGGAGCAAGAACCGCGTTCACAATCCATGTAAGCGATAACATCAGAATCATGCCTTTTCTTTCGGAAAATTTCTGTATTCCATAACAAAAAACCCTTCTTAAACCAAGAAGGGTTTTTGTAAAAATCATAAATGATTACAGTTTTCCTTTGCGAAGAACCAAAGAAACGCCACCCAACAAGAAGAGCCAGCGAAGATCAATGATTTTTTTCATGAACGCAGCTGTTCCGCCGGTCATCTTTTTATTTCCGACCACACCGATGGCCTCTTTTCTTCCCAGAGAAGCCACGGTTCCTTTCGGTTCATATTTAAACGGTTGGTCAAATTGACCCCCGCGAACCACTTTGGCCAATTGTTTGCCGAGATATTGGCCTTGCTGTGTGGAGATTTGGGCTGTCGGCGGGTAAGGACGCTCATTTTCGCTTTCTCCCGGGAACACGAGAGAGCTGTCACCCACGATAAACACATTGTCATGGCCGGGAGCACGTAGATATTCATCCACTTTCACACGTCCGCGCATCGTTTCAATGCCGGATTCTTCAACCAGTTTATTTCCGCGCACGCCACCGGTCCAGACCACGGTAGACGATTTGATTTCACGTCCGCCTTTCAGGATGACACCGTCTTTGGTGCACTCTTCGATCGGCGTATTGACAATGAATTCAACACCTTTATTTTCCAGGTATTTCACTGCATAGTCCACCAGTTCTTTGTCAAATCCCGGCAAGACGGTCGGTGCCGCTTCCACATTCACAATACGGACTTTTTCAAGCGGAATGTCATAATCCCGGCACAGCTCGGGCATGCGATCCACCAATTCGCCCACGTACTCAATTCCGGTGAATCCGGCTCCCCCGACCACGATCGTGATCAATTCTTCTTTTTTCTCAATGGCATAACGCGAGAACATGTATTCCATGTGCTCGCGAATCATGCGCACGCTGTTGATATTGCGAATAAAGAACGCATTTTCCAATAAACCTTTAATACCAAACGTTTCCGGTGCGCTTCCCAATCCAACCACCAAATAGTCATATTGGATCGGGTCATTGTTTTCCAACAGAACCGTTTTTTCGTCCAACTTCATTCCGGTCACCCGGTCTTGGATAAAACGGATCCGGTTGGTGTCAATGACCGACGGGATCGAAACACGTGCGTGATCATGATGGGAAGTTCCTGCAGCCGGCTCATGCAATTTCGTCGTGATATAGTGGTAACTGTTTTGGTTGACCAGGGTAATTTCTGCTTCGTTCGCATTCAGATTTTTGGCCAATCCTTTGGCTGTCATCAGTCCGCCATACCCTGCTCCAAGGATCACGATTTTAGGTATACTCATCACAAATCACATCCATCTAAAGTATTATTTAGTATGATTGATTTCTCACAATCTGAAAAGGTTCGAACGCTTCGTGATCATTGAATCATGCCATTGATTATGATATTATTTTCACGAACTTTTAGCAAGAGCTTTTGTTCACATTTTCTCCACTTCATTTCAGTCTATCCGGCAAAAACGAATTGGTAAATTTTTTAAAGCTATGGATTCGATCATCACATCATGTTATATGATTATTATATAATTTTCTCCATTTTCGCAATAATATTTTGGAGGTGCGCTTGTGACAACACAACAAGTTGAACAAAACATAACCGATATCATTGTGATCGGCGGAGGGCCAACCGGGCTCTTTGCTGCTTTTTACGCCGGAATGCGCCAAGCTTCCGTCAAAGTCATTGAAAGCCTGCCGCAATTGGGAGGCCAATTGTCTGCACTCTATCCGGAAAAATATATTTATGACATTGCCGGTTTTCCCAAAGTGACCGCCCAAAACCTGGTGGATAATCTGATTGAGCAAGCCAACCTTTTTCATCCCACCTATTGTTTGGATGAAAAGGTCTTACAAGTTCATAAAAAAGAAGAACGATTATTTGAGGTTGTCACCCAAAAACAAGTGCATTTGGGCCGTTCTGTGATTATCACCGCTGGTTGCGGAGCTTTTGAACCACGCAAATTGAAACTGCCGGAAGCTGAGAAATTTGAAAACACCCATATTCATTACTTTGTCAAAGACAAGCGGCAGTTTGAAGGAAAAGATGTTTTAATCGCCGGCGGGGGAGATTCCGCGGTGGATTGGGCTTTGATGCTGGAACCGGTCGCCAAAAGTGTCACTTTGATCCATCGCCGGGACAAATTCCGCGCTCATGAGCACAGTGTCGAAAAAATGATGAATTCCGGCATCAGGGTGTTAACCCCGCGGGAAATTACCGCGATCGAAGGAGCCACACACATCGAAAAAGTGACGATTTCTGATAAAAAAAGCGGTGTATCCGAGGAATTGAAAGTGGATGAAGTGATTGTCAGCTTTGGGTTTGTCTCTTCGTTGGGGCCGATTCAAGAGTGGGGACTTCACATCGAAAAAGGATCCATCCTTGTCAACTCCAAAATGGAAACCAACATCCCCGGCATTTACGCCGCCGGCGATATTGCCACCTATGAAGGAAAAGTCAAACTGATCACTGTTGGTTTCGGGGAAGCCCCCATTGCCGTCAACCATGCCAAACAATACATTGATCCGGATGCCCGTGTTCAGCCTCAACACAGCTCCAATTTAAAATTGGACCGGTAATTTGTTGCATGATCCCTCCTTTGATTTGAAACGATAAATATAAAATCAAAGGAGGGATTTTTTTTGGGTACTCATTATGCTTGTCCCGTTTGCAACGGGTTTTCCGCCCTCGAAACTCATCGTTGCCCCGGGTGCGGTCATGTTTTGGAAGACAACGGACGGTTGACTGACCTGTTCAGTGATTACAGTCCTTACCGGGAGATTGATGATCTGAAAATGACCGACGGGCTGACCGATCTGAAAACCCGTCAATGTCCTCACACCCTCATCTGTCCCGCTTGCGGGCATTCCAAAGTGATGCTGGTGGATGAAATCCCGATATCGTAAAAAAACCCATCTCACATGGAGACGGGTTTTTTTTAACAATCCTCGTCGGGCCGGCCTGATTCCGTTGCCGTCCGAAATGATGATCCGCAACCGCAAGTAACCGTTGCATTCGGATTATCGATACTGAATCCGCCGCCCATGACGGTCTCTTTGTAATCAATCACCGTTCCCTGCAGCAACGGTTGGCTTCGTTGATCAACCAAAATCCGGACACCAAACTGGTTCAATTCCATATCATTTTCTTTCTTTTCTTCATCAAAACCCATACTATATGAAAAACCGCTGCATCCGCCGTATTCCACGCCAACGCGCAGATAGAGGTTTTCCGGATGCTCTTGTTCGCTCAACATATCCTTCACTTTTAAAGCGGCTTGTTCCGTCAATGTAATCATGGGGCATTCCCTCCTTCTCTTTACAGTATACAAGGGAATCTTCCCCTGATACAACCGATGAGCTCAGATCGCTTTCATCATCGCCTGTTTGGAACGTTTTTTCGTTCTTTGCATCGGGGAACGAAGCGGATAGATGATTTCTTCTCCCCTTTGGTGAAGAATCGTTTCCTGCTCCCACAAATTATGCAGTTCGTCGAGCTCCCGGCTCAGTTCATAAACGGCCGGATGATTCAAACCGAAACGATCTGCCGCTTCTTCCATGCGTTTTCTTGCTTTTTCCAACTGATCTTTTAACGCCGGACCCCCACTCATCTTATGACCTCCTCTCCCCTGTCTTGACCCATCTCTCATCAAACAAGGCACATTTGTTCGAAATCTGCCAGTTATTTTCAGTATACAATGACAAAACTGAAAAGAAAAGCCGCATTTTTTACAAATTATTCAATTAAATATATTATTTAGACACAACTTCTTGTTATCTCCATCCTTTCCAAACTTTTTGCGCCGTTATGTAAAAAAATGTAACCCCCTTCCCTCCCGGGAAATTGACAAAATCCGGGCGACGGAAGAGGCCTTCCCGTTTGTTTTCCAATGATTATCCTTTGTGGTAGAATAATATAAGTTCGATTTGTTATTTAGACATTCGAAATAATTTCAGATATCATTGGTTCTTTGTTTGATCAGAAATGAGAGGAGGAACCCTCCATGTCGTTAACCTCCACGGTTTCAGACCGCAATTTGGATATGATTGTGGAGAAGGTGAAACATGGGGAACGCCTTACATTGGAAGACGGGCTCACTTTATACGAATCGCCGGACTTACTCACCATCGGCCAATTGGCCAATGAAGTAAACAGGAGAAAGAATGGGGATCGTGTTTACTTTATCCAGAATATGTACTTAAACCCGACAAACGTTTGTGAAGCCAGATGTGCATTCTGCGCTTTCCGGCGGGATCCCGGGGAAGAAGGGGCTTACACCATGTCGCCCGAGGAATTGCTGGAACATGTCGGCGAGCGGTACACGGAAGGAATCCGGGAATTCCACATTGTCGGCGGACATAACCACACGGTGCCGTTTGACTATTATCTTGAAACGGTAGCCATCTTGAAAAAACACTACCCGCATGTGACCATCAAAGCTTACACGGCGGCGGAAGTGGAATTTTTCTCCCGCTTGTCCGGGCGTCCGGTCGAAACGGTCTTGAAAGAACTGATGGACGCCGGCGTCAGCTCCCTGACCGGCGGCGGCGCGGAAATCCTGACCGAGCGTTACCGTTTAAAAATGAGCCCCGACAAAGCAAGCACCGACGACTGGTTGAATGTCCACCGCACCGCGCACCAGCTGGGAATGAAAACGCACAGCACCATGCTTTACGGATCGATTGAAACCAAGGAAGAACGGTTGATTCACATGATCCGCCTGCGTGAATTGCAAGACGAAACCAACGGCTTTTTGGTCTTTATTCCCTTGGCGGTACAACCCAAAAGCGTCAATGCTTCCATCAAACGTCGCACTTCGGCGATGGACGACCTGAGAACCATTGCCATCAGCCGGCTGATGCTGGATAATTTCCCGCATATCAAAGCTTATTTTATCAATATCGGAACGCAGCTGGCGCAATTGGCCACGCAATTCGGTTCTTCCGATCTGCACGGAACCCTGGTTCAGGAACGAATCAGCCATGCCGCTGGCGCTTTGACGCAACAAGCATTGACCAAAGACGAACTGATCTGGCTGATCAAAGGAGCCAACCGCACACCGGTCGAACGGGACACGTTCTACAACGAAATTGCGGTTTACTAGAAAAAAAGCATCCGGCTGAAACAACCGGATGCTTTTTTAATATCGAATTTCCATGTCTTCAATCTCCTCATAAATTTTCTTGAGAAGTTCTTTTCCGCTGTCCGCCGTGACGATTTCCCCGTTGACCAATGCATAGGGACCTTGCGCACAGATTCCGCAGTTCCCCAAACAGTCATACTCCAACACATCAATCCCCGGATCTTTTTCCAGCTCGTTTTTTACGGCCAACACTTCATCCGTCAAATTATTGATGCAAAACTCAACAAGAGGGATCATTTATATTCACTCCATCATTGACTTCATCTTTTGGTTGTTATTATATAACGATTCCATGGCTTTTCCCATTTCCAGAAAAAAACAGCACTCCGGGCCATGGATTCACCCGGAGTTTGGTGCATTCTGATTCTCTTCTTTGATTAATTTCAGGCCGGTTTCTTTCATCACCCGGATCGTCTCTGATTGGCTCCATTGCCGGTCCTCGATGATTTCATCCGTAAAAACCAAGGTGGACAAGTCGTCCAAGATGTCATGGGAAGCTCTCGTTCCCAATTTATTCTTTGCCTGGTTCAAATCCTGACGAAAAGCTTGGAAAAAAGCAAAGTACTTTCCGTTGTTTACATATTCGGGTTGATTGATGATGGATTCGATATTTTGAAATTCGCTCTCCGGATGATCGAGCGGGGCCCCCCATTCCGGCCCGAACACAAAATAGTGATCATGCTGATGGAGTGCGTCCAAAGATCTGGCAATCGCATCGAAATCCTCCCGCCGAAAAATCCCTTCATCCGGCTTGTCCAGTAAGGTTCCTTTCACCAACTGTTCCCGGTATTTTTCAATCGCTTGTTTTTCTTCAGGACTCAGCTGTTCCACATGACGAAAATCCATTAAAAAAAACAATATGGCTCCAATGATCAAAAAAGGAGTAAGTATTCGCAACAAACGCTTCATACCCATGCCTCCAACCCGTCTCCATTAGTCTGCACCAAAGCGAAAGGCTCCGTCCCGTCGTCCGTCAAACCCTCCTTCCATCTTGTTCTTACTCCGGTTCACCCGGATGCCTTGCACTCCCCCGTAATACATGCCCGTCGGTTTCACAATCACCTGATATCCTTTTTGTTCCAATTCTTTCTGGACATCGGCAGGCAACGCTTTTTCGACATAAACGATATTATCTTCCACGATAAACCGGGGGCGGTTGATGGCGGACTGGACCGAAAGATCATATTCCAAGACACGCAACACCACTTGTGTCAAAACCGGCGTAATCCGGCTTCCGCCTGCACTTCCGATCCCCAAAACCGGGCGTCCGTTTTTGGCAAAAATGGTCGGAGCTGTATAACTGACGGGCCGTTTCCCCAACTGGGGACGATTGGGAGAGCTTTTGATGATACTGAAGTTTTTTAACTGGTTGTTTAAGAAAAAGCCATCCACGTATATCCCCGAGCCGAAAAAGTTACTCAAGGTATTGGTGGCCGTCACCATGTTTCCGTCTTTATCGACAACCACAAAATGGGTCGTATTGTCATGTTCCTCTTTGTCCGCGAGCGAATCGGCCACGGTTTGATACTGGCTCGAAATTTGTTTGAGGTTGATATCCTTTGTTAATTGTTGAATATATTGATCCGCCAACATCTCCTTTACCGGAACCTTGGAAAACTGAGGATCTCCCACGTTTTGGCGCCGCGCATGGTTCACCCTTTTGTCGATTTCCCCGAGCAAATGGATCTGATCGGCAGACAAGTCCTGGGTTTTGCCCACCTTCAGTTTATCCGCCATTTTTAACGACTCGGCCAACATAATTCCACCGGTTGGGGGAGAAGGGGTGATCATTTCATAGTCCCCGTATTTTACAACAATCGGTTCTTTGACCAACGGCTGATACTTGTGTAAATCACTGACTTTCACGCCTTGGGATTTATTCTCGATGTCTTTGGCGATCAAGCCTTCATAAAACGCTTTGGATCCGTCTTTTTGAATCGCCTTCAGTGTATTGGCCAGATCTTTTTGGACCAGCAAGCGGTGCGCCTGAATCGGCTCCCCGTCCGGGAACATGTGCTTCAGATCGTTGACCGGCAGCCGGTATTTAGCAGCCTGTAAGCGGCTGTTTAAAATCGGGGTGACTTCAAACCCCTGTTCCGCCAGCTCAATCGAAGGTTGAATCAACTGATCCATCGGCAATTTTCCGTATCGTTGATGAACGAGTTCCATTCCTTTCACAAACCCCGGAACCCCCACTCCGTTATCCGGAATGATCCCGGTGTATGGCGCTGTTTCCCGATAATCGATGACCACGGGGTCTTTCTCCTTGCTGTAAAAATCGATCAACATCGTTCCTCCGCCGCCAAGCCCCGATCCGTAAGGCTCAACGACGCCCAAAGCATATCCGACGGCAATCGCCGCATCCACCGCATTGCCGCCTTGCTCCAAAATGCGCATCCCCACTTTGACCGCTTCCGGATGCGCCGCTGCCACTCCGTATTTATGCTTGTTCTTTTGGTCAACGGTTTGCTCAAAGGCTTTGGAATCATACTCATTGCTTTTATAAAAATAAGCAAAAATGGTGCCGATAATAACAAAAACAGCCAAGATGACATGAAATTTTTTATTGTTCAACCTTTTTCCCTCCTTTCAGCCCGGGCGGAAGCGGAACCGTGCGGACAAGGATGTTGTTTTCCCGTTTCCATGTGCGATTCCACAAATCCGAATATATCCTCTCTTGTGTCATTTGCATAAACACCCGCTCACGCCGGTACGCCTGACTCCATCCCAGAAGCGGACGTGGTTGTCCTTCCCGGATCATTAACGGATAAATTTCCAACCGGGCTGTATCATTTTTTAACACCTTGTATTGCACCAGCACACTTTCGCGGGTACGGGTCCAACCCTGATCAAACACAAAATTGCCCAAGCTGTAGAAAATCACGCCGTTTTTATACACCTCGACCGGCTCCAACACATGGGGATGATGGCCGACCACAAGATCCGCGCCGGCATCGATCAAAGCATGCCCCAGATCTCTCTGCCGCGGATGATAGCGGCTGTCATATTCCAATCCCCAATGCATATGTACAATCACCAGATCCGCATTTTGTTTGGCTTTGGCCACTTGTGGAAACCAAACATCCGGATCCGCCGGGGCGATTCCGGAACGTTGATGCATCGCGCGGAAATCGACCGGCATCACATCGGAAAAGCCCAAGGTGGCAATTTTTATCCCGTTCACGGTTTGATATACCACTTCAACGGCTTCGTCCAAATGACTGCCGGCCCCGACGGTCTCCAATCCGGCATCCCGAAAAGCCTTCAATGTATCCAACAAGCCTTGTTTCCCATAATCCTTCATATGGTTGTTAGCCAGATTGACGGTGGAAAAACCGACCTTTTTCAATGCTTTGGCAGCTTCGGGTTTTGTGCTCAGATGAATAAATTTGTCCGCCTTGGGATAACCCGGCCGGTTCACGATGGGATTCTCGAAGTTACCCGTCACATAATCCGAATACTGAAAATAAGGACGAACATAATGAAACAAATATTCATAACCGTAGTTTTTGACGATCACATCCTCGATATGCCGCCCGAACATCATGTCCCCCACCAGCGTGACCGTCAGCCGGCTGTCGGGATCCTCCCGGACGGATACGGCTTTCACGCGATCCAAGGCCGCCCATCCCGTCATCAACACGATGACGAGGAACAAAGCAATGTACGAATGGATCACAGCCTTTTTTTTCTCGCGTTTCATGTATCGCTGGAACCTCTGCCGATAAGTCAACATTTCCTCCATTCGTCCCTTCACGATGTAATCTTAATCAAAATCAATTTCAAATGGAAGAAAATTTCCTATATCTTTTATGGAGCCAATTTTGCTTTTAGTTTCGGCGGAAGATCGATGGTGCGTACCAACGCGTCACCTTCCCGTTTCCACAAACGACTCCATTCCTTCGAAAAGACAGGCTCATCGGTGATTTGCATAAAAATCCTCTCCCGACGGTAAAAAGAACCAAAACCGGTTAAAGGCCTCGGGGTTCCCTGCCGAATGACAAGCGGGTGAATCACCAAATTCACCTTTCCATTCATCACTTTATACTGAGCCAAAGCACTTTCGCGGGTACGGGACCACCCCTGATCCGAAATAAAGTTCCCAAGGCTGTAAAAGATGACCCCGTGTTTGTAAACTTCCACCGGTTCCAAAACATGGGGATGGTGGCCGATCACGATATCGGCTCCGGCATCGATCAACGACCGTCCCAAATCCTGCTGTCTCGGGTGGAAGTTGCTGTCATACTCTTCACCCCAATGCATATGGACAATCACCAGATCGGCATTTTTTTTGGCTTTGGCCACATCATAAAAAAACACGTCCGGATCCGCCGGGGCCACACCGGACCGGTCGGACAAAGCGCGAAAATCTTTGGGAAGAATATCGGAAAACCCGAGGGTGGCAATTTTGATGCCCCGGATCATCTGATAGGTAACGGTGGAAGCATCTTGGATATTGTAGCCGGCTCCGACCGTCTTCACCTTTTGGTTTTGAAACACCCGAATGGTATCCAACAAGCCTTGTTTCCCATAATCTTTTATGTGGTTGTTGGCAAGGTTGACGGTCGTGAAACCTTCTTCTTTCAACACTTTGGCAATCTCCGGTTTGGTGGAAATATGCACCCGTTTGTCCGCTTTGGGATAATCTTCGCCTTCGGTGACGGGCTGATCAAAATTTCCGGTAATATAATCCGATTTCTTGAGATAAGGCCGCACATACTGAAACAACGACTGATATCCGTGATTGGGGACCACCACTTCATCGACATACCGCCCGAACAACATGTCTCCTGCCATGCTGATGGTCAAAAGGCTGTGATCATCTTTTTCCTCCACTTTTGGCGGCGAATCCAAAACCTGGCTGAGGACGATGAGCAAAACGGTGATGCCAAGAGCAATCAACGTGTGCTGCATCGTTTTTTTCTTTTGCCTTTTGATATAGCGTTGAAATTTTTGTTTCCAAGTTAACATGTAGAATCCATCCTTACACCTTGCATAAAAAATAAAGTTCGGGGTTAGAGCCTGTTTCTTTCTCCACCCCCGCATCTTTTGGCTGCCCTTTGATGTTTAGAAAAATTTCAGCAACACAAATTCGTATAAAAACATAATGACGAAAGTCGCCCCGCTTAATAACAACGTACTTCCGACGGTCGGAATCACGCCCTGTTTTTGAATGGTGTTGGCAATGAGTCCGGGAACAATCACACCGATCCCCCGGAATTCCTGCATTTCAAAAGGCAAATAAGGAAAAGTCATGGGAGCAAAATAATCAAAAACCAGCTTCAAGGCGACACCGACGGACAACATGGCGGCAAACTTTCTCCGCCCGTATAAAATGGTAAATCGCCCGACGACTTTTGTCACAATTATAAATGTTAAAAAACTAATCAACAAAATCACACAAATGAAAACAGGTTGATCAAAAACCAATCCCATATATCCGGGAACAATCAGTCCTGCAGGCATTACCCCCACTTTTTCCGCATACAACAGGCTGAGTACCACGCCGATAATTAACGAAACGTATAAGTCTGATCCAAACAACGAACTTTCCTCCTAGCTGACAATATGTGCCATTTTCTTGTTTTGTACCGCTTTTTGTTCATCTTCGGGTTGATTCGATTCAGACTCCAGCCGGGCGGTAAACTGCTCTTTGGCTTTTTGGTTCATCTGTTCAAACCATTCACACAACGGCTCCGCAGCCCCGTGAATGTTTCCGACGCCGTAAACCAACCGGTTATGTAATTTGCCTTGAATCGCTTGAACAATTTGTTCCACCGGCTGATTTTCCAGATCCAGCAGTTCACTGCACCGGATCAGGCCTTTTTCGCAGGCTTCCACGATCGGCTGAGTCGTTTGTCCGATGACGACAAGTGTATCGATGGACATATGCGGCAAAACATCCCTTGCGAATTGTTCGGTCCGATCCACCCGGTCCGGACGGCAGTTCATAATGACCACGGGATCTTTGACCGGATATCCCAACATTCCGACACGTTCCCAAATATTGAGGGTGGATGAAGCATCATTGGCTGCAAATCCGTTGACAAAATAGGCAGGATGTTCATCCGCACTCAGCGGAAGGATCCGCATGGCTCCCGGATCGGGATTTGCCTTCAACATGCCCCGGAAAGCCGTTTCCTGGTCAATGCCCAACGCTTCGGCAACAGCCAACGCCAATGCGGCATTCTCCGGAAACACCATGTAATCGAACTGGCGCAAAAACTTTTCCGAGATCTTGGAAGTATCGGCAACAAAAACACGCGTGCGGCGGCGACGGGCAACCTTTTTGAAAAAGGGAACGAAAGGCCCTTCGGATACAATCAGATATCCTTTGTACGGAATTGTCGCCGTAAACGCATCCGCCACCTCTTGCAACGTCGGCCCCATCACATCCATATGGTCTTCCAAAACATTGACAATCACGCCGACATTGGCTTGCAACATTTCTTCCTGAAATACAATCTGATAATCCGGATTCACTGCCATGCATTCGCTGACCAGACAATTGGCTCCGAGCTTGGCCACTTCTTCCACAACCACTTTCTGTTCCCGGATATTAGGCCCTTCCAGGCGTCTGCGAATCGGTTTTTCTTCCTTTTTATCCCAACAGATCATCCGGGCGGCCGTCCCCGTGGTTTTCCCGACCGCACGATATCCGGCTTCAATCATGACTCCGGTAATCAATCTGGTCACCGTGGATTTCCCGCGGATGCCGTTCACATTAATCCGCAACGGAATGGAATCAATATTTTTTTGGTGTTTTTTCTTTTCCCAGACCCCCAGGCCAAAAAGCGCCCCAAGCGACAGGGGGATCAACCACATATCCATCAACTCCTCGGTTCCTCCGTGATCCAAGCGGTGATGGCCATTTCATCACCCATCCGGAACATCCATTTTTTATCTGTTTATATTATACTATTAATGACTTTTAATAAGATTTTACTAGAACGTTAAATAGCAGACACATAATAAGATATCACGAACCCGCCGGAACTCGTAGCAAAAATAGCACAAAAATATTAAACCTTTTTGAGTTGCTGATGAAAACCCCCGATCCCCGAAGCAACAAAAAAAATGCTGTGCAGAAACCTCTACACAGCAATCAAGCGGTCGATCACTTCACAGATTTTTTTCAGTTTCGGATTTCCTTCCGCAACCATTTCATCCTCAATGACCACGACGGGGTACCATAAATCTTCTTCGATGACCCGTTGGCTGAATGCTTTTTCTTTTTCTGTCTGGGGATGGAAAATATCCACATATTTTACCGTCACCTGCCCGGGATATTTTCGCCTGAGGGCCGCTTCCAACCAGGTTGCGGTCTCCTTGGAAGAAGGCAGGTTGACACAACTGGCACAAATTTCTTCCGCACCATAGACGTATACAACGACATGATTCACCGGCTTCCCTCCGCTTCTCTATTCTATTACCGAAGCGCCTGATCCAAATCCATGATCAAGTCTTCCACATCCTCCACACCAACGGAAATGCGGACCAATCCGTCCGTGATCCCGAGTTCCGCCCTGCGTTCGGCAGGAATCGATGCATGGGTCATGCGGGCCGGGACAGAAATCAGGCTTTCCACCGCTCCCAAGCTTTCCGCAAGGGTGAAGAAGCGGGTGTTCTCCAACAATTGATCCGCCTTTTCCGCGCAGCCCACATCAAACGAGATGATCCCGCCATAGCCTTTGGCTTGTACGGATGCCACTTCGTGCCCCGGATGGCTTTCCAATCCCGGATAATACACTTTCTCCACTTGCTCATGCTCATTCAACCAATCGGCAATCCGCCGGGCATTTTGTTCATGTTGGCGCATTCTCAATCCCAGCGTCTTCATTCCTCTCATCAAAAGCCAGGAATCTTGCGGTCCGAGAATGCCGCCGATCGAGTTTTGCAAAAAGTGGAGTTCCTCACCCAGGGATTTTTCTTTGGTGACAACCAGTCCGGCGACCACGTCACTGTGTCCCCCGAGATATTTGGTGGCACTGTGAAGAACAATATCGGCACCAAGGTCCAACGGGTTTTGCCAGTAAGGAGTCAAAAACGTGTTATCCACAATCAGCAACAACCCTTTTTCTTTGGCCAACTGTGCGATCGCCCGGATATCAGATACTTTTAAGAGTGGATTACTTGGTGTTTCCATATAAATGGCCTTCGTGTCGGGAAGAATGGCCGCCTCGATTTGTTTTGGATCACTGGTGTCCGCAAACGTGGCTTTCAATCCCATCCGGTTAAACACCTTGGAAACCACCCGGTACGTCCCGCCGTAAACATCATCCCCGATGACCAAATGGTCTCCTTGATTGAAGTAAGAAAGGACAGTTGAGATGGCAGCCATTCCCGAGCTGAAAGCCAACCCGGCCGCACCATTTTCCAATTCCGCGATCAGCTGTTCCAATGCCGCCCGGGTCGGGTTCCCCGTCCGGGAATATTCATAACCGGAATGTTCACCCACCCGTTTTTGTTTATAGGTTGACACCTGGTATATCGGAACGCTGACGGCTCCGGTTTGGGCATCGCCAAAAACGCCTCCGTGAATCAATTTTGTATCCGTTTTCATCATTTACACCCCACCTTGGTAAATTTTTGAGCTGAGATAACGTTCGCTGCTGTCTGGAAAAATGACCACGATCTGTGCATCTTTGGAGCATTTTTTGGCTTCTTCCAAAGCGGCATAACAAGCGGCCCCGGAAGAACTTCCCACCAGCAACCCTTCCTTCGTCGCCAGTTCCTTGACGAGCCGGAAGGCATCCTCGTCCTTTACCGTATACACTTCATCGATCAAAGACCGGTCAAAGTAATCCGGGAACATTTCCATGCCGATTCCTTCCGTCTTGTGCGGCCCCGGCTTTCCGCCCCCGATGATGGATCCTTCCGGTTCCACGATCACCGTTTTGATCGCCGGATTTTTTTCTTTCAGGTAGCGGGCCGTCCCCATAAACGTTCCGGCTGAACCAGCCCCGGCCACAAACACGTCAATTTGGCCGTCCATCTGCTCCCAGATTTCAGGGCTGGTGCTTTGATAATGCGCCCGGGGATTGGCCGGGTTGACAAATTGTTGCGGGCAATAAGCGCCGGGAATGGATTGTTCCAATTCTTTCGCTTTTTCCATGGCCCCTTTCATCCCGAGCTCGGTCGGCGTATTGATCACCTCGGCTCCCAACGCGCGCATCAATTCTTGCTTTTCCACTGAAAACTTTTCCGGAACGACAAAAATCACCCGATAGTCCGTCCCCACCGCGGCCAAAGCAATGCCAATGCCTGTGTTCCCGGCTGTCGGCTCGATAATCGTCCCGCCCGGTTTCAGTTTCCCCGTTCTTTCCCCTTCGCGAATCAACGCCACTCCCAAGCGGTCTTTCACACTGCCACCGGGATTAAAAAACTCCAATTTCGCAAACAGTTTTATATTCTTCGGAGTTCCCATCCGTTTCAGACGTAACATCGGGGTTTGACCAATCAATTCCTTTACGTCTTCATAACGCTTTTTCATATACATACTCCTTTGAAATGAAACTGAGACATATCCATCATATCAATTTTCTGATTTGGAAAAAAGACTCGTTTTTCCCTGCCGGTTTCCGCCAATTAACCATTGATTTTGCTGGAAAAACCCCCTACAATGAATTTGATATTGGGATATCTGCTTGGTTTGTTACTCCTATTTAGAAAGGGGTTATGGTTGTGTCAGTAGAAGAACGCGTTAATGAAGTATTGGGCAAATTGCGCCCTTTCATTCAGCGTGACGGTGGAGACGTGGAACTGGTTGAAGTCGAAGACGGAATCGTGCGTGTGCGTTTGCTCGGTGCCTGCGGAAGCTGCCCCAGTTCCACCATTACACTGAAAGCCGGAATTGAACGGGCGTTGATGGAAGAAGTACCGGAAGTTCGCGAAGTCGAGCAGGTATTATAAGCTCTTTCTCAAATCCCTCTTACTTTTTGTAAAGAGGGATTTTTTATATTCATCTCGAAAACAAAAAAAGAAACTTATTTAATGTATAAATACAATTGCGATGAAGGAGGGATCTCCCGTACAAACCAAAACGCCTCCCAAAACATTAAAAGAACGTTTTTTATTGATCGGACCCGGGCTGGTTGCCGCCGCCACCGGTGTGGGAGCCGGAGACTTGGTCGCCGCCTTGGTGGCCGGAACCAAGTTTGGAACGGTTTTTGTTTGGACCATTATTGCAGGGGCCATCATCAAGTATTTCCTGAATGAAGGTGTGGGCCGTTTCCAACTCGCCTCCGGACAAACCATTCTGCAGGGATGGAGATCTTTGGGCCACTGGGCATTGATCTACTTTGGAATTTATATCGTGATATGGGGATTCATTTACGGAGCCGCCGGATCATCCTCCGCCGCTCTGGCCGCCACCGCCATCTTTCCACAAATCCCGTTGAAAGGCTGGGCCATCCTGCACGCCATTATTTGCTTAATATTCGTATGGATCGGAAGATATCAGTTTTTTGAAAAAGTGATGTCCCTGCTGACCGGCATTATGTTCATTACCGTCGTCGGCACCGCTGTCATCGTTCTGCCCCAGCTGGATCAAATTGCCACGGGACTCATCCCCCGCACGCCAAACGGCTCCATCACATATGCCTTGGGATTGATCGGCGGCGTTGGCGGATCCATCACCATCGCTTCCTATGGGTATTGGGTGCGGGAAAAAAACTGGTCGGGTCCTTCGTGGATTCCGGTCATGCGCCTGGATACCTGTGTCGCTTACACGCTGACCGCCATCTTCACCCTTTCGCTGTTGATCGTGGGAGCTGAATTTTTATACGGATCGGGCATTGAATTGCAAAACGAAGAAGGATTGATCCACCTTGCCGTCCTTTTGGGCAAAGAATTTGGCACCCCGGTCTATTGGTTGTTCCTGCTCGGTTTTTGGTCTGCGTCTTTCACATCGGTCTTGGGGGTGTTTAACGGTGTTCCCTATCTTTTCGCCGACTTGGTGCGCCATTTCAAAAAAGAAGTCCCGGGAACAAAAAAACCCGCTCCGGTTTCCGTGCGGGATCCTTTCTACCGCGGCTTTCTTTTGTGGATGACATTCCCTCCGATGTTGCTTTTGTTTTTGGAAAAACCGGTCGGCCTTGTGATTTTGTATGGAGTTCTCGGTTCCTTGTTCATGCCTTTTATCTCCGTCACATTGTTGATTTTGTTAAATTCCAAAAAATTGGATCCGGTTTACCGGAACCGTTGGTGGGCCAATGCCGTTCTGATCATCAGTCTGGTCTTGTTTGCCATCCTTGCTGTCATCCAAATCATGGATATGGTTTAGAAGAACCTTAAAAATTATCATAAAAAAGAAATCCCGGTATGAAACCGGGTTTTCTTTATTGTTCATTATACAAATGGCAAGCCACCCAGTGTTTGGGTGCGGCTTCTTTCCATTCCGGAACGGCCTTGGCGCAAATGTCCATCGCTTTCGGGCACCGGGTCCGGAACCGGCAGCCGCTGGGAGGATCAATGGGACTGGGGACATCCCCTTCCAAAATAATCCGTTCCCGTTTTTTGGAAACATCCGGATCCGGGATGGGAACGGCAGACAGCAGCGCTTCCGTATACGGGTGCAACGGTTTGTCATACAGATCCTCACTGTCCGCAAGCTCCACCATGCTTCCCAGATACATCACGCCCACACGATCCGAAATATATTTCACCATTGACAAATCATGGGCAATAAACAGATAAGTCAGCCCTTTTTCTTTTTGGAGTTTTCGCATCAAGTTGACGACTTGTGCCTGAATGGAAACATCCAATGCCGAAATCGGTTCATCGGCAATGATAAACTCGGGATCGACTGCCAGAGCCCGGGCAATTCCGATCCGCTGCCGTTGACCCCCGCTGAACTCGTGCGGGAAACGGTTGGCATGCTCTTCATTGAGCCCGACCACTTTCAACAAGTCTATGACCCGTTTTTTTCGTTCTTCCCCCTGAGCCAGCCCGTGGATGTCGATCCCTTCCGCAATGATATCCATGACTGTCATGCGTGGATTGAGCGAAGCATACGGATCCTGGAAAATCATTTGCATTTTCCGGTTAAATTCTTTCAGTTTCTTTCCTTTTAATTGATACACATCGTCCCCGTTAAACGTAACCGAACCTTCCGTCGCATGGTACAGCCGAATCAAGGTGCGGCCAATGGTGGACTTTCCGCAACCGGACTCCCCGACCAACCCGAAGGTTTCTCCCCGGTAAACGTCAAAGGTGACCCCGTCCACCGCTTTGACCACTTGGCCGTTACTGAGCCGGAAATGTTTTTTCAATCCCTTCACCGACAAAATCACATCTTTTTCCGGCCGTGTTTCATGATTTTTATTTTCTTGCTTACTCACTTTTCTCCCCTCCAATCGGTCCTTTCCGGACATTCGGCTTCGGCGCCATGGGATGTTCCAGCCAGCAAGTCACTTGATGCGTGGATGACACCTCGGTGACTCCCGGCATGTGTTCCTTGCAAACCTTCATCGCATGCTTGCAACGGGCTGCAAACGGACACCCTTTCGGAGGGGAAATCAAATCGGGAGGGGAGCCCGGAATCGGAAGCAATTCCTGCTCATGCGACAAATCTAGCCGTGGCATGGAATCCATTAACCCCCAAGTGTACGGATGGCGGGGATGATAAAACACTTCTTCCAAAGTGCCTGATTCCACGACTTGTCCGGCATACATCACCACGACCCGGTCGGCAATGTCGGCCACCACCCCGAGATCGTGGGTGATCAAAATGATGGAGCTTCCCGTTTTCCGTTGCAATTCTTTCATCAACTCAATGATTTGCGCCTGAATGGTTACGTCCAAAGCCGTTGTCGGTTCATCCGCAATCAGCAGTTTGGGCTGACAAGCCAGTGCAATTGCAATCATCGCCCGTTGCCGCATGCCTCCGGAAAATTGGTGGGGATACTGCTTGATCCGGGATTCCGGGCTGGGAATTCCGACCAATCTCAACATTTCCACCGCTTTTTCTCTGGCTTCCGACGCACTCAGATTCTGGTGTTTCATCAACCCTTCCGTGATTTGCCGTCCCACCGTCATGGTCGGGTTGAGAGAAGTCATGGGATCTTGGAAAATCATGGCAATTTCGGCCCCGCGGACTTTTTCCATCTCTTTGTCGTTGAGTTTTGTCAAATCTCTTCCTTCAAAAAGGATTTCGCCTTCTTTGATGATGCCCGGGGGTTGGGGAATCAAGCGCATGATGGTTTGCGAGGTGACACTTTTCCCGCATCCTGATTCTCCCACAACAGCCACGGTTTCCCCCTTGTTGACGTGAAAGCTCACACCTCTTACCGCTTTCACTTCTCCGTTATACGTTTTAAATGAAACATGCAAGTCTTTCACATCGAGTAATTTCTCCATACTGATTCCCCCCTTTATTTGCGCATTCTTGGATCAAGTGCATCCCTCAAGCCGTCTCCCAAAAGGTTGAAGGCGAGCATGATCAAACAGAGAATCGTTGCCGGATAAAAGACTTGATACGGAAAAATCTGCAAATATTTGGAGCCGTCATTCACAAGTGATCCAAGGCTTGCCAGCGGCGGGCGGATCCCCAGACCGATAAAACTCAAAAATGCTTCAAAGAAAATGGCTGAAGGAATGGCAAACGTCACCGCAACAATAATCGGCCCCATCACATTGGGAATCAAATGTTTGAGCAGAATGCGCCGGTGTCCGGCCCCCAACGTGCGAGCCGCCAACACATATTCCTGGGATTTCAGTTTCAGGATCTGCGCACGAACCACCCTGGCCATCGGCACCCATCCCGTGAGGGACAAGGCCAGCGCAATGGGGATAATCCCCGGTTCAAAGATCAGAAGCATCAAAATGATGATGATCAGGTTAGGAATGGAATATAAAATCTCCACCACCCGTTGCAAGATCATGTCCACCCGGCCGCCGAAATATCCGGAAACACTTCCGACGGTCACACCGATGCAAAGATCAAACAAAGCCGCCAAAAAAGCGATTTGCAAGGAAACCTGGGCCCCGTTCCATGTCCGTTGCCACAAGTCACGGCCAAAACTATCGGTTCCAAAATAATGGTCGGCAAACGGTTCCTTGTTTTGAGCGGAGTAATCCTGTGACCGGTAATCATAATCATTCATCAAGGGACCGGCAAAAGCGAAAAATCCAATAACCAAAATAATGACAAGGCCGATCATCGCTCCCCAGTTGGAACGAAAACGGCGTGCCGCATCTTTCCAAAAGCCGATCCGCTCCCGGGTAATCTGCTCCCCGGCCGATTCATCAGCGCCAATCGGCTCAAACATTTCCGGTGTGATCTCGTTGATTGTTTTTTCACTCATCGCTGATTCACTCCTTTGCACCCGTTAGTCGAATCCGGGGATCGATGACTCCATACAAAATATCCACGAGAAAGATGGTGGCAAGAATCAAAATGGAGTAAAAAATGGTAACCCCCATAATCAAGGTGTAATCATTGACCTGGATTGACTCAACAAAGAATAACCCGATTCCGGGTACAGCAAAGATAGTTTCCACAACCAGCGAACCGGTAATAATATTTACCGCCAAAGGACCCAACACGGTAATCGCAGGGATGAGGGCATTTCGCAAAGCATGGCGGAAAACGATGGCCTGTCTTCCCAAGCCTTTGGCTTTGGCCGTTTTCATATAATCCTGATCCATCACTTCCACCATTTCGGTTCTCACATAACGGGACATCTGTGCAATGACGGTGAATGAAAGAGCCAACGACGGCAATATGGTATGTTCATAAGACCCCCACAACGCCGCCGGCAGAATTTGCCATTTCACGCCGACCCAATAAGATAAAAGAGCCGCCATCACAAAGCTGGGGATCGATATTCCCCCGACGGCAATCACTGTGGCCACATTATCCAGCCAGCCTCCGCGCCGGAGCGCCGCACCCACTCCGAGCAACAGTCCGACCAAAACCCCGAAAACCAATGCCTGTCCCCCGATAAAAGCAGACGCTTCAAATCCTTCCAACAGCATTTCGGTGACAGAACGTCCGTCGTGCGATAAAGATTTTCCAAAGTCCCCCTGCACCAGCCGTTTCATAAAGTTCACATACTGCACCGGCAACGGGTCATTCAAACCATAGGTTTCCATGATCTGTTCCCGGATCAAGGGAGGCAGTTTTTCTTCATTTTTCAACGGGGTTCCCGGCAAAGAGTGCATCAAAAAGAAAGTGGCCGTGACAATAATCCAAAGCGTAAGCACCATATACCCCAACCGGCTTAAAATATATCGCAGCAAACCGCTTCACTTCCTTTCCTTCCTGATTGAGCATGGATGAAGGTATATGCCAAACCGTTGACATATACCTTCTCCCGGCAAAACTCGGATCTTATTTTCCGGTATCCACTGATGCCCATTTCAACGTGTATTCCGGACCAATCGCGCTCCAGTACCAATCTTTGATAAACGGTCTTTTCACCGCAATTTTCGTACGGTAGTAAAGCGGTGCAATTCCTGCATCCTCAATCAGGATTTGCTCAGCCTTTTTCAAGTCTTCAAAACGTTGTTTAAAGTCCCCGTTTTCTTTCGATTTTTTAACAAGCTCATCATATTCCGGATTGCTGTACTTTCCGCGGTTGAAGGAGTTGTCGCTGGTAAAGAGATCGAGGAAAGTCATCGGGTCGTTGTAATCGGGTCCCCAACCGGAAATCAACAGATCGAACCGTTGGTTTTTCCCTCTTTCCAGACGCTCTTTAAACGGCACCGAGGTAATTTGGACATTAGCCCCCAAGTTGACGCGCAGTTGCTCTTGGATAAATTCCATACTTTGTTTTGCAGAAGCGGTGTCATCTCCAAGCAATTCAATGGCCGGCGCTTGGGACAAGCCCAATTCTTTCAATCCTTCTTGCCATAACTGTTTGGCTTTGTTCGGATCAAACTGCGGATCCATTTTCACCAAATCGCGGTATTTTTTGTTGTCATCCACGCCGCTGGCTTTGATAAACGGCGGAACCAATCCTCCTGCCGGAATCGATCCGTTTTTCAGGATATTGTTGACATACGTGTTTTTATCGATCGCCAAATTGATTGCTTGCCTGATTTTTTTGTTTTTAAAGAAATCTTTGGTTTGGTTCATTTCCAGGTACCAACTGGAACCGTCATAAATCGAAAAAGTGTTCGGATCGTCTTTAAATGCGTCGATAAACTCGGAATTTAAATAGGCAAAATCCAATTTTTCGGTGTTATAAAGGTTGACTTGTGTCGAGTTATCCTTTACAATTTGCCAGTTGATTTCTTCCAATTTGACAACCCCGCTGTCCCAATACCCGGGGTTCTTCTTCATTTGGAAGCTTTGGTTGTGTTTCCATTCGGAAAGAACGAACGGACCGTTGTAAACCAATGTGTTGGCTTCCAAGGAATATTTATCTCCATACTGTTCTACAATGTCTTTTCGTTGCGGCAAGAAAGTCGCAAAGCACAAGAGGTCTTTGAAGTAGGGAATCGGGCGCTCCAAAACCACTTCCAATGTTTTGTCATCCAAAGCCTTTACTCCCACATCGTCGGCTGAACCATTCCCGGTATTGTAAGCTTCAGCTCCTTTCAAGGGGTAAAGGATGTACGCATATTCGGATGCCGTTTTGGGATCCAGCGCCCGCTTCCATGCATATTCGAAGTCATGGGCCGTCACCGGCTTTCCATCACTCCATTTGGCATCACGCAAAGTAAAAGTCCATTTTAAATTGTCCTCGCTCACTTCCGGCTCTTTGGCTGCCATCCCGAGAACCGGTTTGCTGTCTTTATCCAAACGATATAGCCCTTCCATGGTGTTTCCCAAGATCATGAAAGACACCACATCTGTCGTTTTGGCACTGTCCAGGTTTGGCGGCTCGGACATTTCTGCCAAGTTCAATACCTGACTGTTTTTGGTCTCGGTCCCTCCCCCAAAGCAAGCCGTCAACACCATCGCTGACGCCAAAACCAGTGACAGCAAAGAAAACAATTTGATTCTCCGCCTCAAAACGTCTGCCCCCTTTTTTTAAAATAAAGTATATAGTTTAGACCAAAAAATGGTCATAAACCCTGAATGGAAAAAGACTGGTTGTTCCCTCCGCCTAATAATCTGAAAATAAATAATTCATCTGTTATTTTAAGGCAAGATGAGCGGTTCACCAAGAAAATCGAACAAAGAGTCAACTCAAATTTCTAACAATTTTTTATTCTAATTTTATCAAATTTTAGGCGTTATTTATATTTAACTCATATTTCATTGATTTGTAAAGGGGGTTTATCTTTTGTTGTATTAAATAAAAGTCTACAATAAAGGAATACCCTTTTTCATCCGCCTTTGATAACAAGCTGCACAAAAAAGCTCAAGCCCCTTTCGGCCGAGGCTTGAGCTTTTTTATCATTCTTCATTTTTCTCCACAATATATGCCCATTTCAAACTGTATTCCGGACCAAACGGATGGCGGTACAGGTCTTTGACATAAGACTTTTGCACAAACGCTTTAGAGTAGTAAATTAACGGCACAAAACCGGCACTCCCCTGATCATCCACGCCGGTAAGCAACGCTTCGGCCTGTTTTAACAACTCAAACTGCGCTTTCGGGTCGGAAGTTTGCCTTGCCTGATCCATCAACTGGTCAAATTTGGGGTTATTGTAATGGGAGAAGTTCATTTCATTATCCGACTCCCAAATTTCAAAGAAGTTGAACGGATCATTGTAGTCCGCCACCCAACCCAGCATGGCCATGTCAAAGTTTCTGTTTTTCACTTTGTTGACATGGGTTTTCCAAGTCGGGGAATCCAGCTTGATCTCCAAATTCAGCTTTTTCCGCAATTGCTCTTTGATGTTGATCGCCACATCCCTCAGCGGGGTTGCGTCATAACTGACCATCACGATATCCTTGGGCGGTTCGGACATTCCCAATTCCGTTAAACCTTCCTGAAACAAGGCTTGGGCACGGGCAACATCGGTTTTGACGTAGGATCCTGAAAGTTCACGGAAGTTTTTGCCGCCCACCCCGCTGATCGATGACGGAATCAAAGCATCTGCCGGTTTGGATCCGCCTTTCATGATATCGTTGGCAATGGTCCCCCGGTCGATCGCCAGATTGATCGCCTTCCTGATTTTTTCATTTTTAAAAAAAGGATCGTCATGATTGAACAGAATATAATAGTTTCTTGCCCTTTCCGCTTCCACGTATTCTTCTGTATTTTTAAAGGCATCCACAAACGCCTGGTTCAGCGTGGCGGTGTCAATTTCCCCGGAGTTGTATAGATTGATTCCCGTTGCCAAATCCTTCACCACGTTGATTTCAACGGTTTCCAGCTTTACTCCGTTTTTATCCCAGTAATTTTCATTTTTTTTCAACAACACTTTTTGCGGTGTCCAACTGGCGACTTTAAATGGTCCGTTATAAATGGTTTCTTCCGCGGATGTTCCGTATTTACCCCCAAACTTTTCAACCACATCTTTACGTTGCGGCATGAAAGCGATCATGGTCGTACGCTGAATAAAGTTCAATGTCGGCTTTTCCAATTGCACTTCCAAGGTGTGATCATCCACCGCCTTGATTCCGACAGCAGACGCATCCACTTGCCCCTGGTTATACTGTTTGGCATTTTTAATCGGGAAAAAGACATAGGCATATCCGGAATCAGTTTGAGGATTGAGCACCCGTTTCCATGCATACTCGAAATCTTGCGCCGTCACGGGTTCGCCGTCACTCCATTTGGCGTCTTCCCGCAGTTTGAAGGTATACTTGGTTTTGTCCGGGCTGAGTTCATATTCATACGCAATCCCGTATTCCGGTTGTTTTTCCCTTCCCAATCGCATCAAGCCTTCATTCACATTATTCAGGACATTAAACGTGATCGCATCATTGGCCTTGACCGTGTCCAGTGTCGTGATGCCGCCTTCTTCGGCAATCCTCAACACCTGCTCGTCACTTAATTTCATGTTGGAACCACTGTTTGCTTGAAAACCGCACCCGCTCAGTACTAAACTGAAAGAGGCTGCGATTGCCAACAACACTTTCCCTGTCTTGAGCATGACTCCCCCTCCCTGCAGTCGAACCTTGGATACTTTCTTTTCTGACAATTCCCCTTCAGATCGTGATCTGGACCGGGTTAACTTGTAACATTATAAATGAATTGCTAGCTTTAGAAAAGATTATATGGATATTGTCCAAAATAAACCATATTTCCATTTCAGACCGTAAACGGAGGAACGCCATGAAGATGCGAAATAAACGTGCTTGGGCAACCATTCTCATCACGATGGTCGTGTTTTTGTTTCTCGGCTTCATTTCCAAAGGGAATGCGCTTGCCTTTATCGATCAATCCTTTTTGGCCGGATTGCTCTTTTTGATCCTTGCCGCCGGCATTTTTGTCGTCCAAGGCGGTTTCTTTTCCGTCTTTTTGCGCACTTTTAAAAAATTCAACAAACTCCCCGGACAGAGGCGGGAGGATGAAGCCGAAGATGATTCCCCTTTGTCCAAAGCGGAACGGAGGGCTTTCCTCCAAAACCTGCAATTCATTTGTTTGAACGTTGGAATCATCTTCATTTTGGCGTCGCTTCTGTTCCTGTTCTTTCAGTAATCTTTTCTCACTCCCAAATAAAAAAGGCTGTTGAAAATCAACAGCCTTTTTTTTCGCCTGATTTTTCCAAACGGATCCATCCGTTTTCTTCCATCATTTGCAAAAACGTCGCAAGCCTGGGCAAAACCGGCTCTGCCTTTTCCCCGAATTCCGATTCCAGTTTTTTCTGTATTTCATCCACGGTATGGCGCCCGTCACACAGCCGGATCACAAAGCTTCCCAGTTCATCCAGTTTCACCTTGATGGCTTCCGGCTGTTTCAAAAAACGGATGGAAAAGCGTTCAATCCAGCTGGTCCGGGGGATCACCACAAAAACCAGCTCTTTGTCTTCCCTTGCCGGCTGCAAAGAAAGATGCGGCTTTAAACACGGGATTAATTCCAGCAGATTTTCTCTTTTCTTCTTCATCATTTGGCAGAAGAAGAAGATCCTTTTACATTTTTATTGGCAAATTTCACAGCGACAAATCCCAACAAGCCGACCAATGCAAGGAAAAGAAGCAATGGCAAGAGCTGGCTTTCCACTTTAAACGGAGCTTCCGGATCGATGATTCCCGGCACGATGAGCAAGGCAACGACAACGCTGAGCAACGCTTCCCCGGCAATCAAACCGGAAGCAAAGAGCGTTCCTGCTTCTTCGCGCCCTTGTTTTTCAGCTTCGGTTTTGCTGAACCGGGTCGTAAGCCAGCGGACAATACCTCCGACCATGATCGGCGCACTGATGGAAATCGGCAGATAAAATCCGACAGCCACCGTCAAGGAATTGATCCCCAAAAATTCAATCGTAATCGCCAGCGCCGCCCCCATTATGATGAGTTCCCAAGGCAAGTTTCCTTGCATCAGCCCCTCAACAATGATCTTCATTAACATGGCTTTGGGAGCCGGCAATGCTTCGCTTCCGATTTCATACGCCTGATCAAAGAGGTACAAAACGTATCCGATCAACAAACCGCTGGCCAGCACCCCGACCATCATGGCAATTTGTTGTTTCCACGGAGTTGCTCCCACCAGATAACCCGTTTTTAAGTCTTGGGAAATATCCCCCGCGACGGCAATGGCCACACAAACGATGGCTGCGGAGGTCAGTGAGACAATCATCCCCGTTTGACCGGTAAAGCCAATCGCCTTAAAAATTAAGGTGGTGATCAGCAAGGTGGCAATGGTCATGCCGGACACAGGCATGGATGAACTTCCGACAATCCCGACGATCCGGGAAGCAACCGCCACAAACAAGAACCCAAACAAGGCGATGCAAATCGCACCGATGATTCCGACTTTCGTCACCGGCACAAAAGCAATGATCAATATCAGCAAAATCGAACCGCCCAAAATATAATGCATCGGCAGATCCTTGTCGGTTCTTTCGATTTGCAAGGCCGCATTGTGATCTTGCTTCAACAAACCTTGCAGCGTATCACGTACGGAAGTGAACAATATGGGCAAGGTTTTCACCAACGTGATCAAACCGCCCATGGCCACCGCACCAGCCCCGATATATGTGATGTAACTGGAATAGATCGCGGAAGCATCCATTCCTCCCACTGGATCTTCAGACGGGAAAAAGACCGCAGGACTTCCTTGTGTAAAAAAGGAGATCATCGGAATGAAAACGACGGAAGCCAGAAGCCCTCCGGCAATCATTTGTCCCGCGATGCGCGGACCAATGATATATCCCACCCCAAGCAAGGCGGGCATGGTACTCATGCCGAGCACTGCATTTTTATAGCCAATGATTTGTGTTTCCACCGAAGTTTTAAACCATCTTAAACCGTCTCCCAATGCTTTGAACAAGCCGCCGACAATAAACCCGGACAAAATCAGCTTGGCATTGGTTCCACCGGTTTCGCCTGATTTTAAAACCTCTGCACATGCAGTTCCTTCCGGATACGGCAGCACTTCATGCTCGTTGACAATCAACAAACGGCGCAAAGGAACCATCATCAAAACACCGAGCAATCCACCGGTCACAACGATAAAAGCAATCATGGCCTGGCTTGGACTCAAATCCCACAAGTAAAGAGCCGGCAGGGTAAAAATCGCACCGGCCGCCACAGCTTCCCCGGCCGTGGTCATTGTTTGCACAATATTATTTTCCAAAATGGATTTTCTGCGGAACAACCCGCGCAAAATAGCCATTGAAATCACAGCTGCAGGAATGGAAGCAGAAACGGTCAATCCGATTTTCAGCCCCAAATAAGCGTTGGCCGCACCAAAAACAATGGCCAGCAAAATTCCGAGAATCATTGCGACAACCGTTAATTCCGGCAATGACTTGGACGCTGGAATATAAGGGACAAACTTTTGTTTGTTTTTTGACACTTTTTTCACCGCCTTTGATGTGTATCATTTTGACAAATTAAGTAAATTGACATGACCTAGTTCATAATAACATGGAAACCAAAATATATTAAATGTTTTTTATCGAAAAATAAAATTATTGCTGTTACATCAACTGCCAATTCACTGCCCATTCCTATCCTCTCTGAAAAAACGGCATTTATCCATGTCGTTGTTTTTAGAAAAATTAAATTTATTAAATATTTTATATTATCACAACAATGGAGGTGGATACAAGCAAAACAAAGATTGTGGTAGCATAAAGATAAATCTTCTGCTACAGCCTTTTCATTTAGTATGGATGGGAAGTGAAAAGATGTCATTGGATCCTCAAATCATCCGTGAGCTTGAAAAAATTGTGGGGCAACCATACTGCCGGACGGATCAGGAAGCCCGTCTCACCCATTCCTATGACGCCACACCGCTGTTTCAAGCCTTTCCTCATGCCGTTGTTTATCCGCAAAGCACAGAAGAAGTCCAAGCCGTCATGAAAGTGGCAAACCGATACCAAATCCCCGTAATTTCCCGCGGTTCCGGAACCAATCTCAGCGCTTCCGCCGTACCGGTCAATGGCGGTATTGTCATGGTTTTCAACCGAATGAACAACATCCTGGAAATCGACACCCAAAACTTAACGGCCACGGTGCAGCCCGGCGTGATCACCCGGGACTTGCATGAAGCTGTTTCAGCCCACTCGCTTTTCTATCCGCCGGATCCCGGAAGCATGTCCATTTCCACCATCGGCGGCAACATTGCCCAGGGCGCCGGCGGATTGAGAGGATTAAAATACGGAACCACCAAAGATTACGTGCTCGGCCTTGAAGCCGTGCTCGCCAACGGGGAAGTCATCCGGACGGGAGGAAAACTGGCCAAAGATGTTTCCGGCTATGATGTCACCAAGCTTATGGTCGGCTCCGAAGGAACCCTTGCCATCATCACCGAGGCAACGTTGAAATTACTTCCCCAACCGGCTTTCCAACAAACCATGGTCGCCTATTTCCCTGAGCTTGATCTGGCTGCGGAAGCCGTTTCCAACATCATTTCCTCCCGGATCATTCCTTGCACTTTGGAATTTATGGATCAGGGCACGATGGAAGTGGTGGAAGCCTTCACCAACATCGGGCTGCCGACGGATCAAAAAGCCATGTTAATTTTGGAACAAGACGGCCCGCCGGAAGTGGTGGAACGAGATCTGGAGCAAATGGCTGAAATCTGCCGACGGCTTCAAGCCACCAAGATTGAAATCGCCCGTACACAAAAAGAAAGGGAATCGCTGTTGGAAGCACGCCGGACAGCCCTTTCCGCCCTGGCCCGTTCCACCCCCACCACCATTTTGGAGGATGCCACGGTTCCGCGCGCTTCGATTCCGGAAATGGTTCGCAAAATTACCGAGATATCGAAAAAATACAATATACGCATTTGTACGTTCGGCCATGCAGGAGACGGCAACCTGCACCCGACATGCATGACAGATGCCCGCAACAAAAAAGAAATCGGGCGGGTTAAAAAAGCATTTGACGAAATTTTTGAAACGGCTTTAAAACTGGGTGGCACCATCACCGGGGAACACGGTGTCGGAATAGCCAAAGCCCCTTATATGGAAAAACAGTGGGGAAAAGCGGGCATGGAGTTATTAAAACGCATCAAAGAGGCATTTGACCCTCATCATCTCCTGAATCCGGGGAAAATTTTGCTGCCATCCGAGGAGGAGTGATCATGGACAAATGGAACGAATCGCTTGCCAAACAGTTGCAAAACACGTTGGATGAAGACCAACTGACCCAATGCATGCGTTGCGGCTTTTGTCTCCCGGCTTGCCCCACTTACCGGGAAACCGGGTTTGAGGGAGCCTCTCCCCGGGGAAGAATCGCCTTGATGAAAGCGGTTTATGACGGTCAAATCAAGCCGGACCAAAACTTCATCAACCAAATCGACCTTTGTTTGGGTTGCCGTGCCTGCGAGCCGGCCTGCCCCGCCGGGGTTCCCTACGGGCAACTGTTGGAACAAACACGCGCGGCCATCCATCAAGAACGGCCGGGCAGCAAAAAAAGCCACATCCTGCAACAAATTTTGTTGCGGGATGTGATTTCGCATCCCCGCCGCTTAAAAGCGTTGGGTTCCCTGCTCCGTCTGTATCAGCGGTCCGGCATGCCCAAATGGATCAACAAGGTGCCTCTTTATCGCCTGTTGCCGGAGCCGGTCCGGGAAATGGAACGGATCCTGCCGGACGTGGAATCCCCCGCATTTTCCCCGGGAACCCGGGTATATCCTTCTTCCGGCAAAAAATCCGGACGGGTCGGTCTGTTTCTAGGTTGCGTCATGGATGTCCTCTTCAACCGGACCCATCGAAACACCATCCGGCTGTTGACGTCGGCGGGCTATGAAGTCGTAGTTCCTGGTGGTCAAAATTGTTGCGGCGCATTGCATGCCCATGCCGGGGACCGGGAGCAAGCCATCCGGCTGGCCAAACAAAACATCCAGGCTTTTGCCGGTGCAAAGGTGGATTTCATTTGCTCCAATGCAGGCGGATGCGGGGCCATGCTTGCCGAATATGCCGAGCTTTTCAAAGAAGAACCAAATTGGCGTGAACAAGCCCTCGAATTTCAGCGCAAAGTGAAAGATGTCAGCGAACTGATTCTGGAACAAGCGGACTCCGGTTTGATCACCTTCTCCGCCGACCGGCACCAACGGATCACTTATCAGGATTCATGCCATTTAATCAACGGCATGCGGGTTTTTGCGCCGAGAACGTTGTTAAAGCAAGTCAAAAACACCACGTTTGTTGAATTGAAAGAAGCCAACCGGTGTTGCGGATCTGCCGGCATCTACAATTTATTGCAGACGGAAATGGCCAACCGTTTGTTGGACGAAAAAATGAATCATGTTAAAAACACGCAGGCAGATCTGTTGATCACCAGCAATCCGGGATGTTTTCTGCAAATGGCGTTGGGAGTGAAAAGGGCCGGATTGCAAAAACAAATCAAAGTCATGCACCTCGCTGACTTTCTGGCCTCCACCCTGCAACCCGGCGCAAAGAAACAAAAACATCCATCTTGATGAATTTGAAATGAAAATCTATGATTTGAATAAAAGCATTGGAACAGGTTACAATGCCACAAAACGATTCTTCGCCGCAAGAAAATCGTTGAGTGGTTTAAACGGAAAGATCACAGGGGTTTGAAAGCCCGGTTGTTCTTTCTTATCCGAGGGGAAGGATGATCCAAATGAAGACTTGGAACGAATTTTTCAAACCGTATCAAGCGATCACCATCCAGGGGATCGCCAAATATTTTAATCACGTGATCCAAGAACAATGGGAAGTGATTTTGAAAGAATATCGCGAAGAATGGAACCGGAAATTTTATGAAATCGGGGAACAGGTGTACGGATTGTATCTGGGCAAGGTGTTAAACCCCGTGTTTCGTGAACTCTGGGAGGCTGGCTTTGTCACCAAACCAGGCTTTATTCTCCCCAACTCCATCGAACACTGGGGTCCGCCGGAAGAGCGGGAAAGATGCATGTGGTGTGTGGTGAAGGATCAAAACGGAACCCCATTGGGAAGCTTGGTCCTCCGGGTGTTCCACTCCCATGTCCGATTTAACGTTCCTCATGCTCCGGATGTGTTCAGTCTGGAGGAAACAGAAAGAGAAGCGATCCAGAATGCCATCTGCAACGCTTCGGTCCGCCTGAACCAAAAATACCGCGGGGTTTGGCAAGAGCAAAAAAACGACGGGTGGGAATACAGTGTGGAAACCGGCCTCGGCGATTACCTGAATGCCGGGCGCGGGGAAGTCGAGGTATCCTACCTGGACCATGCCCTCGCCTCCTGGGGAAGAAACGGCTGGGAACTGGTGTCTGTTGTTCCCCACGGAAATCGTTTGCTCGCTTTTTTCAAACGTCCGGTTCAAAAACAAAGCTGACTGCCAAAACGGGTCATCATTGGAATCCAGTCCAATGGATGACCCGTTTTTGACTTGAATGCCTGTTTTTCTCCTAGGAATATGGATCATTGGAAAATGAATCCTCTTCCCAATCGTTGTCATTTTCCCGGTAATGATCCCCTCCTTCCGGCACCGGATCCTCTTTTTTATGAATCCAATCAATTTCCGGAAAAGATGCGTGAAAATGGTCACGCGCAAGTTGTGCATAGCACTTCAGCAAATTCGCCTTTTTTTGTTCGGTTTGAATGGCCTGATGCACCAACCGGACGGTAAAATCCCCCGGTTTTTTTTCATTCAGATAGACATTCCGCAGATGGCGGACCAATTGTCCGGGAAAAAGCAACCGGGCATAAATCAAAGCATAATCGGCGTCGGTCAATTCCGATGCCTCCTGATAACCGCTCAGGATAATTTTGATCACTTCCGGGCTTTGGGTTCGTCCATAGGCATACATTAACCAGTCAGCGAGATCAGCCGCACGAACGTCGGCAACCATTTCATTCCAATCAATGAGCGCAAAAGCCCCATCCGGCTGGATTAACAGATTTCGCCTGTGCCAGCGTCCATGGCTGATGTTCCCGAACTTTTCCGTTTCCAGGCATAACCGGTCAAGCCCCGTTTTCACCGAATATTTTAACAAATTTTTCATCAAGCCCAGCGAATAATGGGAAACTTTCCGCCAGATTTCATCCAGTTCCGTGGGAACCGCTGTCCATCGGGCCGCCAAATGGAAAATTTCCATTTCTTTATACACTTGCAACCACCAATCGCCCCATTTCCCAATCCGGTTCCACGGATCGGGCATTTTCCGGGTTTCAAACCCGGCGGTTGCCAAATGAAAAGAAGCCATTCCCCTGGATAATTGCCGCCACTCCTCCGCCTTGTTCAGTTGCGGAGTCTCTCCTTCCAGCCACGGGAGGAGAACATACGGATACCGGTAACCATCAAAAAAAATTTTTTTTCGTTTCGTCCGGACCGGATTTGGCATTCTAAACGACAGCCCTTTCTCCATCGACAAGAAATCAGCCAGTCGGGCAATCTGCTGCCAGCGGTCTTTTTCCCTCATCCGAACCCGTTTCAATACAAAAAAACCTTGGTCGGTTTCCAGCTTTAACACGCCTCCGACCGGTTCCACCGATACCAAGTCAAGTCCGTAATGATAGCGGATCCAGTCATCCAGCCGTTCTTCCCCGGTTAAGAAGGCCCACTCCTCTTTGTTTTTCAATACAGGCATTGATCCCTCACCTCTCATCCACCATGATATGTGCGGAGGCAAGGGATGGTTCCCTGTCACGCTTCGCGCTTGGAAGTCGGATGAATGACATCCAACCCGCCCGTCACTTGCAGGATGTTTCCCGTCACAAAATCGGATTTGTCTTCAAGCAAAAATTGAATCAACCGGGTCACATCCTCCCCCGAACCGGGCCGTCCACGCGGCGTTTCCCCGTCATCCAGCGCTTTGACCTCATCGATCCACATTTCTTTCCGTTCCTTGACGATATCCCCCGGACAAATCATGTTGACCGTGATTCCGTACGGCGCTTCTTCCACCGCCAAGGTTTTGGCAAAGGAAACCAATCCGGTTTTCGCCGCGGCATATACCGAGCGGTCCGGCCAGGCCGGGGCCTCCATCGCCCTGCCAAATCCAAAAAACAAAATCCTTCCCCACTTTTGCCTGCGCATCACCGGGATCACTGAATGCGCCATCCACATGGCACTTAACAAATTCCCTTCCACCATTTCCTCGATCTCGGCGGGTGTATGTTCAATAAACCATTTTCGTTCCCGAATAAACGGGCCGACCGCATGAATCAAAGCGTCAATCCGCCCGTACCGTTCCATGGTCTCTAAAACTACCTGACGGGCCGTTTCCCGACAGCGGAGATCTCCGACACTGATTTCGATCTCCGTCCCTTGGCGGGCCAGTTGATCCGCCCATTCATCCACTTCTTTTCTCCGGCGCCGGCAATTCACCATTAAAGACCATTGGTCCTGACTCAAAACCACGGCGGCCATTTTTCCCAAACCACCGGATCCTCCTGTTATCAATGCCACTTTCTTGTGACTCATTCCTGAAGGGACTCCTTCCTTTATCAAACTCATATTTCGATCGGTTACGGAAAAAATAATGTTCACGAGCTCCTGAAAGGAGAGATAGCATGGATCAAGAAGCATTTTCACCGGTTGCTGATGAAAAATGTTACCAAGCCACACTGGATTGGATTCAAAAACGGGGCGTCCGCCTTGAAGAGATTGCAGAACTCACTTTTTTCCTGCAGAAGGACTATATCCCGGATTTGACCATGGAGAAATGTCTTGAAAGCGTCCGTCACGTCCTCACCAAAAGAGAAGTCCAAAATGCAGTGATGACTGGCATTCAACTGGATATGCTCGCTGAAAAAAAACAGATTGAAGAACCTTTACTGAGTATCATCAACAATGATGAAGGATTATACGGAATCGACGAAATTTTATCCGTTGCCATTTTAAACGTTTACGGGAGCATCGGACTGACCAATTACGGTTACATCGACCGGATCAAACCCGGTGTGCTTGCCCGGTTAAACAATCATGACAGCAAACAAACGCACACCTTTTTGGACGACCTCGTGGGGGCCATTGCCGCTTCCGCATCCGCAAGAATCGCACACAGCCGCAGCTTTGGTCTGTAACGGAAAAGGCATGGAGCAAGGGGTGTTCTCCCATCGCTCCGTGCCTTTTTTCTCATTTCACAAAATAACGGTATTGGTCTTCGAACCACTCGCGGCAAATCTCTCCGTTGATTTTCAAGTATTCCAAATGAGCCAATGTTTCTGCCAAGGCAAACCGCAAATTGTGAATGTTCAAGTTGGTCCCGAACAAATCCCTGCACAGATCATACGCGGTGCAACGCCCATATGTTTTCAGCTTGTTCTTGATGGAAGCCAACCGTTTTTCATGATGGTCGATCAATGCGTCAATCCGCTCCCGGTAATGGGTAAACGATGATCCGTGGGCCGGAAACACCCGTTTCACCGGCAAGCTTTTCATTTTTCCCAGAGTTTGCAGATAAACTTGCAAGGGATTCGGGTGGCAAGCCGGCCATAAACTGATATTTGGAGTAATCTTCGGCAACAAGAAATCCCCGCCGATGAGAAATTCGCGTTCGGGATCATAGAAACTCAGATGACCGTCCGCATGGCCGGGGGTATGGAAGATGACATATTCACGGTCCCCCAGTCGAATCGTTTCCCCGGCCTCAATAAATTCCGGTTCGGGGTGAGGCTCCACCCATGGGTAAAAACTTTGCATATGGCCGGGAATTTGCGCGGTCCGTTCCGGCGTCAGCCCGTGTTTCGCGTAAAAATCAGCCAACTGCCCCGGCATGTTGCTTTCCCGGGAAAAGAAAAGCTGTGCCTGTTCAAAGTCGGTTTTGGACATATACACCGGAGCTTTCGTTTTTTGTTGCAACAGTCCGGCCAAACCGTAATGATCCGGATGATAATGGGTCAGGACAATCTTTTCCACATCCGCCCAAGACCAGTTCCCTTCTTTTTGTGCCTGCTCCCACCGGGCCAAATCCGCTTCGTCATGAAGGCCGGTGTCCACAATGGTGTATCCCGTCTTTCCTTTGATCAAATAAGCGTTAATGATCTTTAAAGCAAACGGCAAAGGAAGCGGTACTTCGATGATGTCCTCCCACTGTTTCATGAGGTTGTCTCCTCTCTCTTCATTTCATCCAGCTTGTCAAGCGATCCACCGCATAAGTAGCCTGAATCTCCGAACGTTTTGCCATTTCCGGGGTCGTGATTCCCGTGTAAACCAAAAGCGTATCCATCCCGCCGCGGACTCCTGCCAAAATATCGGTTTGCAAATTATCGCCGACCACAAGCACTTCGTCTTTCCGACAACCCAGTTTTTCAAGGGCGTAACGCATGATCACCGGTTCCGGTTTTCCGATAAAACGAGGTTCCACCCCCGCCGCCGCGGCGATGCCCATTGCCAGCGACCCGGATCCCGGCCAAAAACCTTCTTCAGTGGGCAAAGCCCGATCCGCATTGGTCCCGATCAATTCGGCTCCGGCCTGGATGCCCAAAAAAGCTTTTTTCATTTTTTCGTAGGTGAAATCGCGATCCAATCCCACCACCACTGCATCGGGATGGTCGTCGGTCACCACAAACCCGGCTTGTGTGATCGCTTGGTGAAGCCCTTCTTCCCCGACAATATAAACTGACTTCACATCCTCTTTTTCCTCCAGATAGCGGGCACAGGCCAACGATGAGGTATAAACCTGCTCCGCTTCTGCCGGAAAACCAAAGCGGTGCAACTTTTCAGCCACCTGTTCCGGCGAACGCGTCGAATTATTGGTCAAAAAAAGATAAGGAATTTGATCCTCATCAAGCCGTTTCACAAATTCCAAGGCTCCTGGTATCACTTGGTCACCGCGGTACAAGGTTCCATCCAGATCGATTAAGTATCCTTTGTATTGATTCATTTTTTCACACAACCTGTCACAATCATTCTTTTTCCTTCAGGAGAATAAGGTTCCCCGTCAAAATCCGAATAGACTTGCTTATGTTTTAAAGAGTATTTTTCCAACATGGAGATCAATTGTTCATAATCGTACATTTTGACCCGTTCCTGATAGGTGCGTTTTCCACGTTCATCGCTCAATTCGATCGACTTGCAGACAAAATCGCCTTCAATCCACCGTTTTTCCTTGATCCATCGTCCGTCGACCTGCCGCCGGCTTTCCGGAACCAGGTTTTTCTCCACCGATGCCCGGTTTAAAAAATCAATCAAAAAGCGGCCACCCGGTTTCAACACCCTGGCAATTTCCGACAAAACCCGCTCATTGTCCGCGTCTTCTTTAAAATACCCGAACGAGGTGAACAAATTGAGCACCACGTCAAAAGACCCGTCAACAAAAGGCAGCATCCGCATATCCGCCCGGATAAACGGAATCGCCAGGTCTGCCGATTGTTCCAAGGCCTTTTTCAACAAAACCTCAGACAAATCAAGCCCGGCCACTTGATAACCCATTTTTTCCAGCGATATACTGTGGCGGCCCATTCCGCAGCACAGATCCAAAATCAAATCATCCCGGTTCAAATCCAGCCATTTGGCGGCTTGTTCTACCTCCTTGGATGCATCCTGCTGATTCCGGTGTTTATATACGATGAGATAGTCTTCTCCAAAACTTTCTTCATACCATTGCGGCATGGATTTCCCTCCTGCTTGTTTAAAAGGAACTATTCTCCTTGTAAATTGTATCACAAGTACCAGAAACTTCGAAAAAGAAAACGACACGCAACCCTCGTGCCGTTTTGAAAGTTTCCCTGTTTTCATTCCTTCCGCTCACGAATCACATAGACACAATTTTGTCCGCCCATCGCTTTGCATTCTTTCTGTTCCACCTTGGCATCCAACAGCTTGCAAAACCAATTCATTTCACATTGGCATGCCTGATTGTAAACACTGGCCACTTGTGAAATGGGACAATTGCATTCAACAAACCGGTAAACCCCTTCCCCTTCTTTTTCCCATTTCACCATGTATCCTTTTTCGTCCTGAAGTTCAGCCAGCCGTCTCACCTTTTCGTCCAAGCTCTTTCCTTGAAAATCAGACAAGTGTTCTTTCAGGAGGCGCTTCTCCCGGTTTTTGAAGACGGATTGGATCATCTCCTCTCCGTAATTCTCTTCCAAATCCTTCAGGATCTCCATCGCAAACCCGGCATACATTTTTGGAAAGTACTGCTCGGAACGTTCCGTGAGGAAGTATTGGTTGCTCGGTCTCCCCATGGACTTTCGAAGCAGTTGTGGCACAATCAATTGATCCCGCTCCAATTGGTTCATGTGCCGGCGGACCGCCATTTCCGTAACCCCCAACCGCTCGGCGATTTCGCTGACGGTCAAGCCTCCTTCGGTCTTGAGCATCGTCATGATCTGCATTCGTGTCGATCCGGTTTCATTCATTGCTTCCACCCCCTCCCCGCCAAATGGTTTCTTTATAATTCTCTTTTCAGATAATCCTGTACTTGCACGCGGAACTCACGGTAAAGGCCGCTGTCTTTGAGAAACGGCTTCAGCTCGTCCAAGTCGACCTCAGTATAATACCGGACCAAGCGGTCCCGCAAATGGACATGTTCCTTTACCCGGTTGCCCACTTTTGAATCAATCACTTTTTCATCCAACAAAATGTCGACAATGTCCAGATATCCTCCGGGATCCCGCATGATGAACCCGTCAATCATGGCCGTTCCCACATCAATCATGCATTCCACGGCCAAGTGCAAAGCCCGCTCCAACGCAAAGCGGTCTTCTGTGTTTGAAGGCCCTTCTCCCAACCGTTCCAACACGATGGCGCATTGCTCCAAATGTTCCAACTGTTTTTCAATCCGCTCCACATCCACATCGTAAACCATGATTTTTCCCCTCTTTCTGCCGGTTTCCAACCGCGATAAATGTATCCTTCAAACAAAAATTATAAGGGAAGCCTGTTCAAGAATAAATGAAAACGATCCAACAAAGATTAATAGTAAATTTCCTGTAAAGGAGGATCCGTGTGATGCAGATCTCCACCAAAGATCTTTCGTACTTGAGCGATGAAATGTCCTGGGAACTTCTGGCGATGAAAAAATGTAATCACTTCGCCCAAGAGTGCCAGGATGAACAAGTTCGCCAACTGCTTCACCAAGTTGGCCAAATGCATCAAAATCACTACGAAATGCTTTTGAATCAATTACAACAAGCCACAGGACCGACCGGAGCGCCCGGCGCCGGAAATCCGTCGGTCACACAATAAGGGAGGGAATGATTAATGCAATCCACACCCCAACAAAACATGGGACCTCAGCAGTCAACCGGATTGCCGCAAGTGAAAGGTCCGGAGTTGAATGACCGGGACCGGATCAATGATATCCTGGCCACGGAAAAATATTTGGCATACGGTTACAACACAGCCTGCCATGAAGCAAGCCATGAAGGATTGTTTCAATTACAGATGCAGTGTTTGTCGGATGTCCAAAAAGCCAGCCGCGAACTGTTCAATCTGATGCATCAGAAAGGATGGTACAAACTCGAAGCGGCACAACCTGATAAAATCAGCCAGAAATTCCAGCAATTCAGCAACTACCGTACACAATTCCCCTATTCCTGAAGGATAAACCTCTCCTGCTTCCAGAAGCGGAGAGGTTTTTTCTGTCCGTTGAACAAGGAAATTGTCAGCAAATGACTTCCTTTGTCAGAAGGAAGGAATTTATTTACAGGTCTCGAAATCGTTAACAAATATACAGCGAAAAAAGGAGGATTCGGTTATGGCAGAGTCACACATGACCACCAAAGAAGCCGCTGAACAACTGCAAGTCCACGCCCGCACCATCCGGAAATGGATTGATACTTTTGAAGAATATATTCAACCCGATATCAACGAACGGGGGCATTATCTGTTATCCAAAGAAAGCTTTCAACGCCTGTCCCACATTAAAAGCCGGCTGCAAGAACCGCACCGTTCCATGAAACAAGTCAAAGAGGAATTGATCCAGGAAGGGAAAATGAGCCCTTATCCCGCTTCCCCCTCCCAGGAGTTCATGGAAGAGACGGAAAGATGCTTGCAAGACATGATGGATATGATGGATGGCATGACCGATTTATTGGAAGAGATGACGAACCGGATCAATCATATCGAAAAGCATATGATGAACTTGTTTAATTCCCTGGATGAAATGCAACATAAACTGTTGTCCGTCCAATATGAATCCGCCTCTTCCAACGAAGTTCACCAAATGTTCGATGAAATCCGGAAAAAACAGGATCAATTGCGAATGGAGCTGCGCAATGTGACCTTCACTCAACGGCTGACAGCGGCAACCGGGGAACAGGGACTATTGCCCAGGCGGCAGAAAAAAGCCCGTTTTTTCGGACTCTTATAATGGATCCTTTTCATGTATAATGGGGTCAAACGACGACAAAGGAGCAAAAAAGATGGAAAATCAGGACCTCATGGTTTTATATGATGAAAAGGAAAACACCCGTACCCGTTTTGTCAGTTTTGCCGGGAACACCAACCGGTTTGACCTTGCCATTACCTTTACGGATCGTTTCTACGGCAAACTTTTGGTTTTGGATCTCCAATCCAACCGGTTTGCCATTATCGGCCCGGACGACGTGGATGAGCCGGGTTATCTGGAAGAAGTGTATCAATTGAAAGAAGACGAAGCGGATGAATTACGGCAATTTTTGCATACCCTTGTTTAAAACGTATAACCTTCCTTTGGTTCACACAACTTAATCCCAAAGGGAGGAACTGTGCATGAAAAAAAAGCAGAATTTCCGGGAACTGAAAACGGTGGAATCACAACAAAACGAGCTGGTTCCGGAAGAATTTCCCGAAGGACCTTACGGGGCGGCTGTCAGCGGCAAGCCGGGAAAATCATCTCCCTGGCGGCCCACACAACACGCTTCTCCCCGTTTTACATATGAAATGCGGGAGTTTCATGAGGGGTTGCAACGGCATTTTCCAGGCAGCCATCCGACCCACGATGATCCCGATGATCATGAATAAACCCGCTTTCCATCGCAAACCGGCCCGCCGCTTGAGTCACGACGGGCCGGTTTGTCGTTAACTTTTTGCTTTTGGATTCACTTTTTTCAACACAAAATAGGCACAGCCAAAATTGCAAAATTCATTGAGATATTCCTCCAAATAACTGATTTTGGTATCAGCCGTGGCACGTGACCGGTGATCGGCAAAAAATCCTTTTAACCGCAGTTGTCCGTACCCCCAATCCCCGACAATATAATCGTATTTGTCCAGAATTTCGCTAAAACGGCGTTTAAACGCTTCCGGATCCCATCCTTCCCGATGGTTGGTCAATAACTCATACTCATGGCCATGTATATAAATTCGCTCCATAACGACCTACCTTTTCCATTACAAATCTCTACTTATATGTTACCATATCCCTCCTATTTTCCGGAAAAATTTAGCCCGTTATGACCGCCTCCTTTTGGGCAGTTTATAAAACAAAAGGAGGGAATGGCATGAAACGATGGATCGTCTTTTTACTCTCTGGCCTCTTTGTTTTTTCCCTGACCGCTTGTTCCCCTGACAACCGGGGAGAAAACCAAGGAAATCAGGGAATGGAAAATCAAAGTTATGAAGAACCTCTTTACCGTGAACAAAACAATGACACACGCATCGGCAGAACGAGCAACGATTCAATCAACGGGAACGAAGAAGCACGCGGCGGGGGACAAAACGAAATCGGATATTTCAAATACAACCCTCAAAATTATGACGAAAAAAGCGCGGGAAAAACCAATGTGTTTGTGGATCGTCCTTTGCTGGCAAGACATATCGCGGAAATGGTGACCAACCTGCCCAATGTCAAAGACGCGACCGCACTGGTCACGGATGACCGCGTGTTCATCGGCGTGAACACAAAGAACGGGAAAGTCGACCCGAAGACCGTCAAAGAAGCGAAACGTACGGCCGAAAGCTTAACCCCCCGTTATTACCGGGTTCATGTGACCAGCGACAAAAATCTGAATGAGAAAATCACCAACATCGGGATGCGGATGTCCACCAATAACGATGTGGAAGGTGTCCGGGGAGATTTGGAAGATCTGTTGCGTCGATTGGGAGACGACACCCCTCCGGACGTCAACGAACAAATCGAACCCAACGGACGCCGGGATATCAACCCGCTGGAAAAATAAACAAAAGCAGTGTCATCCCGTAAGGACGGCACTGCTTTTTGTTGATTCAAGCCATTTTTTCTTCACTTTGTTTTGCAGACCGGACTTGTTCATGCGCATGATAAGAGCTGCGCACCAGCGGACCGGATTCGACGTGGGAAAAGCCCATTTCCAACCCGATCTCTTTCCATTTTTCAAATTCCTCCGGAGTGTAATACCGTTCGATTTTCAAGTGCTTTTTCGTCGGTTGCAAATATTGGCCAATGGTGACAATGTCCACTTGGTGATCGCGAAGATCCTGCATCGCTTCCACCACTTCTTCAAAGGTTTCCCCCACTCCGACCATGAGGCTGGATTTGGTGGGAACATCCGGTTGCATTTCTTTGGCCCGCTTCAATAATTCCAAGGAACGGTCGTATTTTGCTTTGGAACGGACCCGGTCGGAACGGCGGCGAACCGTTTCAATATTGTGATTCAAAATATCGGGTTTTGCATCCATCACGACTTTTAAGGCATCCCAATTCCCTTGGAAATCAGGGATCAGTACTTCCACACTGGTAAATGGATTCCGTTTGCGGATGGCTTTGATGGTTGCGGCAAAAATGGCAGCCCCGCCATCTTTCAAGTCATCCCTGGCCACGGATGTGACAACGGCATGACGAACACCCATCTGTTCAACCGCTTCCGCCACACGTTGCGGTTCGGCCCAGTCCAGTTCGGTTGGGAGCCCGGTTTTCACGGCGCAGAAACGGCAGGCCCGGGTGCAGATATCCCCCAAAATCATGAAAGTCGCGGTTCGGTTTGCCCAACATTCATAAATGTTCGGGCAACGCGCTTCTTCACAAACCGTATGCAGGGTTTTTCCCCGCATCATCTTTTTTAATTCGCGGAAATTTTCATTGGTGGTTAAACGCACTTTCAGCCATTCAGGTTTCCGCTGCCGGGTTTTTGCTTTGTTATCGCTTGCCACTTGAATCCCTCCACAATCAAAATCGACACCAAACCGCCCTTCCCAGCCTTGCAAAAAATTTCACAAAGTACAAGAGGGAACAGCCGGATCGTTTCCATTTTCACCATTGCAAAAAAATGTTTTTTCCACAAGTGTTTTTATCATTTTCACTTAAAATGGCAAAATCGATGTTCCTTTATACTATAACGCAAAAAATCATTTTTGCATAATCAAAAGACCAGCCGTGCATCAAGCTGGTCTTTCATTGGTGCTGACGGATCAAAAGATAAATGAAATAAGGGGCGCCGATCACGGCGGTAAACACGCCTGCCGGGATCTCCGCCGGCGCCATGACGGTCCGGCCGATCATATCGGCCACCATGACAAAAACGGCCCCCAACAATCCGGACAGAGGCAACATCGCCCCATACGAAGCCCCCACCAACCGCCGGGCCAAATGCGGCGCAATCAAGCCCACAAAACTGATTCCCCCGGCAAACGCCACTCCCGATCCGGCCAGACCGGTACTCAACAACAAGAACCCGATCCGTATCCGGTCACTGTTTCCCCCGAGCCCTTTGACCACTTCTTCTCCCAACTGCCCGCTGTTCAGATGGCGGGAAAACAGCAAGGCGACCGAAATCAAAATTAAAAGCCAGGGCCACAAGACCGCCACTTGGTCCCAATTGCTCCCGTAAACTGTTCCGGTGATCCACATTTTGGACTGGCTGGCATGGAAAACGGGTCCAAACAAAATAATGAGATTGGTCAATGCCTGGGTTGCCGTATAAAAGCCGATTCCCATCAGGACCAAACGAAGCGGGGAAACCCCCCGGTTCCATGAAAGAAAATAAATAAGCGCTCCAACCACGGAAGCCCCGATGAAAGCGGCAAACGGAACCCAAAATAAATGAATGGACAATGTACTGGACCAGTCGCTGAAAAAAGTGATCACGCCAACCGCACCCACGGAAGCACCGCCGGTCACCCCGATAATATCCGGAGAAGCCAAAGGGTTTCGGATCACCGCCTGCAAGATCGCTCCGGACAGGGCCAGTGCCGCCCCGGACATCATGGCGATCAAGATCCTTGGAAATCTCAGCGTCAGAATGACAAAAGCATTTTCCCCCCGGCCGAAGAAAGCCTGAATCACGTCCTGCAAAGAAACCGGGGTTTCCCCGATCATCAACCCGGCAGTGAAAATCAACCCCGTCAGCACGGCAAACAAACTGATGATCCACACCGCTTTTTTGTCCATCATGACGGAGAACCGGCTGCAACGCACGGAAAAATAACGCTTCATCCCCGCACCCTCCCTTTTCGTCTGGCCAAATAGATAAAGAACGGCGTTCCGATCAATGCCGTCATCACGCCGACCGGAATGGGCTGTTGCTGCATGATCAGCCGCCCCAGTATGTCTGCAATTAAAAGCAAGTTGGCACCGTACACCAAACAATAAGGAAAGAGCCAGCGATGATCATTCCCGACCAGCACACGAACCAAATGCGGCACAATCAGCCCGACAAAAACAACCGGACCGGCAACGGCTACCGATCCGCCCGCTGAAAATGCAATCATGACCACACCCAAAAGCTTGATGATTCCGACATTCATCCCCAGTCCTCTGGCCACATCATCCCCCATCATGAGCACATTAAAAGCCCGTGCCAAACAAAGCGCCATCACCGCGCCGACCAAAAGAAACGGAAAAACCGGAATCGCCAAATCCAAACTCCGGCCTTCCACCGATCCGACCAGCCAAAACAACAATTCTTCCAAACTTCTTTCATTCATGGTCAAAAATCCTTGTGTAAGCGATGAAAAAAGCGCCATCACCGCAGCGCCGGCCAAGGTCAACTTCACCGGCGTCATTCCGTCCCGGCCGGCCGATCCCAATATATACACGATGAAAATGGCAAACGCGGCCCCGGCAAAACCCATCACCATCAAAGTGGACATCACAGTGACGGAAAATAATGACACCGCCAAAACAATAAACAAACCCGCTCCCTGGTTCACGCCTAACGTTGAAGGCGAGGCCAGCGGATTCCGGGTCAAAGCCTGCATCACCGCACCGGCAACAGCCAAACTGGCTCCCACTGCCACGGCAATGATCGTCCTGGGTACCCGGGTTGTCCGGACGATCAAATGTTCATTGGTGTTTTGAAAGTCAGTAAAGGATTCAATCACCGTTTCAAACGGGACCGGTGTCACCCCGACACTGATACTTGCCACACTGAGGAAACCGGCCAAAAATATTCCCAAAATCAGTCCCGTCCATTTCCATCCCTTGGTTGAAAAAATTTCGTCCATGCCCGTCCCCTTTCTGTCCAACCCTTTTCCCCCGGTAAACACGCATTTTTTCTTTTAAAAATCAATTTAAGTCTATGTGATCCGCTAAAAAGTGTCAACGATTTTGAAAATCATTATCAAATAGATTTGACAAGATTGTTACATTTCCCTATAGTAAAAATGCACGATAAATGATAATCATTTTCAATTAGAAAGGAGTCAAAACATGTCCCGTTGGATCAAAAACGGAATCCTCTTTTGCTTGCTTCTGTCTCTCATTGCCACCGGATGCACCAACTCCTCCACCACCACAGAAAATAACTCACCCACCCGGTCGATTGAGCATGCCATGGGAACCACTCAAGTTCCTGAGCATCCCAAACGAATCGTGGTGCTGACTAATGAAGGTTTGGAAGCCCTGTTGTCAATCGGGATCAAACCCGTGGGTGCGGTTCAAGGGTTTACCCCGGACGGGGGTCTGTGGTATGACCACCTGGAGCCGGAAATGTCCAGTGTAAAATCCGTGGGGACGGAACTTCAGCCCAATCTGGAAACCATTGCCGGTTTAAAACCCGATTTAATTATCGGCAACAAAGTGCGACAGGAAAAAGTGTATAACCAGTTGAGTGCCATTGCGCCCACCGTATTCGCCGAAGATCTCACCGGGGATTGGAAAGAAAATTTCAAGCTGTACGCCAAAACCGTGGGACAGGAAAAGAAGGCGGAAGAAGTCTTGGACGAGTATCACAAAAAGGTGGAAGCCGTACGGAAAAATGCCGGAGATTTAATCAATAAAGAAGTATCCGTTGTCCGATTTGTAGCTGGAAACACCCGTCTTTATCAATTGGACAGTTTTTCGGGAGTCATTTTAAAAGATATTGGCTTTAAACGTCCGGAAATCCAAAACAAAAACGATTTCGCCGCCGTGATCACCAAAGAACAAATTCCTCAGGCAGACGGGGATATTCTTTTCTACTTTACTTATAACTATGGGGATACCCAAGGTGATGCTCAAGAAAAAGAATTCACTTCCGATCCGCTTTGGAAAAACTTGAAAGCCGTAAAAAACAATATGGTTTTTAAAGTGGATGATGTGATTTGGAACACTGCGGGAGGAGCCAAAGCCGCTTTCTTGATGCTGGATCAGTTAAATCAGCACATCAATGAAATCAAACAAAGAAAGTCTACTGCATCCGAATAAACAGCCTGCCACCGGGCTGTTTTTTCTGTGCATAATTTTTCCCGGGCCGTGCAAACTATTCTTATCATTCACTTAAGACACATGGTGATTCACATGATGAAACAGTTGATCACACTCGCACTCTTTCTTGCGTTTCTCTTTCCTTTCCCGTCTGCCGTCGCCACCGGCCGGAATCAAACGGATCAAGAGGAACTTCTGCATCTGTTTGAAGCCATGGAATCCGTATCCGGAGTCCCTTGGTATTATCTGGCGGCGGTCAACCAGTATGAAAAAAACATCCGGCAAAACCGGAACCAAGCCAAAGATGACAAAGCAAAAAGCAACGACCGGAAATTATTGTCCATTCAAATTCCGCAAGAACGTTGGGCCGGGAAACTGAATCCGGATCCGGATGACAACATTCCGGAGTCGATTTCATTTTTTCAAGGCATCGGCCGGGACGGAAACGGCGACCGTCTGGCAGATCGACAGAATGATATCGACGTCCTGTATTCCGTCGCTCTCTACCTGTCCGAAAACGGAGTGGAAGAAGACCAGATCCGAACCAGATTATGGGACTATTACCAACATCCCGTGGCAGTGGATGTGATCACCCATATTGCGAAAATTTATCAAAAATTCGACCGATTGGATTTGGAAGAAAAAAAATTTCCGATTCCGATCCAATATAATTACACATACCATGATACCTGGGGCGACCGCCGCGGTTGGGGCGGGTTGCGCATTCATGAAGGGACGGATATTTTTGCCGGTTACGGAACTCCCGTATTAAGCACCTGCTACGGCTATGTGGAATTGATCGGTTGGAACCGCTATGGCGGTTGGCGGATCGGAATTCGCGACATCCATAACAATTATCACTATTTCGCCCATCTGAACCATTTTCGCAAAGGGCTGAAAAAAGGGGATATCGTCCGCCCCGGAGACTTGATCGGAACGGTGGGCTCTTCCGGATACGGCCCTCCGGGAACCTCCGGTAAGTTCCCTCCGCATTTGCATTATGGCATCTACCGTTTTAACGGGGAAAACACATACTCGTTTGACCCCTATCCCCAACTGAAAAAATGGGAACGGGAAGCTTACAAACTAAAAAAGCAAAAAAAGAAAAAATCCGCTACGTTCAAAAACACCTGGAAATGGATTGATTGAGGAATGAATGGAAAAAGCATGGTGTGTTTTATACACCATGCTTAAAAACCCGTTCACATGTCATTGCGAATTGGAATCCGATTTTTTGCGAAGATTCGAATGTTCATATCCGTACACGAGGTAAAAGATGAGTCCTGCAGCAAACCAACCGAGGAAACGGATCCACGTCATCACCTCGAGATTGAAAGCCAAAACACAACAGAAGATAATAGCCAAAATCGGGACATACGGAACCAGCGGAGTTTTAAATTTCCGAGGCAAATCCGGCTGTTTGTAACGCAGGACAATCACAGCGACCGAGATGAGGACAAAGGCCGCCAATGTTCCCAAGTTGACCAGTTCGGCAAGCTGATCCAAAGGAACAAACGCGCCGAGGAATGCGGCAATCAATCCCAACGTCCAAGTGGAAACATACGGTGTGCGGTATTTTTTATGCACTTTGGACAAAAACTTCGGCATCAATCCGTCCCGGGACATCGCAAAAATGATCCGGATTTGGCCGTACAACATGACCAACATGACCGTGATCATGCCGATGGCGGCCCCCAAGCTGACAATCCCGACCAGCCAATCCTGTCCGGTCATGCTGATGGCATAGGCAACCGGGGCATCGGCATGCTTTTCAAACTGTTGAAACGGAACAATTCCCGTCATCAATGCAGACACAATCATATAAAGCAGGGTGACGATCCCAAGCGACCACAGAATTCCTTTCGGCAGATCTTTTGCCGGATTTTTGGTTTCCTCTGCCGCCGTACTCACCGCATCAAACCCCAGATAAGAAAAGAAGATCAGTGCGGCACCTTGAAATACGCCTTTGATTCCAAACGGCATGAAGGGGGTCCAGTTCTCCGGCTTCACATAAAAGGCACCCACCAGAATAAAGAGCAAAATCACTGCCACTTTGATCAGAACCATGATATTGTTGACTCTTTTCGATTCTTTCACGCCGATGGAAAGCAACCAAGTAATGAAGAGGATGATCAAAAAAGCCGGCAAATTCAAGATGCTTGTGCCGTCAATCAGGGGGGACTGGGTTAACACATGCGGAATTTCGATTCCAAAACCGGCCAGCAAGGACTGGAAATAACCGGACCAACCCACCGAGACCGAACTGACGGCAAGCAAATACTCCAGAATCAAATCCCAACCGATCACCCAGGCAAAAAATTCTCCCAGTGTGGCATAGCTGTAGGTGTAGGTGGATCCGGACACAGGAACCAATGAGGCAAATTCAGCATAAGTAAATGCGGCAAGCAAACACGTAAATCCCGCAATAATAAAAGAGAGCGGCAGTGCCGGTCCGGTGACCAGGGAGCCCACCCCGGTCAATACAAAAATTCCCGTCCCGATAATCGCCCCAACGCCCAGCATCGCCAGATCCACAGCGTTTAATTCTTTGCGGAGCGTGGTGCCTTGTTGAGTCGTTTGAATCATTTCCTGAATGCTCTTCTTGCGGAAAATCTCCACTCAGAAACCCCCTAACCCTTTTTGGTTTAGAAAAATCTTTCTTATTAAATTATTTTGAAAATAAAACTTTGTATATATTATATATTAAATTTTTGTAAAATTAAATAATGAATTATTCCATATAAGAAGAATTCATCAAATAAAAAATCCCCTTTGAAACCGTTGTTATCAAAGGGGTTTGATCCTTTGCGGCTGGTTTAATCCACATTGACATTTTTGTCTTGTTTTTCCAAAGCGGCTAAAATCGCATCCGGCTGCAATCCCTCGATGGCCTGACCATGCACGACCGTCACCGGGACGCCCAAAAATCCCATTTTTTTCACTTCTTCCAAGTAGGCCGGATTTTTTGAGCAATCTCTTTCTTCATACGGAATTTTATAGTCATTCAAAAACCGCTTCAGTACATTGCATTCCAAACAATGGGGTCTCGAATAAACGATTACTTTCAATGTCAGACACTCCTTTAATCCTCATGATCCCGCGCAAGCAAACTGTCCGTTTTCCGTTTATAATGTGGCTAGAGCCTAAATAGTCCATCAAACTGGGAGAGATGCAATTTGTATAGAAATTTACGTCAGTTCATCCAAAAATTAAAAGCTGAAGACGAGCTCGTGGAAATCCATGCAGAAGTGGATCCCTTCCTCGAGTTGGCAGAAATACACCGCCGCGTGATCGAAGAAGGCGGACCTGCTTTATTATTTACACAGGTAAAAGGAAGTTCCTTCCCGGTGGTCACTAATTTATTCGGCACCCCCCGACGGGTGGAAATGGCATTTGGCCCGCGTCCCGAGCAATTGATGAAACAAATCGTATCGCTCATGGACAAGTTGATGCCCCCGACCCCGAAAGCCATTTGGAACGAACGGAACGTCTTCAAAGAGCTCTTGAAAGTCGGCCTTAAAACCGTGCCGGCCAACAAAGCGCCGGTTTTGGAAACCAAACAAAACGAAACGGATCTCACCCGGCTTCCGGTGATCACTTCATGGCAGGAAGACGGCGGCCCTTTCATCACGCTTCCGCTCGTGTATACAGAGCATCCCCAAAGCAAACAACACAATCTTGGCATGTACCGCATGCAAATTTTTGACAAACAAACCACCGGCATGCATTGGCAAATCCATAAAGGCGGGGGATTTCACCACTATGAAGCCGAAAAACGAAATGAACCGTTGCCGGTCCATGTTCACCTGGGCGGGCCTCCGGCACTGATTGCCTCGGCCATTGCACCGGTTCCGGAATTTTTGCCTGAATTGATCCTGACCTCCTTGATCATGGGCGAAAAACTGCCGGTCGTCACCGGTAAAAACGGCTATCCTTTCATTGCGGAAGCGGAATTTGTGCTGACAGGGAGTGTTCCCCCGCATGAACGCCGTTTGGAAGGGCCGTTTGGGGATCATTACGGTTACTATTCCCTGGCACATGAATTTCCCGTCTTCCATGTGAAAGAAGTTTATCATCGCAAAGATGCGATATATCCCGCCACGGTTGTGGGCAAACCCCGTCAGGAAGATTATTACATGGGCGAGTTTTTGCAACGGTTGTTGTCCCCGGCTTTCCCCATGGTTATGCCCGGTGTGCGTGATTTATGGACGTATTCTGAAACCGGCTTCCATTCGCTGGCTGCAGCCGTTGTACGCGAAAGCTACCAGCGTGAGGTGCTGGCCAACGCTTTCCGGATCTTGGGCGAAGGGCAGCTGACGCTCACCAAGTTCTTGATCTTAACCGATCAGTCGGTATCGCTCGGGGATTTCCCGAAATTATTTGAAACCGTTCTTGAACGGATGGATCCGGCCACCGATTTGTTCATCTTTAACCACACTTCGATGGACACCCTTGATTATACCGGTAAACGGCTCAATCATGGAAGCAAAGCCGTCCTGATCGGCACCGGGGAACCGAAACGCACGTTGCCGGCATCCTTTCACGGGCCGGATATGAAAGGCATCCGCGACGCCCGGGTGTATTGCAAAGGTGCCCTCGTTCTGGAAGCGGAACCTTATGAACAAAATCCAAAACTGGCAGAACAGATCCTCCGCGACCATAAAGAGGACTTGGCCGGGTGGCCCTTTGTCTTTTTGGTGGATGACATCGAGGCGGCTAGCGGGCAAACCGCATTTTTGTGGACCATTTTCACCCGGTTCAATCCGGCATTTGACATCCATGCACAAACCCGGTTTCAACATCATCATCCACATTACCAATTCCCCTTCATCGTGGATGCACGAATGAAGCCGGGATACCCGGATGAACTGGTGCCCGACCCTTCCATCACAAAGAAAGTGGACGAACGCTGGAAAGAATATTTTGGTTCCTAAAGAATACAAAAACGGTGTGTCCCGAAACCGGGCACACCGTTTTCTTACTGTTTCATCCGCGGATCAAAAAGATCCCTGAGACCGTCTCCCAACAGATTAAACCCGAGAACCGTCAACATCATGGCCATTCCCGGAAAAATCATGGTCCAAGGTGCGAGCTGGATGAATTCACGCGAATCGGACAACATGGTTCCCCATTCCGGCTGGGGAGGTTGGGCTCCCAATCCCAAAAACCCGAGCGCCGCGGCCTCGATCACCGCCGTGGCAAATCCCAGCGTCCCTTGCACCATGATCGGTGTCCAGCAATTGGGCAAGATATGTTTCCATAAAATGCGGCTGTTCTTCATCCCCAACGCTTTGGCCGCCAGAATATAATCTTCCGCCTTGACGCTTAACACTCTGGAACGCATCAACCGGCCAAAGTTGGGGATATTGATGATGGCAATCGCAATCAAAGCATTGTTCAAGCTTGGCCCCAGCATGGCCACAATGGCAATGGCCAGCAAAATACTCGGAAAAGCAAGCAAAATATCAAACAAACGGGAAATGACCGAATCGACCCATTTTCCGTAATAACCGGCAATCAATCCCAAAAAACTCCCGATCACGATGGACCCGGTGATCGCCACAAAACCGATCCACAAGGAAATCCGCGCTCCATACACCACCCGGGTAAAAATGTCCCGTCCCAAATCATCCGTTCCAAACCAATGGGACGACGACGGGGGCTGTAATGTATCCGGACTGGAAGATTGATAGTCATAAGGAGTCAAGACCGGGGCAAAAATCGCCAGCAAGATAAAAATCATCACCAAAGAAGTGCCAATGAGCGCCGAACGGTGCCGGACAAAAGCTTGAAAAAAATCACGAAGAAAATGGGTTTCCGTGTTTTCTTCCAGACCCATTTCACCGGCTGCATCGGGAGCGGGCGGCTGAATTCCGGATGAAATTTGCTGCACCTTCATCACTCCTTCCCATATTGGATGCGGGGATCAATCCATGCATACAACAGATCAACGATTAAATTGATCACGACAAAAATCGTTGCAAGCACCAATATTCCGGACTGAATCACCGGATAATTTCTCTGTGTGATGGCGTCATAAATATACCGGCCCACTCCCGGCCAGCTGAAAATGGTCTCCGTCAAAACCGCCCCCCCGAGCAACAGGCCCATCTGCAGCCCCATCACGGTCAGGATCGGGATGAATGCATTTTTTAACGTATGCTTGTAAATCACCCAAAACTCGGATAATCCTTTGGCCCGGGCCGTACGAATATAATCGGATCTCATGACTTCCAACATGCTGGACCGCGTCATCCGCGCAATGATCGCCATCGGGATGGTCCCCAGCGCAACCGCCGGCAGAATCAAATGCTTCAACACATCTCCCAGCCACTCAAAATCCCCGTATAACAAGGAATCCAAAATATAAAAATGGGTGAGCGGCTCAAAACCGAGGCGGGGATCCACTCTCCCGTTGGACGGCAACCAATCAAGAACCTGGGCAAAAAGCCACTGTTCCATCAACCCCAGCCAGAACACGGGAATGGAAACCCCGATCAATGCAATCAGCATTGATCCATAATCCAGCCATGAATTTTGCTTCCAAGCCGATAAAATCCCGAGATTCACCCCGAAAAATACGGCAATCAACATGGCAGCCAAGGTGAGTTCAGCCGTGGCGGCCAAAAAAGGAACGATTTCTTCGGAGATGGGGGTATTGGTGATCAAGGATGTCCCCAAATCCCCTTGCAACAGTCCTTTGACATAGTTGAAATATTGAATGTAAAACGGCTGATCCAAGCCCAGACTTTCCCGGATTTCCTGCAATTGTTCCGGTGTCGCTTTGTCACCCGCTATCGTTTTGGCCGGATCCCCCGGGATGGCATGAACAATGGAAAATGTAATGAGCGACATGCCGATCAACACAGGAATCAACATCAAAATCCGGCGTATCGTGTAAGCCAACATAACATCCATTCACCACCTGACTCTTGCAATGAATAAGGAGGCACTGCGGACTCCCCGCAATGCCGCCTTTACACCTGTTTTCAGTTCTTCAGATCAACAAATTCCAATTTCAACTGTGTTGTCGGATGAGGAACAAAGCCGGTGATTTCTTTTCGCCCAGCAAAGCTGACGGTCGCATGCGCGATGGGAACCCAAGGCGCATCCGCTTTGATGATTTCCTGTGCTTGTTCATAAAGTTTGGCACGTTCTCCCTGATCGGTTAAGCTTTGCGCCTGAATCAAAAGATCATGCACGGCATCACTTTTATAGAAAGCAATGTTTCCGGCGTCAGGCATCCGCGTGTTGTCTTTATCCAACAAGACGTACAAGAAGTTATCCGGGTCTCCGTTGTCCCCGTTCCACCCCATCAACGCCATTTGGTGTTCCCCTTTTCCGGTCTTATCCAAATACGTTTGCCAGTCATAAGTCACAATTTTGGCCCGGATGCCGATTTTGGCCAAATCCGCCTGAATAAATTCCGCAATTTTCTTTCCGTTCGGCATATACGGACGGGGTTCGGTCATCGCATAAAATTCCACTTCAAAACCATCCGGATAGCCAGCTTCTTTCAGCAATTGCTTCGCTTTATCCAAGTCATATTCATAATCTTTCACTTGGTCATTGTATCCCCACATCATGGAAGGCATGGGGTTGACGGCCGCCACGGCCTGGCCTGCATAAAAGTTTTTGATAATGGCGTCTTTATTCACCGCATGGTTGATCGCCTGCCGCACTTTGACATTGTTCAACGGTTCCTTCTCGGTATTTAAAGCCAGATAACCCACATTCATGCCTTCTTGTGCGTACAGTTCAAAGTTTTGATCCTGTTTGACCAGTTGGACATCATTGGGGTTGAGTCCGTCCATCATGTCAATATCCCCTGATTTCAATGCAGAAAAGCGGGCCGCATTATCCGGAATCGATTTAAAAATAACCCGGTCCAGTTTCGGCTGACCTTTTTTCCAATAGTTCTCATTTTTCACGAGCACGACCGTGTCATTTTTCTTCCAGCTTTCAAACTTGAAGGGACCGGTTCCGACCGGATGTTGTGCAAACTTCACCGGATCTTTTTTCACAGCCGTCGGGGAAGCAATTCCGAACGGAGACATGGCCAGGTTGCTGAGGAAAGGCCCCAATGGCTTTTTCAGTTTAAACTGCACCGTATATTCATCCTGCGCGCTCACGCTTTCAATCAAATGGCCTTCATCCCCTTTAAACCCGCCAAACATATATCCGTAGTAGGGAAATTCCCCGCCTTTATGCTCAGGATGTTCCGGATCCATCCAACGTTGGAAGTTATAAACCACCGCTTCGGCATTAAATGGAGTGCCATCATGGAACTGGACGCCTTTTCGCAAATGGAATGTCCATGTCAGTCCGTCTTCGCTGGTTTCCCAACTTTCAGCAAGTCCCGGAACCACTTCGGTTGTTTTTTGGTCATATTCGACCAGGTTATCAAAAATCTGGTCTGTCGGCTTAAAAGATTCTCCATCCGTCACCTGAATGGGATCCAATAATTTGGCGTCGGCTCCCCTCCCATAAATCAAAGTCTTTCCGCTTTTCGCCGAATCTTTTTCGACACATCCGGCCAGGATGGTGGAAAAAAGGAAAATGGCCATCACACTGACAATCCAAAAACGCTTTTTCATATTTCGTCCTCCTTTATTGGTTTTTCGTTTGATTGCATCGTCACGTTTTCCCGATCAACCACCTCCCCCATCAAGTCAAGGGATCTTCTTTTCATCCCTCATGAACCAAGTGGCAGGCAACCAAGTGTCCGCCGCCGGCATCTTTCAACTCCGGGCGTTCCTCCTTGCAACGGTCCGTCACATATGGACAACGCGGATGAAACGCGCAGCCTTGTGGGGGATTTTCGGGACTCGGCACATCGCCCTCAAGAATGATGCGTTCCCGCTTGGCTGTCGGATCCGGAACGGGAATGGCCGACAACAGAGCCTGGGTATAGGGATGCAACGGCTTTTCATAAAGCTCGTCGCGCGGGGATATTTCCACCATGCGCCCCAGATACATCACGCCGACCCGGTCGCTGATATGTTTGACAACACTCAAATCATGCGAAATAAAGAGATACGTCAGTGAAAACTGTTCCTTTAAATCCATCATCAGATTTAAAACCTGCGACTGGATCGACACATCCAATGCCGATACCGGCTCGTCGGCAACAATCAGTTTGGGTTTGGTCGACAATGCGCGGGCAATCCCGATCCGCTGCCGCTGCCCCCCGCTGAATTGATGGGGGTAACGGTCACCGTGAAATGCATTGAGCCCGACCACCCGAAGCAATTCTTGCACTTGTTCTTTTCTTTCCTTGGGCGTTCCCATGGAATGGACGATCAAAGGTTCCTCCAGGATTTCGCGCACTTTTTGCCGGGGATTGAGGGATGCAAAAGGATCCTGAAAAACCATTTGCAAGTCTCTGCGGGCTTTTCTCATCTCCTCTTTGTCCAAGGCAAACAAATTTTTCCCGTTAAATTCCACTTCGCCGCCGCTGGGTTCAACCAAACGGATGATGGTTCGCCCGGTCGTCGATTTCCCGCAGCCCGATTCCCCGACAATCCCCAACACTTCTCCTTCTTCAATGGCGAAACTAACGTCATCCACCGCCTTGACTTCCCCGACTTTTTTGCTCCACAATCCCCCGTAAACCGGGAAACTTTTCTTTAAGTTTTTCACGTTAATCAGTGCCATGTACCGGTTCCTCCCTCTGATGCAAAAAACAGCGGCTGTAATGGTTCTTGTCTGTTTCGGTAAGTTCGGGCGTTTCTTTGCGGCAACGATCCATGACAAATTCACACCTCGGCGCAAACCGGCATCCTGCGGGCATGTTCCGGGGCGTCGGCACCTGGCCGGGAATGGCATACAACCGTTTTTTTCTTTCTTTCAACTTGGGAATTGACTTTAACAATCCCCGGGTGTAAGGATGCTTCGGATTGCTAAACAGACGGTGACGGTCGGTTTCCTCCACCACTTGCCCGGCATACATGACCACAATGCGGTCACACATTTCCGCGACAACCCCCAAATCATGCGTGATCATTAAAATCGCCGTTTGATACTCTTCATTCAATTGTTTCATCAAATCAAGAATTTGTGCCTGAATGGTGACATCCAGCGCGGTCGTGGGTTCATCGGCGATCAATAACTTAGGGTTTAAGATCATGGCCATGGCAATCATGACTCGTTGGCGCATTCCGCCGGACAATTGATGCGGATATTCACGCAAAATCCCCTTCCGGGAGATCCCCACTTTTTCCAACATTTCAACGGCACGGGCTTCCGCTTCTTTTTTGGAACATTTTTCATGCGCCCGGACCGCTTCCACCAATTGATTTCCAATCGTAAACAACGGATTCAGGGAGGTCATCGGTTCCTGAAAAATCATTGCAATCTCTCTACCTCGAATTTTCTGCATTTTTTTCTGTGAAAGTTTGGTCAGGTCTTGTCCCTCAAACCAAATGGAACCGTTGACGATTTTCCCGGGCGGTTGCGGGACCAGCCCCATAATGCTCAGTGAGGTCACGCTTTTTCCGCATCCCGATTCTCCCACCAGTCCGACGATTTCCCCCCGGCGGATGGTCAGGTCAATCCCGTCAACCGCTTGGACCACTCCTTTTTCCGAAAAAAAATGCAGCTTCAATTGCCGGATATCCAACACGGGCTGAGTCAAATGGATCACCTCAAACGATTTGTTAAAAACCTCTTAAATCCAATCATAAGCGGATTTTTTCTTTTAATTCCCATTTTTCCAATTAATTATTTTTTATTTTGAATAAAAATATTATCAATTCCTTATATTCTCTGTATAATCAAAAATCCCTTTTAAAAAATAAATCCTTTCCTTTCTACTTTTGGCCGCTTTCTTCCCCAAATGGAAAATACCCCCTCGTTTTTTCCATTAAAAATAATAGAAAACAGGGCGGATTGTTCCATCTGCCCTGTTATTTCAGATCCTCGTTTCCGTTTTTTAACCGGTAACCCATATGAAGCACGGGACCCACATATTCATTTAACGGAAATCCGCCGCGAATGGCTTCGGTGATGAAGGCTTTGGCCAGGCGAATGGCTTCCGAAACCGTTTTTCCTTTGGCCAATTCGGCGGTAATGGCTGCGGAAAATGTGCAACCGGCACCGTGAACATAAGGGGTTTCCACCCGTTCTTCTTCCATCACTTCGAAGGTACGGCCATCATAGACGACATCAACCGCTTTTTCGTGATCCAACTTACTTCCGCCTTTGATAATCACCACTTTTGCCCCCAGGTCATGAATGCGTGCCGCCGCTTCTTTCATTTCCTCCACCGTGCGGATCGGATGCATTTTGCTCAGTTGGCCGGCTTCAAATAAATTGGGGGTCGCCACGGTCGCCAGCGGAATCAGAATTTCCCTCAAGGCATCGGCTGTTTCGGGATTGAGCACCTCATCCGTTCCTTTGCATACCATCACCGGATCAATCACCAACGGGACCACTTGGGAACGGATGGTTTTGGCCACATATTCAATGATCTCTACTGATCCCAACATGCCCGTTTTTAACGCATGGATGCCAATCCCTTGCAAAATCGTTTTTAATTGATCCTGAAATGTATCGAAAGGAATGGGGAACACCTTGTGATTCCATTGATGATCCGGATCCATCGCCACAATGGTGGTGATGGCTGACATTCCATAGACGCCGCGCTCCTGGAATGTTTTCAGGTCTGCTTGGATTCCTGCACCTCCGCTGCTGTCGGAACCTGCAATCGTCAGAACTTTGTATCTGGTTGTCATCTTCATCCTCCTACCTTTCGTCAGCTCAAAATTAGCTTAAACTTTCTCACATCATTTCACAACATTTTTCTCCATTTTCCATTGGAAGGAATTTTGCTAGAATGTAAGGCAATGACAGGGAGGGTGGAAGTATGAAACAGGAGCAAAAAATCGATTTATCCCATTATGTATCCAATCTTGATAAAAATGTATACACCATTTTTAATTTGCCTGAAGAAGTGATTGCCGTCATTTTTGCCTATGTGAGTCGTTCTTCAGCCAGCTTCCGCGACAATTTGCGAAAGCTGTTGTCCGATGAAGAGTTAAATGTCAACCTGAAGACGGCCGGTGCCGCCAAGGGGCATTCGGAAAAAGCGGCCCGCTTCCATGAAAAATGGGTTGTCGGTTACGGCCACAGCAGCGTGGCGGAACATGCCGTTGCACACATCGGAATTGAAAAGATCAGCCGGCTGGCATCGGCCGAATTGGAACTGTCCAACCCGTTTAACAGTTTCACCGAATACAGCCAGCGTTATCAGCGGCCAAAACGGGGCGATTTTTATGTCCCTCCCGTTCTGGAACAAAACCCCGGGTTGAAAGAAAAATTTTTGTCTTTGCAGGACAAAGCTTATGACACGTATGAGCAATTGCTCAGCGGCCTGACCGCGTATTTGGTGAAGGTGATCCCGCAAAAACCGGAAGAATCAGAGCGTGCCTACCGGATGCGGATTGAAAAAATCGCGTTTGAAGATGCCCGTTATGTCCTCACTTTGGCCACGTTCACCAACCTTGGCATGACCGGGAACGGACGCGCATTACGGGACACTTTGGTCCGTCTTCTGTCCAGCCCTTACGACGAATGCCGCAAACTGGCCAAGGAAATGGAACGGGAAATCAGCCAGGTGATCCCGACGCTGTTGAAATATGTAAAACCGAACGATTATCTGCTACACACCAGAAAAAAGCTAAAGGAGCTTTTCTTTGAACAAACAGCGTCTTTGCAACCGGTCCAAGGCCCGCGCGCCCGCATGGTTCACATTCCGGACTATGAAGAAGCTTTGACCGAATTGGTCACCCGTTTGATCATCAGCGAAACGGCTCTTTCTTATGAGCAAGCACACCAACAAGCCCGTTCGTATTCCAGAGAACAAAAAGAACAAATTGCCGAAACGGCTTTAAGCGAACTGCGCTTTTTTGACAATCCCCGATGGGAATTTGAACATATTCATTACCAGTTTGAATTGCTCATTTCCGAGGCAAATTGGCACCAACTGCTCCGCCACAACCGTCGCACGCACTTCAGCCATGGTTTGCCAACCATTCATCTCGGATATACCATCCCTCCCCACATCCGGGAAGCCGGACTGGAAGAACGTTACCAATCCTTCCTCCATGAAGCGGAAAACGTCTACCAAGACATTGAGTCATGGAATCCGGAAGCCGCCGCCTATGTGGTGACGAATGCGCACCACCGGCAAGTCACCGCCACGGCCAGCCTGTGGGAGCTGTACCATCTGATCAATTTGCGAACATCCCCGGAAGCTCAATGGGATATTCGCCAAACGTTTTTATCTTTGTTTGAAGAACTGAAAAACCACCATCCGGCACTGGCCAAATATGCACAGCGCCGGATTAATAACTGACCGCTTTGTCACGGCATGGAACCCGCTTTCATGCCGTGATGTATTATTCTGTTTCAGTAAAAGCAAAATATTCATGAATTACCCGATAAAAGGTATAATAGACTTATAACAGAAACGGAGGTGTTCGATCCCGTGTCCAAACCTTTTGCTCAAAATGAACTGATTTCCACCAGCGAGCTCAAGGAAATGAATAACCGCCACTTCTTTGATGATCTGTTGAACACCTGCAAAAAGCTCGGATTGGTCCATGACAATCAGTTGCGGGCCGTGATTTTGGATATAAAGACGTATGAAAAGCTGATGCACCGTTTGGAAGAACTGGAGGAAATCTTGGAGGACATGAAATGGAATGAAATGTTGCAGGAACGGATCCGGCTTCCTGAAACCAAATGGCTGGAAAAGCCGGAACAAATGTCCCGCCTTGCCTTCTTTGAACAAACGATCGACAAAGGGTCATCGTCCTCATGATTGAAAAGTATCACCCGCAATTTCGCGACGACTTGTTATTCATCGCCAGCAGGTTGGGACGAAAACGGTTCCAGGAATTTTTGATCCAACTGGATCGCGCCATTGTCCAAGTCATCCGAAACCCTTACAAAGCCGCCCGGTTAAAATATCCCCCGCTGACCGGATTCCGGAAGAAAAAATTTTTTTCCGTCGCTCGCCCACGCAAAAGACAACGCCCTGATCTCCGATTGATCTACCGGTATATTCCCGAAAAAAAAACCATCTATTTTGCAGCCGTCGGATTTCGTATTGCTCAAAAGCCCCGCAACCCCCATGACGTTTACCAACGGGCCAAGAAAAGAGATTTGTCGGAAGGAATCGAAAACAATTCATCTTCCAATTAATCACCTCTGTTCATTCGGATTGTTATATTCATCCAATGACGAAATGTATTTTTTTGTGATATAAAATAAATTGTGTAAATGTGTAAATTTCTTGAACAGAGGTGATCGGATGGTCGATCTATTAGACAAGTATGTACTGGCAATCAATGATGTGTTATGGACGTATGTCATCGTGGCTTTGTTAATTGTTGCGGGTTTATATTTTACCATTCGTTCCCGCTTTGTCCAATTCCGGTTTATCAAAGAAATGTTTCGTTTGCTCGGCGAAGGAATGGGAAAAAAAGACGGGATTTCATCGTTTCAGGCATTTTGTATCAGTACGGCATCCCGCGTCGGCGTCGGGAATATTGCCGGTGTTGCCATGGCAATTGCAATCGGCGGTCCGGGTGCTGTTTTTTGGATGTGGCTGATTGCCCTCATCGGCAGTGCCTCCGCATTCATTGAAGCAACCTTGGCGCAAGTTTATAAAGTAAAGGACGGGGATACGTTTCGCGGCGGACCCGCTTATTATATGGAAAAAGGGCTCAACAGGCGGTGGATGGGGATTTTGTTTGCGATCCTGATCACCTTGTGCTTCGGCCTTGTTTTCAACTCCGTACAGGCAAACACCATTACGGTGGCTTTTGAATCCACCTACGGCATCAACCGGGCCGTTCTCGGACTCATCATTGCTGCGGTTTTTGCAATCATTATTTTTGGCGGAATCAAACGGGTGGCCCGCTTTACAGAATGGATTGTTCCGATCATGGCGGTCATCTATATTTTGCTCGCTCTTTATGTCGTGTTGACAAATATTACACAGTTGCCGGCCGTATTCAAGCAAATTTTCGCCGGTGCGTTCGGGCTGGAACAAGCAATCGGCGGCGGAATTGGTGCGGCCATGATGCAGGGGATCAAGCGCGGACTGTTTTCCAATGAAGCCGGAATGGGTAGTGCGCCGAACGCGGCGGCAACCGCCACGGTTTCACATCCAGCCAAACAAGGGCTGATTCAAGCTCTCGGCGTCTTTGTGGATACATTGATCATCTGCAGTTGTACAAGCATGATTGTCTTGTTCTCCAGCGCGTTTACCCACGACAACCTTTCCGGCATTGAAATTGCCCAATTGGCTTTGAACCAGCAAGTGGGTGTGTGGGCGGAACACTTTTTGACCATCAGCATTCTCCTGTTTGCTTTCTCCTCCTTGATCGGCAACTACTATTACGGAGAAACCAATATCGAATTTATTCGCGAAAACAAAACCTGGCTGTTGATTTACCGTTTGGCCGTAATCGCCATGGTCATTTGGGGCTCCATCACTCAAGTTCAAGTCGTTTGGGATCTGGCCGATTTATTTATGGGCTTAATGGCGATTCTCAACTTGATTGCCATCCTCCTTTTGGGAAAAGTGGCATTTGCCGTGCTCCAAAACTACCATCAACAGCTGAAAGAAGGGAAAAACCCGAGTTTCACCAGCGATCAGATCAAAGACTTGGCCAATGCCGATTGCTGGGAAAAAAGCGAGTCCACCCGTCGGACAGGATAACACCATCCCCCGCCCGGGGGATTTTTTCATTTCTGAAACGAAGGGAAAAAACGGTGTTTCTTCATGATTTCATCCGGATCTTCCCCATACATTTGCCAAGCTTTTTCCTCCGCAGGAATGCGAATCAAATAAAGGAAAAGGAACTTTACGAGAGGAAAAACGATCAACGTGCCATAGGCTCCGAAACAAAGCGGCAACAAAACAAACTCCAACAGAACCACAACATAATTCGGATGTCTTACGTAGCGATACGGGCCGCGGTTTTGGGGCTTCCTGCCAGGAATCACATAAATCCGTGTGTTCCAGAATTTCCCCAGAGACCGCATGACCCATATCCTTAACCCCTGCACCCCCAGAAACAACAGAAACGGCACCCACCACCATGCAACCGGCTCCGTCCTTCCCCATCGTCCCTCCAAAAGCAAACTGAGAAAAAAGCATCCATGAATCAAAACCAGCCACGGATAATGTTTTCCGCCGTATTCAACACCACCTTGTTCCCGGATCCACCGGGCGTTTTTTTGTGCAATCCGCAGTTCATAAAGCCTTTGCACAATGACCAAGACCCATAACAGCCAACTTCCCCAGGCCGGCATGATCATCCCTCCTTATCCCAATGCAACAAAGATAATTCCAAACTGAAACCTGGTCCCATCGCTGCCATGAGGCCGTAACTTCCCGCAGGATGCGTTTGCATGAGCTCCCGTTCCAAAAGAAACAAAACTGTCGCTGATGACATGTTGCCGTAACCGGCCAATATTTCAAAGGCTCCGCTCAAGCTCCCGGGAGGAAGATTCAACGCTTTTTGATAAGCTTCCAACACTTTTTTCCCACCCGGGTGGGTTAGAAATACATCGATTTGTGATAAAGGGACCCCGGCTTCATCCAAAAACCGTTGCACCACCGGCTTCACTTTTTTCAACACCAGTTCGGGAATGCTCCGGGAAAAAATGACTTTTAATCCGTCCCCGGTCAAGTCCCATCCCATCACCTCTTCCGTGTCCGGCCACAAAAAACTTTGTGCCCCGGTGATTTCCGGAAATGTCCCGTCCGGAAGCGAAACCTGATCCCCGCAGATCAAAACGGCGGCCGCCCCGTCCGCAAACAACGAAGTTGCCACCAGGTTGCTTTTGGAATGATCCAAGGGACAAAAGGTCAAACTGCAACATTCCACGGCAAGCAGCAATATTTTTTCCGATGGATTGGCTTTGGCAAATTCATAAGCTTTGGATAATCCTGCCACCCCTCCGGCACAGCCCAATCCCCAGACCGGGGTGCGCTTCACATCGCTTTTCATCGACAACCGGTTGATCAAACGGGCATCCATACTGGGCGTTGCAATCCCGGTCGTTGAAACAAACACCAAATGATCGATATCCTCCGGGGTCCATCCTTGCTTATCCAGACACGTTCGGATGGCCTTTTCCCCCAGTTCGATCGCAGTTTCGACGTAAATCCGGTTCTTTTCCGTAAACGGGTGTTGTTGTTTATACCAAGAGATCGGTTGGCTGATATAACGGTTGTGAATGGAAGCATGATCAAAAATGGACATGTAACGTTCGATTTGCGGAAAAGATGGGGCAAAACATTCCCTGGCAAATGTTTGGGCTTCTTCCTGTTTCACAGAATACGGGGGGACTGCGGTTCCCACGGCAAGGATTTTGGGCATGACAGACACTCCTAAACAAGTGAAATTGTTTAGGAGTATTTTTTTACTTTTCCCTTCAAAACATACTGTTTTTTATCAATTGAAGACTGGCGGTTATTTTCGCAACCATTTTTCCAAAAGAAAACGCAAAACCCCGACCGCCAATGCAAAGATGACGGCAAAGAGCATGCCGGAGGAATCCTCTTGGGTCATCGTCAAATAAATCATGGTCCCCCAAGCAATCCCCTTGACCAGGGAGTGCCAGATAAATGAACCGATCATCAAAACGATAAACAAAATGATCCCGGTGGAAGTCGACTCCAAATGCCTGGAGATCACAAACGTTAAAAACAATGTTTCAATAATAGGAATCAGATTGGCAAAAAGCCCAAAAATTGCTTTGATCAGGTTCCCCAATTTCTGTCTTCCTCTCTGTCGAAAAGTGGAGAAGAACCGATCCTTCAACCGGACCGGTTCTGTTTTGCTCACGATCAGTTGGCATTTTCCGAAGGCGGATTTTCATATAAAGTACGATCCATATAATCCGAAATTTCTTTGTCCACCTGTTCAATGGGAAGTGTCTCCCCGTCATGGTAAAGAGCATTTAATCCCCATTCCAATCCCCAATTCATGGCTTCATCTTTCTCTGCCGTGCGATGGTCCGCCGGCTTGCCGTCGGGCCGGTACACGACCGGCGGTTCATTGGTGACCACACATGTCGTTACATCGCTCCGACCTTTCCGCTTGGAGCGGATGTAGACCGCTGCATTTCGTTCAGGCAACGATTCCACCAGACTGGTCTTGATATATTTCCGCGTCAGGCTTTCCACTTCATCCGAACCTTCCGTCTGACCGCAACTGATGACCATCCCGATATAGGAACGGATCGCTTGCATCAATTCTTGATTTTCGAAGTGATCGATCTCTCTGGTCACAAGCCCCAGCCCAAACGGATATTTTTTATCCTCTTGCAAAATCTCGGTAAGGAGCGGAATTTGAACCATGTGGGCTTCTTCCACCAGCATTAAATGGAATTTGGAAGCAGTGTTCCGTTTTCGTGCTGCCTGATAGTAAAGGTTGATCAAATAACCGACCAAAACCCGCAAGTTGTAGTCTTTGATTCCATTGGTGTCAATCAAGACAATATGTCCTTCATCCATATACTTTTGGGGATCCAGGCTCAACCCTTTCTGGCAGAACAGACGGCGCAGCGTTGAATGTTGCAAGATCCGGTCTAACCGGTACAGCACCGGCTCCACTTCTCTTTTGATTTCCTGCTCATCGGTGTTGACCCAGAAGCGTTTGATATAAGGATCTTGCACGTTTTTGACCACTTTTTCCCTGAACTGATGGTTTCTGAACAGATCATCGATGCCCAAAATCGTATGGGTTTCCTTATCTTCCAACAGGCTCTGCACCGCAATTTCAACGAGCCGGCGCGAGCGTTCAATGGATTCTTCTTTAAATTCAAAGTCCACTAGTATAGTGGCCAACTGTTGGGCCATCTGTCCGGGGATGACGTTCTCCGGACAGTGAAGCATATTCAAAGCCGGAAGATGAGTGGTATCATCCGACAGATTCAGGTGATGGATTTTCTCCCGGGGGAACTTCACGCCGAATTTTTCTGCGATGCGCAGACGGTTTTCAATGATCGCCACCAACTCTTTGGCCGGGTCAATAATGGTGAAACCCGGGCTTTCATCCGGATTGTCAAACCACTCATCCAAAAGTGACTGGACCATGTCCATCGCGACACTGGATTTCCCCATGCCGCTGGCACCCGTTAAAACAAAATGTTTGTTTAACTGTTCAAAGTTGACGCGCACTTCCCGGTCATCAAAAGGATGTTTCAATTTTCCGATTTTCACGCCCTCCGTCAATTCGCCCGGCTCCAATGTCCTTTCGTTTTCTTGCAAATGGGCCACATATCCCCGCGCGTTGGGGCCATCTTCTGCCGGAGGACGATAAATGTAATGATTGGCCGGAGGCAAATGGAACAAGCTCGAAATCTCATCCGACGTCCAAGCCATCAGGGTCAACGGCCAGGGAATCGGAACCAGGTTGTTGTCTTTCATGGGATTCCACCAAGGTTGGCGGATAAAACGGAGTTCCCCGTCATACTTCATCGCGGTTTGAACCGACTCTGCCGTTGAACGGACCACCGCTTCCGCGTTTTCGTGATTGGACCAGATGGAAAGGCGCACTTGAAAGGAAAGTTCACGCCCGGTCAAGCGTTGAATCAAACCGGCGCGACGAATCCGCTCTTCCGGTCCCATGTCTTTGTTCTTTTTGCTGGTCAACAGGCTCCGGGCACTTCCCGAACGTTCCTCGACAGCCCGCCAGCTGACCGGGGAAAATTGCAAATCCAAATAGGTTCCGGAACGCAAACAGTTTAAAATGCTTCCCAATTGGCTCTGTTTGCTTTGGAGCAACGAGGTCAAGGGATAACCTTTGGTTTTGAATTTAAAGATGAAGTGTCCGCCGGTCCCCCCTTTTTTCGGAGTGGGGAATTCTTCCTCTTTGATGTCATGCAACTCTGCAGAAGGATAAACACTGCGCAAGGTGTCCTTTACACTGTTCTCCTTGTCCTCGGGGTAAGCCAGGTAAATGCCGATCTGGTTGCTGCCCTCCGGAATGGCAAACCGCCAGCGGAACCAAGGGCGCCCGTATTGGACACGCATGCGGATCGGGCGAATCATGCTCCCGAAAGTTCTTGTCAATTCTGAGATTTTATCCAAATCCAGTTCGGTGTCGTATGAAGGCAGAATGCGTAAATATTTCACTCCCTTTTTGGCCCGGCTCCGATAATGGGATTTGGTGGACCAACGCCCGGCCAAAACGGCAATGACAATCAAAATCCCGAGTAAAATCAGCCAGGGAAGTACGGCAAGCGCCCAGATTCCGATGGATGAGAGCGTATCCCATGCCAAGTTGGTCGCTTTACCCGCCGTTTCGGCTTGATCACTTTCCCCGAACAACTCTGCGAGAAACTTCCACAAATACAAGATCCCGATCACAGATGCCACGCCGATAACCGTGTAAAAAAACCATTTGGCGACCTGACGCATCTGCTCTTCACCGCCCTTGGGCACATTATTCCAAGGAAACAATCCAACCCCACCTTTCTTTTAACTCCGTCCAGTCCTGTATCAGGCATTCTCCCGCTGTCCTTCTTTCCCTTCACCAATCAGAAGCAAGGATTCATTTTTTCAGTATTTTCATCGGATCAACCACTTGCCCGTCTTTTAAAATTTCAAAATGCAAATGGGGACCGGTGCTCCATCCGTTGGAACCCACCTTGGCAATCACATCCCCTTTTTTGACTTCCTGTCCGACACGGACTTGGACATCTTGCGGATACATATGGGCATACAGGGTTTGGTAGCCGTTTCCGTGATCAATCACGATCTTCCAGCCATACCCGCTGGATGTCCTTGATTCCACCACCACACCGCTATTGCTGGCAAAAATGGGGGATCCCAAAGGTTTGGCAATATCAATCCCTTCGTGTTTGCGATACACCTTTTTCAAGGGGTGAAAGCGAAGCCCGAAAGGGGACGTCACCTTTCCCCCTTCCACCGGCCAGAGAAACCCGCCGGAAGCAAGGCCGTTTGCTTTTGAAATCACCGGCTTGGCAAAGGATTCAGCGTATTCTTTGACTTTCAGCACATAATTCTCATAGTCATGGTTGTATTGCCAGACCGGTCCGCCACGGGCAAACCAATCTTTTCCCTCCTGATAATTTCTCGCCAAATAATGGGCGGTGGAATAAATGGCATCAACCGGGTTGTTCGGATCCGCTTTGCCGTCCTGATCCCCATCGACCCCATATCCACCGTATTTTTCAATCAATTTCGGATCCGTGATATCCACGGAATCGGGCAAATCCCCCAAACGCGTTCCGCCCGGGTAATCCCATCCGACCCACGTCTTATCCATGAATTGCGTGTGTCCCTTCGCTCCTTTGGAACTTTCCCTCAAATCCCGGCCGAAATTGGTCTCAACTTTGTGGATGGCAGCCAGGATTTGCCAAGGCACGCCGTATTTTTTCCCGGCTTCCTGATAGATGGGCAAGTAGGCTTCCGCCTCTTTCGGAAAACCTTCCGCCACTTCCCATTGTTCCATTTGATTTGTTTTGGAAGAGGAAGATGAAAACAAACTGACAAACACCGCTCCCAGAACGGAAATGAAAAAGAAAACAAATGTGGCCATCCCCATCAAACAAAGGAAGACAAACCCTTTGACATTCCGGGACAACCCTTGATTTCTCCGGATTTGACGGCGGCGGAGGGCGGAAAGTTTCGGTCTAGTCAAAACTTCCACGCACTTCCACCTCCTGTGCAATCCAATTCCCGTTTTGCTCCGTCAATGTCACCTGATAAACCCGCTCGATGGGAATGGTTTTTCCGTTCTCGCTTTCTTCGGCGACGGTCTCCGCCAAACACCGGACTTCACCCGATTGCTCCTGGCAATGGAGATTGTGGATTTCTTTCAACACGCTGATGAATTTCACGCCTTTTTCTTTCAGGAAATTTGTCTCCTCTTCGAGCAAGGCCAACAAGGAATCCGAGGCATAAGGCTTCACTGACTGAAGCCACCGGTCCACCTCATCTGTATTGCGGTTTGCATAAGCCCGCATGAAAGCATCTGCCGTTTGTTGCGCCTTTTGGAGCTGCTCCGGTGACAAAGTGGGTAAAACCTCCTCCGGGTTTGCGGTTTGTTCCGGTTGGCTCTGAGGCTTTTTATCCTGCTGACCGGCATTTCCCACCCAGCCAAGATGGATCAGCAGATACTTGGCTGAAAACCCGGCAACCACAAAAACAAACAAAACCAATAAAAACAGGCGACGGCGTCCACTGGGCAAATTTGTGTTAAACAATCATTTTCCCTCCTGTTTGCCAAAACCGCCGATGCAAACCAGCAGCTATTTCCGCACTTTGATCTTTCCGGCTCGTTGCGCGAGTGTTTGGGTGTACTTGGTCATCTGTTGGATCGGAATTTGGATATTAAATTGCCCTTTCAAGCTGTCATCGATTTTGCCCATGGGGGCTTTCATGATGCTGAACAATTCCTCCCGTTTCCAAATGACACCAATCACCAAAATCAGTTGCATGGCAATGGTCCAAATATAACCCACCTGTTCCGGCGGACTCATTTGATAGAGGAATTGCGAGATGGTAAGCAACATGCTGAAGAAAACACCGATGATCAATTTGATCAACTGATAACCGACAAACTTTTTAAACCAACTGACGGCAACACTGGACCAAGACGGGTTTAACGCGATCAAAAAGGCAAAGGGAGCAAACAAAGCAATCAGCACGAACAAAAACTGATACACAATCATCGCTCCGGCAATGATGAAAAAAAGCAATCCCAAGATAAAATGGGAAACACAGAGCAGAATTAACAAGGTTAAGCGTTGGAAAACCCCGTCCTTTTTCACCATCGGGTTGTTCATTTCTTTGGCTTCATATTCCACGGCCTGTTCCCGTGCCGTGCTTCCGGGTTTAAAAGCCAGGATTTTTTCGATTCTCCCCCGGGTCAACTCGGAATCATTGGAAGTTTTTGCATACTGCAACATGATGTAAGGTTCATAAACCATCATATTGTAGAGCTTGTCGGAAATGACCAGGGACGAAACCTCCGCGGGGTAATTCATCTTATCTTCATCCAGGTCTTCCTGAAATTCAATGCCGACCCCCATCAACTCTTGGCTCAGGCCGCTGCTGATTTCATTCAAATATTTCATCACACTGCCGGCATTGGCAAAAAAAGCGATCCCCAGGATCAAAATGGCCACACTGGTGAGCATTCCGGTCAGAGCTTCCGTTGTGTTTTTCTTAATCAATCCTTTGTATGCAATCCAAGCTCCGGCAATAATGATCATCAATGTCATAAAGTTGCCCATCAATCCTGTGTTTCCGTAACCCGCCCCGGTAAAGCCGGCCAATTGCTGAACCGCTTTTTCCACAGCATCGGCAAACTGATCCACCACATCAAGGGAAAAGGCATTCTCCACAACCAAAATCACGGTAAAGTTCCACGACAACAACGCTTGCCAGATAAAGTTGTTAATCTCGTTGAGCAGAATGTACGCCTGATTGGATATTTTTGTGTCCCATTCAAACATGGATGTCTCGTCGGTGTAAATTTCAAGGTTATACTGGCTGGGCTGATATTTGGCAAACCGCACATCATATCCTTTGGCTTTGGCTTTTTCAACTTGTTCCTTCGGGAAAATCGTCAACAAATCGGTAATCAGGCTGTAGCCATCCGATTTTTGTTGCTGCTCTTGCTCTTCCTGGGCCATGGTGACGGGATGATTCCCCAGCATGCCGGCGATCAGTATGAAAACAACAAGAAATCTTAGCAGATTTTGTCTTCTGTTCATCGAGCAGGTCTCCTCCGCTTTATTCTTTATCGGAAACCCCTTTATGGGACAGATTGATATGCATCCGGTTGCACATCTTTGGGTCGTTTTTGCTTCCTGGAACCGGGACGGGTGTCGAAAGCCTCAAACAGCCGCTCTTCCAAAACGCGGATTTCGACTTCATTCACCCGCTTCTCCAAATCGGACATCAAACAGGTTCCGGTCGGCAAGCTCCGAATCGTTTCAATGTTTTCTTCATTCGGCTCAATGCCGAGGATATGGCAGGCCGCTTCCGCTTCTTTTGCATCCCGGCACCGGAAAACAAACCGGCACCCCAGATTGGACCGAATCTCTTCTCCCAACAAATCTTTGGCGTTTTGGCTGATTAAGTAGATGGCGGCGTTCTTGCTGCGCCCGGTCCGTACCAATTCTTCCAAAATCGCTCTTCCTTCACTGACTTTCGCCAATCTCCATGACTCATCAAACAATACCAGCTTAAACTCATTCGACGACTGGTTGGAAAAGCGGCGGGAAAAATCGGAAATCGCCATCAAGAGCGCAATGGCCATCCGGCCATAATCGGATTTGCTTTCATCCGGAAGTTTTAAATCCTCCACCTGCAAAATGGTCAAACGCATGGACAGATCAATGGCTTTTTGCGTGCCATCTCCGAACAACAGCTGGCCTTGCCCGGATGTTGCCAGATAGCTTAACACATCCACAATCTCTTCCAGGCTGTCCTGCCGTTTTTCCGGGGCTTCTTTGGTCACCTTGCGCAATTGATCAATGACTTTCATCATGCTCGGGTCCGGATGTTTCAACACTTCATCGACAGCCTTTCCAATCACAATTGCCTCATAAGTGCCGTCTTCGGACCGCGCCAAAAACTGCAGTATTTTTTTGGCCGTCTCGCCCGCCGCTTGTTTTTCAGACGGGCTGACCACGCCCGCCAACGGATCCAGCTTCCCGCGGTCTTCACTGCTTGCCCGCAGGGTGACCACCCGGGTCATGTCCTTTAATTCCGGCAGTGCATCCACCCAGTGCGCCCGCTCATCTTTGGGGTCAAAAATCAGCACTTTGGCACCGTTTAACAGCGCTTGATAGGCAAGCAAGTTGGCCCCCAGCGATTTTCCGGCCCCCAATGCCCCGATAAATGCGGCGGAAGCGGTCGTGCTCAATTTTTTATCCTTGGGGCCCCGGTCATGTTGGAAAAAGACCGGCAAATTGCGGGACATCCCGATAAAATGACCTTGTCCGTCCCCGAGCTGCCGGGTGGCTCCGATCATTCCGGCGGCCACGGCAGCCGGCTCCATGTAATGAATATAGTCGTGGATGTACCTTTTCGCACCGGGAATGAATTCATTAAATCCGCGCCATTGGTCTCCGTAGGGAACTTCCACTTGAATCATCATGTCACTGTACAAATCTTTCACCAGCTGAATCCGTAAGTTCAACTCTTCAAGCGAAGAAGCATAGACACATAAAACGACAGAAGTTGTGATTAATGGAAATTTATCGGTTCGCAAATGGTTTTCCAGTTCATTGGCATCCTGGCGGCTGTGCAAAATGTGATATGCAGTTTCCACGCCGCTTTCCGCTGCGTGTTCGTCCTCGGCTTTCAGTTCTTTTTTCTTCTTCAACACCTGGGATAACGCTTTGGCGTACTCGATCGTCTCCGTCCGGACGGAGGCCTCCACGGGAAACGAAAGGTTTTGCAGATGATATAACCATTCCAATCCCGGAAAAGGCGATTTATCAGGGATGTGAGAAATCGTCAGAAAAGCCATATATCCTTTTTTGTTTTCTCCCGACACGTGTTGCTCAACGATCAAATTCCGGCCGTGCGAATCATCAAAACGGCCTTCTGCCAATGTCAAAATATCCCTGGCCGGACGAATTCCTTTTTTCCCTTTGACTTCTGCCGGAAGAGCCTTGGGTTTCCAATCTTTCCGCCGCGGCGCTTCCCCGATCCCGCGATAAAATCCCCGACGGATCAACCATTCCAAGTCAGCGGTATCCACACGTCTGGCACGCAAATAACCATTGATCCTGGAAAAAATCATTTCCTCCTGCACACGATACGCCTGGATTTCCTCTTCGAAAACCTCCGGGGCGTCCGTTCCGGCTTGATTGTTTAAATACCTTTTAAAATCCTTCCAGATATAACGGAGCTCATTCAAAAAAGAAAGCCCTTTGACCGTGGCTGGCTTCAACTTGACGCCCATAAAAAAACGATTTTGGTGTATTTCTTTTCCGCGTAAATGTTCCACTGCCGCCTGAATATGCTTTTTTCCCGTCTCTTTCAATTCGTCACACAAGCCTGTCTCCATCGCCCGGCGCTGCTCTTCCAGGCTTTGGTATTCAGGCACAACCAATGCATGCGTATCTGCATGGATATTCCAATAAAAAGCCTCCAAATTCGAATGGAGGCTGAGCTTATCATCCATTGACCGATAATCATAATTAAACCGCTGTAACTCATAATAAGCATAAACGGCTCCATCTTGCCCGAAAACCAAGTTATCTTCAAAATACTTCACGGGAAAAGGTATGCGCGTCACGGCAACTCCCTCCTGGATGCAAATCGGTATGATACTTCCCCTTCGTATTGATACGGATCTCTAGGTTTTTCAATTTCCTTGTAACGCGCAAAGTGATGCGGACTGAAAAAATGTTCGATCCATCGTATGATAAACCGGTGCGGCGCTTTGCCATCCAGCGTTTTTCTTGTAAAAAACCACGAAACCAAGGCTGGAATCCCTATAAATTTCACAAGAAAAAAATCGATCCAGCTGACCGGCGGAAACTTGTTTAAAATCACCATCACAATCAAGGCTCCGACAAAAAACGCCATTTGCCGGTAAGATACCGGTAATGGTAAATGGATTCCCTGTATGGAATAGACGGTTTTTTCAATGCGAAAAACCTGGTTGTACACACGAATTTGCTTCATTCCAAATAAGCCTCGAACAACCAGCGAAATCCGTCGGAACCAAGTGATGAAATCAATTCGGGTTGGAAAATGAAGACGCTGACCAGCATCGCAAACAACGCAAAACCGATGAACGCAGTAAATGCGCGTTTCCAAAACAATGTCAAACTGATAAAAATCACTGCCAGAAAAAACAACGATCCGATTTCCGCCCCGAGCGTTTCCTGGAGTTTTTCGCCAGGGCCTGCTGCAAGTAACATCATATGTGCCATCTCGTCAGACCTCTCCTTGTTCCGTACTGATTACATACCAACGCCCGCCCTCTTTGACGAGCTCAAAGCGGTAATGATCCGTGATCTTGGCTCCCGAAGCCAGATCCTCAAGCAAGACATCGCAATCGGCAAGATAGACATCCTGTTTTTTACGGACGGTAAGCTGTTTCATTTCGGAAAATGACATGATTCCGGTCAAACCGGGCAAAGATTGATTGTTTTTTTCGAAATAAGCAATTTCTTCAGATGTTCCGGTGGTATACACCTTCCAAAAAGATTTCATGAACTGTTCCACTTCGTCACGAATCTTTTGGTCAACCGCTTCCCCGCCATTGTCTTTCCCGCTCTTTTCCTCCTCAGCGGGTGCCTCTGCCACCGGCGGCGGGATAAAACGGGGGTATCCCACGACGAGATAAGACTCTCCGGCTTTCTTGACGGGAACAATCATATACCGGTCCACTCTCTTTTGGTCATTGGGATTCTTCACGTTGCTGAGAATGGTTTCGGCATATACCGTCACTTCCGTCACACCGGACCGGTCATCCCTTTCTTTGACCGCCCATGCACTCACGTTGCGGGCGTAAGAATTCCACTGAACCTGTTTAAAATCAAGCCCCCCTTGCACATCCATATTCGGTTTCCAAAAGGGCTTCAACCGCTCTGCCCTGGATTCCTCTTTTCCTTGCGTCCAAAAAAGATATTCTCTGGCGAATTGTTCCGCAAAAGCAAGTTCCCCGATGACAGGCTGTGTGTTTTTTTGTGCAGGTTCTCCTCCGGCTGCTTCCAATTGGCGCGGGGGCAACTGAATCAAGCCGAATTGAATGGCCAAAACCACCGTGGAAACACATGCCGTGTAAATAATGAGCAGCCAAAACAAAATCCTCGGAATCTTGCGGCGAATGATCGGCCGTTCCATTTTTCTCCTCCTTAATGATCTGAGAAGTCACTCAAGTTTTGTCATCTGTTCTGCCTGGATAATGTATCGTTTTGGAGCCGGTCCGACATATGTGAACGGATAGCAGGTTGTCAGGGTAAGTACCGGTTTTTCATGCGGGACGATCACTGTGCGGTCATCCGGGGTGGTGATCCATGTTTTGGTAATCGTATATGCAAATTTGCCGTATTCAGATTGGACGATCAATGAATCTCCCGGCTCCAACCGGCCGATTTTGCGGAACACCGTGTCCCGGTGTCCCGATAAAACGGCGTTATCCGGTTCTCCCGGAAGCACACTTCCGGCATAATGTCCGACTCCTTTGTCCAGCTCATCCTCATGCGTTCCCTCAATGATCGGCATTTTGGCCTCCAACGCGGGAATGATCAAATCAGCAAAATGTTCCCCTTTCTCCGGCCTTTTCTCCTCGGGGACAATCAGCCAATCCTCTTGCGGTGAAGAGCCCGTTCCGGCCTCCACCACCGCTTTGGGAACGGCCTCCGACGTGGTTTCCACCGTTTGCCGTTTCAGGAAATACGAAACCCCTGAATAACCGGCGTAAAAAGCTCCCAAGATCACAATCGAGAGAGCAACGGCTTTGTCCCATTTCAAGACGATTCCACCTTATTCTTGCGAAGCACGTAAACGGAGCCCAGCATGGACAAAGCGCTTCCCAGCAAAACGCCGTTTAAGTCATTCCCGGCGGTATCCGGCAAAACCCCGCCTTCTTCCGTTTGCGGCCGGTTTTGCTTCTGATTTTGTTCCTCGTCACCGGCTGCAGCCAAATGCTTGGTCTCAGCCCCGGCGTTTTCTTTATTTTCAGCGTTTGCCGCTTTGGGCGAATATTGCTTCTCCTCGATGGACTCTTTTGGCTTCGTCACTTCGGAGACAATCTGGTTGGCCACCGGGCTTTCTTCCCGGTCGTGGGATGGTTTCACTTCCTCTTGCTGTCGGGATTCAGGCTGTGCGGATTCTTTGGGAACTTCTTGAAGATTCGACACTTGCGGACGATTTTCGTCTGAGGATGAATTTTCCATGTCTGATGGATTATCGGATGATACCGCTTCTTTTTCCTTCACTTTTGGAGAATCGGATGGAATGACCGCTTTGCCGATGTCTTCAGGAATTTCTTTCATGGAGGGAAATTCTTTCTCTGCTGGTTGATGATCCTTTTCAGGTTTCGGGGTTTCTATCTTATTTTCCAATTCCACCGGTTGGTCCGACAATTTTCTTTCCAATTCTTTTCCTTCGGACTGCGGTTGCTCGATTTTCTGGTCCGGTTTGCTCGGAGGCTCATCCAACGGATGTTGGCCGGGTCCGAAATCACTGTTGGCAAAAGCGGTTCCCACTCCCGCCGACAAACCCGTCACCAAGCAGACCGACAACGCCGCAGCCATTTGATTCACGTTTTTTCCTGCCAACGGCTTGGGTTTGCGCCGGTTTCCCCTTGGATTGGGATATTCAAGGTCAAACTGCCTCAACAGGCTGGAGTAAAGGTTTCGCGATTGAACATCTGTACGAAACGACTCTAAAATTTGTTTGGGATCTTTCACTTCAATCCCTCCTGTCCCTCATTAAAAATAAACATTGAAAGAAAAACTCCATGCCAAACCGATTTAATCAAACATCAGGCGGCTTTTCATCCGCCCGGCACAATCACTTCTTTATCAAAAATGGGAGCAGGCATCCTCCCCCCTTGTAAAAACCGTCGTCATAACTCTTCCTTTTCCATATAATATTACATAAATCGTACTTTTTTCAACACAATTTCGTAAAATTTGCAGATGCGAATTTTTTATCAATTTTATTATTTGGCTCACATTTTTTCTGTCGGGACTCGCTTCATCGACAATGTTATTATTTATAAAAATAGATGAATGCGATTAAATCATTGTTTTTATTAATTGATTATTAAATTTTTTACATAAAAAATGCCGTCTTTCTTCATCTGCAACATTGCAGACCCAAAAAAACGGCAATTTTTGTGAACTGATTTTTCTCCTCGTGGTTCAAGCTGTCCAATGAATCATTCTTTTCTCTAAATTTCCTGTAAAAAGCTCCAGCACGATGCCATCCGGATCTTTAAACTGGACGGACCATCCTCCTCCCCGGAAAACTGGTTCCCTCACCATCTCCACCTGATTTTTTTTCAAAAGGGAAACTGCATGAAAAAAATCCGGTTCGCGGATGGTAAAAGCCACATGGTCCATTCCGGGACCCGATGCGGCGGAACTTTCTTCCGGCCTTTCCAATAAGCAAATCCAGGCATTCCCCCATTCCAGATAGACATCCTTCCGGCCTTTGTGCACCAGTTTCATTCCCAAAAGACCGCAATAAAACCGGAGGCTTTGCTCCAAGTTCCTCACTCTCAAAGTGAGGTGATTGAAACCGCTGACGTTCATCCACTCTTCTCCTCCTTTTCCGTCACACCATCACATGGAGTGTGTATGTCTGGCTTCCGACCAGGCGACGGTAGGAATCCACCATTTGGTACGGGATTTCAATGGAGTAGGACTGTTTAAACAGGTTGGGGGAAAGACGCAACCGGTCTTTTCCCTCCCAGATCCACTCATACCGCTTCCCTTGATAGAAGATCCCGTCTTTATACAACGGGAAGGTATTTTCCCCGGGTTCATTGAAGCACACAAAAAGCGACAACTGATCAAAAAATTGCAGCAACCGGAAGTTGCGGGCGATATTTTCTTCTTCAGTTTCCGTGAAATATTCACGCAACTGATTTTGTCTGGCCAATTCCTGCTCCCGGAACCTGCGGCAGGCGGGATCGGTCTCATTGGTAAAAAAAGAAGCATAATGCTTGCTGCATAAAAAACCGGCATAATGATCATTGGCAACCACTTTGGAAATCCCCCGGGTATAGGCTTCCAATTTGGGCAATAACGGATAATCGTAAAAGCTGACCGGACAATTGTTTTTTTCATCCCAAAGCACGGAGCGGTCCAGCTCTTCCCACCCGATATCATGGTGGGAAATGGCAAACAGCGTTTTGGCGAGGGGCTGAACCGGCTCATCAATATGCGCCGCCATTTCCCCTGCGATCAACGCATGGTCGTGTTGTTTGATCAAAATGAAATAATTTCCCCGTTTTCTGACGATCATTCGAAGCCCCTCCTTTTCAAGCCCTTCACATCGCTTTATAAAGCATCATTCATAAACAAAGCCGCATCGGGTTCCTGTTCATCCGCCGACTGATCCGTTTTTCCTTTTTGCTCCGATTTGCACGCTTCTTCTATCAACTTTACAAGGGCTTCGTTGAAACTCAGATTCCGTTTTCGGCAATAATGCTCAAACGACCTTTCCAAATCCCTCGGCAAAATCACCACCCGTTCCGACTTTGCAGTTTGAACCTGATCCACATTTTGCTGTACAAACCGTTGAAACACATCCATCATGGCTTCCCCCTTTCTTGTAAAAAGAAAAGCCAAACTTCCAAAACAAGAAATTTGGCTTCCGGGTCTCACTCCATCTGCTCCAGATCCAACGGGTTACCCCACTCGTTTTCATAAATCAGTTTCGACAAATCCAACCGGGATTTCCAACCTTTCTCTTCCAACATGGGTTTGGGACGAAATTCAACCGGATAGCCGATGCAAAGATAGGCAACCAGCCGGACTCCTTCCGGCAACTTCAAAAGTTCCTCCGTTTTCTCTTGGTCCAAAATGCTGACCCAGCCGATCCCGATGCCCTCGGCACGGGCCGCCAGCCACATGTTTTGGATGGCCAGACACGTGCTGAACAAATCGGTCTCCGGCATGGGACCGCGCCCCAACACAAAAGGGGCATCGCGATTCCGGTCACAGGTGACCGCCACATTCACCGGCGCTTCCATGATCCCTTCCAACTTTAAATCCCGGTACAACTTTTTCCGCTCTTCTTCCGGGATTTTTTCCAATTGCCCCCGGTTGGTCTCGATAAATTGATCTTTTATGGACCGGCGCAATGCATAAGAGTTGACAAAAATAAAATTCCACGGCTGCATAAATCCGACCGAAGGCGCAAAATGAGCCGCCTGTAAAATTCTCTTCAATGCATCTTTGGGAACCGGCTTGCTTGAAAAATGACGGATGTCCCGACGGGCTCGGATCACCCGGTAAATCACTTCCTGCTCCTCTTTGGAAAAAGTATCGTGCAAACGAATGCCTCCCTCATTTTTCCCGGTGACAACAATGTCTTGCCGGACATTCGCTTTCGGTGGCCGGAACCTTGTTCGGCCCTCACTTCTATTATATTCCTTTTTTAAGATGGTTTTCTACAGAAGATCCAATGATTCACGGCGACCCACCCTGACTTTGGCTTGCCGGTTTTGGAAATCCCAATGGGGGTAGTAAGCGTTTTTCACCAGCAGATTGGGGCCCGCACAGCGAGCTTCTTTGCAAAAACAATGAACTTCTTTGGCAACGGGACTGTTGAGCCAACGTTCAAACACATCACTGAGACGGTCACGATGAATGTTTCCGAGCGGAGGAACATCCCCGAAGTCGGTCACAATCACATCCCCGGTGAAAACATTCACATTTAACCGGTTGCGTCCGTCCGGATCCTGGCGAACGGTCACGTTGGCCTCTTGATGCAGACGCCTCCACAATTCACGGTCTTCTTTTTTGTCACTGCACGGATAAAAAGGAAGGGTCCCAAACAAAACCCATACATCCGGATGCCGGTGATCCAACAGTTTCCAAACGGCTTCCCGATACTCATCCAAACTTAAAAGCTCCATGTTTTTGGCAAAGTCACTGGGGTACAAAGGATGGACTTCGTGCCGTTTGCATCCCATTTCTGCAACGGTTTGGTGCATTTTTTCAATATATTTGGCCGTAAACGGGCTTAACAGGGACTCTGCCGAAACAAAAACCCCTCTTTTGGAAAGCTCGCGGGCATTATCGATCATCTGTTCATACAACCGCTCCGCCACTTTGGGCTTGATTTCCTTCCCGAAGTTTTTAAAGGCCATCCGGTAAAAATCTTTTTCATCCCGGTAATTGTATGAAATATGCAGAACATCCAAATCATCAATCCAATCCAGATACCGGTTCAGCGGCAACGTGAGATTGGAATTCAATTGCGTATAAATCCCGCGTTCCTTGCAATATTTCAACAAGGGTTGAATGGTGTTTTGGACGACTCCGGGATTCAAAACCGGCTCGCCGCCGGTAATGCTGACCGTCTTTAAGGTATCGATTTCCTCCAAAGCTGCAATCAATCGTTCAACCGGAATCGGAATGCCTTCCCGTTCCACCAATTCCTCCCCGACCGCACAATGTTCACAGCGAAGATTGCACAACTGTGTCACCGTGAATTCCACACTTGTCAATTCGTACCTGCCTTTTTCAACTCTTGTATACCAAGGATCCCACGGATCCCAATCGGGCGTCAGTTCTTTTTTTTGATTTGTCATCCTTATCATGGCCATTGCTCCTTTTAACCTGCCTGCAATACATAAAACACTGTGTATGAATATAACGCAACGATCTTCCGGGCGCAATGCCCGCTTTTTATTACAAAAGGATTCCGTATGTAACAAACCGGTCCATCTGTTTCTTTAATTTAACCCCATTATTACATGTACTTTACATTTGCCCGAAAACAAAGACAAACCATTCCCGGAGCCGCTATAATGAGATCAACAAAGAGGTCACGGAGGGAAAAACAATGAACCACGCATCGGTGGGATTATTTAACGCAGTGTTAATGAGTGTTCCGGTTTGGACGATGATTTACTTCGGCATCCGCTTGCTGGCCGGCTGAACCTGATCATACACAGAAACCAATTCACGGGAGGTATGCCTGATGCAAAAACCAATGGCTGGATTATTTAACGCGGTGTTATTAAGCATTCCATGTTGGGGACTGATCGGTTATGGAATTAGTTTGTTGGTATAATCAGCGGATCTTATAAACGCCTTCATCGGGAAAACAAGGATGAAGGCGTTTTTTATTTACTCCGATTTTCCTCTCCTTTATAATAACTTTTTAGATAGAAGCAGAGAAGAGGTGAAGCCGCGATGAGCATCGGACCAGCCTGGCTGCAGTGGATCTATTTGTTCTTTTGGATTGGTTTTCTCGTTTTTCTCGCCATTGGCGGTTATTTTATGTTCCGCAAGTTTTTAAAAGCCCTTCCCAAAGAAGATGGAAAATCGATTCTTGATTGGCAGGAATATTACATAAACGAGACTCTTCATTTGTGGAATCAGGAACAAAAAGAACTTTTAAACGAACTTGTCCAGCCGGTCCCCCAATTGTTCAGGGATGTGGCCAAACAAAAGATTGCGGCAAAAATCGGGGAATTGGCTTTGAAAGACCAGGCCGAGGCATTAAATGAAGAATATATTATCCGCGGTTATATTCTGGCCACCCCGAAACGGGACCACAAGTGGCTCATCAAAAAATTGAAAGAAAAACAAATCGATCTGTCCAAATACCGGCATCTTTTGGAGTGACACAGAAAAAACTTGCCACTTGCCGCTCAACATGGTAAACTTAGGTTCATAATGAGTTAAAAAGCTGGTATCGCAAGTCAAGTTTCATCTTGTGGCCTCTTGTTTCAAAACAATAGGTTTTCAAGTGCTTGAGTTTGGCCGCTTTTTAATGGAAAGAAGGAGGCCCTGAGATGAAGGGAACAGTAAAATGGTTTAACGCCGAAAAAGGTTATGGATTCATTGAACGCGAAGACGGCGGAGATGTATTTGTTCATTATTCGGCCATTCAATCTGAAGGATTCAAAACACTTGAAGAAGGCGAACCTGTTGAATTTGACATTGTGGAAGGAGACCGCGGTCCCCAATCCGCCAATGTCGTACGTTTGAACTCTGTACGCTGATTCAACGCAGACAACAAAGCACTTTCCAATGGAAAGTGCTTTTTTCATCTTTATTCAGATCATCCGCAGCAGAGCTTGCCTTCCGGTCATCCCCGGCTTGATTCCTTTCGCCTCCGCCGTATGCGTGACCGATTCCAGCGGCGCATCCAACAACTGCTCCAAGGTTCGGACCCCCAGCGCACGCGCCGCAATGATGTTCCGCTCCGAAAGCCGTTCGTTTAACAACGCGACATCCAAAGCACCGCACATAATATATCCTTTATCGGTCGTAACCACCAACAGGGTTGTTTTCGGCAATTTGACTTCAATTCCCAAAACTTGCTTTCCTTCAATATCCAAAGGTTTCAATTGGATCATCCGATTCCCTCCTCATGCGGACCGTTTTTATACAATGTATGTGCCGCAAACGGTGCATGTGAGGAAATCTTTCGGATCAATGATAACGAGTGACCGGGGACACGGAACGCAAACGGGGCAATTTCCCGTCCTGAACCATTTTCAGCTTCAACATTTCAACCAGATAAACCCCCAGCATTTGCGTGATTTCATCATCATCCATCTGCTCAATGAGCTGCATCATGTGTTCACGGGACTGCTCCTCCAGTATGCTGAGTACAATGGCCACGGCATCTTCTTCATCATCATTTAATTGATCGCGATACAAATCGTAAACCTCATCCACAAAACTCATGCAACAACCTCCAAATCCATATGAATTTATGTCACTGTCGTTCGTTCTCAATTACCTGCTTTGAAAAACCTGCGTTCTTTGCATCGTTCGACGGCCACCGGTTTCTTAAGCTGATAGGCCAGCAAATCCCGCAAAAACTCGGGAAGAAAGTACTTGATTAACCTCGCGTTTTTTAAAGACAGATAACCGGCCCCGAATATAAACATATCAATCATTCCCACCAAATAGGTTTCCTCTTCTTTCCATTCCCCTTTTTCCCCAAACCGGATGGATGTAATCTTTTGGTACGGTTTGCGCCTCGGGTCAAACCGTACTTCGATTCCCGATACACTCAGGGTTCCCAAGATTTCTCCGCGAAAGCCGAAACCGCGGATCGGTTTTTGTTGAAACTCCGCAAGCAGTGACTCTTCCAGCGCATTTTTCAAATCCCTTCCGCTGATTTCGACCAACACCGGATTGATCGGATGCGGACACGTCTGGTGAATCATTTCCAAGGTAACCGTTCCTTTGGGCAAATCGCATAACAATTGACCGCTGTTGACCAAGGCCACATCCGCCCCGACCCAATCCCGGATGCCGTCCGCCAACAAATTGGCAAAAGGCGACTCCGCATTCCAGTTGACGGTGAGCGGTTCCTCCAAACGGGCAACGGGTTGGGACAGGTTTTGCTCAGCCCGCTCTTTGTAACGGCGGATCAACAAATTGATGCTTTCGTCAGGCACCTGCCCCGCCAGATCATGACAGCGTGCCGTTACATCCTGAACTGACCGGGTGGTTTCATCAAAGAAAACCGTCACTTGGCCGACCGCCTGACCAAATTTTCCTGCTGCAGCCAAATATGTATTTCTCACTTTCTCGGCTTTTTCCAGCAAGTGATGGGTATGTGCGCCGATGATGATGTCGATTCCATCAATTTGTTCGGCCAGCTTCCGGTCGTTTCCCAAACCCAAATGGGAAAGCAATACAATAATGTCCGCCCGGTTGCGCAATGATTCAACAGTCTTCCCAAGGATGGCAAAAGGATTTTTCACCTGCCAGCCCATCATTTCATACACCCGGGGATAAGGGATCGTCGCCGCCAGAAAACACACACGGATGCCGCCGGCATCTTTCCATTCGTAAGGAACAATCCAATCCGGCCGTTCCACCCCGTTTACATCAAAAACATTGGTGGACACCACCGAAAAAGGCGCATCATCATACAACATCCCCAATTGTTCTTTGGAAAAAGTCAACAATTCATTATTGCCAAAAGTGACCATATCGTAACCGGTTCTCTCCAACAAAGCACGGTTGACCCTGCCGTCGGTTCCTTCGGTTTCCAACCGGAACCGGTCCATATGGTCCCCGATATCCAAAAGAAAATGCGGTTCCCCTTTTTCTTCGAATTGCTTCTGCAATAAATCCACTTGCGTGTAAATCTTCCCGGCCTGATCCAAATGACTGTGCAAGTCGTTGGTATGCAATAGATGAATTCGTTTCAATCGGCTCACGAAAATCCCCTCACCCCTGTTATTGGCTGCGACGTTCTCACAACTCTTCGAAAAAAGTCAACTGTCTCGGAGCCAGTCCGCTGAAGGTAAGATTCAGTTTGCCAATCATCTGCTTGGCATTTCCGGCCGCGTCCCCTTGTGAGTTATTGTTGAAAAGCACGGTCACCTGACCGGTTCTGCCCTTTAATTGCTCAATGATATTTTTCCATTCGTCCAGTTCTTCGTCCGAATATCGGTACGCATACCGCACATCCCGCCAGTTGGGTTGCCCGGTGTTATTCCATCCTTCCAAATTCCGTCCGTGCATGCGGATGAGCGCATGCTGCGGATGGGTGACTTCGACAACCGGAGGAACCGATCCTTCCCCCGCCTGGGGTTCATCGCAAATGGTATGGATCAGTTTTTCCTCCCGCAAAAAACGAAGGGTGGACGATTTGAACCGGGGCAGAAACCAGCTTTGATGCCGAAACTCAATTGCCACCGGATAATCACGAAATGCTTCGCGAACCCGCCGGATATATTTCACATGCTTTTTGGTGCAGTCAAACCACGGCGGAAACTGAAACAGCAACATCGACAATTTTCCATGTTTGATCAACGGTTCCACCGAATCTTTCATTTCCTCCACCAGCTCCGTCCACGTCCGGACCGGAGCACGCTCCAGGCGGCCATGTCCGGTCAGCTCCCGGTAAGCCTTCACCACAAACCTGAAAGAAGCCGGTGTTTCTTGTGCCCAACGCTCCATTCGGTCCGGCGGGGCAATGGCATGAAAGGTGCTGTCCAATTCAACCACCGGAAAATGACCTGCATAAATGGCCAATTTCTCATGGGACCGGGTTCCGGGCGGATAGATGTCATGGTCGCCCCACCCGCATAAACCCACCTGAACCGGGTTTATGATTTCGCTCATCTTTCATCCGCCTTTCCCCAATTCAACAAGTAACTAAATATCTTTTATTTTACCATTTGTATAAAGCAAAAAAAATGAAAGGCACACGAACCTCCCCTCCCCGCCGGCAACAAAAAACGGGGAAAAGGGGCGCAAGCGGCTTCCCGCTTTGAAATCCGGCATAGACTTTCTATTTATAGAAATATAAAATAATGGCAGACTCCTTTAAATGCAAATTCCGATGAGGGGGCCGGATTCATGCCGTCCTATTATACCATTCATCAGCATGTCGTAGAGCAAATCAAAGAGTATTGCTATAAAAAATACCCTGACGAAGGGTATGGTTTTTTAGCGGGGCATCTCACCACCATCACACATTTTTTTCCCGTTCCCAGCCAAAACCGCACACCTTGTTCATTGGAACCGGAACCCAGCGCCTATTTTGACATCATTAAACAAATCCGTTCCAATCAATTGGAGTGGCTGGGTGTCATGCGTTCACACCCGCTGACTCAAGCCTACCCCTCAAACCGGGATCTGTCTGCATGGAGTTTTGCAAACAAAAGCTTGTGGATCATGTCCTTAAAGGATAAAGAAATGCAATTTTGCGCTTACTATATACATGATCGCAAAGCCATTCCGCTCATGTTTAAGATCATCGAATGAATGTAGAACAGGAGTTTACACCATGAATGAACATATTTCAGTATTGCACACCGACAAATACCAACTGACGATGATGTATGCCCACTTTAAAAATGGAACCCACCTCCATCAGCGGGCATTTGATTTATATTTTCGCAAACTTCCTTTCGGCAACGGATATACGGTTTTCGCGGGGCTTGAAAGAGCCGTCAGGTATTTGATGAATCTACATTTTACGGAAGAGGACATTGAATATATCAAATCCTTTGATGAACCGTTTGACCCGGCGTTTTACGATTACTTGAGAAACTTTCGTTTCACCGGAAATATTTATGCCCTCCCGGAAGGAACCCTTACTTTCCCGGGGGTTCCCATGCTGCGTGCCGAAGGATCCATCATCGAATTACAATTGATCGAAACCGCGCTTCTCAATTTTATCGGTTTCCAAAGCTTGGTCGCAACCAAAGCGGCAAGAATCCGGCATGTGGCGCCCGATGAACAGCTCATGGAATTCGGAACCCGTCGTGCACAGGAAAAAGACGCTTCCGTCTGGGGTGCCCGCGCCGCCTATCTGGCCGGTTTTGATGCAACTTCAAACACATTGGCCGGAAAAAAATTTGGCATTCCCACCAGCGGAACCCACGCCCATGCATGGATCCAGGATTTCCCGAGCGAACTGGAAGCGTTTCGCGCTTATGCCAAAGCATTTCCCGATCATTGTGTGCTTTTGGTGGACACGTACAATACCTTGCGAAGCGGTCTTCCGCATGCCATCCAAGTGGGAAAAGAACTCAAAAAACAAGGAAAAACCCTGAAGGGAATCCGGATCGACAGCGGGGATCTCGCTTATTTATCCAAACAAGCCCGCCGGATGCTGGATGAAGCCGGACTGACGGAAACAAAAATCGTCGCCTCGAGCGACTTGGATGAATTCACGATTTTAAACCTGAAATCGCAAGGAGCCAAAGTGGATTCATGGGGAATCGGCACAAAACTGATCACCGCTTATGACACCCCCTCCTTGGGAGCCGTGTATAAAATGGTTTCCCGCTATGAAAACGGGGTGTGGGAACCCACCATCAAAATTTCTTCCAATCCGGCCAAAGTGACAACACCGGGCCGCAAAAACGTATACCGGATTCTCGACCGGAAAAACAAGGCACACGGCGACTTGCTCACACTCACCGATGAACAAATCGATGAAAACAGACCACTCACACTGTTCCATCCGGTTCACACATTCCGCCGCAAAAAAATGAAGCGTTTTAAGGCGGTCCCGTTATTAAAACCGATTTTTCAAAACGGAAAACTGGTTTATGACCTCCCTTCACTCAACGAGATCCGTGCTTATCACCGGGAACAGCTTTCCCAGTTTTGGGAAGAATATTTACGGATCTTAAACCCTGAAGAATATCATGTGAACTTGTCGACCAAACTTTGGCAAACGAAAGAAGAAATGATTCAAAAAGTGTATCAAACGATCAAAACCGAGGAAAACGGCCATGCTGAATCATCCGGTGATTCCACCCCGTGAAAAACCGGCACCAGACGAAAAGGACCTGCTTCACAGCAGGTCCTTCTTTTTGGGATCAAGTCGTAAATTGTTCTGCTTCGGTCGACTCTTTCAAAGCGGTGGTCGATGAGGTTCCTCCCGAAATGACCATGGATACTTCGTCAAAGTAGCCGGTGCCCACTTCACGCTGGTGCTTGACGGCCGTATAGCCTTTTTCCTGGCTTGCAAACTCCGCCTGTTGCAATTCAGAGTAAGCGGCCATTCCTCTTTCGCTGTAGCCTTTGGCAAGTTCAAACATTCCGTGGTTGAGCGAATGGAATCCGGCCAAGGTGACGAATTGGAATTTATAACCCATTTTCCCGAGCTCTTCTTGGAAAGTGGCAATGGTTTTTTCATCCAATTTTTTCTTCCAGTTGAAGGACGGCGAACAGTTGTAGGCCAGCCATTTGCCGGGATATTTTTCATGAATGGCTTCTGCAAAGCGGCGTGCTTCCTCCAGGTTGGGCTCAGACGTTTCACACCAGATCAGGTCGGCATACGGAGCATAAGCCAATCCTCTTGCAATCGCGGTGTCCAGACCGTTTTTCAGGTAATAAAAACCTTCCGGAGAACGCTCGCCGGTGATGAACGGATGATCATAGGGATCAATGTCGCTGGTGATCAATTTGGCGGCATTGGCGTCAGTCCGGGCAATCAAGATGGTGGGAACTCCCATGACGTCCGCTGCCAGGCGGGCTGCAATCAGGTTGCGGATCGCTTGTTGTGTCGGAATTAACACTTTTCCGCCCAAATGCCCGCATTTTTTCTCGGAAGCCAGCTGATCTTCAAAGTGTACTCCGGCGGCTCCTGCTTCAATCATCGCTTTCATTAACTCAAAGACATTCAACGGGCCCCCGAACCCGGCCTCGGCATCCGCCACAATCGGGGCAAACCATTCTCTTTCCCTTTTTCCTTCCGAATGCTCAATTTGATCGGCCCTTTGCAAGGCCTGATTAATGCGTTTGACCACATGCGGAACACTGTTGGCCGGATACAAACTTTGGTCCGGATACATTTGTCCGGCCAGGTTGGCATCGGCGGCAACCTGCCAACCGCTCAAATAAATGGCTTTCAAGCCGGCTTTCACTTGTTGGACCGCCTGGTTTCCCGTCAGGGCACCCAGTGCGCGCACAAAAGATTCTTTCTCCATCAACTTCCACAAACGCTCGGCCCCTCTGCGGGCCAAAGTATATTCAATTTTCACCGATCCCCGCAATTTCAGAACTTGTTCAGGCGTATACGGACGTTTGATCCCCTTCCAACGCGGATTTTCTTCCCAGTCTCTTTTTAATTCCAACGCTTCTTGTTGTTGAGTCATTTCGCTCATCCTTTCTTCTTGATGAAATCAATCTAAATAGCGGGAGGCATTCAGGGTCAAAAATTCGCTGAATTCATCTTCAAACACCAATTCTGAAAATATTTCTTTTGCCTGGTTCAACACACTGTCATCCTGCGCATCTTTGCGCAACTTGTTGAATTCCTGATCAATCCATTGGCGGACCAATTCCGCAGTGATTTTCCGGCCGTCGGACAAAATCCCTTTTTCATGCCGGATCCAATGCCAAACCTGCGCCCTGGAAATTTCCGCCGTAGCGGCATCCTCCATCAAATGGTCAATCGCAGCGGCTCCGGATCCTTTGAGCCAAGCCTCCAGATACTGCATGGCCACCCGGATGTTTTTCCGGAGTCCATATTCCGTGATCATGCCTTCCGGCACGGCCAACAGATCTTTCGCCTCGATCTTGACATCTTCTCTCTTCTTGTGAATTTGGTTTTGGGTTGTCATGTATTGGTCAAAAACTTCCTTTGCCACCGGAACCAAACCGGGATGTGCCACCCAGGTCCCGTCATGGCCGTCTTTGGCTTCTCTCTCTTTATCCAAACGGACTTTTTTCATGGCTTCCGCATTGGCTCTTTCGTCCTGTTTGATCGGAATCTGTGCGGCCATCCCTCCGATGCAGGGGGCATTTCGACGATGGCAGGTCTGAATGGCCAACAAGGTGTATGCCCGCATAAAGGGCACGGTCATGGTCACCCGTTCCCGGTCCGGCAGAATCACATCCTCATGGTTTCTCAAACGTTTCAGATAGCTGAAAATATAATCCCAACGACCGCAGTTCAATCCGGCCGAATGCTCACGCAATTCATAAAGAATTTCGTCCATTTCAAATGCGGCCATGATGGTTTCAATCAAAACCGTGGCTTTGATCGTCCCTTTCGGAAGGGAAAACTCATGCTCGGCAAACAGAAAGACATCATTCCACAACCGTGCTTCCAAGTGACTCTCCAATTTTGGAAGATAAAAGTAAGGACCGGATCCTTTTTCGATCAATTTCTTGGCATTGTGGAAAAAGTAGAGGCCGAAATCGACCAGTCCTCCCGGAACCGGATTTCCATCCACCAAAATCCGCGTCTCATCCAGATGCCATCCGCGCGGCCGTACGATCAACACAGCCGGGTTGTCTTTCAACCGGTATTCTTTTCCGTCCGGATTGCGATATTCAATTGTCCCGTTCACCGCATCCCTTAAATGGATTTGACCGCCAATGGTGTTTTTCCAGGTCGGGGAATTGGCATCTTCGAAATCGGCCATAAAGACGTTGGCTCCGGAATTCAACGCATTAATCACCAGTTTCCGGTCTCCGGCCGGCCCGGTAATCTCCACCCGCCGATCCTTCAAATCCTCCGGCAACGGGGCAATCGTCCAATCCCCTTCCCGAATGTGTTTGGTCTCCGGCAAAAAATCCGGCAACTCTCCCTGATCCAGCCGTTTCTGCCTTTCTTTCCTGTTCAATAACAGTTTGTCTCGCATCGGGCTGAAAGCACGTGCCAGCTTGGCAATAAATTGCAACGCATCGTCGGACAAGATTTCCCGATATAAGGGCGGCACCTCTTTAGAAACCCTGATTCCCTCTGACACCAGCTCAGTCATTCGATGATTCCTCCCCATTTTTGGCCACCTTATTATTATATAACAGATCTTGTTTTCAACATTTATATTATCACAGTTACTGTTATATAACAACAGAAAAATTCATTTTTTTCGAATTTATATTTTTAACAAATAAAAATAACCGCTCCACGGAGCGGTCCAACGGCTTAAATGTCAATATCCAATTCGGCGCATTCTTCATCGAGTGTCAACTCAAATTCTTTAATTCCCGCCTCGAATTCCGGGTCGGGTGATTCAAGCTTGATTTCTGTCGGATCCCATTCTTTTCCCATTCCCTTTCCCCCTTTTTTGGATGAATGGTGAATCAGAAATGGAAACAATCCAACGGATCGATGGCAAATGATTGGTATTTATTAATATATTTTATACAATATTTAAATTATTCCTTTTTATGATAAAGCGATTCTTTCATCTTTTTCAAATCAGCCCATCATGAGATGGACTGATTTGAATATCACCCTTCAGCCCTTTTTTGACGCCACCGCAGCAAAAAGAGCCGATACAGATGACTCAACACCACTTTCGTGACGGCATAAACCGGGACCGCCAACAACAACCCCAAAAAACCGACCAGACTTCCGGCAACCAAGAGCAAAACGATAATGGTCAACGGATGAATGTTCAAGCTTTTTCCCATCACAAGCGGAGAAACCAGATTTCCTTCAATCTGTTGGGCAACGATGGTGACCACCAGCACTTTGACCACCATGCCCGGGGAATCAATCAATGCAACAATGACTGCGGGGATGGTTCCGAGAAACGGGCCGAGAAACGGAATGACGTTAGTAAACATAGTGATGATGGCCAAAATCAATGAATACTCCAAGCCGATGATCAAATATCCGATGTAAACCAAAACCCCGACACAAAAACTCACCAAAATTTGTCCTTTGATGTATGAGCTGAGCGCAAAATCCATATCCGACAAAATCCGCAATCCCTTATCCCTTTCTTTTTCAGGGAGCCATTGCAAAACATAATGGGGAAAACGCTCCCCTTCTTTTAACATGAAATAAAGAATGAAAGGAACCGTGATAAAAACCATCACGATATTGGTCAGCACTTGGAAGAAGTTGGCGACATTGGCGCCGATCGCTTTATAACTGGAATTCAAGTAATTGGTCACATAGGTCATGATTTTCTTCCAATCCAGGTTGTCATTCACCCACGGATGATGGCTCCACCGGATTAACTCTTCTTTGGCCGCATCGGTGATCGCCGGCAAATTTTGGATTAAATGGGTCAACTGTTCTTGCAGAACCGGCGCCACCAACGAACCGAGCAAAAACAACAAGCCGATGATGGCAAGGTAAATCAACAAAATGGAGATGGTGCGGGGAATCTTTTTCTTCTCCAGCCAGCGGACCAACGGCCGGAACAAATAAAATAAAATCCCCGCCAGCAAAAATGGGAAAAACAAGGTTTGCACCAACACCACCAAAGGTTGAAAAATAAAGTTCACTTGATTCGCCAACAAAATAATCAATAATATAATGATGATCCCATATCCGATCCGAAATGCCTTTGTATCCGGCATAAGCTCTCAACTCTCCCATCTGTCCCGTTTTTTCAATTGTCCAAAGGTGGCATTAATCATCCCGCCCAATATCAAAATCATGGCAGACAAATATATCCATCCCACCAATACAATAATAGCACCCAAATTCCCGTAAATATGTGAATAATTGTTGATTGAAGCATAATAAGAAAAAGCCAGCGAGCTGAGTTGCCAGCCGATCGTCGAAAAAACGGCCCCGGGCAAAGCTTCCATCGTGCCGATTTTCCGGTTGGGCGCAAATTTGTACACAAAGAAAAACACCAGAAACAGAACGCAACTGCTTAAAATCCACCGCAGCCAAATCCATACTTCATAAAAAAAGTCACTCAACCCGAGCAGACCGAACACAAACTCTCCGATGATCTTTCCAAACACCGGCAATATCAAAGAAACCGTGATGGCGATCAAAAGCCCCATCATTAAAACAATTCCCAAAAGCCACTGGATGAGAAACGGCCGGGTTTGTTCGACCTGATAAGCATTATTCAAGATGCGGATGACCGATTGAAAAGCGATGGAAGCCAAATATAACGTGACAATCAGGCTGACCGAAAAAATGCCTCCCCGCTGTTGATCCAATATGACCCGCAAATTGTTCTCCACAAGCACATACGTATCTTCCGGCGCAAAAGGCTGGATCAAACGCAGGATGTTGTCGCTGGAAACAGGAAGATAAGCCAGCACGGTTACCGTAAACAATAAAAACGGAAACAAAGACATCAAGAAGTAATAAGCCAACTGGGCGGCAAGATCATAAAGCCTTTCTTTCAAGATCCGTTGTTTCAATTCCCTGATGAATACCCAAAACACAATGTTTACCTCCAAAGTTGAACCATTTTATTCCAACCGAAACGGATGGATGATCGGAATCTTTTTTTTTAATTTTTTTTTCGTCTTTTCTGCTTTTTTAAACCTCCTTCTTTTTCTTCTTACTTTTATTTCCTTGTCCCGGCTGCTTTAGTAATGACAAATTTGAAAATCCCGCAAAAAACTTCCTTTTATATTTAAGAAGTTTAAAAAACACTCATTCCCATTTTTTTAAAAAAGGTGTAATATAATAATAATTAACGGATTGTGAGGTGATCGGTTTGAAACAATTGGCCCTTCACGAAATCGGTGAAGTGATTCGCAAGGTTCGAAAAGACCGCGGTTTGAGATTGGAAGACCTTGCCGATGAAAACATTTCACCGGCGACGGTTTCCAACATCGAGCGTGGGGTCGCCCATGTGAGTCCTGAGAAAATTTCATATCTTCTGGAAAAATTGAATCTCCCCATGCGTAAATTACCAGAAATGCTCATGAAAGAGCAAGAAAAATTAAAAAAAGTTAAGTTTGAACTTCTCTCCATTGCCACATTGCGAAGAATCGGCCTGATCGATGAAGCATTGAAACGCCTGGATGCGCTTAATCTGGATGAAAACAACCCGTTCATCGCCCAAGCTTACTATTACAAAGGCGAGTGCTACATGAGCAAGCAAAAGTGGAAACAGGCTGAGCGCACCTTGTATAATGCCCTTCGCATTTCTCAGCAAAACCCTTATAAAGAAAGCAATATGGAAGCAGCCAGTTATCTTTTGCTCGGCTTGATCCGTTACAAACAAAACAATATCGAACAGGCCCTGGAAATGACAAACAACGGCATTGAAGCCTTTAAAGACTCAGGAGATAATCAGCACATCAAATATTTATTATACCGCAACAAAGGTGTTTACCTCCAGCGCATGGGACGAATCACCGAAGGGATGCGCCTGGTTCAGGATATATGGGATATGATCCCCCAAATCAACGATATCAGCACCCTGCTCAGCTTCTATTGGTTGCGCGCCGAATTTTCCCGCTTGTCCGGCTTGTTGGATGAAGCCATTGATTATGCGACAGAAGGCATCGAGATTTCGAGAAACAACAAGCAGTATGACAGCATGTGTGATTTATGGACGGTTCTCGGCAGTGTTTACACTGCAAAAAAAGAATGGGAAATGGCAGAAACTTCGTTCAAAATGGCTTTGAAACTGGAAGGAAAATTCCCGCCTGACCAGCGGCTGACCACGGTTTACACCCGCCTGGGCATCCTCTACATCAAACAAGGCCGCAACGACGAAGCCAGCCAGATGTTAAAAACGGCAATCCGGTTGGCTGAGAAGTTTAACGACGCTCCCCGCTTAAGCACCAGTCTTATTATTCTCGGTGATTTGTGCCTGATGTGCAACCAAAGGGATGAGGCAATATTAACTTATAAGAAAGCGCTTGAAATATCTCAAAAACATAAGTATCAGGATAAAGAATTCAAAATTTGGTTTAGTTTGGCACGCTGTTATGATGGACATGATGAAAAGGAATTTCAGAATTGCATGCGAAATATGTATAATGTAAAAAAAGGTTTTAATAGATGGGAGGTAGAGGATTATGAAAATAACATCTAAATTTATTGTCTCCGGGGTTGTGGCTGCTGCTGTGGGATTGACCGGATTTGCCTGCCCCACGGTTCATGCAGCTCAAAGTGAACCGGGCGGATTAATCGCTCCCTTCCAAAGCGAACCGGGTGGATTATCCATCGAGGCGAATCCCTCCCAAAGCGAACCGGGCGGATTGGCAACTCTTTTTCAAAGCGAGCCAGGCGGACTTTAAAAAGGAAGATTCTTTCATTGGATCCTCTTCAGAGGATCTTTTTTTAGTGCTGATAAGTCTTTCGGTTTTCGATGAATGAGGAGATATGATATACTTTTGTTCATGTGATACGGTACACAAAAAAGTGTCCCCCTTACCCTTCGACAAAGAAAGGATGTATTAAATGAAGGAAATGGATGCACATCAAATCATTGAGTTTATTCAAAAAAGCGAAAAAAAGACTCCCGTGAAAGTACACATTAAAGGGGATTTGGAACATATTGATTTTAAAGGTGCCCAAACCTTCATCAACAACGGGGTGGGCGTTGTTTTTGGCGACTGGAAAGAACTCCAACCCATTCTTGAAGAAAACAAAGACAAAATTAAAGACTATGTCATCGAAAACGACCGACGAAACTCGGCCATTCCTCTCTTGGATTTGAAAGACATTCCGGCACGGATTGAACCGGGCGCCATCATCCGCGAAAATGTCGAAATCGGAAAAAACGCAGTCATTATGATGGGGGCCATGATTAATATCGGAGCTGTCATCGGTGAAGGAACCATGATCGATATGAACGTGGTGGTCGGCGGCCGCGGAACCATCGGGAAAAACTGCCACATCGGTGCAGGCACCGTGATTGCCGGCGTGATTGAGCCTCCTTCCGCAAAGCCCGTCGTGATTGAAGACGATGTCGTAATTGGTGCCAATGCCGTGATTCTGGAAGGGGTCCGGGTCGGAAAAGGAGCGGTTGTTGCCGCCGGTGCGGTCGTGACCAAAGACGTTCCCCCAAACAGTGTGGTGGCGGGAACCCCGGCACGCGTCATCAAATCCATTGACAGCCAAACCCGTTCCAAAACCGAAGTGATTCAGGCATTGCGCGAACTTTAAAACATCCAAGCCCCATTCAGGGGCTCATTTTATATTTGCAGGAGGAACGAGTATGTCAGACTGGCAACATCTGGATCAAACTTATCTTTTTCCAACCGTCCGGCGGCTGCCGGTCACCATTGCCGCGGCCGAAAACAATTGGTTAATCGACACTGAAGGAAAGCGCTATTTGGATCTGTTCACGGGCCTTGCCGTCAATATTTTGGGACACTCCCATCCCCATTTGATGAAAGCGTTGAATGAACAGGGACACCGCTTTTTGCACATCTCCAATCTTTTTCTCAACCCGCCGGCCATCCGTCTCGCTCAACGGCTGGTTCAAAACACCGTCGGCACCGGCCGGGTCTATTTTGGCAATTCCGGAGCCGAAGCCACTGAAGCAGCCATCAAGCTGATCCATAAATGGTCAGTCAAACATGCTCCGGACAAAAAAGGGATCGTCGTGTTGAAAAACAGTTTCCATGGCCGTACGTTGGGCGCCTTGAAACTAACCCGCCAACCCGGGGTGTATCAGGATTATCCGCTGATTGACTATCCGGTTTATGAAGTGGAAGCCAACCAACCGGAAGAATTGATCCGGGTTTGCGAAGAAAACCGGCCCGCCGCCATCCTGGTGGAACCGATTTTGGGATCCGGGGGCATCATCCCGCTGACGGAAGAATATCTGCAAACCATTCAGCAAATCTGCCAATCCAAAGAAATACTTTTCTTGGTTGATGAGATCCAAACGGGCCTCGGGCGCACGGGCACCCTTTTTGCTTATCAGGCTTATTCACTGAAACCGGACTTGATTTTGTTCGGAAAGGGGATCGGGGGCGGCTTGCCGCTGAGCGGAATCATTGCCGGCGAGAAACTGCAAAATGAATTCAAACCCGGGGATCACGGAACGACCTTTGCCCCCTCCCCGTTGAGCGCCGCCCTCGGCAACGCGGTGTTGGATGTCTTATTGGAACAAGGCATGTTGGAACGAGGAAAGAAAACAGCCGATTTGTTGTGGTCCCGTTTACATGAACTCAAAGAAACTTTTCCAACCCTGATTCAAAGCATCCGGGGGCGCGGCATGATGATCGGAATCCGGACTTGTCTTTCTCCGGAGGCACTTCAATCTTTGCAAAAAAACCTGATGGAAGACGGCATTTTGGTCAATATTACCGCTGGAACCGTGATACGGCTGCTTCCTCCCCTGACACTGACGGAAGAAGAAATCGACACACTCATGGCAGCATTGAACAAACACCTGCAAGCAAGAAAACTGGAAGAGGAGGGTTAAGATTGGATGTCAAGCAAGCTTCGCCTTTTATCGAATTGCGGCATCAGTTGCATCAAATTCCGGAACCCGGCTTTCAGGAATTCAAAACCCAGAAACATCTGTTGAATTATCTGGAAACCTTGCCAAAACACCGGCGGATCATTCGCACTTGGAAGACGGGTATCTTGGTGAAAGTTCCCGGAAAAAACCCGAAAAAATGCATCGGTTACCGGACCGATATGGACGGGCTCCCGATGGAAGAACAAACTTCCTATCCCTTCCGCTCGCTTCACGAAGGTTATATGCATGCATGCGGACACGACATGCACATGGCAATCGCTTTGGGCATTTTAACGCATTTTGTCCATCATGAAACGGACGATGACCTGCTTTTCATTTTCCAACCGGCGGAAGAAGGGCCCGGAGGCGCATGGCCGATGCTGCAAAGCCCTGAATTTAATGAATGGAGACCAGATGTCATCTTTGCGCTTCATGTCGCTCCGGAATATCCTGTCGGAACCATTGCCTTGCGTCCGGGTTTGCTCTTTGCCAATACATCAGAACTTTTCATCGATCTTCACGGGACCGGCGGCCATGCAGCCCGTCCCCATCTGGCCAATGATATGGTCATCGCCTGTGCCCAACTGGTCCAGCAACTTCAAACCGTTGTTTCCCGCAATCTGGATCCTTTGGATGCCGCCATCATCACGATCGGAAAAATTGAAGCCGGCACGAAACAAAATATCATTGCCGGCCATGCCCGTCTGGAAGGAACCATCCGCACCAAATCCATCGAGTCCATGAACTTGGTCAAGAACCGGATCCGGGAATTGGTCCGGGGCATCGAAACCGGCTTTCAATGCCGGGCGGACATCGATTGGGGATGCAACTACTGCCAAGTCTACAATGATGAAAAATGGACAAAGTCTTTCATGGAGTTCGTCAACAGACATACTCCTTACGAGCTGGTGCAATGCGATGAATCGATGGCCGGAGAAGATTTTGGTTACTTTTTAAATGAAATTCCCGGATTTATGTTTTGGCTGGGTGTGGAGACCCCGTACGGATTGCACCATCCCAAAATGGAACCCCGGGATGAAGCGATTCCCGTCGCTGTTTCGGTCATGACCAAATACTTGGAACACTTGGGCAACCGCCCGCAAACATGGTGACATCCTCTTACGAGGATGTTTTTTTAGCCCAAAATCCAAAAGAAAGGTTTACCTTTTGTTCATCTCAGGGTACTATATAATAGAACAATGTTATGTTATGGAGGTTGCATCATTGAATAAGCTGATTAAAATCCTGATTCATGCAAGCACCTGGTTTGCACCGGTTCTTCTCCCGCTGATTGCCTGGTTAATTGTGAAAGACCGGGACGTCAAACGATTGTCTTTGCAAGCCCTTGTTTTTCATGCCATTTTCTTGCCGCTGTTTTTCATCTCCAAAGTTCTCTCCTTTCTTTTGATCGGAATTCCTTTTGCCATTCTTTTCGGCATCATGTTGATTTATTTTCCGGTCAAGGGAATTGCTTACGCCTGGTGGGAAAAACAGTATGAATACCCCGTTGCCAAATGGTTTATCCATTAAATACACCCTGCAATTTTGTGCAGAAGCGAAGTTAATGACAAAGCAATGGATTTGTTTCTCTGGTCCGTTCGTTTTTTTGAAAGTACATCACGCTGCACGATGGTGTATTTTTTTGGCAACAGGTTGCAAATAAACAGAGGCTGCCCGTTCATCTCCATTCAGGCAGCCTCTGTTCATCTCTTCTAATTCATTCATCGGACTTTGCCGTGTTTGTAAAATAACGCCAAATCAGGGCGTTTCACCTGCACCTCGGGATCTTTTCCGGAATCAGAAAATCCGTTCAAGCCCATGTTGAATGCATACGAGAAACGCGCCGTCTGCACCGATTCCGAAATCTGCGGATTTATTCATCGGGATGGCATTCAGCAGGGATATGGTTGATTCCGACCGTGCGCTCCACTTTCATGACAAAAGCGATCCCTTTTCCGGGTTTATCCAATTGGCCGCTTTTCATGATCGCATCCAAAACCCGTTCGGTTTTTTTGCGGTCAATCAAAGTCAGAATCACTTCTTTTTCCGGTTCGATGACAATATTGAAAAGCTTGGCTTTTTCATGGATTCCCGTGCCGCGCCCCTGCAGAATGGTGCCCCCTTCGGCGCCTGCCTTTTTGGAAGCTTCCACGACCTCTTGTGCAAACCCTTTGTTCACGATAGTCACAATCAAATCATATTCAATGTCCGGTTGAGCCATTTTTTTCATCCTCCTTCCGGGAATCGGATTCAAACAAATGAGAGATCCCGGCAATTTTTTTCGTATTCATGACAAAACCGATCCCGTTTCCCGGCCGGTCGAGCCGTCCCGCTTCTTTGATCGCTTTCAAAATCGGCTCCAGTTTCTCTTCGGGAACCAAGGTTAAAATCACTTCCTTCTCCGGTTCAATGTGAATGCCCAGAAACGACACCCACTCATGGATTCCGCTGCCTCTGGCGAACATCACCGTTCCGCCTTCCGCCCCGGCTTGTTTGGAGGCTCTCACCACCTTTTTGGCCAGCCCTTTTTTCACCACCGTAACAATTAGTTTGTGATCAGGTACTTTGCTCATTTTCTTTCTCCTTCCTTCTGTATAAAATTCCCAGGATCAATACAGAAAGGATCGGAGCCAGTGCCACCAGCGAAACCATGCCGAACCCTTCCATCAAAGGGTTGCGCCCCTCGATGACGGTGGCCACGCCAACGACCATGGACAAAATGAAAGTAACGGTCATGGGACCGGTGGCAACCCCTCCAGAATCAAACGCAATCGCTGTGAAGCTGTCTTTTGAGAAGCGGGCCAACAGGAACACTAACAAGTATCCCGGAATAATAAAGTACCACAAAGGAATTCCGGCAATCACCCGTAACATGGACAAAGCCACCGACACAGCGACCCCGATGGATACAGTATATAACATAACTTTTTCCGGAATGGAACCGGTCGACACTTTATCCACCTGTTGGTTCAAAATTCTTACGGCCGGCTCTGCAAAAGTGGCGGCAAACCCGAGAAGAAGGCCAATGGGAACAAGAATCCAGTTATACGAGAGATCCCCGAGAATCAAGCCCATCTGTTCACCGACGGGCATAAAGCCGATATGCACCCCCTGTAAAAAGAAGACCAGTCCAAAGAAAGTAATGATAAATCCAACGGCGATATTCCCCACTTTGCGCCAAGGAAGTTTCAAATAAAAGAACTGAAAGAGCAAGAAAATCACAAACAAAGGAGACAATGCAAGGGCCACTTCAACCATGGTATCTGTCAGTCCGTGCAATGGATTGATCATGCATACACCACCCCTAACAGCAGTACAGAAAGAACCGGGCCGACCGAAGCCAATGCAACCAATCCGAAACCATCCGTGGAAGCACTTTTACCGCCGAGGACGGAAGCCACGCCCACGCCCAAAGCCATAATAAACGGAACGGTCATCGGACCGGTGGTGACACCGCCGGAGTCCAGTGCGACCGGAACAAATTCCGTGGGAGCGAAAAAAGAAAGCACAAATATGATGGCATATCCTCCCATTAACAGATACAGGATCGGGATATTGAAGATCATTCGGAGCATGGCAATTCCCACCGTTATCCCCACACCCAGTGCCACGGTGGAAATCAAAATGCCTTTGGGAATGGTTCCGCCGGTCACCATATCCACCTGGGAAGCCAGGACGATCACATCCGGCTCAGCCACTGTTGCGGCAAATCCCAAAACCACACTGATCAGAACAACCACACTCAATTTCCCAAACTTTGACATGGAAGAGCCGATCATTTCACCGATGGGAAGCAACCCGATATCCACCCCGACAAAAAACAAGAACAATCCCAGTCCAACCATGACCACGCCGGTTAAAAACTGTAAAAACATTTCAACAGGCAAACCAATGACCGTGAATTGCAACAAAAAAATCACCACTGTCATGGGAAGAATCGATAAAAGGACTTCTTTTCCGGTATCTTTGAGTCGATCCAATTCGGATTCCCCTCTCTGTTCAATTTTGTGTTGCCAAGTGCAGCCATACAATGTTTTTTTTGTATGCTGCATTTGGCTTTTTCACAAGTCCACGTCAATTTCAGTCCGGATCTTTTCATCCTTTGAAATACCAAGGTATTTAAGGGTTTCGGAAGGGGTGGAGTGATGGAAATGCTTTTGGAGAAGAGAGATGGCGACTCCTCGTTTATAAGCATGATATCCAAACGTTTTCCGTAAAGAATTCGTGCCGATTTTTCCTTGAAAACCGGCCGCTTTTCCCGCTTGTTGGATGATGCGGTAAGCTTGTTGGCGTGTAATGGGTTTTTGGGTTTTGGAGGATTGAAATAAATAGTTCTCATGTTTCAATTGGTTCGATTGGACATAATGCCGGATCGCTTTTCTTAGCTTGGGATTCAAAAACACTTCTTGATCCCCGCCGGGTAATTGATAAAATTCCTTGTACGTGCCGTCAGGATTTATCACGTCGCAAACTTTTACATTTAATAGCTCCGTAATTTTCAAACCGGTGTTAATCCCAAAGACGAAAAGCAAATAATCCCGCTCGGAATGGGCTTTTAAATATCGCTTCATTGCTGAAATGATCTGTTTATCCCGAATCGCTTCGACAAACTCCAGCTCTGTATCACCTCGATTCGTGTTACATAACCACATTATATCATATGATTAAGTAACATTCAAACAAACCATTTTCCCAAAGGCCGTCCGGATTCCAAACATCATCCAAAATCTCGTCTCAACGGAAATGCCGTTTTCACTCCATCAATCCCATGAATAAAGAAACAGGTTTCAAATGTCCCGTGACCGGGAATTTTTTATAATGAAACAATGTTGTGTTATGGAGGTTTTGTTTTTGGATAAGAGAGGCATCAAAATTTTGGTTCACGCAAGCACCTGGTTTGCCCCCATGCTTGTCCCGCTGATTGTCTATCTCATCTTTAAAGATCGGGATCTGAAACGTCTGTCGCTGCAAGCCATTGTTTTTCACGCCGTATTCTGGCTGCTGATTTCCGTCTCTTTTGTGTTATCATTTGTTTTGATCGGAATTCCATTTCTCGTTATTTTTTCCATCATGGGACTCTATTATCCGATTAAGGGAATGGTATACGCTTGGAAGGAGAAGTACTTTGAGTATCCGGTGGCCAGATGGTTCATTCACTGAACAACAAATCCCCCTTTTTCCAAAGGGGGATTTTTTTATAAAAACAATTTCCATAAAAAAACCTGCCACCTCAAGCTGTGGCAGGTTTGATCCGGGATCAACCAATGGATCCTTCCATCTCGTAACGGATTAACCGGTTCATTTCCACCGCATATTCCATAGGCAATTCTTTGGTAAAAGGTTCAATGAAGCCCATGATGATCATTTGCGTGGCTTCGTCTTCGGTCAGTCCGCGGCTCATCAGGTAGAACAATTGCTCTTCGCTCACTTTGGATACGGTTGCCTCGTGTTCCAACACCACATCATCATTTTTGATTTCGTTGTAAGGAATCGTATCCGAAGTCGATTCATTATCCAAAATCAACGTATCACATTTCACATTAGCTTTGGATCCCGTTGCATTTTTTCCAAAGCTGGACAATCCGCGGTAGGTGACTTTTCCGCCTTGTTTGCTGATGGATTTGGAAACAATCGTGGAGGTGCAGTTTGGAGCCAGTGCCACGACTTTTGCCCCGGCATCCTGATGTTGCCCCTTCCCTGCTACGGCAATGGACAACACATCCGCTTTGGCTCCTTCCCCTTTCATGATGACAGCCGGATATTTCATCGTCAGTTTACTTCCGATGTTTCCGTCAACCCATTCCATGTGTGCCCCTTTATGAGCAACAGCCCGTTTGGTAACCAGGTTGTAAACATTGGGAGACCAGTTTTGAATGGTTGTGTAACGGCAGCGGGCGTTGTCTTTCACAATGATTTCCACCACCGCACTGTGCAATGAATCCGTGCTGTAAATTGGAGCCGTGCATCCTTCGACATAATGGACAAAGGCATCTTCATCGACAATGATGAGTGTCCGTTCAAATTGTCCCATGTTTTGCGAATTGATCCGGAAGTATGCCTGAAGCGGAACTTCACAACGCACTCCTTTGGGAACATAAATAAAGCTTCCGCCGCTCCACACGGCACTGTTCAATGCGGCAAATTTATTGTCCGAAGGCGGAACCACCGTTCCGAAATACTCTTTTAACAGCTCCGGATACTCGCGGACGGCTGTGTCGGTGTCGCAAAAGATCACGCCTTGCTCTTCGAGCTCTTTTTGCATGTTGTGATAAACCACTTCCGATTCGTACTGTGCAGAAACCCCGGCCAGGAATTTCTGTTCAGCTTCCGGAATTCCCAGTTTATCAAACGTTTGTTTAATTTCATCCGGTACTTCGTCCCAAGATCTTCCTTGGCGTTCAGACGGTTTTACATAATAAGTGATATCATCGAAATCGAGATCGTCCAGTTTTCCGGGCAAAAGAGAAAACCATTGGCTGTTTTCGGCATTGGGCAACGGCATTTTGTAAAACTGCTCCAATGCTTTCAAGCGAAACTCGAGCATCCAGTCCGGTTCGCCTTTCATGCGGGAAATCTCTTCCACCACTTCCCGGCTCAACCCTTTTTTCGAACGGAAAACCGAGACATCCTTATCGTGAAAACCGTACTTGTAATCCGACAGATCCGGCAATTGGTTGTTTGTCGTCACGGTTTTCTCCTCCTTATGATTTAGATTCGCGATATTCATTCATCCCTTTTTCAAGTGCTTTCCATGCCAATGTCGCACATTTGATGCGTGCCGGAAATTTTGCAACGCCGGTCAGCGCTTCAATATCTTCCAGCGGGAATTTATCCAGATCGACTTCTTCTCCTTGCATCATCCGGGAAAACAGATCAACCAGTTCGAGCGATTCTTCCACGGTCAATCCTTTGACCGCTTCCGTCATCATGGAAGCGGAGGCCAGGCTGATGGAACAACCTTCCCCCAAAAACTTCGCGTCTTGTACCCGGCCATCTTCAATCCGCATCTGCAAAGAGATTTTGTCACCACAAGTCGGGTTGTTCAAATCGATGGTTATCGCTCCGTTTTCGATTCTGCCTCGATTCTTCGGTTTTTGATAGTGTTCCAAAATCACGCGACGATAGAGATCATCCAAAGACATGGCCAAAATACTCCTTCGTTTTGATTAAGCCTTCCGCCAACCGGTCGATGTCCGATTCATCATTGTACAAATAAAAGCTGGCTCTTGCCGTTGCCGGTACTTTCAACCAGCGCATCAGCGGCTGGCAACAGTGATGCCCCGCCCTGACGGCAATCCCTTCCGCATCCAAGACGGTTGCGACATCATGAGGATGCACTTCGCCCAAATTAAAAGTAACCAACCCGATCCGCCCTTCTTTGGGGCCGTAAATGGTGATTCCGTCAATCTGTTGCAACTTATCATAAGCATAAGCAGCCAGTTTGCGATCGTGCTCTTCAATCCGGTCCATGCCGATGGATTCCAGATAATCAATGGCTGCACCAAGACCGACCGCTCCGGCAATAATGGGAGTTCCCCCTTCAAATTTCCAGGGCAGCTCTTTCCACGTCGACTCATAATCTCCCACTTGATCAATCATTTCTCCGCCATATTCAATGGGTTCCATTTCATTCAGCAAATGCTCCCGGCCGTACAAAACGCCGATTCCGGTCGGGCCGCACATCTTGTGTCCGGAGAAAGCGAAGAAATCCACGTCCAAATCCTTGACATCCACTTTGATGTGGGGAATACTTTGCGCGCCATCCACCACGATATATCCGCCTTTTTGATGGATGTACTCCGCAATTTCTTTGATGGGATGGATCGTTCCCAGCACATTGGACACATGCTGGATGGCAATGATTTTCGTTTTGTCGGTCACGGCTTGGCGTACCAAATCCATCGTCAGGGAACCATCTTCTTTGAGCGGAAAATATTTCAACCGCGCTCCGGTCCATTTGGCCACTTGCTGCCACGGAATCAAATTGCTGTGGTGCTCAGACGGAGTGATCAAAATCTCGTCCTCCGGCTTCAGCATGGAAGTGGCAAAACTTCTTGCGACCAGATTCAGCGATGTGGTGGTTCCCCTTGTGAAAACAATCTCTTTGGTTGAATCCGCATTGATGAAACGGCGTACCTTTTCACGGGCTCCTTCATAGGCATCCGTCGCTCTGGAGCCCAATGTATGGACACCGCGATGCACATTGGAGTTGTCCTTTTTATAATAGGCTTCCACCGCTTCGATCACTTGAAACGGTTTTTGCGATGTTGCTGCACTGTCCAAATAAACCAACGGGTGGCCGTTTACTTCCTGATCCAATATGGGAAAGTCTTTGCGGAATTCATTCATGATTTGATTTTCCTTTCAATCAGCCGATGAATCTGTTCACGCAATAATTCTGACGGAATATCCGAAATGATTGCATCCAGGAAACCGTGGATAATCAGTTTCTCTGCTTCCTTTTTGGGAATTCCACGCGACATGAGGTAATACATTTGCAGGGGATCCACTTTCCCCACGCTTGCCGCGTGTCCGGCGACGACGTCGTTTTCATCGATCAACAAAATGGGATTGGCGTCCCCGCGCGCTTCCGGATGAAGCATCAATACTTTTCCGGATTGTTGCCCATCCGATTTGCTGGCACCTTTTTCGATTTTGGTGATACTGTTCAAAATGCTCGATGCCTTATCCGTCATGACGGAACGGGCATTGATATAGCTGGTGGTGTACCGGTTCCAATGATAAATCGATGACGTCACATTGGCTCGCATCTCACCCGTTCCGAGCACAACCGCCTTCACATCGGCCCGGCTGCCTTCTCCTTTGAGATGGGAAGTATTGTCGGAGACAACCTTTCCGTCACTCAAATCGGCGATAATCCATTCCAAATGACCGTCCCGGTCGACAAGGGAGCGTCGGTAAACCACATTCACCGCAGAAGCGCCCAGATTGCTGATGGTGGTCACACGGACTTTTGCCTGTGCCCCGACAAACGCCTCGATGACGCTGTTGTTCATGGCCCCCGGTTCATCCGGATCCGACACAAAGTTGGCCACAAAATCAACACGGCTTCCTTCTTCGGCAACGATCAGAATGTGAGGCAAAAGTGCAGCTCCTTCACCTGACAACCAGAATAATCCGTTCAACGGAATTTGTACATCCACATTCTTTGGTACAAACAAGAACACCCCGCCGCTGTAAAGCGCAGCATGAATGGCGGTCAGGCGATGTTCGTCTTTCTTCACTCCGTCCGTCATGAAGTATTTTTTGATCAACGGCTCATATTCTTTGGCGGCCGTGCCCAGGTCAGTGAAGACCACGCCTTTTTCACTCAATTCTGCAGACAGTTGCTTGAAAATGACACTGGCGTTTTTTTGCACCACCACACTGGGCTGTTCGCCAAACACAAATTCTTTGACGCCTTCCGGGAGTTCATCCAAAGATTGGACGGGAGCCTCTTCCCGGAACGGTTCGAACCCGGTGAAATTCCAACGGCTGATGTTGGTTTGTTGTACTTTGGGCAGTGGAAGTTGGGCAGCTTTTTTGAGTGCATCCAAACGACTTTGAAGCATCCAGGCCGGTTCCTGATTCTTTTGGGATACTTCCGTTACAACATTTTCATCAAAAAGCAATCGGGTATCTGTACTCATCCAAAATCACCAACCTTACGCCTTTTGACCAACGGTTTCGTCTTCAATGCCCAACTCTTCTTTCACCCAGTCGTAACCTTCGGCTTCCAAACGTTCAGCCAGTTCCGGCCCTCCTGATTTCACAATCCTTCCTTGCATAAACACGTGGACATGGTCCGGTTTGATGTAATTCAACAAGCGTTGATAGTGGGTGATCACGATCACGCCCATTTCCGGGCTCAGCATCGAGTTAACCCCTTTGGAAACGACTTTCAACGCATCAATATCCAATCCGGAGTCCACCTCATCCAAGATGGCAATGCGGGGTTTCAACATCATCATTTGCAAAATTTCGTTCCGTTTTTTCTCCCCGCCGGAGAAACCTTCGTTCAGGTAACGGGTGGCAAACTTCTCATCCATTTCAAGGATTTCCATTTTCTTATCCATTTCACGGATGAACTTCATCAACGAAATTTCGTTGCCTTCCCCTTTTTTGGCGTTGATGGCGCTGCGCATGAAATCGGAATTGGTCACGCCGCTTACTTCAGCCGGATATTGCATCGCCAGGAACAATCCGGCACGCGCTCTTTCATCCACTTCCATTTCCAAAACATCTTCCCCGTCGAGCGTGACACTCCCTTGGGTGACCTCGTAACGCGGATGACCCATCAAAGCGGAAGCCAGGGTGCTCTTACCGGTCCCGTTCGGACCCATGATCGCATGAACTTCTCCGCCATTGACCTCCAAATTGACGCCTTTGAGGATTTCTTTCCCATCCACGGATGCATGCAAATCCTTTATTATCAATTTTGGTGCTGTCGACATAGTCTCATCCTCCATCATGTCTTTTGCCCTTGTTTATCTCCTGAACCGCAACGGGTTGTCATCAACCGGAGATATTCCCTCAACACCGTCCGTTTGGACAGCGTGAAAAGAAAAACCAATCGGACAATCACCCTAAATTAAAGTGATTATCACCTGATTCTCATTTCATTTTACTTCACGATATGGGGTATATCAAGTGAAGATTGGAAATCGTGCGGTTTCAGTCCTCCTCTTTTAATGTGAAGTTATTGGTATTTTTTCTTCATGGGCTCAAAACTACTCATAAATATAACATTTCATCGCCGCACATGAAACTTCATTCTTTGGAATCCGGCAAACGGATGCAAACCTTTTCAATATCATCGCTTTTTCCCGTGAATGCCCCGGAAATCTTTAATTTTCCCTTGCTTTTCAGCCCGTTTTCAGGCAAAATATCTTTAGGAGGTTTTTTTCGGAATTCATCGAAATATTTTGCCTCGGGAGATCGTTTCTGCCATCATCAGGTTGATCATCTTTTTTTTATTTCCGCACCTTTTTGAATAAGCGCGTTGGTAGGAGGAGTTTTTATGGAAAAAAGCACTTACAGGGTTTCGAAAGAACCATCTTGTATGCCCCCATCTCTTAGCTCTCCGATCGGAATTTACACCAAACCCGCCACAGACACACAATGCAAAACAAAAAAGCAGCGATCTTTTTTATTTGGCAACGTGATCATTTCCGAAGAGCCGTCAAACTTCAGCATACCCCTGAAAAAAAAAGATCAAGAACGGTATTTGAACAGCTTTCTTAAAAAAAAATTGCTGCAGCTTTGGAAAAAACATCGCCACATCCTCTCCGTTTCACACCCGTCTGAAGAAAAAACAAACCAGGAAAGAAAACAGATCTACGAAGAATTAAAAATGCTCTTGATCCAATCCTATGAGGAAGATTTCAACATCCCTTTAATTCCGTTTACTTTGTTCGGCTGGTTGCAGTACGTCAAACTCACCGCGCAAATCACGGGCAAAGCCAAAGATGCAAAGCAATGGGATGAAATGGCGCTGTTTTTCCAACAATGTCACAAAAACGATTTGTTGACAGATCTCTTCGAACAAAGGCCTTCAAACAAGTCTCTTGATCAATAAGACTGTTTGACTATGTGTAATGATAAACAAATGAACAAGGCTTCATTTATTCATCTTTGTATGATTCCATTTATAAGCAACCTGAATCAGGATGAGATATAAAACAGCAAAACACCGCCGGAAAAGGCGGTGTTTTTTGTTGGTAAAACTTTTCAGGAACCTTGCAGTTTGTTCATCATCATATATTCTTCTTTAAAATAGTTAATCACTTGTTCCATGATCACTTTTCTCGTCAAAATGCCAACCAGCTTCCCTTTCAAATCAATGATCGGGATATAGGGCCGGTTGACCAGCACTTCGAAAGCAAACGAAAAAATGGAATTGGCCAAAATGCCTGAATGATTTTTATTCATCGCTTCATGAACCGTATATCCTTTCAATTGCGAAAAATCAATTTCATTGCCTTGGCTGATCTTTAACATAAAGTCCAGAATGTCGGTTTTGCTGATGATCCCCTCGACTTGTTCTTGATCATTCACCACAGGCACCGAATTGGTCCCCTTCCGGGTCAGCACCAATAAAGCACGCTCCAGTGACCAGTCCGTGTGGACAACAACAACTTTTTCCTTCGGAATAATGTAAGGAGTAATCTCGCGTGAAAATAAATAATTGTTTTGATCCCGTTTCTGCATAAGCAAAAACTCCCTTACTCTTGGTAATCCCTCCGGCCATTACCACAGAGTGATAAAGATAAGCCCGAATTGACGTCAAAATCTTTTCTCTTTTTTTGTAATGATAACAGTTCCCCAACCATGTTATCTTGTTCCCGAAACCGCTGTCAACGTTCTTATCACTCTTTTATCCATTCCTTAACTTTATTTTATAACAACGCCGGTGAACCTTGAAATATTACGGCCATTAAAAAACAATCCGGCAATTTGCCGGATTGTCAACATTAGTGGGAGAGGTTTTGCCCCTGAATCTGGGAGAGGTTTTGTTGGACCAACGTGGCAGCTTGTGACATGGCCATTCCCCCTCCGAAGGCACTGCTCACGCATGCCGCTTCCAGCACCTCTTGTGCGCTTGCTCCCTGATCACAGGCTCCCTTTGTGTGATAAACAATGCAGTATTCATCATTGGTATAAACGCCGAGTGCCAGCGCGATCAAATGTTTCTCCTTCTTTGACAGGGCACCGTCTTGAAAGCAAGCTTCCGTAAACGCGTTGTACGTTTCCACCACATGCGGAAGTTGCTCTTGGAGTTGGCCGATTCCTTTTTTATAATCCGTCAGGGATTGTTTGACAAAGTTTTCTTGCATCATTCATCTCTCCTTCCATGACTAGTTTTCCTGTACAAAAGAAAAATATACAAATATTCAAATCTATATCTGTAATTACAGTTATTATCTTTACATTAATAAATATATTATTTTAAAATAGAGTAAGATCTTGAACCAATATTGAGAAAGCTTTTTTATAACAGAAAGGAAATGAAAATGGATCAGCAAAAATTACAATTGATCGGCATCATCTTACGCATGGTCAAAGAAATTTATGGAAAAACGATTCATTTGGAAAAGATCTTTCAAGCCAGCAGCGTACATATTTTAGCCCGCGACTTCGATCCGTTTAATGAAATGATTAAGATATTGGAGCTTCCGGATGAAGCCCACACATTATTTTTGGAACTGGTTCAATTGTATTTGGATGACCAAATGACATTGAATGAACTTTTGCTGGAATTTGAAAACCAAACCGGCAAAACCAAAGAAGAAGCTCATGCTTAATCCCATGGACTCCCGCATGAGGAGTCCATGGGTTGTCCATGGGTGTCCTTTCCCCGTTTCTTTTCATTTGATTTCCCCCTGGATCACCGCTCTTTCCCCCGCCATCCGTCTTGGATCCCCGTTCCGCCGTTTTGGAGTTTCATGCTTAAATTATTATCTATAAACTTCACCAACAAAAAATGCGATAATAGTAAAAGTTTATATCATAACAGAAAGGGTTAACCTGTATGAGTACCTGGTTTCTCATCTCACTGGCCAGTGCCGTTACTTTCGGATTGTCCGGATTTTTGATGAAAGTCAGTTCCGCCCAAAGCGGGGATGATGACTTTTTGTTATGGGGATTATACTTGACCGGCTCTCTCGGATTCGTCTGGTGGGCTGTCAAAACCGGCGATATCCAATTCACATGGCTCAACCTCGCGGCCGGAACTTTGGTGGGAATCGGTTCGGCTTTTGGGAACTTGTTATTTATGAGAGCCCTTTCAATCGGCCCTGCAAGCCTTACCTCTCCCCTGGCCAATGCGAACATCATTTTGACCATGGCCATGTCCATGCTCGTTTACGGCGAGAGCATCACGGTGACCGAAGCGACCGGTGCATTTTTGTTAGTTTCAGCCATCATGCTGTTGCCGGTGGACCCCAATGAAAACTTACGGATTCAAAACAGGCGCTGGTATCTGCTTATTTTCCTGGCCATGTTGCTGTTCTTTTTCAGAAACGGCGGATTAAAGATTACGGAAGAAATGAATCTTTCCAACACATCCATTTTGTTGATCAGCTATTTATTCGGATGGATTTGGTTCACATGGCAAATTCTCCGCAAGGCGCCGCCGGCCGGGTTTCGCCAAAAGAGCCGCCGCACGGGAATGGTCTGGGGATTGGGAGCGGGATTTTTTTCATTTGCCGGGATGCAACTCTATGCCATCGCTCTGGATCACGGCCCTGCGTCCATCATTGCCCCGATCTTTTCCACAAACAGCCTGGTGGTTGCGCTTCTTTCCATCCTTGTTTTTCGTGAACGCTTATCCCTGATGCAATCCGTGTCTTTAATCCTGTTGTTTGCCGGACTGATTCTGATCCGCATTTGAATCGGAAAAAATTCTCCGGAGGCCCTTCGGTTTTTTTCGAACTTTTGTTATTATTAATCCTTACTCTATGCAAGCAAGGAGTTTTGTCTGATGATCGAAATGTTGGCATTTCAAATCCTTCTGTTGATTTTATGTGGTGTCATTCATTTGGTTTGTCTCTTTCTTTTGGATACCCGGTTTCGGGTAAAAGCGTTTAAAACCATGAAAATCATGCTGTATGTATCGCTCGCCGTAACCGTTCTCCATGTGATCTTTGTTCCCACTTTCGACGCCAAAATGATGTCCGTGTTTTCGCAATCTTTATGGATCATGATGATGTATGAACCTTTGGTGTTTCCATCCCCCCGGTATCAGCACCGGGTGTGGCCCGTCAGTGAACAGTTTGGAAAAAAAGTCATGTATCCCAATCTGGTCATTTTTTTCATCACCTTTTTGTACGCTTTGAAAGCCGGCTACATCTTCGCTGAATAACCGGATTCGCGAGGTGAATCTTTTTCGCATCCGGCCGTCACTTCCGGAACCGAAATCCTAAACCGCCCGCAACTTTCCGTCTCACACCGCGGTTTTAAACCGACATCCTTACGCAAAGGAGATCCAGATCGATGAAAGCACCCGATTTTTCACTTCCCGATTTAAACGGAAACATCCATCAACTGAGCGATTACCAGGGACGGATTGTCTGGCTTGAGTTTTGGACGACCTGGTGTGCCGCTTGCCAGGAGTCCCTGGCCAAAAAAGAAATTTTTTACCGGTCTTTAAAAACGAACCAGGTCGCCTTTCTTACGATCCATGTCTCCGGGCGCGAACCCGATCCCGACCGGGTATACCAATTTGTCCAAGAAGCCGGTTTTCATTTTCCGGTGCTGCGCGACCATGGAACCCGAACCTACGACGCTTACCGGCTTTCCTCGGTTCCCACCGATGTCCTGATCACACCAAATGGCGAAATTCACGGCATCTATGACGAAACCGCCCCCTTCACCACGGTCATTCAAGAACTGGGAGCCCTCCTCTCCCGTGAATCTTTTTAATAAAAGGCGCCGGTTTTTCACCGGCGCCTTTTCCATCCGACATGAAACTCCCTTTTTCAAATGTTGTTTATACCGGCATCATGCGCCGAAGACTTTTTCTTAAATTTTCCCGGTAGGGCGGCCGGATCACGCCGTACTCGGTGATGATCGCGGTGACATACTCCGCGGGCGTCACATCAAAAGCGGGATTATAGACGTTGATCCCTTCGGGAGCAATCGGCTTGCCCCAGCTGCTCACGATCTCCTCCGGCGCTCTCTCTTCGATCGGGATCCCGTCACCCGTTTCCGTCTCCAAGTCAATCGATGAAGAAGGAGCCGCCACATAAAAAGGGATTTGGTGCGCCCTGGCCAGGACAGCCAAGCTGTAAGTGCCGATTTTGTTGGCAACATCCCCGTTGGCCGCGACCCGGTCCGTTCCGACAATGACCGCCTGAATCTCTCCTTGTTTCATCACGGCCCCCGCCATGTTGTCGCAAATCAGTGTGACGTCAATCCCTGCCTGCATCAGCTCATATGCGGTCAGCCGCGCTCCCTGCAACACCGGCCGCGTCTCGTCGGCATACACTTTGAGGTTCCATCCCTTCTCGCGGGCGAGATACAGCGGAGCCAGGGCGGTTCCGTACGCACCGGTGGCCAGCCCTCCGGCATTGCAGTGAGTGAGGATGCCCATTCCGTCGTGCAAAAAAGGAAGCAGATGCTCCCCGATTTTCCGGCACACCCTCACATCCTCTTCATGAATGGCTGTCGCTTCTTCCCACACCGCCTGCTTCAAGACGGATACCGGACTTCCTTTGAATGATTCCACCTTGGCTTTTACCCGGTTTAAGGCCCATGACAAATTCACCGCGGTCGGTCTGGCCGAACTCAAATATTCAACCACCCGTTCCAGTTCGGAAAAGAAAGTTTCTTCCCGCCCGGTGACGTGGCGCACGCCCATATACAAACCGTAAACAGCGGCGATACCGATGGCCGGCGCCCCCCGCACAGCCAATGTGACAATCGCATCCCAAACTTCTTCCGGAGTAAAAAGGTGCAAATAAACGGTTTCACGGGGAAGCCTTCGCTGATCCAGCAAAACCAGGTGGTCGTCTTCCCAAAAAACCGATTGCGGATGGGGAATTGTGTAATCTTGCTTCATTTCACCGTCAGCCCTTCCCCGGCTTCCCGGGCCAGCCGGATCAGATCAGCCGCTTGATTTACGGTTTGGCGCTTTAAGACCAGTAGCCGCCCGATTTTTAAAGCCTTGGTTTCTGCCTCGGCGCGGACGGCCGGATCTTCGATCGATTCCAAATCCGCCACGGGAGCCAAACCGATCACGCGCCGCATCATTTTGCAACCGGCAAAGCCCGCCGCGTCCTGAAGCACCTGGTGCAACACGTCATCCAGATACCCCGGTACGGACCACATTTCATCTTTGACATGCTCTTTCCAAAGCGCCCGAAAGGTTTGTTCAAAACCGATCCAAATCTTTTCGGCGGTTTCCAGCAACCAGCTTTGGTAGGTTTCCCTCTGCTTCAGATCCCCGGTGTGCGCTTCATGGGAAACAAAGGAAAGGAAAAGATTGGCGATCACAGCCCCCACGTCAAAGCCGATGGGACCGTAGTAAGCAAATTCCGGATCAATCACTTTGGTGCTGTCTTTTTTCACCATGACGGAACCGGTGTGAAGATCCCCGTGCAGCAAAGCTTGTGCCCGGGTCATAAAGCGTTCTTTCAAATGGGCAATTTCTTTTTTCAGGCGGTCATCGTTCCAGATCGATTCCACCGTTTCCCGGATCAAAGGGTTGAATGAATTGGTTTCGGCATCATAATAAGGATCGGTAAACACCAAATCCTCCGTGATCTTGCACATTTCCGGATTGATGAAGCGGCGGACCTTCTCCTTTTTCTCCCCGGCATCCAGGTAATATTCCGAAGTGAAAAAGAGCGTGTGAGCCAGATATTCCGCCAAATCCTTCGCTAACCGGGGGTATTCCTCTCCCGCGATCAACCCTTTTCGCAAAATGATGTGATCAGACAAGTCTTCCATCACGGTCAAAGCCAATTGATCATCGTAGAAATAAACGGCAGGCACCAAATCCGGCACCCGACGGGCCGCCAGTTTCAAGGCTTCCGCTTCGATGCGGGACCGCTCCAGCGTCAACGGCCATGACTCCCCGACCACCCTTGCATACGGTAGCGCCTGTTTGAAGATGAGGCTCCGTCCAGTTGAATGGTCGGCAATGCGAAAGACCAAATTGAGATTTCCATCGCCGATTTCCCTGCAGTCAAGTTCTGCATCGGGGGCAAACCATTCTTTTTTCGAGCGGGCATATTGCACTGCATCTTCTTCCGTGAAATGTTTATAATTTTCAAACATTGGTTGTTTCCTCCTTCCTCCGGGAAGTCCCGCACAAAGGGCGGGACACCGGTCAAGCCGTGAACTCCGGATCTTGATAAGGATGAGCCACCCATCCGGACGGATCGATAAACAGACGCACGGCCACCACTTTCCGGTTCTTCATCAACGTGAAAAAGTGAGGGGTGTTTTCCGGCACGGAGATCACATCTCCGGGGGAAAGCTCCACATCAAAATACCCGGTTCCATCTTTTCCTTTAATCGTGAAAATTCCGTTCCCCGAGACGATGGCCCGCACTTCGTCTTCCGAATGGGTATGCACATTTTCAAACTTCTTCAAGAGCTCTTCCAAATTTTCTGTTGCTTCGGACAGCGCCACCACATCCCATTGGACATAGCCGTTTCGCTTGGCGAGCGATTGGATTTCCTCTTGATAGGCCTTGAGAATCTCCTCTTGCTCTTCCTCATTCAACACAAACTTCTCCCGCAGATGCTGCGGAAGTTTCTCTGTCGGCCATTGTTCAAACAACACGCCTTGTTCTTTGAGAAAGGAACGGACTTCTTGCTCTGATTCCAACCGTTTTCCCGAATTTCTGATGTAAATTTGCGCCATGTGAAAAACCCCTTTCCATCGGTCTATGAATTTAAAAGCTGAAGCTTTACCTGATACTCAAACAAGAATTCAAAAGCTTCCAAATGGCGTTTGGCAGCAAATACACTGTCACCCCATGCATAGATCCCATGATTTCGGATCAGAACCGCAGGAACCTGCGGATCGATCACCTCGCGAACCGCTTGGGCCAAGTCAGGAATCGAGGCGTGATTGGGAACAACCGGCAGCCGGATCACGGCTCCCTCCTCCCAGATGTTCAGCGCCTTGATGATTTCATGCCCGGAAAAAGAGACGTACCCCGAATCCCCGCACTGCTCTGAAATGAGATTATTATGAACAGTATGAATATGGAAGATCGCGCGGCATTCTTTTATTTTTTGATAAATCGCCGTGTGGACCAAAGTCTCGGCCGAAGGTTTGAGACAAGTCGGAAACGCCGGTTTTCCCTCTTTGTTCACCAGCAAAAAATCCTCCGGGGTATGAACGGTCTTATCTTTTCCGCTGGCCGTGATGGCGATCAAGTCCGGCTCCCCTTCTTGAACGTCCACCCGGACAGAAAGATTTCCGCTGGTGGCCGGAAACCATCCCCGACCGGCAAAAAGCTCTTTGACCTTTCGCAATTCGTGAAAAGCCTCTTCCACCTTTTCCATTTCCACCCGGATCCGTTCAGGATGTTCCAGTCGCGTCAAATTGCTTGCACCTCCCATCGCCCCGATCATGGCTCAAGATTTCAATCACATCATAAAAAGTGTCAAAAGGCTGGTGATTCAGCCCCTGCTTACGGCATTGTTCCAGCAAAAAGTCCCGGGCAATCGTAAAATCAGCCAGTTTGGCAGCGGCCAAATCAGTAATGCTGTCCCCGATCACAATCCGTTCATACTCCTTTTCATCATAAGAGCGGATTACACTGGTTTTGCACATGCCGCAATCCCCGTCACAATGCTCGTCACAGGGATGCGGCCAGACAATGCGAATCGTCTCCCCGCTGAAATCACTACCGTTGCAATAAATGTTCCCAGCAGGAATCGCGAAGCGGGATAAAACCGGGTACACGAAGAAGTCGATCCCTCCGCTGGTGATCAACAACCGGATATCATTCGACCGGCAATACCGGATAAAGTCTTCAAACCCGGGGCGGATTTCCGCCTGATCAATGGCATAACGCACAATCTCTTCTTTTCTTGCCGTGGGAAGAAGCGAAAACATTAGCCCCACACCTTGCCGGACACTGATACGCCGGGCGAGGATATCGTCTTTCAGCGTTTCCCAGCCTGGCGGGTTAAAATGCTTGAAAATATTGACAATATTATCCTGATTGGTGATCGTTCCGTCAAAATCACAGAAAATCACCCGCTTTAATGAAGACGTCATGTGATACTCCCCCATTTATCCAAAGCCAGCTTTAATTCCGGAGACTCCTGGGCCGCTTCTTCCAACGGACGCCCTTTTACCGCAGCACCGATCGCTTCGACAAATGCTTTTCCCCCTGCCGTTGAACCTTGCGGATGGCCGTGAATGCCTCCGCCCGCATTGACGATGAGATCCATTCCAAAATCCCGCACCATGGCCGGCACCAGCCCCGGATGAATGCCTGCCGACGGAGCCGGAAGGGATGGCCGGTGAACGGTGGAAGAATGACGCAAGTTTTCAGCCACTTTGAGCGCGTCCTCTTTCGGCATGGCCACCGAACCGTAAGGTGAAGGATACAACACCATGTCCGCACCTGCCCATCGCAAAAGTTTTCCCAACAGCAGCGGTGAACTCAAACCGTAATCAGAAGAGGAACAAACCGCACCGGCAAAAGCCGGATGAGCCATGACCGGCACATCGATATCGGGATCCTCTGCCAACCGGTGGAGAATATCCAGCCCGTAAGGAACCGCGTTTAAGAGAAAACAGTCCGCCCCTTGTTCCGCCAAACGTTTGGCTTTATCGGTCAGTTGTGTCACCGGGCCGGTCAGGTTGACCGCATACCAAGTTTTTTGCCCGGTCCGTTCTTCCTTCTCCCGGTTGATCCTTTTGAAAATGCGGATTCTTTCTTCGGCGGGTGCATAATCTTCTCGGAAGAAAATCTCGTCATCTTTGACCAGATCCACCCCGCCATCCACTTGTTGTTGATAAGCTTCCTCCAACTCATCCAATGTCATGCCGATGCATTGTTTAAAAATGCTCATCAACAGCGGACGGCCGGATACATCCAATTTTCGGCGGATGCCTTCGATTCCGAACCTGGGGCCGGGAAACCCGTCCAAAAACGAATCCGGTGCTTCAATATCCATACATTTGATTTTTCCATCCAAGGACAACTTGCCGAACACCGTGGTCAGAAGAGCGGGAAAGTCCGGTGTCAGATTGCGGACCGGATAACCGATTTTGCAAAGGGCTCGCGGTTCTCCGTCCTTTCCCGGCGCCAGCCCGGTCACTTCAATCACTTCACCGAGATGGGCCGCCATCTGTTTTTTCCGGGTCTCCGGCAATTCCGTCCATGTTCCCGCCGTCAAACCGACAGCAATGCTTTTGGCTTTTTTGTGGAAATCATGCTCCCCGTGAATCAGATAGGTCGCAATGATATACTCCCGATCAGTTGCCACTTGCCATCACCATCCTTCAATCAATGATGCTTTACCATACAGCGGTAACCGCCCGCTTATGCCAGGTAATAAAAAAATCCCTTTCTGCAGATGCAAAAAGGGATAAACCAATCTATCATTATCACCTTCTCTCATCTGTCAGAACCGCTCAGCGTCCTGCAGGAATTGGCACCTTTCTGCTTCATGCAGATGGTTGCCGAGGATTCATCGGGCCTGTCCCTCCACCTCTCTGGATAAGAGAATCGATCCGTCTATTCAGTTTTCATTAGTTTCTTTAATTTAGCATATAATTTTTAAGGAATCAATAATTTTGACTTAAATTTTTCATTTCATTTTTGAATAAAAAAACAAGCGCCGGAATGCTCACACTCCGGCGCTTTTCTTTGCGTCACAAATTATTTAAAGCCTCTTGAACCGGTTGATCCCCTGTGACCAAATCAAACGAACGGCGATAAGTATTTTCATGTTCCAATGCTTCCACCACGACTCTCGCCACATCCGCTCTCGGAATGGAAGCCGGTTTTTCAATATGTTCAAGGAGCAAGACCGTGCCTTTGGCCGGATCATTTGTCAAAGCTCCGGGGCGAATGATGGTGTAATTGAGGGAACTGTTGCGCAATCGTTCATCGGCCCTTTTTTTGGCAACCAAATAATGGCGGATGGAATCCGGCCCTTTTTCCGGATGATCCGCCCCGATGGAACTGATCATCACAAAGCGACGGACTTGATACTGTTCTGCGGCCTCAATCGCCTTAAAGGCACCGTCCAGGTCCACCAAAATGGTTTTATCCGGACCAGTGTGACCGCCTGAACCAGCTGAGAATATGACCGCGTCCATACCCTTTGCCCAATGGGAAAAATCTTTTTCCAAATCGCCGATGACCACCTCATCCGCTCCCAGTCTTTCAATGACCGGCACTTGTTCTTCTTTGCGAACCATGGCCCGAAGGTGATGAGGCGTTTCTTTCAACAGCGATACCAATTTCCTGCCGATTTTTCCATTGGCGCCAAGGAGCAAAATGTTCATGTTACCAGACTCCCTTTGATTGAATGTTTCTGTTGTCACAATATGAACCTTTCCACCCGAACTCCCCCCGTCAAACCTCTTTATGGATAATTTCGCATTTCCCCTTGTTCCTGATTCATTCTTTTTTTATAATGGATTCAGAACACTTGTTCGATATCTTATGTGGGGGAGTCGTTATGCAATATCAGCCTGAAAAACTTTTGGATCTTGCGCGCTTTTTGCTTCCCAATGATCCAACCCTGGCCGAAGAAGTCGATTTTTGCATAAAAAATCCCAAAGAATATTTATTAACCACGTTGATGATGGATTCCGTTCCACTTAGTAATCTTCCCTGGTTTGCACTGATTCACTCTTTGAAACAGCGAAATTTGATCTTTACTTTTGACGAATCCCTCATTTCTGCCTGGTTCAGCACCAAACACGACAAAAAATCCAAACGGTTTGCATGGGTGATCCGTGACGGCAAATGGAACGAAAGCCATTTCGCTTCTTCAGACCCGGTCAGCCATCCTTATGTCCGGTTTTTCTTTCAATTAGCCAATCATTATTTGGAACCTCTTCAATATGTTTTATGCTCTTTGACACCCACGCTTCATCCTTACACCTTAACCATTTTGCCCATGCAGACGGCCAAACATTGTCAGGAACTGGCTTTTGAATCCGGATACGGAACCCTGTGGATTGAAAAGGATTTGCCCTTTCAACCGGAACCGCATTATGGACTGTTGATTCCTGCATTTATCCATCTGCTGGAAAAAGAAAACCCTTTTTGGGTCTCATGATGTAAGGAAAGCCCCGCAGACTATGTCTGCGGGGCTTTTTCAAGTGTTCCCTGAAAACCAAAGAGTGTGAGACATGACTCTTTGAAACGTTTTTGCTCGAAATGAGCTCCTTAGAAAGGAGGTGATCCATCCCCACCTTCCGGTAGGGATACCTTGTTACGACTTCACCCCAATCATCTGCCCCACCTTCGGCGGCTGGCTCCTAAAAGGTTGCCTCACCGACTTCGGGTGTTGCAAACTCTCGTGGTGTGACGGGCGGTGTGTACAAGGCCCGGGAACGTATTCACCGCGGCATGCTGATCCGCGATTACTAGCGATTCCGGCTTCACGCAGGCGAGTTGCAGCCTGCGATCCGAACTGAGACTGGCTTTTTGGGATTGGCTCCCCCTCGCGGGTTC
>NZ_REFP01000011.1 GCF_003688725.1 Thermoactinomyces vulgaris
AGGGGGAGCCAATCCCAAAAAGCCAGTCTCAGTTCGGATCGCAGGCTGCAACTCGCCTGCGTGAAGCCGGAATCGCTAGTAATCGCGGATCAGCATGCCGCGGTGAATACGTTCCCGGGCCTTGTACACACCGCCCGTCACACCACGAGAGTTTGCAACACCCGAAGTCGGTGAGGCAACCTTTTAGGAGCCAGCCGCCGAAGGTGGGGCAGATGATTGGGGTGAAGTCGTAACAAGGTATCCCTACCGGAAGGTGGGGATGGATCACCTCCTTTCTAAGGAGCTCATTTCGAGCAAAAACGTTTCAAAGAGTCATGTCTCACACTCTTTAGTTTTCAGGGAATACTGGAAAAATCCCCGCAGACCACGGTCTGCGGGGATTTTTGTTTGCGACGGTTGCATTTTGAAACAAAAAAGGGAAGATACCCCCTGAAACGGGGTATGCTAAAATGAAAAGATGCCGGGAAAATGATTGGAAGATGAGGTGTTTCAAATGGTCAGGAGGGCAAGAAGAGAAAAAAAAGAACAAGAAGAACAGAAAAAAAAGTTATCCCCGCGTCAATATCACGTCACTCAGGAAAATGGAACCGAACCTCCTTTTCAAAATGAATACTGGGATCATGAAGAAGAAGGAATCTATGTGGATGTGGTTTCGGGTGAACCGCTTTTCAGTTCATTGGACAAATTTGATGCCGGATGCGGTTGGCCCAGTTTTACCAAGCCGATTCACGAAGATCAGATTGTGGAAAAGGAAGATTACAGCCACAACATGATCCGTACCGAAGTGAGGAGCCGGGAAGGAGACTCTCATTTGGGGCATGTGTTTAATGACGGGCCGCTGCCGACAGGGCTCCGCTATTGCATCAACTCGGCGGCTTTAAGGTTTATCCCGAAAAAAGATTTGGAAAAAGAAGGTTATGGGGAATATCTGTCCCTGTTTGATAAAAAGGATTCATGACAAAGAGAAAAGCGTTTGCCGGGTCGGCAAACGCTTTTTTTATGGCAGGCATTAAGATTGGGCCAGAAGTTTTTCCAATTCATCCAGTTTCTCCTCAAAAACGTTCAGGGCTTGCTGAATCGGTTCCGGTGAAGTCATGTCGACGCCGGCTTTTTTCAATACTTCAATGGGATAGTCGGAACTTCCGGCTTTCAAGAAGGAAAGATAACGGGAGACGGCCGGTTTTCCTTCGCGCAGAATTTGTCCGGACAATGCCGCCGCGGCACTGAATCCTGTCGCATATTGGTAAACATAATAGTTGTAATAGAAGTGGGGGATGCGTGCCCATTCCAAACCGATTTCCGGATCGCTTATCATGTCGTTGCCGTGATACTTTTTGTTCAAATCATAGTACAACGAGGTGAGCAGTTCCGGTGTCAGCGCTTCTTTTGCCTGCGCTTTTTGATGAATGAGATGTTCAAATTCGGCAAACATGGTTTGGCGGAAAACCGTTGCCCGGAAGCCGTCGAGATAATGGTTCAAGAGATACAGACGCTTTTGTTTGTCGTCGGTTTGTTTGAGCAAATAATCATTGAGCAAGGCTTCATTGCAAGTCGATGCCACTTCCGCAACAAAAATGGAATAGTTGCCATAGACAAACGGTTGGTTTCTGTTGGTGTAATAACTGTGGAGGGAGTGCCCCAGTTCATGTACCAGTGTGAACAAGCTGTCAATGCTGTCCTGCCAGTTCATCAGGATGTAGGGGGCCGTTCCGTAAGCTCCTGAAGAATAGGCGCCGCTTCGTTTTCCTTTGTTCTCATAAACATCGATCCACCGATTGTCAAAAGCCTCTTTCAGGATGGATACATATTCCTCGCCCATGACACTTAACGCATCGAGCACAATTTTTTGTGCATCCGGGTAGGAAATTTTAAAAGAAGATTCTTCCACCAACGGGGTGTAAATGTCGTACATGTGCATTTCTTCCAAGCCCAGTGCTTTTTTGCGGATGCGCATATACCGGTGCAGCAAGGGCAAATTTTGGTTGACGGTATCCACCAATTGATCATAGACGGTTTCAGGTATGCTGTTCCGGCTTAAAGCGGCATGCCGTGCCGAATCATAGCCGCGGACTTCTGCATAAAAATTATTTTTCTTGATGGCCCCGCTTAAGGTGCTGGCAAAAGTGTTTTTATATTTGTCGTATGTGGAGTATACGGCATGAAACGCGTCTTTTCTGACGCGGCGGTCCGGGCTTTCCATCAATTTCGTGTACCGGCCGTGTGTCACTTTGACTTCTTCCCCGTTTTCATCCCGGATCGAGGGAAACTCCAAGTCTGCATTGTTCAGCATGCCGAAGGTGTTGGCGGAGGCCCCCAGGACTTCACCGGCTTGGGCTAGGAGTTTTTCTTCTTTTTCCGATAAAACATAGGGACGCTTTTTGTTTAACTCTTCCAGAGCGTGTTTGTATACCTGCAATTCTTCGTTTTCTTCCAAAAAACGCGTGATTTTCTCTTCGGGGATGGAAAGGATCTCCGGAGTGATGAAGGACAAGGCTCCGGAAACTTCCGTATACAAACTTTTTGCGCGGTCATTGAGGGCTTGATAAAAGGATTGGGTGGTGTCCTGATCAAACCGCATATGCGCATATGTATAAAGTTTGTCAAGTTTGTAGAGCAATTGATCCTGGAATTTCAGCGCTTTTAACAAATCCTCAGCAGACCGTCCGAGCTTCCCTTTGAACCGGCTGATCTCAGGGATCATTTGTTTGATGTTTTGATATTCTTCTTCCCATTTCTCATCGTTTTCAAAAATATCTTCAAGACGCCATTTATATTCATCCGGAATTTCTGAGCGAAGAGGAAGTTTGGATGAGGATTGGGTCATGATTATACCTCCTTAATCAGTTCTGTATTCTCCATTATACTACTCGGCCGGGGAATTCAGAAACCATTCCTTTTATTGGGTTGTGTATAATTTTTTTATTAATTTGCATAATATTGGGGTGATCATCATGAAAGGGAGGTACAAGAAGTGAGCAATCTGGAGCGTTTCAGAAGCCGGAGAAATCTTTACAACCCGGTACATCCTTTGTCACAAATCCATTCGGAAATCAACCGCACATTTGAACGTTTTTTTGAAAATCCGATCTGGAATGAGTCGATGCCAAAAATGCCCGCCATCAACATGAAAGAGGAAGGGAACCAGTATGTCATCGAGGCGGAAATGCCCGGCCTCAGGGATGAAGATGTTGAAATAGAGGTGCACGGCGGACAATTAACGATCAAAGGGGAACGGAAACAAGAATCGAAAAAAGAAGGAGAGCACATGTATATTGAAGAGAGGAGTTATGGTTCGTTTTACCGGACCGTCACCCTTCCGCAGGATGCCAACTTGGATCATATCACAGCCGATTATGAAAACGGGCTTCTCATAATCACGATTCCGAAGGATCCGGAAAAAGAACCGAAGAGAATTAAAATCAACCGGAAACCTTCTTCATGATCGTGCGGGAAAAATGAAAAAAACCAACGGGGCCGTATGGGACACGGCCCTTTTTTTTTGGAAAGAAGCCGGCACCGGGTTCCTCCTAATTTTTCCCGGATGGAGATGTGAGTAATCAGAGAAGGATGATCGCATACTATCACCAAATCCATTTCAATTTCAGGAAGGTGTAAGGATTATGCAAAATGTTGAAAACATGGAAAACGTTCTTTCCTACATTCATTCCGAGCTGAACCGCATTGAAACGATGGCGGGTACATTGGCCACAATTGAACAGGACCATTACCGGAAGCTGACGAATTTCGATCATCGCAAATTGGTGGATATTGCGGTCGAAGAACAGAATGCCGCCCGTCAGTTGGGAACGGTCAAGCAAATGTGCTTGTCGATGGCGCAAAAAATTGAAGAACTTCAAAATTCGTTGGGGCAGGGTGAAGCCAAGGAGCGTGTCCATCGTGCTGAAGTTCATTGAAAGGATGATCCGGTCCGCCATTGACCGGTCTGTCGATCAAGCGTTGACCAGGATGATCCGGGACCAATATACCGAGAATTTGTTTGAAATGGTGCCGGCCTCGAAAAAGGTGGGGGTGACCAACCTCATGGAAATCACCATGAGGGCCAATCAGGGCACACCCATCTCCCGACCCTTGGGAACCCCTGTTCCTATGTCCCCGTGGGAAAAAATCTTGTTCAATCCGGTTCACCTGTTCCGCTTTCCCACTCCGGAAAACGTCGGAATCAACACTTCGGTCACGATTGGACAGCGGGCCAAAAAACCATTGACGATTTCCATTCCGATCATGATTGCAGGCATGTCCTTCGGCGGTGCGTTAAGCAAAAAAACCAAAATTGCCCTCGCCAAAGCTGCCACCAAGGTGGGGACCGCGACCAATTCGGGGGAAGCGGGGCTCATGAAAGAGGAAAGGGAAGCGGCCGGTTTGTTTATCGGACAGTATAACCGGGGCGGATGGATGAACGATCCGAAAAAGTACAAAGCCTTGGATGCGATCGAGATTCAACTGGGGCAGGGGGCCCAAGGATCCGCTTCGCAGCGGACGGCCGCCCATAACATCGGCGAGGACTTCAGGGAAGTTTATGAGTTGCAACCCGGGGAAGATGCGGTGATCCATTCTCGGCTGCCCGGGGTCAATGGCAAGGAAGAGTTTGTCCAACTGGTCCGCAGACTGAAAGAGGAAACCGGGGTGCCGGTGGGACTGAAAATTGCTGCGACGCATCATCTTGAAAAAGAGTTGCAAATCGCCGTGGAAGCCGGAGTGGATTTTGTCACCGTTGACGGAGCCGAAGGCGGAACGCACGGGGGTGCACCCACTTTGCAGGATGATGTCGGATTGCCCACCCTCTTTGCCATTACAAGAGCATCCGAATTTCTTGCCCGAAAAAAGGTGAAACAGGATATTCAACTGATTGCCACAGGAGGATTGGTCACTCCCGGACGAATGCTGAAAGCCATCGCCTTGGGAGCCGATTGTGTGTATATCGGAACGGCGGCCTTGATGGCCTTGGCCAGCGAACAAATGGTCAAATCCGTACCCTTTGAACCTCCCACCAGCTTGTTGGTTTATTCGGGGAAAATGACCGACCAATTGGATGTGGACCAGGCGGCCATGAATCTGGTCCGTTATTTGAATGCTTGCGTGCGGGAAATGGAGCTCGTTTTGATATCGCTTGGAAAAACGGCTGTTGCCGATTTGACCAAATCGGATTTATGTACCATGGATCCTTTTATTGCCAAAGCAACGGGCATTGAGTTGGGCTATGTTGCCCCCGAAGACCAATCCCGCTTTTTTGAAGAAACCAACCCCTTGTTTTCCGTTCCACGGGACCGGGAGTTTGAAACCGGGCCGTTTGTCAGCCATTGAGAGATAAAAAATGCATCCCGGGGATACCGGCTTTTTCTGCCCCGGTCCCCGGGAAGAGGGACAAAAGCGGTTCGTTAAGGAAAAAGGAGCCGGCAAAGGCAATTGCTTCTTTTTTGGTGATTGTGTTATAATCACTTTGGCTATACTTATTGTAGATACATCTTGCGAGTGCAAAGAGTGGGTGGAAGCCCACTCTTTGCGTTTTGTTGCAGGTGTTTGAATTAGCCAAATAAGGAGGGTTGGCTTTGAGCCGACAAATTACAGAAGCCGTACAACAACTTGCCCGGCCGATTGTGGAAAAAGAAGGTTTGGAACTGGTCGATATCGAGTATAAAAAAGAAGGGCCAAATTGGTTTTTGCGCATTTTCATCGACCGGGAAGACGGGGGAGTTGATTTGGATGATTGCACCCGGATCAGTGAGATAGTGGGGGAAAAGCTGGACGAAGAAGACCCGGTGCCAGGGGCGTATATTCTGGAAGTGTCATCACCGGGTGCGGAAAGGCCGCTGACCAAGGAGAAGGATTTCCAAAAAGCTGTCGGTAAAAATGTATATATTACCACGTACGAACCCATTGAAGGCCAAAAAGTGTTTGAAGGGGTTTTGCACCAATTTGACGGTACCACCCTTACGGTCCATGAGAAGAAGAAGACATTTGAGATTCCACTCGAGAAGGTGGCCAAAGCACGATTAAGCGTCGTTTTTTAACGCGAAGGGAGGATTAGGCCGATGAATGCCGAGTTCATCGAGGCCCTTGATCAATTAGAAAAAGAAAAAGGGATCAGTAAAGATATTTTGATTGAAGCGATTGAAGCTGCATTGATATCTGGATATAAGCGCAACTTTCATTCTGCACAAAACGTACGGGTAGATGTGAACAGACAGACCGGACAGGTGCGTGTGTTTGCCCGCAAAACCGTCGTGGATGAAGTCGTCGACTCCCGCTTGGAAATTTCATTGGATGCGGCCCGGGAAATCGACCCCAATTATCAATTGGACGATATTGTGGAGATCGAAGTCACGCCGGCAGACTTTGGCCGGATTGCGGCTCAAACAGCGAAGCAGGTGGTGACGCAACGGATCCGGGAAGCGGAACGGTCAGCCATTTACGAAGATTTTGTTGACCGGGAAGAAGACATTGTCACCGGAATTGTGCAAAGAGCCGACAACCGTTACTATTACGTGGACCTTGGCCGGGTGGAAGCCTTGCTGCCCCACAATGAAGTCATCGCCGGAGAGCGGTTCAGCCACGGGGATCGCGTGAAGGTTTACATTACCCGGGTGGAAAAATCGACGAAAGGTCCGCAGATTTTCTTGTCCCGCACCCATCCCGGACTGTTGAAAAGGTTGTTTGAGTTGGAAGTTCCCGAAATTTATGATGGCGTTGTGGAAATTAAATCGATTGCCCGTGAAGCGGGTCAACGTTCCAAAATTGCCGTGGCTTCGCACAATCCGGATGTGGATCCGGTCGGAGCCTGTGTGGGTCACCGCGGATCCCGCGTGCAAACGGTGGTCAATGAACTGCGCGGTGAAAAAATCGATATCGTCCGTTGGTCTGACCGCATGGATGAATTGATTGCCAATGCGCTCAGCCCGTCCAAAGTGATTTCCGTCACCATTTATGAAGAAGAAAAAATGGCCCGGGTGATTGTTCCCGATCACCAATTGTCTCTGGCGATCGGAAAAGAAGGACAAAACGCACGGCTGGCTGCAAAGCTCACCAATTGGAAGATTGACATCAAAAGCGAATCGGAAGCCGAAGAATTGGAAGAAGAAGCTGAAGATGAAATTTTGGATGAAGTCGAAATTCCGGATGAAGATGCTTTATTCAATACCGATGGCAGTGAAGGGACCGAATAATTTCTTCCAAGGGGAGGGTTTTTGGCATAAGATGAAACGGCGAAAGGTACCGATGCGAAAATGTGTGGCATCACAAGAAATGTTTCCGAAAAAGGAACTGATCCGGATCGTGAGAACGCCGGAAAACGAACTGGTCATCGACCCGACCGGAAAGAAATCCGGGCGCGGAGCGTATTTGTGCGCAAAGATGGAATACATTGATTTGGCACAAAAAAAGAAAGCATTGGATCGCGCCCTCAAAGTGCAAGTTCCAACCGAATTGTATGATCAACTTCGTGATTATGTAAGAGAGCATCAGGGGAATGAATAAGTTTTTGCAACTGCTGGGGCTTGCGATGAGGGCCGGAAAAGTCGTTTCCGGAGAAGAATTGGTGATCCGGGAAATTCGCTCGGGAAAAGCGCAGTTGGTGATTCTGGCCGAAGATGCAAAAAAAAACACGGAAAAAAAGGTCAGTGACAAATGTGATTCTTACAACGTTCCTTTGTTGCGATACGGTGCCCGAAAAGAGTTGGGAAATGCGATTGGAAAAGAGACACGCGTGGTCATTGCAATCACGGACCGGGGGTTTGCCCGGTCATTCATGAAGCTCGGCAGTAAGTAACGGGGGTGAATGGATTTGGCGAAAATGCGTGTATATGAATACGCGAAAAAAGTGAATAAGAGTAGTAAAGAAATATTGCACAGTCTGAAAGACTTAGGCATTCAAGTGAATAACCATATGAGTGTGTTGGATGAAGGAATGATACAAAAATTGGATCAACGTTTAAATCAACAAGAAAAATCTGCAAAAATACAAGATCGTCCGAAAAGCGAAGAAAACAAGAAAGCGACGTCCAACGGAAATCATCGGAATAAACAAGAATCTTCCGCTCACAACAAAAAGCGTGCCTCTTCCGGATCAAACCGCAACAGGGGCGCCCGCGGGCAGGAAGAGCGGAAAGCAAACCATGAGACAAGCCAGCAGGATAAGCGCCAACGCAAAGGAAAGAAAGGAAAGGCCTTCCAGAAAGGAAAAGACGGCGCCCGCCGGGACAATGTGAACCGGAAAGGAAAAGGCCGTCAAAAAGGCGAGAAAAAGAAAGAGGCCAAAGAAAAACAAGCTCCGGTACTGCCAAAGGAAATCACCGTTTCCGGTCCCATGACCGTTGGGGATTTTGCCAAGCTGTTGCGCAGGGAATCTTCCGCTGTCATTAAAAAGCTGATCACGCTTGGAATCATGGCCACCATCAATCAGGAAATTGATGTGGAAACGATGACCATCTTGGCAGAAGAATTTGACGTTACCATCCATGTCAAAGAAGAAGTGGATGAAAGCAACTTTGAAGAGATCGAAGAAACGGACGCACCGGAGGATTTGGTTGAACGCCCGCCGGTGGTTACGATCATGGGACACGTGGACCATGGAAAAACCACGCTGCTTGACAAAATCCGCCAAAGTAAAATCACGGAAGAAGAAGCCGGAGGAATCACACAACACATCGGTGCTTATCAGATCGAAGCCAATGACAAAAAAATCACCTTTTTGGATACGCCGGGGCATGCTGCATTCACCACCATGCGTGCGCGGGGAGCCCAAGTGACGGATATCACGATTTTGGTGGTCGCCGCCGATGACGGCGTCATGCCGCAAACGGTCGAAGCCATCAACCATGCCAAAGCAGCCGATGTCCCGATTATTGTTGCCGTCAACAAGATGGATAAACCCGAGGCAAATCCGGACCGGGTGAAACAACAATTGACCGAATACGGATTGGTTCCGGAAGAATGGGGCGGGGACACCATTTTTGTCCCGGTATCGGCCTTGACAGGAGACGGCATTGACGAATTGCTGGAAATGATTCTGTTGGTGGCCGAAGTTCAGGAACTGAAAGCCAATCCGGATAAACGCGCCCGCGGGGTGGTCATTGAGGCGGAACTGGACAAAGGCCGCGGAGCTGTTGCCACCGTGCTGGTGCAAAACGGTACGCTGCATGTCGGAGATCCGGTGGTGGCCGGAAATTACTTTGGTAAAATTCGTGCCATGATCAACGATCAAGGGCGTCGTGTCAAAACGGCACCGCCATCGACACCGGTCGAAATTCTGGGGCTTTCTGATGTGCCGAATGCCGGCGATGCGTTCATGGTGTTTGAGGATGAGAAAAAAGCGCGTTCCATCGCCGAGAAACGCCAGACGAAACAAAAAGAACAAGAACGCGGAGCCCATTCCCGTGTATCGCTGGATGATTTGTTCAAACAAATTAAAGAAGGCGAAGTCAAAGAATTAAATGTTATTATTAAAGCAGACGTCCATGGTTCTGCAGAAGCCATGAAACACTCGCTTGAAAAAATTGATGTCGAAGGCGCACGCGTAAAAATCATCCATGCGGCTGTCGGAGCCATCACGGAATCGGACATCATTTTGGCTTCTGCCTCAAATGCCATTGTGATCGGGTTTAATGTCCGTCCCGAACCCAATGCCCGGGAGATGGCCAAACAGGAGAAAGTGGACATCCGCTTACACCGGGTCATTTATAAAGCGATTGAGGAAATCGAAGCGGCCATGAAAGGTCTTTTGGATCCCGAATATGAAGAGGTCATGGCAGGCATTGCAGAAGTTCGCCAAATCTTTAAAGTCTCCCGGATCGGAACCATTGCCGGTTGTTATGTCATCGAAGGGAAAGTGGTTCGTGACGGAAAAGCCCGGGTGATTCGTGACGGTGTCGTGATCCATGAAGGTGAAATTGACACGCTGAAACGTTACAAAGATGATGCCAAAGAAGTGGCACAAGGGTATGAATGCGGGATTACCTTGCAAAACTATAATGACATCAAAGAAGGAGACCAAATCGAAGTTTACACCATCCAGGAAGTGGAGCGGAAGTAACGTGCACATCGGTGTACTGGAGTTTAAGGGGCGGGTGATCGCCTCTTTCTCCCTCAAAGACAAACGCAGGGTGATTCAAAGCGTCCAGGCAAAAATCAGGAACCGGTTTAACCTTTCCATTGCAGAAGTGGCGGATCAAGACGATCGTCAGTTTGTTTCGCTTGCAGTCGTGGGGGTCGGAAGCAACCGGATGGTGGTGGAAAAAGAACTGGAACAAGCCCTTCGGCTGCTTGAACAAACGGATGGTTTGGAGATCATTGCGGCAGATATCACATTTTAGGTTGACGAGGAGGTTTGATCCGTGGCACGGATACGTAACAGTCGTGTGGGTGAACAGATCAAAAAGGAATTAAGCCAACTTATCCAGCAAGAGTTAAAAGATCCCCGTATCGGATTTGTGACGGTGACTGGTGTCGAAATGAGCGGAGATCTGCAAATTGCCAAAGTTTACATCAGCGTGATGGGAAGCAAGGAGCAAAAACAAGAAACTTTGACCGGACTGGAAAAAGCCAAAGGTTACCTTCGTTCTGAAATCGGGCATCGTGTTTCGTTGCGTCATGTTCCCGAACTCATTTTTTCGATTGATCAATCCCTTGATTACAGTGAAAACATTGAACGTCTGCTGCGGGATGTTCATGCACGGGAGAATGAGAAACAATGAGCCGTTTTGATGAGCTGCTTGCTTTTTTGGAAAAGGCCGACCGGATTTTGGTGGTATCTCATCTTCACCCGGATGGGGATGCGATCAGTTCCACTTTGGCGATGGGATATATGTTAAAACAATCCGGCAAGCAAGTGACGATGGTCAACGAAGACCCGGTTCCCCGGAAATTTTCTTTTCTGCCCGGAGTGGAAGAGATTCAGCCGGCGGAACAGGTTTCCGGCTCCTTCCAATATGTGATTGCTTTGGATTGCGCCGACAAAGAGCGGATGGGCGCCTGCCGTTTCCTGATCCGGGATGATGCGGTGATCGTCAACCTGGACCATCATGCGACCAATGACCGGTTTGGGGATATCAACATTGTGGTTCCGGAAGCGGCGGCAACCGTGGAAATTATTTTTGATTGGGCGGAAGAAAACAACTTCCCCATTTGCGAACCACTGGCGGCATGCCTTTACACCGGTTTGTTGACCGACACGGGGGGATTCCGCTATTCCAATACTTCCCCGAAAGTGTTGAGACAAGCCGCCAAGTTGGTGGAGACCGGCATCGAAGCGCATAAGATTGCCGACCGGGCTTTGGAAACCGTAACCATGGAGCAGTTAAAATTGCTGCAAGGGGCTTTGTCCACCTTGCAGAAATCAGACGACGGACTCATTGCATGGATGTTTTTAAGCAAAGAGGAAATGGAAAAAGCGGCGAATTCGTACGAAGCTTTGGATGGCATCGTCAATTATGCGCGAAATATTTACGGGGTGGATGTCGGCATTTTGTACCGGGAAGAGGATGACGGAACCATCAAAGTCAGTTTCCGTTCCAGAGAACAGGTTGATGTGGGCCGGGTGGCCAAGGAATTTGGCGGAGGCGGCCATGCCCGTGCGGCGGGATGCAGCATGCCCGGGACACTCCGCGAAGTTCACGAGCGCGTTTTCAAAGCAGTTCAGTCCAGGTTGAAGCAGGGGTGTGAAGTTTAAATGGGGTGCCATGGGATTTTGCCCGTTTTTAAACCAAAAAACTATACATCCCATGATATTGTCGCCATCGTCCGCCGCTTGACAAAGCAAAAAAAGGCTGGTCATACAGGCACGCTGGATCCGGAAGTGGAAGGCGTGCTGCCTGTTTGTCTGGGACAAGCCACCCGGTTGGTGGAATATTTGCAGGACCGCCCCAAGCGTTATCAAGGAACCTTGAAATTGGGGATTGCCACCGAAACGGAAGATCAGACCGGCGCCGTCATTGCAGAGGCCGAACGGGTGGAACCGGTGGAGCCGGCACAAGTGGAGGAGGTTTTCTCCCGGTTTGTCGGGGAGATTACGCAGGTTCCACCCATGTATTCGGCCGTGAAAGTGAACGGACGCCGTTTATATGAGTGGGCCCGCGAAGGAAAGGAGATCGACCGGCCGAAAAGGAAGGTCCACATTTATGAATTAAAATGGACGGGGATGACGCCGGGGGAATATCCGGAAATTCATTTTGAAGTTCTTTGTTCCAAAGGGACTTATATCCGCACCTTGTGTGTGGACATCGGAAAAGCTTTGGGGTATCCGGCGCATATGGCTTCTCTGGTGCGGGTGCAAAGTGGCCCGTTTCACCTGGAAGATTGTTACACGTTGGATGAGTTGAAGCAAATCGGGGAGCAAGATGCTTGGGAAAATCATGTCACCCGGTTGGATGAGGGGATTTCGTTCATGCCCGGCATGATGGTGAATCATGAAGATCTTCAAAAAGTTTATGATGGTTGGAAAATAGAGATTCCTGTTGATGATCAATTGTTCAATGAGAATCAACTGGTTCGTGTGTATACGGACACCGGTGTTTTTTGCGCTGTATACCGGGTGATTGAAAAGGGCTTGGCGAAACCAGAAAAAGTATTTCGGGATGTGGAGTAGATGGAAACGATACATTTAACCTATCCGATGATCGATCAACCAACCGATCAGGAACCGATTGCACTGGCGATTGGTTTTTTTGACGGTGTCCATTTGGGGCATCAAGCCGTGATCCGAAAGGCGATGGATTTGGCCCGGGAACTGAAGGCGGTTCCGGCGGTCATGACTTTTGATCCGCATCCACGGGAAGTGTTGGGGCAAGAGGCGATTCACCGTTATCTGACCCCGTATCCCGACAAGTTGGAGCAGTTTGCCCGTTTGGGGGTCAGGAAAGTTTATGTTGTCCGGTTTGACCGGAATTTCGCTTCTTTGTCAAAAGAAGAATTTGTCACCGACATATTATTGCCGCTTGGTGTCAAAGGCGTGGTGACAGGGTACAATTTTACGTTTGGACACAAAGCGGAGGGGAAAGCAGAAGACCTGACCGAATTGGGAAAAGGGCATTTCGTCACCGAAATCGTCTCTTTGATCCAACAGGATCAGGGAGTGATCAGCAGCACCAGGTTGCGGCGGGCGTTGGCCGAAGGGGATGTCAAAACCGCCCGGGACATCCTGGGGCGCCCGTATTCGCTGCAAGGAGAGGTGGTCCGGGGAGATCAGCGGGGGCGGTTGATGGGGTTTCCCACAGCCAATCTGGACCTGAAGGCTCCGTATTTTGTTCCCGCCCGAGGCGTCTATGTGGTCAAAGCAACCATTGATGAGGTTTCTTCCTATGGCATCATGAATATCGGAGTGCGTCCCACTTTTAAAAGCGATCAACCGAGTGAAAGGTTGGAAGTGCACCTGCTCGGGCAATCCGGCAACTATTACGGCAAGAAATGCAAAGTGGAGTTTTATCATTTCTTGCGCGAAGAGAAAAAGTTTCCGAGCGTGGAGGCGTTAATTCAGCAGATTGAAAAAGACCGGCAAGAAGCAGAGCGTTGGTTGAAGTTATTTGCACAATAAGGCTTGTTGTACTCATCTTTTTCTTATGGTATACTGATTCGGTAACAACCCTGGCTCGGATCACCGATGCCTCGACGGTGTTCTGGGTTATGGGCGATTGAGCAAAAGGAGGATTTTTCGATGGCATTAACCAATGAACGCAAAAGAGAAATCATCAATGAATTTAAAACACACGATAATGACACGGGTTCCCCCGAAGTGCAAATCGCGATTTTGACTCATCGGATCAATGAGTTAAACGAGCACTTAAAAGATCATAAAAAAGATCATCATTCTCGCCGTGGTCTTTTGAAAATGGTTGGTCAACGCCGGAACTTGTTGAACTACTTGAAGAAGAAAGACATTGTTCGTTATCGTGAACTGATCAAAAAACTCGGATTGCGTCGATAAGAAAAGCGGGGCGGCATGCCCCGCTTTTTTATCATCTCATCTTTTAAAAGAGAAGTGGAAGGAACATACTGTAAATGTGGAGAAGTATGCTATATTTGTGTTTTTGAGAGGAGGAAATGATTGAAGATGGAACCTCAAACATTTGAGACAGATCTGGCTGGACGAAAATTAAAGCTGGAAATCGGAAAATATGCCAATCAAGCCAATGGTGCGGTGATGGTGAGATATGGAGACACTTCGGTGCTGGCTACCGCGGTTGCATCCAAGGAGCCGAAAGACACGGACTTTTTTCCGTTGACGGTAAATTATGAAGAACGTTTGTATGCGGTTGGGAAAATCCCGGGAGGCTTTATCAAGCGTGAAGGCCGCCCGAGCGACAAAGCCATTTTGGCTTCCAGGCTCATTGACCGCCCCATTCGCCCGCTGTTTGATGAAGGGTTTCGCAATGAAGTGCAAGTGGTGACCACTGTCATGTCGGTGGATCAGGATTGCTCTTCGGAAATTGCCGCCATGATCGGCGCATCCGTGGCACTTTCCATTTCGGACATTCCTTTCAAAGGACCCATCGGAGGCGTGGTGGTTGGCCGGGTTGATGGTCAATTGGTCATTAATCCGACGGTGGAACAAATGGAAAAATCCGATCTGCATCTGGTGGTGGCTGGTACGAAACACGGGGTGAACATGGTGGAAGCGGGTTCGGATGAAGTGCCGGAAGAAACGATGCTGGAAGCGATTTTGTTTGGCCACGAAGTGATCAAGGAGCTGGTGGCTTTTCAGGAACAGATCGTGGAAAAAGTGGGACTGCCCAAAATGGAGCCCGAATTGCATCAGGTCGATCCCGGACTGGAAAAACGCGTGCGGGAACTTGCTACCGATTCTTTGATCCAAGCCGTTCAGGTCATTGACAAACAAGAGCGCCAGGATGCGATCGATCAGGTGAAGGAAGAAGTCTTGGCACAGATGGCCGGGGAACTGACGGAAGAAGAATGGGCCGAGCAAGAAAAAGACATGAATACCGTCTTGGATCAAATCGTGAAAGAAGAAGTGCGCCGGTTGATATTGGAAGAGGGCAAACGTCCGGATGGACGGGCTGTCGATGAAATCCGCCCGCTTTCCAGCGAAATTGATGTCCTGCCGCGGACACACGGTTCCGGATTGTTCCGACGCGGACAAACCCAGGTGTTAAGCGTTTGTACGTTGGGGGCACTCGGCGATGTGCAAATCCTGGATGGTTTGGATTTGGAGGAATCCAAACGCTTTATGCACCACTATAATTTCCCTCCGTTCAGCGTCGGTGAAGCAAGACCGATCCGGTCACCGGGACGCCGGGAAATCGGACACGGGGCTTTGGGGGAAAGAGCACTCGAACCGGTGATTCCTTCCGAAGATGTTTTCCCGTACACCATCCGGTTGGTCTCCGAAGTGCTTGAGTCCAACGGTTCCACTTCGCAAGCAAGTATTTGCGCGTCGACGCTTGCCTTGATGAATGCGGGGGTTCCGATCAAAGCACCCGTTGCAGGCATCGCGATGGGACTGGTCAAAGAAGAGGATAATGTTGTCGTGTTAACCGATATCCAAGGCATGGAAGACCATCTTGGAGATATGGATTTTAAAGTGGCCGGTACACGAAAAGGAGTTACCGCCCTTCAAATGGATATCAAAATCGAAGACATTGACCGGAACATTCTCCAAAGAGCATTGGAACAAGCGCGGAAAGCCAGAATGGTGATCCTGGACAACATGGAAGCCACCATCAAGGAACCGCGAAAACAATTGTCCCCATATGCTCCGAAGATTACCACCTTACGGATTCATCCGGATAAAATCCGTGATGTGATCGGACCGAGCGGACGAGTCATCAATAAAATCATCGAAGAAACCGGAGTCAAAATCGATATCGAACAAGATGGCCGCATTTTCATCGCTTCTCCGGAAACGGAACAAAACGAACGGGCGAAAAAAATCATCGAAGATTTGGTTCGTGAAGTGGTGGTTGGCGAAACGTATCTCGGAACGGTCAAACGGATTGAAAAATACGGAGCATTTGTGGAAATCATTCCGGGCAAAGAAGGACTTGTTCATATCTCTCAACTGGATTTAAACCGGGTCGGAAAAGTCAGCGACGTGGTGAAAGTCGGAGACTCGATCATGGTAAAAGTGACGGAGATTGATGACCAAGGACGGATTAATTTGTCCCGCAAAGCTGTGTTAAAAGATGAAGCAGCGAAGAAAAAAGAAAAAATTTAAAGGAAGAGGCAAAGGAAAAGAGTCAGAGCGAATCTGCCTCTTTTTTATATTTATACGACGGTCATAGGGAGTTGTCCGGGAGCATATGGTAGGAAGGAAAGGAGGCGGCAAACTTTGTTTCCCGTTCGTATGGCGACACTGTTCTTATCGGTTTGTTTTATTGTTTTGCTGGTCCAACTTCCCACCATTGAAGCTTATGTGACGGCCGTGAAGAGCGGAGCGGAGGTGTCGGTGATCTCTTCCGGCTTCAAGACAGACTCCCCGATTGTCGAAAAGATCAAAAAAGAGGCGCCCAAACATCAGATTGCCCCCATCGATGCACGGCTGGATCCGGTTTGGAAAGCCATTCCGGGGCTGAACGGGCGAAAAGTCGACCTGGAAGCAACGATCGAAAGCACACTCAAGCAAAAAGACAAGCACCGGATTCATTGGGTGTATCAGGAAATTCCCCCGAAAATACAACTGGAAGATCTGGGACAGGCACCGGTTTACCGGGGGAACGAAAAAAAACCGGCGGCCGCGCTGATGGTGAATGTGGCTTGGGGAACGGAATACATACCGGAAATGCTCAAGATTTTCAAACAGGAAAAGGTGAAAGCGACCTTTTTTTTGGATGGTTCCTGGCTGAAAAAGAATCCCGAAATGGCCAGGCAGTTGGTGAAAGAAGGGCATGAAGTGGGAAATCATGCTTATTCCCATCCTTTGATGAGCCGGATCGGCACCGGGCAAATCGAAGCCGAGATCGGAAAGACGGAGTCTTTAATCCAAGAAACCTTACAGGTCAAAAGCAGGTGGTTTGCCCCGCCGGCCGGCGATTTTGACAACCGCGTATTAAAAATAGCCGAACAATTTCAAATGAAAACCATATTATGGACATTGGATACCGTCGATTGGAAAAAGTCCGTTTCGCCGGAGATGATGGTGAACAAGGTGGAAAAAGGGATTGCACCCGGCACCTTGTTGTTGACTCATCCGACGGACCGGACGGTCAAAGCGTTGCCGGGGATGATCCGTGCAGGGAAAAACAAGGGCTTGAAGTGGATGACGGTCAGCGAAATGCTCTCTTCAAAACGAGTGGATTCCATTGAGCAATGATTTATGATTTGATATAGTAGTGTTGCTTTTTTGTAGTTTATCAGAGAATTAAGGAGGATCTTATTTGATCGTTAAACATACGCTGGAGAATGGTGTTCGGTTGGTTGCTGAAAAAATCCCCCACGTCCGTTCAGTCGCTTTGGGGATTTGGGTGGGAACCGGTTCTGAAAATGAATCGCTTGCCAATAACGGGATTTCCCATTTTATCGAACACATGATGTTTAAAGGAACCAAAACGCGCACCGCGAAACAGGTTGCGGAATCCTTTGACGCAATCGGCGGACACGTGAATGCCTTCACCTCCAAAGAAATCACTTGTTATTATGCCAAAGTGCTGGACGAACATTTTTTAACGGCACTGGATGTATTATCGGATATGTTTTTTGAATCGGTGTTTGATGAAGGCGAGATCGAAAAAGAGAAAAAAGTGGTCTTGGAGGAAATTTACATGGTGGAAGACACGCCGGATGACCTGGTTCATGACATGCTTTCCGAAGTGTCGTCAGGCGGCCACCCCTTGGGATACCCTGTATTGGGCAATGCCGAAACCGTGACCGGTTTCCGCCGGGAGGATTTGTTCCGCTATAAAAATCAATTTTATGTCCCTTCCAATGTCGTGATTGCCATTGCCGGCAATTTGCCGGATGATTACAAGGAAAGGGTCGAGGAAGCTTTTTCCGGCCATCAGGGCGAGATGCCGGTACGAAGCAGGGAGGTTCCGGTTTTTACGCCGGATGTCAAAGTGAAACAAAAAGAAACCGAACAAACCCATTTATGTTTCGGATTGCCGGGACTGGCCGTCGGTGATGAAGATTTTTACACATTGGTTTTGTTGAATAATGTGCTTGGCGGCAACATGAGCTCCCGTTTGTTCCAGGAAATCCGCGAAGAGCGCGGGCTTGCCTATTCGGTGTTTTCTTATCATTCCGCCCATCGTGACACCGGCCTTTTTGCCATCTATGCCGGAACGAAACACGGGCAGGAGAATGAAGTGGTTGAATACATTTATCAAATTTTGGATGATCTCAAAACCAAAGGATTGACGACGGACGAATTGCACAAAGCCAAAGAACAATTGAAAGGGAGCTTAATGCTTGGACTGGAAAGCACCAACAACCGCATGAGCCGGTTGGGGCGCAATGAATTGTTGTTAAATCGTCAGTTCACTTTGGATGAAATCATCGAAAAGGTGGATAGAATCACTTTGGATGGCGTGAATCGTCTGGCGCGGAAAATTTTTTCATCACCCATGTCGTTGGCGCTGATTTCGCCAGACGGAAAAATCCCTTCCAGTTTTAGGAGGAACTCCATTGCATAATGTCAAAGTTTTTCACATGCCAGGAAACGAAGATCTGCCTCTTCCAGTGAAAATGTCGACGGGTTCCAGTGGTTTTGACCTCCATGCCGCAGTGATGGATCCAGTGGAAATCAAACCGGGCCGGTGGAAGTTGATTCCTTCCGGAATTGCCTTGTCGATGCCGGCAGGGCTGGAGGCCCAAGTGCGTCCGAGAAGCGGTCTTGCTTTAAAACACGGAATCACCGTGCTCAACACACCAGGGACAATCGATGCAGATTACCGTGGAGAAATCGGGGTGATTTTGCTGAACCTGGGGGAACGGCCTTTTCGGGTTGAGCGGGGAGACCGTATTGCACAGTTGGTGTTTATGCAAGTCCCTGCGGTTTCCCTCAAAGTTACGGATTCGTTGGATGAAACGGAACGTGGGTCTGGAGGCTTTGGTCATACGGGTAAATAGGAGAGGTGATCTTCATGTCCGAGCGGCATCGGATCAGAAGGTTACAGGAGGAAATGGAACATCTCCGCAAGGAATTGTACCAATTGGTGAACGGTGAACCCGAACGATTGATGGATGCCCGTGTTTTGCCTTTATCCGAGCAATTGGATGTACTGATTTTGGAAATGCAAAGGATCCGATTGGAACATCGTTAAATAAAGAGGATGAACGCCAAATCCGAAAGTCCGGCAAAGCCTGCCGGGCTTTTTGTTTTTTATAAAAGTGTTGACTGAATCATATGGATAAAGGGAGAGAAAAAATGGAACGTCGGGGGGGAAGGATGTTGCGCTGGAGTGAACTGGCAGAAAAGGAATGCATCGATTTGGTGGGAGGAGAACGGTTGGGGGATTTGTTGCATGCAGACATGTCGTTTGATCCGCAAACCGGAAAAATCCATGCCATCTTGTTACCGACGGAATCTTCCTGGTTTAAAAAGAAGCACAGGTTTATGGAATTGACGTGGAGCATGATCCGGAAAGTCGGGCCGGAAATGTTGATCGTGGATTCGTTGGACCGGAAATCTTCCAAAAAACAATTTTGACAGAAGGGAACCGAATTTCATTTTTTTTCATATGATGCAAACAGATGTTGATCATGGTAAGGATTCTTCCGGGGAAAGGAGTGAAGAAAATGCTGACAGGCAAACATGTTGTCTTCCTCGGTGGAGATGCACGGCAATTAGAGGTGATTAAAAGCTGTACAGAGATGGGAGCCCGGGTTTCATTGGTCGGATTTGACAATTTGCAAAGTCCGGTCAGCGGGGCTTCGTTAAAGGAGCTTTCGTCTGATTTGTTAGAGACGGCGGATGTTTTGGTGCTCCCGATCATTGGGACCGATGAAAAAGGGCAAATCAGCAGTGTTTTTACGTCCAAAAAATTGTTTCTGACCCCGGAGTTGTTTCAATCTCTTCCAAAACATTGCCTCGTTTTTGCCGGGATGGCCAAGGAGTATTTGCGAAAGTTGTGCCGGGATTTCGGGCTTCAACTTATTGAACTCTTAAACCGGGATGATGTGGCCATTTACAACTCCATCCCGACAGTGGAAGGTGCGCTGATGATGGCCATCCAACACACCGACATCACCATTCACGGTTCCGAAAGCATTGTGCTGGGCATGGGAAGATGCGGATTGTCGCTGGCCCGTGTGCTTCATGCGATTGGAGCCCGGGTGAAAGTCGGGGTGAGAAGTTCCGAGCATAAAGCCCGCGCATTTGAAATGGGGATTCAGGCGTTTGATACATCCGAATTAAAAGACCATGTGAAAAATGCGGATTTGATTTTTAACACCGTTCCGTCCTTGATCATTGATTCAACCGTTTTGGCCAACGTGCCTCATGATGTGGTCATCATTGATCTGGCATCCAAACCGGGAGGCGTGGATTATCCGTTCGCTGAAAAAAGAGGAATCAAAGCCATCTTGGCACCCAGTCTGCCGGGAATCGTGGCTCCGAAAACAGCCGGACAAATTTTGGCGGAGACCATCACCCGGATCATGAAAAATGAGTTATTCAGGGAGGGAACCGTTCAGTGAATTTTCAAAACTTGACGATCGGCTTCGGCATGACGGCATCCCACTGTACGCATGATGAAGTGCTCCCGCAAATGAAAAGATTGGTGGAACTGGGGGCAAACGTGATTCCGGTGATTTCCCATACGGTGGCGACGGTGGACAGCCGGTTCGGCACCGCGGAAGATTGGAAGAAAAAAATTAAAGAAATCACCGGTCGGACCCCGTTGATGACCATACCGGAAGTGGAACCGTTCGGTCCTGAAAAAAGTTTGGATTGTTATGTGATTGCTCCCTGCACCGGCAATTCCCTGGCGAAACTTGCCAATGCATTGACAGACAGCCCGGTTTTGATGGCGGCAAAAGCGCAAATGCGCAATCACCGGCCGGTGGTGGTGGCCATTTCCACGAACGACGCACTCGGCTTAAATGCCGTCAACCTGGCAAAATTGCTGGCAGCCAAAGACATTTATTTTGTTCCGTTTGGCCAAGATGCTCCCGAAAAAAAACCCAAGTCCATGGTCGCACGAATGGAATTGATCCCGGAAACCTGTCTTGCCGCCATCGAAGGGAAACAGTTGCAACCATTAATAGTTGAAAAATACCGCGACTTGACTTCATAATAGAAAAGAGCTCGGATAGATGATTCATTCGTCCCCCGTTGATGAGATACAGGGGGCTCACTTCATATGGGAGGGGACTTCATGAGTGCAAAGAAATATCATGTCGCAGTGGTAGGAGCAACCGGAGCTGTCGGGCAAGAAATATTGAACACCCTCGATGCAAGAAATTTTCCTGTCGAAGAATTGCGCTTGCTTTCTTCCAAACGTTCCGCAGGCAAAAAAATCACATTCCGCGGTCGGGAAATCACGGTTCAGGAAGCAGTGCCGGAAGCATTTGAAGGCGTCGATTTCGCTTTATTCAGCGCCGGCGGCAGTGTGAGCAAGGCATTGGCAAAAGAAGCGGTGAAACGCGGGGCGGTTGTTGTGGATAATACCAACGCCTTTCGAATGGATCCGGAAGTCCCGTTGGTGGTTCCGGAAGTGAATCCGGAAGCGTTGGATCAGCATAAAGGAATTATTGCTAATCCCAACTGTTCCACCATTCAAATGGTTGTTGCATTAAAACCGTTGGCGGATCGGTACGGAATCGAAAGAATCATTGTCTCGACATACCAAGCCGTCTCCGGTGCGGGATGGAAAGCGATCAACGAATTGGAAGAACAGACGAAAGCCGCGATGGCCGGTGAAGAAGTCCAAAAAAATGTTCTTCCCGTGGGCAAACTTGACAAACATTATCAGCAAGCGTTCAATGTGATTCCGCAAGTGGATGTGGCGGAAGAAAACGGATTTACACTTGAAGAAATGAAAATGGTGCGCGAAACGAAAAAAATCTTCGCGGATGATTCCATCGGCGTGACCGCCACTTGTGTACGGGTCCCGGTTGTACGGGGGCACAGTGAATCGGTTTATGTGGAATTAAAATCGGATTATGATCTTGATGAAGTCCGAACCCTCTTAAATGATGCACCGGGTGTGGTGGTGCAGGATGCGATTGAGGAGCAGATTTATCCCATGCCGTTGGATGCATCCGGCCGGACGGAAGTGTTTGTCGGACGTCTCCGTCGCGATTTGACCCATCCGCGCGCGCTCAATATGTGGGTGGTTTCGGATAATCTTTTGAAAGGAGCCGCAACCAACACGGTTCAAATTGCAGAAACTTTGATTGAAAGAGAATGATCATAAAGAGAAGGGATAGGCATGAGCATTATTGTACAGAAGTTCGGAGGAACCTCCGTGGCAACCGCTGAACGGCGTCAACGTGTCCTTCGTCATATTTCCAACGAGCTGGAGAAAGGAAACAAACTGGTTGTCGTTGTTTCAGCGATGGGAAGAAAAGGGGAACCATACGCAACCGATACATTGCTCGGTTTGATTGATCAATATGATCAGCAGATCCTTCCCCGTGAAAAAGATTTGTTGTTAAGCTGTGGAGAGATCATCTCTGCAGCTACCCTGTCCAGCATGCTGACCCAGGCAGGGATCCGGAGCTGTGTATTGACCGGTGGACAAGCGGGGATCATTACGAACGATCAGCATACCAATGCCCAGATTATCACCGTCAATCCCAAACGCATTTTGCATGAACTGGAAAACAACCGGGTCGTTGTCGTGGCCGGTTTCCAAGGGCAAACAACCGATGGGGAAATCACCACATTGGGACGCGGCGGCAGCGATACCACCGCAACGGCGTTGGGAGCGGCTCTTGATGCCGAATATGTAGATATTTTTACAGATGTAGAAGGGATTATGACGGCTGATCCAAGAATTGTCGAGGATGCCGCCCAATTGGAGCAGGTCACCTATGTTGAAATGTGCAATCTCGCTTTTCAAGGAGCCAAGGTGATTCATCCCCGGGCCGTGGAGATTGCCATGCAAAACAGCACCCCGATTCGGATCCGTTCGACCATGTCAGATCATCCGGGAACGTTGGTGACACACCGGAGCGAAATTGACCGGTTGGTTCGGGAAGTGCGGGAAAACACCATCATCGGGGTGACCCAGATGCCCAATGTGACTCAGGTGAAAATCCGGCTGAGACAAGGGCAATACCATACACAGTTGAAAGTTTTCAAAGCGATGGCGGATCATGGGATCAGTGTCGATTTTATCAGCGTCAACCCGAGCGAAATTGCCTATACGGTTTATGATGATCTGGCGGATCAGGCGGAACAAATATTATATGATCTGGGACTGGAACCGGAATTATCCAGAGGTTGCAGCAAGGTATCCGTTGTCGGTGCAGGCATCGCCGGCGTTCCGGGCGTGATGGCCAAAATTTCGGAAGCACTGACGGAAGAGGATATTCAAGTGTTGCAATCAGCGGATTCCCATACGACCATTTGGGTGCTGGTCCATGGAAAAGACATGGAGAAAGCTGTGCGTGCTTTGCATAAAAAATTTCATCTGAATAAACTCTACTGTTCATAAAGGAGGGAAGTGAGGATGTTGTTTGGCCGATTAATCACGGCGCTGTTTACGCCGTTTACCGAAAAAAACGAGATTGATTGGCCCTGTTTGGAAGCCAATATCGAGCGTTTGATCGAGGACGGGAATGATTCAATTGTTGTTTCCGGAACGACCGGAGAGTCTCCCACCCTGACCCTCTCCGAAAAGCTGGAATTATATCGTTTTGCCAAAGAAAAAGCAAACGGCCGGATCAAAGTGATCGCAGGGACCGGAAGCAATAACACCCTGCAAAGCCTGGAATTGACCAAGAAAGCGGAGGAAATCGGCGTCGACGGGGTGATGCTGGTCGCCCCCTATTACAACAAACCGTCGCAGGAAGGGTTGTATCAGCATTTCAAAACGATTGCCGAATCGACTTCACTGCCGGTGATGCTGTACAATGTCCCCGGACGCACCAGTGTCAATATGACGGCTGAAACCATGGCCCGGCTCGCTCAATTGGATAATGTGGTCGCTATCAAAGAGGCAAGCGGGGATCTCAATCAAATCGGGCGGCTGATTTCGGCGGTTCCCGGCGATGTGGCGGTATACAGCGGAGATGACGGGCTCACTTTGCCGATTTTGTCAATTGGCGGAGCCGGGGTTGTCAGTGTGGCCAGCCACCTGGTCAGCCGGGAAATGAAAGAAATGATGGAAGCTTTCTTCTCGGGGGATGTGAAGAAAGCGCAAAGCTTGCACATTCGTCTGCTTCCTGTCTTCCACGGCGTGTTTTTGACGACGAGCCCGGCACCATTGAAATATGCGATGTCGCAAAAAGGCTGGTCGAAACCTTACGTGCGCCTTCCGATTGTGGAATTGTCGGAAGAAGAAAAAAGGAAAACGGATGAATGGTTGAAAGAACTGTGACGGGAACGGACCTGCCTGTGAAAAAACAGGCAGGTTTTTTGTTTGTCATTGACTTTTTTCAACAAAAGATCCGGTTGCATATCCATTTTTTCATCGTATATAATAAGGGACAAGTGGTAATTGTGCGGTTTCAGTTAAAGACAACAGAATATAGGAGGTAAACAGTTTGACAAAAAACCAGCGAGGCAAATTATCCATTTTTGCACTCGGTGGGTTGGATGAAATCGGAAAAAACATGTATGTGGTGCAGTATGAGAACGACATTGTTGTGATTGATGCGGGCTTGATGTTCCCGGAAGAGGAAATGCTGGGAATCGATATCGTGATACCTGACATCACATACTTGGTTGAGAATAAGGATAAAGTACGCGGGATTCTTTTGACGCATGGTCATGAGGACCATATCGGCGGGTTGCCGTATATTTTGCGTCAGCTCAATGTTCCCGTCTACGCCACGAAATTGACGATGGGACTGGTTGAGCATAAATTGCGCGAGGCTCATCTGTTAAATGACACGAGACGGTACATCATCAACGGTAAATCGGAAATCAAACTGGGTTCTACACTGAAAGCGACCTTTTTTTATACAAATCACAGTATTCCTGATTCCGTCGGTATTTGCATTCATACACCGGAAGGAGCCGTTGTTCACACGGGAGATTTTAAATTTGACATGACCCCGGTGAATGGACACGCTGCGGATATCCATAAAATGGCTGAGATTGGAAGAAAAGGGGTATTGTGTTTATTATCTGACAGCACCAATGCGGAGCGCAGCGGATTTACCGGATCGGAAAGTTCGGTCGGTGAAGGGATTAACGAAGTTTTCCGTAAAGCAAAGCAACGGGTGATTGTAGCTACTTTTGCGTCCAATATTCACCGCATCCAGCAAGTGGTGAACGCATGCCATATGTACGGTCGAAAGCTGGCTGTGGTGGGACGCAGCATGGTCAATGTGGTCAATATTGCATCGGAGTTGGGGTATTTGCATGTGCCCTCTGATTTGATCATTGACCCGGATGAGATCAATCGTTTGCCTGCCAATCGGGTGGCGGTGATTTCCACAGGAAGTCAGGGGGAATCGATGTCAGCGCTGACACGCATGGCGAACGCATCTCATCGCAAAGTGGAAATTTTACCCGGTGATACCGTGATCATTGCCGCCACACCCATTCCGGGCAACGAAAAATTGATCGGCCGCACCGTCGATCAATTATTCCGGATTGGGGCGGATGTTGTGTATAGCACGACTTCGCATGTACACGTCTCGGGGCATGGGTCTCAGGAAGACCTGAAGCTCATGCTGAATTTAATGAAACCCAAATACTTTATTCCGATTCATGGTGAGTATCGTATGTTGCGTGCTCACGCCCAACTTGCCGAATCTGTAGGAGTAAGCCCGGAAAACATTTTTATCTGTGACAACGGAGATATGGTTGAAATTTCAGGTGGTCGTGCCCGATACGGGCCCAAGGTTCAGACCGGGAAAGTATTGGTTGACGGTTTGGGCGTTGGTGATGTTGGCAATATTGTATTAAGAGACCGCAAATTACTATCTCAGGACGGAATTTTGGTCGTGGTGCTGACCTTAAGCAAAGAAAACGGCACCATCGTATCAGGGCCGGATATCATTTCGCGAGGCTTTGTTTATGTTCGGGAATCCGAACAGTTATTGGATGAAGCGAACCGGATTGTGGCATTGACCATGGAAAAATGCATGAGAGAACATGTCAGCGAATGGGCTTCGCTCAAAACGAGCATCCGGGATGCATTAAGCAAATTTCTGTTTGAGCGGACCCGTCGTCGTCCGATGATTTTGCCAATTATCATGGAAGTTTAACCGGAGCTAAACCGCACAGAAAACCGCAGCTTTTGAATTTTCAAGGCTGCGGTTTTTTTATCATGTGAAAGAGAAACCGTCTGGTCGAAGTTCATTTATTGTGGATGGGGCGGCGAGCCTTTTTGAAAAATAAACGGGTTGAAAGAAGGGGACGAATGAAATTTGTTTTGATATTCGGGCCGCAGGCCGTCGGCAAAATGACAGTCGGTCAAGAGCTGGAAAAAATCACAAAACTGAAGCTTTTTCATAATCATATGACACTGGAGTTGCTTTATCCGTTTTTTGGCTTTGGTCCTGAAACATGGAGATTATCGGACCGGTTTCGCCAAGAGATCTTTGAAGCGGCGTTGGAAAGTGATTTATACGGAATCATTTTCACGTATGTCTGGGCGTTTGATCAACAAAGAGACTGGGATTATGTTGATCACATTTGTTCCATTTTCGAATCCAAGGGCGGGATTGTTTATTTTGTGGAACTGGAAGCGGATCTTGAAGTAAGGCTTGAACGGAAGAAAACGCCCCACAGACTTGAACAGAAACCGTCGAAAAAAAATATAACCCAATCGGAACTTGATTTAAAACAGACTGCTGAAAAACATCGTCTGAACTCTCTGAAAGGAGAGATCAGAAAGAAAAACTACATTAGAATAAACAATCCAAATTTGGAAGCTGAAAAAGTCGCCAAAATGATTAAAGACAAGTTTCGGTTATGAGCATGATGCAGCTTTCTTTTCAAAGTATATTTTTATCGGGAGATGATCCCAAAAAGCATCCCGGTTTTCTTATGCAAAAACCGGGATGCTGAAGCCGGTTATTAGCCTATTATTCTTTGATATGGATAAAATTGTCAATCCGGTCGACCGGAACTTGGCGTGTTCCGTAGCCGTGACGGATGTCCCAGTTATACTCTTCGACCGTTACCGTTTTCTGGTCGCTGCTCACTTCGGCGACAAAGGCCACATGGTTGAGGTTTCCTTTGTTCCATTGGGCAACGGCTCCGACTTTTGGAGTACGGGTCACTTTGTAACCGATCTGTCTTGCGTTTTCATCCCAATGCCTGCCGTCTCCCCAATGTCCTTTTTTCCCGTTGGGACCGGTCATGTCATTGGTGAACGGAATCCCGAGATTGTTATTGATGCGCCAAGCGACAAAGGAGACGCATTCCCTGTAATAAAAACCCCATGGGTCCACATCGCCGGGATTGTTGTTCTTAAAAGGGTAATCATCGATCATTTCGTGCTTGGGTTCCGGTTCCGTGTCGGGATCGGGTTCCGGTTCCGGGGAAGGTGCGGGTTCTTTGTCTGAATTTCCTTTTTTGAATTGGAAGCTGATATTGACAGATCCTGAACCGGAGGCGATCAGTTCAACGTGCCAGTCTTTGTCGTCTTCCGGGGATTGTGGCGGGTTGGGCGGTTCTTCCGGCGGGGGGTTGTCCGATCCTTTTTTGCTTTTCAGTGCTTTGAGCGATTTGGCTCTATCCATATCCACGTCCCCCATGATTCCCGAAACACTCCCTTTGTCCGTATACTGCCAGCAGGTGATTTCTTCCCAGCCGCCTGTTGAGGGCAACTTTGGATTGTCCACTCTCCAATGCGCCAACCATAACGGCATGTCCTTCAAACGGTTGTTAAAGCCGTTAAACCGGTTGATATAATCGGGGAAAGTATATAACAGAACTTGTTCGCCCGTTTCTTTTTTGACATGCTCAGCGAAGGCAAGCACCCAATCGGCGATTTCGTCCGCTGTCATATCGGTGTTTTTTTCTTCCAGGTCGAGAACAGGCATGAGATCCAGTTGGTGTTGTTTCAGTTTATCAACAAAGTTCTGCGCTTCTTTCTCTGCTTTTCCTCTTAACAACTTGGCGTAATGATAAGCACCCGCTTGGATTCCTGCGGCCTGCGCCCCTTTTACATTATTGGAGAATTGTGAATCGGTGAATGTTTCTCCCTCGGAGGCTTTGATGAAAGCGAATTGAATGTTTTGAGGATCTTCTTTGACTTTCTGCCAATCAATGACCGATTGATGATGGGAAACATCAATCCCGGTGACACTGCCAAATTGATCAGACATGCCATCCACCCCTTAAAGATGATGATCAAAGTCCCCCGGGTTCCGGTTGAAAAACGGTTTTGGATGTGGCGGTTGAACCCCCCTTTTTTTCATATTCCACATTTAATTATACCAAAAATAGAGAAAATTCTATATATTTTTATATTCGTTCGGCGCCGGAATATGGGGAATTTTGTTTGGAAGTGCCGGCCGATGCGATCTTTAATCATTAAAAATTGGTGAACTTATTCAAACGGATTATGTAAAAGGGATGAGATTTGATATAATATCCATCAATTCTTGTGATTGATGTTCGATTGGGAGGGTAAAAATTGCTGCAAGAACCAGATTTGATGAACTCACTCGTCATACCAGTGGCTGTTGAATTGTTGATTTTCATTATCAAGGCATTGGTGGTGACACTGTTTGCCGGTTTCTTTGTAAAACGATACCTGGCACCGCTGGTAAGAAAGGATCAAAAACCGGCTGAGCCGCGTGTTCCGGCCGGTGAAGACAAGGAAAGCAATGAAGAAGAAGTGTATGACAAAAAAGAAAGCTGATTAACGGAGTGAATAAAAAACCGTATCCTGTTCAAGGATAACGGTTTTTTTATTTTGCGCGGCTAAGAAAAAACGGCTTTTTGCTATGAACCGGCGGATGTCACTTTCAAGCCGACGATTCCGGTCAGAATCAGGAACAAAAAAAATAAACGCATCCAGTCATGGGGTTCATCAAACAAAAAGATCCCCATCACTGCCGTGCCCAAAGCGCCGATCCCTGTCCAGACCGCATAGGCGGTGCCGATGGGCAGAGCTTTGAGGGCGAGGGACAAAAAATAAAAACTGAAGATCATTCCCGCAATGGTGACAAGGGATGGAAACCACCGGGTGAATCCTTGAGTGTATTTAAGTCCGATGGCCCATACCACTTCAAAGATTCCGGCGATGATCAAATAAGCCCATGCCATGGAATCTCCTCCTCCCGTCAAAACGGAATGTCTGGATTCATACTCAATTAGTATAACAATTTTCAAATCAAAAGCAATCTCTTTCGATATCCGGAGTGCAATGAGAAATTTGTATGAATCAGGAAGGAGAATTCAAAGTGATGGAAAAGAATTAGTATGATATTTCATAATCCCCAAATGCTGTATATTTAAAAATATAAGTATACCATTTTTTAAAGGATACATACCTCGGTATTATAAGTGAAATACCTGCATCTTATCCTAAAAAAACATTTTTTATTAATATAATTTTATATTATATTTTGTAATTTCATGATTGTCTCATTGACAAGAGGTGGATGTTTGGATAAAATGAGTTTTGCCTTTTTAAAATAATTGAAATAGATTATAAGTTTTATATAAATTGGAGGTTAATCATGACAAAGGCAAATGTTAAGGAACGATGGAGTGAGCACAGGAAGTATTATGATGAATGGTTAAGCGGCTATGACGGGGGCGTGTTCATTCCCGCCAGGAAAACATGGGCCGGCAAAGAAAACATGGGGGACAAGACCGAAGCAACGGAGCATTATGAAATCAGACTGAGCCGGTCCGTCACGGAAAGTTTTTATGCGTTATCCAGAAGGTATCAAGGGGCTTTGTCTTCGTTGCTTCAAGGGGTATGGGGCAGTTTGTTGTTGAGATACAGCGGAGAGAAAGAAGTTTTGTTTGCATTTGCCGACCATTCCGGAAAGAAGGTTTCTGCTTGCGATCCGGAAATCCGATTGCTCCGTGTCAAAGATGATTTTCAAACCTTTCACCAGCTCTTTCAACATTTATCTGAAACGAATGTCCATTCTGATTTTTATTTATTTCCGCTTTCCAAGTTTCATGAAGCGACGGGGATGGAAGAAAAAGCCTTGGACCATCTGGTGGTGGTCGCTGACCGTTCCTATTCCAAGCACGATTTTGAATACCAAAAATGGATCAAAAAATATAAAAGCCACGTTTATGAAATCAAAAAGCATTCGCCCTGGCTTGGATTGATTGTCACCTTTATTCCTGCCAAATACCTGACCATCCGGATATCATATGATCCGAACCGGTATGATGGCGGGTTGGTCCAAGCGACCGGTCATCATCTGAAACAAATCATTGAAAGTGTCACCAGCCAGCCCCGTTTGGAAATTTCCAAGCTGCAAATTGTAACGGCACAAGAAAAGAAATTGTTGAAAAAGTTTAATGAAACAACCCGGGCGTTTCCGGACGGCCAAACGGTACACTGGCTGATTGAGCAGAGGGTCATGAAGTCGCCGAACCGGACCGCCGTTGAATTCAAAGGGGTCAGCCTGACTTATCAGGAGTTGAACAGGCGTGCGGATCTGTTGGCGATGGCATTAAGGGATCACGGGATTGAAAAAGGGGATATTGTGGCCATCATGGTCCCGCCTTCTTTGGAAATGATCGTGGGGGTTTTGGGGATTTTGAAAACCGGAGCCGCTTATTTGCCGGTGGACCCCAATTATCCCCCGGAGCGGGTTTCGTATATGTTAAGCGACAGCCATGCCAAAATGTTACTGTCTTTGAAAACGGCGTCCGGCGATTTGGCGGCGGATGTCCCGGTATTTGATTTGGCGGGAATGGATTGGAGTGTAACCAGGGAAGTGCGCCCCTTGCCATCGACGGTCCGGCCCGATGATTTGGCTTATGTGATTTATACATCGGGTTCCACTGGAAAACCCAAAGGTGTGATGATCGAACATTCTTCCTTGGTTAACTTGGTTTATTGGCATAATCAACAATTTCACATCACCGAAAAAGACCGGTGCACCAAATATGCCGGTTTTGGATTTGATGCTTCCGTGTGGGAGATTTTCCCGCCGTTGGTGGCCGGGGCGACGTTATATGTCATTGAAGAGGAATTGCGTTACGACATCCGGCAGCTCAATGATTTTATGCAGGAAAAAGGCGTAACGGTAAGTTTTCTGCCGACGCAGGTGGCAGAGCAATTTATGGAGCTCAAAAACCATTGCTTAAAAACCCTGCTGGTCGGTGGAGACCGGCTGCAAAAAGTGGTTCCGCAAACGTATCAAATCGTGAATAACTACGGGCCGACGGAAAACACCGTTGTCACCACCAGCGGGACCGTCCGTCACGGCGAACCGGTCATGATTGGAAAACCCATTGCCAATCACCGTGTTTATGTCTTGGATCAAAATCACGAGTTGCAACCGATTGGCGTCCCCGGGGAGTTATGCATCAGCGGGGCCGGTTTGGCACGCGGTTATTTGAACCGGGACGACCTGACATGGGAAAAGTTTGTCCCCAATCCCCATGAACCTGGTGAAATCATGTACAAAACCGGCGATTTGGTCCGTTGGCTTCCGGACGGGAGGCTCGAGTTTTTGGGGCGGTTGGATGATCAGGTGAAGATCCGTGGATTCAGGATTGAGCTGGGGGAAATCACACAACGCCTCATGGAATATCCTTTGATTCAAGATGCATTGGTCTTGGTGCAAAAGGATGAATACGGCGAAAATCGGCTGGTCGGCTATTTCACGGCGCGGGAAGGATGGGAGGAAGAAGACATCCGCAAACACTTGGCGCAGGAATTGCCCGACTTCATGATTCCATCCCATCTGATTCATTTGGAAGCTTTTCCGCTGACTCCCAACGGAAAAGTGGATAAAACAGCCTTGCCGTTGCCGGAAGCGGAGGTCGCCGCCACCCGGGAGATGGTGAAAACCACCGATGAGACTGAACAAACGTTGATCCGGCTTTGGAGAGAGATTTTGCACGTGGAGCCCGGAACCGGGGACCATTTCTTCCATTTGGGAGGGGATTCCCTCAAGTTAATGCGCCTGGTGTCAAGAATCCGGGAAGAGTTTCAGATTCAGCTTTCGATTCAGGCTTTGTTTGAAAATCCGGTTTTACGGGAAATGGCCGTTCAAATCCGGAAAGCGGAAGGGAGAATCCCGGATGAATGGGAGGGGGCAGAGGAAAAAGAGTATTATCCGGTGTCTTCCGTCCAAAAACGCTTGTATGCAGTGGAACAGATGGAAAACATCGGCACCACTTACCACACACCGGTGCTGTTGGAATGGAAGGGAAATGTTGACACAAAGCGGTTAAAATCGGCGGTGGAACAATTGGTTCAGCGGCATGAGGCGTTGCGGACTTCTTTTCACTGGGTGGATGAAGAACTGGTGCAGAAAGTTCATGCCGAAGCAGAGATAACGTGGGAGATGTTCCACGCGGATTCGGAGGAAGAAGTCAAACGGATTGCCGCAGATTTTATCAGGCCGTTCGACTTGGGACAAGCTCCTTTGCTTCGTGCTGCCCTGATTCATGCCAAAGAGAGCTGTTACCTGTTGTTGGATATGCACCACATCGTTTCGGACGGAATCTCGGTGGAAGAAATCTTGTACCGTGAACTGGGTGCGCTGTATCAAGGACAGGAGCTTCCGCCGCTTTCCAAACAATACAAGGATTATGCCTTGTGGCAACAACAATGGCTAGGTTCGGAAGAGTGCCTTCGCCGCAAAGAGTATTGGCTCAAGCAGCTGGAAGGAGAGATTCCGGTCCTTGAATTGCCGGCCGATTATCCGAGGCCCCCGGTTCAGGAGTTTGCCGGAGATAAAGTTTCTTTTGAAGTGAAACCGGCATTGGTGGAACGCCTGAAGCAAATCGGGCAAAGAGAAAATGCCACCTTGTTTATGATGCTGTTTTCGGCATACAAGGTGTTGATTTCCAAACTGTCAGGACAAGAAGACATCATTGTCGGAATCCCGGTGGCCGGACGTGCAAAATCCTGGATGGAACCGGTTTTCGGAATGTTTGTCAATACCTTGCCGCTTCGTTCACAGCCCAAAAAGGAACTTTCTTTTGCCGGTTACATGCAACAAGTCAGAACCCGGGTGCTGGGAGCTTATGAAAACGGCGATTATCCGTTGGAAGAAATCATCGGGGCGTTGCAATTGGAGCGGGACCGGAGCCGCAATCCGCTCTTTGACACCGCGTTTGTTTTGCAAAACATGGAGGAAGCCGCCGTCCGGATTCCCGGAGCGGACGTGAAAAGTGTGCCGTTGCCCTGGAAACAATCGATGTTTGACATGACATGGGAAGCAAAGGAAGAAGCTGACACCGTCCGCTTTCATGTGGAGTATTGCACGCGTCTTTTTGAACGGAAAACGATTCAACGATATATCCGATCCTTTTTATACATTTTGGAACAAATCGCCAAGGATCCGGGGCAGTGCCTAGCAGACGTGGAATTGCTCCCGCCGGAAGACCGCCATCAGCTTGTCACCGAATTTAATCGGACGGATGCTCCTTATCCCGGAACGAAGACCATTCAGCAGTTGTTTGAGGAGCAAGTGCTGAAAACGCCGGATCGGCCGGCGGTCAAAATGGGCGATCAAGTCCTGACTTATCAAGCGTTGAATGCAGAAGCCAACCGGATGGCCCGTTGGTTGCGGAAACAAGGGGTCACCAGGGGAAGTGTCGTCGGTTTGATGGTGAACCGTTCCCCCTTGATGATGGTCAGCCTGTTGGCGATTGTAAAGGCGGGAGGAACTTATTTGCCGATTGATCCCGAATATCCGGATGAGCGGATCCGGTTTATGCTGGAAGACAGTCAGGCATCCATGTTGTTGGTGGAACCCGGGATTTCCGCTCCCGTTTCTTATCAAGGGACGGTGGCCGGATTGTCTCCGGACGTTTGGAAAGATGAGGATCCCGGAAATTTGCCGAATATCAACGCCCCGGAAGACGTCCTGTATATCATCTACACTTCCGGTTCCACGGGTACGCCCAAAGGCATCGAAACCATGCACTATAACGTGATCCGGACCATGTTTAATAACGGATATATCGAAATGGATCCTTCGGATCGCGTGTTGCAATTGTCCAATTATGCTTTCGACGGATCGACTTTTGACATTTACATTTCGTTGTTGCACGGAGCGCAACTCACCTTGGTCTCCACAGAAGCTTTATTGGATTTGAATCAATTATCCCGGCTGATCCGGGAAGAACAAATCACGGTCACTTTTATCACGACGGCGTTGTTTAACACCCTGGTTGACTTGGATTTGGAATGTTTGCGAAACGTCCGGAAAATTTTGTTTGGCGGGGAAAAAGTCTCCTTTTCCCATGTGAAAAGAGCGGTGGAGTTTTTGGGTGAGGACCGCGTTGTTCATGTGTACGGGCCGACAGAAACCACCGTGTTCGCTACCTATTGTCCGGTTGGGTTCAAGCATATCGAGCGGGGAATTATTCCGATCGGGAAACCTCTCCATAACACCCGGCTTTATGTGCTGAATTCCGAGAACCAATTGCAGCCGGTCGGGGTGCCCGGCGAACTGTGCATCAGCGGAGACGGGGTGGCCAAAGGATATTTGAACCGCCCCGAACTGACGGAAGAGCGGTTTGTACGGGAGCCTTTCGCACCGTACGGGCGCATGTACAAAACCGGCGATTTGGTGCGTTGGTTGCCGGATGGCACGATTGAGTATTTGGACCGTTTGGATGATCAGGTCAAAATCCGGGGACATCGCATTGAATTGGGCGAGATCCAACGGAAGTTGCTGGAGGAAGAAGCGGTCCGGGAAGCCTTTGTGATGATGGACCGGGATGAAAAAGGGCAATCTTACTTATGCGCTTATTGCGTGGCCGAAGGTGAAATCGATGTTTCCAAACTGCGGCAAAACTTGCAGAAAAAACTGCCGGATTACATGGTGCCCGGATATTTTGTCCAAATGGATTCGCTGCCGTTAAATGCCAATGGGAAAGTCGACAAACGCGCATTGCCAAAACCGGATTTGCGCAAGGCAGTTTCGGCCGGATATGTGGAGCCTTCAACGGAAACCGAAGCCTTGTTGGCCGAAGTGTGGAAGGAAGTTTTGGGGGCCGAACGGGTCGGAATCCATGACAATTTCTTTGAGCTGGGCGGTGATTCAATCAAGGCGATCCGGATTGCGGCCCGGTTGAACCAGCAGCAAATGAAACTGGAAACCAAGCAGTTGTTCCGTCATCCCACGATCGCGGAACTCGCTCCTTCTATCCGGCGCGGTGTCTCCCGGATGGAGGAAGAGGAAGTGGTTTCCGGCGACGTCCGGTTGACTCCGATTCAAAAATGGTTCTTCTCCCTTCAATCCGAGGAGCCGCACCACTTTAACCAAGCCATGATGCTCTTCTCCGGTGAAGGATGGAACCCGGCTTGGGTCGGTCAGGCATTCCAGGGGTTGGTCCGGCATCATGATGCGCTCCGGATGACGTATGATTTCACAAACGGTGAAATTAAACAGACGAATCAACCCTTGGAACATCAGGCGTTTACCTTGGATGTATTCGATTTGACCGGATCGGAACCGGCAAACATCGAAGCATATGCGAACAAGCTGCAGAAGGGGATCGATCTAAAAAACGGCCCGCTGGTCCGGTTGGGGGTTTTTCACACCCGTGAAGGGGATTACTTGCTGATGGTGATTCATCATTTGGTGGTGGACGGCGTCTCCTGGCGCATTCTGTTGGAAGATTTCCAAACGGCTTATGATCTGGCATCCAAACATGAGGAGATCCGGTTGCCCCAAAAAACCAGTTCCTTTAAAACTTGGGCAAAACAACTCTTTCAATTTGCAAACAGTAAAAAGATGTTGAAAGAAAAAAGTTATTGGAAGCGGGTTTGTTCACAAACCGTGCCGGCTTTGCCCAAAGATGAGGAATGGACCGGGGAAAAACTCCATCGGGACATGCGGGAGATCGAATTGGAGCTGGATGAAGAGCTCACCAGGAAACTGCTGACCCAAGCACATCAGGCTTATCACACGGAAATGAACGACCTGTTGTTGACCGGACTTGCGTTGGCTGTTCATGAATGGACGGGACAATCGAAAGTGGCGCTTCATCTGGAAGGACATGGCCGGGAAGAATTGTTTGACGGTGTGGATTTAAACCGGACAGTGGGTTGGTTTACCACCATGTATCCCGTTGTTTTCGAGCTGAATGAGACGGAGTTGTCCCGTGTGATTCCAAGCGTCAAGGAAACGTTGCGCCATGTTCCGGAAAAGGGAATCGGTTACGGAATCCTGCGTTATCTGACCTCTTTGGACCACAAACAAGACTTGTCCTTTGCGCTCGAACCGGAGATCAGCTTTAACTATCTCGGGCAGTTTGAAAAAGAAGGATTGGGATTTGGCTCCATATCCACTGGAGACTGGTTCAGCCCGCTGACGCCGGAACCGCATGTGCTTACGTTTAACAGTATGGTGGCAGACGGCAAATTCAAAGTCCGGGTGGGATACAATCACCGTTTCTTCCGCAGGGAAACCATTGAGACGGTGGGACGCCGCTTTTTGGAACATTTGACCCGGTGTGTCCGTCACTGTTTAAAGCAAGCTGAACCGGTTCGCACACCAAGTGATTTCAGCGCCAGGGATCTGTCGATTCGTGAACTGGAACAGATTTGTTCGGTGTTGGATCCGAAGAACATTCATGATATTTATCCGCTCTCTTCTTTGCAAAAAGGGATTTTGTTTCATGCGATCCAAACACGGATCCAATATTTTGAGCAGTTTTACATCGATTTGGACGGAGAAGTGGACTTTGCCGCTTTTGAAAAGAGCTTGGATGATTTGGTTCAAAAGCATGATGTGTTGCGAACGGTTTTCTTGTACCAAAAATTGAATCAACCGTTCCAGACCGTGTTGAAAGAGGTTGAAGTTCCGTTCCGGTTTGTGGATTTAAGCCATCAATCCAAAGAGGAACAAGAAGCTTTCTTAACCCGGTTTAAACGGGAGGACCGGAAAAAAGGGTTTGCCACCTTGCATGAGCCGTTGATCCGCTTTGCGTTGTTCAAATTGGGCGATCGACGTTACCACTTTGTGTGGAGTTTTCACCACATCTTGTTTGACGGCTGGTGCATCGGCCTGTTGTTGGAAGATTGGCTGGACATGTACCGGGCGCGGATGAAGCATGCCACGCTCAAAGTGGAAAAAATGGCTCCTTACCGGGATTATATCCGGTGGCTGGAAGAACAAGACCATGAAGAAGCCAAAGCGTTCTGGAGAGATTATTTGCACGGTTATGAACAGACAGCCAGCGTTTTGAGCAAAGGCATCGGGAGGAAGACCGATTTTGAACTGGAAAAGAAAGAGGTCAGTTTCCGCCTTCCCCGCCATTTGAGCGACCGGTTGTCGATGTTGGCGCAAAAATATCATGTGACACCGAGTACGTTCTTCCAGGCGATCTGGGGAGTGTTGTTGCAGAAATACAACAATACGGATGATGTTGTGTTCGGAACCGTGGTATCCGGAAGGCCGTCGGACCTGCCGCAAGTGGAAAAAATGGTCGGGCTGTTTATCAATACGGTCCCGGTGCGGATCCGCCGGCAGGAAAACGAACCGTTCTCCGAATTGTTGGTGCGGACCCAACGCGAAATTCTGGAGGCGGAAAAAGCCCATTATGCGTCGTTGGCGGAGATTCAGGCCAACACCCCATTGTTTAATCAGCTGTTCGATCACATTATGGCCTTTGAAAACTATCCGCTGGACATGGAGGCTTTAAAAAGCAAAGAGAAAGATCTCGGATTTTCCATCGCCGGTTTGGATGCGTTTGAACAGGACAGCTATGGGTTGGGATTGATCATTTACCCCGGGGACGAATGGTTGATCAAGCTGAAGTATGATACGGAAGTGTATACAGAGTCCGACATGCAGCATGTGATTTTGCATCTGCAAACCTTGATGGAACAAATCATGGAGAATCCGGAAACGCCTTTGGACCGGTTGGAAATTGTCTCGGAAAAAGAGAAACAGCAATTGCTTGTGGACTTTAACCGCACAAAGACGGACTATCCGAAACAAGCCGTGATTCAGCAGTTGTTCGAACAACAGGTGAATAAAACCCCCGATCACCCGGCGCTGGTTTACAAAGAAGAAGTCTGGACTTACAAAAAGTTGAATGAACAAGCCAACCAACTGGCGAGAAATCTCCGCAACAAAGGAATCGGCCGCGAACAGATTGTCGGGATCATGATGAACCGGTCGCCGGAGTTGATCGTCTCCATTTTGGCGGTATTAAAAGCCGGTGGCGCATATCTCCCCGTGGATCCGGATTATCCGGCCGGGCGAATTCAGTATATGTTGGAGGACAGCCAGGCCAAATTGTTGTTGGTGCAGCCGGGATTGCAAGTGCCGGCCGGTTACCGGGGGAATGTTTTGGTGATCAGCCCGTCACTGATGAGGGGAGACGCCTCCGATTTGCCGGTCATCAACCAGCCGGGCGATCTGGCTTACATGATCTATACCTCCGGCTCGACGGGAAAACCCAAAGGGGTGATGATTGAGCACCGCAACCTTTGCAATCTGGTGCAAATTGCCCAACCTTACGAGATCCGTGAGCACAGCCGTGTTTTACAGTTTGCATCCATCAGTTTTGATGCATCGGTTGCCGAAATCTTCCCCACCTTAACCGTCGGGGCGACCCTGTATCTGGAAGAAAAAATGGTGCTCTTGAATGACCTGGTGAAATATTTGAAAGAAAAAAGGATCAGCAATGTGACATTGCCGCCGTCGGTATTGCAGTCCGTCCCGCATGAAGAATTGCCGGATCTGGAAACGATCATCAGTGCAGGCGAAGCATGCAGCCCGGGGGTGGCTGGTAAATGGGGAGCCGGCCGCACATTTATCAATGCCTACGGGCCGACGGAAGCGACGGTATGCACGACCTACGCCAAGCTTGACGATTCTTCGGATAAAACACCGATTGGAAAGCCTTTTTTCAATCAGCAGGTGTACATTGTCAACAAAGACCATCAACTGCAGCCGGTCGGGGTTCCCGGTGAACTTTGCATCAGCGGGGAAGGGCTGGCCAGAGGTTACTGGAACCGTCCGGAGTTAACTGCGGAAAAGTTTGTGGAAAATCCGTTTGTCCCCGGGACGAAAATGTATAAGACGGGGGACATGGCAAGGTGGCTGGCGGATGGAAACATCGAGTATCTGGGCCGGTTTGATGAACAGGTGAAAATTCGCGGACACCGGGTGGAACTGGGCGAAATTACAGACCGGTTGCTGAAACACCCGAGTGTGGAGAAAGCCGCGGTGGTGGCGCAGACCAATGAAAACGGGACGTCGTATTTGTGTGCTTACTTCACGGCCAAGGATTCCTGGTCGGTTCCGGAATTGCGCCGGTATATGATGGAAGAGTTGCCTGAGTACATGGTTCCTGCGTTTTTTGTGGAACTGGAACAACTCCCGCTGACCCCCAATGGAAAAATTGACAAGAAAGCGTTGCCCAAACCGGACGGGATGGTTCAAACCGGTAAGAAACACACTTCACCCACCAATGAAGCGGAGAAAAAGCTGGTTCAAATCTGGAAAGAAGTGCTCGGTTTGGAAAGGATCGGGATTCATGATGACTTCTTTGAACTGGGCGGGGATTCGATCAAAGCCATTCAGATTGTATCCCGGTTGCATCAATGGGATTACAAACTGAAAATCAACGACCTGTTCGACCATCCCACCATTTATGAACTGGCACCGTATGTACAAACGGTCGAATCGGCGGATGATGAGGGGATCGTCGAGGGGGAAGTCCCGCTGACCCCGATCCAGCATTGGTTCTTCGAGCAGGAGTTTATGAATGCCCATCATTGGAATCAATCGATGATGCTTTATCATCCGGATGGCTGGCAAAAAGACCGGGTGCATCAAGCTTTCTCCAAGCTGGTGGAACATCATGACGCGCTGAGAATGCGCTTTGAGCAGGATGGCGAAAAATGGGTGCAGATCAACCGGGGTTTGGCAGAAGGGGAGTCTTTCAACCTTTATGAATTTGATTTGCGGCATGTCAACGATCCGGAATCGCACATTAAGTCCATGGCCAATGAATTGCAGCGGAACCATGATTTCAACCAGGGCAAATTGATCCAATTGGGATTGTTTAAAACCTGCCAAGGGGATCATTTGTTGATCATTCTTCACCATTTGCTGGTGGACGGTGTGTCGTGGCGTATTCTGCTGGAGGATTTTGCAACCGCCTATCAACAGGTTTCCGCAAACCAGGAGGTTGTTTTGCCCAAGAAAACCACATCTTTTAAAAAATGGAGCAAAAAGTTAACCGACTATGCCGATTCACCACAAGCCTTGTCCGAACTGAATTATTGGAAGCAGGTGGAAAATACGGATGTTCCGGCCCTGCCGAGGGATTTCACCCTGCCGACAGAGCGGCGCCTCATGGATCACGCCACCATCAAAGTGGAACTGACCGAAGAAGAAACGAAACAATTGCTTACCGAAGTGCACCATGCATACCATACCGAAATCAATGACCTGTTGTTGACCGCACTGGTCTTGGCTGTCCGCAAGTGGACGGGGCAGGAACGGGTGGCCGTCAATCTGGAAGGGCACGGCCGGGAAGAGATTGTGCAAGATGTGGATTTAAGCCGCACCATCGGTTGGTTTACGACGGCGTTTCCGGTTGTTTTTGATCTGGATACAGACCATGAAGGGGATGCCATCAAGCAGGTGAAAGAGCAATTGCGGAAGATTCCCAATAAAGGAATTGGTTACGGGATTTTGAAATACCTGACTTCCCCCGTAAAAAAAGAAGGGATGACCTGGAACCTGAAACCGGAGATCAGTTTCAACTATTTGGGGCAGTTCGATCAGGAAAATGAAGACCAAGGGTTCCAAATTTCCCCGATGCCGACGGGCGATGAGTTCAGTCCGTTGTCGACCAGCCCTTATCTGCTGAATATTTACGGTAAAGTGATGGATCAACGATTGGAGATGAACTTCCAGTATCATCAGCATGTTTACCGTTTCGAAACCGTGGCCCGTTTGGCGGAAGAGTTTGTTCGTCAGTTGCGCCGGCTCATCGGGCATTGCGTATCCAAAGAAGAAGAAGAATGGACCCCCAGTGACTTTAGTTCCAAAGATTTGACGTTTGAGGAGCTGGAGGATATTTCCGACTTGCTTTCCGATTTGTAAACGCCATGCCAAGAGTCCTTTGCACGAAGGGCTCTTGGCTTAACATCCTTGTCTGACTATTGGAGGAGATCGGTTATGGATAAAAAACAGGTGGACATCTATTCTTTGTCTCCCATGCAAGAGGCCATGCTGTTTCACTCGTTATATGACCAGGGGAATTCTTATTTCAAACAATTGTTGATCCAGGTGGAGGGGGATTTTGATCCCGGACTGTTTGAAAAGAGTTTAAATGTTTTGATTGAACGATATGACATTTTCCGGACTGTGTTTATTTATAAAAAGCTGAAAAAACCACGTCAGGTGGTTTTGCAAGAGCGCGAAGCAAAGATTCAGTATCAGGATTTTTCCCATCTTCCGGAAGATGAGCGGAATCAAAAGGTTGAAGCATGGATCCGAAAAGATCAAACCAAACCGTTTGATTTGTCCAAAGATTTGTTATTGCGTGTTTCCGTGTTGAAAACAGGGTCCCAACAGTATCAAATCGTGTTCAGCAGCCACCACATCCTTTTGGACGGATGGTGCATGGGGATCGTGTTTGAAGATTTGTTCGAAATTTATGGGAAGCTGAAAAATCACGAGCCCGTTCCCCACAAAAAAGTGACGCAATATCGTGAATTGATCCGTTGGCTGGAAAAGCAGGATCCCAAAGAAACAGAACAATATTGGAAACAGTATTTGGCCGGGTATGAAGGACATGCCAAAATTCCGGGAGCGAAGACCGCCCGCGGCGATGATTACAAGTTGGAGGAAGTCCGTTGTTCACTGGATGAAACGTTGACCAGGCAATTCAATCAATTTGCCCGTGAACATCATCTCACCCTGAACAATGTATTCCAAACAATCTGGGGATTGATGTTGCAACGGTACAATCACACGGACGATGTGGTGTTCGGTTCCGTGGTCTCCGGAAGGAACAAAGACATTCCCCGGATCCAGGAGATCGTCGGTTTGTTCATCAACACCATTCCCGTGCGGGTCAAAGCAAGTGGCGATGACCGTTTTACAGACCTGGCCAAACAAGTTCAACAAGCGGCGCTGGCCTCGGAGCCGTATGATTATGCTTCGTTGACCGATATTCAGAAAGCGGCGCAATGCGGCGATTCATTGGTTGACCATATTGTTGTGTTTGAAAACTATGTGTTTGATTCGAATATTTTCCATAAATACCGGCATCAATTGGGGTTTGTCGTGACGGATGCCAAGAGCACGTTTGAAAAAACCAACTATGACTTTAATGTGATTGTGGTGCCCTGTGAGAAATTCACCATTTTGTTTCAATACAACGGACATGTTTACCAAAGAGAAGACGTGGAATCCTGTTTCCGCCACTTTGAACGGATTGTCCGCCAAGTCATTGGAAATCCGGATTGCCGCTTGAAAGACATTGAACTGGTTTCCCCTTCGGAAAAGCAGCAGTGGTTTGCATGGAATCAAACGGATGCGGATTATCCGCGCGATAAAACCGTTCAGGAGATTTTTGAAGAACAGGCGGAAAAATCCCCGCAGCAAATCGCCTTGAAATTCCGGGGAAATACGATGACTTACAAAGAGTTGAATGAACAAGCCAATCAGCTGGCGAGAGTGTTGAGGAAACAAGGCGTCCGGCGCGGGGACATTGTCGGATTGATGACGGAACGCTCCTTTGAAATGATGATCGGCATGCTGGCGGCCGTCAAAGCCGGTGGGGCTTATATGCCGATTGATCCGGAATATCCCGCTGGACGGAAGGAATTTATGCTGGAAGATGCCGGTGCTCCGGTTCTCATGGTGCAGCCGGGACTGAAAGTGCCTGCCGGTTATAAAGGGCGAGTGGTTGAACTGGCTCCCGGCGAATGGGCGGGGGAGGAAAAAAGCAACCCGGAGAATGTCAATCAGCCGGATGATCTTCTTTACGTCATGTATACTTCCGGATCGACCGGCAAGCCCAAAGGCATTTTGACCATGCATTACAATGTGATGCGGACGGTCATCAACAACGGGTACATACAGGTGCATGCCGGGGACCGGCTGTTGCAGTTGTCAAACTATTGTTTTGACGGATCCACGTTTGATATCTACAATGCCTTGTTGAACGGAGCGACGCTGGTTTTGGTGCCCAAAGAGGCTTCCAAAGACTTTGCGGAGCTGACCAAATTGATCCGAGAGGAAGAGATTACCGTCACCTTTATGACCACTTCCCTGTTTAACACGGTTGTGGATTTGGATCTTGATTGTTTAAAGAGCTTGCGCAAAATTGTCTTTGGCGGGGAAAAGGCTTCGGTCAAACATGTTCAAAAGGCAGTGCAAGCACTGGGCGGAAACCGACTGATCAACGGGTACGGACCGACGGAAACCACGGTTTTTGCCGCGACTTATTCCATTGATCCGTCAGTGTTGGCCACCCATCGTGTACCGATTGGAAAGCCGCTGAACAACACCAAGCTGTATGTGTTGGACCCATGGGGAAATCTTCAACCGCCCGGCATTCCCGGTGAACTTTGCGTCAGTGGCGACGGAGTGGCCAAAGCGTATTTAAACCGTCCCGAATTAAATGAAACCCGCTTTGTTCCGGATCCGTTCCATCCCGGTCAACGCATGTACCGCACCGGGGATTTGGTTCGCCTGTTGCCGGATGGCCATTTGGAATATTTGGAGCGGATGGATAATCAGGTGAAAATCCGGGGACACCGCATTGAGACCGGTGAAGTGGAAAAGAGGTTGTTTGCCCATCCCGATGTGCTGAATGCGGTGGTTTTGGCCGATAAAGATCAGAACGGGCATTCCTATTTGTGTGCTTATGTTGTGTTGAAAAAGGATGTTTCACCTTCTGCATTGCGTGAGCACATGACCAAAGCGTTGCCGGAATACATGATCCCCGATTACTTTGTAAAATTGGATCAACTTCCGTTTACGCCCAATGGAAAAGTGGACTTGCGGGCGCTTCCCAAACCGGCCGAAGCGTTGGAGAACAAAAGGGATTATGTTGCCCCCACGAACCCCGTGGAAGAAAAGCTGGTAAAAGTCTGGCAGGTAGTTTTGGATGCGGACCAAGTCGGGATTCATGACAACTTCTTTGACCTGGGGGGACACTCCCTGAAAGCGATGATGCTTTCTTCGCGGGTGAGCAAGGAATTGAATGCAGACTTGCCGCTAAGAGAGATTTTTGCCCGGCCGACGGTGCAGCAACAAGCGGCCTTTTTGCAGAATAAGGGCAAAAAAGAATACACCGGGATTGCCCCGGCACCGGAGATGAAGGATTATCCGGTGACTTCCGCGCAGAAGCGCTTATATATGGTCAGCCAACTGGAAGGAAGCGGCACCAGTTACAATATGCCTTATGTATTCCGGATTCACGGCGATTTGTCCGTTCCCGGTTTAAAGAGCGTCTTGCAATCTTTGGTGGACCGGCATGAATCGTTGAGAACGTCTTTCCACATGATTAACGGGGAATTAAGGCAGAAAATTCATCCCGATGCCCGATTGGTCGTCGAGCAGTACCAAGCCGGCGGGAAACGGCAAGAAAAACGTGTCATTCAAGAATTTATCCGCCCGTTTGATTTGCAAAAGGCGCCGTTGATGCGTGCCGGGGTGTTGGAACGTACGGACACCCGCGAGAAGTATCTGTTATTGGATTTTCATCATATCGTGGCTGATGGTGTTTCGATCCGGCAATGGTTTTCCGATTTTTCGCGGCGGATGCAAGGTGAAGAGTTGCCTTCGCTTCCATTGCAATACAAGGATTATGCTTATTGGCAACAACATGAGAAACAAAAAGACCGTTGGAAAAAACATGAGGAGTACTGGTTGAATGAACTTTCCGGCGAGTTGCCCGTTTTGCAATTGCCGACCGACTTTCCGCGCCCGAAAGTTCAGCGTTTTGACGGGGATCAGCTTCCTTTTGAAATGGATGCGGGATTGTCGGATCAATTAAGGCAGCTGGCCGATGAGCAGAATGCAACGATGTATATGGTGTTGTTTGCCGCTTATCATGTCCTGCTCTCCAAGTACGCGGGGCAAGAGGATTTGATTGTCGGGTCCCCCATCGCCGGAAGGCCGCATGCGGACCTGGAGACCATGGTGGGCATGTTTGCCAACACGCTGGCGGTCCGAACCCGGCCGACACCGGATGTATCGTTTGCCCGGTTTCTCGCGCAATTGAAAGAACAAATCCTGGAGATGGCAGAGCATCAGGATTATCCCTTTGAAGAACTGGTGGAAAAATTGGGGGCAGAACGGGATTTAAGCCGGAATCCTCTTTTTGACACCATGTTTTCTTTGCAAAAGAATGAATTGCCGGCCCTTCAGTTCCGGGATTTTTCGCTGGAACTGGTTGAATGGGATTGGAAAAAATCCAAGTTTGATATGAGCTGGATCCTGATTGAAGATGAGAAAATCAAAGGGATCGTGGAATTTGCCACGCATCTGTTCAAGCCGGAAACGGTAAAAAGAATGGTTCGCCATTATCTTCATATTTTGAAGCAAATCACGGAGAATCCGGACCTTCGCCTGTCTGACATCAAATTGATCACGCCGGATGAAGAGCATCAGGTGTTAAACAATTTCAATGCGTATCGTCTGGAGTATCCGCGGGGAAGAACGATTCCGTCCTGGTTTGAAGAACGGGTGGAAAAGCAACCGGACCGGGTGGCGGTGGTTTGCGGCGAAGAACGATGGACTTATGAAGAGTTAAACCGGCAGGCCAACCGCCTGGCCCATGCACTGAGGAAGAAAGGGATCGGCCGCGAGCAACTGGTCGGCATCCTGATGTCCCCGTCCAAAGAGATGATGGCGGCGGTTCTCGGTGTCTTGAAAGCAGGGGCGGCGTACGTTCCGATTGATCCGCAATATCCGGCGGACCGGATCCAATATATGTTGAAAGACAGCGGGGCTTCCCTGCTTCTTACGGATCGTCCGGCCGTTCCCGGCAGTTCCGGCGTGGAAGTTTGGGATATGAAAACCAAAGATTTCCGGGGCGAATCCGATGACAACCCCGCACCGGTGAACAAAGAACGGGATTTGGCCTACGTGATCTATACGTCCGGTTCCACCGGAAAACCCAAAGGCGTGATGGTGGAACACGCCTCCCTGATCAATTTGTGCGAGTGGCATATCCGTGAATTTCAGGTGACACCGGAAGATAAGAGCATCAAATACGCAGGGGTCGGATTTGATGCCTCGGTATGGGAGATTTTCCCGACTTGGATGGCGGGAGCGTCGCTTCACATCATTGAAGAGGCCATGCGTTATGATCTGGAGGCACTGAACCGGTACATGGAGGAACAAGGGATCACGGTTGCTTTTCTGCCGACGCCGGTGGCGGAGCAATTTATGCAGCTGGAAAACCGCAGCCTGAGAGTGTTGCTGACCGGAGGGGACCGGTTGGGCCGGGTGTTGCCGCAGAACTACACGGTGGTCAACAATTACGGTCCGACGGAGAACACGGTGGTGACGACGAGCACCCCGGTGCGTCCGGATGAACCCGTCACGATTGGAAAACCGGTGGCCAATAACCAAGTGTATGTGTTGAATGAACATCAGCAATTGCAGCCAATCGGCGTGCCGGGCGAGCTGTGCGTCAGCGGGGAAAGTCTGGCCCGGGGATATTTGAACCGGCCGGAGCTGACGGCGGAGAAGTTTGTGCCCAACCCTTATGTGCCGGGGCAAAAGATGTACCGGACCGGAGACCTGGTGCGGTGGCTGCCGGACGGGCGCTTGGAGTTTCTGGGGCGGATGGATGAACAGGTGAAAATCCGCGGTTACCGCATTGAGCCCGGGGAAGTGGCCGACAAGTTGTTAAGTTACCCGACCGTGAAAGAAGCCGTGGTGGTGGCGCAAACCGACGAACAAAATCAGTTGCATTTGTGTGCATATTTCACGGCATCGGAGTCCTGTTCCATTCCTGCATTGCGGCAGTACCTGGGGAAAGAATTGCCTGATTACATGATTCCGGCTTACTTCATGCAGATGGAGCAACTGCCGTTGAATGCCAACGGTAAAGTGGACAAAAACATGCTTCCCAAACCCAAACAGATGCAAACCGGCGTGGAATATGCGGCGCCCCGCAATGAAAAGGAACGCATCCTGGCGGAGCTGTGGCAGGAAATTTTGCATCTGGACCGGGTGGGGATCCATGATCAGTTTTTTGAGCTTGGTGGCGATTCCATCAAAGCGATGCAAATTGCTTCCCGCTTGAAACCGTACCGGCTGAAAATGAGATTGAAAGATTTGTTCCAACATCCGACCATTGAAGAATTGGCACCGCATGTTTTCCCCATCGATGAAGACCGGGAAGATGAAGTGGTGACGGGGGAAGTTGCGCTGACCCCGATTCAGCGTTGGATGTTTGAGCAGACGGATTATCCGGATCAATGGAACATGGCCATTGTCCTGTACCGGAAACAAGGATGGGATGCCGACGTGTTAAAACCGGTTTTCCATGCATTGGTGACCCATCACGACGCCTTGAGGATGTCGTTTAAGCGGGAAGATCACCAGGTGAAGGCATGGAACCGGGATGTGGAAGGGGAATTTTTCTCCATCCACGAGTTTGATGTCAACAGCGAAGACCTTTCGGAAGTGATGAAAAGAGAAGCCAACCGTTTGCATCAATCGCTTCGCATCCATGGCGGGCCGTTGATCCGCCTGGGGATTTTCCATACCGGCGAAGGGGATTACTTGCTGATCATTATCCACCATTTGGTGATGGATGCCGTTTCCTGGAGGGTGCTGTCCGAAGATCTCCATACTGCGTACCGGCAACAATTGGACGGGGAACCCTTGGCTTTGCCGCAAAAAACGACTTCGTTTCAATCATGGAGCCATCAATTGCAAGAGTTTGCGAACAGTCCGGCGTTGCTTGCTGAAATTCCGTATTGGAAAGCGACCGACCGCCTCCAGGTTCCAAAACTTCCGGTCGATAAAAAAGAAACGTCGGATTATGCCAATCAGCATATCGGCATCGTTTGGGGACGCCTCCCGAAAGAGGAAACCGGTGACTTGTTGTCCGGGGCGCATCGCGCTTACCAGACGGAGATGAATGATTTGTTGTTGTCGGGCTTGGTGATGACCTTGAACAGTTGGACCCATGGCAAGGTGGCGGTCCAATTGGAAGGGCACGGCCGGGAGGAAGTGATTGACGGGGTGGATTTGACCCGGACCGTCGGATGGTTTACATCCATGTATCCGGTCGTGTTTGAACAAGATTCCAAAAATCCGGCCGAAGTCATTCCGTATGTGAAAGAAGTCTTGCGGCGGGTTCCCAATAAAGGAATCGGATACGGGATTCTCAAATATTTAACCCGTCCCGAAAACAAACAAGATCTTTCGTTCCGGCTCAAACCTGAGATCAACTTCAACTATCAAGGGGAGTTTGTCCGGGATGTGGAGAAGGAGGACATCCAAATCGTGTCCCTGCCGGTGGGAGAAGGGGTTCATCCCCTGGCTCAGTGGCCGTATAAACTGGATTTCAGTTTGTTTGTTGAAAACGGGGAACTGGTCACGCTGATTCGCTACCACCAAACGCTGTATCATCGGGAGACGATTGAACAACTGAAAAACCTCTATCTCCATCATCTGAAAAGAATTGTGGACTTTTGCCGGGAAGAAGTCTTGGTGAAATAAAGACAATACATCCTGTCAGGGTGTCCAGGCAGGATGTATTGTCATTTACAGAGCCGGAGTTGGCGTCGGTTCGGCAAAATCGTTGCCATATTTTTGGTCGATAAATTCGCGGATTTTTTGATCAGACGTTCCGGATTTTTTCATTTGTATGGATTCTTTGGCAATCTCCAGACAAACCCCGCAAGTGGTGGCATGGGAATCCCATGTGATTTGGTCTTTGGATTGTTGGTGGATAAAGCAATCAAGATTATTGCGATGCCCCACACTTTGTCCGCATCCGCAGAAACACGGGATCCGGGCCAGCAAATCACGGTGTTTGGAGACTTCTTGATAAGTTTGAGCCACCTCCGCGGGATGATCCCGCAAAAAAGAGGGTAATTCATGGGGCGCGGTGGTCTCCCGGACATCTCCCGTTACATGGGAGGATTCACCGGGACCGGCCTCCTGATGCGGATCCGGCTGGCAACCGGCTGTAAATGACAAGCCAAACAGAAACAGAAAGACGGAAAAAAATCGAATCGTTTTTTGATGCATGATCATATGCCCCCCCCTTTTTCCCCACTCATCATAGCAGAAAAAAATGATTTGGTGTGGAGAAGGGGAAATCCGTTTCAAAAAGATAAAAAAAGAGACCGTGTAAACGGTCTCATAGATCCGGGGAACAAAATGATAAAACCACTTGATTGAGATAGCTTGCGTAAGCCAGAGTGGCTATCTCATTTATTATTATAAAGCAATTTGTGAGTTTTTGTTAAGGAAATAAAAGGGAGAAAAAACTTTATTTGGGTGACTTATTCCGTTTTTTAAGTGTTTTATTTTTTTAGATATAATGAAGTGTGAAAAACCATTCTTTACCCGATGGATTATCTGAATGATCCGGCTTGAAAAAGTGGCGATTTTTGCAAAAGGGAGATGAGAGAAAGTTGAAAAAATTGATCAATCATCCTGATGAGGTAGTGGATGAAATGTTGGAGGGCATGGTGGCCGCGTATCCAAAGAGATTGTCCAGGATTCCGGATTATTCCGTCATCGTCCGCAATGAAGCGCCTGTTCAAGGAAAAGTGGGGTTGGTCAGCGGCGGCGGTTCCGGGCATGAACCGGCTCATGCCGGGTATGTGGGAAAAGGCATGCTGGATGCCGCCGTGCTTGGCGAGGTGTTTACCTCCCCCGCGCCCGATCAGATCTTAAGAGCGATCCAGGCAGCCGACGGAGGCAAGGGTGTCTTGTTGATCATCAAAAATTATGCCGGGGACGTCATGAATTTTGAGATGGCGGCAGATATGGCGATAATGGGAGGAATCCCCGTGAAATGCGTGGTGGTCAACGATGATGTGGCCGTTGATGATCCGTCCCGGAGAAGGGGAATTGCCGGAACGGTTTTCGTCCATAAAATTGCCGGAGCTTGGGCCGAAGCGGGGGCGGGTTTGGAGGAGGTTCACCGGATTGCGGAAAAAACCGTGCGAAATATGCGGAGCATGGGAGTGGCTTTAACCGCCTGCACGGTGCCAGCCGTCGGAAAGCCAGGCTTTGAGATCCAAGAGGATGAAATGGAAATCGGAATGGGGATTCATGGGGAACCCGGCATCCAAAGAACGGATCACTTGTCCGCAGATGAAACTGCTGGTGTGTTGTTGGATGCCATTTTTAAGGATTTGCCACTCCAAAAAGGGGACGAGGTTGCGGTCATGTTGAATGGTTTGGGGGCCACGCCGCTGATGGAGTTGTATATTTTGAACAGGAAAGTATCGGAATATTTACAAGATAAGGGGATCCGTGTGTTCTCCACCAGTGTCGGCGAATACATGACTTCGTTGGAGATGGCCGGTTGTTCACTCACCCTCTTGAAACTGGATGATGAATTAAAAAAAGGATTGAAAGAACCATCCGACACCGTATCATGGGTTCAAGCCGAAGGAGGAAGATAAGATGGAATGGACGGTTTTGCAGGTGAAGCATTGGTTATCGGATTTAAGCCGGATCATGCAAGAAAAAAAGGAAGAGCTTTCCCGGTATGATCAGGCGATTGGAGACGGGGATCACGGTGTGAATATGGCTCGCGGCTTTAAGGAAGTGGAGAAGGTCCTGGCGCAAGAACATGATCCTCACGATATCGGGTGGTGGTTCCAAACGGTTTCCCGGATTCTGTTAAGCAAAGTGGGCGGGGCATCCGGCCCGTTGTACGGCACTGTTTTTCTGAAAATGGCTTCGGTTTGCAAAGGAAAAAGCGTGTTGACGCATGAAGAATGGGTAACGGCTTTTTCCGAGGCTCGTCAGGGATTAAAAATGAGAGGAAAAGCGGAGCCCGGCGACAAGACCATGTTGGATGTCTGGGAACCCGTTGTCCGGTACATGGAACAGGCGAAAGAGCAAATCTCCTGGCAAATGGTCAAAGACATTGCCGAACAATCCATGATCGACACCCGGGCGATGGTGGCAAAGAAAGGGCGTGCTTCTTACCTTGGGGAACGCTCGAGAGGTCACTTGGATCCGGGGGCGGTGTCTTCTTATTACTTCTTTTGGACATGGGCAGAACAACCTTGGAAGGGGGACGGACAATGAGCTGTGTCGGATTGGTGCTGGTCTCGCACAGTGAAAAGCTTGTTGAAGGATTGGCGGAATTTCTCTCGCAAATACAAAAAGGCGTACCGGTCGCCATTGCCGGCGGAACGGATGATGGAGAGCTGGGAACCAGCCCGTTTAAGATCAAAGAAGCCATCGAACGCGTTTATTCAGATTGCGGCGTTTTGGTTTTATTTGATATCGGAAGTGCGGCTATGTCCGTCGAAATGGCCATCGAGATGTTGGGGGACGAAAAGAAGATACGCGTGGCGGACGCGCCGTTGGTGGAAGGTGCCTATGCCGCCGCCGTGGAAGCTTCGGTCCGAAGCGATTTGGATAAAGTGGCGGCATCGGCGCAAAAAGCAAGAAATTGGCGCAAATAGGAACATAAAATTCTCCCGGGTTCCTCACAATAAAAAAAGAGAGATGCGCATACTAACTCGTAGTCCATACAAAAGGAGTGAACCCGGTGAAAGAGGATCGAAATGTCCGACCCGATACAGAATCGAATGAAAAAAAGAAGAATGCTGCCGCCCAGATGATCCAGCAGTTGGGGCAAACCAATGTGCCTCAACTGGAAAGCAATATTTTTTGTTTGAGCATCATCGGGCAAATCGAAGGCCATCTGGTGATGCCTCCCCAAAATAAAACGACGAAATATGAACATGTGATTCCGCAGATCGTCGCGGTGGAACAAAACCCGAAGATTGAAGGAATGGTGATTGTTTTAAATACCGTGGGCGGTGATGTGGAAGCCGGTTTGGCCATTGCGGAAATGATTGCGACGATGCGAAAGCCGACGGTTTCGATTGTTCTCGGGGGAGGCCACAGCATCGGGGTTCCCATTGCGGTTGCGGCGGATAAATCCTTCATAGCCGAAACAGCCACCATGACGATTCATCCGGTCCGTCTGAGCGGATTGGTCATCGGCGTGCCCCAAACCTTTGAATATATGGAAAAAATGCAAGATCGGGTGATTCATTTCATTTCCACCCATTCGAACATCACGGAAGAAAAGATCCGTGAGCTCATGTTCCAGACCGGGGATCTGGCCCGGGACATTGGAACCAATGTGATTGGAAAAGATGCGGTGAAATACGGATTGATTGATGAAGTGGGCGGCATTTCCGAAGCGCTTGCCGAATTGAACAAAATGGTGGAGGCCAACAAGCAAAAGGAGATTTTGCAATGATTTACTATTCCACGATCCCGATCGAAATGGCTTTTTACCGCCCGGATGAGTTGAAGCTGAAACAAATTCAAGTGGATGGCGTGAAGATGATTGTCCATGAAGGAGAGGAAGGAGAAGCGACCATTGTCCAAGTGCTGAGCGGAGATCCCGGTCATTTTTTGGATCCTCGTTTTCAGCCGGGAAACACCATCAAAAACGTTCCGACCGTGACAGAGTAAACTGCCGGCCATTGCCGGCAGTTTTTTTGGAGCCGGAAGAAGAACAAAAAGAAAAAATCTTTAAAATCCGGTAGGAGACTTTATGTTGTTTTGGGAAATAAATATCGATAAGATAATACCGACTGGTTATCATTTCCATTATTTACTTTCGGAACGGATGGGTTGAAAAGGTGGTTTCAATGACAAAAAAGAGAAATAAGAAAAAACAGTCGATTGGAACAAAAAAAGAAATTTTGTTTGAGATTTACGGCATTGTCTTATTGGCGTTGTCTTTGGTGACGATTGCCAGTTATGGAGCCATTGGCAGAAATTTGACGTATCTGGCCCGTTTTGTGGTGGGGACATGGGATTTTATCATTCCGCTTTTGGGAATGGGATTGTCCGTGTATGTGATGGCGCATCACCGGTGGCCGGATCATTGGTCGTCGAGGTGGACGGGAGTCGCTTTGGTGTTCATGGCGCTGATCACTTTTAATCATTACTTGACCTTTCACACCATTCAAACGGACAAAGGAATCATTGATCAGACATGGTACATGTTGTTGGAGGAAAGAAATTCAGCGGTTCCACTGGATGTCGGCAGCGGGATGCTGGGGGCTTTTTCCTATGCTTTGCTCCATTTTTTATTCGATGACACTGGCGCTTTGATTGTGCTGGCTGCCGTCGTGTGTTGCGGTTTTTTGCTGATCGCCGACTTTTCATTTACCAAAGCTGCGCTGATCTCTAAGGCCGTTTACAAAAAAGCAAAACAGAAGGGAAAAGATTGCCTGATCGATTGGATCAGGCAATATGACCGCCGCCGGAAGCGGCCATCGAAGCAAAGACGTGTGCAGAAAAAAACCGTCCCTGATGTGGAAGTGAGCAAAGAGCCCATCGATCCGGTGGTTTATGACTTTGAAGATGTGGCTTACCAAGACAGCCGGGAGCAACCGGAGGACGGGGAAAAGCCGGTCCATGAACAAATGAAATTGAAATTGCAGCCATCGGAGCCGGATAGGAAACGACCGAAACAACCCGAACAGGAAGAAGGTTCCGACGAGCCGATTGAAGTCCATTTTCAATCGCAACAAAAGATGGATCACTATGTATTGCCACCGGCCACCTTGTTGAATCCGACAAAGAAAAGGCAGGGCCGGGAGCAGGAAAACGTCCATGAAAAAGCAAAAACGCTGCAGGACAAACTGGAAAGCTTCGGAGTCAAAGCAACGGTGGGGGAAATCCACCGGGGACCGGCTGTCACCCGTTATGAAATCCGTCCGGAAAAAGGGGTGAAAGTGAGCCGGATTGTCAACCTGGCGGATGACATTGCCCTGGCGCTGGCGGCCAAGGATATCCGGATTGAAGCCCCGATCCCGGGAAAATCGGCGGTCGGGATCGAAATCCCCAATTCCAAAGTCGCGCTGGTGGGGTTAAGAGATGTATTGGAGAGTGCGGAATATTTGGGATCGCAATCCAAGTTGAGCATTGCCCTGGGGCGTGATGTGTACGGCAAACCCATTGTGGATAATCTGGCCAAGATGCCGCATCTGCTGGTGGCGGGTGCAACCGGATCGGGAAAAAGCGTTTGCATCAACGGGATCATTGTCAGCCTGCTGTACAAAGCGCGTCCGGACGAAGTGAAATTGATGATGATTGATCCCAAAATGGTTGAATTGAATGTATACAACGGAATTCCCCATTTATTGATTCCGGTTGTCACGGAGCCGCGCAAAGCGGCCATGGCATTGAAAAAAGTGGTGGCGGAAATGGAAAAGCGCTATGAATTGTTTGCCAAGCACGGGGCCCGCGACATCGAACGCTTCAATCAATTGGTGAAAGAAAAGGGATTGGAAGATACAGACCCTCTCCCTTACATTGTTGTCATTGTGGATGAGTTGGCGGATTTGATGATGGTCGCCCCGGCCGATGTGGAAGATGCGATTTGCCGGCTGGCGCAGATGGCCAGGGCTGCCGGGATTCATTTGATCATCGCCACTCAGCGTCCATCGGTCGATGTGATTACCGGCGTGATCAAGTCCAATATCCCGACCCGGATTGCTTTTGCCGTTTCATCTCAGGCCGATTCCCGCACCATCCTGGACATGGGGGGAGCCGAGAAATTGCTCGGACGCGGGGATATGTTGTATCTGCCGACGGGAGCATCCAAACCGACCCGGATCCAAGGGGCTTTCCTTTCGGATGAAGAAGTGGAGCGGGTGGTGAAATTTGTCAAGGAACAACAAGAACCGGATTACCAGGAAGAAATGATTCCCCAATCCCCTGACAAAAATAAATCATCCGTCGACGACGAATTGTTTCCGCAAGCGAAAAAACTGGTCATTGAAGCGCAAACAGCCTCTGTGTCTTTGTTGCAGCGCCGGTTGCGGATCGGTTACACCAGGGCGGCCCGCCTGATTGACATGCTGGAGGCCAAAGGGATTGTCGGCCCTTATGAAGGGAGCAAGCCCCGCGAAGTGTTGGTTTCATCCTTTGACAATGAAACCGGGGAGAGAAAAAAAGAAGCTGTGAAGTAGTCGCGAAGAGGGAAGCCGCCGAGTTTTCAAAGAAAAGAATTTTTTTGCCGGGCAGACGATCATAATAAATGGTGAACATTTCTAACCGGTGCCGTATTCGTCTATAATAGGGGTAATTGACTTGATGAAAAAAGAGGTGAATACTTTGGGTTTTGCTCAGTTTGAAACAGGCTCGATCGGGAATATCCGTGTCCATGTTTGTAACAGCGAAAAGTTTAAAACCACGATGCTGATGGCATTTATTCAACAGGAGTTGTCCCCGGAAACCGTAACCAAAACCGCATTGCTCCCTCAAGTGTTGCAGAGGGGGACACAGTCCCATCCGACCACCCTTTCCTTCCGTCAGAAATTGGATGAGTTGTATGGGGCCATTTTGTTCGGGGATGTATTCAAGCGGGGAGAACGGCATATCATGCAATTTGGCATGGAACTGGCCAATGAACAATATCTCAAGGAATCCCCTTCCCTGCTTGCGGAAGGAATCCGGTTTTTCAGCGAGGTGTTATTAAAACCGGCGCTGGAAAATCAAGCATTCAAGCCGTCCTATTTGGAAGCGGAAAAGAAAAATTTAAAACAGAAAATTGAAAGCTTAAAAGACGATAAAATCCGCTATGCTTCCCATCGCCTGATTGAGGCCATGTGTCAGGGAGAGCCGTATGCGTTGTTTAACCATGGACGTCTCGAAGACTTGCCAAACATTGACCCGCCATCGTTGTATACATATTATCAAGAGGTCTTGTCCGATTGCCCGGTGGATTTTTATTGCGTGGGCAATGTATCGGTGGACGAAGTGCTGAAATTGCTTGAAAAAGAATTTTCGTCCATTGCGGACAAAACGCGGAAAACGGTACAGACAAAAACGGCTTCCCTTCCGGTGAAGGAAGAACGGATCGTGACCGAACGGATGAATGTCAAACAAGGGAAATTGAACATCGGTTGCCGGACCCAAACCACAATAAAAGATCCGGATTATCCGGCGCTCATGATGTATAACGGCATCCTGGGCGGCTTCCCGCATTCCAAGCTGTTCAGGAATGTGCGCGAAAAAGCGAGCCTCGCTTACTATTGTTCTTCCCGCTTGGAAAGTCATAAAGGCCTGTTGCTCATTCAATCCGGAATTGAAATCGCCAACTATGAGCAAGCGGTTCAAATCATCAAAGAGCAGTTGGAGGAAATCCGGCAAGGAAACATCAGCGATCAGGAACTGGAGCAGACCAAGGCGACGTTGTCCAACCAGCTGCGCTCTCAAATGGACCGGTCTTATGAGATGATCCATTTCCATTACCAATCCGTTTTGAACGGAAAAGATTTGCCGCTGGAAAAATTATTGGAGCAAGTGAATGCGGTGCAAAAGGAAGACGTGCAAAAAATAGCGGAGAAAATCCGGTTGGATGTGATTTATTTCTTACGGGACCGGGGAGGGAATGAACATGCAAAAAGTGGAGTTTGATCAAATTCAAGAATCTCTGTTCTTTGAAGAGCTTCCCAACGGCTTGAGTGTTTATGTCCTGCCGAAGAAGAATTTCTTTAAAACGTACGCCACGTTTACAACCAAATACGGATCCATTGACAACACCTTCCGGGTAAAGGGGAAAGAAAAGCATGAGGTTCCCGACGGAATTGCGCATTTCTTGGAACACAAAATGTTTGAGCAGGCATCGGGGGAAGACGTGTTCCAGGAGTTTTCGCGGCAGGGGGCTTCGGCCAATGCGTTTACCAGCTTTACCCGGACGGCCTATTTGTTTTCCAGCACGGGCCAGGTGGAAAAAAACCTGACAACCTTGCTTGATTTTGTGCAATCGCCGTATTTCACGGAGCAAAATGTGGAGAAAGAAAAAGGGATCATCGGACAGGAAATCCGGATGTACGATGACAACCCGGACTGGCGTGCTTATTTTGGCTTGTTTGAAGCCATGTATCACCATCACCCCGTTAAGATTGACATCGCCGGAACCGTGGAGTCCATATCGAAGATTACCAAAGACTTGTTGTACACTTGCTATGAAACTTTTTACCATCCGAACAACATGGTCCTGTTCATTGTCGGGCCGGTGGATCCGGAAGCCATCATCCAATTGGTGAAAGAAAACCAAAAGAACAAGTCTTTCCCGGATCAGCCGGAGATTGAACGCTTTTTCCCGGATGAGCCAGAGGAGGTGGCCGAAGCCTTCAAGGAAATCGAGTTGAGTGTCGGGATTTCCAAATGCATGTTTGGATTTAAAGAAAAAGCGGACAAGGTGAACGTAAAGGGAAACGAGTTTCTCAAACAAGAAATGGCCACCCAGATCGCTTTGGAAGCATTGCTCGGCCCGGCTTCCAACTTGTATCAATCCCTGTATGACGACGGATTGATTGATGACGGGTTCGGGACGGATTATACCCTAGACAGGGGATTCGGGTTGTCCATCATCGGAGGGGATACGCCGGATCCCGATCAGTTGCTTGAGCGGATCAAAAAGGAATTGCCACCCTTGATTGAAAAGGGATTGGACCAGGAAACTTTTGAACGGATTCGCAAAAAGAAGATCGGTGCGAATTTGCGCTATTTGAATTCTCCGGAATGGATTGCCAACCAATTTACCGGTTACCGGTTTCATGATGCCGATTTATTTAATCTGGTTCCGTGTTTGGAGGCTTTGACGTTAGAAGAGGTGAACCGCCGCATGCAGGAACACATGCAGTGGGACCGGTTTGCCGTTTCCATCGTGCGGCCGTCCCAAGATTAAAGTTACAAATCATAACCGTGAAAGCGTCCTTTTTCAAAAGGGCGCTTTTGTTTGAAAGGATGGAAAACATGCAAGCGTTAAAAGGAAAAACCGCCTGGATCATTGGAGGCAGCGGGGGAATCGGGCGGGACATTTGCATCGAACTGGCCGGATTGGGTGCAAACATTGCCGCCGGTTATCATTCCCGGCGGGAGGAAGTGCAAAAAGTTGTCATGGAATGCAAAGAAAAAGGGGTTCCGGCTTTTGCCTTTCCGGTGGATTTAAGGACCCGTTCTTCTGTCGATGAGGCTTACCGGCAAATTTGCATGTATTTGTCTCCGCCGGATATCGTGATTCATGCGGCGGGTACGTCCAAATGGGGATTGATTCAGGATTTTTCGGATCATGACTATGAATTGCTGATGGATGTTCATGTGCGGGGTGCTTTTTATCTGGCACAAATCGCGCTTCCCCGCATGATCCGCAAAAAAGATGGACGGATTATTTTGGTCTCTTCCATATGGGGGCAGACCGGCGGTGCGGGGGAAGTGTTGTATTCCGCCGCCAAGGGAGCGCAAATCAGCATGGCCAAGGCCCTGGCGAAAGAAGTGGCGCCAAGCGGCATTACGGTGAATGCTATTGCGCCCGGAGCCATTGACACTCCTTTGTTGGATCGGCAATTGCCCGGGGAAGAGAAGCATTCGTTGGCGGAGGACATTCCGGCCGGCCGTTTGGGAAGTCCGGAGGAAGTGGCATCGCTGGCCGCTTTTTTATGTCTTCCCCAAGCTTCCTATATCACCGGGCAAGTCTTTGCTGTTAATGGCGGTTGGTATACATAAAATGAAATCATTCGATTCATATTAGAAGTAGATCCATGTATCAGATAAAAGGAGGAAAAAGAAATGTCTGTTTTAGACAATTTTCAGGACTGGAAAGAGTTTTTGCATAACCGTGTGGACCAAGCCCGCCAGCTGGGGATGAGTGACCAGGATATCAAAGAATTGGCCCATCAACTCGGGGATTATCTGGCCAAGGATGTGGATCCGCAAAACACCCAGGAACGTGTTTTAAAAGATCTTTGGAGTGTGGCGGATGAAAACGAGCAACAAACGATCGCCAATTTAATGTTCAAAATGGTGAACGATGGAAACAGATGAATGTTTGTTTTTATTTTAAAACACCCAAAAACGGGTGTTTTATTTTTTTGATAAATTCAATTCTCAATGTAATACTTTTTTGGCACTTTGCGGTTATGCTATACTAATTAACATATTAATCTTTTGAGTTTGGCGTTTGAAACGGGAGAGGGTGGGGTGCTTTCATGGATCACCAGGAATGGTATCTGGAATATCAGATTCATAAAAATCGCCCTGGTTTAATGGGGGATTTGGCATCCATATTGGGAATGCTTGGCATCAATATCGTCACGATTAACGGGGTGGAGAAAAACCGGCGGGGTTTACTGCTCCGTTCTGATGATAAAGAAAAGATTGAGGCGTTAAGGGGAATTTTGACAAGAGTTGATAACATCACCATTACGGCTTTGCGCCCTCCTCAACTGGTGGACCGGATGGCGGTCAGACACGGCCGTTACCTGGAACGGTGTGTGGCCGATGAAAGAACGTATCGATTCACAAGGGAAGAGCTGGGGCTTTTGGTGGATTTCATGGCACATCTTTTTAAAAAAGAAGGGGCTCAGTTAATCGGTATCCGGGGCATGCCCAGAGTCGGGAAAACGGAGTCCGTGGTGGCTGCCAGTGTTTGTGCCAATAAGCGCTGGACATTTGTTTCGTCCACATTGTTAAAACAGACGGTCCGCAGCCAATTGGCCCAGGATGAACTTTCAGGCCAAAACGTGTATATTATTGACGGGATCGTTTCCACGCTCCGCTCGACCGAACGCCATGACATGCTGGTTCGGGAAATTTTGCGTATGGACGCAACCAAAGTAATTGAACATCCGGATGTGTTTATCAGGGAAACAGAGTATACATTGGATGATTTTGATTATATCATTGAACTCCGGAATCATCCGGATGAAGTGATTTCGTATGATCGATTGGATGAAAATCATGGATTTTAAACGTGGCAAAAGCTTTGCTGCAAGGGGAGGGATCAAAAATGTCGGGGATTGGAGACTATTTGAAACAGGTGCGGCAGCAACGGGGGTATTCTCTGGAAGAAGTAAACAGAATTACGAATATTCACATAAAATATTTGCATGCGCTTGAAAATGACCGTTTTGATCTGCTGCCAAGCCCTTTTTATGCCAAGGCTTTTTTGAGAACTTACGCGAAAAGCCTCGGCGTGGATACGAAACCATTGTTGGACCATTTTGACAAGTTGATGAAAATGCGTCCCAATCAGGAACAGTCCAAAGCCGTCACGCCCCCCAAACCGGCATCCCGGACAAAAATGTTGCCGAAATCAAGCGGGAATTTTCTTCCTCCGAAAGGACAAGCGCAAAGTCCGAGACCAAGCGGGGTGTTGAGCGGGAGTCCGTTCCGCCAGCCAAACAACCCGGAGCCTGAACCGGCCAAAAAATCTTTGTCTTCCGCGCCGAATCCCGGATTGAATTTTCGTCCGGCAAACCAGCAGAATCAGCTTCCGCCGGTTCCGGAAGTAACGAAATCCCCGGAACCACCGGTTGAGCCGCAACCAATGAAACACCCGGAACCGTCAACCCAAACACCCGTACCTCAAACGACGCTGTCTCTGCCTCCGCTTGAAGCCACGCAACAGCATCTGTTAACACCGCGCCGGGTTGCCATGGAATTGAAAAAACAACAAATGAAAGAGAAAAAAGAAAATGTCAAAAAGAAAAAACATACGATGATTGCCATGGTTGTCGGTGCTTTGTTATTGTTAAGCGGAGGAGTGTATGTTTATCTCCATGGTCATCAGACTTCCCAGCCCGAAAAACGCAATGCAGCGGAATATCCTGCCGGAAACGGGCAAATGGTGGATGTCAATGCCGCTTCGCAAAATTTGCCCACTTTGGAGGAAGGGGAAGAATCCTCGGATCCTTATGCCGGACAAGAGTATTTGATCAAAAATGTCGATAAATTAAATGTTGTGTTAAAAGGGAGAAGTGGGGAATCAACGGTTTTGTATGCCCCTACTCCGAAGGATCAGCCCAAAAAATTGACATTGCGTGTGGGGCAAGAAGTCACACTGGATACAGCCGGAAAAAACTATGTTTGGTTCCGATTGGGAACGCCATCTAATGTAGAAATCCTTGTGAATGATCAACAAATTAATACAGATGCGCAAGATGCTGAAAAAAGTTATGTGGTGAAAGTTCAGTAAGCCGTGAAGTTAGTTGGGGGAGGGTGCTTCGTTGTCCGTGGAAATCGGGAGGAGACTGAGAAGGGCGCGTGAGGCGTCGGGCTTGACTTTGGAAGAAGTGGAGAGACGGACCAGAATTTCCAAAAGGGATTTGTTGGCGATGGAACAGGGGCGGTTTCATTTTCACCCCAATCCCGCGTTTGTTCGTTCCTGTGTCCGGGCATATGCAACGGTTGTGGGAGAAAATCCGCAACCGATGTTAAATTTGTTGCAACAGGCACAAGAAAGGACGACGCGCAGGGAACCAACAGTCCGAAGAAATCTTCCGGACGGGCAGGGAAATGGTGGAGAGCTGTCCCGGTCCCGCCGCCGGTCAAACGGATACGGACGTTCTCAATCCCATAAGAAACCGGATTATCCTCAGCAGGATCATCCCCCTCAAAGGCAGGTTTACCGACGATCGGAGAGAGAGGGGATGGAGACGGAATCCGGGGAAGGTGTATACAGCCGCCGGAGCCGCCGGCAGGCTTCCAAAAAGAAAACGTCCGTTTTTGGTAAAATCTACTCGTATTTTTTATTATCGGGTGCAATTTTATTGGTGATTGCAACCATATGTTTTTTATGGTTCCGATGGAGCAATGCCTGATCGGAGAGGCGGTTTCCCGGTTTGGACAGGCCGGGGGACGCCGGTTTTTAAATATAAGAATATACTGAATTTTAACGAGGGGTTTTTCACCGGAAAAATTGACGGTTTTTAAAAAAAAGTTTTAATTTCGGACGGCAACAAGAGGGACTGTAGAAGAAGGCGTTTTTGACACATTTCGGAGACCATGGTATGCTTGAAACAAATTGTTGTTTCTATACAGCGCCGTCAAGATCATTGTTTTTTTATATATATTTACAACAACTCTCAGGCTCTTTTTTGTTTATGGGATGTTGTTTCAAAGAAAAAGAATAGATTTTGATTTCGGTAAAGAGTATGATAGAAGACGGTGTTTCAACTAACGCTAAAAATGTTTACAACCAATCGAAAAGTGCTGGGAAAACAGCAAACACCATGAAAAACCGATAATTTAACGGGTTGCTGAGCAGCATGTCTTTTGTTGTCAAAAGCGTATTGTTCAAACAGCCTTTCAGGAGGTGGCTGGGGTGTCTGTCGAAATTGGCTCATATCTTCGACAAGCCCGAGAAGCGATTGGAATGTCCCTCGAAGAACTGCAAGAAAAAACAAGGATCCAAAAATCATTTTTAATTGCGATCGAAAATGGTGAATTCGATAAATTGCCGAGCCCTTTTTATGTGCGGACATATCTGCGTTCTTATGCCAATTGTGTAAAAATCGAACCGCATCATATTTTGCGTCAATACCGAAAGATGGAACAAGCGGAGAGATTAACCGGGGTACATAAAGCGGTCAATCCGAATGATTTTAATCAAAATCAGCAGACGCAAAAGTTACCGCCGCTTGAAAAATACCAGCAAACGGGCAAAATGCCTGCCGTCAATCCAAGTCCATCGACGCAAAACACAATGCGCATGAGAACGTTGCCGATGAATAACCAGACCAAGGGACGGATCGATGCCCAAACGGCGCTGACGGCTTCCAAGACCATGCCCAACCGGGTGAGCGATCAGGTGAAAGCGCGCCGGGACATGGGTAATCAGCAAGCGGGCATTCTGAATAAGGATAAAGATCAGACGGCTCAGGGAAACGTTGGCGGAATCAATCCGAAAAAAGAATTGTATCCGACGGTTTCACGGAAAAACCAGCACGGACAAACCAGACCGAACCAAAGTTTGTTGCTTTCAAACACCGGGACGGTGCCGCGTGTGTCCGGGCCGTTGAACCGGGTTTCGGATCAGGCAACCCGAAATTCCGGACCGGTGCCCCGGGTTACGGGTGCGATGAAAAAGCTGGATTTAAACAATGTCCCAATTCCATCGGTTTTGCCGGACGACTTGGAAAACGGATCTCAGAAAAAAGAAGGGGAGCGTCAACGGTTGAGTCGCGTTGAACGCTTAAGTCGCAGTGCGTCCAAAAGCCGGAAATCTTTCAAAATATCCGGTTTGAAGCTTAAAAGCCCCATTGCGATGGCGGTTGCCGGTTTAATCTTGTGTGTCCCCCTGGGATGGGCGATTTTGTCGTTTACAGGGGATGATTCCCAACCGGATTCCAACCCGGCTTCACAAACCGCCAATGACCAAACGCTTGAGATTCCGCCTGAGAAAAAAGGAAAACTGCAATTGGCGCAGCAGGATGTGAATGTGGTGCACTATCGTCTCCAGGATACCGATCAAATCGTGGTGATGGTTCATGCTGCCGGTGGAAAATCGCGGGTTGAGCTCAGAACCGATCTTCCTTCCGAGGGCGGAAGTGATCATTTGATTAAAGATGTGACGTTGCCCAAGGACGAAAAATGGAGCTACAAATATACATATGAAGGCAATCGGGACTTTTATGTCGGATTGAGCGCTCCGGAAGATGCGATTGTTTACGTCAACGGACAAGTCGTGAAATCGGCACGGTATATTCACGTCCGCAGAGTCGATTGATTTTTTTTTTTGGAAGCAAGTGCTTGCCCGGCACTTGCTTTTTTGACGTTCATATTCTTCTGGGCTATACTGTAAAAGTTAGAATTGAACAGAACAATCAACGGGAGGGACACGGCAGATGTCCAAGCCTTTTGAAGAATTAAAAAAGGCCAGGGAACAGAAGCAGCTGAGTTTGGAAGAAGCAGCGGAAAAAACCCGGATTGATGAAAAATATCTTGCAGCTTTGGAAAATGCTGAATTTTCCGGGCTTCCGGATCCTCTTTATGTGAGGGGTTTTATCCGCAGGTATTCGAAACTGTTGGGAATCGATGCAAAGCCGATGTTGGATGCATATAAAAAGTGGGAACAAGAAGAGCGTCCCGAAGAGTCCGGGCCGGTCACCACGCTTCCGTCCCGAAGCAGCCGGACACAAGAATCATCCGAACCGAAAAAGAAATGGATTGCCAAGTGGCCGAACGCTCTCTTGGTTTCTTCCATCGCCGTTTTATTGATCGCAGCCGGTGTGGTTACATGGCTGGTTCTGGATCAAGACTCATCCGACGCAGAAACGGTTCAGCTGGAGGAACCGCAAACGGAAACGGCGGATCCGGAGGCCAAACCGGAACCCAAAGAACGTCCGCAGGTGGAATTGATTCAACCGGCTGAAAAAGGAGAACAAGGCGATGTGTACGGTGTTTCAAAAGCCGAAAAAGTGACGGTGAAAGTGGTGGCGGACAAATCAACTGAAATCCAGATCCGTTCGGGGGGACCCACGGGGAAAGTGATTGCTTCCAAAGCATTGTCCCCGAACCAGGCGGAAGAATTTTCCGACCCGGAGTGGATTTCTTTGCGGGTCGATCATCCCCATTATGTCAAACTCTATGTCAACGGGGTTTATATTGACACCTCTTCACAGCAGCAAGTTTCATTGTACCAATTCAAAAAGAAAGAAAGCACGGATGATGAATAAAAGCGGTTCAGCAGAGAGGATCCCTCTTCCTCTCTGCTTTTTTTGACACGCGTCAGATGCTTGGTTTATACTTACGAAAGAATTAAACGAGGAAGGTATGGGTTTAATATTAAAGGATGGATGCGTTTATACTAGAAAAATAAAGTTGATTGACAAAAAAACGAAAAACGGCTTTACAAGATGGTGCCAACCAGGGCATCTTCAAAAGCGACGGCATTTCCTTCTTGGAAAATGCGAAACGCCGGAAATGAATGGTGCGGTGTTTCCGCTGCTCCCGTGCGTGCGGGGCTTTGAAAATCCTCTTCCTAAATTCATGATGATTGTGTGAATGCGGATGAAATTTTTACATCAAAATGGTTATTGCCAGGGAGGTTGGATAGGATGAACCTGGCCAACAAGATTACATTGGCTCGTATTTTTTTAGTCCCCATTGTGATGATCTTTTTGTTGTTTCGCTTTGACATCGGAGAAATCCATGTGGGAGCGGCGAAGTTGACCGCGGGCGAATTGATCGCCACGTTTATTTTTATTTTGGCTGCCGTCACGGACGGGGTGGACGGATACATAGCAAGACGGAAAAAAATGGTGACCAATTTGGGGAAATTTCTTGATCCGTTGGCTGATAAACTGTTGGTGACAACAGCCTTGATCTCATTGGTGGAGTTGCAACGACTGGAGGCGTGGATGGCCATTGTGATCATCAGCCGGGAATTTGCCGTGACCGGCCTCCGGATGATTGCGGTCACCGAAGGCCATGTGATTGCAGCCAGTCCATTGGGAAAACTGAAGACCATCATACAAATTGTGGCGATTGTTTCATTGATGCTCAACAATGTTCCGTTCTCAACCATTTCATTTCCGTTTTCCATGATCGCCACCTGGCTGGCCGTGATCATCACGGTCATTTCCGGAGTGGATTACTTTTACAAAAACCGCAAGATCGTTTCATTGACCAATACACAGTAGTGTCGTCCGGGATTTGGCTAAAGAGAAAGGAAAGATAAAATGCAATCAGAAATCATTACGGTTGGTTCTGAGTTGTTGGCGGGAGAAACGGTGGATTTGCATTCTTCTTATTTGTCCCGGGAACTCCATTCATTGGGGATTGATGTTCAATTTCACACATCGGTCGGGGATGATGCACAAAAGCTGCATGACGTGATTTCACTCGCACGCACGCGATCGCAGTTGATTTTCCTCTGTGGCGGGCTGGGGCCCACCATGGATGACTTGACCAAAGAAACCGTTTCGGAAGTGACGGGGGTTCCGTTGGTTGAGGATCCGGAGGTGAAACGCCGTCTGGAGAAGTATTTTGAAGGACGGATGAAGGTGGTCCCCGCAAATAATTACAAGCAGACTTATGTTTTTTCCGGCGGTGTTGTTTTCCAAAACCATCATGGAACGGCTCCCGGTTTGGCTCTGCAGGTCGACGGGATCACTTATGTTCTGTTGCCGGGTCCTCCGGGGGAATTGGTGCCGATGTTTGAAGAGCAGGTGCGTCCTTTCCTCATGCGCGAAGTGATTCAGGAGGGGCAGGTGATTCTTGCGGAATCCCTTTCTTTTTTTGGATTGGGCGAATCGCTTTTGGAGGAGAAGATTGCCGATTTGATCCGGCAACAGGACAATCCCGTTTTGGCCACCTATGCCAAAGAATCGGGGGTTGTTTTGAGAATCACGGCTTGGGCGCCGGGCGAAGCGGAGGCACGTCAGCTGATTGACCGGCAAAAAGCGAAAGTTTTAACCCGGATCGGGGAATATTGTTACAGCGAACAGGGTGAGACGCTGGAAGAAGTGGTGGTGGCCGGGTTGATTCGCCATCAGAAAACAGTGGCGGTGGCGGAAAGTTGCACCGGCGGAAAACTGGCTCATCTTTTGACTTCCGTGTCGGGAAGCAGCCGGGCGTTTAAAGGCGGATGGGTGACCTATACCAATGAAGTCAAAGAAAAAATCGCCTCGGTGCCGGCGGAATGTTTGAATCAATATGGTGCAATCAGTGCACAAACGGCAGAAATCATGGCCCAAAACACGTTGGAGCGTTTTGATTCGGATTTCGCACTCGGGGTCACAGGGGTCGCCGGGCCGGATCCGGCGGAAGCAAAACCGGTGGGAACGGTATTTATCGGATTGGCCGAAAAAGGACAGCCGGTGCGGGTTTATCAGTTCGCTTTGAAAGGATCGCGCAGGCGTATACAACTGTTGGCGGCGAATTATGCCTTATTTGTTCTTGAGCAATGTTTAAAGAAAGGTGAAACAACAAGATGAATCGTTTTGATCAGTTTCAATTAAGCAATGAAATATTAAACGGAATACACGATATCGGATTTGAAGAACCTTCTCCGATACAAGCGGAGTGTATTCCGGCCGTGCTCCGGGGGGAAGATGTGATCGGGCAGGCGCAGACCGGAACCGGAAAAACCGCGGCGTTCGGCATTCCCATTTTGGAGCGGGTGAATCCGAAACAGCCGCATGTCCAAAGCATCATTTTGGCCCCGACCCGTGAGTTGGCGATTCAAGTGTCGGAAGAATTGCGGAAAATCGGGCGCAAAAAACGGGTGAAAACATTGCCGGTGTATGGCGGGCAATCGATCGGGCGCCAAATCAAGGCGCTGCAACAAGGGGTTCATGTGGTGATCGGGACTCCCGGCCGGCTGTTGGACCATTTGAGACGCGGCACGATCGATCCTTCCCATGTTGAAACCGTGGTGTTGGATGAAGCGGATGAAATGCTGGACATGGGATTTATTGATGACATTGAGCAAGTGTTCCGCTTCATGCCGAAACATCATCAATTGTTGCTTTTTTCGGCCACCATGCCTTCGGCCATTCGCCAATTGGCGAAAAAGTACATGCGCAAGCCGAAGTATATCACCGTCAACCGGGGCGAAGTGACGGTGCCGGTGATCCGCCAGATTTATTATCGCGTGTTGGACAGTTACAAGGTGGATGCCCTGTGCCGGATTCTTGACAGTGAAGAAGTGGATTTGGCGATTATTTTTTGCCGTACGAAAAAAGGCGTGGATGAATTGACGGATTCCTTGCAGGGACGAGGCTATCTGGCCGGCGGACTGCACGGGGATCTGGCCCAGCAACAGCGGGATCGCGTGATGCAATCCTTCCGCAGCGGGGAAATTGAACTTTTGGTGGCAACCGATGTGGCCGCCCGCGGCATTGATGTGGGGAGTGTTTCCCATGTGATCAATTACGACATCCCTCAAGACGTGGAAAGTTACGTGCACCGGATTGGAAGAACGGGCAGAGCCGGACGCAAAGGGGTGGCTCTCACGCTGGTCACCCCCAGGGAAATGAAACAGCTTCGCACGATTGAACAGGAAACGGGCACCAAATTGAAGGCCCGGGAACTGCCCACGTTGGAGGAGGTCGCGGCGAAGCAGCAAGAAAGCTGGATAGCGCAGATTGAAAATACCATCCGTTCCGATGTGGACATGACATTGTTTGAGGAAATGACCGGGGAATTGTCGAAGAAATTTTCCATGGAAAAAGTGGTGGCGGCTTCGTTGTATCTCGCTTTTTCCGACCGGTTTGTCAAGAGCATTGACAACACTTACCATTTCGGGGAAACGGGGGCATCGCCAGGAATGGTCCGCTTTTTTATCAATGTGGGGCGAAATGCCAACCTGCATCCGCAGGAGTTGGCCAAAGCGATTTCGGAGAATGCGGGGATCAGCTTGAGGCAAGTGGGGAAAATCAACATCTACGACCGCTTTTCTTTTGTGGAGGTTCCAGAGGATGTTGCGCCTTTTGTTTATGAGGCGTTCCGGCAATCCAAAATCAACGGTTCCCGGGTCAATATGGAGCCGGCCCGTCCCCGCAACCGTTCATAAAGGGCAAAAAACCCAAAAGAGCTCTTACTTTGTGGATCAACCACAAAGTAAGAGCTCTTTTTTCAGTCGGGAATGCCCAAAGCGATTTTGGCATATCGGGACATCCGGCTTTTGTCCCACGGGGGGTTCCAAACGATTTCCACGTCCACTTTATTGACGCCTTCCACATTTTTCAACGCTTGTTCCACTTCCTGCTGGATGATGCCGGCCAAAGGGCAACCCATGGCTGTCAACGTCATGGTGACCTTGACATTTCCTTCATCATCGATATCTATGTCATAGACCAGCCCCAGATTGACAATGTCAATATTTAACTCCGGGTCATTGACTTGTTCCAGTTGTTCCATGATTTGTTCTTTCATCTGTTCCTTTTGCAATGCGCCTCACTCCTTTTTTGCTTCTACCTATAACGTAACACACTTTTTTTTGCATTACACGAGGATTTCCAAAAAAAGAGTCGAATAAATGTTCGTAAATGATCTTGGCAGATGAAGAAAAACACGATATGATGTTCATATGATTTAATGGGGAAAAAGAGGAGGAACGATACATGTCCGATCGACGACAAGCGTTGGAAATGGCATTGAGACAGATAGAAAAGCAGTTTGGCAAAGGCTCGATCATGAAAATGGGAGACCAGGCCACCCGCCAGGTGGAGACCATTTCAAGCGGCGCGCTGGCCCTTGACATTGCTTTGGGAGTGGGCGGATATCCCCGCGGAAGGATCATTGAAATTTACGGGCCGGAATCTTCCGGGAAAACCACGGTGGCTTTGCACGCCATTGCAGAGGTGCAAAAAAAAGGCGGACAAGCCGCGTTTATTGATGCAGAGCATGCACTTGACCCCGTATATGCCGAAAAACTGGGAGTGAACATTTCGGAGTTGTTGTTGTCACAGCCGGATACCGGGGAGCAAGCGTTGGAAATTGCCGAAGCCCTCGTTCGCAGCGGTGCCGTCGATATCATTGTGGTTGACTCGGTGGCGGCACTGGTGCCCAAAGCGGAAATTGAAGGGGAAATGGGAGACTCTCACGTCGGGTTGCAAGCCCGGTTGATGTCTCAGGCACTGCGCAAGCTTTCCGGAGCGATCAATAAATCCAAAACCATTGCCATCTTTATTAACCAAATCCGTGAAAAAGTGGGCGTCATGTTTGGAAACCCGGAAACGACACCGGGCGGACGCGCACTGAAATTCTACTCCAGTGTACGCCTGGAAGTCCGCCGCGCTGAAACCATCAAGCAAGGAAGCGACATGGTCGGAAACCGCACGAGAATCAAAGTGGTGAAAAACAAAGTGGCACCTCCTTTTAAACAGGCGGATGTCGACATCATGTTCGGAGAGGGCATCTCCAAAGAAGGAAGTGTCTTGGACATCGCTTCGGAACTGGACATTGTCAATAAGAGCGGGGCATGGTATTCCTTCGAAGGAGACCGCTTGGGGCAAGGACGCGAAAATGCCAAACAATTTTTGAAAGAGCATGCGGATGTCTGCCTCAATATCGAAAACCGGATCCGGTCCCATTACAACTTGCCCGTCATTCAGGCAAGTGAACCGGAAGAGGCAAAAGACACAAAAAAGAAGAAAAGTAAAGCGGACAAAACGGAAGAACTTGCTTGAAAACCGGTTCTGAAGAATGGATGAGGCAAGTGGGAGAGAGAAAAAAAATCACCCGGATTGAAAAGCCGTATCTTAACAAGCCGCGATATCATATCTATGTGGATGGAGAGTTTCTCCTCTCCATCCATGAAGATATTTTGGTGAAGTACCGGCTTCACAAAGGCATGGAGCTGGATGAAAGCGAAATTCATGAGTGGCTTGAGGCGGAAGAATACAACAAGGTGAAGCAAAAGGCTTTGCATTATTTATCTTACAAGCCCCGTACAACGCATGAAGTCAAAATGTATTTGGGCCGCAAAGGTTTTGAACGCGAAACCGTCGAACAAGTCATTTTGGAGTTGGAAAAAAGCGGATTTTTAAATGACTTGGAATTTGCCAAAGCCTGGGTGAATGAGCGGCAACATCATAAAGGATACGGAAAAAGGCGTTTGAAACAGGAGCTGTTGAACAAAGGAATGGACCCGGCGGTCGTTGATGAGGCATTGATTCATATCGGGGAGGAAGATGAGCGCCAGTTGGCAATATCCATTGCTGAAAGGCGCTATTTGCGTTTATGCCACGAGTCTTGGCCCCGGATCGAACGCCGCCTGGGCAATTACCTCGTCAGGCAGGGATTTTCCATGGGCGTGGTGTATGAGGTGTTGAATCTTTTCCGGGCCCGTCACGAAGAAGAGAAGGGGAATGGTCCATGAAAATATTGTATATGACCGATACACATATCCGTGGGACATCACCACGAAGCCGTACCGACGATTTCCAGCAGGCGATTCGCGAAAAGATTGAAGAAGTGATTGACATTGCCGAAAGAGAGCGGGTCGATCTGGTCTTGCACGGCGGGGATTTGTTTGACCGCCCCAATCTTTCCCCCGCCATTGTCCGGGAATTCGCCGGGCTGTTTCGCCGTTTTCCGGCCCCCATTTTCGCGGTTGCGGGGAATCATGATATTTACGGACATAATCCCGCAACGGTGGAGCGGACGATGCTGGGGTTGCTCGATGCCTTCGGTGCCATCCGGTTGGTGAACGAAGGGGAACGGATCAAATGGGAGAAAGACGGCATCACCGTTCAGATCAGCGCCCAACCTTTCCATTATGATTTGGACAAACGAAAGCGGCATCTCGATTATACAGTGCCAAATGAATGCGGAGCCGAATATTGCGTGCATATGGTTCACGGCATGTTGGTGGACAGGGCTCTTCCGGACAGCATCCCGCACACGGCGGTTCACGAAGTCTGGAGCGATTCCGTCGATGTTCTGTTGACTGGGCATTATCATGCAGGCTTTCCCGTACAGCACCGGAATGGAAAATATATTGTCAATCCCGGCGCGTTGGCCCGTATCAACAACCACCGGTCGGAAATCAAACGGATGCCCCAAGTCGCCCTTCTGGAATTGAACAAAGAGGGCATCGATGTCCGGCTGGTTCCGCTTCAATGCGCCAAGCGGGGGGAAGAAATTTTGGACCGGTCCTACATTGAAAAAGAAGAATTCCGCGAAAAACAGCTGGGCGAATTCATCCGTGAAGTCAAATCGGTGACCGATTTTCAATCCATCAACATCATGGATATCCTCTTTGAAATGTCCAAGTTGCATGACATCGGGGATGTTGTCACTTTGGAAGCCCAGCGGAGGATTGCGATTGAACAAGAAGCAGAAAGGGAGAGCAGCCATTGAATGGTTTTAAAAAGCTCGTGATTGAAAATTTCCAGTCCCATCAGTATACCGAAATTGATTTCACCGACGGGCTCAATGTGTTTGTGGGACCGTCTGACAGCGGGAAAAGCGCGATTTTGCGCGCATTGAAGTGGGTGTTGTTTAACACTCCGCGGGGAACGGATTTTATCCGGACCGGGGCCAAAGAGTGCCGCGTTCGTCTGGTGTTGACGGACGGGACGGCGATCGAGAGAATCCGCAGCCGTTCGGTCAACCGGTATGTGCTCAATACACCGGACGGAAAGGAACAAATCTTTGAAGGATTTGGAAACTCCGTGCCGGAGGAAATCTCCGACGTGCACCGGATCGTTCCGGTTGAGCTGGACCAAAAAGAGTTGCTGTTGAATTTCGGCACACAATTGGAGAGCCCTTTTTTGCTTTTTGAATCGAATCAAAACAAAGCGAAAACCATCGGCCGGATCAGCGGTGCCCATTTAATCGACAAAGCCTTGAAAAAAACGAGCACCGACCGGCTGGCTTTAAGTGGAACGATCCGCCAGCTGGAACAGGAAAAAGAGCGGTTGGATGAAAAATTAAAGCCGTATGAGAACCTGCAGCAGTTGGAAGCCGATTTTCAAGTGGCGGAACGGGCTTTTCTTGACGTGCAAGAAAAAAAGCGGCTGCAAGCGTCTTTGGAAGCAAAACTGGAAAGCTTGATCGAGATACGGCGGGGAAAAGAAGTGTGGCAGGAAAAAGTTGCGGCATTAAAACGGTTGCCGGATGCCGAACAGCAGCTGCTTCACTTGGAGTATCAAAAAGCGATGCTTTCCCGGTTGATTCGTTTAAACGAAAAGTGGATCCGGCTTCAACAGGAAAAAGAGCGCACGCTGGAAACGGTCAAGCTGGGTGAACACATTCCGGAAGCGGAAAGGCGGCTTGCCGGTTTGTCTAGGAGCCAAAAAAGGTTTGAGCAACTGCTCCGGCTCCAAAACAAGCGGAATCAGATCAAAGAGAAAAAAGCCGGGCTTGAAACCTTTGTGCTCAGGCTTAAAAACGTGCCGCAAGGCATGCGGGAGTTAGAGAAACTGGCCGAAAAGCACGAGCGTTTCAAAGTGCTCCAGCCTTTAAAACGACGGAAAGAAAAGAATGCAAGGGAACTTAAGTACTGGCGGCAGGTGCAAAAGCAAAACCAAGAAGCCTTAGAGGTGTTGGAAAAAGTGGTGCCGAACATAGAAGAGAAAGAAGCGCTGATGAAGAAACTGGACGATTTGCACCGAAGCCGGCTGGATTGCCAAAAACGGATTGCCACCGGAAAAAAATACATCCAGGAAAAAGAACAGGAAATTTTGCGTTGCACCCGGGAATGGATCCGGCTGTTAAAAAAGATCGGAAAGTGTCCGACCTGCGGAACGCCCATCGGCCACTCTGTTTTGCAACATATCATGGAAGAGTATCAAGGAGGAATTTCTCGTGCAGCAGCTGGAAGAGAAGATTAAACAACTCAAAGCGCAACTGGAAGATGCCAAAAGCAAATTGACGGTTGCCAAAGCCCGTCTGGAAGATTTGGAAAAGCAGGAAGAGGAGATTGTCAAAGAAGCCAGGGAGCTGGGAGTGGAACCGGAAGATTTGCCCGGGGAGATTGAGCGGCTGGAAAAAGAGATTGAGGAAGGCATTGAAAAGGCATGGAGCTATTTGCCCAAGGAGTTGAGAGAATGAGATGAAAGACACATCACTTGAGGAATTGCAACAGGCTTTGAAAGAAGCAAGAGATGAACTGTTGCGCCGAAAAGCGGAAAAAGAGCTGCATTTGCGTCAGTTGAATGAGACGGAAACCCGGTTGAAAGAAAGCGTGGAGCACCGTGATCTGTTGGACCGGGTGCGTCTTTTGTTCCAACTGTCATCAGACTATGCCCGCCAACAGGCAAAGCAACAATTGGAAACGCTGGTGACCAATGCCTTGAAGTATGTCTTCGGTTCGACGTTTCGTTTTCAAATTGAGCTCTCGGATCATGGCGGAAATCCGACGGCGGAATTTTATGTGGTTTCGAAGTGGGATGAACAGGAAGTGAAAAACCGTCCACAGGATGCCCGCGGCGGCGGTGTCGTCGACATTGTCTCATTGGCGCTCAGGATTGCGCTCATGGAAACGATCAAGCCCCGTGTCCAAGGGCCGATTATTTTGGATGAACCCGGAAAACATGTGAGTGAAGATTATATCGTCCCCATGATTGAGTTTTTAAAATCGGTCGGGGAAACGTTCGGCCGGCAAATCATTCTTGTCACGCACAATACGCATCTGACGGAATCGGCCGATTCGGCCTATTACGTGCGGTTGTCATCCGGTAAGTCGGAAGTGGAGCGCAGCCGGAATCTTGACAACAATACTGTATAAATAATACAATTTAGTTGTATCTTTGCCTTTTTTAACGGTGGAAGATACCTTCTGACGAAGTAAGTTTGGAATAGAAACCTGAAGGAATTTGAAAATGTTTGCTGGTTTTCCAGCCTTGACCTGGTATAGCAAAAAATGAGTGAGGACGAGCGTGAGAAGACCGAGTTCATCGGTCTTATTTTGTAAACAGAAACAGAGGAGGTGAGCGGTGAATCCAATGGTGTTTAACGGATTGGACATCGTTCTGATGTTTGCCTCTCTCGGTGTCGGAAGCGGTGCGGGATATTGGATACGCAAAATGACGGCGGAAGCCCGGATCGGCAGTGCGGAGAAGGAAGCTGCCGAGATTCTGGAAAAGGCGAACAAAGAAGCCGAAGCCAACAAAAAAGAAAAAATCTTTGAAGCCAGGGATGAAATCCATCAATTGCGCACCGAAGCGGAAAAAGAGATTCGTGAGCAGAGGAATGAATTACAGCGGATTGAGCGTCGTCTTGACCAAAAAGAAGAAACACTGGAACGAAAACAATTAAATTTGGAATCGCGTGAGGAAGAACTGGCCAAACGCGAGAAATATATTGATGAACGTCAGCGGGAGATTGACCGGCTATACCAGGAACAGCTCAAAGAGATGGAACGGATTTCCGGACTTACCACGGAAGAAGCGCGTCAGTTGATTCTGGCTAAAGTCGAGAATGAGATGAAACACGAAACGGCTCAAATCATGAAAGAGATGGAACAACAGGCGATTGATGAAGGAGACCGGCGTGCACGGAAAATCTTGTCTTTAGCCATTCAACGTTGCGCGGCGGATCATGTTGCGGAAACGACCGTATCCGTAGTGAATTTACCCAATGATGAGATGAAAGGCCGCATTATCGGGCGTGAAGGCCGGAATATCCGGACGTTGGAAACGTTGACGGGAATTGACCTGATCATTGATGATACGCCGGAAGCCGTGATTTTGTCCGGATTTGACCCCATTCGCCGTGAAGTGGCGCGGGTGGCGTTGGAAAAACTGGTGGCTGACGGAAGGATTCACCCGGCCCGGATTGAAGAGATGGTGGAAAAATCCCGCCGGGATGTGGACGAACGGATTCGTGAATATGGAGAGCAGGCCACCTTTGAAACCGGCGTGCACGGATTGCATCCGGATCTGATTAAGATCATCGGCAGGTTAAAATTCCGTACCAGTTATGGGCAAAACGTTTTGAAGCACTCCATGGAGGTTGCGCATCTGGCTGGTTTGTTGGCCGCGGAATTGGGTGAAGACATTCATCTGGCGAAACGGGCCGGCTTGCTTCATGACATCGGAAAAGCCATTGACCACGAAATCGAGGGTTCCCATGTGGATATTGGCGTCGAATTGGCGAAAAAATATAAAGAACATCCCGTGGTGATCAACAGCATTGCTTCTCATCACGGAGACTGTGAAGCGACGAGTGTGATTGCTGTCTTGGTCAGAGCGGCGGATGCGCTTTCGGCGGCCAGACCCGGAGCCCGGCGGGAAACATTGGAGGCATATATCAAGCGCTTGGAGAAATTGGAAGAGATTTGCGATTCCTTCGACGGCGTGGAAAAATCATATGCAATTCAAGCAGGGCGTGAATGTCGGATCATCGTGAAGCCGGATGAAGTCGATGATGCGGAAGCCGTCCGTTTATCCCGAGAAATTACCAAACAGATCGAAAGTCAATTGGATTACCCCGGCCATATTAAGGTGACGGTGATTCGAGAGACAAGATCGGTCGAATATGCGAAATAAAGTGGCCTTGCGGCCGCTTTATTTTTTCAAGCATCTTAGCGGAGTTGGAGGCTATTTGTACTGATGAGAATTTTAATGATCGGTGATATTGTTGGACAAGTGGGGCGACAAGCGGTCGCCAATTATTTGCCTAAATTAAACCAAATGTACTCGCCCGATGTGATTGTGGCAAACGGGGAAAATGCCGCGGGCAACGGACGGGGAATTCAACGGGACATCCTGAGGGAACTGATGGATCTGGGAATCCATTGTGTCACATTGGGAAATCATGCTTGGGCGCAGTCCGAGGTGTTTGATTTTATCGATGAGGAGCCGTTTTTAATCCGTCCCGCCAATTATCCGCCGGGGACGCCCGGGAAAGGCCATGTTTTACTGACGGTAAAAGGCGTAAAAGTGGTTGTGGTCAATCTGATGGGGAGAGCGTATATGGGACCATTGGATTGTCCGTTCAGAAAAATGGATGAAATTTTGAGCCGGATTTCAGGAACCCCGTATATATTGGTCGATTTTCATGCGGAAACCACGTCGGAAAAACAAGCATTGGCATGTTACCTGGATGGGAAAGTTTCCGCGGTGATCGGGACGCACACGCATGTGCAAACGGCAGATGAACGAATTTTGCCAAAAGGAACGGGTTATTTGACGGATGTGGGGATGGTCGGCCCGTATGACAGCGTGATCGGGATGAAAAAAGAGGAAGTCGTGAAGCGGTTTATCACACAAATGCCTGTTCGCTTTTCTGTTGCAAAAGGAAGAGAACAATTTAATGCTGTATTGATCGATTTGGACAAACAAACCAAAAAAGCCACGAAATTAACGAGGATTCGTATTGATGCGGAGCATCCGCTTATCGGTTGAAATAGAATAAATTTATTTATGATTTTTTACTCCTATCTATGCAAATTGGAAGGAATTTTTACTTGCGAGTCGAATAGGATAGTAGTGGATTCACTCCAACCATCGAGGAGGTACCTACATGGAAGTATTAAAAGTTTCAGCAAAATCTAATCCGAATTCTGTTGCTGGTGCACTCGCCGGAGTCTTGCGTGAACGTGGTCAAGCAGAGATGCAAGCAATTGGCGCAGGGGCGCTGAATCAAGCTGTAAAAGCGGTTGCGATTGCACGAGGATTCGTGGCGCCTAGTGGGATTGATCTGATTTGTATTCCTGCTTTTACCGATATTATGATCGATGGTGAAGAACGGACCGCGATCAAACTGATTGTGGAACCTCGTTAGGGAAATTGGTCGATATATTCAAAAAAACCTGTTTATTTATATAGACAGGTTTTTTTAAATGGAAGGGTGAACAAGATGCAATGGATGGATGGGCATTGCGATGTGTTAAGCAAAATGTGGCGAAATTTGAAAGACCATTCTTTTTATGACCCCCGCTCCCGGTTGGACAGTTCTTATCACCATCTGAAAGAAGCCTTGGTGGCTTTGCAGGTTTTTGCGATATGGGTACCTGATTCGGTACCCAGAGAAAACCGGTTGTCAGTCGCATTGAAACAAGTGGATTTGTTTTATGAACAGATTATCAGGAAAGAAGAAGCGGTTCATTTTGTCGGTTCGAAACAAGCGTTAAAAAAATGTGCCCCGGATCGGATGGGGGCACTGTTGGCGATGGAAGGGGCCGACGCCTTGCATGGAGAACTTGCCTTCCTGCGGCTGTTTTTCCGCCTCGGTGTGCGCCAGTTGGGGTTGACTTGGAACCATGCCAATGAAGTGGCGGACGGCATTGAAGAGGAACGGAACGGAGGATTGACGAACTTCGGAAAAAAAGTGATCACCGAGATGGAAAGGCTGGGCATGATTTTGGATGTTTCCCATTTGTCGGTGCGAGGGTTTTGGGAAGTGATGGAGTCTGATTTGCCGGTGCTTGCTTCTCACTCCAATTGCCGGAAAATCGCCCCTCATCCGCGGAATCTGGAAGATGAACAAATCCAGGCGCTGATCCGAAAAGGCGGATTGATCGGGATCACCTTTGTTCCATCGTTTACATATCCTTGTGAAAAGGAAGCCACCATCGATCATCTTTTGTTACATATCGAACATGTATGCAGCCTGGGAGGCGAACGGAATCTTTGTTTTGGATCGGATTTTGACGGGATCCGTTTGAAAATTAAAAATTTACATAATTACAGGGATATATACTGGTTGAAAGAAGCGCTTTTGCGCCGTTACCCTGAGTCATTGGTGAGGAAATGGGCATGGGAAAATGCCTGTGCTTTTTACTTAAATCATTTACCGTCATAAAGCCGAAAAAAGTTTAGCAAAAATGATCTTTTTTTTACTTAGGTCTTTTTTTGCAACATTAAAAGAAAAATTGGAAAGATAGAGAACTTAAAACGGTTGCTTTTTATACCATACAGGTCTAGAATGATACATGAAAATGCTATCACTCAGCACAAAGTTGGCTTTATTCCTTTCTTTGTGAAGAGTTGATATCTTTCATAGTTATTTTAATATTGTGTAGTGTGTGGCAGTATTAAAGGAGATGAGTTCATTGGTTAAGCAGCTTTCGTGGAAAGTGGGCGGACAACAAGGGGAAGGTATTGACAGTGCAGGAGAGATTTTGTCAACAGCTTTAAATCGAAAAGGGTATTATTTATACGGGTACAGACATTTTTCTTCACGAATTAAAGGTGGTCACTCCAACACCAAGATTCGTATCAGCATAAACCCAATCCGCTCCATTTCCGACGAGCTGGATATACTTGTTGCATTTGACCAAGAATCCATTGACTTGAATGCTCATGAATTGGTTGTGGGCGGGGTCATCTTGGCCGATGCCAAGTTTAATCCAACCGTTCCGGAAGGAGTAAACGCAAACCTTCTTGCGATTCCGTTTACCAAGATTGCCGAAGAAATCGGAATGTCCCAAATGAAAAACATGGTGGCTGTCGGGGCCTCGGCTGCATTGTTGGGCATTCCGGCGGATGCTTTTAAAGAAGTGATTGAAGAAAGGTTCGCACGGAAAGGCCAAAAAGTGGTAGATAGGAATATGGAAGCGATTACAAGAGGGTTCGAGCATGCGGAAGGCGAACTTGGTGATGGAATAACAAGATTTCGCTTGGAACCTTCTGACGGGAAAAAGCGGTTATATATGATCGGAAATGACGCCATTGCACTGGGGGCGATTGCAGCGGGAGCCCGGTTGATGGCTGCATATCCGATTACCCCATCTTCAGAAATCATGGAGTATTTGATCAAAAAACTTCCGAAATTTGGTGGTTCGGTAGTTCAAACAGAAGACGAGCTTGCAGCGATCACCATGGTGATCGGGGCCAACTATGGTGGTGTTCGTGCTCTCACGGCTTCAGCAGGGCCTGGATTGTCACTGATGACCGAAGCGATTGGGCTGGCCGGGATGACCGAAACGCCGGCGGTGATCGTGAACACGCAGCGTGGCGGGCCCAGTACCGGTCTTCCGACCAAACAGGAACAAAGTGACTTATTGTCCATGCTGTTCAGCACCCACGGTGAAATCCCGAAAATTGTCATTGCTCCGAGCACAGCCGAAGAATGCTTCTACGATACCATTCAGGCGTTCAATCTGGCGGAACAGTATCAATGCCCGGTGATTATCCTGTCGGATTTGGCGATGTCGCTCGGGAAACAAACCGTTGAGCCGCTGGAATACGACCGGATTGAAATTAAACGCGGAAAGCTGGTTTCCTGGGATGAAGAGCTTCCGGAGTTGGAGCCTTCCCAATTATTTTTGCGTTATGAACTGACTGAGGATGGCATTTCCAGAAGGGTTCTTCCAGGACAGAAAAACGGATTGCACCATGTGACCGGAGTGGAGCATGACGAAACCGGACGTCCGTCGGAAAAACCGTTAAACCGCAAAAAAATGATGGAAAAACGGCTCATGAAACTGAAAAACGGCATCGATTTTGACACCCCGGTTTACCTGGATGCTCCGCACGATGATGCCGATCTTTTGGTTATCGGATTCAACTCGACCCGCGGCACGATTTCCGAAGCGAAAGAGCGCGCAGAAGCAGAAGGCTTGAAAATCAACCATGCACACATTCGCCAATTGTTGCCGTTCCCGACGGAAATCATCCGGGAGCAAATGAACAGAGCGAAAAAAGTATTGGTTGTTGAAAACAACGCTACCGGACAATTAACCAATGTCATCAAAATGTATGTAGGAATGGCTGAAAAACTGGTTCACTTTGGAAAATATGACGGAAACCCATTCCTGCCTTCTGAAATTTATCATCAATGTAAGGAGCTGTTGGTCCATGGCCACGTTTAAAGATTTTCGCAATAAAGTAAAACCCAACTGGTGTCCCGGTTGCGGTGACTTTTCCGTGTTGGCCGCCATGCAGCGCGCTTTCGCCAATACCGGTTTGGAGCCGCATGAAGTAGCCGTTGTTTCAGGGATTGGTTGTTCCGGACGGATCTCCGGATATATTAATGCGTATGGATTTCACGGTGTCCATGGCCGAGCGCTGCCGATTGCACAAGGGTTGAAACTGGCTAACCGCGATTTAACGGTGGTTGCAGCCGGCGGGGATGGAGACGGATTTGCCATTGGGATGTCGCACACCATCCATGCCATTCGCCGGAATGTGGATATCACCTATATTGTCATGGATAACCAGGTATACGGATTAACCAAAGGCCAAACTTCTCCACGAAGCGAAAAAGGATTTAAAACCAAAAGCACGCCGCAAGGTGCCATTGAAGCACCCATTCATCCAATGGAAATGGCGCTGACAGCAGGAGCCGGTTTTGTGGCTCAATCAGTTTCCAGTGACCTGAAACAATTAACCCGTGTGATCGAAGAAGGGATCAAGCATAAAGGATTTTCCTTTATCAATGTTTACAGCCCTTGTGTAACGTACAACAAAATCAACACGTATGACTTTTTCAAACAAAATCTGGTCAGCTTGGATGATGATCCGGATTATGATTCATCCGACCGACAAATGGCCATGCAAAAACTGATGGAACATCAAGGATTGGTCACAGGAATCATCTACCAAAACAAAGAGCAACCCTCCTATGAATCCGTGATCAGAGGCTTTAAAGAAGAGCCGTTGGCAAAACAAGAGCTGAAAATTTCCGAACAAGACTTCGAAGAATTGGTTGCCGAATTTGCATAAAGTAAAAAAGCTGTGCAGACTAATGTCTGTACAGCTTTTTTTGTGGAATGGACGGAGAGAGTTTGTTGTGATAATGGAATGCGAAGGAGGATGCCTGATGAGATGGACGGTGCTTGGTTGCCATTCCCCTTATCCGGCGCCGGGAGGTGGGACTCCCGGTTATCTGTTGGAGGCGGAAGGGAAAAAAATCCTGATTGATTGCGGCAGCGGCATACTGGCCTGGCTGGTCGAACGGATCGCCATCGAAGCGTTGGATGCCGTTTTGTTGTCGCATTTGCATCATGACCATATCGTTGATTTTTTTGTTTTGCAGTACGCGGTCATGACCGCCCGAAAACAAGGGAAAAGGAAACACCCCCTTGCGGTCTGGTCACCGGAGAAACCGGCCGGTTGGTTTGAAAAGTTGCGTTATAAAACAGAGATTGACCGAAACGGGATCCGGGAAGGGATGAAAATTCATTTGGGCGGGCGGTTGACCGTGCAATTTTTCCGCACCGATCATGCCGTCCCTTGTTTTGCCATGCGGATCCATGACGGTAAACGCACCATCTTGTACGGGGCAGACAGTGGCCCGGAGACAGATTGGGAAAAGATGGGGAAAAGCCCTGACCTGTTTGTTTGTGAAGCAAGCTTTTTACATAAAGATTTGCCGGATCAACCAACAGGGCATCTGTCGGCCAGACAAGCCGGGCTTGCTGCCGGCCGGCTCAAGGCCAAGCAGTTGATCTTGACCCATTTGTATCCCGGGTATGATCCGGATCACCTGAAGGAGGAAGCCATGGCGGTGTTTGACGGTGTTTGCCAAACCGCTTATTCCGGCATGACGGTCGATTTGTAGCTTTTGTTTGGGCCGGTCATCCATTATCATGGAGAGACAAGCACGGTTTTGAATCAGCCGATGGAAAGAGGGGAGAGCGTTTGCAGAAACTGAAGGAGTATATTGTCAAAGAGGGATTGGTGCTGTCCGATGACATCTTAAAGGTGGATGCATTTTTGAATCATCAAATCGATCCTTTTTTGATCAGGGAAGTCGGGGAAGAGTTTGCCAGGCGTTTCCAAGATGAATCCGTCACTAAAATTTTAACCATTGAGTCGTCGGGCATTGCGCCGGCTATCATGACCGGATTGGCATTGCACGTTCCAGTGGTTTTCGCCCGGAAGAAAAAATCGCTGACATTGAAGGATTCCTATTATGAAGCCAAAGTTTTTTCATACACCAAACAAGAGACGACTTCCGTGGTGGTGGCGAAAAAGTTCTTAACCCCAAAGGACCGGGTATTGGTGATTGATGACTTTCTGGCCAATGGACAAGCGGCAGAAGGTTTGATTCAAGTGGTCCGCATGGCAGGGGCCCGGTTGGCCGGATTGGGGGCGGTGATTGAAAAATCTTTTCAGCCCGGCGGCTCCAATCTTCGCAAGCAGGGAATTCGTGTGGAATCGCTGGTGGAAATTGCATCTTTGGCTGATGGAAAAGTTCATTTCAAAGAAAACTGAGGGTCAAGCCGGATTTCTCTTTATGAGGGAGATCCGGCTTGATTGATTGGTGTTTTGAAATAAACAAGTTTGCAACACAAACAATTCGCTAAAATTCATTTTCCCCGGCTGGGAAATTCGCAACAACATGTTATAATGGGGGAGAATCATCCGAGGATCTTTATTGAACACATGTCACTCATCGTGTATAATGAGAAAATTGCAGTATTCGTGTTCAGCCTTCGAAATCATGGATTTATTCATTATAGAAGCAATCTCACCAGAAAGGGTGGATGAAATGGAACGAAAAGAGAAAGATTACAGCCAATATTTTGTTGCACCCGATCTGAAAGCCGCCAAAAGGCGGGGGAAGTCGGGTGTGGAAGTGATACAATTTGATCAGATTCCCGAAAATATGCGTGGTGTCGGCGCAGGAAAGAAATATTTGATTCAAACTTACGGATGCCAAATGAATGTTCATGACAGCGAAACGATCGCCGGAATTCTGGAACAAATGGGCTATGAACGGACAGAACGGGAAGATCGAGCGGATATTATTTTGCTGAATACGTGTGCCATTCGCGAAAATGCAGAAGATAAAGTGTTTGGCGAATTGGGACGCCTCAAACACCTGAAGTTGGAAAACCCGGATTTAATCCTCGGGGTTTGCGGTTGCATGTCCCAGGAAGAAGTGGTCGTCAACCGGATCTTAAAAAGTTATCAGCATGTGGATTTAATCTTTGGCACACACAATATCCACCGTTTGCCGGTCTTGTTGCAAAACGCCTTATTCAGCAAGGAAATGGTTGTGGAAGTATGGTCCAAAGAGGGCGATGTGGTTGAAAACATGCCCAAGAAGCGTGAAGACGGACTGCGTGCCTGGGTCAACATTATGTACGGATGCGACAAATTCTGCACGTACTGTATTGTTCCTTATACACGGGGGAAAGAACGCAGCCGCCGTCCCGAAGACGTGTTAAATGAGATTCGCGAACTGGCGCGCAAAGGCTATCAGGAAGTGACTTTGCTCGGACAAAACGTGAATGCTTACGGAAAAGATTTCACCGATATCAATTACCGGTTTGGCGACTTGATGGATGATGTCCGTAAAATCGGCATTCCGCGTGTCCGGTTTACGACAAGCCACCCGCGCGATTTTGATGACCATCTGATCGAAGTTTTGGCCAAACGCGGAAATCTGGTCGAGCACATTCATCTGCCGGTTCAATCCGGAAGCTCGCAAATTTTGAAATTGATGGCGCGCAAATATACCCGGGAGTCTTACCTTGAATTGGTCCGCAAAATTAAAGAAGCCATCCCGGATGTGGTGTTGACCACGGACATTATTGTGGGATTCCCCGGAGAAACCGAAGAACAATTTGAAGAAACGCTGTCCCTTGTCCGGGAAGTGGAGTTTGATTCGGCGTTTACGTTTATTTACTCACCGCGTGAGGGAACGCCGGCCGCCAAAATGAAAGATGACGTGCCAATGGAAGTGAAAAAAGAACGACTGCAACGTTTGAACGATCTGCAAAACGAAATCAGCCGCCGGAAAAATGAAGCTCTCCGCGGCCAAGTGGTGGAAGTTTTGGTGGAAGGCACAAGCAAGAAAAATCCGGATGTGTTATCGGGACGGACCCGTACCAACAAGCTGGTGAATTTCACGGGACCGAAGCATCTGATCGGGAAATTTGCCCATGTCCGGATCGATGAACCGCAAACCTGGACGTTAAAAGGAGTTTGGGTGGAAGAGGAACCTCTGACGAAAGTGGGAGGGTAAAATGTACACTTCGTTTGAAAACCATCCCGTGTTGGTGCAAGCCCGGCAATTTGCGGACTTGATTTTAAAAAGCGAAGAAATCCAACGGTTTCGTGCCGCGGAAGAGCAGGTGAAAAAAAGCAAGACCGTCCAAAATTATATTGACACCATCAAGCGAAAGCAAAAAGAATTGGTCCATGCCAAGCATTATCAGAAAACCAAATATGCCCGCATCTTGGAAAAAGAACTGGAACAGTTGAATCAGGAACTGGAGAACCTCCCCATCATCCGGGAGTATCAGCAGACGCAAGTGGGTGTGAATGATCTTTTGCAAACCATCCAGCAAGTGATTGGCACCACTGTTTCCAAAAAAGTTTCCGTTGAAACCGGTGGTGAAATCCGGCAGGGATGTGGAAGTGGCGGGCCTTGTGGTTGTTCGCGGTAAAAAAATTTTCCCCCGGGATGATTTCCCGGGGGTTTTTTTGCACCCTAGACAGTTGCCCTGCATACACTTGTTATTGAATGATGCTTGGAGGAGGGAAGTATGGTGTCATATCCAGATAGAGCCATGGAATACCGACAAATTATTACCAAGGCTGTATGCGGAAAAGGACGCAGATTTTTACAGTCCACGCACACAGTGAAGCCGCCGGAAAATATCCATACGATCTTGGGGGCATGGGTGATTAATCATCAGTACGAATGCACAAAAGTAGGAGAAGCCGTGGAAGTCAGCGGCAAGTACGATGTGAATATCTGGTATTCCACCAAAGGGAACACCAAAACCGATGTGATTAAAGAAACCGTTTATTACACCGAGCAAGTCCCGCTTAGCTATTATGACCGCAACACCCGTGACTCCACCGTTACCGTCAGTGCCACGGTGACGCAGGCTCCCAACTGTGTGGAAGCTTCCATCGCTTCACACACGGACGGAATCGCAGATGGCATTGTCGTCCGGGTTGAAAAAGAATTTGCGGTTGAAATGGTTGGGCAAACGAAGATTTGCGTACCGGTCTATCCGTTAGAATATGCAGAAACTGATGAAAAAGATTTGGCGGGAAGCTATGAAGAACATGTGGATGAAGATTCTTTTGATGAACTGGATCCGGATCTGATCATTGATGACCTGGAAGATTGATTAACGGATATTCCTCGGGAACTGCTGGCACCCAGTCAGCAGTTTATTTTTTGTTTTTGGATCCGAAACAACATTTAACCAATTGAGAAGCCGAGACATAACATAGATCATAATGCTCTTGACGGAAAGTGGGATGCACAGAAAGGGGAAAGGTTATGGGAGCCGTCACCCTTCCATATATGGATTTTAACAATCAGCAATCAATCAAAAATCTTTTGATTGAACAACAAGGAAGACTCGCCTCAACCATTCATCTGGAAAAGAGCGGATCGGTGGCCGTGTCTGAGCCGGTTTTGATTTTAAATGATGAAAGACATGTCCAAAGGACAAAAAATCCTTCGGCTTGCCACCGGATCTTAAGGATGCACGGGGTTCCCGTGCATTCCCATCATCATCTGGTCTTGCGGGAGTACATGGTCGCTGTTTTCCAAACCAATGTGTTGGCGGTTTATTGTTCCCGTCAACAGGGGGCTTGGCTGGCGGAGCAAAAGAGGAATTGGAAAAACAGTTTCCGGCGGGTCTCTTTGCAGGATCCGTCGAGGGAAGTGCGGAAAATCAAAGAATGGGCCGTCCGGGCTTTGTATGCGTTGGGATTGGATTACGGACTGGTGCGACTGGCCGTGGGGCCCAACCGGAAATATTTTGTCCGGCAGGTGGTATGTGATCCCAAGTTAAACAAAGAAATGAAACAAAGCTTCGTGAAAGCCGTACAGCAATATGTGAAAGAGTGTGTAAATCTTCCGGCCATTCCTTGGAACCAGGTGGTGCTGGGAGCCGATCCGGAGTTTATCATGGAAGGAAGGTCCGGGGGATTGCTGATGGCATCCCGATATTTCCCGGTGAAAGGGAGGGTCGGGTGCGATGCGATCTGGATGAACCAAAACCGTTCCTTAAAGCCGCTTGTGGAGATCCGGCCGGAGCCGACTCCGGATCCGCGCGCACTGGCCATCAACATCTTTAAAGGGTTGTTGTACGCAGCCAAAAAAACAGGGCGCGCCCCGGCAAAATGGCTGGCCGGCGCATTGCCGCACCATGCTTTCCCGTTGGGAGGGCATATCCACTTCAGCGGTGTTCAACCAAACTTTAAATTGTTGCGGGCTTTGGACAACTATTTGGCGTTATTTTTGGCAATCGTGGAAGATCCGCAGGGGATCGGGCGCCGTCCCAAGTACGGGTTTTTGGGGGATTTCCGATATCAGGACCACGGCGGGTTTGAATACCGGACGTTACCCAGTTGGCTGATTTCCCCCACCCTGACCAAAGGGGTCTTTGTCGTGGCCAAGTTGATTGCCATCCACTACCGGTATTTCAATTATTATCCGCTGGACGAGGAAGACGTCCAAGAAGCGTATTATCAGGGGGATAAAGAGGTGTTGGCCAAGTGGTTGCCCGTGTTGTGGAGCGAATTGAAGAAGTGCCCTTATTATGGGCGGCACAAGGAATATCTGGATAAATTCTACAAATACCTGACTTCGGGATCGACTTGGAATGAATCGCAAGATATTCGAAAAGTGTGGAAACTGCCGCCTTACCAGAAGAAAAAATAATGGAAAAGTGGGACGGTGCCTCGATTCATGTTAAAATATTGCAGTGAAAAATATTGTAACGGAGGCAGAGAACTTTGGCAAAATATACTCCGATGATTCAGCAATACTTGTCGATCAAGGCACAATATCCGGATGCCTTCTTATTTTTTCGTTTAGGTGATTTTTACGAGATGTTTGTGCGCCCATAAGGACTTATAGGGAATCTGCCCTTGGCAAGGCAGTGGGTGAGGGACGCGGAAAACACCCATCATCGACCAACTGATCCGGAGGGGAAACCCGAAGGGGAGTGTAGCATGTTGGTAAAGTCACGAGTCACGAAGCTGCCATCGTGCGACTGAGTGGCGAGATGAAAGGTTGTGAATGAGGATGAAAGCTGGATTGCTTGAATGACAGCCCGAGCCGGTTGATCGTAGCCCATGGCGGAAGGCAGCTGTATACGCCATGCAGCCGTGATGATTCGCAGAAAGACATGGCGGTCATCGGTGCGTCCTGCGGCTGGGCAGCCTCTGTCAGAGGAAAAGGGCGAACGTCACATCCGACATCACAACGTGCCTGTCTCTATAAGTCTAAATGGGGATCACCTGAGTCGGAATGCCTGCCTGTCGGGCTATGGCCGCAAGGGCCTGAATATCCGATATGGTGACGGAGCCCCCGTAGTAGTCTGAGCCGGGGAAAGCCCGGCACACGGCGAAGGGGGGCAGCTTGCTCGGGTTCCATACGACAAAGGAAGAAGCGTGAGGCTTTATGAGAAATCCTGAGTACGTATTGAACAGTCTGGCCGCGAAGTCCGGCGATTCAACCTATTTATTCCAAAGGATTTACCGAAATTTGTATAACCCGCGGTTTTATCAAAAGGCATATCAGGAACTGATCCGCCGGTTCCCTCAGGTAAGACACCGGAAACTCCTTCCCGGACAGCTGGAATCCCTGATGAAGGAATTGAAAAACGAAACCTATCAGCCGGCACCCTTTCCCGGCGCCGGGGAGACGGAACCGCTTCGGGATTGCTTGGTGGCATGGATTGTCCGCATGCTTCTCGAGGCGATCTATGAGGGTTCTTTTTCGGACTTGTCCCATGGTTATCGTTCTCACCGAAGCTGCCATACCGCTTTGTTGCAAGTAAAGAAAAATTTTTCCGGTGTCAAATGGTTGCTGCACGGAAGCCTGCATTCTTTTTTCCCTTCCATTTCTTTTGAAGTGCTGCGTTCCCTTCTGAGAAAAAGGATTGAGGATGAAAAATTCATCCGGCTCATCAACAAGTTTTTGCGGGCAGGATGGTTAGAGGATTGGCAATTCCACCGCACCTGCAGCGGGGCTCCCGTGGGCGGATGGATCAGCCCGGTTTTGGCCAATATTTATTTCCATGCGTTGGACCGGCATGTGGAAACGCTGATCCATGAGTTTTCCAAAGGAAAGAAGCGCAGGAGGAATCCGGCTTACGAGAAGCTTCTTGCCCGTATCAAACAGGTGGAACAAAGAAAAAGGGATGCAGAAAGCGAAGCGGAAAAAGAGAATTTGAACCGGCTGCAACAACAATGGACGGAACGGTTGAAACAAATCCCCCGGGAAGATCCGTGGGATCCGGCTTATAAACGGCTCGTGTATACGCGTTATGCCGGGGAGATCTTATTGGGGGTGATCGGTTCCAAGAAGGAATCCTCAGCCATCGGGGATGAGGTTGTCCGGTTTATAAAACAGGAATTGAATCTTCCTTTTTCCCGCGAAGCACTTATTTTAAAACATGCCAAAAAACATACGCGTTTTCTCGGATACGACATCACCGTCAAAGAACAGTGCAAACTGCTTTTTCCAAAAGATGTCCGGATCAAAAGACTGCATCAATTCGGGGCGGTGAAAGAACAAAACGGCAAGCTGAAGCCGGTACATAAGAAGGAACTGGTTCCTCTTCCCGATGCGGAGATTCTGCGCGTTTATAACCGGGAGATCCGGCGCATGTACCATTATTACCAATTGGCGGAGAATGTCGGCACTTTGTCACGGTATGCCTATTTGCTGAGATACAGCATGTATAAAACATTGGCCATGAAATACAAGTGTTCCGTGCATCAACTCTTGAAGAAGTATATGCATGCGGGGACCTTTCAGGTGCCGGTTGAAACCGGAGACGGGGAAAAAGCGGTTGCCACATTCCATGACGAAGGGTTTAAGCGCAAGGAAGACCCCGTCTTACATAGCGACGTCGACCGGGTGGATGGATCCGGACCGCCGGACCAAGGCCGGATTTGAGCAAGCGGAGAGCCGTATACGCCGAGAGGTGTACGTACGGTTCGGAGAGGGGTTCAGAGAAACCTGCCGTCAGAAGGCGGCAAGGCGCTTTGTTCCTACTCTACTTCGAAGATGCCGAAAAAGCAGCCGAAGAGCTGGAGATTACATTGACCAGCCGGGATGGTGGCAGTGAACGCATTCCCATGTGCGGGGTTCCTTATCATTCGGCTCACACTTATGTGGAAAAATTGATTGATCAGGGATATAAAGTGGCCATCTGTGAGCAGGTGGAAGATCCTTCCGCTGCCAAAGGGGTGGTCAAGCGGGAAGTGGTTCGCGTGATCACGCCCGGGACCATCATGGAAGAAAATATGCTGGTCGACCAGGAAAATAATTTTTTGGTGACGCTGACCGGAAGCGAAAACCAAATGGCATTGGCGGCAGTGGATTTGTCCACGGGAGAGTGCCACATTACGGAGATGAGCGGTTCGCTGGACGCGATTTTGGATGAAATTTCTTCGTATCGGCCGAAAGAAATCGTGTTGGATGAATCCTTGGCAGATCAAGCGGCGGTAAAAGAACAGATTCAATCCCGCTTAAAATGTTTGATCACGCCGCATGGCATGGATGCCGGTTCCGAAAAGAAACTGTCCGAAGAGTTGCCGGCGCAGTTTCCGCAATACCCCGAGCTGTGCGATACCCCGTTTTTGCGAAAAGTGGTCGCCTTGTTATTCTCTTATCTGAAACAAACGCAAAAGCGGGCTCTGCATCATTTGCAGCGGTTGCACCGGTATGACGCCAGGCAGTATATGATGTTGGATGAAGCGGCGAGAAGAAACCTGGAATTGACGGCAACGCTTGGCGAAGGAAAGAAAAAAGGTTCGCTATTGTGGCTGTTGGATCAAACGGCCACCGCAATGGGGAGCCGGTTGTTGAAAAAATGGCTGGACAAGCCGCTTCTGTCACTGGAAGAGATCACCCGGCGCCAAAATATGGTGGAAGCGTTGCTTTCCGACTTTTTGTTGCTGGATGAAGTGCGGGACCGGATGAAACAAGTTTATGATTTGGAGCGGCTGGCGGCGCGCATTTCTTACGGATCGGCCAATGCGCGGGATTTAAACAGTGTGAAAAGATCGCTTTCCATCATTCCCGAACTGAAAGAGAAATTGTTGCAATCCGACTCCCGGCCGCTGAAGGAATTGGCGGAAAAAATGGATGAGTTGGCGGATGTAAAAAGCCTCATCGACGAAGCGTTGGTGGAAGAAGCGCCGGTTTCCGTCAAGGAAGGCGGCATCATCCGCGAAGGCTTCCATGAAGAATTGGACCAATTGCGGAAGATCCAGAAAGACGGGAAAAGCTGGATTGCCGAGCTGGAGCAGAAAGAAAGAGACACGACGGGAATCAAGTCGCTAAAAATCCGTTATAACCGCGTGTTCGGCTATTATATCGAGGTTACCAAGTCCAATCTGCATCTGGTTCCCAAAGATCGGTACCACCGCAAGCAAACGCTTGCCAATTCGGAACGGTATATCACGCCGGAATTAAAAGAACGGGAACAGCTCATCTTAAATGCTTCGGAAAAATCAGTGGAACTGGAATATGAACTGTTTACAAAGGTCCGGGATCAGGTGGCGGACCAGGTTCAACGATTGCAATCTCTGGCCGAACGGGTGGCCGAGTTGGATGTATTGCACGCCTTTGCGCTGATTGCCCAAAAGTATCAATATGTCCGTCCGAAAGTGCATACAGGCAGTCAGCTGAAAATCAAAGCAGGCCGCCATCCGGTCGTCGAAGCCGTTACCAATACGGGGGAATTTGTGGCCAATGATGCGGAGTTGGATCAGGAAGACCGCCAAGTCTTATTGGTGACGGGGCCGAACATGGCCGGAAAAAGCACGTACATGAGACAAGTGGCTTTGATTGTGATTTTAAGCCAGATCGGAAGTTTCGTTCCGGCGGAAGAAGCGGAAATTTCCATTGTGGACCGCGTGTTTACCCGGATCGGGGCGGCGGATGATTTGACCGGCGGGCGGAGCACGTTTATGGTGGAGATGTCTGAAACCTGCCATGCCCTGAAGGAGGCCACCCGGAGGAGCTTGATCCTGCTGGACGAAGTGGGACGAGGAACATCCACTTATGACGGGATGGCTCTCGCGCATGCCATCGTGGAATACATTCATGACCATGTGGGAGCCAAGACGCTGTTTTCCACCCATTATCATGAGTTGACAAAACTGGAGGAATCATTGTCCCGGTTGAAGAATGTGCATGCCCAATGCATTGAGCGGAACGGAAAGGTGGTCTTTTTGCACCGGATTGTCCCGGGAGGGGCGGATCGCAGTTACGGGATTCAGGTGGCCGAGCTGGCCGGGCTGCCGAAAGAAGTGATCACAAGAGCCAAACAGTTGTTGACCGAATTGGAAAAAGGCACACCCGCACCTTCAAACACCGGTGCTTCCCCGGATTCGTCGGGGCAGTTGTCCTTGTTCGATCCGTTGGAAATTCAACCGGCAACCAGGGAGACGGCCGCTTCGTCTTTGACCTCCGAAGAACAAGAAGTTTTGGAGGCCGTCCGCAAGTGGGATTTAATGAATAAGACCCCGTTTGAATGCATGCAGTTTTTGCATGAGATCAAACAAAAATTAAATTAAACAATATGGAAAAGGAGGGGAGTGGATCATGGGCAACATTCAAGTGCTGGATGAACATTTGACGAACCAAATTGCCGCGGGAGAAGTGGTGGAACGGCCGGCGTCGGTTGTCAAAGAGTTGGTGGAAAACTCCATCGATGCCGGCGCCACCCGGGTGCAGGTCATGATAGAAGAAGGCGGGATTTCTTTTATTCAGGTGTCGGATAATGGTTCTGGCATGGACCGGGAAGATGCCGTGTTGGCCTTTTCCCGCCATGCCACCAGCAAAATCAAGCGGGAACGGGATCTGTATTCCATCCGGACACTCGGCTTTCGGGGAGAAGCTTTGCCGAGCATTGCTTCGGTTGCCAGAGTGGAATTGGTGACCACGAAGGACCCTTCACAGCTTGCGACCAAAGTGAAAATCGCCGGAGGCGACATCGAAGCGGTGGAGGAAACTTCCCGTTCCAAGGGAACCGATGTGATGGTCCGGGATTTGTTTTATAACACGCCCGCCCGTTTAAAATATTTGAAAACAGTCAATACCGAAGTCAGCCATGTTGCCGATGTTTTGGGAAGGTTGGCCTTTGCCCATCCGGAAATTTCTTTCTCCCTGACCCATAACCGGAGGAAGTTGTTTCAGACCGCGGGAGACGGGAACTTGAAGCATGTACTCCTTTCCATCTACGGGAAACAGGTGGCCGGACAGGCGGTTTCGATCGAAGGAAGCGACATGGACTTCCGGGTTTACGGATGGATCACCAAACCGGAAATCACCCGCTCCAACCGGTCTTATTTGACCATCATCTTAAACGGGCGCTATGTGCGTTCCCTGCCGATCACCCAAGCCATTTTGCGTGCTTACGGCACCTTGTTGCCGACGGGAAGGTTCCCGGTCGGGGTTTTGCATTTGGAGATGGATGCGCAATTGTTGGATGTCAATGTTCACCCTTCCAAGTTGGAAGCAAGGCTCAGCAAGGAAAAAGAATGTTGCCGGCTGGTTGAAGAAACGGTGCGGCAAGCCTTGCAAAAAGAGCGGTTGGTTGCGACACCCAAAGCGGAATCAGCGGTGAAAAAACCGGAGTATAAGCAGGAAACTTTCCAGTGGAACCAAGCGAAAAGACCTGCCGTGAATCCATATCCGTCCGACCGTCCCGATCCGTCATGGAAACTGCGCGAAAGCCCGATGTCGCTGGTCAAGAAAGAGGAGCCGGTCAAGAAAGAGGAAGAGAAGGAAACGGATCCGGCACCGGTCTTTCCGGATCCTTCCCCGTCCCAAAGCAAACCGGAGCCCAAAGATTCAAAATATCAATCCGCCTTGAGCGCATGGTCGGAACAGAATACGCCCCGGGGAGAAGAAAAGGCGACCCTTTCCGCTCCGCCGGTTTCAGAAGAAGCAGCGGCGGAAGAGCCGGAAGCGGAAGCAAACGGGGAAGACCGATTGCCGTTCATGACTCCGTTGGCACAGGTCCACGGCACTTATATCGTGGCGCAATCGGAAGACGGATTTTTTTTGTTGGATCAGCATGCGGCACATGAGCGCATTTATTACGAGATTTATTCCAAAAAGTTGGGGGAAGCAAATCATCACCAGTATTCCCTTTTGATTCCCATGACGATCGAGTGCACGCCGGCCGAAGCCGAAATATTAAACATGCATTTGGATTATCTGAATCAGTGGGGCCTGGAAATGGAGCCTTTTGGCGGAACCACGTTTGTGATCCGCGCTTACCCCGCGTGGTTTCCGAAAGAAGATCCCCAGCAATTGATTCACGAGATCATTGACTGGCTGAAAGAAAACGGGAAAGTGGAGACTGCTCAACTGAGGGATGCAACTGCCAAAATGATGTCATGCAAAGCGGCGATCAAAGCCAACCGCTATTTGCTGAAAGAGGAGATGGAAGAATTGTTAAACCAGTTGAGCCGTTGTGAAAATCCGTTTACTTGTCCGCACGGACGGCCCATTTTTGTTCATTTTTCAACTTATGAATTGGAAAAAATGTTTAAAAGGGTGATGTAATTTTGTTTGTCACAACATCTTTTCACCCGGGAGACCAGGAAACAAACGAAGCAAAAGAATTGGCCCGTGCATGGAAGGTGCCGTTCGTCCGGCGCGGGCGCCGGTCTCTTCAAGCGCTTTTCGAGCAGACGGCATCGGATCAGGTGGTCATTGTCAGCAAAGAGGGATGGCGCTATGAAGACAAAAAAGGCCATTCCTTCTTTTTTCATCCCAACATGTCGGCCCTTCGCATCAAACATTTGGCTTCCGGGCAGCCGGACAGCATGGTTTCGGTGGCCGGATTGAAAGAAGGGGATTTTGTCCTGGATTGTACCTTGGGGATGGGGGCGGATTCCATCGTGGCCAGTTATGTGGTCGGGGAAAAAGGCCGGGTTGTGGCGCTGGAGAGTGAGCCGGTCATCGCGGCGATCGCCGGACACGGCCTTCAAACATACCGGACCGGGCGCAAAGCGTTGAATGAAGCGATGCGGAGGGTTGAAATTGTTCAGGCCCGCTATCAGACCTACTTAAAACAATTGGAGGATCAATCCTTTGATGTGGTGATGTTTGACCCGATGTTCCGGGAAACGGTGAAACAGTCGTCAGCCATGCAAATGTTAAAACCCCTGGCCAACCCGGAACCCTTGGATCCGGAGTCGGTGCAAGAAGCCGTGCGGGTGGCCAGGAGGGTTGTTTTGTTAAAAGAGCGGCCGAAAAGCGGGGAGTTTGAACGGCTGGGCTTTACGATTGTTAAAGCTTCATCCAATTACGCCTGGGGTGTGATCCGGAAAGGAGGTCACCGGTGAAGGAAAAGCTTGTTGTCATTGTCGGACCGACGGCGGTCGGAAAAACCGGTTTGAGCGTACGGTTGGCCAAACGGGTTCATGGCGAAATTATTTCCGGCGATTCCATGCAGGTTTACCGGGGGATGGACATCGGGACAGCCAAAATCATGCCGGAGGAGATGGAGGGGGTTCCCCATCATCTCATTGACATTCTCCCGCCGGATCAAAATTTCTCGGTTCAGGAATATCAACAGCTGGCACGGGAAAAAATCAGCGAGATCAACCGGCGCGGGCATCTGCCCATGCTGGTGGGGGGAACCGGTTTGTACATCGAAGCGGTGGTCCATGATTATCTGATGCCCCATGTCAAAGAGGATCCAAAGCTGCGCGAAGAATTGCATGCGTTTGCCCGGCGGGAAGGCAACGAAGCGTTGCACCGGCGGTTGGAAGAAGTGGACCCGGTCCAGGCCAAAAAATTGCATCCCAATGATCTCAGACGTATGATTCGGGCTTTGGAAGTTTATCATGTTACTGGAAAGCCGTTTTCCGAGCTGAAAGGAAAAGGAACTTCGCCTTATGACGTGTTGTGGATCGGGCTGACGATGCCGCGGGAACAATTGTACGAGCGGATCAATCGGCGGGTGGACGAGATGATCCAAAAAGGCTTGGTGGATGAAGTGAAAAAACTGTGGGAGCAAGGATACGGGCTTCATTTGACTTCCATGCAGGCAATCGGGTATAAAGAGATTGTAAGTTATTTGAAAAACGAAATCACTTTGGATGAAGCGATTCATCACATCAAGCGCGGATCGCGAAAATACGCGAAACGACAGCTCTCCTGGTTTCGGCGTTTAAAAGAAATTCATTGGTTTGATGTGACAAATTCCCAATCTTTTCGAGAAATTGAAGAACTGGTGGCAGGAAAGTTTCCTTTGGCCAGAGAATAAAGTACAATAACGTTAAATGTAAATACATAGGAGGTACGGGTTTTGAAACAAACAATCAATATTCAAGATACATTCCTCAACCAAATCCGTAAAGAATCAGTACCAGTGACCATTTATTTGGTGAACGGGTTTCAATTGCGCGGCGTGATCCGCGGCTTTGACAATTTCACCATTGTGATTGACAGTGACGGCAAGCAACAAATGGTATATAAGCATGCGATCTCCACGTTCACCCCTGCACGTCCCGTTTCTTTGATGCCCGCCAGTGAAGAAAGAGAAAGCTGAGTTGTTCGTTTGACTTGTTTTGCTGCTGACCAAACCGGCCGGCAGCTTTTTTTATTGCCGCAGGTTTGACAGAGTCCGTAAAGGGGCCGGACGGCTCTTGTCACCATCAAACCCTGAAAATGCCGTATTCAACGCGATTTTTCACCAAAAAATGGGCGGATGCGTATACTGGGATCAGCGAATAAGGACGAAGAGGTGAAACGATGAGCAGAAGGGTGATGACAGTAAACGCCAAGCATCAGATTCATGTTGTTTTTGACCATCCGGAAAGAAAACCCGCGCTTTCGTCGCGGGTGGAGCCGTTGAAACCGGCTTGTCCGGGCGGTGAACCGGGGCCTTTGCAGGAGTGTTTTGAACAATTGGACCGGCTGGTGGGGATGGATAAGATCAAGGAGTTCATCAAAGAGATTTATGCATGGCTGGAAATCGGGAAACAGAGGAGAGCGGCCGGTTTAAGCGCCGAACAACAAGTGTTGCACATGATTTTTTCCGGGAGTCCGGGGACGGGGAAAACCACGGTTGCACGGATTTTAGGCCGGTTATTAAAGGAAATGGGCGTGCTGTCCAAAGGGCATTTGATCGAAGTGGAACGGGCGGATCTGGTGGGCGAGTATATCGGCCATACGGCGCAAAAAACAAGAGAACATGTGCGAAGGGCGTTGGGCGGTGTTTTGTTTATTGACGAAGCTTATTCGCTCGCGCGGGGCGGGGAAAAAGATTTCGGCAAAGAAGCCGTTGATACGATGGTCAAATCAATGGAAGACTATAAAAATGACTTCATATTAATTTTGGCGGGGTATCCCAATGAAATGGACGCATTTTTGCGTTTGAATCCCGGCCTTCCTTCCCGCTTTCCGATTCATCTTCATTTTCCGGATTTCAAATTGGATGAATTGATGAAGATAGCCGGGCAGATGCTTCAAGAGCGGGAGTATTTCTTATCCCGGCCGGCCAAAGATAAATTGCGAAACCACTTGCAAAAACAACTCCACGTTGCCAAGGCCGGTTTTGGAAATGCCCGGTACGTCCGCAATTTAATTGAAAAATCGATCCGGAATCAAGCGGTGCGGCTGATGAAAAAATCGCATGTGACCAGAGAGGAATTAATGACGTTAAGAAGTGAGGATTTGCGGTTTGACGATATGAAAAACGGTTCATGGTATAATGAAAAAATGCCTTATCAGTATTTGGTATAAGAAAGGGTTGAGTGCGTATTCAGGAGTTGGAAGGAAAAGAGAAAGCGATTTTGGTGGGGTGCGGCACGAAAAAACAGGAATGGTCCTTGCGCTCCACCTTGGAAGAGTTAAAGAGTCTGGCGGAAACGGCGCAAGCGGTTCCCGTCAGCCAGGTGCTTCAATTCAGGGACCGGATTGACCCGGCTTGGTATATCGGGCGGGGAAAAGCAGAAGAAATCGCCCGCATGGTGGAAGAAAACGAAGCGGACCTGGTTATCTTTGACCAGGAGCTTTCCCCTGCGCAGCTTCGAAACCTGGAGGGGTTGATGCCTTGCAAAGTGATTGACCGCACGCAATTAATTTTGGATATTTTTGCGCAGCGGGCCCGGACCAAAGAAGGAAAAATCCAAGTGGAACTGGCGCAGTTGAAATATTTGCTGCCCCGCCTGGCCGGAAAAGGGAAAGAAATGTCCCGTCTGGGCGGCGGCATTGGAACCCGCGGTCCCGGTGAAAAGAAACTGGAAACGGATCGCCGTCACATCCGCCGCCAAATCAGTGTTCTGACCAAACAGCTTGAGGAAATTAAAAAACACCGCCGGTTGCATCAGGAACGCCGGAAAAAGAACGGCATCCCGCAGGTGGCGTTGGTGGGATACACCAATGCCGGAAAATCGACATTGTTAAATCAACTGACGGGTGCGGGCGTGCTGTCCGAAAACCGGTTGTTTGCCACATTGGATCCGACATCCCGCCAGCTTGTGCTTCCCTCTGGCAAGGAAGTGATCCTTACCGATACCGTCGGTTTTATCCGGCAACTGCCGCACCATTTGATCGCCGCTTTCCGCTCGACGTTGGAACAGGTGAAAGAAGCGGACTTGTTGTTGCATGTGGTGGATGCTTCCCACCCGGAAGCAGAAGAGCAGGTGGAGGCCGTGGAGCAGGTGTTGGCTGATCTGAATGCGGCGGACATTCCGGTTTTAATGGTCTGGAACAAAGCGGACCGGCTGGAGCGGGAACTGCCCGAAGGATGGGATCCGGATCACCTTATGATCTCTGCGTTCAACGAACAAGATCTGGACCGGTTGAAAGCACGTGTGGAGCAGGCATTGCAACAAGAGATGATCATTGGTCAGGTGGAAATCCCGGTCATGAGGGGTGACTGGATTTCTCTGTTGCATCATAAAGCGGAAATGATAGAATCGAATACGGACGATTTGATGATGGTCATAAAGTTTCGTCTTTCTCCCGCTGATTTTGAACAGTTGCCCGGGGAGTTGAAAAGCCGGATTCAAATCCAATAAACGAGTAACAGGAATGATGACTGTGTTTGAAACTTTGAAACATGGAGCATGGATTGAAGAAAAAGTCCAAACTGCAGAGAAAAAGATTGAACCGGTGCTTAAAAAGATCGGTCAAAATGCCGATTTCATGCAGTGGAAGGTGCTGGAAGCCTTCCGGGAAATGAAAGTAAGTGAAATTCACCTTCATTCTTCAACCGGTTACGGGTATGATGATCTGGGCAGAGAAACGTTCGAAGCGGTATTTGCCCGGGTTTTCGGCGCAGAAAAAGCTTTGGTCCGTCCAAACATCATTTCCGGCACCCATGCCATTGCCGCTTGTTTGTACGGGGTGTTGCGTCCGGGGGATGAGCTGATCTATTTGACGGGCCGTCCTTATGACACGTTGCATCAGGTGATCGGTTCATGCAAAGACGGTTCCGGTTCACTCAGGGATTACGGCATTGAATACCGGGAGATCCCGCTTGCGGAAGGAAACCGGATTGATTGGGCCGCCTTTCGTCAAGCGGTCGGCCCGAAAACCAGGATGGTTGCCATCCAGCGGTCCCGGGGTTATGCCGACCGTCCGTCTTTTTCCATCCGGGAGATTGAAACGATGATCCGGAAAATCCGGGAAATCTGTCCGCAGGCGGTTGTTTTTGTGGACAATTGTTACGGGGAGTTTGTCGAGTCCAAAGAACCGACTGCAGTCGGAGCGGATCTTGTTGCCGGGTCTTTAATCAAAAATCCGGGCGGAGGGATTGCGAAGTCCGGGGGATACATCGCCGGAGCGGAAAAATGGGTGGAAAGAGCCGGATCCCGGCTGGTGGCTCCCGGCATCGGGATCGAAGGGGGAGCAACCCACGGCTATATGCACGATTATTATCAAGGATTGTTTTTGGCTCCACACGTGGTTGCCGAAGCATTGAAAGGAGCTGTTTTTGCCGCGGCATTTCTGGAGGAAGCCGGTTTTCAAACCACGCCGGGATGGGAAGAGCCGCGCACGGATATCATTCAGCAAGTGTATCTGGGAACGCCGGAGTTGCTGGTGGCTTTTTGCCAGGGGATTCAATCGGCATCGCCAGTTGATGCGCATATTTTGCCGGTGCCTTCTCTGATGCCGGGCTATGAGGACGAAGTGGTCATGGCGGCCGGAACGTTTGTGCAAGGCGCCAGCATCGAGTTGTCGGCGGACGGGCCCCTCCGTGCACCGTACATTGCTTACATGCAGGGAGGCCTCACCTATTCGCATGTGAAGATCGGTATGGCAAAAGCCATGGATTTCATGTTGGAAACCGGACAGATGCATGGGAAATTGCAGGTGTGAAGGGAGAGCTTGTTATATGGACATGCTTTGGTGGGCAATTATTATTTTGCTCTTTATTCTTGCTTATGTCGGCCTGGTTGCTCCCGCTTTGCCGGATGCCCCGCTGATGATTGCAGGGTTTGCGGTTTATCACTTTTTGATCGATTCCGAACCGTTGGGGTTCGGGTTTTGGATTACCACGTTGATCCTTGCCATCTTGCTGATTCTGGTTGATTATTTTTCCAGCAGTGTGGCGGTGAAAAAATACGGCGGCAACGCGGCTTCCGTCACCGCCGCGATTGTGGGGGTCGTTCTTTTCCCGTTTATCATGGGGCCGGTCGGCGTGATTGTCGGACCTTTTTTGTGTGTGTTTGTACTCGAATTGCTGCTTAAAAAATCTTTTTCCAAAGCACTTTATATCGCCTATGGGACCTTGGTCGGTTTTTTGGGCGGGATTTTGATGAAATTGATTGTCATGACCGGATTGATTATCTGGTTTTTGGTGTTGGTGTTGTTTTGATGAAAAATCGTTCTTCCTCCGGGGAGAACGATTTTTTTATACCCGCCTGAAATGATGTCAGAAAACCTGACATGTATTGACTAAAAAAGCTGACATGAATAAAATAGGATTATGAGGTAACAATCCCGAAAATGAAGGGAGCGTTTCCCATGGATTTTCGTGATGAAAAAAGACGGAACATGCCGCTTTTTTCGATGGGGATCGTGACGAAACTGACGGAGCTGAGTCCGAGACAAATCCGTTATTACGAACAACAAGGCTTGATCCGTCCCCAGAGAACCAAAGGGAACCAACGATTGTTTTCTTTCAATGATGTTGATCGGTTGCTGAAAATCAAGTCCTATCTGGAAAAAGGGGTCAACATCGCGGGAATCCGGGAACTCTTCAGTCAGTCTGAACGGGTTCAGGAAGCGGAGAAAGAAGAGCGTAAGGCAAGAAAAGAGCTGTCGGAAAAAGAATTGAGACGCCTCTTGAAAAGACAGATCATCCAACCCGGGCGTCCCGGGCGGCTTCCGCTTAATTACGGGGAGTTGAGCCGTTTTTTCCGACACTGAACAATTTTTCAGAAGGGAGAACGAACTGTGGCGAAGCATACCAAAGAAGACATTATGCGAATTGTGGAGAAGGAAAATGTCGCTTACATCCGTCTGATTTTTACCGACTTGCAGGGAACCATTAAAAATGTGGAAATTCCACGGAGCCAATTGGAAAAAGCATTGGACAACAAAATGATGTTTGACGGTTCCTCCATTGAAGGGTTTGTGCGAATCGAGGAGTCGGATATGCTGCTTTATCCGGATTTGGATTCATTCGTGATTTACCCGTGGGGAAATGACGTGAACGGCAGCAAAGTGGCCGGGATTATGTGTGATATCTACAATCCCGACGGAACGCCTTTTGAAGGGGATCCCCGTGGTATCTTAAAACGTGTTCTCAAAGAAGCCGAAGAAATGGGATTCACCTCTTTCAACGTGGGAACCGAACCGGAATTTTTCCTGTTCAAAACCGATGAAAACGGAGAGCCCACACTCAATTTAAATGACAAAGGCGGATACTTTGATTTGGCTCCGGTGGATCTCGGGGAAAACTGCCGTCGCGATATCGTGTTGACGCTGGACAAAATGGGCTTTGAGGTTGAAGCTTCCCACCATGAAGTGGCACCCGGGCAGCATGAAATCGACTTCAAATATGCGGATGCGGTGACAACGGCCGATCATATCCAATCATTTAAGCTGGTGGTCAAAAACGTGGCACGCCGCTATGGATTGCATGCGACCTTTATGCCCAAGCCGCTTTATGGTGTCAGCGGTTCCGGTATGCACTGCCATATGTCGCTGTTCCGCGGCAAGGAGAATGTTTTTTATGATCCTTCCGATGAATTGGGCCTGAGTGAAACCGCCCGGCATTTCCTGGCGGGGATTTTAAAGCATGCCCGTGCATTTACAGCGATCACCAACCCGATTGTCAACTCTTACAAACGGCTGGTTCCGGGTTATGAAGCGCCTTGTTACGTCGCATGGTCGCCGAAAAACCGCAGTCCCTTGGTGCGGATTCCTTCTTCCCGCGGGTTGAGCACACGTATTGAGGTTCGTTCCCCCGACCCTGCGGCCAATCCTTACCTGGCTTTGGCGGTGATGTTAAAAGCCGGATTGGACGGAATCAAAAATCAGCTCCCGCTTCCGGAACAAACGGACCGGAACATTTATGTCATGGATGAACAAGAACGGCGTGAAGCCGGCATCGAAGATCTGCCGTCCAGCTTGAAAGAAGCCTTGATTGAATTGCAAAACAATCCGGTCATGGTGGAAGCATTGGGTGAACACGCGCTTTCGCACTTTTTGGAAGCCAAGGAAATTGAATGGGATATGTTCCGGACCAATGTCCATCCTTGGGAACGCGAACAATATATGCATTTGTATTGACCGAAAGCCCCCGGTGGAACCCGGGGGCATAACATTTTTTTCTTCATTTTCGGAATAGTATATCGGGGATGTATCCGGAAATGAAGGGAGCGAAACGGTGAATGGCTTTTACGTTGTGTCTGGCAGGGGCACCGGTGACGGCAAAAGCATCTGGAAATCAGGCGGGAGCCCTGGCTTGTACGTTTCAAGGGGCTTGGCTGGAAGATGCCAATTGCACTGCCAACCGGTCCACGGTGTATACCGTTGGAAACGGCGCGCTTCGCACAGCCAGCGGTGCCGGAAATTTCACATGGGCCTATCCGGCTTCCAACAGTTTGGACAGGGCGTTCAGAGTTTGTGTTTACGATGAGGATTATCAGTTGGAAACCCAATGTTCCCCTTGGTGGTGATTTTTTCGTTTTCCGGCACCTGTTCCACCCGCGGGCAGGTGCTTTTTTTGTCGGCTCCTTGCCAAGCGGCGGGGCATAAGATTGTGCTATAATGAAAAAAATTGGAATGAAGCGAGCTGAAAGCCCTTGATCGATCTTCGCAAAATGTTTCATGGAAAAAATCTGACGGAATTGGATAAACAAATTTTGCAATACATCATTGAACATATCGACACCGTCTTGCAAATGGGCGTCCGCAAGGTGGCCAAAGCCAATTACACTTCGCCCGCCACAGTCATCCGTTTGGCCAAAAAGTTGGGTTATACCGGGTTTGTCGATATGTATTACCAGCTTCTGCCGCAAGTGAAAAAGATGGAAGTCCGGCCGGGCGGGAGAATGAAAGACTTTCCGGAAATCCGTCCGCAAGATTTTTTTCAGTTCAACACCATGGACGATATTGAACGGTTTATCGATCGGGTGCTTCATTTGCGGAAAAAATTGATTTTTATTTATGCCACCGGATTTTCTGCGATCGCGGCGGAATATTTGTATAAAAAGCTGTTGGTGTTGGGAAAGAAGACGATTATTGCCAGCGGGACGGACTCCGTCGGGGTGTTTGAAAACAATTTGGAAGACATCGGGGCGTTGGTGGCGATTTCCAAATCCGGCGAAACCCAGCTGGTGATTGATAAACTGAAGGCGGCCAGAGAACATCAAATCTTTACCGTGTCGTTCACCAAAGAAACGGAGAACCGGGCAGCCGAACTTTCGGATCTCAATTTTAAAATCGTGGATAATTATGAGCTGGATGACCGGAATATGTTGCCAAACATCTTTTTTCCCCGGTTGCTGATGCTGTTTGAACTGATTTTCAAAGAGTATTTCGACCGGATGTCACCCAAAGGCGGATGAAACGTGTTTCAACTTGTGAAACACGTTTTTTTCGTTTGTCAAAACATATACAAGAAAGCGCTTTCTCTATAAACTGGAGACAAGTCCGAACCACTGAACTGGAGGTGTCACCATGAAGGCAAAGCTGATGGAAGCCATGCAACGGTTTTCCAAAGCGATGTTTATTCCCGTCCTGATTCTGCCGATTGCGGGGATATTGATCGCACTTGGAAATTTGTTGACCAATCCCAAACTCTTGGAAACCGTTCCTTTGATGAATAACCCGGTGACAACCGGATTTGGCTCCATATTGGCCGGATCCCTGGTTTCCATTCTGGGCAATCTGGGGCTTATTTTCTGTGTGGGAATCACGGTCGGCCTGGCCCGGAAAGAAAAGCCGGTCGCAGGATTCACCGCCTTGCTGGGTTATTTGGTCTTTGTTCACGCGATGAATAAGTTTATGGAATTGAGCGGATTGTTGGTGGAGGCGGAATCGCTGCAAGGAACGGGGCAAACCCTGGTTTTGGGCGTGCAAATTCTGGATATGGGCGTTTTTTTGGGAATCATTCTCGGAATTGTAACCGCTTTTATTCATAACCGGTGGATCGATACGGAATTCAAAGGCGCTTTTCAAATTTACGGCGGATCCCGTTTCGTCTTTATCCTCCTGATTCCGGCGGTGGTGTTGCTGGCCGGGGTCTTGATGTACATCTGGCCTTTTTTCCAAAGCGGGATCAACAGCTTGGGGACGCTGATTCAACGGAGCGGGAGTTTTGGGATCTTTTTGTACGGGGCATTGGAACGCTTGCTCATCCCGACCGGATTGCATCACCTGGTATATACCCCGTTTTTGTACACTTCACTGGGGGGAGTGGCCGAAGTCGGCGGACAAATTTATGAAGGAGCCCGGAACATCTATTATGCGGAGATTGCTCATCCGGGGGTTACCCGGCTTTCGGAGAGCGTGATCTGGGATGCGCGCGGGATTTCCAAGATGTTTGGGTTGATCGGGGCGTGCCTGGCGATGTACCACACGGCCAAACCTGAAAACAAAGCCAAGGCCAAAGCGGTGTTGCTTCCGGCGGCGTTTACTTCCTTCATTGCCGGGGTGACCGAACCGATTGAATTTTCCTTTATGTTTGTCGCGCCGTTGTTGTTTGCGGTGCATGCCGTATTCAGCGTGCTCAGCATGGTGGTTCTCAACCTGCTGGATGTGCGCGCCATCGGGCCCAACGGGATGATTGACTTTTTGCTGTACAACCTGCCGCTGGGTATCCAGAAAACCAGTTGGCCAATGTATGTGTTGGTTGGACTGATGTTCTTTGTCATTTATTACGTGGTTTTCCGTTTCCTGATCGTCAAATTCAATTTTCAAACGATCGGCCGGGAAGAAAAAGGACAAGAAGTCCGGCTCTATTCCAAAAAAGATTACCAGGAGAAAAAGAAACAAACCCAAACCGTAGGACAAGCTTCAAAGGAAACATCCGATGTGGCCGGTGTCATTGTCCGCGCGCTCGGCGGGGCGGAAAACATCCAAGCGGTGACCAATTGTTACACACGTCTCCGGCTGACATTGGTTCATCCGGAAAAGGTGGATGAAACGGTTTTGAAAAATGAAACCGGTGCCAGCGGAGTGATTATTCGCGACCAAAACGTGCAGGTGGTTTACGGATTGCAGGTGACAAACATCCGGAAAGCCGTGGACCGGTATTTGGGACGCGCCGGTCAAGAATGACTCACAGAAAGGAAGAGATGGTGATGAAAAAGTTTTCCATTGTGATTGCAGGCGGAGGAAGCACTTATACACCGGGAATCGTCATGATGCTGTTGGATCATTTGGAAACGTTTCCGATCCGGAAATTGAAATTATACGATAACGATGAAAAGCGGCAACACATGATCGGGGAAGCCTTGAAAATCGTGTTGAACGAACGTGCGCCGGAGATCGAGTACACTTACACCACCGATCCGGAAGAAGCATTCACGGACATCGATTTCTGTTTTGCCCACATCCGGGTCGGGAAATATGAAATGCGCGAGCTGGATGAAAAAATTCCGCTCAAACACGGGGTGGTCGGCCAGGAAACGTGCGGTCCCGGAGGCATTGCTTATGGCATGCGTAGCATCGGACCGATGATTGAATTAATCGATTGGATGGAAAAATACTCCCCGGATGCGTGGATGTTAAACTACTCCAATCCGGCCGCCATCGTGGCCGAAGCCTGCCGGATTCTCCGCCCGAATGCCAAAGTGCTGAACATTTGCGACATGCCGGTGGGAACCCTCCGGAGAATGTCCCAGATTATCGGCAAAACGCCGAAAGAGTTGGATGTTCGTTATTTCGGGTTGAATCACTTCGGTTGGTGGACCAGCGTCAAAGACAAGGAAGGCAATGAATACCTGCCGCAAATCCGCGAATATGTGAAAGAAAACGGGTATTTGACCCAGATCGAAGTCGATACCCAGCACATGGATCCCAGCTGGCAGGAAACGCATAAAAAAGCGAAAGATTTGTTGGCGGTCGACCCGCGGTTTTTGCCCAACACGTATTTAAAATATTATTTCTATCCCGATGAAGTGGTTGAAAGTTCCAACCCCAAATACACGCGGGCCAATGAAGTGATGGACGGGAGGGAGAAGAAAGTCTTTTCCACCGCCAGAGAAATCATTGAAAAAGGGACGGCGGCAGGAAGTGAATTTGCCATCGGCAGCCATGCAACCTTCATCGTCGATCTGGCCCGGGCCATTGCATTTAACACCCATGAGCGGATGATTATGATTGTCGAAAATAACGGTGCCATTGCCAACTTTGATGATGATGCCATGGTTGAGGTCCCGTGCATTGTCGGCTCCGACGGCCCGGAACCGCTCAGCCAGGGAAAAATTCCCGAATTCCAAAGAGCTTTGATGCTTCAACAAGTTACCGTGGAAAAAATGGTGGTGCAAGCCTACATCGAAGGCAGTTACCAAAAATTGTGGCAGGCTTTGACCCTGTCCAAAACCGTCCCCAGTGCCAAAGTGGCGAAAAAAGTGCTGGATGACCTGATTGAGGCCAACCGGGGATACTGGCCGGAATTAAAATGACGTTTGGCCCGGATTTTGGATCCAAGCCTGAAAAGGCTTGGATGTTTTTTGTTTTGAAACAAACGCTGATGCGAAAGGGATGGCGATTTTCAAAGAGAGAACGGACGGAAGCAACCGAAGCGGCAACGTCCGTTCTCAAAATGCGTTTCAACTTTCTTGACATCGCAAATAAGTTTGCAACACAAACGAAATTCAAGCAGAATGATTGATGACAAGCGGGGGAAGGTGCCGGGGATGAAGAGGCGGAGTTGAGGAAACCGCCGGGGATGTGTATGATAGCATGTATGTACAAACAGGAATGAGAAAGGGGAGGGCCATGGAAAGAAACCGGGCAGAGATCAAAGCGATTGCACTGGACATGGACGGGACGATGTTAAATGTAAACAGTCAGGTGGAGCCGGAATTGGTTGATCTGTTCAGACAACTCAAGCAAAAGGGGATCCGGATTTTTGTCGCGACCGGACGGACCTTTCCCGAAGTCCGGCGGGTTCTTCCGGAACATCTGGAAATCGACGGGGTGGTGACAGCCAACGGGGCGGTGACTTATATCGGGGACCGGATCATTTCCCGCCGCACTTTGGATCCGTCCGTCGTGAGAGAAGCCGTTTTTCAAGCCGGACAAAAGAACATCTATTATGAAGTTCACACGGCAGAAGGCGTCCGTTTTGCTCTGGCAAAAGAGAAAGAGCGGATGATGGAGGAAGTGTTCCGGGAAAAGCCTGACACATTGTTTGCAAATGAATGGCTCTCCCGGAAAGCCGCTTTAAAAGAAAAAATGGTTTGGCTGGATCATTTGGTGGATGAAGATATCGTCAAAATTTATTTTTTCAGCATGGAACCGGAGAATATCCGGAAATGGCGAAATGAATTGGAGCAGATGAAAAATCGCACGCCGTTTACCCTTTTGTCTTCTTCCAAGCATAATTGTGAAATCATGGCTGACCAGGTTTCGAAGGCATACGGGTTGAACTTGGTGTTAAAAGAATATCAACTTGCGCCTGCCCATTTGATGGCCGTTGGCGACAGCGAAAATGACCTCTCGATGTTTGCATTGGCATCCCGTGCGGTGGCCATGCAAAACGCAGCGGATGAAATCAAAGAGAATGCGGATGAAGTGACGGAACTTCCGTATGACGAGAATGGATTATACCATTTTCTGCGAAAAGAATTTTTCGGTTCGTAAGCGCAGAGGGTTGCCGGCAGGAAAAGCTGCCGGCAACTTTTTGTATGTGGAGCTGTTTTTATGCGGTTTCCGGACAATAAAAAAGGGCGGCTTAAGGGCCGTCCGTTTTTTATGATCATAAACTGCAACGGGGGTTGGAGCCGATTTTAAACACCAGCAGGCTCGCATCCTGAAGCGCTTCAATGTCATGCTTTTCAAAGGGTTTCAAATGCAGCAACGATCCTTCTTTCATATGGTGCCGATTCTCTTCCACACCAAAGAGGACTTCCCCGCTTGCCACATAAACAATCACATCGGTATTGGCATGATGGCGGGGGACGGTTTCCCCGGCTTTGATTTGCAGATTGATCGCCATTCCTTGATCAAAGTCGAGTACTTTGTTGCGAGTGACTCCTTTATCAATCGGTCCTTCTTTTTTGATTTCAACCAAAGACACAGGCGGAGCCTCCTTCTTTCAAAACTTAATTTGAGTATGGCATAGATTCGGGGCATGTGATGTGATATATCTCACAAAAAAGATCACGAGAGTTTGTCTTGCAGGGTTTTCAAGTCCAGAATTTTGATTCCTTTCCGGCTCACATCAATCAAGTTCTCCTTTTTTAACTGGTTTAACCCCCGGTTGACGGATTCCCGCGACAATCCCAGCATATTGGCAAAATCCTGGTGGGTTAAAGGCAGGGAAATGAAGATGCTTTTGTCTTTGGAGACGCCGTATTCATCGACGAGCCTCAGCAAAGTCATGACCACTTTGTGATAAACATCGCCGGAAATGACTTCCTGAAGGCGCCTTTGCAGTTGCAAAATTTTAACGGCCATGATTTTCATGACGGATTTGGCGATTTGGGGATTGGCATCCAGCAGGCGGTCAAAGTCATGGATAGGGATCGCCAGGAGTTTGCTGTTTTGGATGGTTTGTGCTGTTCCGGGGTAGGGGGAGTCGTCAAAAAAACCCACGTGAGGAAACATATCGCCTTTTTGGAGGATCGAAATCACTTGTTCGTTTCCTTGATTGTCCACTTTGGTGACTTTAATGACTCCCGACTCGATGAAGTAAACCGTTGTTCTTGGTTGCGCTTCCATAAAAATGGTGGAATGTTTGGGGTATTCCTTCAAGGAGGTGATTTGTGCGATTTTCTCCAGCTCTTCGATGTTCAGGTCCCGGAAGAGAGGCACCCGTTTCAAGATTTCAACCTTGCGGTTCATAGTTACCGCCTCCAGAAATGAAAATAAATGGTGTTTAATTTCATTCAAAGGGATGCGTTCCCCGTTCGTCAACAACAAAGCGTTTTCGGTTCTGTCAACGTTCTGTGAACACCTGCATTTTTGTGATCCAGATCACATTTTGTTCATATGACAATGTTTATAATGTTTAATAAATCATTTTATATAATTTGTTATTTTTTATGTTGTCGGGATGAAGAAAAACACACGACAAGGAAGCATGAATGGTTGCCTAAAATAAAAGGGGATTTTTGCTGGAGGAGGCTTTTTATAAATGCTGGATGCAAAAACGATGGAAATCATTAAAACAACGGCTCCGGTACTGAAAGAAAACAGTGTAGCGATCGGAAAACGGTTTTATGAATTATTGTTCACCCGTCATCCGGAGTTGCTCCATATTTTTAACCACAGTAACCAAAAACGCGGTTTGCAGCAACGTTCCTTGGCGCATTCCGTCTATGTGAGCGGGGAGCATATCGACCGTTTGGAGGACATCCAACCACTCATCATGAAAATCGCCCATAAACACCGGGCGCTCGGGGTCAAACCGGAACAATATCCTGTGGTGGGCGAAACGCTGATTGAGGCTGTCAAAGATGTGTTGGGGGACGGAGCGACGGATGAGATTATCCAGGCTTGGGTGAAGGCCTATGATTACATCGCCAATCAATTCATCGGAATCGAACAAAAGTTGTATGAACAAACGGAATCGGAAGAAGGCAATTGGGAAGGTTTCCGGGAATTTGTGGTGGTGAAAAAAGTGAAGGAGAGCGAGGTGATCACCTCCTTCTATTTAAAACCCAAAGACAATAAGCCCCTTGCTTCATTCCGTCCCGGACAGTATCTGACCATCCGGGCAAAGATTCCGGGTGAAAAATACATGCATCACCGCCATTACAGTTTGTCCGATGCTCCCGGAAAGGACACCTACCGGATCAGCGTGAAACGGGAAGATGTCCGGGATGGAAATCCTCCCGGCGTGGTTTCCACCTGGTTGCATGAACAGGTGCAGGAAGGGGATGTGCTTGAATTCAGTTCGCCGGCTGGTGATTTTGTTTTGGATACCGAATCCACGAACCCGGTCGTGTTGATCAGCGGAGGTGTCGGGTTCACTCCCCTCATGAGCATGTTGAACACCTTGGTGGAAAAACAGCCGGACCGGGATGTAACCTGCATTCATGCGGCCATAAACGGCAAACACCATGCAATGAAAGAGCATGTGGCCCGTTTGGCGGCAACTTGTGATCGGCTGAAATCTTATGTGATTTATGAATCGCCGACCGAAGAGGACCGAGCGGAAAAATCCTTTGACAAAGAGGGATGGATTGACAAAAAGTGGCTGGAGTCCGTGGTGGACCATACCGGTGCCGATTTTTATTTGTGCGGCCCGGTTCCGTTTATGGAAGTTGTTTATTCGGCGCTCCGAGAGATGAATGTGGATGAAAGCCGCATTCATTATGAAGCTTTTCGCCCGCTTGACACCATGGATGCCGGTTCATGACGGGAAAATGAAAACCACCCGATACGGGTGGTTTTTTTGTTTGCAGAGCTTATAAGCCTTGGCAAAGAAAAGAAATTGACAAAGTGTCAAACATTTTGTCGCCATTTTGTGAACGACATCCGTTATGTGATGTGAATCACAAAAGCGGCGCAACGCCCCGTTTAAAGTGAAGGTGTAACAAAAAAATGAAATACAGGCAGGAGGAATTCATACCAGAGACACAAGGACATGAATCATTTTTATGAACCCTTCATTTGTGATGTTTGTCACAAAATCTGGAGAATTGGACTCATCAGCCAGTGACATTCCAAGTGTTATGGGAGGGAGAATTGTTGAAGAAATTGCGGGCATCCAACAGACTGAGAAAGCTTTTGCCGGTACCGGGATTTGTTCTCATTTTATTGCTGACAGGATGCGATGACCGTTATGTCATGTTTAATCCGTCCGGACCGGTCGCCATGACTCTGTATGATCTGATCAAGTTGTCCGTTCTCATGCTGTCTTTGATTGTGATCCCGGTGATGCTGTTCTTCTTCTATGTGGTTTACCGGTATCGGGACAAACCGGGAAATAAAGCTTCCTACCGTCCGGAGTGGGATGACAGCAAAATCATGGAGATCATCTGGTGGACCATTCCGGTGGTGATTGTCGCCATCTTGAGTGTGGCAACGGTTCGGGACACATATGGATTGACGAAAAAACCTTCACCGAACAAGCCGATCACCATTGAAGTGGTTTCATTGGACTGGAAATGGCTTTTCTTGTATCCGGAACAAAACATTGCCACGGTGAACCATGCACCCGTTCCGGCAGGGGTTCCGGTTCAATTTGTGCTCACTTCAGATGCCCCCATGAACTCCTTCTGGGTTCCGGAATTGGGCGGGCAATTGTACACCATGCCGGGAATGGAGATGCCGCTTTGGTTGCAAGCCGACAAACCCGGTGTGTATGAAGGAAAAGGAGCCAACTTTACCGGAAAAGGCTTTGCCCACATGAATTTTGAAGTGATTGCCAAACCGCAGGCGGAATTCGATGCATGGGCAGAAAGCGTGAAGAAATCCGCACCTGCTTTCACAGGAGAAAAATATGATCAATTGAAACAGCCGGGTTTGGCAAAAGAGCAGTCGTACTCGTCTTATCCGCCCAAACTTTACAAACAAATCGTGGATAAAAACGGAGGAATCTATTGGGACAAACATGATATGGACGTTCGCCATGAACCTGTTCATGAATAACGGAAAGGTGGGATCCAACAGTGATTCAGCAAATCGTTGATTACCTGAAAAACGCCCACCCCATGATTCAAATGTCAGCGGTTGCTTCCTTGGTTGTTCTGCTCGGGATCATCTTTGTGCTGACATATTTTAAAAAGTGGGGCTGGTTGTGGCGCGAATGGCTGACCACGGTGGACCATAAAAAAATCGGGGTGATGTATCTGATCTGCGCCCTGATCATGTTGTTCCGCGGTGGCGTGGATGCGCTGTTGATGCGGATTCAGCTGGCGGCGCCCAATATGCACTTTCTCGATCCGCAACATTATAACGAAATTTTTTCCACACACGGAACGATCATGATCTTGTTTGTGGCCATGCCGATGATCTTTGCCATGATGAACATTGCGGTTCCCCTTCAAATCGGGGCACGCGATGTCGCATTTCCTTTCTTGAACGCACTCAGTTTCTGGTTGTTTTTCTTCGGTGCGATGCTGTTTAATCTTTCCTTTATCCTGGGCGGTGCGCCGGACGCCGGATGGGTGGCTTATCCGCCGTTATCCGAAGTGGATTTCAGTCCGGGCCCCGGAATCAACTACTACCTGATGTCGCTCCAGATCTCAGGAATCGGAAGCATTGCAACCGGTGTCAACTTTATCGTCACGATCCTGAAAATGCGGGCACCCGGCATGACCTTGATGAAAATGCCGCTGTTTCCCTGGTCGGTTCTCGGGTCTTGCATCATCATTATTTTCGCTTTCCCGGCCTTGACCGTGGCTTTGGCGCTTCTCGGGTTGGACCGGATTTTTGATACCCATTTCTTTACGATGGATGGCGGCGGGAACCCGATGATGTATATCAACCTGTTCTGGATTTGGGGTCACCCGGAAGTATACATTGCCATCCTGCCGGTTTACGGAATTTTGTCGGAAGTGATCAGCACCTTCAGCAAGAAACGCATTTTTGGTTACAAATCGATGGTGATGTCGCTGATGCTTATCAGCGTGATCAGTTACTTCGTCTGGGCACACCATTACTTTGTGATGGGGGCCGGCCCCGGAGTCAACAGTTTCTTTGCCGTCGCTTCCATGGCGGTCGGAATTCCGACGGGTGTGAAGGTGTTTAACTGGCTGTTTACGATGTTCAGAGGACGCATCCGGCTGACCCTGCCGATGATGTGGGCACTTGCTTTCATTCCTTGCTTTGTCGTGGGCGGGGCAACCGGAATCATGCTGGCGATGGCACCGGCGGATTATCAGTTCCACAACAGTTATTTCCTCATTGCCCACTTCCATCAAGTCTTGATCGGAGGAGCCGTCTTCGGACTGTTGGCCGGAATGTATTACTGGTGGCCGAAAGTGTTTGGGTTCAAATTAAACGAGAAGCTTGGAAAATGGGGATTCTGGTTCTTTAACATCGGCTTTTATGTCTGCTTCATGCCGCAATACGCTTTGGGATTCATGGGCATGACCCGGCGCGTGTACACTTACCCGGCTGAATCGGGTTGGGGAGATCTCAACTTTGTCTCCACCATCGGTGCCTTTATGATGGGAGCCGGTTTCTTGTTCATCGGTGCTCAAATTGTCTACAGCTTGTTCCATAAAGAGTTGGACACAACCGGAGATCCGTGGGACGGCCGCACCCTCGAATGGTCGATTCCTTCCCCTGCACCGCATTACAACTTTGCCCAAATCCCGGAAGTGGGCAGTTTTGACGCCTGGTGGGAGAAAAAACGGGGCAACCGGGACAGTTTGAAAACCGGTTCAAAACTCAAACCGATCCACATGCCGAAAAATACGCCCATTCCGTTCCTCATGTCGATCGCCTTCTTTATCGGCGGATTCGGATTGGTGTTCAGTCAATTCACCATTGCGGTCATCGGGTTGATCGGGATCATTGCATGTATGTTGTGGCGCTCGTTGGAAAAGGATGAGGGTTATTTCATTCCCGTCGATGAAATCAAAAAAGCGACTGCCAAGGGGGTGTCGTAAATGGGAGCGACGGAACAACAAGCTGTTTTGGATCACCAAGCGCATGACCATGAACATCACGAGGATCAAGACCGTTATGTTCTGGGCTTTTGGGTGTTCCTTGCGTCGGATTTGGTGCTGTTTGCCAGCATCATCGCCACTTATTTTGTCTTGCGTACGCATACCGACGGGGGCCCGTCCGCGGCCGAACTGTTTGAAATTCCGCTGTTCACGCTGGAAACCATCCTGCTTTTGACCAGCAGTTTCACATGTGGTTTGGCGATGCACGCGATGAAAAACCACCGGTTGAATGCCATGATCGGGTGGATCGCCGCCACGATCGCCTTGGGATTGGCGTTTGTCGGGATTGAGGCCAGTGAGTTTGTCAAATACGCTGCCGAAGGGGCCACCATGCAGCGGAGCGCGTTTTTGTCCGGATTTTATACACTGCTTGGAACCCACGGACTTCACGTATGTCTGGGCATGGGTTGGCTTGCCTCTGTGATGGTTCAGCTGAAGCGCCAATCCATCAATCCGGCCACGGCAAGAAAATTCACAAACGCGGGACTCTACTGGCACTTCTTGGATGTGGTGTGGATCCTGATCTTCACGCTGGTTTATCTGGTGGGGGTGATTGAATGAAAAAAACAAGCAGTTTCCCCTGGTCTCATGTGATCGGATTTATCGGATCGATCGTGCTCACGTTTTTGGCCATCGGGGTTGCCGTCCGTTCCCCGCTTTCCATGGTTGGGACCTTGACGGTCTTGCTGGTGTTGGCCGCCTTGCAAATTTTGATTCAGTTGGTTTTCTTTATGCACATCAATGAAAAAAAAGGGCCGGCTTATCATACCATCGCCATTTCGCTGGGATTTGTGTTTACGTTTGCCGTGATAGCCGGATCCATTTGGGTGATGACCTTCAGTTACTTTTAATAAGGGGTGAGGAAAATGCCGGCTCCATCGGTTCATGCGGTTTCATCAGACACCCGGTTGCTTCCTGCGGTGATCAATAAGGTCAAGGCGTATGTGGCCTTGACCAAACCGCGGATTGTACTCCTGATGGTTTTTTCGGCGCTTTGTTCCGCCATCGTTGCCGAGGGGGGATGGCCGGAGGTTTGGACCTTGGTTCATATGTCGGTCGGTTTGGCGTTGTGTGCCGCGGGGGCATCCGCTTTTAACATGTGGTACGACCGTGACATGGATCAACTGATGGAACGCACCATCCATCGACCGCTTCCCACCGGGCGGATCCGTCCGCAATCCGCGCTTTGGTTCGGATTGGGTCTGGGCATGTTGTCCCTGATTTGGTTGGCCGTTTTCGTCAACGGGCTTTCCGCCCTCCTGGCGCTGGCCGGCTACTTGTATTACACCATGATCTACACGGTGTGGCTGAAACGGAGAACACCGCTCAACATTGTCATCGGGGGCGGAGCCGGCGCGCTTCCCCCCATGGTGGGATGTGCTGCGGTGACGGGGGAAATCGGTTGGACAGCCGTGTGGTTGTTTGCCATAATCTTCGTTTGGACGCCGCCTCATTTCTGGCCGCTGGCCATGGTGAGAAATGAGGAGTATCGCTTGGCGCACGTTCCCATGATGCCGGCAGTCCGGGGTTTTCGTGTCACAAAACGGCAATGTTTGGTTTATACGGTGCTTCTTTTGCCTGCCACTTTGGGATTGGCGATGACCGGAGCGGTTGGCGGTTTTTATCTGGTCGCGGCCGTCCTGGCCGGATTGGCTTTTTTGGCGGTCCAGATTCGGATGTGGCGGGAAGCGGATGATGAGATCCTGTGGGCAAGACGGGCTTTTCGGGCTTCATTGGCTTATTTGACGGTTTTGTTTGCTGCCATGGCCATGGATGTATTGATATAAAATTTCTCCTTTTTTTCTAAGAAGGGAGGGAGAGGATGCAAACGGCAACCATTTTCCGCCATCGGAAAAAACTTTATTCGTTGGCGCTCATCACGCTGATCGGGTTGTTTTTGGTCAATCTCATTGGTTTTGTCGACACCAAGACAGGGTCCACTTTTGGTTGTGGCGAAGAGTGGCCCCTCTGTAACGGGGAATGGATTCCAAGCAAATGGGATAAACATGTTGCCATTGAATACACCCACCGGGTGAGTGTCCTGGTTGACATGATTCTCTTGATCGTGTTGACCGTCCTCTCCTGGACACGATACCGGGACCGGAAAGCGATGCGAATCATTATCGGCATTTGTTTTTCGGGATTTATCGGGGAGTCGGTATTGGGCGCGTTGACGGTTCTTTTTGACAACCCGCCGTGGGTGTTGGCTTTTCATATGGGGATGGCTCTCACTTCGGTGGTGGGATTGTTTTTGTGGACGGGATGGTTGTACCGAAACGAGGTGGACCCGTCACGCCACCAAAAGGAAGCGGATCCGGCCGGGATGAAAAAGCTGGGACAATGGGCCTGGTTCGCGGTGATATATTTCTTCTTCGTGGTGTACTTCGGGGCGTATGTCTCATTTACCGGTTCCGGTTCTTTCTTTCAAGGATGGCCGGTGCCGACGGAACCTTATGAAATCGCCCGGCATGCGCTGGTGATTGACTGGGTTCACCGCCTTTCAGGTTTTGTCCTTCTTTTGATGATCCTCCGGCTGAGCGTGTTGGCTTACCGGATGCGTCAGGAAAGAAAGGATTTGTGGGGCATCTGCCGGGCCATGTTAATCCTGATCGTCTTGCAGTTTTTAAGCGGCGGTTTGTTGATTTACACCGGACTGAGCCTGGCGGCCTTCCTGCTTCATGTTACCTTTCCCAGCCTGATCATTTGCCTGTTGAGTTGGCTGGCTTTTAAAACCGTGCCACAGAGAAGAAACAGACTATGAAAGATTGACAAGAGTAAGGCCACCTTATCATGGTGGCCTGTTTTTTATTTGGGGAAAATTATCTTTCTCTTTCCATCGCATCCCGCTTGGTCCGGTGAACCGTGCCGAACGGATGCTCCGGCGGGGCGTAAATGCTGTAGAGTTTCAAAGGCTGATATCCCGTATTGATAATGTTGTGCCATGTGCCGGCCGGAACCATGATGGCATCATCTTCAAATACGGCTCTTTGGAAATTTAACCGGTCTCTTTGCGGTCCCATTTGCACCCAGCCCTGGCCTTCTTCAATGCGCAAGAACTGGTCTACATTGCGGTGGACTTCCAGGCCGATATCTTCCCCGGGGTTAATGCTCATCAAAGTCACCTGCAAATGATCTCCCGTCCAGATGGCCGTGCGAAACGTTTGGTTTTGTTCAGCCGCTTGTTCGATATTGATGACAAAAGGTTTTTTTCCCTGATCTTCGAACCGGACCCTGTTGGGGTTGGACGGATCAGGCATTTGAGCATAATAAGGATACGGATAAGGAGGATACATGTAGTGATACACATTGCTCATCCCTTTCAAAGGTATTCATGCTTTTTTCAAAGGTGATTTCACATTATACATATGGGGATCCGTGGGCAGATGTTCCGTGTTTTTGAAATCAAAGAGTGAACACAAAAGAAAAAGACCTCGTGATGTGAGGTCTTTTTTGTCAAAATGTTTCAAATTAAATACAAAATGATTAAAATGATAAGCAAAACACTATCCAGGATACTAGCCAAAATATAGGCCGATTTGGGTTCCCAATTCAACTTTTTTCCAAAAGTGATAGCCCCGAATAGGAAGATCGATGACAGTACGGCGTAGATCAAAATTAAATATAGGATTTCTATCTTTATCCCTCCGTTTCTTTTACAGATTGGATCAGCAATGAAACCAGTTCCCAAAGAGTTATTCGTAAAAGGATCGGATTTTTTTGTCAAAATATTTTCTGTTTGGGAAGAAAACCATTTTGTTCATTTTTTTGGGAGGGACTTTCGGGATGTTTATGGTGCATGGTTTACTGACTTGTTTGTTTTTCTTTTGCTAAACTGAAAGTGGCAGAATTTGCGATTGTTCACGGAACAGGGTTGTATTCATTATTTACAAAAAATACGGAATAGGAAAAATGCGGTTCGGCAATAGTCCGATTTAATCACAGGTTTGGGAGGCGGAAAGATGAAAGTGGATTTTGGCCTGACTGCCGGCGATTACCGAAAGTACCGGGCGGGTTATCCGGATGAATTATATGACCGTCTTAAAAAGTACGGAGTGGGTCTCAAGGGACAATCCGTGCTGGATCTCGGGACCGGAACCGGGTATCTCGCCCGGAAATTTGCCAAGCAAGGGGCCCGGGTAACCGGAATAGACATTTCCAAAGAGCTGATCAAAGAAGCCCGGGAGCTGGATGAACAAGAAGGGGTCCATTCCCGATATGTGATCGCCCGGGCAGAGGCGTTGCCCTTTTCGGATTCCGAATTTGATGTGGTGACCGCCGGGCAGTGCTGGCACTGGTTTCAAGCGGATCAAGTGTTAAAAGAAGTGCGCCGTGTTTTGCGCTCGCACGGAAAACTGGCGATCATCCACCTGGATTGGCTGCCGCTGAAAGGAAATATTGTGGAAAAAACGGAAAAGCTCATCTTGTCGTATAATCCGGATTGGCAAGGGGCCGGGGGAACGGGGGTTTATCCGGCGTGGTTCACGCAAGTGGCGATCGGCGGATTTTCCGGTATCGAGTCTTTCACGTTTGATCTTATGATTCCATACAGCCAAGAGGCGTGGCGGGGGCGGATCCGGGCAAGCGCAGGGGTGGGGGCCAGTCTCCCGCCGGATGCAATCGCCAGGTTTGACCATGAGTTCAAAGAGTTCCTGGAAAAGAATTATGAGGAGACGCTTAAGATACCACATCGCGTTTTTTGTTTGGTTTGCACACCGAAGGAGGAACCATGATGGTTTGCATGGGAAGAAGAGCTTTCCTGTGGGGAAGCTCTTTTTTGTTTTGTGATCTTATTCACAAAGAGAAATCGTTTTTTTGGCTAAGATGAAGCTGGAAGGGATGTGATGGGATGAAGGCATGGGCAAAACCAAGGGATTACAACGTGAATCCGTTTATTGTGATATGGGAAGTCACCCGGGCTTGTGCGTTGAAATGTTTGCATTGCCGCGCGGAGGCCCAGTACCGCCGGGATCCGAGAGAGCTCTCGTTTGAAGAGGGAAAACATTTAATTGATGAGATTGCGATGATGGATTCGCCTTTGTTGGTCTTTACGGGCGGCGATCCATTTATGCGCCCGGATTTGTTTGAATTGGCCATATATGCCATTGAAGAAAAGAACTTACCCGTTTCCATCACCCCCAGCGCCACCCCCAGGGTGACCCGCCGGGCGGTGGAAAAAGCCAAAGAAGCCAAATTGTCCCGCTGGGCCTTCAGCCTGGATGGTTCATGTGCCGAGATCCATGATTTTTTCCGGGGAACCAAAGGATCTTATGATTTGACCATGAGAGGAATTCAATATCTGAAAGAATTGGGGATTCCGCTTCAAATCAATACCACTGTTTCCAAATACAATCTGGAAGATTTGCCGGAGATTGCGGACATAGTCAAAGAGATGGAAGCGGTGTTATGGAGTGTCTTCTTCCTGGTCCCCACCGGGAGGGGATTAAAAAAAGACATGATTTCCCCCGAGGAGCATGAATCGGTGATGAAATGGCTGTACGAGCTCAAAAAAACGATGCCTTGTGATATCAAAGTGACGGAAGCGCCGCACCATCGCCGTGTCTTTTTACAGGAGTCCCGGCGACAGCAGGAAACGGGCGTTTCACAAGCAGGCAAACGAAAAGATGTTTTGGGAAGAGCGCCGAAAGCCGTGAATGACGGAGACGGATTTGTGTTTATCAGTCATATCGGCGAAGTGTATCCCAGCGGTTTTTTGCCGGTGGTTTGCGGAAATGTCCGGTGGGAACCGTTGTGGAAAATTTACCGCGAGTCGCCCGTCATGCAAAACTTGCGGGATAAATCGAAGCTGAAAGGTAAATGCGGGGTTTGTGAATTCAAGGAGATTTGCGGAGGGTCCAGGTCACGGGCTTATGCGTTGACCGGGGATTATCTGGAGAGCGATCCCTCCTGCAGTTACATTCCGGCAGCGTTTCGGCCGGAAACATGAAAAAACCAAAGAAAAAGGGACTTCCAAGGTCGGAAGTTCCTTTCTTTTTTACCGGGTTACCCGGATGATTCCTTTGGCGCCTTTGGAAGCTTGCCGGAGCTGATGGCTGATGAAAGGATAGTTTCCTTCTTCCGTGACGGTTAGTTCGATCACGGCGCCCGCGCTCGGCGAAAGTTGCACGGTTTGCAGACCATGTAGCCGGTTGCGGGGATTTCCGTCCAAATAGACAGTATCCAGGGTGGTGCCGATCACATGGAAGGAAGAAACTTCATTCGGCCCGGCGTTGAGCACATACAACCGGATCCGTTCGCCGGCTTTTGCATGGAGCGGTTGTTCTTTCAAAGCATAATCGTTGCCGTTGAACACATTGTATTCCGGCATTCCGTTGGTCATGGCACCAAGGTCATTTTCTTTATACCATTCGCTTTGGACGATGACATATTCGCGGTCGATCGTTGCATCGGTCGGATAGCCGTTTTTGGGTTCAACGATGATCATGCCGAACATTCCGTTGGCAACGTGTTGCAGGACCGGGTCGGTTCCGCAGTGGTACATGAAGACGCCGGGGGTATCGGCGGAATAGGCGAAGGTGTTTTGCTGACGGGGCATCACGTTTGCAAATTTTTTGTCGGGGGCGGCATGGACGGCATGAAAGTCCATCGAATGCGGCAGGTTCGGATCTTTGTTTTTTAAGGTGAAGAAAAGTGTGTCCCCTTCTTTGACCCGGATCACCGGGCCGGGAACCGTGCCGTTAAAAGTCCAGGCGTTGTAATTCACGCCTTTGGAGATCTCGACGTCCGTCACTTGTGCGGTCATTTCAATACGGACTGTTTTCCCGTCCCGGGTGATTTTCGGCGGGATCGGCGATGCGTTCTCCCGTTGCACGGCAGGTTCGGTTTTCTCCGGGGGTGTTTCCGGTTCTTTTTTTGGCGGAATGGAACAACCGGACAGGACAAGCGATGAAATCACAAGAACAGAGAAAAAGTTTATAGTTTTCATTGATGATCACCACGTATTCTTTGGTCGTGTCAAATTCTGCAAATGTGCATTATTTCACAAATAAGTCGTTGAGACTGCCGGGATTCCCGGATTTTTGGCGGGATGTTTCTTTTGGTGCCCCGGGAGGGGCGGGCGGCGTTTGCCGGAAGACAAATGCTGCAGTGATGTGTTGATGAAGGACGGGTCAAAAGCCAAGCCATTCTCTTCCTTCCGGGGAAATTTTCTCCGGTGTCCACGGGGGATCCCAAACCACGTCCACTTCCACGCTTTCCACGGACGGCAATGAACTTAATGCGGCTTTTACCCCGCTGACGATGGTGTCATGAAGCGGGCATCCGGGGGTGGTCAGGGTCATCTCGATGAAAATATGGCCGTTTTTGATGTCCATTCGGTAAATCAGCCCGAGATCCACCACATTGACGCCCAACTCGGGATCATAAACTTCTTTCAGTCTTTCGATGACGGTTTCACGGGTTAAACACATGCTTTTTCCTCCTTTGACCTGAAAGTGAAGACGTTGCCGATGGTGGAGATGGCATACAGGCTGGAAAGCGAAAACAGAAGGAATCCGGCTTGAAAAAGAAAGGTGGATGATGTGACAATCCCGGGCACCGTTCCCAAAAAGGCAAAGCCCACAACATAAAGTGCCCGTTTCAATTTCTTCTCCTGAATCATTTCAGAAAGAAGCGGGACTTTGTTCTTTCCGACCTGGTTGCCGTATTGAAAGGTCCACCATAAAAAAGGCACGATTTTTGACAAATAACCGATGATCGTCAGGTAGACCCATCCCCATAAACCGATCCAGACGGTCAGGATGAAAAAGGACGGTTGGGAAACGAAAAAGGAACCAACGGCAAACCCAAGAAGACAGAGCGCCGTCAATAAATTGACTCTCAAGGTGAAATGAATGCCGGCTCCCGGATTTTTCTTGATCCCGGCTTGGCGGATCTGGTGCAATGCGTAAACGTAAAGGCAAAAAGCCACGGCCAAGAGCATGATGGAAAACCGGCTCCACGGTCCAATCCCCGTCAGGTTGCTTAAAGCCCCGCCGGCCACGGCCAGATTGAAGAGAATGAATGTCCGGTTTTGCCATTGGACCGGATGGTTGTGAGAGATGGAAAACATCGGCAACAGTTTATAACTGAAACCGATAATCAGATTGCCGAACCACCCGGCAACTCCGAGCCAGATATGGGTGTAAAGAAGCTGGTCATGGCTTACACCCAACTTCCCAAGGGTAAAATCAAAACCCATGAACATGCCGCTTGAAGCGGTCAAGATCAGGCAAACCAGCGCACTTCCCGCATGAAGGGTGACCGGATTCCATTGCCCGGCCCGAAGCAGCGTGATGCCGATGTTGAGAACAAAAAGCAATATGGCCAGAAACAGGAGCGTGCCAAAAACGGCAATCCAGCGGGGGTTAAAAAAGAAAAAGCCGAAGATCAAGCCGGTATGGCCGACCAGATAAAATACATAATGGAGTCCCCCCATTCTTTGGCTGAAGAGTGATTGGTTGAGAACCACCGGAACCAGTTGGTACACCGCTCCCATGGCAATCATGGATGCCCACCCCAGGACGAAGAGATGCGTCAATCCCCATCCGTACGGGGAGCGGGGTGCCGTCACATGAATGTCAGACTGGAACAAAACCGCTGTGATGAAAAACGCGGTCATTTCCAAGATCCCCGTAATGATAAAGCACAGCGGGATTTTCAGTGATGACGAATCGGCATGGATCTTCATCCCTTTCACTTCCTGTCCGTCCGGGGCTTGAAAATGGTAACCTCTGCGGAACCATCCTCTTTTTGTTCCACTTCACAGGTGCAGCCGAGCCGGTCCAACTCTTCCAACAGATACACGGGAACCCGGTCGTTGTGAATGATCACTTGATCACCGGGGGCGGCTTTTTCCAATTGATTCAGGGTCCGGACCATCGGTTCCGGAGGTTGAAGTCCCCGGTTGTCCAAGCGGTAAACCTGAGGTTCAATGTTTTCCCCGGTTTTGAACAGAGGTTCCGCCTTTTCCTCGATCGTTTTCCCGTTTTTCTTATAAAAAAGACAAGTCCAGTGATCCGGGGCCAGCTTGGTGGCATCACACCGAAAACCTTTCATTTTTAACATCCGGATTAATGGAACGGGTTTGAAGGTTGTATGCAAAAGCAACTGTTCTTCCTCTTTCAATGAGGCCACAGCGCCCATGATTTTTTGAAAAGGCTCAGTTTTTTTCCTTAAGTCCTCACGGACATCCAATTCCACGACGGGTTGATTCGGTTGTTTCATCAGTGAATCCCTCCTTTGGTTCCCACTATATAGAAGGACGGTCCGGGAGGTTGTGACCAAAATCACATCAAAATCCGGGTTTTGTTTTTCCGGGGAAAAGTGGGAAATATCACAGAAATTCCGGAAGAAGCGGACTAAAATAAATGCGGAATCCGATCAATAAAAGGAGGGTAAAGCATTGGAACATTCCTTTGCGGCAACCGTCGATGCAAGAGAATATGAACCGAAGGACAAGCACCGGATTATTTTTGAAACCTTTGACGGGTTACAGCCCGGACAAGCGATGTTGTTATACAACGACCACGATCCGAAACCACTCTATTATCAGTTTCAAATGGAAAGGCCGGAGACTTTCGGGTGGGAGTATTTGGAGGAAGGCCCGGAGGTCTGGCGTGTGGCGATCAGCAAAAAAGGTTGACATTTCATATTTCCATCCTTCTTGATGATGTGCCAAAGGGGATCACTGCTTGAAGCGTGATCCCCTTTCAAGCGGATGTCACCCCGCTTTTAAAAATAATCACGGCTCCGGTCGCATAAAGAACGAGGATCAGTGCCGTCAACAGCAGTTGAACCGGTACGAGGTTAAATCCGCTGATTTCCACCAAGTAATTAAAAAAATCATACAAGTCGGGCGTGATTTCGATGAAGGCAATGGTATACAAGGCCAGAGCGGCATTTTTGGCAAATTTCTTTTGCGCTTCCTCTTTGCGCTGTTCAGCCCGGCGCATTTCTTCATTGGAGAGAAGTTCAATCCATGAATCGAGTTTTTCGCTCAACGCTTCCAACAATTGATGGATACGGCTTGTCTCGCTTAATCCGTCGACCATGGGTTTAAACCGCTCGGGCAAACGGGATTCGTCCGTATATTGGATGATCAGAGGGATATCATCGATTTCCACTTTTAAATTGATGCATTGATCGATGGACAAATTCAGTTGTTTGAATTCATCTTTTTCAATAGGCAGCCATTGATCCAGGCAATACAAGTAGAACCAGTAATGTTGCAAATTCAATTCAATCAATTCATAAATCTCTTTGTCTGAATCATCAAATTCTCCAAAGATGATGACGGCGGCCCAACTCATAAAAATCATGAGCTGCTTCCGGTCATCGTAGTCCACGGGTGTCGAGTGGATGTTTTCCAGGTATTCCAACACTTTCTCTTTTTTTGCATTCATTTTTGAAAGTTCATTGGAATCATCATAACCGATTAAATCCGGTTTTAAAATGGCGGGAATCCCTTTTTGCAAAAAGCGGGGCAGACGGTCAAAGCGGGAGGTGTCCACATTGCCTTGAAGCGGGCTGAAAAAAACCATGGTCATGACGTAAGAAAGTCCGTTGTATTCCCAACCCGAGGAAGCGCTGGGTCGAAGCTCTTTCTTGTGTTTTCTTACCAACTCCCTCAACTCTTTGGTAATGACATAGATGACGGGAGAAATGTCATGGGTCCAATTGAGAATTTTTTGGTGGGATTTTTTCCTTTTTTCCAGATACCTCGCGGCAAAGGTCATGTTTCCGATGTAAATTTGCGGTTTGGAATAGTATTTAAACAGCCCGATTCCGGTTTGAAAAATATATAAAAATAATTGATCGGTGATTTTGGTGCAGATACATTTTTCATACAAAATCACTTTTTCCCTTTTCGTCAACGGGGATACTTGAAAATTTTTGGACAGATAAGCGCTGATTTCTTCGAATAATTCCGGGGAAAGCCGGGCGCCGAGATCAAACGGGATGTATCGGACCGGTTCTGACAAAATTTGATAGAAAGTCAAGTCCGCTCCCCCTTTCATTTAGTTATAAAAATAAACAAAAATTGCATAATATTACCTTTGTTTATTAATTATAAATAGAATTATATAAAAGATTCAACGGATGATTTTAAAATAAAACAACATGACACAGAAAAATCCCTGCTGCATGTAGAAACAGCAGGGAGACGGGGTGGTTATACATCTTTTGTTTTCTCAGCATAAGGAAGGCGTTTTCCCGTCAGGGACCATCCGGTTTTCAGCCCCAGGACAAACCAGCCGAGGACAAGTGCACCGATGGCAAAGAGGGTGTCTCCGATGGTCCGGAGCCAGACAAAGGTGTGAATGATCCCCTGCGACATGAATTGGGCGGAACGGGCGTACCAGGTTCCGTGTTCGACGCTGGCCCATGTTTGCATCAGGCCGATGGGGAGCAGGCTTAAAAGAACCATGAGCGCCAGTCCAATGTTGATGGTCCAAAACGAGAACGACAACGCTTTGGTCTTCCAAATCGATGGTTGGGTCAAACCGCGCAAACAGAAGAGCATCAATCCGATCCCGAGCATGCCGTACACACCGAACAAAGCGGTATGCCCGTGTACGGAGGTGGTGTTCAAACCTTGCATGTAATAAAGGGCGATCGGGGGATTGATAAAAAACCCGAACAATCCGGCACCGGTCAGGTTCCAGAAAGCAACGGCAATGAAGTAGTATATGGGCCATCGATAGGCTTGCACCCAGGGGCGGACCCGGGTGAGGGTTAAATTTTGATACGCTTCAAACCCGATCAGCACGAGCGGAACGACCTCAAGGGCACTGAAGGTTGCACCCAACGCCAAAACCCCGATCGGCGTTCCGCTGAAATACAGGTGGTGGAATGTGCCGATAATCCTGCCGAACAAGAAAACAATGGTAGAAAATAAAACGGAAGCGGTTGCGGTGGCTGTTCTCAAAAGTCCCATGCGAGTGAACAGGAAGGCGATGACAACGGTCGCAAACACTTCAAAAAATCCTTCCACCCACAGATGGACCACCCACCAGCGCCAGTATTCGGCGATGGCCAAATGCGTGTGTTGACCCCACATCAGGGCGGGGATGTAAAACAAGGGAATGGCGGTGGATGCAATCATGAACAAAATGAGCAAATGTCTGTCGTTTTGTTTCTTTTTCAGTGCCGGCCAAATTGCCCGCAACATCAAAAACAACCAAAGGAAAAGTCCGATGGTCAAAAATAACTGCCAAAACCTTCCCAGATCGGTATACTCATATCCCTGATGACCGAACCAGAAGTTGGACTTCAGCCCGAACCGTTCTTGAACAGCATACCACTGTCCGGCCATTGAGCCGATGACAATGATCACTAAGCAGACAAATAAAATGTTGACTAACAGACGTTGGTGTTTCGGTTCACGGCCGGAGACCGCCGGGGCCACAAACAAGCCGGTGGCGATCCAAGCCGTGGCAATCCAGAAGATGGCCAGTTGGGTATGCCATGTGCGGGTGATGGAATAGGGAATCCATTCGGCAATGGGAATCCCGTAAAAACCGCTTCCTTCAATCTGGTAATGCGCGGTGACGGCTCCCAACGCCACTTGAATCACCCATAATATACCGACCACCCAGAAATATTTCAGCGTTGCTTTCATGGATGGAGTGGGAGACAAGGCAAGCAAAGGATCTTTCTCGGGAAAATGATCTTCCGATCCAATTTCATCGTGTTGTTGCGTGGCATAATACCAAGCCAGAGCGCCTACGCCGGCCAGCAACAGGACGAAGCTGACCACCGACCAGAGTACCATTTCCCCGGTGGGATGATTGCCGATGAGGGGTTCATGCGGCCAGTTATTGGTGTAAGTAATGTCACTTCCCGGACGGTTCGTCGCACATGCCCAGGTTGACCAGAATAAAAAGGCGTTTAAGGATTTCATCCGCCCGGGATTTTTGACGGTCCCTTCGGGAATGGCATATTTTTCGCGCAAATCATCCAGTTTCGGATCGCTGCCAAACAATGATGAATAGTGCCGGCTGATGTGGGAAACCGCCTCGGCGCGCAAAGGGGAAATGACGAGATTGCCGGTTTCCGGTTGATAGGTGTTGGTTCTGATTTCTTTTTTCAATCGGGCTTGAAGCATGGCTTTTTTCTCATCGTCCAGTTGCTGATACGGTTTTTTGAATTGATCCGCGGCATATCGGTTTAACATCCACACGGCTTCCCGGTGCAGCCAATCCGCATTCCAATCCGGGGCCACATAAGCGCCGTGTCCCCAGATGGTTCCCAATTCCTGGCCGCCGATGGATTGCCAAACGTTTTGCCCTTCTTTGATATCTTTTTCGGTGAATAAAACCTTGCCGGTTGTGGTCACGACCTTTTTGGGAACCGGGGGCATGGTTTGATAAATTCTTCCCCCGTAATATCCCAAAATGGCGAATGAAATCAGAATCACCAGTCCAAGACCGGTCCAAAGCCGGGAATATCGCATGTCAAAATCCTCCTGATCCGTTTTTAAGCTGGTACTATTTTTTGGAACCAAGTATTTTTATTCAAAAACAAAAGAAGAAAAAGAACGGAAGGGAAGACAGAATCTGGACATTTTATGAAGAAAATCGGGAAACGCTTGGCAAAAAAATATATTGTGATATCATTAACAATGTGCAGAGGCAAACACTCTTTCGCTATGTTTTCATCAGGAAAATATTGGGATGGATGTTCAGGGAATATATAATCTGTTATTGCCGTTTTACTTATGTGAAAGAGTTGGTTTGGGTAAAAACTTAGTAAAGAGGTTTGCAGTATTGAACCATAAAGAGGTAGATAAATATGGGTCAAATGAATGATGTCTTTTTGAGAGCTTGTCGGAAAGAGGACACCCCTTATGTTCCTGTCTGGTATATGCGCCAAGCAGGAAGGTATCAGCCGGAGTACCGGGAAATCCGCCGGAAATATTCTTTTTTTGAGATGAGCGAAAATCCCGAGGTTTGTGCGAAAGTAACCTCGCTTCCGGTCGAACAGCTGGGCGTGGATGCCGCCATTTTGTTCGCGGATATTATGACGCCGCTGAAACATATCGGGGTGGAAGTTGCCATTCAACCGGGAACCGGTCCCGTGATTTCCAACCCGGTCCGGGGGGAAGAGGAGATCGGCCGTTTGGGAGAGCTGGATCCGGAGAAACATGTGCCTTACATTTTAGAAGCGGTTCAGATTTTAAATGAGCAGCTTTCCGTTCCTTTGATCGGTTTTGCCGGTGCGCCGTTTACGCTTGCCAGTTACATGGTGGAAGGCGGACCTTCCAAAAATTATCACAAAACGAAAGCATTGATGTATTCGGCACCTTCTGCTTGGGATCAGTTGATGGCGAAACTCGGCGACATGACCGTGAATTACCTGAAAGGACAAATTGAAGCAGGTGCCCATGCCGTACAAGTGTTTGACTCCTGGGTCGGTGCCTTGAACCAACAGGACTACCAAACCTATGTGGCTCCGGTCATGGAGCGGATCTTCCGCAAATTAAAGGAAGAAACTGATGTTCCCGTCATCTATTTCGGAGTCGGAGCCGGTCATCTCCTGGAGGCATGGAATCAACTGCCGGTGGATGTGATCGGTCTGGATTGGCGGACGCCGATCCGTTTTGCGAGGGAACAAGGGGTCGAAAAAGCTTTGCAAGGAAATCTTGACCCGTCGATTCTCATGGGCCCTTGGGAATTGATCGAAGAAAGGACCAAAGAAATTTTAGACCAGGGAATGAAACAGCCGGGCTATATTTTCAATTTGGGCCACGGTGTGTTTCCGGATGTTCGCGTGGAAACGCTTCAAAAATTGACTGAATTTGTCCATCAATATACAAGAAGGTGATGACCATCGCTAAAAAAACCGGTTTGCTCGTCATGGCGTACGGAACTCCGAGAAGTCCTGAGGAAATTGAACCTTATTACACCCACATCCGCCACGGCAGGAAGCCGCCTGCCGAACTGCTGGAAGACCTGAAACAACGTTATGAAATGATTGGCGGGGTGTCCCCGCTGGCACGCATTACGGAAGAACAAATGAAAGCTTTGGAAGAGGAGTTAAATTCCAGGTCTACGGACCGGACTTTTCAAGCGTACTTGGGATTAAAACACACGTACCCGTTCATTGAAGAGGCGGTCCGGAAAATGAAAGAGGATCAGATTGAGGAAGCGGTCAGCATTGTGTTGGCGCCACACTATTCCACCCTCAGCATTCAAACTTACAACGACCGCGCAAACCAGGAAGCCGAAAAACTGGGCGGTCCGAAGATTAAAACGGTGGACAGTTGGCATGACCATCCGGGATTTATCCGTTTATGGGCAAAACGGGTTCAAGAAACTTTGTCGTCCATCCCGGAAGAAGAGCGTGACCAAACGGTGGTGATTTTCACGGCGCACAGCCTGCCGGAGAAGATTCTTAAAACGGGGGATCCCTATCCGGAACAATTGGCGGAAACCGCCAAGCTGATTGCCGAAGAAGCGAAAATTCCACACTATGCGGTGGGCTGGCAAAGCGCGGGCCGGACGCCGGAGCCTTGGCTGGGACCGGATGTGCTGGATTTGACCCGGGAATTGTACGAACAAAAAGGATATCGTTCGTTTGTCTATTGCCCGGTCGGCTTTGTGGCGGATCATTTGGAAGTGCTTTATGACAACGATATTGAGTGCAAACAATTGACGGATGAGTTAAACGCCAACTATTACCGTCCGCCGATGCCCAATGTCGATCCGGAATTTATCCGTTGCCTTGCCGATGTGGTGGAGAAGCGCCTGACCACTTGAGGAGGAGATTTGTCATGAACGTGCAAACACCACATGTCGTCATAGCCGGAGCAGGGATGACCGGTTTGTCCGCGGCTTATTATTTACAAAAAACATTAAAAGAGAAGGGGCAAAAGTGGCAAATCACTTTGTTGGAAGCTTCCGGCCGTCTGGGCGGAAAAGTGAAAACGTTGGTCCGGGACGGCTTTGTCATGGAGCAGGGGCCCGACTCCTTTTTGGAGCGAAAGAAAAGCGCGTTCGAATTGGCCAAAGATTTGGGGCTCGAAGATCAATTGGTCCGGAATCAAACCGGACAAGCATATATCTTGCACAAGGATGAGTTGTTGCCGATTCCGGAAGGGGCAGTGATGGGAGTCCCGACCCGGATCATGCCGTTTGCCCTGACTCCTTTGGTGTCCCCGGCCGGCAAAGTCCGTGCCGCGGCCGACCTGGTTCTTCCCCGTTCCAATGTGGCGGAAGGAGCTGACCGGTCCGTGGGGTCGTTTTTCCGCCACCGCCTGGGAAGCGAAGTGGTGGACCGGATCATCGAACCTCTGCTATCGGGGATTTATGCAGGCGACATTGACCAGATGAGCTTGATGTCCACCTTCCCGCAATATGCTGAGATGGAGAAAAAATACCGCAGCATGATCCTGGGAATGAAATCGATGCGTCCGCCGAAAGCCAAATCCGACAAACCCAAAGGCGCGTTTCTCACGTTGAAAAACGGGCTTCAATCCATGGTCGAAGAATTGGAAGCACAATTGCAGGAAGTCCGGGTGATCAAAGGAGAACAATTGAAGCGGGTGGAAAAACAGGAGCAAAAGTACCGGTTGTATTTGGAGCAAGGAGAGCCCTTGGAAGCGGATGCGGTGATTTTGGCATTGCCGCATGAAGTGAACCGGGAAATGTTGGGGCAAGCCGACTTTTTGAAGCCGCTGAATGACCGGCCCACTTCAGTGGCGACGGTGCTGCTGGCTTTTTCGGAGGAAGAAGCCCCCAAAACCAAAGAAGGAACCGGCTTTTTGATTCCGCGTGTCGAGCCTTACACCATCACCGCCTGCACATGGACGCACAAAAAATGGCCGCACACCACCCCGCCGGGCAAAGCGTTGCTTCGTTGTTATGTGGGGCGTGCCGGCGATGAAGAGATCGTGTACAAGTCGGATGAGGAAATCGTTGAGGTGGTTCTCTCCGATCTGAAACGGATCACCGCCTTTCACGGAGAGCCCGAGTTCACTCATGTGACACGTTGGAAGAAGGCCATGCCGCAATTTGTCGTCGGTTTTCCGGATTGGTTGAAGCAATTAAAGGAACAGATGTCCGTCCATTATCCGGGAGTTTTCATGGCAGGATCCAGTTATGGTGCATCCGGGATTCCCGATTGCATCAGCCACGGAAAAAAAGCCGTTCAAGATGTGATAGAATATTTATCAGCTTGATCAGATGAGGAGTGAAAAAAGATGGCGCAAGCAGTGGAAACGTATGAAGGCTGGTATGCTTTTCATGATTTTCGCTCAATCGACTGGAATCAATGGAGATCACTCAGTGCCGGCGAAAGAGAAGAAGCCGTGCGCGAGCTGAAGGAAATCCTGAAGCAATATGAATCCGTTGAAGAAAATAAACAAGGAAGCTTTGCCTTATTTGCCATTTCCGGTACCAAAGCGGATTTGTTGTTTGTTCATTTCCGTCCCACGTTGGAAGAGTTGACCGAAGTCAAAAATCAATTTAACAAAACGCGTTTTGCGGGAGTCACCACCACCCCTTATTCCTATATTTCCGTTGTGGAACTTGGCGCTTACACCATTCCGCCCCATGTCGATCCGGAAACGGATCCGTCGGTGCAAAGACGCTTAAAACCGATGATGCCCAAATCCGGTTATGTCTGCTTCTATCCGATGAACAAAAAAAGAGACGGGGAAGACAACTGGTACATGCTCTCCATGGAAGACCGGAGAGAAATGATGAAAAGCCACGGCATGATCGGCCGTTCTTATGCCGGGAAAGTGCGGCAAATCATTACCGGTTCGGTCGGTTTCGATGATTGGGAATGGGGCGTCACCTTATTCGGCGAAGACCCGTTGCAATTCAAAAAGCTTGTCTACGAAATGCGTTTTGACGAAGCGAGCGCACGTTTCGGTGAATTTGGCCCGTTTTACGTGGGAAATTACTTGACACAGGAAGATTTGAACGCTTTGCTGTTGGAAGGTTTAAACGGATAAACCCGACCCGCTTGATCTTGTTATAAGGATGATGGACAAAGAGGTCCGTCATCCTTTTTTTGATGATGAAATGACTTCGGCCGCAATGGGTGGTTATGATAGAATAAAAAAGAATTTCTCTAAAAGGTGGTACGGATGAAGAAAGCAGACAAGTCCGCCTCCTGAATTTACACCCGATAAAAATTCAGGAGGCGGATTCAATGAACTTTCATAAAGTGAATTGGAATGAATGGGAAAGAAAAGAAACATTTCATCATTTTTTGAACCAACAAACGACATTCAGCATGACCACGGAAATAGATATCACTGCTTTGTATGCAAGGATCAAACAAAAGGGATTTAAATTTTACCCTGCGTTTCTTTACGTGGTGACCCGCGTGGTCAATTCACATCCTGCTTTCCGAATGGGTTACAACCATAAGCGGGAATTTGGCTGTTGGGATCAATTACATCCGCTGTACACGATTTTCGACCGGGAGTCGGAAATGTTTTCGGGCATTTGGACAATGGCAGAAGGTGATTTCAAAGCATTTTACCGTTTATACCTGACTGATGTGGAGCGATATGGCGGTTCGGGAAAATTGTTTCCCAAAACACCGATCCCGGAAAACGCTTTTTCTGTTTCGATGATTCCATGGACTTCCTTTACAGGGTTTAACTTGAATATCCATAATCAGCGGGATTATCTTCTGCCGATTGTCACGGCGGGAAAATGGATTCGTCACGGCCGTTCCATCCGCTTGCCGGTGGCATTGCAAGTTCATCATGTGGTATGTGATGGATATCATGCGGGGATGTTTATGAACGCCGTTCAGGAATGGGCGGATCACCCGGAGGAATGGCTTTGATCTTTTCCAAAAAACCGGCTGTACTTTTCACAGCCGGTTTTTTTCTCCTGAATCCCGGGCACACAGAAGAGTTTTACAGAGGGGGATTTTCCACGCCCAAACGGATCCAATCTTCTTTGGGCGGACCATAAACGCCAAAAGGTTTTAATCCGGCTTGCCGGATCAGAACCGTCAATTGGCCGCGATGATGGATTGTGTGTTTGATGAGTCCCATTAAAATTTGGGCATTGGTCTCTTCTCTTCCGAAAGCGATTTGCACTTCTTTTAATGTCTCGTCATTCCACTGCTGCAAAATGGCTTTGGCGGCATTGGCGCTTACGTTTTTAAAGGTTTCGGCGATTTCTTTGGCCGATGGCGGAACTTGATCGGCATTTTCCACTGGATCGATTTTCAAGCCGAATTCAGACAAATATTCCGGGATGCAGGTGGTTAAATGCCACGCGATTCTCCCCAGTGTGCGGCCTCCGGGATAAACTTGTTGTTTCAAGGAGGCATCGGTCAGCCCGTCCAACACGTTTTGTGTCAAGACGGCTTCTCTGTTCCATTCTTTGATGAAGTCTGAAACGGTTACGTACATCCAATCATTCCTCCATTGTTGATTGACTGCTGTTATTATTTATCTGCCAACCATGATATATTATGATGGTGACAACCCTTGTCACCGTTCCACAGAATTTGGAGGTTTTCATGTCCAAGGCGAGAAGATTGAATGAAATGATCATGATGGTGAACCGGAAAAAAAGATTTACCGTCCGGGAACTGGCACAGGAATTCGGGGTTTCCAAACGGACCATTTTGCGGGATTTGCAAGAGTTGAGTGCGATGGGGGTGCCGTTGTACTCCGAGACCGGGCCGAACGGAGGGTATCGGGTCTTAAAGGAGAGAGTGCTTCCTCCCATTGCTTTTACCGGGGAAGAAGTGATGGCCGTCTTTTTTGCCATTCACGCATTGAGGCATTATCTCTCACTTCCTTTTGATGTGGAGTATGAATCCGTCATCAAGAAGTTTTATTTAAATCTCTCCGGAGACCTGCGGGACACCATTGACAATCTGAAAGACCGGATGGACTTTGTCACTGTCCATCAACAAGAAGAGATCCCTTTTTTGAAACCACTGCTGAAAGCCGCGGTTCAACAGGAAGTGTTAAACATCCGGTATCAAACGGGTGAAAAAACCAGCTGTCGGAAAATTCAACCGATCGGGGTTTATGCAAGAGACGGAAAATGGTATTGCCCGGCTTATTGCTTTTTGAGAAAAGATTACCGGGTTTTCCGGTGTGACCGGATTCAATCGGTGGAACATGACGAAAACACAAAGCCGGTCGATTTATCGGGGATCCGTTTGAAAAATCGTTTTTCGCTGATGAACCGGAAGCGGGAAATGATGGAAATGGTTGTGGAGCTCACCCAAGACGGAACAGAAAAATTTCAACCGGTTCAGTGGCCGGATCTGTCGTTGGAAAAACGGGAAGATGGCTCAGGTTTGATCACCGGGAGAATCGCCAAAGACGATCTCCCTTTTTTCGCAGACTATTTTCTTAAATACGGCGAGCATGCCCTGGTCAAGAAGCCGCTTGCCTTAAAAAAGCTTCTGAAAGAAAGATTGGCAAAAACGCTTGAACAATACCGCCCGCTTTAGGTTCTTGCGGGCGTTGACGCCTGAGAGGACGGATGCAGCGAAGGGCACGTTGTGTGGAAAGAAGGGGTTGCTTGCTCTCACATTGACTCCTTAAAATAAGCGGATGTATAATAAAATTCAATGTGATTCTTATCGGATGGAGGGTACACAGGTGTTGACGACAATTAAAGAAATAGCCGGCCATGTGGGAAAAGAAGTCAAATTGGGCGGATGGCTTTACAATAAACGTTCGAGCGGAAAAATCCAATTTTTGCAGCTTCGGGACGGAACCGGATTCATTCAGGGGGTTCTGGTCAAAAGTCAAGTGGCTCCGGAAGTGTGGGACGCTGCCAAACAATTGACACAAGAAAGCTCATTGTACATATGGGGAACCGTACGGGAAGATGAACGGGCACCCGGCGGTTTTGAGTTGGATGTGACCAACCTCGAAGTGATTCAGGTGGCGGAAGAATACCCGATTGCGAAAAAGGAACACGGGGTGGATTTTTTGTTGGACCACCGCCATTTATGGATCCGTTCCCCCCGGCAACGTGCCATTTTGACCATTCGGGCTGAAATTATCAAAGCCTTGCAACAATACTTGAATGATGAAGGCTTTACATTGGTGGATCCACCGGTTTTGACGCCGTCTTCCTGCGAAGGAACCACCAACCTGTTTCACACCAAGTATTTCGATGAAGACGCCTACTTGACGCAAAGCGGCCAGTTGTACATGGAAGCCGCCGCGATGACGTTGCGAAAAGTTTATTCATTCGGCCCGACGTTCCGTGCGGAAAAATCCAAAACCAGACGCCATCTGATTGAATTTTGGATGATCGAGCCGGAAATGGCCTTTGTGGAACATGAAGAAAGCCTGAAAATCCAAGAGAATATGGTTGCCCATGTTGTCCGGCATGTGTTGGACAACTGCGAAGCGGAATTAAAAACATTGGGCCGGGATATCAGCCGCCTGGAAAAAGTGACGGCTCCGTTCCCGCGCATCACTTATGATGAAGCCGTGGAACTTCTTCACAAAGAAGGATTTTCCGATTTTGAATGGGGGGAAGACTTCGGGGCGCCCCATGAAACCAAAATCGCCGAAAGCTTTGAGAAACCGGTCTTTATCACACATTATCCGACAGAGATCAAGGCTTTCTATATGAAGCCCGATCCGAACCGGCCGGAAGTGGTTTTGTGTGCGGATTTGATTGCTCCCGAAGGCTATGGGGAAATCATTGGCGGAAGCCAGCGGATTGATGATCCGGAACTGATGCGCCAACGCTACGAAGAACATAATTTGCCGAAAGAAGCTTATCAGTGGTATATGGATTTGAGAAAATACGGTAGCGTCCCCCATTCCGGATTCGGCTTGGGATTGGAAAGAACGGTGGCCTGGATTTGCGGATTGGATCATGTCCGGGAAACCATCCCGTTCCCGCGGATGCTCAATCGGTTATATCCATAGAAAAGGATAAAGCATCGGTTTTTTCTGACCGGTGCTTTTATCCATTTTTCAAGTCTGTTTCACCAAAGTGGATCATGGTATAGTGGAGGATAAGAGAGGTGTGAAAGAGCATGGACCGGAAGGAAACGGTGCAAGCGGCAATGGTTCATCTCCTGAAACAAGGATTCGTGTCTTTGCCCGTTCTTTTGTTTACGGAGTATAAACGGCTCGGATTGACGGAAACCGAAGCCATGTTGCTGATTCATCTTTATATTTTTCAAGAAAAAGAAAACAAGACGTTCCCGACCGTGGCGGAATTGGAAGAGCGCATGAGCCTCAGCCAACATCAAATCGTGGACTTGATTCAGCGCCTGTTACATGGCGGATTTATAAGGATTGAAGAAGGTCACGAACACGGGATCCGGAGTGAAAGTTACGAGTTGACCCCGCTTTTTCAACAATTGGTCTCATCGTATCTGGATCATAAACAGAAGAAACCGGAATCGGACGGTGAAACATATCAGCAAATATTCCGCGTGTTTGAACTGGAATTCGGACGGGCCCTGTCTCCGATGGAATGCCAGATGTTGTCCCAATGGATTGATGAGGACGGCTATTCAAAGGAGATCATCGAAGCCGCTCTCCGGGAAGCCGTTTTTTGCGGGAAAGTGAATTTTCGTTATATTGACCGGATTTTGCTGGAATGGCATAAAAACAATGTGCGCACGGCGGATGAGGCGGCCGAGTATTCTCGCAAATTCAGGCAAAAAGGAAGCTTATACCAGACCAATGTGAAGGAAAAACCGGTTCTGAGCGAAAATGGTTTTTCTTTTTACAACTGGGTGAATCAAGAGTAGCGGAAGAAACCTTCTTCCGTTCTTTTTTTGCCCGGATGGCGAAATGGAATTTTATATGTAATTAATTTATATTGAAATAATATTTCACATCAGATATAATGAAAGCGCATTCAAGGAAGTCTTGATTTGGAGGGTATAACATGGAAGAAGAGCTGAGTCGTCTGACGACCGAGTCCCGAAATGAACGAAGCAAACAGATTGACAAAATGGATACGATAGAGATTTTAAGACTGATCAATGCTGAAGATCAAAAAGTTGCTCAAGCCGTCAAGGAGGTGATTCCGGACATTCAGGTGGCGGTGGAGTATGTTTGCAATTCTTTTTCCCGCGGAGGGCGTCTGATTTACATGGGAGCCGGAACCAGCGGACGGTTGGGGGTTCTCGATGCCGTTGAGTGCCCGCCCACCTTCAGCACGTCTCCGGAACAGGTTGTCGGTTTGATGGCGGGGGGCGAAAAAGCCTTTGTGAAAGCCGTTGAAGGGGCGGAAGATAACGAAAAACTGGGGGAAGAAGATTTAAAGGCGATTGGCTTGACGGAAAAGGACACAGTCATCGGCATCGCCGCCAGCGGAAGAACCCCGTATGTGATTGGAGCGCTCCGGTATGCGCGAAGCATCGGAGCCCACACGGTGGCCCTTTCCAGCAATTCCGGTGCACGTATCAGCCAGGTAGCTGGTCATGCCATTGAAGTCATTGTGGGTCCCGAGGTGTTGACGGGTTCGACCCGGATGAAAGCAGGAACGGCCCACAAAATGATTTTAAACATGATTTCCACCACTGCGATGATACGCATGGGAAAAGTGTACGAAAATCTGATGGTGGATGTCAAAATCAGCAATTACAAATTGCAGAAACGGGCCGTCAACATCATCCGCACCATTACCGGCTTGTCTGACCGGGAAGCGGAAGACTTGCTCCGGCGTGCCCAAAATGAAGTGAAAACGGCCATTGTGATGGATTTGTCTGAAACCGGCTACGAAGAAGCCAAAAGATTGCTTGAAAAGTCCAGAGGGCATGTCCGCAAAGCGATTGCGCTCGGGATTCGGTCCCGTTAACAGGAGGGGAGGAGGGTGTCTGCAGGAGGACTTCATCGTTTGCGTTTGATGTTGGATCAATTGACGGTTGCCGAGCGGAAAATCGCCGAATATATTTTGGCTCATCCACAGGAAGCGGTTCACGAGACAGCGGCCGGATTGGGGAAACGGACGGGCACAAGCGGAGCGACGGTGGTCCGTTTATGCAAGTCCCTGCAATTAAACGGATTTCAAGATTTAAAAATGCGAATCGCCGGCGATCTGGCCAAGCCCGAAGAGAGCGGCTACCGGGATATCAGGCCCGAAGAGCCGGCCGGGTTGATTTTGCAAAAGATGACCAGTAACAGTGTGCAAAGTTTGCGCGACACGGCCGAGGTTCTTGACTTGAAAGAGTTGGAAAGAGCGGTGGATGCTTTATTAAAGGCAAACCAAGTCCACTTTTTCGGAGTGGGGGCTTCCCACATCATCGCTTTGGATGCCAGGCAAAAGTGGCTTCGAATCAACAAAGGGGTGACTGCTTTCTCCGACTTGCATCTGGTTGCCACCCAAATTGCCAATGCCCGGCCCGAGGATGTGGTGTTTGCCATTTCATATTCGGGGGAGACCCCGGAAGTTGTGAGGATTTTGCGCTTGGCCAAAGAGTATGGAGTCAAAACCATCAGCTTGACCAAATATGGTTCGTCCACTGTGGCCGATCTTTCAGAAATCCGCTTGCATATCGCTCCTTCCGGTGAAGCCGTTTTTCGCAGCGGGGCGACTTCCTCCCGGATTGCGCAACTTCATGTGATTGATATTTTGTTTTTGGCGATGGCCGGAAAAGAGTATGATCAAACGGTTCGTTTGTTGGATAAAACCCGGAAAGCCACCCGGCGGCTGAAGGAAATTTAACCCAGGAAGGAGAATTGGGATGGGAAAAGACAACAGCGTGCTTGCGCAAGAGATTTTGCAGCATTTGGGGGGAGCCTCCAATATCGCTTCTTACACCCACTGCATGACGCGGCTTCGCGTCAAACCCAAAAATGAAAGCCTTGTCAATAAAGAGGCATTGAAGGAAATCGAAGGCGTCATCGGTGTGGTGGAGGAAGAAACGCTGCAAATTATATTGGGGCCCGGCAAAGTGGCCAAGGTATACGAGGAATTCAAAATATTAATGAAAAACACGGGCGAATGGGATTTAAACGAACAAGCGAAGCAAAAAAGGGAAGAAATCAAGGAGAAAAACAAAACGCCGTTTAAGCTGTTTTTAAGAAGAATCGCCAACATTTTCATCCCCTTGATTCCGGCTCTGGTGGCTTCAGGGCTCATTACGGGGGTTACGAAAAGTGTGGTGCAGGCCGGTTGGATTGCGGAAACTTCCATGATCGCAACCGTCTTGACCGTGATGGGATCCGGCCTGTTTTCATTCCTGGGGATTTTGGTCGGGTTAAATGCCGCCAAAGAGTTCGGAGGTTCCCCGGCTTTGGGCGCGTTAGCCGGCATTTTGGTGATCAACCCCGAAATTGCAAACATCAGTTTGTTCGGAGAAGAATTGGTGCCGGGGCGCGGCGGTCTGATCGGTGTCATGTTTGCGGCCATTTTTATCGCTTTTTTGGAACAACGGATCCGCCGCCTCGTCCCGCAAGCGCTGGATATCATTGTTACACCGACACTGGCCTTGCTGATTACCGGAATCATCACCTATGTGGTCTTTATGCCGATTGGCGGTATGATTTCCGACGGAATTACCAAAGGCTTGCTGGCCATCTTGGATACCGGCGGAGTGATTGCCGGATTTGTGTTGGGAGCCACCTTCCTCCCGTTGGTGGTTACCGGTTTACACCAAGGCTTGACACCGGTTCATCTGGAACTGATCCAATCCATCGGCAACGACCCGTTGCTCCCCATTCTGGCCATGGGAGGCGCGGGGCAAGTCGGGGCGGCCTTTGCCATCTATGTGAAAACAAAGAAGAAAAGGTTGAAAAGGGCAATTGGCGGGGCTCTTCCGGCCGGCTTGCTCGGCATCGGGGAACCGCTTATTTTCGGGGTGACCTTGCCTTTGGGAAGGCCCTTTTTGACAGCATGTCTGGGAGCAGGCGTGGGCGGAGCTTTTCAAGCCGTGTTTAAAGTGGCCACCATTGCCATCGGGGTTTCCGGCCTGCCGCTCACCTTTTTGGTGCTGCCCGGCCAAATCCTTTTGTATATAACCGGATTGGTATTATCTTATGCGGCAGGGTTTTTGTTCACCTATTGGTTTGGTTTCCGCGATGAAATGGCCGGCGGATTTGAATGATCCCGTCAAAAATACAGCTCCGAAGCGGGCTGTATTTTTTCTTGCCATCGGTTGCTGTATAGATTGCATCTTCCTTTCGGATACTAAACAGGACAATCAAGAATTTGCGGAGGAAGATTTCAAATGAGCTGGTATTTGGTTGTGGTCAAAACTTTTTTTACGGTTGTGGTCCTTTTGGTGCTTACGAGATTGATCGGAAAAAGACAAGTTTCCCAACTTTCCCTGTTTGAATACATCACGGGTATCACCTTGGGAAGCATCGCGGCATATATTCCGTTGGAATCGGAACCGAACTCATGGTATTTGGGGGCGCTTTCCCTGTTGGTGTGGTTGATCATGGCACTCGGCATCGAATATTTGGGGATCAAAAGCCAAAAAATAAGAAAGTGGATTGTCGGGACGGAAACGGTGTTGATCAAACAGGGAAAGGTGTTGGAGGAAAATTTAAAGAAAGAGCGGATGACGGCGATTGAATTGATGAGCAAATTGCGGGCGAAAAATATTTTCAACTTGTCGGAAGTGGAGTTTGCCATCATTGAGCCGGACGGATCGGTCAATGTGATGCTGAAAAAAGAGCATCAACCGCTTACGGCCAACATGCTTCATCTTCCTGTGGATCATGAACGGGAACCCGAAATGGTCGTTATCGACGGCCGGATTGAAAAAGAAGTGTTGTCGAGCATCGGGAAAAACGAAAAATGGTTATTGAAAGAACTGGAAAAACAAGGGTTGAAACTGGAAGATGTGTTTTTGGCCCAGGTGGATTCGTCCGGGAAATTGTGGACCGACCTTTATCAAGACCGGTCTTCTTCCCGTCCCCGGCCCCACTGGCGGGCAAACCTCATACAGGCATTGGAAAAATGTGAAGCCGAGTTAAAAAAGTCGGGACAATTGGCCGGGGATCCGGATGAAAAACAAATGTACCTGAACACCGCCCGCAATCTCAAGGAGATCACCAAAGACATCCAGTCCCGTTTCTTATCGCCATCATGAGAATCATTGCATTTTCTGTTGGATTTCTATTATTATTTTTACAGGCCCATTTATAAAAAAAGAGGTGCAAACCATTGGAACAATTTACATTTTATAACCCAACCCAAGTGTTCTTTGGCAAAGGCACTTTGTCAGCGATCAAAGAACAAATCCCCCGTTACGGCAAAAAAGTATTGTTGGTTTACGGGGGCGGAAGCATTAAAAGAAACGGGATCTATGATCAGATCATGAAATATTTGCAAGAGATCGGGGCAGAAGTCCTGGAATTGTCCGGGGTAGAACCCAATCCGCGCCTGTCCACGGTACATAAAGGCGTGGAAATGTGCAAGAAAGAAAAGGTGGACTTTTTATTGGCGGCCGGTGGCGGCAGTGTGATTGACGCCACCAAAGCCATTTCTGCCGGAGCCAAATTTGACGGGGATGTGTGGGACATCATCACCAAAAAAGCCGTTCCCAAAGATGCCCTGCCGTTTGGAACGGTTTTGACCTTGTCGGCGACCGGTTCGGAAATGAACAGCGGTTCGGTGATCACCAATTGGGAAACCCAGGAAAAGCTCGGCTGGGGACATCCGTTGGTCTTTCCGAAGTTTTCGGTTCTCGATCCGGTTCATACCTTTACGGTTCCCAAAGATCAAACCGTTTACGGAATTGTGGACATGATGTCCCATGCGCTGGAACATTATTTCAGTCCTGCCCCCAACGTTCCTTACAACGAACGAATGGTGGAAGGATTGCTGTCAACGGTTATCGAGACGGCACCCAAGCTGCTTGAGGACCTGGAAAATTATGAAGCCAGAGAGACGATCATGTTTTGTGGAATGATGGCATTAAACGGAGTCGTAAACCAGGGGATGCGAGGCGATTGGGGAACGCATGGAATCGAGCATGCTGTTTCCGCCGTTTATGATATCCCGCATGGCGGAGGTTTGGCAATTTTATTCCCCAACTGGATCCGGTATAATCTGGATGTGACCGAAGCCAAAATGAAGCAATTGGCGATTCGTGTGTTCGGTGTGGATCCCGAAGGAAAATCGGACCGTGAAATCGCTGAAGAAGGAATTGACCGGCTGCGGGAATTCTGGAGTTCCATCGGAGCCCCCAGCCGTCTGGCTGATTACGGAATCGATGATTCCAAACTGGAACTGATGGCAGAAAAAGCGGTGGCTCACGGTTCGTTGGGGCGGATGAAAAAATTAACCAAAGAAGATGTTTATGAGATTTATAAAATGTCATTATAAGGGCAAAGGCCGGACAAAACCGGCCTTTGTCAAAGCATGTTTTGTAAGCGCTTTAGCACAGGGAGTGTGATTTTAAGTTTTGCTAAAAAATGGTTTGTTGACAGCTGGGAATAAAAGTTTTTATAATGCATTGTACTGTTAAATTATAATCTATAAATAATAAATATACTGAAAATGCACAGAAGAAAAAAAGTTTGCCTGTGCATTTCAAAATACGGCAATGGTTGCAACAGAACAAAAAGGAGACATCTTCAATGCTTAAGAACACCAAATTACTCACAATCGGTTTGATGTTGTTTTCATTATTTTTTGGCGCCGGAAATTTAATTTTTCCGCCGTTGTTGGGACAAGGGGCTGGAGACCAGTTCTTCACGGCGATGCTTGGTTTTGCGGTCACAGGAATCGGCCTTCCATTGTTGGCCGTGATCGCAGTCGGTTTGTCTGACGGCGGTCTGCAAGCGATCGGAAGCCGCGTCCATCCGGTTTTTGGCCTGATTTTAAGTTTGGTTGTATATTTGTCCATTGGTCCTTTCTTTGGAATTCCCCGGACCGGAACGGTTTCTTTTGAAATGGGCTTGTCTTTCCTGCCGGATGCCATCCGGGAAGCGGTATGGGCTTTGCCTGTTTTTACAATTATTTATTTTCTGATTACATTGTTGATCAGTTTGAACCCTTCCAAAGTCATTGATCGTGTCGGAAAGATCCTGACCCCGGTCTTGTTGACATTGATTGTCGTGCTCTTTCTCCAAAGCTTGTTTCACCCGGTTGGAGATTTGGGAACCCCGACGGATGTTTATGCGCAATTTCCTTTTTTCCAGGGGTTTCTTGACGGCTATTTAACCTTGGATGCGCTGAGTGCATTGGTGTTTGGGGGAATGGTGGTGGCAGCCATTCGCGATGACGGAATCCGTGACCGGAAGAAGGTGGCCGCCACGACATTGAAAGCCGGTTTGATAGCGGTTACTTGTCTGGCTTTTGTGTATTTTTCACTGGCTTATATGGGAGCCACCAGCCAGCAGTTGGGAATGATGGATAACGGTGGTGAAATTTTAACGGCGATTGCTTTTGAACTTTTTGGCCCATACGGTTCCGTCCTCCTGGGGGTCGTTGTTTTGCTCGCTTGTTTGACGACTTCGGTCGGGCTTTCGACATCCTGTGCGCAATTTTTAAACCGGGTTTTCCCGAAACTGTCCTATAAAAAATGGTTGTTGGTTGTAACCGTATTCAGTGCCTTTGTTGCCAATGTCGGATTAACCCAGTTGATTGCGATTTCCGTGCCGGTTCTCAGCATGATTTATCCGGCGGTGATTGTCTTGATCTTGTTGTCTTTCCTGCACTCATTCTTTCATGGTTATCGTGCGGTGTATGCCGGAGGAATTGCAGGCGCCTTTATCATCAGTGTTTTGGATACGCTTACCGGTACATTCGGATTCGATTTTTCATGGCTTGTGGTTTTGCCGCTTTATGACCAGGGAATCGGCTGGCTGGTGCCGGCTGTGATCGGAAGCTTGCTGGGATATGTCATTGGAAAAGCATCCGAAAAAAAAGCTGCCCTTACGTAAGGAAAGGGCGGCTTTTTGCCGTTACAGCCTTTTTAATTGCTTGACGAGCTTTTCGAAATGGAGGGAACGGGAGGCTTTAAAATAGATGACTGCATTTTTCGGGGTTTTTGCCAAGTGGTGCAATGCTTGCCGGAAATCTTTACAAATCAGTACCCTTTTGCGGCTCATTCCATTGGCGATGGCAGATTGGGCAATGATTGCCCCGCGTTTGCCCAAGGTGATGAGTTGCGTCAACCCCAAGCGCGCCGCATATTTCCCTGATTGCATGTGAGCTTGATGCGAATATTCCCCGAGCTCCAGCATGTCGCCTAATACGGCAATCTTGGGGCGGGATCCGCTGACATTTTTCAGGACGTCCAATCCGGCTTTCAGTGCTGTGGGATTGGCGTTCCAAGCATCATTGATCAGGATGCGCCCGGATTTTGTGCGAATGAATTCCAAGCGCATTTTCGGCGCTTTAAAGGTGGCGAGCCCTTTTTGAATTTCCGGAATCGTGGCTCCATAAGCCCAGGCAACCCCGATGGCGGTCAGGGCGTTATAAACATTGTGTGTGCCGAAGACAGGGATCCGGACGGGGAACTGGCGTCCCTGAAGCACGGCGTCAAAGACCATCCCGTTTCGGGTGTAACGGATGTTTTTCCCCCGGATGTGGGCCGGATTGCGGATGCCGAAGGTAAGGATTTTTCCCTGGAATCGGTTGGTTTTCAGTTTTCTTGACCGCGGGTCGTCCGCATTTAAGATCAAGGTTCCGTTTTTGCGGACACCATCCACCATTTCCTGTTTGGCTTTTACGATGAGATGAAGTCCGCCCAAGCTGCCCGCATGCGCTTCTCCGACATTGGTGACGGCACCGATCTCGGGCCGGACGATTTGGCATTGTTTGCGGATGTTATTGAGCGATTTCATTCCCATTTCCAAGAGGAGCAATTTTTCTTTGCCGGTTAACCGGGTCAGATATGTTGGCAAAAAAGAAAAAGTGTTCAGGTTGCGATGGGTTTTCACCATCGGTGCACGATATTTCAAAATGGAAGCCACCATTTCGGTCGTGGTCGTTTTGCCCGCACTTCCCGTGATGCCGATCACTCTGGCCGGGCATTGTTTCCAGTTCCAAAGACCGGCTTTAAAAAAAGCCTGATAAGCATCTTTCACCCGGATGATCGAAGTGCCCGGCGGGATTCCCCGGGCAAAAAGGTGAGCGGGGAGCACGACGGCGAGCGGGCGGATCCGTTGAATGGCCGGCAGTTGCTTTTCGTGCCACCGAATTTTGCGGGTGTAAAAGTAGACTTGGTGCGGTTTCAATTGTTTTGGATTTCCGAAATTGAGGGACTGGACGATTTTGGACGGGGAACCTGCAGTCAATCTTCCGCCCATGATTTGGGCCAGTTTGTTTAATTGGATTGCTTTCATGTATATATCCTCCCATGGCGAGACGATCTCATGGATCCATGTGTGATTATCCTATTCAGGAGGCAATAAACCGGCTTGGATGAAAGCCCATAAAAAGAAACCGGTCATTTTTGCCGCATATTTTGAGGACAAAAAAAGCAGTGCCTTTTTCACGGCACTGCTTTTTGAAGATAAGTTATTCATTGGTGGAGACGACAGGCTTTTTGCTCATCTTCACCCGGGTGTCGCCCATGAACAGAATGGCTATGGCTGCCAGCACGATTGGGATCAAAGCCAGGGCAAAGATATGGGTGATCGATGAAGACATGGCGTCCACGATTTTATCCAGAATGAAATCGGGAATCGCGGCGCGGGCACCAGGCTCAAAGAGCCCTTGCGGGTCGTTGAGGTCAAAGGATGGCCCGTGTCCTCCCTGCATCCCGCCAAAATCCAATTGATCGGTAAAAAAGCGGTTTTGCAGGGAGCCGAATAAGGTGATCCCGATGGTCATGCCAAGAGAGCGGAAGAATGAATTGGTTGAATTTGCCGAACCGCGGTGTTTGGCATCCATGTTGTGCACTGATGCAATGGGCAACAACGAAAAAGAAAATCCGACCCCAAATCCGGCGATGACCATGTAGATGGTGACCAGCCAACGTGCCGTTTCGGGCGTCATGGTACTGAGCAAGGTCATTCCGGCGGCATAAGCAATGATCGAGAGGATCATCAAATTACGATAACTGGTCTTGGTTTGGAAGATGCCGCCGATCGCGCTTCCGACAACCGACCCGAGCATCATCGGGGTCAGGATCAGTCCCGCATTGGTGGCGGACCCGCCGTACACCGCTTGCACAAAGATCGGGATATATACGGTCAACACGACAAAAGTGGCGCCATATAAGAAAACGGCGATTTGGCTGGCGGCAAATAACCGGCGCTTAAACATCCAGAAGGAAATAATCGGTTCTTTTGCTTTGGTTTCAACGTACAAGAACGCAAGAAAAAAGACCGCAAAGATGACAAATAAACTGATGATGGGAAGTGAATTCCAAGCATACTCTTTGCCTCCCAGTTCGAGGGCAAACATGAGGCTGACGACGGCAGTCACCAGGGTGACGGCTCCCCACCAGTCGATTGCTTGTTTTTCATGCTTATTCGACTCTTTGTAAGCCGTGAGAATCAGAACAAGGGAAATGATCCCGATGGGTAAATTGACATAAAAAATCCAATGCCAGCTGATGTAATCGGTAATATAAGCACCGAGCAGGGGACCGGCGACACTGGATGAACCAAAAACCGCCCCGAGCAATCCGGTCATTTTCCCTCTTTGTTCCGGTGGAAAGATGTCAAAAACAATGGTAAAGGCAATGGGCATCAAGGCTCCGCCGCCGATTCCCTGGATGGCCCGGTAAATGCTTAACTGGACAATGCTTTGTGCGGTTCCGCAAAGTGCCGAACCGATCAAGAAGATGGTAAGACCGAAGATAAAGAAACGTTTTCGCCCGTACATGTCCGACAGTTTTCCGAAGATGGGCATTCCGGCCATATATGTGACCATGTAGGCGGAGGTGACCCAAACGAATTGGTCCAATCCCCCCAATTCCCCGACGATCGTCCCCATGGCTGTCGCAACAATGGTATTGTCCATGGCCGACATGAAGATCGCCAGCAATAAAGATGCGACGACAAGTTGAAAGTTGCTTTTTTTTGAGTCCATGATGTTCCTCCTTTGTTGTGGATCACAACAACATTATAATCCCAACCGGTTATTTAATATAAGTAATATTTAACATACGAAATAATGATGAAAATTTCTGTCAAAAACAAAGGTTTTGCGTCGGACAGATTGGTTTTATTAAAAATAAAAAGGTTACCAACTATTTTTAACAGATGGTAACCTTTTTATAATAATTATGACAATTCTAAATTATGTATTTAAACAGCAGGGGGCTCGCCGCAACAAAGTTTGTGGGACCGCATATTTTCACCTCACTTGATCTTTTTCTATTACTTTATTTGCGATGTATATTTAAAATCCTGCTAATCTGATAAATTTTTTAAGCTGATTTCTCCGCGGATTCGCAAAATCGCTTCAGTCAGACCGTGGTAGGATGCGGATTTTTCGTTGAGCAATTCCGATAACCCGCACTTTTCCGCGCATTTTTTGCAGACTTTGACCCCGTCTTCAAAAAGCCCCTCGGGATCTTCAACGATGCGTATATGTAAACGGTGTGTTTTTTTGTAACAAAGAGAGCAGTTGTCCATCACTTCAGTCAGATGGGGTTGAGGAGCATAATTTAATAATTTTTGCAAAATCTTTTCTTCTTTATCCGCAATGGATTGGATTTTTGCTTTCCATTGTGAATTCACGGTCCATCTCCCTTCTTGAATCAGAAATCTTCATTCAAAATTCTATCGCTTTCGTCACTATTATACAACCGATTTTAACCAAATTTTTTAAAAAAACCGGGTTCTTTACCCGGCGAGATATTTGGTGTTTTTAAATTTATTTTTGAGATGTTTTTTCTTTAATATTTTTGGCAGGGTCCGCTTTCAAAAAAATCTCTTCATCGGCCGGCGCCGGTGGCATCGGATGTTCATTCATGATGACAATGACATCATGTCGGAGAATGTTTTTATGAAGGCGAAAGAATGCATGAGAAAAGAAAACGGAGGGATATTATAGACAGGGTGATTCAAATGAAAAAAATTTTTATTGTGATGTTTTCTGCACTGATTGCGTTGACGGGATGTGCCAAAAACCAAGGAAGTCCGGAGCATGATGCCACTCCCCGGCAAGTGGTGGACCAAAACGGTCAGCCCGGGAATGAGCCCATTTCAAGCCGGGGAAGGGTCTTGCCGGATGAAAGAGGAGAAAATGAGCTGAATCTGAAAGGAAAAACCAAACGCATCGAAAGTATTGGCTTTTTGGAAGCCACTTCCCCGGATCAGGCGGTGGAGGATGCATTGGAAGCGGTCCGCGATTTAACCTACGTAGCCTTTTTCAGCTACCAGGTTCGACCGGATGGGAGTTTAATCCCCCTGAAGGATGAAAAACCGCTTCGGGCCATTCAAAACAAGGCCGTTCCGATGCTGGTGCTGACCAATTTTGCTGACGGAAATTTCCAACCCGATTTGGCTCATCAAATTTTTACAAACCGGCAATCCCTCAACCGGTTGATGAATCAAGTCGAACAGGTGATGAAGGAAAAAGGGTACAAGGCGATCAACATCGATTTTGAACACATTTACGAAAAAGATCGTGAGCTGTACCACGGTTTTTTGGAAACCTTTATACCCCGGATGAAAAAACACGGATATGTGGTATCGACTGCCTTGGCTCCCAAAAGCAGTGACGAACAGGCCGGAGCTTGGCATGGGGCGCATGATTATGCGTTTCACGGGAAGATTGCCGACTTTGTGATCTTAATGACGTATGAGTGGGGATGGACCGGCGGACCTCCGATGGCTGTGGCTCCACTTCCCCAGGTTCGGAAAGTGGTGGATTATGCTGTCCAAAAAATTCCCCCGGAAAAAATTGTGATGGGAGCACCGCTCTACGGTTATGACTGGACGCTCCCCTATAAAAAAGGAGGCCCCCCGGCGAAACGGATTGCTCCGCATGAAGCCGAAACATTTGCCAAAAAACGAGGGTTGAAGGTGGAGTATAACAACCGGGATGAAGCTCCTTACTTTTACTACCGGGATGAACAAGGGAAAAAGCATGTGATTTGGTATGAAAATGAACAAAGCATGCAGGCGAAGTATAATCTGATTAAAGAATACGGTCTCCGGGGTGTCAGCTATTGGGTGTTGGGTGAAGATTTCCCGGAGAACTGGAAGCTTCTGCGCCAAAATTTCAAGATCAACAAATACTGATGTGAACGCTCCGTGAAAGCAGCCTGGATGGGAAATCCGGGCTGCTTGTTGCTTCCCGGGAGTTTGAAAATTTGTCAAAGGGATGGTTCCTTGACAAGAATCAGATCTGACAAAATGGAAGGAAAATGGAGCTACCGGTTGCATACGGTGGGGGGGTATCCTATAATAAAGATGTAAGAAGATGTAAAAAAACTTCGTTACAGCAGGAGGAAAAGATAAAATGAAGGAACAAATTCGCGTTGCCGGAATGTCCTGTGAGCATTGCGTCAAATCGATCGAGGAAGCATTAAAACAAATCGGGGTTGCAGCCAAAGTTGATTTGTCCAAAGGAATGGTCGATGTGGATTTTGATGAACAGACGGCCGATTTGGACAAAATCAAACAAACCATTGAAGATCAGGGATATGATGTCCTTTCATAAATTGCATCACAGCAGGAGGCGTTTTCGTTGTCCAGTGAACTCAGCTCGATTCGGTTGCCGGTGGAAGGGATGTCTTGTGCGGCTTGTGCCAACCGGATCGAAAAACGTCTTTCAAAGTTAAATGGTGTTGAATCGGTCCATGTACACTTGGGCATGGACGAAGCCCATATCGTTTATGACCCGAAGCAAGTCCGGTTGCCGGAGATGGAGAAGATCATCCAAGATCTTGGCTACCGCGTTCCCAAAGAAGAAGTGGATATGGAGATTACCGGGATGACCTGTGCGGCTTGTGCCAGCCGGATTGAAAAAGTGTTGAACCGGATCCCGGAAGTTGCCAATGCTTCCGTCAACCTGGCAACTGAATCGGCGCGGGTCGCTTATTACCCGGGGACCTTGGCCGTATCCGACGTGGTGCAACGGGTGGAGCGGCTGGGGTACGGGGCAAAGCCGAAAAGTGCGGAGTCAGGGAAACGGAAAGAGGAAGAATGGGAGAAAAAAAGAGTCCGGTTTTTTGCGGCTTTGGCATTTTCCCTTCCGCTTCTGTGGACCATGGCCGCCCATTTCTCTTTTTTTCATTGGATCCCGGTTCCGTCTGTTCTCATGAACCCTTGGGTCCAATGGATTTTGGCCACACCGGTGCAATTTGTGATCGGGGCTCCGTTTTACCGCGGGGCATGGAAGGCACTGCGCAACCGCAGCGCCAATATGGATGTGCTGGTGGCACTCGGCACCTCGGCGGCCTATTTTTACAGTTTGTATGTAATGTTGACCCAACCGGCTTCCCGCATTCATGAGCAGGGATTGTACTTTGAAACCAGTGCCGTTTTAATCACACTCATTTTGCTTGGCAAATTGCTGGAATCCCGGGCCAAAGGAAAAGCCTCGGATGCCATATCCAAGTTGATGCGGTTGAAAGCCAAAAAAGCATTGGTCTTGAAAGACGGCAAGGAGGTAGCCGTCCCGGTGGAAGAAGTCAAGCCGGGGGATCTGATTCTTGTGAAGCCGGGCGAGCAGATCCCGGTGGACGGAGAGGTGGTCAAGGGCCGGTCATCCGTCGATGAATCCATGTTGACCGGTGAAAGCATCCCGGTGGAAAAACAGTCGGGTGACCCGGTGATCGGCGCCACCATCAACGGGCAAGGACGGCTTCTTTTCCGGGCAACCAAAGTCGGGGAAGAGACGGCGCTGGCACAAATTATCCGGGTGGTTCAGGAAGCGCAAGGCTCCAAGGCGCCGATCCAACGGATTGCAGACCGGATTTCGGGGGTTTTTGTTCCCGTTGTTTTGGGAATCAGCGTGCTTACGTTTATGCTTTGGTTTTTCGGTCTGGAGCCGGGGCAATTTCAAGGCGCCTTGGAGAAAGCGATGGCCGTGTTGGTGATAGCCTGTCCTTGTGCCTTGGGGCTGGCCACGCCCGTTTCGATTATGGCCGGTTCCGGCCGGGCTGCGGAATGGGGCATTTTGTTTAAAGGCGGCGAACATTTGGAAAAGGCGCAGCAAATCACGATGGTTTTGTTTGATAAAACCGGAACGATCACCCACGGGAAACCCGAATTGACCGATACCATCATCTTTCATCCGGAAGAGAGAGAAAACGTTTTGCGCCGGGCCGGTTCGGCGGAAAAAAATTCCGAGCACCCGTTGGCGCAGGCCATTGTGAACGGGATTGCGAAAGAAGGAGTGACATTGCAAGATCCCGACTCCTTTGAAGCATTACCCGGCCACGGGGTCAAAGCCGTGCTGGACGGACAGGAAGTTTTGCTGGGAACCCGCCGGTTGATGGCACAAAACGGAATTCAAACGGATTCAATTGAGGAGGAATTGGTCCGGCTCGAAAAACAAGGGAAAACAGCCGTGATCATCGCAATAGACCAAGAATGCGCCGGGATTTTGGCCGTTGCCGACACGGTGAAAGAAACTTCCCGCACAGCGATCCAAAAGTTGAAACAAATGGGGCTAAAAGTGGGGATGATCACGGGAGATAATGAACGGACGGCCCGTGCCATCGCCAAACAGGTCGGCATTGAGGATGTTTCGGCCGAAGTGTTGCCGGAAGGAAAGGCCGAAGTGGTTTATCAGTGGCAGAGACAAGGGGAAAAAGTGGCGATGGTCGGGGACGGAATCAATGATGCGCCGGCTCTCGCGGCGGCCGATCTGGGCATTGCAATGGGAAACGGAACCGATGTCGCGATGGAAACCGCAGATGTCACCTTGATGCGCGGGAATCTTGAGCAGGTGGCCGATGCGCTTTGGATGAGCCGGAAAACCATGGCCAATATCAAACAAAATCTGTTCTGGGCTTTGGCGTACAACAGCTTGGGAATTCCCGTCGCCGCGGCCGGATTTCTGGCTCCCTGGCTTGCAGGGGCGGCGATGGCTTTCAGTTCGGTCTCCGTGGTGTTGAATGCCCTCCGGTTGCAACGGGTCAAATCTTTGTCATAAGTTGTCCAGTCCATCGGAAAGATGGGCTGTTTTTTATGAATTAATTTGGTGAATTTTCATTTTTTATATTATGATTGAAATAGATTCTATTAACAAAAAATAATAATGCAGCTGTTTGGAGGGGTTTAAATGGAAGAAAAAACCGTTGTCCTGACCATACAAGACGGCGTCGGCCTGATCCGGCTGAACCGTCCCCAAGTGTATAATGCCATCAACCGACAATTGGCCGAAGAATTGACAGCAACTTTGCAAAAGGTAAACGAAGATCCGAAAGTACGGGCCGTGGTTTTGACCGGGGAAGGAAAAGCGTTTTGCTCGGGACAAGATTTGAATGACCGGTCAGCCATTGTCACCAAGGGGGATGAAATTTCACTGGGCGAGAGTGTGCGTTCCCGTTATAATCCTTTGATTCAAGCCATCATGGATCTGAAAAAACCCGTTATTGCCGCGGTAAATGGCGTGGCGGCCGGGGCCGGTTGCAGTTTGGCGCTGGCTTGCGACCTGCGTGTGATCACTCCCCGTACCCGTTTTGTCGAAGCATTTGTCAGGATTGGATTGGCACCCGACAGCGGTTCCAGCTACTTTTTGCCCCGGTTGGTCGGGCTGGGAAGGGCATTGGAGATCGCGATGACCGGACGGGATGTGGAAGCGGAAGAAGCCGTCCGGATCGGGTTGGCCAACCAATTGGCGGAGGAAGACAAATTGCTGGATGAGGCGATGGCACTGGCCAAGCAGTTGGCGCAAGGCCCCACGGTGGCCATCGGATTAACGAAAAAAGCGATTTACCGCGGGATGGAAACGACGATCGAAGAAGCGCTGGAATATGAAGCTGTGGTTCAGGAACAAGCCGGGAAAACCAAAGACTTCCTGGAAGGCATACAAGCTTTCGCCGAAAAAAGAAAACCGAATTATCGCGGAGAATAGCATCCTTTTCAAACAAAAGCCGGTTTTGTTGATAAATCGGCTTTTTGTGTTTACCATCTAAAGAACGGTTAAAGACTTTGGCACCACTTTGACCGTGATGGGGGTTTCATCCAGAATTTCGCCATCCACATGGGCCAGACAAGAGCCTTGCGGCGTGATGGTGAATTCTTTGCCGCGGTGAAAAATCACGGATTTGTGCCGGGTGTGTTTGCCGGAATAAGCCGTCGGGAACAGGCGGAGAAACTCAAAGGAGCTGAGGTTTTGAATGCAACAGAGATCCAGCAGGCCATCATTTTTTTCCGCTTGGGGGCATATTTTGATTCCGCCGGCAAAGTTCGGGATGTTTGATACCGCAATCAGCCAGACATGTTCGTAATCATAGCGCACACCATCCACGGTCAGGGTGACGGGCTGCGGGGTGTACGAACGGAAGACTTTCAAAGCCTCCAGGCCGTAAGTCAAGCGCCCGAACCACTGCTTTTCCCATCTTTTCAGGCGAACCGCATTGGCCACTTTGGCATCAAATCCCGCGCCGCCGAAGCTGATCAGGCAACGGTTGTTCATTTTGGCGGTGTCCACCTGGTAGGTTTGGTGCCGCAAAATTCGTTTTAATGCAAATTCCGGATCCAGGGGGATCTGATGCCCCAAGGCAAAATCATTTCCGGTTCCTGCCGGGATATAACCCATGGGGATATGGGTCCCGATGAGCCCGCTTCCCACTTCATTTACGGTGCCGTCCCCACCGACGGCGACAACGGCTTTGACCGGGTGATGTTGTTTGATGTCATTGACAATCCGGGTGGCATCTCCCGCTTCTTGTGTGAAGACTGCCTGGTACTCCACCCCCAGTTCATTTAATCTGCGATGGATATAAGACCATACTGTTTTCCCCCGTCCATTGCCGGCCAGTTGATTGACCACGAAAAAATACATGGTGGCACTCCCCCTTAAAATTCAGATATGGAATGAGATGGTCTTTTGTGCGGGTTTTGGTCCAGTTTGCGGTAAATCCGCCGGGTGGCCCAAAAATAAAGGGAGGGAAACCATTTGCGCAATTGAAGCGCCCATTTTAACTTTCCGGGAATCACCACGGTTTTGGGACGCTTCATTATTTTTAAGGCACAACGGGCGACTTCCTCAGCCTCCAACATTTGGCCGGCGATCAGGGGAGGAAAATGGCGGCGGGGATTTTCTCCCCTGAAAAAAGGCGTCATGACCGGTCCAGGGCAAAGAACCCCCACCTGAATCACCGGTGCGTACTCCAATTTCAGAGCTTCGGAAAAGCCGATCAAGGCAAATTTGCTTGCACAATATCCGGCGAGGTTTGGAATGCCGGTCAATCCGGCCAGAGAAGCGATGTTGATGATTCGTCCGTGTCCGGCGCGCAGCATGTGCGGCAAGACGTGACGAACCATGCGGACGGCGCCCAAATAATTGGTTTCCATCATCCCCCGGTAGTCATCCGGCGAAACATCCAAAAATCCGCCAAAACACCCATAGCCGGCGTTATTGATCAACACGTCAATGCGGCCGTAAGTTTGGATGATTTCCTCCACGACCTGTTTGACTTCCGCTTCTTTAGTGATGTCACAGGAATAATAAGATCCCCGGTTGAGTTCGCGATGGATTTCTTTTAGACGGGAGGATCTCCTTCCGAGCAGAATCGGGACATATCCCTGGTCCGGCAACTTTCGGGCAATGGCTTCTCCGATTCCGCTGGTTGCGCCGGTCACCAGAACAACGGGGTTTTTCATTCCATTTCCTCCTTTTAACTCATCGGAACCTGCGGAATGATTTTGCCTTCAATCCGTTCAAAAATATCGTCAATGTCTCTTCCGGTAATGGTCAAGCCGTGGTTTTTCAACCCGATCACGGCCCGGGAAGGATCTTCTGCTTCCCGGATCAAGCCGGCAACCGCTTCGGCCAGCTGTACGGTTCCGCATGGATAATTGATTTCCGTGGAAGGGACTCCTTCCATCCAGGCGTGAATATGCACAATGGCTCCGACTTCAGGGTGCTCGTTATAAATCATCCAATGCTCGATGGCATCGACCGAAACGCGGTTGGGCTTGATATTGGAAGGAACGCTCAATTCCATGGCCGACTGGTCTTCATCATACCCTTTCACCAGCAAAATATCCTTTCCGATCCGGCTCAGGTTTCCTTTGTTGACGCCGCTGGCGCTCATCCAGAATTCATTTTTGTCCCGCCGGGCACTCAAGTTGCCGTAACTGAGCCCGCCGATGCCGTATAAACGCTTGATATGGCGGAATTCTCTGGGAGGCAATAATTCCTGGATCGGAAACGGCGCGGGAAGCAGATTCATTTCATCCAGTTTTTTGCCCGCACGGGAGATGCTTTCGCTGGTTTCATCCCCTTCCCACAGGTCTTCGGGAAGATCGGGGTGAAAAATATTGTTGATGACCAGACGGGAAGTGGCCAAAGGACGCAAGCGTTCGAAAACTTCTTGGAAATATTGGTCATCCTCTTCGGGACGGGAGACGGCATAACATCCCTGTTCCAGGGTGATGAAATGCGTGGACGACACGGGACGGGAACGATCAATGAAAATCATCAGGTTTCCCAGTGAACGGATCAAGATCGGATAACCGGTTTTCAGGATATTGGACACGGGCTCATCAACCTCGGTGATGGACACGACAAACGTTCCGTTTCCTTTGCGGCGAAAAGGTTTCGGACGGTTTGGATCCACGAAATTCAACACCAGTTGAAGTTGCGGAAAATCGGTCGGCACCCGTTGAAAACCGTGTTTTTCCATCTCTTGTTGGATGCCTTCGGCAAAGCGTTTTAAATCCGGTGTTCTTTCATAATCTCCAAACAATGCAAAGTGAATCATTGTGCTAAAACCCTCCTTTGATACAAGACCTAGTTTCCCGAAGGATTTGGAAAAATATACATCTTGGCGCCGGGTCTTTCCGGGGATTCAGAAAGTTGAACCGCAGGACCGGAAAAAATGGTATGTTAAATTTCGAGGATTCCTTACTGGGGAGGATTGTTTATGTATACCATCCGAAATATTTATTGCATCGGCAGAAACTACCGGTTGCACGCGAAAGAGTTGGGCAATGAAGTGCCGGAGGCCCCGTTGGTTTTTTTAAAGCCGACCCATTCACTGGCCAAAGCGGACGGAAGGGTTCTTTCGCTTCCGGGAACCAAAGGGGAAGTGCATTATGAAGCGGAGTGGGTTTTAAGGATTTCCCGCCCGGTTGCGTCAGGGACACCCGTGGATGAAGTGGTGAGTCACATGGGGCTCGGCATCGATTTTACCTTGCGGGATGTACAGAGTGGGTTAAAGAAAAAAGGACATCCCTGGCTTCCAGCGAAAGGGTTTCCTAATGCAGCGGTGTTAACGGATTTGAAACCGTTCCCGGGGCTTGCAGCATGCGCATCGAAATCGTTTTCGTTGTTTAAAAATCAAGAAAGAGTGCAAAAGGGAACCATTGATGACATGGTTTTTTCCCCGCAACAATTGGTGGATTACTGCGCGGCACACTTTGGGCTGGGCGAAGGAGACATTATTTTTACCGGTACGCCGGCCGGTGTGGGAAAAGTGGAGGACAACGATCATTTCAGGCTGTATTGGGAAAACGAACCATGGGGAGAATGCCGAATCCGGTTGAAATAAAAAGGAAACCGCCTTGGAGCAAGGCGGTTTTTCAGTGTGAAAACAAGTCAGTTTCCGTTTTTTTGTAACCACTTTTGTTCAGCCCGTGCAAAGTTGGCGGGGCCGTCATGCTCCAAGGCATCATAAACGAATTCATATGCATGGGAATCAAAGGCGATACCGAGGTGAGCGGCCAGATCGGCCGGCACTTGATCCTGAATCGTAATATTGGACACCTGTTCTTCGGGGCCATCCAAAAAGGCGGAGGTGTAGGGAACGACAATTTCATCGTATTTGGTGCTGATCACGGTGTATGAAACATCTCCCGGGGTTTCATCGCCGGCGTTTAAATCATTCAGGAAGTCAGAGCCGGCTTTTTGTTGATCGCATGCCGTGCATCCCAAAAGACCCGGAAGAATCATAATGGGTTCAATGCCGAGAACCCCGATGGTCCCGTGGTTGGATGGAGCCAGTCCAATCAGGTCTTCGACTTTTTCCGCACCGCCAAGGTATTTGATGTAGTAGCGCGGCATCATGCCTCCCTGGCTGTGCCCGACAATGGAAACTTTCTCCGCGCCGGTTTGCTCCAACACCTGATCGACAAACGCTTTCAATTCTTCAGCAGATTTTTCAATCGGTCCGGTACTGAAGCCGAGATGGGTGATGCCGTAGTTTAAAGCATACACGCAATAACCTTTCTTCGCCAAAAGGGGTGACAGTTTGCTCCAGTTAAATGCCATGCTTTCAAAAGTGCCCGGCACCAGGATGACCGGATAAGGATGTTCCTCGCTCGGCTTGCAATCGGGAAGATTGGCGCCGGGAGGTGACAAAGCGGCTTCGCGCAGGATGTCTTCATCCGTTTGGGCATGGGCGGATGAGATCCCAAAGAGACAAGGAGCCAACGCTAACACTGAAATAATGAATATTCTGAAAATAAATCGGAAGGCAGACATCGTCTCTCCCCCTTCTGTGGATTGTTAATACTTATCTATATTAAATTTTATCTTACTGAAACAAATCAGGGAAGGGGAGAGAGATAAAAAATCAGATTATTCAATCATTTTTTGCGACATGGTTCCTTGGAAGATTGGAACCATTTCATTTTCGGGGCGATTCACCGGGAACGGGGACAAAGTCGAAGATTTCTCCGCTTTTAAAGGTGTTTGCCAACTGGCGGAGCCAGGCATAATACCGTTTGGCATTGGACAGTTTTTCAAGGTCTTGTTCCGCTTGTTTTTTCTCTTCATCTTTGACCCCGGAATCATGAAGCAGTTTTGTCAGCTTTTCTTCACTGGCACGAAGCGCTTTCTCATTCAGCTCAATTTCTGTTTCCCACAGGTGGACGAAAAACTCGATAAAAGACCGGAACTGGTCTTGTTCGGCCTGGTACAAATCTTTCCGGACGCCTTTGATCCATTTTTTTTGCACCAGTTTTAAACGGGATAATTCCCGTACCCCCGTACTCATGCTTGTTTTGCTCATGCCGGTGCGCTGGCGCATTTCATCCAGTGTCATCGGTTCCTGATGGAAAAACATGATGCCGAACAGCCGGCCCATGGAGGGACTGAGTCCGTACATCCGCATCGTTTCAGCCAATGATTCGATGTAATCGCTTCTTGCCTCTTCCAATTGATCCATCGCACATTCCTCCAATCGCTTGCGTGTCCTTTTGTTTAATCCAATCATCCGAAGCAGGTGCCCACATCTTAAACATAAGGAATGATTTTGTCAAACAAAAGGGAAGGTTGCGGAAGAAAAAAATTCATGTTAACGTAATTTATATACAGTTTGTACAGAAAAAACTGTACAAAAGGAAATTGATGGTTAAAGGGGGAGGGGAAATGTTCAAGCGCATGTTCATCGGCGGAAAGTGGACCGAAGCCGTCACGGGGGGAGTGCGGTCCATTTTCAATCCGTTTAACCAGGAAGTGATCGGAGAAGTGCCGGAAGGCGGGCGCGAAGATGCGAAAAGAGCCATCCAAGCCGCCCGTCAGGCGTTTGATAAAGGAAGCTGGCCGGATACGCCGGCTGCTGAACGGGGAGAGAAGTTGTTCCGGCTGGCGGAGGAGATACAAAGGAACAAACCGGAACTGGCCCGGTTGGAAACGTTGAATACCGGAAAGACACTGACGGAAAGTGAGGCAGATATGGACGATATCGCCAACGTGTTCCGGTATTACGCGGGGCTGGCGGATAAGGACGGGGGAGAAATGCTGTTTCCTCCGGCCAAGCATGCCGAAAGCAAAGTGGTTCGTGAACCGGTCGGCGTTTGCGGAATGATCACCCCTTGGAATTATCCGTTGCTACAGGCGGCTTGGAAGCTGGCTCCGGCTTTGGCTGCCGGTTGCACGATGGTGTTGAAACCGAGTGAACTGACTCCGCTGACCACGTTGAAGTTGGCGGAATTGATCGAAAAGGCGGGCATTCCTGAAGGTGTGGTAAACATCGTGACCGGACCGGGGGAAACCGTGGGGGCCGAACTGTCCGAATCGCCGGACGTGGACCTGATTTCGTTTACCGGCGGAATCGAAACCGGCAGAGCCATCATGCAAGCTGCCGCAAGCAATATGAAGAAAATCACTTTGGAATTGGGAGGAAAAAACCCGAACATCGTTTTTGCCGACAGCGACTTTGAGGCGGCGGTGGATTATGCGCTGAACGCGGTCTTTTTCCATGCCGGACAGGTGTGCTCGGCCGGGGCCCGGCTGCTGATCGAAGAAACGTGGCATGATGCCTTTGTCGGGGAACTGGTGAAAAGAGCCAAGCAAATCCGGTTGGGCAACGGGTTGGATCCAAAAACACAAATGGGACCGCTCATTTCAGCCGAACACCGGGCCAAAGTGGAGAAATATATCGGGATCGGGCAAAAGGAAGGAGCCGTTTTGTTAACAGGTGGAAAACGGCCTGCATCAAAGGAACTGGCCGGCGGCTTTTTTGTGGAACCGACGGTGTTTGACCATTGCACAAGTTCCATGCGCATTGTACAGGATGAAGTCTTCGGCCCGGTTTTGACGGTGGAAACTTTCCGTACGGAAGAAGAGGCGGTGGCTTTGGCCAATGACACCCGTTACGGGTTGGCCGGGGCGGTGTGGACCGGCGATATGAACCGGGCGGAAAGAGTGAGCCGGGCATTAAGGATGGGAACGGTTTGGATCAATGATTTTCATCCGTACTTCCCGCAAGCGCCCTGGGGTGGATATAAACAGTCGGGAATCGGAAGGGAACTGGGGAAAACGGGATTGGAGGAATATACGGAACAAAAGCATATTTACAAAAATTTGCAACCTGCCCCCATGCGTTGGTTCGGATAAAAAAGACAGGAGGGAAGCACCATGCTGCGAACGGAACAAATGTTGGAGAAGAAAGAGTTTGTCATGCCCACCAAAGTGATTTCGGGCATCGGCGTCTTAAAGCACGTGGGAGAGGAAGCGAAGGCGTTGGGCATCCGGAAAGCGATGATCGTCACCGACCAAGGTCTTTACCGGAATGGACTGATCCAACCAGTTGCCGAACGGTTCAAACAAGCCGGCATTGATGTTCATGTGTTTCATGAAATCGCGGGTGAACCGGACACCTGTTTAATCGAATTGGGAGCGAAAACGTTTCAGGAGCAAAAATGTGACGGATTGGTTGCGGTGGGCGGCGGAAGTTCCATGGATACCGCCAAAGCGATCGGAGTGGAAGCCGTTCACGGAGAACCGGTGATCCGGTTTGAAGCTTCGGAACGGGGCAAGCCACTGGAAAAACGGATCCCGCCGCTGGTGACCATCCCGACCACGGCCGGCACCGGAAGTGAGGTCACGCAATGGGCCGTGATCAAAGACCCCGAACGGCAAATTAAATTTAATGTGGGAGGACCTTTGATCCCTGCCCATCTTGCGGTGATTGATCCGGAACTGCACCTGACGATGCCCAAAACGATTACGGCGGTCACCGGGATTGATGCCTTATCCCATGCCATCGAGTGTTACACCATGAATCAATCGCAACCGTTGACGGACGCAGTGGCATTGATGGCCATTGAGTATGTGGCCAAATACATTCGCCGGGCATATGCCAACGGTCACGACATCGAGGCGCGTTATCACATGGCCCAAGCGGCGATGTTGGCGGGCCTTTCGTATGGAAGTGATTCAGCGGGAGCGGCCCACGCGATGGCCCAAACATTGGGAGGCATGGTGCCGGTCATGCATGGACAATGTGTTTCGGCCATCCTTCCGGCCGTGATGGAATATAACTGGATGGGAGCTCCGCAGAAATTTGCCCGGATCGCCCAAGCGATGGGGGTTGATATCCGGGGCATGAGCACCGGGGAGGCGGCAAAGGCCGCGGTGAAAGAAGTGGATCGTCTTGTCCGTGATTTAAACATTCCGTCTCTTCAAGAACAAGGGGCAGATCCCGGACAAATCGACCGCTATGCCGAAGCGGCACTGGAAGACCCGCAAACCTTCGGCAACCCGCGTGATTTGGATCTGGATGCTTACCGCTGGATTTACCGTCGCGCGTTCGGGTTGGAAAAATCTGTTTTATAAATCAAATACACCCCTGGTGATTCGTTACCAGGGGTGTTTGTTATTTTTAAATCGATCTGGAGAGGACATATTCCACGACGGAGATAATCTCCTTTTTTTGCTGTTCGTCCAACACCCTCCCTTTCCACAGAGCTGTTTCGTTTTCGGAGGACAAGATTTGCCAGATGTCGCATGGGTTGCTGTCCCCGTTTGTGTTTTTCTGTAACAAGTCTTCATACCCGCTGGCCCGCATCAAATCTTCAAAGGGGTATTGGTATGCATCGGCCAATTTTTTCAATACATGGGCCGAAGGTTTGATCGGTTTGCCTGTGGCGCGGCGGATGCCAAGTTCCAAATCCCGGATGTAGGTGTGGGAAAGTCCGGTTTTTTCCGAAACATCACGCAATGTTCTTTTGCCGCGGAGTTTTTTCAGTAAAATCCCCAATTCGCTGCGCATGGTTGAATTCGTTTCCTTTCTGAACAGGGAATATTCCACTTTCATTATAAGGGAAACCGGGCTTGAAAATAAAAACTGATGGCCGCTGAAACCGTGAAGAAGGGATCAGATTGGGGAGTGGGAGAGGGAAAGGGCATGATCCTGAAGTGCAGAATGAAAAAAAGGGGCTTAAAGGGCGGTAAATCCCTTGCCGGACACCCAAGGTTACAAAAGTTTGGTTTTGTAACGGTATAAATCAGAAGCAAAAAACGCGAAAACCCTTGATTTATCTATGGTTTTGGCGTTTTTTCATTTACGCAGGGCATGGGAGGGGGTCTTTTGTAAACTCGGTACAACAAAACATCGCCTGAAAAAACGGCCTTCTTATTTTGGTTTTAAGGGTGGTTTATTTTCACATCCATCCAATGAGTCGAAAAAGGGGGATGAGCGCTGTATGACCCCTTGGAGTCCGTCTCATGTGTTTGCCAATGATTTCCACGAAAAAACCGGACAAATGCGTCCGGTTTTTTCAGAAAATATTATTCTTTGCTCACGGTTTCCAACGCCATGATGATCATGTCGTTAAAAGTGGTTTGCCGTTCTTCGGCGGTGGTTTCCTCTCCGGTGAAGATGTGGTCGCTGACCGTTAAAATCGAGAGGGCTTGCGCCTGGTGTTTGGCAGCCAGGGTGTAAAGGGCGGTGGTTTCCATCTCGACGGCCAGAACGCCGTGTTCTCCCAGTTTTTTCACCATATCCATGTTGTCCCGGTAGAAGACATCGGACGTCAAAATATTTCCGACGCGAACGGATAACCCTCTTTCCACCCCGGTGTCATACGCTTTTTTGAGCAATTCAAAATCGGCGCACGGGGCGAAATCAAAACCAGGGAAAGTTTGCCGGTTCATGTTGGAATCCGTGCAGGATGTCATGGCGATAATCACATCACGGACCCGGATGTCTTTTTGTATTCCGCCGCAGGTTCCGACGCGGATCAATTGCTTGACGCCGTATTCCCGGATCAGCTCATTGACATAAATGGAAATGGAAGGCACCCCCATGCCGGTTCCTTGTACCGAGACGCGGGTTCCTTTGTATGTACCGGTAAAGCCGAGCATGCCGCGAACCTCGTTGTAACAGGTGACATCTTCCAGGAACGTTTCCGCAATATATTTGGCACGAAGGGGATCGCCGGGCAAAAGGATTTTTTCGGCAATCTCTCCTTGTTTGGCTCCAATGTGAACACTCATGTTGACACCGTTTCCGTCAATTCCGGACCGGTGTTCACCTCCTTTATTCTCGATCTAAATATAACTATAACAGGAGAAAGAGGCATTTGAAAGAAAAAGGACTTGTGAATTGCATACAGATTTAATATATAAACAAGTTTGCTTTGCAAACAAAATAAAACCACAAAAGCGATCCGTGCCCCAGACGAAATCTTTTTTCAATCAAAGGATGGCATCCGGCCGGTTGATATAAAATGATAATATGGGAATGAACCTTTTTTTAGCGATGCAGTTTTTGGAGGGGTACAGATGAACGAAGTGATCAAAACGATAATGAACCATCGCTCCATTCGTCGATATGAAGACCGTCCTTTGACGGAAGAACAAATCCGGACCATTGTGGAAGCGGCCCAATCTGCTTCGACGTCCAGTTATATCCAAGCATACACGATCATTGGCGTTAAAGATCCGGCCAAAAAGAAAAAGCTGGCGGAGTTGGCGGGAAACCAACCTTATGTGGAGAAAAACGGCCATTTGCTGATTTTCTGCGCGGATTTGCACCGGCATGATTTAATCGCGGAGATGGAAGAGGCCGATTTGACCACCAGTCTGGAAAGCACCGAAAAATTCATGGTGGCCGTGGTCGATGCGGCACTGGCGGCCCAAAACGCAGCCATCGCCGCGGAGTCGATGGGCTTGGGCATTTGTTACATCGGAGGGCTTCGCAACAACCTGGAAGAGGTGACGAAGCTGCTCAACACCCCCCGGCGGGTTTTGCCGCTTTTTGGCATGACGATTGGTTATCCTTTGCACGAATCATCGAAAAAACCCCGTTTGCCCTTGGAACACGTTTATCATGAAGAAGAATATGAGCAGGATGAACAGCGCTTGAAAGAACAACTGAAAGAATACAACGAAACGGTCCAATCCTACTATATCGAGCGCACCGGAGGAAAACGGGAGGACACTTGGACGGGACAAATGGCGCAAATGCTCTCCCACCCGCGAAGAATGTACATGAAAGAATTTGTGGAGAAAAAAGGCTTTAACAAACAATAACGGTGAAGACCAAAATGGCTTGAGTGCATGGAGGGTGCTCAAGTCATTTTGGTTTCATCGCTGAACAACAACCGGGCCATGTAATATTCATCCGCATACCGGTCCTGGATAAACAAGGATTTTTTTCGCATCCCCTCGATTTGGAACCCCATTTTTTTATAAAAGTAGACGGCTTTCAGATTGGGACGCAGGATGGAGATTTCCAACCGCTTAATATCTTGTTCCCGGGCCCACTGAATGGCTTTTTCCAGCAACCGGGTGCCCACCCGTTGGTTTTGGTACTTTTTCAAAACCCCTGTCTCCGGACGCGCGGTATGCCGGTTGTGCGGATCATCTCCACGCCGGATGGCAACATGGCCCGTCAACTTTCCGTCCGTTTCCGCTACGAAAACGTGCCGGTTGCCGTCGCTGATCTTGCCCGGGTCCGCATCGCCGCAAGGAAACAAAAGGTACGGACTTTCCTCATTCAATTGGTTCAACAGCCGAAGGTAAGCCTCATGATCCTCCGGGCAAATTTCGCGTATCTGCAAGCGCCTCCCCCCCTCTTAAGCACAGATCCTTGTCTCCCAACCATCATATGATCGTCTTACCCGGTTAATTCGAGTCTGTGGTGAAACCTATTTCCATTTTGAGTTGGTGACTGGTTGGACGATGATCCTTTGTGGCCGGCAGGGGAGCTGTTGCAGGAAAACCAGCCGGAATTGAGTTAATAACGGTTTGAAATTTTTCAGGTGGGTTAAGGCTGATTATCAGGTGGAGGTTTATTCCGATTGTGTCAATGCAGCAATGCATGCTTCCCGTATTTCCCACACTTTTCTCCAGTCCTTAATGGGTACACTCGGGGATGTCACCCAGTGTTTCAAATAATCTTGATGAAACCGGTTTTTTCCTCCCCGATTCCTTCGGGTGTAATCTCTTTTTCAACCAAAAATGATAGGGGGGTCCCATTTGTTTGACCGGTCAGACGCGTGAAATCCAAATACTGTCCCTCAAACCGCAAATAACAATTTGCTTCCGGGAGCTCCTTAAGGCCGTAACGTTCCAACACCTTGCCGACACCGGGGGTGTTGTCCTCATTCATCAAATAAATGCCGATCATCAACCGGACGGGCATGTTGTTTTCCTCCGCCAAGATGGCCAACAGCGCGTGCTTCATACTACAGGTCCCTTTCCCCTCGCGCAAGACCGATCGCGCATCTGCCCGGTTGGCATTTCGCCCGTAAGGCAACGCCTGCAAATAACAGGCGGCTTTTTGGAACGTTTGAACACCCAAAGAGTGAAACGCTTGGGACATTTCTCCTGCCGGTTGCAGACAAAAATCCAAACGTTGTTTAGCTATTCATTTCCTCACCCTCACAAATAAGATCCATTTGATTTAATCATACTTTTTCGATATTCATTCTAAAAAGTTCCTTGAATAAAAATATTCTCGTTAACCTGATAGGGATAAATTGGAACGAAGTGATCTAAATCATCGCTTGATCCGGAAATGCGAGGATTGTCCGTTTTCCGTTTGTTGATTTTCTGTGCAGGGGCATTGTCATGAATTGATCAGGGAGATGAGAGGGGGAAGAGATTTGACCGCCAGTCTGGAAAGCACCGGGGAATTTTTGGCAACCGTAGCAAAGAATCCTGAACGTGGTTTTGAATTTAACATACCGTCCGATCTTTAGTCTCTGAGATGGGTCAGTTTCTCTTAAGGTGCAACAATGAGTAAAGCAAATGGACATTAAAAAAGGAGCCGTTTGCGGCTCTTTTTTAGTTAAGAGGTTCCACAATGGATGCAATTAAACAGATTCGTTCGTTCCCGTTCCTAAAAGGGGACGTGGGTTTCAATTCCACAATGGATACAATCAAACCCCTTGCGTAAACACCAGTTATATCAAGCACTTTAAGTGTATCAAAAATCAAGATTTGCAGCAAACCACCGGTTGTGTCCGGCAAAGTTTCATGCGGAGGGCGATTGATGTTTAAAGAAGCTGCCAGACGAACGGGCAGCTTCTTTAAAATCAAAGGTTTGATATGTTCTGCTGTCTCAGCCGGATAAAAACTTTCCGCCACACCACCCATGAAGCAGCTCCCAGGATCACTGAGGTGAGAATGCTTCCTTCAATCCCGAAAGGGCCGCCGTGGAACCATTCGGGGCCGTGTGTCGTCGCGTGAAGAAGCGGGAAGGACAGGCTTTGTCCGCTCACAGCCAATCCGAAAACCGAGCCTTGTGCCCAGTTCCAAACAGAGTGAATGGCGCAAATTCCCCACAGGCTTCCTTCGTTTAAAACGTGACCGACGGCAAACAAGCCGAACAGACTGATGTTCAAGAAAGAAATCACGTTGATCCCGTCATTTAACAAATGCATGGCGGCAAAGAACAGAAAGGAGGTGCCCACCGCAATCCAGAATGGTGTGCGCATGGCCATGACAGGGAACAACCAACCGCGGACCACGATTTCTTCCGTTGCGCCCTGGATGATGAAGGTGATCATGGAAAGCAGTAAAATGAGAAGCGCGGGGAGATGGATTTTCGTGATCTCAAAGGTCAGAGAGCCGGTGATCCAAAGGAGGAACACAGGGGCGGAAATGAGCAAAAAACCCCACATCCACCCGGTTATGTACTTTTTAAAAGCCCTCTCTTTCGTAAAGCCGATGCTGGAGACCGGCCGTTTCTCCACCAACCGGACCCAGGCGAAAGTGAACAGTGCGGTTCCGCTGAAGGAAACGATCAGTTCCAAATGAAACCAAACACTTTGCATCAGCGGGGAAACAGGGGGCGGAAACAAAATGAGAAAGAAGATCCCGAGCCCACCGAAAAAAAGGAAAGAAAAGGCGATGACCGGGGCCAAAACCGGATGAATTTTTCTTTCGCCGGTTGCGGCCAGTTTTAACAGGGTAAACGTTTGGAAGTTCATAATCGGTCCTTTCGAAAAGTAAAGTTTTCAATATAATCTATCATATATGAAAACGACAACAAAAACCATCGGTGATCCTTTTTCTGTCTAATCGGTCAAAAAAAGTGTATACTAGTAGGGGATAGAAGAGAAGATTTTTTCTGACAACTGGGGGACTATCAGTGTTTAAAAAACAAAAGACGAGTTTGTATTCCAAAACGTTGATGGATATTACATCCTTGATCGTGGAGGCGGCTGAGCTGTTTCGCGAAAATGTGGAAAACCTTGAACAACGGGAGCAATATGGAGAGAGAATCAAACGCCTCGAGTCCAAAGGGGATGAATTTGTCCAGCTTTTGATTTCCCAATTGAACAAAGAATACTTCCCGCCGATGGACCGGGAAGATATTTTCCAATTGGTGGCCAAATTGGATGACATTTTGGATGGCATTGAGGCTTGTGCCGAACGTTCGTTGTATATCGAGAAGACGACACCGCAGCTGATCCGGTTTGCGGATATTTTGGTGCAAACGGCCAAAATTTTGCAGGAAGCATTCACCTCATTAAACGACCGCCGGTTCGAAGCGCTTCATAAGGCGACCATTGAAGTCAATTCCTTGGAAAGTGAAGCGGATCAATTGTTGCGGGACAGTCTGAGCGAATTGTTTTTTGATCCGAAAGATGTGGTCTTGCTGATCAAAATGAAGGATATCTATGAGCGGCTGGAAAAAACAACCGATGACGCCGAAGACATTGCGGATGTTTTTGAAAGCATGATCATTAAATACGCATAAGGAACGGATAAAAAAACACCGGCTTTACGGCCGGTGTTTTTTATATAAACAGGCGGACAATTTGGGTGATGGTGAAGGTGACGGCAACCGCGATGGCGGTGGGAATCAGTGCGGCCAGGAGAGACCATTTGACGCTTTTGGTTTCTTTATAAATGGTGAACAAAGTGGTCCCGCACGGATAATGAAGCAGGGAAAAAAGCATCATATTGAGTGCCGTCAGCCATGTCCATCCGTGGTCGAGCAGGATTTGTTTCAGATCGGCCAACTGATCAACTTCCACCATGGAGCCGGTTGCTAAATAACCCATAAGCAGGATGGGAAGAACCACTTCATTTGCCGGCAATCCGAGGATAAAGGCGAGCAAAATGAAACCATCCAGTCCCAGCGCATGTGCAAACGGGTCCAAAAAGCGGGCGGCATGTTCCAGAATGCTGGCCGAACCCATATCGATATTGGCCAGGATCCAGGTGATCAAGCTGGCCGGTGCGGCGATGATGACGGCCCGTTTTAACACAAACAAGGATTTATCCATGGTGGCCCGGTAAATGGTGTTCCAAAATTTCGGCCGCCTGAACGGCGGGAGTTCCAACGTGTAATGTGTGGGAACCCCGCGAAGTGCGGTTTTGGACAAGGTCCATGACACAAAGAGCGTGACGACAATGCCGAACAAAACCAGTCCCATCACCACGGCGGCGGTGACCATGGTGCCGATGCCGGAGCTGAAACCGGCTGCCATGAATAGTGATGCCAAAAGGATCAGAAGGGGCCACCGGCCATTGCAGGGAACAAAATTGTTGGTCAAAATGGCCAGCAAACGTTCCCTCGGGGATTCAATGATCCGGGTGGAAACGATGGCCGCTGCATTGCATCCAAATCCCATGGCCATGGTGAGGGCTTGCTTGCCGTGGCCGCCGGATTTTTGGAAGACCCGGTCCATATTGAAAGCCACTCTGGGCAGAAATCCGAAGTTCTCCAACAGTGCAAACACAGGAAAGAAGATGGCCATCGGCGGCAACATGACGCTCACCACCCAAGTGGTTCCCCGATAAAGCCCGAACACCAAAAGATCATGAAGCCAAACGGGGGAGCCCAAAGCCTGAAGGACTTGGGAAAGAACCGGTTCCCCCGCGCCGAACAGACGGGCCAGGGCTTGGGAGGGAAGATTCGCTCCCCAGATGGTCATATAAATAATCAAGCCCAGGATGGCCAGCATGATCGGAAATCCCCAAGTCCGGGAAGTCAAAATCCGGTCCAGTCTGGCGTGGGAGGGGGGGATCCGGTGTTGCCGGGTGTAGCGAACGCTTTCCTCGCACAGTTGATGTGAGTTTTGATAAATCCGGCTGACAATCTCGTCGCGGATATTTTCGCTTCGTAAGGATTTGCTCTGTTCCATCAAATGATCCAATTCGCCCAGAGGAAATGCGGATGAATTTGCCATGATCCTTTCCTCCTTTTGTTTAGCCGTGAGCACGGGTGGCGCGGGCAGGTGGCTGTTTTCGGGCAAATTTTTGTTTTAACACCCGAAGCAAAGACTCATCGCCCTCCAACAAGCGCAAAGCGAGCCAGCGGGCGGGGAGGGAGTCGCCGAATATTTCTTTGATTTTCGGTTCGATGCGTTGGATATGTCTTTCAATATTCTCGCTGTACTCAATCCGGTAAGGTCGGGTGATGATTTGTCCGCTTACCATCTTGTGCAAGGTGTCAAGCAACCGGGTGATGCCTTCACCGTTGCGGGCGGACATTTTGACCACCGGAATGCCCAGTTTGGACGCGATTTTTTGGTCATCGATGACAATGCCCTGCTTGGAAGCCTCGTCGATCAGGTTAATGCACAAAATGACCCGTTCGGTCATCTCCAAAACTTGCAAGGCCAAATTCATGTTCCGCTCTAATGAAGTGGCATCGACGACGACCATGGTCACATCGGGTTGTTCGAAAAAGATATAATCGCGGGCCACTTCTTCATCGGCGGAGTTTGAGAACAGGGAATATGTTCCGGGCAAATCGATCAAGCGATAGTCGTTTCCTTTATGGTGAAAGGTTCCTTCGGCAAGTGACACGGTTTTTCCCGGCCAATTTCCGGTATGCTGGTTGAGTCCGGTCAGGGCATTAAAAAGAGTGCTTTTTCCCGTGTTTGGATTTCCGGCCAGTGCAATCCGGTATTCACTCATTGGTTTCATCTCCCAATTTTTCACCCCATATTTTTTGGCTCTCTTCTTTTCGGAGTGCGATGGTGGATTGGCTCACCCGATAGGCGACCGGATCGCCCAAAGGACTTTGATACAACACTTCGACCAACGCCCCCGGAATGAAGCCGAGATCCAGCAGTCTGCGCCGGAGGACGCCTTCCACACGGATTTCCCGGATGCGGAAACGATCCCCCGGCTTTGTATCAAAAAGAGTATGATGATTCATTTTTTCACACCTGCTCTTTTTTTCTATTGAGACAAATTTGTTGGTTTAGGGCAACATTTAATTTAAAGAAAAACAATTATACTATATAAAGTATATATAACTGTAGATATAAAATCAATATGGTTTTGCAAGATATGTATCGTCTTTCACGCCGTTTGTCAGGAGGTTTGCGTTTGGTGCGATTCGAGTGATACCATTTTATGTGGTATGATGACAATGTGTGTCACATCCCTTTCACTTTTGTGAAGATTATCCATAAGGGATTTCATGGTAAGATAAAATACGGAAACAGGCTCTTGTTCAGAATGGAGGGATTCCGTGTCTGCGTCACAAATTTTATTCCAAATCTTTTCGTATCCCAGCAATTGGAACTATCAATTGAATCTGCTTTTCATCCTGATTGCGGTGGTTTATTTGTTGATCACCGGTCCCTTGCGGCATCGGTTCAAAGATGCAACTGAGGTGAAAGGATCGAAGAAAGCGGTGTTTCTGACCGGCTTGATTGTTTATTATTTTGCCGTGGGAAGCCCGCTGGCCCTTTTGACGCATGAGTTGTTTACCATGCATATGCTGCAAATGGCTTTGATGTTTTTTGTGGTTTCACCTCTTTTGTTGATCGGGATTCCGGTTTATTTATATCGTGCTGTTTTTCGCATCAAGCCGTTGAAAGCGGTGTTTTCGTTTTTGTCCCGTCCGTTGTTGACGGTGTTCCTTTTTAACGGTTTGTTGTCGTTGTACCATGTGCCGGCGGTTTTTGATACGATCATGAACAGCGAGGCGTTGCACGTGATCTCGCACACGCTCCTGATGGTTGCGTCCCTTTTCATGTGGTGGTCGATTGTATCGCCGGTCCCGGAAATGGATACCTTAAGAGACAGGCATTTAATCAAAATTGCGTTGATTCTCGGGGGGACGGTCTTGATCACTCCGGCTTGTGCACTGATTATTTTCACGGATACGGTTTTATTTGAAAGATTTCAAGAGACCTCCCAAATGCTGCCGCTGTTTGCTCCGCTGATCGACCAGCAATTGGGCGGGGTCATCATGAAAATCATCCAGGAGATTTCCTTTATGGCGGCCATCGGCACCGTTTTGGCCGGCTGGTTTAAAAGCGAACGGAAAAAAGACCAGGAAGATTTGATGCAAATTGAAAAGGAGCGGCAACTCAGATTCTCCGAAAATCAAGTGTGAAGGTGTGAAACATGAAGAAGATCCGAATCGCAGGTTTGATCGCGGGAAGTGCCATCTTGCTGGCTGCCTGCGGATCAAACGGAAATGGGCCCAATCAAAGCGGACAAGTGACGGAAGGGCCGGAAAAAGTGTATATGCAGCACTGCGCCAATTGTCACGGTGAACAATTGCAAGGAGGGTACGGCCCGGCACTCAAAGAAGCGGGAAAAAAATATTCTGAAGCTGAAATCTTGACCATTATTCAAAAGGGAAAAGGAAGCATGCCTTCGCAAGGTTTTATCAATGAAGAAGACCAAAAACAGCTGGCCAAGTGGCTGTCGGAGCAATAGGGACAACGTGTCTTTCATCAACCTGTTAGGGGTTGATGTTTTTTTATGCGCAGATGGAAGCCGGATGAATATAATGGTACGGAATGACAAGAAAGAGCAAAGGTCGATCGCAATGGAAGAAAAAAAGAATTCCTTGTTGATCCGGTTTCCCTCTTCGATTCCTTCCGCATACATGGCGCAGTTTCCGGCCGGACAAGGGATCCCGGCAGCCGACAGTCGGGAAGCATGGTCCTTGATCAGCCGGGAGCCGGAGTGGACGAAGGTGGAATTGGTGAATCCCCCGGCGGCGGTGTTAAAGCGGTTGCTGGAGGAAGGCCGGAATCCTCAAAACATCGTCTTGTATTATGATCATTTGCCCCAAGCGGAAGAGGGAACGTTTCTCCGTTCTTTCCATGTCCGGGTTCCGTCGCTTTGTTTTTATTATTTCTTCCGGCAACGGGAGGTGGACGTGGAGCTGATTCATCCACAGCCGGTTGAACCGCTGAAAGGCTCCGGGGACGGGGAAGAGGCCCCAAAAGACTTGAAGATGAAAAACAAAGTATGCTTGTGGATCGATGACCGGTTGGTTGCCCCGCGTTATCGCAAAGGATTGGCGCTGACGGTTTTGAAAGTGCTCAAGCAGTCGGATGATCTTGAAGTGATTTGGGCCGGGCCGCACCGGGAGGATTTTGATCAGCGGATCCGGGTGGTTCCTCCGGAAGAAGCAGACCGGAAACATCTTTGGCTGGCGGCAGATATCGTGGTGACATTGAGCCCGGTTGCCCAGTCGATGGCCCCGCTTCATGTCCGGTGTTTGGCGAATCAAAAAGCGGTGATCACGGATGACCGGGGGGATCATGGGGAGTGGGTGAATCATGCATTGACCGGCTTCTTATTGAGTCAAAAAGGAATGTTTCCGGAGTTGCGCAGGTATTTGCTGCGGTTGTTGCATCAGCGGGATATGCTGATGCGCTTTCAGCAAAACGGACCGCTTATGGTTGAAAAGGTGCTGAAGAAAAGATGAAACCCGAAGTCAGTTTGATCATTCCCCACCAAAACGATTGGAAACGCATGCGGGTTTGTCTGGAAGGGATTTTGGCGTATACCCATGCGGAATATGAAGTGATCATCGTGGATCATTGCCCGGGGAAGATCCCGGAAAAATTCCTGCAACGCCCTCCGTTTACGGTCATTCAACATCAACCGGATTTGGGGCGGGCCGCTTCACTCAACTTGGGAATGGAAAGGGCGAGGGGAGAGTACATTGTCTGGCTGAGCCCTTATGCCGTTCCTTCACACCGTTGGTTGGCACAGCTGCTTGCCGTTTTCAAAGCGAGGGAGTGGACGGGGATGGCGGGGCCGGTTACCAATCGCGGAAATGCCAAGCAAAAATTAAGCATTCCCTTTAAAACCATCTCCAAAATTCACCGGTTTTCCAACCAATTTAACCACAGCAATCCCACGAGGTGGAAAGAGACCGAGGTGTTGTCGGGATTTTGTGTGTTGTTCCCGCGAAGGCTGGTGGATGAAATCGGATGGCTGGATGAACGGTTTGGAGATGGTATCCACGCGGAGGCGGATTATTGCCGGCGGGTGCGGAGAGCGGGGTATTCTTTGATCATCGCCGCCGATACGTATGTTCATCAGCTGGCAAAAAAACCGTTGAGCAAAGAAGAAGTGCGGGATCAGATCAAAATCCGCAAACAAAACCAGAAATATTATGAGTACAAGTGGTTTTATTTACAAGATCACAATGGAGGCCAATCAACGCTTCATCCGTAAAATACAAACCTTGGCTGGTTTGTATTTTTTTTATCGGGTTATATATATTTCGGGGTTTGCAATCAGCCGGAAAATGGCTGCTGGACAGGCTGTGTCGAAAGGGGGATCGGGGGATGATTGGTGTTTTCATGGTCGTGATCGTGTTATTGGGCGGAATTCTTTATCTTTTCCTGAGTCCGAAGGTTCCGTCCATCAGTCCGGATGATTTGAAGAAGGTCATGGAAAACAACCAAAACATATTAATCATTGATGTCCGCGAAAAACGGGAATATGAGTCCGGACACATCCCCGGAGCAGTCCATGTTCCGTTGCGCCAGCTGGAACGTCTCAAAAAAGAGGCAGATCAACAAGAAAACGGCGGGGGAGTGTATATCTACTGCCGCAGCGGTTCCCGCAGTGCGATTGCCGTGCGTGAATTACGGAAGCTCGGATACCGGAATGTGTACTTCCTCCGGGGCGGGCTCATAAATTGGAACGGTCCGGTCCAAAAAGCTGAGGAAAAAACAGATGAATAAAGGGGCGAGTCTGCGGGAGGGGTGTATGATGGAGGAAGACACAGTCCGATATTCCGTGATTTCAGCCAGGCAGACTTTGATATTGGCGTGGTGAATTGATGTGGATTGCGGAGGGATGCATTGCAGTTATTTAAAACTTGTTTGTAACACAAACTATCTGTTGAAACAAAATTTTTATTGAAACATTACCGGTCGTTTGTGAGGTTTTAAAAACACTGGTTAAATTGAAAAACCTCTGGTTTTCACAACCAGAGGTTGATATTCTAAAGAATCGTTTACCACCAGGAGCTGCATTGATATGATGTATCACTGAGGATACATACGCGGAAGCGGCGGTTCGGGTCGCTGGATGCCGGATATGCCCAAGTGGTAATGGTGGATGTTCCGGAAGTGATATAATCATACGTGCCAATGGTTTGTCCGCCATCAAAGCTGACATCAAAGAAAAGGGTATAGCCGGAGCTGGAAGTCGTGAGCCTTCCCCAACCGTATTGTTGTCCGTTGTAGTAGCCCACTCTTAATTCCGCATTACTGATGGTGCGGACGGTTGACCGGTTTGTCGTGCAATCAGGGTCCGAAAGCCAGGCATTGTAAATTTCACACGCTTGCGCTCCAACGTCTGCCGCATGCGATACTGCCGGCACTCCCAAAAATCCCATCACCGCCACCATGGCAATCGCAAACAGTCGTTTCAATCCAAACGCCCCCCGTTAAATTATACTGAAAATTCAAAACACACTTATAATTATAATCTTTATCGGATGGATTGTATAGCATAATTTTCAAATTTCTGAAAAAATGTCAGAAAAGGTTGCATCAGCCGCCATATTAAAAGAGCGTCTGTTTACTTCAACGCGGTTGGATTTTCCGGACTATGTCATTGAACCGGAAGCGAAATCGATTATACTATACAAAGATGTAAAGATTTTCTAAGGAGGATATGATCATGAATCATTTAATGAATGGCAAAAATGTTGTCATCATGGGGGTGGCGAACCAAAGGAGTTTGGCGTGGGGGGTTACCAAATCCCTGCAAGCCGCGGGGGCTAATTTGATCTTTACATACCGGAAAGAACGTTCTTATCAAAAGCTGACTTCTCTGTTGTCAGAGGCTGGAATCGATCCTTTGCTCATTGTTCCGTGTGATGTTTCCGACGATGCCAGTATTGAAAACGCCTTTTCCGAAATCGAACAAAAAGTCGGGACAATCCACGGCTTGGTTCACTCGATTGCATTTGCCGACAAGGATGAGTTGTGCGGGGAGTATGTGGAAACTTCCCGTGACGGGTACCTGATGGCGCAAGAGATGAGCGCATATTCACTGGTTGCAGTGGCCCGGGAAGCAAAAAAACTCATGAGTGACGGTGGGAGCATTGTGACGCAGTCCTATCTCGGGGCCGAGCGGGTCGTGAAAAACTATAACGTGATGGGCGTTGCCAAAGCGGCATTGGAAGCCAGCGTAAGGTACTTGGCAGAGGATCTGGGGAAATATAACATCCGGGTGAATGCCGTATCCTCGGGGCCGATTCGGACCCTTTCCGCAAAAGGCGTTTCCGGTTTCAACGACCTGATGGGGATCATTGCCGAAAAAGCGCCGCTGAGAAGAAACGTGGATCAAAGCGAAGTCGGGGATGCCACATTATTTTTCTTAAGCCCCTTGTCCAGAGGGATTACCGGGGAAGTGCTCCATGTCGATGCGGGTTATCATATCATCGGGGTATAGACGGATTTGCGGTTAAAAGTTAACCGTGTCATATCAATTAAAACCAGTTTGCGATGCAAACAACATAAAAATACCCAAATCTTCTTTTATAAGAAGAAAACCTACAAACCGGCTGTCCATCGGCACAGGAAAGCCGGTTTGTTTTTTGGAAAAAAGATTAACCGGCAGAGACTCCACCGTCAACAATCAGGATGTGTCCCGTTACATAGCCGGCTTCGTCGGAGCACAACCAAGTTACAGACCGGGCGATGTCATCCGGGTCACCGATCCGGTGGAGGGGGATTTTGGATTCATATTGGTTCGGGGTTAATCCTGTTTGCTTGAAGACTTGTTCCAGCATCGGGGTGCGAACCGCTCCCGGGCAGATGGCGTTGATCCGGATGTTGAATTGGGCATATTCCAAGGCGGCAGATTTGGTTAAACTGATCACTCCGCTTTTGCTTGCCGAATAAACGGCTGCGTTCGGATGGCCATCCAATCCGTTGATGGAAGAGATGTTTACAATGGTTCCGGATCCTTGTTTTCGCATCTGGCGGATCTGATGTTTCATGCAAAGCCATATTCCCTTCAGATTGATTGCCATCGTGAGATCAAAATCTTCTTCCGTGATGTCGGCCAGAGGGGCCAATTTCCCGCCGGTACCCGCCGCATTGCATGCGAAGTCCAAGCGCCCGAAGCGCTCCATGGTTGTTTGGATCATTTTCCGGACTTGCTTGTCTTGCGAAACGTCGGCTTGAACCGCAAGGGATTCTCCGCCCAAACCCCTGATCATTTCTTGTGTTTCCTCAATGTTCTCTTTCGTCCGCCCGACGACCACGACTTTTGCGCCTTTTTTGGCAAAAGCCAGGGAGGTGGCTCTTCCGATTCCCGACCCCCCGCCGGTCACCATGGCCACTTTTCCGGCAAATGGTTTCATCTGTTCATCCCCTTCAAAAAACAAATGATTAGCAATTATAAAAATCGTTATACTGATTGTATCTTATCATGTATGAAAAAACCTGAATGAAAAAAGTACCCTTTTTGGATCCAGGAAAAAGAGCAAAACTGCCTTATACTCATTCACAGGAAAGAGAGGGGACGGATTTGGTGAAAGACGATTGGCATAATCCGGAGTTTGCGCTTTACTGGGATCAAACCGCTTTGGCAGGAAACCCGACCCGGAAGGAACAGATGGATCTGCTCATCTTTCTGCTTGAGCAAAAACTTTCTTCAAACGTAACCCTTCTGGATCTGGGGATCGGATCGGGACTGATCGAGGAGAAATTGTTGGCCCGGAGGCCGGATATCACGGTTATCGGAATCGATGCTTCCAAAGCGATGCTGGACTTGGCCCGACCACGGTTGGATCCGGCGCGTTGCCAATTGATTCAGCATGATATCGGCGACACCGATACACTTGCCGTTCCAATGGTGCAAGCAGTCATAAGCGTTCAGATGCTTCACCACCTGCCGCATGACAAACAAAAGGCAGTGTACCGCTTCGTCCATCAACATCTTGAGCCAGGGGGGGCTGTTCCTGATCATGGACCGCATCCAATTGCCGGATGAGGCTTTGCATCCCGACTGCGCGGACATGTGGGACTGGCTTGAACGGAAAACGGATTATCCCGGCGGAACAACGGGGGAGGAATTTCTTGATAAATTCCAACACAAACATGATCACCCGGCAGGATTGGAAGAGCATCTTCGTTGGCTGCGTGAGTCCGGATTTACCGGTGCCTGTTTGCATTTAGCTTTAAATCGCGCTTTGTGGGTCGGGGTGAAAGTGTGAGAAAAGCATTGGAGAAGGAAGGACGAAGTTCCGCATGGATTGCAGAGAAGGCATCACAGACGAACGGTTACCGAATCGTTTTGGCCTCAGACAGAAAATCATGAAGAAACCATCGGATTAATTCCAAACAAGTTTGTAACACAAATAAACCAAAACGCTTTTCTTTCTGCAATCTGCAAGTTAAATGCTCACGCAACCGATCAAGTCGGACAATCCCATGATATATGAAAAGCAATGAACATCTTGCCGGGAAAATTGACTGTTCACCTGACAATGAAACGCCCGCCATGTAAAAAAGGACTTGGGAAAGTATCCAAGTCCTTTAAAAATGCCTAAAGAATAAGTAACACAGAATTCATGATCTACGACCCGCTCTGCCAGAAGGAAAAAGATATGGAAAGAAAGATATGGAAAGAATGAATGTAAATACGAAAGTTATGGCGATTGCAGGTCCTGTAATGGAAGAAGTTGAGCAAATGGAAAAACAATTCAGGCAGGTTACCAGATGAAGAAGAGAGTTAAAAAAAGAAAGGCAAAATAGAAGTTCAATTCACTTTATGAAATAAAAAAACACACCAAAAGAACCCAATAAAGCTTTATTGGGTTCTTTTTGAATAATTAAAAACGCTTTATTTCATTAATCGGGATTACAATGATTTTTCTATATTCTAACTCATAATACAAATAAGCCAACATTTCCTCGGGAAATTCAATATCCTTTTCATATAACATATATTCAATATAGGTTTCAGCCCATTCATGATGATCTTCAAAAAGCTCCCGTACTCTATTTTTAAACAATTCATCCATTTTATCTTTTTCATAACGAGGCTTCGGAACGCCTTGCCAACTAAGAAGGTCATACCCAAAATGCTCGACTAAACCCATATTTATTGACCGATTATAGACATCCTCCAAAAATAACCGATCATGGATGCCGACTTTTCGAATAAAAAATTGTTTTGCCTCTTGTGAGCTATTCGCTTCTACAATAAAGCATTGATTGTGTATTGTGTTTTGATTGACTTGTTCCCCTTCTATAACCAGATAAGAAGCCATCAAATTCACTCCTCAACAGAATTTAAATAAAATCTGAAAATGATAATTACATTTTATACAATGATATAATGAGAGTATATCCGAAATGCCAATAAGAAGCGATAAGAATGCCTAGAGTCAAACCAAGACCAGAATGGATCGAATGGAGTTAAAAGAAGAAGGAAAGCCAGTCAGCAGAAATATCTCTTGCTGACTATCTTGGTGTATCGAAGCGATGATCAGCTTCGATATGGTCCTAATATAATTGATCGGTACTTGGCTGCAACGGATAAAGGTGGAACGTCCAAGCGCCAGGACAAAAACCTTTTTGGGACTTATCTCGAACTTTCCCCTTTGTTTATTTTCAGCCATTTTTCCAGTTCCATATTGGGGAATTCATCTGCGGTATCGATTTGAAGCGGAGAAATTAGTTCTAAAAGATTTCCATCAGGATCTTTAAAATAGACAGCTGCATGTGCGTGAGGAACGTTTGACAATACAAGAGGTTGTCTATCGGGTGAAAATTCAAAGAAAGGACTCACTTCAACCCCAATCGATTGTAACCATTCTTTTGCTTTTTTAATATCCTCTACATAAAAGGCAATATGACGTAAAGAAACATGATAAGGCGTATGAACTTGTTCACATTGCCATAACCCTAACCAACTCTTGCTTTTTTGAATCCAAAAAAAAGCTAAATTTTCACTACGGTGAGCCAATTCAAGACCTAAGTTTTTATAAAACTCAATTGAACGATCTAAATCACTGACAGGCAAATGGGCTTCATATAATCCTTGAATCATTTTGTCCCCTCCCTCAATATCCGGAATAGCCGAAGGTAATAAAAATCAGAAAAATGAGGTTACTCAATCGATAACATATTTACTCACCCAGTCTTATGATATTCTAATACCCCCTTAAATATATTTTATAAACATATTTATTTATTAAATATAAAAAGAAAAGAGAGCAACGCTGTCTTCCATCCCACGATTCAAACACTTCCCGGGGAATGCCACATTCACGATCCACGTGACCATGAAGTCATCCACCAGATCCTCGTTAATGAACGTCCTTAGAAGGAACAAAAAAGCTGCCTTATTCAGGCGGAGGGGGGATTTACATGAGACACCCGAAAATTCAAGGAGGGCCGACAAAACGAGAGAAGGGAGTTGCTGATGCTCACTTCATCTAAGGAGTTGTCCGATTTTGAAAAAATGACTATAAAACTTTATATTATTGCGAATAGTTTATTACGTGAATAATTAAATTATTCAAATGTTATTTGTTATGGGATTTTTGAAGAAAAGATCATCCGTGATGTGTCTTCTTGCAGCAATGGAGATAAATCTGTTTAATAACTCACCTGCTAAAACAGTAAAGAACGTTTTTTGAAGCAATACCCAAAACAGGTTGATCTCTTCTCCTTTCCAAAGTAGCTACATCGTTGATGACTTAAAGGAGATGATAATTTTTGCTAAAACGCGTTTATCGCCCATGGGGCAGAATAGGAATGGTTCTTTTCGTATCTCTGGCACTGGTTGCAGCACTATATTTTGAAAAAGATACAATGGCACATATACTGGGCGTGGTTCTTGCGGTTGCAGCTTGGTTTGCAACAGCCAGCTTTTTTCCTGAAAGAGTTTCTGATTATTCAACTATACAAAAAATCGTTTTCATATTAATAACATTGATCATAATCATTCTTACGCTATTCTTGTTTTAAAGGTAGGAAGGTGTTTTTATGAGTAAATGGGAACTAATTCTTTGCAAGCCAAGTGGGGAAGAAAAGATTAAAAATCCGGATTGGAATCAAATCAAAAGTTACTTGGATCAAGTGGATGGAGATCGACGTCGTGATCATAATTTCCTTGATGCTTTATGTTTAATCAACCCGGATATTGGTGAAATGAACGTCTTCGGGGGAAATGAAATCGATGGTCGTCGCCTTTACGCGATCATTTTTTTCCCAGCAGAATGTGATTATGAAAAACAATATATGTTACTCAATCCTGAGGTTCAAACACGAGGTGAAGAGTATGAACTGATCACAAACGAAGGAGTGGGAATAGATTTCAACAAAGAATGGTTGGTGGAATATGATCCGATGATTCAAGCTTTTAAACATTTCTTTGAAACAGGAAAACTTGACGATACATTGGAATGGGATGAGTGGTAGGATACCAGGATACTTATGGGTTCGTTTCCGCTATATTTGGCGTAATATATGAAGGGGATTTCCCCTTTTAATCGTCCCGATTGCACAGAAGCAATTGAGAAAAAAGACTTTTAGATGATTTCAAAAGCCGAGATTCTGAAATCATCAAACCCTTTCCCATGGCCATTTTTGGCTGTGGGATTCTTTATTTTGTTAAAGCACAGTTCATTTCACAGCTCAAACCACAGTTACACAGACAACATTTTAAATAACTATAAAAAGAAAAATATAAATAATTAAGACTAAAAAACAAAATGTTTTTTAGCCTTGAATCAAGGTTTATTTAACAAGTCTTTTTATAAGAAATCAATCACGGAGAGAAAAGGGTTAAAATAAAAATTCTTCATTCATTCAACTTTTTTGCTGTGAGAATCTTCAAGTCAAAAAATATATAAGTCAAAGTTTCACCAGCGAAGAGGTGGCCGTCACCTGCACGAACGTGACACAGTGGTATTTTCGTTCACTGTGTAAGTGGCGTGCCAGGAGATTGACTAATGAAATAGGAGGTTATCATATGAAAAAGTTAGACGAGATACAAATCCGGTTCATTGAATCCAGTTTGGAATAAAAAAAGACCGTCCGATATGGACGGTCTTTTTTATGCATGCAAAAATACATGCTGATCCAATATTAAAGTTCCCGGGTATTTTTCATAACCACTCGACATTTGAATTTCAAGAGGATTCGGTGGTTATCTGGACTTTCCTCTTTTGAAAAGTAACGTAAGATTTTTTGTTACTTATTAAATCTAGCCAATCCGTTCCATCATTCTGACGGAACCTTGGCATCAATTGAAAGCCAAGCCAACATCGTTTCAATCCTCTTGATGAGATGCAATTATTCTGACGGCATATGTCTCAAACCCTTGACACGCTTGAGGTTCAATATGGTTTTTCGAGCACCTTCGTTTTTTAAAGAGCATTTAAGTTATTTTTTATGTATCAGCTCAAAACGAAGTGGCTTTTTCCTTTTTGACGATTGGGCAAAGGTCAATGTGGAGTTGACCGAGAAAAAGTTTCAATCCTCTAGAAGAGGTGTAGTCACTTTGACCCAACTTCCAGATCAAATGAAGACGTAACATCATGAGTTTCAATCCTTTTGATGAGGTGTAATCATTCTGACCATGAAGAACAAGTTTCTCAAATTTTATACGACGAAGATGGTTTCAATCCTCTTGATGAGGTGTAATCATTCTGACAGTAACAAATCGGATGAAGTGAAATCGAACAACATCGTTTCAATCCTCTTGATGAGGTGTAATCATTCTGACGGCATGTGTCTGAAACCCTTGGCACTCTTGAGGTTCAGCACCGTTTTTCGAGCACCTTCGTTTTTTAAAGAGCATTTAAGTTATTTTTTATGTATCAAGTCAAAACGAAGGTGGCTTTTTCCTTTATTTCATGCGGGTTTCAGCTTTTGCGAGCAACCCCGGGGATTTTTGAGATATCAAGGTGCTCGAAAAATAACTTCTGTTACAAGTTTGAACATCAGGAATATCAATTATTTTCAGTTTAGCAAAAAGATAAAAAGACTGTAAACCTTCAAAGTCTAACATTTTAAAGGCAAGAGATAATCTCTATTAAAACATCTCTCCGGTGATGGAGAGAGCTGTTTTTGTAATCCTCTAGAAGAGGTGTAATCATTGTGACCACAGCAACGGTTGACAGCATTTGCGTGATAGGTGGTGTTTCAATTCTCAAAATGAGATGCAATCAAGTTCTTTGTTGAAAATAATAACCCGTCTAACCTCTGATTTCAAGAGGTTTTTCGGCGGTTGTATTGATTATCAATATTCGACTAAAAATGGATCTTGAGAAACTCGAACACCTGAAAATTCAATATACACAAAAACTGAAGCACATTGCTTGACCTGCAAAAGAGCAGGTTTATTTTTTTAATTAAAAATCAAATGCACATCTCGGCAGGAACAGGTTTCTGGGTTCATTCTATTGTTCATGCTGACGGGGGGATTAATGTTCCTGAGATTAATGAGGATTTCAATCAATTTGAACAAAAAAACCCGGTTCAGAAGGAGCAACCGGTCTCATCCCCTCCGGTTGAAGAAAAGAAAGGATTTGTGGATAAGTTTACCGAATCATTGTCAAAGGTAGGAGATTGGTTAGGGGACAAAATTTCCGGAGCATGGGAATGGACCAAGGAAAAAGCGTCTGCCTTTTGGGATTGGTTTACTGAAATTTGCTCCAAAATAGCAGAAGTCGTAATCGATACACTGTCTGCAGTTTGGGACTGGATCGTCAAATTTAAAGAATACATAGCGTTTGCCGGCGTCCTGATTTTGGGCATTGTCTTGTGCATCTTTGCCACACCGTTAGGGATTGCCGTACTCAGTGGTATGGCTTTGTCATTTGTGATCAGTATGGCCCTGAATGGTTGGGAAATTAACAAAATGACCTTCTTGAAGCAGCCATTGGCGGCCTCTTGGGATTGATCGGAGGAGGCATCACGGCAGGAGCTTCCCGGGGCTTGGCCAGCGGCATCGGGCAAAAACTGATCATGGGTGCCAAAAATTCCAAATTCTTGGGTCCTGTTCTTCGCGGAGGACAGAAACTGGTTT
>NZ_REFP01000012.1 GCF_003688725.1 Thermoactinomyces vulgaris
GAGCCGTTACCTCACCAACCAGCTAATGCGCCGCGGGCCCATCCGCAAGTGACAGCCGAAGCCGCCTTTCCCCTTTTCCCCATGCGGGGAAAAGGACTATCCGGTATTAGCCCCGGTTTCCCGGAGTTATCCCGGTCTTGCGGGCAGGTTGCCCACGTGTTACTCACCCGTTCGCCGCTGGATCCTCATCCCGAAGGATGATTCTCCCGCTCGACTTGCATGTATTAGGCACGCCGCCAGCGTTCATCCTGAGCCAGGATCAAACTCTCCAAAAAAGTTTGATGTGAACTCTCAAGAATTAACGAGTCATGTCTTCACTCTTCAGTTTTCAAGGAACACTTCATTTCGCTTTATGTTTGCCGCTCTCTCGCGGCGACAAATACGATATTATCACCTTCACCGACATAAGTCAACACTTTTTTAAAAATAAAATCGAAAAAAATGGCGGGGACCTCAAAATCCCCGCGACCAAGCGGCCAACTCAATCTATTTCATATCTTTTCCCATTGATTTCAAAACTGGAAGAGATCCGGGCATTTAATGAATTGGAAACCGAGCAATACTTCTCAACGGAAAGCTGTACAGCCCGACGGACTTTTTCTTCGGGAAGATCCCCTTTTAACACATAATGCATGTGCACTTTGGTGAAGCGGCGGGGATGATCTTCTGCCCGTTCCCCTTCCACCTCCATTGCGAATCCTTCCACATTTAAACGCATCTTCCGCAGAATATCGACAATATCAATCGCGGAACAGGTTCCTACTGCCGACAAAACCATTTCTGTCGGTCGGGGGCCTTTGTTTTCCCCGCCGACTTCCGGTGCGGCATCCATTGTCACCGTATGTCCGGACGGCGTTTCCGTTTCAAACCGCATCTTTCCTTGCCATGTCACATTCACTTTCATTTCTATTCCTCCTAGGATATTCCATATATAATCAAGGCCGCCTCAACAACAGCCGCTAAAAACAGCAGTACCACAATGGCCGTAAGATTGGGCACCAGCCGGCTTCGAATCCTTTTCCATTCAGCAATGCTGGCCTGCATCCGTTCGCTTGAAAAGACCGATAAAACCCGCCTCAACACTGCCATTCCCAAATGAATCCCCAAACCGGCAGCCATAAACAATGCCGGCAATTCCATAATACCATGGGGCAAGATCGACTGGACAAAGATGGCCCAGGGATTTTGTCCCGAATCATGGGATGCGACGTAAAGGGTGGTTCCCAACAGCATTCCGTTCATCAGCATGGCCGAAAAGGGATAGATTCCGAAAAACAAAGCGCCCAATAAAATGATCATCATCGTGGCAAACAAGTTATTCAGAAAGATCGAGACAAATGCATTCAAAAACGTCGGCTGACTTTGGATGGATTGCACCACTTTTTCAATTTCCTCAAACACCCCGGCTTGTTTCAGAAAGGTTGTCAACGAATCCCCTTGGAAGTAACCGGTCACGGCACTGGTGACAAACACGACAGCCATCATCGTAAAATATCTTCTTTCTTCACGAATGGCGGACCACCACTTTTTCATATTTCCACTCCTTTTTATGGACAAACAATCATAACCCTCGTCCTCACGCATACATTTAGGATAGATGTTGATTCGGGGGAGGGACCGACACAATGAATTTTTTTCTTGTGCTTTCAGGCAAACGTCTGAAACGGAGTATTCTTATCCTTCTTGTTCTATTCTTTGCAGCCGGGATCTTTTATGCGGAAAACAAAAACATTCAGGTCTTTGTGCCGCTGGATCCGGGCCCGTCTGCGATTTACAGCGTTGACACAGATAAAAAACAAATCGCCTTAACCTTTGATATCAGCTGGGGGGAAGAACGCACCGGCCCCATTTTGGACGTTTTGGAACAAAAAGGGCTGAAAAAAGCGACGTTCTTCTTATCTTCTCCGTGGGCAGAAAGCCATCCCGACCTGGTCAAACGGATTGTGAACATGGGGTATGAAATCGGAAGCCACGGTCACCGGCATGATAACTACAGCCAATACAACGAAGAACAAATTCGCACTCAAATTTTAAAAGCAGACCAGATTTTGCAAAAAGCCACAGGCAAAAAACCGAATCTGATCCGTTTTCCGAACGGGGACTTTGACAAAAGGGTCCTCAAGATTGCCGACAGTCTCGGTTATAAAACCATCCAATGGGACACCGATTCCCGCGACTGGATGAATCCCGGGAAAGATGAAATTGTCAAACGTGTTTTAACCAAAGCCCATCCCGGAGACATCGTTTTGTTGCACGCCAGCGATTCTTGTCGCCAAACCCACGAAGCTTTGCCGGAAATCATTGACGGGTTGCGATCGAAAGGATATGAATTTGTCACGGTGTCTGAATTGATCTCCGGCTCCGAGGTGGATACCCAATCCGTTGAATAACGTTGCACCTACATAAGCATAGCATAAGATCAGCGTTTTCCCCATGAAAAAAGAGTCGATTCCGTTCGCTTGAACGGCAACCGACTCCTTTATTTTTTCTTTTTCTGTTTATGGGTGTTTTTTACACCGGCCTTCGTGCTCTTGGCAAACTTCCCCTTCTTCCCCCTTTCAGCGGGCGAAGGTTGCACCCACCGGTGCAGCTGCAAAATTTGCCATGCATTGCAAACCAAAAGAACCAACACCGTGTGCATTATGATCAGAAGCGGGACTTCCCCTTCCTTGGGATTGATGGAAGGAATCGCTTCAATCGTTGTTGCGGCGATGACAAAAAAAAGCGTGGGTATGTATGCGCTTTGATTCGTCCACTTTTGTTTCAGACCGGCAATCAGGATGGCCGACAAAACAATGACCGTGGGAACGAGCAAGTGGAGCCAGAATTCTTCTCCCTGATATTTCGCGAAATTCAAGTACAGCAAATTTCCGGTCAGAATCAGGATCAATAAAAGCATCACCGTGTCATAAACTGTCTTTTTTCTTAACAACCCCTTGGCCAACCAATTAAACACCAGATAGGCAAAGAAGCCGAGTTCCGCAACGGCAGCCAGGGTCAAGCCAAGCAAAAGCTGACTGGTCAAGGAACCGAACAACACTTCACCCGCCGCCTGTTCAAAAAGAAAACCCAAAATAATTGCCGTAACACATCCGAGGATCAGTGTCGAGAAAAACCAATAAATCAATTTCCTTAAAGTCATAACGGTCTCTCCTGTTTTGTTTTCTTAACCGATTGTACCAAAATTGATTCTGATTTGACAGTCAGGCATAAAGCCTCCGGCAAACTCGCATATTAAAAAAGAGTAAGCTCGCGAAACGGAGGAACAAAGAAGATGCAGAAGATAAAATGGATCGTAGCAATCATCCTTCCTGTGTTGACGGTCGTATCATGCAGTTCCAATCAGTCCCAGCCATCCGAGCCGGATTATCAAAAAATCAAGGAAATCACGCTGGACGTATTGCATACGGGAGAAGGAAAAAAAGTGCTGGAGGATCTGATGCAGGAGCCTGAATTCAAACAAAAAATCATGATGAAATCGCAAGAAATGGAAAAGGCTCTGGCCCAATCCCTTACCGATGCCAAAATGAAAAAAGAGTGGGAAACCATTTTGCAAAAGCCGGAAGTGGCCAACAATTTGTTTCAGGTCACGGAAGAACAAAACAAAAAGCTGATGAAAACCTTGTTGAAAGACCCGGAATATCAAAAAATGCTGATCGAGATCTTCAAAGATCCGCAAATGTCCAATCAAATCCTGAAAATCCTGAAAAGCCAGCAATACCGGGAAGAAACCAAAAAAATCATGGAAGAACTGATCCAAGTGCCGAGCATTCAGAAAAAGCTCGGTGAACAAGCCCAAAGCAAAAAACAAGACAGTCAAGAAGGCGGCGGTGAAGACGAAGGCGAACAAGGTGGCGGCGGCAATCAGGAAGGCGGACAGTCCCAACAATAATGAAGAGGCGGTGAAAACCGCCTCCCGTTATCCGGCAACCGGTGCCTTTTCCAACAATTTTTCAGCCAAATCCCCGTACCTTTTGCCATTGGGGTGATCGGCATCATAGATCGCCGGGGCAAAATCCGGATCATCCATGTCTTTATACTCCGGAGCCCCGAGCGGAATCTGGGCCAACAGATCCACTTTTAACTCTTCGGCCAACTTCTTGCCTCCGCCGTGGCCGAAGACGTATTCCCGCTCCCCGTATTTATTTTGGTACCAGGACATGTTCTCGACGACGCCGAGAAGCTCATGTTTGGTCGTATTCAGTGCCATGGCACCTGCCCGTGCAGCAACAAACGCCGCCGTTGCGTGGGGAGTCGTCACGAGGATTTCTTTGCTTTGCGGGATCATTTGGTGAATGTCCAGCGCCACGTCCCCCGTTCCCGGAGGCAAATCGATCAACAAATAATCAAGGTCTCCCCAGTAAACTTCACTGAAGAAGTTTCTCAGCATTTTCCCCAACATGGGTCCGCGCCAAACCACCGGCGAATTGTCTTGAACAAAAAATCCCATGGACATGACTTTCACGCCGAAACGTTCCACAGGCAAAATCATCTCACCAATCACCACGGGACGCGTTTCGATGCCCATCATGTCCGGAACGCTGAATCCGTATATATCGGCATCAATAATGCCCACTTTTTTCCCTTTCCGGGCCAATGCCACGGCCAGATTCACGGTCACGGTCGATTTTCCGACACCGCCTTTTCCGCTGGACACGGCGATAAACTGCGTGTTGGAGGAAGGATCCAACAACGGGGGAACCTGGCTCTGGCGGTCTTTCTGTCCTTCCTGGCGCAAACTTGCCGCCAGTTTTTGCCGTTCTTCATCCGTCATCGATCCGAAGCGCACATTCACCTTTTCGGCTCCCAGCTGATAAATGGCCTTCTCCACATCTTCCTGGATTTTAAATTTTAAAGGGCAACCCTGAATGGTCAAAATTACATCCAGCGAGACTTCTTTCCCTTTTATCCGGATATTTCGAATCATGTCCAATTCGACAAGACTTCGGTTAATTTCAGGATCTTTCACATTTTTTAATGCTTCTAATATTTTTTCCTGGGTTAGCATGGCTGACACCTCAATCGAAAGCGATTTCTTGTCTATTATAACACACTACTGATCAACGATTGGAGGTGGTTCTTTTCCTGTGTAATATTGGAGAATCCCCAGATAAATGGATGCCGCCACTTTTTTTTGGTACTCCGGCTGCGACAAAAGTTCGGCTTCCGCGGGGTTGGACAAAAACCCAACCTCCACCAAAGCCGTCGGAACCGGGGAATGATTCAAAATATACACATCCCCTTTTTGTTTCGCCAAACGCTTGGTGTTGCCCAGCTGTTTCACCAATTCAGACTGGATAAAAACCGCCAGCCTTTTGTTTTCTTCTTTCGCCGGATGATAGAACGTTTGGGCTCCTGACCATTTGGGCGAAGGAATGGCATTCAAATGGATGCTGATCAAAGCATCCGCTTTTTTCTCTTTGACCAAATGAATCCGGCGCATGAGATCCTCTGCTTTCCGGGAACGGAGCCTGCCTGTGTCCGGGGAAGCCAGATCCCGGTCACTCTCCCGGGTCAGATAAACCAAGGCCCCTGCTTCTTGCAAATAATCCCGCAAATAAAAAACCATTTGCAATGTGATGTCTTTTTCGATGAGCCCGGACTCGCTGACCGCTCCCCCGTCCGCTCCCCCGTGCCCGGCATCCAATACAATGACTTTTCCGTTTAATGGCATGGACCATGTGGATACAATAAGATTTTTCGACATGAAAAACAAAGCCGGCAACAGGAGCAAAAGCAAAACGATTCCCGCCCACACCCAATGTTCTTTCAACCATTTTTCCATCCATTTCGCCTCACTTGATTAAACCTGTCTATCTTCATGTATATGGGCGAAACGGACAGTTATGTACTAACCATCGCTCACTCACTCCAGCCTTGCTGGAACCAGATGCGGCTCAATTCTTCCAGCAAAATCATCACCGATTGCACATTCCATTCATCCAACCACCGGAAGATGGAAAATTCCTTCACCAGTTGATCCGTCAATTGGCGGCATATTTTTTCGCGGTTGGTGATAAAAACATCCACCGGGTCGTTTTGGGTGACGATCAGGCAAAGCGATTCGGACAGAGAAATCGTTTTCTGCTCCGGTTGGTTGTTTTGGGGAGTACGGGAAGCAGCATCAACCGGTTGGGAAAACGTCACTTTTCGCCTCCCCGCCTTTTTCCGCTCGATCATCCCGGCCGCATATGATTCAAAAACCATGCGGTACACCAATTCCAACAACATAATTTTGCGCAACTCGGGCCAATAATGGGTAAACGGGTCCACAAAATCTTCCTTGATTTTTTTCAATTGGGACCAGGGAAACTGATTCAATGCTTTTAACCGAATTTGTTCTTCTCTTTTAATCTGCCATTCATCCCAGTAAAAAATTTGTGCCACCGGTGGTTTGCTCCTTTGTCCAAACTCTCTTTTTCTTCATTCTTGACAAAGAAACGTAAGAAAAAACAAGAACCGGGAAAGAATAGCAGATTGCCTCCGGAAAGAAAAGCGGATCCAACCTCTGTGGATTCCGGGCAAATCATCCTGGCTCAGCCGAAAGTGACATCCAAAATCATCATCACAACAAATCCGGCCATCAAGCTCATGGAGGCCAGGTCTTTATTCCCTCTTTCCTGCGAGCTTGGAATCACTTCTTCCGCCACCACAAAGATCATCGCGCCCGCCGCAAAACCTAAGGCATAGGGCAACAGCGACCCGATGAACGTGACAAAAAATGCGCCGATGACGGCGGCAACGGGTTCAACCATTCCCGAGAACTGTCCGTAGAAAAAACTCTTTCTGCGGGACATTCCTTCTCCCCTGAGCGGCATGGAAACCGCAATTCCTTCGGGGAAATTTTGGATTCCAATCCCGACGGCAAGTGTCACGGCGGCTGCCAGAGAAGCTTCCGTTCCCCCGCCTGCGATGGAGCCGAAAGCAACCCCCACCGCCAGTCCCTCGGGAATGTTGTGCAACGTGATGGCAAGCACCAACAAGGTGCTTTTTTTCACTTCCTTTGAAAGATAACCTTCCGCTTGGCCGAGGGGCGCGTTTGGGTGGAGATGGGGCAATATTTTATCGATGGCCCCCAAAAAAAACCCGCCGGCCATAAAACCGGTTGCCGCCGGGAACCAATCGGCAATCGCATGGCCCCGGGACATTTCAATGGCCGGGGACAACAGCGACCAATAACTGGCGGCAATCATCACGCCTCCTGCAAACCCCAACATGCTGTCCATCAACTTTTCGTTGAACGTCTTGGTAAAAAAAACCAGAGAAGCTCCCAATGCGGTCATGAACCAGGTGAACAACGTGGCAATCAAAGCCTGCATCACCGGATGAAGATCATAAAACGCGTCAAACATGGCGAAAAGCAAACTCCTTTATGCGTTTTACTTAATAAATCCCCGAAAAATCATGAAGGTATTCCTGCTTTAACAAAGAACAAACACCGATGTTCCACACAGAAACCTTTTGTTTGAAGAAGAATTTAATGATAAAACCGTCTCTCAATTTTTTGTTTTATGCCGTGAGGAGGGAAATGCAATGTCGGGGATTCAAGCGGTGATTTTTGACTTGGATGGCACACTGATTGACAGCGAGCCCAATTATTTTGAAGCGGAGAAAAAGTTGTTGGCGGAATACGGAATCACCGGTTTTGACTTTGAGATGAAAAAGCCGTATGTGGGCATCAGCACAAAAGAAATGCTGGAAGATTTGAATAAAAAGTACCCTTTTTCAGATCCCGTCGATGTGTTGATCGAGAAAAAGAACAGGGTTTACACACGTTTTTCCTGTAATGAAAAAGTTTTTGCACATCCTTCAGGAAAACAAGGTTCCATTGGCCCTGGTTTCGGGGTCTTCACCGGACATCATTGAGGAGATCTTGTCGGTGACCCGGTTGTCCCCTTTCTTCGATGCGGTGGTTTCTTCGGAAAATGTCAAGAAAGGCAAGCCGGAACCGGATGTGTTTTTGGAAGCCGCCAGACAGCTCGCCATCCGCCCGGAACACTGTTTGGTGGTGGAGGATTCCCCATACGGGGTTGAGGCCGCCAAACGGGCCGGAATGTATTGTGTGGCGATTCCTTATCTGGCGGAAAAGCCTTTGCCTGACGGTTTCCAAAAAGCCGATTACCTTGTCAAAGAGGGAATGCGCTGTTTTTCGGCTGAAAAAACTTTTGCGTGGTTGAGACAAATCGCCATTCTTCATGAGAAATCAAAGGGAACTCCTTTGGAGCAAGGAAGTTCTTTTAATACGTTCCCCTGATTTCCATCTTTCCGAAGCCATCAGTAAGGATCCGCTTCATGGCTTTTCTGCACGGCTTCTTTGGTTGCCTGGTTGGCGGAAAGCGTCCCTTGGCCAAATTTGGTGCGTCCGGCTTCACGTCCCGGCAGCGTGATTTTTTCTCTTTCTTGCTTTGCCAACTCTTTCATTTTCTTTTCAATTCCTTTCTTCACACGACGCCCGTAATCTTCGTCCGCCTTTGTAAAGTGTTCAATCATTGCATCCTGAATCCGCTTGTCACAAACCGCAAGCGCATCCGACAAGTTTTTGATCAATTCGTCACGCTCCCAGTCTTCAAAACTCCGGTATGTCTGTCCCGCTTGTCCGTAATCGTTTGTACGCTCAATCGGTGCACTCATTGCGGCTGCATTGTACATCGGCTGATGCGGAACGCTTCCTTCTCTGGCGGCTTCTTCCAGCCCCCCCAGCAAAGAAGGTTCGTAATTGATATGCGGATTTCCACCGGATTCACGGGGGTCACGGCGATCCATTTGACCCCGGTGCTGATTGGTTCGGATCGGAACCCTCGGGGCATTCACCGGTAATTGTAAATAGTTGGCCCCGATGCGGTAACGCTGGGTGTCCGAATAAGAGAACGTGCGTCCTTGCAACATTTTATCGTCGGAAAAATCCATTCCGTCCACCAGCACTCCGGTTCCGAACGCCGCCTGTTCAATCTCTGCATGAAAGTCCACCGGGTTTCGGTTTAGCACAAGCCGGCCGACTGGCAGCCACGGGAACTGATCCTCCGGCCAAAGCTTTGTGACATCCAGTGGATCAAAATCAAGTTCGGGATGGTACCCGTCCTCCATGATTTGGACAAACAACTCCCATTCGGGATAATCTCCCCGCTCGATGGCTTCATACAGATCTTGTGTCGCATGTTCCACGTTTTTCGCCTGGATTTTTTCCGCCTCTTCCTGCGTCAGGTTTCGGATTCCTTGTTTTGGTTCCCAGTGATACTTCACCAGAACCGCTTTTCCTTTGTCATTGACCCATTTGTACGTATTTACCCCGGAACCTTGCATGTGCCGGTATGTTGCGGGAATCCCCCATGGGGAAAAGAGAAACGTAATCATGTGAATGGATTCCGGTGAACGGGCAACAAAATCAAACATCCGTTGAGGATTTGGCACATTGGAAACAGGATCCGGTTTAAAAGCGTGAATCATGTCCGGAAATTTCATGGGATCACGGATAAAGAAAATTTTAAGATTGTTCCCGACCAAGTCCCAGTTCCCATCCTCCGTATACATTTTCACTGCAAATCCGCGTGGGTCCCTGGCTGTTTCCGGTGATCCTTTTGCACCGGCCACGGTGGAAAAACGAACCAATACGGGGGTTCTTTTTCCCGCTCCGGAAAACACTTTGGCACGGGTATACTTTTCAACCGGTTCATCCCCTACTTTCCCGTAGGTTTCAAAATATCCAAATGCTCCGGTGCCACGTGCATGCACCACCCGTTCCGGAACTTCTTCCCGGTCAAAGTGAGAGATCTTTTCGATGAAATGATAATTTTCAAGGGTTGCCGGTCCCCGGTTTCCAATCGTTTTAATGTTTTGGTTGTCAAAAACCGGATGCCCTTGGCGGGTGGTCAGTATTCCGCGAACGATTTTATGATTCATATCATCTTTCCCAGACAAATCAAGCTCCTCCTTTGAAAATGGATTCACCCCTATTTTCAATCCAAACCGAATTTTTATTCGCTTTCATCCATGCTGCGGCCATTGTCGTAAAAACCGGAAAAGGAATGGAAAACACGGCGGCTGCCACCGCCTTGGCCATCGAGAAGTACCATCCTGTTGCCATCATCAACCAAGGAACCGATCCATTCACATGGAAACCGATGGACCAGATGGCCTCGGAAGGCAGTGCCGGAGAAGTCAAGAGCGCGGAAAAGATCCGTTATTATGAAGACGATCCGAAATTGCTGAAAGCGGCTCTGTCCGTCAAAGACAAATACAAAAACGGCAAAGTGGTGGAAGGCACCATCGGTTCGGCCGACCTTTGGAACAATGAGGTGAACCGGATCCAATAGTATCATGAAAAATACGGAACCTCCGTCGAGGAAATGGAAAGCGCCTCCGCCGCGCAAATTGCCGATGCCTATGGGGTTCCGTTCTTGGGTATGTCCAACAATAAGACAAACGCGGGAAAATACCACCTTGATACCGCTGAAACCTTGTGTATCATGTGGTAAACGAATATATTTCCACGCTGAAAAACAAATAATCCCGTTGTGAAAGAGGCGTATGGATGGTTATTTCACCCACAGGCCTCTTTCTCTTAAGTGTCCATCACCGACTTCCCTCCGTTTCCCCATATATCGCAAAAGGAGAATCAATGATGAACAAACCCCGGATTTACCAAATGAGTTTTTCAAAAATTGATCCCTGTATGTAAAAAAATAAAAAGCGGAGAAAAAAGGACAAACCAAAGAAGAAGTCGATGAAATCATCCGTTGGTTGACAGGATAACGCCAAGAAGAATTAGAGGCGCACTTAGAAAAACAAACTGACCTTGAGACCTTCTTTTTGGAAGCTCCTCAATTGAATCCTTTGCGGTTCTTGATCAAAGGGGTGATCTGCGGTGTCCGGGTGAAAGACATCGAAGAACCAACAATGCAGGAAATTCGCTACTTGGATAAACTGATCGATGAGTTGGCCCGTGGAAAATCAATGGAGACCATTTTGCGCACATGAAAAACGAAGAAGCACTGATTCCAAAAAGGAGCAGTGTTTCTTCGTTTTGGTTTGAATGTAAAAAACCCTTTCCCGGACAATTCGGGAAAGGGCCTTGTAAACGTTGAGATATAAAGCTTAACGTTTGGAGAATTGGGGTGCACGGCGAGCGCCTTTGAGACCGTATTTTTTACGCTCTTTCATCCGTGGGTCACGTGTCAGGAAACCGGCTTTTTTCAAAGCTGGACGAAGTTCCGGATCAACTTTCAACAAAGCCCGTGCAATTCCGTGACGAATGGCTCCGGCTTGTCCTGTGAAGCCGCCGCCATGAACATTGACCAGAACATCATAACGATCTTGTGTATCCGTCAGCACCAACGGTTGGCGAACAATGGCTTTCAAGGTTTCCAAACCAAAATAATCATCAATGCTGCGGCCGTTGATCACGATTCGTCCATCTCCGGCAACGAGGCGAACTCGAGCGACCGATTCCTTACGGCGACCGGTTCCGTAAAATTGAACTTGTGCCAAATCGGTTACCTCCTTTTATTATCCACGCAGTTCCCACTCAACCGGCTGTTGTGCCTGATGAGGATGCTCGGAACCTGCATATACTTTTAATTTTTTGAGTTGCTTGCGACCAAGGCTTCCTTTTGGAAGCATTCCTTTGACTGCCAATTCGATCATACGTTCCGGATGTTTGTCACGCATTTCGTGTGCCGGAGTCGCTTTCAATCCGCCCGGATAACGGGAATGGCGGTAATAGATCTTTTTGTTCCATTTTTTACCGGTCAATTCAATTTGACTTGCATTGATCACAATCACGAAATCCCCGGTATCGACATGCGGGGTAAACTCAGGCTTATGTTTTCCGCGAAGCAATGCCGCAACTTCCGATGCCAAACGACCCAAGGTTTTGCCTTTGGCATCAACCACATACCACTTCCGTTCCACTTCATTGGGTTTCGCCATATAGGTGGTACGCATCCGTATTCCCTCCTCTATCAACAAACGGTAAACCGTTAATCATTTTCAAGTTTTAGAAGCATTTATCAGTGACTGATTTTGCGCCGAACATAACTCCACCGGGGCATGGAGTGGAAAATACCAAGCGTTATAATATCGCAAATGAGGTGCGATGTCAAGAAGGAGACGCGGTGGGATCGGAATTTTTCCAAGGTGTATAGCCGACTTTGACCAGGACCAGTCCTTCCGGCGGAAACGTGGGTCCCGCTTTTTGCCGGTCTTTTGCCAGAATGATTCCGGGAACCGCCTCCGGCCGGATTCTCCCTTTCCCGACTTCCACCAGCGTCCCTGCGATAATCCGCACCATATTATAAAGAAAACCGTTGCCGGTCACTTCGATGGCCAATCCGCCCGGCTCCTTTTCCAAGCGGCATTGGTAAATCGTGCGGACCTTATCTTCGATCTCGGTTTTGGCGGAACAAAAAGAGGTGAAATCATGGGTGCCCACCAGATGATCCGCCGCATCCTGCATTTTCCCCATATCCAACGAAACCGGGACATGAGTGCGAAACCGGCGCTCAAACAAATCGGGGATCGGTCTCAAATCCAACCGGTAGCGGTATGTTTTCCACTTTGCGCTTTTTCGGGCATGAAAGTCCATGGGGACTTCTTCCGCCGAAAGGGCCAATACATCCCGCGGCAAGGTACGCCTTAAGATATAAGGATATTTTTCAACCGGGATCGGACTGGAAGTCATAAAATGACAAACTTGGTGAAGGGCGTGAACCCCCGCATCGGTCCTGCCGGAACCATGAACCGAAACCGCCTCACCGGTCATCTTCCGCAATGCTTCTTCCAGTGTCCCTTGAATCGTTCTTTGTCCAGGTTGGCTTTGAAAACCGGAAAAATCCGTTCCGTCGTAAGCGATGACCAGTTTAATCTTTTTCAATCCGGGCTTTGCACCTCCCTATTGGCGAAAAATCCACACAATGCCCCCCAACAGGATCAAGACGGCAACCAGCCACCCATCCCTCCAGGTGAGCTGAAGCCGGCGCCATTTCGTTCTCCCTTCCGCTCCCCGGTAACATCTGGCTTCCATGGCCAGTGCCAGATCTTCCGCTCTCCGAAAAGAAGACACAAATAACGGGATGAGGATCGGAAAATATTTTTTCAACCGTTTCAGCAGATTCCCCTCTCCAAAATCCACTCCGCGCGCCATTTGCGCCTTGCGGATTTTCTCCGTTTCCTCCCACAGCGTCGGGATGAACCGGAGTGCGATGGACATCATCAAAGCCAATTCATGTGCGGGAACCCCGACTTTTTTAAACGGAGACAAAATCTTTTCAATCCCGTCCGTCAAGTCCATCGGAGACGTCGTAAACGTGAGCAGCGAAGCAATGGAGACCAGCAAGGAAAGCCGGCTGGCAATGATCCCGGCTTGGCGGATGCCCTCTTCATAAACGGTGATGAAAGAAAAAGACAAGACCACATCCCCGCCTTTGTTCATCCATAAATGCAAAAAGGAAGACAACAGAATGATCCAAAGGACGGGTTTCAGTGCGCTGAAAAAAAGCTTGTATGGAATCCCGGCCGCACGGACGGCGGCAAGCGTGAACAAAAGGAACACTATGCTCGGCAAAACAGCTTCCAAAAAGAAAACATAAATCATAAAGACAAAAACAAATCCCAGTTTGGCCCGGGGATCCAGCCGGTGAACAAAAGAATCGCCGGGAAAATAGGACCCCACCACAAACCCTTTCATTTTGCATTCACCCCGGAAGCAAACCGTTTTTCCAAAGCTTTTTCAAGCGCATCCAAGGTAAAAATGGATAAAGGAAGCGGCGGATCCAGTTTCCGGTTCATTTTCAGGATCAACTGCGTGACATGCGGCAATGCCAAAGAAAGTTCCTGCCACTTTTGCTCCCGGCTGAACACTTCTTCCGGCGTTCCGGACAAGACCAGCTTTCCATCTGCCAGCACAAACACCCGGTCGGCACAGCGCACGACGTGATTCATGTCATGGGTCACCAGGACAATGGTTTTCCCCTGCTGATGCAGCTTTTTAAGCAAAGCAAACAGCTCTTCTTCCCCTTCCGGATCCAATCCGGCCGAGGGCTCGTCCAGAATCAGTATATCCGGTTCCAAGGCCAAGACCCCGGCAATCGCCACCCTCCTCATCTGTCCGCCGCTTAAGTGAAAAGGAGAACGATCGCATAATTCCGGCGCAAGCCCGACCAAGTCCATGGCCCATCGGACCCGGCGACTTCGTTCCGGTTCCTCCACCCCCCGGTTTTTCAAGCCGAAGGCAATATCAGCCGCTACGGTTTCCGCAAATAACTGGTGTTCCGGATATTGAAAAACCAACCCGACATGCCGTCTGAGGGCCGATCCCGATTGGCTCCGGGCGTCCCAAACCAGGTCCCCCACTTGGACGTGTCCCGCACTGGGGCGGATCAGCCCGGCGATACACTGGATCAATGTCGATTTTCCAGAGCCGGTTCCACCGACCACAGCAGCAAAACTCCCTTTCGGAATGCGAAGGCAAACCCGGGACAAAGCTTCTCTCTCAAAAGGAGTATTCGGCAAATATTTCACGCTCAGGTCTTGGATAACAATCTCCATATTTCACTCACCAGATCTTCTTTGCCGGTGATCTCTCCCAGCGGCCAGCCTTTTTTCTGGAGCCGGTGTTTCAACTCCACTTCGAGCGGAACCGCCAAACCCCATTGTTTCAAACAATGTGCCCGGGGATACAATTGCTTCACCGGTTGATCCAACTTGCATTCTCCCTGATGCATGACAATCACTCGATCCGCCTGAAAAGCTTCTTCCGCGGAGTGGGTGATGTGAATAATGGTGGTTCCCCGATCATTTAACGATTGCATCAAATGGAGCAACGTCCTCCGTCCAACCGGATCAAGCATGGACGTGGATTCATCAAAAATGATCACATCCGGTTCCAACACCAGCACTCCGGCAATGGCCAATCTTTGCTTCTGTCCGCCCGAAAGGTGATGGGGCTGTACGCGTTCCAACCCCTGAAGTCCGACCGCTTTCACCGCTTGATCGATTTTGTTTTTCATTTCCGGACGCGGAACACCGATATTTTCCAATCCGAAGGCAATATCGTCTTCCACGGATGTCGCAACGATTTGGTTATCCGGGTTTTGAAACACCATCCCGACTTTCCGGCGGATATTCCACAGATCTTCTTCCGACCGGGTATCCATGTCCGCCACCCGGACCCGGCCCTTTACCGGAAGCAACAATCCGTTTGCCAACCGGGCCAGTGTGGACTTGCCGGAACCGTTACTTCCGACAATGCTCACATATTCCCCGGAACCAATGGAAAGCGAGACATCTTTCAACACCCAAGGGGAATCTGATTCCTGTTCGTAACGAAACCATACTCGTTCATACTGAATGATCGGTTCCATTTTTTCTCCTTAAAAGAAAAAAGGGTAAACGTCAGGACCAAGTGCTGGATCCTGCCTCACCCTTTCCAACAAAAAAAGATTATTTTACCAATTCAAGGAAGACCATGGGTGCACCGTCTCCACGGCGAGGTCCTAATTTGAGAATGCGTGTGTAACCACCATTCCGGTCTTCATAACGGGGAGCAATCTCATCAAACAGCTTTTTCACTGCGTTCACTTTTTGATGTGTGACTTCTTCTCCCTCTTTCACCGTGTAAGAACGATCGGTACGCACATAGGCAGCGGCTTGACGACGTGCGTGCAAATCGCCGCGCTTTCCGAGCGTAATCATTTTTTCAACGATCGAGCGCACTTCTTTTGCTTTTGCTTCCGTGGTTTCGATGCGTTCATGAATGATCAGATCGGTAACCAAGTCACGAAGCATTGCTTTGCGTGCGCTGCTGTTTCTGCCAAGTTTTGCGTATGCCATGCTTTTCCCTCCCCCTTCAGAGATTAGTCTTCTTTACGCAAAGACAAACCAAGCTCAGCCAATTTGCTTTGTACTTCTTCCAAAGATTTGCGTCCAAGGTTACGCACTTTCATCATGTCTTCTTCCGTTTTTTGCGTCAGTTCCTGAACCGTATTAATGCCGGCCCGTTTCAGACAGTTATAAGAGCGAACCGAAAGGTCGAGCTCTTCGATTGTCATTTCCATGACTTTTTCTTTCTTGTCTTCCTCTTTTTCAACCATGATTTCCGCGTCTTTTGCTTCTTCGGTCAAGCCGACAAACAACATGAGATGTTCGTTCAGGATTTTCGCACCAAGGCTTACCGCCTCGTCCGGTTTCAAGCTTCCATCGGACCATACTTCCAATGTCAGCTTATCATAGTTGGTGACTTGTCCAACCCGTGTGTTCTCCACTTGGTAGTTAACCCGTTCAATCGGCGTGTAGATCGAATCGACCGGAATCACACCAATCGGTTGATCTTCACGTTTGTTTTTATCAGCAGATACATATCCGCGGCCACGATTCGCCGTCATCCGAATGCGCAAATGAGCATCATCACTCAATGTGGCAATGTGCAAATCCGGGTTTAAAATTTCCACATCGCTGTCCGCGCGAATGTCGCCTGCGGTTACATCTCCAGGGCCTTCCACATCGATCTCCAAGATTTTTTCTTCATCCGAATGAATCTTCAGAGCCAACTGCTTCAAGTTTAAAATAATTTCCGTCGTATCTTCCACAACTCCGGGAATTGTGGAAAACTCATGCAATACCCCATCTATCTGGATGGAATTAACGGCCGCTCCTGGCAATGAAGAGAGCAGGACACGGCGCAGAGAGTTGCCCAGGGTAGTGCCGTATCCGCGTTCAAGAGGTTCCACCACAAATTTTCCATATCGATGATCTTCACTGATCTCCACAGCTTCGATCTTCGGCTTTTCAATTTCAATCATACGGCTCACAAACCCTCCTTCAGAACGTCGCGTTCCGGGCGAAATCCAACCTCATGATTGCACGGATTTGGTATAACAGGATAAAAGAATTAGTCTTATCCAGTATACACCATCTCATGCAAAAATAAACAATGGAACAGATTGGAAGCAAAAATTAAACACGGCGACGTTTCGGCGGACGACATCCATTGTGAGGGATTGGTGTTACGTCTTTGATCAGACTTACTTCCAAACCTGCCGCTTGCAAAGAACGAATCGCTGCTTCACGACCTGCTCCCGGCCCTTTCACCAGAACATCCACAGATTTCATTCCGTTTTCCATCGCTACTTTCGCAGCTTGTTCCGCAGCCATTTGAGCTGCAAAAGGCGTGCTTTTACGGGAACCTTTGAATCCCATCGTACCGGAGCTTGCCCATGCAACGGTGTTTCCGCGCGGATCGGTAATTGTTACGATGGTGTTGTTAAAAGTGGAACGAATGTGAGCCGTACCGGCTTCAATGTTTTTTCTTGCACGGCGTTTGACACGTTGAGTTGTCGTTTTACGTTTAGCCACAATTTTCCCTCCTTGCTATTCTTATTTTTTCTTGTTCGCTACAGTGCGGCGAGGACCTTTGCGTGTGCGTGCATTCGTTTTGGAGCTTTGACCGCGAACAGGCAGCCCGCGACGATGACGAATTCCGCGATAACATCCGATTTCGATCAACCGTTTGATGTTTAATGCCACTTCACGACGAAGATCCCCTTCGATGACCAGGTTTTTGTCAATGAAGCTGCGCAATTTTGCTACTTCATCTTCCGTCAGGTCACGAACCCGGGTATCCGGATTAACACCCGTCTCTTTCAAAATTCTTTTCGATTGGGAACGACCGATTCCGTAGATATAAGTGAGGGCAATTTCTACGCGTTTTTCACGTGGTAAATCGATTCCGGCAATACGCGCCATACTTTACACCTCCCGTCATTAACCTTGTTTTTGCTTATGCTTCGGATTTTCACAAATTACCATGACTGCCCCTTTGCGACGAATCACTTTGCATTTTTCGCAAATGGGCTTCACTGAAGGTCTCACTTTCATTTCAGCACCCTCCTGTCTTAAGCGTCTTTCAGCAACTGCTCACAGGTCTTTACTTGTAACGATAAGTGATCCGTCCACGGGATAGATCATAAGGAGAAAGTTGAACAGTTACTTTGTCTCCCGGCAAAATACGAATAAAGTGCATGCGAATCTTTCCGGAGACATGAGCCAGAACTTCATGACCATTTTCCAACTCTACACGAAACATCGCATTCGGTAAAGGTTCTTTTACAATCCCTTCTACCTCGATCACATCTTCTTTGGCCATCGATTCACACTCCTTTATGCTCTTTCTTGAGCAAATATTGGTTCAGGGCGTATCGTAACTTCGCATTATCCACTCGACGATACTTTTTTAAATCAGCTGCGATCTCCTGATTAATCGTATTCGTCACTTGAATGTGCTTGACATTCTTCTTTTTCGGGCATTCCATCTTTCGCCGGTCCCCGTCCGCCAGAAGAACGAAATACGGTTCTTGACAGCCGACCACGATTGCGAAGTTCCCTGCATCACGTCCGCGCAAAATGCGTACAATCTGTCCGGGACTCGGGAGACAATCCACATCTGTCACGTCCATCACCCTTCACCTGGATTACGCTTTGGTCAGAATCTCATAGCCGTCATCTGTGATCGCGATGGTATGCTCAAAGTGCGCGCAGAGAGAACCATCCACCGTTACGACCGTCCAATTGTCAGAAAGTGTTTTGACAAACCGTTTCCCATAGTTGACCATCGGCTCGACCGCAATGGTCATTCCGGATTTCAAACGGGGGCCTTTTCCGGAAATCCCGTAATTCGGGATGCTCGGACCTTCATGTAAGTTCCGGCCCACACCATGCCCGACATACTCCCGTACGATGGAAAAACCGGCTTCTTCAGCAACGGTCTGGATGGCATGCGAAATATCACCCACTCTGGCCCCGGCTTTGGCCTGCTCCAGTCCTTTATATAAAGATTCTTCCGTAACCTTCAGCAATCTTTCCGCTTCCGGACTGATCTTTCCAACCGGATAAGTCCAAGCCGAATCTCCGTGATATCCTTCATAACATGCACCGATATCCAGAGAGATAATATCTCCTTCTTTTAATTCGCGGTTTCCAGGAATCCCGTGTACCAACTCATCGTTGACGGATGTGCAGATACTGCCTGGAAAGCCATTATACCCCTTAAAGGAAGGCGTCGCACCATATCCGCTAATCACTTTTTCCGCCAGCCGGTCAAGCTCTTTGGTGGTAATCCCGGGCTGAATGGCCTTTTTTAACTCCTGATGAGTCAAATATACGATCTTTCCGGCTTCTCTCATGCGTTCGAGTTCATTGGCCGATTTGATGATAATCATGACTTCGCCCCTCGAATCACGGACATAATCTCTTTGGTTACATCTTCGATCGGCTGCTTCCCATCGACACGATGAAGTTTGCCAGTTGATTCATAATAACGCAGTAACTTTTGGATCTGCTCCATGTTGATTTTGAGACGTTCTTTCACTGTCTCAATTTTGTCATCATCCCGCTGGTAAAGTTCTCCGTTGCAGCGGTCACAAACTCCATCCACTTTTGGCGGAGCAAAAACGACATGATAAGTCGCGCCACACTCGCGGCAAATGCGTCGACCCGTCAGACGTTTCAGGAGTTCCTCCTCATCAACATCAATATAAATCACATAATCGATGGGACGATTCAACTCTTTCGTCAATTCATCCAGTGCTTCAGCTTGCGGAACCGTTCTGGGAAAGCCATCCAACATAAATCCGTTTGCACAATCATCTTTGCCCAAACGTTCACGCACAATACCGATCGTCACCTCATCAGGGACCAATTTTCCCTGATCCAGGTAAGTTTTTGCCTCCAGGCCAAGCGGCGTTTCCTCTTTCACTGCCTGGCGGAACATATCTCCGGTCGAAATATGCGGGATCTTCAACTCATCAATAATGTGCGCTGCTTGCGTCCCTTTCCCGGCCCCGGGTAAGCCCATGAGTACAATATTCATCAATATCCCTCCCGGTTCAACTGTCTACGGGTTTGGTCCGCACTTACAGAGAAAAATGGATTTGCATGCCCATATCATAGCCCCGGAAATCAATCCGGGGGATGGACAATGCTCATTTATGCATAAACCCTTTATAATGGCGTCTGATCAACTGACTTTCGATCGTTTTCATCGTTTCAAGTGCCACACCGACCACGATGAGAAGCGAGGTTCCACCAATCTGAACGGTACTGGGCAGACCCGAAAAGTTGATGAAAAAGATCGGCAAAATGGATACGGCTGCCAAAAACACAGAACCTGTCAAGGTTAAGCGATTCATCACCTTGGTCAGGTAGGTCGAAGTGTTTTTTCCAGGCCGGATCCCCGGAATAAAGCCGCCATTTTTCTTCATCTGATCAGCCAATTGAATCGGATTGATTTGCACGAAAGTGTAAAAATAAGAGAATCCGATGATCAGGATGACGTACAGAACCATCCCCAAACCAAATTGGGTGTAGGTGAAATTGGCCTGAATCCAATCAGCAACCGGATGTCCTTGCCAGAAGCTGGCGATCGTCACCGGGAACATGAGCAAAGCCAGTGCAAAGATCACCGGAATCACGCCGGCTGCATTGATTTTCATCGGAATGTGCGTCGACTGACCGCCGTACATTTTACGGCCAACCACCCGTTTGGTGTACTGTACCGGAATTCTGCGGACACCTTGTTGAATGTAAATGACCCCGATCACAACCAGGATCACGACCAGCAAAATTCCAACGGCTTTCAAAATTCCAAGGAACAGTTGGTCTTCCTGAACAAACAATGTGTTGTAAATCGCACCCACATGAGACGGGATGGCAGCCACAATTCCGGCAAAAATCAAAATGGAAATTCCATTTCCGATTCCTTTTTCCGTGATTTGTTCGCCCATCCACATCAAAAATGCGGTACCCGCTGTCAGTGTGAGAGAAATCAAAGCATAGGACCAAACGCTTTGGTCTTCAATAAAGCCGGTAATATAACGGTTGAAACCAATGGACAATCCGATGGATTGAATCAATCCCAACACAATCGTAAAGTAGCGGGTAAACTGTGCCAATTTACGGCGACCCACTTCACCTTCCTTCGCCCATCGTGCAAAGGCCGGAATGACATCCATCGTCAAAAGTTGCACAATGATCGAAGCAGTGATGTAGGGCATAATCCCCATCGCAAAAATGGAGAAGTTCGTGAAAGCTCCCCCGGAAAACGCATTGATGAGACCAAAAACACCTTGTGCTTGATCCATCAACATTTGGAGAGCCTCGGCGTTAGTGTTCGGAACCGGAATAAAACTTCCGATCCGAAATATCACTAACATCATCAAAGTATATAAAATACGCCGACGAAGATCTTCCACCTTAAAGATATTGCCCAGGTTCCGAATCATTAGATTACCTCCGTCGCTCCACCAGCGGCGTTAATTTTCTCCTGCGCTGAAGCAGAGAATTTGTGAGCTTTTACAGTCAGCTTTTTCTCCAGTTCGCCATTGCCAAGAACTTTCAATCCGCTTTTCAGGTTTTTAACAACGCCTTCTTTAACCAAGAGTTCCGGTGTCACAACGGTTCCTTCTTCAAAACGGTTCAACGTGTCCAAGTTGACGATCGCGTATTCCACACGATTCGGGTTTGTAAAACCGCGTTTCGGCAAGCGGCGGTAAATCGGCATTTGACCCCCTTCAAAACCAGGGCGTACACCGCCACCAGAACGTGCATTTTGTCCTTTTTGACCACGTCCCGAAGTTTTTCCCTGACCCGCTGCAATACCACGTCCAAGGCGTTTTTTCGCTTTACGAGCGCCGGTAGCTGGCTTTAATTCATGCAATTTCATCCCTCGCACCTCCTCTTCAGCATGTCATCCCAAAATCACTCATTGATTTCTTTGACTTCTACCAGGTGTTGCACCTTGTTCAACATCCCGCGAATCGCCGGATTGTCTTGATGCGTAACGGTTTGTTCACGTTTTTTCAAACCCAGCGTACGCAAGGTTACGCGTTGGCTTTCCGGGCGGCCGATCATGCTGCGCTTGAGGGTAATCGCCAGTTTTTTAGCCATGGTCATCCCCTCCTTATCCCAACAGTTCCTCTACGCTTTTACCGCGCAGTTTTGCTACGTCTTCCGGACGTTTCAAGTTTTCAAGTCCATTCAGTGTAGCGCGTACCATATTGATCGGGTTGTTTGAACCTGTCGATTTTGTCAGAATGTCACCAACACCCGCAGCATTCAACACGTCACGCACAGGACCTCCGGCAATAACTCCGGTACCTTTCGATGCCGGCTTCAAAAGAACTTTCCCGGCACCAAAACGGCCGATCATTTCGTGCGGAATCGTGCTTCCCAAAAGGGGCACACGAATCATATTCTTTTTCGCATTCTCAATTCCTTTGCGAATCGCTTCCGGTACTTCAGCCGCTTTTCCGATCCCTGCGCCAACTTTGCCTTTGCCGTCGCCGACAACGACAAGAGCGCTGAAACTGAAGCGACGTCCGCCTTTTACAACTTTTGCCACACGGTTAATGCTAACCACTTTTTCGATAAACTCTGATTGCGCAGCATCTCTTTTGCGCGGCTTTTCTTGTTTGCTCAAAAGTCCAGACCTCCTTCCCGTGCTCCTTCAGCCAAAGCTTTCACACGACCATGATAAATGTATCCACCGCGATCAAAAACCACTTTATTGAATCCTTTGTCCGCAGCTCGTTTCGCAATCAATTTGCCGACTTCGCGTGCCGCATCCACTGTTCCGCCATTGACACCTTTTTCTTTGATTTCTTTATCCAAGGTCGAAGCAGCTGCCAATGTGTGTCCGGCCATGTCATCAATCAATTGAGCGTAAATGTTTTTGGAAGAACGGAAAACATTCAAACGAGGACGCTCAGCGGTACCAAACACTTTGTTGCGAACACGCAAATGGCGTTTTTTCCGTCTCTCGTTACGACTTACTTTACGAATCACGGTCTAGTTCACTCCCTTCTTGATCATGCTACGGTTTACTTCCCGGTTTTCCCTTCCTTACGACGAATCACTTCATCGCTGTACTTGATTCCTTTGCCTTTGTAAGGCTCAGGCACACGGACTTTCCGGATGTTGGCGGCCATTTCACCAACAACTTGTTTGTCGATCCCTTTGACTACGACTTGTGTTTGGGAAGGGACGTCAATCTCGATTCCATCCATCGGAGTAATCTCCACCGGATGAGAATAACCGACGTTTAAGACCAGTTTGTTTCCTTTTTTCTGAGCCCGATAACCGACACCAACCAACTCAAGAGTTTTGGTGAATCCTTTGCTTACGCCTTCCACCATTCCGGCGATCAAGCTGCGGGTGGTTCCGTGTAAAGCACGGTAGGTCCGATGGTCGTTCGGACGTTCCACCACGACTTGATTCTCTTCCACCTTGATGCTGATATCGGAATGGAAGTCACGGGACAAGGTGCCTTTCGGGCCTTTCACGGTAACCTTGTTCCCTTCAACGTTTACTTCAACCCCGTTTGGGATTTCAATCGGTTTTTTCCCGATACGAGACATCACATTCACCTCCATCCGTAAACCAATTACCAGATATATGCAATGACTTCTCCGCCGACTTTTTGCTCACGGGCTTCTTTGTCCGTCAAAATCCCTTTGCTGGTGGACAAAAGAGCGATGCCCAAGCCACGCAAAACACGCGGAATTTCATTGGCTTTTACATAAACGCGCAACCCGGGTTTGCTGATCCGTTTCAATCCGGTAATTACTTTTTCATTGTTTGGTCCGTACTTCAAGAAGATCCGAATAATGCCTTGTTTGTTGTCTTCGATATATTCCGCGTCGCGGATAAAACCTTCACGTTTCAAGATCTCGGCGATTTCCCGTTTCATACGGGATGCCGGAAACTCAACACTTTCATGACGAACCATATTGGCATTCCGAATTCTTGTCAGCATATCTGCAATCGGGTCTGTCATCACCATGTGAAACCCTCCTTCCTATCCTATTACCAACTTGCTTTTTTCACGCCGGGAATCTGCCCTTTGTAGGCCAATTCTCGGAAGCAAATACGACACAGACGGAACTTACGCATCACCGAATGCGGGCGACCGCAACGTTCACAGCGCGTATAAGCACGAACTTTGAATTTCGGTTTGCGTTTCGACTTCACGATCATCGATTTTTTGGCCAAGTGATTCCCTCCCTTCAAAGTTTTGCCGTCCCGTTATTTGCGAAAAGGCATTCCCATCAATGCCAACATTTCACGCGCTTCTTCATCCGTATCGGCTGTCGTCACGATCACGACATCCATTCCACGAACTTTGTCCACTTTGTCGTAAGAGATTTCCGGGAAAATCAATTGCTCTTTCAAACCGAGGGTGTAGTTTCCGCGTCCGTCAAAGGATTTCGGAGACACCCCGCGGAAATCGCGAACCCGTGGCAGAGCCACATTGATCAGTTTGTCAAGGAAATGATACATCCGTTCACCACGAAGCGTTACTTTTGCACCAATGGGCATTCCTTCACGGAGTTTAAATCCGGCAATTGATTTTTTCGCCCGTGTCACAACAGGCTTTTGACCGGAAATCAATGTGAGGTCTTCCACTGCACCGTCCAAAGCTTTGGAGTTTTGTACAGCTTCACCCACACCCATGTTGATTACGACTTTTTCCACTTTGGGTAATTGCATGGTTGATTTGTATCCGAATTTTTTCATGAGGGCAGGAGTTACCTCATTGATATAGTGCTCTTTCAAGCGTGCTGCCATCAGGGTTAACCTCCCTTCATCAAACATTACTTGTCAAGAATTTCTCCCGATTTTTTCGCATAGCGCACTTTTTTCTTCTCGCCGTTTTTGCCTTCCACAAACTTGTAACCGACACGGGTCGGCTCTTTGGTTTTCGGATCTTCGATCATCACATTGGACACATGAATCGGTGCTTCCTGTTCAACGATCCCGCCTTGTGGATTGGCTTGGGTCGGGCGAGTGTGCTTTTTGACCATGTTGACACCTTCAACCAGCACACGGTTTTCTTTCGGCATTGCTTTAATCACACGGCCGCGAGTGTAAACTTTTTTGCCATCTGCGAAGTACGGAGCTTCTTTACCTCGCATCACAATGACCATATCACCCTTTTTGATGTGCATACCGGGCACCTCCTTACCTGCAGAAGTGTTCTGTTTTCATCTTCATGAAATCCTTAGAGTACTTCCGGTGCTAAAGAGATGATTTTCATGAAGTCGCGGTCACGCAGCTCACGGGCAACGGGTCCAAAAATCCGTGTACCGCGAGGGCTTTTATCATCTTTGATCACAACCGCGGCGTTTTCGTCAAAACGGATGTAAGAACCGTCCGGACGACGTACGGAACGGACCGTGCGTACCACCACGCACTTCACGACATCCCCTTTCTTGACAACGCCACCGGGTGTAGCTTGTTTTACAGAAGCCACAATCACATCACCGATACCGGCCGATGCTTTTTTCGATCCACCAAGTACACGAATGCACATTACTTCCTTCGCACCAGAGTTATCTGCCACACGCAAACGTGTTTGAGGTTGAATCATGACATTCCCTCCTTCCCGCTTCAATCATGCGCTTGTCATTAAACAATCACTGCTTCTTCAACGATTTCAACCAAACGCCAGCGCTTATCTTTTGAAAGCGGACGTGTTTCCATGATTCGTACAACATCCCCGACTTTTGCACGGTTTTCTTCATCATGCGCTTTGAACTTTTTGGTGTATTTCACGCGCTTCCCGTACAACGGATGCTTTTTGTAGGTTTCAACAGCGACGACGATCGTTTTATCCATTTTATCGCTGACCACTTTGCCGACACGTACTTTACGGCGACTTGTGCGCTCGTTCATCCCTGTTTCCTCCTTTCAATCCCTAGTTCGCGCTCCCGTAACACGGTTTTACAACGGGCAATATCCTTGCGAACCTGACGCAACCGGGCCGGGTTTTCCAATTGACCGGTTGCCGATTGGAAGCGGAGGTTAAACAGCTCTTCTTTGTACTGTGCGAGCTTTTGCTCGATTTCGGCGGTGGTCAATTCAATCAGCTCTTTTGCTTTCATTCGTTACCACCCGCTTCTTCACGTTTTACAAATTTGGTTTTGATCGGAAGTTTGTGAGCTGCAAGACGAATCGCTTCACGGGCCACTTCTTCCGGAACCCCTGCTACTTCAAACATCACTTTGCCAGGTTTCACAACCGCCACCCACTTTTCGGGCGAACCTTTCCCGCTTCCCATCCGTACTTCGAGGGGTTTTTGAGTGATCGGTTGATCCGGGAAAATTTTAATCCACACTTTCCCGCCACGTTTCATGTAACGGGTCATGGCAATACGGGCAGCTTCGATTTGACGGTTGGTGATCCAAGCCGGTTCAAGCGCTTGTAAACCATATTCACCGAAAGCGACTTCCGTACCGCCTTTTGCCCTCCCTTTCAAACTGGGGCGATGTGGACGGCGGAACTTCACGCGTTTTGGCATCAGCATAGGTTACTCGCCTCCTTCCGCTGCTCCTTCTTTATTTTTTTGCGGCAAAACTTCGCCACGATAAATCCATACCTTCACACCAATCCGGCCGTATGTGGTGTGTGCTTCGGCAAAACCGTAGTCAATATCTGCACGCAATGTGTGAAGCGGAACCGTTCCTTCGCTGTAACCTTCACTGCGTGCAATGTCTGCACCGCCAAGACGGCCGCTCACCAAAGTGCGAACCCCTTTTGCACCAGCACGAACCGAACGCTGAATGGCTTGCTTCATCGCACGACGGAACGAAACACGGCGTTCCAGTTGTTGTGCAATGTTTTCAGCTACCAGATATGCATCAAGCTCCGGGTTTTTCACTTCGCTGATATTGATGTGAACTTTCTTGCCGGTCAATTTTGTGAGAGCCTGACGAAGTGCTTCCACCTCAGCTCCACCTTTACCGATCACCATTCCGGGTTTCGCGGTATGAAGGGTAATGTTAATGCGATTTGCAGCACGTTCAATCTCAATTCCAGACACCGCTGCATCTTTCAGGCGTTTTTTGATATACTCACGGACTCGAATGTCTTCGTGCAAGAGATCTGCATAGTCTTTATCCGCATACCATTTGGATTCCCAGTCGCGGATCACGCCGACACGCAGACCCACCGGATTTACCTTTTGACCCAAAGCTTCATCCCTCCTTATTCAATCATTCTTTTTCAGAAACAACTACCGTAATGTGGCTTGTGCGTTTGTTGATACGGCCCGCGCCACCCCGAGCACGTGCAATGTAACGCTTCATCGTCGGCCCCTCATCTACGAAAGCTTGCTCTACATAAAGACGATTGGTGTCCATATTGTAGTTATGCTCCGCATTCGCTACGGCGGAATTCAACACTTTCTCAATAATCGGAGAGGCGGCACGAGGAGTAAAGCGTAAAATGGCAAGTGCCTCTTCTACAGATTTGCCGCGAATCAAGTCAATCACCAGACGTGCTTTACGGGGAGTGATCCGCACGTAACGAGCAACTGCTTTTGCTTTCATCATTTAACCTCCTCTCTTAACCGAAACCTCTACCGTCTTTTCGTTTTCTTGTCATCACCGGCATGCCCTCTGAAGGTCCGGGTCGGTACGAATTCACCCAATTTGTGGCCCACCATGTCTTCTGTCACATAAACCGGCACATGTTTGCGCCCGTCATGCACAGCAAACGTATGACCCACAAATTCGGGGAAAATGGTGGAACGACGAGACCATGTTTTGATCACACGTTTTTCGTCTTTTTTGTTCAGTTCTTCCACTTTTTTCAAAAGATGTGCATCGGCAAATGGCCCTTTTTTCAAGCTGCGGCCCATAAGTTCGACCTCCCTTCGAGTGAGGCTATTTCACAGCCTTTATTTACTTTTACGGCGACGAATAATATATTTGTCAGACTGCTTGTTTTTCTTGCGGGTTTTGTAACCCAGCGTCGGTTTCCCCCACGGTGTAACCGGAGATTTGCGTCCGATCGGTGCACGACCTTCCCCACCACCATGCGGGTGATCCACCGGGTTCATCACCGAACCGCGAACCGTCGGCCGTTTACCCATCCAACGAGAACGTCCGGCTTTACCCACACGGATCAATTCATGATCAATGTTTCCTACTTGACCAATCGTTGCACGACAGGTGAGAAGGATCATCCGGGTTTCACCGGAAGTCAGGCGAATGATCGCATATTTTCCTTCTTTTCCGAGCAATTGTGCAGAAGCACCTGCAGCACGCACCAATTGACCGCCGCGGCCCGGTTTCATTTCGATGTTGTGAATCACCGTACCCACCGGGATGTTTTTCAGCGGCAAGGCGTTTCCGACACGAATGTCCGCATCCGGACCGGAAACCACGGTCATTCCGACTTTCAACCCGTGCGGTGCCAGGATGTAGCGTTTTTCACCATCTTTATAATGGATCAGTGCAATGTTTGCAGAACGGTTCGGGTCGTACTCGATTGTGGCAACTTTGCCAGGAATGCCATCTTTATCACGTTTAAAGTCAATGATACGGTATTTCCGTTTATGTCCCCCACCTTGATGGCGGACCGTTAATTTCCCTTGATTGTTGCGGCCGGCTTTTCTCACCAGCGGAACAACCAATGACTTTTCCGGCTTATCCGTCGTAATCTCATCAAATGCCGAAACGGTCATATGACGACGGGACGGGGTCGTTGGCTTAAAAGATTTAATAGCCACTGCTCTTTCCCTCCTTCTTGCTTAAAATCAAACCTCGAATACTTCGATGGCCTTGCTGTCTTCCGTGAGCGTTACAATCGCTTTTTTCCGTTCGGGTCTGCGACCGCTGTAACGACCGTAACGTTTCACTTTTCCTTTTACGCGCATCGTGTTTACTTTATCCACTTTCACGCCGAAGATCTCTTCGATCGCTTTTTTCACTTCCACTTTGTTTGCGCGAGGATCCACTTCAAATACATATTTCTTTTCTTCCATCAGGTCTGTGGACTCTTCGGTGATGACCGGTCGACGAATAATGTCACGTGGGTTTTTCACTGGCCAAACACCTCCTCAATGCGATTCACAGCCCCGCGGGTGAGAATGAGTTTGTCATGATAAAGCACATCAAGAACATTCAAGCCTTCAGCCGGGATCACTTTCACTCCCGGAATGTTACGGGCGGACAGCTCTGCATTTTCTTCCACTTGATCTGCAACGATCAACGCTTTGCGATCCACACCCAGGTTTTTGAGGACTTGAACCATCTCACGGGTTTTGGGCTGTTCCATTTTCAATTCATCCAGAACGATCAGCTCGCTGTCGTTCACTTTGGAAGAAAGCGCCGATTTGATGGCGAGTCGCCGTACTTTTTTCGGCAATTTGTATGCATAGCTCCGTGGTTGCGGACCAAACACGGTGCCACCGCCAACCCACAACGGGGAACGAATGCTGCCGTGACGTGCGCGTCCGGTTCCTTTTTGTCTCCAAGGTTTTTTGCCGCCACCGCTCACAGCCGCACGATTTTTGGTTGCATGGGTACCGCGGCGCAAGGATGCTTGTTGCATGACAACGGCTTCGTGCAACACAGCTTCATTCGGGGTGATGCCAAAAACACTTTCAGAAAGCTCAATGTCCCCGACTTGCTTACCGCTCATATCTAAGACCGTTAACTTTGGCATGGATGCTCCTCCTTTCTTCACTCAATCAATTGCCTGCTTTCACAGCAGATTTGATCACAACATAACCGTTTTTCGGTCCCGGAATGGCGCCTTTGATCAAGAGCAGATTTTTCTCGGCATCAACACGAACCACTTGCAGGTTTTGTGTTGTCACCTTGTCTCCGCCCATGCGTCCGGGCAATGTTTGTCCTTTAAACACACGGCTCGGACCAACCGCACCCAAAGAACCGGGTCTGCGATGATAACGGGAACCGTGGCTCATCGGACCGCGGGATTGATTATGCCGTTTAATGGCACCGGCAAATCCTTTCCCTTTGGATGTACCTGTGACATCCACGATGTCCCCTTCGGAGAAAATATCCGCTTTGATGGTGCTTCCCAATTCATACTCATCCAAATTCACACCGCGAATCTCTTTGATGAATTTTTGGGGTTTGACGCCGGCTTTTTTCGCATGACCGAGTTCCGGCTTGTTTGCACGATGTTCTTTCTTTTCGTCAAAACCGAGTTGAACGGCCTCGTATCCGTCGGTTGCGACTTCTTTTTTCTGCAACACGACACAGGGACCTGCTTCAACCACCGTAACCGGAGTGACCACTCCGTCTTCATTGAAGACCTGAGTCATCCCGACTTTTCTACCGAGAATCCCTTTCACTTTGCACACCTCCTGCCATTACAGAATCAGAGATTACAATTTGATTTCGATATCGACACCAGACGGAAGATCCAATCTCATCAACGCATCCACTGTTTGCTGAGTTGGATTCATGATGTCAATGAGACGTTTATGAGTGCGCATTTCGAATTGCTCACGAGAATCTTTGTATTTGTGAACCGCGCGCAAAATCGTATAAACCGATTTTTCCGTCGGAAGCGGGATCGGGCCGGAAACACTGGCGCCTGTCCGCTTGGCGGTATCCACGATTTTTACCGCAGATTGGTCCAAAATGCGGTGATCGTAAGCTTTCAACCGAATGCGAATCTTTTGTTTTGCCATCTTTACCCCTCCTTCTCGCCCATTTTGAAAATGAACTTCTCCACGAAAATTTCCCGCCCGGCCATGGCAAAGGGGCCGGGTGTGTCGGCAACCTTTCGCTTCATCGCGTTCATGACAACATTCACGATTATAAAGAAAAAACAATAGATATGCAAGTTTTTTTCTTGTTTTGATTGCATCGGGGAGCCATTGTCCCATTTTTGATGAAAAAGTCCCGGAATAAAAGAGTACGGGAACCATATGGCAATTTCCTGCCGGGCGTCACGGTTTGGCTTTTTCCGATTCCCGTGCACGACGGAGAAATGCCGCAATCCGGCCGGCGGCTTGCTCGGCGTCTTTCCGGTTCGTGATGGCAATGCTTGCATGACTTAATACATACTGACGCCTTCTTTCAAAAAACAACCCTTTGATCTCTTCCATCGTTTTGTTTTGCAAAACCGGCCGGTTGTCACGGATCCGCGGATAACGTTCCTTTTTCCAATATTCCCAGGATACATCGAGGAAAACGACCAGGCCGTGTTCCAGGCAGACACGGCGCACCTCTTTCTGCAAATACGCACCGCCGCCAAGGGAAAGCACCTTCCTTTGCTCCCCCGCACACAACCTGACGATCAGATTCCGTTCCTGCCGCCGGAACCAGGCTTCCCCTTTGCGGGCAAAAATTTGCGGGACAGACATGTGAAGCACTTTTTCCAATTCCCGATCCGTATCCACAAAATCAAAGCCCAACCTCCCAGCCACCTGCTTCCCGACCGTTGTTTTTCCCGCTCCCATAAAACCAATCAGCACAAGATTTCGCTCCTGACACGAAAGACCATCCGGTTCCTTCATCTCCGCTTTCACCCTTTTCCCGCCAGTGCTGAACCCGTCAGAAGAAAGATCGGCACAGTTTTCCGGATTCCATCCAATCTCTTCCATCCAGGCCCTTTTAATTAACTAAGAGTATAAAGCGCACCCGCAAACCGTGTCAATCTTCGCCCCGGGTATACTTTCGAATGACCGGCAACAGATTTTGGACCTCTTCAACCGGCATTTGTCCCGGAGCAGAACATCGCGATCCGGCGGCAAACGTGACGGCGGACCCGTATTGCCAACCCGCCAGCCGGGTCATCGTCCCCAATCCGCCCATCGACATGGTGATTAAGGGAATTCGCACATGATGCCGCGCTTCTTCGGTTGCTCCCATTAAAACGATCACATCCTTGAAAGTGACGGGCATCACGGCCACTTTGGCAATATCCGCCCCGAACTCCCCGGCTTTTAAGATTTTATCAACCAGCACTTCTTTTGATGGAGTCTGAGCAAAATCATGGAAAGACAAAATCAAGCGGACCCCGTACTCTTTGGAAACGTTGCGGATAACCGGGATGTTCCGCTCATCCCACAACTCGTGGTCAATCAGATCCACCTGACGGGTTTGACAGACCCGCTTCATCAGGCTGATTTTTTCTGAATCCGTCAATGGGATGGGTTGCCCCCCTTCTTTTTCGGAGCGAATCGTGAACAAAAGCGGAATCTCCCCGATCATCCCCCTCATGTGCTGAACAACATCCAACACCTTTTCCGGATCGCTGATCTCTTGAAAAAAGTCCGCCCTCCACTCGATCAAATCCGGCTTTTTCCGACAAAGTTCCCTTGTCTGCTTCAGGATCTCATCCGCATCTTTGCCGACCACTGGGACACAAATACATGGCTGTCCGCCCCCGATTTCAACCTTTCGGACCGAAACGACCGTTGGCGAAATATTCATTCACCCTTCACACTCCTCTCCGCCTCTCTGCCTTTTCAGGCTGGATGCATGCGTATTGAATTTACTATACTATATCCACCCTGAAGAAAAAAACTTGCATACCGGATGATGGTGTACCCGTCCCGTTTAAAACCGCATCCGCCTCCATCGATGCCCCAAGCAACCATTCCACCGCACATTCCAAAGCAAGGAGCCGCACATCCGTGGTTTTCGGCCATAAAAAAACCGCTGCCTGATTTCAGGCAGCGGTTGTGCCAAATCCACCATTGATATTACTCAATGATTTGGGTAACGGCACCTGCACCAACGGTACGTCCACCTTCACGGATAGCGAAGCGGGTACCATCTTCAATAGCAATCGGTGCAATGAGTTCAACTTCCATTTCCACGTTGTCACCAGGCATGCACATTTCAACGCCTTCCGGCAGTTTGATAACACCGGTTACGTCCGTGGTGCGGAAGTAGAATTGCGGACGATAGTTGGAGAAGAACGGGGTATGACGTCCACCTTCTTCTTTGGACAATACATAAACTTGTGCTTTAAATTTGGTGTGCGGGTTTACGCTTCCCGGTTTTGCGAGAACTTGACCACGTTGGATTTCTTTGCGGTCAATACCACGCAACAATGCACCGATGTTGTCACCAGCTTCAGCGCTGTCGAGCAACTTACGGAACATTTCAATTCCGGTTACAACCGTTTTGCGGGTTTCATCCAAACCAACGATTTCCACTTCGTCACCTGTGTTCAGAACACCACGCTCTACACGACCGGTAGCAACGGTACCACGACCGGTGATGGTGAACACATCTTCCACAGGCATCAAGAAGGTTTTGTCGGTGTCGCGTTCCGGAGTCGGAACATATTCGTCGACGGCTTTCATGAGTTCGAGAATCGGTTGAGCATCTTCTCCGGTCGGATTTTCCAGAGCTTTCAATGCAGAACCGCGGACAACCGGAATGTCATCTCCCGGGAACTCGTACTCGCTGAGCAACTCGCGAACTTCCATTTCAACAAGCTCGAGAAGCTCTTCGTCGTCCACCATGTCGCATTTGTTCAAGAATACAACGATGTACGGAACACCCACTTGGCGGGACAGCAAGATGTGCTCACGGGTTTGCGGCATCGGACCGTCAGCTGCGGAAACAACCAGGATGGCTCCGTCCATTTGGGCAGCACCCGTGATCATGTTTTTCACGTAGTCAGCGTGCCCCGGGCAGTCAACGTGAGCATAGTGACGGTTTTCGGTTTCGTACTCAACGTGAGCGGTGGAGATGGTGATTCCACGTTCTCTTTCTTCCGGAGCTTTGTCGATTTGATCGTAAGCTTGTGCTTCAGCACCACCGGTTTGAGAAAGAACGGTTGTGATTGCAGCGGTCAAAGTGGTCTTACCATGGTCAACGTGACCGATTGTTCCGATATTTACGTGCGGTTTTGTACGCTCGAATTTGGCTTTAGACATATCGAATAATCCTCCCTTTACTTAGGAATCAGTAATATTTTAATAGATTTATTGGAATCAGGGAAGCGGACATTTTTCCGCTTCTCCAGGTAGTTTAGCAGGGTTTGCCATTAAGCGCCAGTTGCTTTTTTGACAATTTCATCCGCGATGTTTTTCGGCACTTCTTCATAATGGTCAAACACCATTGTGAAGACACCGCGTCCTTGCGTGCGGGAACGCAACGTGTTTACGTAACCGAACATCTCGGCAAGCGGAACCATCGCACGGATGACTTGGCCTCCGGAACGGGATTCCATTCCTTCCACACGTCCGCGGCGCGAGTTGATGTCACCCATGACATCTCCCATGTATTCCTCCGGAACCACGACTTCCACTTTCATGATAGGTTCGAGGAGAACCGGGTTACATTTGTCCTTGGCTGCTTTCAACGCCATGGAACCTGCGATTTTAAAGGCCATTTCTGACGAGTCCACATCGTGGTAAGATCCGTCGAAGAGTGTCGCACGGATGTCCACCAACGGATAACCCGCCAACACACCGTTTTGCATGGCTTCTTCGATTCCGTTTTGTACGGCCGGGATGTATTCTTTCGGTACAACCCCACCGACAATTTTGTTGACAAATTCAAAGCCGGCACCTTCTTCAAGCGGTTCGAATTCGATCCATACATGACCGTATTGACCGCGTCCACCGGACTGACGCACAAATTTCCCTTCCACTTTTGCGGAAGAACGGAAGGTTTCTTTGTAGGCAACCTGAGGTGCACCCACATTCGCTTCCACTTTGAATTCGCGTTTCAGGCGGTCAACGATGATGTCCAGGTGAAGCTCTCCCATTCCGCTGATGATGGTTTGACCCGTTTCTTCATCCATTCTCGTTTTGAAGGTCGGGTCTTCTTCAGCCAGTTTGGAAAGAGCCACTGCCATTTTATCCTGGTCGCTTTTGGATTTCGGTTCAATGGCAATGGAGATCACGGGTTCCGGGAATTCCATCGATTCCAGGATGATGGGGTGTTTTTCATCACACAGGGTTTCACCAGTGGTGGTGTCTTTCAGTCCCACCCCTGCAGCGATGTCACCGGAATAAACCGTGCTGATCTCTTCACGGTGGTTTGCGTGCATCTGCAGGATACGCCCGATGCGTTCACGTTTTCCTTTGGTTGAATTCAGCACATAGGAACCGGAATCCAATGTACCGGAATATACACGGAAGAACGTCAATTTTCCTACATACGGATCTGTCATGACTTTAAAAGCCAACGCTGCAAACGGCTCGTCATCCCCGGATTTGCGGCTGGCTTCGGTGCCATCCGGCAACGTTCCTTGGATGTCCGGCACGTCGAGCGGGGACGGCAAATAATCCACGACAGCATCCAGCAACAATTGAACCCCTTTGTTTTTGTAGGAAGAACCGCAAAGAACCGGCGTGATTTCTACGTTACATGTTCCTTTGCGGAGTGCCGCTTTAATTTCATCAACAGTCAATTCTTCCCCTTCGAGGTACTTCATCATCAACTCTTCATCCAACTCAGCGACCGCTTCCACCAATGCAGTGCGGTATTCTTCCGCTTTTTCCTTATACTCTTCGGGAATTTCGCGGGCCTCGGAACGAGTTCCCAAGTCATCGAGGTAAAAGATCGCATTCATGTTGATGAGGTCGATGATGCCTTCAAACGTATCTTCAGCGCCGATCGGCAACTGAATCGGAACGGCATTGGCGTTCAAACGTTCACGCATTTGCTCAACGGCACCGTAGAAGTCAGCACCGATGATATCCATTTTGTTTACGTAAGCAATGCGGGGAACGTGATAGGTGTCAGCCTGACGCCATACCGTTTCGGATTGCGGCTCTACGCCACCTTTCGCACAAAAAACCCCTACAGCTCCATCCAATACACGCAGAGAACGCTCAACTTCCACGGTAAAATCAACGTGACCCGGAGTATCGATGATGTTAATCCGATGTCCTTTCCACTGAGCCGTGGTTGCGGCGGAAGTAATGGTGATTCCGCGCTCCTGCTCCTGTTCCATCCAGTCCATCGTGGCGGCACCTTCATGGGTTTCCCCGATTTTGTGCACACGACCGGTATAGAACAGAATCCGCTCGGTGGTCGTTGTTTTACCTGCATCAATGTGAGCCATGATTCCAATGTTACGTGTATCTTGTAAGGAGAATTCACGGGCCATCGGAAATTTCTCCTTTCATGTCGGCAAATTTAGATTACCAGCGATAATGTGCAAAAGCACGGTTTGCTTCTGCCATCCGGTGTGTATCTTCTTTCTTCTTCACTGCAGCTCCTGTGTTGTTTGCTGCATCCATGATTTCGTTGGCCAAACGCTCTTCCATGGTCTTCTCGCTGCGAAGACGGGCATAGTTCACGAGCCAACGCAAACCAAGGCTGGTACGGCGCTCCGGCTTGACTTCAACCGGCACTTGGTAGTTGGCACCCCCAACACGACGTGCCTTTACTTCCAATACTGGCATTACGTTTTTCAGTGCTTGTTCAAACACTTCCATCGGATCATTTCCGGAACGCTCGCGGATGATATCAAAGGCATTGTACAAAATGCGCTGAGCAACTCCTTTTTTTCCGTCATACATCAGCCGGTTGATCAGACGGGTAACCAGTTTGCTGTTGTAAATCGGATCCGGCAGCGCATCCCGACGAGGTACTGGGCCTTTACGCGGCATGCTTCTCCCTCCTTTTTTTCCCATTTTGTCAAATCTTATGCTTCATTATTTTTTCGGGCGTTTGGTACCGTATTTGGAACGGCCTTGTTTCCGGTCGGTCACTCCGGCCGTGTCCAAAGCGCCACGCACAATGTGGTAACGCACACCAGGCAAGTCTTTAACACGTCCGCCACGAACCAAAACCACGGAGTGTTCTTGCAGGTTATGGCCGATTCCCGGAATGTACGCCGTCACCTCGGTTCCGTTTGTCAAACGGACACGGGCATATTTACGCAAAGCGGAGTTCGGCTTTTTCGGCGTCATCGTGCCCACACGGGTACATACTCCGCGTTTTTGCGGTGCACTTTGGTGTACAACCTCTTTTCTCAGCGTGTTGTAGGTGTATTGAAGCGCTGGTGATTTGGATTGAGATTTTTTGCTTTTACGACCTTTACGCACGAGCTGATTAATTGTCGGCATTCTTCAGGCACCTCCCTTTGGCGCGGATTTAACTTGTTCACAAGACCACAGATCCAGGTGTTCCATCTGTGGTTATAAAAATGGGAACGACTTATGTTTCAGGAGGCCAGCCGCGCAATCACCCTGCGCGGCCAACCGTTTATATCGTCGCTCACACTTCTTTCAAAATCGCTGCCGTCGCTGCGCCGACTTCAATGCCGCAAGCTTTTCCGAGCTTTTTCATGGAGTCGACGTGTTCCGCAGCGATTCCTTTCTCTTTGCAAAGCATAACAATCGGTTCTGTGATTCGCGGATCCGCATCATCAGCCACAAACACCCGGGTGACAATCCCCTGTTCGATGGCTTTCTTCGTTTGCTTGGCACCAATCGTTAACGAATTTGCTTGTTTCACTTTTTCATAAGACATGCTTGCTGCCCTCCAAAGTGAATAATTTACATCCAAGCACACGAGGATATATTACCACCATGAATGAGCAAAGTCAATAAAAAACACTATTCAATCGTTACCTTTTCCATCTCCTGTTTGTCGCTGTCCCCGACTTCATTCGCCAACTTGTATCCCATGGAACGGTAACGATCCATACCGGTACCGGCCGGGATCAATTTCCCGATAATCACGTTTTCTTTCAATCCCAACAGACGATCCACTTTTCCTTTGATGGCGGCATCGGTCAAGACGCGGGTTGTTTCTTGGAACGATGCTGCCGACAGGAAGGAATCGGTCTCCAGTGAAGCCTTGGTGATTCCGAGCAGAACCGGACGGCCCACTGCCGGATCCCCGCCCGACAACAGTTCTCTCCGGTTGGCATCTTCGTAATCGTGAATATCCACGATGGACCCCGGCAACAAGTCCGTCGTTCCAGCATCGGTGATCCGGACTTTGCGCATCATTTGGCGAACCATGACCTCAACGTGTTTATCGTTAATTTCAACCCCTTGCAAGCGGTACACTTTTTGTACCTCGCGCAAGATATAATTTTGAACCCCGCGGGCGCCTTTGATGCGGAGCAGATCTTTCGGGTCCACCGAACCTTCGGTCAGCTCCACACCGGCTTCCACAACATCACCCACGTCCACTTTCAGCCGTGCGCCGTACGGAACGACATGAACTTTGGATTCCACCGCTCCTTCAATTTCGATTTCACGGCGATCCTTGGTTTCGCGGATGTCTTTGACCGTACCGGCAATTTCACTGATGACCGCCTGACCTTTTGGATTCCGGGCCTCAAACAGCTCTTGAATCCGTGGCAAACCTTGGGTGATGTCGTCTCCGGCCACCCCGCCTGTATGGAACGTCCGCATCGTCAGCTGGGTTCCGGGTTCACCGATCGATTGGGCGGCAATGATTCCGACGGCTTCACCGACTTCCACCGGCGTACCCAAGGCCAGGTTGCGTCCATAACATTTTTTGCACACCCCGTGTCGGGTCCGGCATGTCAGCACCGAACGGATGACTACTTCTTCGATGCCAGCATCCACAATTTCTTTGGCGATGTCTTCATCGATCAATTCATTCCGGCGGACAATCACTTCACCCGTTTCCGGATGACGAACCGTTTGGAAGGAAACCCGTCCCACGATCCGGTCATACAGTTCCTCAATCACTTCATTGCCTTCGGCCAGTTTGGTCACGGAAATTCCTTTATCCGTACCGCAGTCGTCTTCACGCACAATCACATCTTGAGCCACGTCGACCAAACGGCGGGTCAAATAACCGGAGTCTGCCGTTCTGAGGGCGGTATCCGCCAAACCTTTCCGTGCACCGTGTGTTGAAATAAAGTACTCCAACACGGTCAGCCCTTCACGGAAGTTGGTACGAATCGGCTGTTCAATGATCTTACCGGCCGGGTTTGCCATCAGACCGCGCATTCCCGCCAGCTGGGTGATTTGCGACACGTTCCCCCGCGCACCGGAGTTGGCCATCATATAAATGGGGTTGAATTTGCCCATATTCTTCATCAGGACGTCCGTGATTTGGTCTTTGGCCTGGCTCCAGATCGAAATGACGCGTTCATACCGTTCATCGTCGGTGATCAGACCGCGACGGTATTGCTTGAGGACTTTTTTAACCTCTTCGTCTGCCTTGGCCAGAATGTCTTTCTTTTCTTCCGGAACCGTGACATCGGAAACGGAAATCGTGATTCCCGCTTTGGTGGAATACTTGTATCCCAACTCTTTGACTTTGTCCAGAACCTCAGAGGTCACCGTTGTTCCAAAACGGCGGAAACACTCGGCAATAATCGTTCCGAGGTGTCCTTTTTTCAAAGCGGACGGTTCCTCTATATTCTGGATGAATTCTTTCACGTTGGTTCCTTTTTCGAAAATGAAATACTTGTCCGGAGTGCGTACCAGGTTTTCTTTGGAAGGTTCATTGATATACGGGAAATCTGCCGGGAAAATTTCGTTGAAAATCAATTTCCCGACGGTTGTCACCAAGAGTGCGTCCTTTTGCTTTTCCGTAAAGACGTTTTTGCCCACGTTTTTCGCCGGAATCGCAATCCGCGAATGCAAAGTGACATAACCGTGATCGTATGCATTGATCGCTTCGGAAATGGAGTAGAACACACTTCCTTCTCCGGGATCGTTTCTTTTTTCCAGCGTCAGATAGTAAGAACCGAGAACCATGTCTTGTGAAGGCGTGACTACCGGTTTGCCGTCTTTCGGGTTCAAAATGTTTTGTGCCGCCAACATCAACAGACGGGCTTCCGCTTGCGCCTCAGCCGAAAGGGGCACGTGAACCGCCATTTGGTCCCCGTCAAAGTCCGCGTTATAAGCCGTACATACGAGCGGGTGCAAACGGATGGCACGCCCTTCGACCAAGACCGGCTCAAACGCTTGGATTCCCAGACGGTGCAACGTCGGCGCACGGTTCAACAGAACCGGATGCTCTTTGATCACGTCCTCCAAGACATCCCAAACTTCGGGATGGACGCGTTCCACTTTCCGTTTAGCACTTTTGATGTTGTGGGCCAGCCCTCTTGCCACCAACTCTTTCATGACAAACGGTTTAAAGAGCTCCAAAGCCATTTCCTTGGGCAAGCCGCATTGGTACATTTTCAAGTGGGGTCCGACGACGATTACCGAACGGCCGGAATAGTCGACCCGTTTTCCGAGCAGGTTTTGACGGAAACGTCCTTGTTTCCCTTTCAACATATGCGACAACGACTTCAGCGGGCGGTTTCCCGGACCGGTCACCGGACGACCGCGACGGCCGTTATCGATCAAGGCGTCGACCGCTTCCTGCAACATTCTTTTCTCGTTTTGCACGATGATATCCGGAGCACCCAAATCCAGCAAACGTTTTAAGCGGTTGTTCCGGTTAATCACCCGGCGATACAAATCGTTCAGGTCGGAAGTGGCAAACCGTCCGCCATCCAGTTGGACCATCGGTCTCAGTTCCGGAGGAATCACCGGCAAAACATCCAAAACCATCCATGCCGGATCATTTCCGGAGGTGCGGAATGCTTCCAGCACTTCCAAACGTTTGATCGCACGGTTGCGTCTTTGCCCTTGTGCGGTTTGCAGTTCCTCTTTCAGTGCCTCGACTTCTTTATCCAGATCAATTTCGGAAAGCAACCGTTTGATCGCTTCGGCCCCCATCATGGCTGTAAATGCGGAACCGTATTTTTCGCGGTAAGTACGGTATTCTTTTTCCGACAACAATTGTTTTTTCTCCAGCGGGGTCGATCCCGGATCCACGACCACGTAGGAAACGAAGTAAATCACTTCCTCCAGTGAACGGGGAGACATATCCAGAACCAGACCCATCCGGCTGGGAATTCCTTTGAAGTACCAAATATGGGAGACGGGTGCGGCCAATTCGATATGCCCCATGCGTTCGCGGCGCACTTTCGAACGGGTTACTTCCACACCGCACCGGTCACAAACAACCCCTTTATACCGGACCCGTTTGTACTTTCCGCAGTGACACTCCCAGTCTTTGGTCGGACCAAAGATTTTTTCACAAAACAAGCCTTCTTTTTCCGGCTTTAACGTACGATAGTTGATCGTTTCGGGTTTTTTCACCTCACCACGGGACCAGGAACGGATCTTCTCGGGCGAGGCGAGACCAATTTTCATAAATTCAAAGTTATTTACATCGAGCATTGGGCGATTCCTCCCTCAGGATTCATCCCGTTGTGCGTAAGGAGAGCGTTTCACACGCTCCCCCTTTCGCACTACGAAGAAGAGTTGGATTTATTGCCTTCATCGACCGACAAATCAAATCCTAACTTTTCATTGGCCGGTTCATCTTCTTCATCCAGTTCGCGCATCTCAATTTCCTGCTCATCGCCGGCAAGGATCTTGACATCCATACCCAAGCTTTGCAGTTCTTTGATGAGAACTTTGAATGATTCGGGAACACCCGGCTCTGGCACATTTTCACCTTTGACAATCGCTTCATACGTTTTCACACGACCGACGACATCGTCTGACTTCACAGTGAGAATTTCCTGCAAGGTGTGGGCTGCACCGTAAGCTTCCAGCGCCCATACCTCCATCTCACCGAACCGCTGACCGCCAAACTGCGCTTTACCTCCAAGCGGTTGCTGGGTAACCAGTGAGTACGGTCCGGTTGAACGGGCGTGAATTTTATCGTCAACCATGTGAGCCAGCTTGATCATATACATAACCCCGACCGTGACGCGGTTTTCAAACGGTTCACCCGTCCGGCCGTCGTACAGGATGGTTTTCCCGTCCCGGCTAAGTCCGGCCTCTTCCAACGTGTCAAAGACATCGTTCTCGGTCGCACCGTCAAAGACCGGTGTCGCCATATGAAGCCCCAAAGCTTTTGCAGCCATCCCAAGGTGGACTTCCAGAACCTGTCCGATATTCATCCGTGACGGAACCCCGAGCGGGTTCAACACCACTTCAACCGGCGTGCCGTCGGGCAAAAACGGCATGTCTTCTTCCGGCAGAACTTTTGCGATAACCCCTTTGTTTCCATGGCGTCCCGCCATTTTGTCCCCTTCGGAAATCTTCCGTTTTTGGGCGATGTACACGCGAACCAGTTGGTTGACGCCAGGCGGCAACTCATCTCCGTTTTCCCTGGTAAACACTTTTACATCGACAACGATTCCGGATTCTCCATGGGGAACGCGCAGTGAGGTGTCGCGAACTTCCCGCGCTTTTTCACCAAAGATGGCGTGCAACAAGCGCTCTTCCGCGGTCAGTTCGGTCATTCCTTTCGGAGTGACTTTCCCCACGAGGATGTCGCCGGGTTTGATTTCAGCCCCCACGCGGATGATTCCGCGTTCATCCAGATTTTTCAGCGCATCTTCCCCGACATTGGGAATATCCCGTGTGATTTCTTCCGGTCCCAATTTGGTATCCCGTGCTTCGCTTTCGTATTTTTCAATGTGAATCGATGTGTAAACATCTTCTTTCACAAGCTTTTCACTTAACAAGATCGCGTCCTCGTAGTTGTAACCTTCCCACGTCATGAACGCGACAACCACATTTTGTCCCAGGGCCAATTCCCCTTGTTCGGTTGAAGGACCGTCCGCCAGCGTGTCACCGGCTTTCACTTTCTCCCCGTACTTGACAACCGGACGCTGGTTGATGCAGGTTCCCTGGTTGGAACGGGCAAACTTCGTCAGCTTGTACTTGTCGATGTCCCCTTCAACCACGCGGCCGTCCACTTCTTCCTCATGGCGGACCCATACTTCATCCGCTGTAACCCGCACAACGGTGCCGGGCCGTTTGGCACGAATCATGACCCCCGAATCCCTGGCGGCAATATGTTCCATGCCGGTCCCGACAAACGGTGCTCTCGGGCGGAGCAACGGAACGGCTTGACGCTGCATGTTCGATCCCATCAACGCACGGTTGGAGTCGTCGTTTTCCAAGAATGGAATACATGCCGTTGCCACCGACACGACCTGTTTCGGGGAAACGTCCATGTAATCGACCCGATCCCGCGGAACGGTAATCGTTTCATCTTGGTAACGGACGGTCACCGTTTCATGGGCAAAGGTTCCATCCTCGTTCAGTTCTGCGTTGGCTTGGGCAACATAGAAATGGTCTTCTTCATCCGCAGTCAGATAATCAATTTGATCCGTCACCTTTCCGGTTTCGGGATCGACCCGGCGGTAAGGCGTCTCGATAAAGCCGTACTCATTGACCCGTGCATATGTCGATAAAGAGTTGATCAGCCCGATGTTCGGACCCTCAGGAGTTTCGATCGGACACATCCGACCATAGTGTGAGTGGTGAACGTCACGCACTTCCATCCCTGCGCGCTCCCGGGTCAAACCACCGGGACCCAAGGCTGACAAACGGCGTTTATGCGTCAACTCAGCCAGCGGGTTGGTCTGATCCATGAATTGGGACAACTGGCTGCTGCCGAAAAACTCTTTGATCGCGGCAATCACCGGACGAATGTTAATCAGCGCTTGCGGTGTGATGGCATTGGCATCCTGGATGGACATCCGTTCACGTACCACACGCTCCATCCGGGACAAACCGATCCGGAATTGGTTTTGCAACAATTCCCCGACGGAACGCAGACGGCGGTTTCCGAGATGGTCAATGTCATCCGTTGAGCCAACCCCGTGCAACAAGTTGATAAAGTAGTTAATGGAAGCCAAAATATCCGCAGCGGTAATGTGTTTGACCGAGTCATCCACTTCCCCGTTCGAAATGACTTTGATCACTTTTCCGTCTTCCAACGGGGAGAAAATATTGATGGATTGCAACTCAATCGTTCCGTCTTCCGGCACGCCTCCACGCACTTTGTAGGACTTGTAACCGTATGCCTTTTCCCCGGTGAGATAAGGCATCAACTTGTCCAACACGCGGCGCTCCAAGACTTGTCCGGCTTCGGCCAAAATTTCGCCGGTTTCCGCATCCACAATGGGTTCAGCCAGTTTTTGATTGATCAAACGGTTTTTGATATGCAGTTTTTTATTGATTTTATAGCGTCCGACACTTGCCAAGTCATACCGTTTCGGGTCAAAAAATCTCGCATAAAGCAGACTGCGGGCATTTTCCGCGGTTGGCGGTTCACCCGGACGCAAACGTTCATAAATTTCAATCAGCGCTTTTTCAGTATTCCCCGTGTTGTCTTTATCCAGGGTGTTGCGGATATACTCGTCATCCCCCAACAACTCGAGGATTTCCGCATCACTGCTGAATCCGAGCGCACGCAAAAGAACCGTCACCGGAATTTTCCGTGTACGATCAATGCGAACATAAATGATATCTTTGGCATCGGTTTCCAACTCAAGCCAAGCGCCACGATTTGGAATTACTGTGGCAGTATAAGTCGGTTTCCCGTTTTTATCGACTTTCGTGTTATAATACACACTGGGCGAACGAACCAATTGGCTTACAATGACTCGTTCTGCGCCGTTGATGATAAAGGTTCCGGTTTCTGTCATGAGCGGGAAGTCACCCATAAACACTTCCTGTTCCTTGACTTCACCGGTTTCTTTGTTGATCAGGCGAACTTTCACGCGCAACGGTGCTGCATAGGTAACCTGGTGATCTTTTGCTTCCTCCACGGTATACTTGGGTTCGCCCAAGCTGTAATCGATAAATTCCAACACCAGATTCCCCGTGAAATCTTCGATAGGCGAAATGTCGCGGAACATTTCCCGCAAACCTTCATCCAAAAACCATTGGTATGACTTCAATTGAATCTCAATCAGATTCGGTAGTTCCAAAACCTCGTTAATGCGAGCATAACTACGACGTTGCCGACGACCACACGGGATCATTTTACCAGCCAAATAAACTCCCCCCTCGCACCCAGTCAAAACCGCTTTCCAGATGCGGTTGTCAAAGTAAAAAAAGAAAATGAGTGATATTGAACCTCATTTTTACCTAGAAGCAGTCTATTTACCTATTTTATCCAGTTGGATCGCGCAATAAACCAACCGGTTTTCACACAACCGTTTTCAATGATTCTATGAGTTCAAAGACACTTTCTGCAATTTAATACACTATCATAACGAAAATTTAGTGTCAATCTTTTCGTGAGCGGATAATGACATACCCTTTTTTCTTCCGGACCACATCCACATCTGCAAATAATTGTTCCAACTCTTTTTTGGCCGATTCCGCTCCCTGTTGCTTGCGGATGACGATCCACAAAGATCCCCCTGGATGAAGGGCAACAGACGCTTCTTTAAACAGACGGTAAATCGTTGATTTCCCCGCACGAATCGGCGGGTTTAACAAAATATGGTCAAATTTTCTGCCTTGCAATTGAGAGAACCCGTCGCTGACCAAAATTTCCACATGGTCATCCGCTTGATTCAAAGCTGCATTCGCTTTTGCCAGCTGAACAGCCCGTTCATTCACATCCACCATGGTCACTGCTACATCCGGAACCGTTTTGCTCACCGCAATTCCAACCGCTCCGTAGCCGCAGCCCAAATCAAGGACGGCGGATTCCGGTTCAATCTCGGCGCTTTCAATCAAAAGGCGGGTGCCAAAATCAATTCCCTTTTTCGAAAACACACCGGCATCCGTTTTAAACCGGAAAGATTCACCCGACAGAACGGCTTGGATTTCGCGCTCTTCACTTTTCGACTCAGGTTGACGGGAAAAATAGTGATCAGCCATGGATAACGGATCTCCTTTTTTGAAGAGAGGATCAGTCCTTCTCATCTCAAATTTCAGATCGTCTGCTTTAAAAAGAGAACCCGCCGACCGTATGACGACGGGTTAGCCGGATCCAAACGATTACTTAACTTCTACAGTAGCACCGGCTTCTTCGAGTTCTGCTTTGATTTTGTCTGCTTCTTCTTTGGAAACTCCTTCTTTGACCGGGGACGGAGCGTTGTCAACAAGTGCTTTTGCTTCTTTCAAGCCGAGGCCGGTAATACCGCGAACGGCTTTAATGACGTTGATTTTGGAGGAGCCTGCATTGGCAAGCACAACATCAAATTCAGTTTTTTCTTCAGCAGCATCCCCGCCGCCGGCAGCACCAGCCACTGCAACCGGAGCCGCAGCAGTTACACCGAATTCTTCTTCGATTGCTTTTACAAGATCGTTCAGTTCGAGAACGCTCATTTCTTTAATCGCTTGAATGATTTCTTCTTTAGACATAAAGGAAACCTCCTTGCATTCTGTTAGATATCAATAATTTTTTAAGCTTCGGCAGCTTCTCCATCTTTGTCAGCCACTGCTTTGACAGCCAGTGCAAAGTTGCGCACAGGCGCTTGCAACACGCTAAGCAACATGGAGAGCAAACCTTCGTAGGACGGCAGTTCTGCCAGTTCCTTGATTTCATCAAGGCTGACGGCTTTATCTTCCACCAAACCGCCTTTGATTTCCAGCTCCTTGTTCTCTTTGGCAAAGCCATGGAGAATTTTGGCCGGAGCCACTACATCTTCGTAGCTGAATGCAACTGCGGTTGGTCCGGTCAGATGCTCGGTCAGGTCGTTGGCGCCGACTTGTTCGCAAGCGCGGCGGGTCAGCGTATTTTTGAGCACCTTGAATTCAACGCCGGCTTCGCGCAACTGTTTGCGCAGCTCGTTCATTTGTTTTACATCCAAACCGCGATAGTCAGCTACAATGGTGCTTTTGCTCTTTTCCAGTTTTTCTGCGATTTCTGCGACAACTTGTTTTTTTCTTTCAATCGCTTTGGACACGCGGCACACCTCCTCATCAGGAGTTTTTAAAAATAGAAAAAGCCTCCGTAGACAGTCGAAGGCTTCCGTTACTCGTATGGATTCCGTGGAACACACCACATCCATGCATGTATCCTTACCTCGGTAGGATATTAAGCAGCAACTTCGGCACCTACTGTCTACGGTAAAAAGCTATATCCAATTATTGCGGATTCACCTCATCCGAAGCAGACACACTGCCACCGGCGAATCACATCATGACACGGATTATATCAGAAAAGTCATCACCGGGCAATACTTGTTCTCTTTATTGCCCCGTGCAAAAGATTTCCAGATGCAAAAATTAACGACCAACCAATTGTTGTGCGCTGACGGAAACGCCAGGTCCCATGGTCGAAGAAACGGTCACGCTCTTCATGTAGGTTCCTTTGGCAGCAGCCGGTTTGGCTTTCATCAAAGCGTCAGCCAACACTTGCAAGTTTTCACGCAATTGATCTGTCGTAAAGGAAACTTTACCGATCGCAGCGTGGACTATACCGGCTTTGTCGGCACGGTATTCAATTTTGCCGGCTTTGATTTCTTTTACGGCTTTCTCGATTTCAAAGGTAACCGTACCGGTTTTCGGGTTTGGCATTAATCCTTTCGGTCCCAGGATCCGTCCCAAACGACCGACTTGCCCCATCATGTCGGGAGTGGCCACAACCACGTCAAAATCAAGCCATCCTTGGCTGACTTTGTTGATCGTCTCTTCATCCCCGACATAATCGGCACCGGCAGCTTCAGCTTCTTTTGCTTTCTCCCCTTTGGCAAAGACGAGAACACGTTTGGTTTTCCCGGTACCATGCGGCAACACCACCGCACCTCTCACTTGCTGGTCAGCTTTTTTGGTGTCGATTCCCAAACGGAACGCTGCTTCAACCGTTTCATCAAATTTCGCAGTGGAAATTTCTTTCACAAGTTCCAATGCTTCTTGAGGGCTGTAGAGTTTTTCGCGGTCAACTTTTTTAAGCGCCTCAAGATATTTTTTGCCGTGTTTTGCCACGTTCATTTCCTCCTTTCGTGGTCTTAGCGGAAGATCCTCCCACAAGCTTCAAGCTGCTCGTGGCAGAGCAGCCCGGCTCTTCGCCCGATCAGTCTTCGATCTGAATGCCCATGCTTTTTGCCGTGCCTTCCACCATGCGCATGGCAGCTTCCACACTTGCGGCATTCAAATCGGGCATTTTCATTTCAGCGATCTCACGCACTTTATCCCGTTTAATGGTCGCTACTTTATTCCGGTTCGGTTCACCGGATCCGGATTCAATCCCGGCTGCTTTCTTCAAGAGAACGGCAGCTGGAGGAGTTTTGGTGATAAACGTAAAGGAACGGTCTTCATAAACCGTGATTTCAACCGGAATGATCAGTCCGGCCTGTTCAGCCGTGCGGGCATTGAACTCTTTACAAAATCCCATGATGTTCACACCAGCTTGACCCAATGCCGGACCTACAGGCGGTGCCGGATTGGCTTTCCCAGCCGGAATCTGCAGCTTGACCACTTTAATGACTTTTTTGGCCACGCGAATCCAACCTCCTTCAAACATGTGGTTTTCTCGGGTATTACCCTCCCACGGAAAGGCAAGCTCCCTTTCAGTCAGGCTTGCGCTCGCCCCAAAGATGGGGGTAACATACAACAAACAGTTATACTTTACCACACACAAAAAAGAAACGAAAGTTTTCGGTTCGCTAAATTTTTTCCACCTGGTCAAAATCCAGTTCAACCGGCGTCTCCCGGCCGAACATATTGACCATTACTTTGATTTTTGAACGGCTTGCATCAATTTCGTCAATTCTTCCGACAAAATTAGCGAACGGTCCTTCCTTCACTTTGACATTTTCGCCAATCGAAAAATCAACCGTCACCTTAGACTCTTCCATGCCCATTTGACGCAGGATGGCATCAACCTCATCCGGCATAAGGGGAGTTGGCTTGGACCCTGCCCCTGATGAACCCACGAATCCTGTCACTCCTGGTGTGTTTCGCACGACATACCACGAGTCGTCGGTCATAACCATCTCTACCAACACATAACCCGGAAAGACTTTTCGCATTACCGTTTTCTTTTTTCCGTCTTTGTGCTCGATTCCTTCTTCCATTGGTACAAGAACGCGGAAGATCTTATCTTGCATGTCCATGGAATGGACACGCTTTTCCAGGTTGGTTTTCACTTTGTTCTCGTAGCCGGAATACGTGTGAACCACATACCAATTTTTCTCCATTGCTCATCAGGGTTTGACCCCTGTCCCCCCCTTAAGAAATGACTGCTATTTAGTAATCAGTTTCACCAACTGATAAATCCCAGCATCCACGACAAAGAAAAAGACAGCCAAGAGTATCACAATCAGCAAAACCACAACGGTGTAGTTGAACATTTCCTGCCGGTTTGGCCAGCGAACTTTTTTCAGCTCCTGAATGCTTCCCCGGAAAAAGCCGGCTGTGCCGGAAACACTTTTCCGGACTCCACGTCTAAGGCCTTGAAAAGCAGCCATATTGTCACCCCCATCTTCTATCAAGCAGCTAAACCCTTATTACTTGGTTTCACGATGGATTTGATGCGAATTGCAACGCGGACAATATTTGCGTAATTCCATGCGATCCGGATGTTTGCTTTTGTTTTTGGTCAATGCATAGTTGCGTGAACGACATACGGTGCAAGCCAGTGTAATGTTCACCCGCATCTTCCGACACCTCCTCTTCATCAAGTCGCCGTTCAAACGGAAGGAAACGATAGAAAATACCCAAATTACATTATCACACTGGCTCCCTGCTGTCAATGTAAAGCCGTTTGTAAAACCATTATTGACATAAATTTCGCTCATCAAAAATCAGTTTATAAAAAAGAAACCGGCCGGGAATTTTTGAATACTTTGTTAAAAAGCAAGCAATCCGCATGATTTTCCATACATTTTTTCAAAACAAAAAGGAATCATGATGTTTTTTGTCGAATCCAAACAAAAGAACAGGTACGAAACCTGTTCTTTTGTGAACCGGTGCTTTTGTTAATCATAAAGAAAGTTCACGCACTTCAAGGTATCTCTCTAATTTCCGTTTCACTCTCTGCAAGGCGTTGTCGATCGACTTCACATGTCGATTTAAGTCGACCGCGATTTCCTGATAAGAACGTCCGTCCAGATACAACATCAATACTTTCCGTTCCAAATCACTAAGAATTTTCGCTATTTTATCTTCAATATCATTATATTCTTCCTGGCTGATGTAGATCTCCTCAGGGTTTGATAGACTTCCGGGGATTTTATCCAGCAACGTCCTGTCCGTATCGTCGTCGTAAGCAGGCTTGTCCAATGAAACATAAGAGTTGAGCGGAATGTGTTTTTGTCGGGTAGCCGTTTTGATCGCTGTGATGATCTGGCGCGTGATGCATAATTCGGCAAATGCTTTAAACGAAGCCAGCTTGTCCCCCTTAAAGTCCCGAATCGCTTTAAATAGTCCAATCATCCCCTCCTGCACGATATCTTCGTGATCGGCTCCGATGAGAAAATAGGATCTCGCTTTCGCTCTGACGAAATTTTTGTACTTATTAATCAAATATTCCAGAGCCTGATGATCTCCCACGCGTACGCCATAAACCAGCTCTTCGTCGGCCATGTTTTTGTAATCAGCATTTCTGTCGTAAGTGACAAAATTACTGGATTGAAGATTTACACTCACCGCTTTCCCTCCCGACCAAGTAGCCTATAAACCCTTATATTAACCCACAGTAATGTTATTATATCCGAAGTGAAACAAAAACGTCAAATTTTAACCTATTTTTTCCTTCTCCATTTTTCAAATATCTGTTTGAGATCGATACTTATTCTTTCTTCCAAGGTGTTTCTTTGCTTTTGTTGCCTCTCCCGTTTCAATTTTTTGTTTAATTTCTCTTTTGCGATCCGGATCTCCTCCAACAGCTCCCTGGAAGAGATGCGGTAGGCCCCTTGTCCGAAAACCATCCGTTGCTCCAGATAATCGGACGTTGCCACATAAATGGAGCGGTGCGGGCTTTTATGCTTCTTGACAAAGCGTTCGATAAACTCATCCGCGGTTTCATCGCGACGGGTATAGTAAACCAGAATTTTCTCCTCGTCGGTTTTCACGTCAATCCCTGGTGTGGAATGCGCATCAAACACAAGATGGACCTGCCGGCCGGTCATCGCCTGATATTCAGACAAATCGCGAATCAATTGAACCCGTTCCTCTTCAATCGAAACCGGATTCCAGTGCACCCCCGACTTGGCACCGATCACGTTATACCCATCCACCACCAGCCATTCTTCGTGCTTAACCATCATTCATCCGGCAGCGCATGACTTCATACATGAGAATCCCCGCCGCAACCGATGCATTTAACGATGAAACCTTCCCTCTCATCGGGAGCTTCACCAAAAAATCGCATTTCTTTTTCAACAACGTGTGAATCCCGCGCCCTTCATTCCCGATCACCACGGCAACCGGCATGTTGTAATCAATCCCGGTATACTCCTGTTCGGCCGATCCGTCGCTTCCGACGAGCCAAACTCCCCGTTCTTTCAATTCATCGGCAACACGATTCAAATTGGTCACCCGGACCACCGGCACATGTTGCACCGCACCGGCCGAGGTTTTTGCCACCACGGAAGTCACCCCTGCCGCCCTCCGCTTCGGAATGATGACGCCATGCGCCCCCGAAGCATCGGCTGAACGCAAAATCGATCCGAGGTTGTGGGGATCTTCAATACTGTCCAAAAGCAAAAAAAAGGGTGCCTCCTGTTTCTGCTCCGCCCGCTTAAAAAGGTCTTCCAGCGAAGCGTACTCAAAGGCAGCGACTTGGGCAACGACTCCTTGATGGTTATTCCCTTCCGCCAATTGGTCCAAACGGGAACGGGGCACCCATTGGTACGGAACATTTTGTTTTTTGGCGTGTTCAATGATCTCATTCACGCTGAATTTGTTGATATTTTTTGCCAAAAGAATTTTTTCCACCGGGCGCCCGGACTTCAATGTTTCCAAAACCGCGTGTTTCCCGTATATCCAGTCAATCATTTTCCTTGTACCCCTTTTCGACAATCTCTATCGCTGAATTCATCAATTCATGCAAACGTTGTTCATCTTTTTTCAAATACAGGTAGCCCATCAACGCTTCCAATCCGGTGCTTTGTCTGTAATCCGTCACCTTTGCGTTTTTGGGGACACTTCCTGACTTGGCATTGCGGCCGCGTCTTAAGATGTCCCGCTCTTCTTCCGTCAGATCGTTTTCAATCGCTTTGTACACTTTGGCTTGGGCCAAAGCAGACACAAATTTGGCCGCCTCTTTTTGCAAGTCCTGAGGCCGGGCAATGCCGCGGGCCACCAGGTGATGCCGGATAAATATCTCATACACGGCATCACCCAGATAAGCCAGCAACAAAGGATTATATTCCCGCGGTGTTTTTGTCAGCGGTTGAAGCATTCCGAATATATTTTCACTCATTTTCTTCTCCATCGAACTCCTTGTGGTGTATCTTCCAGCACAATCCCGCGGGCCAAAAGCTGGTCCCGGATTGCGTCAGCTTTTGCAAAATCCCGGGCTTTTCGCGCTTTTTGCCTTTCTTCGATCAAGGCTTCCAGCTCCTGCTCCAGGCGGTCTTCCGATTCGGTTGTGACCAGGCCCAGAATTTCTTCCCCATGCGTTTTCAGCCAATCCAAGATTCCTTGAACCGTTTCCTTGGACACGACCGGTTTCGCCACCGTTTCATTCGCCAGTTTGACCACTTCAAACAGCACACTGATGGCATTGGCTGTATTGAAATCATCGTTCATCTCGGCTTCAAACTGCTCTTTGTACCGTGACAGCTTCGCGGCCGTTTCCGGATCTTCCCCGCCGGGCATCGCCGAATCCAACCGGTGTTTTAAATTTTCCACCGCGGTTTGGATCCGTTCAATGCTTCCTTCCGCCTGTCTCATCACTTCATCGCTGAAGGAAATCGGATGCCGGTAATGGGCAGATAAAAGGAAATACCGGATCGCCTCCGGGGAATAGGTCTTACGCAATTCAACCACGCGTTTGACATTCCCGAGCGATTTCGACATCTTTTCATTTCCCATATTAATATACCCGTTATGCAGCCAATAACGCACAAATGTTTTGCCCGTCCATGCCTCGCTTTGTGCGATCTCGTTTTCGTGGTGGGGGAAGCAGAGATCCGCTCCGCCTGCATGGATGTCCAACGTGTCCCCCAGGTATTTGCGTGCCATTACGGAACATTCGATGTGCCAGCCGGGCCGCCCGCGTCCCCAAGGCGTTTCCCAGCTGATTTCCCCGGGCTTGGCGGCTTTCCACAATGCAAAATCCAACGGATGTTCCTTTTGTTCATTGATTTCAATCCTGGCCCCCGCCTTCAATTCTTCCAACGATTGATGGGACAGTTTTCCATAATCTTTTTTGCGCAAGGAGCGGAAGTAAACATCCCCGTTCTTTTCATAAGCATATCCTTTGTCAATCAGATCCCGAATCGCTTCAATCATCTCCGGAATATGCTCGGTTGCCCGCGGATGCACATCCGCCCGTTGCACCCCCAATGTATCCATGTCCTCAAAATAAGCTTGGATGTATTGTTCGGCAATTTCCGGGACCGGTTTTCCCGTTTCTTGGGAGGCCCGGATCAACTTGTCGTCGACATCGGTGAAATTCTGCACATAAGTCACACGATAACCCCGGGAGCGCAAATACCGCCGCACCACGTCAAAAAAGACAAAGACACGGGCGTTCCCGATATGAATAAAGTTATATACCGTCGGGCCGCACACATAGATGCGAACCTCATTATTTTGCACTTGAAGCATTTCTTTCTTTCTGGTCAGCGTGTTGTAAAGCTGTATTGTCATCGTCGGTTGTTCCTCCCTGATCCACTGGATTTTCCCTGCAGTTTAACTTCGCTTCCAACTCACTCAACCGGGCTTTTAACGCATCCATTTCAACATGCATGGATCGCAATGTTTCCGCAACCGGGTCGGGCAGGTTCACTTGATCCAAATCATCTTTCACCCTCACGCCGTCCTGAATCACTACCCGTCCCGGCACTCCGACAACGGTGGAATTGGGCGGCACATCCCGCAAGACCACCGAGCCGGCTCCGACTTTGGCAAAACGTCCGACACGAATGGAGCCCAAAACTTTCGCCCCTGACGCAATCATCACATGATCCTCGATCGTCGGATGCCGTTTTCCTTTTTCTTTGCCTGTTCCTCCCAATGTGACGCCCTGATAAATCGTCACATAGTCGCCAATTTCACATGTCTCTCCGATGACCACACCCATTCCGTGATCAATGAAGACCCCCCGGCCGATTTTGGCACCGGGATGAATCTCAATCCCGGTAAAAAAGCGGTTTAACTGAGATATTATACGCGCAATGAGCAACAAACGTTTTTTGTAGAACCAATGCGCCAACCGGTGAGCCCATAATGCATGCAATCCGGAATAAGTCAACACCACTTCCAAAGTGCTCCGAGCCGCCGGATCCCGGTCAAACACCGCTTGAATATCTGCCTGCAGAGTTTGGCGAATTCCATTTTTCTTACTCCACAGCATGTCAGGTTTCCCCCTCTTATCGCCGATTTGAAATAGGAAATAAAAAATCTCTGCAGCACGCAAGCTACAGAGACGGTATATCCGCGGTTCCACTCTGTTTGGGCCAACCAGGCCCCTCTTTTTCCCGATAACGGCGGGTGGCCGGATCCTCCTACTCCGGGCCGCATCCGTTTCAGAGGTCAGCTCCCGGGTGCATATCAGATGTTCAGGAATGGAGCTTCGCACCGGCCAGCTCCTCTCTGGAATCCCTTTAACATCTGACTCTCCCGATCACAGCCTTGTTACTCGTTTCTATCTATATTATTTTGGCGGCTTCACAAAACATTGTCAATGACTTGATGCAAACGTTTTATCACCCGGTCCCGGCCAATCAAAGAAAGGCTTCCGCGCAGATCGGGGCCGTGTTCCAAACCGGTGACGGCCACCCGGACCGGCATGAACAATTTTTTCCCTTTATAACCGGTTTCTTTTTGCACCTGTTTAAACATTTTCTTGATATCATCCGGTTCAAAGGACCCGCTTTGTTGAACTTGTTCCAAAAAGGCCTTCAAGACAGCGGGAACTTGCTCTTCCGCAAGCACTTGCCGGGCTTGTTCAGAGTAATTGATTTCATCTTGGAAGAACAAATCCGACAACTCAACAATTTCCGCCGCATACTCCATTTGCTCCTGATACAAAGCGACCAGGCGGGTCACCCAGGCTTTCTGTTCCTCATCGAGCGGCGTCCGGATGCGGCCAGCTTTTTCCAAGTGGGGAATGGCCAGCTCAACGACCCGTTCCAAGGATGCTTTTTTGATATATTGCCCGTTCATCCATTTTAATTTTCCGGTGTCAAAAATCGCCGGCGCTTTGGACACCCGCTCAAGCGAGAACACTTCTACCAGCTCTTGCGGTGTAAACATCTCTTCTTCCCCTTCCGGCGACCAACCCAAAAGCGAAATGAAGTTGACGATCGCCTCGGGTAAATAACCCAATTCCTTATACTGATCAATGAATTGGATGATGCTTTCATCCCGTTTGCTCATTTTCTTGCCTTCGCCGTTTAAAATGAGCGGAATATGGGCAAAGACCGGCGGCTTGAAACCAAGGGCTTCGTAAATCATGATTTGTTTCGGGGTGTTGGATAAATGCTCTTCCCCGCGGATCACATGGCTGATTTTCATCAAGGCATCATCGACAACCACGGCAAAATTGTAAGTGGGGCGTCCGTCCGGCCGGCGAATGACAAAATCCCCGATGCCGTCGGATTCGAATTTCACCGTTCCGCGAATTTCATCCTCGATGACAATGGTTTTTCCCTCCGGCACACGAAAGCGGACACTGGGAACCCGTCCCTCCGCTTCAAACTTCGCCCGCTGTTCCGGAGTCAAATCCCGGTCCCATCCGCTGTATTTGGGAACTTCTCCCCGGGCAATCTGCTCCTCGCGCTCTTTTTCCAGCTCTTCTTTGGTGGTATAGCTCAAATAAGCTTTCCCTTCTTTGAGAAGCTGATCAATGTACCGATTGTAAATTTCCGTTCTCTCCATGCAACGATAAGGCCCGTAAGGACCGCCGACATCCACGCCTTCGTCCCATTCGATGCCCAGCCATTTCAACATGGCCATCTGTTTTTCATCGGCGCCCTCCACGTTCCTTTCCGTGTCAGTATCTTCGATCCGGACGATAAAATCGCCACCATTGCGTTTGGCGTGCAAATAACTGAATAATGCCGTTCTTGCACCGCCGATATGCAGATGCCCCGTGGGGCTGGGTGCATAACGTGTGCGAACCCTGTCCATGTTTTACTCTCTCCTTTTATGCCAGATTCCATTCTTTATCGATTTTGCACAAGACAAACCACCGCCATGGATGCCATTCCTTCTTCGCGTCCGGTGAAACCCAGCTGCTCCGTGGTGGTGGCTTTCACATTCACCTGAGAGGTTTCCGCTTCCAAAATCTCCGCAATTCTTTGCGTCATTTGAGGAATGTACGGAGCCATCTTCGGTTTCTGGGCAATGATCACGGAATCAAGATTCCCCAATGCGTACCCCTTTTCTTTCACTTGCTTCCAGACCTCTTTTAACAACACCGCACTGTCGGCGTCTTTGTAAGCATCATCCGTATCCGGAAAGATTTTTCCGATATCCCCCATCCCTGCGGCACCCAAAATCGCATCCGTAATGGCATGCAATAAAACATCCGCATCCGAATGGCCCATCAACCCTTTTTCGTATGGAATGGTGATGCCGCCGACAATCAGCGGTCTTCCAACAGCAAACTGGTGAACGTCAAATCCTTGTCCAATGCGAATCATTTCTTCTTTCCCCTCATCTGATAAATCGCTTCTGCCAAATATAAATCATCAGGTGTGGTCAGCTTGATATTTGTATATTCCCCTTGAACCACACGCACATCCACGCCCATTTCTTCCACCAGCATGGAATCATCCGTCGCCACCGTTTCCCGTCCGGCAAAATGCTCATGCGCCGACAACAGGACCTCGCGCCGAAAAGCCTGAGGCGTTTGGACTGCCCACAGGCGCTTCCGGTCCGGGGTGTTTTCAACAATTCCCGCATCATCGACCACTTTGACCGTATCCTTCACCGGCACAGCCAATATGGCGGCTCCGTGCATGCGGGCTTCCTCCAACAAACGGGAAATCGCTTCATGACTGACAAAAGGACGGACCGCATCATGCACCATGACCCAGTCCGTCGAAATCTTCTTCAATCCCAGATAAACACTTTCTTGCCGTTCTTTTCCTCCGGGAACGACATGCGTCACTTTTTGAAGCCCCGCTCCCCTGATCATCTTTTGCGTCCGCCCGATCTCCTTTTGATCAGCGACAACCACCATCTCATCAATTTCGGGAAAAGATTCAAACAAGGCCAAAGTATGTATCAAGATGGGTTGACCGTGAAAGGTTAAAAACTGCTTCGGTTCACGGGCCCCCATTCTTTTTCCCAGTCCTGCGGCAGGAACCACAACTCCGACACTCAAGCACCTGTCTCCTTTCGCTTTGCAACAAAATATGCCCGTCCTTGGTTTAGAATATAAACCAATCACGGGCCTCAAGCAACGGCAATTTCATTTTTTCCTTAAAGATTTAAAAAGCCTACAACGCCTTTTCCAAAAGTTTCGGTTTGGCAAAAATCATCCGACCCGCAGATGTTTGCAACACACTGGTGACCAAAACATCAATCCGTTCCCCGATGTATTCACGCCCGCCTTCAATCACGATCATGGTTCCGTCATCCAAGTATGCCACGCCTTGACCATGTTCTTTCCCGTCTTTAATCACTTGAACATTGATTTCTTCCCCGGGCAACACAACGGGTTTCACGGCATTGGCCAAGTCATTGATGTTGAGCACGCTGACTCCTTGCAACTCACAAACTTTGTTCAAGTTGAAATCATTGGTGACCACTTTCCCCGACAAAACTTTGGCCAATTTGACCAGCTTGCTGTCCACTTCCTGAATTTCTTCAAAGTCGCCTTCATAAATCAGGACATCAACATCCAGCTCTTTTTGGATCTTGTTCAGGATATCCAATCCGCGACGTCCCCGGTTCCGTTTCAGCACATCGGATGAGTCGGCGATATGTTGCAGTTCTTCGAGCACAAAGCTCGGAATCACCAACGTCCCCTCCAAAAAGCCCGTACGGCAAATATCGGCAATGCGTCCGTCAATAATCACGCTGGTGTCCAAAATTTTATGCTCAACATAAGGCTTTTCTTCGTTTTTCTGTTTTCCTTCTTTATTTTGACGCCCAAGCGTAAAAACCGAGATCAGTTCATCCCGCTTTTTGTATCCCACCCTGAATCCAAGATAACCGAACAAACCGGAAAAGATAAAAGGCAACACACGGTTTACGCCCGGTATCGGCAGCTGTGCCAACGGTTGTTGAATTAAAAATGCAACAATCAATCCGAAAATTAAACCAAGAGCCCCGAAAAGTCCATCCGCAGCCGGTATTTTAACCAAACGTTCTTCGCTCCAGCGAATCCACTTCACCACATTATTCGACAACCAAAATGTTGCGACAAACATGATGATCGCTCCAAGAACCGCGCCAATATAATGCGGTCCCGGCACTTCGCCAAAATTCAGAGGAGACTCTTGAAGCAACCCGAAAAACTCAGGACCTAAATAATAGCCAGCGGATGCTCCGACCAAGGTGAAAGCAAGTTCGACAAAACGTTTTAACACGGGGCTTCACCTCCTCCCAAAACGATGCTCGTAATAATCATTATAGACATTCTGCAAAAATGAAAACCTGATATCAAAAATTTTTCTTATGACCTTTTTGTTACAACAGAAAATAGAAACGATTATGAGTCCTTATCGGAAAAGATGCCGTCAATCAACTCCATCGCCTTTTCCTCATTCATGTCTCTTGCCAGCACCAGTTCACTGATCAAAATCTGCCTGGCATTGTCCAACATTTTCCTCTCTCCGGTGGATAATCCTTTTTCTTCATCGCGGAGCATCAGCGAACAGACCACTTCTGCCACTTCATAAATGTCTCCGCTTTTGATTTTGTCCATATTGGCACGATAACGTCGGTTCCAATTGAGTGTATCATGGTTGTCCCTTTGCCTCATTTGTTTCAGCACTTTGTCAACGGTCGACTCATCGACCACTTCGCGCAAACCGATTTTCTCCACATTGCTCATGGGAACCATGACCTTCATATCTCCAATGGGCATCCTCATGACATAGTACTTCTTCCGCTCACCCAAGATCTCCTTCTCTTCAATCGATTCTATGACACCTGCACCATGCATGGGGTATACCACTTTATCGCCAACATTGAACAAAAGATCCACCTCCAGAGGCAATATCTGTTTCCAAGATATCACAAAACTTCAGCACAGTCAATAAAATAAAAATCATTATCTTAGCATACAAAACTGATTATCGTCAATCCCTTTTTCCATTTGTCCTGCTGTTCCGTCTTGTCAAAAAATTGACACTATAATTCCGCTCCCTATATAATAAAACTGACTTCCATTGCGACCACAAGGCTGATGACACAGGTCATCCCCCGAAGTCTTTCTATAAATCTGCCGTCTCTATACGAAAAAAAGAGGTGAAAGGCATGAGCGAAAACCCTTTTTCTTCCTTTCAGGAACAAGTCGATGAATTACTCATCCGGCATCGCAGTTTTTTAGATGTGACATCAAAATTTCAAGAATCCGGCACCCGGATCAACCGGTCTCTCACCAAAGCCGTCACCGAATGCGGATGCATCCGGATTGATGCACAGAAACAACCTTACCCCACCGATGCCCCCCGTGAAGAATGGAAAAATCACTTCAAAACGCATTTATCCGGCAGGTTGTGTGACCAATGCCTGGAAACCGTTCAGACCGAAATCGGAAAAAACCTCTTTTATCTCACTGCTTTATGCAATCTGTTGGAGATCTCCCTCCCCGAAGTGATGGAAAAGGAATCAAAAAAACTCACAACACTCGGAGTATTCAATCTCCGTTAATGATTCAAAGGAAAACAACCCTTTTAAAAAAGGGTTGTTTATTTTTCCTATTTCCACTCTTCAATCGCTTTTTCGCCATCTTCTTCACGTTTTAAACTCACGGCTTTTTTCACACCATACAAAGCATACAAAAACAAGGGAATAAACAGGACTTTTGGCAATTCGCGCGGGTATAACACGGCTGTCGCCGCAATCGCGATCAAAAAAAGCGGGGCCATCCATACGGCAGATTTCGGAATGCCCACCTTTTTAAACGTCGGATATTTGATTTGACTGACCATCAGGAAGGATAAGAAAAGCATGGCCACCATGAGGAAATACACATTGGGCACATGATTATGATACAAAGCCATGGTCGCAAGAATCCCGCCTGCGGCCGTGATCGGCAATCCGATGAAGTAGCCCGGTTCACCAGGATGTACGTTAAAGCGTGCCAACCTCAAAGCTCCGCAAATGGGGAATATGGCTGTCACCAACCAACCTTCCATCCCCATATGTTGAAATGAAGATACATACATGATGACTGCAGGAGCCACGCCAAATGAAATAACATCCGATAATGAGTCCAACTCTTTTCCAAATTCGCTTTGCGTATTCAGCATACGGGCCACCCGCCCGTCCAAGCCATCCAGAATCATTCCGAAAATCACCATGATCGCCGCATATTCCCACGAATCTTGAAATGCCAAAAGAATTGACACAATCCCGAGTAATAAGTTCCCAACCGTTAAACAACTAGGTAATGCTCTGGCAATCATAAAGGGAACCTCCTAATCAGAAATACCAAAACATCTTTCAAAGTTTTCTAATTTGATGTTCTTTGTAATTTTTTAAAGTGGTTTCATTATAGTCTAGGTTATTTATATATGTCTGTCAATAAATACTTGTTCCTGAATTCGCTTCAATCCTTCTTTGATCATCTTTGCGCGCACACTTCCGATTCCTTCGACCTCATCCAGTTCATCGATGGTTGCCACCATGATTCTCGATAAATTTTCAAAGCGCTCAACTAATTTATAAATCACATGGCTTGGCAGGCGCGGGATTTTATGAAGAATCCGGTATCCGCGCGGCAAAACGGCTTCCTCTTCAATGTTGACGGACGATGGATATCCCAAAATCCGCACCAGGTTGGCGTGTTCCAGCAAATCATCCGACGACAACTTCTGCAACTCTTGGAAAACCACTTCTGGAGAAACACACGGATCAATGCAATAGTCCTCAATCAACAACTTCGCTTCATCTTCCGTGTCAGCCACCAGTTCCTCCAATTGCATACTGACCAGTCGGCCTTCCGTTCCCAATTCATGAATATATGTTTCGATCTCGCGTTTGATTCTGAGCACCATTTCTACCCGTTGCAAAACCAGTGCCACTTCGCTCAAGGTGACCAACTCTTCAAACTCCAGCGCCGTCAGGTTCGTGGTGGTTTGATCCAAAACGGATTTGTATTTCTCCAAGGTTTGGATGGCTTGGTTGGCCTTGGTCAAAATCACTCCCATATCTTTCAGGGCGTAACGAAAGTTACCTTTATACAAAGTGATAATATTTCTGCGCTGGGATATTGAGACCACCAATTTCCCGGTCTGCCTAGCCGTTCGCTGCGCCGTGCGGTGACGGATGCCTGTTTCCGTGGAAGGGATTGCGGAATCAGGAACCAATTGTGCGTTTGCATACAATATCCTTTTCCCGTCGTTACTCAGAATAATCGCTCCGTCCATCTTGGCCAATTCATAAAGATAAGCGGGCGTAAACGGACAATCGATATGAAAACCCCCATCCACAATTTCGCGAACTCCCTCGTCATAGCCGATCACGATCAGAGCCCCTGTTTTAGCTCCCAAGACGTTGTCCAATCCTTCTCTCAAGGGAGTTCCCGGAGCGATCATTTGTAAAATACTACTGCTTCCTTGATGTCTGTCGTTTTTCACACCCTACCCTCCCAACGCCACTTCTAATGCTTCTTCCAACGTTTTGACCCCGATTAGTCCGATCCCGTTCGGAGGCGTCCATCCCTGACAATTTTTCTCGGGGAGAATGACTCTTTTAAAACCCATGTTATGCGCTTCGGCCACGCGTTGTTCAATCCGTGAGACTCCTCTCACTTCCCCGGTCAGTCCCACTTCACCGATAAACAAATCAAACGGCGATACGGCCACGTCCCGAAAACTGGATGCCAGACTGACGGCCACACTGAGATCAACGGCCGGTTCGTCAATGCGAACGCCTCCTACAACGTTGATATAAGCATCATAGTTTTGCAAGAAAAGCCCCAATCTCTTTTCCAAAACCGCCATGATCATCGTAACCCGGTTATAATCGATGCCGGCTGCCATCCGTTTGGGGGTGGCAAAACTCGTCGGAGCCACCAATGCCTGCAATTCGACCAAAACCGGGCGGGTTCCTTCCATACTTGCCGTCACAGCCGTCCCCGGAGCTCCCACCGGACGACCCGACAAAAACAACTCCGAAGGATTTTCGACTTCCGCCAATCCTTCTTCCTTCATTTCAAAAACACCTATTTCATTCGTGGAACCAAAGCGGTTTTTGACCGCACGCAAAACGCGGTATGTGTGATGGCGTTCCCCCTCAAAATATAAAACGCAGTCAACCATGTGTTCAAGCATCCTCGGTCCGGCCAGCGACCCCGACTTGGTCACATGCCCCACGATGATGATCGCAATGTTTTGTTCCTTGGCCCACCGCATCAATTGTCCGGTGCATTCGCGAACCTGAGCGACACTTCCCGGCGCTGAAGCAATATCCGGATGAAACATGGTTTGAATTGAGTCGATCACCATCAATTTCGGCCGCACTTCGTCCATCAACAATTCAACGGCCGTCAAATCCGTTTCGGATACCACCAACAAACGGTCGCTCAAAGCATCCAGCCGGTCAGCACGCAACCGGATCTGTTCCGCGGACTCTTCTCCTGACACGTATAAAACGGACAATCCCCGCCTTGCCAGTTCATGCGTCGCCTGCAAAAGCAGAGTCGACTTTCCGATTCCCGGATCTCCACCCACCAAAACAAAAGAACCCGGCACCAATCCTCCGCCCAATACCCGGTTCAACTCTCTGATCCCGGTGTCAGAACGAGGCTGATCCAGCTTCTCCACTTGCGTAATCGGAATGGCTTTTTCCCGTTTGCTCTTTCTGTGCATTCCGGTACCGGGAACGGTTGAACTTTCGCTGTTGAGCTCTTCCACCATGGTGTTCCATTCATGACAGCCGGGGCACCGGCCCATCCATTTCGGCGTTTCATAGCCGCATTCCTGACAAACAAACTTTGTTTTTTTCTTCGCCATGGCTTTTTCTCCCACTTACAATGAATCATGATCTTCAAACATTATAACAAATCACTCTTTAAAAATTTATGGAGACTTTTTCACCGGCAAAATCTCTTCCTATTAAGGAATTTTTTCCCTATACGGGCAAATTTCAACCTCTTTTTTAAAAAATAGTGATAAACAAAAGCACCCGGCCGCTGATACAGCCGGGTGCCTGTTTCTCGATCATTGGGTTGCAGACCGGGACTCTTCTTTTTCGACAACCAATTTTCCTTCTTTCACATCGATGACCACCGAGTTCCCGCGTGCGACATTGCCGCGCAACAACTCTTCGGACAAACGGTCTTCGATGTTTTTCTGGATGGCCCGGCGCAACGGGCGGGCACCGTAGCTCGGGTCAAATCCTTCTTTCGCCAAGTAACGTTTGGCTTCATCCGTCAACCGGAATTCGATTCCCTGTTCAACCAGGCGTTTGCGCAATTGGTTCACCATCAGGGACACGATCTCTTCCAGATGCTCTTCTTTCAAAGGATGGAAAACAATCACATCGTCGATCCGGTTCAAAAACTCGGGACGGAAAGTTTTCTTCAGCTCTTCCATGACATTTTGCTTCATGTGTTCATAGTCATCTTCCGCTTGATTGCCGCCAACGTTAAATCCGAGGCGTGACGTTTTCTTGATGGTGGATGCCCCCACGTTGGAAGTCATGATGATGATGGTGTTACGAAAATCCACCACCCTGCCTTTTCCGTCCGTCAACCGGCCGTCTTCCAGCACTTGCAACAAGATGTTGAAAACTTCCGGGTGAGCTTTTTCGATTTCGTCAAACAGGACGACCGAATAGGGTTTCCGGCGGACTTTTTCCGTCAATTGTCCTCCTTCTTCATATCCCACGTATCCCGGAGGCGAACCGACAAGACGGCTCGTCGCATGTTTTTCCATATACTCAGACATGTCAATCCGGGTCATCGCATCTTCGTCACCAAACATGGCTTCCGCCAAAGCACGGGCCAATTCGGTTTTTCCGACTCCGGTCGGTCCCAGGAAGATGAAGGAACCGATCGGCCGCTTCGGATCTTTCAATCCTGCACGGGCCCGGCGGATGGCACGGGAAACGGAACGGACCGCTTCCTCTTGTCCGATGACGCGGTTATGCAGGATGGACTCCATATTCAACAAGCGTTCCGATTCTTCTTCCGCCAACTTCTTCACAGGAATTCCCGTCCAGCTTGAAACGACATCGGCAATATCTTCCGCGGTGACTTCGGAATCGGTTTTTCCTTGGTGTTGTTTCCAGGAATTCCGGTTGATCTCGATTTCCTCACGCAATTTTTGCTCGGTATCCCTCAAAGAAGCCGCTTTTTCAAATTCCTGGCTTTGCACGGCCGCGTCTTTTTCTTTTTTCACTTCTTCCAGCTTTTGTTCCAGTTTTTTCAGTTCCGGCGGCATCATGTAAGATTTCAACCGCACTTTGGATGCCGCTTCATCGATCAGGTCAATCGCTTTATCCGGCAAATACCGGTCCGTAATATAGCGGTCGGATAATCTCACCGCTTGTTCAATCGCTTCATCGGTGATTTTCACCCGGTGATGGGCTTCGTAACGATCCCTCAAACCTTTCAGGATCAACACCGCTTCCTCAGTGCTCGGCTCTTCCACCAAAATCGGTTGGAAACGGCGCTCCAAAGCGGCATCTTTCTCGATGTATTTCCGGTATTCATCCAGGGTTGTCGCACCGATACATTGCAATTCCCCACGGGCAAGCGCCGGTTTCAGGATATTGGATGCGTCAATCGCTCCTTCGGCACCTCCCGCCCCGATCAACGTGTGCAACTCATCAATGAACAAGATGATGTTTCCGGCTTGGCGGATTTCATCCATGATTTTTTTCAACCGGTCTTCAAACTCACCGCGATATTTCGTTCCGGCCACCACCGTTCCCATATCCAGGGTCATAACCCGCTTGTTGCGCAAGGTTTCCGGGATTTCCCCGTCAACAATGCGCTGGGCCAAACCTTCGGCAACCGCCGTTTTTCCGACTCCCGGTTCACCGATCAAAACCGGATTGTTTTTGGTCCGGCGGGACAAGACTTGAATCACCCGCTCAATCTCTTTACTGCGGCCGATCACCGGATCCAGGTTTCCGTCATGCGCAGCGGCCGTCAAGTCGCGGGCCAAGCCGTCCAGTGTGGGTGTATTGACCTGATGATGGGTACTGGAGTGGTTGGAGAAGGTTTCGCTGTTTCCCAAGAGTTGCAAAACCTGCTGGCGGGCTTTGTTCAAGCTCACACCCAAATTGTTGAGAACGCGGGCCGCCACGCCTTCCCCCTCGCGAATCAAACCGAGAAGAATGTGCTCAGTGCCGACATAGGTGTGCCCCAACTTGCGAGCTTCATCCATGGACAATTCGATCACTTTTTTCGCCCGTGGCGTATAAGCAATGTTTACGGGTTGCCCCTGTCCCCGTCCAATCAAATTCTCAACTTCTTTTTGGATTTTTTCCAATCCCAGGCCCAAACCGATCAAGGCCTTGGCTGCAATCCCTTCCCCTTCGCGAACCAATCCAAGCAAAACATGTTCCGTTCCGATGTTGGTATGTCCCAGACGCACGGCTTCTTCCTGAGCAAGGGCGAGAACTTTTTGCGCCCGTTCTGTAAAACGTCCAAACATCATAATCCCTTACACCTCACTTATGCATGGATTTGTCAGGACTTATGTTCCATGGCCAAACGTTCACGAATCAACCGGGCTCTGCGAATGTCCCTTTGTTCGGCATTCAGCCGTTCCCCGGCATACTGTTGCAAAAATCCGGGTTGAATCATCACCATCAATTCATTCATGACACTGGCCGAAACGCCACGGATAAATCCCAAATCAATTCCCAACCGGACATCAGAGAGAAGGCTCATCGCTTCTTTGGAATCAATGATGCGGCAATGGGCCAAAGTCCCGTATGAACGATGGACACGGTCTTCCAGCTGAATCAAAGAAACCTCTTGGAGCCGTCCGCGGGCTGTATGTTCATGTTCAATCATTTGCCGGACAACTCCTTGCAGGTTTTCCAAAATCTCATTCTCATCCAATCCCAGCGTAACCTGATTGGAAACCTGATACAATTGGCCCAAAGCTTCACTGCCCTCTCCGTATATTCCGCGAACCGCAAGCCCGACTTGCGTTATCGCCGGCAACAACCGGTTTAACTGCTGGGTCATGGCCAAAGCCGGCAAGTGAAGCATCACCGAAGCCCGGATTCCCGTCCCGACATTAGTCGGGCAACTGGTCAAATAACCGCACTTTTCATCAAAAGCAAAATTCAAGTGGCTTTCCAACCAATCATCAATCTCATTGGCCAGTTCCCAGGCTTGCTTCATTTGCAATCCGGGGAACAACACCTGAATGCGGATGTGATCTTCTTCATTGATCATGATGCTGACAGATTGGGCTTTATTCAACAAAACGGCGCCATGCCGTGATTCTTCCGCCAACATCGGACTGATCAAATGCTTCTCGACCAACACGCTTTTTTCCAAATCAGACAGGTCCTTCATGCGGATCAATTCAGCACCTGCCAGGAAGGAGTACTTCGACTGATCTTGTTTCAATGCCTGCTCGACTTTGCGAATCACTTCTTCCGCCTGGGATGCGGTGCTCAGCATGGGAAACGGAAATCCGTCCAAATTCCTTGCGACCCTGATCCGGCTGGAGAATACCACATCTGACAGAGGACCTTTCACCCGCATCCATTCACTGATGGCATGGTTCATGAAATGTTCGAGTGACATGGTGTTTCCTCCCTACTTCTTGAGTCGATCCTGCAATTCTCGGATTTGGTCACGCAAACGGGCCGCTTCTTCAAACTCTTCAGCCTGAACTTTTTGCGCCAATTGTTCACGCAGCTGTTCCAATTTTCTCTGCAGTTTTAATTCACCTTTGGCACGGGACGGGATTTTCCCGTTATGCGATGTATGGCCGTGAATCCTTCTCAACAAAGGTTCCAAACGATCCTGGAACGTTTGATAACAATCACCGCATCCAAAGCGGCCGACCTTGCTGAATTGATTATAAGTCAACCCGCATGTGGGACAGCGGAGCAAATTCGTTTCATATCCTGTATGTCCGCCGGAAGAAGAGGAATCAAAATTCAACAGCCCGGACAAAAGTTGATGGAAAGAAAACCCATTGTCAAACCCGGGCATGTGTTCTCCTTTTTCCTGTGCGCAAACTTCACATAAATGAAACTCGGACTTTTCGCCGTTGACAATCTTGGTGTAATGAATCGTTGCCGGCCGTTTACCACACTCGGGACAGAGCATCGGCCGTCACTCTCCTTTGCTGGTTAATAATGTGGTAAGTAAAACTTTCATCATCCTTGACCGCACCGGATCCCGAAGCGGAATCGGCAACTGCAAGGTTTCACGGGAAATCAAACGCTTCATGAGCAAAGCTTCCCGCTTTGTCATCAAATCTTCTTCCATCAATCTGGAAATTACATGTTCCGCCGTCATCTGGGTGACGGCATCCCCGATATATGACAACATTTCATCAAAAATTTCATGACGATTCTTATAACGTACTTTCTGGATGCGGATAAATCCTCCTCCCCCTCTTTTGCTTTCCACGATATACCCTTTCTCCACCGTGAATCGGGTACTGATCACATAATTGATCTGAGAAGGGACGCATTGGAAAATATCCGCCAATTCACTGCGTTTGATCTCAATCACGCCGTCTTCGCTTTCATTGATTATTTTTTTTAAATAGCGTTCAATTATGTCCGAAATACTACTCATTCGGACAACCTCCTGCTGACCTTGACTAACTTTGACCTTCTGATATTCATTATAAGAAAAAAGCTTCCATTTGCCAAGTCCCCTGCATTTATTTTCAGTATTGACCAATTTTTACCTTGACATGTACCGTTTGTTTTTAATCCACGCGAACTGATTTTACACCGTCAAGCTGACGGACTTCCTCCACCAATTGGGGAATGGGGACTTTTTCGTGGATGCGGATGGTAAAAGTGATCTCCAACAGACGGCCCTCATCCTCTTCTTCCTGTTCCTCCATGTGCACCCGCCTTATTTTTCCGCCAAACCGCCCGATCAGCGATGCCAGCTCGCCCAGTTTGCCCGGTTCATCCTCGGCAATGATGTGAAGCAGACAAAGACGTTTCTTTTTGATCCACATGCTTTCCAACCGGTTTAAAAGCTCCAGGCTCACCAAAACCAAAATGGTGGTCAGGACGGCCCCGAAGATAAAACCGGTTCCGACCGCCAGCCCGATGCCTGAGACCACCCACAAAGAAGCCGCCGTCGTCAACCCTGTCACCGATGCACGGTGGCGCATGATCGTTCCCGCTCCCAAAAAACCGATTCCGCTCACCACCTGTGCACTTAACCGGGAAGGATCAAACCGGACATTCTGCTCCGCCATATAATCCGTAAAACCATAGATGGAAATCAGCATAATCAAAGCCGAGCCCACACTGACCAAAATATGTGTGCGAAAGCCTGCAGGATGGTTATGCCGTTCACGTTCCCAACCGACCAACCCTCCCAAAAGTGCCGCCATAAACAAACGAACCGCCACTTCCAGGTAAGAAACCATCCATACACTTTCTCCCATTTTTCACCCTCTTTTCTTTCGTGATAACTCCCGGTACAAAAAGAGATTTCCTTCCTTTTGACTTCATTGTTCCCCGACTTGAAAATCAAAAGGTTGGAAACCTCATCCATCACCTTCACCTGTTCACTTTTTTGTTGCTTCGACCACTTGCTTCAGTTCCGGAAAAGAATGAATGATTGCATCAGCTTCGTCCAGTTCATTTTCTTGACCAAAACAGGGATATCCGGTATAGCGGCATCCAACCGAAAACAGTTGATTCTCCTTGCCGGCTTTGATGTCTGAACTGCGATCTCCGACCATCAAACCGTCCGTCACCCCGTAATCATTTTTTAAAATGCGGACAAGATCCGATTTATCAGCCGTTTGATACTCTCCTGCTGTATAAATTCCCTTAAACAGAGAAATTAATCCTTTTGTTTCCAAAGCCGTGCGCACGTAATCACCGGCCCCGTTGCTGGCCACAAACAAGGGCCATCCGTCTTCATAAAACTGCATCAAGGTTTCCCTGACCCCGGGAAAAATCTCCCCTTTTCCCTGGCGGAACAATTCTAGCTCTTTTTGCAGCATGAACCGATCCGCTTTTTCTTTGAGGGCACTGTCTGCCCCCGGCAACAAAACCTCCCACAATTCCTGATGCGTCATTCCGAAAACGGATTGAATTTTTTCCTCATCGGGGATGTCTCCTTGAAACTTGCCCGTCGTCTGTAAATGGCGAAAAGTTTCCTGAAATGCGGGAACGGCCACTTTTTCGGTTTGAAATAATGTTCCATCCAAGTCAAAGATGATTGCTTTCATGATTCCCCTTCTTTCCAGTGATGTTCTTTTCATTTTACAAGATCGCAAAAAGGATGTTCGACAGTTTGTTCATTTTTTTTCGTTTATTTTCGTGTAAAGTAAATTTTGAAATGGCTTTTGGAGTGATCCCGTTGACTTATAAACAAATCAAATGGCTCATTTTGACAATCCCCACGATCGCGGTGGGGATCTGGGAATATATCCGTCATGAATACCTGTTGCCTTATATCTCCATGGAATTGGGCAACTGGCTCACCCCTCTGATCGTTTTGGGGGTCACATTAACCCTCTTGGTGCATTTATTTGTGATTTATGAAGAAATCCAAGAAGCTCTAAAAAAAGAGCGGGAAGAAAATGCCGTTTTACAGGAACGGGAGCGAATCGCCCGCGAATTGCATGACGGCATGGCACAAACGTTGTTTTTGTGTTCGGTGGAACTGGAATCCCTGCGGGAAAAACACCCCGATCCTTCATTAAACCGGGTTCATCAACACTTGCAACAATTGCACGATGATGTCCGTCAAGCGATCGCCAGTTTAAAAAATCCGGAACACCCCGCTCCTTTTCTTTTAAAGGACAAATTGATGCATTTGTTCCGCGAATTTGAAATCGATACCGGGGTCCGCATTTCAGCCCGTTTCGAAATGGAAACCGGATCCCTTCTCACCAAAGAAAAAGTGGAACTGTATGCCTGTATACAGGAAGCCTTGACCAACGTCCGAAAACATGCCCGGGCCACTTGGGTCCAAGTCTCTTTCGAACCGTTCCGCCAAGGATGGCGATGCACGGTGGAAGACAACGGAATCGGGTTTGAAGGCGATGTGTTTTCCTACCCGGACCGATACGGGATGCGCATCATGCAAGAACGGGTAAAAAGCATCGGCGCCGGACTTCAATTAACACGACAGGACGGAAAAACCATTCTGACCATCCAAAAAGGGAGGGAAAACGAGTGAATCCCCTTTATCGCATTGTCATTGGAGATGATCATGAACACGCGCGCCAAGCCATGCGTTTGATTATCAAAAGAGATTCCCGGTTTCAAATCGTGGGCGAAGCAGCCGACGGAAAGGAAGTGATCGAACTCGCCGAATCCGCCCGTCCCGATCTTATCTTAATGGATATCAACATGCCAAAGATCAACGGCCTGACCGCCACCCGCATCATCAAAGAACAGTTCCCGTCCGTAAAAATTGTCATCGTCACGGTTTCCGATGATGCTTCCGATCTGTTTGACGCTTTAAAACAGGGGGCTCAGGGGTATCTGCTGAAAAACCTGAAGCCTTCCTTGTGGCTGGAATATTTACAAGCCGTTGCCGCAGACGAAACCCCCATGCCCAAAGAAATTGCCCGCCGGATTTTGCATGAATTCCATACCACCCCCGTTCCTTCCAAACAATCCAATCTGACCCAACGGGAACAAGAAATTTTAACATGGGTGGCCCAGGGTTACAGCAATAAAGAAATCGCACGCCAGTGCCTGATATCGGAATACACCGTCAAAAACCATCTGAAAAATATTATGCAGAAACTCCACTTGAATAATCGAGTTCAATTGACCCGTTATGCCTATGAACAAGGATGGATGGAAGGGAACGACCGGGGAGAGAATAGCTCCAAAGAGGGATAGTCATTCCTGCCGCTTTTGCTACAATGAGCATGATACAGACCGGAAGTTACGGAAGGAGTCCGCCATCATGAAGCGTAATTTATTCTTTTTTCATTTGGTTCTCTTTATCCTGGTTGCCGCCGGATGCGGACAGTTAAAACCCGAAACCAAGGAACAGCAAAACCTGCAAACACCGGCCCAGCTGAATATCACTTTCCAATCATCCCCGGACCATCCCGAAAAGAATCAGCCGGTTGAGTTAAGTTCCGTGATTACGGCCGAAAACAAACCGTTTCCGGATGCCAATGTCGAATTTGAAGTCTGGAAACAAGGGAAAGAACATCAAACGTTCAAAGCAACCCATCAGGCCGACGGAACATATACCGCAGTACAGAAATTCCCTGAGGACGGGGAGTATCACGTGGTGGTCCATGTCACCGCCCCCGGCATCCACCAGATGACCAGTGGTTCGTTTACCGTCGGATCCGTCCAAAATGACTCCCACGCGCACCATGATTCCGGGGTGCAAATGCATCTGACGGTCCCGGACAACATTCAGGCCGGGCAAGCCATTGAAGCATCGGCACACATTCAACTGAATCAAAAAGCTTTAAGTGGTGCCGATGTCCGGTTGGAGGTCTGGAAACAAGGCAACGAACAACATAAGTTTGTCGAGGCCTCCGAAAAGAAACCCGGTGAGTACACCGCCTCCTTGTCCTTTCCGGAAAAAGGAACATATCATTTGAAATTGCATGTGGAAAAAGAAAAGATTCACGATCACCAGGAAAAAACCGTTACCGTGCAGTAAAAAAAGGAGCCCGGATCCGGAGCTCCTTTTTTGGTCACGTCAATCCCATTTGGCCGATTTGATACATCATAAAGCCGATAAATACGGTCAGCCCCACGTAGACGGTGCCGTAAATCCACCGCAACTTCGGAGGCACGCTGTAATACTTCTCATCCTGTTTAATACCTCCCACACGAAGAGGCGTATAAGTCCCTTTTAACTTCATTTTCACTTCCGGATCTTCCGGAGAAGGGGGAATCGTCTGTACCAACGTCATCTCATGGATTTGTCCCATCATTTCAAACTGGAGGATCGTCCCAAGCCCGGGATAACCCACTTCCGCCATTTCTCTCTGGTCTTGGATGAAACAATATTGGCGAAACGGCAAAGAACGTTGGTGATATTCACCCGGGATCCACAACCCGGCTTCATCAAAACGCTCCTTTTTCACTCTGGCTTCAATCACAAACTCTCTTTTTTTCGGCTTCTTCTTCCGGTATGCCCCCCATAAATCAATCAAAAACATAATGTAAATAATCAACAGCAAAATACTTTTCAAATATATGATCAAAAAAAGCCCCACAATCAAACCGACCACCCACAGCCAACGGGTAATCGCCACGACAATCCTTCCGCCATCCAAAGGATGAATGGGGATCAGGTTAAACAAATTTAAAAACAAGCCGATATAGGCGATGGCGATCAAAAGATCCTGATCAAGCCAAACTCCCAAACCGTAGGAAACAACCGCCCCCAACGTGCCCAAAAGAGGACCGCCCAAAGCGACAAAGGCTTCCGTCGCCGCATCGCTCGGCTGCTTCTTCATGGTGATCAACGCACCCACAAACGGAATAAAGGCCGGTGCCGACACAGGCAATCCCTTGATCTTTGCCGCCCAAACATGTCCCATTTCATGGATGAAAATCATCAAAACCAAACCGATGGCAAATTGATAAGGAAAAAGCAGCGCATATCCTCCGACGGAAATCGCCATGGTGATCAATGTGCCGCCAAACTTTCCAAATTTCAACAAGGGCAAGATCGATTTCAACTTGGTTCCGATGCTGACCAAAAAAAGTCCGAGCCAACCCAAATTTCTTCGATTTTTCTGATTGGACTGTTCCTGCTCCACTCACAGAGCCTCCTTAACCCGTCTTTTACTATATCTTTCACCGGTTGAATCCGGTCTCATTCCCATATCTTTAAGCATATAAAACAATTCCCCTTACAATATACCATGAAACCCGTTCATCAAACAGCCTCGACATTGACAGCATTGTATACAATTTTGCCGCAATTCCCCTGACAACCCATGAAAAAGGCTGTTGACCTACCGGGGTTGTCAACAGCCTTTTTGGGTGTCACCTTTTTTCAACCTGAATATCCAAAGGCAGAGGATCTTTCTCGATTTTATCCAATTGCATTTCCAATTTCGGGGTCCGGACGATGATCGGAACGCCGGCTTTTTCATCATCCCCTCCAACCGCCCAAACGACCGCGCTGATCACAGCGACCACCAGGATGAACGGAATCAAGAGTTTACTTATTGGCTTCTTCATCTTCCGGTTTTGCCTCCTTATTTTGTGGTGTGGCCTGCATTTGTTGGGCTTTTTTAATCGCATCCTGATACAAAGACTGGTTCGGATCCAACTGGTATGCGCGTTCAAAAGCTTTCAGCGCTCCTTCTTTGTCTCCCAGCCCCATGCAGGTGATTCCCAGTTGATAGTGGTAGAGAGGATTTTTCGGATCATATTTGGCGGCTTTTTCCGCTGTCTGATTGGCGGAGATGAAATATCCGTACAAATAGTAAGCCATGGAACGGTAATATTGCGCTCTCGGATATTTGGATTCTTCATCCACTGCATCATTGAAAGCCCGGAAAGCAGATTTGGAGTAGCTGGCAAGTTCTTTTTTCTTCTCTTCGGCGTTCATGTTTTTGTCTTGATAAACTTGTTCCCATTTTTTCAAATAAAGGACACCCAGCGTCACATAATATTCTTCTTTTTTGCTGCTGGCCAATTTGGCCGCTTTTTTGGCTTGTTCGATCGCTTCATCAATCTTTCCCTGTTTGAAAAGATAAACCGCCAGGTCATGTTGGTAACGTGCATTTTTCTTTTTCAAATAGGTGGCAAACTTCAGGGATTGGACTGCTTGATCATAATCCCCCATGGCCCCGTAAATTTTCCCTTGATGGTAATAAACTTCTGCTTCTTCACTGGTCAGGGAAACCGCCTGATCCGATGCTTCCTTGGCCAGTTCATAATCCTTCAGATAATAAGCGTACACCGACAAGGCATCTTGTAACTCATAATCTTTCGGGAATTTATCCGTTGCCGCTTTTAAAATCTGCAATCCGGTTTGATAATCTTCTTTCAATCCGTATAAGTTCGCCAAATGCAAGAAATACTCTTTTTGTTCCAAATCGGCGCTTAACGCCTTGCGCCCCAGGAGAATGGCCTGATCCAATTGCTTTTGGTCATAAGCTTGTGTCGATTGGCGGAAGTAATTGAACGCTTCTTGCGGATTTTCTTCCACGGTCGGATCAATCACCCCGGCCAACGTTTCCCGGGTGTTGTCGGCAAACATTTGGATCACCACAAAAGCCAACACAACGGCCGCTGCCACCAACCCGAACCGCTTCCATCCTTTCCGGCTTTTGGCCGGTTCTTTTTTCTCTTTCTTGGCGCTTTTCGCCTTCTCTTTTTTATCGGATGCAGCCGGCTTTTTCATTTTCCCTTTCTCTTCCGCCGGTTTCTCCTCCTGATCATCCGCAACCGGTTTTTCATCCAAGGCTTTTGGTTTTTTCTCTTCATATTGATAGGCCCATTTCCAGAAATCATGGATGCGCGGACGCTTAATGGCGTCATTGGATAATGACCGCAACAGCAGCCCTTCCAATTGCAATGGCAAATCCGAACGGGAGGAACGAATGGAATCGATCTGCGTGGTTTTGTCGTCAATCCGCTCTTTGGTCAGCATAAAATAAAGTAACTGACCCAATTTCTTCACATCTTCGGTCTCTTGGCGGTAGTGACTGAACAAACGGTTGGGGCCCCCGTACAAAAAGCGGAGATGGCCGTCCGATTGCAACACCATGTTTTGCGGGTCGACCAGGGCAAATTGCTCATCGTCATAACATTGTAACAGATGGCTGGTGATGTTTTTCAACAAGTTGGCCACTTCCGCCATGGGAAGAGGAGCGGAACGCATCAAATAAACCCCCAGCAAGTCCCCCTCCATACGCTCAAACACCTGATACAGGATCCCGTCTTCGATGAACACATCCTGGACCGGGAAAAACACTTCGCTGTTTCGCTTTTTTAACTCTTCCAACTCGTGCTCTTCCGGCTGGTTTTTCAGCTTTACGGCATGAATAAACCGGGTGGTGCCTTCTTCTGCCTCTTTTTTTACGGACGTAAAATACAAAACCCCTTCCACAAAAGGGAATACACTTAAAACTTCATAACTTCCCCGAATTCGTTCACCTTTCTGTTTAAACTCACTCATTTTTCTCCTCCAACCTTTTTTTCTAAACGTTCTGCCATCCAATCCAAGAAGTCGGCAATCTCTTCGATATGAGGTCGTTTATGGATATCAAAAGAGATCGATCGCTGCACAAATTCATCCAGTTCAGCCGGGCAGTCTCGACGGTATTGAGAAACAGAGGGAATTGTGAGTCCTTGTGCCATGGGATTCTTTCCAGTCAACATCTGATATAACAATGCGCCAACGGTGTACGTATCATAAATCCGGTCCGCGCTGGTGTTTCCCGAAACAGATCCTGCAAATCCTTTGGGCAATTCTCCTTTATTTCCCCCATATAAAAACCGCAAAGACCGGCCTGATGTCAGCACCATATTTTGCGGATGGACAAGTGTGAACTGGCCTATTTCATAAAGCCGGAGCAAATGCTGTATGACTTTGCGGCCTAAATTTACGGTTTCTTTCAAAGACAATGGTGCATGCGTTCCCAGATAATGTGCCAGAAGCGTTCCTTCCAAGCGCCGGAAAACCTGGAAAAGCAACCCTTTTGTTTCATCGGAAAAAACCTCACGGATTGGGAAAAACACATGTTCATCCCGATGAAGAAGTGACTTCGGATCAAAATCAGCATTCACCAATTGAAGGTCAAGGGCATGAACAAACCGGGTATGTACCTCATCCTGACCACAATGATATTCCGTATAGTATAATGTGCCAATCACAAATGGAAAACCTTTTAATACACGGTATCTTTCTTTAATCCATTCACCCTCTTGCACTTTCCTCAATCATTCATTCCCTCCTTCCCTCTGATCCGTTCTGCTTGCCCATCTGCCATGCACTCGAATTATTTTCTACGCTTCATTCTATCATGATTATGAAAAAGAGAGTAGAACCTTGACGGATGGATTGCCTGATCCGTCCAAACGTTCAAATTTCTTTCACCGAAAAAATTTTCCTGTGTTGAAATGAATGAAAAAAAAGGAGAAATGCATGAACAAGCAAGCCGTTTTTGGTTGGGTGATGTATGACTGGGCCAACTCAGCTTATGCCACGATCATTATGACCACCGTGATGCCGATTTTTTACTCGGAAGTAGCCGGAAAACACCTGGCTCCCTCCGCTTCCACCGCCTATTGGGGATACACGCAGTCCATTTCTCTCATCCTGGTGGTGCTCATCACTCCGGTTCTCGGAGCCATTGCGGACAGCATGCACAATAAAAAAAGTTTCCTTGCCTTTTTTACGGGTCTTGGCATCTCATCCACCCTGTGCATGTTCACGATCAATGAAGGGGAATGGTTGTGGGCATCGGTTACGGTGGTTATGGGAACCGTTGCTTTTTCCGGAGCCAACATCTTTTATGACGCCTTTTTAAACGACATTGCCCCGGAACACGAACGGGACCGCATTTCTTCCCGCGGATATCAATTGGGCTATCTTGGCGGAGGCATCTTGCTCGCATTGAATTTATTTCTGATCCAATTTCACAATATTTTTTCTTTTACAAGAACCTTCGCCACACAGGTCACCTTTTTAACCGTGGCCGTCTGGTGGTGGGTTTTCTCCATTCCGATGTTTCGCCATGTTCAAGAAAAAAAAGCGTTCTTCCCCTCCCGCTTCCGTCTTCCGCTTGACACGAAAAGGCATCCGTTCCGTCACCGGCACCTTCAAAAGTACAAGGAAATACCCGGAACTCTTGAAATTTCTGATCGCTTTTTGGTTTTACAGCGACGGGATCAACACCATCATCAAAATGGCAATATTTATGGTGTGGAAATTGGCATTCATCAGACCGATCTCATCATCGCTTTGCTCTTGACACAATTCGTCGGGATTCCCTGCACGTTCCTCTTCGGGAAACTGGCCGTCCGCCGGGGTTCCAAACCCACATTGATCTTCACCTTGGTTGTTTACCTCGTCATTGTCATCTTCGGTTATTTTATGCAAACGGCTCTGCACTTTTATATCTTGGCGGTCATGGTCGGATGGGTACAGGGAGGAAGCCAGGCGTTGAGCCGGGCCATATTCAGCCGGCTGATTCCCCGGGGGCGGCAGGCGGAATTTTTCAGTTTGTACAGTTTGTCCGGCAAATTTGCCTCCATTTTCGGACCGGCCGTGTTTGGTCTGGCCGGGCAATGGATGGGATCGGGCCGGGCGGGCATTGCCTCGTTAGTCCTTTTCTTCATCATCGGAATTGTATTGATTTTCACCGTCAATGAAGAAAAAGGCCGGGCCGAATCTGCATTGGATCCCTCCTTCACCGAATAACAACATTTATCCCATTGACGAAGTAATTTTATTTTAATAGCATAGGACTTAGTCTTAAAGGAGGTTGGGTTCGATGAGGATTGTCCCATTCCTTTTGGCTTCTGCCTTATCTTTGAGCCTGTTAACCGGTTGTGAATCTTCTGCCGGTGCAGATCCGGTTCCGGAAGATCACATCGATCTTTCAGAGGCACAACCCGCACAGGAAACCTACGAAGAAATTCCTTTTACGTTGATCAATTGGAAAGAAGGCGAACCCGAAAGACAACCGCATGGAGGCGTATGGGTATATACGAAGGAAAAGCACCCCGCCATGTTTCAGGATACCCTTGATTGGAATAACAAAGACATGCTGTTGGTTCAAATCAAAGACGAATCATACATGGGAAAAGGGCTGAAAATCAAGGCCCTGCAAAAAATCCAGCCCAAGGTGACCCGCATTCTGGTTGAATTTGATGAGGAGGGCGGAAGAGCCGGAAAAGCACCCCGGCGTTATGCGGAGATTCCCAAAGGCTCCATCGGCCCGCAAAACCAATTCGTCATTCAGACCGCCGATGGAAAAACGATTCAATAACGAGACTGAAAATCCATTCCCTGGCATCCGCCCCCACGGAATGGATTTTTTCATGCCCTTTCCCATAAAAAAAAGCTTGGTTTCCCAAGCTTCATCTTTTCATGAAAGATAAAATAAGTGCTCTTGTCAATCCCATTCTCTGTCTGTTTATTATGTACAAAGATGCCAACCGATTAACCGATCGCCAGCTTTTTCATCCGCTCTTGTTTTTCCAACACTTCTTCTTCCGTCAGGTTGGACTTCCGCTCGATATTCAATTCCCCCAGCAATTTCCCCGCTGTGGAGTCAATCACCGAGATATGGATGATTCCATCACTGTCATACTCAAAAATAACCTCGAGGGGAGCGCCTTTGGGGTATTCCGGCAAGTCGATCATGCCTTCCCCCACGATTTTTACATAATCCAGATCCATGTCTTCCCCTTCCGTCACTTGCAAATGCAATTGGGACTGTTGATCAACGGTGGTTTCATAATGGCCGCTTACTTTGCTGGGGATCACGGTATCTTTTTTGAGTACGATGGAGTTGAATTCTTGCCCGGATTCATCCAGCGCCACAACCCCCATGCTGTGAGAATTGACATCCTGCACTTCAACCACCGGGAAGGACTGGCTGAGTGAGAGGTCGGCATTTCCTTCCTTAATCTGCAGGATCGCACCTTGGATGGCAGCTCCCAAAGCCACCACTTCATCCGGATTGACATCCAATGACGGCTTGATTCCCGTGACACGCTCGATCATGGCAGGAACTTGTTTCATCCGGGTCGAGCCGCCGACCAAAAGGACTTTGTCAATGTCTTTCCATTCAATGTTTGCGTCTTCCAAAACGAATTCCATGATTTTTTGGGTCCGGTTCAGGAGAGGAGCGGTTAATTCATCAAAAATCTCTCTTGTCAGGGTGATGGATGCGTTGATTCCATTGGCAGACAGGAATACATTGGTGCGGTCACGGACAGAAAGGGTTTTCTTGGCGATTTCCGCTTTATCACGCAAGTCCTGTTCCAGCATGGGGTCTTCCAACAGATCGATGCCCCCTTGCTTTTGGAACTCTTCATTCAGGTAGTTCATCACCACATTATCCCAGTCAAAGCCGCCAAGGTTTTTGGCACCCCCGGTGGACAACACCCTCAATCCGCTTGGAGACAAGTGCATAATGGTCACGTCAAAGGTTCCGCCACCCAAATCATAAACCAGAATGTTTTGCTCCATATGCATCTTGTCCAATCCGTATGCCAGTGCCGCTGCGGTGGGTTCGTTAATGATGCGAAGAACATTGAGACCTGCAATTCTTCCCGCGTCTTGTGTCGCTTTCCGTTGTGCATCGTCAAAGTAAGCGGGGACGGTGATGACGGCATCTTCCACTTTTTCCCCCAGCAGGGTTTCCGCGTCTTCTTTCAGGCGCCGGAGAATCATGGCCGAAATTTCTTCGGGGGTAAAGTCTTCGTTTTGTTCCGTGGTGAATTTCCATGCCTTGTCGCCAATCTGTCTTTTCACAAATTGGACAACATTAAAAGGACTTGCAACTGCAGAACGTTTCGCAATACTGCCCACAACCACATCCGAACCATCAAAGAGAACGACAGAAGGAGTAATCCGTTCCCCTTCCCGGTTCACCATAATTTCCGGTTTCCCGTATTTATTTACAACAGAGATCGCCGAATAGGTTGTTCCCAGGTCGATCCCAACGACTCTTCCCATCTTTTTTCACTCCTTCGATCACTTATAACCCATGGGTTACGGGAAAGCTCCCATATACTACCCTCTTTCACGCAAAATGGCAAAATCTATGTAGTGTAAAAAACGGTTGACAAAAAAATGCGTCTTTCACCCCGGTCCCCAAATGCTCATGAAAAGGGTTCAATGATGAAAGATTAGCCAACATCATGGCTAATCCTCGTTTGTTGTCATATTCCGTTCAATCAGGGATTATATTTTTTTATCACCACTTCTTCAGGTCTGAGAACCACGTCTCCATATCTAAAGCCATGGCGGATCATATGGACAACCATATTATCTTCTGCAGGGTTATTGGTGGGAATCACTTCAACCACTTGTTGAATTTTGGGATCAAATTTGTTGGACGGGGCAACAATCAATTCAACGCCGCGACGGTACAAAATTTCCAGCACTTCATGGCTCAAGGTTTGCAGAATGTCAATTAATTCGGGATTTTGTCCTCCGACATCCAGCTGATCGTTATAAATATTGTTCATCCGGTCAATCAGCAGAATCAAATCAATGTAAAGCGGACGGAGTTGTTGAAGTTCCTGGTCCTGCTTCAACTCTTCCATCTCTTTATAAAGGCGGTCAAACGCCATTTCTTTCGTTTTGTCATAACTGAGCCGGTTGGTAACCACATTCAACAGCGATGTGAAATTTTGTTGCAATGCACTGAGCATGTTCAAAACTTGTTGTTGGGAACGAGATTCGCTTTTGGTTTCTTTGATCGGACTCGGAGCCACGTTTTCTTTTTTTGTTAATCCAAAACGCGCTTCAGGAAATGAAAGCTGGTTACCCTGTTCTAAGAATCTATGGTTCTCTTTCCTGGAACCCATAGCTTAACCTCCCTGGTGTACACTATTTTCATATTCTGTGATATATATCAAGGCCAACTATCCATCATTCTCTGTATATTGAATGATTTGCCTCTTTTTGTAAACTGAACGGAACAGTACTGCTCCTACCATTTTACTAATAACCTCATTCATGTCGCAAGTGGATGAATTCAAAAAGAATATCAAATATCTACATCAAAAAATGTTTTTCTCGCCGGACCAACGAAAATGAAGTAAATCATGCGGTAATGCCGGGAAATATTGCAAAACTTGATAGATTCCATGATATCATGATGCAACCTAGGGCAATTATAGACGTTTTGAAGTTTTTATACAAGGCGATTTTTATAAACTATTCCAAGATATTCCCGTTTCCTTTCATTTCTGAAGTTTTTTGGTCCGGCAAAACGCCATGGCTGAACTTCCCCATACAACTTCGAAATTGTCCCTGAAAACTCCTTCTTCAAAGAAAAATGCCCGTTCAGGGCATCCGGGTGATAACAAGATTGGTCTTTTTTTTGTCAGTTTGTTGAAGACATTCGGTATAACACATCCGGCAATAATACTTGCCATTGAATTGAAAAAATTGAATGTATAAGGACTTTGCGCCGCATTTGGCACAGGTGCATTTATCCATGTGCTCCCAACCTCCCTTTTCCTAGCTGTCAGGGTTGTCTATATCTTTCAACACCCAGGCAAAATTTACCTTTTTATTCCTGATATTTATTGATATTTTCTTTATTTGGAAGATCGGGGCTGTTTTTTCACAAGTTATCCACAATTCGCACAGGCGTTTGTGTATATTGTGGATAACTTGTGAAAAAAGCTTCTGATTCATAACGAATCAGAAGCTTTTCCATCAGTCTTCCTGCTGGTTTTCGCGCATATGCGGGAACAAGAGAACGTCGCGGATCGACGGGCTGTCTGTCAACAGCATCACCAAACGGTCCACACCGATTCCCAGACCGCCGGTGGGCGGCATTCCGTATTCCAGTGCTTCCAGGAAATCTTCATCCATCGGGTGCGCTTCGTCGTTACCGGCTTCTTTTTCTCTCAGTTGTGCTTCAAAACGCTCCCGTTGATCCATCGGGTCGTTCAATTCGGAGAAAGCATTCGCATGTTCCCGTCCCACGATAAACAGCTCAAACCGGTCCGTAAACCGGGGATCTTCTTCATTTTTCTTCGCAAGCGGGGAAATTTCCACCGGATGTCCGTAAACGAACGTCGGTTGAATCAATTGGTCTTCCACTTTTTGTTCAAAGAACTCATTGACAATGTGACCAAAGGTCATAAACTCTGTAATTTCCACGCCATGTTCTTTCGCAAGCCGGCGGGCTTCTTCATCGGTCATCTGCCGGGTAAAATCCACCCCGGTCGTTTCCCGGATCAATTCGGTCATCGATTTGCGTGCCCAGCCGGGGGAAAGATCCACTTCATGCCCTTGGTAATGGATTTTCGTGGTGCCCAAGACTTCTTGCGCCACATGGGCGATCAAATCCTCCGTGAGATCCATGATGTCATGAAAATCCGCATAAGCGGCATACAATTCCATCATGGTGAACTCCGGATTATGGCGGGTGGAAATCCCTTCATTGCGGTACACCCGGCCGATTTCATAAACTTTTTCAAATCCGCCCACAACCAGGCGCTTCAAATGAAGCTCAAGGGCAATCCGCATATACAGCTTCATATCGAGTGCATTGTGGTGGGTGATGAACGGACGTGCCGCCCCGCCGCCGGCGATCACATTCATAGTCGGGGTTTCCACTTCCAAAAACCCTTGTTGATCCAGATACCGGCGCATCGCGGCAATGATCCGGCTCCGGGTGACAAACGTTTCTTTGACTTCCGGGTTCATGATGAGATCCAGATACCGTTTCCGATACCGGAGCTCCACATCTTTCAGTCCATGATATTTTTCCGGAAGGGGCCGGAGCGATTTGCTCAGGAAATCCACCTGATCGGCTTTGACACTGACTTCCCCGCGGTTGGTTTTAAAAACAACGCCTTTGATCCCCAGAAAATCCCCGAGATCGGCTGTCCGGAAAATCTCATATTGCTCTTCCCCCACCCGGTCCAGCCGGACATAGATCTGAATCCGGCCGCTCATGTCCTGGAGATGGGCAAAGGAAGCCTTTCCTTGTTTCCGTTTGGCCACAAGACGACCCGCAATCGATACGGAAATGTTTTTTTCTTGCAATTCTTCTTTGGACATCGATTCGTACTGATCCAAAATCTGCTTTGCATGATGGGTACGCTCAAACTTGTGGCCGAAAGGATTGACACCTTTCTCCCTCAACGCAGAAACTTTTTCACGCCTGATTTGAAACAGATCGATTTGTTCTTCATGACTCATCGTTTCGCACTCCTTCGTTCATCCGTTACGCAGTTTCTTGATTGACGGCTTCTTGTTTTTCGCGCTGACGCTTTTCGTATTCCTCCGCAAACGAAAGCAGGAGATTTGCCATTCCATCCCTGGTTTCTTGTTGATTCACTTTTTCTTTCACCTTGCTGGCACCAGGCAGTCCTTTGAGATACCACGCCGCATGTTTTCGCATTTCGCGGACGGCAATGTCTTCCCCACGCAGTTTGACAAGCCGGTCCATATGCAAAATGGCAATCTCCATCTTTTCCCTCACTTCCGGTTCCGGAAGCAGTTCGCCGGTCTGAAGATAATGGACCGTCCGGTACAACATCCACGGATTCCCCAATGCGCCGCGACCGATCATGACCCCGTCACAACCGGTTGTATCAAGCATCCGCTTCGCATCTTCCGGTGTAAAGACATCGCCGTTTCCGATGACAGGAATCCCCACGGCCTCTTTTACTTTTTTAATCCAACTCCAGTCCGCTTGCCCGCGGTACATCTGCTTCCGCGTGCGACCGTGTACGGAAACCGCTTTTCCTCCGGCGCGTTCGACCGCTTTGGCGTTTTCAACCACATAAATATGATCTTCATCCCAACCAATGCGCATCTTGACGGTCACCGGTTTGTCCACGGCTTCCACCACGGCAGACACCATCTCTTCAATCTTGTCCGGATCAAGGAGCCAGCGGGCGCCCGCATCGCATTTGACCACTTTCGGAACCGGGCATCCCATGTTGATATCGATAATATCCGCATTGGTTTGTTGGTCGACAACTTTGGCCGCTTCCACCAGCGTTTCTTTGTCTCCGCCGAAAATTTGCAAACTGAGCGGTTTTTCCCGTTCATCCACATAAAGCATCTCCCGGGTCCTTTTATTTCCGTGCAAAATGGCTTTGTCGCTCACCATTTCCGCACACACCAATCCCACGCCAAACTCTTTGGCAATGAGGCGGAAAGCCGGATTGCAGACCCCTGCCATCGGAGCCAACACGACACGGTTTTTTAACGCAATGTCACCAATTTTCAGCATCGAAATACCTCCTTTCCCCATGGTTAAACCGGAATCATTTCCAATTTGTACACTTTTTGTTCACCGGGAATCTCCTTCATCCACTGGGAAATTGTTTTATGCGTCCCCGGGATTTCGATATCCCCGGCAATTTCAAACAAGGGGACCAAAACAAATGCCCGCTCGGTCATGCGCGGATGGGGCACCACCAGATCTTCCTGCCGGATCACGCGATCTTCATAAAGGAGCAGATCCAGATCCATGGTGCGCGGTCCCCAGCGGATCTTTCGCACCCGATGTAACTTTTGTTCGATCCGCAAAAAAGCTTCCAACAATTGCCCGGGAGACAAAATCGTCTGGATTTCCGCCGCCATGTTGTAAAACGGCGGTTGATCGAGATACCCGACCGGAGCGGTTTCATAAATCGAAGAGGTTTGCCGCACGTGGATTCCTCTGGTGTTGTTCAACAGATGAATCGCCTGTTTCAACTGTTCCCGCCGATCTCCCTGATTGGTTCCCAGTCCCAGATAGGCCGTCACTTTTCGGCTCATGGCCTTGTCCTTACCACTTCAACCCCGACCGACTCATAGTGTCCCTGAATCGGCGGATTGGGTTTGGTGACGCGGACCCGTACTTCTTCAATCGGGAAATCAGCCAACAAACGTCCGGCAATTCGCTCTGCCAAGGTTTCAATCAATTTCACCCGGGTTCCGGTCATGATGTTTTCCACTTTCTGATATACCGCTCCATAATCAACGGTTTTCTGCAAATCATCCGTTGTGCCGGCAGGCCTTAAATCCAATTTCATTTCCAGATCGACATAAAAACGCTGCCCCAGCCGGTTTTCTTCGGCATAAGCCCCATGATACCCGTAAAAGCTCAGCCGTTTCATAAAGATTTTATCCACGGGCCTCCGCCTCCTTTGGCAGAACCCCGTAAAGCATCGCATCCATCATCCGGCAAACCCTGGTCATCTCTTTGACATCGTGGACCCGTACGATCCGGCATCCTTGGGAAATTCCGAATGCCACCGTTGCCGCCGTGCCTTCCACCCTTTCATGAGCCGGCAGGTTCAATGTCTTGCCAATCATGGATTTCCGGGACGTTCCCAGCAACACGGGATACCCCAACGCGGTAATGCGATCCAGGTGGCGCATCACGGTTAAATTTTGTTCAAGGTTTTTGGCAAAGCCGATCCCGGGATCCAAAATGATATTTTCATCTTTGACTCCGGCTTGTTTCGCATTTTGTACCATCGCCATCAGATCCTGAATCACATCGTCCATCAGCGAATCATAATCAGGTTGTTGCCGGTTATGCATCAAAATGACCGGCACATCCAACTCCGCCGCAACCTTGGCCATGTCCGGATCTTTGAGCGTTCCCCATACATCATTGATGATATGCGCCCCGGCCTGGATGCATTGCCGGGCCACCTCTGCCTTATACGTATCCACGGAAATGGGGCAGTCCAACTCGCGATGCAACACCTCAATCACCGGGAGCAAGCGGGACAATTCCTTTTCCGGCGGTACATACTCCGCCCCGGGGCGTGTGGATTCTCCGCCGATGTCTATGATATCCGCGCCATCACGCACCAGTTGTTTGGCATGTTCGATAGCCCGGTCCACCGTATTGTATTTTCCGCCGTCTGAAAAAGAGTCCGGGGTCACATTCAAAATGCCCATCACCAGCGTGCGGCGGTCATAAGACAACGTATACGGACCGGCTTGAATCGTTGAATGGTTCATGGCTCCAGCTCCTCTCTGATGAATACAAGCGCTTGATGCTGCATCGATGACAAAAAAAGATGGCCGACCGATTCCTTCTGTCAGTGAGCCATCTCATATCTATCTTTCTTCTTCCGCAGAAGGAAATGGATTTGTTTTCTGAATCCGGTTCTTCAAAATGGTTTTTCATCTCTGCTTTCACAGGGATTCCGGATGGGACCGGGTCTCTTTCCGTCGGATTCCGCTCCAATCAGACTGGAAAGCAGCCTGCGCCATGATGACGGAAAAGAGGAATTCCGGCGCCCGACGTTCATGCAATCCCCGCAAGGGAACCTTGCAACACCGCTCCCGCTTCTTCTTCAAACGCTTTCGGATCCGACGCCGGTGATTACGCTTGCTTTTCTATTTCATCGATGTCCATGGCATCGCTTTTGCTCATCCCGCAAACCAATTTCATGATGATCCAATCCCTTCCCGGCTTTTCCCGACAGGCTCAACTCTTCTAATCACATCATTTTACCACATAAAACCGGGATCTTCATCACAATTTTCCCCGAAAGCAAAAGAAGCTATCCTTTCCGATCAAGGACAGCTTCCAACAGATGTATTTGGTTTACGCTTATGCTTCATCTTCGAAATTGAAAAGAGCCGTGGACAAATAACGTTCTCCGTTACTTGGAACAACAGCGACAACTTTTTTGCCTTCTCCCAACCGGCGGGCGATTTTCACCGCGGAAGCAATGGCCGCACCGGAGGAGATTCCCACGAGAATCCCTTCTTCACGAGCTGCACGACGCGCCCATTCAAAAGCTTCCTCGTTATCCACTTGCAAGACTTCATCGTAAATATCCGTATCGAGAATCTTGGGTACAAATCCGGCACCGATACCCTGAATTTTGTGAGGCCCTGGTTTTCCTCCGGACAAAACGGGGGAATTGGAAGGCTCAACAGCAACCACGTGAACATGAGGATATTTTTCTTTCAAGACCCTGCCGACACCGGTAATCGTTCCGCCGGTCCCGATTCCCGCAACAAAGGCATCCAATTCACCGCCTGTTTGTTCAACGATTTCTCTGGCGGTGTTTTCAAAGTGTGCTTTCACGTTATCCGGGTTTTCAAATTGTTGGGGAACGAAATAATCGGGATGTTGTTCATGGATTTCTTTGGCTTTTTGAATGGCCCCTTTCATTCCTTCCGCACCGGGAGTCAGCACCAGTTCGGCTCCATAGGCCCGCAGAAGATTTCTGCGTTCCACGCTCATCGTGTCAGGCATGACCAACACGGCGCGGTAACCTTTGGCTGCTGCCACCATCGCCAGTCCGATTCCGGTGTTTCCGCTGGTCGGCTCCAAAATCGTGGAACCGGGTTTCAGCTCCCCGCGTTTTTCAGCTTCTTCAATCATGCTGAGGGCAATCCGGTCTTTGACACTGCCACCCGGGTTAAAAAATTCCAGTTTCAAATAAACATCGGCATCCGTCTTTCCAACAATCCGGTTTAATTTCACAAGCGGTGTTTCGCCAATCAACTCAAGAATATTATTTCCAACCCGCATGTAGGAAGCCTCCTTATTCCGAGTAAACTCATAGGTTTTGTATTTATCATCATACTAATCCCGATCCGATTTGTCAATCAATTTCTTCTATTATAATCCTTTCTAATTCCTCATCCGTAAACAAGTATCTTTCATTGCAAAAATGGCAAACGACCTCGGCACGGCCCAATTCGTCCCGGATGGATTCTATTTCCTCCTTGCCAAGCGCCCGCAACATTGCCTTTGAACGTTCCCTGGAACAATTGCATTGAAATTGAACCGGCGATTTCCCCAGGATTTCCAAATCGTCCCCCATTAAAAAGCGCAGCATTTCTTCCGGCGTTTCCCCGTTTTTCAACCGGTCTGAGATCGACGAAAGCCGGGAAATCCGTTGCTCCAGGTTTTGAATCACTTCTTCCCCGGCCCCCGGCAAAAGCTGGATCATATACCCGCCGGACGCCAAAATTTCGTTCCCTTTGACCAATACCCCCAATCCCACGGATGATGGAGTTTGTTCAGAGGCCGTAAAATAATAAGTAAAGTCTTCCGCCAATTCCCCTGAGATAATCGGTGAAGCGCCTCGATACGGTTCCTTCATGCCCAAGTCTTTGATGATGTGAATCATTCCTTTTCCCACAGCGGAAGCCACATCCAGCTTGTTACCTTTGGATTTGCCTTCCACTTGCGGTTGGTCGACACATCCGCGCACATGGCCTTGCCCGTCGGCATCCACCATGATCCGCCCGATGGGTCCGTCACCTTCCACCCGGATCAATACTTTGTGGTTCTTCTCTTTTAAAGTCACGCCCATCATCGCACCCATGGTCGCCGTTCTGCCCAATGCCGCGCTGACCACCGGAAAAGTGCGGTGACGTTGTTGCAGTTCCTGTACCAGATTCGTCGTCCGTGCCGCAAACCCGCGCACGGCCCCGTCTGCAGAGATCGCTCGAATAACATAATCTTCCATCAGTGATTTCCTCCTTAAAAAAAGGACTCCTTCGCAAGAAGCCCTCTGTTTCCCATTCTGTTACTTTGCATTCAGCTCATGGATCAACTTTAATCCTTCCAAGGTTAACAGCGGATCCACCTTGTCAATCGTCTTGGTATCCTTGCAAATCAATGAGGCATACCCGCCGGTGGCCACCACCGTGGGACGTTGGCGCATCATCTTTTTCATGCGGGTGACAATTTCATCCACAAGCCCGACATAACCATAGTATATGCCAGCCTGCATGGATTGAACCGGATTTTTGCCAACCACCGAATCCGGTTTGTCAATTTCCACCCTTGTCAACTTGGCGGCCCGTTGATACAGCGCCTCCATGGATATACTGATACCGGGCGCAATGGCTCCTCCGACGTAATTTCCCTCTTCATCAATAAAACAGAAGGTGGTTGCCGTCCCAAAATCGACAATCACCAACGGCGCCCCGTATTTCTCAATGCCGGCCACCGCATTGGCAATCCGGTCGGCCCCGACCTCGCGTGGATTGTCATACTTGATATTCAATCCGGTACGAATGCCCGGTCCCAAGATTAATGGGGTCAAACCAAGATACTTTTCAGCCATCCGCCGCAAGACAATCGTCAGCGGAGGGACAACGGAAGAAAGGATGGCAGCCCCCACATCTTTGATGGACAGGTTGGTATAGGAAAGCAAATCGGCCAATTGCATGCCGTATTCATCTTCGGTCGCGTGGCGGTTTGTTTGCAAACGCCAATGATGCAACAATTTTTCCTTGCGGTAAATGCCCAAAACGATATTGGTGTTTCCAACATCCATGACCAGCAATAAATCCTTGTTCAAGTTATTCACCTGCTTTAGTGATGTAATCCATTTTACTTATAGAATACCATCCTCCCGGATTGTTTTACATCCATTAATTCACAAGAAAAAAGAGGCGGAAACGCCTCTTTTTTTCTACACCGATTGGTCTGAATCCGAATCTTTATCCACCGGATCGTTATTGACAAACGGATTATCCTTTGCAGGGCTTTCTGTCCGGTTTGCATCAACCGCCCCGGAATTATCCTGTTTTGTGGACTCTTTATTGGTTTCTTCTTCCTCTTTGGATTGGATGTTGACTTTCACGGAATCGTCATCATCCAACTTCCCGTTTTCAAGCAATTGTTTGATTTGCCGCTCATCCAACGTTTCTTTCTCCAGCAAGGTTTGCGCCAACAGTTCCAATTTGTCGCGATGTTCCATGATCAGGTTTTTCGCCCGGTTGTAGCAGGAACGGATCAAATCTTGCATCTCCGTATCGATCTCATAGGCGATTTTATCGCTGTAGTTGGATTCGTGTCCCAGGTCACGCCCCAAGAACACCTGTCCTTGCGAACGCCCGAAGGTCATGGTGGCCAACCGGTCGCTCATTCCGTATTCCGTAATCATGGAACGGACAATGGAGGTTGCTTTCTCAAAGTCATTGCTGGCCCCGGTGCTGATTTCACCAAACACAATCTCTTCGGCGACACGGCCTCCGAGCAACCCGGTCACCCGATCCAGCAATTCGTTTTTGGTGGCCAAATAACGATCTTCCTTCGGCAACATCATGGCATATCCGCCGGCTTGCCCGCGGGGGACGATTGTCACCTTGTGAACCACATCGGCATGCTGCAGGTAATATCCGCACAACACGTGTCCGGATTCATGATAAGCAACAATTTTTCTTTCTTTTTTGCTGAAGACGCGGCTTTTCTTCTGAGGACCTGCAATCACGCGGTCCACCGCTTCATCAATTTCTTCCATCGTGATTTTCTTCTTCCGGTGCCGTGCCGCAAGCAGAGCCGCTTCATTCAACAAGTTCTCCAGATCGGCTCCGGAAAAGCCCGTGGTACGCTGGGCAATGACTTCCAATTTGACGTCTTCTGCCAGGGGTTTGTTACGGGCATGCACTTTCAAAACGGCTTCCCGGCCTTTCACATCAGGACGGTTCACCAGAATCTGGCGGTCAAAACGGCCCGGGCGCAACAATGCCGGGTCGAGGATATCCGGACGGTTGGTTGCCGCCATGATGATGATTCCGGAATTGACATCAAATCCGTCCATTTCCACAAGCAATTGGTTCAATGTTTGTTCGCGCTCGTCGTGACCGCCGCCGAGCCCGGCCCCGCGTTGACGGCCCACTGCGTCGATTTCGTCGATGAAAATGATACAAGGCGCATTTTTCTTCGCCTGTTCAAACAAATCACGAACACGGGATGCCCCCACCCCGACAAACATTTCCACAAAGTCCGAACCGCTGATGGAAAAGAACGGAACTTTCGCTTCTCCGGCCACCGCCCTGGCCAACAAAGTTTTCCCTGTTCCCGGCGGTCCGACCAAAAGAACCCCTTTCGGAATCCGTGCCCCCATTTGGGCGTAACGCCGGTTGTCTTTCAGGAAGTCAACAATTTCGACCAACTCGGCTTTTTCCTCGTCTGCGCCTGCCACGTCATCAAAAGTTACACGCCTTTTCTCTTCATTGTATAACTTGGCTTTGCTTTTGCCGAAATTCATCACACGGCTTCCGCCGCCTTGCGCCTGGTTTAACAAGAAAAAGAAAAGGAAAAGAATGACGACAAAAGGAATGATGTACGTAAACAAGGTGATCCAAATCGAGTCACCTTTCGGTTTTTCATAAGTCACCTTGACATTTGCATTTTGTAAATCCTGAAGCACCGTTGAACCGTAGTTCGCGGGTCCCCGGGTTACAAAAGACTTGTTCGGCTGGTCCTTGAACTTACCTTCAATATGGTAAGTACCCCCATCCAACTGTACCTTGATGTCAGTGAGCTTATTCGCCGTCAGCTGTTGCCTGTATTCATTGTAAGCCAGCTGCTGCGTGTCTGTTGCCGGATTGGCAAACATATTGATAACCGCAATGGTTACAAGGATGAGGATAATATATAATACTCCATTTCTGAGGAAGTAGTTTTTCATCCCTGGCCTCCTCTCAGTCCACTTGTATCATTTTAGCATAGCAGGCAAACGGTTCTCAACAAAACAAAACGTCACGGCTAATCCGTATAAACTTCCTTTTTGAGGATTCCTATGTATGGGAGATTCCGATATTTCTCCGCATAATCAAGGCCATAACCGACAACAAATGCATCCGGAATCGTATATCCGCAGTAATCAGGGCTCAGATCCACTTTACGGCGTTCCGGTTTGTCCAGCATGGTGATGATTTTAACCGATGCCGCATTCCGGGCTTTCAGCATTTCCACCAGATAACTGAGCGTCAAACCGGAATCAATTATGTCTTCGACAATCAGGACATGACGTCCTTCGACGGATGTCTCTAAATCTTTAATAATTCTCACAACCCCTGAGGATTTGGTGGAATTCCCGTAGCTGGAAACATCCATAAAGTCCATCTCAATCGGGATGTCAATCTCCCTGATCAAATCGGCCATAAAAGGAACGGCCCCTTTTAACACACAAACGCACAGCGGGTTCAACCCTTTGTACTCACGGGAAATGATTTTCCCCAACTCCTCTACTTTTTCCCGGATTTGCTCTTTGGTAAACAACACTTCCGCAATGTCTTCATGCACGGTGGGAACCTCCTATCTTTCTTCGGGTGCATCATTTTGATCCCACAATAAATATAGAAAACGTTTCGTTGATGCTGTCGCAGGAGCCAGGTCGGACCTCCTCACTCCCGGTATCCAGATGATTTCATCACCGGATCCAACCAATGGATAGCGCGAACGCATTTTTTTGGGGATTTTTGCTTCCATCATTAAACTTTTTACCTTTTTTCTTCCGCGCATACCTGAACAACGCATTTTGTCTCCCGGTTTCCGGGCCCGGACATAAAGCGGTCCTGAAAGAAGATCAAGGTCAAACACAGCATGGCTAAAAACGTTTTTCAATCTATGTATGGGGATGGGTTGATCTGACTCCAATATTTCCATTCTACCCAAAAACCCCGGTAATGAAGACACTCCATGACCGGGCAACCAGATCATTTCCGGCGTTTCCTGCCTGTCCCGGGCTTCATCCGGTGTTTGTGGCTTTTTTGTGAAAATCAACTTGGAATACTCTCTTTCTGCAAAGACTCCTTGAAACATCCGGATCATTGCCGACGGATTGTTGTTTTCAGCCAATTTTCGAACCTGATCCACTTTATCAAGGGAAAGTTCCGTTAAATCTTGGTGGCAAAGATAACTTAATATTAGTTTAACCACTCTTCTTTGTAAAGCAACCGACAAGTGAAGAAAACTTGAAACATCAAGCGTGTAACAGTTTTCACCCCGTTCGGTGACCACTTCTTTCAATGCCTTTTTCACCCGGAAATCCCAGTCTCTTTCTTCTTCCCGGATCAGATCGCTCAACTTTGAAACCGCTCTGTCGGCATGCGGATACAGCCTTCTCACCACGGGAATCAGTTCATGACGGATCCGGTTTCGCGTATATTCCAGAGAGCGGTTGCTTGAATCTTCACGCGGGGACAGATTTTGTTCCCGGCAAAAAGAAATGATTTCCTCTTTCCTAAATCCCAATAAAGGCCGGATCAACACGTAACCTTCCCAAGGCCGGGACCAATCCATCCCGGAGAGGCCGGAGATCCCTGTTCCCCGGAACAAACGCATCAACACCGTTTCCAATTGGTCATCGGCATGGTGCGCCAACGCCAGCCGGTCTGCTTTTATTTCCTCAGCCACCCGTTTGAATGCCCGGTAGCGTAATGTTCGCGATACGGCCTGTTTATTCCCACCGTGTTTCTTCCGTTCTCCGGCCACATCCACATGCATGACACGGACGGGGATGTTCCATTCCTTTGCGCGGCACACCACATATTTCTCATCTTCATCGCTTTCTTCCCCGCGCAAGTGATGATTCACATGAACGGCAAACACTTGATGCCCCAATGTCTTTTCCAACTGTTTTAAAGCAAACAGCAAGGCCGTGGAATCGGGACCGCCCGATACCCCGACCAATACGTTGTCACCGGGTCTGATCAATTTTCTCGTTGCAATCTCTTCTTCCAAGCGTTTCAAAAACCAGGACAATGTCATCTTCCCCTTAAATAAAAAGGCCCGGGAAGCCCCGGGTTTGTTTCATCCTTCCCTGTACTCATCATATATTTTTTCAGGAAGGGAAGCAATTTACAACATGGTTTTTGTCCGTTTTAATTCACGGGTTCCGGCCGGACGAGCTTTTTGACGCCGGGCAAACGGATCGTCGACCATTCGGGGGAATGCTTTTCCACCTTGGAAACGACAATCGTCATATCGTCCATGATCCGTCCCCCGTGATGCCGCACCACTTTTTCCAAAAGGCAATCCGCAAATCCCTGCGGATCTTTGGTGTCAATTTCCGAAATCATCCGCGCCATGAAAGCATCTTTGTTGACCGCATGATCCGGTGTGTCATAAACCCCGTCCGTCATCAAAATAATCAGGTCGCCCGGCTCCAGCTGCATTTCAATCGGTTCAAATTCAATGTGATTTAAAATGCCGATGGGAGGATTGGCTGCCGACAGCGTGATCACCTTTTTCCCCCGCTTGATAAAGCCCGGGGTGGAACCAATTTTCATAAACCGCCCTTCCGCGGTGTTCAAATCCACAATGGCCAGATCAATCGTCGCAAACATTTCGTCGGCCGACCGCAAACTCAAAATCGAATTGACCGTATCCACCGCCCGCTCTTCATTCATACCCGCCTGAAGCAAACGGCGCAACAACTTCAATGCCGCACTACTTTCGGCTTGTGCCCGTTGTCCGTTCCCCATTCCGTCCGATAAGGCCACGGCATACTTTCCTGTGCCCAAATTCATGTAACAATAGCTGTCTCCGGAAATCACTCCCCCGCCTTTGGCCGCACAAGAAGCTCCCGTTTTCAGTTCAAAACGCTGTGCCGATCCCAAAATGACAACCGCACCAGGCGATCCGTCTTTGACCACCTTCCGGTACACAGCCACCGGCTCTCCCAAAATCTCTGTCAACAAGGGAGCCACCAACTTTTTGCACTCTTCCAGCCCGTCCCGGTCAGCCATCGTAACTTCAATCTCCACTTTTCCTTCTTCCAGGTTAATGATATCCACCCGGTGAATGGACAAGCCCAACTCTTCCAGCGCCTCGTGAATCTGCTCTTCATGCGCGGACAGCACTTGTGTTTCATGCCGGATTTCCCTGGACAGCTTGGACATCACTTCCGCCATTCCGGTCAACTGGTCGGAAACCAACCGGCGCGATTCCTGCATTTTTTCCTTCCAATAGATGTTTTGCTCGTAGCGTGCATACTGACGCTGAATTTCGTTTACCACTTTGTCGGGACGGATGCAGTGACGTTCCCATGATTTTGGAACCGGCGCAGGATTTTGCGGCCCGTTCTCCTCGACACGAGCCATTAAATCCATCATCCCCTGATAAGTTTTCACCACTTTTTGATCCCAACAATGTTCAAACTTGCTGCACCCCATGCAAGCCTGATCCATGATCTCGGAAATAAAAAACCGGACCTGGTCTTCATCTTCTTTTTTGTGTTTGGTCACATCTTCACGGAAACTGAACGCCAACTCCTGAAACAATTCCGTGAATTTCTCCACTTTGCTCGCCGTCACATCCCTGAGCCGTTTGATGTGCTCCTGTTGCGCCGTATGATTTTCCAACGTGCCGGGAACATACCGGGACAATGCTTTCAACCAACGTTCCGGAGTCAGGAAAAACAAACAGACTGCCAATGCCGATTCTTGCATGGAAGGCCAGATGGCCTGGGAACCGCCGTCATATAAGGTCAGGATGGCCGAACCCAACAAAAAGCCGACCGATACGCCGATTTTTTTCCCTTCTTTGAACAAACCGGCCAGCAAACCGGCAAACGCCAGCAAACTGATCTGCAAAATGGATTTGGGTTCGGAGAGGCTTAAAATCATGCCTGTGACCACCCCCATGGAGGAACCCAACATTCCCCCACCCACCAAAGCCAGCACCAGAATTGCGTAACGGGAAATAATGTTGACGATCGATAACTGCCCAGCTTCCCACCCCATGGTTCCGGTCATCGCGGAACCCAGAAGAATCACCAAACAGACAATTTCCTCCTGACGCAGTGAAACGCGTCTTTTTTTCATGGTGAAAATCGGGAGGGATTGGACAAAGATAAACGTCAAGATGAAACTGAGCAGCACATCGATCCCGGCCAACAACAATTCATAAGAAGTCCCGTCTTTCCACCACCACTCAGCCAGGCGGGCCACGGCCCCCGTGATCCCCACCATAAAAGGAGCAAAACTGAGCTCTCCTTTTCCCAAGGCCGCAAAAATTTTCTGGATAAAAAGGAAAAGAATTAAACTGCCGGTCATCTTGGCCATCTCTGCCCCGCCCAGGGTGGCCGCACCGAGAATCAGTGACAACATCACCACCGGCCATTGCTTTTTGGCCAAATGATACACCACGGCCAGATAAGCAACAGCAAACGGGGAGATCATCCCCAAGATCGTGGCCCTTCCCAAGAGCACTCCCATCACAACAACCGGAACATTCCACATGTTCGCCAAACGATGCATGATCCGTCTTCGCTTACTGCTTTCCCAACCGAACCAACTTCCCACCGGTCGAATCAATAAATTCCGAAAATGAGTTCCCACTTGCATCCCTTGTCACCTCGCGTTCAGTTTGTGCCACTCATTATAGCGGGGAGGCAAGCGGAAAGTTTGTTGCAATTTCTGAAAAGAAAAATTTTTTTGGCGACATTTTTCTAACCGGCCGCGATCCCGTATGATTTGCCATCGGGACAAAGAAGGAACGGCAAGGGATTCAGCCAAATGAGCCCCCGGCTTCCTTTGGGAGCTCACTCGGATCCCGTCTTCCTTTGTCGTTTTCTCTCAAGACAAACATGGGAGCGACAAAACTTCCTATTTCTTTTTCCGGTTTGTCGAAAATCGGATTCACCGGCGCCGGGAAGGGGAATCCGTCAACGGATACATCTTGGCCTCGCGAATAAACGAGGGAATCAGCTTGCGATCGGCATGCAAACGGATCATCTGATCCAGCGTCCGCAACGCATGCACTTGCTGTCTGCGTTTGATCTGCCTGCGTTCAATGGAATCGGCAAATTCATCAATATCGATCACATGATAATGATCATCCCGGTCAATGATCAGATCCAACAAAAGATCCACCATCACATAACGCATGCGGCCCACCTGGTGCATTTGCATCACATCGCAATAATAGTAAAGGAATTCTCCGGAGCGGCCGAACACCTTTGAAATTGTGTATCCTTTGCGCACAAAATAATACGTCAAAAAGATCCGTTTTCCGTCCGGATTGGCATACTGCGTGGAGAACAAATGACGCCCCCGCCAATCCCGGACTTTTTCCGTATAGGTTTTATTTATGGTCGTAAACTTTATTTTCTTAATCACGACATTCACACAATCACTCCCATGCACTCGCAACTTGCTGATCCTTAAAAATCACATAAAAAAAAGGCGACATTCACCCAATTGGGGAAGCTCGCCTTCTCCTACTTTGGTAGCGGCGGAGGGCCTCGAACCCCCGACCTTACGGGTATGAACCGTACGCTCTAGCCAGCTGAGCTACGCCGCCATATATTTTGGTTGCGGGGACAGGATTTGAACCTGCGACCTTCGGGTTATGAGCCCGACGAGCTACCTGACTGCTCCACCCCGCGTCAATTCATCATTTATCACCGCGAACAATCTCAATTATACATAGCCTGTGTTTCGGTGTCAACATCCAATTTCATTTAAAATTGAATTCAGATTTTTCACGATGAATAGAGAAGGTATTTTTTCCGTATCCCCTTAAAGTGATTGATTTCTTTTTTCCATTGTCGGGTGATTTCCCGGGCTGACTTCCCCTGATCCAATTGACGGCGTATTTGGTCCGTTCCAGCCAGCAGATCTATCCAGTATTTTTCCCCTGATCGGACCCAGGCAAACTGTTCCGGATACAATTTTTTCGTTTTCTCCAAAATCGTGATCCCCGTTAAAACCGGATCAAATTGGTCAACGTCCGTAACATGGATTTGGACACCGCCCACCTCTTCCCCTTGGAATTTTGAAAAAGTGGGAATAAAATATGCCTCCCGAAAAACAACCCCCGGCAGACGGGCCCGGTTCAACGCCTGAGACAATTCCCAACCGTTGACATAGGGGGCCCCGACCAGTTCAAAAGGACGGGTCGTCCCTCTTCCTTCCGACAAGTTGGTTCCTTCCACCAACCCCGTCCCCGGATAGACAAGGGCGGTCAACGGGGAGGGCATGTTCGGAGAAGGCATCACCCATGGCAATCCGGTATCTTCATACCTCTGATCCCGTGTCCATCCCTCCATATTCACCACGTGCAATTCCGCTTTCGGCGATTGCTGATCATTGATCAAAAGAGCCAATTCCCCCATCGTCATTCCGTGTACGAGCGGAATGGGAAACCGTCCCACGGAAGAGCGGAATGCCGGGTTTAAAAGCGGCCCCTCCACCCGTGTTCCGCCAAGCGGATTGGGCCGGTCCAAAACATACAAAGGCTTCTTTAACATCCCCGCGGCCTTCATCGCATCCGCCATCGTGTAAAGATAAGTATAAAACCGGGTGCCGGTCTCCTGCATGTCAAAGACGAGGACATCCACCTCTTGAAAGAGGGAAGCCATTTCTTCCGGCTTTTTTCCATACAGGTTTTCGAAAGGGATTCCCGTTTTGGGATCCACCACCGTCTCCGGTTCCTCTCCGGCTTGTTCAGCCCCGCGGACCCCGTGCTCCGGACCGAAAACTTTCGTCACTTGAATCCCGCGGGCCAGCATCGCATCCAGCGCATGCTGATAATCCGGGGTGATACTGGTCGGATTGGCGATCAAGCCCACCCGTTTCCCTTGAAAATCCTCCGGATTCCTCAACACTTTTTCCAAGCCGGTGATCACCTTTTTTTCCCTGTTTTCCTGCACGTTAAGACGGAAACAACCGGATCCGGCCAAAACCAACAACATAATGCAAAAAAGCCCGATCCACTTTCTCCCCATCGCCATCCCTCTTCCTGACACAGATAGAAAAATCCTCTTGTTCCCCGACAGAACAAGAGGGATCTGCTTCACTCTTTGTTTTCAATGGAGTAAATTTGTTCACCCGGTTTTCCGTAACCCATTTTATGAGCCAATTCCATCATATAATCTTCCGATTTTAACTTTTGAACTTCCTGCTTTAACGTTTTCTGTTGTTCATAAGCCTGAGACAACTGCCTTTGTTTGTCGGCCAGTTCTTTTTCCTGATCCCAGATGCGCACCTGCTGGATGACGCTTTGCGCCGCCGCCCAAACAATAAAGACAACCATGCAACCAAGCCAGATCAGCCGGCGCCTTTTGACGGCGGGATGCAAAGGGCGTACGGATTGGGATTTGGATGCGGATTCCGGTTTTTTCACGGGTTTTGCGGACCGCTGGATGAAAAGCACATTATCTCTGCCGTGTTGATAAGCCATCTTTTCATTCACCCTTATCCCGGTTTTTATTCCACCATGCTTTGATCTTTCGGACTTGGGCCTTTCCTTTTTGAATCCTTCGGGAGAGCCAGGGTTCCAACCTGGCTTGAACAGGGCGAAGCAGGAAGAAAAACGGGGACAAAATCAGCTTGATGCATGCAGTGGTTCCTTTCCAGATCAGACCCGCCAACCGCCGGCATCCCCTGAACAAGATCCGGGCGGGACTGAATATCAACAGGTGAAACAGCCGTGCGAGAAAGAAAAAAATCCGTTCCAAGATATGAAACAACATCCGGATTCCGCGAAGTACCAGGCGGCTTGCCCACTTAAAATAAATCAAGAAACCCAGGCACACCGCAACAAAGAAATAAAAGCGAAGCTCTCCCCAATTGCTCCAAAACAATAAACCAAACACCAAAACGGCCGAAACCATCCAATAAATGAGGTCAATGAGGGAAATCAACCACTTGCGAATCCGGAAACGGACTGTCAACACCCGGTAAAAATCAAGAATGATCCCGATAAAAAAACCGGATCCGAGCATGAGAAGCATGGTAAACCATTGCGTTTGCAGCGTCACTTGAAGATCCGGCCCCAGACGCTTTTAACTTTTTCCTGCGCCGGCACAGGCATGTCCAAATAGCTCATGTCTGAAATTTGCCCTTCAATGGAAACCCTGCCCTGATCCAAATCCAGTGTTTTGATATGCAACCCTTGCCCTCTGATCCCCAGATAACCGTAATCGGTCTGAAGCAAAAACTCCTCGCTGTCAAAACTCTCCACCCGGGTTACACCGCTGACATCCAGCGTGTTGCGGTTGGTCATCACGATCTCATGCGGAATCTGGTTAAAGGTTTCTTCCATATCACGTTCCCCCCTCTTGGTACATGATATGGACAAAATCTCCGTTTAGAACTGTTCTTGGGGATCTTTTTGTCCGCTGAGGCTCTCTTCGCGGATCAGGCTGAACATGCTCCCGGCATCTTCTTTGCGGACGGAATCCTGTAACTTCTCCACACAGACCGTCACCAATTTTTGCCCGAAACGAATCTGGATTTCATCTCCCACGTGAAGAACCGTTCCTGCTTTGGCCGTTTTTCCGTTGACTTGAACCCGCCCTTCGTCACACACTTCCTTGGCCAATGTCCGTCTTTTCACCAAACGCGACACTTTCAAGAACTTGTCCAATCGCATGATGTCACCTTCAATCTTTTAACGTTTTCTTGAACAAAGGAAAAAATCCTGCCTCGGCTCATAAATCATTCGCCTTTTTCCAGACGCTTGGCTTCATCCCACCAGGCATCCAATTCTTCTAAAGAGAAGTCCTCCCAACTTTTTTGGGACATCCTGACTTGACTTTCAATGTAGCGAAAACGGCGCTCAAATTTATAACAAGATCCGTGGAGAGCCAGTTCCGGTTGCACTTTGAGAAAGCGGGCGAAATTAACCAAAGCAAACAACACATCCCCCAGTTCTTCTTCCTTTTCTTCCTGGGTTTCGGCTTCCGACATTTCTTTTAATTCCTCTTGCACCTTTTTTAAAACTTCCTCTGCATCATTCCAGTCAAATCCCGCTTTGGCCGCTTTTTTCTGCAGTTCGTAAGCTTTCATCAAAGCCGGGAAATGTTTGGGCACACCCTCCAGCAACGAGGAAGATTCCTCTTGTTTTTTCTCTTTTTGCTTCAACTGGTCCCAAGTCTGCTTCACATCTTCCGCCGTCTCGGCCTTTAAGTTGCCAAACACATGGGGATGGCGGCGGATCATTTTCGCATTCAAGTGGCGGATCACATCATGAATGTCAAACGTCCCTTCTTCGCTGGCGATTTGAGAGTGCAACATCACTTGAAGCAAAACATCCCCCAATTCCTCGGCCATTGCGTCGGAATCCTTTTCTTCCACCGCTTCCAAAAATTCATAAGCTTCCTCCAGCAGGTACGGGCGCAAACTGTCATGGGTTTGTTTGCGGTCCCAAGGACAGCCTTCCGGGCTTCTCAAATGGCGGATCACTGCTTTTAAATACTCAAAGCGCGGGTATAAATCTTCCTCTTTCACAAGAGGTGGGAGATAAACGGAGGTCAAGTCGCTGAAAAGCTCCTTGCGATCCAATTCATACAAGGGAACTTCGGTGATCTTTTCCAATCCGTCGATCCCGCAAGCAGTGACAATTTTAACCGGGTGATCATCGGGATAAATTTCCATCAACGTCAATTTGACTTCAGAAGCGACAAACCGGCTGTATACCTGGGCGATCAAAAGGTGGTTTTCCGGATTCACCTTCCCTGAATCAAAATCCGTCCCGTTGAGCAATTGAAACCCTTCAATGGGATCCACCTGCAAACGGGCAAAAAACGTTTCCAGGAAACTCACACTTCCTCCCCGGATATCGATTTCCACCCCTTGCCCCTCCCCTTGATCAAGGAGCAACCGGACCGTCCGTTCCGCAACCATCGGGTGCCCCGGAACCGCATAAATCACCGTGGAATTCTTTTTGGCCGCCTGAAGCAACCGCCCGGCAATTTGATCATAAACCGTATCAAAATCATGATTTGACTCATAAACATCATCAAAAGTGGCAAAAGAAATCCCTTGTTGACTCAGCCACCCGGCAACCGGGATTTGCCGGGTCCGCAAAAAAACCGGGTTTTCTCCTTTTAATAACCGGAGCACTCCCAAAGACAACGATTCCTCATCGCCTGCACCCAAACCGACAACCACAATTTTTGCCATTTTTCTCCTCCTCTTGCGGATTCCTTAATTCCGTTCTTTCTTCAGCCATCCCCATTTATCCAGGAGCGGGACCAACTTTTTCCGCAACTTCGGAACTTTCTCCAGATCCCGCCGTGTCCAGACCCCGAAGCGGAAAACGGCCCACGGGTAAACCATCACGCCGACAAGCACCGACAATAAGGAAGCAGCCATCATCGCCACTCTGAATTCCAGGAAAGGAACCGCGATTTGCTGAACCACAACTGATGTCACGTAAACTGCAATCCCCATCCAGACTGCTGCCCATGCGGCAAACAGCTCTTGCCTGGGGATCCACGATTTCCAACCGAAATGCTGTTTCATTTTCACCAGTTGCAAAATGGCCGTGCACAAAAAGGCAAGCACCGTTGAAAGGGAAGCCCCCCGGATATCCCAAAGGGGAATCAGCAACACATTGAACCCGACTTTCAAAATCATCCCCAATGCCAAATAAACAGCGGGCAAATATACTTTTCCCAATCCCTGCAAAACTCCTGCCGATACAATCCACAAAGATGAGAGGACTCCGGACCATGCCAAAACAGCCAAGGCATCCGATCCCGCCGCGTCTTCATACAACATCACGTTGACAGGTTCGGCGATGACCATCAGACCGACCGCAGCCGGAAGCCCCAAGCCCCAAGTCAACCGCAAAGCGAGGACAGCTTGCTCTTCAACTTCCTTCACCCTCTGTTTGCTGACCAGATCCGAAATGGCCGGAACGATGGAGAGCGCGATCGCCGTGGCAAAAAACGAAGCAAATTGAACCAAAGGTTGCCCCCGGTCAAAAACGCCTTTTAAGCGAATGGCTTCTTCAGTTTCCAATCCCCGATCCACCAGCAAATTGGCCACCGTGAAAGAATCCGCCAAAGAAAACAAAGGGAGAATGAGCGAACCGATACAAATCGGCAATGACAAACGAAACAGGTTTTTCATCACTTCAGCCGGCGGCTCGATGCCGGAAGCAACTGCAAAGCCTGCCTCTTTTTTGGGAAACGGCTGGGCTTTATGCCAGTAATAGACCAACACAATCAGCGCTCCGACGGCTCCGGTGATGGATCCAAACACAGCTCCCGCACCGGCATAAACCACGCCCATCCCCGCATCCATAAAATACCAGGAAAGAACAAGAATGGTCACAACCCGGATCAACTGTTCAACCATTTGTGAATTTGCAGTCGGAACCATATTTTGCTGTCCTTGAAAACAGCCGCGCATCACCGCCAGAAACGGCACAGCCAAAAGAGCAAAGGAAACGGTTTGAATCGGCAAAGTAAGCAAGCTACGGTTTCCCATCCATTCCGCGATTTGGCCGGCCCCAAAAAACAGGAGCAAAAAGGAAACCGCCCCCAGCAAGGACAAAGCTGTCAAAGAAACACGGAAAATTTGCGCGACTCCCGCCATTTGCCCGCGGGACCACTTTTCCGAGACCAACTTTGAAATCGCGGCCGGAAACCCGGCGGTGGCCAGGATCAACAAAACACTGTACAAGGGATATACTTGCTGATAAACATACATCCCTTCATCGCCGGTAATATTTTGATAAGGAATTTTGTAAACAGCCCCTAATATCTTCGAAAACAAAGCAGCCCCTCCCAAAATGGCCGCACCACGGATGAAGGACTGCCGGCTTTGCTCCATCATCTTCCATTTGCTCTCCTCTCCACGCTGCAATTGCTTTTCATTATACAAAAGTGCGGGAGGTTACAAAAGAAAAAAGCAGGTACATTCACCTGCCCGACAAAGAATTGTTAATGTTCCATTTGTTTGGCCAGAAAAGTGGCAGCCGTGCTGGCCAGTTTTTCTTCCAATTCCCCCAACTTCCCTCCTTCTTTCTTGCTGAGCACGATGACTGCACCGATCGGATCGCCTCCCGCATTAATGGGAACAATGAGATAGGACTGATATTCTTCAGGCATTCCTTTGAATATCTCGGCAGTTCCGGGGTTTGTTTCCAGATAAGTTCTTCTTTGATCCATGCATGATTCCACGATTTCACCAATGTTTTTCTCCAAATATTCTTTTTTGGATACCCCTGCAATGGCAATTACATGATCCCTGTCACAAATGAGTGTGGGGTAATGCATATTTTCATATAATGCTTCGGAAAATTCCTGTGCAAAGTCACCCAACTCGCCGATGGGTGAATACTTTTTTAAAATCACTTCACCTTCTCGGTCCACAAAAATCTCCAAAGGGTCTCCTTCTCGAATACGCAGTGTTCGTCGAATTTCTTTCGGGATGACAACACGCCCCAAATCGTCAATCCGGCGAACGATGCCTGTTGCTTTCATAGAATAATTTCCTCTCTTTCTTTATATATTTTTTATAATTTCTGGTTTAATTTGTTTTATCAGCCATAGTATTTATTTTCTTCCAGCAGATTATACAGACCTCCGGACATAAAAAAAGAGCCCTAGTGCGGCATAACATGCCACGGGCTCTTTTCCGGCAGTTCAGGATCCTTTTTGGTCATTGGAAAGAAGGGACTTAAAGCCTAATTCCTCTTTGACCAGTTGATCATACACTTCTTGCCGTTTTTGCATTTTCACTTGTTCGTCCGCTTCGTCCACCGGCTTTTTCCCCCGGTCCAACACTTTTACGATATGAAAACCGTAATCGGTTTTAATCGGGTCGCTGATTTGGTTGAGGGGCAACTCCCGGCATGCTTTGGCAAATTCAGGGACAAACTGGTCCGGTGTGCCTTCATAAACTCCGTTTGAGTCTTTGGATCCGGGATCATCCGAATACTCCTTCACCAACTTTGCGAAATCGCCGCCGTCATCCAATTTTTTCTTGACTTCCTCCGCGCGTTTTTTCGCTTGTTCTTCCGTTCGTTTCGGCTGATCTTGCTGCGAACCGTCATTGATGGAAACCAACACGTGCTGTACTTTTACATAGTCATAAGTTTGCCCTTTTAATTGTTCGTCATAGTATTTGTTGACCCGGTGATACTCCACAAAAAACTGCCGTAATTGCGTCTTGTCAAACCCTTTTCCTTTGATCGCCTCATCCAGGGTTTGAGGATTGTTTTGGCCTTGTTCCTGCCCTGCTTGCTGTTTCAGGCCTTCTTCGATTTGTTTGATCGTTTCATCCGCTTGTTTGGCGAACGATGCATCATCTTTGATTTTGGTCAACATATACTGGCGGGCCGCATACTCTTTCGCCAATTCCGTTTTTAATTCCTGATTGTCCTTGATCGATGACATCATAAACGACAATTGGGGATCCAAATACGCAATGATGTTGATGTAGCGGTTCAAATCCCCTTCAACCACTTTGCCTCCCTTGTATTCGGCAACCACCTTTTTGCTGGTGGTGTCAAGGGGCTGGAATTCCATCGCCCCGGCCGTCTGCTCTTCTTCTTTGTTGTCTTTTCCCATCGCACATCCGGCAATGGTCGCGGAAAGAATCAGCACGAAGGCCAACGTCCCGGCGATCCACTTTTTACTCAGTCGCATGTTGAACGGCTCCTTTCGGTTTGGGAACATCTTTATATTTTATCAGAAACTGTTCGATCATTTCTAATGCCTGTTTATGAGGCATCCCTTTGGTTTTGAAGATGATCCCGATCTTCTCTCCCGTTGAGAAACGAATTTTTCCCGGGAAATCCTGAGCAATTTCAAACAATTTCGGGCCGTCGATTTGGTCATTTTGTTCCGGCCGCAACCGGAGAATGATATCCCCGTCTTTCTGCTCAACTGATTCCATGCCGTACAGAATGGCATAAGCTTTGATTTTGGAAATTTTTAACAGCATTTGCACAGGATCCGGCAAATCCCCGAAACGATCCTCAATCTCTTCTTCCAAGTCGGTCACTTCATCCAATGTGGTGACGGCACGGATCTTTTTATACAATTCAATTTTCTGTTTCTCATCACCAATGTATCCGGAAGGCAAATAGGCGTCCACATTTAATTCGATGACTGGCTCGGTTTCTTCCTTTGTGGATTTTTCTCCTTTCAGTTCCTCAATCGCTTCCTTCAGCATCTGGCTGTAAAGCTCAAATCCCACGGTTGCAATATGGCCGTGCTGTTCGGCTCCCAAGATGTTCCCGGCTCCCCGGATGGATAAATCGCGCATCGCAATTTTAAATCCGGATCCCAGCTCGGTAAATTCTTTGATGGCCTGCAGGCGCTTCTCCGCGGTTTCGGACAACACTTTATCCCGTTGGTACGTAAAGTAAGCATAAGCAATGCGATTGGAACGCCCCACCCGGCCGCGCAACTGGTAAAGCTGGGACAATCCCATCTTGTCGGCGTCATAAATGATCAATGTATTCACATTGGGAATATCCACACCGGTTTCAATGATGGTGGTACTGACCAAAACGTCGTATTCCCCGTCCAGGAAGTCCAGCATCACTTTTTCCAGTTCGGATTCCTGCATCTGGCCATGGGCCACCGCCACCCGTGCTTCCGGAATCAAAAGCCGGATTTGGTCGGCCATCTGTTCGATGTTGTGCACTTGATTATATAGGAAATAAACTTGTCCGCCACGCGCCAGTTCCCGTTCCACCGCTTCCCGGACCAACGCCCCGGAGTATTCCAACACGTATGTCTGCACCGGGAACCGGTTTTCAGGAGGCGTTTCAATAACAGACAGATCGCGCACACCCATCATGGCCATGTGCAGGGTGCGGGGAATCGGTGTCGCCGATAACGTCAACACATCAATATTGTGCTTCAGCTGTTTGATTTTCTCCTTGTGTTTCACGCCAAAGCGTTGTTCCTCGTCGATGATGAGAAGCCCCAAGTCTTTGAATTGGACATCTTTGGATAAAAGACGGTGCGTGCCGATGACGATATCCACCGTTCCTTTTTTCAGCCCTTCCATCGTTTCTTTCTGTTCTTTCCGGGTGCGGAACCGGCTCAACACATGAATTTGTACCGGGAAGTCAGAAAAACGCTCACGAAAAGTCTCATAATGCTGTTGAGCCAAAATGGTGGTCGGAACCAACACAGCCACCTGCTTGCCGTCCATCGTCGCTTTAAACGCCGCGCGGATGGCCACTTCCGTTTTTCCGTATCCCACATCCCCGCACAACAAGCGGTCCATCGGCTGGCTTCGTTCCATATCCTTTTTGATCTCTTCCACTGAACGCAATTGATCCGGCGTTTCCTCATAAGGGAACATCGCTTCAAACTCTCTCTGGTAAGGCGTATCTTTCGAAAAAGCAAAGCCTTTGGCCTGTTGCCGCTTGGCGTATAATTCGATCAAATCCTGGGCGATATCCTGCACCGAAGACCGGACTTTATTTTTCACCTTGCTCCATTCGCTGCCGCCCAGACTGTAAACCTTCGGCGTTTTTTCCTCGCTGCCGACATACTTTTGCACTTGGTCGATTTGCTCCACCGGCACGTAGAGCTTGTCGTTTCCGGCATACTGGATGTGCAGATAATCCTTGTGCATGCCGCCGACTTCCAGCGTTTCAATGCCGATGTATTTCCCGATTCCGTGATTGACGTGAACCACATAATCCCCGGGTTTCAATTCTTGGTAATCTTTGATTTTTTCGGCATGGTCCATCTTGGCATGGCGCCGGGTCCGCCGTTGCTTTTGCGTGAACACTTCGCTTTCGGTGATCACTGCGAGCCGGACCGGGTTCATCTCAAAGCCGTTTTGCAGATTGCCCAGGCAAATGACGGGTTTTCCCGGCAAAGGAACCTGGTCGGACAAATCTTTGGCCGCATTCATTCCGTAATCATTCAACACCCGTTCCAGACGGTCCATCCGCTCTTCACTGCTGGCCAAAAACACCACACGGTAATTGGATTTTTCCCAACGTTCCCATTCCGCCTTCAAAACATGCATTTGCCCGTGAAATTGCTGCATGCTGCGGCACACCATCTGGATCACATTTTGCGGCTTGATTGCCGGAATCTTTCGCATGAACAAGGAAAGATAAATCCGTTGGTGGTCCTTGTTTTCAACCACTTCATCAAAAGAAAAAGATATTTTCAACCCTGGCAAAAGCTCTCCTTGTTGCAACAAGACGGTCTGCCATTCCCCTTCTTCCCTTTCCATCTGCCGGGCACTTTCAATGATCCGGTTCGGTTCATCCAAGATGACCAACGTGTCCGAAGGCATGTAATCCACAAGGCTTTGGCACTCCGGGTAAATTTGCGAAATATACTTGTACATGCCGGTAAAGTATGTGCCGTTTTTCAATTGTTCAATATCATAACCAATCGATTGATTTAATTTTTCCCTCAGTTCAGTCTCTTTGGTGACGCTTAACCGTTCCCCCAACCGTTTTTCCACTTTTTCGCCCGCTTGATACAACTCATCTGCCGATGCGAACAATTCTTTTGCCGGAGGAATGGTCAATTCCTCCCATTTGTCAAAAGAACGCTGATCCGACACGGAGAAAGGACGGATGGAATCCACTTCGTCGTCAAACCACTCCACACGGACGGGATTTTCAAAGTGAACGGGATAAATGTCCACAATGCCGCCACGCACACTGTATTCACCGGGTTTTTCCACCATTTCAACCCGCTGGTACCCCACATTCACCAGCTGCGTGAGCAATGAATCAATTTCCTGAACCTGCCCCACCTTCAACGTGGTATAGTTTTTCGCAAACACTTTTTTCGGCAAAAACAATTTGCGCAAGCCGGAAAACGGGACCACAAGCACCCCGTTGAATCCATGAATCAAACGGGTTAACACACCGATTTTTTCTCCCAGTGTCTCCTGGCCGGCCACGGCAATTTCGGTGGTGACCAGTTCATTGGCCGGGTACAGCAAAACCTCGTCCTTTGACAAGATTTCCTGCAGGTCTTCGGTCGCTTTTTGCGCCTGATTTAAATTATGGCAAACCAACAGGACGGGCCGTTTCACTTCCTGGAACAGCGCAGCGACATATAACATGCGGGCGGTGCCTGACAATCCGGCAACCAACTGCTCTTTCAACCCGGTTTTGATTCCTGTTACCGTTGACTGAAAATCTTTGTCCTGCTTAAATATATGCGTTAACGGTATCAACAGTTGTTCCTCCCCTTTTTTCCATCAGTCTACAGGTCAAATAGAAAAGAAGCCTTAGCTATCAACAGCCAAGGCCGTTTTTTCATTATAATCAGAAAAATATCCACCATTATTCCTAATGAAAGAGTGAAGGATACAAAACCCGTTCCGGATCTTTTTCCAATACCTGCTGACATGACTCACAAGTCACTTTCACCACTTGGTTTCCTTCAATATCACTGGTTATTATATCTTCCCGTTCTTCCGGGGTCAACTGATCAAACCCCAACTGGGATTCGGTTACCCTTGAAGAATCGATTCTTCCGATCGATTTTTGACAATGTCGGCAAATATAATGTATGGCCATGAAAATGCCTCCTGCCTGTTTATGTTAGTCATAGTATCGTCTTTCAAACAAAAAATATTCAACTTCGCTTTGGTTTCCATGGCCATACCAAATGCAACATTTATTTCCGCACATTAAACTGGTTCATCGCTTGCAAAAAGTCTGACTTCACCCATTCATTCACCGCTTCTTTGGCACGGTCAACGGCATCCAGCACCGTTTCCAGTTCTTCTTGGCGAAATGGGGACAAAACATAATCCGGAACCGAAAGATTTCCCGACGGCCGGTCAATGCCGATCTTGATCCGCTTAAATTGATCCGTTCCCAAATGGCGGATAATGGATTTCATCCCGTTGTGGCCGCCTGAACTTCCTTTTAACCGCAAGCGGATTTGCCCGCACGGCAAATCGAGATCGTCGTAGATGACGCACAAATCCTCCAAATCCAGTTTCAACCAGTCCAATGCCGGCTTCACCGACTCCCCGGACAAATTCATATAGGTCATCGGTTTCAATAAAATAACTTTCTCCCCGTGCACAAAGCCTTCGCCCACTTCGCCTTTCCACTTTTCTTTCCCCACGGGAATTCCCCATTGTTCACTCAGTTGATCAATCACCCAAAAACCGACGTTATGGCGTGTCCGCGCATACTGTCGCCCCGGGTTACCCAAACCGACTATTAGCTTCATCCTGTACCTCCAACTTTCCCTGAACTCATCTCAATCCTTTTTATTTTATCATGGAATCATGAAAAAGGCGCAACCGGTAAGGATTGCGCCTTTTTCTTCATTCTGTTTCTTCCTCATCTGTATCTGTATCAACGGCTTTTTCTTCGTTGTCAATGTCTTCACTTTTGGCAGGAGGCACGACCGTAGCCACTGTTGTTTCCGGTTCGAAATGAAGCAGTTCCACTCTGTCCGGCACCTTGATATCCTTTAACAACAGGGAATCCCCCACCTGCAGATGGGACACATCCGCTTCAATGGATTCCGGAATGTCGGACGGCAACGCCTTCACTTCGACCAAGCGGAGATGCTGTTCCAAAATCCCCCCGCTTTTCACACCGGCCGCTTCCCCCGTCAGGTGAACAGGCACCTCGACATGCAAAGGTTCATTCATTTCCACTTTGAGAAAGTCAATGTGCAAAATGGAAGATTTGATCGGGTCTCTCTGGATGTCTCGAACCATTACTCGATGCGTCTTGCCTGCTACGTTTAAATCCACAAAACCATTCGACTGAACTTGTTTTTGTGCTTCACTGTAATCAACCGCAAGCTTTACCGGATCCAATCCCTTGCCATATAAAATCGCCGGAATTTGGCCTTGTTTTCTCAAGGCATTTAAAGATCCGGTTTTTTCTCTTTTCACTGCTGTAATGGCATTCGACATTTCCATATCCCCCTTCTATAAGAGGGAATATAACCTTTTTCACCGCGATCTAAACCTGATTTTGGAAAATCACATTTTGAAAGCCGTTACAAAAAGAAACTTTGTGCCGGATCCCGCCTCAGTCGAACAACTTGCTGACCGATTGCTCATTGTGAACCCGCCGGATGGCTTCACCGATCAACTCCGCCACCGAAAGAACGGTGACCTTGTCCAGTTGTTTTTCCTTCGAAAGAGGGATGGTGTCGGTCACCACCATCTCGGTGATGTTGGAGTCGCGAATCCGTTCAATGGCCGGTCCCGAGAAAACAGGGTGGGTACAACATGTGTATACTTCTTTGGCTCCGTATTCAAGCAAGGCATTGGCAGCCAGGGTAATGGTTCCTGCCGTGTCAATGATATCATCAATGATGATCGCCGTTTTTCCTTTGACATCACCGACAATGTTCATCACTTCCGCCACATTGGGCTCCGGACGTCTTTTGTCGATGATCGCTATCGGAGATTCCAACCGTTCGGCGAGACGACGGGCACGAATCACTCCGCCGTGGTCGGGGGAGACGACCACCACATCCCCCAGATCTTTTTTGATAAAATAATCAGCCAAAATCGGGACACCCATCAGGTGATCCACAGGGATGTCAAAGAAACCTTGGATTTGTGTCGCATGCAAGTCCATCGTAATGACCCGGTCCGCACCGGCTGTCTCAATCAGATTGGCAACCAGCTTGGCGGTGATGGGATCCCGTGCCCGGGTTTTCCGGTCCTGCCTTGCATATCCGTAATAGGGAATCACCACATTGATGGTGCCGGCCGAAGCACGGCGCAAGGCATCCACAAAAACCAACAGTTCCATCAAGTTCTGGTTCACCGGATTGCATGTGGATTGAATCACATACACATCCGAACCGCGCACGCTTTCATCCAGCTTTACATGAATCTCTCCATCGCTGAATTTACCCACATGCGCTTTTCCGAGAGGAATATTCAAATGATCGCAAATGGCATGGGCAAGTTTCGGGTTGGAATTGCACGTAAAAACTTGTAGACGAGGGCTTACCGTAGACATAGAAATTTGTTCCTCCAATTTTATCATTTCTTCACACGCTTTGATTTAATTTTATCCGCATAGCCGGACTTGTTTGTCTGACGCTCCCGCGCAATGGCCAAAGCTTTTTCAGGCACATCGTCGGTAATGGTGGAACCGGCCGCCACATAAGCGCCTTGTTCAACCGTAACGGGTGCCACCAGATTCACATTGCATCCGATAAACGCATCATCCTCAATGACGGTTTGATGCTTGTTCACACCATCGTAATTCACGGTGATCACACCGCAACCGATATTCACTTTCTTGCCGACTTCGGCATCCCCGACATAAGCCAGATGGGAAATCTTGGTCCCTTCACCGATTTTGGCTTTCTTCAGATCAATGAAACAACCGACTTTGGTCCGGTTTCCGAGTTCCGTTTTCGGCCGCACCAAGACATAAGGACCGACTTTGGCCTCTTCCCCGACCCTGCTGTCTTCCAGGACGGCATAACGGATGTTTGTTCCATCGGCAACCTCCACATCGGTCAGATCTGCTTGCGGGCCAATATGGCAGTCTTCCCCAATCACGGTTTTCCCTCTTAAAAATGTTCCCGGTTCGATCACCGTATCGGCGCCGATTTTCACATCGGCTTCAATATAGGTGTTTGCCGGATCGACAATGGTGACACCATTTCGCATGTGTTCTTTAAGCAAACGCTGCTGCATCCATCGATTGGCTTCCGCAAGCTGGATCCGGTCGTTGACTCCCATTGCTTCCTCTTGGTCCCCGATCTCTTGTGCACCGATGGTTTCCCCTTGATCGCGCAAAATGGATAATACATCGGGAAGATAGTATTCACCTTGGGCATTATCGTTATTGACCAGCGACAAAACGGAAAAAAGCTTTTGATTATCAAAACAATAAGTGCCAGTATTCACTTCACGGATTTGCCGTTCGGCATCCGTGGCATCTTTATGTTCGACGATGCGATCCACCTGCCCGTCCTCGCGCCGAACCACCCGTCCGTAACCGGAAGGATCATCCATGATGGCTGTCAAAACCGTGGCAGCCGCTTTGGTTTCCTGATGTTTCTCAATCAATTTTTGGAAGGTTTCCGCTGTGAAGAGAGGATGGTCCCCGTTTAATACCAGCGTGATCCCTTCTTCATTTTCCAACAAGGACCGGGCTTGCATCACCGCATGAGCGGTTCCGAGTTGTTCCTCTTGTTCCACAAAGTCAACTTGACCGCTCAAGTGCCCTTTCAACGCCTCTTTTTGATGCCCCACCACCAAAATAGTTTTTTCAATCGCCAGCCGGTTCAATTGACCGATAATGTGATCAATCATAGGTTTTCCACAAACCGGATGCAATACTTTATGTTTTTTGGATTTCATACGGGTTCCTTTTCCCGCGGCCAAAATGACTGCATACACATGTTGTTGCATAACCCAAGTTCCCCCGTTTCTCAAAACTTCCTCCCTGAATATATCCCAATTGGTATGGGATTGCAACCAATCCCCTTTGAACATCGTATAAAAACAATGCCCATCACCATTATAATCAAAAACCTTTGCCGACAACGAAAAAATCACCCATTCCCGAAACGGAATGGGTGATTTTTTATACATCCACTTGCAACGCTTTATTCGGATCGGCTTGAGACTCCATCTCTCCTGCACGGTGGTACTCGGCCAGCACAGCGGATTCAATCTTCTCACGGCTCATCGGAGAAATGGGATGGGCAATATCGCGAAACTCCCCGTCAGGAGTACGTTTGCTCGGCATTGCCACAAACATACCGTTATTTCCCTCAATCACACGAATGTCATGTACCACAAATTCACTGTCAAACGTGATGGATGCGATGGCGCGCATTCTTCCCTCACGGTTGACCCTGCGAAGTCGAATATCGGTAATTTCCACTAGATCCCACCACCTATTTTACAATGATGACTCAATTTGCTTATTTTTACTATTCTAGGCAGCGGGATTAAATCCTTCCATGAATGGATAAATTGACCAAATTTTCTTTTTTATCTATTTTTCTTTGCAATCACTTCTATTTCAATCAACACGTCTTTCGGCAAGCGGGACACTTCCACACACGAACGTGCCGGTTGGTGTTCTTTGAAGTACCCGCCGTAAATTTCGTTTACGGTTTGAAACTGGTTCATATCCCGGAGAAAGATCGTGGTTTTCACCACATGCTCCAAACCGCTTCCGGCAGCTTCAAGAACTGATTTTAAATTTTCCAGCACTTGCCGGGTTTGTTCCTCGATTCCTCCCGCGACGAGTTTCCCGTCCGGGGTGAGCGGAATTTGCCCAGACGTAAAGATCCAATCCCCGGTTTCCACCGCTTGCGAATAAGGACCGATTGCTTGAGGCGCTTTGTCTGTTTGCACTTTTTTCAACATGATCATCGCTCCTTCCTGTCATCAAAAACATTTCCAACTTCCACTTGAACTTTCCTCTTTTTCACATCAATTTCCGTCACTTTGGCCAGTGACACATATTCATCCACCAACCGGTTCTCAGCAGGCTGTTCCAACATCACTCCGACTCCGACCACTTCTGCTTTAAATTCATTCAACAAATCCATCAGTCCCCGGACCGTGCCCCCGGCTTTCATAAAGTCGTCAATAATGAGGACACGGGCTCCTTCAGACAAGCTCCGCTTGGATACGGATAACTGGCGCAACCGTCTGCTGGAACCCGAGACGGTGTGTACGGTCACGACGGAACCTTCGGTGACGCGGTAATCGTACCGGGCGATGGTGACCGGAACCCCCAACAAAGCCGCCGTGGCATAAGCAATGGGGATTCCTTTGGTCTCGACGGTTAACACGGCATCGATGTTTTGTTCCTGAAACACCGTGGCAAAAATCCGCCCGATCTGATTCAGGAAAAAGGGGTCGCCCAACAGATCAGACAGATACAAAAAGCCGCCCGGCAAAATGCGTTCGGGACTGGATAATTTTTCGCACAACTCTTGCACGACCTTCCGGGCATGTTCCACGCCAAAACCCGGAATATAACGGACACCGCCGGCCGCACCGGCCACTGTTTCCAATTTGCCGTTTCCTTCCGAGCGCAACACCTCATCAATAATATCCAAATCTTCACTGATAGAGGATTTTGCCGCTTTATACTTCTCCGCAAAAACGGTCAGAGGAATCAATCGATATGGATTGAACAGCAATTGGCGGATCATATCGGTTAATCGTGCACTCCGTTTCCACTTTTCCATTCACTACCTCCGAAAAATCGAATGATATTGACCGAAATATATCACTTCGTTCGCTTTTCTTCAAGCAGCGGAACCTGTTTTTTTCCCAACATTCTCACGGCAAACACTTGCTGGCAAAAGCCTTTTAAACTGTTTACAATCCGTTTGGCCCTTTGTTCCTGCTTCACCAGCCCGAATACGGTGGGGCCGCTTCCGGACATCAACACCCCGTCCGCTCCAAAGAGCTGCATTTTTTCTTTTATTTTTTTCACAGTGGGATGCATGTGATGAGTCACCGGCTCCAATACGTTTTCCAGGTTTCGGACAACAGATTCATAATCTTGCCGTTTGAGTGCCTCGATCATCTTTTCCGTTTGCGGATGATGATCGATTTGGTCCACTTTCAGGTTTTGAAAAACATCCGCCGTGGATACACCGTGTCCCGGTTTGGCCAAAACAACCCAACAGGGCGGCGGTGCCGGAAGCGGTGTCAACTTTTCCCCTCTTCCTTTTGCCAGTGCGGTGGTGGAATAAACGCAAAACGGAACATCGGAACCAATCCCGGCCCCGATCTCAGCCAGTTCCTCCAAACTCCATCCCAAATTCCATAATTGATTCAATCCTCTCAAGACCGCCGCAGCATCGCTGCTTCCTCCCGCCAGGCCGGCAGCAACAGGAATCTGTTTATCGATGTAAATATGTACACCTTGAGAAATCCCCGCTTTTTCCCTCAACAATACCGCCGCACGGTAAGCGAGGTTCCTCTCATCCCTCGGGACAAATCCGGAACTCGAATCCAGGGTGATTTTTGAGTCCGGTCTCAAAGAAAGATCCACCCTGTCATACAAATCCACGGTCGTCATGACCATCTCCAACTCATGATAACCATCCGGACGTTTATATAGCGCATCCAATGTCAAATTAATTTTAGCTGGTGCTTTGACTGATATAAACAAGATTGATTCCCTCCAATTTTCACACGGTCGCCATCCGCAAATTCCGGCACATGATTTTACTATTTTATCACGTTATGAGTCCGGACTAGTAGGTGGGAACAAATATTTTCCCGCAAAAAAAAGAGGCTCTCGGGATGCGAGAAGCCTCTTTAAAAAAGGAATGTCCCCGGTTTCACCTTGAACCTTGCTGTTTTAAATACTCTTCCGCAAGCTGAACCGCTCTTTTCACCATATTACCGGCATCACGGGTGGTGATTCCACCCCATCCTTCGCGTTTGACCACATCATAAAAGCCAAGATCTTTTGCCAGTTCATACTTAAAGCTTTCAGACATGATTCCGCGCCGACGAGCCAAGCGATCTCCTCCTTTGGTTCAGGGCAAATGGTTCAAGGGCAAAACACAGGGCTTTCTTATTATGCACCAAGCACCCGTAAGTATGTAATCGCTTACAAAGGTATGAAAAAAAAGAACACATTGGGATGTGTTCATAGTTATTGCGCAGATCTTACATATTTCACAGGTATTTGTTCATTTTCCCCGCTGTAAACCGTCAATTCAACGGATTCCGTCAGTATATCTGCATAGCTGTATGAAACACGGCTGAAAGCGTGATCCTCATCCAGCTTGACAACGAACACAGAAGGATATGTCTCTTCTAAAATGCCAGTTCGCTCAATGGTCTTACGGCGTCCGCTATTGGCTTTAAGGCGAATTTTTTGCCCGATAAAACCATCCAGAGTGCATTTGATTTCAGATAAAGCGTTTTTGCCCATTTTACGACCACCTCACTTATAGTCGATTATACTACAAGCGAAGTGAAAAGTCAAATTTTGTATTATAGCAAGGGGACAACAATTTTGTCAATAATATTTTCGCATATTTATTCCTTTTTTTCTCATTTGGTAAACCGGTCGGCCACCGCGCTGGCGGCGTAAGATTCCGGTTTGATTTTCGCTGTATATCCAACGGATGTCACCCATCCGACCACTTCTTGAATCAGCTTCCTCGTTTCCCCTTGTTGTCCGACATCGAGATGGATTTCCATCGGGATATCCACAAAGAATCCAAAGAAGCCGTTTTTCTTCAACGTTTCAACGGCTTTCAAACTGTATTCCGTTTCCCGGTAGATCCGGTAACGCAAGTCACGAATGGCGGCATGGCGATATTTCGTGTAAAAGAAAATCGCCCCTTTGCCAATCCGCTGCACGATGAGCGCCGTGACAAAGATCGTTTCATTCTCCCGGGTTTGCGAATCGGTTCCGATCACCACTTTATATTGGGCATCCGGATCCTCTTGCAGATATCCCCGGATATCCATAATCATTTCATTCAGGCTTCTTCTACCTTTTCTCGGATGATAAAATTTCACGGAACAACCTCCATCGACTCAGGATATGGTTGATCCGAGACTCCGTTGGTTAAAACGATATCTTTTTCCGATCAAGCACTTCAGCCAAGACTGCAAATTCTTCCAAATCCAATGTTTCGGCGCGTCGTTTCGGATCAATTCCCGCTTCAGACATCCATTTTTCCAGTTCTTCTTTTGAAACGGAAGACAACAGATGAGAATGAAGCGAATTCAACAAGGTTTTCCGACGCTGATTAAATGCGGCCCGGACCATTTTGAAAAAGGCTTGTTCATCCGGAACCCGCACCTTCGGCTCTTTTCTAAGCGTCAAACAAACCACCTTGGAATCAACCTGCGGCCGCGGAACAAACACATGGCTCGGAACCCGCCCCACTTCTTCGACTTCCGCATAATACTGCACAAGAACCGACAAAGAACTGTAATCTTTGGTTCCCGGTGCCGCTTTCAGCCGGTCCGCCACCTCTTTTTGGATCATGATGACAATATTTGTAAGCGGCAGCCGTTCTTCGAGCAAGCGGACCAAAATCGGTGAAGTGACATAATAAGGCAGGTTGGCCACCACATGAAGGGAGCCGGTATCCCGAAAATGTTCTGCAACCACTGTTTTCAAATCCACTGTCAGTGCATCTGCATTTATTATTTCCACATTGTCATCATTTTGAAACAAATCTTCCAAAATCGGGATTAACCGTTGGTCGATCTCGATGGCCACCACTTTTCCCGCCGCCTGTGCCAAACGCTCCGTCAAAGCCCCGATTCCCGGTCCGATTTCAATGACCCCGGATTTTTTGGTCAGCGAAGCCGCATGGATAATCTTGTCCAATACATGGGAATCGGTTAAAAAATTTTGTCCCAGGCTCTTTTTCAGTTGGATTTGGTGTTCACTGAGCAATTTTTTCGTTCTTGCTGAAATCGGCTTTTCTTTCATTGTGTGCTTCCTTTCTCCTTCAGATAATCCAGCGCTTCTGCAATTTCTTCCCTGGTGATGCGCAAAACATGCAACCGCCGGTAAAATTGTTTGGCATTGGCGTAACCGATGCCAAGCCGTTCAGCCACCTGCTCCCGCAGTTTCCGGGAACCGGCATCACCGGCAAATCCCAAGTCCATATATTCTTCCCATGTCAGCGGAGGCTGCACCGTATCCTCTTTTTGGGCCGTACGGACTTTGGCCAAAGCTTCGATGATATCCTCCGCCTTGGCATGTTCAATTCCGATTTTGCGGTTTCCTTTCGCTTTTTTGGGGGATAAAAAAGCATGTTTGGCCCCGGGCACTTCCCTGGCAATTTTCTTGCGGATCTGTTCGCCGGCATAATCCGGGTCGGTAAAGATAATGACTCCCCGTTTCTGTTGGGCCCGTTTGATTTCAGCCAGCACATACGGCTCCAATGCCGAACCCTGTGTCTCAATCGTATCGGCTTCGACCGCTTTTTGGATCGCGATCGTATCATTTTTTCCTTCGACAACAATCACTTCATACACTTTCACACGTTCTCTTCCTCTCGCTCCACATTTTCCGAAAAAAGGCCAATGAGGAATGCACCTTCCCATTGGCCCGCAAAAACATTATTCTAATTTCCTTCATCAATTCCAAAAAGGCGAAAAGCGTTTTGCATGGTGATTTGAGCGAGCTCTTCCAAAGACATCCCCCGGATTTCGGCGATTTTTTCGGCAACGAGCCGGACATAGCCGGTCTCGTTTCGTTTTCCCCGGTAGGGATGGGGAGCCAAATAAGGACAATCGGTTTCAATGAGCAGACGGTCCAAGGGAACATGTTCCGCGATTTTTTGGGGAAGCTTGCCGTTTTTAAATGTGACAGGTCCTCCCAAACCGATCATGAAGTTCAAGTCAAGACATGCTTCCATAACCGAAAGGTCTCCGCCGAAGCAATGCATCACGCCTCCGACTTCTTCGGCATGTTCTTCCTTTAAGATCCGCACCACGTCCTCATCCGCATCCCGGTTGTGAATAATGATAGGCAATCCCGTTTCTTTGGCGATGGCGATTTGTTTGCGAAAAACCGCTTGCTGCATATCTTTGGGGGAGGTGTCCCAATGGTAATCCAATCCGATCTCCCCCAACGCCACCACTTTCGGGTGCCGGGTCATCGACTTGATCCACTCCAAATCCTCCGCGGTGCAATCCTTCGCCTCGACGGGATGCCAACCGACGGAAGCATAAATGAAGCAATAAGTTTCCGCCAGCTGAAGGGTTTGCCGGATGGTTTCCCGGTTATACCCCACATTCAACATATATTTTACGCCGTACTCCTCTCTTGCCCGCTCAATGACTTGTTCCCGGTCTTCGTCAAATTTCGGATCATTCAAATGGGTATGTGTGTCAAACAACATCACACGCCTCACCCTTTCCGGTTACTGCTTACTCTGCTGTGTCAAAAAATGCATCCGGTCCAGCGGCCATATGATCAAATCGGCACGGCCGACCACCGCATCGATGTTCACCGGGCCGATTCTGCGGCTGTCCTTGCTGTTGTTTCGGTTATCCCCGAGCACATAAATATGTCCTTCGGGCACCGTGACTTCCTCTTCCATGTTGAAATTCATGGGCTCATAAATATAAGGTTCTTCCAACGGTTTTCCGTTTCGAAACACCTTGCCGTCCTTTATGGCAATCTGGTCCCCGGGCAAGCCGATCACCCGTTTAATAAAATCCCGCTGTTCATCGGTATGGAAGACCACGATGTCCCCGTAATCGGGCTGGTCAACACGGTATATCAACTTGTTGACGATCAACAGCTCATCACCTTGCAAGGTGGGTTCCATGGATGCCCCGTGCACCTCATAGGGTACAAACAAAAAGGTGCGGATGCCCGCAGCGATAATCACGGCCAAGGCAATGGCCGCAACCCATTCCAACACCTTGTACCACTCATTGGACGAACTTTTTGTATCCGCCATCCGATCGTCCTCCTATCCCTGTTGCGGAAGGCATGCCGGTTTACTTGATTCTCGTGCCGTTCGGAATGTCCCCGGATACGGTCGCAAGCACCAGGCGTTCTCCCTCCGAGGCGGCCAAAATCATGCCTTCCGACAATTCACCGCGCAATTTCACCGGCTTCAAGTTGGTGACACAAATCACTTTCATTCCCTTTAACTCTTCCGGTTGATAGTGTTTGGCAATTCCCGAAACCACTTGTCTTTTTTCCGATCCCAAATCAAGTTGCAACTTTAACAGCCGGTCTGCTTTTTCAACCGGTTCCGCTTCCAGCACTTCCGCCACATGAAGTTCCACTTTGGCGAAGTCGTCGATGGAAATCAGACCCTCTGTTTTTTTCTGTTTTTCTTGTTTTTTCTCCTCTTTTTGTTGCACTTGTTGCGTGTTCCCAATCATTTTTAAGATCTCCTCCACTTCGCTTTTTACATCCAAACGCGGGAAAATCGGCTGACCTTTTTTGGTTTTCGTCCCCGGCTTTAACGCCCCGAAGGTGTACAAGCTGTCCCAGGTGGTCAGGTTCGCATCCTCAATCCCCAATTGTTCCCACATTTTCGCCGGCGCCTGGGTCATGAAAGGCTGAATCAAAATGCTGACCATTCTCAGTTCTTCCAGCAGATGGTACAGCACGGAACCCAGGGTGCTACGTTTTTCTTCATCTTTAGCCAGATTCCACGGCTGGGTCGCTTCAATATAACGGTTTCCGAAACGAACCAGCTCCCAAATGGCCGAAAGGGCAACCGAAAACTGCAATTCTTCCATGGCTTCTTCGACTTTATGTACCGTTTCGCGGGCTTTTTCAACCAGTTTTTGGTCATGTTCGGTTGCGTTTTCCACCCGTTCCGGCACAACCCCGTCAAAATACTTGTTCAACATAGCCAAGGTGCGATGCAACAAATTCCCCAAGTCGTTGGACAAATCAGCATTGGCCCGTTCCACGAAGGCTTCCGGCGTAAAGACCCCGTCAGCTCCAAACGGAACTTCGCGAAGCAAATAATAACGCACCGAGTCCAGCCCGTAGCGTTCGATCAACGGAATCGGATCGATCACGTTTCCTTTGGATTTGGACATCTTTTCGCCCATCACTTGGAAAAATCCGTGGCCGAACACTTTTTTCGGCAGCGGAAGCCCCAAAGCCATCAGGAAAATCGGCCAATAAATGGTGTGAAAACGGACAATGTCTTTTCCCACCAAGTGGACATCAGCCGGCCAGTACTTTTCAAACCGGGCTCTTTGCTCTTCATCATCAGACAGATAACCGATGGCCGTAATATAGTTGGTAAGTGCATCCAGCCATACATAGACCACGTGTTCCGGATCGCTGGCGACGGGAATTCCCCAGTCAAACGTCGTCCGCGAAATGCTGAGATCTTCCAACCCGGGCTTGATAAAGTTTTGGATCATTTCATTCTTCCGGGATTCCGGTTGAATAAAATCCGGGTTTTCTTCATAAAAGGCAAGCAGTTTGTCGACATACTTGCTCATCCGGAAAAAATAACTTTTCTCCTTGATCTTCTGGATGTCCCTGCCGCAATCCGGGCATTTTCCGCCTTCCGCCTGGCGATCGGTGAAAAAAGATTCACAGGGCACACAATACCATCCTTCATATTCCCCCAGATAAATATCCCCTTGATCCAACAGTTTCTGAAAGATCTTTTGCACCACTTTTTTATGACGGGGTTCAGTGGTCCGGATGAAGTCATCGTATGAGATATCCAAGGCCCCCCACAACTTTTGGATGCCGGCAACAATCTCGTCGACAAAAGTTTGGGGGTCTTTCCCGGCCGCTTCCGCACTTTTTTGGATTTTCTGCCCGTGCTCGTCGGTTCCGGTCAGGTACATGACATCATAACCGCGCAACCGTTTGTACCGGGCCATGGCATCCCCGGCCACCGTTGAATAAGCATGGCCGATATGCAAATGGCTGTTTGGATAATAAATCGGCGTTGTAATATAGAAAGTTTTCTTTTTGTCTCCCATCTTGGCAACCCCTTTCCGTCAAATCAGACTTGGTTTCTATGGAAATAAAAAATCCCGTCCACGTTGGGACGAGATCCGGTCTCGCGGTACCACCCAATTTGGCTTCATCGCACAAGAAAAGGCGATCACCCACTCTGCTCCCGTAACGCGGGAAAACGTTCTCTCCTACTTTGGGACAACGGTCCGGTTCAAAGAGAATACTCGGGGGCCATTTCATCGGCTTCCGCTATGCCGGCTTTCACCTGTCCCGGCTCTCTGTCCATAGCTTCCACCCACTACTCATCCCCGTCATCGAATCGGCAAGTGTTTAATTTGTCATTTAATTATACATCACAAAAAAGACCTTGAAAAGCTCCGGTTCCTGTCTCATAGTTTGAACCGGATCCTCTCTTTTTAAACTTTCAAACCTTCTCCGCGGTCGTACCGGACTGCAAAAGGCGTTTCATGTTTCGTCAATTTTCCGGATTGGGAAAGACGTTCCAGTTCCTGCTTCAGCCGGTGCACATCCCAATTCAGCCCGCATTCCTGATTGACCCGGCTCAACACTTGCATCAGGTCGGTTTCAAACACCGGCAAAGATTCCGTCAGCGTATCCAGCAATTTTTGGTCTTGTTGTGCGGAAAACCGTTTCAGCTCGTCAAACGGATTGGCCAAATGGGGACTTTGGGTGTAGGCGGCACGAATCCGGATAAACACCGTCCGCCCAAAAGCGGCTGACGAAACAAAGGTGTCCCCCGAGCGCAAATAAGGAAGCCGCTTCCCTTCTTCCGGGGTCAAATCCGTTTCTTCCCGCAAAGTGGCAATATCCGTGGCCCGAACGGTCCGGAATACGAATTTGGTGTTCAGCTGGGCGGTAATGGTCTCATCCAGCAATGTCGGGCGTTGCGTTGCCAGGAACAAAAAGACACCGTATTTCCGCCCTTCCTGCGCGATTTCCTTTAAAATCGACTTCGCCGGGGAATCGAGCGATTTGGGGGCAAAATTGTGAGCTTCATCAGTCACGATGACAAATGGCGGAAAGAAATGCCCTTCCTCCCCGTTCATTCGCGCATCTTTATACTCACGGCGTTTCCGGTACAGCGTACCGGTGACATAAGTGGCAAAAACTTGCAGGATCCAGGCGTTCCCCTGGACGACCACCAGCTTTCCTTGCTCCAGTCCCTGTTCAATGGACCGGATATCCCGCTGGAACAATCCGGCTTTGTCCAGACGTTTCAGACGCCAGTCCACTCCTTTGACGGAAGAAGGCGGCAAAGAACCGTATTGCTGCAACAATTGCATCAATTCCTGAATCCGTTGGACATCCATCGGTGTCAAATCTTCTTTCTTTCTTAACTGTCTTTCCAAACCTTGTTTCCCTTCATCGAGGGCTTGCACCAAATTGCCGATGCGATCGCTGAACGTTTCAAAACTGTCCCGGGGCCGGTGCAACATCTGGATCACATTCACCATGGAATCGGAAAGCTGGCTTCCGGCGGCCCGCAACAGTTCCACCACATCCCGCGTTGACAAATCGGAAAAAGAAATCCCCACTTCTTTGCCGATTTGCACCGTTACAAAAAGATCCCGAAAATCCGGAGCCTGGTTCGATAATCCGGGAGCCGGGTCGGAAAAGTCCATTTCAAAGTGCGGATCAAACACAAGCGCGGGAATCCGGAGTTTCATCAATTCTTCCAACATCACCCGCAAGCCGAATGATTTTCCCGATCCGGATCCGCCAAAGATGCCGACATGCGGATACTGTTGCATCGATTGAATGTCAAAAATGAAGGGAACCCCTTCTTGTGGCCTCAACTCGCCGTGCTCCATCATCACAACCCGGTCTTTTAAATCATCAGAAATCGTCCCCGCCATGGATTCCGTTCCCCGGATTTCCCCCAACGTCATTCCTTCATCCGGGGACGTTTTGACAAGGAGATGGCGCACTTCTTCAAATGAAGGCAAACGGACGGGACACCCGGTCCGCACCGGATGCGGGGCTTCCTCATACAGACGCAGCTTCGCCAGATTGATTTCATCCGATTCAATGTCATAGCCGATTTGTTCCAATGTATCAATCACTTGCCCGTCCACCAACGATTTATCCAGCCCCATCGGAATCAGGCGGTTGTACGACATGGTTTCCACCACTTCTCCCTGCGGATGGTTCAATGCAGGGTCTTCAATGACCAGAATTTCGTTGATGCGGAACTTCCGCTCCCGGGAGACAACATAAACTTCCTGTTGAGTGGTGACACCTACCACTTGCATGATCGATCTCTCCTGTTCCATCGGATTCTAAATCATCCGTTCTTTTCTTTTGCTTTGCAACAGCCGGTAACGCAGTTCAGGATCAATGTACTGTTCCACCATGGTTTCCACCAACGGGTCGGTAACCCTCACCTGATTGTCCACAATGTCCAGCCAGTAAGGGATGCCCCGTCCCTGCTCCGGCGTCAAGCTGTAAACCAACCTTGCCAGGTTCCACCGGTCTTCCCACTGGGACTTCAATCCGTCCAGTCCAATCGGTTGCGGGCTTTTGGAAGTCCGAAAAGCCATTTTCCACATGCGGCTTCCCGACGGGCTCCACGCTTCCCATTCAAACGCTTCCCCTTCTTGCAGGACCCCGTACAACAAATCACGGTCGGTCAATGCCGGATACTCGGGAAAAAAGGCATGAACCAAGGTCCGAGTCTCAATTTCCTCTGAAACCCCAACCAGAAGCGAATTTTGGCTTTCCGCCATTTGCGCCACTTGTTCCCAGCTTTTTGCATCCGATATATAGAAGTGCAGCAAAGAACCGTCCAACATCACGACCCGTGGAGCCCAGTCTTCCATCGCCTCCATCGTGACCTGCATTTCGAGACGGGACAACAGATCTCCTCTTTTGCGGGCTTCGCTGGCCGCATTGCCCTCTTTGGTTTCATCTCCTTTTAAAAGCGGCGTATACACATCCGCTGCCCACTTTTCTTTCCCGTTGGTGGCTTTGGCCAATGCCTGGAAAACGGACAAGGTGCGGGTTTGCGAGCCTTTGGTGGAGTTTACCGAACCATCGACACCGACCAGAAACCGTTCTTGGAGAAAATCTTTGATCTCTTCGCCGCTCCATTTTTCAATGGAATAAAAAGCGCCTGCTTCTTTCAAACGTTTCCGTATGGCGGATTTATCGAGGGATTGCAAAGGAAAAGCTTGTTTCAATGAATCATTCAACCATTCCAATTTCCTCTTCAGTTCAACGGATACGGGTAACAATCCCACCCCTCCTTATATGGGTTGGCCGCCAATCTTCCGGCGGTTGCTGGTTATCGCCAAGCTGTCATTTTCTATCATCTATTTTTGTAGAAATCTTAGAAAACAACAAGACTTATCATAAATCGGCGCGATATTAACAAAATAAATATTTATAGATAGATGTTAAACTTTTTTCTATCTAAATATATTTTATCCTTAATATTATTAAGGAATTTTCTATAAAAATCCTCTAGTTATATTGACTGTTATGGGAATCGTTGGTATGATGAACTTAACGTCGATGTCGAAATTTGACGTCAATTCAAAGAGAAAAATTTCCCAAAACCAGATTTCGTTGAGAGGAGATTCGGAAAATGTTAAAATCTACGGGCATTGTACGTAAGGTAGACGAACTTGGCCGTGTTGTTATACCTATCGAATTACGTCGAACACTGGGAATTGGCGAAAAAGACGCCCTGGAAATTTATGTTGACGGTGAACGGATTGTTCTGAAAAAATATGAACCCGCTTGCATTTTCAGTGGCGAAGTGGAAGACACCGTTCGCTATAAAAATAAAGTTGTCAGCAAAAAATGTATCGAAGAGATGTATCAAATGATCCATGGTGAAAAAGTCTACGCAGACTAAGGAAAAATTTGTTATAAACAAAATCATTTCCTTCCCTCTCGACTCACGTGCTTTCCCGCTTGAAGGATAGAATTTCACTTTTTTGTTTCATTTTAGCAATCATCATCCGACCACATACATATAAAAAATACAGGGTTACGGAAATGATTTCTTTGTTGTTCCAAAAGTTTGCCAATTGCATGTCACAATTCATTTCGCATGAAACTCTTCTGCACGCTCAAGATAAAGCGAGGCTCATCAGTTGAACCTCGCTTTTTTTATGCCGGTTATTGCTTTTCCTCCGGTTTTTCCCCGGTTTCTTGCTGCTCTTCGGCTTGAATCCATTGTAAGATCCGGTCCTTCAATTGTTCGGATTTGGTTCCGAAAACGGCTTGGAAGTTCCCGGAACCTACTTTGATCACTCCGGAAGCCCCCAGTTTTTTCAATTGTTCCTCATCCAGTTTGTCTTCATCTTTCACCGTCATCCTTAACCGGGTGATACAAGCATCCAATTGGTCGATATTCTCTTTTCCACCGATGGCTGCCAAAACCTTCCTGGCCAATTCGTCTTCATCGGATCGGGCCTGTTTTTGTTTCTCCGCGCCGTCTTCCGTTTCATCTTCACGTCCCGGCGTTTTCAAATTCATCCAACGGATTAACAACCGGAACACCACATAATAAATCACCGCATAAATGATCCCGACCAATGCCAACAGCCACGGTTTGGTTGCCAGATGCATATTCAGGAAAAAGTCAATGCCCCCGGCTGAAAAGGAAAATCCGTGGCGGATTCCAAGCAGGTAAACCACTGCCATGGAAGTTCCGGTAAGAATGGCATGAATGACATAAAGAAAAGGTGCGACAAACATAAATGAGAACTCAATGGGTTCGGTGATTCCGGTGATCAATGCCGTCAGCGCCGCACTGATCAAAATCCCCGAAACCAGTTTGCGACGTTCCGGCTTTACTTCATGCAGCATGGCAAAACATGCCGCCGGCAGCGCAAACATCAAAATGGGATAAAATCCGGTCATAAAGATTCCGGCAGACGGATCTTGAGCAAAGAAACGGGGGATGTCCCCGGTAACCACATTGCCGGCTTCGGTCGTGTATTCACCAATGTTAAACCAGACCAATGTATTTAAAATATGATGCAGTCCGAAAGGAATCAGCAGACGGTTAAACACCCCGTACAAGAAAAGCCCGATGGCTCCTTGCCCGATAATCCAATTTCCGCCGGCATTGATCGCCTGTTGAACCGGCGGCCAAACCACCAGAAAGATGAGACCGACCAAAACCATGACCAAGGAAGTGACAATGGGGACAAAACGCTTGCCGCCAAAGAATTGCAGCCAGTCCGGCAGTTTTATATCGTGATAGCGATTGTACATATAAGCCGCAATGGCCCCGGCGATGATTCCGCCCAGCACTCCCGTGTTTAATTCCATCGATTCGGTGCTGCCGAGGGAAACTACTTTGCTCATCAGAAAATAGCCGACAACTGCCGCCAACGCGGATGCACCGGCATTCCCCGTCAGTCCGAGGGCCACCCCGATGGCAAACAACAGGGCGAGATTGTCAAAAATGGCACTGCCCCCGGCATTAAAGACTTCGCCGATAAAATACGGAACCGATCCTTCCGCAAAATATTCCTGGTTCGTTAATAACGCGCCGAAACCCATCAAAATCCCGGCGGCCGGAAGAACGGCGATCGGCAACATGAATGACTTCCCGATTCGCTGTAAAGCCCCGAGAAGCGCGCCTTTTTTCTTCAAACGATTCACCTCCAGAAATAAAAAACCGCTTCCTTTATCGTTTCAATTATACATGAAACGGACATGCTACTGGAATTCCTTTGCTTTTTTCTTTTTGTCTGCTCCATTCCAACCGGATTTATTCCACATCCGCCCCGTTTTTGTGATAAGCGTTGTACACTTCACGCTTGGGCAGGGAACGTTCCCGGGCCACTTGCTTCACCGCTTCTTTCTTTGTCCATCCCTGACTGATATATTTTTCGACATGTTCATGAATGGACCATGAATGCCATTCTTCTTCCGGCTCCGTATCTTCCGTCCGGGAAAGGTCCGCTCCTTCCACCACAATCGTAAATTCCCCCCGCGCTTTCTTCTCCTTGAAATAATCCAGCCCGTCACTCAATTTTCCCCTCAACCATTCTTCGTGTTTTTTGGTCAGTTCACGGCAAATGGCCACATTCCTGTTTCCCAGAACCTCCAGCAGATCTTTCAACATCTCCGGCAACCGGTGGGGGGCTTCATAAAAGATCAGGGTGGCCGGAATCAAGCGCCAGCTTTCCAACTCCTTCTTCCGTTCCTTTTTTCCCCTGGGCAAGAAGCCGATAAAAACAAACGGTTGTGTGGGAAGCCCCGAAGCCACCAGAGCGGAGACGGCCGCATTGGGGCCAGGGATCGGAACCACGGGAATCCCCCGGCTGGTGACCTTTTGGATGAGCGGTTCGCCGGGATCGGAAATGCCGGGCATCCCCGCATCGCTGACCAGCGCAATGTTTTTGCCATCCATCAACTTTTGGATAAGTTCCGGCTCTCTGGATTGCTTGTTATGCTCATGGTAACTGACCAGCGTTCCCCGGATCCCGAACGCGCTGAGCAACTTGCGGGTATGGCGTGTGTCTTCCGCCGCAATGATATCCACTTGCTCCAATATTTCGCGGGCCCTCGGACTGAAATCGTGTAAATTGCCAATCGGGGTCCCGACAACATAAAGCGTCCCTTCTTGTCCTTCATTCATGAAACTCTTTTGAATCTCCATCCATGACTCCCCTTTTTTTGATTAATTCCCACTTCTTTCGCCTGGACATTTTTTTGATTTCTCTTTCCCGTTTCAAAGCCCAAGATTTATCGCCCCCTCTTTCCACATATCGTAACCGGACGGGCAACCGCCCGCGTGTATATTTGGCACCTTTCCCCTGTTGATGGGATTTCATTCTTTGCTTTAAACGATTGGTGATTCCCGTATACAGGGTTCCGTCACTGCATTCCAGGATATAAACGACATAAGGTTTGGACATTTTCCCCTCTCCGCATAAAAAAACGCCGGGATCCCGGCGTCATTTTTCTTTCGATGATTTATTGAGAAAGGCAATGCAAAACAGGCAATCCCCTTCACCGCGCATACGACCGTAGTGAACATTGCAAATATGAAATCCTTCATCGTATAAATCAACCAGATGATGAACTCCTTGTCCAACGTCTTCTTCGTCTTGTTCCTTGTTTCCTGCCCGGGTTTGATCCCGGTTTGATGCAAGAACCCTTGCCTCTTCCTTTTCCTGTAACCGTTGATTTTCCATAACCAGCCGAGTGTTGTCCTCGATCAATTCCACAATCTGCTCTTTCAGACCGCCCAATTCGATATATAATTCACCGATTTGTTCTTCGACACGCGCGATCCGTTTAAAGATTTCTTCCTTGTCCAAGCCCCCCCACCTCGTTCAAGCACCAAAAACGGTTAAGATTTTTTCATCTATGATTTCATTCCGCTGGCCTGCGGAGATCCGCCGATGGTTACATCCTCAATGTCATATTCAACCATGGCGCCGGTATCCGCCAGTTCCACCAGAACCCGACGCTCCAACATGTTTATTGATATCACTTTACCCATTCCTTCTTTGGTGACGACCTGTTCGCCCAAATCGGGCAGGAGCTGTTTGGCCTCTGCATACACCTCATTTTCAAATTTGAGGCAACACATCAATCGGCCGCACAACCCGGATATTTTGGCCGGATTTAATGAAAGGTTTTGATCTTTGGCCATCTTGATCGAAACCGGTTCAAAGTCCCCCAAAAAGGAGGAGCAGCAGAGAACCCGGCCGCAAGGGCCCAGTCCCCCGAGCATCTTCGCTTCATCCCGGACTCCGATTTGGCGCAATTCGATGCGGGTTCGAAAAACGGCAGCCAAATCCCGCACCAATTCCCGGAAGTCCACCCGACCGTCTGCTGTAAAATAAAAAATGATTTTATTCCGGTCAAATGTATATTCGGCATCCACGAGCTTCATTTCCAACCCGTGATTGCGTATTTTCTCCAGACAGACTCCCATTGCTGATTTTGCTGCCTTTTGATTCTCCTCCACTTGCTTTTTGTCTTGTTCCGTGGCAATCCGGATCACCGGTTTCAGTGGCAAAACCACCTCGTCATCTTTTACATAGCGTATGCCGGAAACCACTTGTCCGTATTCAATTCCGCGAACTGTTTCCACAATCACGTAATTTCCGCGTTTCACCTCGAAATCGAGTGGATCAAAAAAATATATCTTACCCGCTTGTCGGAAGCGGACACCTATTACTCTTTGCATGCAGCAATCCCTCCAAAACAGCCAATACCCTGAAGACCAGTATGGCCAGAGGTTGCATATCGGCCAGTCATCCGCCGGTAAGGCAAGCGGCAAACATCACCTGTTTTGCAACAAGTTCGGAAAAAATCTATCTCAACGCGTTCGGAATCTTATGCAACCGTTTGGTTATCAGGTTCCAAAAGTTTTGCACAAACCAGTGCTCAGAACCTTTGATAACATTTTATCATCGATGATAAAAGTTGAGCAAATTCTATTTCAGATTAACGGAGAAACCATGAATTCAGATCCTCCACGATCTCCTGAAACACTCTGTCGCCGGACTGTTCCGCACGGATGGTGCAAAAGCGGGACGGCTCTTTAGAAGCAATTTGCCGGAACCCTTTGCGGACCCGTTCATGAAACATTTTCTCTTTCAACTCCATGCGATCCTTCTTCCCTCCGCGGCTTAACAGCCGTTTTCGGCCCACTTCCACCGGGATGTCGAGCAAATACGTACGGTCCGGCATCAATCCGTCCGTGGCCCATTGGTTCAGTTTTCTCACTTCCTCCACATCTTTTTCAGCCCCGTAACCTTGATAAGCCAAGCTTGAATCAATATAGCGGTCACAAAGCACCACCATTCCCTGATCCAAATGGGGGCGGATCACTTCATTGACAAGCTGGGCACGGGAAGAGGCATACAACAACACCTCGGTCTTCCATTTCATCTCGCTCCGGCCGGGATCGAGCAAAATTTCCCGCACACGATCCCCGATGATGGTCCCCCCGGGTTCCCGCACCACCAGGCAAGGAACCCGCCGCTTTTGCAAATATTGGTGAACCCGCTTGATTTGTGTTGTTTTTCCGGCTCCTTCCGGACCTTCAAAAGTAATAAACTTTCCTTTCATCGTTCTCCTCCATCCTGCGCTTGGCTCAACGTATTCAGGTTAGCACATTCACGGTGGGATTGAAATGTTGTGAAACCCCCCGCACTTGCCCGCCGCCTTTGAGAATGATTTCAATGGTTTCCTGCGCTTCCCGGGTCCATGTCTCTCCGGGCAGCACCACCGGGATTCCCGGCGGATAAGGAACCACCATCTCCACGGCGACCTTGCCCGCGGCTTCACTTAAGGGCACCGCCCGGAAAGACCGGCGGCGAAGTTCGCTCAGTGGCAGGCGGACTTTTTGCGTATCCGTTGCAAAAGCAAAGGAAACCTTGGCAGAGGAAGCAGGAATCCCTGCAAGAGATTGATCAATTTTTTTTAGAGCTTTCCACAGGATCTTTAAATCCTCCCGGGTGGTTCCCAGACCCAAAACCAACAATACGGACAACGGATCGGCCAATTCCGCATGAATGCCTTCCTGTTTCAGCCGATCGGCCAATTGGAATCCCGTTATTTTTCCATTGGCCGTCAAGGTGAATTTCAATGGATCATCCGCTTTTAGCTCAGACAAAGATTGAAGAGATTGGATATTTCCCCGGAAATATTCCAGATCGGTTAACAAACGGTCCAAGAGCCTTTCCCCTTCTGTCGCCATAAGACGGCGTGTCACATCCAAGGAGGCCATCAGTGGATAAGAAGGACTGCTTGATTCGATCACCCGCAGCCAGTGACGCACTTCGTCAGGGGAAACCCTTTGGCCTTGCAAGTGTAACATGGACGACATGGTCATGGAAGGCAACATCTTATGGGTGGACTGAACAGCAATATCCGCTCCCAAATCCATGGCAGACTGCGGCAGTGCTTTGTGAAATCCAAAGTGCGCCCCATGGGCTTCATCCACGATGAGCGGAACCCGATGCCGGTGGCAAACCTGCGCAATTTCCCGGACCGGTTGAACCCTGCCATAGTAGGACGGACTGGTCAGGACCACCGCTTTCACCGAATCATCTTCCTTTAAAATCCGTTCAATTTCCTGGGGGGAAACCGGCTTTTCCACTCCGCATTCATCAAAACCGGTCTTCAAATAAACAGGCTTGGCTCCTGCCAACATGCAGCCGTGAAACACAGATTGATGGCTGCTTCGCTGCACAATCACCGAACCCCCGGATGGACAACATGCCAAAATCGCAGCCAAGTTGCCGGCGGTCGTCCCCCCCACCAAAAAATAAGTCGTTGTTGCCCGAAAAGCTTCCGCCGCCAGCTGCTGGGCTTCTTTAATGACTCCCGTCGGCTGGTGTAAATCATCCAGCTGCCCCACTTCCGTCAAATCCATGGATAAAAGAGGATGAAACCATTCCAATGCTTCCCGGTCAAACATTTGCCCCTGTTTATGGCCCGGCACATGGAAATTGATCCACTTTCGTGCCACATGTTCTTTTAATGCATCAAATATTGGCGCTCTCGTCTGATCCAAATTTTTTCTCCCTCCGTTTACAAGAAAAAAGACTTGAACATTCAAGTCTCAACGGTTTTCGCTCTTTTTCTTTTTCTCTGCAACAAAATCTCCGTCCAATTGAACGATCCGTCCGGTGAAAAGGACATGGTTTTGAAAGAAACCGCTTTGGGTCTTGAAAAAACGGCATCCACCCAAACCACCGGCAATCGGTGCTTCCCTTGAGGACCAACGCGCCCTGATCCCTTTTTCGTTTCTGTTGCATCAGATCGTTGCTTTGCCCATTAGATCCAGTTTCATGACAACCGCCCCATGACCATGGAATCACCGGTTCATTTCAATTCATCGCCAAACCCACTTCGTCTTATTATACCAATAACAGACGGACTCCATAAGTTTTTGGCAGCCATCTTTTAAGTTTGGCAACCATCTTTTCCGGCGTTTTTTCGCCCCTTCGTCTTTGTCTTTTTCCTGCCGATGATTCAACGATCTTTGTATCATTCATCCACAGAAAAAAGGTGATCCATCCCGCCTTCCGGTAGGGATTCCTTCCACCGGAACCGATCCCCAACCGGATGAAATCTTATCTGTGCAATTCTTTTTCTGCGTCCTGATGGATTAAAAAGCGCATTCTCCAAACCAGATATGTATACAAAATATGATTGGAATCGGATTCAATAATTTCTTTTTCACAATCATCACAAAGAAAACGATTTAATATATTGATGCCACGTTCCCTTTTTTGCCGGCAAACAATGCACTCCTTTTTCTCATGCATGCAAATCCCCTGCCTCTTTCCTTCTTTGCCATTATTTTCGCCACATTCGCCAATATTTAAACAGTTATGCAAAAAGAACCGGCCAAGCGCCGCGATGATTCCCCGCTTCGCATTTCCTTTCTTCTATTACTATCAAAGCTTCCCCGAAAAAATGTGTATTTGCTAATTTAACCCGTGAAAAAAGAACTTATGCACGATCCCAATACACATCGGATGAAATTCCTGATTGACCATAAAAGACATCATCATCTGAAAGACGTGACATCAAAAACGTGAAGTCATCTTTCTTATTTTTTCTTTCATCCCGGGGCCACCTGACCAAAGAAACCCTATTCGGATCCAATATCAGTCTGCAGTAAAGATCCACAAAATCAAATGGAATCCAAATAATTTGCGAAGCAAAAAACTTGCCACATAAAGCAAAAACCCTCTTAAGCAAATTGCTTAAGAGGGTTCAGGATGTTTGATTGCCTGGCAACGACCTACTCTCCCAGGGGTCATCCCCAAGTACCATCGGCGCTGGAGGGCTTAACTTCCGTGTTCGGGATGGGAACGGGTGGATCCCCTCCGCTATGGTCACCAGACAAAG
>NZ_REFP01000013.1 GCF_003688725.1 Thermoactinomyces vulgaris
GAATTTGGAATTTTTGGCACCCATGATCAGTTTTTGCCCGATGCCGCTGGCCAAGCCCCGGGAAGCTCCTGCCGTGATGCCTCCTCCGATCAATCCCAAGAGGCCGCCAATGGCTGCTTCAAGAAGGTCATTTTGTTAATTTCCCAACCATTCAGGGCCATACTGATCACAAATGACAAAGCCATACCACTGAGTACGGCAATCCCTAACGGTGTGGCAAAGATGCACAAGACAATGCCCAAAATCAGTACGCCGGCAAACGCTATGTATTCTTTAAATTTGACGATCCAGTCCCAAACTGCAGACAGTGTATCAATTACGACTTCTGCTATTTTGGAGCAAATTTCAGTAAACCAATCCCAAAAGGCAGCCGCTTTCTCTTTGGTCCATTCCCATGCTCCTGAAATTTTGTCCCCGAACCAATCCGCAGCTTCTGACAATGGTTCGGTTATGGAATCAAGTAGTCCTTTCTTTTCTTCAACCGGAGGGGACGATACCGGCTGTTCTTTTTGTACGGGAGTTTTTTGTTCAAATTGATTGAAATCATCATTGATTTCAGGAACTTGGATCCCTCCGTCGGCATGGACAATGTCATTTCCCCAGATGCTAAATCCTGCAAAGATGAAAAGCAGGATAAGTATAAGTTGAAAAAATTGTTTTCCCATACGTTCAGTTACGGGTTCCGTAACTCGGTTTCCTCCTTTTTCATTCATAATAAGCTATAAAACAATTATAATTATAAAAATATTATAAATCAGATGCATGTAAAATTTTAAAAAAAATTTAACGATTGGAGGCTTTGTGTTTTTTAGCCAGGAAAAATTACATGACCTAGTTATATTGGAAAGGGTTAAGAGGAAGGAACGGGTGGGGGATCCTCCGGGGTGGCAGTGCCAAAGGGGAGAATAAAACAAATGAAAATGGTGTTTTGGGGGTGGGGGGATAAGCCGGTGAAAAGATGGGTACGGGATTTCCCTGCTCCGGGCGGAAGAAATCTGCATCCGTAAGGTTTTTATCGGGGAATGTCGGGTTCTTGGGTTGAACCCGGCTTTTTAAAATCCTTCCCGGTGCAGACGTTTTAAGTCTTCCAGTCTGTCGATTTCATGGGTGTCCCGGGCATCGATTTCTTGTAAACGGACATTCAAATCCCGGATGTTTTCTTTGACGATATGATCCCAGTATTTGTTTTGGAAATCTCCGTTTGCGACGGTTTCTTCCAGTTTTTTGACCAGTTTCCGGCCGTCTGGTTCGCTCCAATAGGAGATGCCGCACAGGATGTAATCATTTCCTTGTTCCTCGATGGTGATGTTTTGGATCCGGTTTTGCGAGTCCATGTGGAGGACCCATTCGTTGACAAAGGGTTTTTTGGCGCTGAAATACAACGAGGTGGACGGCTTGTCCAAAAGAAAGTTGCGGCGCAGATAGTTGTCGGCGTCGATGACATAAGCGCCGGGCAGGTATTCCCGGGCCAGGTACATGGAATAGAGGTTGTTGTACCGGTCATAGTACGGGTTGCTGATCAGCGTGACGGCAAATTTCTTTTTTAAATAAGTGAATTTTTCGTGCAGGTATCCTGTCACCACCGCGATATCCCGGACACCGGTTTCCCTTAAAAAACGGATTTGCCTTTCCAACAGCGGTTCACCGTTGACGGTGATGAGGGATTTCGGGGTGGTCAGCGTGAGCGGGCGGAGCCGGGTCCCCATTCCTGCCGCCAGCAAAATGGCTTTCATCGTCTCACCTCCTTCACGGGCCGGTTCCGGAATTTTTTCAAAAAGTGCGTGAGATTGAATTCATCTTTTTCAGCCACCGTCAGCACGGAACCCAGGATGATCATGAGGCTGTAACCAATCATCTTCAGAGAGAGGGCTTCACCGAAAAACAGAAAGCCGAAGAAGATGGACCAGCCGGAATACGAGATGTTCAGTCCCATGGCCTTGGCGGGACCGATGGCCCGGATGGCTTTGTAATAAAACAGGTAGGAGACCGATCCGGCCAAAGCAACGAGAGCGAGAAAGAACAGTTCCTTTTTGGCCATGACTCCGGCGGCAAAGTGCCAACCGCCAAAGAACGGAAGAATGACGGAACAGTAGGTGACCGTTGAAACCAGTTGGCGCAGCAGGATGGATTGCTCCGGGGAAATTTGTACTTTTTTCATTCCATAAGCGACCAGGACGCATTCCAATCCCCAGCAGATAATGCACAGCAGGACATACAAGAATCCGAGCCGGGATGGAACGGAAGCATCCTCTGATCCCGAGGAGCCGAGCAGGATGATGAACAAAATGCTGATGCAAAGCCCAAACCAGTTTTTGGGGCGCAGACGGTCTTTCAAAAGCAGAAAAGAGAAGAAGGCCCCGACGGCCGGATAAACCGCGGAGAACGAAGCGGCATAGGAGGAACCGAGGTGGTGGATGGAAAGCACATAAAAGGTCATTCCGAGCGGACCGCCAAGGATCGAGCCCAGAATGACAAACCGTCCGCCGTCCGTTTTGATGTTTGCAAGTGCTTTCTTCAGTTCCCCCTTCAGGGATAAGTATCCGGTGATCCACAAGCCCGATGTCGCGTCATGCAAAAAAGTCCCCACCAGCGGGGCGAGGAACAATGCCTGCCCGGAGGAGACAAACAGATCGCGGGAGAGGATCGCCCCGATGAATACCGTGTCCAACGCCCACATGATCCCCGACAAGAGTCCGTAAGCTGCACCGGCCCGTTTCATGCCGACACCTTCTTTGACAAGAAGAACTCAATGTTGGCAATGGCCCGGTTGTAGCGCATGATGCCGTAATCCCCGAAGTTGTCCCCTTTGGCTTCTTTGTAGATGGTCCACAAACTCCAGATGTAATCTTGGAAAATCTTGTGCATCAGCATGCGCATCCGGATTTTTTCGGTGATCTCTCCGGAGAAATAATAGGACAAGAAGAGATCTTCTTCCCGTCGGGTCAGGGAAGATTCCAGCGAGTAGGCAGCCAAATCCCAGACGGGATCATTCAACCCGGCATATTCCCAGTCGATCAGGTAAAGCCGGTTGTCCCCGCTTTTGATGAAGTTGTCCGGCAAGGTGTCATTATGGCACGGGACGAGCGGAACCTGCATGGCGTCAAACATCAATTTGATCTTCAACACTTCTTCTTTCAATTTGCGGAAGTTCGGATAAAAATAACCTCCGTTCACCTCGTCGACCAGCCGCTCATACTTGGTTTTGACCTGTCCGATGTCAAATTTGTTTTTCATCGGCGCGTTGGAGGTGTGGAGCTTTTTCAAAAGGTTGGCCACCAGCCGCATGTTTTCTTCGCGCCGGGCCATTTTGGGAGTGAGCGTTTCCGCATCCGGAATCATCTCAGAAATTTTCACGCCGTTTTTTTCATCAAAGTAGAGGGTTTTGGCGTTAATTCCGAGATCGCCGGCCAGCATGGCGTTTTCCTTTTCGAGGTGGCGGTCGATCATTTGGTCTGTCCCGGCGCCCGGAATGCGAAGAACATATTCCTTTCCTCCGGCCACGCTGATTTTGTAGTTTTTGTTCGTCATGCCTCCCAACGGGACAGCCCCGGTGATGTCATCCTCCGGAATTCCGATGGCGGATGAAACCGTATCTTTTAATTGATGGATGAAATAGGTTTCTTCTTTCCGCTTCAATCGCGGGTGCACCAAGTTCAAAATGCGGATATAATGCTCCTTCGTGTCGATGTCGGACCAGATCAAATCATTGATTTTCAAATAACCGATTTTGTACTGGCGGGAAACATCCAACAGCAGGTATTCATAATCGAGATAGGGATTCTGGTTGTTTTTGTATTCTTCCAGCATCAGTTGATAGACATCATACGAGATTTTGTTGATGCCCACCATTTCGCCGTCAATCCGGTTCAATTGGTGAAGATCTTTGGAAATTTTGAAGATACTCTGGTTGCGGAGTTCCACATAGGCCTCGTTGCCTTGCCCGCTTTCGGTTGCAATCAGCATGCAGTCGCGTTCTTCATTGTGAATCAGCTGCTTGAAGGCTTGTTCCTCCGCCAGAATATCGTGGTCGAGAACGATGAAATCCCCGGAAACGGCATATTTGGCACAAGCCAGGGAGGACATCGACCCGGTCCATTGGTAACGCGGGTTATCCACGAACACGATTCCTTCTTGATCAGTTAACGATTGGAAGGCTTCCTTTTGGTATCCGGTGACGATGATGATTTTTTCGATTCCGTGCTTTCTCAAAATGTCAATGTTGCGTTGTAACAGCGTGGTGCCGTTCAGCGGCAAGAGACTTACCGGAAGATTGAATTCATCGTTTTCGCCGGCGGCCAAAATGACGGCTTCTTTCACTTTGGTTGTTTTCCCGCCGTGAAGATCCACTTTTTTGTTTTGGTAAGAAGCATACCGGTTTTTCAAAAGGCGGATGCCTTCTTTGGTGAGGTAGTATTGGGTGCTGCGTCCATGTTTCCGTGTGTCGATCAGGCCTTTTTCCATCAAATCGCGGATCAGGTAATTGACTTTGCCGGCGGAAAAATGGCAGAGTTGCCCGATCGATTTTTGATTCACCTGCACATGTTTGTTGATGATTTCAAGCACTTTGAGTTGATCTTCCATGGACATCCCTCCTGCTGGATGGTGTGATGAATCGGTTGTGGCGGAGTGTGGCAGACCGGGATGAAAACGTATGGACAAGATGAATCGAGAAACATATTCAATTTTTGAATACATTTATTTTAGCATAACTCTCTTTTTTTGAGAATTTGATGTGGGATAAATGGGGAGGGATTCAATAGGATCCGGCTTTTAAAAGGAATTTTTTGTGCATTCATGGGCCATGAAAAAAAGAGGGAAGCTTTCGTCGGTGAAAGTCATCCCTCTTTTTTGGTCAAAAAATGAATAAAAAATCTTCATAATTGTAATTCGGTGAAGGTGTGTTTGGGCTTTTGCTTTTCTTCGGGAGGCAATTCCATGTAATGGTCCCCGTAAAGCGTCCGCAAATAGCGGTCACGGTCTTTGATTGCCAGGAAAGAGTGTCCCTCGAACCGGATTTCTTCGAGGTCTTGAAAAATCCTGACGGGCAAAATCATGGATTCTTTAATCTCGGTTGGAACCAAGATGGAATTGTCTCCGTAAGTATATTCAAATTTTGAATGGTGATTGTATTTGGTTTTGATGCGGGTTTCCCATTGATTGAGCCGGTGGACGCCCAGCGCCTTGCCAAGCGGCCGGAGCAAGCGGCTTGCGATTTTTCTCATGCGGCTGTGGCTTTTCTTTTGGAATTTCAGTGTGACCGAATATCGGGTGAAGTAGATGAAAGTGAGACAGATCCGGTCGAGTGTGCGGAGAATCCGGCTTTCGGGGATGCGGTCGATGGGGAAGATATCGATAAAAACACCCCGTTTGATATCCGATTGGGAGGTAGTGTGCTCGACAAGGCGGGTGCGCGTGTCCACAATTTTGATAAAGTTGTGCGGATAATCGCGGTCAGTTTCATAGTGTTGGATGAACAAATAATCCGGCAAGTGTTTTTGGCCTTCTTTCCAAAAGCGTTCGTAATCTTCCCGGAGCATCGCCACATCCGCGTCGTCATCCCATGGGATAAACCCGCCGTGACGGACGGCCCCCAACAGGGTTCCGGAAGAAAGGGTATAGGAGAGGCCCATTTTTCTGGCCGCTTTGTCAAATTCCAGCAAAATCTCCAGTTGTTTTTTCTGCAGTTGTCGGATTGTTTCTGGTGAGAGTTTCACTTGCAACCACCTCAACACTAAATTGTAGCACAGAAGTCCGTTTTTGGGATTCGGGCGGAAGGGTGGAAGGGTTCCGGTTTTGAAAAACGGGAAGAGTTTATTAAGATAATATTGAGGTTCAATGAATGGAAACAAAGTCAATGGTTGATCGTTTGGGATCGGTTTATGATAAAGACAAGGAGGAATCTATGAATCAGAAGAAGAAAGGACCGGTTGGCAAATACGCCGGAACCGCAAAGGTCGGAACCAAGGGCCAGATCGTGATCCCCAAGGAGATCCGGGATATGTTTGACATTCAACCGGGCGAAACCCTGCTTTTGTTTGCGGATGTTGAAAGAGGGATTGCTGTCATGAAATCCGACGCATTGGAAGATGTGTTTGAGACGGTTCCGCAGTGGTCGAAAAAAGATGAGTGAAAGTCTGATGCAGGCACCTCAAAAACGAGGTGCTTTTTGTTTTGAATGGTAAATTTACCGTCATTTAAAAAGGAATTCGTCTCATTTATATATAAATATTTTAGAATATAAATGAATTTTTTGTATAGTGTGTAAACGTAAAACGACTTCTTTGGAAAGGATGATTTACCATGAACAAACGCGGTTGGTTTGGGGCGGCTTTGGCGGTGGTTGTCGCGGTTTCTGCCGTCTCCTTTTCCAAAGTCTGGGCCGGACAGGAGGAAGTGGCAAGAAAGCAGAAGCCGCAGCCGAAGAATGTCATATTGATGGTCGGAGATGGGATGGGCAGGGCCCAACGGGATGCCATCCGGCTGTCCAGTGTCGGTTTGCACGGTAAAACGGCCATGGATGACATGCCGTATACAGGCTTTGTACACACCAATTCCGCAGACCCCGTAGAGTTTGTAACCGACTCGGCCGCAGCGGCGACGGCGATGGCCACCGGCGTGAAGACCTACAATGGAGCCATCGGTGTCGACCTGGATCAAAAGCCGGTGGAAACAGTGTTGGAAACAGCCAAAAAACGGGGGAAAGCGACGGGGCTGGTCACCACCGCCCAAGTCACGGATGCAACCCCGGCGGCATTTGGTTCCCATGTGAAAGACCGGGAGGACCAGAGCAAAATCGCCCGGCAGTTTTTGGAGAAAAGCCGTCCTGACGTGATCTTGGGCGGAGGAGAAGATTACTGGTATCCGAAAGGGAACCCCGGCCGTCATCCGGATCATCCGGCGGAAGACCCCTCTGAAGAAAGCAAAGGAACCGAAGGAAATCTGGTGGAACGGGCCAAAGATCTGGGATACCAGTATGTCGCGAACCGGGAAGAGTTGCAAAAAGCAAACGGTTCCAAAATTCTCGGCTTGTTTGCCAACGAAGAGATGTTCCAATATGATACCGAGGCCGGGGATCGCTATGATCCGTCGGTGTCTTTGACCGAGATGGCGGACAAAGCCCTTCAAACGCTGTCCAAAAACAAAAACGGATTTTTCCTGCTGGTGGAAGAAGAAGGGATTGACGCCATGTGCCATGTGAACAACGCCGAACTGGCCATCAAAGCCGGCAAGGAGTTTGACAAAGCGGTGGCGCATGTCAAAGAATTTGCCAAAAAACGCGGGGATACCCTGGTCATTGTCGTCGGTGACCATGAAACCGGCGGATTTACGATTGAAGGATTGGATGACTCCGACGAGTCGGGGGACGGCGTGTCTGCTGAAGACGGTCCTTTCCCGGTAGCCGGTTCCGATCAGCAGTTTATGGTGGATTGGACAACCGGGGGACATTCGGCGGTAAGCATTCCTTTAACCGCCATGGGACCGGGAGCCGAGTTGTTGCAGGGGGCTTATGAGAACACCCGCATCCATGATGTGATTGTGCAGTTGATGAAATAAGAAACAATAGCTCGGAAGCGCCTTCCGTCCGGGAGGCGCTTTGGTTTTTGACAAGAAAAAACAGGGTATTATAAAATCGTTTTGACTGAATGGTCAGGAAAGAAACCGGTTTGAACGGTTCAGACAGCAAAGAGTGGTGATGAAAATGATTAAGATCACGGCAGACAGCACTTGTGATCTGTCTCCTGAAATCTTAAACGCGATGGATATCACGCTGGTGCCCTTGAATGTTTTGATTGATGACAAGTCATACCGGGACGGGGTGGACATTACGCCGGCCGAGATCTTCCGGTATGTGGGCGAGGAAGGGAAAACCTGCAAAACGGCAGCGGTGAACACCTATGAGTACGAGAAGGTTTTTGCCGAACTGTCCCACAAATATGAAGCCGTCATCCATTTTTCCCTCAGCGCGGAATTTTCCTCGACTTATCAAAATGCGGTGTTGGCGGCAGAGAACTTCTCCAATGTCCATGTGATTGACACACGCAATCTTTCCACGGGCAGCGGACATCTCGTATATGATGCGGCGCTCATGGCCAAGGAAGGTTTAAAAGCGGAGGAGATTTGCGAAAAAATCAAGGAGACCATTCCCAAAGTGGATGCCAGCTTTGTGATTGACCGCCTCGATTATCTGAGAAAAGGCGGACGCTGTTCGGGAGTGGAAGCGTTGGGGGCGGCCTTGCTCCGGATCAAGCCGAGCATTGAAGTGGTCGACGGCCGGATGGAAGTCGGGAAGAAATACCGGGGCAGTTTTGAACGTTGCCTGGAACGTTATGTCAAAGACAAATTATCAGGTAAACAAGAGGATATCGACCGGAGCCGGATCTTTATCACTCATTCCAAGTGTTCGGAAGAAACCGTGGCCAAAGTCAAGGAAGCCGTCCGCCGTTATGTTGATTTTGATGAAATCATCGTCACCGAGGCCGGCTGCACCATCTCAAGCCATTGCGGCCCCAATACACTCGGGATTTTATTCAAACGGAAAAGCAAAAAATAATCGGTTGACCAAAGGAAAACCTGCCTGTGAGGGGCAGGTTTATTGGATTTGGTCATATGAAATGCTGCCGGATACTGCCTTTTCCGTTTTCGGTTTCCACCTCGGCAAAGGCTCCGTTGATGAAGGTCATCTGCGGCGGGACATGGCCGCAATCGACATCGTAAATGACCGGGATTTGAAGTTCCCCGGCAAGCTCTTGGTAAACATCTTCCACGGTGTAGTTTTGGACCGGGTGATTGGCTTGGCTTCGTCCGAACAGGATCCCAGAGCATGCGTCAAACCAACCGGCCAATTTCATCTGCATGAGGGACCTTCTCAAATCCACCGTTGTCAATTCGCAATTTTCCAGATACCACAACACCGGTTCTCCATCCAGATGGGTTTTTCACATCTCCGTAAGGCGTGCCGGCCAAATGCCGGATGGTGTCAATGCATCCGCCGAGCAGCCGGCCTTTGATGATTTCTTTTTGGTTGGAAACGGTTTTCCAGCAAGTCGGCTCCGTCAGATGAAAAACGCAGGGTGTCGGGCGGTCGTGCTGCCATTTCTTTTGATAATATGCGGAAGAGCGCTGCAGGACGGAATTTCCCTTTCCCGCGGCCAAAACGTTTTTCCACATGGCGGTGGTGTCATCCCAGTATTCCCCCCGCAAATCCACAAAGTTGGGGCCGTGGGCCGTGGCGATCCCTGTATTCAAGGTGATGGCCAACAACAAAGTGCTGGTATCGGAATAGCCCATCACCCATTTGTTTTTGATTTTTCGAAAGTCGGTATGTTCAAGCATCTCAATCAAAAGCTCCCCGCCCCATGGCGGGATAATAACGTGGATTGCATCGTTTTGCATCATTTCATGGAATTCCTCCGCCCGTTTCCGGGCAGGGGCTGATTTTGCTTTATGCTGGGTCCGGACGGTTTCCCCGCAATGGATCTGAAAACCTTTTTCTTCCATCTGCCGGCATGAAAGTTCAAACATGGCATGCAATTCCCGCGGCACACCGGATGACGGCGCGGTGACCCCGATGGTTGCGCCTTCGGTCCACAAAGGATATTGAATCATCGGGTTTCCCCCCTTTTTGTTTTATGGAAAGCCAAAACCGGTTGTTATGTATATTTAGGGAGCGGCGCGCTAAATCCTGTTTACAGGAAAGAACTGTTGTGGGAAAAGGTTGTTTTTTTATTGACGCTGATAAGAAAACGATTTATAGTATTATTGGACTTGAATTGATAATCATTATCAATGATAAATTAAAGATGTTGGGGGCATCAGGATGGGGCGCCTTTATACCGAACATTTGCAGGTTGGTTATGGGGAGAAAGCGATTGTCCGTGATTTGACGATTCAAATTCCCGATCATCAAATCACGGTGATCATCGGGCCGAACGGATGCGGAAAATCGACCTTTTTAAAAGCAATGTCACGCATCATCGCATATCAGTCGGGGTCGGTGATCCTGGACGGGAAAAGTATTGTGCAGGAAGACACAAAAAGTTTAGCCAGAAAAATGGCAATTCTTCCCCAAAATCCGGAAAGCGCGGCCGGGCTCACGGCCGGGGAACTGGTTTCTTACGGGAGGTATCCTTACCAAAAAGGGTTTGGACGCCTGAGCAAAAAGGACATCGAGGTGATTGACTGGGCACTTAAAGTCACCGGTACAGAGCGCTTTAAATATCATCCGGTGGATGCTTTATCCGGCGGCCAGAGACAGCGGGTTTGGATCGCTTTGGCCATTGCGCAGGAAACCGATATCATTTTCCTCGACGAACCCACCACTTATTTGGATCTGGCCCATCAGCTCGAGGTTTTGGAGCTTTTGCAAAAGCTCAATAAAGAAGAAGGGCGCACGATTGTCATGGTCCTGCATGATTTGAATCAGGCAGCCCGTTTTGCGGATTTTCTCGTGGCGATGAAAGACGGGAAAATCATAAAAAGCGGAACCGGTGAAGAGGTCATCACCCGGGATGTGCTGAGGGAAGTTTTCCATATTGATGCAGAAATCGGAAAAGATCCGCGCACCGGTAAACCGATGTGCTTGACATATAATCTGATCAAAGGAGAAGACGCTTATGAAGAAAATCTGGCCGTTGCTGCTCGGACTGGCACTGTTTCTTAGCGGGTGCGGCGGTTCGGCGGACGAGAGTGCAACAAACGGTTCATCCAAAACCGTGACTTACCAATCGGAAAACGGACCCGTCGAGGTTCCGGAACATCCCAAACGCATTGTGGTGCTTTCGCAGTTTGCCGGGAACGTGATGGCACTTGGCGGCAATATTGTCGGGGTGGATTCCTGGGCAAAAGACAATCCCCGTTTCAAAGACAAGCTGAAAAGTGCGGAACTGGTCAGCGATGAAGATTTGGAGAAAATCATCGAGTTGAATCCGGATCTGATTATCGGTGTTTCCACAACGAAAAACGTGGATAAACTGAAACAAATCGCTCCCACCGTCACCTATACCTATGGGAAATTGGACTACCTGACACAGCATCTTGAAATCGGGAAGCTTCTCAACAAAGAAGAGGAAGCCCGCAAATGGATTGACCAATTCAAGGCGGAAGCCAAGAAAACCGGAGAGGAAATCAAAGCCAAAATCGGGGAAGATGCAACGGTTTCCGTGATTGAGAACTTTGATAAACAACTGTATGTTTTCGGGGATAACTGGGGAAGGGGAACCGAAATCCTTTATCAGGAAATGGGCCTGAAAATGCCCCCGAAAGTGAAAGAGAAAGCGTTGGGACCGGGCTATTATGCCATCTCTCCCGAAGTTTTGCGCGATTTTGCCGGGGATTATGTGATTTTCAGCAAATACAAAGATGCGGACACATCGTTTGAGAAAACCGAAACTTACCAAAACATCCCGGCGGTGAAAAATCATCGCGTGTTTGAAGTCGATGCGAGAGGTTTCTTCTTCAATGATCCCCTGACTTTGGAATATCAGCTTGATTTCTTTAAAAAGTCCTTTTTAAACCAGTAACATGCGGGGAAGAGGGGCCCTTGGACAGGGTGCCTCTTCCTGATGATAGAAAGATGAGATCAACATGTTGAAAAACCAAAGTTCTTTCCCGTTTGTTTTGAAATTGACGGCCGGGGTGGCCATTCTTTTTCTCTCTTTTGTCATCGCCATGGTGATGGGTGCGGCGGATACCAGTCTCAGGGAAGTGTGGCTGGCGATCACCGGCGGGGAAAAGACGGAGACGGTCACGATGATCCGGGAGATCCGTTTGCCCCGCGAAGTGGCGGCTGTTTTTGTCGGAGCGGCACTATCGGTGGCCGGCGCTGTCATGCAAGGGTTGACAAGAAATCCGTTGGCCGATCCCGGATTGCTGGGCCTGACGGCCGGCGCCAATGCCGCATTGGCTTTCCTGCTTGCTTTTTACCCTTCTGCCGGATACTTTGTCCTTACCATAGCCTGTTTTGTCGGGGCTTTTGCGGGGGTGTGTCTGGTGTTCGGCATCAGCGCGGTGAAAAAAGGCGGTTTTTCGCCTTTTAAAATCGTGTTGGCGGGTGCGGCGGTGACGGCCTTTTTGCAAGGGATTGCGGAAGCCATCGGGTTGTATTTCAAAATTTCCAAAGATGTGTCGATGTGGACGGCCGGCGGACTGATCGGAACTTCCTGGGAACAGCTTCAGGTGATCATTCCGTTTATTGCAGCCGGCATTTTGATCGCTCTTTATCTCTCCCGGCAGTTGACCATCCTCAGTTTGAATGAGGAGGTGGCGGTCGGCTTGGGGCAAAAGACCCGGCAGATCAAAGCGGTTTTGTTCATGGTGGTCACCATCCTCGCCGGCGCCGCGGTGGCGCTTGCCGGCAACATGGCTTTTATCGGCTTGATGGTTCCCCACATCGTCAGGGCGGTGGTGGGCACGGATTACCGTTTTGTTCTTCCCATGTCTGCCGTGTGCGGGGCTGCATTCATGCTTTTGGCCGATACGCTGGGCCGGACGATCCATGCCCCGTTTGAGACACCGGTGACGGCCATTGTATACATACTGGGGCTGCCCTTCTTCCTGTTGATCGTGCGCAAAGGAGGGAAAACCGTTTTATGATCCATCCTTCCGTGTTAAAGAAACAAAAAATCATCATCGGGATCTTGCTTGTCCTGACGGGGATCACCATGGTCCTCAGCCTGGGGCTTGGCCGTTCCTCGGTCTCTTTCGACCGGATTTTGCCGATTCTCTTGGGGGATGGAACCTTTAAAGAAGAATTTGTCTTCTATTCGATTCGCCTGCCGCGGATCGTGGTGACCCTCCTTGCCGGAATGGCTTTGGCTGTGTCCGGAGCCATTTTACAGGGAATTACGCGCAATGATCTGGCTGACCCCGGCATTATCGGCATCAATTCCGGCGCCGGTGTCGGAGTGGCCGTCTTTTTTCTGTTTTTTCCGGTGGAAGCCGGATCGTTAATCTATTTGCTGCCGGTCGTGGCTTTTTTATCCGGCATTTTGACCGCCATCCTTCTTTATCTGTTTTCTTATCAAAAGGGGGCGGGGCTCCAGCCGGCCCGTTTGATTTTGACGGGTGTGGGATTTTACATGGCTTTTTCCGGGGCGATGTTGGTCATTATTTCCTCGGCTGAGCGCGAAAAAGTGGATTTTATTGCACGATGGCTCAACGGGAATATTTGGGGGGACGATTGGCCGTTCATCTGGGCGCTCCTCCCCTGGCTGTTGGTGTTTATCCCGTTTACCTTTTATAAAGCCAATCAATTAAATCTGTTAAGTTTTAATGATCCGGTCGCCATCGGAGTCGGAATGCCCCTGCAAAAAGAAAGGATGTTCCTGCTGCTTGCGGCTGTGGCGCTTGCGGCTTCCGCCGTATCCGTCACCGGCGGGATTGCTTTTATCGGCTTGATGGCTCCCCATTTGGCGAAAGCCTTGATTGGACCGAGAAATCAGCTGTTTTTGCCGATTGCCCTGTTGATCGGAGGCTGGTTGCTTTTGACGGCCGATACTATCGGACGCAATCTGTTGGAACCGGACGGCATTCCGGCCGGAATTGTGGCATCGCTGATTGGCGCGCCTTATTTTGTTTATTTGTTGCTTCGAAAATAGGAGCCATTTTTTCCGTTGGCCTCGTCCTGCGGGCCCGTGAGAGAAACCGTGCTTTTGTCCCGGGAGGGATGAAAGTGCGGTTTTTTTTGAAGGGAAATTTCAGTTTCAGGCCGGATCATGAAAATGATTTGGGGAAAAAGGCGGTGAACCCGCCATGATGAAACCATTGGCGGGAATCAAAATATTGGTTGTGGATGATGAGCCCGACATTATTAAAGATCGGTCTGCAAAATGAAGGATTTGAGGGCCGGACGGCACAGGATGGGATGGAGGCTCTGCAACTCATGAAGTAGTTTCTCCCGCATGTGGTGCTGCTGGATATCATGAAGGGACGGTTCTTTGCCATCTTGAATGGCACGGAAGAAACAGGGCTGCCCCAATTGGAGGGCTGGCGTTATTTGGAGGCTTGGCAGGAGGAAAAGCGGCATCCGGATTACCTGTGTGCTGAAATTTGTGCTGGAGGATGACTCTTGGGTGGCCGCCCGTCCCTCGGGGACCGAGCCGAAGCTGAAGTTTTATTTTGGAGTTAAGGACACCGGAATGGAGAATTGCGAACGGAAAATGGAAAGGTTTAAACAACATCTTTTCCTTCGGGTCAGAGAGGCCATCCAGCAAACAACCGCGTGAGTTTTTTGTGAAGAGGCGATGCCGTTCAGGAGCACCGGAATCAAGGTTCCAGTGCCCCTTTGACATCATACAGGGACAGATCGATGTCCAGTTCCAATCCCAATGCCAGTTTGGCCAGTTGGTTTCCGATAAAAGGTCCCATCGTCAGTCCTGAAGCTCCCAGTCCATTGGCCAACAGGATGCCGTCCCATCCGGGAAGCGGGCCGATGACCGGAAGGAACCCGGGAGTATAGGGACGGAAGCCGACTCTGGTCTCCAGCAAGGTGCTGTGTTCCAGTCCGGGAGCGACGTCCAGCGCTTTTTGAATCACTTCGAACAAGCCGCCGGCAGTGACCCGGGTGTCAAAGTGATCCAAATCATTTTCGTGGGTTGCCCCGACAATGATCCGGTGATCCTCCAGGGTCAGCATGTACTGATCATTGGGCGGCATGATGACCGGCCAATGGTTGGTGGGCGTGTCAGGCAATTGCAAATGGACGATTTGCCCTTTTTGGAAAGTGCCCAAAAAATTTACTCCCAGCGGGGCAAGCAATGATTTTGCCCATGCTCCCGCGCAGACAATCACGATATCCGCCGGAATCACCTCTTTGTCATTTACCCGGACGCCGGTCACCTTTTTTCCCTGGTGCAAGAGCGAGGCGCTTCCCCGGATGAACGATGCACCGTTTTTTTGTGACGCACGGAGCAGGGAGTCGCGGAGGGCGCGGCCATCCACGCGGGCCGCCCCTTCCACATGCAGGGACGAAAAATGGCTGGCAAGCGGAGGAAACCGTTCCCGTGTCTTTTGGGGTGGCAACGGGGTGAGCTTGCCCATTTCCGGTGCGTCCTGCCGGCGTTTTTCGGCCCGTTCTTCCACTTTGGCGAGCCTTTTGGCATCCGTATGAATGCGTAGCGCGCCGACTTTTTTGTAACCAGTTTGTTTTTCCCCGTCTTTTTCCAACCCGGCGATCAGTTGCGAATAAAAACGGGCCCCTTTTTTTGCCAGTTGATACCAGGCTTTGTTTCGCCTCTGTGACAACCAAGGACAAATGATTCCGGCGGCGGCGTCGGTGGCTTGTCCCGGATCTTTGCGGTCGATGATCGTAACCTTCACATCGGCACTCAGTTTGGTCAATTGGTACGCGGCGGAGGCGCCTGAAATTCCGCCTCCGATGACAATCACTTTTTTCATGGTCAACCCTTCTTTTTCAGGATTCGTTTTCCATTATACCGGTTTGGGGAAACAAACTTGAGTCGTGGTGGAGTCTGTCACAAAAACACCGTCTGTTTCGTTTTATTATTAAACAGGGAAAAGGGGATGGGCGGAATGAAGGAAATCACTTGTGTCGTGACAGGGGGCGGGCATGTGGGCCTTCATGCTTTAAAAGAGATCGGTCAGGCGATGAGAAAAGCAGGCAAACCCTTCCGGTTGATTTTGATTGATCCCAAGCCGTTTTATGTACAGAAAGTCCTGTTATTTCAACCGGTTGCCAGAGCTGAAAAGATTGCCTTGGCTTGGGAAGAGGTTCTCCCGGAAAGGGTGGAGCGCATTCAAGGTGAGCTTGTAACCATCGAAAGCCAGGAAAAGCGGATCTTTTTTCGTGATGCAGAGAAAAAGGAGCAATCATTGGACTATGATCTGTTGGTCATTACCGTGGGAAGTGTGGTGAAAAGGCCGGATCCGGAACAAGGCGGAATTTCATTGCACGATTTATCCGCATCGGAAGAGATACGAACCAAGTGGCGCCGGCATTTACAAAAGGCGGTAAACGAGCAAGACCCGGCCGAACGAAAACGATTGCTCTCTGTTGCGGTGGCAGGTGCCGGAATCAGTGGAGTGGAGACATCTGCGGAATTGGCACAGGCCATGCGTTCAGAAGCAGCTCGGTTGGGCATGGATCCCGCGTTGGTCCGGGTTTTTTTGATCAATGCGGAAGAAAGGTTGATGATGAACGGACCAAAGAAATTGGGCCGGAAATTGGAAGCCAAGCTGAACAATTTAGGTGTTACGGTCCTCCATCAACGCAAAGCTTTGTATGAGAAAGACGGAAAGCTGGTACTTTCCGATGGCACGCAACTTTCTGCCGGGTTCACCATTTGGACCTTGGGGCTTGAGCCCCATCCGGTTTTGCGCCAATGTCAACTGCCGCTTACTTTGGAGGGAAAAGTGAAAGTGGATGCTTCTTATCGGGTGTCAGGGAAAAGTGCCATCTACAGTATCGGGGATTGTGCACATGTTATCGATCCGGAGAATGGAAAAGCAGACGGGATGACTTGCAAAGAAGGAATCCTGCAAGCAAAACGACTGGGAGAAGTTATTAAAGCTGATTTGAAAAAAAAGCCTGCTCCGATTCATCGGAGATGCCGAAATTTTTTTTGTATCAGTTTAGGTCAAAAAGAAGGTTTGGTCTGGGCTGAATACTGCGGAATCGATTGGATCCTGGCGGGGAAAATCGGCAGGTTCATCAGAAAATGGACATGGAAGAAAGCAAGTAACGTAAAATAAAAGTGAAATGGGGGCACAGGAGGGGAGAAGGATATGGGGAAACAATAAAACAACTTTATGAAGAATACAAACCTTTGCTTTGCACCATTGCATATCAATTGACCGGTTCGATGGCTGATGCGGAAGATCTGGTGCAAGATCTCTTTGTCAAACTGACCGGTTTGGATCTCAAGCGCTTGTACGATCCCAAGAATTATCTTTGTAAAATGATCGTCAATCGTTGTTATGATTATCTGGGTTCTGCCCAAAAAAGGCGGGAGCAATATACCGGTCCCTGGCTGCCGGAACCGGTCCCCACAGATGTTGCAGATCCCGGTGCCATGTTACTTAAAAAGGATATGTTGTCTTATGGGATGTTGGTGTTGTTGGAACGGTTGACCCCTGTTGAAAGAACGGTTTTTGTTTTGCGGGAAGCATTGTCTTTTGATTATGCCTCAATTGGAAAAATCGTGGAGAAAAGCGAGGGGAATTGTCGCAAAATTTTGAGCAAGGCGAGAAGGAAAGTGGGAAATCCGGGGAAAGCGATTCGCCGCCGGCAAAACCAAAGAGTATGGATTGAACAGTTTCTTGAAGAATTGCGTCGAGGAAATGTAGAAAAAATCCTTTCCCTCTTGGCGGAAGATGTCATTGTAACATCTGACGGCGGCGGAAAAGTGACGGCTGCCCTCCGGCCGGTCATTTCTGCCGAAAAGGTGGCACGGTTCTTGTTGGGATTGTTGAGAAAATATCAGGGTGTGCAATACAGGGTGATCGGGATCAATGCAGAGGACGGACTGTTGATCCGTGCGGGTGGACAAATGACTGTCGCCTTGTTTCAACTGGAGGGAGGGAAAATGAAGAAACTTTATCTGGTGCGGAATCCGGAGAAACTCACATGGTTTAAAAACCTCTAGGCCCCGGCTGCCATTTACCGGCTGGCCGGGGATGTTTTTTCAAATGATATCCGATGTGCCACGATGCCGGCGGTTGTGCCATGGCAGGGAAGATCGGCCATCTGCCGGGCAATGGAGGGCGAAAGGAACGGAGAGATCTGCCGCCATTGCATCCATCAGGGATCAGATGGACATGATATGATTTGTTGGGGGTTGACTGGAATCTTGATGGAAATGGCCTGTTGTCAAGTTGTTTATCTTGACATATAATTTTTTGATATATTAAGTAATATGAAAGTATGTTTATCTGTCTAATTTCTATTTAAATTAATCGGGGTGATTGAATGTCAACAACAAAAACCATGGATGCGATTGAAGTGATGAAAGCGCGTTCCACGGTTCGCAAATATGATCCGAATGCAAACATTCCGGAAGAGGAATTGAATGAACTTCTGGAGATTGCCATCCAGGCTCCTTCTGCCTGGAACTTGCAACATTGGCGCTTTCTCGTCATTACATCCAAAGAGATGAAGGAAAAACTGTTGCCCATTTCATACAATCAAGAGCAAGTGGTCGAGGCGGCAGCCACCGTGGCTGTGTTGGGAGACCTGCAAGCGAATGAAACCGCCAAAATCGTCTATAAGGATGCCGGAAAAGACATTTACGATTTAATGATCGGCCAAGTGGAAAAAGCTTATCAAAATGACCGGTTCGCCCGGGATGAGGCTTTTTTGAATGCCGGATTTGCCGCCATGCAGCTGATGTTGGCAGCCAAAGCCAAAGGGTATGACACTTGTCCGATCGGAGGATTTAACCGGGAAAAATTTGTGGAGGAATTCCGGGTTCCGGATCGTTATGCGCCCGTTATGCTGATCACGATCGGCAAAGCGGCGGCTCAGGCCCGGCCGACGACCCGTTTGCCTTTGGATCAGGTTGTGGTGAAGGAAAGTTTTTAAACCGTATTCCGATGTAACTGAAAACCGGAACACGGGAGGGGTTCGGAAGAAGACCGGCCCCTCCCGTTTTTTATTGCAAAAGAGGCACCGAAACGATCCGGTGTTTTGTTTTTGTTCATATCCTTTTGGGAATCGGTGTTTTTAAAGAAGCGATGTGGGGAAAAAGTATGAACATGGAGCATTGTCTTACGTGAGGTGAGAATCATGCTGGTGTGCCTTGACCCGGGACATGGGGGAGAGGATTTGGGTTCGGTGGGTTATTCTCTGGCTGAAAAGGATGTTTGTTTGGAAATTGCTTTTCGCGTTCGCCGCAAGTTGTTAAATTATGAAGGGTTGTCCGTGACCATGACCCGGTCTGTGGATACCCACGTGAGTGCCCGGGAAAGGATTGAGTGGGCGAACCGTCAGAATGCGGACTTATTTTTAAGCATCCATACCAATGCTTCCCCTGATCCCACCATGTCCGGGTTTGCCTCTTATGTGAGCGTGATTGCAGGATTGGAAGAGAGAAAAATCCAGTGCTGGCTTCATAATCAGCTGACCAGCTTTTTAAGAAAATACGGCGTGATGGATTTGGGAAAGAAAAATGACACAGAGACGGCGGAAGGGAAAATCCAGGAATTGCGCGGGGTGAACATGCCCGCGATCACGGTGGCTTCGTTGTTTATCACCCACATGCGGGAAAACCATCTTCTTTCAGACGCCCGGTTTTTGGATCAATACGCAGAAACGATTACGGAAGGGATTGCCCGGATTCATCAGTGCCAAAAGAAAGAAAAAATCCGGTGAACGAAAGAGGGGCATAAAAAAACTGCCGGCCTTACGGTCAAGGCCGACAGTTTTTTTATTTATTCTTCCCAGACTTTGACTTCTTTCATGACCGTTCCGGGCTGCATGTTCAGCACGTGCTCCATTCCTTTGATCACCATGCCGAAAACGGTGTGCACCCCGTCCAAATGCGGCTGGGATTCATGAACAATGAAAAATTGGCAAGATCCGGTGTCTTTCCCGCGATGCGCCATCGATACGGCTCCGGGCACATGGCGGTGCGGATTGTTTTTCGTTTCGCAAGGAATGGTGTATCCGGCATCGCCGTTTCCCAGCCCGTTGGGGCAGCCTCCCTGGCTGACAAATCCCGGAATCACCCGGTGAAAGTTGAGCCCGTTGTAAAAGCCCTCATTGGCCAGTTTGCGAAAGTTATTGACCGTGATGGGAGCTTCATCCGGGAAAAATTCGATTTCGATGATTCCTCCGTTTTCAAGCAAAATTTCACCTTTGACTGTCATTGGATTCACTCCTCGTTGATGGACGTATTTATTTTACCTTGTTTTTGCAAGGAAAAGAAGCGGTCATTTTTTGTTTTTTGCTTCTTCGGCCAAGCGGGCTCCTTCGTTTTTGATGACTCTTTCCACTTCCGACATTTGCTTGACGGGATCGGGCATGCGCCTGATTTTTCTCAAGTCGGGCTCCAGAAACTGCACTCTTCCCCCTTGCCCGGTATGGACATAACGTGCAACGCTGGCGAGAAGTTCTTCATCTCCGTTTTTGATGACATAACGAATTACGTAAAACGGGTGTTGCTGTTCTTCCACCCCGCGTGTTTCCACTGGATAAGCCATCGAATTCCCCCTGATTTTGAGGTTTCCTTTATTGTACCAATGATGAAAAAAATGTACAGTGAAATAAGTCACCGTCTTAAAGTCCCTTGGGGGAATGAAAACGGGAAGCATATTGCGGGACCGGGATATTTGTGTGATAGTAAAGATAGAAGGTTATTCTCTTGTTATATAACAATCTCTCCCAAAAAAGAGAATACACAGGAAGAAGGGTTCATCCATGTTTGCGCAGATGTTGAAAACCGTCTTGCAAATCGGCGGGATTTACCTTTTTTATGAGACGGGCATGTGGATCCAGCAGAAGTTCCATGTCCCGATCCCGGGCAGTATGATCGGATTGTTTCTATTGTTCATTTGTTTGTCCACCGGCATGGTCCGGGTCAAGCGGCTGCAATCAGGGGCGGATGCATTGCTTTCTTGGTTGCCGCTTTTGTTTCTGCCCTCTGTCATCGGGGTGATCGAATATGGCGGCTTTTTGAAACAACACGGGTTGCAAGCCGTGGCCGTGGTTTTCATCAGTACCGTGCTGGTCATGTGTTTATCCGGATGGCTGGCACAATGGCTTGCCATGCGAAAGGAGGGTGTGGATGAAAGAGTGGATCAGCGGGGGAATATCCATCGGTGTCACGCTCGCGGTGTTCATCGCGATGAAACGTCTGTATAAACGCTTCCCGTCGCCGTTTTTGCTGCCCCTTTTGACTTCGGCAGTGTTTCTGATCAGCTTGTTGCTTTTATTCCAAATTCCTTATGATGTCTATATGACCGGCGGACGGTGGCTGGACGGGTTTCTGGGTCCGGCGGTGGTGGCGATGGCGATCCCGCTGTATCGTCACCGACGGGTCGTGAAACGTTATCTTGCTTCGATACTGGTCAGTGTGATTTCCGGTTGTTTCACCGCCGTGTTGAGCGGATACTTTTTGGCGGAGGCATTCGGGGTGGACCGCCGTCTTCTTTACACGTTGTTGCCGAAATCCGTGACCACGCCGGTGGCCATGGACTTGGCCAAGCTTTCGGGAGGCATCCCCTCTCTGGCCGCCTTATTTGTGATTGTGGCCGGACTGATCGGGGCTGTGTTGGGCCCGTATTTGATGAAATGGTGCAAGATCACCCATTACTTGGGCATAGGCATCGGATTTGGCAGTGCTTCCCATGCGATTGGAACGTCCAAAGCACTGGAGATCGGGGAAAAGGAAGGAACCGCCAGTTTGGTGGCCATGACCCTGTGTGCCATTTTGACTTCCCTCTTGATTCCCGTCTTGCTCCGGTTTTTGCATTAAAAAACAGGAACCCCGTAAGGTTCCTGTTTTTCTGGTTTCAACCGGTCAGGCGGACGGAATTTTCCTTGTGGGAGAGACGAAGCGACCGGGTTAACGTAAGAGTCAACAACACAGTGGCGATCAAGAGGACGGAGATCATGAAAATCACCCCGTACCAACCAAAGCGGGTCAAAAAGAACCCGCCGGCCCATCCCAAGAGGCTGGAGCCGGTGTAATAAAACAACAGGTATAAAGAAGAAGCGTACACTTTGATCCGGGGGTCTGCGATCATCCCGACCCATCCGCTGGCAAGGCTGTGTCCGGCGAAAAATCCGGCTGCAAACAAGATCAAGCCGGCCATCAACAAAAAGAGATTTCCGGTGCAGGTCAAAAGGGCACCGGCCAATGCCATGACCACCCCGCTGATCAAGAGGGAGGATCGCGAGTGGTTTTCTGTCAGTTTCCCGAAGAAATACGAACTCCACGATCCGGAAAGTTGAAAAATAAATAAAAAGCCGATCGCCGTTTGGCTCAATTGATACGGAGGATTGGACAAAGGAAAAGCGATGTAGTTAAACAATGTAATGTAGGCGCCGAGCAGCAAAAAGGCCATGGCGTAAATGGACAACAGATATTTGTTTTTCATTCCGCCGATCATGCCTGAAATCCAGTTGGAAAAAGAGAGTTGTTCTTTTTTGAAATGTTTGGATTCAGGAAGCAAAACGAAAAACAGCGCACTGCATAAAAAACTGAAAATCCCCAGCGCAAGGGCGCCCGCCTGCCAAGAATAAAAGTCGGCAAAAACACTGACCCATATTCTCCCAAAGAAACCGCCCACTGCATTGCCGCTCACATAAATCCCCATGATGCGCCCGATGTGTTTCGGTGAGATTTCTTCATTCAGATAAGTGATGGCAACGGATGGAAATCCGCTCATCGCCAGTCCCTGGAAAACCCGCAAAAAAACCAGGGTTTTGAAATCCGGGGTGAATGCCGTGGCGATTCCCGCCAAGGATGCCAACAACAAAGACACTCCCATGATTTTTTTCCGGCCCCAGGCATTGGAAAAAACTGTGAGAATCAACATTCCGACGGCCAGTGAAAAGGTGGCCAGCGAAACAGACAAACTGGCATGAGACGGGGAGATTCCCATTTGTGAGGCAAACGCATTGATCAATGTTTGCGGATAATACAGCTGGGCAAAAGTCACCATGCTCCCCAACAGCATGCAAACAAAAATCCGGTAATATTCACTGCTGCCGGATTCGACATATTTCATGAAGCACCTCTCCTCATTGTGAAGCTGTTGCTTTGGTTTTTAGTGTACTTCCGGCAGGCTGATGTGTCTATTGCATTATATTTATTTAAATGATAATTTTTTGCTATCAATAAAGAGAAAGAGGTTATCGAAGAATGGAATGGCAGCAGCTGGAATACTTTTGTCAAGTGGCCAAAACCGAGCACTTCCGGAAAGCGGCAAACCGGCTGGGCATTTCCCAACCGGCTCTCAGCCGTTCCATGGCCAAACTGGAAGAAGAGTTGGGGGTGCCGCTGTTTGACCGGGTCGGCCGTTCCGTCAAGCTGAATGCCTTCGGCCGGGTTTTTTTGAAACGGGTGGAAAATGCGCTCAATGAAATTTCCGTCGGGGTTCAGGAGATTGAACAATTGAAAAACCCGGATACCGGGAAGGTTTCGGTGGCCTTTCTCCGCACGTTGGGTGTCACGGTTTTGCCGGAGTTGATCCGCAGCTTTAACCAAAAATATCCCCGGGTGGAAATTCAACTGATCCAAAGCACCATTTCAAGAAGCGTGGAGCTGTTGAAGGCCAGGGAGGTTGATTTGTGCCTGATCAGTTCGTATGCGTTTCCGCCTGGCATTCAGTGGCATCCGCTGATGGAACAGGAATTGTTTTTGTATGTTCCGGCGAACCACCGGCTGGCTGCAAAAGACTCTGTGGATCTGAAGGAGATTGGCGGCGAAAGCTTTGTCGGTTTTCGGCAAGGATTGGAGATGAGGGAACGGATCACCTATTTTTGCCGGAAAGCCGGTTTCACCCCGGTCATGAAATTTGAAGGCGAAGATGTATCGACGTTGGCCGGGTTGGTTTCAGCCGGATTGGGCGTGACGTTGATCCCGGAATACCGGGGCATCAGCGAGGCCAAGATCAAAAAGATTTCCGTCCGGAATCCAAGATGTTACCGGAAGATCGGATTGACTTGGTTGAAAGACAATCCGTTATCCCCGTCCGCTGAGCGGTTTCGTTCCCATGTGATTGAATGGTTTGCAATCTGAGACGCGGCGGTTTTAAAACAGCCGGTTCTCATTTTTGCGGGCTGGCGCCTGGCAGTTTGCCCGTTGCTATGCTTTGCCTTGTTGCATACCCTGTCAGCAGGTTTTCTGAACAGGAAGGGATGAAACCGTTTGAAAAAGAAGAATTCAATATCGATTTCAAGTGGAGGGATTTGGTGAAAAGAAATTTCGGAATTGCGAGTCTTTTAATCGCTGTCTTGCTGGTTGCCTGTCAGCCTGATTCCGCCCCCGTCACCCGGCCAGAAAAACCGGTACGTCTGATGAGTCCCATCACCGGCACTCCTGTTGAGAAAGAGGAACCCAAACCCGTGATCATGGCCATGATCAACAACCATCCAGCGGCCCGTCCGCAATCCGGGCTTCAATTGGCGGATGTGGTGGTGGAGATTTTGGCGGAAGGAGAGATCACCCGGTTCGCGGCTTTTTATTATAACCGGTTGAACGGGGTGATCGGTCCGGTCCGGAGTGTCCGGGATTATTATCTGGACCTGGCGGACGGAACCGGGGCGGTGGTGGCGCATGCCGGCGGTTCCCCGTCTGCGTTAAACCGGATCCGTGAGGAGAAAAAGCCGGCGATCGACGGGGTCCATCAAGACGAAAAACATTTTTTCCGCGTCGATTTTCGCAAACCGCCGCATAACCTGTATGCCCGGTTGGAAGAATTGAGCCGGGTTGCAAAGCAACGGGATTATCCCGATTACAGTGGAAAGCCGGCTTACCAGTTTTCCGGTGAAGCGGTCACCGGCGGGGGAAAGGCCGCCGGGAAGGTCCGCCTCATTTACCATAAATTGTACGAAGCCGGGTATCAATATGATCCGGCCAAGCAGCAATATGTCCGCTACACCGAAGGCGAGATGCAAACCGATAGGGAAACCGGGGAGCCGGTCACCATGCAAAATGTACTCGTGATTTTTGCCAAACACAAGGTATTGGATTATGTGGGACACCGGGCGGTGGATATTACGGGGCAGGGGAAAGGTTATTTGCTCCAGCAGGGGAAGGCGGTCCCGGTCGAATGGAAGTACCGGGACGGATGGATCGTTCCTTACCGTGACGGAAAAGAATGCACGTTGCTGCCCGGGAAAACATGGATCAATGTTTTGCCGGAGACCGGAGAGGTTCTTCTCCAATAACCTCTTATTTTCTGCTATACTTATCAGAGGCATAACTTTAAAGGGCGAAAGGACTTCCTTCTACCTCGAGGAGGAATGATGAATGCAACTGAATAAACTGAACAAAAAAGAAGTGGATCAACTTTTTCAGGCAATCTTGCAACTTGAAACCATTGATGAATGTTACCGTTTTTTTGAAGATTTATGTACTGTCGGGGAGATCAAGTCACTGGCGCAACGGTTGGAAGTGGCCCGGATGCTCGAAGATGGTTGCACTTATAACCAGATTGAAACCGAAACGGGCGCCAGCACGGCAACGATATCCCGTGTCAAACGCTGTCTCCACTACGGTACCGACGGTTATTTGCTCGCCTTGGAACGTTTAAAAGAAGCGAAGGAAGAAAAATCCCCTGAAAAATGATAATACGGATGACTTTTTGCTGAAAGGCTGTGTTTTCCTGTACGGATCACAGCCTTTGTTTTCTTTTCATTTTCTCTGCGGTGTATAATAGGGATTGTAGGTTTCGGGCGGGGGGAAAAGTATGATAAAAAAAGTGAAGAAATGGAGACATGTCTTTAAATTGGACCCCAACCGGCGGCTTTCTGATCTGGCACTGGAAAAGATTTGCCAATCCGGAACTGATGCGATTATAGTTGGGGGAACGGATGGAATTACGTTTCAAAACACATGGCAATTGCTTGAACGGATACAGAAATATCAAGTGCCTTGTGTGCAGGAAATTTCGACGATGAAGGCGATTGTACCCGGATTTGACGGTTATCTCATTCCATCGGTGTTAAACACCGATCAAGCCAAGTGGATTCATGGGGCGCACCTGGAGGCCATCCGGCGTTACGGGAGCAGCATTCCCTGGGAGCAGGTTTTGTTGCTCGGATATGTGATTTTAAATCCAGGGGCCAAGGTGAGCCGCTTGACACAGGCCAAAGCGGACCTGACCGAAGAAGAAGCGGCCGGCTATGCCGATTTGGTGGAAAATTTGTTCCGGTGGCCGGTGCTTTATGTTGAATACAGCGGGACCTTTGGCGAGGAGAAAAAGGTGCGGGCCATTCGCCGAAAATTAAAGCAGACCCGGTTGTTTTACGGGGGAGGCATCACCAACGAAGAGCAGGCGAAAACCATGGCCCGGTGGGCCGATACCGTTGTCGTGGGTAATGTGGTTTACACCAATGTGGAAAAAGCGGTTCAAACCGTGACATGGGTCAAAGAAACAAAGTTGCAGGAGAAAGGGTGAGCTGATGCTTAACCAGTTGTCGACGGAGACGTTGCTTGAGGGCTTGAACCCGATGCAGCGAAAAGCAGTGGAAACCACCGAAGGCCCCGTTCTGATCGTGGCCGGGGCCGGAAGCGGAAAAACCCGGGTTTTGACACACCGCGTGGCTTATCTTCTCAGTGAAAAACAGGTTCACCCCTGGAATATTTTGGCGATCACCTTTACCAACAAAGCGGCGCGCGAAATGAAAGAACGCATCGTCTCTTTGGTGGGGCCCCGGGCGGAAGAGATCTGGATCTCCACCTTCCATGCGATGTGCGTGCGCATTTTGCGGCGGGATATTGACCAGCTGGGGATGTCGCGCAACTTCACCATTCTGGACACTTCGGACCAATTGAGCGTGATTAAACAAGTTTTAAAGGAAGAAAATCTGGATCCCAAAAAGTTTGAGCCGCGTTCCCTTTTGAATCAAATCAGCCATGCGAAGAATCAATTGGCCGGGCCGGCAGAAATGAAACAGGGTGCGCGCAACTTTTTCGAACAGGTGGCAGCAGATGTTTACGAAAAATACCAAGAGAAATTGCGGGCCAATCAATCCTTGGATTTTGACGATTTGTTAATGGAAACCGTCCGGCTTTTCAAATCGCGGCCCGAGGTGAAAGAGTATTACCAGCGCAAATTCAAGTACATTCATGTGGATGAGTATCAGGATACAAACCATGCCCAATATGTATTGGTTCAAATGCTGGCGGAACATCACCGGAATATTTGCGTGGTCGGTGATTCGGACCAATCGATTTACCGTTTCCGGGGAGCGGATATAAGGAACATTCTCCATTTTGAACAGGATTATCCGGATGCGGTGCAAATCAAGCTGGAGCAAAATTACCGTTCCACCAAAAACATCCTCCAAGCCGCCAATCATCTCATTGCCCACAACACGGAACGGAAACCCAAAGAATTGTGGACGGCCAATGAGGAAGGAAGCAAGATTCAATTGTTTGAAGCCGGTACTGAGCAGGAAGAAGCCTTCTATATTGCCGAAACCATTTCAAACGGCATCAAACAAGGAAAACGGTATTCCGATTATGCTGTGTTGTACCGGACCAATGCACAATCACGGGTGATCGAGGAAGTGATGATGAAATCCAACATTCCTTACACCGTGGTTGGCGGCATCAAGTTCTACGAACGAAAAGAGATTAAAGATTTGTTGGCATATTTGCGTCTGATTGTCAATCCCCATGATGATCTGAGCCTTTCCCGCATCATCAATGTGCCCCGCCGCGGTGTCGGAGCGGCTTCGCTGGAGAAAATCCAAAATTATGCAGTGCAAAACGGCATTTCCATGTTTGAAGCGCTGTTGGAGATGGAGCACATCGGACTGTCCAAGCGGACCCTGAAGCCGCTGGAAACCTTTGTCGGATTTGTGCGCGAGCTTCATGCCATGATTGAATATCTGTCAGCCGTGGAAATGACGGAAGAAGTGTTGCAACGAAGCGGCTACAGAGAAGAATTGAAAAAAGAGAAGACCATCGAAGCGGCGAGCCGGCTGGAAAACATTGATGAATTTTTATCGGTCGCCCAAGAGTTCGAGAAAAGAAATGAAGACAAAACATTGATCAGCTTTTTGACGGATTTGGCTTTGATTTCGGATGTGGACCAGCTGGATGAAGAGGAGGAAAAAAATGCGGAATCCGTGGCGTTGATGACATTGCACAGCGCCAAAGGACTCGAGTTTCCGCATGTCTTTTTGGTCGGCTTGGAAGAAGGGATTTTCCCTCACATGCGTTCACTGGATGACGAGTCGGAGATGGAAGAAGAAAGGCGGCTGGCCTATGTGGGGTTGACCCGTGCGGAGAAAGTGCTTCACCTGACACGGGCCCGGACGCGGACGATTTTTGGGCAAACCAGTTCCAATCTGCCTTCCCGTTTTTTGAGGGAAATTCCGGCAGGGTTGTTTGAAGAAGCCGGACAGAAAAAGGAAGCGCCGACGCCAAGCCGAAGCTTCAGGAAAGTGGCACGGCCGGCACCCAATCCGGAAAGTAACTGGCAGGTCGGGGACAAAGCCGTCCACAAAAAATGGGGGGTCGGCACGGTCGTCAAAGTGCAGGGGGAAGGCGACGACATGGAGTTGAACATTGCATTTCCCGCTCCGGTCGGGGTGAAAAAATTATTGGCCAAATATGCTCCCATCACGAAAGAATGATGAACAGGAGGATGAAGTTGGATTGAAGCTGGAAGAGGCAAAGAAACGCGTGCTGGAATTGCATGATGAAATCAATGAACATAACCACCGGTATTATGTTTTGGATGATCCGGCCATTTCCGATGCCGAGTATGACCGGTTGATGCGCGAGCTCATGGCATTGGAAGAGAAATTTCCCGAACTGAAAACCCCGGATTCCCCCACCCAGCGGGTTGGCGGAGAACCGCTTCCTTATTTTGAAAAAGTCGAGCACACCGCCCCTATGCTCAGTTTGGGGAACGCTTTTGACGAGCAGGATTTGCGTGATTTTGACGAGCGTGTGAGAAAAGCGGCCGGCCGCCAAAATGTCCGTTATGTTTGCGAGTTGAAAATCGACGGGTTGGCAGTTTCCGTCAAATATGAAGACGGCCGTTTTGTCTTGGGATCCACCCGGGGGGATGGCATCACCGGGGAAGATATCACGCAAAACTTAAAAACGATCCGGTCCCTGCCTTTGCGCATCAACGAACCGCTTTCCATCGAAGTTCGCGGGGAAGCGTACATGCCGCGGCGGGCTTTTGAACGCTTGAACCGGGAACGGGCCGAAAACGGGGAACCTTTATTTGCCAACCCGCGCAATGCGGCAGCCGGTTCGCTTCGCCAGCTGGATCCCAAATTGGCGGCCCGGCGGACGCTGGATTTGTTTGTTTATGAGATCGGACAATTGGAAGGCCATACCGTCCAAACCCACACCGAAGGGCTTCAATTTTTGGAGACGTTGGGCTTTAAGGTGAATCCGGCCCGGCAGACGGTGGAATCCGTGGAGGAAATGCTGGCTTTCATTGAAAAATGGGGAAAGAACCGCCCGGATCTTCCTTACGAGATTGACGGCATTGTGATCAAAGTCGATGAATTGGCGTTAAGAAAACAGATGGGGAACACCGCCAAAAGCCCCCGTTGGGCCATTGCCTATAAATTCCCGGCGGAAGAAGCCGTCACCCGTCTTTTGGACATCACCCTGAATGTCGGTCGGACCGGCGTGGTGACACCGACTGCCGTTTTGGAGCCGGTCAGCCTGGCCGGAACCACCGTCCAACGAGCTTCTCTGCATAACGAAGACTTGATCCGTGAAAAAGATATCCGGATCCATGATTATGTGGTGGTGAAAAAAGCAGGAGACATCATTCCGGAAGTGGTGGGCGTTCTCACCGAAAAGCGCACCGGCGGAGAAAAAGCGTTTTCCATGCCGGAACACTGTCCGGAGTGTGGCAGCGGGCTGGTCCGCCTTGAAGGTGAAGTGGCGCTTCGCTGCATCAATCCCGAATGTCCGGCGCAGACTCGGGAAGGCATCATCCATTTTGTTTCGCGTGGTGCGATGAATATCGAAGGGCTGGGCGAAAAAGTGGTGACCCAGCTGTTTAACCACGGTTTGGTGCGAAGCGTGGCGGATCTTTATTACCTTGAAAAAGAAGATTTGTTACAGCTGGAGAGAATGGGAGAAAAATCGGTCCAAAACCTTCTGGAAGCCATTGAAAAAAGCAAACGGAATTCGCTGGAACGGTTGTTGTTCGGGCTGGGGATCCGTTTTGTCGGAGCCAAAGGGGCCAAAATTCTGGCGCAACACTTCAAGCATATGGATGCCCTGATGGAGGCGGGCATGGAAGAATTGCTTGCCTTGGATGAGATCGGGCCGAAAATGGCAGACAGCGTGGTCACCTACATGGAAAAACCGGAAGTCCGGGAAACGATCAATCGTTTGAAAGAAGCCGGCGTGAATATGGAATACAAAGGGCCGGGTGCGGATGGAGAAAAAGCCGTTGCATCATCACCGTTGGCCGGAAAGACGGTCGTCATCACAGGAACATTGCAGAAGATGTCCCGCAAAGAGGCAACGGACCTGCTCGAATCGTTGGGGGCCAATGTCACCGGAAGCGTCAGCAAAAAGACGGATTTGTTGGTTGCCGGCGAAAAAGCGGGCTCCAAACTGGACAAAGCGAAAAAATTGGATGTGACGATTTGGGATGAAGAAACGTTGTTGAGCCATTTGCCGGAAGAAGTGCGGGTATAAAAAATGGCCGGGGTCTTGTGTGTCAAAGACCCCGGCCATTTGCTTTTTTTATTTTAAACCGGCGGCGAAAAAGAAGGGTTTTTCACAATGCAAAAGAAAATGGAATAGCAAAGGAAAAAATTGTGAAAGGCCGGAGAAGGGTATGAGTTGGAAGTGGTTTTCGGCAGGTTGTGCGTTGTTGACGGCTTGTCTGCTCGGAGTGGCCGCATATCAGGACAAAGAGGCTTTGGACCGGACCTGGACCCGGGGATCGGAAAAACTGGTGTTCAGCAAACAGGCCAATCCGGGCTCGGATTTTCAAGGCAGAGAAAAAATCCGGTTAGAGGATTATGCCCAAAAACTGAACGCCAAACTGGAACAGCCTCAATGGGAACCGGTGCAGGCCGAATCCGTTTTTACGGTTTCCGGAACCATCGAAAAGACAGAAAACCTGGCGGTTCCATACATATGGGTGCACATCGAGTACCAAGGGGAGCCCAAACAGGGATTGCCCAAAACATTGGATGAATATATTCCCGTGGAAAACGGGCGGTTCGGGAAAAGTCTCCGGCTGTTTCAGGGGAAAGGGGATTATCGCGTTTATCTCCGGCTTCCGGACCGGGAAGAAAAAGATTACTTTTATTTGATGGCGGCTTTTACTGTCCACAATGCTTCCGACACGTTGGCACGGGATGTGGCATACAGCATGCAAGCCCGGGAAGCCGAACTGAATCTCTCTTCCCCGCAGTCAGGGTATGTCCGGTCGGACCAGGCCGTCCCGATCCGCGGAGAGGTCAAAAAATCCGTGAAAAAACTGCTGGTGCAATTGAAAAAAGGAAATCAATCCTGGGAACGGGTCATCCGGGTCACCGACGGCAAGTTTCAGGAGCAGATCCCTTTGTTGTTCGGGCAGGGGGTGCATCAGCTTGATGTGATGGTTCCCGACCCGGAAAAATGGGGTTCGTTCCGGGAAGGAGCCACGCTGTATGTGGAACACACGAAAAACATCAAGCGGGAACCGGTTGCCTATACTGATCTTTATGCCCAAAGGGGCATTCAATTGGAAACGCCGGTGGCCAGCGGCGATACGGCCGGCTTGTCCTACCGCGTTGCCGGACGGATTGATGCGACGGCACCTTATGCAAAAGAGACCACCCATCTGATTGTCAAAACCAAAAAAGATGGAGAAGAGGCAACCTATTTTCTGCCGGTGAACAATTTCCGCTTTGATGACCGGATATGGCTGAGGTTTGGTCCCGGAAAATATGAAGTGAACCTGTATGTTCCGGAAATCACAACGGAGAAACGGGATTATTTCCGTTTTTTTAAAGTGGCCCGGTTTGAGGTGAACAGTTCGGCAAAGCAGGATCTCCGGTATTTGCTTCCGTCCAGAGGCATTGAGTCCGACAGTGCGGAGATTCAAAACCGGTCCGGACAACTGGTGAACGGAGCTTCCACACCGCGGGAAAAGGCGAAGGCGATCTATGATTATGTTGCAAAAAACATGACGTATGACATGGAAAAGTACCGGAAAAATGAATTCCATTGGTCGGACAGCGCGATCAAGTCGTTGCGCACAAAAAAGGGTATTTGCCAGGATTACGTGTTTTTGACGATTGCGCTTTTAAGATCCGCCGGTTTGCCGGCCCGTTTTGTGGAAGGAAAAGCGGGGGGACAACGCCATGCCTGGGTGGAAGTCCGGGTGGATGGGCGATGGCTGGTCATGGATCCGACATGGGGTTCCGGGTACATAACGAAAGAGGGAACGTTCCAAAAAAGATATGATTCCCGTTATTTTGATCCTCCTTCTTCCTTACTGGACAAAACACATCGCCGCACGGGCATTGTTTATTGACAAAACAGGGAACGGATGTGCATGCCGTTCCCTGTCATTTATTTAATCCGTTTCCGCCGGTTCCGGTAACAACCAGTCTTCCAGCTGTTTCCGGAGGGATTCCCATGTTTTATCTCCGCGGAGGGAAAAACGGTTTTCCTTGGGGAATGGAACCTTCAACTCTTGATACACCTGCATCGGGCGTTTCGTCAAAATATAGATGCGATCAGAAAGGAGCAAAGCCTCTTCAATGCTGTGTGTGATGAAAAGGACAGTGCGCCGTTCCTTTTTCAGCAAAGCATCCAGCCATTTTTGCATGTGGGTTCGCGTCAGGGCATCCAATGCGCCGAAAGGTTCGTCCAAAAGCAGCCATTCCTTTCCGCTTGCCAAGGTGCGCAAAAATGCCACCCGCTGTTGCATTCCCCCGCTCAGTTCGTGGGGATACAGCGATTCCGTCCCGCTCAAGCCTGCGTTTTCCAAATACCGGCGGATGTGCTCCGGTTTCATTTTTTGATGGTTCAATTCACTGGGAAGAGCAATGTTTTCCGCCACGGTCCGCCACGGGAAGAGGGACGGTTGTTGCGGCATGTAAGCGAAGTTGCCGCGTTTGCCGACGATGGACTGCCCGTTCCACGTAATTTCTCCTTCTGCCGGTTTTTCCAAGCCTCCGATCAGGTGGAACAGTGTGCTTTTTCCGCTCCCGGACGGCCCGATCAAGGAGACGAATTCCCGCTCTTTCACCCGTAAGGAAAGACCGGAAATGACCGGTCCGTTGCCATAAGAAAACGTGATGTTTTTCACTTCCAAAGTCATCGGGAATCCCTCCTTTGATTTCCATTGCGCACTGTCACCATCCGCTCGAAGAATGTGATCAAAGCGAAAAAGAGAAGGCTTAAGCCGGCGACCAACAAAATGGTCACAAAGACCCGGTCTGTGCGGAAAGTGGACGAAGCCAGCTGCATCATCACCCCGATGCCGTTTTCCGCTCCCAGCCATTCGGAGATGACCGCTCCCATCACGCTGTAAGTGGCCGATAATTTCAAACCGGAAAAAAAGGCCGGTAAAGCCGACGGGCATTCACATTTGAAAAAAATTTGCATCCGGGAAGCGCCGGCCATTTTCATATAGGTCAGAAGGGTGCGATCCGTTTCAGCCAATCCGCCCAACAGTGAGACGGTGACAGGGAAGAAACAGATCAGGGCAACCACCAGGATTTTTGGAAAGACGCCAAACCCGAGCCACATCACAAGCAACGGCGCTAGCGCAATCATCGGGATATTTTGCGACAAGATAATCAACGGATAAACCATTCGGCGCAGAGATGAAAATAAATGAAGCACGCCGGCGGTCAAAAGGCCGATGACGGTCCCCATGAAAAGGCCGCTGATGGCAATGCTTGCAGTTGCCCATACGGGAACGGGCAATTGCCGGGACAATGCGAGGGATTCTTTGCCGATTGCCGAAGGGGACGGAAGCACCCAAGGTTCAATATGAAACAAGGAAACCGACATTTCCCATAAGAACAACAGAAAAAGGACGAACCAGACAGGCATGCCCCGTTTAACAATGCTCATCATATTTTTTCGTCAACTCGCTTATCGAAATGCCGTCCGGCTGATACAAGATTTTCACTTGGGCCAGGACGCTGCCGCAACCCATTTTCACCATTTCTTCATGGACTTTCTCAACGATCTTTAGCAGTTCGGACAAGTCCCCTTCCATGGTGGTCTCCAGAGGGCCGACGCGGTAACGGACACCGGATTGGTCAATCAGTTCAATCGCCCGGTCCACATAAGGAATCACTTTTTCCCCGCGGGGGGTTCGCGGCAGGATTTGAAGGCTGACCAGTGCTTGGGCCAATTCAGTTTCCTCCTTCCGGCAAAAATTCATTGGTAAAGGCTTCGTTGGGTACAAATTTTCCCTCCAAAAGGTGGTGATCGCTCAGCCATTTGGCATAGTCCGCCCAAACTTCTTCTTTTTGCCATCCCCAAACTTTGGCATCATCCTTGTAACGGGGGCTGATCCATGCCTGGCTTTTTTTCACCAGTTCGGGATTTAAATCCGGCACTTCCCGGATCAGAATGTCAGCCGCTTGATCGGGATGGTCAATGGCAAACTGATAACCTTTGCTGACGGCTTTCATAAAGGATTGAACGGTTTCTTTGTTTTGGCTGATTTGTTTTTCGCTGGTGATGAGAACCGGGGTGTAATAGTCCAGAGCACGGTCATAATCTTTCAGGTAGACCATGTTCAGCTTTTCGCCGCGCAATTCGGCTTCAATGCCGGTCCATCCGTAATAAATCCACATAAAGTCGATATTTTGTTTGGACGCTTGGAAAAAGTCGACGTTTCCGGTGTTGATGATTTTGACTTTGTTTGCATCCGCCTGATCTTTTTCCATCAAAGAAGTCAGGATCTGTTTTTCAACCGGCGAACCGAAGCCGCCGTAGACTTTGCCTTCAAAATCTTTCGGCCGTTGAATCTGTTTGTCGCGGAGAGAGGCAAAGCCGGAAGTGTTATGTTGCAACACGGCCGCGATGGAAATGATCGGAATCCCTTGGGTTCGGGCATGGGTGACGTTTTCTTGATAACTGACGCCAAAATCGGCCTGCCCGGAAGCAACCATTTGCTCCGCGCCGCTGTTGCCGGGTTGGATAATTTGGACATCAAGCCCTTGTTCTTTGAAATAGCCCTTTTCTTTTGCTACGTACAGTCCGGTGTGATTGGTGTTCGGGGTCCAGTCGAGCACGATTTTGACTGTTTGTCTGGAAGAGTCCCCGGTTGAGGAACATGCCGCCAGAAACAAGGCGAACAAGGTGAAAAGTGCCGTGAGCACCAGACGTTGTTTCATTTTTGTACTCCTTCCTGGTTGCATGCAAAGGGGAAGACACAAAAAAGCACCCCTGATGGAGGGATGCTTGTGCTTGTCTGAAACCATGCGCAATCCCTACGCCGGCATAATCCGGATCAGGTTGTGAGGGTCAGTGTATCGGTACACTATCTCAGCCGGCCAATCTCCGGCTCCCCTTTGCAGGTATTTTTTTGGTTTTGGCATCATTATAACGAATGGATGAAATCATTGTCTATTATATATAATTACAATTATTTACAAAAGGGATTCTTTCTCGTTGATTTCACCCGTGCTATACTAGAAACGTTTGGAATCATCATGTCTTTTTGAGGTGTTTCATGAATAACCAGATCCAATTCACCCATGTCGTTTCCGGAGAAGAAGACGGGAAAATGTTGAAACAAATTCTCCGGAACAAGTACCGTTTTTCCAAAAGAATGATGACCCGCCTGAAAAGGAACCGGTTGGTCACGGTCAACGGCGAAGTGCGTTATTTTACGAGCCGGGTCAGGGAAGGGGACCAAATTGAAATCCGCTATATGGAAGAGGAATCGGAAACCGTCCTTCCCCAACCCGTTTCTTTTGACATTGTCGAAGAAGATGAAGATTTGATCGTGATTGACAAGCCGCCCGGCTTGGTGGTCCACCCCACGCGCGGTTATAAGGAAGGTACTTTGGCCAATGGGTTGATTTACCATTGGGAACAAAGAGGGGAACGAAGAAAGTTCCGGCCGGTGACCCGGCTGGACCGGGACACTTCCGGATTGATGGTGGTAGCCAAACATGCATACACGCATGCTTTTTTGGCGGCCCAAATGGAAAAAAAGCATTATGAACGAAGCTATCATGCCGTTGTCCATGGCCGGGTGGAAGACGAAAGCGGCACCATTGACAAGCCCATTCAAATGTTGCCGGAGGAAAAAGGGGGACGCGTCGTATCTGAGGAAGGCGTCCGCGCCGTTACCCGCTTTCAAGTCGTCAAGCGCTTCCAAGAAACCACTTTGTTGCGTTTGTGGTTGGAAACCGGACGCACGCATCAGATTCGGATTCATTTGGCATCCATCGGCCACCCCATCATTGGCGATCCGTTGTACGGAATCGGGGATGATCAACATCTGATCGGTCGGCAAGCCTTGCACGCTTCTTATCTCCGTTTGCTCCATCCCCGGTGGCATGAATGGAAAGAATGGGAGTCCCCGCTTCCGGAAGATATCCGGCAACTGCTTGAAACATTGGAAGCTGGAGCGTGTTGAATCATTGAGACTTGACAAGGACAAGGCCGGGTCTGCATGTTCCCCGCTTTGGAACATGCAAACCATTAAATTTTCAAATATTCAAAATTTTATTTGTGGAATTTTATAGAATACGATATAATCAAAATTGAAAAATGGTTTGCAAGACCTTATGTTCTCTTGGAAACGCAAATGTTTCAGAAATAGATGTCGCAATCTTCTGTATATGAAAAAAGGAGGAGATTGTGTTGCGCCGGCCTTGGTGTTTTTTGCTTTGTTTGTTGTTGGCCTTCAGCATGTTTTTGCCCGCCGGATGGGTCGGGGCTGAGAGTGAGGAAATTCCCCCTCCCCAACCGATGGGAAATGTGATCAGCAATCAGTTGCCCCCTCCCTCTGAAGACACCACCCCCGGAACCTGGTTTTTGGGAGCCACTCCGGCAAATGCCGACCCGAACAAACTTCCCATCGTCTTTGTCCAAGGAATGAACGGAAAAGCCCAAAACTGGTGGAACGAGACCAATTATCACGGATTGAATGATATGTATGAAACCGCATACAACAACGGTTACCGGACCGCTTTTGTCCAATTGTATGATGCCGGCGGAAAGCCATCCAGCCAGTGGGATAACGGAGAATTGCTGGCCCGGATGCTGAAGGAAATTTATGACCATTTCGGACAGAAGGTGAATATTGTCGCACACAGCAAAGGTGGTCCTGACACGCAGGCAGCCTTGATTCATTATGGCGCGTATCCGTATGTATCAAAAGTGGTCACCTTAGGCTCCCCGCATCACGGTTCGCATCTTGCGGATCTGGCACACAGTTCCTGGGCCGGGTGGCTGGCAGAGTTGCTGGGACAGCGTTCGGATGCGACCTATTCCTTGCAAACGGGCGAAATGGCAAAGTACCGCGAACAAACCGACAGTCATCCCGATGCGGTTAAAAACGTTTATTACACTGCTGCGGGCACCAATTGGGGACCGAGTTTGTCGGCCTTGTGGTTTGGCGGTTTCTACTTGTCTTCCCATGGAGACAATGACGGGTTGGTGAATGTCTGGAGCACCGATCTTCCTTATGGAAACCATCTGTTTACCAAGGATGTGGATCATGATGCCATCCGGACCGGAACCGTCGCCTTTGCGGAAATCGATTCCGTGCTTCGCTCTGGTCAAGTGGTGCAAACCCGGCAGGATGTTCCCCGGATGAAGGAAGAAAGTGCTGACCATTTTGTCAGAGGGGGACCGTTGACGGCAGGCGAGCAAGCGGAAGAAACGATTTCGGTGGTTGCCGGTTCGGAAGAAATCCTTTTCACCGTGCTTACCAAATCCCCTGAAGTGAAAGTCCGGTTGATCTCGCCATCCGGCAAAGTTTACACCGAAACCAGCGGCGTTTTTTCCAAAGCGACGGATGAAGCCTTCTTTCAAGGGGCGGCTGTGCAAATGTTTCATCTTAATGGAAGCCAGGTGGAAAGCGGAAACTGGACGATGCAAATGAACAGTCCGCAAACCGATGCTTATCTCTTGATCACCACCTATTCCGGAGCGGATACCCTTTCGTTCACGCTTCCGGCCAAAGCCGATTCCGGCCGTATCCCCTTACAGATGAATTGGAAAAACACGAATTTGAAACAACTGCAAGGATCCATCCAAGTGATTTCCCCGCGGGGGGAGAAAATTCGAACCGAAAAAATCACCGCCGGACAAATCCTGAAAAATGTACCGGATCTGGCTGACCGCTTCGGGTTGAAGGAGCCGGGCACCTACAATGTCACCATCGATCTTCAGGGAACCAAAGCCGACGGAACGCCTTTTGCACGCACCATCGTCCGGTCGGTTTACATCGGAAAACAGTGAGCGGACCGACGGCAGAGGGTTGCCACATCCTAAATCCGGCATCCGGAGATTTGCGGCGACGGTTGCCGGGAATGTTTGCAAGCAGACTGTGCAAGACAGCGGGCAATGTATCCAAAGTTGCCTGCTGTTTTTTTTATGAAGCAGTTTACCGGCCGGGAGAATCGGGCAATTTTCGGAGTGGGACTTCCAACGCCATATATTATAATAATAGACAAAATTTGCGACCGGGGATGGTATCATAATTTCCAAATGGCCGGACATAAAAATGTTTTGAATAAGGAGATGAATGTTTGATGGCGCAAAAAGAAAAGCCGGTGGCCTGGGTTGTCGGCGGCCCCAAAGGGCTGGGTGTGATGGTGGCCAAAGGGCTGGCTGAGGACGGTTACCGGATTGTGATCAATTATCGACAAAGTCGGAGTGCGGCGCAAAAATTGAAAAAAGAGATCGAAAAAAATGGAGGAGAAGCGGTCATTCTCCAAGGAGATATCAGCAACAAAGAGGATATCCGGCGCATGGTCGGTGAGGTTCGTGAAGATTTGGGGAGGATCGATGCCCTTGTCTGCACGGCCGGACCGTTTATTTTCAAGAAAACGCCCGTGATCGACTTTACGGATGAACATTGGCGTGACATGATCGACGGCAATTTATCCGGCGTTTTTTATTTGGTGCGGGAAGTGATTCCGATGATGCGCAACCAGGGAGGAGGGCGGATCATTACTTTCGGGTATCCGGAAGCGGATAAAGTGTTCGGATGGACCGGTTACGGGCCCTATGCCGCCGCGAAAACGGGATTGGCGGTGTTGACGCAAACACTGGCCCGTGAGGAAGCGGCCCATCAAATTACCGTCAATATGATCCTGCCCGGGGATATTCGCGATCCCTATAAAGAAGCATCCATTTGCGAAGCGAGGGGGAAGGAAGACCAACGCACCCCGGTCGGAAGGCCGGGCACCGGGGAGGATGTCGCACGCGTGGTCCGCTTTTTGGTCCATCCCGATTCCGATTTTATCACCGGTGCCATGATTCCAGTGACTGGGGGTTTCATCAATGGATGATATTATGTAGAATGAGCATAAGATTCGTGTAATATTGCTGTAATATTTTTTAAAAATGACAAACCATTTTGCAGGCTCTTAAGTTATAATGGGTAAGTATTCGAGAGAAGAAAAGATTACTTCTTTTGGAGGAGCCAACTCCAAGCAAACCAACAACCGGCACTGACCAGTCCGCCGATGAGACCGGTGATTCCTGCAACTTTCCATAAATAAAAGGTAAGGAAAAGGCTGATGATCCCGGTCAACCGACTGGAAAAAACTGCAGCTTTTTTGTGCATGACGACGCTCACCACCTTTTCGTTTATCATAGCACAAAAGCGGATGTGCAGGAATTGGTCAGCCTCATTGTCAAATTATCTATAGGTTTTCGTGCTTTTTTGAAGGTGGAAGCATGGATTGGATAGAACAATGGTTTCGGGAGGGTAATCGATGGATGATTTTCGCAGGGTGAGCATGAAAAGTGGTTATAGCCCGATGCCTCCGCGCTCACGCAGTGAACGAGTGGGTCCCCGTTCGCGTTCCCGTTCGGGTGGCGGCGGCGGACGCAAACCGCCCAAAACCGGGTGGAAGAGATTTCTTTCTTGGAAATGGCTTGTATTGGTATTGGTGACATCTCTGCTCCTGATGGTGGGCGGATGTTCAGCCATTATGTTAAGCGAAGGCACTTATGATTTGAAAAAAATTCAAAAAGAAAATATGCCATTTAGTTCCAAACTGTATGATGCCAATGATGAAGTGATTGCCACCATTGGTACGAAACAGCGTGAGTGGGCGGATATTGAAAAGTTAAAAGCAAAAAACCCGATGCTGGTCGACGCTTTTGTCAAAACGGAAGACCGTCGTTTCTATAAACATATCGGGGTTGACTTTGAAGGTTTGTCCCGGGCTGTGGTCAAAAACATCGTCGCCATGGGTGCGGCCCAAGGGGCAAGTACCATCACCCAACAGGTTTGTAAAAACATTATCCTGGAAAATGCCGAAAAAACCATGACCCGGAAGATCAAGGAGCTGGGTTGTTCGCTGAATCTTGAAAAGAGATACAGCAAGGATGATATTTTGGAAGCCTATTTAAACTTTATCGGATTCGGCGGCCGGGTAGCCGGTGTGCGTCTGGCTTCCAAGGTGTATTTTGGCAAGGACCCGGTTGAAGAAAAACTGGAGCCGCAAGAAGTGGCCATGCTTGCCGGGATGCCCAAGGCGCCCAACAAGTACAATCCGCTTAAACATCCGGATAAAGCAATCGAGCGCCGAAATGTCGTCTTGACGATGGTCATGCCGGTGGATGATGTGATGGAGCCGATGCTTTCGGAAGAAGAGGCCAAAAAGCTGGCGCAAAAGCCACTGGAAACTTGTAAAGAATGTGAACAAGAGTATCTGAAACAAAACGAGTTTGATGCTTATAAAGATTTGGTCATTGATGAATTGGAAGAAATATACGGCTTGAATGAAGAAGATCTGGAACAACTGGGACTCAATATTTATACCGGTTTGAATTTGAAAGCCCAAAAAGCGGTGGAAGAGGCTCTGAAAGATGATTCGCTGTTTACCAATAATGAAGGAAAATCTTTGGAGGGGGCCGACGCCGGGATTACCATTATTGATCCCAAAACGGGGCTGATCCGAGCCGTGGGAGGCGGCCGCGAATATAAACCGGGATACCGAAACCGGGCGGTGGCCGATCCGGTGCAACCGGGATCGACGATCAAACCATTGACCGTCTATTCCCCGGCCATTCAGGATCTTGGTTATAATGAGTATTTCACGGTTGAAGACAAAAAGGTGGACTTTGCCGGCGACTGGAGTCCAAGCAACTACTCGGGAGGTCCCAAAGGTGAGGTCAGCATGAAATACATGGTGGCCAACTCGCTGAACTTGTCGACGATTCACTTGTTGCGAGAAGTCGGACTGGAACGGGCCTATAATTACGGGCAAAAACTGGGGCTGGATTTGCAACCGGCGGATAAAGGATATGCACCCCTTGCTCTGGGAGGTTTGAACAAAGGGGTTACTTCCAAGCAAATGGCGCAAGCGTACTCCGTCTTCCCGAATAAAGGTTCTTATAAGCATGCGTACACCATCCGGAAAGTGGTGCAAGGAGACAAAGAGTTGGAGCCCAAAAAAGAAAAAGATGAAAAAGAAACCAAAGTCTTTGATGAAAAGACCGCTTATTGGATGACCCGCATGTTGAAGAATGTCATTACCGAAGGTTCCGGTAAAAAAGCCGCCTTGCATAACGACTGGGATGTTGCCGGGAAAACCGGTACGATCCAAGGCGGGCAAGCCGGATGGTTTGTCGGGTACACCCCCAATATGGTGATGGCTGTCAACGTGTTCTATCCCCAAGGCGGACAGGACAACCCGTACCTGACCGGGGGAAGCGCACCGGCGAAAATCTTCGGCTATGTGATGAACAAAGCGCTGGAAGGGGAGAAACCTCAGAAATTCCAGTTTAACGCACCTGAACCGCAACCGCCGTTTGAGTTGAAACAACCTCAATTAAGTGCGTCGCAACAAAGTGACGGTATTCTCTTGAAGTGGGGTGCACAGGGAGACCGCGTCAAATTCCAGGTATGGCGTGCAGAGGAAGGGCAAGACTTCCAGATGATTAAAGAATTGCCCGGAACCGTGGGAGAATATAAAGATCCCGTGCAACCGCCTCAAGGAGGAAACTTCCTGGATAATCTCTTCGGCGGAGGAGGGCAACCTGCCTCCAAAACCTACCGCTATAAAGTGGTGGCCATTGACACGGAGAAAAACGATCAAAAAGAATCGGGTGTCGTTTCGGTTACACTGGCCCCGCAAGGGGAAGAAAAACCGGATGACGGGGAAAAACCGGAAGATCCGAATGATCCGGGAAATGGAGACGACAACAATAACTTCCCGTTCCCCGGACCCGGCAACGGCAATGACCAAGGGGACAACGGAAATAACGGTGACGATGGCAAGAAGGATGATGACAAAAAAGGAGGATGGCCCTGGTAATCCAAAGACCAGCCAAAAACTTGGCTGGTCTTTTCTTATGCCCGTGATCATAAACTAGTCCTGACAGTCGGACAAAGGGGTTAGGGTTGTATGTGGTCACTGAGGAGATGGAGTTTGGCTCTCCGGATCAGTTTTGTCTATGCGGGAACCGCTGTTGGAGCCGGATTTGCTTCCGGACAGGAAATCATGCAATTTTTTACTTCTCACGGGAAAGACAGCATTTGGGGAGTCCTGTTTGCCATCGGGATGTTTTCATGGTTGGGAGTCCGCATGCTTCTCATGGGAAGCCGGTTGGGCACCCCGTCCTATGAAGATTTCAACTGTTATTTGTTTGGCGAATATTGGGGGAAATGGATGAGCCGGTTGGTCAGTCTCATGTTATTCGGCATCACAACCGCGATGTTGTCCGGCTCGGGGGCTTTGTTTGAGGAACAACTCGGATTGTCTTTTCATTTGGGGGTCATGATAACGGTCTTCATTGCATATGTCGTCATTTTAAGGGGAATGGACGGCATCTTATCGGTCAACTCCCTTGTCGTTCCCATGATGCTTCTGTTTATCGGGATGGTCGCGATTCATGCTTGGAAGACAGCGGATTGGTCTTCTTATATGCCCTTTGCTTTGGTGCCGTCCCGCTATCATTGGTTGGTGCCGTCCCTCATTTACGTGGCTTACAATTTCTCGTTGATGCAAGCGGTCTTGATCCCGTTGGGGGCTAAAGTGGCCGATGAGCCTGTGGTGATGGCGGGAGGGATGATGGGTGGCTTGGGCTTGGGCTTGATGCTTTTTGCCAGCAACCTCGCCATGCAGATTTATTGGACGGATGTGTCTCATCTGAAGATTCCCATGGCTTTTGTCATCAGCCGGTTGGGCGACGGGCTCAAATACTTCTTTTTATTGGTGATGTGGGCGGAGATTTTGACCACCCTCATCGGCAATGTATACGGGTTGACCGTCAGTTTGAAACCGTGGATTCCGTACCATCCGGCAACTGTGATGGCTGTGATTTTTGGATTGGGCTATCTGTTTTCCTTGTTCGGTTTTCCGGTGCTGATCGGGTTTTTGTACCCTTTTTTCGGTTATGCCGGGCTGGTGACCCTGATCCGGTTGGCACTATGCCGTTTGCCGGCATAATTTGTTAAAAAACAGGGAAGGAGGGGACAGCATGAGTTTTGTTTGTATCTTGGCCGGCGCTTATCTGATGGGAGCTTTGCCGCTTCATCTCTGGGCTTTGGGAAAGTATCCGTTTCGATCCCAATTGCAGCCGCGCGAATATTTTTTAATGATTGTAATTGACTTGGTGAAAGGAATGGCAGCAACTCTTTTCGGCATGGCTTTGGGAGGGTGGCCGGGAGCGTGCTTTGCGGCTGTCCTGGTTGTCGCCGGCAGTATGTATTCTGTGTTCTTGGGTTTTCAAGGGAATTACGGATTGACCGTCGCAGCGGGAGCATTGCTGATTTTAAGCCCGGTGTTGGTTTTGGTGGGAATCATTATTTATTTTTTCAGTTTGCTGTTCACCCGTTATCTGTTTTTGTCCACACTGCTTACGACCATGGCGATGATTATTCTCGGATTGATTCTGGTGACCCATTTTTATGCATGGCTTGTCATTTTGGTTTTGGGAAGCCTCATTCTCTTCCGAATGAAGCCGAATTGGCGGCACATCCGCCGGAATTTGGGACCGCCGTACCGGTTTAAAAACTTCTTTCGCCGGATACATTAAAAATGCTCAAAGCGAAATGGAAATTTTGTATCCGGCATGTTTGCGCACCTGAAATACTCCGGTGTCAAAGATTAAGTATTGTGCTTTGATGCCGATCAATGTCCCGCGGATGGCCGGTTGTTTTTTAAAGTTCAGGGAAGTGATTTTATCGGGAACTTGAAGCTGGGGATAAGTGAATTCATGAATTTCCGTTTCAGGAAGGATGCAAGGCTGGAACCGTTCCGGCAGTTTTTTGATCAGTTCTTTGCGGGTTTGATACAAATCCGCGTCATTGATTTCATTTTTCAGCATTTTGCGCCAGTTGGTTTTGTCCGTAATGAATTGGGAAAGGAACACTTCCGCTTCGCCGGCGTCTTTGCGTGTAGCCACTTCCAAAACGGGCAATGCCTGCACCGCCCCTTGATCGATCCAGCGGTTGAACCGGTTGCTTTTTCGCGTGATGCCGACTTTGATATCGCTGGATAAAGCGAGATAAACAATATGGGGGCACATGCAATGATGCTCGCCGAAGGCGTTGTCCCGGCAAGTTCCCTGATGGAAATGGCACAATTCCGGTTTGACGATGCAAAGATCATTGACCGGGAGTTTTTTAAAACAAGGAAAGCATGAGCTGTTGTTACCGTAAAATTTTTTGGTTTTCCGTCCGCAATACCGGCATCGCAATTCATCCAGAAATCGGATTTCCATTTCCCTGCCCAAAAAATCATTCAAAGGGATGACTTGGTCATCCACTTTCAGCTCATAGTGTACAGGCCGGGCGGGGCGATGCTGAAGCGGCTCTAAAAATCCGGTGTATTTCACTGTAAAACTCCTATCTTTATGGAATCGACTTAATATATTAGTATAGCAAACGGGAAAGTGCCCAACAATGGAAAGTCGGGGGAATCACCGTGATCTTTCGGAAAGGGAATGCATATAGTATACTAAAAAAAGGAGCTTGCGAATGAGACAAGGAGGGAAGCAAGCGATGTTTGACACACTCCTTACAGCCAAAGAGAAATTGTTGCGCGAAAACAACCGGAATGATTTTGAGTGCTTTGCCAAATCGGTGCAAAAGCTGAAAAAGGATATGGAGGCTTTGGGAATCAAGCCGACGAAAGAAAAGTTGTACGGCCGGCCCTATCAAAGCCAATAATGAAAAGAGAAGGAGATTCCATGGATCACCAACAATTTCCAAAGCAAAGTCCTCTTTATCACGCTGTCCATCGCGACCGGTACGAACGGCAGGCATTGATGAGAGAATTGGAAAAGAAGACGGGGCGCCGCATTTTGGTGTACATGGCGAACCTGACCCATCCGGACAGCGCCATTACCCGGGAAGATATTGCTCCGTTTTATGAGATTGTTTCTTCTTTGGAGGACTCGTGTGATGTGGATTTGATCATCGAAAGCCCCGGTGGCGATCCGAATGCGGCGGAAACATTGGTGCACACGCTGTTTTCCAAAACCAGGCATCTTCGGGTGATTGTCCCGCAGGCAGCCAAAAGTGCGGCCACCTTGATCAGCCTGGCTGCGGATGAAATTGTGATGAGCGACACATCGGAACTGGGTCCGATCGATCCTCAGGTTTCGATTCCGACCGTGCTCGGTTATCAATACCGGCCCGCTCAAGCTTTCCTGAACGGACTCGAATTGATTAAAAAAGAACATGCAAATGGACAACCTTTAAATGCAGCCTATCTTCCTTTTTTGCAGGGCGTGGATGCGGCATTGATTGACTTTTGCCATAAATCGATTGAACATTCGAAACGTTTGGCCGTCAAGTGGTTGAGCCGGTCCATGTATAAAAACAATCTGCTGAAGGCCAAGCGGATTGCCGAGACGTTGATCAACATAGACAAATATCCGAATCACGGTTCAGTCATCGGTTATGAGGAGGCCAAAGCGATCGGGCTGAAAGTGGTGTACCAACCGGCCGGGGATGAATTCTGGCAGGGAATGTGGCGTCTTTACACGCGTTATTTGGTGTATATGCGTGAGAAAACCGCCGTAAAGTTGTTTGAAAGTCATGATGTCTCCATCACGGTTTAAAATTTTATTTTTTCATTTTTTGTTGAAACTTTTCCGAAGCATGATCCGTTATAATAGATAGAGAAGCAAACAGACGCAGCATGACGATGCAACAATGGATGGAGCAGAGAAAACAACTTTCCTTTCCAATTTGTAAATGGATGATCTCATGTTCTCACGCGTCACTGATGGCAAGTAGAAATCCAAAACGTTTGACCCCCTTAAGCAGACAGGTTGGCGGGATCCGCCAACCTGTCTGCATTTTCACTGCTTATTTCATCAACTTATTCATGGTCACAAGCAATTCGTCAATCACTTCCATTTCGCCTTCTTGGAGACGTTCCACCACACAACTTCTCAAATGGCCTTCCAAAAGGATTTTGCCCACACTGTTTAAAGCCGATTGGATCGCTGCAATCTGATTTAACACATCATCGCAGTAAGTATCATTGTCGATCATTTTTTTGACACCGCGAATTTGCCCTTCAATGCGGTTGAGCCGGGAAATCAGATTGTTTTTCACTTTGTCGGGGTGGTGGCTTTTCCGGGTTTCCCCCGCCGGGCAATCCGAAGACGGTTTCTGCGTTTGCATTCCATTCACCTGCTTTTTACATGATGCACCTGCTATCATTATACCTGTTCAGGAGACAAATGCTTCAGAAAAAAAGAGGAGGTGGTTTGAATCGCCTCTTCCAGCTGCGGAGTCATTTTTTCAAAAGGATGAACCGCACCCATGGTGTGATTGGCCCCTTCGATGAGACGAAGCGTGGCCTTGTCTGCCAGATCAGCCATTTCTTTTGCTCCTTCCATAAAGCCGGGGAGATCTTCGGTTCCTTGTACGATGAGCAGAGGAAGATGCAGATCCGGCAGACGTTTTTTGATGTCAAACCGTTCCCGGTTCTGCCGGATGTCATCGATGACTTCCCGTCGGACGGGCAATAGTTGTCCGGTGCGTGCATTGGATATATAACCGATTCCCTTGCTCTTGATGTCGTCCATCACTTCAGGAGCAAAGAAGTCGGCCCGGTGAATGCTGTTCCAAACAGCAACCGCTTTGATCCGATCCGGGTGATCCAAGGCATGGATCAGGCTGTTGCCTCCTCCGCGGCTGTGGCCGAAAAGTCCGATTCGTCCCGGATCGATGGCATCCGCATACGGAAAGTCCCCTTCGCGGACCTTTTGGATTAAAAAGGCCAAATCTTCTTGTTCCCGGCTGAAGGTGTTCAATGAAAATTTCTCCAACTCCGTAAAGTTTTCCAAATCCTCGCCGATTCCATTCATGGAAAAGTTAAACGTGACGGTGACAAAGCCGGCTTCAGCCAGTTTTTCGGCCAATACAGGGAAAAATCCCCAATCTTTGAATCCTTTGAAACCGTGACAAATGAAAAGGACCGGCGCAGGTAGTTGCGGTTTTGGCAAACGGATATCTCCGCGGATGACGCGATTTTCTTTTCCCAAATCAAAAGAAAAAGATTTTTTAAGCAAAGTGTGGTCTCTCCCTTCCGCTGCAGGTCTGAAAATTGAAACCCGTTTTCCTTTCTTTTATAATGATAACGAACGAAGTGAATAGAAGAAAAGGTCTTTCTCCGATGGGAGAAAGGTAATAGGGAAGACCGGTTGGAATCCGGCGCGGCCCCGCCACTGTATTTGGGGAGGACGGCTCTTAATGCCACTGTTTTCGCAAGAAAATGGGAAGGCGAGCCTGACGATGACCCATAAGCCAGGAGACCTGCCTTTTCTGTTTACTTACGTTCTCCTTCGGGGGTGAGGAGAGACGTATGCACTTGGCCCGTTGTGTGTCTCATGCCGGGCTGGTGTTTTGCATGCATGTAACTCCTGTGCCCCGTCAGCACGGGTTTTTTTATTGGCCACAGAGAGGAGTTCAAACATGAAACGATTCAAGTGGAAAGTTCTTTTCCTGGGGATCGCACTTCTGGTCTTGATCGGCGGAATTGCCGGTTGTTCCCCGCAAAACCTGGATGATTCAGCCGTGCAATACGGGCCGATGCAAGACAGAAGCGTCCATTATCCGCTGACTGTAAAAGATCAGACGGGCAATCTGGTTCAGATTGAAAAAGAGCCACAGCGTATCGTATCCCTGATGCCGAGCAACACGGAGCTTTTATTCGCACTGGGAGCAGGAAAGCAAGTGGTCGGAGTAACCGATCAGGATGATTATCCGGAGGAAGTCAAAAATTTGCCCAAAGTCAGTGCATTCCAAATCAATGCGGAACAAGTGGTGGCTTTAAAGCCGGATCTGGTTGTGGCAAGTTCCGGAAATGAAAAAGAAGTTCTGGATCAATTGAAAAAAATGGGGATTCCCGTGTTGGTGGCCGATCCCCAAAGCACCAAAGAGATTTATGAGGCCATTGTCATCTTGTCGCAGGCAACCAATCATCTAAAAGAGGCGGATCAATTGGTTGCCAAAATGGAAAAACAATTGCGGACGGTTTATGCCAAGGTGGCTCAAGTTCCGGAAGAAAAACGGGTGAAAGTGTGGATTGAATTGGACGACAACTTGTATACGGTCGGGGGAGACACCTTTATGAATGAATTGTTCCAATTGGCCGGCGGAAAAAATGTGGCGCAAGGGCTGAAAGGATGGCCCAAAGTTTCTCCGGAACAAGTGGTGAAATGGAATCCGGATGTGATTGTTTCGTTGCATGGCAATATCGAAGAAATTAAGAAAAGGGCAGGCTGGCAATCCATCCGTGCCATTCAGGAAGGCCGGGTCTACGCACTGGATCCGGATTTGTTGAGCCGTCCCGGGCCGCGCGTTTACGAAGGGGTCAAACAATTGGCTGAAACATTGTATCCTGACAGGTTTGGTGAGAGTGCCCGATGACGATCGGAAGAAGGAAGTGGTTGTGGGGAGGAGGGTTGTTGGTTGCCCTGATTCTCTCCGTTTCCCTGGGGGTTTTTCTTGGAAGCACGGATGTCGGATTTTGGACGGTGTGGAAAGTTATTTTGCAACATACCGGTTTGGCGGACGGGTTGAACATGGATGAAGCCGATGCCGCTATTATTTGGGAGTTGCGGCTTCCCCGGGTGTTGTTGGTGGGTTTGGTCGGAGCTTGTCTGGCGACGGCCGGAGTGATTTATCAGGGATTGCTCAAAAATCATTTGGCGGACCCGTATATCCTGGGGGTGTCCTCCGGTGCGGCTGTCGGAGCGGCTTTGGTTATCATCACCGGCTGGGGGGACCGGTCCGGTTGGATGCTTCCTCTTTTTGCTTTTCTGGGCGCTTGTCTGGCACTTTTGTTGGTGCTTCAGCTTGGGAGAGGACGGAGAGCATCGCAGGCGAGTTCATTAATTCTGGCCGGCGTGGTGGTCCAAGCGTTTTTCAGTGCGGTGTTGACTTTGGCCATTTCGACTTCCCCGGAGGAAATGCAGCGGATTCAGTTTTGGCTGATGGGCAGTTTTGCTTTTCGCGGGTGGCAACACATCGGTTTGCTGTTGCCATTTTTTCTCATCGGCTTTCTCGTTTGCTGGCGGTTTTCACGGGAGCTGAATTTGATGGTGTTGGGAGAAAGATCGGCTCACCATCTGGGTATTCATGTGGAAAAAATGCGGATATTTTTATTGATCATTGTTTCCCTGATGACCAGTGCGGCTGTTTCCGTTTCGGGAATGATTGGCTTTGTCGGATTGGTGGTCCCCCACATCATGCGCATGTTGACGGGGGCGGATCATCGGTATTTGCTTCCCTTGTCGGCGCTGTTCGGGGCTTCCTTTCTCATTTGGGCCGACGGGTTGTCCCGGATTATGCTGGCACCCCGGGAACTCCCGATTGGTGTGGTGACAGCCTTTGTGGGGGCTCCTTTTTTCGCGGGCATTTTGCGCAGACATCAGAGAAGTCAGGGATGAAAGGAGACAAACGATGTTAAAAGCGGCCGGACTGGCGAAAAAGATGGGGCAACGCTGGGTGTTGAAAGAGATTTCTTTTCAAGTCAAACCAGGAGAAATGTTGGGCATCATCGGTCCGAACGGAAGCGGAAAGAGCACATTGCTGCGCCTTCTCACCGGGGAGGATGCTCCCGATGCCGGCAAGGTTTGGTTGGATGATAAACCGCTTGAATCGTATCCGCTCAAAGAAAGAGCCAAAAAATGGGCGGTATTGACGCAGGAACAGGTTTCGGATCTTTCATTCACGGCTGAAGAAGTTGTTTTGATGGGACGTTATCCCTACCGCCGCCGCTTTTTCGGACAGACCGGGGAAGACCGGCGGGTGGTGGACCGGATCATGCGGGAAACGCAGGTTTACCCGGTCAGACACCGTCCGGTTTCTGAATTGAGCGGAGGGGAACGGCAACGGGTATCCATCGCCCGGGTGATGTCGCAGGAGCCCCGGTTGCTGATATTGGATGAACCAACCACTTATTTGGACATTCATTATCAACTTGCGGTGCTGGACCGGCTGAAAAACTGGCAAAAGACGTACGGATTGACAGTGATTGTGGTCCTGCATGATTTAAACCTGGCCGCCCAATATTGCGATGCACTGCTGGTGCTGAAAGACGGAAAGCTGGTAAGAACCGGAACGGCGTGGGAGGTGATCGAGCCCGGCCTCGTTGAAGAAGTATATGGTGTCAAGCCGGTTGTCATTGATCATCCGACCCTCCATGTTCCGCAAATTCTTTTAACATCCGCCAGGGGTGTTGATCAGGAGGAGATATCATGAAAATTTACACCCGTAAGGGAGATGAAGGAAAAACCAGTGTGATCGGCGGACGTGTGGATAAAGATGACATCCGCGTGGAAGCCTATGGAACCGTAGATGAGCTGAATGCGTTTGTCGGTGATGCCATCACCCGGTTGGATGACGAAAAGTTTTCCGATCTGATCCGGCATTTGACCGAAATTCAACATGAATTGTTTGATGCCGGAGCCGACCTGGCACAGGCGGGGGAAAAGCGGCAATATAAGGTGAATGCGGAGATGGTCCGTCGCCTTGAAAACTGGATTGATCATTATGAGGAAGAGTGCCCGGCGTTAAAACGGTTTATTTTGCCGGGTGGAACCCGGGGAGCCGCCGCTTTGCACATTTGCCGCGTGCTGGCGCGCCGTGCTGAACGCATGGTGGTGACGTTGTGCCGTGAACAAGAGACCAATGAGGAAGTCCGCCGCTACTTAAACCGTTTGTCCGACTTTTTCTTTGTCGCGGCAAGGGTGGCCAATGTGAGGGAAAATGTGGCGGATGTGGAATATAAAAGAGGCGGCCAAGTGTTCAAATAATTTTATTCAGGATAGAATAAGAAATAATGATGTCCACATAAGGAGGGCTGAAATTGGCACTGAAAATGTACTGGTATCCGAAATGCGGGACGTGCCGTAAGGCCAAGAAATTTTTGGAGGAACACGGCGTGCGTTTCACCGAGCAAAACATCGTCGAAAACCCTCCTTCCCGGGATGAATTGGCACAGTTTGTTTCCAAAAGCGGACTGCCCGTCAAAAAGTTTTTCAATACCAGCGGCAAGAAATACCGTGAACTTGGATTGTCCAAAAAGCTGAAAGAGATGAGTGAAGAAGAGCAGTTGGATCTTTTGGCATCGGACGGGATGCTGATCAAGCGCCCGGTCATTACCGACGGGAACCAGGTCACGGTTGGTTTTAAAGAAGAAGAGTTCAAAGAAAAATGGCTGTAATGTTTCATTCGGTCTTAAAAAAGTTTACGGGCAAGCAAGCCGGAAGGCCTGACAATGTGTCGGGCCTTTATTCATACGGAACGGGAGGAATGGCACATGGTTCTGCGGTTGCGGACGGCATTGCCGGACATCGGCGGCGTCACGGAATGGGTGAATCAAGAGGTTTCAAACGACGAGCTCACGGGACAACCCGTGCTGGTTCATTTCTGGTCCGTCAGTTGCGAGTTGTGCAAAATGGGGTTTAAAGAATTGAACAAACTGCGGGAAGAACATCCGCATGTGGAATTTATAGGTATTCATGTCCCGCGTTCGGAAAAAGATACAGATGTAGACGCGGTGAAAGAAACTATCGTAAAATATGAATTGAAACATCCTCAAGGGATCGATAACAAGCATGCTGTTGTGGATGCCTTTGAGAATGAGTATGTACCGGCATTTTACTTATTCGATGCCAAAGGTCAATTAAGACACCGTTTCGCCGGCGCCAAGGCATTGTCCATGTTAAAGCGCCCGCTGGAACGGATGTCGGGAGAAATTCAATAACGGAGGGAATCGAACAATGAACGTGCCAAAAGAACTGCGGTATTCCAAAGAACATGAATGGGTGGAAACTTTGGAAGACAACAAAGTTCGCATCGGGATTACGGACTTTGCCCAAAACCAGTTAGGAGACATTGTTTTTGTGGAATTGCCTGAGGCAGGACAGGAACTGGCTGCCGAAGAATCGTTTGGCAGTGTCGAATCCGTGAAAACGGTTTCGGAACTTTATGCTCCGGTCAGCGGAAAAGTTCTTGAGGTTAACAGCGGACTGGAAGATTCGCCGGAAAATGTGAATGAATCCCCTTATGGAGACGGTTGGATGATCGTGTTGGAAATGTCCGATCCCTCCGAACTGGAGAAATTGTTGGATGCAAGCCAATATGAAGCGATGGTCAGTGAAGAAGACTGATTCTTAATGTGCCGTCACGGCCTGATTTGTCCTCCTGAAGGAAAATCTCGGTGAAAAAGAGATTTTTTACAGGAGGATATTTTTGTGCTTTCCGGCGGCCCGGGCGGCCCCTTCCCCGGATCAGGAGATTTTTAAAAGTGAAGATTTTCGGTGAACAGAAAAAATTGTCATGTTTTTTCTTTGTATAAATATGTTTGGATAATAGTGATTTGTGATAAAATATATAAAAGACGCCTTATCCTTTATAAAACCGAATCGCACCAGGATATGTCGCCGATCATGAGTGGGACAGGGGGGATCGCAGATGAGTTATTGTTGTGGCGCATCAACCATCGGATTTATCGGATCGTATCGTTCAGAGTCCGTCATGGTTCATAAGGTGCCACTGATGTACTGTCCGGTTTGCCATGACGTTCAAGTTCATCCATCGGTGAGAGAAGAGTTCGAGCTAGTGGTGGAGTACGCTCGGGAAGATCGCGTAAGAGAAGTCACCCTCCGAGATACCATTACCCCCGAAATGATCGCTGAATGGAAAGAATATGGCGTAAGTTTTCAAGAGTCTGAAGACTTTGAACCCATCTTGCGCGAACAAATTGATCATTCACTTGACTTGTTGAGAGTATCAAAAGTATTAAATGATAAAGAGTGGGGCGAAGAATTGAAGCATCGTCTCCACGTGTTAAGCGATCAGCTGAAAGAGCTCGAAGAGCAGAAAGAAGAAAGCAAATAAGAAATCCAGCCTAGGTCGTGAATGCGATCTAGGCTTTTTTATTGGAAAAGGAAGGAGCTTTTTGCAAATAAGTCCGGATTTGATTGAGCAAAAGATTGATGGCCACCTGATTGTGCCCTCCTTCAGGAATGATGATGTCGGCATAACGTTTGCTCGGTTCGATGAATTGCATGTGCATCGGACGCACAACGGTCAGATACTGGTTGATCACCGAATCCAGATCTCTTCCTCTTTCTTTGATGTCGCGGTCAATTCTTCTTAAAATCCGGACATCCGCATCCGTGTCAACAAAAATTTTGATATCCATCAGATTGCGCAAACGTTCATCTTCCAAAATCAAAATGCCTTCCAAGATGATGACATCTTTGGGCTCGAGATGTACGGATTCTTTTGCCCGGGTGTGCCGTGCATAATCATAAACGGGTTTTTGAACCGGTTGGTAGGTTTTCAGCTGAAGGAGATGTTGATACAACAAATCGTTGTCAAAGGCCAAAGGATGGTCGTAATTGGTTTTGATGCGTTCTTCAAAAGGCAAATGGGATTGATCTTTATAATAAGAATCTTGTTCCAGATAAACCACGGATTCCGAAAACTGTTCCACCAGTTTTTTGGCAATGGTCGTTTTGCCTGAACCGGTTCCTCCTGCAACACCGATAATGACAGGTTTTGTTGACATGACTGAGCTTCCTTTCTTTCGTCCAAGCTTCACCTTTGCTGATCATACCAATAGATTACATTGATTTCAACAGATAACAGGATGTCAAAAAATATAAAATAAGCGTTTTTGTTAATAAAAAAACAGCTCTTGAAAAATAAGAGCTGTTTTTAAAAGAAAAGTTCAGAGCCGGGGGCCGGCGTTACGAATTTTATCCTTGATATTTTTAAATTTCGCGAAATGGGTGTGGAACCGACGGGACAATTCCCGTGCTTTTTCGTCATAAGCTTTTGGATCGTCCCAAGTGTTGCGCGGATTCAATATTTCATCCGGGACGTTCGGGCAGGTTTTGGGCATGGACAAACCAAAAATGGGATCCGTTTCATAATCCGCTTTTTTCAGTTCCCCGGAAATGGCGGCACGGACCATGGCGCGCGTATATTTCAAATCCATGCGTTTGCCGGTTCCATAAGGCCCGCCGGTCCAGCCGGTGTTGACCAAGTAAACATCGACTTGGTGTTTGTCAATTTTTTCGCCCAACATTTCCGCGTAAACCGATGCTGGGCGGGGCAGGAACGGAGCGCCGAAACATGTGGAAAAAGTGGCTTCCGGCTCCGTGACTCCCCGCTCGGTTCCGGCCAGCTTGCTCGTATAGCCGGACAAGAAATGATACATGGCTTGCTCCGGCGTCAACTTGGAAATCGGGGGCAATACTCCAAAAGCATCCGCCGTTAAAAAGAGAATGACTTTCGGGTGTCCGGCGATCCCCGGAATGACTGATCCAGAAATATGATGAATGGGATAAGCGGCGCGTGTGTTTTCGGTTAACGAAGCGTCCTCGTAATCGGGAACCCCGTCTTGATCCACCACGACATTTTCCAGAACGGAGCCAAAGCGGATGGCACGGTAGATTTGCGGCTCTTTTTCTTCGGTAAGGCCGATGCATTTGGCGTAGCAACCGCCTTCCATGTTAAACACCCCTTGGTCGGACCAGCCGTGCTCGTCATCTCCGATCAACGAGCGTTCAGGGTCTGCGGACAACGTTGTTTTTCCGGTTCCCGACAGTCCGAAAAAGAGGGCCACGTCTCCTTCCTTCCCGATGTTTGCAGAGCAATGCATCGGCAGCACACCATGTTCCGGCAGCAAGTAATTCATGACACTGAATATGGATTTTTTCATTTCCCCTGCATAACGGGTTCCGGCAATGATCACCATTTTGTGCTCAAAGCTGACGGCAATCACCGTTTCGGACCGGGTTCCGTCCGATTTCGGATCGGCTTTGAAGTCCGGGGCACAAACCACGGTGAATTCCGGCTCGTGCGTTTCCAGTTCTTCTTTTGAAGGGCGAATAAAAAGCTGATGTACGAACAGGTTTTGCCAGGCATACTCATTGATGACCCGGATCGCAAGGCGGTAAGCGGGGTCTGCGCCGGCAAAACCGTCAAAAATGTAGAGTTCTTTTTCTGCCAGATAGGTTTGTAACCGTTTTAATAAACGTTCAAACTTCTCCGGTTCCATGGGTTGATTGACGCTTCCCCAGTCGATGTGTCCATCGACGGAAGGTTCCTGAACGATGAATTTGTCTTTGGGTGAACGTCCGGTAAAAGCCCCTGTGGTTGCGCAAATGGCGCCGGATTCTGTCAAAACGGCTTCTTTTCTCAAGATGGCGTGTTCCACCAATTGGCTGACAGGGAGGTTGATGTGCAATTTTCCCCCGAGGTGAAGAGAAGGTTCATTTTTCGTCGGGATAACCATGCTCATATTTACATCCACCTTTTAATGAGATTCCGAATCGATTGTGATATATTAAATCACCGATTAGTATAACATAATTATCCGGATAAGGTGAATAGGATCATTTATTTTTTTGGTAAGGAACAAAAAAAGAAGAACCCGGTACAGGGGTTCTCCTTTTTTGAGAAGGATTCGGCTGGGAATGGTTTATTTTGAATGATGATTGTTTTCGTTTTTCAAATGGGTTTTGGTTGCTTCCCGAACCACCCGGATCGCTTTTCTTTCTTCCGCCTGATCTTTCTTTGCCTTTTCCTCAATGATTTTCACGTCATTCACCGAATGATGCACAAAAGTAGCCTCCCAACAATAAAGTTTGCGCGGCACGGGTTTTTCATGGAGGATGTTGCCGCTTCATCCCCGCCTCAGGTCTGTCCAACAGAATCAGAAAGGGATTATACAATCACATATCCTTTCAAATTCCCTTATAAGAAAAATATTAAACTAAGAAACAGGTGGGAAATCAAGTGCATATTTTGCCATGGTTTTGTGTATATTTTAAAGGCAAAGGTTTGGATCTGTGGAGACAAGGAGATAAATAAAACAAGCGCATCATCGGGTGCGAAGACATTTTTACCCATTGACTTTTACGAAAATAAATGGTACTTTTGTACAGAATTAATTACACTTCGGGAGTGTTATAATGAGCGTGTTAAAGGAAGGGGCCGTCGTAGAAGGGGAAGTGGTTACCACCAAACCGTTCGGCGCATTTGTCAAACTGGAATCCGGAGAAACGGGTTTGGTTCACATTTCTCAAATCTCGACAAAATATGTGGAAAAAGTTGAAGATGAGTTGCAAGTAGGTGCAAAAGTTAAAGCGAAAGTGCTTTCTATTGATCCTTCAGGAAAAATCTCCTTGTCAATAAAAGCGCTCCAGGCGGATCGTCCGCGTGATCGAAGAGGAGGACGGTCCGGTCGAAGAAGTTCGACGGACTTCGAAGACATGATGAAGAAATGGATGAAAAGCAGCGAAGAACGACTGAGTGCCCTTGCAGCCAAGCAAAGAAAAAACCGATAATGTTTCATAAATCAGCAATCAAACATCTTCCAGGAAGCCGGGAAGATGTTTTTATTATAAAAAGACGGATCGCCGGAGCGGGGATCCGTCTTTTTATGACCGTTTTTCGATCATCAGCAATGAAGGGGACCGGTCCCGGTTGATCATCTGTTGCCACATGACTTGAAAAGAACGGGGGGACAAGCCGGAAGCCCACTCAATGACGTGACCGGCTTCTTCTTGTCCGCCCGGATGGCCGGTGTACAGAGCTGCAATCAGCAGTCCGCCGGATGTTAAAAATTGGAGGGCCTGTTGCATGGCTCGGACGGTGGTGTCGGGACGGGTGATGATCGTTTTGTCCCCGTGCGGGAGATAGCCCAGATTAAACATCACGACTTGGACCTTTCCCAAGAGTTTTTCCGGCAACACTTCGTGCATTTGATCATGGCTTTTTTGGAACAATGTGACTTGACGATGTGCATTTTCCGCCAAGAGACGCCGGTGGGTCTTTTGGATGGCTTGTTCTTGAATGTCAAAGCCGAAGACTTGTCCGTCCGGTCCGACTTGCCTGGCCAAAAACAAGGTGTCATGGCCGTTTCCCGTTGTGGCATCGATGGCCGTCCCGCCGGGAGTTAATGCTTCGGACGCCCATTGGTGGGCACTTTGCAAGATGGATGGAAGAATCATGCTTTTCCTCCTGACATGGATGTGGAAGGCGTCAGCGGCTTGCGCGGTTTGGCTTTTTTTCCCTGCCATGCGTTGCGCTTTTTCAATTCGGCGTCAATGGCATTGAGCACGCTCCATTTGTTGGTGCTCCACATCGGGTCGATCAATAAGTCCGGGGGCCCGTCGCCCGTCAACCGGTGAATGACGATGTCGGGTGGGAGAAGTTCCAGGGAATCGGCGATCAAACTTATATATTGATCTTTTTCCAAAAACCGGATGAGCCCGGCTTCATATTGCTTCGCCATCGGCGTGTTTTTTAATACATGCAGCAAATGGATTTTGATCCCTTGGATATCCATGTCAGCGCAAGCTTTGACGGTTTCCAGCATCATTTCTTCGGTTTCGCCCGGCAGGCCGTGAATGATATGGGCACAGACACGGATTCCGTGTTTCCTCAGTTTATCCACGGCCTCCAGAAAACAGGCGAAGTCATGTCCGCGGTTGATCCTTTTGGCCGTTTCATCATGGATGGTTTGCAATCCCAACTCCACCCACAAATAAGACCGTTCGTTGAGTTCTTTCAGATACTCCACCACATCATCCGGCAGGCAGTCCGGCCGTGTTGCGATGTTTAAGCCGACAACGCCCGGTTGTTCCAAAATGATTTCATACATATTTTTCAATGTTTCCACGGGGGCATAGGTGTTGGTGAAAGCTTGAAAATAGCCAAGGTATTTGGCTTCCGGCCATTTTTGATGCATCCGCGTTTTGACTTCGTGAAATTGTTTTAATAAATTATCACGCCGGTTTCCGGCAAAATCCCCGGAGCCGCGTGCACTGCAAAACGTGCATCCGCCGACGGCCACGGTTCCGTCCCGGTTGGGACAAGTAAATCCGCCGTCCAACGCCACCTTAAACACTTTTTGCCCAAAAACCCGGCGCAAATGGTGATTCCATGTGTGATATCGTTTTTCTCCCCAACGGGAAGGGGTTTTGCATTTATTGTTTTTCATGGTATCATCCTTGTGTTTTGTCTGCTGTCAAATTCCATTGACCATTATACATGATTTGGTTCAGGATGGTTAAGGGATGGTTGGTTGGGGTAAGAAATGATTTGTCAGCATCGGGAAGGAGTGGGGAACATGGTTCAAATGATTGCAACAGATATGGATGGAACATTATTGAATCACGAAGGGAAGATCAGTCCGGAAAATCAAAAGGCGTTGCGTTTGGCCCGGGAAAAAGGGATTTTGGTGGTCATTGCAACCGGGCGTTCGTACCAAGGCGCCGTCACGGTTCTCGAGGAAGCCGGCCTCCGATTGCCTTTGATCCATTTGAACGGCGCTTGCATCCGGTCGGAAAAAGGGATGATTCTCCGGGAGATTTCTCTGGATGTAAATCAAGTCCGGAAGCTGCATGAAGCCTTCCGGGCAGCGGGGATTTATCATGAGCTGTACACCTCCGGCGGGATTTACTGCAATCGCGACGGATTTCAAAATCTAAAAGGAGAGCTGGACCGGCTTCAAATCGATCGTTCGAAGGTTCAGGACTGGATTCGGGATTTGGCCAAAAAACAATTTCGCACGACGGAAATTTGCGATCGGTATTATGAAGATGTGATGGAGGAAGCGAAATCCCCCGTCTTTAAAGTCCTGGCTTTTTCGTTGATGGAAGAAAAACTGGCCGAAGCGCGCGAAAAAGCAAAATCGGTTGCCGGGGTTTGTGTGACCAGCTCGAACGGGCAAAATATCGAAATCAATCATCCCGAAGCGCAAAAAGGGATCGCAGTGGAGTTTTTCGCCCGGCTGCATGGGATTCCGATGGAACGAGTCATGGTCCTGGGCGATCAATTCAATGATCTTTCCATGATGAAACGGGCCGGCGTCAGTGTGGCGATGGGAAATGCGGAGGAAGAAGTGAAAAAAGCCTGCCGTTATGTCACACGCACCAATGATGAACACGGGGTGGCCTACGCGATTCAAACCTGGGCCGGCATTGAAGCGGTGGTATAGAGGGGGAAAACTCTTTGTGGGCCGGAATACGGTCTCATAAAGAGTTTTTTTGCTATAATAAGAACGAGAACGCTTTAGGGGGCATTGACAATTGGAAGATCCTGACAGTTGGTGGGTGCTTGGAGTCGTTCTTTTATTGGTGCTGTTTAATTCCGTTTTTGTTGCAGCAGAGCTTATGGTGCGTCATACGCCGGCAAAGAAGAGGCTGGAAATGTCGTTGAAAAGGTTGGATATCCACCAATATGTTTCTGCCGCGCAACTCGGGATGACGGTATCCTCTCTCGGTTTGGGATGGATGGGCGGATCTTTTTTGTTTCAATGGATGGAATCCGGGCTGAACCGTTTCGGCCTGTCAGACGGAGCCGTTCAGATCATTGCTTTTTTCTTGGTTTTTTTGTTGTTGACATTGTTGCATGCGGTTTTTGGCGAGATCTTGCCGAAGCTTTTTGCTCTTTCCAAACCGGAAAATTTAATGTGCTTTTTGACGCCTTGGGTGCTTGGCTGTTACCATGTATTTCGTCCGGTTGTCCAAATTTTGCGGCAATTGACCGTTTTCCTCTCGCGGAAACTGGGAATGGATGCAGGCAAGCAAAGGGTTCCATCGGAAAAAGAGATCCGGCAATCGCTGGAGCAAAGCTATCAACACGGGGTGATTGATCAAACCGCTTTTGCTCTGGTGGATAATGTCTTTGCATTGGTTGACCGTGTCGTGAGGGAAGTGATGGTTCCCCGGGTGGAAATGGTCTGCCTGTATAAAGGGCAATCGAAACAGGAGATGTTTCAGACGATCCGGCAGTCAAGCCACATGTGGTTTCCTTATTGCGGGAAAGACAAAGATGAGATTCTCGGCGTGATCCACATCAAAGACGTGTTTGAAAAGATGAGGGAAGGCGATGACTTTTCCGTCAGGGATTTGGTTCGTCCGGCGATGTTTGTGCCCGAGACGATGGAGCTCAAAGCCATGCTTCGCCTTTTTCGGCAGGAAAACATCAGACTGGCGGTGGTCATCGACGAATTTGGTGGAACCTCCGGACTGGTCACGATGGAAGACATCATGAATATGATGCTGAAAGAGATTCCCCGTCCGTTGCCTGAAGAAAGGCAACCGCTGTCCGGTTCAATCAAGATGGAGATCGATCCGGGATGGTTGATCGACGAGGTGAATCAGGTTTTTCATTGTCATATTCAGGACGATCACAATGACACCATCGGCGGATGGCTTTTCTCCCGGTTGGAGAAAGCGCCTGAAGTCGGAGACCAAGTCGCCTTTTCCCATTTGTTGTTTCGGGTGAAGCAAGTGGATCATTTGCGGATTAGTAAAATAGAAGTGTCACTTCATAAAAGGCATGCATGGATACCGGAAGCAGAGCGGACCGGGGAGATTCGTTTTTCGGAACCGGTCAAATGGGAAAATGTCATGCCGCAATTTTCGGAACACTGAAAGGCCTGGACAAATTTCCAGGCCTTTTGGTGTTGTTTTTGTATGTATATCTGACGGTCTGAGATGAATTGCTGTGATTTCTGTTCTGAGTCAAGAGGTTTGGCTGATGGGCGGGTCCGCTTCCAAAAAAGCGCACATGAAACGTCACCTCTTCGTTTAAAAATTTAATGGATTATTATTCAGAGAATCAAAAACCTTTCTATAGAATGTACCATTTTTTAATTTAATTATAAAGGGATTTATTTCTTGAATATTTAATATCATCAATTGTTTTTTGATGAACATGAAATGCATCCGGGAACATGCATGGAGCGTGTTTGTGGATGGGTAAGATAAGGAAAGTACAAAATGATGCTCTTGAGCGATTGACAAATTTGCTGTGAGTTGTATTATTGAGGAAAGGCCATTTGTTTCAAAGCAAAAAAGTTAATAAAATCAATTGCTTTCCCTTGATTATTTTTGTTGTTATAAAACAGAATAAAAAAATGGGTGTAACAGTGAAACGCTTTCACTGATTGGTTTTTTGAGACTAATTCAAAGAGGTGAATGAATCATGGCAAAAACAAAACAAGCTGCCGTCTTTGGCAAAGCGGAAGTCAGCCTGAAACCGTTAGAGCCGTTTGCCATCCTTTCTCCGGAAGGGGAAGTGATCAATGAAGAACACATGCCGGAGTTAAGCGATGAACAGTTGAGAGAATTAATGAGAAGAATGGTCTTTACCCGTACATGGGATCAGCGTGCGGTCAGCCTCGCCCGCCAAGGACGCCTGGGGTTCTACGCGCCGGTTTCCGGGCAGGAAGCCACGATGATTGGAAGCGAATACGCTTTGAATAAAGATGATTTTATTTTGCCGGGTTACCGGGATATCCCGCAAATTTACTGGCATGGCTATCCGATGTACCAAGGGTTCCTGTGGTCCCGCGGCCATCAGCACGGCGGGGAAATTCCGGAAGATGTGCACGTCCTGGTTCCCCAAATCATTATCGGGGCGCAATATGTGCAAACATCCGGTGTGGCCATGGCGTTTAAACGCCGCGGGGAAAAACGCGTTGCCATCACCTTCACCGGTGACGGAGGAAGTTCCCAAGGGGATTTCTATGAAGCAATGAACTTTGCCGGCGCTTATCAATTGCCCGCCATTTTTGTCGTGCAAAATAACGGTTATGCAATCTCCACACCGTTCCGCAAACAAACAGCGGCAAAATCCGTCGCACAAAAAGGGGTCGCTGCCGGTATTCGCAGCGTGCAAGTGGACGGAATGGACGTCCTGGCCGTGTACCGTGTGGTGAAAGATGCCGCCGACCGTGCCCGCAACGGTGAAGGACCGACCTTGATCGAGGCCATCAACTACCGTCTCGGAGCGCACTCCATGTCCGGTGACGATCCGTCCCGTTACCGTCCGGAAGATGAACCGGGACAATATGAAAAAATCGAGCCGTTGGTTCGTTTCCGCAAATACTTGCAATCTAAAGGACTGTGGACGGAAGAAGACGAAAACCAAGTGATTGAGGAAGCAAAACAAACCGTTTCCGAAGAAATTAAAAAAGCGGATAAATATGAGAAAATGACCATTTCTGGTTTGATTGACTCCATGTTTGAAGTCACGCCTCCGAACCTTGAAAGACAAAAAGCGGAATATACAAAGGAGGGGAAATAAGCCATGCCACAAATGACAATGGTAAAAGCAATTAATGATGCACTTCGTGTCGAGTTAAAACGGGACCCGAACGTACTCTTGTTTGGGGAAGACGTGGGGAAAAACGGCGGTGTGTTCCGTGTCAGTGACGGATTGCAAAAAGAATTCGGGGAAGATCGCGTCTTTGATACACCGCTTGCCGAATCCGGAATCGGCGGTTTGGCAGTCGGTCTTGCCAGCCAAGGATTCCGTCCGGTTGCTGAAATCCAATTTATCGGTTTTATCTTTGAAGCCATGGATTCGATTTGTGTACAAGCTCCCCGCTTGCGTTACCGGACCGGCGGCCGTTTTCATGCCCCGATCGTGTTCCGCGCACCGCTTGGCGGAGGAGTAAAACCGCCGGAACTTCACGGGGATCCGTTGGAAGGATTGCTCACCCAAACACCAGGGTTGAAAGTGGTTATGCCTTCCAATCCGTATGATGCCAAAGGATTGATGATTTCGGCCATTCGGGACAATGACCCGGTATTCTTCCTGGAACACTTGAAACTTTACTTCTCGCAAAAAGCAGACGTTCCGGAAGGGGAATACACCGTTCCGATCGGTAAAGCCAACGTGGTTCGGGAAGGTTCCGATGTCACGGTGATCACGTACGGTGCCATGGTTCATACATCCTTGAAAGCGGCAGAGCAACTGGAAAAAGAACGCGGAACCAAAGTGGAAGTGATCGATCTTCGCACGCTCAGCCCGCTGGATACCGAAACCATCATCCAATCGGTGGAAAAAACGGGACGTGCCGTGGTGGTACAGGAAGCTCAAAGATCTTCCGGAATTGCGGCAGAAGTGATTGCTCAAATCAATGAACATGCCATCTTGAAACTGGAAGCACCGGTCAAACGGATTGCTCCTCCGGATACCGTCATCGCATTCCCGATGATCGAAGACCAGTGGATTCCGGATGTCAAACGCGTGGTGGAAGGAATTACCGAAGTACTCGACTTCTGATTGTAAAAAAGTGTGCCGGAAAGACACATACCGATGGATGCGGTGGTTTCGACATCACCGCGTCCTTTCTTAAACATGAAAACAGAAAAGGAGGCTATTTTCGTGGCAGCATATCAATTTAAACTGCCGGATGTGGGCGAAGGAATTCATGAAGGCGAAATCGTGACACTGCACGCCAAAGAAGGAGACACCATCCAGGAATTTGACATTTTTGCCGAAGTGCAAACTGATAAAGCCGTTGTGGAAATCCCCTCTCCGGTATCGGGGACGATCAAAGAGATCAAAGTCAAAGAAGGGGATGTGGTGCTCGTCGACTCGGTTATTGCCATCATCGATGCAGAAGGAGATTTCGAAGAAGCAGAGGTGGCAGAAGAAGACGCGGCTGAAGAGACGGCAGCACCGGCTCAGGAAGCCAAGGAAGAGAAAAAAGCGGCTCCGGAGCAAGCCGGCAACAAACGGAATGTATCGGCGATGCCGTCTGTCCGCAAATTGGCGCGTGAGTTGGGAGTCGACATCACCCAGGTAACCGGAACCGGAAAACATGGCCGGATTTTGGCCGAAGACGTCAGACGGTTTGCAGAAGGCGGGCAAGCTGAAGCGGCAGCCCAACCGGAAACGCAACCGGTTCAAGGGAAAACCGTGGAGCCAAAAACACCGGTGGAAACCAGAGGGGACGAAGAACGCATTCCGCTGCGCGGCATCCGTCGCACCATCGCCAAACGCATGGTGGAAAGCAAACATACCGCTCCTCATGTCACCTTGATGGACGAAATCGATGCAACGGAATTGATGGCCATCCGCAAGTGGGGAAAAGAAGTGGCGCAAGAACGCGGAATCAAATTGACCTACCTGCCGTTCATGATCAAAGCGGCCATCGCTGCATTGCGTGAGTTCCCGGAACTGAATGCGTCCATCGATGAAGAAAGAGAAGAGATTGTCATCAAAAAATACTATAACATCGGTCTGGCCACCGCGACCGACCATGGTTTGATGGTGCCGGTCATTGAAGATGCCGATCGCAAATCGCTTTTCGAACTCGCTCAGGAAATCACCGAAAAAGCAACCAAAGCACGTGAAATGAAACTGGATCCCAGCGAATTGAAAGGCAGCACCTTTACCATTTCCAACCTCGGCGGATACGGGGCTCAATTCTTCACCCCGATCATCAACTATCCGGAGGTGGCCATCCTGGGCGTCGGAACCATCCAGGAAAAACCGGTGGTTCGTGACGGAGAGATTGTCATCCGCCCGCAAATGTTTGCATCTTTGAGCTTTGACCATCGTCTGGTGGATGGCGATTTGGCTGCACAATTTATGCGTCGGTTCAAACAGTTGATGGAAAATCCAAAACTCTTAATGATGGAGATGAGCTGATATGGTAGTGGGAGATCTTGCACAAGAAGTCGATGTTCTGGTGATCGGAGCCGGTCCGGGTGGATATGTGGCAGCCATTCGTGCCGCACAACTGGGACGCAAAGTGACCATTGTCGATAAAGATGCTTTGGGCGGCGTGTGCTTGAACCGTGGTTGTATTCCGTCTAAAGCTTTGATCACCGCTTCTGAACGTTTCTTGTCCATCAAAGAAGCGGATCAGATGGGGATCGAAGTTTCAGGGGATGTCAATGTGAACATGCCGGAACTCATGAAATGGAAAGACGGCGTTGTGAAAAAGTTGACCGGCGGTGTGAAATCGCTGTTGCAAGGAAACAAAGTGGAGATCATCAGCGGAGAAGCATACTTTAACGGCACCGATTCGGTCCGGGTTGTGACGGACGATTCCAGCCAGACTTATAAATTTAACGATGTGATTATTGCAACGGGATCCCGTCCGGCTGAACTTCCGATTCTCCGGTTTGATGGAAAACGGATCCTTTCCTCCACCGAAGCGCTGCAATTGCAAGAAGTTCCCGGACGCTTGGTGGTTGTGGGCGGCGGTTACATTGGTCTGGAATTGGGTACCGCTTATGCGAAACTGGGTGCAGAAGTCACCATTTTGGAAGGAGCCAAATCCATTCTCCCCGGAAGCGATCCGGCATTGACAAAAATGGTGATGCGCCGCTTGAAACAACTGGGCGTCAACGTTATGACGGAAGCCATGGTTCAAGGTGGCGAAAACAAAGGCGAAGAAGTGGAAATCAAAGCCACGGTCGGCGGGGAAGAAAAAACATTTACCGCAGACTATTGCCTGGTTGCGGTCGGTCGGAAACCGAACACCGACGAATTGGGATTGGAATACGCTCAAGTGGAACTGGATGAACGCGGCTTTATTAAAATCGACAATCAATGCCGCACCAATGTGGATCACATCTATGCCATCGGAGATTGCGCCGGAGGTGCACTGTTGGCCCACAAAGCCAGCTACGAAGGAAAAGTGGCTGCGGAAGCCATTGCTGGAATGAACAGCGTCATTGACTATCAAGCCATGCCGTTTGTTGTCTTCTCCGATCCGGAAATTGCTTACACCGGCCTGACGGAAGAAGAAGCCAAAGAACAAGGCTATGATCCGGTGGTCAGCCGCTTTGCCTTCCAGGCAAACGGACGCGCTTTGTCGATGAATCAGGCTGACGGTTTCGTCAAAATCGTCGCCGACTCCGAAACCAAACAGGTTTTGGGCGTTCAAATTGTTGGTCCGGAAGCCTCCACATTAATCGGAGAAGCCGTTTTTGCCGTGGAAATGGGTGCCAACGCAGAAGATCTTTCTTTGACGATTCATGCGCATCCGACCTTGACCGAAACAATCATGGAAGCGGCCGAAGGCGTCTTGGGCCACGCCATCCATATGGTGAACCGGTAAGCTTTTCGGACCCGGTGCCCCGTGAATCTTTCACGGGGCACTTTTTTGGCGAGATTTGACGGAAATTTAAAAATAATCGCGATTTAAACTGCTTGGGGACTTTTCATATTATAATGGGAAGGGAATATTTCTGAAAATAATCTTTTTTGGTCTGGCAATTCATGCATGGTTAAGGGTGAAGCAGATGAATTGGTATCATCGATGGGCTCAGTTGTTTCTGAAGGTTTGCAATGGTTGGCGCGGAACTGTTGCCGTAAAAATGGGTGAGTTGATTCCTTCTCTCAAACACAAAAATATTTATGTCAGGCACCAAAAGCCGGAAAACTTGTCACCCCCTCAATTAAACACCATTTTCCACATCATGGATCAGATTGCGGGAAGCAAAGGGGAAGTGACGAAAGAGGAACAAAAAGCGTTTGTCCAATACCAGAAAAGTTTTTTAAACAAGCGGATCTTGCAAGAGTGGAAAAAGATCCGGCCGGGCATTTATGTCCGGCAACACGGAGTCGCACAGGATGAGTTGATGGAGGCGGCTTTTTTGAAAATGAAACCCATTCTGTACAAAAGTTTTTATGAATCCTGTCAGGGACAGGCCGTGGTGATCAACGCATTTACGTTACGTGCATTTGTTTGGAATCATGAATACCTTACGCGGAAATTTGGGTTGGTCGAGGATCACCAATATTGGCTGGAGATTTTGGAGATGATCGACGATATCAAGAAAAATGCCTTTCAGACAAAGAAAAAATCGCTATTTTGATCTCAAAAAGGGGAGAAAGAGATGAAAACCTCCATTCAAATTGAAGTGCGGCCGACGGAAATCGACGTCATGGGGCATGTGAATAATGCGAAATATTTAGAGTATATGGAATGGAGCCGTGAAGATTGGTACAACAAAATGGGACTCCCGTTTGATGTGTTTACGGAGATGGGAGTGGGAACAGTGACTGTCAACATAAACATTAACTATCGGAAGGAAGCGTTGTTGGGGCAAAAGCTGGTGATATCCACAGAGCCTGTCCGGAAAGGAAGAACCAGTTTTGTGCTCAAACATGAAATTTATAATGAACAAGGGGAGAAAGTGGCGGATGCGGAAGTGACCAGTGTCACGATCGACCTGAAAAAAAGAAAATCGGTTGCATTGCCCGAACCATTGGCCAAAATTTTTACATAAAAAACAAGGCAGGGGAAAACCCTGCCTTCATTTTGCGTTTGTCCGGAGTTCCCTTAACTCCTCCAGTATCCCTTCGATTTCCATCATCGTCAGCCGGCCTTCTTTTTTCCGGATCAGTTGATGGATTTCCAACAATTCATCATATTGATCCAAGCAGAAATCTTCCGGTCTGATGATGGATGCATTGACCAATCTCAGGTTGCTTTTGATTTCTTCGACAATTTGTTCCAGATTTTCCTTGCTGGGCGTGCCAGAATTCAAATTTGCTCCATCCTCTCTGCCGTTTTTTAAAGGAGTGAAAATCCGTGGAGCCTTATTCCCCTTTATATATTGCCTTTTTTCATTATTTTAACACGGTCTGTGACTACTATGTATGCCACGATATGTTGGAAGAGCTGTGGCTCGAAGAGGGCAGGGAACCGTTTTACCAAGGATTGCTCCAAGTGGCTGTCGGATTGTACCATTTGCAAAACGACAACCGGAACGGAGCTTTAAAATTGCTCACCAGTGCTTTGGAAAAGCTGTCGCTTTATCCGGAGAAAGAGTGGATGGGGATCAACTTGGACCGGTTAAAACGGGATGTGAAAAAGGTAATCGCCTTTTTAAACGGAAAAGCCCGTTTGGATGCCGTCCCGGAGCGGATCGTGATCGAACTGACGGACCCGGTGTTAAGAAAGGAAGTGGTCAAGATGGAAAATCAGGACCATTAAGGCTTCCGTTGTGTCCGTTCAGTGTTTAAACACTTGTTGCTTGATCAAGGCCAGACATTCGCGTGCTTTATGGTACGGAAGGAATAATACCTTGGAATGAACGGGCGAAGCTGTCACTTCCAGGCCGGCTTGCCGGGCATAATTCAAAGCCCGCAACATGTGATAGTCATGGGTGATGACGGTGATCTTCTCAAACCCCGTCCGTTTGATGATTTGCGCAGAATACAGCAGGTTTTCCCTGGTGTTGGAAGAACGGTCTTCCAGAAGAAGATGGGCGGGGGAAACCCCGCGTTCCACCAGGTAGTTTTTCATTCCTTCCGCTTCTGTGATCCCGTTGTTGCCCAGTCCCCCGGATAAAATGAGATAATCCACTCTCCCTTGCCTGTACAATTGCAAAGCAAGCTCCAAACGCTCCCTCAGGGCCGGGCTCGGCTGTTGATTCCATAATGCCGCTCCCAACACGATTCCGACTTGTGCATGTTCCTCCGGCGGATCTTTATGATCAAAACGGGAAACCCATTGCCACAGGTGAACGAAGACAAAAACCCCGCAGAAAAAAAGGGCGGACAGCCATCCGAACCAAAACCATTTGCTTGTCAGCATGATTCCCCTCTCCGTTTTTTTGTGTCTCTGTTATTATTTCATGCAATCGGGCAGTCGGGCATGCGTGGCGGATGTTGATGGGTCAAAGAAAATTTTCTGCGGACCGGATCATAATCGATCTTTAAGCCTTGGATCCATTCCTTTTCGCCGGCTTGCCACATGAACGGGATGCCTTTGATGTTTTCTTGTTCACAGGCCGGATCCGTTTCCGTGATTTCGAGGGCATAAACCGGGCTGTTGCACCCGGAAGTGAGAGAAACAATCTTCACCCCCAACGGATGGTTTTCCGACTGCTGCTCCTGGTAAAGCAGCCAGTGCAGTTTCCCGGCCGCCAAATCGGAAATCTCCATACTCAATGGATGCTCACTCCTTGAAATGCATTCTTCATCAATATAGCAAAAATCCGGGGGACATGAAAGAAAAGGGGAAGAGGGCATTTTCGTCCGTTTCCTGTGCTGAGCTAACTCAATAACGGAATGGCTTGCCTCTTGGTTTTCCAGCATGATAAGGTGAAAGTGAAATATAAATAATATTGCGTTTACAAGGAAAATTCCGAAAGGAGCCATCTGTGGTGAATGGAAAGAGGCAAGAGATCCGCGCTCCGCGGGGAACGGACTTAAGAACCAAGGGGTGGGTTCAAGAAGCCGCTTACCGGATGTTGATGAATAATTTGGATCCGGAGGTGGCGGAGCGTCCCGAAGAGCTGGTGGTGTACGGGGGAATGGGAAAAGCCGCCCGGAATTGGGAATGTTTTAATGCGATCCTGCGCTCGCTGAAAGCGTTGGAAAATGACGAAACGTTACTGATTCAATCCGGAAAGCCGGTGGCGGTTTTCAAGTCGCATCCGGATGCGCCGCGGGTCTTGCTGGCCAATTCCAATCTGGTTCCGGCTTGGGCTGATTGGGAGACCTTTCGTGACCTGGAACAAAAAGGCTTGATCATGTACGGGCAAATGACGGCAGGAAGCTGGATTTACATCGGGACCCAGGGGATTTTGCAAGGGACGTATGAAACGTTTGCCGAAGCCGCAAGGAAACACTTCGGAGGCAGTTTGAAAGGCACGGTCACGGTCACTGCCGGGTTGGGCGGAATGGGAGGCGCGCAACCGCTTGCCGTCACCATGAACGAAGGGGTGATCATTGCGGTCGAATGCGATCCTTCCCGCATCCGGCGAAGAATCCAAACGGGTTATCTGGACAGGGAAACGGACAGTCTGGATGAAGCGATCCGCATGGCGGAAGCGGCCAAACAAAAAGGCAAACCCTTGTCCATCGGACTCGTGGGAAATGCCGCCGAATGTCTCCCTGAAATGGTGAAACGGGGGTTTATTCCGGATTTGGTGACCGACCAAACCTCGGCTCATGATCCGTTGAACGGTTATTACCCTGCCGGGATGACTTTGGAAGAATGCGAGCGGCTTCGCAAGACCGATCCGAAGCAATATATCCGAAAAGCCAAGGCAAGTATCGCCGGACACGTCAAGGCGATGTTGGCGATGAAAGAACGGGGGGCGGTTGCCTTTGATTACGGAAACAACATCCGGCAGGCCGCTTTTGATGAAGGAGTGAAAGAAGCGTTTTCCATCCCCGGATTCATCCCGGCTTTTATCCGGCCGCTGTTTTGTGAAGGAAAAGGTCCGTTTCGCTGGGTGGCCTTGTCCGGCGATCCGGAAGACATTTATAAAACGGATGAAGTGATCAAACGGGAATTTAAAGACCAGCCCTCTTTGGTGCGCTGGATCGATTTGGCCCGCAAGAAGGTGCAATTTCAAGGCTTGCCGGCCCGTATTTGTTGGCTGGGTTACGGCGAAAGAGTGCGATTCGGACGAATCATCAATGAAATGGTGGCATCGGGCGAACTGAAGGCGCCGGTTGTCATCGGACGGGATCATTTGGACTGCGGTTCGGTGGCCTCTCCCAATCGTGAAACCGAAGCAATGAAAGATGGCAGTGATGCGATTGCAGATTGGCCGCTGTTGAATGCATTGATCAATGCGGTCAACGGGGCAAGCTGGGTGTCCATCCATCATGGTGGCGGTGTCGGGATGGGTTATTCGATCCACGCGGGCATGGTGGTGGTGGCAGACGGCAGCAAAGAGGCGGCGAGGCGCCTGGAAAGGGTGTTGACCTCCGATCCGGGCACGGGGATCGTGCGCCATGTGGACGCCGGATATGAAAAGGCGGTCGAAACGGCGAAAAAGCACGGGATTCAGATTCCGATGATGGAGTGAGGGAAATGGAGAAGTGGCTGATTACCGGAGCAAACCAATTGCTTACGTTGCAAGGGGCCGGCAAACACCCGAAAACCGGGAAAGCAATGAATGATCTGGGCATCATCGAAGATGGGGCGGTGGCTGTTGAAAAAGACACGATCATTGCCGTCGGGACCCGCAACGAAGTGGAGAGTGAAGCGCGGAAACGATGGGGTTCATGGGAAAAGGTGAACCATTGGGATGCGACGGGAAAAGTCATCATGCCGGGGCTCATTGATCCGCACACCCATTTGGTGTATGCCGGTTCCCGTGAAGATGAGCTGAACATGCGCTTAAACGGGAAAACCTATTTGGAGATCTTGGAGGCCGGCGGCGGAATTTTGTCAACCACCCAAAGAACACGGGCAGCGAGTGCCGATGAATTGGCGGAGCAAGCCAAAGCGAGGCTGGACCGGTTTTTAAAGAACGGGGTGACCACCGTTGAAGCGAAAAGCGGATACGGGCTGTCCCTGGAACATGAACTGAAACAGCTCAGAGTGGCCAAACGATTGAATGAGGAGCATCCGGTGGAGATCGTATCCACTTTTATGGGGGCGCATGCGATCCCGAAGGAGTACCAACAACAACCGGATGCGTATGTCAGGCTCATCACGGACGAGATGATACCGCGGGTGGTTTCGGAGCATTTGGCTGAATTTTGCGATGTTTTTTGCGAAAGAGGCGTGTTTACCGTCGGACAGTCTGAAATGATCCTCCGGGCGGCCAAAGCGGCCGGCCTGATCCCGAAGATTCATGCGGACGAAATCGAACCGACGGGTGGGGCGGAACTCGCTGCCCGCATCGGTGCCATTTCCGCGGACCATTTGCTGAAAGCGTCCGATGAAGGAATCCGCGCACTCGCCAAAGCGAAAGTGGTGGCGGTCTTGCTTCCGGGAACGGCCTTTTTCCTGATGGCCCCCTTTGCCGACGGGCGAAAGATGATTGATGCCGGGGTGCCGGTGGCCTTGTCGACGGATTGCAATCCGGGCTCTTCCCCGACCGAATCCTTGCTTTTGATGATGAATCTGGCTTGTTTTCACATGAAGATGACCCCGGCAGAGGTGATTACAGCGGTGACCGTCAATGCCGCTCATGCCATCGGCCGGGCGGACCGGATCGGAAGTCTGGAGCCCGGCAAGCAAGCGGATTTGGTTGTATTCGATGTGCCCAACTATCTGCATTTGACGTATCATTACGGATCCAATGACGTGGAACGAGTGATGAAAAAAGGAAAATGGGTTGTTTAGGGAGGAAGGAAGGATGAACTTTCGTTATTTGAATCCGCCCCCCTTTGTCCACCGTGTTCAGACGGCTGATCCCAATGATCCGAAAGTGAGTGAGTGGATCCGGCCGTGGAACGGGAAAGAAACCATGGATGTCGGAGTCATCGGAGTCCCTTTGTCCCGTTCTTCCATCAGCGCTTCGGGAGCGAGTGAAACGCCGTGGGCCGTCCGGCAAAGCTGGAAAAGCTTTTCCACCTATGATGTGGATCATGATGCCGATTTAACCCGCTTGACGGTGCGGGATCTGGGCGATGTCCGCATGCATGTGACGGATATCCCGCTTTGCCATCATTACATTGAAAAAGGAATGGAAGAAGTTTATGAAAAGACACAGAAACAGGACTTCTTTTTGCCGGTGATCATCGGAGGGGACCATTCCATCACGTGCCCGTCGGTCAAGGCATGGAAAAAAGCCCGTCCGCCCGGCAAGACCGGTCTGCTCCAGTTTGACACGCATTTTGACGTGCGGAGCTTGGAAAGCGGAGGTCCGAGCAACGGGACGCCGGTTCGCGGATTGTTGGAGTCCGGCACACTGGAAGGAAAAGAGATTGTCCAAATCGGCATCCACGGCTTTGCTAATTCCCGGATCTACCGCCAATATGCAGAAGAAAAAGGAATCACTTTTTATACCATGCATCAAATCTGGAAAAAAGGATTTCCTGCGGTCTTTGAAGAAGCTCTGTCCAAATTGACTGAATTGGTGGATTCCATCTATGTGACCGTGGATATGGATGTGCTTGATCTTTCATTTCTGCCGGGTTCCCCCGGATCCCATCCCGGCGGTTTGTATTCGCGGGAATTGTTTGAGGCCATGTTCCGGCTGGGGGAAGAACCGAAAGTCAAGGCATTGGATATTGTTTGCCTGGATCCCATGCGGGATGTGGGATCGGTGTCGGTCAAAACGGCAACCCACACTATGCTTTCCTTCCTTTCCGGGGTGTTGAGCCGGAAGTCGGGTTCATCAGAAGAATAAAAACCCCGATTTTTGAAAAAAACGGGCCTTTTCGACAGAGAAACAGAGCCCCTTCCATTTGTGAAGGGGGATGTTTATTTTTTTTGTTTTCAAACAGTGTTAAGATAAAGAAGATGACTTTTTAAAGGAGGAAATGCTCATGGCCATCGAACGAAAAGGTGCTGTAACATTTAAAGGAAACCCGGTCACTTTGCTTGGCCCGGAGTTGAAAGTCGGGGACCAAGCCCCGGATTTTAAAGTGTTGGCAAATGATTTGTCCGAAGTCACACTGGCGGACAGCAAAGGGTTTGTCCGGATTATCAGTGTGGTTCCGTCTCTGGATACAGGAGTTTGTGATGCGCAAACCCGCCGTTTCAACGAAGAAGCGGGCGGCATTGACGGGGTGAAAGTACTGACCGTCAGTGTGGACCTGCCTTTCGCCCAAAAACGCTGGTGCGGGGCGGCCGGTGTGGAAAATGTGCAAACTCTTTCCGATCACCGCGATTTGTCGTTTGGAACGGCTTACGGTGTCGCCATTAAAGAAATGCGTTTGTTGGCCCGGGCCGTGTTTGTGGTGGATCAAAATGATCAGATCGTCTATGTGGAATACGTACCGGAATCCACCAATCATCCGGATTATGAAGCGCCGATTCTTGCCGCCAAAAAAGCATTGAACCAATAAATCCATATGCAAAAAAGGCTCGGCGATGACCGCTGAGCCTTTTCAGCATGGAATGGAGGTCGAATCGGGGATGGCACACGAATCCCGTTTGTTTATCGCCGTGAAATTACCGCCGGAAGTGAAACGGCATTTGGCCCGGGGAAGTGACATGTTGAAGCGACAATGCGATTTTTCCCGCTGGGTCTTTGAAGAGGATTACCATATTACGCTTCAATTTTTGGGCGATGTCAACCCGGAGAAAAAAGAACAAATTTTAAGCGCCTTGCCCCGTTGTGCCCAAGGAACGGAACCGTTTTCTTTAAAACTGTCCGGTCTCGGGACGTTTGGCAGGGAACATCAGCCGCGCATTTTGTGGGCCGGTGTTTCGGGAGATCTTGACGCTTTGTACCGCTTGCAAAAACAAGTGGTCCGGACGATGGAACCGCTCGGCTTTCCGGCTGAAAAACGGGCATACCGCCCCCATGTCACGATTGCCCGCAAATGCCGGCAGCCAAACTTTACACTGACGCCCGGGATGAGTTCCATCTTCCAAAACATCGAATGGCGGGTCCGGCAAATTGCGTGCTATGAGACGAAGTTGGGGCGGCAGCCGATGTATGAACCGGTGGGTCTTTTTTCCCTTGACCGGAATTATTGATAGAGGGAAGAGCCTTTTTTCTTAAATTCCCGGGCTTTTTCTTTCATCCCTTTTTTGGCGGCCTCTTCCAGGGTCAATCCTTGTTTGTCCGCATATTCCCGGATATCTTGCGTGATTTTCATACTGCAAAATTTGGGGCCGCACATCGAGCAGAAGTGGGCGGTTTTTGCCGGCTCGGCCGGTAAGGTTTCATCATGGAATTCTCTTGCCCGGACCGGATCCAGGGACAAATTGAACTGATCCACCCACCGGAATTCAAACCGTGCTTTGGACAACGCATCATCCCGTTTTTGCGCTCCCGGATGCCCTTTGGCCAGATCGGCGGCATGGGCGGCGATTTTATATGCGATGACCCCTTCTTTTACGTCTTGTTTGTTGGGGAGCCCCAGATGTTCTTTCGGAGTCACATAGCAAAGCATGGCGGTGCCATACCAGCCGATCATCGCCGCACCGATGGCAGACGTGATGTGGTCATAGCCGGGGGCGATATCCGTGGTCAGCGGCCCCAGGGTGTAAAAAGGAGCTTCTTGACACAGTTTTTGCTGAATATCCACGTTTTCTTTAATTTTATGCATTGGGATATGTCCCGGTCCTTCGATCATCACCTGCACATCGTGTTCCCATGCAATTTGGGTCAGTTCCGCCAGCGTTTCCAGTTCGGCGAATTGGGCTTTGTCGTTGGCATCGGCAATCGATCCCGGACGCAAGCCGTCACCGAGAGAAACGCAAATGTCATAAGCTTGCAGAATTTCGCAGATCTCGCGGAAGTGTGTGTATAAAAAGTTTTCCTCATGATGGGCCAGACACCATGCGGCCATGATCGAACCGCCGCGCGAGACAATTCCGGTGGTGCGTTCGGCCGTGAGCGGGATGTAATGGAGCCGCACGCCGGCATGGATGGTAAAGTAATCCACCCCTTGTTCGGCTTGTTCGATCAAGGTGTCGCGGTAAATTTCCCATGTCAAGTCTTCCGGAACCCCGTTGACCTTTTCGAGTGCCTGGTAAATGGGAACAGTTCCAACCGGAACCGGTGAATTGCGGATGATCCATTCCCGGGTGTTGTGAATGTTTTTTCCGGTCGATAAATCCATGATGGTATCGGCTCCCCATAAGGTGGCCCAGGTCATTTTTTCAACTTCTTCCTCAATGGAAGAGGAAACCGCGGAATTTCCGATGTTGGCATTGATTTTGACATGGAAGTTTTTGCCGATGATCATCGGTTCGGATTCCGGATGATTGATATTGGCGGGGATGATGGCCCGGCCGCTGGCGACTTCTTGCCGCACGAATTCGGGATCCAACTGTTCGCGAATGGCGACAAACTCCATTTCCGGCGTGATGATTCCCTTTTTGGCATAATGCATCTGGGTGACGATTTTTCCGGGTCTTGCTTTTAACGGGTGTTTGTTGGGATGAGGAAATGATTCAAGCGTTTTTGCCTTTTCCTCCGAGCGGTATCCATTGTCGACGGGCTGGACCGGGCGGCCTTTGGTTTCTTCCACGTCGCCCCGTTCCAAAATCCAGTTTCTTCGCAATTTTGGCAATCCTCGTCTCAAATCAATGGATGCTTCCGGATCGGTGTAAGGCCCGCTTGTGTCATAGATGCGGAGAGGTTCATTGGCACGGGTTCCGCGCCAGTCGGTGGTGGGGGAAAGGGAAATTTCCCGCATGGGAACGAGGAGATCGGGTCTGGACCCTTTGACATAAACTTTTTTGCTGTTCGGATAGAAATAACGTTCCATCAATATTGCCCTCCTTTGGTGATTGCAACCAGTGGCCAAAACGGACGAAGGGCGAATACGACACAAAAAAACCATACACCTGATGCGTATGGATCGGGGAAGTGATCAAAACGATGAGGGGACACGAGTCCCGTCATCTTCCCTACGCTGGCATTACCCAGATCAGGTACACGGTCGGCGGCAGAATTCTCCGCCCTCTCAGCCTGGCTGACTCCAAGCTCCCGTTTTTTGACCCTATTTAGTTGCTGTCCCTTTCAAGCTATCACAGATTTCACGGGAGGTCAATCGCCAAAGAATAAATTTATATAAAAGAAGAAGAAAAACAAACGGGATCCCCATTCGGTTGGAATCTGTTATTTTTGAAGGTTTTTTGTCACGATTTTGCAATATATTCACAATCCTCATTTTAGACAGGATATTTTTTGTCCGTTATACTTAAATTAAACAAACCCTGAATCAGGGGATATCTTCCATTTTTGGTTGAATGTGAAAATCCTTGGAAAAGATCTTTGTTTTTTGTACCTGTGAGAGGTTGGAGAAAGGGTGCATGAAAATTGAGAATAGAGTGGCATCACGTGCGGAAAGTTTTTGGTCAAAAGGCGCAGGTTTCACGTATGAGGATGACGGGGCTCATAGATTTTTCCGCTTCCGTCCGGGAAGGGGTGACGGCCTTGTTGGGCCCTGCGGGTTCGGGAAAAACAACGTTGTTGAAGCTGACCGCCCTGAAAATGGTTCCGGATGACGGCAGGATTGTTTTTTTCTCCCATAAAAAAGAACCGCATGTCTGGTCGAAAGGGAAAATGTTGCATTCCGGCCTTTCAGACCTTTCCTTTCTCAAATCACTGATTCACTATACCCCGCATGTCCAACGGTTGAACCAGGATACCACCATCGAGTCTTCACTCTTCATGCATGCGCAGTTGATGCGCGTTCCAAATCCCAGGAAAAAAATTGCGGAAATCATTGCAAAATGGGGATTGGCCGGTTATCGGAAAGTGCCTCTGTACGAACTTTCCGGAGCGGTTTTGAAAAGGTTTTTGTTGGCCCGCAGCCTGATTGTGCCCGCCCCGATCTGGATCATGGATGAGCCGACGGAAGGATTGGATCCATGGGGACGTTATTTGTTGATGCACGAATTGAAAAAACGCAAAAGAGGACAAATTACCTTGTTTGCGACCACCACAGACATGGACTTGGCAGAATGCGCAAATGATTTGATGTTGTTGGAATCGGGAGCTTGCAGGCGCCTGGGGAGTCGAAAGATTTTGACATCCGGTGTCACGGAGGGAACGGTACAGGCTTGGTACGAAGCGATGCAAGCTTTTTCTTATCTTAGAAAAGAACATCACTTTTAATTTTAATGACGTTCAGCGAAGAGAGAGAATATATTGTATAAATGAAACGAGGGCGAGGGTGTGAAGAGCGTGGACAATGAAATCACTTTGCCCTTTTTTCGTATCTGTATTTATAATGGAATGAAAATCGTTTCTGAGGGGGAGGAGAGCGGAAATGAGCATTGATGAACGGATCGACAAGTTCCTACATAGCGACAGGAAAGCTCCGCTGCCTTATGCGGTTGGTGATATAGTCAAGGTTCGCATCACCCGGATCATGGATTACGGCGCCTTTGTCGTGACCAAGGATGAACATATGGCTTCGGGACTGATCCATATATCCCAAATTCCCGACGGGGTGACCGTGGAAGTCAACCAGGTGATGGATGCCGAGGTGCGGCAAGTGAAGGAAGACCATAAAGTAGAGTTCAGTTTGATGTATATGGATAAAAGAGACAATCCTTTTCGATTATTGGAAAATGTCAAAAATGAACTCCCCAAAAAAGAGGTTCCGCAAGACGAAGTGGATCAAATCATTCAAGACCTTTCCAAAGAATTCGGCGTTGTGTCGGAAGAGTCCAAAACCATTATCAAGGACATGGTCCGGGAAATGGGGGTATATCAATTTACAAAGGCAATGATGAGAACGCTTCCGCAGTTTCAAAGGGACTTGGTTTACCATTTTTTGAAAGAATTAAGCCAAGGGAGGGAACATCTTTGAAACGCGTTCTTACCATTTTTCCTATCATTTGCGGAAGCGGCTGGAAGAACGCTTGAACCGAAAAATCTCCGGACATGAAATTGACCGGATGATCCGGGAGAGCCAGGTGATCTTGGAGACCGACCGCCACCTTTATTTGTACCATCGCGAGCAGGATATTCGCTTTCCTTGCATCCGGGATCAAGACCGCTGGATCATCAAATCGGCCATTGTCAAAGGAATGTGGATGGAAGCCAAAGATTGAGCCTGTCGTTGGATCTCCCCGCCGTTTGTCCCCAAAAAAATCCCCCCGGGAAAGTCCCGGGAGGTTTTTTGTTTCGGGTTATTCAGCTTATTGGTTGTCTTTTAAGATTTGGCGCAGAACCGTTTGCAGGATGCCGCCGTTTTTATAGTATTCCACATCCACAACGCTGTCGAGGCGGACGGTGACTTCAAATTCCGTGGTCTCGCCGTCCGGTTTGGTGGCGCGAACCGTCAGGCATTGCCCCGGTTGGATGTCATCATTCAAGCCGAGGATGTCAATGGTTTCTTTTCCGGTCAGGTTCAATGTTTTCCAGCTTTGCCCTTCTTTGAATTGAAGCGGCAATACGCCCATGCCGACCAGATTGCTGCGGTGAATCCGTTCAAAGCTTTCGGCGATGACAGCTTTTACCCCGAGCAGGTTGGTTCCTTTGGCCGCCCAGTCACGAGAGCTTCCCGTGCCGTATTCTTTTCCGGCAATCACGACGAGTGGCGTGTTTTCTTCTTTGTATTTCATGGCCGCATCATAAATGGACATGACTTGCCCGCTCGGAACATGTTCGGTCACTCCGCCTTCAGAACCGGGCACCATTTGGTTCCGGATCCGGATGTTTGCAAAGGTTCCGCGTGTCATGACCCGGTCGTTCCCGCGTCTGGAACCATATGAGTTGAAGTCTTTTACTTTGACGCCATGTTCTTGGAGATATTTCCCTGCCGGGCTGTTGGGGGCGATGCTTCCGGCCGGCGAAATATGGTCCGTGGTGACGGAATCTCCCAACAGAGCGAGAACACGGGCGTCTTGAATCGGAGCGATTTCTTCCGCTTCCACCGACATATCCACGAAGAACGGCGGTTCTTGAATGTAGGTGGAGTTTTCGTCCCAATCGTAGAGAACGCCTTTGGGAGTTGGCAATTGATTCCAGCGCTCGTTGGCGTCAAACACCCGGCTGTATTGTTTGCGGAATTGTTCCGCGCTGATGGCTTCGCTCATGACCCGGCTGATTTCTTGGGAAGTCGGCCAGATATCTTTGAGATAGACGGGTTGGCCGTCTTTGCCGTGACCGATCGGTTCGGTTTCAAAGTCAATATTGACGGTTCCGGCAAGCGCATAAGCAACAACCAGCGGCGGAGAAGCCAGATAATTGGCTTTTACCAGCGGATGGATGCGTCCTTCAAAGTTCCGGTTTCCGGACAGAACGGAAGCCACTGTCAAATCGTTTTCTTCAATGGCTTTGCTTACATCGTCTGCGAGGGGCCCGCTGTTTCCGATACAGGTGGCACATCCGTAACCGGCAACGGTAAAGCCGAGTTTGGCGAGCGGTTCCAGCAGATTGGCCTGGGCCAGGTATTCGGTGACCACTTTGGAACCGGGTGTCAAACTGCTTTTGACATAAGCCGGTACACTTAAACCTTTTTCGACGGCTTTTTTCGCCACCAAACCGGCTCCCACCATGACGGACGGGTTGGACGTGTTGGTACAGCTGGTGATGGCGGCAATCACCACGGAACCGTGTTTCAGGTCAAAACGGTCATTTTGGCGGGTGACTTGCACGGATTTGCTGATTTCTTCTTCCGTCAGACCAAAGCCGCTTTCATCAATCGGCTTGCGCAAGGTTTCGTTCCAAGCTTCTTTCATTTTGTTCAGTTCAATGCGGTCTTGCGGGCGTCTCGGTCCGGACAGGCTTGGAACCACCGTGCTGAGATCCAGTTCAATGGTGTCCGTGAATACCGGATCCGGAGTGTCATCGGTCCGGAACAAGCCTTGTGCCTGATAGTAAGCTTTGACCAGTTGAATCAGGTTTTCGTCCCGTCCGGTAGTGCGGAGGTAGTTCAAGGATTCTTCGTCAACCGGGAAGAAACCGACTGTTGCACCGTATTCCGGCGCCATGTTTGCCACTGTGGCCCGGTCAGCAAGGTTCAGGTTGGATAAGCCGGGACCGTAGAACTCGACAAATTTGCCGACGACGCCTTTCTTCCTGAGCATTTCTGTGACCGTAAGCGCGAGGTCGGTAGCGGTTGCCCCTTCCGGAAGTTGCCCCGTCAATTTGAATCCGATGACATCCGGGGTGATGAAGTACAATGGTTGCCCCAACATGCAGGCTTCCGCTTCGATTCCGCCAACGCCCCAACCGACGACGCCGAGTCCGTTAATCATGGTGGTGTGGGAGTCGGTTCCGACGAGGGAATCCGGGAATACCACTGTTTCCCCGTTTTCTTCACGGGTTTGTGCGACACGGGCCAGGTATTCCAAGTTCACCTGGTGGACAATTCCGGTTGCGGGCGGAACCGCTTGGAAATTGTCAAGGGATTCAGCAGCCCAGCGAAGCAGGCGGTAGCGTTCTTCATTCCGTTTGAATTCCAGATCCATGTTGTATTGCAGTGCATCTTCAGTTCCGGCACGATCCACCATCACCGAATGGTCGATCACCAGGTCAACCGGAATCAGCGGGTTAATCCGTTTTGGATCGCCGCCCACCCGGCTCATGGCAGAGCGCAATGCCGCCAAGTCCACGACTGCCGGCACACCGGTAAAGTCCTGCAAAACGATGCGGGCCGGTTTAAATCCGATTTCCTTTTTATCCTTGTTTTGGGTCCAGGAAGCCAACTGCTCAATATGTTCCTGGGTGACCGATTTCCCGTCATATTGGCGAAGGGCGGCTTCCAGCAACACTTTGATGGAGAAAGGCAACCGGGAGATTTCTCCGATCCCTTGTTCTTCCAAGCTGTCCAGACGATAGTAAACATATTCTTTGTTGCCCACTTTTAACGTGGAGCGCACATTGTATAAGTCTTTTGCCATGGGAAAACCTCCTTTGAAGAAAGATGAAAAAGCTTTCACATCAGCGGTGGCTGAATGAAAAGCGGGAAAAGTGCAAGGAATAAGGCACGCTGAGGGAGACGTCTTGTTTCATCAGATGAAACTAAGTTCTAAATTCGTCTTCATTATACAATGTTTTTTTAAACTTGTATAGACTCTTTATAAAAAATGCAAAAAAACGGACAAGTCAGACGTCTTATTCTTTTGGAACGACGCATGAAAAGACCGATCTCTTTGTTTTCTGTCAAAATTTCCGTTTTCTAATGGAAAAGAGAGGAGTATAATATTTGAAAAATGAGTTTCACAGAGTGAAACACGGGGGAGAGACTTGATTTTGAGTGGAGAAAAAAAATCGACAGTCCGAGCAGCTGAGCGTGCACTGGATATTTTGTTGTGTTTTGTGGATGAAACCAGGCTGGGGATGACAGAAATCGCCGAACGCACGGGGCTGAACAAAAGCACGGTGTTTCGTTTGCTTGCCACCTTGGAGAGCAAAGGATTTGTGAAGAGAGACCCGGATACCGAAAAATATCAGCTGGGTTTCCGGATTTGGGAGCTTTCCGCCCATTTAAACCGGTCCAAGGATCCCGCCGTGCTTTTCTTGCCGGAAATGGAGCGGCTGCGGGATGAATTGGATGAGACCGTCAGTTTGTATGTTTATGACGGCATCGAGCGGATCCGCATTCAGGCTGTCGAGAGCAATCAGGCAATTCGCCGGGTGGCCCCGGTCGGGGTCCGGATGCCGCTTACCGTCGGAGCTTCCAGTAAAGTTCTGGTAGCATTTGCGGAGCCGGCGCTGTTGCAAAAAGTGCTGGCCGAATCCGAATGGCCGGACCATGTGGAAAAGTCTGAATACCTGAACCAACTGAAACAGATCCGGAAAGACGGTTACGCGGTGAGCATCGAAGAAAGGGAAGCCGGAACAGCCGCAGTGGCGGTCCCGATCTTTTCCCGCCGGGAAAAATTGGTGGCGGCGCTGGCCGTGTCCGGTCCGGTTTCCCGGATGAATGTGGACAAGATGGAGCAATTTGTCCCGTATATGATGGAAGCGGCAGGAAAAATGGGGAAAATGATAGGGGATTGAACAAAAAAGGCCCGAGGTTTTCTCGGGCTGACAAAATGTAGAGAACGGGAAAGATCACGCCCGCTGAAGGTCACGCTCCATTCCCGCTGATCCTGTGAGCTTCTTTTTAAGTAATTATAAGCAATACTGGCGCGGATGTCGAGTATTATGTCTTATAATTGCTTATGATCGCTTAACGCCGGACGGAAAGGAGGGACGAGGGGTGTATCAGGAAGAAAGAATGATGATGATTTTGCGCCATCTAAAAAAACATCACCGGATCAGCGTTCAAGAGATTTGCGAGATGTTTCGGGTTTCCCGTGACACCGCCCGCAGGGATTTGGTGAAATTGAGTGAACAAAATGCCATCATCCGCACACGGGGCGGAGCCATTTTGCCGGTTCTTGAAAAAGAAGTCGACAGTTATAAGAAACGTGTGGGACAGAAAAGCGAAGCCAAAGCAAAGATCGGACGGCTGGCCGCGGCAAACATCCACCCCCGCGACCATATTTTGATGGATACGTCCACAACGGTGCAATATGCCGCGCAAGCCCTTGAAGCGCAAAATGTCGTGGTTGTAACCAATTCCATCGACATTGCGGATATCCTGTCCGGCAAAGAGGGGGTCAAACTGCATGTGTTGGGAGGGGTTTTTGACCCGCATTCCCGGTACATTCATGGAGCCGCGACCATCCGCCATTTGCAGGAGTTCCGGGTGAACAAGTGTTTGATGGGCGGCGGGGGAATCACCAAGGACGGGATTTTTGTCAAGGATGAAGAGGAAGGCCAGGTTGTCAAACAGATGATTGCCTGTTCGGAACAAGTGATTGTGCTGGCTGACCACACAAAATTTGGAAAGCAGTTTTTTTATCAAGTCTGCCGTTTGGAAGATATTGATCTTTTGGTGACGGACCGTTTGCCGGATCATTGGAAAGAATGTCTGGAAAAAGCCAATGTGGAGTGGAGTGTTGCAGAAGGATGACCAAAGCATCGCTTGCCCGAAAACGTTTGCTTTTGATAGCATGACAAAGTAGAATATAATTTTTGTGATGTCTATATTTTTTGCAGGAGAGAAGGTGCCCCTTTGCAACAAGATTCCGGATCCGTAAAAGATCCCAAACTTCCGATGGTGGAAATTTTTCAAACCGTTGAAGGGGAAGGGACCCGTGCCGGATTTCCCACCACGTTTGTACGGTTGTTTAATTGCAACTTACGGTGTACCTGGTGTGATACACCTTACAGCTACGCCCCTTCCAAACCGGAATATTTTGCACGGGTTTCCGAAATCGTAAAGGAAGTGAAAAAGTTTCCGCACCGGTTCATTTGCCTGACGGGCGGTGAGCCGTTGATGCATGGATATAAATCCGAACGGTTGATTGAAGCATTGGCTGAGATTGACCATATCGAGGACATTCACATTGAAACCAACGGCGCGATCCATTTGAAGCCGTTTGCTGAGTTAAGGCAAAACCATGAAGCGGCAAGACAAAAAGTCCGGTTCATTTTGGATTATAAATTGCCGGGAAGCGGCGAAAATAAGCGGATGATCGATGAGAATTTCGACTGTTTGAACGATGACGACGAGGTCAAATTTGTGATTGCCGGGGAAGAGGACTTCAAGGTGGCCAAAGAAGTCGTCCAGACCAAGATGAAAAAAGGGATTCCCTTGTTCAGTCCGGTGTGGGAATCAATGGAACCGGCAAAACTGGTGGATTTGATCTTGAAGCATCAATTGACACAGGTGAAATTGAGTCTGCAGATGCACAAAATGATTTGGGATCCCGACTTGCGCGGGGTATGACAGGAGGGAAAACGGGTGGAAGAAAAAGCGGTGATTGTGTTGAGCGGCGGATTGGACAGCACGACGTGCATGGGCATTGCCCGCGAAGAAGGTTATGCACTGTATCCGATCACCTTTTATTACAACCAGCGCCATGACAGGGAAGTGGAGCAAGCCAAAAAAATCGCCAAACACTACGGGGTGGGCCACCGGCATAAAATTGTAAACGTTTCTTTCCTCGGCGAGATTGGCGGCAGTGCCCTGACGGATCAGACAATGGAAGTCCGGACCGGGGGAGTGGAAGAAGACATCCCGGATACGTATGTTCCTGCCCGCAATTTAATTTTCCTGTCACTGGCATCGGCTTATGCGGAAGTGATCGGGGCCAGACGGATTTATACCGGGGTGAGTGCGGTGGATTACAGCGGTTATCCCGACTGCCGCCCCGAATTTATCCGTTCTTTCAGTGAAACGGTCAATTTGGCGACCAAAATGGGTGTTTCCGAAAAAATGGAGATCAGGACGCCGCTGATTCATTTGAGTAAAGCGGAAACCATCAAAAGAGGGCTTGAGCTGAACGTTCCTTATGAACTGACCACTTCCTGTTATCTGGGGGGAGAGGAAGCGTGCGGGGAATGCGACAGCTGCCTGCTCCGCTTGAAAGGTTTTAAAGAGAATAACGCGACGGATCCCATTGCTTATAAAAAAATCCCTGAACAATTAAGGTGATAAACATGCGCGGCAAATACACGATGGTGAAACACTTTTGGATTTCCTGCGCCCACAGCATTCCGGGGGCCGGGAAATGTGAAAGAATTCACGGACATAACTATAAGGTCACTTTTTGTGTGGAAGGGTTTGAGTTGGACGAAAAGCATATGTTGATCGATTTCCGGCAAGTGAAACATGCCATCGAGAAAAAGTATGACCACCACTACTTAAATGATTTTCCGGAGTTTGATCCCGAGCAAACCGGAGTGGCCCCGTCCACCGAGAAAGTGGCGGAGGTGTTTTTCCGGATTATTGAAGGCTTGTGCCGGCAAAAATCGAATCAACCCCGGTGCAAATGGGTTGAGGTTGAAGAGACCAATGAAGCTTATGCCCGTTTTGAACGTGTGGATGAACAGGAGGAAAAGTCATGAGCGACAAGTCGAAAGAGGAATTGTCCCTGAAAGCGTTGGGGAATGACACCACTTACCATTTCGAATACAACCCCGGTTTGTTGGAGACGTTTGACAACCGTCATCCGGGGACGGATTATTTTGTGAAGTTCAACTGCCCGGAGTTCACCAGTTTATGTCCGATTACCGGTCAACCGGACTTTGCGACCATTTATCTCAGCTATGTTCCGGATCAAAAACTGGTGGAAAGCAAATCGCTGAAGTTGTATCTGTTCAGTTTTCGCAATCACGGCGATTTTCACGAAAACTGCATTGTCACGATCATGAAGGATTTGATTGAGAAGCTGGATCCCAAATACATCGAAGTATGGGGGAAATTTTTGCCCAGAGGCGGGATCAGCATCGATCCTTATGTGAACTATGGAAAACCGGGAACCCGGTGGGAAAAAATCGCCGAACAGCGTTTGGCGCTGCATGACCTGTATCCCGAAAAAGTGGACAATCGGTAAATGTTTCTTTTCTCTGTTTCCCGATTGGGATAGAATAGTGGGGAGGAGGGTTGGAAATGAGTGAAAACTTCTATATTCTGCAAATGCAGCAGATGGTTCAACATATGCGTGATGAATTGACCGGTGTCGGTTTCAAAGAGCTCCGCACTCCGGAAGAAGTGGATGAAGCCCTGCAGGGGGAAGGAGCCAAAGGAACCACCTTGGTGGCGGTGAACTCGGTTTGCGGTTGTGCAGCCGGTTTGGCCCGCCCGGCAGTGGCGCTTTCTTTGAAACATGACAAAGTTCCGGATCACTTGTATACCGTTTTTGCCGGACAAGACCGGGAAGCCACGGAACGGGCCCGTTCATATTTTGAAGGAATGCCCCCGTCTTCACCATCTTTTGCCTTGTTAAAAGACGGGAAACTGGTGCACATGGTGCATCGCCACGACATTGAAAATGTTCCGCTTGAGGAAATCGCCAAAAACCTGACGGATGCTTATGACCGTTTTGTGGATTAAATTCACAAAATCTCCCCTGTGTGAAAGATAGGGGAGTTTTTTTATATGTACATAGGCGGCAGGGGTTATTTTCATTAAAATAAAAGTGAAAGGATGGTGAAGGAATGGAATTGATCGCCTTTTTTTTGGTGGCTTTGTTTATCATCACGTCGATCATTGTGAATGTCTTGTATCGCTCGGCGAAAAAAGTAAACCATAAAAAGAGTTATGTGCTTGAAAATCTCGGGGTCCAGCCCCGGCAGGAACTTGAGGAGGACGTTCAAGCACTGGTACAACATTTGGAACATTCACTTCAAGAAAGTTATGTGGAACGGGTCAAAGAACGCGTGATCCGTGAATATAAAATCAGTTTGACCGAATGGGAAAACCGCTTTTTTGAGTGGAAACGATACTTAATCATGACAGCCATCCTGAAAAAAGCGCCGATGTACAGCCATGAAGTCGATGAGATTTGGCATGAAATGCTGATGTTCACCAGAGAATACGAGGAATTTTCCAACCGTTTCCTGGGGACGACTTTGCATCATGAGCCCAATGTGCCGGGGCAAACGGTGAGTGAAAGCGAGAGAAGTTTTTTTGATTTGGTGTATTTGCTTTTGTTTCGCCCGACCCCGTACAGCCGCCATACATGGGGAGCTTTTTTTCAACAACCGCTTTCCAAAGCACTTTTGGATGACTTTAAGCGCTGCTCGGATCTGGAATTAAAGGATCAATACTTTAATCCACACACTGTTAAAAATTTGGAACCGGCAGCCCGTGTCATTGAAAACATGATCCGGCTTTTGAAACGAAAACGGGAAGAAGTCGAAAAGCATGTGGTGAATCAAGGAACCTCCATCAAAGAATTCCGCCGCCATTTCAAAAAAGATTCCGGGCCGTTCAAAGAGGGCGATCCGGTTCTTGGCGCGATTTTCCTTTCGTTAAACCATGCCGATGCATTCGGCGAAAAATACCATGAGCTCTGTAAAAAATCATTGGAAGACGATCATGGTTCCGTCGTTTACGCCAAAAAACGAACAGGCTATTATCCCGAATCCTCCGGCACGGAGTATCTTTGGGAAGGCGGCGGAGCCGGTGACACAGGATCGAATTCGGGGAGTGATCCGGGAAGTGGCACAGGCAGCGACTCTTCGGGCGGGAGCAGTTGCGGAAGCAGTATTTGAAGCAAGACAGTGAAAATGAATGGAAGCATCCCATAAAAAAACAGCCATCTGTGAGGCACACGGATGGCTGTTTTTATGATTCAGGAAGAAAAAAAGGTTTTTAAGACATCCGGGAGATCCCGTTGCCAGAACCCCCAGGTGTGATCTCCGTCTTTTTCAGCATATTGCACCCGGGCTTCTTTTTCCTTTAAATAACGATGGACTTCCCGGTTGCGGGCCAAGAGGTCCAGATCCCCCATATGGGTGGGAACTTTCGTTTCAGAGGTTCCGACCGATTGATAGATGCGAAAATGGGAAAGCGTGTCTTGCTGCAGGATTTCTTCACAGGTTTCTTCCAAAAAGGCCCCCGACTGGGCAAAGACATTGACCACCTGTTCCGGATGTTGCAAGGCAATGTGCAACGAAACCGTTCCACCCAGTGATGAACCGCCGATCACCAGCTTCTCTTTTTCACGGGAGACGGGATATTTATCACGGAGCAAAGGGAGGAGTTCTTCCATCACCATTTGGATATGTCCGGATTGTTGTTTTCCAACAGGGGAGTATTGGGAGGTCCGTTTCTTTTTGTCCACCGGAATGGCTGCCATGGCAAAGGGTTGGAGCTCCCCGTTTGCAATCATTTGGGTGGCCTGAGTCACCACGCGTCCCAAGTTGAAGTAATCAGGCCCGTCATGAAGAAGGACCAGCGGATATTCCCGGACGGATGATGGCTCTTCTTCGGGAAGAAAAATCAGTATTTCTTTTGTTTCATCGAGATGTTTGCTGTCAAGTACTTCTTTTTTGATGGTCCGCTTGATCATACTTGTATAGTCCCCTTTTGGATGAAAGTGGTTTAATACTACTATACCTTATTTTTGCTATATTTTCCTATTGATTATTTATATCGTATTTTTGTATATTTATACTATGTTATTGAAAAAATAATATTGTTAACCATTTATCTCTGTTTTTAATATGTATAAACAATTCATATGGATCAAATTGGTCGGAAAAATGTATCTTTTCTTTTTTATAAAATAATTATAAGATTTATGTATCTATGTCTTTATCTATACGCAGATGTTGAGGTGATCCAGTCGATATGGAAAATGTTCAGAAAGGGACGCGCCCGGTGACGAGCTATTTGAAATTTATCATCCCATCGTTCATCGGTATCATCTTATTTATGATTCCGATCTCCATCGGGGGGGAAATGACCATTCCTGTCGCCATGCTGGCCAAATGGCTGCAGGCGTTGCTGGCGGATGTCCTGCCGGCTTTGGCAACGATCATGATCTTGGTTTCCGCAGTGCTCACGCTCATGGGATCTTTTATCAAACCATCCTGGATCGTGGATCGCCCCTTTCTAAAAAGCTTGTTTCACGTGTCGGTGTTTTGGGCGGTCACCCGTGTTTTGGGAGCGGTATTGGCCGTGCTGACGCTGTTTCAGTGGGGACCGGATTGGGTGTGGTCGGAAAATACAGGCGGTTTGTTGCTGTATGACCTGATTCCCGTATTGTTTACCGTGTTTATTTTTGCCGGACTTTTCATGCCTTTTTTGATGGATTTTGGATTGCTGGAAATGACGGGAACGTTATTGACGCGATTGATGCGTCCACTATTCAAACTTCCCGGACGGGCTTCCATTGACTGTCTGGCATCCTGGCTGGGGGATGGAACGATCGGGGTACTGCTCACCAACAAGCAATATGAAGACGGCTTTTATACCAAGCGGGAGGCGGCTGTCATCGGAACGACGTTTTCCGTGGTGTCCATCACTTTTACCATTGTCGTTTTGGAACAGATCGGATTGGGACATTTGTTCGGGCCTTATTATTTAACCATTTCATTGGCCGGGTTGGTGGCGGCGATTGTTTTGCCGCGGATCCCTCCGTTGTCCCGGAAAGAGGATACGTATTATGACGGGTTGAAAGGGAACCTGAATGAAACGTTTCCGGAAGGCTTTTCCGTGTGGCAATGGGGCGTGCACCAAGCCGTGGAACGTGCGCGCAGCATGCAGTTTAAAGATGTTTTCCAAAACGGGTTTAAAAATATCCTCGATATGTGGTTCGGCGTCTTGCCGGTTGTAATGGCCTTTGGGACGACTGCGGTGATTATCGCGGAATATACGCCGCTGTTTAAATGGCTGGGATTGCCGTTTGTCCCGATTTTATCCTTGTTGAACATCCCGGAAGCAAGCGAGGCGGCTCAAACGGTTGTGGTCGGCTTTGCGGATATGTTTCTTCCTTCCGTGATTGCAAGCGGAGCGATTGAAAGTGAATTGACCCGGTTTGTCATTGCCTGTCTCTCGGTGACCCAATTGATTTACATGTCCGAAGTGGGCGGGTTGTTGTTGGGATCCAAGGTCCCTGTTGATTTCAAAGATCTGGTAATTTTGTTCCTGCAGCGTACGTTGCTTACGTTGCCCATTATCGCCTTGATGGCTCATCTGATTTTTTGACGGAACCTGGGCGGGCTTTCTGTGATAAGCAGAAAGCCCGTTTTTTTTACGCGTATATCCTTTTTGCTTAATCTTTTAAATACATTTAAAATAATGATGAGTCATTTTATTTCAGATAGGAGTGATATGGGCGATGAGTCATGAGCCGGCCTGGGTTCCGACCCCTGAACAAACGAAAAAGACCCGTCTTTATCAATGGATGAACCGGCTGGGTTATCAGGATTATGACGCTTTTTACCGGGACAGTGTCAAAAATATTGCCTGGTTTTGGGATGAAGCGGTCAAAGATATGCAATTGAGATGGCAGGTTCCGTATCGTCAAGTGATGGACATGAGCGACGGCATTTTATGGACCCGTTGGTTTGTTGGCGGGAAACTCAATATTTCGGAAAATTGCTTGGACCGGTTTGTCGATGATCCATCGTCCCGTCACCGGATTGCGCTGATCTGGGAAGGCGATAACGGGGAGTGCCGGAAATATTCGTACCGGGATTTATGGCTGGAAGTGAACCGGATTGCAGGCGGTTTTAGAAAGCTGGGAATAAAGCCGGGTGACCGGGTTGCCATATATCTGCCTATGATTGCGGAAAATGTGATTGCCATGTTGGCGGTTGCCAGGATTGGTGCGATCTTTATCCCTTGTTTTTCCGGATACGGTGCCGATGCGGTGGCCACCCGGATTCAAGGGTGCCAGGCCAAATGGCTGATCACGGCGGATGGGTTCTACCGCCGTGGAAAAATGGTCCGGATGAAAGAAGAAGCTGATCTGGCGGCGGATCAATCGCCATCCGTTGAGAAAGTGATTGTGGTACGGCGGACCAACCGGGAGTGCCCGGCAAGGGACAGGGATGTGGATTGGGACCGGTTGCGGACAGATTTGAAAGCGCTGTCACCCCATCCCACGGCGGCGGATGATCCGGTGATGATTATTTATACTTCCGGGACCACCGGCAAACCGAAGGGAACGGTCCATGTGCATGCGGGGTTTCCGGTGAAAGCGGCTTTTGATGCGGGATACATGTTTGATGTGGGACCGGGGGATGTGTTGTTTTGGGTGACGGACATGGGGTGGATGATGGGCCCTTGGATGGTTTTCGGGGCTTTGATGATGGGAAGCACCATGATTGTCTATGAGGGAACGCCGGATTATCCGGCACCGGACCGTTTGTGGCAGTTGGTCGAAAAAAACGGGGTCACTCACTTGGGAATTTCCCCGACCTTGATCCGGGCGTTGATGAAACATGGGGACCAGTGGCATGAAAAATGGGATTTAAGCAGCCTGCGCGTTTTTGGTTCAACGGGGGAACCTTGGAATCCGGAGCCGTGGCATTGGCTGTTTGAACGCGTCGGCAAAAAGAAAGTGCCCATTTTCAATTATTCCGGCGGAACCGAAATCTCCGGCGGCATTTTAGGCAATCATTTTTTCAAACCCATTGTTCCGTGCGGGTTTGCCGGTCCCATTTTGGGAATGGATGTGGAAGTGTTTGATGATTCGGGCCGCCCGGTCCGCGGGCAAGTGGGGGAGCTGGTTTTGCGTCAGCCTTGGGTGGGTATGACGCAAAGCTTCTGGCAGGATGACCGGCGGTATGAACAAGCTTATTGGAGTCGCTGGCCGAATGTGTGGCTGCACGGGGACTGGGTGTATATCGATGATGAAAAGAACTGGTTTATCACCGGACGTTCGGATGACACGCTGAAAATTGCGGGAAAACGGTTGGGGCCGGCAGAAATGGAATCGGTTCTGGTCAATCATCCCCTGGTGGCGGAAGCCGCTACCATCGGAATTCCGGATGCGGAAAAAGGGGAAAGTGCTGTCTGCTTTGTCGTTTTAAAAGGCGAGGCACCCAAAGGGTTGGAAGAAGAGTTGATCCGGTTTGTGGCCCAAAAAATGGGAAAAGCATTAAAACCGAAGCGGGTATGGGTGGTGGACGAACTGCCCAAGACCCGGAATGGAAAAATTGTGCGCCGCGTAATCCGGGCTGCCTATATAGGAGAAGACACCGGCGATCTGTCTTCGCTGGAAAACACAGAGACCGTTGAGGCGATTCGCCGGTTGGCCGGAAACGAAAAATAAGATTTTCATAAATATGATAAAATATATATATTTAAGCGATACGAATTTGCTTGCATTGCAGAATGAACCGGTTTTTGGTTCATTCTGTTTTTTGTTGTTGATAAAATGATCGCTTTTGTCTATATAATGGAGGGAATGATCCGTGATACAATGATACTGATCCATAAAATGGACAGAAAAACAGAGAAGCCGTGCGAATGAATACATAGGAGAGGTGTCGGTATTGCATGTTCCGGGGAACAGATTTAGAAACACGTGTGCTTCAGGTGCAAGAAACACACTCTCCAGACAAACGAGACGATCTGCTTAGGGAACTGGAACCACATGTGCGCAGAATCGCTTCACGTGTTTGCAGGAGGGTGATCACTAAGCAGGATGACGAGTACATGATCGCTTACAAAGCTTTGGATGAAGCGATCAGTGGCTACAGCTCAGGATTTCAGGCAACATTCATGTCCTTTGCGTACAAAGTGATCCATCGGCGGTTGGTGGATTATTTCTGGCAGGAGGCAAAGCATCAGAAAACGGTGCCCCTTTTGACTTCCGGTCCAAATGAGGAAGAGATCCAAAACCAGGAAGTGGTGGCCAAAGCCTTTGAAAGTTACCGGGACGAAGAACTGAGCAAAATGCGCCGCCTTGAGATCGAAATTTTTAAAAAAGCGTTGGCCAAGCAAGGGATCACTTTGGATGAATTGGTCAAAAAAAGCCCGAAACACCGGGATACACGCGAAAATTTATTCCACGTGGCGAAAAAGCTGGTGTCTGAGAAGGAGCTTTTGCACAAATTCCTGCACCAAAAAAAGTTGGATAAAGAGATTGCCTCATATTTGGGAATGCATCGCCGAACTTTGAATCGGCACAGAAAATACCTGACGGCTCTTACCATTGTCATGACGGAAGATTTAGCCCTTGTGCGAAGCTATTTGGGTCTGTAAGGGTAAGAAAGGGGGCGAATGAATGCGGAAAGGAGTTATCATGGAAGTTCGGCCGCGCCATTGGATTGTGATGACACCGGATGGCGAGTTTGTTCGTGTGCCGAGAACAAACATGGAGCTGACCGTGGGAGAAGAAGTGGAGTTTCCCATGGTTGTGAATCGTTCTTCCGCATGGAAGAGAAAGCCTTGGATCGCGGCGATCAGTGCCGGCGTGGCAGCGATGATCGGAATGTTTTATGTTCTTCCCCAATTTTCGCCTTCCAAGGAAGCCCATGCAGAAGGATATATTTATTTGGATGTGAATCCCAGCATTGCGATTGGAATGGATAAAAACAAACATATCACCGAGGTCAAACCCTTAAACAAATCCGCTTTAAAAGTGCTTGGCGGTAAAAGTTACAAAAACGAGCAAGTGGACGAATTTGTGGAACATTTTTTGGATGAAGCGAAACAACAAGGTTTTTTGCATCCGAAAGACCAAATTGTTTTATCCGGTTACAACGATGAAGAAACAAGCGTGAGAACGTTGCAAGAGATCGAAACCATGATTGACGAGGAAAGCAAAGAAGAGAAACTGGAATTGCTTGTTCATACGCTGACGATGCCGAAATCGGTGAAGAAGAAAGCAGATGAAACCGGTTTGTCCCCGGCGAAATATGCCGTGTGGATGATTGCAAACAAAGAGGGGAAAAACCTGGATGTCAAAGAGATGGAAGAGATTCCGATAACGCAACTGGCTGAAGACATCAAGCCGGTATCCGATATTCTCAATCGGCCGCCATCGGAAGAAGAATGGGAAAGCATCATCAAAGATGAGAATCAACCCAAAACGGATCACAAAGACGATGCCCCCGCCAAAAAAACAGACAAAACCAGCAATGACTCTTCTTCGGGTTCCACCCGTGATCCGGCTTCTAATACCGATCAGGAGGAACCTGCAAACAAGGAGGAACCGGAGCAAACCGATTCCCAATCTCCATCAAAAGATCAGGATCAGAAGGCTAAACCTGCAGATGAAAAAACAGACTCCTCTTCCGATTCAAATACGTCGGGTCCAAAAGAGTCCAACATGGTGACGGATGAGTAAACCGGTTGAACTGGGGTTGCAAGCTGACACCTCCCACCAGCTTACAACAGAAATGAGAGGGGCCGATTTCGATGAAAGGGACTGGGATCGTAAGAAAAGTGGATCATCTGGGAAGGATCGTATTGCCAAAAGGCCTGAGGGATCTTTTGAATATTCATCCCAGCGACGGTGTTGAAGTGTTTGTGGATGATCAATATATTGTGCTGAAAAAATACGAGCCCAACTGCATTTTTTGCGGGAGTCTGGAAGAAGTGATCTACTATCGCGGAAAAATGATTTGCAAAAAATGTGTGGAGGAAACATCCAAAGTGATGATGAAAGGAGCGCCTGAGTAAGGGCGCTTTTTTTGGTGCATGTCTTCTTTATCTCACAACCGCTTCACCGTGACGGACTGACAAACAATCGCTTGTTTGGTAAAATGAAAACATATGATAAATAAATAATTTTTCGAAAAATGAAATCGCTTTCTTTACAAGGGGGAATATTCCAATGGATCAGCAAATGCTGTTGCTGGACAGGATGGAGCCGATCGCAAAAATAACGCTGAATCGCCCGAAGTCACTCAATGCCTTAAACTCCGGCCTGATGAAAAAACTGGCCGATGAATTGGAAGCGCTGGACCGGGACGAAGCGATCCGGGTGATTGTTTTGACCGGGAGTGAAAGGGCTTTCGCGGCGGGAGCCGACATTAATGAGTTGTCTGAAACCAAGCCGGTCGACTTTGTGATGAAACAATTTTTCCGGGATTGGGAACGGATCCGCAAAATCTCCAAACCTTTGATTGCGGCTGTCAACGGTTATGCTTTGGGCGGGGGCAATGAACTGGCGATGTGCTGTGATATGATCATTGCTTCCGACACGGCTCAATTTGGACAACCTGAAATTTTATTGGGAGTGATCCCCGGAGCCGGGGGAACCCAGCGCCTGACCAAAGCAGTCGGAACAAAAAAAGCGATGGAAATGATTTTGACCGGAAAAAGCATTTCGGCAGAAGAAGCCCTGCAGTGGAGATTGATCAATCGTGTGGTTCCCGCGGAGGATTTGGAAAAAGAGGCGCTGTCCCTTGCAAAAGAGATTGCGGAAAAGCCGCCTGTTGCAGTCCGGCTGGCCAAACAAGCGGTTTTAAAGGCGCAGGAACTTCCTTTGGAACACGGATTGAATTTGGAACAAAATGCTTTTTTTCTGCTCTTTTCCTCAGAAGACCAAAGCGAGGGTATGCGGGCGTTTTTGGAAAAAAGAAAACCGGAGTTTCGGGGGGAATAAGATCACACTTCCGGTTTTGGGCATATGATGAATTGAGAGATTTTCAGGCTTGTCAGTCAACTTGTTCAAAGTGGAGATGATAAGAATGGGAAGCATGAAAATCAATGAACAAATGCGGGGAGCTTTGCTGGAGGAAGCGAAGATGCGCGACGTGTTTGAAATGATGGACCGCTATGGCCATGAGCAGGTCATTTTTTGCCGTCATCCGCAAACCGGTCTCAAAGCGATCATCGCCTTGCATAATACAACCGCGGGACCGGCTTTGGGCGGATGCCGCATGATTCCGTATGCTTCGACGGACGAAGCCCTGGAGGATGTTTTGCGGTTGTCCAAAGGCATGACCTATAAATGCAGTCTGGCAGATGTGGACTTTGGCGGGGGAAAAATGGTCATTATTGGAGACCCGAAAAAAGATAAGTCGCCGGAGTTGTTTCGCGTGATCGGCCGTTTTGTGGGCGGGTTAAACGGCCGTTTCTATACCGGAACCGACATGGGAACCAACCCGGAAGATTTTGTCCATGCCGCCAGGGAATCGAAATCTTTTGCCGGATTGCCGAAATCGTACGGCGGAAGCGGGGACACATCCATTCCCACCGCGCTCGGGGTGTTTCATGGAATGCGGGCAACCGCCCGGTTTTTATGGGGGACGGATCAGCTGAAAGGGCGTGTGGTTGCCATCCAGGGAGTCGGCAAGGTGGGAGAGCGCTTGTTGCAGCTTTTGGTCGAAGCGGGGGCTTACTGCAAAATTGCCGATATCGATTCGGTGCGATGCGAACAGCTGAAAGAAAAGTATGGCGACAAGGTCCAAGTGGTGGATGTGAACCGGATTCACAAGGAGAGTTGCGATATTTTCTCGCCTTGCGCCAAAGGCGGCGTGGTCAATGATGACACCATTGACGAGTTTCGTTGCCTGGCCATTGTCGGATCCGCCAACAACCAACTGGTGGAAGACAGGCATGGGGCTTTGCTTCAAAAACGAAGCATTTGGTATGCGCCCGATTATCTGGTGAATGCCGGAGGGCTGATTCAAGTGGCTGATGAGCTGGAAGGCTTCCATGAAGAGAGAGTGCTTGCCAAAACCGAAGCGATTTATGACATGGTCCTGGATATTTTCCACCGGGCGAAAAATGAGAATATTCCCACTTGTGAAGCGGCGGACCGGATCGTGATGGAGCGTTTGAAAAAGTTAACCGATATTCGCCGGATTTTGTTGGAGGATTCCCGCAACAGCGCAAGGAGGTAAAAACCATTGATGGAACTGATGACCAAGGATGAAGTCTGCCATCTTTCCCCGGATGGCCATTTGACGGAATCGGGAAAGGAAATCTGGAACCGGTTGAGTGTGGAAAAGAAAAAAGACTTTTACCGGTGGATGGTCTTCGTCCGCCATTTTGACCGGCGGTCGGTTTTCTTGCAACGGCAAGGGAGAATCGGAACCTATGCCCCTTTGGAAGGACAGGAAGCGGCGCAGGTCGGAAGTTCCTTGGCCTTGCAAAAAAAAGATTGGATTTTTCCGAGTTACCGGGAACACGGGGTGGCGATGATTGCCGGAATGCCGTTGTCTCAAATCTTGCTTTATTGGATGGGCAGGGTCGAAGGATGCAAAGCCCCGGAAGAAATTCGCTTATTGCCTCCTTCCGTGCCGATTGCCACCCATCTTCCGCATGCAGTCGGAACGGCCTGGGCATCGAAATTGAAAAAAGAGGACAGCATCGCGGTCTGTTACTTTGGGGACGGGGCCACATCCGAAGGGGATTTTCACGAAGCTTGCAATTTTGCAGGGGTTTTCAACATCCCGGTGATTTTTTTCTGCCAAAATAACGGCTATGCCATCAGTGTGCCGTTTTCGCGCCAGTCGGCGTCAAAGACGGTGGCCGAAAAGGCGAAAGCGTATAACTTTCCGGGAATCCGCGTCGATGGAAATGACGTTTTGGCCGTGTATGATGTGATGTCTAAAGCCGTCGCGCGTGCCCGTGCCGGGGAAGGACCGACCTTGATCGAAGCCGTGACTTACCGCTTCGGTCCGCACACCACGGCCGATGATGCCACGCGTTACCGCCCGCCGGAAGAAGTGGAAGAATGGGTGAACGAAAAAGATCCTTTGCTGAGATATACCCGCCTGTTGAAAAAGGAAGGGTTGTTGACGGACGAAGAGGAGAAAACGTGGGAAGAAACCTGCAAAGAGAAAATGGATCAAGCCATTTCCCGGGCGGAAAAAGAAGAGCCGGTCCCTCCCGGGCATATGTTTGCGCATGTATATGAAACCTTATCCGCAAATGAAAAGAGACAAAAACTGGAGCTTTTGGAAGAGAGGGATTATCGTCGATGAAACCAAAAACCATGGTGCAAGCCATATGCGATGCGCTGAAGGTGGCATTGGAGACCGACCCGCGGGTGATTTTGCTAGGGGAAGATATCGGGAAAAACGGAGGGGTTTTCCGAGCGACGGAAGGATTGTGGGAATTGTTCGGAGAGGAGAGGGTGATGGACACCCCGCTTGCGGAAGCGGGCATCATCGGTTCCTCCATCGGACTGGCTGTAGGCGGGTTTCGTCCGGTGGCGGAAGTGCAATTCATGGGTTTTATTTATCCGGCGATGGAACAGCTGGTGACGCATGCCGCGCGCTTGCGGACAAGGACACAAGGAAGGTATCCGGCTTCCATGGTCGTGCGCGTTCCGTATGGCGGGGGGATCCGGGCGCCCGAATTGCACTCTGATTCCACGGAAAGCTTATTTGTCCACATTCCCGGATTGAAAGTCTTGGCCCCTTCAACTCCGAAAGACGCCAAAGGGCTTTTGCTTGCCGCCATTCAAGATCCGGATCCGGTTTTGTTTTTGGAACCGATGCAGTTGTACCGTTCGGTGAAAGAAGAAGTTCCCGAAGGGTGGTATGAGGTTCCGATCGGCCAAGCGCGGAAAGTGACGGACGGGGAAGATGTCACCCTGATTGCATGGGGAACCATGGTGCCGGTGGCGAAAAAAGCGGCAGAAGCAGGAAAAAAAGAAGGAATCTCCTGTGATTTGATTGATTTGCGTTCCTTGTCGCCATTGGATGAAGAGACGATTATTCACTCTGTCAAAAAAACGGGGCGGGTCGTCATTGTCCATGAAGCCCCCCGAACCGCCGGGGTTGGAGCGGAGTTGACGGCACTGATCAATGAACAAGCTTTTCTGTACCTGGAAGCCCCGGTGACCCGGGTGACCGGTTATGACGTGCCGGTGCCGATGTATGCATTGGAAGATGATTTCCGCCCGGATGTGAAACGGGTGTATCAAGCGATTCGCCAGGTCGTTTCTTATTGAGGGGGGAGAGAAGAAGTGGCAGTGAAATTTTGTTTGCCGGATATCGGCGAAGGGGTGACGGAAGCCGAAATCATCCGCTGGCTGGTGAAAGAAGGAGAGAAAATCGAAGAAAATCAACCGGTTTTGGAAGTGCAGACCGATAAAGCAGTCGTGGAATTGCCCGCGCCTGCCGGCGGAAAAATCATGCGGTTGAAATGGACCGAAGGGCAAGTGGTACCCGTTGGGGAAGTTTTGTATGAACTGGAAGAAGACGAAACCGTTGCCCGCCCGGTGGCCCCGCAGAAGAAAAAGAAAAAAAGAGTTTTGGCAACCCCCTCCACGCGGCGTCTGGCCAGGGAACACGGAGTGGATATCAATGAAATCAAGGGAACGGGGGAACATGGGCGGGTCACCAAAGAAGATGTCCTCCGCCATGTGAACCGGAACAAGGAGAGGCCGGTATCCGGTATCCTCCCTCCGAAAGTGGAAGTTCCCACTCAGGAAGTGGTGGAGGAAGATTTGTCACCGACGCGGCGGGTGATCGGGGACCGGCTGCTTTATTCGGTGACCCGCAAGCCGCATGCGACCCATTTTGATGAATTGTCGGCAGATGGTTTGGTCCGGTGGTACGAACAACAAAAACAAGCGTCGGCCAATGATCCGTCGTTGCCCAAATTAACTTATATGGCCGTTTTGGCAAAATTAGTCGCCGTGACATTGAAACACCATCCCCGGTTTAATGCCCATTATGATGAGGAAAATCAGCGCATCCGGCAGTTTTCGTCCATTTCGCTGGGGATGGCGGTGGATGCCCCGGGAGGACTCGTCGTTCCGGTGATTCAACAGGCCGAGCAAAAAAGCATCGACCAGCTGGCGGAAGAAATCGGAAGATTGACCCAACTGGCAAGAGAAGGGAAGCTTTCGCTGGATCAAATGAAGGGAAGCACTTTTACCATCAGCAATGCCGGGGCTTTGGGGGGAGAATGGGCGACCCCGATCATCCAGCCCCCGGAGGTGGCCATACTTGCCTTGCACCGGATCGGGGAAAAACCGGTCGTGGAACATAACCAGCTAACCGTCGGATGGCGGATGAACGTCTCGCTCAGTTTCGATCACCGGGTGTTGGACGGAGCCGATGCCATCCGTTTTACACAAACTTTGGGCGAATATACCCGGGATCCCGGAAAGTTGTTGCGGGAACTCATTTGACAAAACAGGTTTTGATGATGGAAGGCTTACAAAGTAAGTCTTCCTTTTTTGCATAAAATTTCCTGATCCTATCAAACTAAGAAAAGACCGTGAGACGAGGAGGATTTGTATGGATCAGGTCACCATGGCCCGAATCTTTTTTGGGACTTCTTTGGCTTTTCACATCATCTACGCCACGTTGGGAATCGGTTTGTCGGCGATGGTTTTTGTAAGCGAATGGCTCTTTTACAAAAGAAAAGATCTTCACTACGCGGTCATGGCTAAGCGGTGGACCAAGTCAGTGGCACTGCTTTTGGGAGTGGCCATTCCGAGCGGGACCATTGTGGCTGTCCAGCTTTCGCTGTTGTGGCCGGGATTTATGAAAATTGTCGGTCAAGTGATCTCGGTTCCGTTTCAGATTGAAATCTATGCATTCTTTTTGGAAGCACTCGCCTTATCCATTTATGTTTACGCTGCTGACCGCCTGGCCCCTTTGTGGCGGGTGATTTCCGTGTTTTTAGTGGCTTTTGGCGCCGCGGCTTCCGGAATTTTGATCACATCGGCAAACACTTGGATGAATACTCCTGCGGGGTTTGACATGAAACCGGACGGGACGGTCTACAATGTGGATCCATGGAAAGCTTTTTTTAATCCGAGCTTTGGAAACACCGCTTATCATGTGGTGGTCAGTGCGCTCATGACCGGAGCATTTGTGATCGTGTCTATGGCCAGTTACCGCTTGTTGAAGGGAAAGGCCACCGAACGCCCCGTTCATCAAAAAGCTTTGTTTTTCTCATTGATTGCAGCGTTTGCCATGTCGTTTTTGACGGCAGTTTCCGGACACGGATCTGCCCAAAATTTGCATCAATATAATCCGGAAAAACTCGCCGCTTCAGAGGGATTGTTTGAAACCCGGCGTTATGCCCCACTGATCATCGGCGGTGTGGTGGATCAAGAAAAAAGAGAAGTGAGAAACGGGATTGAAATCCCCTACATGCTCAGCTTTTTGGCAGGAGACCGGTTTGACACGGAAGTCAAAGGCTTGGAGGAATTTCCGGAGGAAACCTGGCCGCCGGCCTATGTGCACACTTTGTTTAACATCATGGTGGGAATCGGTGTCCTCTTGTTGGCTCTTTCCGCTTTGGCCCTTTATTTTTGGTGGAAACAACGGGATGCAAAGGAGAAAAATCTGCCCCGCTGGCTGTTGTGGTTACTGGTTGCATCCGGGCCCTTATCCATGCTGGGGATCGAATTTGGCTGGATTTTCAGTTGCAGCGGACGTCAGCCCTGGACGATTTACGGGGTGCAACTAACGGCGGAAGCGGCAACCAAAGCCGGGAACCTCGGTTTCCTGTATGTCCTGTTTGCCGTGGTATACGGGTTGTTGAGTTTGATGTTGGTCAAAGTGATGATCTCCTATTTCCGGCGTCATCCCCTCGAAGAAGATCTGGAACAAATGAGACAAAAGGGGTATTCCTATGGAGCAAACTATTGAACCGTCGATTGCCATTTTGTTGATATGGATGCTTGTCTACGTCTACAGCATGGCCGGATCCATCGATTTTGGAGCCAGCTTTTGGGCGATGATTTACAATCAAAAACGATCCAAAGCCGGACAAGTTGCCAACCGGTTTTTGTCTCCCACTTGGGAGGTGACCAATACGATTTTGGTGTTGTTGGTGGTGTCCATGGTGGGCTTTTTCCCGAAAGCGGCTTATATGCTGGGAACGGTGCTGTTGGTTCCGGTCAGCATCATTTTGTTGCTGATCACCTTGCGCAGTTCTTTTTTGGTGTTGTCTTATTCGGCCGGGGGGTCAGCCAAAGGACTCCGTATTGTTTCGGGTATGACGGGCTTGTTTGTCCCGGCGCTTTTGATCAGCGCGTTGCCGGTGACGGAAGGCGGCTTTATCCGGGAAACCGGGGGACAGATCATGATGTTGTTTGATAAGTGGTTAACCAGTCCTTCTGTTTATTTGTACATGTTGTTCGGGCTTGCGTCGGAATTGTTTTTGTCTGCTTTGTTTCTCGCGGATTATTCGAGGGAAGCCAATGATACGGAGGCTTATGCGATGTACCGGAAGCAAGCCGTCTGGCTCGGGCCGGTGGCCATCGCAGCGGCGGTTTTGACGCTCGTTTTTTTGGAACCGGAAGCGGAATGGTTGTTGCATAGGCTTAGCGGACAGTTGAAACTGTTTTTGTTATCCATGGTTTGTTTCTTGATCGGGTACCTTTTTTTATGGCGGGGAGGCCGGCGGATCCGGGTGGCGATCATTTTTATATTTTTACAATATGCGTTTGCCACGTTTGCTTACGGAATTGCCCATCTTCCGTATATTGTCTATCCCTACTTGACGGTCGGAGAAGCATTTACCAACATTAACACCTTCTATTCCCTGCTTAAAATCCTTGGTGCGGGGATTGCCCTGCTCTTGCCGGGATTCTTGATTTTTTGGCGTTTTTTCCTGAAGGATAAGCGTTATTTGCAAAAGCAGGAATAGGAAACATAAAATTTTTTTAAAAAATGTCTTGCGCAATTTGTCGATTTGTGTTAAATTATTTCTTGTCGCCGCGAGGCGATGGAAACAATGAAAAAACGACGCACTTTGAAAATGAGATATGGAAGAAGCAAGACGAGGTTGAAGAAGCTCGTTTGACGAGAATCTTCACACGTCGCTTGTCAAGTTGCAATCACCGGGAGAAGTAATCTCCAAGAGAGCCAGTAGGGTAAGCTACTAAGGGCACACGGTGGATGCCTTGGCGCCAGGAGCCGATGAAGGACGGGACGAACACCGATATGCCCCGGGAAGCTGTAAGTGAGCGTTGATCCGGGGATGTCCGAATGGGGGAACCCGCCAGCTTGAAGAGCTGGCACCGCCATCTGAATCCATAGGATGGACGGGGGCA
>NZ_REFP01000014.1 GCF_003688725.1 Thermoactinomyces vulgaris
TTTACCCAATCCTTTAAAGAAGCTGCCGACCACAATCACAACCGACGTTAACAAGGACAAGATTTTCTCAAATGCTTCCAAGAAATCCGCTACTTTTTCCTTGGTCCAATGGATGAACTCTGAACCTTTCTCGCTGACCCACTCCCAGCCGTCTTTGAAAAATTCGGTCGTCTTGTCCCAGAATCCTTTTTCTTCAGCCTGCACTTCTGTGTTATGGATCGGTTGTTGCTTTTGCGGCGCGGGAGTGTGTTCAAACTGATCAAAATCTTCATTCACCTTGGGAACATCAAATCCCCCGGGTTCGGCATAACCCGTGCCGCCAACCAATGCGAATGACCCGGCCAACAGAATCAGAAGGACAAAAAACGAGCGCAAAAACCTGTTCACGCTGTCAAACCTCCCGTGAAACCTTTTCGTTGTTGATCTTTGGTTCCCTTCAATTTTTATGTAACATTAGAAGGATACCGAATATATTCGGTCTTCAAGGGGTTGTCATTTTTTTTAAAATATTGCAAATTGATCAGAAGGAATGACAGAAGATTTCAAGTGGAGGGTATATCTCTTCAAGAGCCAGGCAATCCAAAACCCGGAAGTTAGGGATCGAGACGTATGTCCAGCATATTCCCGACGGGAAGGGAATGAATGGCCAATGCGATTCTAAAAAAGCAAAAAAGCCGCCTCAACATGAGAACGGCTTTTTGGGATACGGACGTCATCCGGATTGTTTGACGGCTTGATCAAATTCTTCCAAGACTTTCGCGGAAGGTTTGGCGGTGAGCAGACTGACCACGATGATGGCAATGGTACAAGCGATAAATCCGGGAATCATTTCGTAAACTTCTGCAAAAGCTTCAATTTGTTCCCAAATGATGACCGTAACCGCCCCGGTGATCATTCCGGCCAAGGCCCCCCACTTGTTCATCCGTTTCCAATACAAGCTCAACAATACCACGGGGCCAAACGCTGAACCGAATCCGGCCCAGGCATATCCGACCAGATTCAAAATGGTTTCGTTCGGATTCAAGGACAGATACAAAGCGATCAAGGCGACAATCAACAGGGAAATCCGTCCCACCAGCACCAGTTCTTTATCCGATGCCGAACGGCGCATAAACGCTTTATAAAAGTCTTCGGTCAACGCACTGGCGGTCACCAGCAATTGCGAAGAAATGGTGCTCATCACTGCCGCCAAAATGGCCGCCAGCATGAAACCGAAAATCAGGGGATGGAACAATACGTCCGACAAAACGATAAACACGGTTTCCGGATTGGCCAGATTTTGTGCGTTTTGATGAAAGTAAGCGATCCCGAGTAATCCGGTAAACATCGCTCCGACGATGGAGAAAATCATCCAACCCATTCCGATCCGGCGGGCACTTTTCATTTCCTTGACCGAAGTGATGGCCATAAAGCGGACGATGATGTGGGGTTGTCCAAAATAACCCAATCCCCAGGCCAGGAAAGACAAAATGCCAATGACGCTCGTTCCTCTGAACGCATCCAGCAACGCCGGATCAATGGATTTGATTTCCGAAACGGTGGTTCCCCATCCCCCGATTTCAAACAGGGTCACCAGCGGCACCAGAATGAGGGCGATAAACATAATGGTTCCTTGCACAAAGTCCGTCCAGCTGACCGCCAGGAATCCCCCAAACAAGGTGTACAAAATGACGACGCTGGCGGTTAACCAGACGCCCCACGCATAATCCATGCCAAATGCGGTTTTGAACAATTCGCCGCCGGAAACCATGCCCGACGAGGTATAAAAGGTAAAAAAGATAAAAATTACCAGCGCAGAGACGATTCTGAGAACCCGCGAGGAATCCTGAAAGCGGTTTTCGAAATAGTCCGGAATCGTGATGGAATTATTTGCAATTTCCGTATAAGTCCGAAGACGGGGTGCCACATAAAGCCAGTTCAGATATGCCCCCAACGTCAGTCCGACCACAATCCAGCCGCTGCTCAGCCCGGCGGCGTACATGGCGCCCGGCAATCCCATCAACAACCATCCGCTCATGTCCGATGCCCCGGCACTCAACGCGGTGACCGCCGGCCCCAGGTTTCTCCCGCCCAACATGTAGTCCGACAAATCTTGTGTCCGGCGGTAAGCAAAATAACCAATTACCAACATGCCAATCATATAAATGCTTAATGAGACAATGACACCTGCATTCATCCAAGCTCCCCCTGGAATTAGATTTGTGAGCGTTTTCAATCTCAAAGAAAAGTCCGAAGAAAAAGGTTCAGCGGTACCGCCAAAGCAATTTCACATATAAATACTTTTCTTTAATGCAACAGTATGTCATATTTGTGACATTTCGTCAACATTTGTGCATTTCGCCCCAATTTGTTCCATCCTATTTCCCGATTTTGGTATGTGGCACCGTTTTGGCTTCGCATACGATTTCCACCAAGGTGACACAAGGTTCGGAGAGAGCCTGTTGAATGACCGGTTCCAACTCCGCTTCGGTCTCCACCCGGTAAGCCTTTGCCCCCAGTCCGACGGCAACCGTGGACAAGTCGATATGGGCAAGTTCGGCGCCGAGCGTTTCCAGCCCTTCGGCGAGCATTTTGTTTCGCTCCATGGCATATGCCTGATTTTTCAGCACAAAGACGGTCAGCGCCAACTGCTGGTTCACCGCCGTGTTCAACTCGGCAATGGTTTGCAAGATTCCGCCGTCCCCGGCAATGGCGACCGATTGCCGGCCGGGGGCGCATAATTTGGCGGCAATGGCCGCCGGCAAAGCAAATCCCAACGTTCTCCACTTGCCGGACAGCAAAATCTCTTGTTCCGCAAAATGAAAAACCCGTTCAAACCATAGGGTGTGATCCCCCGTATCCACGGAAATCACGGCATCTGGATCCACCTGTTGATTGATGGCGTAAAGAACGCGCTGCGGGGCCAACGGCGATTGAATTTGTTGGATTTCGCCGGCCACTTTCAGATCCCACGCCGCTTTTTTCTCCTGAATCGTTTGCTCCCACTCCGGATTGGAATTCGTGGAGACATCGTTCACCAGTTCCGGGAGAAGCGAGCCGAGGTTCTCAACCAGTGCAGCTTTCGGGACATGGGTCCGCCCGATGTTTTCCGAAACACTGTCCACTTGGATCACGGGAAGATCCTGGGGCACGTAATCCTCCGGCCACCACGTCGCTCCCAGAATGAGGCACAAATCCGCCTCATGCAAAAGTTGGGTGGAAGCTTCCGATCCGCCTTGCCCCAAACCGCCGACAAACAAAGGATGATCATTGGGGACGCAGGATTTGGCCGGCATAGTGGTAATGATGGGAGCCGTCAATTTTTCCGCCAACCGGACCACTTCCTCCCGCACATTTCGGATTCCCCTGCCTGCAAGCAATACAGGCCGCCCGGCCTGCTCCAAGAGCTTCAGCACCGTTTGGTACTCCTCCTGGTAAGCAATCACTGACGGATCCGGAGGTGGCAATGGAAACAGGCGGGACCGGACGGTTTGTTTCCACAGATCTTTGGGAATGCTCAAATGCGCCACGGTGCCTCTGGCCAATGCAGTTTTTGCCGCCAGATTGAGTTGGGTGGGAAAAGCTTCAGGGTTCACCGTCGTTGCCGAATATTGCACAACGGGTTGAACCAAACGTTGTTGGTCGATTTCCTGATGGCTTCCCGTGCCCATGTTTTTCGTCGCCACTTGGCCGGTCACCGCCAATACCGGTGCACGGTCAAAATAAGCATCGGCCAACCCGTTTATGAGCAATGCGATCCCCGGGCCGCTGGTGGCCATGCACACCGCCAGCTTTCCGGTCAGTTTCGCTTCGGCGGAAGCCATCAAAGCGGCGGCCGTCTCATGGCGACAAGCGATATAACGGATCCGGTCTTGTTTGGCCAGTTCATCCAACAACTCCAAATTTGCATCGCCGATCACCCCGTAGATGCGCTCGCATCCCCATTCTGTCAACTGATCCAACAAATGTTTGGCAACGGTTCTGTCTTCCATCCCGATCATCCTTCAACACTTTTTAACCCCATTTATTTCCATTTTCAGAACCCTTTATCCCGAAAGCCTGCAACAAAAAAAGATGACCGGTTGGTCACCTTGCGTTGGATCATGGGGGTTGTCAGAGCGATCGGATACATTTTTTCAACTCGCCGGCCGGTTCCACATGAACATGCACATGGCGGATGTTGTCAAAGCCGATTAACTGTTTTTCCACCTTTTCCGTGATCTCATGGCTTTCTTCCACTGACAAAAAAGGATTCACTGCGATCGTGATTTCCACGAAAACATACGGACCGTGATAGCGTGCCCGGAGTTCCCGGACCTGGTCAATTCCGCTGATCTTTAGCACCTGTTGTTCGATTTTCTCCAGCTTCTCTTGATCAAATCCGTCCATCAGTTCGTCAACGGCCGGGCGGCCGATCTCCCAACCGGTTTTAAAAATCATACCTCCGACCACCACCGCCAGAAGCGGGTCCATCCAATGCCAGCCCCAATAAGCTCCCGCCATGCCCACCGCTGTCCCGAGACTGACCAATCCATCGGACCGGTTGTCACAGGCGGCGGCTTCCAAGGCTTGGCTGCCGGTTTTTTTGCTCAACGAAAAATTGACATACGACACGCCGAACATGATCAGCGCCGAACCGATCGACACGGCAAAGGCCCACGGATGCGCCTCATTTTGTGGCGGACGCCACAGGGCCTGAAGCGCACGCACCCAAATTTCCACCGCCACCAACACCATGAACGAAGCCGCCACCAGGGTGGCAATGGTTTCCGCCTTGCGATGGCCAAACGGATGGTTATGGTCTGCCGGTTGCTGTGAAACTTTTAATCCGATCAGGATGGCAAAGGAAAGCAACAAATCGGAAACATTGTTCAATCCGTCCGCAAACATCGCTTCCGATTGGATATGTAACCCCGTCCAACATTTCAAAAGAGACAAAACCAAGTAGGTGGCCATGCTGAGCCATGCCCCTTTTTGGGCACTCCTTGGGTCCGGTCCGGATAAATTCAACAAATTTCTCCACTCCTTTTCCCTGCCAAAGCATTCTTATCATAAAAGGCAAACCGGCTTTTCGTCCAGAGCAACGTTTTTTGCCTTGGCAAGAAAAACTGACATCCCTCATCTTTTTTGGATGCGTCCAAATTGCCCGATTGTCACCAGGCTTTGATAGAACTTTCCCGTTGACAAATGGTATGATGGAGACAGTATTGACTGAATGGAGATAGGTGGGTTATTGGTATGTGGAAAAAAGAAATCGTACAAGAAGCATGTCGCAAATTTCAGGGAAATGCAGATTCACTCCGGTTCCTGGGTGGATTTCATGAAAATGTCTATGAGTATGAGCGGGACGGGGAACGGTTCATCTTAAAACTAATTCCAATTGCTCGAAAAGACGAAGGCCAATTGAATCTGGAACAGCAATGGATCTCTTATCTCCGGTCCAACGGCGTCCGGCTGCCGGAACCCGTCTTGTCGGAAAACGGCCGGCCCGTTGAAACGATCATTCGATTGCCCATCCCCTGCTGCATCATATCTTATAAAAAGGAAAAAGGAGAAAAAATCCATGCATCCAATCCGTATGTATGGAACCCCCGATTGCTGCGCCGGATCGGACAAACGATGGGAAAGATCCATTCGCTGTCATCCCGGTTTACGCAACGGGCCGCCATCCCGGCATATGAAGAATGGAACGAAGGAGAGATCTTTTACCGGGACTTCTCTTTTGTGGACGGCTGGATCGCCGACCGCTTCAGTTTATTTTTGCAAAAGGTCCGCTCCTTCCCCAAAAACAGCCAATCTTACGGTTTGATCCACAATGATTTTCAGCCCGGAGGTTTTTTGGTCGATCCGCATGATCAGGTGATTTTGTTTGACTTCAAGCACATAAAACACCATTTCTTTACATACGAGATTGCCACCCTTCTTTTCCACGCATTGGAAGGGTTTCCCGAAAAAAATCATGAAACACTGAAAGATTCGTTCCTCCACTCATTGATGGAAGGATATTTTTTGGAACACCATCTGGAAGACGGCTGGCAGGAACAAGTGAGCTTTTTCTTGGAATACCGGCTGTTTTTCTTGTATATTTCCCTTCTCACCTTGATTCCGACCGAAAAATTGAACCACTGGCAAAAGGAACAACTCCTTCGTTTGAAAAGCCGGTTGGAAAAACGGCAATTTTTGGTCCGAACGGAATAAAAAAAAGCCACCTCGCCGGGTGGCTTTTTTTTTATTGAATGTAGTTCCTCGGATTGACAGGCGTCCCGTTTTTATGTACCTCAAAGTGCAAGTGCGGGCCGGTCGACCGCCCGTTGTTCCCGACGGCGGCAATTTGTTGCCCTCTGGAAACGCGCTGTCCGACACTGACATTTACTTGGTAACGGTACATATGGGCATAAAGGGTGCTCAATCCGTTGCCATGATTAATGATCACGTAAATTCCGTACCCACCGGGGTTCGATTTAATCGATTGAACCACGCCGGATTCTGCGGCGTAAATCGGTGTCCCCACCGGACGGGGAATGTCAATTCCCGCGTGCATGTGTGTCCCGCGGTTTTGGGAGAAGTTCCAATAAACCGTTCCGCGCGTGCTTGGAAAGGCAAGGATTCCGCCTCCCCCGCCAGAACCGGCGTATTTTTGCATCAGCTCTTTTTCCTTGGCTTCCAGCTTGTTCAATTCTTCCCGGTGTTTTTGAAGTTGCGCCTCGATTTCTTTTACTTTTGCTTCCGATTGTTCCAAAAGTTCAGATTGGGCTTTCTTTTTCTCTTCCAACTCTTTTTTGTTTTTTTCCAGATCCATTTTTGCCTTCACAAAAACATTGAGTTCGTTGGCCTGTTCTTTCATGAGAATGCGCATCACTTCAAACCGTTCCAAAAATCTGGAGAACGAATCCACAGTGAACAGGTGAGCCAAATGCGTCCCGTCCCCCTGTAGATACATGCGTCTCAAGTTTTCCCCGAACGACTTTTCATGCTTTTCCAAGTACGTTTGATTGGCTTCGATTTTCTTGTTGATCTCACCGATTTGTTGGTCCAATTGGGTGATTTCTTGTTCCACTTTCGCCAATTCTTTCTGGGTCTCTACCTTCATGTCCTGAATTTTTTCGATTTCGCTTTCCGACTTCTTCTGTTGGTCACGCACTTCTTCCAGTTCTTTTTTTCCGGACTCCGCATTCACCTGTTGGGCACCGGTGATGAAGGATGCGGACAGGATACAGGCCGTAAGTAAAATGGAAAGCAGCTTCCTGACCATCTGTCTCTCCTCTTTATTCTCAGTTTTTGAAGCTTTTACTATTCTACTATTTTAGCAAAAATAATCCAAACACCAATTACCAAAATTTATAACAGATTAGTGATACCAATCTGTCCTTTTTCAAGTATTTTTTACCAGATCCATCCATGACAGAATCTTATTCTCTTTCCAGAAACTCTAACTCTTTGACAGATCAAGGATATCTTTTAATCCAATCTTTGTCAAAGCCCCTTCCGGTTCATGACCTCCTTCAAAGCAAGCTCACTGGTGAATTTCCCGGCGATTGTGTCGATCCTTTGAACAAGAGAAAAGTTGCACTTAATCCAATATTTTAATTCGAATATAAACGTAGGATTGCTAAATGAAATATAATTTTATTTTTAAAAAACGGAAAACCTGCAAAACCATTCATTCTTTACCAACTTCATGAAAGACACCTGAAGAGGTATTGCAAAATGAGACGAAAAATTGCCAATATCATCTTTTCCTTGTTTTTTGTCGGTTCGTATCAGAAAAGAGCCGCCGGCGGAACACTCGGTGTATTGCTCGGGATCCTGCCGATCGGACACACGGCATGGATCATCGGACTCATCCTCAGCCTGGTCTTTCGTCTGAATCTGTTGGCGGTCTGTGTGGGAATTTGTGTTTCGCTTTTATATCCGCTTCTGCATGTGGCGGTGTACCGGATGGGGATGGACCGGTTTTTTCCCACCGCGGATGAAACCATTCTTTATCTCTTGACCGGCGCCCTGTTTTTGCTTGTATGCCACGGGATCTTTCTCTTTCTTTACAAAGACGTACATATCCGGACGCTGTCCAATGAAGAAAAAATGTTTGTCTTCCATGACCGGGGCAGAAGGTGGAGATTTTTAAAGCGGGCTTTCCTGATTTTAAGCCTTCTTTCCTTGGTCAGCCTGGCCGTATTCGGGATCAGCCTGTATGATCATCCGGTCGTTCCTCCGCTCTATTCAAACTCATGGGCGAAATCTTCCATTCAGCCGGCTGAACGGAATGACGTGTCTTCCGACGGCGAATCGCCTGTGTTCCCCGGGGAAATCGGAACACAAGAAGCAAAAGATTTCACAACTTATGCCTATTACGTCCCTTGGGATTCCAAAGGCTGGTTTGATTTGAACACACTGGGGCACATCAAAGACATCGACGTGCTGATTCCGGAGTGGTATTCGCTCACCCCCGATTTGACGCTGGACATCAAACGGGACGAGAATGTGGACAAGCTGGCTGAGAAACATCATGTCAAAATCATTCCAAGACTGAATAATTTTTCCGGTCAAGAGTGGGACGAACCGGCGGTCCGGCGCCTGCTGGCCTCGCCGCAAAAGCGCGCCGCATTGATAGAAAATCTGCGCCAGGACGTAAAAAAACACGGTTATGCCGGGATCAACATTTATTTTGAAAAGGTCCGGGCTGAAGACAAACTGCGGTTTACCCAATTCATCAAAGAACTGTCTTTTGCCTTTCATCAGGACGGGCTCAAGGTGATCCACAGCGTCCCGATTCGCGATCCTGCTTATGATCTCCTCGCGCTGTCCAAATATGCCGATTATCTGGATGTCATTTTGCATGAAGAACATCATAAAGAAGGGTCTCCGGGGCCGGTTGCCTCCTTTGACTGGGTGAAACAATCCCTGGAGAATTTGCCGGTTCCTCCTTCCAAACGGATCATCAGTCTGGGGACTTACGGATACGACTGGACGGTTGGAAAGCAAACGCCAGCTGAATCCTTGACTTTCGACCAAGTCATGTTGCTGGCCCGACAGCATAATTTAAATATTGAATGGGACCGGGCAAGCAACAATCCCACCCTGCGTTACAAAAAAGGAAATGAAGAACACATTGTCTGGTTTTTGGATGCGCCGGCCTTTTACAATCAATTGCGCCTGATCCGGCAATATGGCGCCGAGGGAATTGCCTTTTGGCGGCTGGGTTCGGAAGACCAAGCGATTTGGCCGTTGATCAACCGGGATCCCGATGCCTTGGCCGACATCAAGCAAATCTCCAGCCCCATTCCTGAATACATCGGCAACGGGGAAATATTGTCTGTCGCGGACACCGAAAAAAAGGGAACCCGTGATATCACCATGCAAAACGAAAAATGGATCCAATCCGTCGACTACCGTCACCCGTCTTCCCCGCTTCTGATTCAGCGGTTTGGCTCAGTGGACGGGAAGAAAATCGCACTCACGTTTGATGACGGTCCCGACGGCACCTATACCGGGAAAATCCTGGACATTTTAAAAGAGCACAACGTCAAAGCTTCTTTTTACATTACCGGCAGAAATGCCGTGTTACACCCGGATCTGGTGGAACGGTTGTATGAGGAAGGGCACGAGGTCGGCAACCATACGTACTTTCACCCTCATTTGGGACAAGTCCATCCGTTGCGCGTGCAGCTGGAGTTGCATGCAACCCAACGGTTGTTCCAAGCCTTTACCGACCACACCATGACCACGTTCCGCCCTCCCTATCAAGTGGAGTCGGAACCGCAAACCTTGGATGAAATCCGGGCCATGGTGCGGGGAAGCGGATACGGATATACGATGATCAGCAAAAACATCGAAACGTTCGACTGGCAAAACCCCCCCCAGCGAACAAATCCAAAAACGCGTTTTATCCCAGTTGAATCTGGGACATATCGCGCTCATGCACGATGCCGGCGGGGACCGCTCGGCAACGGTCCGTGCACTGCCCGGCTTGATTGAAACCCTGAAAAAAGAAGGGTATCAATTTGTCACCGTCAGCGAGTTGACCGGAAAAACGCGGGAGGAAGCCATGCCTTCCATCCAGCCGGAAGAAAAGATTTACATGCCGTTTGTCAAAGCCGTGTATACCGTATGGGGATTGTTTCAACACAGCTTCACCTTTCTCATCTATGCGGGCATCGGCATCGGGTTTGTCCGGGTCGCCTTTTTGATGTATTTCTCCTTCCGGCAACGGATCAAATTCAAAAGGCGGGTCAAATGGCTGAACCGGGGAGCGGAACTCGTCGATTTCCATCCGATGGTCAGCGTGGTGATCGCCGCTTACAACGAGGAAAAAGTGATTAACAAAACCATCCATTCAGTATTGAAAAGCCGTTACGACCAGTTGGAAGTGATCATCGTCAATGACGGATCCACCGACCGGACCGAAGCGGTGATCAAACAGGAGTTTTACCATGATCCCAGAGTCCGGGTGATCACCCAGCCCAACAGCGGAAAAACAACGGCCATCAACCGGGGATACCGTCTGGCCAAAGGGGAAATCATTGTGTCGATTGATGCCGACACCCTGATTACGGAAGACACCATCCCGCTTTTGGTCCGGCACTTCCAGGATGAAAAGGTGGCGGCAGTTTCCGGGAACGTCAAAGTGGGAAACGTCCGGAACCTGATCACGCTGTGGCAACATGTGGAATATATCACGGGCTTTAACTTGGAACGGAGGGCTTTTGACGATTTGAACTGCATCCCGGTCGTTCCGGGAGCCATCGGTGCTTGGCGCAAAAAAGCCGTCGAAGAAGTCGGTTATTTCCAGCATGACACCTTGGCGGAGGACACCGACATCACCATCACCCTGTTACGCCACGGCTACAAAGTGGAGTTCGAAGTGCGCGCGCTTGCTTACACCGAAGCGCCCGAAGACTTAAAAAGCCTCATCAAACAGCGGACCCGCTGGATTTACGGAACGTTGCAATGTTTGTGGAAACACCGGGGCGCTCTTTTCTCCAGAGAGCAAAAAGCACTGGGATTTGTTTCCCTCCCCAATATGTGGATCTTTCAATACGGGGTGCAAACTTTCTCGCTGTTTGTCGACTTGCTCTGCCTGTTGAGTTTGTTTACGGAACACGCCGTCACCACCATGATGTTTTATGCCGGATTCCTGCTGTTTGACCTTTTGGCGGCTTATTTCGCCTTCCAATTGGAAAAGGAAAGCCCCAAACCGTTGAAATGGCTGTTTATCCAGCGGTTTGTCTACCGGCAACTCATGTCTTACGTCGTCCTCCGTTCGTTCTACTATGCATTAAAAGGCGTCTCAGTCGGTTGGAACAAACTGAACCGGAACGGAAATGTGCAGCTGGAAATGAAAGAGCCCGTCAAACGGACCGGATAATGAGCATCAAAAACTCTCCTGGCCACTTGGATCAGGAGAGTTTTTTGTTTCATTTCAACAAACACAAAAAAAACCTCCGAAAACGGAGGTTTTTAAACGGTGTCCGCTTTGCCTGCCGGACTTTGCTTTTCTTTTTTCCACAATGCTTCCATCTGCTCCAGTGTTTTTCCTTTGGTTTCCGGAACCATCTTCCAGATAAACAGCGCGGACAGTACGCTCATGGTTCCGTAAAAACCATAAGTGAACGCACCACTGAATTCCATCATGGCCGGATAAGTCGAAGAAATGAAGAAATTGGCCAGCCATTGTGCGGCAACGGCCACCGCCATGGCCTGCCCCCGGATTTTGTTTGGGAAAATTTCAGACAACATCACCCAGCAAACCGGTCCCCAAGACATCATAAACGACGCGGTGTAAAATACCATGAAAAACAATGCCCAGATGCCGAACCATTGGAGTGATGCAAACGCCGCCATTCCGAACATGCCTGCGGCCATTCCGATTGAACCGGTAATCAGCAAAGGTTTTCTTCCCCATTTGTCCACCGTTTGAATGGCCACGATGGTGAAAATGACATTGACAGTCCCCATGACCACGGTTTGGACCATGGAGGCATTTTGGCCGGCACCCATGCTTTCAAAAATGCGCGGGGCATAATAGAGCGCCACATTGATTCCGACGAATTGCTGGAAAACCGAAAGCAAAACCCCCACGGCAATCACAAGCTTCCCGTAGGAAAACAGGCGGCCGGCTTTCACTTTTTGGCGCAACGACGCTTCGATTTCCGCCAAAATTCCCTGCGCCCGGTCTTTGGAGCCATAGATTTTCTTTAAGATGCCAAACGCCTGATCCCTGCGGCTTTTGGAAGCCAGGAACCTCGGAGTTTCCGGAACAAAAAACAATAAAACCAAAAACAGGGTGGCCGGAACCAGTTCGGATGCCATCATGTACCTCCAGCCACGGTCGACAATCCACTCCATCGAATGGCCGCTGGCAATCATCCAGTTCACAATGTATACCACCAATTGCCCGAAAATAATGGCAAATTGGTAGTAAGAAACAAGCCTTCCCCGGACGGATGCAGGGGCGATTTCCCCGATATACGTCGGTGAAGCGGCAGATGCGATTCCAACCCCGACCCCGCCAAGAATCCGGTAGAAGTTAAACATCCACAGCAATCCCATCGTGGGCTCCCCCGCTTGGAAAAACAAGAACTCCGGATACGCGGACCCCAAAGCCGACAAGATAAATAAAACAGCCGATACCAACAATGCATTTTTGCGTCCGATGGAATTGGAAATCCATCCGGAAATCATGGCGCCAAGGATGCAACCAATCAATGCGGATGACACGGTTAACCCGTGGACGAATGAACCAAGCCCGAGACTTTGGATCAGGTATACTTCAATGGCTTGCTCCGCCCCGGAGATGACAGCCGTGTCATATCCGAACAAAAGTCCTCCCAATGCCGCGGTCAAAGTAAGCGATAAAATATAAAAGCGATGCGTGCCATCCTTCATCCGTTTTGAGGAACAAGCCCCCTTTTCGGGGGCCGGCCCTCCGCCTCCTCTCTTTGTCAAGGCATTCACCGGAAGAAACCTCCTGCTTTACCTTTGGGCAACAATATTTAACAAGTATTGGTTGATGGTGGCTTTGATCTGTTCCAGCCGCCCGGATTCATTCCGGATTTCGTTTAAGCCCAGCGCATATTCCTCCAATTTGTGGAAATCGACTTTCCCTTCGACAATCTCTTTTCCGATTCCATCCCGATAACTCGCGTACCGTTTTTCGATCCATCCATCCAGCACTTGATCATCAATCAATTTTTGTGCCACTTTGAGCCCCACGGCAAAGCTGTCCATTCCGACGATATGGGCCAGGAATAAATCATCCGGTTCGAACGAACCACGGCGCACTTTGGCGTCAAAGTTCAATCCGCCCGGCTTCAAGCCACCATTTTTCAGAATTTCATACATGGCCAGGGTTGTTGCATACAAATCCGACGGAAATTCATCGGTATCCCAACCCAACAGAGGATGCCCCTGGTTGGCATCCACAGACCCCAGCAAGCCGTGAATCCGTGCATAGCGCAGTTCATGTTCAAAGGTGTGGCCGGCAAGGGTGGCATGGTTGGCTTCGATATTTAATTTGAAATCATCTTGAAGGTCATAATGTTGCAAAAACGCATAGCAACTGGCCGCATCAAAATCATATTGGTGCGAGGTCGGCTCTTTGGGTTTCGGCTCCAGCAACAACTGCCCTTCAAAGCCGATTTCTTTGGCATAATCCACCGCCATGCGGAAGAAACGGGCCAAATTGTCCAACTCCAGCTTCATGTCGGTATTCAAAAGCGTTTCATATCCTTCGCGCCCGCCCCAAAACACATAATTTTCCGCTTCCAGCTCTTTGGCAATTTCCAACCCTTTTTTCACTTTGGCTGCTGCATAGGCAAACACATCCGCCTGGTTGGAAGAGGCCGCCCCGTGCACGAAACGCGGGTGCGTAAAGTTGTTCACGGTGTTCCACAGCAATTTAACCTTGCTGTCTTTCATGTAATCCTTAATCATCGACACAATGATATCCAGATTTCGATTGGTCTCTCTTAAATTGCTTCCTTCCGGCGCGATATCCACATCATGGAAGCAGAAATAAGGAACCCCCAGTTTTTCAAAAAATTCAAAGGCCGCTTCCACCCTCGCTTTGGCCAAATCCAGCCCCTGATACCGGTCCCATGGCCTGAGCGCCGTTCCGCTCCCGAACGGATCGGATAAATCTTCGGTAAAGGTATGCCAATAAGCCACACTGAACCGCAAGATCTCTTCCATGGTTTTGCCGCCGACTTTTTCCTCCGGATTGTAGTGCTTGAATGCAAAAGGATTGGATGACCCCGGACCCTCATACCGGATTTTTTCAATATTAGGGAAAAAGCTCATCTACCTCTTCTCCTTTCATGATCTGCGATGGAAAAAAACTTCAAACTTTGTTTATTCTTTAAATTAAGTTAATCGCAAAATGAAAACGTTGTCAATATAAAATACTCATATAAACAAAGATATTCCGTTATACACACCAGATATTTCTTGTCGACTTTATTCATCGGTTAAACTATTCATATCAAAAAACGGATAGAAAAAGAGGCCTTCCATTCAATGAATGGAGGCCTCTTTTTCAGATCAACGGGCTTCAGGGCTTGATTACATCATGCCGCCCATTCCGCCCATTCCTCCCATGTCCGGAGAACCGCTGTCTTTTTGTTCTTCCGGTTTGTCAGCCACAACGGCTTCCGTGGTGAGGAACATGGCAGCAACGGATGCTGCATTTTGCAGTGCGGAACGGGTTACTTTCGCCGGATCCACAACACCAGCTTGGATCATGTCGACCCATTCGCCGCTTGCAGCGTTGAATCCGACTCCGGCTTCTTCTTTTTTCAGACGTTCCACGATGACGGAACCTTCCAATCCGGCGTTGAAAGCGATTTGGCGTACCGGCTCTTCCAGTGCACGTTTGATGATGGAAACACCGGTTTTTTCGTCGCCAATCGGCAAAGAGCTTTCCAGATCTCCCACAACATTGATCACATTAACAAGCGCGGTTCCCCCACCGGCAACAATTCCTTCTTCCACAGCGGCACGGGTGGAGTTGAGCGCGTCTTCAATGCGCAATTTTTTCTCTTTGAGTTCGGTTTCGGTTGCAGCACCGACTTTGATGACGGCCACACCGCCAGCCAGTTTGGCCAGACGTTCTTGCAGTTTTTCTTTGTCAAACTCGGAAGTGGTTTCTTCGAGTTGTTGACGGATTTGGTTTACACGGGATTGGATGGCACTGGGTTCACCGTAACCGTCAACGATGATGGTGTCGTCTTTGTTGACGCGTACTTGGCGGGCACGGCCGAGCACTTCGAGTCCGACGGATTTCAGGTCGAGACCCAATTCTTCGGAAATGCGTTGCCCACCGGTCAAGATGGCAATGTCATCGAGCATTGCTTTGCGGCGGTCACCAAATCCGGGAGCTTTTACAGCCACAGCGGTGAACGTTCCACGCAATTTGTTCACAACGAGGGTGGCCAATGCTTCCCCTTCCATGTCTTCGGCAATGATTAACAATTGTTTGCCTTGTTGTACCACTTTTTCCAGGATCGGCAGGATTTCTTGGATGCTGCTGATTTTTTTGTCGGTGATGAGGATGTACGGCTCATCCAAAACAGCTTCCATTTTGTCGGTGTCGGTTACCATGTAAGGAGAAATGTAACCGCGGTCGAATTGCATCCCTTCCACCACTTCGAGTTCGGTGGCGAATCCTTTGGACTCTTCCACGGTGATGACGCCGTCTTTACCCACTTTTTCCATGGCTTCGGCAATCAATTTACCGATTTCTTCATCGTTAGCAGAAATGGCTGCAACTTGGGCAATGGAGTCTTTTCCTTCGATCGGTTTTGCAATTTCATGAATTTGTTCAACGGCTTTTTTAACCGCTTTTTCGATCCCTTTGCGGAGAATCATCGGGTTTGCACCGGCAGCTACGTTTTTCAATCCTTCACGGATGATGGCTTGTGCCAAAACGGTGGCTGTGGTGGTACCGTCTCCGGCAACGTCGTTGGTTTTGGTTGCTACTTCTTTCACCAACTGTGCACCCATGTTTTCAAAAGGATCTTCCAATTCGATTTCTTTTGCAATGGTTACACCGTCATTTGTAATCAAAGGAGAACCGAATTTTCTTTCCAACACCACGTTGCGGCCTTTCGGTCCGAGGGTTACTTTTACCGCATTCGCCAGTGCGTCCACTCCGCGCAGCATTGCACGACGGGCTTCTTCGCTGAATTGAATTTCTTTTGCCATGACTCACCGTCCCCTTTCCATATGTAAGTGAAATTTTTATATCTCAATGACTGAGATCAGTCAACGATTGCGAGGATATCACTTTCACGCAAGATGAGGTATTCTTTGTCGCCGTATTTTACTTCGGTTCCGGCATATTTGGAGAAGATCACATGGTCTCCTTCTTTGACTTCCAATGCGATCCGGTTTCCATTGTCATCCAAGCGGCCGCTTCCAACCGCAACAATGCGTCCTTCTTGCGGTTTTTCTTTGGCGGTGTCCGGCAAAACGATGCCGCTGGCTGTTTTTTCTTCTTTTTCTACTGCTTCCAAGACAACACGATCACCCAAAGGTTTGATCATTGCGAAACCCTCCTTTGTTCAGTGGATGAATTTGTCATATTGTTAGCACTCATCAAAGCCGAGTGCTAACATCCATTAAATATAATATTCCTCTCGCCTTCATTTTTCAAGTGGGGAGCCAAAAAAACTATCAAAAATCCCGTTCAGGCAAAAATGAAAGCGATTCCCAACCCGAATCGCTTTCCAAATCCCGGTCTGCTTTTTTGTTTGTGAAATGCTCCTTATAATAAATAAACATCTCATATTGACTGGTTTAAATCAAGACGGATTTTAAAATCATCTTCCGGGCCGCCCGATGACGAATGGCCGGAAGAACCGCCATCCTGGCGCTTTCCGCCTTTGAACAAAGAGAGCAACCGGTCTTCAAAAAATTGGGAGACACACTGCCTGACCGATGGTATGGCCAACAGCGTCATCAAGACAAAGGCGAAAAAATACACCTTTGGGAAACGGTCTTTTGAACATGAACTCATGGTACTCCTCCTTCCATCAGGAATTGTTCCCCAATCCATATCAACCTATGTAACGCAAAAACTCCCGTCAGAGGACGGGAGTTTTTCGCCAATCATTGATTTTCTTTTTCCCACTCAGCATCTTGGCGCTCCATGCGCCGTGACAAAATCGTTGAAATGGAAATACTTACTTCATATAACAAGATCAGCGGAATGGAGACGAGGATGTTGGCGATCGGCTCGGGTGGCGTGATCAAAGCCGCGACGATCACCAGCCCCAGGTATGCATAACGCCGCACTTTGCGCAACAAATCCGGCGTCACCAAGCGGATGCGCGTCAAAAACAAAGTGATCACCGGCAATTCAAAAAACAGCGCGAGCGGCAGGATCACTCCGAACAAAAAACTGAAAGCATATTGTACGCTGAAGTTTTCCTGCAACCCCATCTGTCCGCCAAGCAACACCAAAAAATCAAGGATATAAGGAAAAATGACAAAATACCCGAAAGCAACGCCCGTTAAAAACAATCCCAATGAGACCGGAATATAAATCAACGCGGCCCTTTGTTCATTCGGGTGAAGACCCGGGCGGACAAAGCGCCAAAGGTGATACATCCAGAAAGGCGAACTGATCACCAAGGCTATAATGACCGATATTTGCATATAAATACGAATCGGATCAACCGGATTCAAGATGACGATTTTGTAATCGGAAAACAAGTCCTGCTTAATGAACAAGAACACATCCTGCGAATAAAAAAAGCTTCCGATTAAGGCGACGAAAAAAAAGACCAGACTCCATATAATACGGCGTCGAAGCTCCCCTAAATGCTCTGTGATCGGCTGTTGTTCATCGCTCATGATCCAATGCTCCCTTACAATCATCTGTGGCAATCATTTTTCCGTCGTCAAAGACTCTTCTTCGCTGTCCCCCGGGTTCCCTTCCGGAAAGTTTTTGAGGAAGTAAATCAATGTCTGCAGTTCGATCGTCAAATCGATATTGTGAATACGCACATAAGGTGGCGCCGTCAAACGGGCCGGCGTGAAGTTTAAAATCCCCCGGATCCCGTTCTTGACCAAAAAATCAGCCGTGGATTGAGCCGCATTCAGCGGAACAGTCAAAATCGCCACTTCCACATTGTGCAACTGGGTCACTTCCGCCAGGCGATCCATGGAATAGACCGGAATGCCATCCACATCTTTTCCCACTTTGTTCGGATCCTGGTCAAAACCGGCAACGATCTTGGTATTGTGGCTGCGATAAAAATTATATCTCAATAATGCCGTTCCGAGATTTCCCACTCCAACCAACACCACATTGGTGACCTCGTCTTGTTTCAAGAAATCCCGTAAAAATTGAAGCAGATAAGTAACATTATAACCGTAACCTTTTTTCCCGAGCTCACCCAGGTAAGAAAAATCGCGGCGAATCGTCGCCGGATCTATATGCAATGCATCGCTCAAATCCGCTGAAGAAACGCGTTGTTTCCCGATCGCATGCAATTTCTCCAAATAACGGTAATATAAAGGCAACCGCTTTGCCGTCACCTGCGGTATTTTATTTTCAGGCATCGTGCCAACATACACCTCCATAAATGTGAATCAACGCACAAAAGTTTTGCAAAAAACATCATACCATAAAACTTGTAAATTCGGGTGGTTCACTTAATTTTTAACCGGGTGAATTCCAATATTTTCCGCGGGGAAACCAACCAGTCCATCCTGCAATCATGAGGTTCTGCCTTCACATCATTTACAATTTGTTCATCATAAGCGACGCCCATACGGACCGCTCCGGGGTGCCGGGATAAAAACCGGTCATAATATCCGCCGCCGTATCCCAGGCGAAACCCTGAAACATCGAAGCCGACGCCCGGTACGATCACCAATTCCACTTTCTGAACGACAATCTCCTGACAAAGGGATGCGTCCGGTTCCAAAATGCCGTAGGCTCCTTCGGTCAAATCCTTCAATCCCCGAATCCGGAAGCAACGGATGGACTTCTTTTCTTTTTCGGTTTTTGGCAAAATCACCCGTTTGCCGGATGAAAGCGCTTCTTTCAGGGCAGGCAAAACATCCGCTTCACCACGAACCGGCATATAAAACATCACCGTCTTTGCCTGCTTGTAAGCCGGATGGCCCGTCACCTTCCGGCAGATAATATCAGAACATTCTTTCTTATATGCAGAAGAAAGACGGCTGCGGACTTCAAGCAAATGCCGGCGCAGTTCCTTTTTATTTTTCATGTTATTCATTCCTTCAAGGCAATGAAAAAACAGTGATTGATTCTTACATTATAACCTTTCTTTTTTCAATAATCCACCGGATATAAGGGCCGTCATGAATAATTTGCCCTGCGGCAAAGACTCGATTACACTGGACATGAGCGAGGTGGACCGAATGCTGTTACAAGCGAAAAACATAGAAAAAACATTTGGAGGAAACATCATTTTTCAAAATGTGGACCTGAAAATCAATGAAGGTGAACATATCGGACTCATCGGCCCGAACGGCGCCGGCAAATCCACGCTTTTAAGAATTTTGATCCGGGAACTGCTTCCCGATGAAGGCGAAATCCATCTTTCCAAAAAAGCCAGAGTCGGCTATTTGGCGCAAAACAGCGGACTTCAGTCTGAAAAAACGGTCTGGGATGAACTTTTGCTCCCGTTTCAAGAACTGATCGGGATGGAAAAGCAGCTCCGCCTGTTGGAAACGGAAATGGGCAAAGAAGAAGTATACACCCGGCCGGACATCTATGAAAAGACGTTGGAAAAATATTCCTCATTACAATCCGCATTCGAAGAAAAAGGCGGATATGCTTATGAAGCCAAAATCCGGAGAGCTTTAACCGGATTGGGAATGGGCGGCATTGACTGGAAAGCGACACCGGTCCAATCCTTGAGCGGAGGGCAAAAAACCCGGGTGGCGCTGGCCAAATTGCTTTTGGAAGAACCGGATTTACTCATCCTGGATGAGCCGACCAACTATCTGGACATGGACGCGATGTCCTGGTTGGAGCAAATGCTCGCCAATTACCCGGGGGCTTTGCTTTTGGTTTCCCACGACCGGTATTTTCTCGACCGTCTGGTCACCATCATCTATGAACTGGAACACCATCAGATCACCCGGTATGTGGGGAATTATTCTTCCTATGTGAAACAGAAAGAAGCGAGATGGGAACAACAACAAAAACTATATGAAAAGCAACAAGCCGAAATCAAAAGGATGGAAGAATTCATCGAGCGAAACATCGCCCGGGCTTCCACCACCAAGCGGGCACAAAGCCGCCGCAAAGCGCTGGAAAAAATGGAACGCATCCAACCGCCATCCCCGCGCCCGCGCAAAGCGGCCATCCGGTTTGAACCGGCCGTCCGAAGCGGCAAAGAGATTTTGGAAGTCAAAAATTTAACCATCGGATACGAAAAGCCGCTCATCCAAAACCTCGACTTCCGCATCGAACGGGGAGAACACATTGCACTGATCGGTCCGAACGGGCTGGGAAAATCAACATTGTTAAAAACCATCGCCGGCAAGCTTCCTCCGCTCAGCGGGACGTGGAAGTGGGGAACGCAAGTGGAAATGGACTATTATGACCAGGAACAACAAGAGTTGAATCCGGATCTTTCAGTGATTGACGAATTGTGGAATGATCACCCACGCCTGGATCAGACCACCATCCGTTCAGCACTCGGGCAGTTTCTGTTTTACGGGGACCATGTTTTTAAAAAGGTGAGCAGTTTGAGCGGCGGGGAAAAAGCGCGCCTTTCCTTATGTAAACGCATGTTAAACCAGGCAAATTTTTTGCTGATGGATGAACCGACCAACCATTTGGATATGCCCAGCAAAGAACGGTTGGAGCAAGCCTTGGAAGAATTTCCGGGAACCCTGCTGTTCATTTCGCACGACCGGTATTTCATCCGGCGCCTGGCCACCCGCATCTGGGAATTGACCCCCGACGGCATACGGGATTATCAGGGGAATTATGATTGGTACTTGGAGAAAAAGGCATTGGAGCAATTTGAAGACAAAACCGCCCCTCCCGCGCAGGGCACTTCATCCGCCCCTTCGCGGACTGAAGCAGATGCCTACCGGAAGCGGGAAAAAGAAAAGCAACGCAAACAAAAACAACGCCGGCAGAAGTTGGAACGGCTGGAACAAGAAATCGAACAACTGGAATCAAAAATTGAAGAGATTCACGCCAAGTTGTGCGATCCGGAAATTTATAACGATCCGTCCGCCAGTGCGCCTTTGCAACAGAAACTGGCAAAACTGGAAGAAAAATTGGAGGAAACCACCAATGAATGGGCGGACTTGGCGGATGAATCTTAGTCAAACAACGGTTGCGGCTGCCATCTGAAAAAGATGGCAGCCTTATTTTTGGTTATGGGCGCTTAATTGTTTTAAAAAGCGGTCTTGTTCCACCAACGCTTCCCTCGCTTCCCCAAGGGACACGGGGCAAAAACGGATCCGGTCGCCCGGCATCAACTGGGCGATCTTCGTGAAATCCGCACGAATCACCGTCGCAATTTGTGTGTAACCGCCGGTCGTCTGGCGATCTGCCAACAGAATAAAGGGCTGTCCGTCCGCCGGAACTTGAATGGATCCAAACGTGACCCCGGCGGATATGATATCCGCTCCGTTTTTGTGTTCCACCGGCTCACCCAAACATTGAAGGCCCATGCGGTTCATCCGGTGAGAACATTGGAATGTGGCGGAAGTAAACCGTTCTTTTCCTTTTTGGGTGAAGGCATCATCATGCGGACCGAAAACCACCCGGACTTTTTCCGGTTCTTTCTTTTTTTTCTTTCGGAACCACACCGGCGAAAGCCTTCGCCCCTTTAAAACCGAAGGATCCATCCTCTTTTCCCCCACTTTCAGCTTGTCCCCTTTTTTAAGAGCCCGTCCGCCGGTTCCGCCGATTCCGGCGATGAGATCCGTGGACGCACTCTTTAACACTTCGGGCACATCAATTCCTCCGGACACGGTGAGATAACAGCGGGCACCATCCGGTTTTCCTTTCAGGGAGAGCAGACTTCCTTCCGGCCACAAAAAGACGGTTCCAAGCGGCATGTCCTTCCCGTCCAGCTTGGCCGAAAAATCCGCCCCGGTCAGGGTGGCCGCCAATGTTTCATGCGCACGGAAAACCGCTCCGATCAGGTTCATCTCAATGCCGGGGGCATCGGGATGATTTCCGACCAACAAATTTCCGGTGTTTAACGAAAAACGGTCCACGGCCCCACCGACCGTCACGCCCCATGCCTGGTAACCCGTTCTTCCCCCGTCTTGCACCGTGGTCAAGAGTCCCGGATCCACCACTTCAATCATCCAAACGTTCCCCTGCCGGACGAAGCACAATCCCCTCGTCCTCCAATTGTTTGCGCAAACGGGATACGAAAAAAACCGCCCCCGGATGGTCGCCGTGCACACAGATTGTATCCGCTCTTAACGGAACAGCGGTTCCTTCGACCGTGGTCACCATTCCGTCTTTCACCATGGAAATCACTTGCCGGGCGGCTGAACGGATGTCATGGATCACGGCTTTCGGATGGCGGCGGGGGGTTAACGATCCGTCCGGCTGGTAAGTGCGGTCGGCAAATCCTTCTTCGGCCACTGTCAATCCGGCCCGTCGTCCGGCTTTGACCAGTTCGCTTCCGGACAGTGCAAACAAGATCAACTGCTTGTCCAAATCGCGGACGGCTTCGGCAATCGCCCGGGCCAGTTCGGGTTGGACGGTGGCAAGATTGTACAACGCTCCGTGGGGTTTCACATGTCTCACCCGAACCCCTTCCACATCGGCAAATGCTTTTAATGCCCCCACCTGATAAATCACCATATGGTACACCTCGTCTGCCGACATCTTCAACTCACGCCGCCCGAATCCCATCAAATCGGGAAATCCCGGATGCGCCCCCAGGGACACGCCGTATTGTTTGGCCAGTTTGACGCTGTGATACATGGTTTCCGGATCTCCGGCGTGATAACCGCAGGCCACGTTGCAGGAAGTAATCCACTTCATGATTTCTTCATCGTTTCCCAGACGGTAATGCCCGAAACTTTCCCCCAGATCACAATTTAAGTCAACGGATGCTTGACGATTCACTTCCCTTCCCTCCTTTGACATAACGAATTTCAACGGGAATTTCCCCATGATTGCATTTCTCTTTGATGGCGTGGTACACTGGCTCGTCAATGGGGACAAATTGCACCAGGTCCCCGGCGCGCAATAACGATGGAGGAGATTGATCCGGGAGAAACAAAGGCAGCGGCGTCCTGCCGATGATCCTCCAACCGCCCGGCACCTCCAGTGGATAAACGCCGGTTTGTTCGCCGGCAATCCCGACGGAACCGGCCGGAATTTTCGGGCGGGGCGAATCCCGCCTCGGCATCGCGATCCGGGAAGACATCCCTCCCAAATAAGCGAACCCCGGAACAAATCCGATCATATAGACAAGGTAAGTTCCGCCGGCATGAATCCGGATCACCTCTTTGGCATCCATCCGACAGAAGCGGGCCAGTTCCTCCAAATCGGGGCCAAATTCCCCTCCATAACAAACCGGGATTCCGATCATCCGCACCCGATCTTGCCCGTCGCCGGCGGATTCGGCGGAAAAATCCGCCAACTTTGATTGAAGTTCAAAAGAGGATAATAAAAATGGATCAAAATGAATGGTCACCCCTGTATACGAAGGAACCCATTCCACCACCCCGTTGATCTTTTGTTGCTCAAGCCATTTGCAAAAAGCCAGCACCTTCCGGTGAACGGCCGGATCAATCCGATCCCCCAGTTCAACAATCAGGGCTTGTTCTCCCAAGCATCGAAACCGGATCATGTTCCCCCTCCCTGACCAGTCTTCATCTGACTTCGTAATTTATTTTAATTTTAACATAATTTTACCTAAAATCTGATTATTCTTATCCTTATCTTTAAAATAAAAAAACCAATGTCGTCGGACATTGGTCAGTCTTCTTTTTGTCTATATTTAGTTTTCCCCAATCAGCGGGAGGTTGGCATCGGCATTTAAGGTTAAACCGGCCGTTTTCCCGTCCATCAGCTGATAGGTTCCCGCCGCAGCAATCATGGCCGCATTATCCGTACAAAGTTCCAACGGAGGCATTTGAAACCGGATGCCTTCTTGTCCGGCCCGCTCCTGCAAACGTTTCCGCAAGCCTTTGTTGGCCGAAACCCCGCCGGCGAGCAACAAATGTTTCGCTCCGGTTTGATGAACCGCCCGCATCGCCTTTTCAATCAACACCTCGAGCACCGCTTCCTGGAAGCTGGCCGCCAAATTGGCTTCATTGATTTCTTCCCCTCGTTGCTTGGCGTTGTTCACCAAATTCATGACAGCCGATTTCAACCCGCTAAAGCTGAAATCCAAAGAATCCGGTTCCAGCCAGGCCCGCGGCAGATCATATTCAGGCGTTCCCATTGCCGCCAGACGGTCGATGTGCGGCCCTCCCGGATAAGGGAGATTCATCAACCGCGCCACTTTGTCAAACGCTTCCCCGGCGGCGTCATCCCTTGTTTTTCCCAAAAGCTGAAACCGATTGTGTTCTTCCATGTAGATCAATTCCGTATGTCCGCCGGAGACCACTAGTGCGACCAACGGGAAGGAGAGCGGTTGCACCAGGTGATTGGCATAAATGTGCCCTGCAATATGGTGCACCGGGATCAACGGTTTTCCGGTGGCAAACGATAACGCTTTGGCTGCAGCCACCCCGATCAACAGCGCCCCGACCAACCCCGGGCCCTGGGTCACGGCAATCCCGTCCACTTCCTCCATGCTGACCTTGGCATCATGCAAAGCTTTTTCAATAATCAACGTGATCCGTTCCACATGGCGTCTGGAAGCCACTTCCGGCACCACGCCGCCAAATTTGCGGTGGATGTCCATCTGTGATGAAATCACATTGGATAACACAGTGGTTCCGTTTTCCACGACGGCGGCGGATGTTTCATCACAACTTGTCTCAATTCCCAGAATGATGGTCCTTCTGTTCTCGTTCATTTAATGTCACCCACATAATCATCGCATCTTCTTTATTGTCAGTATAATAGCCTTTTCGAATTCCCGAGCGGACAAATCCCAGTTTCTCATACATTTTTTTGGCCACTTCATTGGATACCCGCACTTCCAAGGTCATTTTTTCCGCACCCAATTTTTTCGCCAAATCCATCACATAACTCAACGTCGCTTCACCAATCCCTCTGCCCCGGTAATCCGGGTGAATGGCGATGTTGGTAATGTGCGCCTCATCCAAAATCAGCCAGAACCCGCAGTAGCCGATCACTTTCTCATCGTACGTGGCAACGGTGTAGTAAGCAAACTGGTTAAACATCAACTCATTATAAAACGCCTTGCGCGGCCAAGGGGTGGGAAATGAGCTTTTCTCCACCAATTCAATCTGCGGCAAATCCATGATTTCCATCGGACGAAAAGCCACCGGACCCAGCGATTGTTTAGCCATTCGCCCCTTCCTTCCGTTGTTTTTTTAACCAATTGGCCTCGGCTTCGGTCATCTGCAAATACTCCGGGGAGAAATCCGGTGGTTCCGGTTGTTCTTGCCGGCTCCATTTTTGATAAGCCAACCAGGCCAACGATGCCGGGCGGGGAATGTTCTCCTGCGGGGTGCCGAAACATGCCTGTTTGCCGAGCGTGGACCGGATTTCTTCTTCAAAGCGAACCACGTCATCCCCCAAAAACAAAACCGGTTCGCCGGATTCTTTCAATTGTTGTAACCAAGCATTCAAGGTAATCACTTGCTGGGGCAATTTTTCACGGATTTCATGGTTGTCCATCCGAAATGCCCCGGTATAAACCCTGCGCCGGCGCGCATCAAACATGGGAACCACCCATCCGCCAAAACGGGCACCGTTTAACGCCAACACCGCCAAGCTGGACGCACTGTAAAGCGGAATTTGTCTTGCCCAGGACATGGCCTTGGCGGTGGTCACTCCGATGCGAATGCCGGTGTAAGAACCCGGTCCCCGTGTCACCGCCAAATGGGTGAGATCATCCACGGCGAGATCCAGGTCATTTAACAGCTGCTCAATGGTGGGCATTAAGCGGACCGAATGGTTCTTGTGTAAATTGGTCACCGTCTCTCCCAAAATTTTTTGGTTTTCCAGATCCATCACGGCCACACCCATCACCAGCGTGGAGGTATCCATGGCGAGTAATTTCATCGGGCTGCCAACTCCTTCATCAATGAATTCCAACGCGAATCTTTGGATCGAATCCGGATGCTCCTCCGGTCCGGCTTTACCGTCAAAAACATCCACAACGTGGAATCCGGCAGGAGCGGCTTTACATGGGATGCCCATTCCACCAGACAAACCCCGTCCCCGTAAAAATACTCTTCCAATCCCAACTCTTCTTCCGGGGAATCAATGCGGTACACATCCATGTGATAAAGGGGAAGCGTTCCTTCATATTCTTTGATAATGGTAAAGGTCGGGCTGTCCACCGGTCCCGAAATCCCCAGCGCTTTGGCAATCCCTTGGGCAAGTGTCGTTTTGCCGGCTCCCAAATCCCCCTCCAGCGCAATGACATCCCCGGGTTTCAAATACCGTGCAATGGTTCGGGCCAATGCCTTCGTCTCTTCTTCGCTGAACGTGTCAACCGTGCATTCTTTTTCCACAAATATCACCTGTTTGCAAAATGATTGTAACCGGATTTCTCCACTTTCAACCTTTGTTTATCCACTATTTTTTCAACACCAGGTTCCCCGGATTCCACTTGTCCGATGGCAGCGATTTTCCAATTTCTTCTCTTTGCCTCCCATTCAAAAGCCTCCCAGTGCTGGAACGGAACGGTTCCCAACAATTGAAAATCCTCTCCTCCGCTCCATACCCACTGATACGGATCTTGCCCGGAACTTTCCGCATAAGAGAGCAAAGCCGGGGACAAAGGGATTTTGTCTTCTTCAATCACAATCTTGACGCCGCTGGCTTCGGCAATTTCCCAAGCTTCCCGCGCCAGCCCGTCACTGATGTCATTCAGGGACACGCGGCTGTAAAAAGGAGAATCCGAGAGCCAAGGTCCGATTTGCAGCGGGGGATCAGGGCGACGGTGCGCCTCAATCAACAGCTTCTCCCCGTCAGAAGCTGCCCGGTTCTTCAACAACAAATCCAATCCTGCCGCAGAATCCCCCAAAGTGCCCGTGACAAACAAAATATCCCCCGGTTTTGCCGCCGAACGCCGGAGCGCACGCCCTTTCTCCACTTCCCCCGTCAAGGTCAACGTGAGGGTCAAAGGTCCGTCGGTACGGGTCGTGTCCCCGCCGATCAGGGCCACTTTGATTTCTTCTGCATACGCATACAATCCCTCGTAAATTTGGAGCAATTCGTCTTCCTGCCATCCATCCGGAACCGATGCACTGATCAGGGCATAAACCGGCACCCCGCCCATCGCATTGATGTCACTTGCATTGACGGCAAGCAGTTTGCGCCCGATTTCCTTAAATGAAAGGGTATCCCTGCGAAAATGAACGGTTTCCACCATCGTATCACAAGTCAAGACCATGGAATTTCCGGAAAGAGGTTGGACAACCGCCGCATCATCCCCGATATCCACTTCGATGTGCCTGTCGGGAGTCGGACGCCGGCTCAACCAAGACCGAATGAGCGCAAATTCGTCTTGCACCTTGAATCTCTCCTTTGACGGTAAAAAAATAAGGATCGCAGCAGTCACCGCGATCCGTGTTTCTCATCTCTATTTTGGAGCGGGTGAAGGGAATCGAACCCTCGCATTCGGCTTGGAAGGCCGATGTTCTACCACTGAACTACACCCGCAAATATAAAAATGGTCGGGGTGACAGGATTTGAACCTGCGACCTCCTCGTCCCGAACGAGGCGCTCTGCCAAGCTGAGCCACACCCCGATATAAGAATTCTTTGCTTGGTGCGGTCGGCGAGACTCGAACTCGCACGGCCAAAGGGCCACTACCCCCTCAAGATAGCGTGTCTGCCAATTCCACCACGACCGCCCGGTTGACGTTTGGTGCGGGTGGAGGGAGTTGAACCCCCACGCCCGAAGGCGCTAGAACCTAAATCTAGTGCGTCTGCCAATTCCGCCACACCCGCATGACTGCTATTACGCACTGTCAGCTCTCATATCGACAAAAAACAGAATAACATGCTTTCGGGATAAAGTCAATAGAAAATTTATTTTTTATCGCATGTCCATTCATCATGAAAGCCTCCTCAGTGAAAACCCCACCAAGGAGGCCAAACACTGTGGTGAGCCATGAAGGACTCGAACCTTCGACACCCTGATTAAAAGTCAGGTGCTCTACCAACTGAGCTAATGGCTCAAATTTGAAATGGCTGGGGAAGCAGGATTCGAACCTGCGCATCACGGAGTCAAAGTCCGTTGCCTTACCGCTTGGCTATTCCCCATCAATGGGGCGACCGGTGGGAATCGAACCCACGAATGCCGGAGCCACAATCCGGTGCGTTAACCACTTCGCCACGGCCGCCACGCATAAAATTGGCGGAGCTGACGGGATTCGAACCCGCGATCTCCTGCGTGACAGGCAGGCATGTTAGGCCTCTACACCACAGCTCCGCATCATCATATTGAAATGGTGGACGCTGACGGGATCGAACCGCCGACCCTCTGCTTGTAAGGCAGATGCTCTCCCAGCTGAGCTAAGCGTCCGTTTTGGTGACCCGTAGGGGATTCGAACCCCTGCATGCCAGCGTGAAAGGCTGGTGTGTTAAACCGCTTCACCAACGGGCCACGTGAATGGCGGAGAGAGAGGGATTCGAACCCTCGCGGGGCCAGTAAGACCCCCTAACGGTTTAGCAAACCGTCCTCTTCAGCCACTTGAGTATCTCTCCGCGTGGCTCCTCAGGCAGGACTCGAACCTGCAACCTACCGGTTAACAGCCGGGCGCTCTACCATTGAGCTACTGAGGATCATCAACAAGAGACGGATTGTATTATATCAAATCCCCAGCCAAATGGCAAGAGATTTTTTTATTTTTCTTTCGTCCTCATCAGTGACAATTAATAAATTACCACGCTCCACATCTTTCGTCAAGAGTTTTTTTAAAAAAATAATTTTTATTTTACAGCCCTCCTGCTTTCGCAAGAGGGCCTTTGTTGCCATCAGTCATCACTGCTTAAGATCGACAAAAGGTTTTTAAAGATGATGATAAAATCAAGGTACAACATCAGCGCGCCGAAAATGGCCAATTTGGTTGCCGTTTTTTCATCATATGCCCTTTCGCTCATTCTTTTGATGTTTTGAATGTCATAAGCCGTGACAATACAAAAGACCAAAACCAAGAGATAAGAAATCACCAGTTCCACAACGGAGCTTTTCAGGAAGAACAAATTGACCAGTGACGCCAAAACGAGGCCGATCGCCGCCATAATGGCAATAGAACCGATTTTGGTCAAATTGATTTTGGTCACATAACCGATGAACGCAAACAAACCAAACATCCCGGCCGCAATGAGAAATGCCGTCCCGACCAGGGCCAAACCAAACTGCGCCAGGATCAATGTGAAGGTAACCCCGTTTAAAGCGGCATAGAGAAAGAAAGCGAAGGTGGCCATAAACGGAGTCAGCTTGTGAAGAAGCGCAGACAATCCGAACACCACAATTAATTCGGCAATCAAAATCCCCCAGAAAACTCCGGGAGTGGAAGCCAAAAAGAACGGCACATCCGGATTGCTGTACAAAGCCATCGCGATAATCGCGGTCATGGACAAACCGGCAAACATCCAGGAAAACACACGTTGCATCAACCGTTGTTGAATTTGTACCGCAGTGGTTTCATTCATACCGGGAAAACGGGTTTGTTCCACGGAAATCCCCCTCATCTTGATCTTTATCAAAAAATTAGTATATTTCCAATCCCCCATAAAATCAAGCCGGCTTCCCCGGCAAAGAAAGCAAGGATCCCGTTCTTTCCCGTCAGGATTTACCGGATCACCCCGATTTCCCGCAATTGCTCCCGGGTCTTTTCGGTTCCCAATTGGTAAATCATTTGGTAGATCCTGTTGATTTCTCTGTCTTCTTCCGCATTTTCCGCCGCTTCATTATCCAAAAACGGAACATGGGCTTTGGCGAAAAACTGCAACTCCGTTTCCTGGGCCTCGGCAAATAACTTTTCCAACTGCTCAACCTCTTGCGGGGTGGCTTCAATCTCATATTGGAAAACAGGGCTGTTTTCATCTTTTTGTGCCTGTATTTCGCCCGTGTGCGTTCCGAACTCAAGCGATACATAGTATTTTCTTTTTTCCTGCTCCACCTGATCACCTCCTCTCTTTTTCACTGTTTCCTTTTCTCTAAACATTGATGCACCCAAACTCTCCATTCTCAGTTTCATCCTTCTGTGAGAAAATAAGGATATGCGAAAATCAAAGGAGGAACATCAGGAAAGTGGACCAGCAACGATACTCCAGACAAATTCTTTTTGCCCCGATCGGTGAAGAAGGACAAAAAAAATTGTCCCAAGCCCGGGTGGCCGTCGTGGGAATGGGGGCGCTCGGCACCGCCCTTTCCAACCACATGGCCCGGGCCGGCGTCAAATTCTTGCGCCTGATCGACAGGGATTTTGTCGAAGCGAGCAATTTACAACGGCAAATGCTTTATGACGAAACCGATTCCCGGCAACATTTGCCGAAAGTGATCGCTGCCAAAAACAAATTGCAAGCCATCCGTTCCGATCTTGAACTGGAAGCGCACATCGCCGATCTGACCTGGCGCAATGCGGAAGAATTGTTGTCCGATGTGGACCTGATTTTGGACGGAACGGATAACTTTCACGTGCGTTATCTCATCAATGACTTGAGCATCAAACATCAAATCCCCTGGATCTACGGAGGCGTCGTCGGTTCCCGGGGAATGTCCTTTACGATCCGGCCGGGAAAAACGCCTTGCTTGCGTTGCCTCTTTCCGGAAACGCCTGCTCCGGGAGCCGCGGAAACTTGTGACACCGCTGGCGTCATCGGTCCGGCCGTGCAAGTGATTACCGCTTTTCAAGGGGCGGAAGCGATCAAACTGTTGACCGGAAATGAAGAGGCTTGCGAAACGCACCTGCGCCATATCGACTTGTGGTCCAACCATTTTCAATCCTTGGATGTCAGCCATCAAAAAGACGAAGACTGCCCGGCATGCGGCCGCAAACAATGGGATTTCCTTCATCCGGCCCGCAAAGGCCCGCAAGAAGTATCCATGTGCGGAAGACAGTCGGTGCAAATCACGCTTTCCCAACCTCTGGATCTGGACATTCTGGAAAGCCGGCTGCAAAAAGTGGGAAAGACCAACAGAAATCCCTTTTTGTTAAAAGCAGATCTGTCTGAAGACGGGCACGAATTGGCCATCTTTCCGGACGGGCGCATCTTGGTGCAAGGAACCACGGACATTCAGACGGCCAAAGCGGTGGTCGCCCGTTATGTGGGCATTTAAAAAAGGAGCGGATGGATGCCGCTCCTTATTTTTTATCCACTATCTCGACATTCCCCAGCTTTTCCATCACCCGGATCAATGATTGGGTCCCGTCCTCATTTCCTCCATAGGCTTGGACCGAACGGAGAAGTTGTTGAACCACGGCCGTCCCCGGAAGGGGCAATGCCATTTTTTCCGCTTCCTCCAAAACAATCCGCAAATCTTTTTGCTGGAACCGGACCGTGAATCCGGGCGAGAGATCCCCTTTGATCAACCGGGGACCGTAATTGGACAAAGCCCAGGATCCAGCGGCCCCCCGGGTCGTCACCTCCAACATTTTTTCCAAATCCACCCCGGACTTTTTGGCAAACGCAAACGCTTCAACCATGGCCAGCAAGTTCAATCCGCACAAAATCTGGTTGCAGGCTTTGACGGTTTGCCCGGCACCCACGGGCCCGCAATGGGTGATGGAAGACCCCATCGCTTGAAAAACCGGCATCACCCGCTTTACATCTTCTTTTTCTCCGCCAACCATGATCGATAACGTCCCGTTTTTCGCCCCGGTGTCCCCGCCGCTGACGGGGGCATCCATCATGATGATGCCTTTCTTTTTGGCCCGTTCGGCAAAGTCCCGGGTGGCATCGGGAGAGATGGTGCTCATATCGATCCAATAAGTCCCCGGCCGGGCCCCGTGAATCAATCCGTTTTCCCCTTCCGCCACTTGCCGCACGTCATCGGTGTCCCCGACCATGGTGATCACCAAATGGCAGGTTTTGGACAGCTCTTTGGGAGAAGAAGCGGTTTTTGCCCCCCATTTTTCAGCTTCTTTCACTTTGGACTCCGTCCGGTTCCACACCGTAACGTCAAACCCTGCGCGGTAAAGGTTATAAGCCATTGACCGTCCCATGATCCCCAAACCGATAAAACCGATTTTCCACGATTGATCCATCATCCTCTTCCTTTCTTCGAACCAATATTCACACTTTTTATCTTACAAAATCCGTCCGGGAAGCGGAGCACATCGACCTCATTTTTACATATGTATAAATAAAAGTTTTTTTAGGGGGACCGGAAACAATGCCTAAGTGGCTGATCAAGCAACTCATGCAAGCTTTTTTCAACAAAGACCGCCGGCAAATTATTTTTTTAAACCAATGTTGGTTTGAATACCACAAGCAAGGAAAAATCCGGCTTGATTCGCCACAAGCCTGATTTTTAAAAAAAGCGCCCGCAACCGGGCACTTTTTTCAGCTTAAGGGAACCATGCTCAATCCGACTCTTTCCCGTTCAATATCCACTTCGGTCACCCACACGTCCACAATGTCACCGACCGTGACGACATCCATCGGGTTTTTCACATACTTTTCACTCATTCTCGAGATATGAACCAAACCGTCATTTTTCAGCCCGATATCCACAAAGGCGCCAAAGTCCACAACGTTCCGGACCGTTCCTTTCAAATGCATGCCGGGACTGAGGTCTTCCAGCTTCAACACATCCGAACGGAGAAGCGGTTTCGGCATTTCATCGCGGGGATCCCGACCCGGACGCAACAAAGCTTCAATGATATCCTTTAATGTGGGAACCCCGCAGCCTAACTCAGCGGCCGTTTTTTCGACATCCACTTTTTTTAACATTTCTTTGCATTCATCGGTACCGATTTGTTCCGGCTTTAATCCCGACAGGTTCAAAAGACCTTCTGCAATATGGTAAGACTCGGGGTGAATCGGGGTTTGATCCAGCGGGTTGCTCCCGTCATGAATGCGTAAAAACCCGATGCATTGCTCATATGTTTTGACCCCCAGGCGGGGAACGTCTTTCAACTCGGTGCGATCCATGAAACGGCCTTTTTCTTCTCTTTGTTTCACAATATTTTTGGCAACCGACGTACTGATCCCGGATACATATTGCAAAAGTGACGGGGAAGCGGTGTTGACATCCACCCCCACATAGTTCACGACCGATTCCACCACATTGGTCAAACTGCGGCTCAACTCTTTTTGCGAAACATCATGTTGGTATTGTCCCACGCCCACCGATTTCGGGTCGATTTTCACCAATTCCGCCAAGGGATCTTGAAAGCGGCGGGCAATGGAGACCGCGCTGCGCCGGGCGGCATCCAAATCCGGAAACTCTTCTTTGGCCAATTTGGATGCCGAGTAAACACTTGCTCCCGCTTCATTGACAATCACATAATAAACCGGGCGCGGTGCTTCTTGAATCACTTGGGCGACAAAAGCCTCCGTTTCGCGGGATGCCGTTCCGTTTCCAATGGTAATGACTTCAATCGGATACCGGTCAATCAGCGCCAACACCGTGGCTTTGGCTTCTTCCACCTTTTCCTGGGGCTTGGTCGGGTAGATCACGCCGACTTCGAGCATTTTTCCCGTTTCATCCACCACCGCCCATTTGCAACCGGTACGGTAAGCCGGATCGATCCCCAATACCGTTTTTCCGCGGACCGGCGGCTGCAACAATAAATGCCTCAGGTTTTCGGAAAAAATCTGAATGGCGTGTTCTTCCGCTTCCTCCGTCATCCGGGAACGCACTTCCCGCTCGATGGACGGGGCAATCAGCCGCTTGTAGCTGTCTTGAATCACCGATTCTAAAAAAGGATGGACCGGAATGGAAAACCACCGGGCCAACCGCTCATAAATTTTTTCTTCGTCCACGGTGATCTTGATTTTGAGGATTTCTTCGCGTTCTCCCCGGTTTACCGCCAAGATCCGGTGGGACGGCATCTTATGTACAGGCTCCGAATAATCATAATACATTTCATAAACGGACCGGGTTTCTTTATCTTTGGCGGCGGAAACCAGAATGCCCGTCTTCCAGGTGAATTCGCGCACCCATTTGCGGATCTCCGCATCCTCGGACAATTCCTCCGCCAAAATGTCCATCGCTCCCTGCAACGCTTTTTCTTTTGAATCAATTTCCTTTTCCTCATTGATAAATTGAAGCGCGGCTTCTTCAATCGCAGAAGGATCGGTCGTCTCCGCCATGATGCGCGCCAGAGGTTCCAGCCCTTTTTCACGGGCAATGGACGCTCTGGTTTTTCGCTTCGGCCGATAGGGAAGATACAAATCCTCCACTTCCTGCAACTTGGTCGCCTGCTCAATTTTTTGCCGCAACTCTTCGGTCAACTTTCCTTGTTCGTCAATGAGGCGGATCACTTCTTCTTTGCGGGTGGCAAGTTGCGTTAAATAATGATATCTTTCTTCAATCTGCCGTAATTGTTCTTCGTCCAGTTCCCGGGTCTTCTCTTTGCGGTAACGGGCAATGAAAGGAATGGTGTTTCCTTCTTCCATCAATTGGACAGCAGCTTGCACCTGTTCTGTCAAAATCCCCATCTCTTTGGCGATCAGGGAAAACATTCGTTGTTGATCCATAACTTCTATCACCTGCTTTCTTCCTCTCAAACAAAACCGAGCATTTACGGCCCAACTTTATTTATTGTAACGAAAATGCAACCGGACCGGTCCGCAGCCTGGAACAAAAGATGGAAGATTCGTTGACAAAACAATAAAACGATTTCTCCGGCCCCTGCGGAAATACCTGCCTCAACGGCGGACGACCCCTCCGGGTTTCTTGCCACCCCCGGATAAAATCCATAAAATCCGCCTTCTCCTTCCGGAAAGCCCGATAACGCAAAAACGGCTTCATATGGTTTGGCAAGTCCCATATAAAGCCGTGGCATTGTTTTTTGATCCGGGAATTATTCTTTTGAAGCGCTGTAATCGTTAAAATAAGCGACATTGTCCGAAGCCGTGTCTCCGGAAGATTTTCTCCGGTTGGCATGGAACCAGAGTTTATCCCCGTTGGCAATTCCGACCCCCTCAATCTCGAAAAGATCCGGATATTGACCGGACGTGATGCGGAAAGACAGATCATCATCGGCATGGATCGTGCCGGAAGCCGTGGAGATATTCCGGTAAACGAGGATGATGCTGACGTTCTTGTATTTTTCCACCGTATTGCCAGTCAAAGGGAAATATAATGTATTGTTGTAATAACCGATTCCCTGAGTGGCGAATTCCGTGATTTCTGTAGGGACGGGCTGATGATTGACCAACGCATCTTTAATATTTATTTGAAAAGCCTTGGTCACGTTGATCGTGCCGCTGGTTGCATTCAAAGGAAGTGAACCCCGGTAAAAAGTGGTTCCGGATTTAAAGAGAAAGTGGATGTTGTCGGCATCTTTTCCGGTGATCGCCACTCCCGACATCGCTTTATTTTCGCCATTGTATTTGATGGTGTAGTTTCCGGCTTTATAATACTTCGTCCCTTCATACTTCAGTTTCACCAGACTCATACTGCCGGCTTTCATGGTGACAACAAACATATAATAATTTCCGTTGTTGCTGTGAAGGGCAATGTCATTGGCGTGGCCAAGGTAGTTTGCATAAGTGGTTCCGTTATCCCCGTTCGTCATGAGTGTCGTGGTTCCGTCACTCATTCTCGTCCGGTAAATCACCGCCTTGGTTTCATCATTGTTGATTTTGATGGAATAGGTGTAAGTCGATCCCACGGCAAATCCTTGCGCGGCGTAACAACTGTTGGCATTGCCGAGAAGCGAAACGGTGGTATACGTGTTGTAATAAGCAGCCCCGGCCGTGTCCGGAAGCAGGATCGAAACGCACAAGGTAATCACCACAAACATCAGAAAACGCTTCATCTTTCCTGTTTTCATAAAGACCCCCCTTATGAATAATATTCTATGCATTTCTCTAATTCCTCTTTATATTCAAAATAAACAAACGATATTTACTCTGCAGGAAGACGAATATGAAACCGGATCATCCCCTCCCTTTGACAGGCTTGAATCGTTCCTTGATGCATTTCCACAATCCGCTTCACGATTGCCAACCCCAATCCCGATCCGCCTTTGGACCTGGAGGGATCCCCCGTGACAAACATCCCGAACAGTTGTTGAAACGTGTCCGGATCGACCGGTTCAGCCGGATTCCCGATTTCGATCACCGCTTTCTTTTCTTGTTGATGTGTCATGATTTCCAAAAACCCCGGCCTCTTTGCATAGCGAACGGCATTTTGAATGAGATTGTCAAACAACCGCACCATCAAAAGCGGATCTCCTTTGACTCGCAGTTCCCCGTTGCATAACATCTTTTTTATTTCCAAGTCATTCTGCTCCCTCAACATGAATGATTCTTCCAATAACTGTTCCAACAAAGTATTTAAGGATATGGTTTCTTTTTGGATTTGGATTTGATCATGCGTCAACCTGGCATAATCAAACAAGTCATCGATCATTTGTTTCATCTTTTCAGCTTTTGAAAGGGCGATCTTAACAGATGAAACCAATTCTTCTTTTTTCATGTCTGAATGGTCCTGCACGAATCTCAAATAGCCGATGACAGAAGTCAGAGGAGTCCGAAGGTCATGGGAAATGCCGGTGATGAGTCCGGTGCGTTCCCGCTCCGCTTTTTGTTCTTGCTCCCGGTTTTTTTCCAATTGTTCCGCCATCCGGTTCACATGAACCGCCATCGAGGCAATTTCATCCCGTCCCGTCTCTTGCAAACGACAGCTGAAGTTCCCTGCTGCAATCTCATTCATTCCTTGAACAACCATTTTTATCTGCTTTAATTTCTTATTTGTCAGAAGGAAATAAACCATGATGAAGATAAGAACAGCGGTAAGCGACGTCAGGACAGAATTAACTCTTTGATAAGCCCCGGTGACCGGACGATCCTTCTTGCCGGCAATAAAATAAACATCCTTATTCTTTAACGAAAAAGGGTACAATGCAACAATTTCTCTTGATCCCGAGTCATGACGGACGGCTTCTTCTTGTCGGGCCATCTTCATCTGTATTTGATAAAGATCCACTTTGGTTTCCGAAACATTTCCCGAATGATAAAGAACATCCCCTTCCTTGCTTACAATCATCAGCTTCATGCCTGTTTTTTTCATTTGCCGGTTTAAGGAATGATTGATTTCATCCGGTTGCATTTGTTGAATGACGGGAGCCAAACCTTTGATTCTTTGTTGTAATCCAAAGTTAGACGGATAAGTATAATAGGGTTCAGTCGTATAAAAAATATATTTTGTGAATCCAAATGAAAGCCATGCACAAACCGCGCTTATCAGGACCATCCCGACCATTTGGATCCTGAAACTGCCCGCAATCCTTTGGTACAAATATAGAAAAGCTTGAGGGATCCACTTTTTAACCACGGGAATCCCGGGCCGGTGATGACTGAACTTTATAACCAACCCCCCATACTGTTTGAATCACCATTGGCCGTTTGGGATCCAGTTCAACCTTTTCCCGAATCTTTCGAATATGAACCATAATGGTGTTATTGGATGTCAACATCGGTTCATTCCATACCCTTTCATAAATTTGTTCAGCGGTAAAAACCACTCCGGGATGGCGGGCCAGCAAAACCAAGATATCAAATTCTCTGGGGGTGAGCCGGACTTCTTTTTCATTGGCAAAAACTTGTCTTGAAAGCAGATGGATGGTCAGATGCTGAACCGTAATCACATCATCTTGACGGAAACTTTTCGTATCAAAATGAAGATACCTTCGCAAATGAGCTTTGATCCGGGCCACCAGCTCCAATGGATTGAAAGGTTTGGTCACATAATCGTCGGCCCCGATACTCAACCCCTGAATTTTATCCAAGTCATTCGTTTTCGCAGTCAGCATGATAATCGGCATCCAGTATTTTTCCCGTATGCGGATACAGGCTTCCAACCCGTCCATTTCCGGCATCATCAAGTCCAACACCATTAAGTCAATGGCATGGGAATCGGCCAACTGCAATGCTTCCTTTCCATTGGTCGCCTGTAAAATGCGATATCCTTCGTTGTGTAAATAAAGTTGCATGAACTGTCGGATTTCTTGATCATCATCGACGAGCAGAATCACCGGTTGATCATTTCTCATCGTGTTTTTCCAACCGCCTTTTTCTTTGAGTTTGAACCATCCAAGTGTCAAGTGCCAAAAAAACAGCACAGCGCTTGCAGGAAGAGATGAAACTTTCCATGAACACCCCCTCAAACAGGGCATCATCTGTCGAGGAAAACCGTTCCCCGCATTCTGTCAGATCCTTTTTCCAACGGCCCCCAAATTCTCCCCTGTGACCCGGTGACAATCCGAAAAAACACGCTCCCCGGCCATAACAGAAAAAAACAGAGCAGCATGATCTTATTCAACACCCACCCCCCAATAAATCACTTCTCTTGGATCCAATAAATCCTCCTCCTTATTTTGAACATACATAAACAAAACCAGGGGGCAAATTCGCGGGTACAAACCGCACTTCCACTTTTCCGAAACAACTTCTGAGCATTGGCAACATGTGCAAAGAATATTGATAAGCCACAAACACCCCGTTACAAGACAATACTTTCTGTATTTCATCCAATATCTTCAAGCAATCTTGTTTGGAAAAATTGGCAAAAGGCAACGAAGAAACCACACAATCCGCCTCATTCATTCCCTGCAGGCGTAATTCCTGTTTCAGATTTCTTGCATCACAACAGTGAACAAACCTTGGAAATTGATTTTTTAAATACCGGCGGAGTTCAGGATCCAGTTCAAAAGTGATCACCCGGCAGGAATGATTCACCCGGTTTGCAATTTCCCGGGTCACAACTCCGGTTCCCGCTCCCAATTCCAATACCGTTTTGGTTTGGTCCCAATTTACCGGTTTCAACAAGGAATTGACAAGATACTTGGAACTCGGGGTGATACTGCCGATGGTTCTTGGCGAAGACATGAATTTCGAGAAAAAAAGGATTCTTTGCATGAGCGATTGCATCATTTCGCATCCCCTTTTTGTGAATTTGAATACAAGATAAATCATGATTCTTAAAATAAATAAAGCTTTTTTCTTATCATTTCCTTAAGAAACATTTTCTTGCGCAAAGCCCCTTCTTCGTCAGCTTGTCCCAACCAATCATCTTAATATTCTTAAAAAACGAAGATGAAACGCCTTCGTTCCTTTATGCCGGACAATGTTAAAAAGGGAGAAGCCATTATGAACAGGCAAGTCCCCTTTTGAAACAGGAGATTGTTCAACTCAGCACATACCAATGATAGCGCATTCATAAATAAAATTTATCATTCCAAAACAAAACTCATAAAAATACAAATCAATTAAAAAATCATACGGACTGAAATTCATTTTTCATTCGAACCGGCTCTTTCATAAAACTGCTTTTTTTAAAGACCAAAACAAAGGAAATATGTGGTAAACGCTGTGATGCTTATAACTTCTGGTTTTGGAAAACATTAATAAACGGGTTCTCTCGTGCAATCCTTTGCTTGAAAAAGAAAAATTATACAATTAGAAATTAAGTGTGGAAGAAACCCATGGATGTTTGGTAAACTATTTTATATAAATATTTATTCATTTTGATTAATAGAATGTTATTAATTCTATTAATCAAAAAATTTATTATCTAAAAGTTTTTTGTGAACAATTTTACTAATGAAAGGATGATTCAACATTGCCAGTATCCACCGTTACGTCTGACAAACTTGAGTCTTTGAATCCGTATGAAATTGTTCAGATTCAGATTGATCAAGCTGGCAAGAAGCTGGGGGTTTCCGAGGATATTCTTAATATTCTTAAAAAGCCGAAACGCGTTTTGAGTGTCTCCTTCCCCGTCAAAATGGATGATGGTTCCATCCGTGTCTTTGAAGGATTCCGCTCCCAGCACACCGATGCCATGGGGCCGACCAAAGGGGGCATCCGCTTTCATCCCGATGTCACGATGGATGAAGTCAAAGCTTTGTCCATGTGGATGAGTTTCAAATGTGCGGTGACCGATGTTCCTTATGGCGGCGGAAAAGGAGGCGTCATCTGCGATCCGCGCAAGTTGAGCAAAGGTGAGATTGAGCGTGTCAGCCGCGGCTTCATTGAAGCCATTGCCGATATCGTCGGGCCGGAAAAAGACATTCCTGCTCCCGATGTCTATACCAATGCCCAAACCATGGGTTGGATGATGGATACTTACAGCCGGATGAAAGGAAAATTCAGCCCCGGAGTCATCACCGGAAAACCCCTCAGCCTGGGCGGATCCAAAGGACGCAATGAAGCAACGGCAAGAGGTTGTGCCTTTGCCATTGAGCAGGCAATGGAAAAGTTAAACAACCCCCTCCAAGGCGCCACTGTGGCGGTGCAAGGATTCGGAAATGCCGGCCGCATCGTTGCCGATTTGTTGGCCGAAAAAGGTTGCAAAATTGTTGCCGTCAGTGACACCTCGGGCGCCATTTACCAAAAAGACGGTTTAAACCTTCAAGAAGTCAAAAAATTGAAGGATGACAAAAACAGCAAAATCACCGATCTCCCCGATGCACAGATCCTCGAAAATCCGGAAGAAATCTTGGAATTGGATGTGGACATTCTCGTTCCGGCCGCACTGGAAAATGTGATTACCCGCAAAAACGCTGATCGCATCCAAGCCAAGGTTGTCGCCGAAGCAGCCAACGGACCGACAACCCCCAAAGCTGACGAAGTTTTATTCAAAAAAGGAGTGCATTTGATCCCCGACATTCTGGCCAATGCCGGAGGAGTCATTGTCTCTTATTTCGAATGGGTGCAAAACCTGATGCATTATTATTGGACCGAAGAAGAAGTCAACAGCAAACTGAAAGAAAAAATCGTGCGTTCTTACAATGAGGTCTACGATCTTGCCCAAAAAGAAAACACGGATCTGCGCACGGCAGCATATATGGTGGCCATCAAACGGATTACGGAAGCCATTGAAGCCAGAGGCTGGATCTGATCAAGCGTTCTCTCCTTCCCTCTTTTGAAAGCGGGAACCGGTCATTCCTCACGCTTCATCCCTCTGTCTGTTTCTGAAAAGCACGGCTCCTCCAGGCTCCTCTGATCGAACCCGGAACCTGGAGGAGCATTTTTTTCCCAAAATAAAAAAGCATACCTCAACAAGGTACACTTCATATCACTTCGGAAGGCTCCATCCGGATTGCCTGCCTCAATTTTTGCAAGGCCCGGCGCTGCAAACGGGATACATGCATCTGGGAAATTCCCAACCGGTCCCCTGCCTGTTTTTGGCTGAGGTTTTCAAAAAAGGTTAATTTTAATATCTCTTGTTCCCTTTCACTTAAAGCTGAAAAAATTTTCTCCAATAACAATTTCCGGTCAATTTGTTCGAATTCTTTATCCTCTGTTCCCACCAGATCCAGCAGGGTCACCTGACTTCCGTCATTGCTTGCCTCGATGGGGTTATCCACAGAAACCGCATGATAACTTCGTCCCATCTCCATCGTTTCCAAGACTTCCTCATCACTGACTCCCAAATACTCCGCGATCTCATTCACACGAGGCGAACGCTGCAATTGAGCCGTCAAGTCTTCCACCGCCTTTTTGATCCGGGGCCCCAGCTCCTTAATCCGCCTGGGAACGTGAACGCTCCAGGTTTTATCCCGCATATGCCGTTTGATTTCGCCTACAATGGTAGGGACGGCAAAACTTTCAAAGTTCCGCCCCATGGACAAATCAAATCGTTTCAGCGATGCAATCAATCCGATCATTCCCACTTGCACCAAATCTTCATACGGTTCATTGCCGTATGCAAATTTATGCGCAATGGTTTCGACCAGATCGCGATAATGATGGATCAAGGTTTCCTGTGCTTTTGAATCCTCATTTTTCTGAAAGCGGCTGATCAAATCCAGTATTTGGTCATCGGTTAGTGGGGAAGGATGTGGACGTTTCGACATGATTTTCCACCACGTCCTTTCGGATATACTTGGTCATTCTCACAATGACTCCGTTATCACCTTTGATATCGACGTGATCCATCAAGGATTTAATCAAGTACAACCCCAACCCGCGTTCACGGATCCCGTTCATGGAACCGCTCATTTTAATCGGGCCGGTTCTCTTTTGCACTTCATCCAGATCAAAACTGTTTCCGCGGTCGATCACTTCAATCTGAATGCGGTTGGGGAAAATATTGCAAGTCACCTCAATTTCGCCTTCACCGCCGCAATAAGCATGATCGACAGCATTGGTGCAAGCTTCGGAAACTGCCAATTTCAGATCCTCGATGTCATCATAAGAAAACCCCATGCGATTGGCAATTCCAGATACAGTCAATCTTGCAATCCCAACATAATCCGGTTTGGCGGGAATCATCAAATTAACCAAATCCAAGGGTTTATCACTCATTTGCGGCCATCCTCCTGCGCTTGATCTTCAATTTCCATAATCTCATACAAACCTGTGATTTTAAAAAGACGGGACAACCGGGGATTCATACCGGATATGATCAGTTTTCCTGCCGTTTGCCTTTGTGCTTTGTATGCCCCGATTAAAACGCCGAGCCCGGTGCTGTCGATATAATCCACTTGTGACAAATTGACCGTGATCCGTTTTTTTCCGTCACAAAGAGGCAGTAACTTTTCCCTTAACTTGGGAGCAGTATATACGTCAACTTCCCCTTCCACCATGACTGTGATCTGATTCTCTTTCTCCTTTTTTTCGTGCACAACCAGATTCATTCACCCACGACCTCCTTCTGCTCTGGGTCCCCCGTATCCATTTCATCTGCGTCACGTTTTAAAATAACAATCGTTTGATCATCTCGAATTTTATAACCACACATATCATAAAGTGCTTGGTGAATGGTTTCAACAGATTCTTGCGCCGGGAGATGAATATGCGTGCGGATAATCTCTTTCAACATATCCCGATCAATAAATCGGCCATCCACTTTACACTCCGTTACCCCGTCGGAAAATAATATAATCGCATCTTGAGGTGATAACCGGATTTTATATTCCGGATACCTGACTTCCCTGGATACGCCAAGCACAAGCCCCTTGGTCTCCAGATCAACAAACTCGCCGGTTTCATGGCAATAATAGAGCCCGGGTTCATGCCCGGCGGTAGCATACCGAAAATGATGGTTCAACGAATCATATACCCCGTAAACCATGGTGATAAACATACTCGGATCCACATTGCGCTCCACCACGGTGTTTAAATCGCGCAAAACCTGGGACGGCGATAAAGGAGCGGACGGTTGATCATCCAGCCGGTCCATCGCATATTTAATCATCGACATACAAAGAGCCGCGGGAATCCCTTTTCCGATAATATCGGCAATAGCGATGCCCAGCGATCCCGAACCATGATCAACGAAGTTATAGTAATCGCCGCTCATCTGTTTGGCGGCCACACTCACCACGCCAATATCGACGCCTCCCAACTTCGGAGGCCCGTCCGGCAACAAAGTTTGTTGCATTCCGACCGCCACTTCGATCTCATTTTCCAATTCCCGGTGCCGATTGACCAGTTTCTCTTTTTCACGATAAGAAATGCCGTAACCGATCATGATCTCAATCAACAGATCAAACGAGGCTTTCAGATCATCCGACATATCGGGATATTGCTCTTTCATGGCATTGACATGCATGTTTACCACTTCGTCCGGAGGAATCCGCTTTTCCAAAAACCATTTACTCAGCTGCTGCACACTATACAAATGATCTTCTTTTTTTGAAGTAATATATGAAGCCAAAAGCTTCTGATATAACTTTTTTAAATGAATGTCCATATTGGTCTCCTTGATCCGCCTTCAATATTAAACAGAACAATCCATTTTGGAAATAAAATAACACAGATATAAAAGAAATAAAATATGCACACGACTTGCTGAACGATTCTATTATACCACCCTTTTCTTTTGTTGGCTGAATCCAAGGATTGCAAAACGGATGAGATCAACCATGCGAAAAAAACCCGGCAAACACCATCCCGCAAAGAAAAAAACCGGGGCCTTCCCCGATTTTCGCACAAAAAAAGAATGGACGGCTCCATCCATTCTTTGCTAGAAGTTAATCATACCCAAACTGATCATTAACGCTTCATTGACACGATTCATCATTTCATCATCCAGATGAGTGATTTTATCCGTCAGCCTTTGCTTATCGATCGTTCGGATTTGTTCCAACAATATGACCGAGTCACGATCAAACCCGTATGCTTTGGCATCGATTTCCACATGCGTAGGTAATTTGGCCTTTTGAATTTGAGCTGTAATCGCGGCGACGATCACGGTGGGGCTGAACCGATTGCCAATATCATTTTGAATCACCAAAACAGGCCGAACCCCACCTTGTTCGGATCCGACCACAGGGGATAGATCAGCAAAATAAACATCGCCACGTTTCACAATCAAATCAATTACACCCCACTAACCAATCGATCCAAAGTATCTTCAGCCTCTTCTTCTGCCTCAAATGCTTCCGAAGCGATGTTGAGATTGATGCGTGCCATCTCCATGTAGCCGCGTTGCATCATTTCACGAATCAGACGCTTTTTCCGCTCTTGGAGATACATTCTCATCGCTTGGCGGATAAACTCACTCCGATTGGAATTTTCCCTCGCCACAACGCCATCCACTTCTTGAAGCAATTTTGTTGGCAGGCTGATCATGATTCTTTTTGTACCGGACAAATGAAGCACCCCCAACCAATCATCACCGTTTAAATTCCCCTATCAATACTACCATTATGATGAAGATGTTGCAAAAATATACTTATCATTCATCAATAAACCAACATAAAAGCAAAAACCTAGTTTAATCTATTCGCTCAAGTATATAAAATTCCTTCACTCAACATGTTTATACATAAAATATTAACAGTTGTCCATGCTGTCAAGTAAGACACTGCATCCGCACCGGCTCCCGCAACCGGTTGACGATTCCCGTCACTTTCCCGTCACGCAAGTAAACCCTCGGAATACGGTGGCTCAACATACAGGTGACTTCATAATGAATGGTTCCAAGCATATCGGCCACTTCATCCACCGAAATGACATTTTGCTGTTGTCTTCCGTACAGCACCACTTCCTGTCCGACTTCAACAGGCATCACCCCGGTCACATTCAACATCAATTGGTCCATGCAGATGCGGCCCACAATCGGCACCTTTTGCCCGTGAATCAGTGCATGCCCGCGATTGGACAAGTGGCGGTTGATCCCGTCGGCATACCCAACCGGAATCGCGGCAATCCACTCTTCCCCGTTGACGACATACGTTTTTCCGTAACTGATTCCGGTGCCGGCGGGCGGTTTCTTGACGGAAGAAACTTTGGTTTTTAGAGTCAAAACCGGTTTTAGCGAAACCGATTTGCGGTTCACTTCCGCCGAAGGGTAAAAACCGTACACACTGACTCCCAACCGCACCATGTCGTATGCGTATTCATTGAGATCAATGGCCCCTGCGCTGTTGGCGATATGCACCAGCGGCGGCCGGAGATGATTTTCGGACAAGATTTCAATCACTTTCCGAAACTTTTGCTCCTGGCTCAGAGCGTAATCCTTGTCGGCCTCGTCAGCCGTCGCATAATGGGTAAAGATTCCTTCCCATTCAATGTGTGGCGACTGTTCCAGTTTCCGTGCAAAAGACAACACTTCTTCCGGAGCCAGTCCCAATCTTCCCATGCCGGTGTCCACTTTGACATGAACACGCAAGGGTTTGCCCGCTTTGATCGCGGCCTCTTCCATCTTCCGCAAATGCTCCGGCAAATAAACCGTGCAGGTCAAGTCGTAATCAACCGCCGTTTGATACGCATGCGGCGGCGTATAACCCAAAATCAAAATGGGGGCGGTGATCCCTGCATTCCTCAGTTCAACCGCTTCATCCACAAAGGCTACCGCCAAATAAGAAGCCCCTGCCGACAAAGCAGTTTTGGATACTTCCACCGCTCCATGCCCGTAAGCGTCCGCTTTCACGACAACCATCATTTTGACTTGTTTCTCCAAATGCCTGCGAAATTCATAAATGTTGTGTGTAAGCGCATCCAAATCCACTTCAACGACTGTATCCCTGCCCATATAATCTGCCCAATTCAATTCAGCCATATTTTATCACTTCCAATTGACCGTTTAACTTTTCTAAAAAATGATTGCTTACCAGTAAGTATTCCCTTTTGCCACGAATTACATATCCATACGGTAAATCAAAATCTTTTGTCATCTCCTGCAAAGGAATCGTTTCGGTGCGGGATCTCATCCGAATTTCCAAACGGTCAGGATAAAGCGTGTAGTGCGGGCGCAACCAACATCGGTAAAGACAGGGAAAACCAAAGAAAACGACCATGGCAAGTCCAATGACCGAAAATATGAAAGGCTGACTGCGAAAGGGAAAAAACATGAGGATGACGAGAAGCCCCAAAACAAAAGCAAACGACTCCATCATCCGCATCCAGCGCTTTTTCCGATAAAGAAGGGTCCAGTACGAAGTGTGCTCTTTTACAATCTGTCGGTTCATGATTTGCTTCATCCCTTTACCGCAAACGCTAGAAAGTATTATACCAGCTTTCTTTTCTTCTTGAAAGAAAAATGAATGCATGCGGGCTTCTCTCAGAAACCCGCCGTTTCAGCAGGAATCATTATTTGACCAGCTGATCAAAGGTGGAATTGGCGATTTTCACCATTTCCTCCTCCGCCAGCTTTCCAATCATTTCAAATTCCACCCCTTGATAAGTCCATGCCAGCCGTTTCATCTCCCCGGACTCCAACAAGACTCCGATGGCGCTTTTTAATTCAACAGGTTTTCCCATCAGCGGCAGGCTGGTGGCGACGGTTTGCGGCTTCCGTTGGGTCAAAGTAAAATTTTTTTCCCCTTGAAAACGCATGATTTGAACCGGTCCCTCCGGGGTTTGGATCGTTTGTTCACTCACCAGATGGCTCTTTTCCGGAATATAGCCGGGCAACACGGACGCCAATTCGTTATTATCCGGTTTCGCGGGAGCGACGACTTGTTTTTCCATTGACGGGAGATCCTTCATGTTCCGCTCCGTATCAAAAGCATCGTCGTCAAAGGTCGCATCCAATCGGAAACGGTCAAATTGCACTTGCATCAGCTTTTGGTTTTGTTCACTCAGAACTTCCAGACGGGTCGGCAACAGTTTGGAATCCAACCAGATTTTTTGTTTGGCGGCTTCCTGATTAAACGGATATTTTGCGGATACTTCCAATTGATATGCTTTTTTCTCTGCCTGAAACATACGTTCTTCATCGTCAATAATGCTTTGGATGATGGATTGGTATAAATAAATCTGCCCGTTCGTTTGCGGCCAGTCGCTTTGAAAACGAAAGCTTTTTTTCAGATGGGGAGTCAACACAAAGACCCCTTCATCATTCCGCAAAATAATTTGAGTGATGTTTTTCTTTACATTTTTAATGGAAACCCGATAAAAAGAAGGTTTCTTATACCAGACTTCAATGTCATAGACTTGTGGCTCGGAGCTGGTTAAAATCGTCATTTTCCCGTGGCTGATGTATGACTCCATTTTTTCCGTCCGCTGTGCCAGTTCACTGACCACATCTTGTTCATTTTTGACACCACATCCGGCCACTGCCAATAGCATGAGGCAGATCCAAAAACAGAAAAATGGTTTCTTCCGACACATAGAACCATCCCTTTCGTCAATTTCCCGGGAAATGTGTCGGCTAGCGAGGGACATCACTCGACAAATTCCTGGCGGACCGCGCGTTGAATCCCGTCCAGCAAATCAGTATACACCATACTGTGCGGATGGGTTCCGCTCAACCCGGCGGCTTTTCCATGCAGGTAAACGGCCATGGCCGCCGCTTCCAGCGGCGAAACCTTTTGTGCCAGAAGGGAACCGATCATCCCGGTCAACACGTCGCCGGAACCGGCTTTGGCCAGTGCAGGACTTCCTGTCGGATTCAGAAACACCGTGCCGTCAGGATGGGCAATCAATGTAAACCTTCCTTTTAAAACAACAATCATTCCGGTATGCTTGGCAAATGAACGGGCCACATCCACCCGGCCGGCCTCCACTTCCTTTACCGACAGGGAGGTCAGGCGGGCCATTTCTCCAGGATGAGGCGTGATAATCGCCGGCGCCTTTCTGTGCCGGAGATCTCCGAGCAAATCCGGATAAGCCGCCAAAATATTCAATGCATCCGCATCCAGCACCAGCGGTCCTTGCATGGAAGAAAGGACGTCCCGCAACCATTTGTCTTCCCCCTCAAACCTTCCAAGCCCCGGACCGATGGCCATTGCAGAAATTTGACCGGCTTTTTCTTGGAACCTGTCAGCACTGTTGGGATGAAAGGTGCCTTCTCCCGGCCACGGCCAAATCAACGGCTGCGTGACTTTGGCAGCCAGTGCGTGTCTTTCCGACTCCGGAACGGCGAGGGTCACATAACCCGCTCCCATCCGGTAAGCCGCTTCGCCTGCCATGCATATGGCGCCGAGCATCCCTTTGCTTCCGCCGATCAGGAGCAAGTGGCCGTGGCTTCCTTTGTGTGACCAAGGATCGCGGGGAGACCAGCTTTTTTTCCACCATACCGGATCATTCAACCTTCCCTTTGGTTTCAACTCCGGCTTTAATACCGGAGGCAATCCGATCTCTTTGATGACCAATTCGCCGCTCAATTCTTTTCCTTGCCGTGAAAAATGCCCCCATTTGGGATATTGGAACGTGACAGTCAAGTCTGCTTTTACTTTTTCTGAATCAATGCTTGCTCCATCTGTATGAAGTCCTGTCGGCAAATCGACGGAAACCACCCATTTCCCGGAAGCATTGATTTGTTCCACCACTTCTTTTACAGGCGGACGCAAACTTCCGTTCACTCCTGTCCCCAAAAGGGCATCCACAATCACATCGGCCTGGCTGAGCTCTGATTTCAATGCATCCCGTTTCCCGGAATGATACGTTTGAATGGGGTTAAACGATTGCAGCACGTGATAGAAAACCTTTGCATCCGGGGTGAGTTGATCCGGATCTCCGACAAGCCAGCAAGCCACATCCCAATTTCGGTACAAGAGATAACGGGCGATCACCCAACCGTCTCCCCCGTTATTCCCTTTTCCCGCCAGGATCACCGCTTTTTGCGGTTTGGGAAACCGTTTTGTAATTTCATCCGCGACCGATCTCCCGGCATTTTCCATCAACACCGTTCCGGGAAGGCCGGTTTCATCCATGAGCCGTTCCTCAATCCTCCGCATTTCTTCTGCCGTGACCAAATACAACGTTTGTCCCTCCTAACCGCGTTATATATGTATGTCCACCATTTATGAGTTATGATCGATTTCAATCACCGCCATCGCCATGGCGTAGTGTTCGCTGTGAGAAATGGACAGATGGATGGAAACCGCACCGGTTCCGTACAATGCCTGAAGCACCCGGGGAGAAACGGTCACCACCGGTTTTCCCTGCTCATTGTTTAAAACTTCGATATCCTGAAACGAACACATTTTGCCAATGCCGGACCCCATCGCTTTGGATACGGCCTCCTTGGCCGCAAACCTTCCGGCGACAAATTCCAAGCGGCGCCCGGGGGCTTCGGGCAAAGCGGCCTGTTCGTTTGGCGTCAGAATCCGCTTTGTCAACCGGGAAATCACTTTTTCCACTCTGTTCAGTTCAATCAAGTCCGTTCCGATTCCGGCAATCATTCATTTCACATCCCATTGAAAAGTCCATGCCGCGATAGCAAACGATCCTGCCGCCCAGGCAATCAGGATGGAGACGGGAACCATCAACTGACCGAGTGCCAAGCCGTCATTCATCACACTGCGCAAAGCATCCGTCAAATGCACGATTGGAATCACCTGAACCACCGACTGGAGAATCCCCGGCAAATCCCGGACCGGAAAAAAGATGCCTCCCACAAAAATCATCGGAAACGAGATCAATCCGGCAATGGGGGCTGCACTTTCCGGGGTTTTGGACAAACCGGCCACAATAAAACCCATCGACATAAATGTCAGGGTCCCGAGAAAAATCAATAAAATCAAAGTGCCCCAGGATCCGTACACATGAACATCAAACAGAAAGAAGGCCACCAGCAAGACCACGATCACCTGGATGGCATTCAACAAAATCCGGGCCGTCATTTGCCCTGCAATAAAAGTGGAACTTTTCAGCGGCGTCCCCTGCATCCGGCGCAAAATCCCGCGCTCCCGCCAAGACGCGATCGTGGCGGCGACACCGTTTAAATTGTTGCTCATCATCATTAAAGACAAGATGCCCGGCACCAAAAAATCGATATACGACAGCGTCCTGCTTTGAATGGATACCACTTCCGTCAAAATTACAGGTTGAAAGCGGGTTTTTTCTTTATTCATGGCATCCACTGTCTGATCCACAAGCAGCCGGGCCATGTCCGCTTGGGTTTTGTTCACCGGATCCATGTAGATCAACACTTTTTTCGCGCTTTGTTTGGTTTGATAAGCTTTTTCAAATCCTTTTTCAATCTTCACCACAAAATCAACATCCCCGGATTTCAACTTCTTCATCAGTTCCGCCTCGGACCCGGATGCCGGTTTGACGGTTTCCTGCCGGAAAAAATTTTGCTTCCATTCTTCGGACAGAGACGATTGATCCAGATCCACCACTCCGGCTTTCAAAGAAATTTGGGAACTCCCGTCCCCTAAAAACAATCCCAGGCCAAGCATCATCAAAACCGGCAAAAAAAGGACCAGATCACTGTGTTTTTGTTGCGGAAAAACAAAAGAAGCTGCGCCCTCACCAACTGCCAATATGCTTTCATTTCCCTCTCAACCTCTCTCCCGTTTTATGGAGAAACACATCCTCCAGCGTTGCGCTTCTTGTGCGAAGCCCGGTTAACGGAATCAAATGGCGGTTTGCCCATGGAACCAGCTCTTGCAGGGTTTGGGATAAATCATTGGTGTGGATGGACACGACTTCATTTTCTTCCCGGCTGACTTTCATCACCCCCGGCAGTTCAGACAATTCTTGATCCAAACCGGAGTCCGGCAGCACAAATTCGATCCGGCTTTGGGAAGCCAAGCCGCGAATCAAACCGGCAGGAGAATCCACCTCCAGCATCCGGCCTTGACTCATGATCGCCACTTGGTCACACAGGACTTCCGCTTCTTCCATGTAATGGGTTGATAAAACAATGGTTCTTCCTTCATCGCGAAGCTGAAAAATAAGATCCCACAAACGCCGTCTTGCCTGGGGATCCAGTCCCGTCGTGGGTTCATCCAAAAAAATCACTTTGGGATCATGCACCACCGCGATCGCAATCGCCAGTTTTTGCCGTTGCCCTCCGGACAGATGTTTCACCTGTGTTTTTTCCTTTTCTTGAAGATCAAATGATTGTAGAAGTTCCAGAACCGGACGGGCTTTCGGGTAAAAACCGGCATAAAGCTCCAGACTTTCCCGGACGGTCAAATGCTCAAACAATGCGGTGGACTGCAGTTGCACACCGATGATTTGCTTCAACCGATCCCGGTCTCTGACCGCATCCACCCCGGCAATTTCAATGCTTCCATCATCGGAATTCCTTAATCCTTCCATCATTTCCATGGTCGTTGTCTTTCCGGCACCATTGGGGCCCAGCAATCCAAAAATGTGATGTTCTTTCACTGTAAAAGAAATGCCGTTGACAACCACCTGATCCCCGTATTTTTTCGTTAAATTTTTAACCTTGATCAATTCCCATCACTTCTGTTTCATTTTTTATTTCAGTATACACTTTCCCGTCTCTCTTAAAAATGGGTTCTGTTCTCTTAAATCTTTTTGATTATGGGGAGGAGAATGGTATATACTATAAATGAATGACTAATTTTGTCCCGGGAAGGAGGACCTACATGTATCTGGTCAACAATCATATCAAGATCCAATCCGAAGAGCATTTGAAGCACTTGAAGGAAGGTTTCAGCCGGGCTCCTGAATCCATGAAACAAGTACCGGGTTTTGTCTCTTTCCGTCTGCTTCTGTCTGAAGATGAATCGCATGTCGTTGCCGAAACCGTCTTTGCTTCCAAAGAGGATTTTATAAATTGGATCCAAAGCGAACATTTCGAAAGAGCACACGGTGGGCGCAAAGGGGATGTCGAACGGCAGGAACTGTCCGCTTATCATATCATCGTGGAATGAAAGGGGTTTATCCAGTGACTGCCTACGGTATCATCAAGTTTTTGCATATCGCCTTTATTGCTACTTGGTTTGGCGGAGCCTCACTGATGGCCATGCTTTTAAGGGATGCCATCCGCACCGGCGAGACGGGACGGATGGATCATGCGTTGAATCGAGCCCAACGCTGGAATCTGACCATGTTTGTCCCCATCTCTGTCATTGTTCTCCTGACGGGGATCTACATGACGCTGCAATTCGCCGTGGACAAGCCGCTGTGGCTGTTGGTGAAAGAACGTTTTGGAGGTTTGTTTATCCTTGCGTTCATTCTCGTCGTTGTCTTGTACGGCCGCAAGGCGTTGGCAAAAGTCCAATCCGACGGCATCGAAAAAGAACAAGTGATCGGAACCGTCAAACGCTATATCATGCTGCTGAATATTTCGGTTTTGTGCATGGCGGTTTTAATATTCTTTGCATCGGTCAAACTCTGATGACCCCAAAAAACCTGCTGACCAAAGTCAGCAGGTTTTTTCTTACTCCTGATCCGGTTCCAGTTGACAAGATTCAAGCGGAACCACTTTTGTTTTATTTTTCCATTTGTAACCGAGCCACAGGCAAATAAAGATCGGCAGACCGATATAGGAGACCACGAGCCGGTACCAGTCGACGGCTTCTCCTGTGAAAGCCTGATAATCTTGTCCCAGGATCACCACCAAACACAGGAAGAAGGCAAACAACGGCCCAAACGGGAACAATCTGGCCCGGTAAGGAAGGACATCCAGGCTTTTTCCCTGGGCAACAAAAGCGCGTCGGAACCGATAATGGCTGACCGCAATGCCGAGCCAAGCCAAAAATCCGGACAGCCCCGAAGCATTGAGCAACCAGATGTAAATGGTTCCGTCACCGACCAGCGAAGCCAAAAACGCAAACGCCCCGACCAGTGCCGTTAAAAGCAATGCATAAACAGGCACTCCACGCCGGTTCACCTTGCTGAACACTTTCGGCGCTTTTCCTTCTTTCGCCAACTGCCACAACATCCGGGTGGATGCATACATGCCGGAATTCCCCGCGGAAAGGACCGCCGTCAGAATCACCGCGTTCATCACCGAAGCGGCAAAGGCAAAACCGGCACGTTCAAAAACCATGGTAAACGGGCTTTTGGCAACCTGATCCACATCGCCGCCCGCCAGATTCGGGTGGGTGTAAGGCAAAATCAAACCGATCACAAGGATGGTCAGTGTATAAAAAAGCAAAATTCTCCAGAAAATCTGTCGGACCGCCTTCGGGATGTTTTTGCCGGGATTTTCACTTTCTCCCGCTGCAATCCCGACCAACTCCGTTCCCTGGAATGAAAAACCTGCAATCATAAACACGCCGACAGTGGCCACCCATCCGCCATGAAACGGAGCGTCACCGATGGTGAAATTCTTGAAGCCGATCGGTTCTCCTCCCATGATACCGAGAATCATTAAAAATCCGATAACCAAAAAGATGATGACGGTCGATACTTTGATAAAAGAGAACCAATATTCTGACTCCCCGTACCCTTTGACGGAAAGAAGATTCAATCCCAACATCAATGCCAGGAAAATGGCACTCCAAATCACACCCGGCACATCCGGGAACCAATATTTCATAATCAACGCGCCGGCAGACAATTCAACTGCAATGGTAATGGCCCAGTTATACCAATAATTCCATCCCATCGCAAATCCCAATGCCGGATCCACAAACCGGCTTGCATACGTGCTGAAAGAACCGGAAACCGGCATATAAGCAGCCATTTCTCCCAGGCTGGTCATCAAAAAGTAAACCATCATGCCGATCGCCATATAAGCAACCAGCGCGCCCCCCGGGCCGGCTTCCTGAATCGCCGCTCCGCTGGCGAGAAAGATCCCTGTCCCGATGGATCCGCCAATGGCGATCATCGACATATGCCTGGACTTTAATCCTTTTTTTAATTGTTGGTCATCACTTGAATTGGACATAAAAAAGTATCTCTCCCTTTCTTCAGCCGAGGTCCGGCAGGAAAAAACAAAAAAACCGTCACTTCTGGATGGGACGGTATGATGAAACCCACACCAAACCCCCGCAAGATAGCGCACCACGTTTGTCTGGGCAAAGAACAAACGTGACAGTGCTGACCCTGTTTGGAATCAGCCCCAGCTTGTCCGCCTGGAGCGGGCGAACAAACTTCGGCGACTTTTCCTTTCCCTTGCAGTCATCAAATGAAACTCCAAATTCTCGTGCAAAGTACTGATAAAAGCCGCAACCTCTACCTCACCGAGAGAAATCGATGAGGGTGAATATGCACTTGTTAGTTATTATTAGTATAAATAAAAACATATGAATTTACAATGGTAATTCCTTCAACCCCCTTTCCATCCCGTCCATGCTGATCGATTTTGTTGTTGTTTTTTCCCAAGACAAGCATAAATATAGTGATAAGTTGTCATAAAGGAGTCGTATGCATGGAAACGTGGATGGGCTATTTTATCTTGGGATTTGCTTTGTCCACCCCAATCGGACCGGTCAACATCGAGATGATCCGGCAAGGGATTTCAAGCGGTTTTTATCCTTCCTGGCTGGTCGGCTTGGGAGATGTGATCTCCAATCTGTTGATTGTCGGCATCATTTTTTCCGGCTTTTCCAGCGGCATTATGGATTTGTCGTATCTGTCGTTCATAGCGATCGCAGGCGGCGCTTACCTGATTTATTTGGGGTCGTCGAATCTGAAAACCAAGGTGTCGATTTCCTCATGGCCCCGGCCTGTCCATCTCCTTGCCAAGGGATTTGTCCTTGGTTTCATCAATCCCATGGATTTTCTCTCCTGGTCCGGTGTGTACAGCACCATTCATGAGCAACCCCTGTCGTTTCTGATCACGGCATTTGCTTATCTGATGATCGGTTGCGGAATGTGGAACCTCCTCTTATCTTTGTCGGTCAGTTGGTGCCGGCATTATATCAAGCCGGCCTTTATCCGGGGATTCCAACTAATTTCCGGTCTCATTCTTTGTGGTTACGGCATTTTTTTGGCTTGGTTCGGCTTCAAAATGCTTGTTCAATAATCCTTTCCGTCATTACCGGCTTTCAGGTTTTGGTTTTCTTTTAATCTTCCCGAAAGGTTTATAATAGGTGACCAGGGTCATCATGACCATCGCCGCCACATTGAAGATTGCGCCTAAAGTCAAAGAAATGCTGGTCCGATGAAAAGAGGCGTTTTGCAAAGCCGCCAAATGATCCTTCTCCGCAGTCGCGATCAAAAAAGACAACCCGTCACTCAGAAACAGGATACCGAGCATTATTATGAAGAAAGTCGATACCAACTTGATCAATACCCAGTAATGCTTTGTCAACCCCCAATGGGTCCAGACCGACAGCATCAAGCCGGTGATCAGAACCACCATGGCCGGATACTTGATCAGCGTGCCATCAATCATGTGCATACTGGAAAGCGTGTAATAAAGCTGTTCTCCATTTTCCGCATTTCCCATGTAAATCCCCAGGATCAACATCCCCAGCGTACCGCCAAACCATGCCATGGCCCCCAGCACATGAATGGAAACCAATAAATTCTTTTTTCTCATATTTAACCGGTAACGCACTAAAATCTCCTCCTTTCTGCTTCATTCCTCCAACTTCACTTATTTTCAGCCGATCCATTCTTGGATGAACGGCGATGTTGCCATTGGCGCCGGTCAATAACGGGAACGGCAACCGCGCCCGCCAGCGCACAGAGATAGGGAAGAAACGGAATTCCAAACGGTTTGAAAAATAATTGGAAACTGAGAATGCCAATGATGCTGGACAACAGAACGCCGATGATAAATCCGCCAAAGATTCCCGTGACAGCGGCAATCATGGTTCTCATCCCCTTTCCCCTCCTTCCGGTTATGACATAAAAGCGGTGCAAGCGATGCATGAAAAACGCCTGATCCCTTTAAAATCTTTTGATTCTGGGCGGTGCTTTTCTCTCAACCGCTTCAAATGCAGTTTAGCAAACCAAAATAAACACCACTCAAACGCAACCTTAACAGCACCTTAATTTTTATATGGAAACCAAAGAGTGATCCGGGTGCCTTCATTCCGCTTGCTTTCCACTTGGATTATGCCCCGCATTCTCTCGATAAATTGCTTGGCAATCACCATGCCGAGCCCGGAACCCAGCGCGGTCCGGTCGGTGGGGGTTCCCCGGTAATAACGGTCAAACAAATGTTGAATGGTTTTTTGGTCCATTCCCGTGCCATTGTCCTGAATTACAATCAAAAGCCTGTCTTCTTTCAATTCGGTTGTCACCTGAATGGTTGTTTCCGGGGGATTGTGGTGGATGGCATTCATGATGAGGTTTTCCAGTGCCCGTTTGAGCAAATGTTCGTCAAACGTCCACCGGATCTCCCCGGGCGGAGATTTTAATTGAATTTCATACCGGTCTGCCAGGGGATGTTTTTTAAGATCGCCCAAAACCCGTTTTAAAAAGGAAATCAAGTCCAATACGCGCTCATTCAAGGGGATTTGACTTTCTTCCAATTGATAAACGATGCTCAAGTCTTGGATCAACTGCTCAATATGGATCGATTTTTCCTCAATGATCCGGCTGAACTCTTTCACTTCTGCTTCTTCCCAAGCATGATCCGAGCGGAGCATCGCTGCATACCCTTTGATGTAAGATAAAGGGGTTTTCAAATCGTGGGTGATGCCGGAGGCCCAGCTTCTCCTCGATTCTTCAAGTGCTTTGCGCTCTTGTTCGACGGAATGAAGCCGGGCGGTCAAATTGTCCAGTTTCGATTCCAATTCCAAAAACACCCCGAACTTCCGGGCAGCCAGGTCTGGAAAATCCGGCTTTTGATAATTCCCTTCCGAAAGGTTCTCAATCCATTGAATCAGAAAAAAGAGCGGCTTGCTGATTTTCCGCCCCAAAAAGATCCCGATCATCATAAATATCACGATAAAGGAACTTAAATACAAACCGATCAACAGAGGGACACGGGTTCCCACCGGGATCTGAAGAAGTTTGTGAATCCCCATGACAACAACCGGAACCACCGTCAGCCCCGAAAGCAAAAGAACGCCTCCGATGGCGAGCAAAACCGCCACAAACTGGAGGGATATTTTGTGTTTGAGATCCATCACCGTCTCTCCTTGTCCGAAACTGCGAGCATATATCCCAATCCCCTGATGTTTTTTAAATACTCAGGGTGTTTCGGGTCTTTTTCAATTTTTTGCCGCAACCGCCTGATATGCACCATGACGGTGTTTTCCTTTCCCACCGTCGGGTAATCCCCCCATACGTGCTGATAAAGGCTGTCCACACTGAACACTTGATTGGGATGCTCACACAAGAATTTCAGCAACTCAAATTCCTTTGCCGGGCATTTCACTTCTTTCCCGTCCACCACCAATTTCGCCTGTTCCAAGTACAATACAAAATGACCGGTACGAAATTCGCGAAGCCGGGAATTCAAGCGCCTTTGCCGGTGCAAAATCGCTTTGATCCGGGCAACCACCTCCAACGGATTAAACGGTTTCGTGATATAATCGTCCCCTCCCATGGAAAAACCGGTCAACTTATCCATATCCGCCGTGCGAGCCGTCAAAAAAAGGATGGGGACGTCGGTCATTTCCCTGATTTGCTGACACAGCCGGAAGCCGTCTGTATCCGGCAGCATCACATCCAGCAAAATCAAATCCACCGGGTGTTTCCTGATTTTCTCCAACGCTTCTTCGCCGGAGGTGGCCTCAAGGATCCCTTCGAATCCTTCTTTTTCGAGCAGCCGTTTCATCATTTGGATGATGCCGATCTCATCATCCACCATCAACAGCGTTTCCCTCATCATTTTTCCCCCTTCTTCTTCATTCATGAGAGCAACCCCCTGAAGCCGCGTTCCCCTTCAAGGGGGTTGGATCCAAGATGAAATCAAGCTGGTTTTCCTGCTTTCAACAGCACTTTGTTCCTTCCCAAAAACATGGCAAGCATGCACATCAACAAACCCGTGCCGGCCAAAATCCATTCAATTTCGATCCAATCGGCAACCGGCCCGAATACAAGCATCCCCACCGGCATCATGGAAGTGGAGATCATGCTGAATACCCCAAATACCCTTCCTGTATAATTTTCTTCAATCTTTTCTTGCAACAAGACCGTCGTCGGTGTATTGAAAAAGGGCATGGCCACCCCGAATAAGGCCATGACCAACAAGTAAATCCAAAAGTCGGGAACCAATCCCAGCGCCAATGTGCAAACCCCCATGATAAAGCCGGAGAGAGCCATCGTATGGACTTTATTGCCAAAGCCTCCCCACAAGGCGATCAACCCTCCCCCTGCCATCATCCCGACGGAAAAGGTGATTTCAATGGCCGTCAACCGCCACACATCATCCCCAAAGCTCCGGGTCACCTGCAAAGGGGTTAAAAACGAAGCCGGTGCAATCAATACAAAAAAAACAGCGAAGAACAAAAAGAAGCTCTTTAAAAAAGCATGTTTTTTAATATACGCGATGCCTTCGGTGACATCACTGTAATAAGTGGTTTTCTGTTTTTCGGACGCCTTTTCGTGAACCGGAATGTGAACCCATGCCATCATGATGAAAACAGCAACGGCGGCCGTGAGAACATCCACAAAGAAAACCGCTTCAATGGAGGCCATGGTGATGAGTGCCGCACTCACCATGGGGGAAACCAACATAATCAATGATTGAAGGCTTCCGTTGATTCCATTCACTTTCGTCAGTTGATCCTTCGGAACCATTTGCGGCAAAACCGCGCCAATGGTGGGAGTTTGGAATCCGGTCCCAATTGCGCGGACAGCCGAGATGGCAAAAAGCAGCCATATCGCATCGTATCCCGCAAGAAAAAGAATGGCGAGGACCAACGTGGCCATGGCAATCATTGCATCCGACCCGATGATCAGCATTTTGCGGTTGAAACGGTCTGCCCACACCCCGGCAACCGGCGAGAGAAGAAAAGTGGGGACAAAACCGCAAAGAATATAGATGGTCATCATCACACCGGATCGGGTATCCAAGGTGATATACCACATAATGGCATATTGCACGAGCGACGAGCCCAACAGGGAAATCGTCTGGCTGGTTAAAAAAAGGAAAATCTCCCGTTTCCAATGTTCTTTCCTCTCTTCATGGATGAAATTCATTCGGTTTCACACCTTTTTCTTGTCGCTGAACGTTTTAATCTGTTTCCAATTTCTTTTTTTCTGCCAACAGCCTTTGAAATTCCTTTTCCAGCTCTTCAGATGGCTCCACGCTCAACCGGCTGAGCACCTCGGATATTTTGGTCTCAATCAACAGCCGCCGGTCCTCCCCGGCATCCTTTTCTTTTTGCCGCCCAGGCTGCCGTTTCTCTTCATCAAGACGGTCTAAAAAACGAATTTCCCGGTTTTTGATCTCCAGGATCCGGGTTGCCAGCTTTTGCACAAAACGCCGGTCGTGAGTGACAAAGATGACCGTGCCTTCGTACTCTTGAAGAAGGGATTCCAAAGCTTCCACCGCTTCAATATCCAGGAAGTTCGTCGGTTCGTCCAAAACGAGGGTGTTAATGTCACTGACAAATACTTTGGCCAATGCCACTTTGACCCGTTCCCCGCCACTTAACACCTCCACTTTTTTATAAACATCGTCCCTCCGGAAATGCAACCGGGCCAGGACAGTGCGTATCAACGTTTCATCCTGCTTGGAGGTGGAACGGACATTTTCCAAAATCGATTCTTTCAGATCAAGAATATTGAGATTCTGGCTGAAATAACCGATTTTCACAGACGGCGAAACTGTGATTCCCTCATCCTGGCGGATGATCTTTCGGATCAGCGTGGTTTTTCCGGCACCATTCGGTCCGGTGACGGCCAGTTTCTCCCCTCCGCGCACATCAAAACGAGCCGGCTTCCACAAAAGCTTGTTTCCCGCCGTTCCGGAAACATCTTGCACCCGGATCACCACTCTCCCCTTCATAGCTTCCTGGTGGGGCAAACTCAACTTGACCGGCTTGATTTCTCTCGGCTTTTCCACCTTCTCCAATTTTTCCAGACGGGTTTCCATGGCTTTTTTGGCTTTCTCCAGTTTCTTTTGTTTTTTGGCAAAGTAGGGTTTGGCCATCTTCGCTTCGGACCGGTTTGTTTTTTTCGGTGTTTTGGTCGCTCTCTGTGCTTTTTGTTCTTTCATTCGCAGCGCTTCTTCCAACTGCCTTTTCTTTTTTGCATATTTTTCGTATGCCTGGATCTGTTGTTCTCTTTCCAACTCCTTTTGGCGGACGTAATCCGAATAACTCCCTTTATAGGTTTTGATCTTGCCTTCATCGATCTCCCAAATTGTTGTACAAAGAGTATCCAGGAACACCCTGTCATGGGAAACGACCACAAAAGCTCCCGGCCAGTTTTTCAGCTTCTTTTCCAACCATTCGATATGCCCGGTGTCCAAATGTGTGGTCGGCTCATCCAAAAACAAAATCTCCGGCTCCTTCCCCAAGGCTTGCAAAAGATATTCCCGGGCCAACTCACCGCCGCTTTTGGTTGAATCCTGCCGTTTGATCTGCGGCAAAAATTCAACCGTGGCACGGGTAATCACTTGGCCTTGATCGGGAACCGCCCGACCGGTCAACGTTTTGATCAACGTGGTTTTTCCACAGCCATTTTTGCCGACCAAACCGATCCGGTCCCGGTGATCAATGAATAACCTTTTCACGTCAAACAACAAACGGTCTTTGACATACAGCTTCAAATCACGCGCTTCCAGCAACATCCGCATCATCTCCGTACCGTTATGTTTTTGGGAGACGAAAAAAGCCTCCCATCTTTTTAAGAATAGGAGGCATAAAAAAGGCACGGGTGCACAGACCGTCATCAGACAAAAGATCCATACCACCGGATTCACTTTTTATAAAAATGGGTGATGCCAATCCTATTCTTAAAAGACACATTGAAGGCAGCACAAAGAAGCAGACTCCTTCTCTGCCAAAAAAAATCCTTCAATCCATCTGCTTTCAAAAATAGGATTAGCACTTCATCGTCCCGATGTTCACCCTTCCGTACATAATATTTATCAGTATCATAAACCAGAAAGAAAAGATTTGTCAAATGATAAGACGCAATTCGCATCCTGTTTTCCCAAAAACCGCCCGGTTTTCTCCTTCTGGCTCCGTCTGTGCCTTTTTAATCTTTCAATCCCTCCTTTGCTGATGTACTCCAGATTTTGATGAATCCTTTCCATATCCAGTTCCGCATGAATGGACACTCGTATCCACTGAAAAAACTGACAATCAATCATTTATAAGCGGAAAAGACAAGTTGCCTGAACCTTCTCTCCGAACATAAAAAAAATAACCTCTTGCGGTTGATGGCAACCGAAGAGGTGATGTTCGAACAGGTTCCGTTCCGTCAATTTTCCTTTCTTTATTCCACAGTCACGCTTTTTGCCAGATTCCGCGGTTTATCCACATCGAAGCCACGCTCCAGGCAAGCATAGTAGGCGAACAATTGCAGCGGGATGACCGTCAATACCGGAGCCAAAAGATCCAGTGTCGACGGGATGTGGATCACTTCATCCACGGATTTAATCATCTCCGTGTCTCCTTCCCCGGCAAACCCGAGAACATAAGCGCCACGTGCTTTGACTTCCTGGATATTGCTGATCATCTTTTCGTAGACACTGCTTTGGGTGGCCAGCGCAATGACCGGGATGTTTTCTTCAATCAAAGCCAAGGTGCCGTGTTTCAATTCACCGGCCGCATAAGCTTCGGAATGAATGTAGGAAATCTCTTTTAATTTAAGCGAACCTTCCAAGGCAACAGCATAATCCAAGCCGCGTCCCAGGAAGAAGAGATGTTCATGGCTGGCGATGTCCCGTGCAAATTGTTCAACCACCTTGGTTTGGCCGAGTATCTGCTCTGCTTTTTCCGGCAATTCTTCCAAGTGACGGATAATTTCCGCCAGTTCTTCGCGGCTTTTTCCACCGCGAACCTGAGCCAGATAAACTCCCAGCATATAAATGGCAATCAATTGCGAAGTATAGGCTTTGGTGGAAGCCACCGCGATTTCCGGTCCGGCCCAGGTGATGATCACATCATCGGCTTCCCGGGAAACGCTGGATCCAACCACGTTCGTAATGGCAAGAACCCGCGCGCCGTGCTTTTTCGCCTCCCTGAGGGCAGCCAGTGTATCTGCTGTTTCCCCGGATTGGCTGATCACGACAACCAGCGTTTTTTCGGTAATGAGCGGATTGCGATACCGGTATTCGGACGCCACATCCACTTCCACCGGAATCCGTGCGAGATCTTCCAACACATATTTCCCGACCAGTCCGGCGTGATAAGCCGTGCCGCAAGCCACGAAATGAATTTTTTCGATCTCTTGGATTTGTTCCTTGGTCAGCTTCACTTCGTTGGATAAATCCACTTCTCCGTCTTTCAGACGACCGGACAACGTGTCGCGGATCGCTTTGGGTTGTTCGTGGATTTCCTTCAGCATGAAGTGGTCATAACCGCCTTTTTCCGCTGTTTCAATATCCCATTTGACATTCATGACTTCCCGTTCCACAGGCGTCCCGTCCACTTTCATCAGGGTCACCTGGTTTTCTTTCAGAACAGCCATTTCCCCGTCTTCCAAAATGTACACATCGCGGGTGTGCTGCAAAATCGCCGGGATATCGGAAGCAATAAAGTTTTCCGATTCGCCGACCCCGACAATCAGAGGGCTTGCCTGGCGAACAGCCACCAATTTATCCGGTTCCAATTCGCTGATAATCCCCAAGGCATAGGCCCCTTCCAAGCGGGCCACCACGTCCCGCACAGTGGAAACCAAGTCGCCGTTCCACATGTCAGCCAGCAGTTTGGCCACCACTTCCGAGTCCGTTTCGGATTCAAAGGTAAATCCTTTGGCGATCAATTCTTCTTTCAATTCAATGTAGTTTTCGATAATCCCGTTATGAACCACCGCAAAACGACCCGTTTGGTCCGTATGGGGATGGGAGTTTTGGTCTGAAGGCTTCCCGTGTGTCGCCCACCGGGTATGTCCGATCCCCAAAGTACCCGGCAGGGATTTAGCACGGAGTTTTTCTTCGAGATTGGTCAGCCGTCCTTCGTTTTTTTGCACACCAATCGTTTCCCCGTTGTAAACCGCCAGACCGGCCGAATCATATCCGCGATATTCCAATTTGCTCAAACCTTCAAGCAACAGATTTTGAGCCTCTTTGGAGCCAATATATCCAACAATTCCGCACATATGTGAATACCCCCTGAAATTTGCAGAAACAATGACGAACCACGGGTATCCAAAGTCTGTCTGTCTTTGACCCGTTCATCATCATTTCCATGCTTTCTCTTTTTTCTATTTTTTGTATCCAACCGACCTCTCTTAGCATCATATCGCAACTTTTGTACAACGGGTCACCCCGCTGTTTTGTGTCGCGATTCCTCGGCTTTGATGCGAAGCCGGGAGGTATCCGCCGATCACTCGATACTCCTCCTCCTCGTCAACTGCAGATCCACGTCTCCTCTGCAGTCCAGGCGCTTTACGGCAAACTTTTGATGCATCCGTGAGATTCCCCCTGCTTCCATTCATCACCTCCTTAAAATGATGCTTTATCCAATGGAAAATCACTCATGTAACTATGGTATGCAAAGATGCTTTCTGTGTAAAGTGCCGGGTTAAAAATGATCCCGCCAAAATTTAAAAATAAGATTTATCCGCATCTTACTTCTATTATAAAGAATGATTTCAGCTATTTATGATGAAAAATAACATTTTTCCAAAATATAAAAGAAAAAAATATGAACGTAAAGATCCAAACCAAAAACCGGAAAAATGGATAAGCCCTGTTCCTCTGTCTTTCTACGGGAAACAGGGCTTCTTCTTACGGTTATTTTTTAATTCAATTGGTTGCGGACTTCTTCCGCAATTTGATTCACATATTTCTTCAATAACTCTTCGTCCGGGCCTTCCGCCATCACACGGATCAACGATTCGGTACCGGAAGGGCGCACCAATACCCGGCCTTCATTTCCCAAAGCTTTTTCCACGGATTCAACCGCAGAACGAATCGCACTGTTCTGGTCCCAGCCCTCTTTGTTTTTCACGGGGACATTGGTCAGCAATTGGGGGTATTTGGTCATAATCCGGGTCAAATCCGACAAAGTTTGCCCTTTTTCCTTCACCACCCGTAAGAGTTGAACCGCTGTCAACATGCCATCGCCGGTTGTGTTGTGATCCAGGAAAATAATGTGGCCGGATTGTTCACCGCCGAGATTATAGCCGCCTTCTCTCATTTTCTCCATCACATAACGGTCGCCCACTTTGGTTTGTTCCGTGGCAATTCCCAATTTCTCCGCCGCTTTAAAGAAACCGATGTTGCTCATCACGGTGGTGACAATGGTATCTCCTTTTAAGGTGCCGTTTTCCTTCATATAGGCTCCGCAGATGGCCATGATTTGGTCGCCATCCACCACATTTCCCTTTTCATCGACGGCAATCAACCGGTCCGCATCACCGTCAAAAGCCAGCCCCAAGTGCGCTTGTTGTTTTAAAACTTCCTCCTGCAAACGCTCCGGATGCGTCGAGCCGCAATTCACATTGATGTTGATGCCGTCGGGATGGGCAAAAATGGTGGTCACATCCGCCCCCAGATCCCTCAGCAACATCGGTGCCAACTCATAAGCGGCTCCGTTGGCACAATCCACCACAATATGCATTCCGCACAAATCCGTGTCAATGGTTTGTTTCAAATGTTCCAAATAGATTTGCGCCGCATCGTGATGATCCGTGACACGGCCGATTCCTTCCCCGACGGGGCGAGGCAGGTTGTCATCTTCTCGATCCAATAACGCTTCAATCTCTGCTTCCGTTTCATCTGACAATTTATAGCCATCGGCTCCAAAAAATTTGATTCCATTATCTTCAAAGGGGTTATGGGATGCGGAAATCATCACCCCGGCATCTGCTTCAAAATGACGGGTCAAAAAGGCGACACCGGGGGTTGTGATGACACCCAACCGAAAAACATCACATCCGATGGAAAGCATTCCGCTGATGAGCGCGGATTCCAACATTTCCCCTGACAATCGTGTATCTCTTCCCACAACAATTTTCGGGCGCTTTTTTCCCTTGGTCAGCACATAGGCTCCGTAACGTCCGAGGCGGAAGGCTAATTCAGGTGTTAACCCTTGATTCGCTACTCCCCGTACTCCATCGGTTCCAAAATATTTACCCATGTTTTCTCCTCCTCAATCATCAAGAACCATTATTCGCTATCACGAATCCTGATCTTTGCCTTTAAATTGTTCTGTTCGGCAACTTGGATAAAGTCAGGCAAAATAAACCGGATTGGTACTTCATGAATTCCTTCCGACAAACCTGAAACATCAATGACCGCTTTGATGTCCGATTGATTGAGCCCCGTCAAGTTTTTCGGTGCCCCTGAAAGAGTGATATTCATGTTTCCTCCGTTGGGTGAGAGAATATCAATTTTTTGTTTCTCTTCCTGCCCCGTCACAGTAAGCGGAACATCTTCCAACGTCTTTTCCTTGGCAGAAACCATTTTAACATAAATCTCTATCTCCTTGGGCTCCACTTTGATTGCGCCTTCCCGGATCGGAACCGGCATGGTCCGTTTGAAATCTTTCCGGGCATTTCTCAAGTCCAGCTCCGGGCCGATGTAATATTGAAGGTTTTCAAGATATTCATTAAAACCGTAGACCGTCACTTGGTCTTGGCTGGCCCGTATGCTTTCCACCGCGTATCCCGCGGGCGGCGGCTCTTTCACATCAATCGAAAGCGGAACCTGCTTGTGGGGAATGCTGATGGGCACTTCCACCGTAACGACGCTTGGCGAAATCTCCACTTGTTGAACCAGTCCATTGTCACCATATGCCTGCAGCCGGACAACTTTCTTGAGTGTTTGGGTTTGTCCTGACAAATACACAACGGCCTTCACCGCTTTGACTTGGTCCAAGCGGCTTTCGGTTCCCCGGATCAACACCCGTTGAGGGGTGACAACCGGTTTATTGATATGTAAACCGTCCGGAACGTTGCCAATCACATCCGTTTGCACCGTCATTTCTTTCTGCACTTTCTGTTTTAAAGTCACAGAAACCCGTTCCGGCTTTACTTTTCCTTTGACGCCAAGGGGCAATCCTTCGATCTGCACGGGAAGACGGTGTTCCCCTTCCCCCACTTCGTTCGCATCCACAAACAAGCGGTAAGTTCCCGGGACATTCTCCAATGACCGCTTGTCTCCATATAACTGCAATTCCACTTTGGGAGGATGCCCTGTCAGTTCAAATTGTTCCTTGTCGTATTTTACCTGAACCGTCACATCCCGAATGGTCATGCTTTCCTTGACTGAAAAGGAAGAAAAGGAATGATCGGTCACGGTCAGCCACAACATGACGGCCAGCAATAAGGAAACGATGCGCAACACCAAATCATTTTCCAGCCATTTATTCATCTTTCTCCTTCCCCTCTTCCTTTTCCTTACGCATCCAGAAGACGGTTGAGAACTTTTCCGGGGGTTTCAGCAATTCGTATAAACGCGACACCAATTCGTCCTCGCTCAGATTCCGCTCCAATTCGCCCTGGTAAGCCAGAGAAATTTGTCCGGTTTCTTCGGATGCGATCACAACCACAGCATCGGTCACTTCACTTAATCCGATTCCCGCCCGGTGCCTGGTGCCCAGATCTTTGCTGATGTAGGGATTTTCGCTGAGCGGCAGGTAACACCCGGCCGCCATCACGGATTCTCCCCGGATAATCACCGCCCCGTCGTGAAGCGGTGCTTTCGGTATAAAAATATTTTTGAGCAACTCCGCACTCAACCGGGCTTCCAGAACAGTTCCGGTTTCAATGTAATCAGACAATCCGGTATCTTTTTCGATCACAATCAATGCGCCGATTTTCTGTTTTGCGAGTTGAACAACGGCTTTGGTCACTTCGCTGACGATTTTGGTTGCAATTTGGTCTTCCACCTGACTGCTTCTCCCCAAAAAATAACCTCGCCCCAGTTGTTCCAACGCCCTTCGCAACTCCGGCTGAAAAATCACAATGACAGCAATGAGTCCCACGGAAAAGAAATTTTCAATAAAAAACTCCAACGTTTTCAGTTCAAATTCATTACTGATCAGCCATATGACCAGTAATACGGTGATCCCTTTTAATAATTGAACAGCCCGGGTTCCCCGCATCAATTTAAGCAAATGATAAATCACATAACTAACAATCAAAATGTCTACAACATCACTCAGATAATTTTTTACCTCAGCCAATGACTGCATCAAGCCCCTCCATTTAAACCATCCATTCGGTAGTTCATCTCTTTTTATTTTTTCGTAAACGGACAAAAATATTGTTCCGAATCCCGTTTTTTTCAAATCCCGTCTTCTCCGCTGCCCGGGTCTTTGCGGCGGATTACACATTCCGTTTCACCATTAATATAACACTTCCTGTACGGCAACCCAAATCAAAGAGATTCTTCCAGCACTTTCCGTCCCTGCCGTTATAAACTCCCTTGACATTTTCCAAAAAATTGGCAGGCGATGCGATGCTCAGTATTCATAAATCCAAACGCCACGAAAAAAGCTGCAACCCGGCAGGTCACAGCTCCTTTCAATCTGAAGCAAAATCTATATCATAAAATTTTTTGCCCAAAAACAGACCCCATCAACGCAACAGCCACTTTGGCAGTCTGGTTCCCCTGATCAAGAATGGGATTGACCTCCACAAACTCGGCAGAAGTTAAAATATCCGCTTCGGCCAACATTTCCATGGCCAAATGGCTTTCACGATAGGTCAAACCGCCTTGCACAGGCGTTCCGACCCCTGGGGCATCTTTCGGGTCAAGTCCGTCCAAATCAAGACTCAAGTGAACCCCGTCGGTCCCATTCGATACAATGTGGATGGCTTCTTCCATCACTCCGGCCATTCCAATGCGGTCGATTTCATGCATTGTAAAAACTTTGATTCCCAATTCTTTGATCAATTCACGCTCCCCCGGATCCAACGAGCGTGCCCCGATAATCACCACGTTCTCAGGAGACACTTTTGGTGCAAAACCCCCGATATTGACAAGTTCAGGATGTCCGATTCCAAGGCTGACAGCAAGCGGCATTCCATGAATGTTCCCTGAAGGCGAAGTTTCCCCTGTATTCAAGTCTCCATGAGCGTCATACCAAATCACGCCCATCTTTTCAAAATGCCTTGCCGCACCGGCCACAGTTCCGATCGCAATACTGTGATCTCCTCCAAGAACCACAGGAAAACGCTTTCGTTTCATGACATCAAAAACAGCATCCGCCAAATTTTCACAAGCTTGGCAAACTTCATTTAAATACTTCAACTTCGGATCTCCCTGATGACGGGACTCGGGCGTCGGAATGGACAAATCGCCCAGATCTTCCACATCATATCCCAAAGATTCCAACAATGACTGTGCAGATGCATAACGAATCGCACTGGGGCCCATATCCACACCGCGACGTCCTTGGCCCAAATCCATCGGCATGCCGATCAATGTTATGGATTTTTGCTTCATTTAAACATAACCCCTTTGTGTTCTATATCATCGACAACGCTATTTTAACACACCCTTAAAAATGAAACAAAAAAATATTGCAACAAATATAAATGTATTGTATAATTATTAATTTTTATATTTTATACAATCATATTTCCCATATATTTTAGTGTGAACGAATGGACATAAATCTATGCTCAAACTCAAGCAAAAGCAAAAAAACAACCATGATCGGCGATCATGGTTCATCTTGGATGCCTCGTCCCGTTCACATAAAAAGACGTTTCATTCATTTTTATATTCTCTTTTTCATGATTCTTCGCGGCTCCAAACCGGCATACATCTTTGGAGGGACGTTCCAAATAGCAACAAAGCTGTTTCGTAATAAGTGGTGGACGTTTGGAAGTGAGAATGCCGGATGAGTAGCGAGCGAATCGTTCCCATAAAGAGAAACGCCCGGATTCCAAAAAACAAAAAAACCTTCATTGTATAATTTTACAATGAAGGTTTTTACTCTGGAGCGGAAGACGGGATTCGAACCCGCGACCCTCGCCTTGGCAAGGCGATGCTCTACCCCTGAGCCACTTCCGCATATATTGGTGAGCCATGAAGGACTCGAACCTTCGACACCCTGATTAAAAGTCAGGTGCTCTACCAACTGAGCTAATGGCTCACAACCTGGCTGGGGAAGCAGGATTCGAACCTGCGCATCACGGAGTCAAAGTCCGTTGCCTTACCGCTTGGCTATTCCCCAGCGTATGTTATATATGTGGTGGAGGGAGTAGGATTCGAACCTACGAAGGCAAAGCCAGCGGATTTACAGTCCGCCCCAGTTGACCACTTTGGTATCCCTCCATATATGGTG
>NZ_REFP01000015.1 GCF_003688725.1 Thermoactinomyces vulgaris
TTGCTTCTTCCATCCTCATTTTCAGGGTGTGTTCATGTGCCCTTAGCTCAGCTGGATAGAGCGTCTGACTACGGATCAGAAGGTCGGGAGTTCGAATCTTCCAGGGCACGCCAATCAAATTGTCTGGTGACCATAGCGGAGGGGATTCACCCGTTCCCATCCCGAACACGGAAGTTAAGCCCTCCAGCGCCGATGGTACTTGGGGATGACCCCTGGGAGAGTAGGTCGTTGCCAGGCGAATTGTCACCCGAACCACCTTCAGCAATCATGCTGAAGGTGGTTTTTTTATGCTTGTTTTGATTTTTTTATGCTTGTTTTGATTTTTTTTTCTTCTTTTGCTATGGATGAGAGGGAATGGGGGCATTTATGGTCATATGTATTTCCTGAAACATATGTCTTCCCATATAAAGTGATGATGGGCAAAGATTGACGAAAGCTGTGGAAAGGATGGCAGGAAAAGATAGATGAACGGGTTTTCCTTTGCAAACCAAAACGTTGAAGGCATCTGGTTCAGCTAAAGGATTGAATGCGTGAATTTTCAATACGTAATGCAGGAATCAAAGAAAGCAAACAAATTATCAGGTTGAATGCATGTATATTTAACACGAATGGCTTGGTGTTTTCTGCCCGGATCTGCAGAAAATATGAAAGAACCGGTCAAAAAATCCGGAATCATTTATTCCGCCAGAGGATGCGGATGCAGAATGATTGCCTCTTGGTTCAGGACGGATATGGATTAAAAAATTTCAATCATCCGGAAAGCCGGTTTAAAAACGGGTATGAGAGGAATTTGGCAACGTCTTTGGCCGATACGTCCATACCGGCATCTGTTTTTTCAGAGGGAGTGAAAGATTTTACATACGAGACGCAGGCGGGCGGTACAAATATAGAAAAGAAAATCCGGATGTTTTTGCAACGAATGGAAACGGAACGAGACGACTGTTTCTTATCAAGCGGATCCCCAACAAGGTTTTTACGGATTTTGTGTTGTCAGAGGCCTCTTTTTTTCTTGAAACACCAGATTTATGATAAAAAACACGAACGAGATGAAATTTTTTAACCGTAAATGTTCGTTTATTATATTGACGCGTTCCTTGGTTTCCTGTTACACTGAGAGTGAATTGAATAGCTGTTGTTTTCTCATATATGCTCAGGAATATGGCTTGAGCGTCTCTACCAGGAAACCGTAAATTTCCCGGCTATGAGAAAAAACTGTTTGTTTGGGATCTTCTTGAGAGAAGATGAGCCTAAGCAGTAGTTTTTCTCATGCCCTTTTTCAGAAAACCTGCTGTTTAGGCTTATCTTTTTGAAAAGGAGAGGAACCATGGATCAGGCAAAAGTCGGAGTGATTATGGGGAGCACCTCAGATTGGCCGACAATGAAAAATGCATGTGAAGTGTTAGACGAATTGGGAATCAGTTATGAAAGCAAAGTCGTATCTGCCCATCGTACCCCGGATGAAATGTTTCAATATGCCAGTGAAGCCGAAAACAGAGGCATTCAAGTCATTATTGCGGGGGCAGGGGGAGCGGCCCATTTGCCGGGCATGGTGGCAAGCAAAACCGTGTTGCCGGTGATCGGGGTTCCCATCAAAACTTCTTCCCTGAATGGATTGGATTCCTTGTTGTCCATCGTGCAAATGCCGGGAGGCGTTCCGGTGGCAACCGTTGCCATCGGCAAAGCCGGCGCGGTCAATGCCGGATTGCTGGCGGCGGAAATGCTCGGCATCAAAGATCCGGAAATTCGCAAACGCCTGCAGCAGCGAAGGGAGCAGATCCGTGAGCGGGTATTGAAGGAGAGTGATCTTGCTTGAATTCATACCTGAAGGAAAAACCGCAAGCATTGATCTCTCCGGGTCAAACCGTCGGTATTTTAGGCGGGGGGCAATTGGGAAGAATGGTCATTAATGAAGGGAGAAAGATGGGCTTTCACTTTGTGACCCTGGATCCCGATCCCGATTGTCCGGGAGCGCAAGCATCAGACCGGCATATTGCGGCTAAATATGACGATTGGGATGCTGTGGCCAAACTGGCCGGACAATGCGATTTGATTGTTTATGAATTTGAAAACATCCCTCCGGAAGTGGTCGAATACCTGGAAAAGATCAAACCGCTCCCCCAGGGAAGCCGGTTGCTGAAAACCACCCGGCATCGGTTGAGGGAGAAAAAAGCGCTCCGGGAAGCGGGCGTCCCGGTGGCCCGTTTTCAAGAAGTGAATACGTTTCAGGATCTCATGCAAGCAGTGGAAGAGTTGGGATGGCCGGCCGTGCTCAAAACGACAACCGGCGGGTATGACGGAAAAGGACAGTGGATTTTGCATTCCCTGGACGATGTGGACCGGTTGCCGGCCGGACTGTTTGAAGAAGGCAAACCCTTCATTTTGGAGGAATGGGTTCCTTTTGAAAAAGAAATTTCGGTGGTCGTTGCCAGGAGTATTCACGGAGAAATGGCAGCTTTTCCGCCGGCTGTTAATTTGCACCGCAATCATATTTTGCATCTGTCGGTTTCTCCGGCTCCTGTTTCCGATTCCGTCATCCGACAGGCCGTCCATTGGGCAAAGCAAATCGCGGAGTCTTTGGAGGTTGTCGGGCTCATTGCAGTGGAGATGTTTTGCATGGAAGACGGAAGGCTGCTGGTGAATGAACTGGCTCCCCGGCCTCACAATTCCGGCCATTACACCTATGATGCCTGCCTGACTTCACAATTTGAACAGTTGATCCGCGCTGTTGCCGGGCTGCCGCTCGGACCGGCAGAGCAAGTAAAGCCGGCTGTGATGGTAAATCTCCTCGGCGAGCACATGGAAATGTTCCGGAGTCATTTTCCCCGGCTCCCGGGGGATATCAAGCCGCATTGGTACGGAAAAAAAGAAGCAAAGCCCGGACGGAAAATGGGGCATCTGACCTTGCTCGGCCGGTCCATGGAAGAAGCAGTTCAGTGGATGGACGGGAGCGGAATTTGGCCTCCTTTGACGGAACAAGAAAAAAAGGTTATTTATAATAGAGATTCTTAAAAAAGGTGGAAAAGCAATGATTGAACGTTATACGCGACCCGAGATGGGACAAATCTGGACCGAAGAAAACAAATACCAAGCATGGTTGGAAGTAGAAATCCTTTCCTGCGAAGCTTGGGCCAAATTGGGCGTCATTCCGGAAGAAGACGTCAAACAGATCCGCAAAAACGCGGAAATTCATGTGAACCGCATTTATGAAATTGAACAGGAAACGCGCCATGATGTGGTGGCCTTCACCCGGGCAGTGGCGGAAACATTGGGCCCGGAATCCAAATGGGTCCACTACGGATTGACCTCCACCGATGTGGTGGATACGGCGCTTTCCTATCTCTTAAAGCAAGCCAATGAAATTTTGCTGAAAGACCTGGACCGTTTGATTGAGGTGTTGAAAGAAAAAGCCAAAGAGCATAAATACACCGTCATGATGGGGCGCACCCACGGGGTTCATGCCGAACCGACCACATTCGGATTGAAAATGGCCCTGTGGCTGGAAGAGATGAAACGAAACAGAGAGCGCTTCGTGCAAGCCATGGAGACCGTGCGGGTCGGAAAAATTTCCGGGGCGGTCGGAACGTATGCCAATATTGATCCCTTTGTGGAGAAATATGTTTGCGAAAAACTGGGGTTGAAACATTCCCCGATTTCGACGCAAACCCTGCAACGCGACCGTCATGCGCAATACGTCTCCACCTTGGCCCTGATTGCCACATCGCTGGAGAAGTTTGCCACCGAGATTCGCGGTTTGCAAAAAAGCGAGACCCGGGAAGTGGAAGAGCCCTTCCGCAAAGGACAAAAAGGATCATCGGCCATGCCGCACAAACGCAATCCGATCGGTTGTGAAAACATCAGCGGATTGGCCCGAGTGGTTCGCGGACACATGGTCTCTGCATATGAAAATGTTTCTCTCTGGCATGAACGGGATATTTCCCATTCATCGGTGGAACGGGTGATTTTGCCGGATTCCACGATTTTGCTCAACTATATGTTGAATCGTTTCACCAACATCGTTCGTGATTTAACCGTATTCCCGGAAAATATGAAACGGAATATGGAACGGACCTTCGGGCTCATTTATTCGCAACGGGTGCTGCTCAGTCTCATCAATAAAGGATTGAAACGGGAAGAGGCTTATGACCGTGTGCAGCGTTTGGCCATGCAGGCTTGGGAAGAACAGCGTCCGTTTAAGCCTCTGGTGGAACAAGACGAGTTGATTTCCCGGACATTAACCCCCGAAGAGGTGGAAGATTGTTTTGATTACCGTTACCACTTAAAACAAGTGGACACGATTTTCACCCGGTTGGGATTGGATGATTGATTTCGCGGTGAAGCCGGTTTTCCGGCTTCCCTCCCACCTTCCTTTGAAAGGAGCAGGCCAATGGATACCTTGGAGATGTTATATGAAGGAAAGGCCAAGCAAATTTTTAAAACCGGTGACCCTTCCTTGGTTCTGGTGCGCTACAAGGATGCGGCAACGGCTTTTAACGGTGAGAAGCGGGCTGAGCTTTCAGGCAAAGGCGAATTGAACAACCGGATCAGTTCCTTCTTCTTTCAATTGTTAACCAAAGAAGGCATTCCACATCATTTTGTAAGAGAAGTTTCCGCATGCGAGCAACTGGTGAAAAAGGTGAACATCATCCCGCTGGAAGTGGTGGTGAGAAACCGGGTGGCCGGTTCCATGGCCAAAAGGCTGGGGCTGGAAGAAGGAAAAATCCTGCCGCAACCGGTGGTGGAGTTTTATTACAAAAACGATGAGCTGGGGGACCCGCTTTTGACGGAAGACCACGTGGCCATTTTGAATCTGGCGACCCCTGCGCAAAGAGCCCGGCTCAAAGAGACGGCTTTAAAGGTAAACCGCTTTTTGTCGGAATGGTTGGATCAACGGGGAATTGTGCTGGTGGATTTTAAATTGGAATTTGGAACGGATGAAAAGGGCGAAATATTGTTGGCGGACGAAATTTCACCGGATACTTGCCGCTTTTGGGATAAAGAAACCGGGGAGCGTCTGGATAAGGATCGTTTTCGCCGTGATCTCGGCCAGGTTGTGGAATCTTATCAAAAAATTTGGAATCGTTTGGAAGGGGATAGCCATGTTTAAAGCTGAAATTTTCGTGTCGCTGAAAGAAAGTGTTCTGGATCCGCAGGGAGTGGCCGTCAAAAGTTCACTGCATTCCCTCGGGTTTCAAAAAGTGAGCGATGTCCGCATCGGCAAGCGCCTGGAGATGATGCTGGAATGCGACAGCCGGGAAGAGGCGGAAAAACAGGTTCAGGCGATGTGTGAAAAAATGTTGGCCAATCCAACGATCGAAAATTATACCTTTGAAGTGGAGAGGGTGTCCTGACGTGAAATTTGCGGTTCCCGTATTTCCCGGATCCAATTGTGACATGGACTGTATCCATGCGGTTGAAGACGTATTGGGCAATCCGGTGACACCGGTATGGCATCATGAATCGGATTTGTCTTCCTATGATGCCGTGATTTTGCCGGGAGGATTTTCTTACGGCGATTATTTGCGCTCCGGTGCCATTGCACGGTTTTCCCCGGTGATGCAAGGTGTCAAAAAAGCAGCGGCAGACGGAAAACTGGTGATCGGTATCTGCAACGGATTTCAAATTTTGCTGGAAAGCGGATTGTTGCCGGGAGCGATGTTGAAAAACAAAAACCTTTCTTTTCTCTGTGATTTTCAGACCCTGCGCGTGGAAAACGCCAAAACCCCGTTTACGATGCAGTATCAGGAAGGCGAACGGATCCGGATTCCGATCGCGCATCAGGAAGGCAATTATTACTGTGATGAAAAGACCCTCGCCGGGTTGGAAGAAAACGGGCAGATTGTGTTTCGTTATGCGGATGAAAATCCCAACGGCTCCGTGCAAAACATCGCAGGCATTTGCAACCGGGAAGGAAACGTGCTGGGCATGATGCCCCACCCGGAAAGGGCAATTCACGAGTGGATGGGATCCGAAGACGGAAGACGCCTGTTTCAATCGATGTTGAAATACGGGAAGGAGAATGGCGGTGCAGCTTGAGAACAAAGTGATCGAGAAGTTGGGCAATGAACCCTCCCCGGAAGTGATCAAGGAGAAAAAATTATACCGGGAGATGGGGCTGTCGGATCAGGAGTTTGAACAAATTGCCGGGCATCTGGGACGTTTGCCGAACTGGACGGAAACAGGGATTTACAGTGTCATGTGGTCAGAACACTGCAGTTATAAAAATTCAAAACCGTTGTTGAAGCGGTTTCCGACCCAGGGCCCAAGGGTGATTCAAGGGCCCGGGGAGGGAGCCGGGGTGATCGACATTGATGATGGCCAAGCCGTTGTTTTTAAAATCGAAAGTCACAATCACCCTTCAGCCATTGAACCGTTCCAGGGGGCCGCAACCGGGGTGGGCGGCATCATCCGGGATGTCTTCTCCATGGGCGCCAGACCCGTTGCGCTTTTAAATTCGCTCCGGTTTGGCGATTTGCGTTCCCCGAGGGTCCGTTATCTGTTTGAACAAGTTGTGGCCGGGATTGCCCATTATGGAAATTGCATCGGCATCCCGACCGTGGGCGGGGAAGTCGTTTTTGACGATGCATATGACGGCAATCCGTTGGTCAATGCCATGTGCGTGGGTGTCTTGAATCATGACGAGTTGCAAAAAGGGGTTGCCATTGGTCCGGGAAATCCCGTGATTTATGTCGGTTCCAGCACCGGACGGGACGGGATCCACGGAGCCACGTTTGCCAGTGAAGAGTTGAATGAATCGGCCGGGGAAAAACGTCCGGCGGTTCAAGTCGGTGATCCGTTTATGGAGAAGCTGCTGCTTGAGGCTTGTTTGGAAATGGTGAAAAAGGAAATGTTGATCGGGATTCAGGACATGGGCGCCGCCGGACTCACCTGTTCCAGTGCTGAAATGGCGGCCAAAGGCGGGCACGGATTGGAACTGAATCTGGATCTGGTTCCCCAGCGCGAAAAGGGAATGACCCCCTATGAGATCATGCTTTCCGAATCCCAGGAACGGATGCTTCTGGTGGTGGAAAAAGGGCGGGAGCAAGAAATCATGAACATCTGCAAGAAGTGGGGCTTGCAATCCGCCGTGATCGGGCAGGTGACTGAAGGGGATCGTTACCGGATTTATTCCCAAAATCAATTGGTTGCCGACATTCCTGTCAACACGTTGGTGGATGATGCTCCGGTTTATACCCGGGAGGAAAAAGTCCCAGAATATTATGTGCAAAATGCCTCGGTCCAACCGGAAGAAGACTTGAAAGATATTGATCCGGGGCAAGCGCTTTTGCAGATGGTTTCTTCCCCCAACATGGGAAGCAAAAAGTGGGTTTACCGCCAATATGACCACATGGTGCGTGCCAGCACGGCGGTGCGGCCGGGATCGGATGCCGCGGTGGTCATTCTTCGCGGGACGGAGAAAGCCTTGGCCATGTCCACCGACGGAAACGGGCGTTATGTTTACCTTGATCCGGTTCAGGGAGGAAAAATTGCCGTCAGTGAAGCGGCGCGAAATGTGGTTTGTTCCGGGGCTGAGCCTTTGGGCATCACGGATTGCCTGAATTTCGGAAACCCGGAAAAACCAGAAGTGTATTGGCAGCTGTCCAAGGCGATTGACGGCATGTCCGAGGCTTGTCGCGTGCTTGAATCCCCAGTTATTGGCGGAAATGTCAGCTTATACAACGAAACCAAAGGAAATCCGATTTACCCGACTCCGGTGGTGGGAATGGTCGGGCTGATCCAAAAGCGGGAGCATATCACGACGCAAGCGTTTAAAAACGACGGGGATGTGATTATTCTCCTGGGGGACACTTATGCCGAATTGGGAGGAAGCGAGTTGCAACATCTGATCACGGGCTTGGTCAGCGGCCGGCCGCCGGTATGTGATCTTCAGAAAGAACAGGCTGTGCAAAAAGCGGTTCTTCAAGCCATTCGTTCCGGATACGTCCAATCGGCGCATGATGTGTCCGAAGGCGGTTTGGCTTTGGCTCTGGCCGAATCTTGTATTTCCGGCGGAAAAGGGGCAACCGTCTTCGTGGAGACTGACTTGGCACCGGCCGTCTGTTTGTTCAGTGAAAGTCAGTCGCGCATTTTGATCACCGCTTCCCCGGAAAATGCGGGTCAGATTCAGGAGATTGCCCGCCAATACGGAGTTCCTTGCCGCAAAATCGGGGAAGTGACCGGTGAACGTAAGTTGAAGGTCTCGGTAAACGGGCGCGGTGTTATTCACCAAGATGTTGATCTTTTGAGCAAACGATGGGAGGCTGCCATTTCATGCGCGATGAATCCATCTTCGACTTCGATGAGTTAAACGAAGAATGCGGTGTATTTGCGATCATCGGACATCCGGATGCCGCGCTGCTCACATATTACGGCTTGCACGCTTTGCAACACCGGGGGCAGGAAAGTGCCGGTATTGTTTCCGCTGAGGACGGGGAATTGTTTGCCAAACGGGGGACCGGGCTGGTGACCGAAGTGTTTGATTCCGCGAATTTGAAAGGGTTAAAGGGAACCACCGCCATCGGCCATGTCCGGTACTCCACCTCCGGGGGATCAGGATTGGAAAATGCCCAACCCTTGGTCTTTAATTTTTCGTCGGGCAAATTGGCGATTGCGACCAACGGCAACTTGGTGAATGCCAAACGGTTGCGCTTGCAACTGGAAAAAGAAGGATCCATTTTTCAAACCACATCCGATACGGAAGTCATTGCCCATTTGATTGCCCGTTCCAAAGCCCCGACATTGGAAGAAGCCGTCAAAGAAGCCCTGAAGCAAGTGGTCGGCGCCTATGCTTTGCTCATCCTGACCAATGATCAATTGATCGTCGCTTCGGATCCGCACGGCCTTCGTCCTTTTGCCATGGGGAAAATCGGAGAGGCTCATGTCTTTTCATCCGAAACCTGTGCGTTTAATGTGATCGGCGCAGAATTGGTAAGAGAAATCGAACCGGGGGAGATGATTGTTTTCGACCGGAACGGCGGGATGAAAACCACCCGGTTTGCCGGAAAAAGAGAACGCGCGCTTTGCGCATTTGAATATGTGTATTTTGCCCGTCCGGACAGTTTGATCCGCGGGGTGAATGTGCATGCGGCCCGCAAGCGGATGGGAAGAATCTTGTCGCAAGAAGCACCGGTGGAAGCGGATGTGGTGACCGGGGTGCCGGATTCCAGCACCTCAGCGGCAATCGGGTTTGCCGAAGCCACAGGCATTCCGTACGAGTTGGGATTGATTAAAAACCGCTATATCGGACGGACTTTCATTCAACCGAGCCAGGAATTGCGGGAACAAGGCGTGCGGATGAAGTTAAGCGCCGTGGAGGGTGTGGTTTCCGGAAAAAGAGTCGTCATGGTGGACGATTCGATTGTCCGGGGCACCACCAGCCGCCGGATTGTACGGATGTTGCGGGAAGCGGGCGCCACGGAAGTTCATGTCCGCATCAGTTCCCCTCCTGTGAAAAATCCGTGTTTTTACGGAATTGACACGCCGGACCGCAAACAGTTGGTGGCGGCGGTGAAAAGCATCGATGAAATTTGCAAAGAGATTGGCGCCGATTCGCTGGCTTTTCTCAGCGCCAAGGGAATGCTGAATGCCATTGGATACACTTCATCCGATCAAAACCACGGGCACTGTCTGGCTTGTTTCACCGGTGAATATCCGACCGAAGTGGAAGAGGGACTGGCATTGGAGGGGAAATCATGAGTCAAGCGTACAAGGCCGCAGGAGTCGATATCCAAGCCGGCAATGAGACTGTCAAACGGATCAAAAAGCATGTGCAAAGAACCATGCGTCCCGAAGTGTTGGGGAACATCGGCGGATTTGGCGGATTGTTTGCCTTAAAGCCTTATGAGGAGCCGGTGTTGGTATCGGCAACCGACGGCGTCGGGACCAAACTTTTGATTGCCATGATGATGGACAAACATGACACCGTCGGCGTGGATTGTGTGGCCATGTGTGTGAATGATATCATTGTTCAAGGGGCAGAGCCCTTGTTTTTCCTGGATTATTTGGCAACCGGCCGCCTTTTGCCCGAACAGGCCGAACAAGTGATCAAGGGGATCGCCGATGGATGCGAACAGGCAGGCTGTGCGTTGATCGGGGGAGAAACAGCAGAAATGCCCGGGATGTATTCATCGGGAGAATATGATATTGCCGGGTTTGCAGTGGGGGTTGCCGAGAAGAAAGATCTTTTGCCGCGGAAGGACATTCAAGAAGGCGATGTCTTGATCGGGCTTGCTTCCAGCGGACTCCACAGCAACGGGTTCAGCCTGGTGCGGAAAGTGCTGCTTCAAGACCGAAAACATTCGCTTCACGAAGAAATTCCGGCACTGGGACAAACCTTGGGCGAAGAGTTGCTCACCCCGACCCGCATTTATGTAAAAACCATATGGACGCTTCTCCGGGAATTTACCATCAAAGGCATGGCCCACATCACCGGAGGCGGGTTTGTGGAAAATATTCCCCGCGTTTTGCCGGAGGGGGCTTGTGCCTTGATTGACCGGTCTTCATGGGAGATCCCACCGATTTTTTCCTTGATTCAAAAAGAAGGAGCCATTGGTATTGAAGAAATGTACCAAACATTCAACATGGGAATCGGCATGGTTCTGATCGTTCCCGAAGAAGAGGCCAAAGCGGTGCTTCAAGCTGCCGGGCAACTTGGTGAGAAGGCTTGGGTGATCGGAAACATCGGGAGCGGAACACAACCTGTCCGGTGGGCAGGAGGGGATGCAAAGTGGGTGTAGCCATTTTTGCATCCGGAAACGGGAGCAACTTTGAAGCACTGGTCCACCATTCCCGCAAGCACGCTTGGGCAGATGAAATCAGGCTGTTGTTTTGCGACCGGCCGGGAGCCGGTGTGATCGGGCGTGCCCAGCGGTTGAAGATTCCGGCCATTCAACGGAGCCCCAAGGAATTTGCCGATAAAGCGTCTTATGAAAGATGGCTGCTCGGGGTGTTAAAGGAACATGGGATTGACCGGATTGTGCTGGCAGGATATATGCGGTTGATTGGCCCGACTTTGCTTGAGGCATATCCCGACCGGATAATCAATATCCATCCGTCTTTGTTGCCGGCATTTCCCGGAAAAGATGCCATATTAAAAGCCTACCGCCATCCGGTGTGTGTGTCCGGCGTCACGGTTCACCTGGTGGATGAAGGAATGGATACCGGACGGATTTTGGCACAAGTCCCGGTTTCTATTGAAAAAGGGGACACTCTGAAAACATTTGAGGAAAAAATGCATCAGGCAGAGCACCGGTTGTATCCCGAAGTTGTTCAAAAATGGATTGCCGGTGAAATCGGGGATTAGAAGAACAGTACAGCTGATAAGGGAGGCAGAACATTGGCAAATGCAAAGCGCGCATTGATCAGTGTGTCGGACAAAACCGGGATCGTCGATTTCGCGCAGAAACTGGCATCCTTGGATATGGAAATCATCTCAACGGGAGGAACCTGCCGGTTATTAAAAGAAGCCGGGATTCCTGTCAAAAATATCTCGGAAGTCACCGGGTTTCCGGAAATATTGGATGGCCGGGTCAAAACCTTACATCCCAAAATTCACGGCGGGATTTTGGCCAAACGGGACGCCGTTTCCCACCTGGAGCAATTAAAAGAAAACGGGATCGGGACCATTGACGTGGTCATCGTCAACCTTTATCCCTTTCAAAAAACAATTGAAAATCCGGATGCAACGTTGGAAGATGCCATCGAAAACATCGATATCGGCGGCCCTTCCATGCTTCGTTCCGCGGCCAAAAATCATCAAGATGTCACGGTCGTGACCGATCCTCAGGATTATGACCGCGTTTACCGGGAATTGTCGCAACAGGGAAGCACCAGCTTGGAAACCAGAAGATATCTGGCCGCGAAAGCTTTTAACCATACGGCTTATTATGATGCGCTCATCGCCGGATACTTTAATCAGTTGCTGGACAATCCATTCCCGGAACAACTGACGATGACATTCACCAAAGCACAATCGCTCCGCTACGGGGAAAACCCGCATCAAAAAGCGGCTTTCTACAAAAAAACCTTTGGCAACCACAGCCATACTTTGGCCGGAGCCAAACAACTGAACGGAAAAGAACTGTCTTACAACAACCTCAATGATGCCAATGCCGCCTTGGAACTGGTGCGCGAATTTGACCAGCCGGCCGTCGTTGCAATCAAGCATATGAATCCTTGCGGAGTGGGACTGGGTTCCAACCTTTTGGAGGCATATCAAAAAGCGTATGAAGCCGACCCGGTATCCATTTTTGGAGGCATTGTCGCAACCAATCAGACGGTGGATGCCCAAACGGCGGTGGAAATGAAAAAAATCTTCTTGGAAATCATCCTGGCGCCGGCCTTTACGGAGGAAGCCCTTGAGATTTTAAAAACGAAGAAAAATTTGCGTTTGTTAACCGTGGCAGAAGCGGCGCAAGGACAAGCGGGCATTCCGCTGAAATTGCAATCAATCGGCGGAGGACTTCTTGTACAGGAAGAAGACCTCAAGGGCTTGGCGAAAGACGAATGCCAAGTGGTGACAGACCGTGCACCCAGTGAAGAAGAATGGGAGCAATTGTTGTTTGCCTGGAAAGTCGTCAAACATGTCAAATCCAATGCCATTGTGTTGGCGAAAGATTTCCGGACGGTGGGTGTCGGTGCCGGGCAGATGAACCGGGTTGGTTCGGCGAAAATTGCCATTGAGCAGGCCAAAGAGGATTCCAAAGGATCCGTGCTTGCTTCGGATGCTTTCTTCCCGATGAGGGACACGGTACAAGCCGCCGCCGAAGCTGGGGTGACTGCCATCATCCAACCGGGCGGATCGATCCGGGATGAAGAGTCCATCGAAGAAGCCAACCGGCACGGCATTGCCATGGTGTTCACAGGCATTCGCCATTTTAAACATTAATCATTCATGAAAGAGAACGGGAGATGTATCAGAAGCCTTTTCTTGTGCGTATACTGAGAATAATTTTTGTGGAAAATGTAAATAGCACAAAGGAGGAATGTTGATGCGTCTCCTTTCATGGTCTCTCATGTGGATCGGCATCGCTCTGGCTTTAACCGGGGTGACGACCTATTGGGCGTATGACCTGGATCCCGCTGTTTGGCAAAGGCAACTGCAGACCGCAAGCGGTGTCTTTTACATGGCGGCGATGATCATCGGCGGGGTGTTTACAACCAAACGGTCTTATCGCCATAAAAACCCTTTGGATAAAGAGCGGTCCTTTATCTGCATCATGGTCACACTGGGATTGTTTACGATCAGCCTGATGATTTCATAAGAAGAGCGGGGAGGAGACAATAAGTGAAAGTGCTGGTTGTCGGCAACGGAGGAAGAGAACATGCCATTGTTTGGAGTTTGCTCAAAAGCCCCAAGGTGGAAAAAGTGTATTGTGCACCAGGCAACGGAGGCATTCAGAAAGATGCCGAATGTGTGGATATTGCCGCCACCGACATTGAGGGGCTGGTTCACTTTGCAAAGGAAACCAAGGTGGATTTAACGGTGGTCGGTCCTGAAGTTCCCTTGTTGTCGGGAATTGTTGACCGCTTTGAAGAAGAGAGGCTTGCCATCTTTGGGCCCCGCAGGGAAGCGGCACGGATTGAAGGAAGCAAACGTTTTGCCAAAGAGTTCATGAAAAAATACGGAATTCCGACGGCGGATTTCAAGTCATTCACGGAATCTTCGAAAGCGATTGAATATATCCGCGGGAAAGGAGCCCCCATTGTCGTTAAGGCGGATGGTTTGGCTGCCGGAAAAGGGGTTGTGGTGGCAAGCACTGTGGAAGAAGCGGAAAAAGCCGTCATTGACGCAATGGAAGAAAAGGTTTTTGGCGATGCCGGCCGGGAGATTGTCATTGAAGAGTTTTTAAGCGGTCAGGAAATGTCGTTGATGGCGTTTATGGACGGAAAAACGGTCAAACCGATGGTGGTTGCTCAAGACCATAAGCCGGTGTTCGATCATGATCAAGGCCCCAACACCGGGGGAATGGGCGCTTATTCACCGGTTCCCCAGATTCCGGAAGAAGTGATCCGCGAAGCCGTTGAAACAATTTTGCTTCCTGTACAAAAGGCGTTTCAGGAAGAAGGAATCGAGTATAAAGGCGTCTTGTATGCGGGGTTGATGATCACCGCATCCGGGCCGAAAGTGATCGAATTCAATGCCCGCTTTGGCGACCCGGAAACACAAGTGGTGCTGCCCAGACTGAAAACGGATTTGGTGGAAATCATGGAATCGGTCATCGATGGCAAGCTCTCGGAACAGGACATCGTGTGGAGTGATCAAGCTGCTGTTTGCGTGATTCTGGCCTCGGGCGGTTATCCGGGATCGTATCAAAAAGGAATGGCCATTCAGGGGCTTGACAAACCGGCTGCCGATACGGTGATTTTTCATTCCGGAACGGTTTTGAGCGGTGAAGAGTGGTTAACGGCAGGAGGACGGGTTTTGGGAGTGACGGCATGGGGTGAGTCGATTCAAGAAGCACAAACGCGGGCTTATGAGCGGGTTAAACAAATTTCGTTTGACAATGTTCATTACCGGACAGATATTGCAAAGAAAGCTTTGTAAATCGCTGAACGGGACTGCTGGAACCAAACCAGCAGTTTTTTTATATGTAAGGAAAATAATAAAAACGAGCCACTGGGTCAGGCTCGTTAAATTTGGCAACCGGCACCGGTTGCGCAATAAAAGCCGTTTTCATTGATTATCCAATTTGAGTCGTTTCTTTTTCACCTTGAATGCTGATTCCATTGACCGGGATCTTAAACCACCAACCACCTTGTGTTTTTTTGACCGGTTGGTAACCCGCTTTTTTCAGGGAACGGGCAACCGTCCAGCTGGCGGTGTATACGGTGGCCAAATTGGTCGACTCATCAAATTGGATCACAGTTTCTTTTTCCATTTCGCTAAGAGACATATAACTCACGCTCCTAAACGGTTTTAATTTTCAAAAAACCGATCGTTTGTTCGCATTGCTATTAACCTTATTGTACCACTTTTTTTATGAAATGCCACCTCTGAATCAAAATCAACTTGATTCTTTTTTTCGACGTCAGGTTACAAATTATCCTGCTTATTCATGATAAAAAATGACGAAATTTGTATACAATATTACCAAAGTTCGATTTTTGTCGAATGAAGAGTTGGAAAGGTCGGACAAGTGTTATGGTGATCTTAGCTTGATTCTACGCCATCTGACGCATTTAATCAACTGCCATCTTACAGCACAGGAAGGAAAAAGGCTGAAAAAAGCGTTAAAATTCTTGTCGATCAGGTGGATGAGAGATTTTTATGAAGAATTTTTCATCAATTTTTCACGAATGAAAGCGTTTTCCTGTGTGTTGGCAGACACCTCGTATGTCAGAAACCGTCAAATTTCGAAGGTGACCCGCGGGACAGATTTTCTTGAAAATCATTATACAAAAGAGTCAGAATTTAATCAAGAGATTCTCTTTTATATTTTTATATTTTCATGTTATTTATGATTGCGTCTCCCCTTTCTTTTTCTAAATCAGGAAAAAAGGGGAGAAAAAAATTAAATTTTCATAGATTCCGTCATGAAAATGCAATCATCCATTCCATGATTCATTCTAATATTGTATAGTTTTAATTAAATATAACTTTTTCATGAAAGGTTTCTGTTTTCTTTTCCGAAAATGGCGATAATTGGACAAAAACGGGTGATCCCCTCTGCGACTTTCAGAGCCGAATGAATCGCCAAACACCAAGGAAAACGTCGTTTTGTCGATGCACAATAAGCCAAACCAACCAGTCCGAACGTAATGCGAATCAAAGCATCCAACGTACCCACATTCTTTTGCAAAGGAATTCCTCCTTTCGGCTTGTTACTGTTATTTTTGCAGGTTGTGCGCCGAAGTATGCAACCTGTGGGCAGGTAAAATGTTGTTCGACTGGCAAGTACAAAAATTGAAGGGGAGAGAAAGATTGTTCATCGAGATTTCAGCTGCGGAACAAAACAGGTTGATTGATGTGGCAATGGGAAGAATAGCCCCCAGCAAGTTGATCTTGGGAGGAACGGTACTGAATGTATACACCGGACAGCTGGAAAGAGCCGATATTGCCCTGTCCGGAAAAAGAGTGGCCTATGTTGGTCCGATGGAGCAAAGCGGGCTGAAGCTGGATGAAGAGATTCCCACTCTGGATGCGACCGGGCAGGTGTTGGTCCCCGGATATATCGAACCTCACGCACATCCGTCACAAATTTACCATCCGTTGACACTGGCTGAAAAAGCCGGATCACTGGGTACCACCACTTTGATTTGTGATAATGTGGTCTTTTTTGCCGAAAAAAATTTGTCACAAGTCATACATATGATGGATCAATTCAAGAAGTCACCCGTTAAATTTTTCTGGTGGGCACGGCTGGATCCCCAAGCTACTTTGCCGGATGAACGGCAAGGATTGTTTGAGCAAAAACGGGTGGAAGAAATGATCGGCTATGACCAGGTGGTGCAAACCGGCGAGCTGACCGACTGGGCGTCCCTGTTGGATGGCGATGAGAAAATGGTTTCCTGGATCACTTCGGCCAAGAATCAAGGCAAAAAAGTGGAGAGCCATGCTCCAGGGGCTTCTTATCAAACTTTGGCCAGATTGTCTGCGGCCGGCGTGACCGGTGATCATGAAAGCATCAGCTGCGATGAAGTATTAAATAGACTCCGCTTGGGTTATATGGTCTCCTTGAGATACAGTTCCATCCGCCCGGACCTTCCGGAGATCATGAAAGAACTGGTCCGGCAAGAGAATGTGCCGTGGCACCGGTTGATGATGACAAGCGACGGAGCGACGCCGTTATGTTTTAAAGATGGCTTTGTTGATTATTTGATTCGTTTGGCCATCGAAAGCGGTTGTCCCCCGGTTCATGCTTACCAAATGGCAACCATCAATCCGGCGGTTTATTACCGTATGGATGAGCATTTGGGAGGGATTGCCCCGGGACGGATCGCCGACATTAACTTTTTGTCTTCATTAAATGATCCCACTCCTGTCAAGGTGATGGCAAACGGCGAAGTGATTGCTGAAAACGGAAGATACAAGGAAGAGAAAAAATTGTCGCGTGAATCCGTCTATGCGGGAATGAAGTGGGATATGTCATCCTTTGAAGTGAAGCCGGAGGACTTGACCATTCCGGATCCGGGGAAAAAGAAATTTCCGGTGATCCAATTGATCAACTCTGTGATCACCAAACGGTCCAAAGAAAAAGTGGAAGCAAAAGATGGAAAAGTTTATTTGCCGGAGGGAGATGAACGGCTGTTTTCTTTTTTGATTGACCGGAACGGCCGATGGATCACCCCCGGATTGTTGCGCGGATTTGCCGTCGGGATTGACGGAATGGCGACAACCAACACGGGGTCGCGCGATATATTGGTTTTGGGAAGGGATCCGGAAGCGATGGCGATGGCTGCCAATCAAGTGATCCGGGATCAAGGGGGATTGGTTTGGATTCAGGATGGAAAGGAAAAGTTTCATCTGCCTCTGCCTTTATTGGGCATCATGGTGGATTTGTCCATCGATGAACTGATCGAACGGTTGGAGCTTTTTATTGACGAACTGAAACAGTATGGGTTTTCCCATTTGGATCCGCTGTTTACCATGACGTTTTTATCTTCCACGCATCTCCCTTATATCCGGCTCACCAGTGAGGGGATCATGCAAGTGAAAAAGAAGAAAGTGGAGTATCCTTCCAGTCGGCTATTGGAGTTGGTATAGTGGTTTTGAAGCGCTGAAAAATGCAGGTGGGCTTCTCTGGATGAGACCCACCTCTTCCCTTCCCAAATGGCGGAAAATTCGGATAATAAAAATGGCAGCCGCAGAGGATTTCAGGAAATCCCCGTTGCTGTGAAAGTTTGTTGAGAGATCCGGCGCCCTTTTCCGTAAGGGATGCACAAGGGGGTGCCAAAAATCGGATCGGTTGTAACCTTGGACTTCAGTTTGAAAACTTCTTCCACCATGCGTTCGTTGACCACCTTTTCCGGAGCGCCTTGGGCATAGACGGTTTGGTTTTGAATGGCGACAATATGATGGGCATACCGGCAGGCCAAATTCAGATCATGCAGGACCATCACAATGGTACGTCCTTCTTTTTGATTAAGGTCAAACAAAAGATCTAAAATTTCAATTTGGTGAGTAACATCCAGATAGGTGGTCGGCTCATCCAACAGAATGATATCCGTGTCTTGAGCCAGGGTCATCGCGATCCAGGCACGTTGCCGTTGCCCTCCTGACAAGGAGTCCAAGGGATGATCGGCATATTCCGTCATTTGGGTCATTTTTAAAGCCCACATTACTTTTTCTTCATCTTCCTTGGACCATTGGCTGGCCCAGGTTTGATAAGGATAACGGCCTTGCTTGACCAGTTGCATCACGGTGAATCCTTCGGGGGTTTCGGGCCCTTGGGGAAGGATCGCCAACTGTTTGGCGATTTCTTTGGAAGGACGTTTGTGAATTTCTTTTCCATTTAAAGTGATTTGCCCTGCGATCGGTTTTAAAAGCCGCGCCAGCGAGCGCAGGAGAGTCGATTTCCCGCAGCCGTTGCTTCCGACAAAAACCGTGATTTTTCCATGCGGGATTTCCAAATTTAATTCCCGGATGATGGTGGAAGAGCCGTATGCCAGTGTCAATTGGTGAGCGATGATGCCTTTTTGCAATAGGAACGCCTCCAGTCAGCCCTTGATCGGACAGCATTTGCATTTGTCTTTCATTCTATGAGAATAATTTTCAATCGTCAACGTGATTAAAATTTGTAATCCATTTTATTCTTTTTAGATAAATGATATTTTCTATTTGACCCGGAGAGAGGGTTTGGATATATTAGTCTTTATGGTAGGGAAAGGGTTGCTTTTTTCTTGAAGGAATAAAGAGGAATGAACCGATGGGCGAATCGAAATATATATAAATTACGTGTACAATGTAGAGTAGGAATAAAAAAGGCGATTTTGTCCACAATAATTTTGCATGTGCTGTCGAAGATGAGCGAAACTTGATCAAAAGGAGTTTATACTCTTGAAAGTAATAAATTTCTGGGGAAATCAACGGTTGGCACAGTTTTTATTTTTATCCATTATCTTGACGCCATTGTTGCCGCCGGTTGCCCTTTTGTGCATTGCAGCAGCTGTTTTGTGGCATCGGAAAGAATACCGGTTTTTGAAATCCCTTGATTGGCCGGAGAAGGCTTTCATCGGGTTCATGCTGATTTCCGCGGTCAGCTGGCTGGTGGAACCTTCCTGGTTTTACGGGATTCCCGTCGGGTTGATTCCGATTGCCATGTTTGGGCTTTATTGGATGTTGGCGGTTTGGATCCGCCATTTGAGCTGGTCTTGGCAAGAAGTGCAAAAGACGTACCTTGCTTTTTGGCTGAGCGGTCTTTACATTGCGGTCATTGTTTTTATCCAGCAAATGGATTGGCATGTCATCAATGACTCCTTTGTAGGTAATATTTTACAATTTTACAATGATTTTCGTTTTCAATCGGAACGATCCGTCCGCAGCATCGGAACGTCGGGAAATTCCAATTTGACTGCCGCTTTGCTCATCTGTTTTTCCTTGATGAGCATTTATGCCGCATCCGTGTTGAAGAAAAAATGGCATAAGTTGATGGCATTTTTGATTTTCGGGGTTTATGTGACGGCGATTTGGTGTACGGGTTCCCGCGGTGCATGGGCCGGATTGCTCATCGGCTTGATTGTCCAGCTGTGGATGACGGGACACCGAAAACGAACTGTGACGATTACGCTTGCCATTTTTTTGCTGATTTCTTGTTTTCCCGAGCTGATCCCGCGCAAGGAAACCTTGCAGGCAACCATTGAAGTCCGTTTGGAAGTGTGGACAACCGCGTTCAAGATTTTCAGGGAACATTGGTTGCTCGGGGTGCTGCCCCTTCATTTCGGCCAACTTTTTGTCAAAGAAGCCGGATTTTATGTTTATCATGCCCATAACATTTTTTTGGGGGTTGCCAGTGAGTTCGGTGTGTTGGGGTTGGGGCTGTTTCTTTGGATGTTGCTTTTGACCATCCAACGGGCGAGGCGCTGGCGGAAGGTGGCCAACCAAAAAGAAGAAAAAAGGCTGGCCGGAATGCTCTTGTCTTTGACCATTGCTCTTTTGGGGCATGGAATGTATGACTATCCGATTATTGCTCCGCAGATCGGCCTGATGTTTATGCTTAGTGTCATTATCATTCATACTCAGTATGTTCGTCGTTGCGTCAATAAGCCGGACTGGAGCAAGTCTTCGGAACCCGAGCGGGAATTTCCCGCTTTTTCGGAGCGAAAAGTGATTTCATGGATCTTGCTCTTTATCCCGTATGAAGTGATGTACTGGATTTATCGCGTTTTTGTACACCGGAAAATCGAGTAGAAGCCGGGGAAATGCATTTCCCCGGCTTTTTTGTATTCATCCAAGAGGAACAAGAGTGTATAAAATCTGAAAAATTAGATCAGGATGGTACCATGAAAAAACTTTTTGGTTTGAGGTGGTACCCGTGAAATGGATACATATGCTTTGCTTTGTTTTGTCTTTCTCTCTGGCAGCCTGTTGGTTGGCCGGTGATGCCGGGGCCGAAAGCCTTGCGGAGGACGCGGTGGTGGTTCAAAAAGGGGATACGTTGACCCGGTTGGCGAGGAAATATGAGGTTTCCGTGAACGATTTGGTGCGGATGAACCACCTGAAGGATCCGGATAAGATCTATCCGGGACAAAAATTGCGGATCCGGAAAAAACAAGGATCCGTCCAATTGTCTGCCCATGCCATGCCGGCGATGAAAAGAGGGAAGGACCTCGGTGAATTTACGCTCACGGCCTACACGGCCGGACCGGAGTCGACAGGCAAACGGCCGGGTGACCCGGGGTACGGGATCACAGCCAGTGGAAGTCCGGTAATGGAAGGATTGACCATTGCCGTCGATCCGGATGTGATTCCCATCGGCTCCCGTGTTTACATTGAGGGAATTGGTTACCGGATTGCCCAAGACACCGGAGGGGCGATCAACGGGCGGCGGATAGACGTTTACATGGAAGATCTGGATGAAGCCCTTCAATTCGGAGTCAAGAGAAATGTCCGCGTCGAAATGGTGGAATGAGTTTTTTCCGTCTTGGGCGATGGTTCGTTCACCGGATCATTGCCGCCCTGCCAAAAATCCGATCCATAATTGTGAATTTTACGAACAATGGGCTTTTCCTGATGGAAAAGTCTTTTTTTTTGATTGGGGATGAGCATAAAATGAAAGGGAAAGGAGAAATCCGATGGAATTTTCACTTCCATTGCGTTATCCGTATTCATTTAAACTTACGACCAAACGCCTTCATTCATTTGAAAAAAGCATTTATCGTTGCCGACATGGCCGTTTTCAGCGTACCATTCACGGAAAGCACGGTCCGTTATTGCTCTCGGTAAGCTGTGACGAGGAGGATGTTGCCCTGAAGGTGGAGATCACCGGGAAGGTGGAGGAACAGGAAGAAGAAGGGTTCCGCAAAAAAGTGGCCCGCATGTTTTCCACCGAAGTGGACTTGCAACCGTTCTATGAACAAATGGAACAAGTCCCGGAGTTGGCCCCGGTGATCCTGGCACGGAAGGGATTGCATTTTGTGCTGGATCCCGACTTGCATGAGTGTTTGATCAAAACGATCATCGGGCAACAATTGAATGTATCTTTTGCAGCTGTCCTCATTCGCCGTTTGATTGAACTGGCAGGGGATGAAGCCGAATTTCAAGGAGAACGATGGGCTGTTTTCCCGACCCCGGAACAGATTGCCCGGCTCAGGTATGAGGATTTGCAAGAGATCCAGTTCAATCGTCGCAAAGCAGAATACATTATCGATTTGTCGAGAAGGATAGCCGGCGGCAAATTGGATCTGGAGGCACTGGACAGATGTTCCGATGAGGAAGTCTTTGCCCGCTTGCTTCCAATCCGGGGGATTGGACGTTGGACGGCGGAATGTGTGATGCTATTTGGACTGGGGAGGCCCGATCTGCTCCCGGCCCAGGATATCGGGCTGAGAAATGCGGTCAAACAGTTTTATTCCATGCAAGAAAGACCGGATGAACCGACCATCCGGCAACTTGGCAGAAGTTGGTCCCCCTATGCCAGTTATGTTACTTTTTATTTATGGGATGCCCTGAGCGACCTGAAAAACGGGGAATAATGGAAATGGCAATGTCGATCGACATTTGTAAAGGAGAAGATGAAAGTGGCAAGGAAGAGAGCTCAACAAAAGAAGAAACGTGTTGCGGAAGTCGATGCCCATGGCATCTTGATGCGGGATCTCAAAGCGATGGCAGTGTGGACAGGGATTGCAATTCTTGCCATTACCGTCTTTGTGCTTGCCGGGCAGTTTCTATAAAAAAAACCGTTGACGAAACAGTGGTCGGAAAAACAGAAAAGCCCCTCCTTCAAAAAGGAGGGGCTGATTGTATTTCCTTACACTTCAAAGCCTTCTTTGACCAGTTTCGCTTCTTGTCCGTCTTCTAAGTGATATACCACACTGCGCGGATAAGCGAAGTCGATTTTGTATCTGTGCAAAACAAGAATGGTTTCTTTTCGGATCGCCCTTTCCAGTGCCCAAAATTGATCCGGTTCGCTGAGGGCGGTCAGAGTGAATGTGACCCCGCTTGCATCCATCGTGGTGATCCCCATGATTTCCGGTTCTTGAATCAGAGAAGAGGCAAACTTTTCTTGAATGTTTGCACAAACCTCTTCCAATGCTTCATTCACTTTTGACAAGTCGGATTCATAAGGAACCGTCACGTTGACAATGGCCCGCATCTGATCCCGGTTGTAATTTGTCACTTGGTTGATGTTACCGTTCGCGAGATAATGCAGCCGTTGGTTAAATTCACGAATTTTGGTGATGCGGAGGCCGACTTCTTCGACCGTTCCGCGGATTTGACCGTTGATTTCCACATAATCGCCGACTTCCAACTGTCCTTCGAAGATCATAAAAAATCCGCTGATGACATCCCGGATCAGATTTTGTGCCCCGAAACCGACCGCCAAGCCCAGAACCCCGGCACCGGCCAGCACAGGCAGCGGATCAAAGCCGAGATTGATTAAGATGGTGAGTGCGGATATAAAGTAAATGGCATAACGGGCAATGGATTTGATCAACTTGCGGAGGGTTTGCGCTTTTTTGGATTCCATCCGGCTGATGTCAAAAATTTTATCCACAATCCGGTCGACAAAGCGAAGTGCCACGATCGTCAAAACAACGATGAGCGCAATTTGACCGGCTGGAAGGACAATGTAAGACATCGGATCTTCAATCATCCGGGTCAACAGGGTTTTGGTTTGCACTGCCAATTCCCCGGCGGCCGCAATTTGTGTATTCAATGTTTGTTCCGTTATTCCATTCATTCTTTTACTTCTCCTCCGGTTTCATCAAGCGAATTTATGAAATGAATTGTTTTGTTTTTTTATCTAATTGTTCTCTGCTCATCCAACCAACATAAGCGTAAAAGATCTGGTGTTGATGGTCAAGTAAAGCAATGGCAAAAAAGGGATAATGCCTTTTATAATGGTACCGGACGTCCAGCCAGCGGACTTCATAACCGTAGGGACGTTCAAAGACTTTGGGATATCCGTAAGAAGTAAAAGAAAGGAAAGCACGGATGGGTTCGGCCTTTTTCGATTCCTTGACGGCCGGATGAAGCATATCTTTGGTCGGAAAACGGCCGGTCCAATGGATTCGTTTACTCCGAATTTCACCCACTTTTGCCATTTCCGGGGTTTCAACGATCAAATTCCACACATTCCAGCGAAAAGTGGGGGTCAGAGTGTATCTGCCGAGCACATTGACTTGTTTTTGTGCCATCCGGAGCAGATTTCGCTGTTGCCAAAACCGGAGCGCAATATAACCGGCGATTGCCAAATAGACCAGAAGGAAGATTTTTCCGCTTTGAGCCGGCCATATCCACCACAAGGCAAATCCGGCCAGATGAAGGGAGAAAATGAAAGGATCAAAGATGTTCAAAACGTTAAAAGCCACCCAGTTTCTGGATAACGGACGGAACGCCTGGGTTCCGTAGGAATTAAACAAATCAATAAAGATATGGATAAAGACGGCAAGAAAGCTCCATAAAAACGTGTGTAACACATTTATTTCCGGTAGCAGAAGAAAAAGCCCAAGGGTGATGAGACCGGGCCAAACCAAAAGCATTGGCAATGAATGGCTGAATCCCCGGTGATTCCGGATATATTTGGCATTTCCTTTCAGGCGGTAAAGCGTATCGATATCCGGTATTTCAGATCCGATCACGGTTGCCAACAGCACCGATTTCATTGTTTCAGGATCGGTTGTGACCGCCGGATCCAATTGAGCCAATCCGAAAAGTCCCACCCCCATCACAAAATGGGTTCCTGTATCCATTCTTAGACCCTCCTCCGGGACAGACTGAACAAATTTTATCAGATTTTTATAATGAAAAGATTGACGTAATCGATAAAATTTATTTTAATAAAGCAACTACTGTCCATAGTTTAAAGGAACGTTAAAATTCATTTATACAAATTGGGGTCAGGTCGTGTATGATGTTAATAACAGGATTTTCTGTATCATCTCATTCAGATTATAACCTTTGGAACCGAATTCATGCTAAAGGAGGACACTGATTGCCAAAAAGTCGCGATATTGATAAACATTTATCCATCAGTGAAGAAAAACGACATACTATTCAGACACAATTACTGGCGTGGTACGGACAAAACAAGAGAGATTTGCCGTGGCGAAAAAACAAAGACCCTTACCGAATCTGGGTTTCCGAAATCATGCTGCAACAAACCCGCGTCGATACGGTGATCCCTTATTTTGAACGGTTTATGAAGCTGTTTCCCACGGTGGAAGATCTGGCCAATGCCCCCGAAGAACAAGTGCTGAAGGCTTGGGAAGGTTTGGGCTATTATTCGCGTGTACGAAATTTGCACCAAGCCGCCAAGCAAATCGTTCATGAAGGCGATGGGAAAATCCCTTCAGATAAAAAATCCATTTTAAAATTAAAAGGAATTGGCACTTATACCGCCGGAGCGGTGTTAAGCATTGCGTTTGACCAAAAAATTCCGGCTGTGGACGGGAACGTGATGCGCGTTTTTTCCCGTTTGTTTGCCATCGAAGAGGATATTGCATCCGGCACCACCCGGAAAAAGATGGAGTCTCTGGTGGAGCGTGTCATGCCGGAAGAAGCCCCGGGGGATTTCAACCAGGCGTTGATGGATTTGGGGGCAACCATTTGCACTCCGGTATCACCCGGCTGCTTGCTCTGTCCGGTTCGTTCGGTGTGTGAAGCCTATGAAAAAGGGATGGAAGAACAACTTCCGGTCAAAAAAAAGGCAAAACCGCCGGTGCAACAAGAGATGGTGATGGTCTTTTTTCAACATCAAAACTTGTTTATCGGGGAGAAAAGGCCTGAACAAGGATTGCTTGCCGGGCTTTGGGGTTTGCCGACCTTTGAGATCCCCAAAGGAGATCATCATTTGACAATCATAGAAAAATTTTGCAAAGAAAATCGAATACCTGCTTTAAATTATATAATCAAAGGAGAATTTCAACATGTTTTCAGCCATCGCCATTGGAAGGTGACGGTGGTGGAAGTGGAGCTTAAAAATACCGGCTTTGATTTGCCAACGTCATGGTCATGGCTGGAAAAAGAGAAAAGAGAAGAAAAAACCTGGGCCAATGTTTACCACAAAGCGTTTAAAACAGAACGAAAAAAAGTCTGACGGATGGATGATAAAAGGGAGAGTGTGATTGTGGAGGAAAAAGAGAAGAAGCATGAGGAACATTCCTCTGAAACAAAATCTGAGTTGGAGATCCGTGTGGATGATGGAAAGAAGCCGGAAGGGACAGGAAGCGGAGAGCAGCAGGCATTTGGCGATCCGGGGGCATTTTCCCCGACCGGGGCTGAAGAGCATGCAAAGGCTGAACAAGCCCATGCGAAACCGGAAGCAATGAGCAATGAGCAAAACAAACCAAATGAGAAAGCGGACGGGACCCCGGCCGGCGTGCCGCAGGAAAGAGGAATCCGGGAAAGGATCAAGAGTGAAATCAAAAACACTCCCCGTCCCAAAAAGATTTTGGTGAGCACCATCATCGCATCCATGACGGTGGTGGCGATCCTGGGCTTTGGTGTTTACGGCCCGGCAGGGACGACGGAAGAAGTTGCTGCGGTTCAAACGGAGGAAGAAAAGAAAGATCCGGCCAAACTGATTTTGCAACATGAGGACAAAAAATACGAGTTGGATTTGTGGCAATTGGGTTATGATGGAAAAAGTCCGGAAAGTGTGGATATGAAAAAATTAACCGAATGGTTGGACAGCGTCCGCAAGGAAGTGCGTGTCGAACCGAAGAATGCCCGGTTTGAGAACAACCGTTGGGGGGAGACCCTGATCAAGGGAGAATACGGAGAAGACATGGATGTGGAAAAAATGAAGGAATGGCTGAATAATTGGCATGCTTCCTTGAATCAACCGTATACGATCCCCATGGTTGAGGTGAAACCGGAGGTGACCAGCAATGATTTGCGCCAAGTGGATAAAAATTTGATCGGAAGCTACACCACCAAATTCAACCCAGGAAACGTCAACCGGACCACGAATATGCAGCTGGCCTCCAATGAGATTCATAATTTGGTCATGTTGCCCGGCGAAAAATTTTCATTCAACCAAGTGGTGGGAGAGCGCACTGAAGCAAGAGGATATAAAACCGCTCACGTGATTGTCAAAGGAGAATATACCGAAGGCATTGGCGGAGGCATTTGCCAAGTCTCTTCCACGTTATACAACAGTACGGACCGTGCCGGATTGAAAATGTTGAGAGTGGTCCATCACAGTGCAGATGTCGATTATGTGCCCAAAGGCCGGGATGCCACGGTTTCATGGGGCGGTCCGGATTTCCGCTTCCAAAACAATCTGGATGCTCCGATTCTTTTGAGGATCTTTATCAACGGCGGGGAACTGACGGCAAATGTTTATACGGTTCCCGGAGCCAAAGTGAAAAAGCGCAATGTGGCGCCGGCACCCGAATCCTTTACGGAAGTGGTCGTTGATCAGAGCGGAAAGGAAGTGCCGCAGTCTTAAACAAAAAACACCCTTCGGCCAAGATGAACGGGTCAAAGGGTGTTTTTTGTTCAGCCGGTTGGTTTTCATCCAACATGGCCGTGTCGGAAATAAGCACCAGATCGCATTGAAAACGTTTTTTGTATCTCTGTAAACAAGGGATGAGATGAGGACTGCCGATTTCTTCTTCTCCTTCAATCAGGAATTTCACATTCACGGGAAGACGTCCCTGCAAGACGAATTCAGAGGCTGACGCTGACCCGGGTGGTCAGTCCTTTTTGCTTATGGAACAACTGCGCGGCATGCATGATTTATACCGGTTATGCACCAAAGTGAATCCGCAAGGAATGCGTTTTGCAAATCACAACAAAAATAAAAAGATCTGGAAAAAAGTGATTGAAAGAAGAGGGGGCAGGATAAAATAAAGAAAAAGGAAAATTTTGCTGTTTTCTGAGTGTTCCGGCGGGGGTGGTAAGTGATGAAACATGTGTCTGTGGGGGTTCGCAAGCATTGGTTTTTATGGGTATTCCGCGGGTCGGCTCTTCTTCATTTTGTCACCGTTCTTTTTGTCATGTTCGTTCTTTTCCAACTGTCTCAGGGGTCCTGGCTCAGACGGTTCCGTTTTATGCAGGCGAATGAGGTCCTGGTGACGATCTCCTGGATTAGCATTCTGATTGCCGTTTTGTCCATTCTGGCTGTTTTCACCATCTTGTTGTTCACCCTCGACCGGCAATATCGCGTGATTTTGCAGTGGGGTTGGTTTATTCAATTGATGGGCAGCCTTTCCTTATTCATCCATGTCTTTATACAAATGTTTGTCTATCCATTGCTGATGAAAATGGCTTGGGAGACAACCAATCCGCTCTTGTTTCATCATCTGGATGATTGGGAACATTTACTTGTCCCCGCGATCAGCGTCTTTGTCCCCTCTTGTTGGGCCGTCGGCGGGTTGATCTATACCGCCGTGATGTTCCGGTCATCGGGTCTTTCCCGCTTGCTTCATTGGTGGTCGTTGCTGGTTTGGGTCATGGTTCTGACCGGGGCGGTCTTGGTGCGGTGGGTCGGTTCTGCGGCGGTTTTCTGGCAGGGGGCTGCCATCCTTTTGTTTGTCCCGTGGCTTTGGTATGCGGCTGAAGATATGAATCCGATTGGAAATGAAATGGATTGAAATAAAATTAGTTCTTGAGGTAAAATAAATAAGCCGAGAATGGGATCTGAAGCGGGGGGAAAAAATGATACGCTTACGTTCTTTTCGATTGTCAGATGTACATGATGTATCAAACATTTGGCAAATGACAGCTTCTCGCGAGCAGGAAAAAGAAACGTTGCAAGTGTTGGCGGAACAAATCAGCTTGGACCGGGATTTGGTGATCGTGGCTGAAGAAGAAGGAACAGTGGTTGGTGCGATTGTTGGTACGATTGATCAACAAACGGGCTTTTTTTATTGTCTGGCTGTCCATCCTGACCATCAAAAGAGAAAAATTGGCACCATGTTGGTCCGTGAGTTGGAACATCGTTTTTGGAAAAAAGGAGTCAAAAGGATTTGGATCACAGTCGATGAAGGAACGAAAAAACTGCTCCCATTTTATCAACATCTCGGCTATACCAATAGTTGCTCCACTCGCTTGGAAAAAGAGTTGTATTCTGTCTTTCAAAGGCGTCAAACCGTTTCATAATTTTTTATGCTTTGAGTTTCTGCCGAAAGGCAGAGATTTTTTTGTGTCCAAATCCTTTTTTGGACCCCAAGCCTATTTAAGGATATCTGTTTTAAGTTAAGATTACTACACTTTGAATGCGCTTTCAAATTAAAATTATTTGAACGGTTTATTTTTTTGCCTGTTCCGCTTTTTTGAAAAGATGAACCGGCTTTCTTGTTTTGTTTTTTGTTATGTAAATTTTAATGATTCATCAAAAAATTATTAAATGTGTTTGGATGAATGCATTTGCTTTTTGCTTTCTCTTTTCTGCAAGCTCAAAACGGTTGCCGGGGTGGGGGCCGGGCCGTGATCTCCGGTTGACATCCCGATCGCAATGATTCATAATAGTTAGCAGAATTTCATGATCAGTGAGAAAAAACCGTTCGTACAACCGATATATGTTGGAAACGCGATGACGAGGGCCAGTAAAACATGACAAGCCGTACAGAGAGTAAAGCCCGCCGGTTGAGAGGCTTTGCCGGTGTTGTCTGTTTGAACCCACCCTTGTATGCGGAAGATGATGAATCTATCCGGGTTTTCCCGTTACAGATAAAAAGCCGGGCACAATGGATGTGCCAACAAAGGTGGTACCGCGGAAGACAAACCTCTTTCGTCCTTTAGGCGAAAAGAGGTTTTTTATTTTGAAACAAAGAGGAGGGATTTTTGATGCTTGCACACAAGACCATCGGGTTTATCGGCGCCGGATCCATGGCGGAAGCGATTTTGGAAGGGCTGATCACGGAGAAGAAGGTGAAGCCGCATCAAGTGAGCATGGTGAACCGGCAAAACCGCACGCGCATCAAAGAAATATGTCAAAAATACGGGCTTGATTGGACGAAGCAAAGCGAAGAAAATGTGGCCGGGGCAGAGATTGTGATTCTTGCGGTAAAACCCAAAGATACGGTCGAAGTGTTGAAAAAATGGGGAGAGCGTTTACAGGACGGACAAATTTTAATCTCTGCGGTGGCGGGAATCACCACGGAATTCATTGATAATTATTTACAAAATCGCGTTTCGGTGATGCGGGTGATGCCAAACACCTCTTGCCGGGTGGGGCGATCGGCCACGGCGATGAGCAAGGGAAGCCGGGCGACCCGGGAAGCGGTTGAGATCACAAGAGAGATTTTTTCCACTATCGGCTTGGTGGTCATGGTGGAAGAAGCTTTGATGGATGCCGTGACGGGCCTGTCGGGAAGTGGTCCGGCTTATATCTATACCATGACGGAAGCCATGGAGTCTGCCGGGGTATCGGCCGGTTTGGATCCGGAAACAGCCCGGATCTTAACGGTTCAAACTTTGCTGGGAGCGGCACATATGCTCATGGAAAGCGGAAAAAATGCCAGGCAGTTGTGTGAAGAAGTCACATCTCCCGGAGGCACCACCATGGCCGGTTTGCAGGCATTAAGGGATTATCGCTTTGACGAAGCGGTGAAAGCGGCCGTGCTGAAGGCGGCGAAGCGGGCCGGTGAATTGGGCAAACAACATGCTTCTTATTGAAATGTTGAGAGTCCATGACAAGGCGGGTTCATGGACTCTTTTTCATACCGGAGTCCGGTTTTCCCTGAAGTTGATTTAGTAAGGGATTTTTCTTTATTACAGAAAAAAATTAAATTCAGAGTTTTGGGTGTTTTATTTTATGTTATTTTTGGAAATAAAAAGACTAGAAACTTCATTGAGAGGAATGGAAAAGAGCCAAAAAAGACGGTGATGCCATCGGAGGAGCGGATGATAAAACTGCGTGTTTTTGGGTGTATTTGCCAAAAATACGTCATTTTGTTAACAAATGTTGGGTTTATGCTTGCAATTGACAGGGGAAAAGTGGTAGAACAAGATGATGTGAGTGAAAATTCCTTGGTTTGGCAATAGGTTTCTTTTTTAAAAAAAAAGATTCATTCTTTGTCTTCACCGTGTCGTCAGAAACCTTTTGCTCCGCGTCTGCTTCCTTCCGGTATCACCGGTACCTTGCGAGAATTGGGGGTAGATGATGGAGTGAATGAACATGGACTTGGTGAAACGATTGTATAAATGGGTGTTTGTGCTCATTTATGCAATCTTGTTTTCCTGGGCGGTCAACCATTACGGGATTGCACTATCCGTTGTGAACGGGACATCAATGAAGCCGACACTTCATGACGGGGACTATCTCCTTGTGAACAAATTTACATTCTTGTGGAATGAACCAAAACGGGGAGATATCGTCACGTTTCAAGATCCATCCAATCCCGGGCGTTATTTGGTGAAAAGGGTGGTGGGTGTCGGAGGGGACATCGTTGAAGTGAAAAATGGATATTTATACCTGAACGGGAAAAAAGCAGTCGAAGAGTATATTGACACCAAGATCGAAGACGGGGATTTCGGACCCGTCCGGGTAAAGCCGGGGACAGTATTCGTCATGGGAGATAACCGGCACCGGTATGCCAGCAAAGACAGCCGTTATGAAAGCGTGGGATTTGTTCCCTGCGAATTGATCAATGGAAAAGTGGAACGGATCTTATGGCGGTCTTTGTCCGGTTCTTCCCTTTAAAGCCATAAAGGAAACAATTTGGAATAGGTATAAAAGTCGAAAATTGTTCACAGAATTGAAATTGCGTAATTGCTTAAATGTCGCATAATAGGTAAGTGTTTACTTTTATTGATTTTCCCCGGAATTCAATCCCGTTAAAAATAACCCGTCTTTTGGACGGTCAAAAGGACGGCCCATAAACATACAAGAATCAAAGAAAATGAACTTGGAGGTTATGGATATGGATCTATTGAACAAAACACGACGCATTTCCAAAATTTTGCAAAGAAACGCAGGTCACAACCTGGTGGATTTTGATGAGGTTGCAGAAGCGCTTTGTGACATTATCGGCGCCAACATCTATGTCGTCGGGCCTGAAGGAAAACTGTTGGGAATGGCGATCAACCATGACGTCGAGAATGAACGGATGAATCAGTATTTGAAAACCCGTGAATTCCCGCCGGAATATGCAAAATTGCTCATGGAAGTTGACAAATCCATGACAAACGTGGATGTGGACAGCCCGTACACGGCTTATCCGACTGAAATGAAAGAGATGTTCAAAAACGGGTACACCACGATTGTTCCGATCATGGGTGGCGGTGACCACTTGGGAACATTGGTATTGTCCCGTCTGAACAATAAATTTGAAGAAGACGATTTGATCTTGGCAGAGTATGGGGCAACCGTCGTGGGAATGGAAATTTTGCGTGAGCGTGCCGGCCAAGTTGAAGAGGAAGCACGGAGCCGTGCGGTTGTACAGCTGGCCATCAACTCCCTGTCCTTCAGCGAGTTGGAAGCGGCTGAACACATTTTCAACGAATTGGATGGCATGGAAGGGCTCTTGGTCGCAAGCAAAATTGCCGACCGTGTGGGAATTACACGTTCCGTCATCGTAAATGCTCTGCGCAAACTGGAAAGTGCCGGGGTTGTGGAATCCCGTTCATTGGGAATGAAAGGAACCTACATCAAAATCCTGAATCCGAAATTGTTGCCGGCTTTGGAAAAAGCCCGTCACTGATGGATAAAACACCGGTCCCTTGTTCAAGGGGCCGGTGTTTTTTGCCATGTATGTTTTGCAATGGTTGTCTGTACGGACGAAAGGGGAGATCTTCCCCTTATTGGTGATCCGATTCTTGTACCCTGTTATAATAGAAGTCAGTTCTTAACATACAGGGGTTGAAAGAAATGGGTAGCATGAAGCGATATCTTCAATTTGTCAAGCCATATTGGAAAGAAATCACTCTGACGATGATCATCGGGATCGTGAAGTTCGGGATTCCGTTGCTTCTTCCACTGCTTTTGAAATATGTGGTGGATGATTTGCTTTTGTCATCGTTGCCGGCTCAGGATAAGATACAAAAATTGATGTGGGTGATGTTGGCGGCCCTTTTTGTGTTCACGGTGATCAGAATTCCGGTGGAATATTTCCGGCAATACTTTGCCCAATGGACTGCAAGCAAAGTATTATTTGACATACGCAACAAACTTTTTGATCATATTCAAAAGTTATCCTTGCGGTATTACCAAAATCACAAAGTGGGGCAAATCATTTCCCGGGTCATTCACGATGTGGAACAAACCAAAGAATTTGTGATTACCGGCATGATGAATATCTGGCTGGATTTATCCACCCTGCTTATTGCCGTCGGTTTCATGCTTTGGCTGGATCCGTGGATGACACTGATTTCTTTGTCAGTCTTTCCGTTGTATGCCATCTCCGTCAAGTACTTCTTCCAAAATATGCGAAGAACCACCAAAGAGCGTTCACAGGCTTTGGCTGAATTGCAAGGGCATTTGCATGAGCGGGTCCAAGGCATTTCAGTCATCCGTGCGTTCCATTTGGAAAATCACGAACAGAAACAGTTTGAACAGCGAAACCGGCATTTCTTGGACAAAGCCCTCAACCAAACCCGCTGGGTGGCCAAAACGTTTGCAGCCATCAATACCATCACCGATCTGGCCCCCATTCTGGTGATTGGCGTGTCCGGTTACCTGGTGGTTCAAGGACGGCTGACCATTGGTGAAATGACGGCTTTTTACGGATACATGGGATTGATTTACAACCCGATCCGGCGCTTGGTGAACTCTTCAACCACACTGACCCAGGCTTTTGCATCGATGGACCGGGTGTTTGAGTTTGTGGATGAGCCTTATGACATCACCGATTTGCCGGATGCTAAAAACGTTGAACGGGTTAAGGGGGAAATTATCTTTGACCATGTCAGTTTCCGTTACCACGAGAATCAGGATTATGTGTTGGAAGACATTGATCTGAAAATCGCTCCGGGACAAACCGTTGCATTGGTGGGTCCAAGCGGCGGAGGAAAATCATCTTTTATTTCCCTGATTCCGCGTTTCTATGATGTCGATCAAGGACAAATCCGCATCGATGGCCGTGACGTCCGCTCTTTTACTTTAAACAGTTTGCGGAAACAAATCGGGATGGTTTTGCAAGAAAACATCTTGTTCAGCGGGACGGTCAGCGAAAATATCCGGCTGGGAAAAGTGGATGCATCCTTTGATGAAATTGTTGAGGCGGCCAAAGCGGCCAATGCCCATGACTTTATCCAAGAGCTTCCCCAAGGGTACGATACTGAAATTGGCGAACGGGGCATTAAATTGTCAGGAGGGCAAAGGCAGCGGATTGCGCTTGCCCGTGTTTTTTTGAAAGACCCGTCCATTCTGATTTTGGATGAAGCAACCTCGGCACTGGATTTGCAAACGGAGCACTTAATCCAGGAATCTTTGGAGCGTTTGGCCAAAGACCGCACCACTTTGATCGTTGCCCACCGTTTGTCGACGATTACCCATGCCGACCAGATTTTTGTCATTGACCATGGCCGGTTGATCGAACACGGCACACATGATGAATTGATGCGCCGAAACGGCAAATATGCCGAGCTTTACCGGGTGCAAAACTTCGACCACGGGACATCGGCGGAAGCGGACCGGAAGCTTACCACGTGATGGAGGGGAAACATGCAGAAAAGATTTGAGATCCATGCAGAAGAGGATATTTTCCACATACGGAGTGAAGTGAGGGAAATGGCAAAGGAAATCGGTTTTGACGAACTGGAACAATCGCGGATTGTCCAGTCCATGTCGGAATTGGCCCAAAATGTGGTGCAATATGCTGACAAGGGGATTTTGACCATTTCCCCGGTAAAGGAAGAAGGGGGACGCAAAGGGTTGAAGATTCAAGTCCGTGACGAAGGGCCGGGATTAAACAACCTGGAAGAATTGGCAAAAGGAAAAGCCCGGCAAGTCGGGGAAACTTCCGGCCTTCAGCATGTATATATGCTGATGGATGAGTTAAGGCAAATTCCGGTTGAATCCGGCACTTGCCTCGAAGCGGTCAAATGGTTGAAAAACAAACCCATTATTTCATAATCCACCCATTAAAAAACCTTATTTTGGATAAGCCGGCCATTTGGTTTCCATTGCCGTTGCAGGCCGGGAAAAATGTTCACAAATATGTCATCTTCCGCTTGGAACAATCGATTAGACTAATGAGTGAAAAGGTTTTTTGCAGAAAAAAGGGCCGCGAGGGCAATAATAAAAAATGAAGGAAACTGTTTGATCGCACGGCAGCGCTTTTACCTGCTCTTGCACGAAGGGGTTCTATCATCTAAAATGATGATGGTAATTAGGCAAAAAGTATCTCTTTTTTTGCAACATGCCCGAGAAAGAGAACAAAAGAGCATGTAAAGGAATTTGTGTTTTTTTCTTTGTTTGTATTATGTTAAATTATATTGTTCCCTTTCTTCAACAGTCATTTCCAGTTGAAGATGGTTTCTTGGTAGAAAGGAGGTTTGTACGGGTGAACCATACTGTGTCCGAGCAAACCGCATCTGAGCAGATGTTAGATTCTGTGGAATCGAAAAATAAAGCCTCCTGGCGTGATTATATAGAAATTACGAAACCGGGGATTAATAAGAGTAATTTGATTGCCACGTTTGCAGGGTATTTTGTAGCGGCGGGATTGACGGATTTGAATCTGGTCACTTTGATCCTGACTTTGCTCGGAACCGCACTTACGATTGCAGGCAGTTGCACATTGAACAATTTTATCGACCGGGACATTGACCCGTTGATGGAACGTACCAAGAGCCGCCCGGTGGCTGACGGAAGAATCAAACCGGCTACCGCTTTATGGTATGGTCTGACATTAACCCTTTTGGGACTCATGTTATTGGCTGTCGGTGTGAACATTCTTGCTGCATTTGTTGCATTTATCGGGGTAATGGTATATGTTTTGATTTATAGTTTATGGTTAAAAAGAACCAGTACTTTAAACACAGTGGTTGGCGGGATTTCAGGAGCTGTTCCGCCGATGATCGGTTGGGTTGCGGCCAATCCGGCCATCGATTTGAATGCTTGGGCACTCTTTCTCATTTTGTTTATGTGGCAACCTCCTCACTTTTTTGCCCTTGCGATGCGGCGTGTGGAAGAGTACCGTCAGGCAGGAGTTCCGATGTTGCCGGTCGTCAAAGGGTTTCATGAGACCAAGAAACAAACACTGTTCTTTACGATTCTTTTGCTCCCTTCTTCTTATTTGTTGTTTTACACAGGGACTTTGGGTTGGTTTTATCTGATTGTGTCACTTGTGCTGGGTGGGATTTATGTCGTTTTATCCATCCGCGGCTTTTCTGCAAAAGATGATATCAAGTGGGCAAATCAGATGTTTTTTTATTCTTTGATTTACTTGACGGTGATTTTGCTTTCGATGGTGATCGATGTTTTGATTCGTGATTTGATGCGCATTTTATAAATACGATACAGTGCTTATCATGAGCTTGATATAAATAGATTTGATGCACTGTGAAAATGATTGGTCCGGCTTCGGTTGATCGGGGTCGGATCAACCTTACAGAAAGCGAGGTAGGAAATGTGGTGAGTCGAAAAGGCGCATGGCGAGTATTAAGTTTATTCGCACTTATGTCTCTGGCTCTCACTGGATGTTCCGGGGTTGACGGGTTCAGTGTTTTGAAACCGAAAGGGACATCAGGTGAGATGTCGCTTGATATGATTAAATTAGCCTTATTCATCATGTTGGGCGTCTTTGCTGTCGTTATATCCATCTATATTTACGTGCTGATCCGGTACAGAAAACGGAAAGGCAAAGATGTGATGCCGGAACAAGTTCATGGAAACAATGTTCTGGAAATCGTCTGGACTGCTATTCCGATCATTTTGCTTACGATATTGGCAATTCCGACGGTCAAATACACGTTTAACATGTCGGAAATAAAAGCTTCGGAAGACTCCCTCACGGTAAAGGTGACGGGGTATCAGTATTGGTGGGAGTTTCAGTACCCTGACCTGGGAATCAAAACAGCCCAAGAGCTACATATCCCGGTAGGGAAAAAAGTGAATTTGATTATTGAAGGAAAAGATGTTCTGCACTCCTTCTGGGTACCCGCGCTCAGCGGAAAAGTGGACGTCGTTCCAGGACGCACAAACACCTTGCCGTTGGATGCGAAAGAACCGGGTGTTTATCAAGGGAAATGTGCAGAATTGTGTGGAGCGGGCCATGCTTTAATGGACTTTAAAGTGATCGCTCAAGAAGAAAGCGACTTTAACAAATGGGTGGCACAAATGCAACAACCGTCCACCGTTCAAACCGCCCAGCAAAAACAAGGGGAAGCATTGTTCAACCAAAACTGTCTGGGTTGTCATGCCGGAACAAACAAAAACATCAAAGGTCCGGATTTGACCAAGTTTGGAACACGTTCCACCATTGCAGGGATTTTGCCGCATGACGAAGAGAATCTGAAAAAATGGCTGAAAGACCCGACTGCGGTGAAACCGGGTGCGCAAATGCCGAAAATTGACTATTTAGAACCGCAAGAAATGGAAGCGCTTGTGGAGTATTTGATGAGCAGAAAATAACTTTTCACACATCGTATCGTAACGGATCACGTTAGAAGGAGGGAACACCATGGGTACGCTCTTAATATTGATCGTCTTTGCTCTTTTCATATGGGCGATCTTTACGGGAGGCTATAATAAAAATTTACTCAGTCTCGTAAAGAAGAGCAAAGTTTGGGAATGGCTTACCACGGTGGACCATAAGAAAATCGGGATCATGTATTTTATTTCCGGGATCGTTTTCTTTGTCATCGGGGGAATTGAAGCCTTGTTGCTGCGGTTGCAGCTGATCGTGCCCAATAACGATTTTATTGTTGGCGACACCTTTAACCAAGTGTTAACCATGCACGGAACCACGATGATTTTCCTTGCAGCAATGCCTTTGATTTTCGGATTGATGAACGTGGTGGTTCCGCTTCAAATCGGTGCGCGTGATGTTGCGTTTCCGTTTTTGAACTCACTCGGGTTCTGGCTTTTTACAGCGGGTGGAGTCATTTTAAACCTCAGCTGGATTTTTGGGGGTGCACCCGATGCCGGTTGGACTTCCTATGTGGGATTGGCTTTGAATGAATACAGCCCCGGACCGGGTGTGGACTACTATGTGATCGGTTTGCAGATTTCCGGGATCGGGACGTTGCTCAGCGGGATCAACTTCCTGGTGACCATTATCAACATGCGGGCTCCCGGAATGACATTCTTGAGATTGCCGCTGTTTACATGGACGACGTTTGCAACGTCCGCATTGATCATTTTTGCCATGCCGCCATTAACTGTCGGCTTGTTGCTGTTGATGTTTGACCGCTTGTTTGGTGCGAACTTTTTCGATTACACGATGGGCGGCAGCGCCGTGCTGTGGCAACACTTGTTCTGGATTTTCGGGCATCCGGAAGTATACATTGTGATTTTGCCGGCGTTTGGAATCATGTCCGAGGTTATCAGCACGTTCTCGAAAAAGCGCTTGTTCGGATATACCTCCATGGTCTTTGCAACGGTTTTGATTTCTTTCCTCGGGTTCATGGTGTGGGTTCACCATATGTTTACCGTTGGACTGGGACCGGTTGCTAACTCCATTTTCGGGATTGCGACCATGACCATTGCGATTCCGACGGGGATCAAGGTCTTCAACTGGTTGTTTACCATGTGGGGAGGGGAAATCCGCTTTAAAACCGCCATGTTGTTTGCCCTCGGGTTCATTCCCACCTTTGTGATGGGGGGTATGACTGGGGTAATGGTGGCTTCGCCGCCTGCAGACTTCCAATACCATGACACTTATTTCGTCGTGGCGCACTTCCACTATGTATTAGTCGGAGGAACCGTCTTTGCATTATTTGCCGGTGCCTATTATTGGTGGCCGAAAATGTTCGGGAAACTGTTAAACGAAAAATTGGGTAAAGTTCACTTCTGGACTTTCTTTATCGGTTTCCATCTGACCTTCTTCCCGCAACACTTCTTGGGACTGTTCGGTATGCCGCGCCGGGTGTTTACCTACCAGGCAGGGGCCGGATTGGAAACCTTGAACTTCATCAGTACCATTGGCGCACTCTTCATGGCAATTGGTACGATCGCGTTTGCACTGAATATTGTTCTGACTTTCAAAAAAGGCGAAAAAGCATCGGGAGACCCGTGGAATGGACGGACTTTGGAATGGTCGATTCCTTCGCCGGCTCCGGAATATAACTTTAAACAAACGCCTTTGGTGCGTGGTTATGATGCATGGTGGCTTGAAAAGCAGGCCGGAAACAAAGAAATGCAACCGGCTGAACCGTTGGGCCCCATTCATATGCCATCCCCGACCTATATTCCTCTTTTGATGGCATTAGGCTTGTTTGTAGCCGGTTTGGGATTCATTGCCCGTGGCGATTTCAGCGCGGCGATTATCGGGATCATTGTCGTCTTCATTGCCATGTTTATGCGCTCGTTTGAGCAGGATCATGGCTATCATATCGATCCGGAGGAAATTGACAAAGAAAAGGGGGTTAAGGCATAATGGCAGCCCAAACGGAAGCGGCCCAAAAGCCTCAACATCTGGAAACGGCCACGCTGGAAGGGAAAAACAAAGTCTTGGGCTTTTGGCTCTTTTTAGGAGCCGAAACCGTCTTGTTCGCTTGTTTGTTTGGTTCTTATTTGGCTCTTCGCAGCCAAAACATGGGCGGACCGGACAGTACCGAGTTGTTTGACTTGGAACTGGTTGCGGTCACCACGGCAATTCTTTTGACAAGCAGTTTGACCAGTGTGCTTGCGATGGTGAAAATGAACCAGCGCCATTTGAAAGGAACACTGGTATGGCTCGGAATCACGGTTCTGCTTGGTCTGGCTTTTTTGGTGCTGGAAATTTATGAGTTCATTCATTATGTGAGCTTGGGGCATACTTTCATGAGCAGTGCTTTTGGTTCCGCTTTTTATGCCCTGGTCGGTACCCATGGTGCGCACGTCACATTCGGGCTTTTCTGGATCTCGGGGTTGATGATTCAGGCAGCCAAACGTGGGATCACAAAGGAAACGGCGCCAAAATTGTTCCTTTCCAGTTTGTATTGGCACTTTATTGACGTGGTTTGGGTGTTTATCTTTACCCTGGTTTATCTTTTGGGAAAGGTGGGCTAAACGGTGGCACAACAAGTCAGTCAGTCTTCAAACGAGCAGTCTGCCCATAAATCAGAGCGCGTGACGAAGCATCTCATTTCGTTTGCCGTGATGATCGTGTTGACAGCGGCTGCTTTTTACCTGGTCGCCACCGATGTGGCACCGGAACACCTGGTCTTGCCGGTTCTTTTGATCTTGGGTGCGGTGCAGGTGTTTTTGCAGTTGTTTACGTTTATGCATCTGGATCAAAAAGGAACGGCTTTCTACAGGATATTTATTGTGGCAGGCATTTTCTTCGCAGTCATCAGTGCTGTGGGAATCTTTTTGATGTAAAGGTCATTGCAAAAGCCTCTTGTTGGATAGCAAGAGGCTTTTGTTTTTGTATATAATGGCTCTGGATATATAAAAGAATTATAGATTAAAAATCATTTATTTTATGTTAAATTGATCACGTTTCGAAAAAACAGGAGGAAACATGAATAATCTGTTGAGAGATCAACTCCTAACCAACCCAAAGACCTTTTTGCGCTCCATTCCTTTTATGAAAGTGTCTGAGGGAATTGCCATCGGGGCGGTCACCGGACTGGGTTATTTTTCGGCTTATTTGTCCGATGTCAGTTACAAGGCTTATTTTGGATTGCCTGCCCTTTATGCGAGTGTGGGGTTAAATGCCATCATTCTCTCCATTTTTGCGTTTGTGATCATGTCGCTTGTGCTTTTGGCCTATTTGCAATACCCGATCGTGGCCCGGTATGGAAAATGGGTTTTACCCGTTTTTTTGCCCGGGGCGGTGGCATTTATGCTCGGGTTGCGGTTGGATTTTGAGTTCCATTATTCGGTGGAAGTGCTTTTGTTTTTCTTTTTGTTGTATGTTGCTTTTACATATGCGTTGATCCGGATGGTTTCCAAGCGAAAATGGTTCATTGCCGGGCTGATTTTCATGGTTTTGGTGATTTCCATTTCCAGGGCTTGTGGCTATTTGATTGCTTTAAACCAAAAGGAATATCTGGTGTTCATGGAGGAACCAAGGCCTTATGCAGTGGTGGATGTCAACGGGGAAGCCATGATTATGATGCCTGTTGATTTAAAGAAAAAAACACTCCTGCCGGAATACCGGTTTGTGGATCAAAAAGCGGAAATGGAGAATTCGATTCCTTTGAAAAAAATGAATATTGGTCCTCTTCATGTGCAGGGAACCCGGCCGTGAAAGGACAAAAATTAAAAAACACCGATAGCTTGGACTATGCGGTGTTTTTCATCGTTTATGCATATTCATAAAAAATCACTGAACGTTTTGTATTTCCTGGATACTTGTGTGTCCACATATTCTTTCCACATTTGCTTTGCACATTCTTTTGAACAAATGGGGGATTCAAAGCTGATTTCAACATAGTATGCTTCTTTCCCACAGATTGAACAAGGAGCCGTTTTGTTAGCGGGCAAAAGAATGTCTTCACCATGCAAATCATCTTTATAATTCAACAGAATCATCCTCTCCTTATTCGGTTTTGTGGTGTCCCACTTCCGCTAAGGAGGAATTGATTGAAGCAATCAATTTCTCTTAAGCTTATTTTCTCATATTTCCCATGAGATCTAAAGCCTTTTTTTGTAGAGTCACAAGAGATTTCAGATGATTACAAAGCAATAACCGGCCACGATGGAAAAGAACGCAAAATTTTGACGGGTTTACTGTAAAAAATGAGAAATTCAAGATCCGGGCCAAGCCGGTTTAAGGCGCGTGTTTGACGGTCGGTTCCCCGGCTTTGCCGTTTGCCGCTTTATGTGATTGATTTTGGAGTTTTTTTTGTTGGAATAACAAGCTTTCTTCTTTGACACGCAAAAGCAAAACGAGGAACGAAGATGATTCTTCAAGATGAGGCGCATGCGCCGAATTTTCAAACCAAATCATGTCTTTTACGGGGGCATCAAGCTGCTCGTAAAATTGTTCCTGCAGCTCAAAAGGAGAGTAAAAATCATAACGGCCCACACAGAAATAAGCCGGAACCTTCAGTTCTTGAATTTCTTCAAAAAGATTGACTTGCAGCAGTTGGGGCATGAGCCGTTTGAAAGAAGTCCGATAGCCCCGGATCCATTTAATCCAGTCCAAAAGTGTATACTCCGAAGAAAAGAACCCTTTGGCCAAATATTGAAAAAGGTTTCCCTTCCGAATCAATCCCCCGAAACGAGTCAGCCACTTGTGTTGTACAAGCACATGGCGCAAATCTTTATATGGTGGATAGCCGATGCGTTTCAAAGCACGCATCGCCAAGAATTTCCGGTTGTGTCGGGCATGAATCAATACAAACTGATACGAGAGCAGTGCGCTTTTTTGCACATCGGTCATTTGGCCGATGCCGATGTAGGCGTGGAGCAAAGACGGATATTTTTTGGCAAAGCGTGCTCCGATGATGCTGCCCCAGGAGTGTGCAGCCAAATAGATTTTTTTCTGTTTAAAGCGTTCCAAGAGGATTTGAACCAATTCATGAGTATCTGAGACGAACTGGTCAAGATTGATGGCTTTTGGATCCATTTTTGCGGAAAAAGATTTTCCGGCTCCCCGTTGATCCCAATGAACCACGATAAAGTGCTTTTCCAGTTCTTCTTGATAATGCCTCATAAACCCGATTGGCGCAAATCCAGGACCCCCGTGCAAAAACAAGAGAATTGGATGGCTGGTGTCTTGGCCCCGTATCATAATGGATTGCTTTGCGATTCCCAGTTGAATCGTTTCAATGGTTGCCGTTCCATTCTCCAGCGTTTTGTTGGGGGGTTGACTCTTAAACATTTGTTTCCCTGCCTTTTCATCATAATCAATGGATAAATATGTCGGGATAAAATAATTCTGCATTTCTTCGGGGTTTCCTTCAAAAAAACGGGATTTTAATCTAAATTACAGAACGGAATGATCGGATCACACGAAAAAACAGCCGGATTTTGCAAACGATAAAGGGGCAGAAACGGAATAATTTTAATCAAGTTCCTTCTTTTTTCATGTTTTTGCGGGATGTTTACGGAGTCGTTAAAAAGGGGTAAATTGTGTTTGAGTAACTGGCAACAAAATGAATTCTTGCGGACAGATGGCAATCTTTGTGATTGGAAAAAATTAATTTCAAAGAGTATAAATGGAATGAGGCGGCTGTTGATTTGGGATGACGCGACACGGGTTTTGGAAAGGGGGAAAGATGGTTGCGAAGATGGACGGTATGCGGATGGATTCTTTTGGTTTCTTTTTTGTTGTCAAGCGGTGAAACCTGGGCCAATGAGATGGGCTGTCATTCATTTGAGAACTGGAGCGAGTCGCAGAAATATTTTGAAGAAAAAGGCGGATCCAAACATCTGAATATCGATGGCTTGGACAGTGACCAAGATGGATTGGCTTGTGAAGAGTTGATCGGCTTTGATCCCGGCCACATCAATCCGAACAATGACCGGCGACCGGATGCCAACAAAGGCAATGATTCCGCGGAAAAAGGCGTTTGGGTGGAGATTTTGTCGGTGCTGAAAAAATGGTGGCGTCAGTGGTTGGATTAAAAAAGCCCCGGACAAGTTTCCGGAGCTTTTTTGTTTACGGTTGCCGGTTGGAAGGTTGGTTCACCATGTGGTGGGCCGTCAAGACCAAACGGCTCCAGATCGCTTCTCTGATTTTCCCGCCGATCTCCACTTCATCCAATGCCTGGCTCATGCATTCCAGCCAGGCTTCGGCTCTTTCCGGGGTGATGGGAAAAGGCATGTGGCGTGCCCGAAGCATGGGGTGTCCGTATTTTTCGCTGTAGAGCGGGGGGCCCCCGAAAAATTGCGTAAGAAATAAGTATTGTTTTTCCATCACAGGGAGGATGTCTTCCGGAAAGATCGGCTTCAAAAGCGGATGTTTGATGACACGCGGGTAAAATGCTTCGACCAATTGCCGGACTTTCTTTGCTCCCCCGATTTTTTCATAGATCGTGACAGGTTCGTTTCGTTCCATCGAATCACCTTTTCCACAATGTTACGGTTTCATTTTTTTGAAAGCCCGTTCGACGGCACGTAAAGTGAATTGGATGTCTTCTTCCGAATGCTGGGTTGTCAAAAACCAAGCTTCGTATTTGGATGGAGCAAGGTAAACCCCTTCTTCCAGCATCAGCCGGAAAAACTGTCCGAATTGTTTACTGTCCGCTGCTTGGGCTCCTTCGTAGTCGGTCACTTCCTGATCGGTGAAGTAGACGGTCAATGCTCCCACCACTTGATTGATTGTGATGTTCAAGCCATATTTGTCGGCCAAACGGGAAATCTCGTTGTTTAATGTTTTGCCCATTTTTTCTAGTCGTTCGTAGGTGTTGGGTTGCTTTAAGGTTTCAATGCATGCCAGGCCCGCGGAGATCGACAACGGATTTCCTGCCATCGTTCCCGCTTGGTACATCGGCCCCATCGGGGAGACTTTTTCCATGATTTCTCTTTTTCCGCCATAAGCCCCGATGGGAAGTCCGCCGCCGATGATTTTGCCCAAGGCGGTCAGATCCGGCTCCACATGATAGTAATCCTGGATTCCGCCGTAATGAAAGCGGAAAGCGGTGATCACCTCATCATAAATGACCAAGGCGCCTGCTTGATGGGCCAATTGGTTGATGGTTTCTAGGAAATTCGGTTGGGGCGGGACGATCCCGAAGTTTCCGACCAGCGGCTCGACCAAGATGCCGGCGATTTCGTCTCCCCATTTTTCCATGGTCTCTTCCAAGATTTCGATGTTGTTGTAAGGGATGGTAATCACTTCATTGGCGATGCTGACGGGCACACCGGCGCTGTCGGGAGTGCCGAGGGTGGAAGGGCCTGAGCCGGCGGCCACCAGAACCAAGTCAGAGTGACCATGGTAACAGCCCGCAAATTTCAGGATTTTGGTGCGGTTGGTATAAGCGCGGGCCAAACGGATGGTTGTCATGACCGCTTCCGTTCCACTGTTGACGAAGCGGATTTGTTCCATGGACGGGATGGCTTCCCGCAACATTTTTGCAAAACGCACTTCTTTTTCCGTCGGCGTTCCGTATAACACCCCGTTGGCGGCCTGTTCAACAATCGCCGCCGTCACCACCGGATGGGCATGCCCCAAAATAATCGGGCCGAAAGCCGCGAGATAATCGATATACCGGTTTCCATCTTCATCCCAGAAATAAGCGCCTTGTGCTTTTTTCATAAAGATCGGCGTGCCGTTTCCCACTGCACGAAAAGACCGTGACGGGCTGTTGACACCGCCGACAATGACATCCAATGCTTCCTGATAAAGTTTTTCCGATTGCTGTATATTCAAGAATATCCCCCATTTCGTCTCCTTTGTGACATTTGATGACGATTTGAAAAAACGACGTCATGTGCAGGAACCATGCATCATATTTTTTTACTGACGAAACAAGTCCCTTTTTTAATTGTAACGTGATGCACAGAAAATGCCTAGGGAGGATTGTCTCTGTGAATCATCCTGTGATATGCTGAAATTGGGTATATATGTCGATTTTTCGGAGTTTATATATATTTTGGGAACGGAAGATGGAGGCGAAGTATCTTGTCATTCAGATTTCAAGTCGGTGAGCGTTATAGAGATTTATATCAAATCGAATATGTCGTCCGGTTTTTTGACGGTGAACTGGCGGTTGCCCGAAAAGGTTCGCAACGCTACTACTTGCAGTCATCCCGTTTGGAAAAACAAGCGCCGATCTCCCGTGCGATTGCGCACTACCGCTCCTTTGAACATCCGTTGGTGATTCCTTATGAAGATGTGTATGCCGAAGACCGTTCGATCGTATTTGTCCGCCCTTATGTTCCCATCCTGCCTTTGCGGGAGGTTTTTGCCAATCATGAGGTGGAAGAGGCGAAACTGGTCGAATGGGGAAAGCAACTGCTTGGGTTGGAAAAGGATTTGAGGGCGCAACCGATGCGGATGTATTTGCTTTTGGATCCCGGAAATATCGGGGTGACGGAACATAATGAGGAGCTGAAGGTGTTATTTTGCGGTACGGAAACCATTACGGCACAAAAAAACATACTCGATTGGGGAACCTTTTTTTATTCCCTTTTATCCGGCGAACCCGTGGATAAGCCGATTCAAAGATTGCCGAACGATTTCAAGGCATCGAAAAAGATGGTGCGGTTAATTCAACGGAGCTTGCAAAACGACTCGCCTGATTCGGTCTTGTCCCATATCAAGCAGTATGAGAAAGTGGGACTGTTGGACCGTTTGTTTGGCAGCGGAGGGGAGAAAAAGAAGGACCCCAAACCCCGAAAATCTCCAGTGAAACATCAGCCATCCACAACCGATACCCCGGTTTCTTCCGCTTCTGAACCCCAAGAACCGGCAGAAACAAAAAAGGCGGAGGCCGCGAAGGTCACATCCGATATACCTGAAACAATACAGAAGAAACAGGAAGAAGATTATATCGCAAGTTTGAAAGAAGAATTTGAAAAGAGACAAAAAGAAGCCTTGGAAAAACAGCGCAAAGAATTGGAAAAGCGCCAGCAAGAGTTGCTGGAGCGTCAGCGGCTGGAATTTGAAAAACGGGAACAAGAGTTGTTGCAAAAGCAGAAAGAAGAGTTTAAACAACAAATTGAAGAGCCGGAACAGCGGGAGAATTGGGAACGGGAGATTGCGGAAAGAGAACGCATGCTTGAAGAACAAAAACGAAAAGAAGAAGAAGAAAAAGCCCGTCAGGAAGAAGAGCGCTTGAAACAGGAGCGGCTCGAGCAAGAACGCATCGCATTGGAACAAGAAGAGCGGCTGCAAAAAGAATTGGCCAAAGTGGAAGAAGAACGGATCAAGTGGGAACAGAAGCAAAAAGATTTGGAGAAAAAAGAAGAAGAATTACGGGAGAAGTTGCAAAAAGAATTTGAAGAGATGGCGAAGTCTTTGCTGCAAAAACAAGAGGAAGAATTTAAAAGACGCCAAGAGGAGTTGCTGCAGCAACAACGGGATCTTTTGGAAAGCCAGACCAAAAAACGCCTGGAACGGCATCGCGAAGAGTTGGAGCAAACATCCAGGCATTACTTGATCACCCCGGACACCAAACCGCGTGCCAGCTTGTTGGATTTGGAAAAAGAAAACAAAGCGAAAAAAGAAAACGAACAACCGAAAGAAAACACCCAACCGCAGCAGGACGACCGCGAGCGCTTGCGTAAGGAAAAACTGGCTAAAGAAAACAAGGATCACGACGAATTGGTGAAACAGTTCGAGGAGTATATGAACCAAATGTACCCCAAATAAGGTGGACAAGAGAGAGCGGGTTTCCTGTTCTCTCCTTCTTAAACGGTTTTTATCTTTAAGCTGGAAAGGATTGAAAACATGGTTCTTTACAGATCATTGGCCCGTTTGGGCATCGGCGGAACCACCGTGGATGCGCAGATCGAGGAAGAACAATTCCGGCCGGGGGATGTCATCAAGGGGGAAATCAAGATTCGGGGGGGACAAGCCGAACAGCAAATCGATGACATTTACATGTACCTGATGGTGACGGTGTCCAAAAACGGAAGAAAAGCTTCCCATCTCATGCAACAATATCCTTTGTCCCATTCCATGATCATTCAAAAAGACGAGATCAAAAAGGTTCCGTTTCAAATTAAACTCCCCATGGAAACGCCCATGTCGACGGGAAGCTTTCCTGTGTACCTGAAGACGGGATTGGACATTAAAATGAGCCTGGATCCCACCGATCTGGATAAAATTGAAGTCGTGCCCGCGAATTTGGTGCAAAAAATCTTGAAAAAAATTGAGGATGCTGATTTTATTTTATATCGGATACATAACGAATATGATCCGCAACAGAAGCCTTATCCTTTTTTCCAGATGTTTCAGTTCCGCCCGACAGGCCGTTATCACGGATATGTCGATGAATTGAACGTATTCTTCAAAGTGACGGATATGTCAATCCGGATGGATATCGAGCTGATCCGTTCCGACCGTGTTTTAAACAGTCAATTTTCCTGGGAATACCATGATCCCAAAGGAACCCTCATGATCAATAACGAGCGGGTGATTCGGGATCCGCTTGAAAAAATTGATGAAATGCTGAACCGCAAAATGCATTAACAGAAAAAGGACGGATGCTTATTTGGGATTGGAGTGAGAAAGCATGTTTAACAAAGTGTTAGCCGGCTTGGGTGTCGGAGCCGCCAAGGTGGACACCCGGCTTGAAAAATCAACGTACCGCCAAGGAGAAATGATTAAAGGGGAAATATTTATTCAAGGCGGGCAAACGGAACAACGAATTGATGAAATCTATTTGTACCTGATTGTCCGGTATCATCATGAAGGAAAAGATCAAAAGCATGTCATCAGCCAGTTTCGGATCACGGACACATTTGAAATCGGAGAAAGGGAGAGCAGAGTGATTCCGTTTGAAATTGAAATGCCGTTGGATGCCCCGATTTCAACCGGAGGGTGCCCCATCTATTTAAAAACCGGACTGGATATCAAAATGGCGATCGACCCGAAAGATACCGACGGCATCGAAGTTCTTCCCCATCCGTTGGTGGACAAAGTGCTGCATGCGGCGGAAAATGTCGGATTTCGGTTGACCAGTGTCGACTATGCGTTTGACAAATTTTATTCCCGCCATCCTTTTGTGCAGGAATATCGCATGACGCCAATGGGCAAGTATGAAGAGTATTTTGATGACATCAGCATGGTTTTTTATCCCGATCATGATTCGTTGGATGTTATCATGACTTTGGACCGCAAAGCCATTGATTTGATGAGTTCGATGGAAGAAGCGCTGAATCTGGATGAGCGGCTGATGAGATTTACGGTGACAAGAGAAGAGCTGGAAGATAAAGAGAACCCGTTTGAGGAAAGATTCACCGAAATCGTGGAGCAGTATATTTAACGGGCAAATCCCCGGATTCCTGTGGATAAGGCGTTCCACCATGAAGTGGAATGCCTTTTTCAGTTGGTTTCTTCTTTTTTCTGATTGATGAAATCCACATAATGGCTGAATATCGCTTCCACGATCATGAAAAAGGAAGCAAAGGTATCCAGATGAATTCCGTTATGGATGGAAATGGTCGAGCTTCTGGCATACAAATGATACGGAGTCATTTTGGCCAGCCGGTTATTGACCAGATTCGTGACGGAAACAAAAGGAACGCCTTTGGCCACCAAGGTTTGTACGGCGGGAAAGATGGACGGGGTGTCTCCCGATAAAGAAAAAATAAAGACCAGGTCGTTTTTTGTCATATCCTTGACGACGATTTCAAATTCAGAGTGAGAGGGAATCACATTCATATACTTTTGAAGAGGCAGAAACATCCGGTGCAGTTCCAATGCACAATTCCGCTGGGCATTTCCCGTGCCAAAAACAAATAATTTCTGCGCCTCATCGATTAATCTGCAAATGTCCGAAAAGTCCTTGGTCTGTATATATTTCATGGTCTCGCGAAAGTCTTCTTCCAGAATTTCAATACTGCTTTTATTTTTCACTGTTTTATCCTGGTTCTGCCATTTCAAAAAAATGCGAAACTCACTGTAACCGGTAAAGTCCAGCTTTTGTGCCAGACGCAAGATGGAAGAGCGGGACACATTGCACCGGTCGGCCAGATGATTAATCCCCAATTGATAGCACGTATCTTTGTGATTCATAATGTATCTCAAAATGTGTAAATCGGTTTCATTGAGCTTGTTGTAATGTTCATTGATAAGTTCTTCTAATGTCAAATGATTCTCCTCCCTGCACCAAGAGAATTCCTTTATAAAAATTAAAACAAAAAGTGCAAAGAGGTACAAGCTCTTTGCACTTTCCGTCCGTATGGTGTACGGATCCCTGTTTATAAATCTTCACGCACGACGACATCCTCTTTGTGCAGTTTTGGCCAATAATCTTTGTTTGCCTCAATCAAGTCATCCAGGATGGCTTTGGCCACTTTGGCGCTGGGAACGGTTTTGGATAAGGTGAGGGCTTGCCACAATTTTTGATAAGAGCGGGTGATCCAGGCTTCGACCACGAGTTTTTCAACGGAAACTTGCTGTTCCATCAATCCTTTTTGGAATTGCGGGATTTCTCCGATGGCGATGCGTTCGGGCCCGTTGCTTCCCACGATACAGGGAATTTCCACCATGGCGGTCGGATCGAAATTGGAGATGGCCCCTTGGTTTTCAACAATCAACAACATCCGCTCTTGTGTGTTGAATGCGATGGCGCGTGCCAGATCCACGATATAGGAAGCGTGTTCGTCAACATGCAGTTTGGAACCTTGGGTTGATTGGTTTTCGATGATTTTTTGGCACTCACCGAACACAAATTTTTCCCGGCCCTCCATGACTTCATTGGCCCGCGTGTATTCCGGGTTGGAATGTTCAAACACATAATCCGGGTAAAAATAATATTTCAAATACGTATTCGGCAGGGTGTCCGGATCCAGTGCGTAGACATCGCGGGCTTTTAAAAAGGTGTCGCTCCAGCTTGCGTCGGCATCATCTTTGGGGACGGTGTAACCGTGTTTTCGGACATGTTCTTTCAGTTTGGGTATCAAATCGTTCCCGTTTTGATCACGGATATCCGTCCACCAGCCGAAATGATTCAATCCGTAATAACGGACCTTCATTTCCTTGCGGCTTTTAAGTCCCAGAATTTGAGCCATGCGGTTTTCAATGCCGATGGGCATGTCGCAGATGTTGAGCACTTTGGAATCCGGTCTCAGGCGCCGGGTGGCCTCGGCGACAATGGCCGCCGGATTGGAGTAGTTTAACATCCATGCATCGGGAGAGTATTTTTCCATGTAGTCGATCAATTCTAAGACTCCCCCGATGGAGCGCATGCCGTAGGCAATTCCTCCGGGGCCGCATGTTTCTTGACCAAATACGCCATGTTTCAACGGGATTTTTTCGTCCAGTTCCCGCATCGCATATTTTCCAACCCGAATGTGTGCCATGACGAAGTCGACGTCGGTGAATGCTGCTTCCGGATCGGTGGTGGCCAAAAACTCGATTCCCGGCGCTTTTTCTTTCAGGATGATTTTGCAGGCTTCGGCAATCGTCGACTGGCGGGCTGCATCATTATCGTAAAGTTTTAATTTCTGAATCGGAAATTGATTCAAATTTTCAAGAAGCATCAAGACAATTCCCGGTGTAAAGGTGCTGCCTCCTCCGGCAATGACAATGGAGAATTTTTTCATTTTGCTGATTCCTCCTTATTTTTGTGACCGCTTACAACTCAGTTATAACAACCTGGTGACGAGAGAACAACAGATCGGGCGGATGCTGTTCATAATCACACATCTTGTTATTTTTCACGTGAGTATGGAAATTTTCCCGCCACCATTTTATGCATTTTCCCGGTTTGGATGATTCAACAGGTTCTCAAACTGTTCCCGGATCTGCGGGGAAGACAAACCGACGATGACCTGGATGGCTTTTCCGTTTTTAACGACCCCGTGGGCCCCGGCGGAGAGGAATTGTTTGTCCGGTGCCGTTTTGGTTTCATCATGCACAGTGACGCGCAATCTTGTGGCGCAGTTGGTCACTTCCGCAATATTGTCCGGCCCGCCCAATGCTTCCAAAAACCGGGTGGCTTTTTCCGCATAATCATTTTTCTTTTGCTTGGCCGCTTGTTTTTCTTGGAAATCTTTTTTGGTGTACAGTTTGGTTTCCTGTTCTTCGTCATCTTCACGGCCCGGCGTTTTCACATCCAGTTTCAAAATCAAATAGCGGAACAGGAAGAAATAGATTGCCGTAAAGATCAAGCCGACTACGATTTGAGCCAAATAAGTGGCGCTGTGGTATTTAAACAGCGGAATCCAGTTTTGGATGGCCACTTCAAGCAATCCGCCCCCCATATTTCCGGAAACCCCGAGGGAGTATATGATGGTGGACATGGTTGCCGCCAGGAGGGCATGAATCAGAAAGAGAACCGGCGCAACGAACAAAAAGGTGAATTCAATTGGTTCCGTGATTCCGGCGATCACAGAAGTGAGTGTTGCCGCGATCAACATCCCGGAGATGATTTTTTTCTTAGAGGATTTGGCCGTGACATACATGGCCAGTGCAATGCCTGGAATTCCGAATATTTTTGAAAGTCCGTGCAAAGCAAAACCGCCTTCCGGGAACATTTCCTTTAATGATTGCGAATTGGTGGCAAATTCGCTCAAATGTTCCACCCAATATTTTACGATTCCGCCGTCCACCACGGCCGGACCGAAGACGAAAGGACCGTAAATAAAGTGGTGCAATCCGGTCGGGATCAAAATCCGCTCAAGAAATGTATATAACCAGACACCCAAGGCCCCTGACGAAGCAAGGAACCCTTGCATGGAAGCGATGCCTTTTTGAATGACCGGCCAACCCCAGGATGTGAGGAGTGCCAAAGGCAGCATGATAAAAAAACTGAGGATGACGACATAGGAGGTCCCTTGAAAAATCCCCAAAAAATCAGGCAACTTTTTATCGAAATAACGGTTATGAAGATAAACGACGATAGCAGAAATAAGGATGGCTCCAATGATATTGGTGTCTAACGTTTTAATGCCGGCGATTTCCGTCAGTCCGCTCACTCCGCCCGCTTCTTGTTCAAAATCAACGCCAAATTGGGGTCCCCAAATCGTCAAAATGGCATTGATAAAATAGTTAAAGGTCAGATAAGAGATCAAAGAAGCCAAAACGGCTCTGGCTTGGGCCTTTTTGGCCAGGCCGATCGGGAGGCCCACCGCGAACAGCAAAGGCATTTGTTTGAACACCGCCCAGCCGCCTGCTTCGATCACGGTCCAAAATTTGTACCAAAAGCTATCGGGATGTGCAAGGGCATTCATAATATCCTGATTTTTCAGCAGGGTGGTCAGCCCGACCATGATCCCGGCAAAGGGGAATAACAGAACGGGTACAAACATGGCTGCCCCGAAGCGCTGGAACTTTTGCAGCATGGAAATCACTCCTTTTTTTAATTTACATAGCATGTTTTTCTGAGATTTTTGTTATCTTTTAATTGAGATGCGAACAAATTGTTAACGCTTACAAATAAAATATCTTATAATTCACGTTCCAACAATTGTTTTTGCTCATTTTGAAACAGAATCACTTTTTTTGTACATTTTCACACTGCATAAAAACTTTCCCATAAAAAAACTCCATGGCTGGCTTGCGCCTGTACCATAGAATTTTTTTACGAAACCATGCCGGAGGAGATGTGAAAACCGGACCAAACCAAAAACAAACCGAGGAAAAGGCTGGAGAGGAGATAAGCCCAAAATTTCCCCTTTCGCTTTTGTTGCCGGAGCCTCTCCGCTTCATATGAAAAAGTGGAAAAGGTGGTGTAACCGCCGAGAAAACCCGCTACAAACGGACGGTTTGCCATCATCCAGGCGACCGGCAACCGGTCATGAACCCATCCCAAATAAAGCCCCATGATGAAACAACCAGTCATATTGACAAGAAATGTTCCGAGCGGAAATTTCCCATCCCGGGCGGGAAACGCCTCCGTGACCAGCCAACGGCATATGGCTCCGATTCCCCCGCCCAAAGCAATCCACATCATTTCCAACCGGCTTTCCCCCTTTGGGCCAGCCAAACCCCCAGGCGGCAAAAAGCAGGCCGCCCGTGGCGGTGACGACGATATAAAAAAGGGATAAAAGCGGAGGCAAGAGATGGGTTTCCACGCACAGTGTTGAAAAAGTGGTGTATGCTCCCAAAAGTCCGGTGCCCAATCCTTTTTGCCAAACAGGAGAAAAAGCGGTTTTCGTTTGTTCATTCAACCAGGCCAACCCGAGACAGCCTGTCCAATTGGCGATCAAGGTTCCGAACGGAAAAACGGGGTCATTAAAAGCCTGCGCCACCCCAAAGCGGAGCAAGGTTCCGACGGCACCGCCGATCCCGACAGCAATGATCATTCTCATACCGGCAGCTCCTTCGCTTTTTTTGGTTTAAGATTAGATCAAATTGCAACTGCCGGCAACATTATGAAGAAGATTCCGCCGGTTCCTGTTTTTCTTCTTCGTCTTCCACCACGATTTGGGAAGCGTGGTTGTCTACCATTTTTTCAATGATTTCTCCCACACCGGCATCTTCTCCGTTGGCGGTCAGTCCGATATTTAAAGTCCCGCTTAACGTTTGGACATGCAATTCGTGGATTTTATATTCCATTTTTTCGATGTGCACGGGTTTCAGTTGCTCTAGGTCCTCTTTCAGTTGATGGTTTTCTTGTTGCAGGCGCCGGATTTCTTGTTCCAAATCTTTTAGCCGTTGATCTATCCAATCAAGCGGATGCTGGTACATGCGAACCATTCCCCCGGATTCTTTTTATCCTTGTTCCATTATATGATGAGGGTCTCTTAATTCATGCCCTCCTTGTGACAAGACGGGCCCGCATCGAATAAAATATGGGCATCATACCAATGTACCGGCAAAAGGAGAGATGATGGGTGAAAAATACTTTCCGCAAAATGCCCTGGCATGAGCTGGCCCGTCAATTTTTGGGGGAGGACTTTTTTGAAGACATGCAAACGGCGGCCCGTCAAGATGAACCTGCAGCCGATGTTTATCACGGGGAAAATGAAGTGATTGTGGTGGTCAATTTGCCCGGACTGGAAAACGTTCATGCTTTGGATTTGAAATTGGAAGGAAACAATTTGATCATTCAAGGGGATTATCCGTCTCCGTATGAGGGGTATCAAACCATCTTCTCAGAAAGAAAAAAAGGCATGTTTCAAAAGGTGATTCCTTTACAGGCATCGGTATCCAAAAGATACACGCATGCCAGATACCGCCGGGGGGTTTTGGAAATCCGTTTTCCGAAGAAGCCAAGGCAGACCCGATCCCTGCAAATATGACACCATGAGGAGGGGAAAGCGTGGGGACCATCAATAACATTCTGAACATCAAAATCAACAATATAAGTAACTCAGGTTCAGTCAATTTTGGAAACACGATCAATGTGGGGAATGACAGCTTGACCAAATCGTTGGGAGGATCTTCACCGATTGGCGATTTTCCAAAGAATTTGGATTTTGAGCGGAATGTATATTTTGATCCCGATCAATTTGATCAAAACGATTGAGGTGGTTTTCTTGTTGAAAGTGTGTATTCAATCCATTCGGATTTATACGGTGGGAGATGCCGGATCGTTTAACGTGGGAACAACTTTAAATATCATTTCAAAAAAGGGAGGAGGGGAAGAAGCTCCGCAACAGGTAGAAACGCCCACACCGGAGCCGACACCTCCGACCACCATGTCTGCCTGAACTGTGGTTTGTATTTTTCTCGTTTGCGGACCGTCAGGAGAAAAAGAATTCTTTCGGGATGCTTGAACCATCGGGCAAATCCCGGTCGGACAAGCAAGAGGGAACGGATTTTTGAACGAATTCTTTTTCCTCAAGCGGAAGGAGGTTGGGATTCTCTCGCAGGGCCCATTAGCAAAAGCTGTTTTCTTCGCTTGGTCATCCGTGGTCACCATCGTGATGGTTGTGAAGTGATCAGGAATTATTTTTATTATAAATCCAATCGTGTTTATTACGATTAATTCATTTCCGTAACCTTACGGTAAGGGCTGAACGTTTCTTCTCCTTCTGAGAAGTGTTAAAATATGTTTACCGTTTTCGGAAGCATTCAGGAGGTGGATTCCTATGGTCAAAGAAGGAGATCATGCCATTGACTTTACGCTTGAAGCCACAAACGGGGAAACCGTGACTTTATCTGATTTCAAAGGCAAAAATGTGGTTCTGTTTTTTTACCCCAAGGATCAGACACCGGGCTGTACCAGGGAAGCTTGCGACTTTCGGGATGCCTATCAGGAATTTTCGGATCTCAACACCGTGATTTTGGGAATCAGCAAAGATTCCATTGCTTCCCATCAAAAGTTCGTTGAAAAGCAGAATTTGCCTTTCCTTTTGTTGAGTGACCCGGAGGGAGAGGTTTGTGAAAAATACGGAGTGATCAAAGATAAAAACATGTTTGGAAGAAAGTACAAGGGAATTGAACGATCCACATTTGTGATTGATAAAGAGGGGAAGATTGCCAAAGCTTACCGGAAAGTGAAGGTTGCAGATCATGTGCAGGAAGTTCTGCAGTTTGTCAAAGAAAACTTACAGTAGGACGGTAAGAAGGGTTTCCCGGTGAAACCCTTCTGATCAATTGTTTTGGTGGTTTCATTGATTTTTGCCGTTGGACGGACGGAGGTGGAACATGGATTTCCATACATATGATTGGCCGGACTATTATGACTGGACTTCAACGGGGCTGGATCATGACATCACTTACTACACCGAACTGGCCAAACAACAGGGCGGTCCCGTTTTGGAATTGGGCTGCGGAACCGGCCGGTGCACCCTTGCGATTGCGCGGGAAGGAATCCCCGTCGTCGGGTTGGATTTGAGCGAACCGATGTTAAAAAGGGCCGAAAAAAAGGCTAAAGAGATGAATTTGGACGGGGAAACCGAGTGGGTTCACGGCAATATGGCGGACTTCCGTCTGGACCGGAAGTTCCCCCTGATCATCATTCCTTACCGGTCTTTTTTGCATCTGTTGACGGTGCGGGATCAGGTCAATGCGTTGAAATGCATTCGTCATCATTTGACGGATGATGGGATTTTGGCCTTTAATGTTTTTGTCCCGTTCATCAAGCATTTATATGAAATGGATAATCAGTATGCCTACAGAGGAACGTTTCCTGTGCCGGGGACGGAAGAAACGGTTGAGCTTTATGACTTTACTGAATTTGATCATTTTTCCCAGCTGGCTCATGTTATTCGTTATTTTGAGCACTACAGCCCGTCCGGCCGGCTCATGGAGCGGATCCGGACCACCTTTCGCTTAAGGTACATTTATCCGTCGGAACTGAATCATTTGCTCACTTTCTGCGGATTTAAAGTGGTCCGGCGGTATGGGAACTTTCGTTATCAGCCTTTTGACAACCGGAGCCAGGAATTGATCATCGAAGCAGTCAAACGCAAATAGACAAGAAAGAGGGAGTGTTTTGAAACCGAAACCGAAACGAATCCAAACAGGGAAGATCCTGGAGCTTTTGGAGCAGATGTACCCGGACGCTCATTGTGAACTCAATTTCAAAAATCCGTTCGAACTTTTGATTGCCACGATTCTGTCTGCGCAATCCACGGACAAACAAGTGAATAAAATCACCAAACCCCTGTTTGCCAAGTTTCCGACCCCGTATGATTTCATCACATTGACTGAGGAAGAGTTGGCTGAACACATTCGCGGGATCGGGCTGTTCCGGAATAAAAGCAAAAATATCCTGCAAACTTGCAGGATTCTGGTTGAAGAATATGAAGGGGAAGTTCCGCAACAGAGAGAGAAGCTGGAAGCATTGCCGGGGGTCGGCCGCAAAACGGCCAATGTGGTGCTTTCCAATGCTTTTGGTGTCCCGGCCTTGGCAGTGGACACGCATGTGCACCGGGTGGCCAATCGTTTGGCATTGGCAGACAGCAAGACCCCGCTTGAAACCGAACGCCAATTAACGCGAAAAATTCCCCGCAACCAGTGGAGTGATACCCATCACCGCCTGATCTGGCACGGCCGTCGTTGTTGCACGGCCCGGAATCCCAAATGTGATATTTGTGATTTACTTCCTTATTGCTGGTATGGAAAAAACCGGGGAGATGTTCCGGAAAAGAAATGACCCCCCGGTATAAAAAAACAGGCATGAATTGCCGCCGGCCGGGCATCATGCCTTTGGTGAAAGGTTCAAGTGTTTGCTTGTTCCTTTTTTTCTTGTTTTTGGCTGATCCGCTCGTGGACAAATCCGAGGTAAAGTGCACCCAAAGCGACGATGAAATTAAAGATTTCGGTGGTAAGAGTAATGTTTACAAGGCCGAAGAGTTGGTCGCTGAATAAACCGTAAACGGCCAGCAAACCATAAAGGATACCAAAGACTCTCATGGCAAGCCGGTCCCAATTTTCTTTCAGACTCGCCCCCAAATAGATCAGACCGCTCAACAAGTGAATGAGATTGTGCGTGAGCGTCAATTGGAGGGACTCATTGGATGACAGGAAGAAACCGGCGATCCCAATCAGTGTGAGAACTCCTCCGTAAATTTGCGACCATAATTTCAACATGGAATTCACTCACTTTCTTTTTTTGTTTTTTGGTGGATATATATGATCTTTTTTTCCGGAACATGCTCATTTGAGGGAAGAATGTGAACCGGCGGGGGGGATTCAAGAGAAAGTGCGGGCGCTGAAACCGCATTGACAAGAAGGCAAAACAAGAAGTAGACTAATTATATATATTATTAAATTAGAATCGTTCCTTTTTGCTGCGAACATATTAGAGAGGTGGAAATAGATGAGTAACAGCCGACTAGAGAAGGCTGTTGAAACCCTGAAAGAGAATGGTGTGCGTATGACGCCGCAACGCCATGCGATTCTCAATTACCTTTATTCAACCATGGGACATCCAACAGCTGATGAGATTTACAAGTCATTGGAAGGCACTTTTCCCAATATGAGTGTTGCCACGGTTTATAATAATTTGCGGTTGTTTAAAGATGCCGGCTTGGTTCGTGAATTGACGTACGGAGATTCTTCCAGCCGTTTTGATGCCAATATGATGGATCATTATCATGTGATTTGCCGGAAATGCGGCAAAATCACGGATTTTGACCACATGCCTCTTCTTGAGATTGAAAGAAAAGCGGCGGAAATCACCAACTATCAGGTTCACACCCACCGCTTGGAAATATACGGAATTTGTCCGGATTGCCAAATGAAATCGAAACAGTAAACACCCTGCCCCGTTTGGAAGCAGGGTTTTTTTAGGGGCTGAAACCAGCCATCGGCTCTTAGTGGACGGCGGTCGGCAAAACGGCTTTTTGGGGATCCAGTTCCACCTTGCGGCGAAGATTGTGCAACGTGCCATCGGCATCCATTTCCGCGTGATCCCCGGTGCTGATCCATCCGTTGGTATAAACGTTGGTGTCTGATAAGGGGATCTTGTAATAACCCGAAATGACTTGCGGGATTTTAATCATCAATTCCCCGTCGGCTTGAATGCGGAGTTCGATCCCCGGGAGGGGTTTCCCCGCCGTTTTCGGTTGCGGGCAGGACAGGTTGGTTGCGGAAATGACTGAAGCGCATTCGGTTAGGTAATACGATTCTACCACCGGCAGATTGATGCACCAGAAAAAGCGATGAACTTTTTCATTCAAAGGAGCCCCTCCGGATAGAATAAACCGGACCCGTCCGCCCAATTGCTTTTGAAGAGGCGCAAACAAGAGGGTTTGTGATATGGAATGATGCAGTTGCAAAGATGAAGGGACGGACCAGTTGTATCCTTTTCTTTTCAATCCGTATATTTTCTCTGCTTGTCGCAGGGCGTGTTGAAATAAATATTTTTTTGCCGGAGACGATTGGATCTGTTTATTCAAATACTCATAGATGGTGTGCACCAAAACCGGCGACAAAGAGAACAGCGTCGGTTTGATCCGTTTGCTGGCTTTCACCCAGTTGGCATCCCTGGCGATGTAAGTGATCTCCGCTCCTGTTGCCAGCGGGGCCAGGTACCCGGCAATCCGCTCGAAAGGATGGGACAGGGATAACACCGACAGCAGATGGTCGTGTTTTGTATATGGGATCACGTACAGAAAACTCTGGAGATTATTCAGAATATTCCCGTGTGAAAGCAGAACCCCTTTTTCGGTTTTCGTTTTGTCATTCGGGTAATAAATAATCGCGACATCCGAAGGCTGGATGGAGGGATAGGCCCATTCCTGCTCTTCGTTTGCAATCGATTGGCCGATTTGGATAATGGTTTCAAATTGCAAAGCTCCAAGAGATCCATCGGCTTTTCCGTTTAGCAAAATGGAATGTTGTAGCAGGTTGGATGCACCTTTTACCTTTTCCAGCAATTCATACCGATCCGTAATGATCCCTGTCGCATCGGCGTGTCTCAAAATTTTTCGGATCTGATCGGGATGCCGGTTAGGATGAATCGGCACGCTTGTGGCTCCCAAGCTTAAAACGGCAAATTCACAGATCACCCAGCGGGGGTGATTTTCTGCGATGATAGCAATCTTTGCGCCAGAGCGGATTCCGATTTTTTCCAAACCGAACGCAAAATCCCGGATCATGTTCCAAAGGCGTTGATAACTCAATTTATGTAACTCATCATTTTCTTCCCAAGAGAGTGCCGTTCGTTCCGGAAACCGTTTGACGGTTCGCGACAACATTTCCAGAAGATTATGTGATTTCACGTGTTTTGCCTCCTTTTCTTTCAATACATACATAGTCCGGATCGGATGCATATCATCGGAGGACTTTACGCATAGTTGTTCGAGAAAACTCGGTGGAATCCTTTTTTTGTAAGAAAAAAGAAAAAACCAACAAATCGTTGGTTTGGATTAGAAAGAATCTTCTTTTTCCAAAACATACTTCAGGCGTCTTTTTTGTTGTTCCGGGGTGGGGACCGGACAAGTTTGCTTTTTCCGGTTCCAGCGATGGCGGTTTCTTGCCGCAACCCGGTAGACCGCATCGCGCAAGGGGCGTGGAATGAGGAAAAACAGCCTGGTGAAGACTGAAAAACGGGGTAATCTCTGTAATATGCGAAGAACCGCCGTGGACCGGATGAAATAACGCCCTTGTTCAATGAGAATGACCGAGTCAAGCGCAGAAAAAGGGACTCCAAGGTTTCGGGAAAGCCATTCGCTTTCTTCGGATTGCAAGGAGGCAAACCGAAAATAACCTTGGGAATCCCGTTGAATGATCCACCGCACCCATCCGTCGCAGAAGGAGCAGTCCCCGTCAAACAAAATGATCCCGTAATGCTTCAGGGAAGACGGAAGAAGGTTTTTATGGTTCACTTTTCCATGCTCCCGTCGGATGACCCGGAAAGTGCTTCCGCCGGAGCATCTTTCGGATCCAGGGACAAGATGGCTTTACAGTGCATGCATTCGTCTTTTTTGCCCAAAATTTTGGTCGGTTTGTTGCAGGAAGGGCAAACGACCTGCACCGAGTGTGTGGAAAGAATGCCGACCCAAAAGTAGATCCCCACACTGGCCAAAACGAAAATCATACCGAGGACAAAAAACAAGACCATCAAGCTTTCAAAGAAGAAACCCAGGTACATGACCCCGACTCCGACAAAGATCAAAAGCATGGCAAAAGTGCGTATTTTATTCAGTTTCCCGGACAGCAGCATGATGCTCCTCCTTCAAGTTGAAATCAGCTAGATTTTATCATGAACCGATTTTTTGTACAATGTAACAGTGGTTGATGGGACCGGCGGAATAATGATTGCATGAAATGTGAGGGGGACGGAAATGTCAGACAGAAAAAAAGTGACCGTGGCCATGTTGATTGCCACGTTTTTGTCAGCGATTGAAGTGACGGTGGTCAGCACGGCGATCCCGCGTATTGCCAGCGATTTGGGGGGGATTCAATATATCAGTTGGGTATTTGCCGCCTATTTGCTGGCATCGACGGTGACCATTCCGATCTTCGGGAAGCTTGCGGATCTGTTCGGGCGTAAGCGGGTTTTTATGTTCGGGGGAATTGTGTTTTTGATTGGTTCCATGCTGTCGGGAACCGCCGGTTCCATGACTTGGCTGATCTGGTTCCGGGCGGTGCAAGGAGTCGGGGCCGGTGCGCTGAATCCGACCACGTTTACCATTATCGGGGATCTTTACCCGTATGAGCAGCGGGCCAAAGTGCAGGGGTTATTCAGTTCGGTTTGGGGATTGGCCGGGTTGGTCGGCCCTTTGATCGGAGGTTTTTTGGTTGATTATGTTTCCTGGCGGTGGATTTTTTATATCAATTTGCCCTTCGGGTTGCTTGCCATGTTGATGGTGATGTTGTTCTTAAAGGAGGAAGGGGAAATAAAGGAAAAGCCGGAAGTGGATTACTTGGGCGCTTTGACTTTTTTCATTGCAGTCACTTCTTTGTTGTTTGTGCTTTCGGTCGGGGGAACGGAAGTCTCTTGGACCACTCCTTATTTGCAGGGACTTGCGGCTGCAGGGGGGATCGGTTTTATCCTGTTTTTTTGGATTGAGGCCAAGGCTCGCGAACCGATGCTTCCGCTCCGCTTGTTCCAGATCCCGTCCATCTTGGTGGCGAATGTCATTTCCTTTTTGGCCAGTTCGATTTTGATTGCTTTAAATGTATATACACCTTTATGGGTGCAAGGGGTGATCGGTTACGGTGCCGCCGGGTCGGGAATGGTTTTGTTGCCCATGTCGCTTGCCTGGATGTCGGGGGCGTTTGTTGGCGGACGGTTGATGTTGAAAACGGGCCCCCGCCTGACAGCGTTTTTCGGCATGCTATTTATATTGGCGGGATGTCTGGCTTTGGGCAACATTGATATTCACACCCCGGGTTGGATCTTGCCGGTTGTCATGTTGGCGAACGGATTCGGCTTCGGTTTTGTGATGACGGTTTGCACGGTGATTGTCCAATCCTCTGTAAAATGGAACCTGCGCGCAACGGCCACCGCGTCCAACACCTTTTTGCGCTCACTTGGACAAACGGTGGGGGTTACGGTGTTTGGAGCGCTGTTTAACCTGTCATTGCAAAATAATGCATGGAATCAAAAAATGCAGATCCCGGTTTCCGAAATCAACCGCCTGCTGGATGCACACGGATTGTCCGCGGTTCCGGAAGGGCTTTTGTCGGGTTTGCGCGAAACATTGGCACTGGGCATGCATCATATTTTTTTAATTTTAATCGGAATTGCGGTGGTCAACCTGGGCTTGACGTTGGCTTTGCCGGCAGGAAAGCCGGATGTTCAGGCAAGGACAGTGAGTGATCGGGCATAGAAGGAGACGACTGTCTCCTTCTTCTGTTCATTGGGAATAAAATTTTTTAAAAAAGTGTTGACTTGTGTCGGGGAAGATGATAATATCATATTTGTCGCCGCGAGAGAGCGGCACAAACAAAGTGAAATGAAGTGTTCCTTGAAAACTGAAGAGTGAAGACATGACTCGTTAATTCTTGAGAGTTCACATCAAACTTTTTTGGAGAGTTTGATCCTGGCTCAGGATGAACGCTGGCGGCGTGCCTAATACATGCAAGTCGAGCGGGAGAATCATCCTTCGGGATGAGGATCCAGCGGCGAACGGGTGAGTAACACGTGGGCAACCTGCCCGCAAGACCGGGATAACTCCGGGAAACCGGGGCTAATACCGGATAGTCCTTTTCCCCGCATGGGGAAAAGGGGAAAGGCGGCTTCGGCTGTCACTTGCGGAT
>NZ_REFP01000001.1 GCF_003688725.1 Thermoactinomyces vulgaris
CTAATGCGCCGCGGGCCCATCCGCAAGTGACAGCCGAAGCCGCCTTTCCCCATTTCCCCATGCGGGGAAATGGCCTATCCGGTATTAGCCCCGGTTTCCCGGAGTTATCCCGGTCTTGCGGGCAGGTTGCCCACGTGTTACTCACCCGTTCGCCGCTGGATCCTCATCCCGAAGGATGATTCTCCCGCTCGACTTGCATGTATTAGGCACGCCGCCAGCGTTCATCCTGAGCCAGGATCAAACTCTCCAAAAAAGTTTGATGTGAACTCTCAAGAATTAACGAGTCATGTCTTCACTCTTCAGTTTTCAAGGAACACTTCATTTCACTTTGTTTGTGCCGCTCTCTTGCGGCGACAGATACTATCCTAACACCTTGATGGGGTTTTGTCAACAAAAAAATAAAAAAATTTCCGTTCTAAATAAAACTATTCGAATCCATTGAAATCACGGGCGAAGCAATCTCCTGCTTCGCCCGAAAAGGAAAAAGAAATCCGGAAGCCTCGCCCTTATTCCCTTTCAACCGCTGTGGTGGCCGCCTCCAATTCTTTTTGCAATTGATCGTGATATTTCTTCACTTCATCCTCCGTCCAGCCAAACTCATCTTTCATCATTTGAAGCACGGATTCTTTCCATTGATGCACCCAGTCAATTTGGAACAACAAACTGCCGGTCCTGCGAATGAAAAAATCGGCAGGAGTCGCCACAGACTCTTCCAAAATCCCGTATTTGAGCATCCCGTAAACTTCCGGAGCCAATTGGTATCGGGAAGCCGCCTCCTTTCCTTCCTCCACATAACAATAAACCTGATCCACGTTGCTGCCATAACGTTGAACAAGTTCTTCTGCCGCCTGAGCAGATAAACCGATCGCTTCCCCGGCCTTTTTCTTCGATTCCAAAAAGCCTTGCCATTGATCGGAACCACCGACATCCCCTCCGGAAATGCGGATGCGGTCGGTATGGCAGGGTTTCAACTGATAACCCGCTTCTTCCGTCAATTCCTTCGCCACCAAATCAACGGTTCTTTCCGCCATTTTCCGGTAACCAGTCAACTTCCCGCCCGCAATGGTAATCAATCCGGACGGGGAACGAAAAATCTCATCCTTTCGCGAAATCTCAGAAGGAGACTTTCCTTCTTCATGAATCAGCGGACGGATCCCCGCCCAACTGGATTCGACATCATCTTTTGTCAGACGGATGTCGGGAAACATAAAGTTGGCTGCATTCAACAGATAATCCCTGTCTTCTTCCGTCACCCGCGGGTGAGCCAAATCGCCGGAATAATTCGTGTCCGTCGTGCCAATGTATGTTTTCCCGTCCCGTGGAATGGCAAAAACCATTCTCCCGTCCGGGGTGTCAAAGTAAACGGCTTGCCGCAACGGGAACCGTCCCTGATTCACCACCAAGTGAACACCTTTGGTCCAATGCAAGGTTTTCCCTTTTTTGGACCCGTCTTTTTCACGAATTTCATCGCACCACGGCCCGGTTGCATTGACAATTTTTTTAGCGTAAATTTGATAAATTTCCCCATTCAACAAATCCCGCACTTGAACGCCAACCAACTTTCCGTCTTGATACAGCAATTTCTCGGCTTTCATGTAATTGAAAGCATCCACCCCGTATTCGACGGCTTTTTTCAAAACTTCCAATGTCAGGCGCGCATCATCAGTCCGGTACTCCACATAATAAGCGCTTCCCTTTAATCCTTCTTTTCGCAACAAGGGTTCTTTTTCAAGCGTTTCTTCCCGGTTCAACATCTGCCGGCGCTCACTCTTTTTCACCCCTGCCAGATAATCGTAGAGCCAAATCCCAATGGAACTGGCCAATTTTCCGTACGTCCCGCCTTTGATGACCGGCAACAACATCCATTCGGGCCGGGTCACATGCGGGCCATTCTCATAAACAATCGCCCGCTCTCTCCCCACTTCCTTCACCAAACGGACTTCCAATTGTTTTAAATACCGCAATCCTCCGTGCACCAATTTGGTGGAACGGCTCGACGTCCCTGCCGCAAAATCCTGCATCTCGATCAAGACAGTGTTTAAACCGCGAGTCTTTGCATCCAACGCAATGCCCGCGCCGGTAATCCCCCCGCCAATCACCAAAAGGTCTATTTCCCGGGAAAGGACATCCTTGATTTTTTGTTCCCGGTTCAACACAGAAAAAGCTCCGCTCACGGTTATTTCCTCCTTTTAAAAAAATAACAGCCGTAAAAACCCCTGTGCCCGATACGGCAAAGGAGTTTCAAGGCTGTTCTCCAGATCTCATCCGTCTATTAACTTATATCCAAATTAATCCGCTGTTTTAAATGCACGGGTTGCTTCAACCGCTTTTCTCCAATTATTATACCACCGGGTCCGGGTTTTGTCATCCATATTGGATTGGAACGCACGATCGATCACCCAATTTTCAGCAATTTCCTTTTTGCTTTTCCAAAAGCCGACAGAAAGGCCCGCCAGGTAAGCCGCTCCCAAGGCCGTGGTTTCAAGGACAAGCGGTCTTTCGACAGGAACATCCAACAAATCGCTTTGGAACTGCATCAAAAAGTTATTAACGGAAGCCCCGCCGTCCACACGAAGTTTTTTCAGCCGGATTTGCGAATCTTCCTCCATGACATTGAGCACATCTTTGGTTTGGTAAGCCAACGACTCCAGCGTGGCCCTGACAAAATGCGCCCGGGTGGTTCCCCTTGTCAGTCCGAAGACAGCCCCCCGGGCATCGGAATCCCAGTAAGGCGTTCCCAACCCCACAAATGCCGGAACCACATAAACGCCTCCGGTCGAATCCACTTCATTGGCCATGGCTTCACTTTCTCCGGCTTCATCGATCAGCTTTAATCCGTCCCGCAACCATTGGATGGCGGATCCGGAAACAAAAATACTTCCCTCCAGCGCATACTCCACTTTGCCGTCCAAACCCCAGGCAATCGTGGTCAGCAGCCCGTGCTTGGAGGGCACAGCATTTTCCCCCGTGTGCATCAACATGAAGCAACCGGTTCCATAAGTGTTTTTGGCCATTCCCGGTTCAAAACACGCCTGTCCGAAAAGGGCGGCCTGTTGATCCCCGGCAATACCGGATACAGGCACTTCCTCTCCAAAGAACAAGGATTTTTCCGTCACCGTATACACTTCCGAAGAGGAACGCACTTCCGGCAGCATCTTCCCCGGAATGTCCAAAATGGAGAGCAAATCCGGATCCCATTTTAAATCATAAATATTATACATCAATGTCCGGGAAGCATTGGAATAGTCCGTCACATGCGCCCGTCCGCCTGACAACTTCCAGACCAGCCACGTGTCAATGGTGCCAAACAGCAAGTCTCCTCTTTCCGCTTTTTCCCGCGCCCCTTTGACATGATCCAAAATCCACTTGACCTTGGTCCCGGAAAAATAAGGATCAATGAGAAGACCAGTTTTCTTCCGGAATAAGTCAGTATATCCTTTTTGATTCAATTCTTCGCAGATGGAGGCCGTTTGCCTCGATTGCCAAACGATCGCCGGATAGACCGGGTTTCCTGTTTTTTTGTCCCAGACCACCGTCGTTTCCCGCTGATTGGTGATGCCAATGGCAGCAATATCAGAAGCGGACACGGATGATTTCGCCAACAGTTCGGCAATCACACTTTGGACCGAACTCCAAATCTCCATGGCGTCATGTTCCACCCAGCCGGGATGAGGAAAATATTGTTGGAATTCTTTTTGGGCCATGTGAACCATTTTGCCCTGCCGGTCAAACAAAATTGCCCGGGAACTGGTTGTTCCCTGATCGATCGCCAATACATATTTTTTCGTCACTTTCCAATCACCTCATTTAATCTCTAAAAGAGAATCTGATAAGCCCATGCGGCAACGATTCCGCCAATCACCGGTCCGACTACCGGCACCCACGCATATCCCCAATTGGAATCCCCTTTTCCGGGAATCGGCAAAAGAAAATGGGCCAGACGGGGGCCAAAATCACGAGCCGGGTTAATCGCATAACCCGTGGCCCCTCCGAGTGAGATTCCGATCGCCACAATCAAAAAGCCGACAATCAGGTTTTTTAACCCGTCAGCAAACGCCATTCCTTCTGCGCCCATGACCAGCAAAATAAAAACCAAGAAAAATGTCCCAATCATCTCACTAATCAAATTAAAAAAGAAATTCGGAACGGCCGGGGCAGTGGAAAAAACAGACAACTTTGCGGCGGGGTCCTCCGTTTGTTCCCAATGCGGATAATAGAAAAGCCAGACAATCACCGCTCCCAAAAAGGCACCGATCATCTGAGCCGCGATATAGGACAGTACCTGGCTCCAAAGGAACTTGCCGGCCACTGCCAGACCGATGGTCAATGCCGGATTCAAATGGGCACCGCTGATGTCCCCTGCCACATAGGCACCCAACATCACCGCAAAACCCCATCCAAACACAATGACAATCCAACCGGAGTCATGGGAAAATGTCTTCTTCAAATTGACTCCGGCGCACACACCGCCTCCAAAAACAATCAGGATCATGGTTCCAATGAGTTCAGCCGTAAACGGTGTCATCCAATCCATACGCTCCTTTCCCCGAGATGCCCAAAAAAAACAAAAAGAATCACTAAGAACCTTTTTCCACAACCGTTAGAAAAAAGGACGTCGTGATTCTCCCTGTCTCATCACTGGTATGCCTGATTAACTTTTTATTCGCGAAAACGATTTCATACTTATTATAAATTAATGTTTTTTATAAATCAATTTCTTTTTAATTAATTTTATTCCATATCTTCTGTTCAGAGGTCGTGATCGCAACGGCTCCGGCCTGTAATGCTTCCCGGGCTTCCTCCACGGTCCGGATCAAGCCCCCGGCCAGAATCGGTACGTTGGTATTGTCGGAAATTTCCCGGATGATATGGGGGATGATTCCGGGCAAGACTTCAATGTAATCCGGCTGGAACGATTGAATCAGCCGGTAGCTGGTGTTTAAAGCATGCGAATCCAACAGAAAAATGCGTTGAATCGCAATCAACGATCTTTTTTTGGCCATTTGGATCACCGGCGTCCGCGTGGAGATCAATCCGGCCGGTTTGACTTTTTGGCACAGATATTCCGCACCGTATTCATCACTTCTCAACCCCTGAACCAGATCAACATGCAACAGCACTTTCTTTTGATGGCGCCGTGCCAATTTCATTAAAGCTGTCAGCTGAGCAATGTGGCTGTTTAACAGAATGACATATTCAAAGTCTGTTTCCATCAGCTTTTCAAATTCCTTGATATTATTGGCTGCTGGCAATATTTTCTGATTGTTGAAATGCTCCATGCTTGACACCTTCTTGTTTCGAATTATTCCTCAGGAACGCTCAAACCGAAACGGGCTCCAAGGTTTCAAATAATCCAGCAAAAACAATTCTTGTTCTTCAATCCGGCCCACCACATTGGTCCGGCCGTCATTTTTCATCGGTTTTAAGGCAATTTGCAGTTCTCCTTTGTATTGGCCGTAATGATCGTTGTCAATCAAAACATCCCCCCGGCGGATTTCCTGGGTGTTATGCGGGGGAAAAGAAGCTTGTTTATATTTTACGCGACTCCCAGTGGAACGGATCATGTATTCGGAAACATCGCCCCGGTATACATGGGATTCCTCAAACACAATTTTTTTCTCCAAAGGCGTGGCATCTTCAGACATGTTCACCGTAAACGCCGGAATTTCCGGAGTAATTTGGCTGAGCTTTTTCAACTCTTCTTCCGACGCATAGGCATTGCCGATGATCACGTCATCAATCCACCCGGTCATAAAGAAGTGTTTGGCCTGAATTTCGATTGGCAGTTCCCGGTGCATTTCCAAGGTACACAATCCTTCCGCGATCTCTCTCGGCCCCAGGGTGGCACTTTGTGAACTGACAAAGGCAGCCGTTTGAATCCCCAAGGCTTTAAAAGCGGAACTGGTCCGGGCGAAATGATCATAGGACAACCCGGTATACCGGTGAGGATAAAAGTTGTGGCAACCGGTCAGTTGCTCTTTGTTGGGTTGGTAACTGAGAATCTGGTCGATGGAACGGGTTCCCTGGCTCATGTTGATCTCGATCTTGATGCCGTAAGGATTGTAAGTCATCATGGCCTCTTCTTGCCCAGAAAAGCCCAGATCCAGCCGGATTCCGGCAACCCCCCAGTCATGAAATAAAGACAAATCATCCGCCCGGACCCCGAGGTTGGAAAAAACGCGCGGATTGACATCGATATAAACTTCCATTCCCAGCTGTTTTGCATACGCAATCGTTTGTTTCAATTGTTCCCGCTTGGCACCGTCTTGCTCATTCAGTGAAATGAAACACGTAAACACCCGGGAAAATCCGTATTTTGCTGCTGTTTCCAAATAAGCCCGGTCCTTCTCAAACGTGGTGCGCCCGGGATATAAAGAGATCCCCAATCGTTTCAATGATTTCCCCACCTTTTCATGCTTTCAGCTTTTTGATGATCCGGATCATCCGTTCAATCAATTTTTGCTCACTCATCGCCGTCATCAAATGATCCTGTGCATGAATCAATAATAACGTTTTTTCCTTCAGGGTTCCATTCAGTTCCGCCTGGATCAGCTTTGTTTGCAATTGATGCGCAACCGCCAACTCATTATCCGCTTCTTGAATCAACTGCTCCGCTCTTTCAAAATCAAAATCTTCTGCCGCTTCCAACGACTCAAAAGCAAGTCCGCGCGCGTTTCCGGCGTGCAATATGATTTCAAAAATTTCTTGTTCCAATTTACGATAACTCCTTTTTTATCATTTCGATCACACTCGGGGCTCCCATCGGCGTATATCCCGTGGAAGGGATGAGTTGCACCTTTTTATTGAGCTTTTTTCCGATATCAGAAAGCGAAACAAACCGGTGGCGGATTTGCGGGGCAACCAGTGCCATGTCATAATCGGGCAATTCATTTTCCAGTTCATGGGCACCGATCGCTTTCAAGGTGAGTGGCAGCCCTTGTTTTTCAGCTTCCAACTGAATTGCTTTCAAAACAATCGCGCTGGACATGCCTCCTGCACACACAATCAACACTTTCATCCCGAATCCTCTCCTTTTTAACAACACAAAATAACCTCTTTTTTCCAGTTCATCGCTTTATTTACCTTTAATCTACTAGAATTGATAAAAAAAGTCTATTCATATATTTTACAAATTATTTCATATCATCTTGTCTGCCAAGGCCACCAACCCGGACCCCGCCGCTCATATCAATGAAAGCAACCACCTCCTTTTCCGAAAAGACAAGCCACGACAGTTTTAAAAACAAAAGAGAAAAAATATTCTGATATATATATGTTATAATATTTATAACCATTTGGATATCATCCTTTTTCAAAAGGAGGACGACCATGGAGCGGTTTTTAAACTGGATTGAAACAAAATGGATGCCTCCTTTCGCCAAACTCTCGGAATTGCGTCATTTAAGGGCCATTCGCGACGGAATTATCGCAACGCTTCCTCTCATCATCATCGGTTCCCTCTTTTTAATCATTGCCTCACCTCCCGTTCCTTCGCTCGAAGCCATGGTCAAACCTTACGCGGAAGACATTTTGATTCCTTACCGGCTGACTTTGGGGTTGATGGCGTTGTATGCCTCGTTCAGCATGGGGTACAGCCTGGCCCGTTCTTATGATCTGGATGGAATCACCGGCGGATTGCTCAGTGCCGCCACGTTTATCATGGCGACCCTTCCCGTTAACCTGGATCATCTCCTTCCGGAAAACGAAGCACTGGGATGGTTGCTTCCCGTCAGCAAAATGGGCGGCTCCGGATTGTTCATGTCGATCATCGCCATGTTCATCGCCGTGGAAACCATGCACTGGTTGAAAAAATCAGGTTTCTCCATCAAGATGCACGAATCCGTTCCTTCCTCCGTGTCCCGGTCATTTGAAGCATTGATTCCGGCGGCATGCATTATTTTGCTAATGTGGATCATTCGCGTCTGGCTGGAAATCGACTTGCACAATGTGTTGCTCAAACTCTTTTCGCCCTTGGTTTATTTTGCAGGGAACACTTTCTTGGGCGCCGTGATTCCGGTTGTTTTCATCATGCTGCTGTGGTGTGCCGGGATCCACGGGGTGGCGGTGGTGGGAACCGTTTTGCAACCCATCTGGTTTGCGCTGTTGGATGAAAATGCGGCCGCGGCGGCATCCGGACAGCCGTTGCCCAACATGATCGTGGAACCGTTTTATCAATGGTTTGTCTGGATCGGCGGTTCGGGAACCACGCTCTCACTCTGTTTGTTGCTCTTATTTTCCAAATCTTCTTACCTGAGGCAAGTCGGCCGTTTTTCCATTGTCCCCAGCTTGTTTAACATCAACGAACCGGTCATTTTCGGCGTACCCATCGTCATGAATCCCCTCCTTGTGATTCCGGCCATTCTCGCACCGGTTGCCTGTACCGTCACCACTTATCTCGCTTTCTCCTTGGACTGGATCCAACGCATTTCCATATTGGCTCCGTGGACCCTTCCCGCCCCGTTTGGCGCTTATGTGGCCACCGGGGGAGATTGGCGGGCCATTCTCCTGGTTTTTGTCAATATTTTGCTGTCCGGATTCATTTACTATCCGTTCTTCAAAGCATATGAAAAGAAAATGCGCGCTGAAGAAAATGCAACACCTTAAAAAAAAGTGAGAGAAGAGTTTTCTTCTCTCACTTTGTGCCTCATTCTCCCTGTGTCCACTCTTTGACTTTGTCCGGATGATTTTCGACCCATTTTTCTGCTGCTTTGTCAGGGCTCATGCCATTGTGGATATCGGACATCACTTCTTCCATATCTTCTTTCGTCCAATGGAAACGATCGAGGATCCGGTACACCTCCGGCTTGTCTTCTTTCAAGCCTTTCCGGACAATCGTGTGGATGGCTTCTTCCCCGCCAAACATTTTTTTCGGGTCTTCCAAAAACTTCAGGTCGAAATCGGCAAATTTCCAGTGAGGCTGCCATCCGGTCACCACAATCCATTCCTTTTTCTGAATGGCTTTGGACAATTCAGCGGACATGGTGGCATCCGAACCATTGATCAATTGAAAATCCAATCCGTATTCATCAATCACTTTTTCCGTTGTTTGCATCATGGAAGCCCCGGGGTCGATTCCGACAATCCTTCCTTTGAATTGATCTTTATATTGATTCAGCTCTGTAATTGAATTGGCTTTGACATACGAAGGAACCACCAGTCCGACCCGCGCTCCTTCCAAATTGGGGCCCAGATCCACATATTGCCCTTTGAATTGGTCAGCAATCACTTTGGATGTCACCGGGAACCAACCCGCCACATGAGCATCCACATCTCCCTGGGCCACGCCCTGCCACATCGGGGTTGCCTGGGTTTCCACCAGATCAACTTCAAATCCTTGTTTCTCCAGGACTTTTTTCACGACATTGGTGCTGGCGATTTCCGATTCCCAACTGACGTATGCCAATGTCACTTTCTCTTTGCCGCCTCCGAAATCAGCATATGCGGCAATCACCATGCCCAAAAACACCAGGATCGCCACAACAGACATCCATTTGCGGACCGGGAATTTTTTCTTCCCGTTTCCACCGGAAGGAGCTGTTTTTGTTTTTCCCAGATTTTGCGTCATCCGGTCCAACACAATCGCGATGATGACAATCGCCAGCCCGGCTTCAAATCCCAAACCGACTTGCAACCGGGAGATCGATTCAAGCACGATCTTACCAAGCCCTCCGGCTCCAATCATGGAACTGATGACCACCATGGATAGGGAAAGCATGATGGTTTGGTTGATTCCGGCCAGGATAGTCGGTTTCGCGAGCGGAATCTCCACTTTGACCAAGCGTTGCCAAGAAGTGGAGCCAAAAGCATTGGCCGCTTCTTTCAACTCTTTGGACACCTGGCGCAATCCCAGACTGGTCATGCGGATGGTCGGCGGCATGGCAAACACCACCGAAGCAATCACCGCAGGCACAGCCCCCAAGGCAAAGAAAAAGACCGCAGGAATCAAATAAACAAATGCCGGCATCGTCTGCATGAAATCGAGCACCGGGGTGACAATTTGTTTGACCCGGTCACTTCGCCCGGCCCATAATCCGAGCGGGATTCCGATGATGATCGAAATCAGCGTCGATGTCAAGACCAGAGCGAGGGTTTCCACGCTGGTTTCCCATAATCCCAGATCATAGATCAGCAAAAAGCCCACCAGTGCAAAGACGGCAATCCTCAGCCGGCTTAACAACCACACCAGTAAGGTCAGCAACAAGATGGTCACCAATGGTGGCGTGACCGATAGAACCCGTTCAAAGAAATCGGTGATCGGTGTAATAATGCCTTGAATAAAATGAAATAAGGGCGCAAAATATTCTTGCATCCATTTAATCAACGCATCGACCCAGTCGGCAAGAGGGAGTTTCGGCAAATTCATTCGCTATCCCCTCCTTGCCCGGTAAGTGCCGCCCAGACGGCACCACGCCCCACAATCCCCAGCACACGATCCTCGTCATCAACAACAACGGCTGGGATGGTGGAATCCGCTTGTTGTCCCATTTCGGATACAATCGATTGCAAAGGAGTGTCTTTTTTTACTTTCACAACATCTTTCACCAAAATATCTTCCACTTTCTTTTCTTTTTTGAAGGCTTCTTTTACCTGATCGGCGGTGACCATCCCTTTTAAATAACGCTTGCGGTCAACCACCACCAACGTGGGAATGCCTTTGTCCCGCATTTTCTTTCCTGCCACACGGATTCCATCTTTTCCGAGAACGATGGTTTCCGCCTTGCGCATCACCGTTTCGGCGGTCAGGACTTTCCCCAGGTTGACATCTTCCACAAACCGTTCCACATAGGCATCGGCAGGATTGGTCAAGATCTCTTCAGGCGTCCCGATTTGCACAATTTCCCCATGGCGCATCAACACGATCCGGTCTCCGATGCGCAACGCTTCATCCAAATCATGTGTGATAAATATGACGGTTTTATTCATCGACCGTTGCAGATCGACAAGCTCTTCCTGCATCTCTTTGCGAATCAAGGGATCCAGTGCACTGAAAGCTTCGTCCATCAGCAAAATCTCCGGATCGTTCGCCAGCGCCCTGGCCAACCCGACCCGTTGTTGCATTCCGCCGCTCAATTGGTTGGGATAACTGTCAGCCCAGCTTTCCAAACCGACCAACTTCAGGCTTTCCATGGCTTTCGCTCTTCGTTCGGCGGCAGAAATCCCTTGAATCTCCAACCCGAACTCAACATTTTCAATCACTGTGCGATGGGGAAACAAAGCGAATTTCTGAAAGACCATGCTGATTTTTTTCCGCCGCAGTTCCCGCAATTGCTCCGCATTCATTTCGACAATGTTTTCATTGTCGATAAAAACCTGCCCCGAGGTCGGTTCAACCAGACGGTTCAACATCCGGAGAAGCGTCGATTTTCCGCTTCCGGACAATCCCATGATCACGAAAATTTCTCCGCTTTCCACGGCGAAGTTTGCTTGGTTCACACCCACCGTGGCTCCGGTCGCCTTGAAAATTTCTTCTTTTCCTTTTCCTTCCTTCAGCATTTTCAAAGCTTTCTTCGTTGATTTGCCAAAGATCTTCGTGAGATTTTTCACTTCAATTTGGTAGTTCAAAACTTCCCCTCCAATCTTGCTTCGTTATTTATTTCCCTAAAATCGATCTTTTAAACACGTTTTTAATGATAAATTAAAAAATTTACGGTTATATTAGTATAATTTTAAAAACATAACCACGATTTTGTTTTTAACCAAAAATAGCAGGATGTTCGTTCACAGAGTATTTCCTGAGAAAACACAAATCCTGCATGATGGTTTACTCTATCAACTTCATCCGGGGGATCGTAAAATTTTTTCATATTCCCACCACTTTATTTATATTTTAAACCCTCCGGATCTTCACCGAGCGCAGGCAATCATCTTCCAGTGGAATTTTTGTTTTTAAAATGCTTTGCACCCACCGGATGATTCACCGCTATTTCCTCTTTATCGTTCTCCCATTGTCTGTTTTCCTTTCAGCTGACGGAACCAGACGGATCCATTTGTATTTTTGCCGGTAAAAAAAAACGGGAAAACAAGATGGATTTATACCAAAAAAGGAACGATGGAGTTTTGGATAACAGATATTTAATGGAAGAAATGAAAAAAGCCTGAGAAAGGCACCTGATTTGGCATCTTTTTCAGGCTTTATGAGAGCTAGATGGGCCTTTTGAATATAAAGATAATGAAATACATAACAAAGGATGTTACACACAAGGAAAACAAATTTATAAAAATATTTGTTCTGTGTTTGAGAAGCTTGAATATCAGCTGATAAATTCCAATACCGATGACACCCCCGAGCGTATTGGCCAAGATATCCGTCAAATCACTTCTTCCAATCGCCAAAACAAATTGAATGATTTCAAATGACAAAGTAAAACCAACGATGGCTGACACTTTTTTCGAAAAAGCCCACTCACTTTTCAACATGCAAATATAAATACCCAAGGGTATAAAAATTCTTATATTGCTATATACCTCAGAAAAAAGAGACTGATGAAACGGAATCAAATTAATGACCCGCACTCTTTCTATATAATCAAGAGAAAACTGTAATTTAAAAAGAACCAACCACACAAGCACAAATACATAAACAGTGAATAATCCGAATGTAAACTTTTTACTTCCCAATGTTTCTCCTCCTGATTCGTATTTTTCTTTTGTTTTCCTCAGAACGATCAAAAATGCTGTGATTTTCAACCGATAAAACCATTTTTTGATTCAAAAAAAATCTCGTACCCTCAGTATGAAGTCTACCTGAAGGAACGAGTCGTTTTTTTAATGTTTCGTTGATCATTTCTTAAGAAAACACGGGAATTTCCTTAATGTTTTCTTAAGTCTGCCTTGGCATGGCGGGGAGCTCCACCGTAAATGAAGTATGTGTTTTATCACTGTCTGCATAAAGGCGCCCGCCGTGTAAAGTCACGATTTCTTTTGCAATCGCCAATCCAAGTCCCGCTCCCCCTTTGCCGGAGGAGCGGGCGTCATCAATCCGATAGAATTTGTCAAATATGGCATCCAGTTTACTTTTAGGAATACTCCCGGCATTTTTAAACTCGATCGAAACCATATCCCCGCATCGACCCGCGGTAATGTCAATGACGCTGTTGTTCTCACTGTATGCCACGGCGTTTTTCAAAATGTTGTTAAAGACCCTGGCAAGTTTATCGGGATCGGCGTATACCGTCAAATCGTCCGGAGCATGAATAACAACCTGTTTTCCATTCACGGCCAGCTGGGGGTAAAATTCATCGGTTATTTGCACCAGCATGTAGTACAGGTCAATGTGCTTTTTTTCAAGTTTAATCGTTTGGAGATTATATCGCGTGATCTCAAAAAACTCGTCGATTAACCGTTCGAGGTGAATGGCTTTGTCCAATGTAATACGAATATACTTTTCCTGTTGCTCTGCCGGCATGTCTGACGCCTCATCAAGCAGGCTCAAATAACCGATAATGGATGTCAGGGGAGTTTTAATATCATGTGCCAAGTACATGACAAAGTCATTTTTCCTTTGTTCGGCAAGCTTCGCCTCCTGCTCCCGCTTTTCCAGTGTCAGTTTTAATGTGTTCAGTTTCTGTTCCAAAAACTCCATTTCCGGAGAAAGTTCAATTTGTTTATCCTCTTTTTGGATAAGTATATCAATGCCGTTATTTATCTCGTTGAAGTATTTCGCGAATTTCGACAGCATGATACGGCACAGAATCAGAACCGTAACAGCAATCGTCACATACATAATGATGGTAATATTGTTCCGTATGGTATATTGATATATTAACATCGCGTCCTGACGCTCTAAGTAAAAACTGTTTTCCAAAAAACGTACGATCCACTCCCCGGTTCTCCACCGCATGAGTTCACGCAAATAAAAAACAAATACAATTGCAGCGATCACAATTACAAGGATATACAGGAATAGTTTGCGTTTTAATTTGTAATAATCGTTATTTTTCTCACTCAAATTTTATAACCAACTCCCCATACGGTTTTGATATATTTCGGATTATCAATGGAGTCATTCATTTTTTTGCGCAAATGCCGGATATGCACGGTGATGGTATTGCTGCTCTTGCTGAAGTATTCGTCTCCCCATATCTCATGAAACAACTGCTCAGAACTAACCACCTTTCCTTTGTTTTCACAAAGAATGCGCAGGATTGAAAACTCAGTAGGGGTGAGGGATAACGGTTTCTCGTTCAAAAAGCACTCATGCGTGTCTATATTCATGACAATGCCGGCATGAACTATAACATTTTCTTTTTGCTCTGTTACTCCATTGTATTTTTTGTATCGGCGCAACTGCGCTTTGACGCGTGCAATTAACTCAAGCGGGCGAAAGGGCTTTGTGATATAATCGTCTGCACCGATCGTAAGACCCGTCACCTTGTCCACTTCCGCATCTTTTGCGGTCAGCAGGATAATGGGGTAATTGTGATTGTCCCTGATTTTTTGGCAGATTTCAAGGCCGCTTGTGCCAGGAAGCATGATGTCCAATATGGCAAGATCCAGGTCAGTCTCATCGATACATTTCAACGCTTCTTTGGCAGTGTAGCATTTGAAAACGGTATAATTCTCATTTTTCAGGTATAACTCAACCAAATCAGCAATTTCACGTTCATCATCCACAACAAGTATTTTATCACTCACAGTTACCAACCCATTCTCCTCTCAACACATATAAACAGTTTGATTTTCCTGTTTACTGAAACCCCGGCTGATGACTATGTTGAAATTCATTTATCTGTTATTGTCCCACTATATTTTAATTCATATACGATTAGACGTATATCTTAAAGTAAGACAATGGATATAAAATCAGAAATCCATTGTTTGCAAAAACACATCAAGGATGTAAAAAACCCTTGCGCAACCGGAATTTCATTGATGAACCCCAATTTAGTCCTCTTTTTGATGGTTCCCGACAATGGGGAAATCAAAATACGTATCAGGGTAAGGTTCGTTTCTTAATACGTAGTGCCACCATTCATATTCGTAAGCTTCAAATCCGCTGTTTTCCATGATTGAACGTAACAACCGGCGGTTTTTCGCTTCATTGCTTGAAATTTTTTTTGAGGTGTGATGTGAGCGTTCATCCATAAAATCGAAACTGCTTCCCATGGGGACAAGTTCACCGGTATCCAACCGATAAAGCGTAAGATCAATTGCACTTCCACGGCTGTGGCTTGATAATGGCGCAACATATCCCTTTGTGATTAATTCGGATCGCTCGATATTCGGATAATATCTTTCTTTGGTAAGATTGTCTTCCGGTAGTTCGGACCAACGTAAAAAGCATTCCACCGCCCTTTGGGGCCGATAGCCGTCCCACAACAGCAAACCATACCCGAGAGCTTCTGCTTGTTTTTGTGCCTTTCGCAACGCAAGGGCTAAGTCATAAGTTCCCACGATGCGATTAACTTCATATCCGTCTACCGGTTTCCCTGTGAAATTATCCCATGTAGCATATTTGGCATCCCAGCGAACTCCGTACAAAATTTCATCCAAAAATATAAATCCTTTTTCCATACTTATCACCTCTTTAATGCCAATTCGATCAGACGGTCAATCAATTCCGGAAGTTTGATGCCAGCAGCATCCATCATACGGGGATACCGGCTGTACGATGTGAATCCGGGCAAGGTATTGACTTCGTTTAGGACAATGCGGCCGTTGTTTTGTAAGAACATGTCAACACGGGCAAGACCTCTGCACCCAAGCACTCTGTATATTTTTTTTGCCGTTTCACGAATCCGTTCCCGATCTTCTACCGACAAGTCTGCCGGAATGGTTATCACTGCATTTTCAGAACCTTTCTCCGGCTCGGCTTCCTGATGAATACGAAAGATACCGTATTGCAGCGTGATTTGATCCACCTCGCCAACCATCAGCTCGGAACCGTTTCCCAGTACGGCACAACCAACCTCATATCCCATTACAGCTTGCTCAATCAGGATTTTGCTGTCATATTCTCCAGCCAATTGAATGGCATCGTTTAATTCGTCCGCACAATAGACTTTTTTTACACCGTAGGATGAACCGGAACGTGCCGGCTTGACAAAAACAGGATAGGACAAAACATCCGCATCCAACAGATCATCCTTATGGATCACCCTGAATTCCGGAGTAGCGATGCCAGCATTTTTGGCTATGATATATGTCAGCGATTTATCCATACAAATTGCTGAGCTTTGAATATCACAGCCCACATACGGGATTCCGGACAATTCAAAAAGACCTTGTATCGATCCATCCTCACCCGACTTGCCGTGCAAAACCGAAAATGCTGCATCTACGTGTTGAATTTCATATTCATTGTTCTTTTGTACAAGCAATCCATGCATTTTTTTATCCGGCGACAGCACGGCGGAACAGCAATTGCCACTTTCCCATTCCACACCAGGTTTTTCGCACATTTTCCAAGTTCCGGATCGGGTGATTCCAATGTAAATGGGCTCGTATTTTTCCGTGTCAATGTTGTTGGCAATCTCGACCGCAGATTTTACCGACACATCATGTTCCTCTGAGCATCCGCCAAACAAGACGGCGATCTTTAATCTAGACAAGTGCCTCTCTCCTCTCAAATTCCAAACAATTTAATATTGTCTTTTCAACGGTTTCATACAATGCCCGTTCCGTGTAGTACGCCGTATGCGGCGTGATGATCACATTCGGCATCTTTTGCAGCTTAAGTATGAATGGATGATCTATTGATTTTCGTGAATGATCAAAATAGAAAAATCCTTCCTCACCTTCCAACACATCCAACGCTGCTCCGCCCAACTTACCATTCTCCAACGCTTGAATCAGAGCATTGGTATCCAGAAGCGCTCCCCGCGCTGTATTAATTAGAAATGCGCCTTGCTTCATGGCATTAATCTGTTCGCGACCGATCATATGGTATGTGTCCGCGTTAAGTGGTACATGAATGGTAATCAGGTCGCTATTTTGCAGCAACTCATTGAAGGACACATAATTTGCCGCCACCTCTTGGCTGTGACCATACGCCAGTATACGACATCCAAACCCGTGCAGCCGCTCAATCACGGCTTTGCCTATACGACCGGTTCCCAATACACCAACAGTCATGTCACGCAGCTCTTTGCCACGGACATGATCCAATCTGAAATCATGCTTTTCCACACGACTCATAACGGATTTGGCTTTGCGTATAGCCATCAGCATCAACATCAACGTATAATCGGCAACACTATCCGGTGAATATCTCACGTTTCCGACAGTGATTCCCAAACTTTCTGCTGCCTGAATGTCGATATGGTTGCAACCAATGCTTCGAGTTGAGATATACTTAACGCCGCAATCCTTTAATGCGATTAGAACGCGTTTGGAAATCTCAGATTTGTGTCCAACACTGATGCATTGATTTCCCCGGGACAATGTTGCATTGGTTTCTGAGACGGCAGAGCTTGTAATGGTAGGGATGACACCAAAACGTGGAGAAAGTTCTTTGAAAACCTCAGCCTCATCTCTTTCGCATCCATAAATGGTGATGCCGATCTTTTTCATTCTTTCACCTCTTTTCCGTCAATCATTTTTCTCTCCATGACAACTGATTATCTAATCCTTTTCTTTTGTTTCTCTTTATGTTGTCGTGATAACAACCTGACGATCCACATACGCCTTTCATCCAAGGATGGCCTTCAGTTGAAATTCCCCATGTATTCATAACTATCCTGAGGAGATAAACAGATCCTTTTTAAGTCGTGACATTTATGCGGCTATGGAACAGTCATTCCTCTACCTGGCATTTCACATAAAACAGCTCGTTCCTACGGCATTAAGTCTACCGAAAAGGAACGAGCTGTTTTTTAGTATTATATTGATAATTTCTTAAGAAAAAATAGAGATAACCTTGATGTTTTCCTAATACGTACGGTTTCAAATGGATTCAAAAGAATATCAAAAACCCCTCTTAAGCATGTTGCTTAAGAGGGGTAAGGGATATTGTTGCCTGGCAACGACCTACTCTCCCAGGGGTCATCCCCAAGTACCATCGGCGCTGGAGGGCTTAACTTCCGTGTTCGGGATGGGAACGGGTGGATCCCCTCCGCTATGGTCACCAGACAAAGGTGTCATGGACACACCCTGAAAATGAGGATGGAAGAAGCAAAGCAACCGCGAGAAGTAAGTAGGGAAAGCCCTCGACCGATTCGTATCCGTCAGCTGAACACATTGCTGTGCTTACACCCCGGACCGATCTACCTTGTCATCTACAAGGGGTCTTACTTCCACGAAGGGAATGGGAAATCTCATCTTGAGGGGGGCTTCGCGCTTAGATGCTTTCAGCGCTTATCCCTT
>NZ_REFP01000002.1:0-2937 GCF_003688725.1 Thermoactinomyces vulgaris
ACCGTTCAAGTTGATAGTAATATATTTATTTCTTTAGACAAAAATGCAATGAAACATATATTGGAAAGTCATCATCCAAAGTACTTTAATCCAAAAGTAAGAACAACTAGAAGTGGGGACTATAAAGATACTACTCTATTGCCAAGTAAAATGTCAGAAAAAGACGTCGAAGATGTGCTAACAATGATTATTATACAAGAAAAAGAAAATATTCGTAAAAACGCAAGAAAACCATATAATTTTCAGGTAGGTAAAATAAATGCAATTGAAGTTGATGGTATTCAATATGTAGTAGGCTTTAAAGATAATATTTATTCCAATGGGAAAGCAATCCGTCGAGTCGGCCAATTCTACCCTAAAGTAAAATAATATATAACTACTATTTCTCAATTTTTAAGGAGATGTTTTTAATGTTTGAGGTTCATTCTTATATTTATTTACCCATAGACGCTCCAGATCTGGATGTACCTGATGAAATTGAAGTTACTGAAACAAGTTTAATAAGAAAAATCGATCCTTATCTTGATCATAATTATTTAGATGGTCATATAGAATTAAATTATTATCAAGAACCTATTTTATCAAAAAAACAATTTGATCTTATTGATCAGCTTTGGGCGGAACTTATTGATTTAACTTTAAGGGCTATTTACGATAAAGAAAGTAAAGGGTATTTTCCGGATCGTCCACTAGAAATGGAAATGAAAATATTGCAAAAGGGGATTGTTTTATTTTTGTTAGAGGAGAAAAAATGGTATTTGCCCAAAAGGGATTTTTTCCTGACAATTATTGATGGAGGGATTGATTTTTTTAAACATATGAATTTGGGGCTGTCTAAAGAAAATGCCATCCGATATGGGTATGCCAAAACATATAAAGAATGTTTCACAGCAAGGTCAATTATATTGGATTATTTAAAAAAGAATGTGTAGAAGTGAAATCAGAAAGAAAACAATTCCTGTGAGTCATTCCTAAGCAGCCTGTAGACAGCAGGCTGTTTTTTATATGTGACATTTTCATACAGATAAAAACATACACGAAACAGCTGAGATGATTACCTACCAAATATTTGGCTGATTGCTAAAGAATGTCCCACAAGAAATTTTTGATTTTGCTAGAGAAAGAAGTATAACGATTAGAGATGAAAAAGGGAATATATTTGAACCAGATGATCCTAGACAAGGTTGGTCAAGAATATATGATAAAAATGATAACATGTTGGCGCAGTTTAGAACGAAAAATGATGGCAGTGTAAATATAGATGTTTGGATGAACGGAGTTTATGAAGATATTCATTTCAAACCATAGTATGGGGTGAGAAGAGTGAAGTATCATGTGTATGATTTAGAGGTTAACAAAGCATATGTTAAAGAACTGTGCGAAGCAAACAAAATCGATATATACTTGATTGTGGAACGTTGCTACCGTCGTTACAAAGATACATATTATTGTACGAAAGTGTATTTAAAAACAGATCAAGGCCAATGTTTTCACATTGAAGGAATAACTGAGAATTTCGGTGCGTTTAAGGATGAAGAGTTTAGTATCATTATCGAAAAAGGATGGCCTGACTTTGAGATACATGAGAAGGAAAATGGGAAATCAATCATTTTCAGGGATGAAAATTTGGAGGATACTTCCAAATTGTTTTTATTTGATACGTTTATCAATGAAGAAGGTTCATCCATCGAGGTAAAGCGTTCAACAGAAGAGTTCTTGAACATTTATCCGGTGAAAGTGGATAAAGGATTATTATTTACAAGAAATGATGAATCCATATTTATTGGTTTGGATTACGCTCCATTAGTCATCATGGCCACCAAAGATCCGGAATATATTAATGAACTGAAAAAGTGGTGGGATGAATGAGCTGAATCAAAGATTTTTGATTAGGCATGTTCTGTTTGACTTGGAGGCAGTGCTAAAGAGGCACTGTCTTTCTTATATCGAATAGAATTGTCTCTTTAATTAATTTTCTGATATTAATTTAAAGGGATGATTTTCAGAAGAAGGTAAGATGCCTGAAATCGCTTGGAATCATTATGTTACAGTTAAGAATATAATTTCTTCGTGGTCTCAATTATAAAAAGGGTGAGAGAAATGAATAGTTTTGAATAGATTTATAGAAACTATTAAAGAAAAGGAGCATTGTATCGACAACATTTTTGTATTGACGGATTTTATTAAATGCTTAAACTCTTTTAAAGATAAAGAGGGTTATGGAGAAGAGGGTAATTTATACCATCAATTGCTTAAGAAAGGCCGTCGAAGTGAAACCGGATTGCTTGGAAGCTCTTTTGATTTTGATGCGAATGCAGGATTACATTTATCGTGAGGTTGATGAAGAAGTATACAAATTACTTCGTCATTATCAGCCAAGGGGTCGTGAGGAGCAATCGTTGATTGAGTTTGCCAAAGCGTGGTATTTTGAAGGAAAAAAGATGGATGAAGAATATGCCCATCATTTAGAAAAATCGATTTCAGCTTATCCAAAATATGTGTTGAATCATATTTCATTAGGGAAATACTATTTGAAAAAAAATCAAAAAGAAAAAGCCAAATCGCATTATTTAAAAGGAAAGAAAAATGTCCGGCAGATCTATCGGGTGAATGGTGGTCCGGATCCTCTTGTATCCGATTATCATGAATTTATTAATGAAAAAATTAAGGGGATTCATTTATCATCTGGAACTTATGATTTGATAAAAGAACGGGTTCAATCGATGTAATCAATAAATAAAATCTTGAGTTATTTTAATCAACAGGTGACAGTGCTGGATAGCACTGTCTTTTTCATGTGTTCAGCCAAGGAGATGATATTTGGCGGATTGCCTTGCCGGCAGCTTCTTTAAAGGATTGGGTAAAGCCCTTTGGGATGCCCTCAAAGGGATCGCCGATATCATAGCACATCCCATTGAAACATTAAAAAATTTGTTT
>NZ_REFP01000002.1:3587-17174 GCF_003688725.1 Thermoactinomyces vulgaris
ACCGTTCAAGTTGATAGTAATATATTTATTTCTTTAGACAAAAATGCAATGAAACATATATTGGAAAGTCATCATCCAAAGTACTTTAATCCAAATGTACGGAAAAACAAAAGCCAAAATACCTTATTTCCAAGCAGAATGACAGCCGAGGATGTTGAAGAGATACTAAACAAGATTATCAAGCAAGAAAAAGAAATTATTAGTCAAAATGCTAAAAAAAGATCACAATTTCAATTAGGTATAAATGAAGAAATAAGTATCGATGGGGTTAAATATGTAGTAGGTTTTGTAAGAGAAATTAATAATTCGAATGGAAGAATAATTCGTTTAGTTGGTCAATTATATCCAAAAGTAGAATAAAAATTATAATGATATCTTGGTATAAGGAGTTGGGTTTTATGTTCAAAGTCCGATCTTATATCTTTGTATCGGAAAACATCCCGGATCCAGATATATTAGAATCAAAAGGAATTATAGTAGTTCCTTCATTAAAGGAAAAAGCCATTGAGGTCACAAACACGGATTTGTTGAAGAAATTAGATCCTTATCTGGATCATCGTTATTTAGAGGGTTACATTGAATTAAGCTATTATGATGAACCTGTTCTATCAGAATATTATTCGGATTTAATTGATCAACTTTGGGATTATCTTCTCAATTTAACCTTAGAGGCTATTGAACATAAAGAAAGTACATATTACTTTCCGGATCAGCCGGTAAGAATGAATTTGAAAATATTGCATAAAGGGTTTGTTTTATTTTCAATTGAGGATAAAAATTGGTGTTTACCTAAAAAAGAATTTTTTCTCGCATTGGTTCAAGGTTGTACGGAATTTTATAAACAGATGATTTTAGGTTTATCTAAAGAAACAGTAACTCGCTATGCTTATGACAAAGGTTATGAACAAGCCGAAGAAGATCGCTCAGTCATCTTGGATTATTTAAAAAAGAATGTGTAGAAGTGAAGAAAGCAAACAATTCTCCTGTGATTCATTCCTAAGCAGCCTGTAATAGCGGGCTGCTTTTTGTATGTAACATTTTTATGCAGATAAAGGCTTTGTGAGTAAAATCAAGGTAGTACATGTTAGTACATGTTAGATAATAAGGAAGTTAAAGTAATATGGGAATTCCTGCATGTATTTTAATACCAAGGGTGGAATATACCCCTGAAAAATTTTTGGCTGATGCGGTTGTTTCTTCGTTTCGGGCCAATTTAGGCTTTTATTGCAGTAATACGAAGAGGTATAAATAAGGGTGATTAATTTATGGAAAAAGTATTTGAAGATTACTTTTCGGAGTTACAGGGTGAAATAGTGGCTATTTGTGCAGAGTATGCAGATAATAAAGCAGATGGGATTTATATTTACTGCTCTTATGAAGATAAAATGTATTCATTTAACGTGTTTTATAAAATGAACGGGAAGGTGGTTCATAAACACCGGTTAAACGAAACATTGGAAGAGGGACAACGTGAAAGGTTTGATGTTTCAAGAGAAAGACAAAGGAGTATGCTTAAAATCGGACTGGGTTATTTAGAGGAGATTCACAAGAAGTGTCAAGAATTTAACAGAGATATGCCAACTGAAATCAAAATTCATTATAATGCTAAAGAGAATAAACTTCGAGCAAGATATCAGTATGATCCAGTCTGGTCTGATACCAAAGAGCTAGCTCCACCAGATATTTTTATTTCTTGGTTTGAGGAAGTGAAGAAAGCAAATCAAAGGTGATTCTTTATTGAAGAAGGTTTGACTGTTTATGATCCTAAAATTTATCGGATATTCTATGGGGAAAAGAAGCCATGGCTGAAGGATTATCTAATAAAAGAATTAAAGGAAGAACAGTCGAAGGATATAGCAATAATGGAATGAAATTTGTTGGTTATCTTGATAATCAGGGGAAAATAAAAAATTTTTATCCAGTGTTTGTTGAGGAGTAATGAGAAATGTGCAATTTTGAAGAAGAAACTTATAAAGTCATGGAAACGATAGAAGAAAAAGAATTATGTATCAGCATTTTTTTAGTTTGGTTGGAAATTTTAATTTTGTGGATTGTTTAAACAACTTTAAAAACAAAAGAGGTTTTGGTATAGAAGAAGTGATGATTTTATTTCGGCAAAGTTTTGATGAATGGGAACGTTTCCGTTGTCAAGAAAATGAAGTGGCTCTGGTCATGTATTATCCGGCTGCTGAGGAAGATACCATCGGATACATGGACTTTAAGGAGTTTTATCCTTATGTGTATAAACGTGCACAAGAGTATATTTCAAGTCACCCGAAAAGAAAAGAAGAAGTGACCCGACTGTTAAAGGAAATCAAGGAAAGCTGGGGAATATAAGATTAAGCATAAGGTTGTCGAAGATGACAATGCCCCTTGGCTTTTTAAAATTGCTATAAAGAAAAATAAACAGAGCCCCCAACTGCATGTGCAGTGTTGGGGGGGTTTTGTTTGAACAAAAGTGAATTTGAATCCAAGGAGAAAATGAAGTAAAACCAAAAACAACTGGCGGAAAGGAAGCGATTTGCTTGAAAAACTGCCCCCCGTACAAAAAGTGTTAAAAAGTGTTTACTAAAGACTTTTGGAAACATGCCGCCAGTACTCTTTCCCGCAAATTAAACATCAATTGGAAGAACGCGGCAATTACCGCTTTGGGCGCTAAGAAGAGGGGGGAGATTACAATGGACAAATTCATCAAATCAAAAGAAGAATTAATAGTTACAGTTAGAAAGCTAATCAATGTAGAATTCTCTGAAGAAGAAGAGACTGAGATTTTGTCATTATTGGAAAAATCAGTACCTGATTTTAAAGAATTAATGAGGTTGATTTATTGGAGTGATAATAAACTTACTCCAGAAGAAATCGTTGAAAAGGTACTAAGATATCAGCCAATTATTATACCTCCGCCAAGTGATGATTAATAGTATTTGGATTTTGGAGTCATTTTGAGAGAATGACTCCTATTTTATGACCCTAAAATTTATTTGGTTGATCAAATGATTTAATTTGAAAAATAGGATATGCTGATTTAGCAAGAATGTCATGTCCAATCCCTTGTCATGAGCGGTTGGCCAAGTATAATGGGGGTCAGGTGATTATGATGTATGAGTATATGATTTTATGGTGTAGCTGACAAATCGTTGCGGGCAGTTAAAAACGATTTGGAAAAAGCCTTAAAAATTCAATTCGAGTATCGTGAAAGCAGTTATTGAGAGATGAGTACTATAAAGCGGAACTTGGGGAGGATCAAAATTTATTACAATTATGTGGATGAGGATTGGGAGGAAAGAAATTTCAGAGAATATTCCGTCTTGATCAGACTGAATAAACTGAAGAATCTTCCAGAGGTCATGAAAAAAATGAAGGAACATGTTCCTTATGCAAGACTCATCAGGAAGATTGAGCTGATTCCCCAGACCCGCAGAAAAGAATACTTGTTTATTTAAGAAAAGCCAATACTTATACTGGACAAAGAATATAAGAAATGATCGCGATGACAAGGAATTTAAGATCATTTGCTGTTGGGAAGAGAGATGGATCGTTATTTAAAGAAATAGTTCTTGGAAAATGAACAAGGTTTGGCTATACAAGAAAGAGGTTCATGAAAGATCAGGAGGGAAACAATGAACCGATTATTTCAATATTGGTTGATGGAAATGGGAGACAGGCTCGATGAATTGATTGAAGAAATGCCTGCACAATTGATGCTTGATTATAGTCCGGAATCACTACTTCGGTTAGAAGAGTGGATTTTAAAAACATATCCCACAGTGGGAGATATTCTGAAGGAAACTGAAAAAAGAAAGTTAGATTCTTTAGCACGATACGTAGGGCAAGTATATCGAAAAAATTTAAATGGCAAGTGGAAACTTTTTTTAGATGATCCGGATAATGTGTACTACGAATTACCGGTTATTCTGATTTCAGGATTGGATCCAATTTGCCCATTGACTGAGGTAACAGCCTGTGTAGATCGACGAAAAGGAGATTATATATATGGTTTATTTCAAAAAAAAGCAAAACGAATAAGTGATGGCATTAATTAAATTGGATAAGGAAAAGGGAATACACTGATCGAATCAGGCCGGTGAAAAAAAGTGATTGATCTTGGATTTTCTTAATGAGTGAGTTTGAAATGAATTCATCTTTAGCGGAGAAGATCACCAAATTAAATGAAGAAGGTGTCCATGAAGAAGAAATTGAAAGATTTTTGGATCAGCATTTAATAAAATACCCGGATGATGTGGAAGCATGGGTCCGGTTGGGTGTATTGGTTTTCGAGCCACCTATTGGGGATTTTGAGAAAAGCATCAATTGCTTAAGAAAGGCTGTCGAAGTGAAACCGGACTGTTTGGAAGCCCTTTTGATTTTGATGCGAATGCAGAATTACATTTATCGTGAGATTGACGAAGATCTATACAAATTACTTCATAAAAAATCAAAAAGAAAAAGCCAAATCACATTTTTTAAAAGGAATGTAAAAGAAAAAAAGAAGCCGGGATAAGTAAGGGTTTCGGAGATTTTTTATGGTAAAGAGGGACTGCGGGTGGGAAGTATAATTTCAAGTTTGCTTAGTGGTAATGATTGGTAGAAAGGATTGAGTTTGATGAAAATCAAGGTGCCGGATTTTTGCTACTTTTTTCAAGATGATGTGATATTTGAGACAAGTATAGGAAAAGGAAAAACCAAAAACATTAACATAGGAACATTAAACCTGCCTTCAGGTAAAATTGTTGCATGTGATCCTTTTTTACCCGACACAGATCCATTTGTTAAAGAAATTCCTTCAGGAAATTACCCTGTGATATTAAATATTGTTCATTATGTCGATGATGGTGACGAACGAATAGGAGCTGCAAAAATCAAATTCAAAAACAGCCGGGCCATTCGTTGGGAAATGGCATTATTAGATGGACAAGATTTAAGCAAATTGGAAGAAGATGAGATCTATGGGTATCCGGTGAATAGTGGCACGGGCAGTTTTGCAGACCAAGAAACTTTTCGAAAATATATTAGCATTTTGGATGGCAACCCGCAGTATGAAGATCTCCTTTTGGCAGAAATGGAGAAAAATTATGCACCTACAAGAGATTGGTGTAATTTTGAAATAGACTCATCGCTGAATATCATTGCTTTTAAAAGCGGATTGGGTGATGGGTTTTATCCTTCTTATTGGGGATATGATGAGAATAATGAGGTTTGCTGTTTGGTAACAGATTTTGGACTATTTGTAGATGAATAATAAAGGTAAATTCATTAATCCGAACTGCATAACGAAAAGCAGTTCGGATTTTTGTCACAAGGAGCGGAGCAGTGCATGAATGAAGATTTTGGCGGATTTTATCACTCTTGGTACGTAGAAAGAGCAGTCGTCCAATAACTATGAAGTGTACATATACAACTACAGAAGGAGAGGAAATTATCACTTTCATTCTAACGGAACATATAAGCTTACACCAAGTTACTTTGGACGGCAGGGAGAGGAAAGAGTGGTTGAAATCAAATATTGAATCATCGAAGACTTGGATGAACTGAAAGCGTTCGACCGATACCGCTTTGATGATTGGAGAAATCGAGGGATTCGATTGAACGATAAAGCTTATAATGACGAAACTTACCATGAAAACGAGCTTCGTTTGGGTGAAGAAGGATGGGAACTGATCAATGTCTGGTTTAGCTCCCGGCAATCAAGATAATCGTATTTCTCTGGATTTAGGCCGTTTTTTTAATTGGAGGGGAATTGAGTGAAACAATCAACACGTTTTGATGAAAAAGAATACATTTTAATTAGTTTAAAGCCACAGTTTTATGAACTGATTATGGCAGGGAAGAAAAAGCATGAATTCAGAAACCGGTTCCCAAACAAGAAAATAAATGCTTTTATTTATGTTACAAAGCCAATTGGTGCAATAAAAGCCTTGCTTGAGTTGGATGAACCCATCTGGGAGCCAAAAGATTTGGTCGGTCATGAAGGTGTTGGTGTCCAAGAATTTATTCATGGACAAAAACCGGGGAGAATGGCTCTGCCAATTAAAAATATACACCCGTTGAAGAAAGAGGTTGATTTGACAATTTTGAAGAATGAATTTAATACTTCTGCTCCGCAATCCTATATTTATCTGCATAAGAAACCTGAATTATTAAATTATCTTTTGTCGCTGGTTTAATGTTTTTTGTTTCTCACACAGCAAGGATGTGAAAAGCAGTGGTTGAAATTAAATATCGAATTATCGAAGACTTTGATGAACTGAAAACATTGGACCGATACCAATTTGATGACTGGGGAGAAATCGAAGGTTTTTTTATGATTCGGTTTAACGATAAAGCTTATAATGACGAAACTTACCATGAAAATGAACTTCGTCCTGGTGAAGAAGGATGGGATCTAATAACGATTTGGTTTTGTCATTTGTTGAAAGCTGTGCAACTCTTGGAAGGGCATGATTACGTGGCGGTGAGTGATATTGATGCATTGGAGGTATTCATCGAATTTAAAAGAGAAAAGCAAACGAACCATCTCTATGCAGGGGCCATTTTCGTTCCGTCAGAAAAACTATCTGATATTCGTGAAACGGTCGTCACCAAACCATTACCATATTATAAATATGAATTTATAAATGAAAAAATCACTTATGAAGAATTGAAAGAAGAAGCGATAAACAAATGCCAACAATATGTTCAGGAATTGGAACACATTAATCCGGAGCTGATATTGGCAGGGGAAGAGTGGGCCAATTTTATCCTGAAGAGTAGGTGGATTAATTGTTCTATGTAAATTCGTTGATTCTAAAGCCTGGAAAAGAGATCACTGATTTAAAACAGTTAAAGCAAAAGAGAAATGATTACTTTGTGGCAATCGGCAATGCGGATGAGTTAATCGGGATGAAAAGTGAGATCGATTTCCATTATATTCATGGCGCCATTGAATTGATTGATTTGGATTCGGATCAGATTTTGTTGGATGTGGATGCATGGGATTTGGTTGACCAATTGTGGGGGTATCTTCTCGATGTGATGGAACAGGTGGTAAAAACCGGGGAAGGAGAAACGTTATTTCCGGATCAACCCGTCAAGCTGTCCATTCAATCGATTTCAAAGGATTGGGTCCTTTACCGGTTGCAAGCCAATGACAAAGTGGAAGCTGTCTTGCCGAAAAAAGCTTTTTTGGAAGCATTGTTGGATGGGGCAGAGATGTTTTTTCAAACGATGACAGAATGTTTTAAGGAGCAATGTGATTATCAATACGAATTGAACCAAATTCATACTTTGCGAGGGATTTTGAATCAGTGAAGGGCGGGCAGTGCGCAAAAAGCACTGCTTCTTTTTACAGGTTGCCGGTAAGGAAATATTTTTGGATTCTATGACCTTAATGAGGTGAGTGAAGGTGAAAAAGAATATTCCATTGCAACCTCTCCCTTTACAAGCGTTAAACAGTTGGAAATGGGTTTTGCCAGTCAGTTTTATCTTGACATGGAGCAGTGGAGCAATTTTCGTCAAACTCGGTTTGGAGTATGCCAATCCTTTCACATTTGTGTTTCTTCGTTTTCTTTTATCAACGGCATTACTCTGGGGCATTTGTTTGATGAGCCGATTCATTTACCCGAAAACGATAAAAAGAATGGGGGTACATTATAGTTACGGGGCTTCTGTTGCAAGCCGGATACCAAATTTTTTATTTTTTTGCACTGGATCAACACATGTCTCCGGGAATGTTGGCAATTATTTTGGGTGCACAACCAATCATTACAGCTTTTTTGGGGGAAAACAAAACCAAGTGGTTTGGGCTTTTTTTAGGGTTAAGCGGATTGATTTTGGTTGTTTTTGATAATATCACAAAGCCAAACTTCACTTTATATGGCTTAATCAGCGCCATTTTGTGCTTGGTCTGTATCGCAACCGGTACATTTATGCAAAAGCAAATTCATATCAGTCAGCCGGTCAACATGGCCATTCAATATTCCGGAGGTATTTTGGTTGTTTCAATGTTTCTCCCGTTTTTTGGAGGATGGCATGTTCAATGGAACTCCACCTTTTTGATCAGTTTGTTTTGGATGGCGTTGGTGATCTCGGTTGGCGCTTCCATGATGATGTATTTTATGATCCAAAAAGGAAATCTGACAAATGTCACCAGCTTGTTGTATGCTGTCCCGCCGGTCACCGCACTGCTGGATTACATCATTTTTAAAAATCAACTGTCGTTTATGGCCGGTTTGGGAATGGTTTTTATTATTGCCGGTTTGTTTTTGATTAACCGGCAAGGAAAGATCATATGAGGGCAGTGCTGCTTTCGGACAGACTGCCCTGTATTGATGAGTTTAAAAAATGGTATGAACCAGCCCGCCGTCGATCCGGAGCGAAGCGACATTGATGGCCGAGGAACGGGGACTGCACAAAAATGCCACAAAAGAGGCAATTTCTTCCGGGCGGATCAGCCGTTGAATCAGGGAGCTCGGCCGGTGTTCGCCCATAAACCGACGTTCCGCTTCCTCCAAAGACATGGTTTCTCCTTGGTATAGCTTTTGGATGTGTTTTTCCACGCCTTCGGTCAGCGTGGATCCGGGCATGACTGTATTGACGGTCACGTTGGTTCCCCGGGTTAATTCCGCCAAGCTTCTGGAGATCGACAGTTGCATGGTTTTGGTTGCACTGTAATGGGCCATCTCCGGAGATGGCATGATGGCAGCTTCACTGGAAATAAAGAGGATTTTTCCTTCATTTCGCTCAAGCATTCCTTTGAGGTAATGGCGGGATAAACGAAGCCCGCTTAAAATATTGGTTTCAAACAGCTTTTGCCATTCTTCATCTCCGGTTTCAAAAAAATCAGCCGGCTCGAAGATTCCGAGGTTGTTGATCAAAATATCGACTTCCGGATGCTTTTGGATGATTTCGTTGCATCCGGCTTCAGAACTCAAATCGGCAACGGCCGGTTCCAGTGATGCTTCGGGATGGGAAGATTGGATCTCTTTGATGACTTGTTGCACTTTTTCTTCCCGGCGCCCGTTAATGAGGACGGTGGCCCCTTCTTGAGCAAGCAGTCGGGCGGTTGCTTTTCCGATTCCGGAAGTGGAACCGGTCACGAGCACTTTTTTTTCCTTTAAAAAGAGGTCCATGGATCATTCCCCTTTCTTGTTTGTGTTGTTCAGACGGCGGCCAAGTTGTCGAGCCGTGCAATATCTTCGCGGGTCAGTTTCCGTTGGCTCGAGGCAACATTTTGCAACACTTGTGCTTTGTTCTTGGCGCGGGTAATCACGGTGGTTACCGCCGGTTTGGCCAAAAGCCGGTTCACGGCGTGTGCCGTCGGTTTGTGGTACAGAGCAATAGTGCGAATTTTCCCTACTTTATCAGGCTTTTGTACAGGATGTTTTTCCGGCTGCCCAAGCTCCGAAGCGAATCACAGAAGCCTTTAAGTTACTGTTTCCCAGGCTTCTTTTTTGATCCTCTCCTTGATCTTGGCTGATGATAACGGCTTGGTCCGGATGCCGAATGTTCTCGGCCGCCTTGACACTTATTATGTAACTTATACTTATTTTTTGGAAGTGCGAACTTTTTAGTGATATCGATACTTCTCGGTAACACAGGCGTTTTTGGGTAACCGTATCAAACAGAAGTAGCATTGGCGATCCGAAGGGAGGAGGATCACTGTGAAAACGGAAGAGAAATCTTATAATATCCCGGTTGAGGCGCCCTTGAAAGTGGTCAGCGGAAAATGGAAAACCGTCATCCTTTGCCATTTGACCTGGGGACCGATGCGGACCAGCAATTGAAAAGAGCCATGCCGAAGATCTCGCAAAAAATGTTGACCCAACTACTGCGCGAATTGGAAAAGGACGGTGTGATCCACCGTATTGTTTATAACCAAGTGTCTCCGAAAGAGGTTTGTGAACTCAATGAATTCGGTTGGTCAATAAAGGCGGATTTGGACCAGATGTTTGTGCATAGGGTGGGAGAAGAATATATCAAGTGCAAAGCAAAGAAAAAAGTGGAGAAGTAAAAAGGGATTGAACGATGCATGGATCTGATCCATCCTTTGAATAAAAAAATAGGGGAGAAAGATTTCATGGAAAGTTGGGAGCGATGGGAGCCAATCCTCGGAATTCCGGCAAGGCTGTGCAATGATTCGTTTTTGGATCATCATGAAGGGGTTCTGTTGGAGTTTAGTGATGAAAACCATGAAAGAAAGGTGAGGGTTTGGTTTGAAAATGGTGTGCTGTCTTATCGGAACACAGACGAAGGATCGCTTTTGAAAACCTGGTATCAATTGGATGAACAATATCGCGATCCTTTTTACAGCCGATGGACGATGTTTAAAGTGAAGAATTCCGCCTATTTAACATGGTTTATTGAACAAAGTATAGGAATTTATGATCCGCGAGAGGTGGAGCATTATGTTTTTATCACTCCAAACGACGTGATTGAGGTTTTATCGGAATTTCCTCCAAAGGTTCAAGTCATGGCGTGTGACTCCAAGGCAGGTGAATAATGAAACAGGCCCCATGTGTAAAAGATGGGGTTTTGCTTTGTTTTTTCAGTGGTGCTTATTTACAAAAAGCGAAATACCATGATAATCTGAAATGTTTTTATAAATGAAACCGTGTACAATGGGAATAAAACCAAGGACAGACAAGGGGATGAACAGGAATGGAAGTCAGTGCTCTTGGAGCCATGATTGCACTTGTCATGTCAGTGATTTTGATCCTTCGGAAAGTGCCGCCCGCGTACGGGATGGTGGCCGGTGCGTTGGCCGGCGGATGGATTGGCGGGGCATCTCTCCCTGACACGGTTTCATTGATGATGGAAGGAGCTGAAGGAATGATTCCGGCAACACTCCGGATTTTGGCGGCGGGGGTTCTGGCCGGAGTTTTGATGGAGTCCGGAGCGGCAACGACCATTGCCGAAAAAACGGTGGATTGGATCGGGGAGAAAAGAGCGCTGTTGGCTCTGGCCATTGCAACCATGCTGCTCACTGCGGCTGGGGTGTTCATTGATGTGGCGGTGATCACTGTGGCACCGATTGCTCTTGCCATAGCCGGCCGGGTCGGCTTTTCCAAAACAGGCGTCCTGATTGCCATGATCGGCGGCGGGAAGGCAGGCAATCTGATGTCGCCCAATCCCAACTCGATCGCAGCAGCCGAAGCATTTGACGTTTCTTTAACCTCGGTGATGGCCGCCGGGGTGATTCCGGCTGTCTTTGGCATCCTGGTGACGTACATCACGGCATGTAAGATTTCCCGCAAGGGAAGTCCGGTGTCCTTCAACGGTCTTTCGGATCCGGCCCAAACCGGGCTTCCGAAGTTGCTTCCGGCAATCGTGGCACCGCTTACGGCCATAATCTTGCTCTCGTTGCGCCCGCTGGCCGGGATTGAAATGGATCCCATGGTTGCCTTGCCGGTTGGAGGAATCACCGGGGCTCTCATCATGGGGAAAGCCAAACAGATCAATCAGTATGCCATTGCCGGACTTGAAAAAATGTCCGGGGTGGCCATCATGCTGCTTGGTACCGGAACCTTGGCGGGGATTATTTCCAACTCTCATTTGTCGGATGTGATTATTCAGGCTTTGACGGCTGCCGGGCTCCCGGCCTTTTTATTGGCGCCGTTTTCCGGGGCATTCATGTCAGCGGCGACTGCATCGACCACAGCCGGTACGGTTGCAGCGGGCAGTGTGTTTGGCGGGATGATGATGGAAATGGGCGTGGCGGGACTGGCAGCTGCGGCGATGGTGCATGCCGGTGCGACCGTTTTTGACCATATGCCGCACGGAAGCTTTTTCCATGCCACCGGAGGCAGTGTGATGATGGGAATCAAGGAACGGATGAAATTGATCCCATACGAATCTCTCATCGGGCTTATGTTAACCATCGTTTCCACCTTGATCTTCGGCGTTTTCAAGATCTTTCCGTAATTTTTAAAAAGGAAGTGGAATCATGAAAATTGTCATCGCTCCCGACTCATTCAAAGAAAGCATGTCCGCCATGGAAGCGGCCTGTGCCATTGAAAAAGGCTTCCAAAAGGTGATGCCGGATGCCGAATATGTCAAAGTCCCCATGGCCGATGGAGGGGAAGGCACCGTCCGGTCTATGGTGGATGCAACCGGCGGGGAAATCCGAAAAGAAACGGTCACCGGGCCGTTGGGAACCGAAGTGGAGGCATTTTACGGGATCACCGGGGACAGAAAAATGGCCGTGATCGAAATGGCGGCGGCTTCCGGTATTCATCTGGTTCCGAAAGAGAAGCGAAACCCGCTTGTGACCACGACAAAAGGAACGGGGGAATTGATCCGGGCCGCATTGGACCAAGGGGTGAAACGGATTGTGATCGGCATCGGCGGCAGTGCGACCAATGACGGAGGGGCCGGCATGGCCCAAGCACTGGGAGCCAAATTGTTGGACAAGGACGGAAATCCGCTGGGATTTGGCGGCGGGGAACTAAGCAAGCTTGATTCAATTGATCTGAGTCAGCTGGACCCCCGGTTAAAAGAAGTGCACATTGAAGTTGCATGCGATGTGGATCATCCGTTGACCGGAGAGCGGGGAGCTTCCGCCGTGTTCGGGCCGCAAAAAGGAGCGACCCCGGAAATGGTGGCCATCCTGGATGCCAACTTGGCCCGTTATGCGCAAGTGGTAAAGGAAACACTGGGAATCGATGTTGACCCGATCCCCGGAGCGGGAGCCGCGGGGGGACTGGGCGCCGGACTGGTTGCTTTTTTGGGCACTTCGTTAAAGCGCGGGGTCGATGTGGTGGCTGAAGCGGTGCAACTGGATAAACACATGGTCCAAGCTTCCCTGGTCATCACCGGCGAAGGCAAAATCGATGGCCAAACCATCCATGGAAAAACCCCTGTCGGCGTTGCCAAACGAGCCAAAAAATACGGAATCCCCGTGATCGGTATTGCGGGAATGCTCGGGGAAAATTGTGATGCGGTGTACCGGCACGGGATCGATGCCCTTTTTTCCATTGTGCCGGGAACCGTATCGTTGGAAACGGCCCTTTTAAACGGGGAGAAGTACACTGAGCAATTGGCCGGGAACCTGGCCAGGTTAATCCGTTTGAAACAGATGGTTGATGGCACGGGGGCTGATTAAAAGTTTCCGTGCTTTTATTTTTTGGTGTAAATTGATTATTCCAAGTGATTAAGATGTTTACGTTCGGAAGTAAAATTTTTTTAGATATTTTTTAGAATATTGAAATTATCTTGAAAAAAGAACTTACATTCGGTATCCTTTTAATGCTATAAAAAAATTGAAGGGAACCAAAGATCAACAACGAAAAGGTTTCACGGGAGGTTTTGACAGCGTGAACAGGTTTTTGCGCTCGTTTTTTGTCCTTCTGATTCTGTTGGCCGGGTCATTCGCATTGGTTGGCGGCACGGGTTATGCCGAACCCGGGGGATTTGATGTTCCCAAGGTGAATGAAGATTTCGATCAGTTTGAACACACTCCCGCGCCGCAAAAGCAACAACCGATCCATAACACAGAAGTGCAGGCTGAAGAAAAAGGATTCTGGGACAAGACGACCGAATTTTTCAAAGACGGCTGGGAGTGGGTCAGCGAGAAAGGTTCAGAGTTCATCCATTGGACCAAGGAAAAAGTAG
>NZ_REFP01000003.1 GCF_003688725.1 Thermoactinomyces vulgaris
TCAAGAATTAACGAGTCATGTCTTCACTCTTCAGTTTTCAAGGAACACTTCATTTCGCTTTATGTTTGCCGCTCTCTCGCGGCGACAAATACGATGTTATCACCTTCCCCGACATAAGTCAACACTTTTTTTAAAATTTTTTTCTCCGTTACAAAAAACCTCCGATAATGCTTTGCGGGTTCTTTGATTGAGTTGCTTTCTTTTCGGTTCGCTCTCCTCATCGATGTAAGGGAACTTTTTCAATCTGGCAAAGAGTTTTTGGATTCCTTCCTCCCCGTATTGTCCGACCAACTGCCGGTACCGGACATAACTGTTCAAATAATATTGGTGTGCTTTTTCAGCGGGCAATTTTTCCAACGGTGTGTTTTCCAGATCTGCAAGCGACCATGTTCTCTCCAATAATTCCACCTGATGATTCACATGGAGCTCCGGCATCAAATGCGCTTCATAATACATCGCCGCCCCTTCCTGCAACCAATAAGCGGCGTTATCATTGGTCAAATCGCTCACTGCCTGGTGCGCCAGTTCATGGATCATTCCGGAAGCCAATTGATCCGGCGCCGTGTGTCCGGCAAGAAACTTGATGGACTGATTGGCCTCATGCCATCCTCCAGCCCACCGGGGCAATGAAGGTTTCACCGACTGACGAAACCATTCAGGATCATGATACAGCTTCACTTCCATTTTTTGCGGTTGCCATGCCAAGCGCTTTTGCAGTTTGGCAGCGGCTTTTTTCAAGGTATGATAAGCAATCTGCGCATTCATCTTTAATGCAGGATTCGTGTAATAAACCGTAATTTTTTGATCCCCCCATTGTTCAAAAGCCAAGTCCGACTCTTTCCATCCTTGGGGCGTCAGACGCAACCGGACCGGCCACCGGACACTCACCGGTTCCCCCTTGGCTGAATAAACCTGTTCCACCACGATGCGTACCGTCTTGTCCCGATCCGGCATGACAGACAGCACTTTCAAATGAAAAGAATCCGGATCCATCCCTTGTATCGCATCTTGAAACCAACGCTTTTGCTCTTGCCTGTAAAAAGTGTTTTCGGGATCGATGGTTTGGAGAAACAGGTCAAGTTTCCGTCTGTGAACGGCCTGCTCTTTTTGTTTCATCAGTTGTCCAACCGCACGGCAGACATCCGGTTCCAGCTCCCGGCAGGATTCCTGAGCCATCCCCTGCACCGGTAAAATCAACAGGAACAAGCTCCAGAATATCACTGCCACCACATATTTTCGAGACATAACTCTCCTCCTTTCCTCTTAGTCTTTGAAACAAAAGACAAAGTATGCAAAGAAAAAAGCTTTCCCCCGTGACAGGAGAAAGCTTCGGGCCATCACCTCAGACGGCTCCCAAAAAGATAAACCGCAAAGCAAAGATAATCCCCAAAATATAAACAATCACATTCACTTTTTTCCCTTCGCCGGCCACCAGTTTACACAAAGGATAAAAAACAAAGCCGGCCGCAATTCCCGTTGCAATGCTGAAGGTCAACGGCATAAAGATCACCGTGATGAAAGCCGGAATCGCTTCACTCAGGTCATCCCATTCAATCTTTTTCAGGTTTCCGGCCATCAACACGCCCACAATGACCAATGCCGGCGAAGTAATGGCGGAAACGGATGCCAGCGACTCAATCAACGGGAAGAAAAACAAAGCTCCCAAAAAACAGACCGCCGTGACAACCGATGTCAGCCCGGTGCGTCCTCCGGTCGCCACTCCCGCCGAAGACTCAATATAAGAAGTCACGGTGGAGGTGCCGAACACAGCCCCCAACATGGTGGCCACCGAATCGGTAAACAACGCTCTCCCCGCACGGGGCAGTTTGTTATCTTTCAGCAGTCCGGCCTGGCTGGCCACCCCCACCAACGTCCCTGCATTATCAAATAAATCAACAAACAAAAAAGCAAAAACAATCGTAAAAAGTCCGAGTTCCAAAGCAGCCGGAACATCCAGCTTCATAAAAGTCGGCGCCATGCTCGGCGGCAGGGCAAAAAAGTCAGCCGGCACTTGAACCTGACCGGTGATCATTCCCGCAACCGCGGTGATCAACATGCCGATAAAAATCGCGCCTTTCACTTTTCGCACCATCAATACCGTGGTGATAAACAAACCAAAGATGGTAAGCAAAATCTCCGGTTTTTCCGTCAGGTGCGGATTGATCATCACAAACGTGGATTCAGAATCCACAATGACATTGGCATTTTTCAAGCCGATGAATGCAATAAATATCCCGATCCCGGACGAGACAGCATATTTCAGCCCGGTGGGAATCGAGTTGATGATGAGCTCACGCACTTTCGTGACGGTCAAAAGAAAAAAGATGATTCCGGATAAAAAGACGGCTCCCAATGCGGTTTGCCAAGGCAACTTCATTCCCAAAACGACCGTGAAAGTAAAATACGCGATGAGTCCCAATCCGGGAGCCAGTGCAATGGGGTAATTGGCAATCACCCCCATCAAGAACGTGCCGACGGCGGCGGAAAGAGCCGTTGCCACAAAAACGGCTCCCATATCCATGCCCGCCTGCCCCATCATGGATGGGGAAACCAGCAAAATATACGCCATCGTGAAAAACGTGGTCACGCCCGCCAGCACTTCGGTCTTCACATCGGTCTTATGTTCGTCCAATTGGAAAAAACGTTGGATGACTGACATGATTTCTACCTATCCTTCCCGATCATTCCCATTCGATGGTTGACGGCGGCTTCGAAGTGATATCGTAGACCACCCGGTTTACATCTTCGACTTCATTGATGATGCGGTTTGAAATTCTTTCCAGCACATCATAAGGAATGCGTGCCCAATCTGCAGTCATCCCGTCCACCGAGGTGACGGCACGGATCCCCACCGTGTAAGCATAGGTCCGGACATCACCCATGACTCCCACACTTTTGAAGTCGGGCAAAGTGGCAAAATACTGCCAGATCTCCTTGTCCAAACCGGCTTTTTGAATTTCATCCCGCAAAATGGCATCCGCTTCACGGACAATTTCCAATTTCTCTTCGGTCACTTCGCCAATCACGCGAATTCCCAGTCCCGGTCCCGGGAAAGGTTGACGCCAGACAATTTCAGCCGGAAGTCCCAGTTCTTCCCCGACTTTCCGGACTTCATCTTTAAAGAGCGTATTGAGCGGCTCAATCAATTCCATCTTCATGTCTTCCGGCAAACCGCCGACATTGTGATGGGATTTAATCGTATGAACCGTGTCCGTCCCGGACTCCACCACATCGGTGTACAAAGTCCCTTGCCCGAGGAAACGGTGATCCCCGAACTTGGCGGATTCTTCTTCAAAGACGCGGATAAACTCATTGCCGATGATTTTCCGTTTTTGTTCCGGATCGGTAACGCCTTTCAACTTGCTCAAAAAACGGTCTTTGGCATCCACTTTCACCAGGTTCATCTGGAAGTTTTCCCCGAATGTTTTCACGACACTGTCCGCCTCGCCTTTGCGCAACAAACCGTGATCCACGAACATGCAGGTCAACTGGTCTCCGACCGCTTTGTGGATCAATGCCGCAACCACCGAGGAATCCACACCTCCGCTTAAAGCGCACAACACTTTTTGGTCTTGAACCCGTTCGCGGATTTCTTGGACGGCATGATCGATAAACGATTCCATGCTCCAGTTTCCTTCACAACCGCAAACTTCATACAAGAAATTGGAAATCAATTGATTTCCGTTTACCGTGTGGCGAACTTCCGGATGGAATTGCACGGCATAAATCCTTTGTTCCGGAAGACTCATTGCCGCCACCGGAGCCGATTCCGTTTTTCCGTCGACCCGGAATCCGGACGGGGCGCCGGTCACCACGTCGCTGTGGCTCATCCAAACAAGCTCTTTTTCATCCAAACCTTTAAAGAGCGGGGAATCGGAAACAACTTCCAATTCAGACTTCCCGTATTCCCGTTTTTTGGCCCTTTCCACTTTGGCCCCAAAGTGGCTGGCAATCAACTGCATCCCGTAGCAGATCCCCAAAACGGGAATGCCGAGTTCAAAAATCTTGGGATCGCATTTGAGCGAGTCTTCATCATACACGCTATAGGGCCCACCGGAAAAAACAATGCCTTTGGGTTTCATCTCTTGGATTTTTTCGGCGGAAATGGTTCCGGGTAACAGCTCACTAAACACACCAAGATCCCGGATCCTCCGGGCAATCAATTGATTGTACTGTCCGCCAAAATCCAGCACGACAACTCGTTCCAATGGTTTTTCCATACGTCGCAACCTCTCTTCCAGCGAAATAAACTTTTGCCAAACTTAATAAAAAAGCCGGGACACCCATACCGCACGGCGATACAGGACCCCGGTTCACCATATTTTTGCATTCTTCATGATGAATGGAAATGAAATGAAGAAAACATATAGGATTCCCGAAGACCTATTCGCCGTAGTCCGGCCATTTACGGTGGCCGGGTAGAAACGTTCGGGCCCTATTCCCAAACATATACGGCAAAAGTCTTAGCCAAAAATCATCATAATCATAACAAGCCGTTTTAATGCGGTCAACAGTTTTATGTTTCATCCCTTTGGTTTTATCTATTCTTGCACAAATCCATAATGGATATAGCGAATCAACTATTAAACATGTATAATAATTTTTAGTAAGTAACAATAAAAAAAGAAGGTAAGAAGGTGAACAGAGATGTCCTCGATCTTTCAAACATTCACGCAAAAAAATGTCACACTGCCCAACCGCATCGTGATGTCGCCCATGTGCATGTATTCCGCTGGCGAAGATGGAAAAGTCACTGATTTTCACCGTGTCCATTACGGCACCCGTTCACTGGGAAAAGTGGGTTTGATCATGATCGAAGCAACGGCCGTGGAAAGCCGCGGACGGATCAGCTCCCGTGACTTGGGACTGTGGAACGACGGGCAAAAGGAAGGGTTGAAAGAGATTGTGGACTTTGCCCACAGCCAGGGTGTCAAAACCGCCATCCAACTCGCCCACGCCGGCCGGAAAGCCGAGGTCGATGAGCCCATCATTGCCCCCAGTGCCATTGCCTTTGACGATAAAAGCAAAACACCGAATGAAATGACCACTGAAGACATAAAAACCGTGGTCCAGTCCTTTGCCGATGCTGCCCGCCGTGCAAAAGAAATCGGGTTTGACATCGTAGAAATCCATGCCGCTCACGGCTATCTGATCAACGAGTTTTTATCCCCGCTCAGCAATCAACGCACAGATGAATACGGCGGAGACCTGGACGGCCGTTCCCGCTTTCTCAAAGAAGTGATTCAAGCCGTTCAGGAAACATGGGCAACGGATCGTCCGCTTTATGTCCGCATCTCCGCAGTGGACCATCATCCGGACGGGATCCAAATCGAAGACAGCATTGCCTTGGCACGCAAACTGAAAAAATGGGGCGTCGATCTCATCGATGTTTCTTCCGGGGGAACCCTGCCCGTGGCACCCGACAAAATCCATCCGGGTTATCAGGTTCCTTATGCTGAAGCGATCAAAAAAGAAGCCGGCATTGCCACCGGTGCCGTCGGCCTTGTCACCACACCGGAACAAGCGGAAGATATTCTGGGAAATGAACGGGCCGATTTGGTCTTCTTGGGACGCGAATTGCTCCGCAATCCCTTCTGGGTGCTGGATGCCGCAGGAAACCGTGATGTTTCCTATTTCGGTCCCGAACAATACCGGATGGCTTATAAATAAAAAAAGAGGAGGGGTTGGTCCCCTCTTTTTTTTTTGAAAATGATTAACGTTGCATAAAACAGGTGAAAACGGTCGGCAAGCTTGCTGATCACCTCCGGATCATGCAAATACACACCTATTTCCCACACAACGAACGACAAGGCAAAACGCTCATGGATTCCTGTCAATTTCTGTCCAATTTGCAATATATCAAATTCGATCCGCTTTCATTGCAATATCAATCATCTATCTTTCTCTCTGTAATAAATATTTATGTTTTGATATACAGATACGATATCATCAAGTTTGCAACGGCAAAAAGACAAGATAAAACCTCTTCTCTTCTTAAAAGGATGGTCAGTCCCCTCTCATACCGGGTAGTTCAATTTCATTTTTTTAACAAACGCTTCCGGAAGTTGTTGTTGGGAAAAGTTCAAACTCATCCATGAAAAAACCGTCGCATTGATTGGATGCCAATGGTTTAAGAAAGGCAGACGATGCCATCGGTCTTTCTCATCGCGAAATCCCAACACACATACCCCCATATCCCTTTCTCCCCAGATTTCCCACTTTCCGGACGGAGGCACCCACACGACAGTATAAGAGTGATACAGGATTGCATCCGCAGGACTTTTTGCAGGTCCATGCGCCAGTACAGAAAAATATTCATCCGCTGATAAATCCACCGGCAGTTTCGCCCAGGAAAAACGGCCAAACGCTTTATAATAATAGCGGACCGGATCCGGATTCAAAACGCCCATCAGAATTTTCGGCACAAATCCTGAAGGACAGGCCAAAACGCTTCACCCATCGCCCAATCAAATTCTTCAAACTTGAACCCGTGGAACGATTCTTGAAAAACCTTCTCCGGCAATTCCTGCTCCGTGTTGAACACATGATCAACCCATTTCTTTGATTCCGCAAACTCTTTTTTGTCCGCGATAAACAAACGTTCCATTCGCCTCTGCCTCCTCATCTGATCCCGGTTATTTCCTTTACCGAACCCCCCCATCTTACACGGTCCATTCCCCGGTTTTCGGGTTCCTGTAACACCAACTTTACCTGAACCCTAAAATGGTTCGAACCATATGTAAAGCCGCGCATTTTTATTATTTTCCAGAGATTCAAAAGGTAAACCATTACATAAAGCGTTGGATATGATTCTCCACTTCTTGAATATATAGGAAGAAAAAATTAATATAACCACTTGTCATCCACGCACTAGCGGGTATTTTTTGCTAAGGTTACAATATTAAAGGACAGTCCTGAAATGACTGCCCTTCTAATCCAATCAATATATTTTCCTGTTTTTAATTCTTGTAACATCAATCAATATATCTTTTTATTATGTTATCCCCCTGCAAAAGATAACAATAATATGCGGAAAAGTTACCCTTCAGTTTTTGTTACATTCTTTCAAATAATTCATCCTGCTAATTTGCTGGATCGATCATTTTGCTTAATACATCTTAATTCTTTAATTCTTAACACTAATATCTCAGTTTCTATAGAAATAATGTAAATGTTATTCAAAGTCTTCAAACCAACAATTGCAAAATCGCAGTTTTGTATTACAAAAGACTGCTCCCATTTTATTTGCACTAGAAACTGCAGAAATCCTTCCTTTATCCCAAGACCACTTGTTTGAAATTTTATTAAGTATGACCTCTGCTTTTTGGTGATCCAGAACACTTGAAGTTTCAACATTGCATGTAATTTTAAACCAACCATCAACTTTCCAATAGGGTTCGTTTTCAACAATATGATATGAGTCAACATAATTTTCAATTTTTTTCATTATATCGTTTAATACAATCAGTGCTTCATCTTCACTCTGACAATCCATAAATAAACTTAACTGAAACATATTCCCCTCCGTTAATGTGAAATTTCACCGTCTGGTGTTACATTGATATACTTTTTATTATTTTTGGTATATTGCCCCCATTTTTTCAACCCTTTTTCTGAGAGTTGTACATCCCATTCAAAATCAAAGTCTTTATTGGGATCTCCATGATAGGGCCCTTTTTTCCACACATTGCCAAATCTATCTACATATCCTCCCAACTTTTTATCATACTTAACTTCCTTTCCTGGAATAAATCTGAATTTTCCTTTTTTGGGTAATTGCGCCTTGGTTATAGGGTTTGTAATATTCTTTTGATATTCCTCGGTTCTCTGTTGTTTCCTTTGATAATATCCACCATAAGGGTCAGCAGTCTTTGATTCGGTATTTGAAATCCCTTTATCTCCACAACTCTTACCACTTGGCAACAGCATCATGGCCACATAGCTGTCTGCCGGTTGTTCATAAACCAGGCAATCCAGCTTTTTGTATACCTTCATGGCCGCAGGGGCAATTTTGGGGATTCCAAA
>NZ_REFP01000004.1 GCF_003688725.1 Thermoactinomyces vulgaris
TTGCTTCTTCCATCCTCATTTTCAGGGTGTGTTCATGTGCCCTTAGCTCAGCTGGATAGAGCGTCTGACTACGGATCAGAAGGTCGGGAGTTCGAATCTTCCAGGGCACGCCAATCAAATTGTCTGGTGACCATAGCGGAGGGGATCCACCCGTTCCCATCCCGAACACGGAAGTTAAGCCCTCCAGCGCCGATGGTACTTGGGGATGACCCCTGGGAGAGTAGGTCGTTGCCAGGCGAATTGTCACCCAAACCACCTTCAGCAAGACTGCTGAAGGTGGTTTTTTTATGTTTCATGCGCATTTAAGGTATCTTTTTTTAAAAATATAAATTTAGCAATTTAAATTTTACATATTTGGAGTATCCTATTGAGAAAAATTGCCAAAAAGGTTTATGTGAAGATAAAAAATATGAATATTGAAAAAGTGTTTTTACCTTTGCCGGTACGAAGAAAACGGGGATGATTTTCAGAGAAGAGGGATCAAGGGCAAAGTGATCGTGAATCTGAAATCTTCTGCTCTCATTCCAATGCACAAGAGGGGACCGGCTTGCAACCGGAATTTGCAATGATAAATAAAATCTTTTGGTTTTTTTAGGATGATAATTTTTAGTTGAGATATTTCTTTATAAAATATATAATAAAATTGTCATTATTACCTTGTCGCCTGTATTGTCTGATTAATTTAAAATTGATTTTTTATGAATTATCGAATTATTTTTGAAAGGTGTGAGGCTATGAAGAAGATTTCCTTGACGAAAAAGATTTTGATCGGGATCTTGCTCGGTCTGATAGTTGGTGTTATTCTTAATCTTTATTTTCCATCTGCATTTGTCGTCTTGAATCAATATTTATTTGACCCGGTCAGTAATTTATTTATTAAAGCAATTAAAATGGTTGTCGTTCCTCTTGTGTTTTTCTCGCTGGTTTCGGGAGCTGCCGGCATTGCCGATCCGAAAAAACTGGGGCGCATCGGCGGGAAAACGATTATCCTGTATATTCTGACAACGGCAATCGCCATTACTTTTGCCATTATTTTGGCAAATATCATCCAGCCGGGAACCGGGGTTACGATTGACCAACCGGCGGAAGAAGTGAAAGTGGATAAGCCGCCGAGCATGATTGATACCCTGGTGAATATCGTTCCGGAAAACCCGGTGAAAGCCATGGCTGAGGCGGAAATGCTGCAAATTATCTTTTTCGCTTTGCTGTTTGGAATTGGAATCGCTTTATTGGGGGATAAGGCCAATCGCATCAGAGAAGTGATTGAACAGGGAAATGAAGTGACATTGAAACTGGTTACCCTTGTTATGGCCACAGCCCCTTATGCGGCATTTGCCTTGATGGCCCGGGCGATCGGGGAATCCGGGATCGAGTTGATCGGTTCCATGGCGATATACATGATCACCCTGTTGCTGGCGTTGTTGTTGCATATGGGTGTGACATACAGTACACTGCTTGCCGTATTTGCGAAGATGAATCCGATTTTCTTTTTCAAACGCATGATGAGGGCGATGGAAGTTGCCTTTACGACCAGCAGCAGTGCCGCCACCCTGCCGGTGACCATGGATGTGGCGGAAAATGACTTTAAAGTCCCGAAATCGATCAGCAGTTTTGTGTTGCCGCTCGGCGCCACGATCAACATGGACGGAACGGCCATCATGCAGGGGGTTGCCGCCATTTTCATCGCCCAGTTATATGGAATTCCGTTGGGGATTGATGATCAGCTCATGATTATTTTGACCGCAACCCTTGCGTCAATTGGTACGGCCGCTGTTCCGGGAGCCGGAATGATTATGTTGACTTTGGTGTTGCAATCGGTGGGGCTGCCGGTTGAAGGGATTGCCATTGTACTCGGTGTGGACCGCTTGCTGGATATGAGCCGTACGGCAACCAACATTGCCGGGGATGCCTGTGTCGCGGTCGTTGTTGCCAAAGGTGAAGAAACAAGACAGCAACAAGAAGGTTCAGCTGCGTGATCTTCAGTGGCATCAAGGGGAAAAAAGACGGGATTCCCGTCTTTTTTTTGTTGAAAAAGGGGTTGCGTTTTTTTCGAACCTGTGTTAAATTATATCAGCGTGAGATGATTTTCTAATTTCCATAACATTTTGCGGTCGTGGTGGAATTGGCAGACACGCTATCTTGAGGGGGTAGTGGCCTTTTGGCCGTGCGAGTTCGAGTCTCGCCGACCGCACCAGTTGCGGGTGTAGTTCAGTGGTAGAACATCGGCCTTCCAAGCCGAATGCGAGGGTTCGATTCCCTTCACCCGCTCCAGAGCATCCGCTCCCTTAGCTCAGTTGGCAGAGCGCTTCCATGGTAAGGAAGAGGTCACCAGTTCGAGCCTGGTAGGGAGCTCCATGAAACGGCCCGTTGGTGAAGTGGTTTAACACACCAGCCTTTCACGCTGGCATGCAGGGGTTCGAATCCCCTACGGGTCACCAAATGCGGAGCTGTGGTGTAGAGGCCTAACATGCCTGCCTGTCACGCAGGAGATCGCGGGTTCGAATCCCGTCAGCTCCGCCATTTTTTTTGGATGGCGGCCGTGGCGAAGTGGTTAACGCACCGGATTGTGGCTCCGGCATTCGTGGGTTCGATTCCCACCGGTCGCCCCATATGCGGAAGTGGCTCAGGGGTAGAGCATCGCCTTGCCAAGGCGAGGGTCGCGGGTTCGAATCCCGTCTTCCGCTCCAAACAAACCGATAACCAAGCAAAGCTGCAAGTGATTTAAAACTTGCAGCTTTTTTCTTTGCTAAAAAGGTGTTCCCTGGAATGTTTACATATTTTTTATTCAATTACAAATTAAATCAATTTTATCCAATTTTAAGAAGGAAATTGAAAAAAGATGTGGAAAACTAATTCCCCGTAAGGGGGTACATAAAATGACAAAAAAATGGATTAAACTTGCTCAAGTTGTTTTGTCGTTGGTTTCGTTGTTGGTAATCAGCTTACATCCGGCCGTTTCATCAGCGGCAGACGATGCGGATGTACAAGCGAAGCTCAAATCGTTGGTTGAAGCAAATGTTTTAAAGCCGATTCCTTTTAAGGGAAATTGCACCTCGATTCAATTCAAAGTACAGGTGGGAAGCGTTTTTAAGTTGGTTGATCTTCCCGACACCCCGCTAAAAGTGGTGGTGCCTTATGAAATTTACTGGTATCCGGCTTCCGATCAAGCGTTGGTGAACGGGAAGAAAGTGGATCAGGGAGTACTGGATGTAAAAGAAGACAACGAAACTCTTTTTGTGAAATATGATCCCAGGTCCAATCCAAACGGCGCCAAAGGGACGTATGTTTTAAAAGTAAGATTGAACATAAACAATGAAGTCATCGGGAAGATCTTGATTGCAAAACTGGTGTTCAACCATGATTGCGGATCGGATCAACCGGGGGCGCCCGATGATCCAGGAAGCGGCCAACCGAATGACCCGAATAATCCCGATGATCCCGGAAACCAGGATGATCCGAAAAATCCCGGAAACGGTGGTGATCAGCCCGGCGATGACAATCAAAAGGGTGGTTCCAAACAGCCTCAAGGAGGAAAGTTGCCCAAGACCGCGACGTCATATGGAACCGGAATGATGTTTGGACTTGGGGGAATCCTGGCCGGGATGGTACTTCTGTCCGTTGCAATGAAAAGAAAATCCCTTTTGGGTTAATCTTTTCCGGATCCGGAGAAAAGAAGGAAGGCCTGTGACAATGCAGGCCTTTTTCTTTACGCAAATGATCTGAAAGGAGGTTTGCCATCCGTTGCCGCGATTTAAAGATGCCGATCTGCGGCGATTTGCCGAAACAGTGCTCAAAGCGGTCGGAGTTTCTCAAAAAGATGCGAAAATAATAACGGATTCATTGATACAAGCCAACTTGGAAGGAATCGACAGCCATGGCATCAGCCGTTTGCCGGTTTATGTGCGCAGGATGATGGAAGGCAGAATTTCCGTGCGCCCGTGTCTTCGGATCATTCAACACGGATCGGCGTTAAACGTGGATGGAGACAACGGGTTGGGGCAAGTGGTTTCTTACCGTTCGCTGGAAGCGGCGATTCCCGTTGCAAAAAAACTGGGCATGGCCGGTGTCTTTATTCGTCGCAGCAATCATAACGGCACAGGTTCGTTTTACTGCCAGCAAGCCATGCGGGAGAATATGGTGCTGATCGCCATGACCAATACCCCGCCGGGCATTGTGCCAACCGGAGGCAGAGAACCGCGGCTGGGGACCAATCCGGTTGCTTTCGGTTTTCCGGTGAACGACGGTCCACCGTTGATTGTTGACTTGGCCACCAGTATGGTTGCAAGAGGCAAAGTGATTTTGGCCGCCCGCGAAAAGAAACCGATTCCCAAGGGCTGGGCCGTTGATGAAAACGGAATGGATACAACGGATCCTTCGGCCGCACTCAAAGGGGCGATGCTGCCGTTGGGGGGAGCCAAGGGATATGCTCTGGCATGTGCAATTGAGATGTTTTGCGGGGTCTTAAGCGGTGCCGCCTTCGGGAAAAATGTAGTCAGCATCTATGAAGAGAAGGCTGGCTTTGCTGGTGTGGGACACCATTTCATCCTGTATCATGTGCCGCATTTCATGTCATTAAAGGAATATGACAAACGGATGAACGCCTTTTTGCGGATGTTGAAAGAAACACCTCCTTCCACAAACAGTGATGGCGTTTATTATCCGGGAGAAAGGAGATATCAAAGATATTTGCAAAGAAAAAAACAAGGAATTCCTCTTTCGGATGAAGTGGTGAAGGATTTGAATGACATGGCGAAAAGCCTTTCGGTACAAGGGGTTTACCAGGGAGAATAAAGTTCTTCTGTGTGATTTATAATAGAGAGAGAAAAAAATTAATTTTTTTGTTGACAAGTGATCAAATATGGGTTAATATATTCAACGTTGTCGCGAAAAACTGCTGCATGACTTGTTCCTTGAAAACTGAAGAGTGAAGACATGACTCGTTAATTCTTGAGAGTTCACATCAAACTTTTTTGGAGAGTTTGATCCTGGCTCAGGATGAACGCTGGCGGCGTGCCTAATACATGCAAGTCGAGCGGGAGAATCATCCTTCGGGATGAGGATCCAGCGGCGAACGGGTGAGTAACACGTGGGCAACCTGCCCGCAGGACCGGGATAACTCCGGGAAACCGGGGCTAATACCGGATAGTCCTTTTCCCCGCATGGGGAAAAGGGGAAAGGCGGCTTCGGCTGTCACTTGCGGATGGGCCCGCGGCGCATTAGCTGGTTGGTGAGGTAACG
>NZ_REFP01000005.1 GCF_003688725.1 Thermoactinomyces vulgaris
ACCTGGTGCGGTGGCTGCCGGACGGGCGCTTGGAGTTTCTGGGGCGGATGGATGAACAGGTGAAAATCCGCGGTTACCGCATTGAGCCCGGGGAAATCGCCAACCGTTTGTTGGAGCATGCTTCCGTCCGGGAGGCCTTTGTCACCGTGCAGCTGAATCCTTCTCAAGAACCGGAGTTATGCGCATATTTCGCAGCGTCGTCTCCTTGTTCCGCGGAAGAATTACGGGAGCATTTAAGTTTGAAATTGCCTGACTATATGGTTCCGGTTCACTTTATCGAAATGGAGAAACTCCCCTTGACCCGAAACGGCAAAGTGGACAAAAAAGCATTGCCGTTGCCGGAAGCCGACACAACCCGAAGCAAGGATGACGCACCGGCCACTCCCGCCGAGGAGCAGTTGATCGAAATCTTGAAGGAGATTCTCCATACCGAACAAATCGGAGTCCATGACAGCTTCTTTGAAAAAGGCGGCAACTCCCTCAAAGGGATGATGTTGTCGGCGCAAGTCCACAAGAGGATGCATACGGAACTGCCTTTGCGGGAGATTTTTGCCCGTCCCGTGGTCAAGGAGATGGCCGCATACATCGAAAATCAAAAAACGGCTGAACATGTCACCATCGCTCCGGCACCCAAACAAGCTTATTATCCGGTTTCATCCGCACAGAAACGGTTGTATGTGGTCGGGCAACTGGAAGGAATGGGCACCGGTTACAACATGCCCCATGCCTTTTCCATCCGAGGAAATTTGCCGGTTTCCCGTCTCGAAGAAGCATTCCGGGCACTGGTGGAACGGCACGAATCCTTGCGTACTTCGTTTCATCTCATTGATGGCGAATTGATGCAAAAAATTCACACCGATGTGGAGGTCCGGGTGGAGTGTTATCAAGCCCAAGACCGTCCGGATGTGAAACAAAAAATTCAACAGTTCATCCGTCCGTTTGATTTGGAGAAAGCTCCGTTGATCCGGGTCGGAATGATCGAACATGCCAAGGAAGAAGAACAGATCTTGGTCATCGACATGCATCACATCATTTCCGACGGTGTCTCGATGAACATCCTGTTTCAGGATTTGATGAAATGCCTGCAGGGAGAAACGTTGCCGCCGGTGTCCCTGCAATACAAGGATTATGCCGTCTGGCAACAAAAGGAAAAACAAAAGGATACATGGAAAAAACACGAGCAGTATTGGATGAATGAACTTTCCGGCGAACTTCCGGTTCTGGATTTGCCCACGGATTACCCGCGACCTTCCGTACAACGGTTTGACGGGGACCATATGACTTTCGAAATCGAGCACCGATTAACCCGGAAATTGAAACGGCTTGTGGATGAGAAAAAAGCGACTCCGTATATGGCACTCTTGGCCGCGTACAATTTGCTGTTGGCGAAATACACCGGCAAAAACGACATCATTGTCGGCTCGCCGATTGCCGGAAGATCGTATGCCGGTTTGGAGTCCATGGTGGGGATGTTTGCCAATACGCTTGTGGTTCGCAACCGGATTGATTTGCAACTTCCGTTCACAGTCTTTTTGGAACAGGTGAAGGAACGCGTCCTGCAAATGTATGAGCATCAGGATTATCCGTTTGAGGAATTGGTGGAAAAGTTGGATACCCAGCGCGATTTGAGCCGCAATCCCCTTTTTGACACCATGTTTGCCATGCAGAATATCGACATGCCGGTTTTTAAACTGCAAGGATTGAAAATTCGCCAAGGGGAGATTGAATGGAAAAAATCGAAATTTGATTTGAGCTGGATGATGGCGGAAGATGAGGAAACATTCAAAGGGGTTGTCGAATACAGCACTTGCCTGTTCAAGCCCGGGACCATCCGGCGTATGATTGGCCACTTTGTTCATATTCTCGAACAGATTGTGGATGATCCCGGAATTCGGCTGTGCGAGATTGAGCTTCCCACGTTGGAAGAGAAATGGGAGATATTGCAAACCTTTAACCAAACCCGTCTGGAGTATCCGCGGGGAAGAACGATTCCGTCCTGGTTTGAAGAACGGGTGGAAAAGCAACCGGACCGGGTGGCGGTGGTTTGCGGCGAAGA
>NZ_REFP01000006.1 GCF_003688725.1 Thermoactinomyces vulgaris
GTGCGTCGTTTTTTCATTGTTTCCATCGCCTCGCGGCGACATTTAGTAATATATCATGCATAAAAAATAAATGCAACCCTTTTTTTGTTCTTTTTTATTTCCTATAAAAAATTGTTGCCAGCAAATGAAAATCCGCCAGAAAACTGGCGGATTACTGGCTATAAGGAAGGAATTTCCCAATCAATGGGATCCTCATTTATTTTTTGTAATATCTCATTGGTTTTAGAAAAAGGTTTGCTTCCAAAAAAACCTTTCCGGGCAGAAAAAGGACTGGGATGCGCCGACTCAATCACATAATGCCGCTTGGTATCGATCCATTTTTTCTTCTCTTGGGCATGTCTTCCCCATAAAATAAAAACAACCGGCTTTTCACGTTCATTCAGTTTTTTTATCACTTGATCGGTAAATTGTTCCCAGCCTTTCCCTTTATGTGAATTCGGCTTTTTCTCTCTCACCGTGAGCACCGTGTTTAACATCAGAACCCCTTGTTTCGCCCATTTTTCCAAATAGCCGTGATTTGGAATATCATAACCCAGATCATCATTCAATTCTTTAAAGATGTTTTTCAAAGAAGGCGGTAATTTTACGCCTGGTTTCACGGAAAAGCTGAGCCCGTGCGCTTGTCCCGGACCGTGATAAGGATCCTGGCCAAGGATCACCGCTTTTGTATCCTGGTAAGAAGTTAATTGCAATGCAGAAAAAATATCTTCTTTTTTCGGATAAACAACCTGCTCTTGATACTCTTCCATCACAAATTTCCACAGTTTTTCAAAATACGGCTTTTCAAACTCTTCCCGCAACACGTTGCCCCAGTCAGTATTCAAGACTTCAACCATTCAGTTTTTCCTCTCCACTTTCTATAATATTTCTATTTGTTTATTTTAAACGGAATTTCTTCCCCTGCAAAGAAAAAAACAAAAAACCTCTGTTATCTTTTGATAACAGAGGTTTCCGTGTATTCCTTCGTATTCCTTCAAAACTAAAGAGTGTGAGACATGACTCTTTGAAACGTTTTTGCTCGAAATGAGCTCCTTAGAAAGGAGGTGATCCATCCCCACCT